>NZ_JAJBBR010000033.1 GCF_020532555.1 Microvirga lenta | reverse complement strand
CGTTTGGCCTCGATGGGATCGTAGCCGAGCCTCTGGCGCAGCTTCTTGCGCAGCTTGCTCACATGGCCCTCGATCACGCTCTCCTCCACGTCGTTGGAGTAGATGCCGTAGATGGCGTTGAAGATCTGGGTTTTGGTCAGGCGCCGGCCGCGGTTGCGCACCAGGTACTCGAGAATGTGGCGCTCGCGCCGGGGCAGGGGCAGGCTGACCCCGTCGATCTCCGGGTCGCGGCCGTCGAAGAACACGGTCAGGCGCTCGGCCGGTGCGGCGGCGGCCTGCTGGGTGGCGTTGACCCGGCGCCAGATCGCCTCGGTGCGGGCCAGGATCTCGCGCACGTGCACGGGCTTGCGCACCACGTCGTCGAACTTGGCGGTGAAGAGTTCGAGCGTCTGCTGCAGGGAGCGGACCTCGCTGAGCGCGATGATCGGCGCGCGGGAGTGGCGGCGGATGGTCTCGGCGCAGGCGATGCGGTCCTGGAAGTCGCCGAGCAGGAAGCCCTGGACCGCGTCGAGATCGGCGCTGGAGGCGGCCTTGAGCCAGTCCTGGAACTCACCGGAGAACACTCCGATGGATGAGATGCCTTCGCGGTCGAAACTGGCGACGTACCCAGCCGTCACCATCTGCCGTTCATCGACGACGATGTACATGAT
>NZ_JAJBBR010000032.1 GCF_020532555.1 Microvirga lenta | reverse complement strand
AAGCCGCCTTTCTGGTGAGGCTCCCGGTCACGAGCACGACCGGTGAGACCCCACTCGGGCAATGGTCGAAGCAGATCTTCGGATCGTCTCCGCTGGCCTTCGGCATCGGTAAAATCAACGTCTTCAATTCGAACGATCTGTCCCTCTTCCTGAGGCAGCAAACCGTCTTCAATGGAAGTGCCTTTCATCCTCTCAGCGCAAAGTCCCCCAGCCCGACGGCCCTGGAGTTGAGATTGCCGATACTGAGCGATGTGCATCGCTACTCGATGATTGCGCAAAGGCGCCGCATGGCTCGCAGTAATATCGGCTGCGACAGGTCCTACTATGAGATGATCGTGGGGCTTATGTCGCAAGCCGCCAGACAGTCAGGGCTTCCTGCTGATGGGCACGACATCATCGTCGAGAACTCCCTCCTAGAGTTACCGAGCGCGGCGCAGCTCAACGCTCATGAATTCGTCGAGATGAGGATGACAGCCTTGTGCAGAGGGGTAATCGATACCGCTGCCGGCGAACTGAAGGATCTCGCATTCGTTCAAATCGGTGTCGATCGTGCCCTGAAGGCGAAGGGATACAAGCCGATTTTGTCTGCCAAGGCTGTGGAGGCGGCGCTGTCCTATCCCTGCCGGGTGGATGGCGGCTTCCTCAACACGATGATCGATGCGAACCGTGCCCTGTCGGC
>NZ_JAJBBR010000031.1 GCF_020532555.1 Microvirga lenta | reverse complement strand
TGACACCTGCTGCGGTCCTGGTGCTCATGGCTACGGCCAATATCCTGATCGACAATTCCCTCGGCGCCTCCACCCTCGGCACCCAGGTGCTGTCGATGCTGCTGCTGCTGCTGTTCCTGGCCCCAGCCGGTCGGACGCTCTCGCTCGATGCCGTGATCGCGTCCCGCAGACCGCAGAACCGCGTCATCCGGTGGATGCACTGGCTGTCGGGAGAGCCGGGCCAGGATCGGCTCCTCCTGGCCAAACTGGCCGCCCTGTCGGCCTATGCCTGCCTATGCCTCTACTCCGTCACCTGGCATTTCCATGACGATGCTTGGATGTCGGGGCTGGCGATCAGCTGGGTCCTGCTACTACCAGGATCCAATCCGAAGCTCTACTGGCTGGCGCAGGACGTCTACCAATGGGCTCCGGCTCTCTACGTGGAGTTCACCCGGCTCTCCCTCTACGGGATGATGGTGTGGTATATCCTGGTCCTGGTCGGCATCTTCATGGGGCGCTACATCCGTGCCTTCGTGATCTACTGGGGCTTGGCCTTCTTCCTGATCAGCGCCTTCGTTCTTCCGCTCAGCTTTCTCGGCTATTACGAGTTGATCTTCTGGTTCGCGCTGTTCGCCACCGGGGGAGCCCTTGGCGCCCGTCACACGCAGCCGCTGGCGGTCCTGTTCGACGACCGGTGCAACCTGTGTGACAGGACGGTCAGGACGCTCGCCTGGCTCGACCTCTTTCAGCGCCTGGAGTTCCGCCCGGTCCGCCGCAACGGCGAGTTGCTCGCCCGACACGGCATCAGCCTCGAACAGGGCCTGACGGATCTCGTCGGCATCGATCACTCCGGCCGGATCTATCAGGGTTACGACCTCTACTTCACCCTGGCTCGACGCCTGATCCTGCTCTGGCCGGCCGTGCCCCTTCTGTGGCTGGGACAGGTGATGCGGATCGGACCGGTGGTCTACCGCTGGATCGCGGAGCGCCGCACCAAGCTCTTCGGCGTCTGCGAGTTCTCGACCATTCCGGATCGCTACGTGCGCCAGGGGCCAACGCTTTCGGTCGCCGGTGCACCGAGGCTGGGATCGGCGGCGAGTGCCGTGGTGCTGACGCTGCTTGTTCTCGAAGCCGCCTTTCTGGTGAGGCTCCCGGTCACGAGCACGACCGGTGAGACCCCACTCGGGCAATGGTCGAAGCAGATCTTCGGATCGTCTCCGCTGGCCTTCGGCATCGGTAAAATCAACGTCTTCAA
>NZ_JAJBBR010000030.1 GCF_020532555.1 Microvirga lenta | reverse complement strand
CCTGCGGTGGGGACGGCGGAGCCGCGGGTGGCGGTGACGCTCTCGCCGGTGTCGCGGATCGGCGGCTGCCCGTCGAGAAGGTTGCGGATCTCGTCCCCCGACAGGGTCTCGTACTCCAGAAGGCCCTTCGCCAGCGCCTCCAGATCCTGCTGCTTCTCCGTTAGGATCCGCCGCGCGTCGTTGAGACCCGCCTCCACCAGACGCCGCACCTCCGAGTCGATCTTCTGCGCGGTGGCCTCCGAGATGTTCTGCTGGCGCCCCATGGACATGCCCAGGAACACCTCCTCCTGGTTCTCGCCATAGGCCACCGTGCCCAGCTCCGGCGAGAACCCCCACCGGGTCACCATCATCCGGGCCAGCCGCGTCGCCTGCTCGATGTCCGACTGCGCCCCCGAGGTCACCTTCTCCTGGCCGAAGATCATCTCCTCGGCAATGCGCCCGCCCATCATGATCGCCAGACGCGACGTCATCTGCTCGTAGGTCATCGACAGCTTGTCCCGCTCCGGCAGCTGCATCACCATGCCCAGAGCCCGCCCGCGCGGGATGATGGTGGCCTTGTGCACCGGGTCGGTCGCCGGCACGTTCAGCGCCACGATGGCGTGGCCGGCCTCGTGATAGGCGGTCAGGCGCTTCTCGTCGTCGGTCATCACCAGGGTGCGGCGCTCGGCGCCCATCATCACCTTGTCCTTGGCGTCCTCGAACTCCTGCATGGTCACGATGCGCTTGCCGCGCCGCGCCGCCAGAAGCGCCGCCTCGTTGACCAGGTTCATCAGGTCCGCCCCCGAGAAGCCGGGGGTGCCGCGGGCGATCACCTTCAGGTCCACGTCCGGCGCCAGCGGCACCTTGCGCACGTGCACCCGCAGGATCTTCTCGCGCCCGACCACGTCCGGGTTGGGCACCACGATCTGGCGGTCGAAGCGGCCCGGGCGCAGCAGCGCCGGATCGAGCACGTCGGGCCGGTTGGTGGCCGCGATGATGATCACGCCCTCGTTGGCCTCGAAACCGTCCATCTCGACCAGAAGCTGGTTGAGGGTCTGCTCGCGCTCGTCGTTGCCGCCGCCCAGACCGGCGCCGCGATGGCGGCCGACCGCGTCGATCTCGTCGATGAAGATGATGCAGGGCGCGTTCTTCTTGGCCTGGTCGAACATGTCGCGCACGCGGGAGGCGCCCACGCCCACGAACATCTCGACGAAGTCCGAGCCCGAAATGGTGAAGAACGGCACGTTGGCCTCGCCGGCCACGGCGCGGGCGGTGAGCGTCTTGCCGGTGCCGGGAGGCCCGACCAGCAGCACGCCGCGGGGAATGCGCCCGCCCAGGCGCTGGAACTTCTGCGGATCGCGCAGGAACTCCACCACCTCCTGAAGGTCCTCCTTGGCCTCGTCGATGCCCGCCACGTCCTC
>NZ_JAJBBR010000029.1 GCF_020532555.1 Microvirga lenta | reverse complement strand
AGCCGGCGGATTTCTCCGCCGGCTCGTTGTTTTGGTGTGGGGCGAGGTGTGGGATTACTCCCAGACCCGCAGCTCGGCCTGCTGGTTGCGCGGCAGACGCTGGAAGCTGTCGATCTGATCGCGATAATCGTCCATCGCCTCGATGTCCTGCTCCGTCACTCCGCGGATGAACAGCTGATCGCCCCGAAGCCAGAACCGCTCCAGCGGAAACGCCACACGGTCCGCCCCGATCCCGAGAAAGCCGCCCGACTCCACCACCACGAACTGACGCCCCTGCGGCGTGGTGATCACCCGGTCCACCTCGCCGATCTCCTGGCCGCGCAGGTTGCGCACCTCCATGTCCTCCAGCGACGCCACCCCGATCGGCTGCATGCGCACGTTCTCCTGGTTGATCGCCGCCGTGTTCTCCACGTCGCCCACCCCCAGCGTCTCACGCGCCCGCTGCTGCTCCTCCGGCGTCACCTCGGCCGACACCGCCGCCTGCTGCTGGCGCTGCTGCTGCTGGGCCTGCTGCTGGGCCTGCTGCTGACCCTGCATCTGCTCGTAGCGGATGGTGGGCTGGCCCTGGGCCTCGTTGAAGATCACCCGCGGCTCGCCCGTGCGCTCGTACGACACCTGCGGCTGGTCCGCCCGCTGCAGGTTCACGTTCGCCTCCTGCTGCGGCGGGATCACCTGCACCCGCGGCTGGGCCGGGTTCACGGTCGCCACCGCCTGGCGCTGCTCGGGCTGCACCACCCGCACCTCCGGCTGCGGCTGGTTCACCTGAACCTGCGGCTGGGCCATCGACACGTTCACGTCCGGCTCGGGCATGCGCACGATGATCTCCGGCTGCGGCTGCTGCACCGTGATCGTCGGCGGCGCCTGGCGCACGATGATCTGCGGCCGCGGCTGGCGCACCGTCACGTTCGGCTGCGGCTGCTGCACCACCACCCGCGGCTGGGCCTGCTCGACCTGCACCTGCGGCTGCGGCTGGCGCACCACGATCTCGGCGCCGTCGGCCTGCGCCTGCTGCTGGCCCGCCGGCACCGCCACCACGGCCACGACGAAGCGCTCGCTGTCCTGCACCGGCTGGTAGGCGTTCTGGTCATAGGCCTGCAGCTGGCGCAGCTGCTGCTCGTTGCCGCGCACGGTGACGCGGTTGCCCTGCAGGGCGATGCGGTTGGCCGGCACCACGACCTGGCGGCGCTCGCCCAGAGCCTGGCCGGTGGTCATGACCGCATAGGTCTGGTTGTCGCGTCCGCGCACGATGGCGTTGACGGTGCCGATCTGCTCGCCCTGCGAGCTGTAGACCGGCTGGTTGCGCATCTGGGCCGCGGCAACCTGACCCTGCTGACCCTGCTGACCCTGCTGGGCCTGTTGCGCCTGCTGGCCCTGCTGCTGGGCCGACGGGTTGGTCTGTGCGATGGCGGCCGACGCGAGGGCCGTGGTGCTGAGAAGCGCAGCGACTGCAATGAGCTTCATGATCTCGTCTCCAAACTTGGCACAGCGCAGCCCGGAGCCGTGTCGGGGCTCCTGGCTCACCTGCGCATTCACCTATGGAACGGGCATTGGTCTGTTGCGGCCCGCATCGATCCGGTCGATCCGGTCAGGCATCGGCGCCTGACCTGCCGGGGCCGCTGCAACGCCCCCGGAGAGAGCCTCGAGTGTCCCGGCTCGACCTTCGGTGAATGAATGTTCAGACTCCTCCGACGTTCCGCCCCCCGCTCCCGCCCATCACAGAAGTTGGTACGCCACATGACACTCGGCGTT
>NZ_JAJBBR010000028.1 GCF_020532555.1 Microvirga lenta | reverse complement strand
AGGCGGCCTTGAGCCAGTCCTGGAACTCACCGGAGAACACTCCGATGGATGAGATGCCTTCGCGGTCGAAACTGGCGACGTACCCAGCCGTCACCATCTGCCGTTCATCGACGACGATGTACATGATGAAGCCCCCCGGCCCATAGATAGATGATGTCTACGCAAGCACGCTAATCATGACGCAGTGTCGCTGTTCAAAAGAACTTGCAGCGACTTTGTTTTTACTTTTTCCGTTGATCGAATGTGCTTGGGATGTTGTCCACCCCTTCGAATCAGTAGGTATATGTCATAAATGCCGTTCGTGAGTCCGCCCGTCAATGGCTATCAGACGAAGTCTGAATCCCCCTGCGAGCTTCCCGGCCACTGTTGCAGCTGCGCAATACTTGTCTACCGCGAGCGTCATCTGGCGAATGCGAGCATGGTAGGGCGTGAATCATTGTTTCATCCAGGTCTAGAGCGTGCCATTCGCCAAGAAACTTTAGGTAAAGGTGGCAGAATTTAGCTATGCCTTAAGATGATTGTTGTTTGATCCTCCGAAGCCCTAAAGGGCAGTTGGGGGTAGCATGCGTATCAGAACGAAGATCTTCGCGCTTGTCGGCGCTTTGGGAGCTGTCATTCTCGCGGTTTCCGGGGTGGGTGTTCACTCGCTTCAGGCATACGACCACGCGATCGAGGAAGTAAAAACAGCATCGACGGGCGCCTTCTACGGCGAACGCTTGAACCGGCTGGTGACCGCTGTCGTCATGGATGCCAGGGGCGTCTATGCCGCAGCCGATACGCAGGATGCCAAGACCTATGCCAACGGCATGATCGCCAGCCTGAAGAAGATCGATGAACTCCTCAAGCAGTGGGCGCCGATTGTGCCGGCTTCGGATAAGGCGATCTTCGACAAGGTCGTGAAAGACGCCGAGGCCTTCAAGACCTTCCGCACCGAAACTGCTCGCCTCGGCACGGAAGTATCTGTTGCTGCGGCTGCCGAGCAGGGTTTCAACGAGGCGAACCGGGCTAATCGCAAAGCCTTTCAGGAGAGCATCGACGCACTTACGAAAAGAAGCGGAGAGGCTGTCGATGCCGTCGATCACGCAACGCATGCACTTCACGATCAGCGGATGACGCTGCTGCTTTCTCTCGCTTTCGGCGGCACGCTGGCGGCGCTTCTGATTGGCGCACTGGTCGGGCATCGGCAGATTGCCCGCCCCCTTCAGCTGGTGACGTCAGCCATTCAGAAGCTTGCTGCCGGCGATTACAACCTGCCGCAGGTCAAGCAGAGCCGGGATGAGATCGGCGAAATCTGGAACGCCATGAACACGTTCGCCGCCGCCATGGCCGAGGCGGAGCAGCTACGGTCCGCTCAGTCCGATATCGACCGCCAGCAGAGCGTGCGGCGCCGGGAGGAAATGAGCGCTCTCGCGCAGCAACTCGAGAGCACTGTCGGTCATCTCGTGCAGCATCTCACGGCCTCGGCGACTGAGATGGAGGTAACGGCACGATCGATGCGTGACGTTGCGGACCAGGCGACGGGGCGCTCGGTGAGCGTGGCCTCGGCGGCCGAGCAGACCTCGTCCAACGTGCAGACGGTGGCGGCCGCCACCGAGGAGCTGTCCATCTCGATCCGCGAGATCGCCGGTCAGGTCAGCCAGTCCTCCCAGATCGCCGAACGCGCCGTCGCCGACGCCCAGCGCACCAACGCCACCGTCCAGACGCTGGCCGTCTCGGCCGAGAAGATCGGCAACGTGATCGCGCTCATCAACAACATCGCGTCCCAGACCAACCTGCTCGCCCTCAACGCCACCATCGAGGCCGCGCGGGCCGGCGAGGCCGGCAAGGGCTTTGCGGTCGTGGCCTCCGAGGTCAAGGAGCTCGCCAACCAGACCTCCAAGGCCACCGAGGAGATCTCGGCCCAGATCGGATCGGTCCAGCAGGCGACCGAGGAGGCCGTGCGCGCCATCCAGGCCATCGCCAGCACCATTGCCGAGATGTCCCAGATCTCGGTCTCGATCGCCGCCGCCATGGAACAGCAGGGCGCCGCCACCGCCGAGATCTCCCGCAACGTGCAGGAGGCCGCTCGCGGCACCGAGCTCGTCACCGGCAACATCGGCGAGGTCCGCCGCGGCGCCGGCGAGACCGGGGCGGCCGCCGCCCAGGTGCTCTCCGCCGCCCAGGAGCTGGCCCG
>NZ_JAJBBR010000027.1 GCF_020532555.1 Microvirga lenta | reverse complement strand
AGGCGGCCTTGAGCCAGTCCTGGAACTCACCGGAGAACACTCCGATGGATGAGATGCCTTCGCGGTCGAAACTGGCGACGTACCCAGCCGTCACCATCTGCCGTTCATCGACGACGATGTACATGATAAAGCCCCCCGGCCCTATGAAATTGTATTCAGGACGCAAGTACGCGTGATACAAACGCGCGTTGTCGGATCGATGAAGACCGGACAACATTTTTTTACTTTTACTTTTCTACTATGACTGTGAGGGAGTGTGCTTAGTGATCCGCGCGTCCCTCTCCGAATCAGTAGGTGTTGTTCATAAATGCCGGGTAGGCGCTGTTGCGTCAACGGCAAACGAGTCCGTCCCGACTCGGCTCTCTCGCTTGTGCCCAAGTGTTGCACGCGCGCAATACACCCGCACGCAGGCGCGTGCATTGCATGCGTGAGCTTGCCTGTGCCTGATCGACGTTCATGCGTCGGCAATGCATCCCGACTGCGTGATGGCGGAGGCCACGTGCAGGCTTGTGTTGCCGTTCGCACGAATAGTATCGGCCAGACCTGGAACTAAGTTTCAATTCTGCATTTATTCTAGTTACGCTCCGGAAGCTTAACTTTTTATACAGTCTCGCGGCGGTAGTTACTTGCCTTGAAAATGCCTTTTTCCGCCTCGGAGAGTCAGATGCGTCTTCTCAACAACCTGCGGCTTGTAACGAAGCTTGCAATTCCAGTAGCGATCTTCGTCGCGATTGCAATCGGGCTGATTGGGCTTGCGCGTAGTGGCTTGGATGATCTGGCAAGAGGGACGCAGGAACTCGTCGAGGTCGATGCGACGCAATTGAAACTGATCCTCCAACTCAATGCCGACGTGAACCAGGCGACGATCCAGGAGAAGAATATTCTCGGCGACAAGGATCTTGAAGCTCGCGCGACCTACGCCAAGCGGTACGAGGAAGACAAGCAGGCTGTCGTCAAGGACCTGGAGAACCTCCTCGCAGCGGCGCGCACTCCCGAGACGCAAGCGACGTTCGAAGGTCTCAAGGCCATCGTCATGAACTATTTCACTCTGACGGATCAGAGCGTTGCACACGGCCTCAAGGGCTACATGGATGACGCTGCCATGATGATCTCGAACGGCGAAGGGCGCGATGCGAGGATCAAGGTCAGAAACGTTCTCGCCGAGCAGGCCGACATCAGCGCAAAGGCACTGGAACACTCGACCCAGCAGGCGAATGAACGTGCATCTTGGACATCCTGGACCTTGATCGCTTCTGCGGTCGTGGGATTGTCGATTGCAGTTTCTCTGACTGGTGCCATCACGATCTATGGAATTGTGCGCCCCCTGAGCGCCATCACGGGAGCCATGTCTCGCCTGGCGGAAGGTGATCTCGACATATCCGTCACCGGCGTCGAACGCCGCGATGAGGTCGGGCAGTTGGCGCGGGCGTTGCTGGTCTTCAAGGACAACGCGATCGAGACCAAGCGTCTTGCTGCCGAGCAGGAGGCCGAGAACAATGCCAAGATGCGTCGGGCCCAAACGCTCGATCAGCTCACGAAGCAGTTCGATGCGAACGTCACGGCCTTGACGCAAGGGCTTGCCTCCGCTGCCACGGAGATGGAGGTAACGGCGCGATCGATGCGTGACGTTGCGGACCAGGCGACGGGGCGCTCGGTGAGCGTGGCCTCGGCGGCCGAGCAGACCTCGTCCAACGTCCAGACGGTGGCGGCCGCCACCGAGGAGCTCTCCATCTCGATCCGCGAGATCGCCGGTCAGGTCAGCCAGTCCTCCCAGATCGCCGAACGTGCCGTCGCCGACGCCCAGCGCACCAACGCCACCGTCCAGACGCTGGCCGTCTCGGCCGAGAAAATCGGCAACGTGATCGCGCTCATCAACAACATCGCGTCCCAGACCAACCTGCTCGCCCTCAACGCCACCATCGAGGCGGCGCGGGCCGGCGAGGCCGGCAAGGGCTTTGCGGTCGTGGCCTCCGAGGTCAAGGAGCTCGCCAACCAGACCTCCAAGGCCACCGAGGAGATCTCGGCCCAGATCGGATCGGTCCAGCAGGCGACCGAGGAGGCCGTGCGCGCCATCCAGGCCATTGCCAGCACCATTGCCGAGATGTCCCAGATCTCAGTCTCGATCGCCGCCGCCATGGAACAGCAGGGCGCCGCCACCGCCGAGATCTCCCGCAACGTGCAGGAGGCCGCCCGCGGCACCGAGCTCGTCACCGGCAACATCGGCGAGGTCCGCCGCGGCGCCGGCGAGACCGGGGCGGCCGCCGCCCAGGTGCTCTCCGCCGCCCAGGAGCTGGCCCG
>NZ_JAJBBR010000026.1 GCF_020532555.1 Microvirga lenta | reverse complement strand
CAGCAGCAGCATCGACAGCACCTGGGTGCCGAGGGTGGAGGCGCCGAGGGAATTGTCGATCAGGATATTGGCCGTAGCCATGAGCACCAGGACCGCAGCAGGTGTCAGCAGGCCAAACATCACGAGAATGGATAGGACCAGCGCGGACCCGCCGATAAAGGCGGCCCTGGCATCGCCAAAGGCGATCTGCTGCCAAAAGACCTCGGCATACCGCCACGTCGCCAGGATGCCGGTCAGGATGCGAGCAAGATCGATCTTGCGGAGATCCAGTAACAGATCATGCTCGGGCAGGACCCTGCGCTTCCTCGAAAAACGCACGACCCCGGCAACCGCCGCCCAGCCCCACGGCCGGCCGAGCCTCAACGGAGCAACCACCAGGAAGGCAAGGAACAAAGCCAGAAACACGAAGGCTTCGTAGACAGGATTTCCATCGCTGAAGGCATTGATCATGATGTCTTGTCCGGCTCCTCACCATGCTCTGCGCTGTACAATGCAACTGCAGAATCCACTAGGGTATTTCCCGTCGCAACGGACTGGTTGGTTGGATGGGACTCCATCGGGCACTTTGCCCACTCTCGGGACGGACGTGGGGTCAGCCGCATGGAGAACTGCAGCGAACCTTCTCACGAACGGGCCTTTGGCGGCCCCGACCGCCGCGCAAAGAGCTCAAACTCCCTCCAGCCAACCTTGATGGTGCTGACGCTGTGGTATCTTTTCAGGAGCTCTGTCTCCATTGAGCCCAAGGGTTCGGTCCATGGATCGCGGTAGACAGCGACAAAATCGGGCGGGTGCTGAGCAAAAAACGCCTGCGCCATCCTGCGTGCCGCCTCGCCCGAGCTACTCCGCAGGCTCCATGTGGACAGGGTATGCGGCGTCATTTCCGTCAGCAGGTAGAGGCCGGAAATAGGACCGAACACCGTGACAGTCCTGCCTGCCTGACCATGGGCCGAGAAGGCAGCGGTCACGTCCGTGATGAATCTGTAAAATTCGGGCGTCGTTCGCACTCCCCTAAGGGGTCCGAACTCTATGACGCGAGCGTTCACGGGCCGCTGGGGAGGCGCCTCGCCATAGATGAACGTCTGCGATATGTAAGCCACGACCGCCAAGGTCAGGATCACGGGCGTGTAACCCATAGCACGGGGCCATATCGACGGATCGCCTGCACGAGGAACCGTGAGGGCCAGTCCAAGGCACGCCGCCATGAATCCGCCGATCGGCACGTTGAAAATGCTCCCGGCCGACGTGGCGGCAGTGATCAGGGCGCTGCCTATGCTGGTAGCCCAGACGATGCGGACGGCGGAACCCGCCGGATTGGGGGCACTGCGGAAGGCGGCGACGGCTCCGAACAGGGCCGCGAGAACGATGATATCGTGGGACTTAATGAAAGCGACCGCGTCCGAGAATGCCACTATGGTGAACATCGTGAGGTAGATCAGTCCGTCCGGCACAAGACGGGAGCGCTTGTAGCAGTCGGAAAGCAGCGGCAGCAGGATTATGCCGACAAACGCGCAGGTTGCAAGCGGTTGCGCCGCCAGCCGTGTAAGAGTTGTCCTCAACTTCCCTGCCAGTCCGGCAGAGAGCTGCGCGGAAGCCGACGTATAGTCGACCATCGCGATGAGGCGCCCGAGGCCGAAGACGGAGATGAGGATCGCCGCCAGCGCCAGGGCGGCGGCGAGACCGCACAGCACGTAGATTGCGACGAAACGCCGCTCTGGTCGGCTCCGCGCCAGCATAAGGGCGAGGACGGCCTGCAGCACGGGCGCAGGAGCCAGTGTTGGGTAGGACACGACGGCGATGCCCCAGAAAGCTGCGGAGGCCGCCAGAAGAGCAATATCCTTGGCGGAAGGATTGGGGTGCATCCCTTCGACCTTCCCGGCATCTACGAAAGCAATGCCGAACAAGGACAGGGCTGCAGTCATGCCGCAAAGGGCGATCGTGTTGTAGCTTGGAGCAGGTAGCCCAAAGGGAATGAAGGCGATCAGGAGCCCCGTTCCGAGGACGGCGACTGGGGCCGATCTCAGCCGTCGCAGGAAGAAGTAGAGCGGCACGCAGGCCGCCATCACCATCGCGGCATAGACCACCCGCAGGAACAGGATGGCGCCGGACAGATCTCCACTGATCCCGGCCCGCGCGAAAGGGTATACGAAGAGCGCAGAAAGCTGCTGGATGTTGAGATTGTTGCTGCCCACGAAACCGTTGCGCAACCACTCAACGATATGGGTGAGGTAGTAAGCCTCGTCGGATAGATCAGCTCCAATCGGCAGCCGAACAGTAAAGAGGGCGATGGCAGAGAAGACAAGAACCGTAAGGGCGACGGCATCGGCAACGGATTTGCTTCCCTCCTCCTGGCTGAAAACGGAGATATCCCGGCCTTTCTGGCTCCTACCTCCGAAGCACCTGGGCCCGAGCCACTGCGACTTGTCAGGCATGGGTCAAAACAACTTTCGATAGGGAGCGGCGGCCAAACGGCGCCGGAGACGGTTGCCCGGATGGAAATCCGGACCGTCACAGGGTTTCACCGAAGTAAGGGAAGTCTGTCAAGGCTGAAGCCGGAATGCCTGCTCCCGCGCGACGGCCGAGGGATGATTCCACTGACCTTGAACTATCTCTCATATTGGGATGCCGCGCTCTTCCTGGCGGCGAACGGGATCCACTTCGAAATAAGAGACTTCCGGATCACCTGTACGAGCAGTAGGCTGTCTCCAACTGAGTTTCCCGGGCGCTCCAACCAATCTCATAAAGGAATGATGACGGCTGTCACTGCGACACTTCGATCAGAACAAAATGCATTGATTCCGCACATCTCATAAAGTAGCCGCTCAACCTGCCCTTGGTTTGCAACATATAAGACTCTGCCGGAATCGCTGTCATGCTCAATGCCTTTAGTGATGGGAACCCGCTCTACGAGGCTCTCGTCTTCCTTCTCGTGCTGACTGCATTCGTTGCGCTGATGGCATCCGGCTTGATGCGTGACCGCATGTGGAACGCGATCGAGAAAATCGCGCAGTTCTCCAGGACGCGCAGGGCATTGCCCGAGCATGAATTGCTCCTCGATCTGCGCAAGATCGACCTCGCCCGTATCCTGACTGGTATCCTGGCGACGTGGCGGTATGCCGAGGTGAGTTGGAGCCAGACCGTTCTGAACGCGCCCGGCGCTGCCTTGATCAGTGGCGCTGCAGCCGGATTGGCGATCATGGTTACGCTGGGCTTCA
>NZ_JAJBBR010000025.1 GCF_020532555.1 Microvirga lenta | reverse complement strand
ATCGGCAACGTGATCGCGCTCATCAACAACATCGCGTCCCAGACCAACCTGCTCGCCCTCAACGCCACCATCGAGGCGGCGCGGGCCGGCGAGGCCGGCAAGGGCTTTGCGGTCGTGGCCTCCGAGGTCAAGGAGCTCGCCAACCAGACCTCCAAGGCCACCGAGGAGATCTCGGCCCAGATCGGATCGGTCCAGCAGGCGACCGAGGAGGCCGTGCGCGCCATCCAGGCCATTGCCAGCACCATTGCCGAGATGTCCCAGATCTCAGTCTCGATCGCCGCCGCCATGGAACAGCAGGGCGCCGCCACCGCCGAGATCTCCCGCAACGTGCAGGAGGCCGCCCGCGGCACCGAGCTCGTCACCGGCAACATCGGCGAGGTCCGCCGCGGCGCCGGCGAGACCGGGGCGGCCGCCGCCCAGGTGCTCTCCGCCGCCCAGGAGCTGGCCCGGCACTCGGCCAGCCTCGGCCAGGAGGTCGAGCACTTCCTCTCCGGGGTCCAGGCCGCCTGAGGCCGGACCTTCCCGGCACCGGCGCGCCGGTGCTCCCCGTCAAGCTTTGTGTTGCAGCCGTTGTCGAATGTGAGTGGCGTGAATGGACGATCTTCTGCGTGAGTTTTTGACCGAGACGGCCGAGCATCTCGACACGGTCGACGTGGAGCTGGTGCGCTTCGAGCAGGATCCCAACAACAAGGCGATCCTGAGCAACATCTTCCGCCTGGTCCACACCATCAAGGGCACCTGCGGCTTTCTCGGATTGCCGCGCCTGGAGGCGCTGGCCCATGCGGCCGAGACCCTGATGGGCAAGTTCCGCGACGGCATGCCGGTGACCTCGGCGGCCGTGACCCTGATCCTGTCGACCCTGGACCGGATCAAGGAGATCCTGGCCGATCTCGAGCGCGACGCCGCCGAGCCGGAGGGCGCCGATCACGACCTGATCGATGCGCTCGAGGCCATGGCGGCCCAGGAGCCGGCGCAGGAGGCGGCCGCCGCCCCGGCGCCCGCCGCCACCACCGGCACGCTCGCCTATCAGGTGCTGGAGCGGGCCCTGCTGCCGGGCGAGGTGCCGCTGGACGAGCTCGAGCGCGCCTTCCGCGAGACCCCCGGTCCGACGAGCCCGGCGGCACCGGCGGTGACCACCGGCACGCTCGCCTATCAGGTGCTGGAGCGGGCCCTGCTGCCGGGCGAGGTGCCGCTGGACGAACTGGAGCGCGCCTTCCGCGAGGCGCCCGGTCCGGCGCCCAAGCCGGCCGCTTCCAAACCCGCCGCGGCAAAGCCCGCCGCTGCGGCGCCCGCCGTGGCAAAGCCGGTCGAGAAGGCCGAGGGCCGGGCCGGCGGCGAAGAGGGCGGCGAGGCGCCCTCGGCCAAGGTGCAGACCATCCGGGTCAATGTCGACACCCTCGAGCACCTCATGACCATGGTGTCCGAGCTGGTGCTCACCCGCAACCAGCTGCTCGAGATCTCGCGCCGGGTCGACGACGGCAGCTACAAGGTGCCGCTGCAGCGCCTGTCGCACGTGACCGCCGAGCTGCAGGACGGGGTCATGCGCACCCGCATGCAGCCGATTGGCAATGCCTGGCAGAAGCTGCCGCGGGTGGTGCGTGACCTGTCGTCCGAGCTCGACAAGAAGATCGAGCTGGTGATGCAGGGCGCCGAGACCGAGCTCGACCGCCAGGTGCTGGAGGTGATCAAGGACCCGCTCACCCACATGGTGCGCAACTCCGCCGATCACGGCATCGAGAGCCCGCTCGAGCGGGCGGCGGCCGGCAAGCCGGAGCGCGGCACGATCCGGCTCAACGCCTATCACGAGGGCGGCTCGATCACGATCGAGATCGCCGACGACGGCAAGGGGCTGAACTTCGCGGCCATCCGGCGCAAGGCGGTCGAGCGCGGCATCGCCACGGAGGCCGAGGTCGAGCGCATGAGCGAGGCCCAGGTGGCCAAGTTCATCTTCCACCCCGGCTTCTCCACGGCGGCGGCCGTGACCTCGGTCTCGGGCCGGGGCGTGGGCATGGACGTGGTCAAGACCAACATCGAGCTGATCGGCGGCACGGTGGACATCCGCTCGGAGCAGGGCCGGGGCACCACGTTCACGATCAAGATCCCGCTCACGCTGGCGATCGTGGCGGCGCTGATCGTGGCGTCCAAGGACCAGCGCTACGCCATTCCGCAGGTGGCGGTGCTGGAGCTGGTGCGGGTGACGCCGGGTTCGGAGCACACGATCGAGCGCATCAACGGCACGCCGGTGCTGCGCCTGCGCGAGCGGCTTTTGCCGATCGTGCCGCTGTCGAAGGTGCTGGGGCTGTCGGGGGACGAGGCGGCGAGCGAGGGCTTCGTGGTGGTGACCCAGGTCGGGCGCCAGCGCTTCGGCATTCTGGTGGACGGGGTGTTCCACACCGAGGAGATCGTGGTCAAGCCGATGTCGTCGAAGCTGCGCCACATCCAGCTGTTCTCGGGCAACACCATCCTGGGCGACGGGGCGGTGGTGCTGATCGTGGACCCGAACGGGCTGGCGCGCATGGTGGGGTCGGGCTCGGAGGACAGCCCGTTTGCCGGCGACGAGGGCGCCGAGCAGGCCGGGGCGCGCGACGACGAGACCACCACGATGCTGGTGTTCCGGGGCGGGGGCTCGGCCCTGAAGGCGGTGCCTTTGTCGCTGGTGACGCGGCTGGAGGAGATCGACGCGGCCACGATCGAGTGGGTGAGCGGGCGTCCGCTGGTGCAGTACCGGGGCCGCCTGATGCCGCTGGTGGCCTGCGACGAGGCCCTGTCGATCAAGCGCGAGGGCTCGCAGGCGCTGGTGGTGTTCTCGGACGGGGACCTGTCGCTGGGTCTGGCGGTGGAGGAGATCGTCGACATCGTGGACGACCGGCTCGACATCGAGCTGGTGGCGGACCGCTCGGACCTGGTGGGCTCGGCGGTGATCCGGGGCCGGGCGACCGAGGTGGTGAACGTGGCGCATTACCTGCCGCTGGTGGCGGAGGCGTGGATGCGCTCGGCGGCGCCGGCGGGCGCGCCGGCGGGGCGCGGCGTGCTGCTGGTGGACGGCTCGGCGTTCTTCCGCAACATGCTCACGCCGGTGCTCAAGGCCTCGGGCTACAAGGTGCATGCGGCGGCCAGCGCGAGCGAGGCGCTGCAGGTTCTGGCCTCGGGGGCGGCGGTGGACGTGCTGATCAGCGAGCTGGAGCTTCCGGACCGGTCCGGGTTCGAGCTGATCGCGAGCCTGCGGGCCTCGACGCGGTTTGCGCGCCTGCCGGTGATCGGCCTGACGGTGAAGCACGACCCGCGTCAGATTGCGCAGGCGCACAAGCTTCAGGTGACGGAACTGGTGGCGAAGTTCGACCGGCGCGGCCTTCTGGCGGCGCTGTCGGAACTGGATGAGACGAGGGAGGAGGCGGCATGAGCATGGTGCCGGCGAAGGGGGCGGGAGCCAAGGGGTTCTCGCGCCAGGTGGAATACGTGACGGTGACGGTGGACGGCCAGCTTCTGGGGCTGCCGATCGACCGGGTTCACGACGTGTTCGTGGTGGCGGAGATGACGTCGGTGCCGCTGGCGAGCGCCGAGATCGCGGGCCTGTTGAACCTGCGCGGGCGGGTGGTGACGGCGGTGAGCCTGCGGCGTCGTCTGCGGCTGGGGGACCGGGAGGGGTCGGAGCGGCGGATGGCGGTGGGTCTGGAGCACCAGGGGGAGGCGTACGGGCTTCTGGTGGACGAGGTGGGCGAGGTGCTCAAGCTCGATCCGGACAACCTGCAGCCCAACCCCGTGCACATGGACCCGCGCTGGGCCAGCCTGTCCCAGGGCGTCCACCAGCTCCAGTCAAAACTCCTCATCATCCTAAACGTCGA
>NZ_JAJBBR010000004.1 GCF_020532555.1 Microvirga lenta | reverse complement strand
CTGGCGCGGGGTGGAGCAGCCCGGTAGCTCGTCAGGCTCATAACCTGAAGGTCACAGGTTCAAATCCTGTCCCCGCAACCAACCACACAAAAAGCCCCTGAACGCCACAAACGTCAGGGGCTTTTTGCCGTCCAGCCCCCTGCTGCGCGGCGGAGCAAAGACTGAGTCGGTATTCCTCATCTACGGGCGAACTCCGTCGCCAATCCGATCTGGGCCTTATGCCCGTCTCCCGCTCCTGAGCCGCCGTTCAGCTGGTGTCGCCAATACCGTGGTCAGGACCACGATAGCTGCACCAAGGCACAGGGACAGCGATGGAACTTCTTCGAAGTAGAGCCAGCCAGCGAAGCCTGAGAAGACAATCGATAGGTATCCTATCGGAGCCAAAAGCCGTGCCTCCTGCTTCTGATAGGCTTGCAGCCAGCAATACTGCCCCAACTGCGCCAGGACGCCGATGAGGATGATGTTTGGCGCCTCAGCCCACGGGATCGGCACCCACACGATGACAGCGGGAATTGACGTCAGCACAGTCAGACCAATCGTGTAGAAGAGCATGAGCACAACCGTGTTCTCACTCGCAAGTCGTCTCGTCTGAACGACAGCCAGAGAGCCGAAGAATACGGATCCGAAGGCTGCAACCAACCCTAAGTTCCACGGGATCGCGTCTGGTCGAACCATGAGAATGACTCCGAGGAAACCAAACGCTGTGAAGACGTAGCGAATCTTGCTGACGCTCTCGCCCAACATGAAGGTCGCCATCACCAGAAGCATGAGCGGCCGTGTGAACCCGATCGCGGTGACCAGAGCGAGAGGCAATGCCGCGAAGGCGGCGAAGTTGAATGTCAGCGCGGCAGAGTTGAACGCAACGCGAGCGAGATGGCCGCGGATGTTGGACAGGTTCGTAAGCTTGGCACGGTGATGCCACACCAATGGGGCTACAGCCACAAACCCGACGAGCGAGCGCAGGAAGACGAGTTGGACGGCCGGGTATGACTCGCCTGCAGCCTTGACGAGGGCCTGCATGGTCGTGACCAGCGCCATATCGAGCGACAGCCAAACCGCACTCCTCCACAAGGGGATCGGAGACAGGAGCGCATCGGTTTCGGGTGCAGCCGCCATATCCCCTCACGAGTCTTCAGGCAGGCTGGACCAGATTCGCCAGAAGGCGGAAGGCGCCGGGAACCAGCTTGTCCAGCTGGTGGTGCAGCACGAGCGCCACATGGGTATGGCGTCCCCGCCCAATGCGGGCGGAAACGAGCGAACCCTTGAGCGGGCTCTCTCCCGGATCATGCAGAGCAAGAAGCTCCTCGTAGGCGGGGTCGTATTCCGCCGCAAAATAGAGCCCCCTCTCCTTGTCCCAGCCCTGCCAGTCATTCACCTCGATTCGGTTCGGAGACATAAGCAAGGGACTGTTGGGCTTTAGAACCGTCACCGGAGCGGAGGGATCAGTCACGCGCCATCTTAGGGACGGCGAGCCGATGACGAGGCGGCGCGGTGGCGTATGATCGGGATTCCAACCGTCAGTGGGACGGTGGTAGAGCGTCACCAAGTGTCCGCCCTCCTCCACGAACCGATGCAGGCGCTTGGTTGCAGCCTGAAGATCCCGTCGGAGCCCAAACCCGAAGATGCCAACGAGGATAGTTGTAAACTCCGAAAGAGAGCCGATCTGCAGATCGGCTTCCGCGAGATCCGTAACCTCAAGACCGAGGCGGCGCATGTGGGTGCCAACATTGTCGCTTCCAGCTCCCACGTATCCGATGCGCGCATCGGTCGGCAGGGCGACATCAAGCGCCAGAACCTTGAGCTCTGCCGGCGCAATATAGAAGGTCGGATGAATATGAGGATAGGCAACAGTTTGGACCTGGCTTATCGGCCTGCCATCAACGATGGGAATGAGGCGTGAAACTCCGGGCCTTGTCAGCTGTGGCGGATCGATGATCCAGTCGCCGCCCTCTGTTCGGACATTCCAGCCTTCCGGTGCATGCCAGTCCGAGGGGTCAGCCCCTGCGGCCTTAACCTGGATGCTGGATGGGCGGTCTCCGATCCTGATGGTCGCAGTGACGGGATCAAGGAACAAGGACTTCAGAGGGACTATCTTCAGAGGTTCCTCAGGGTCTAGATCAACCCCGATGGTGCGTCCTTCCACTTCGCCCGAGACAATGACGCCGGCTTCACCATTGGCGCCGAGAGGATCATACGCCTCGGGATAGTTGCCTGAATGTGGTGCCGACGCTGGAATCGTGATCGCGTACTGGACATGCCCCGGCTCCCGAGCTGTCTCAAAGGCCTCTACTCCATCGGGAAGACGGGGTGAGACCGTGAGGTTCTCAAGGCCGGGCGCATCGATGTGGATGTCTAGAACCATCCGCGCCCCCGGATGGCACGAGCCCTCGAAGAGCGCACGCGCTACTTTCGCATGCACTTCGAAAAGAACAGCATCGATCTCCCGCAGCTTGCGATCGAGACGATGTCGCATCCGATCGACGATTTCCCGATCCAAGTCTCCTCTTACAACTTCAATCAGGTGCGCCGCCCGTCCGAGCGCCTCGCTGATCCGCCTGCGGTCCGGGAACACTGCAAGGGCGGCATCAATATGGTCCTGCGCCTCCCGCAGAGCAGCGGCCGCGGCCTGCGTCAGCCCCGGCGTAGTAGCAAGATCCGCAAGGCTTGCAGACAGGTGATCGCGAATGTCGCTCTCGGTCTCCGACAGACCGCCAGCCCGGAGCTTCAGATGAAGATTCCACTGGTCGGACGGACGGTCGCGCCACACGCCCATGCCTTGGGATGCATGCGCCGCTCGGGACCACTCGCCGAGCTGCCGGTATGCCAAACCGGTGACCTCATCGCCTCCGGCAACCTGGATGCTGAGCGTCACGGGTGGTGGAGGCACCTCGTCATCGTACGCATAGCCCGCCCCCGACCATGCCGGGAGATAGAACTTGGAAACCTGCCAAGGCTGGAGGCCCAATCCCCTATGTTCCGGAAAGGCAGAGGGATCGGCCGCCAGGACGAATGCTCTTTCAGCCGCCCGGGTCATCGCTCGGTGGTGACCATGCTGCCCTGGCACGTCCAGGAAGGTCGGGATGACGATATCCGGCCTGTACTGTCGATAGGCACGGACGAGCCGTTCGACGATGCGTTCCTCGCCCCACCGCCGGAGCGTATCGTCCCCGTTCTTAGAAAAACCGAAATCATGAACCGGATCGTCTGGTCCGTGGCCGAGCCACACCACATCGGCATCTATACGCCGAGCAGCTTCCTCCATCTCTGCGGTCCTAAGCACGCCAAGGGCGCCTCCCCGCTCAGGTCCGAGAGCATTCTGGCCGCCCTCCCCCCTTGTGGAGCAGGCCACGACGACGCGCATGCCATAGGCGAACCTCAACGCCGCCAGCATACCGTTGGCCTCGTCGTCCGGATGTGCCCCTGTATTCATCACGGTCACGACGGACGGCAACCGGCTCAGAGCCCGATGCAGGCGGACAAGAGCTGGATCATGGGCAGCGCGGGCGAGACGACTATGATCATCCAACAAGAGAGATCTCCTCGTTCGATTGTTCCCGGTCCGCCGCCTGGGCGGTATCGAGTCGCGGCGTCATCGTTTCCAAGAGTGGCAAGGCGGCAGCTCCGAGGGCGGCCGTAAGCCGGCCTGTTCGCCCATGGATCAGGCGCGCTTCGTTCCGGTTCCTGCGGCGGGCGACCGACAGGGGAAGTGGCTGCATGGCCTGTGTGAGATCCTCCAGGAGGCCGGGCGGAAGAGCGCCGCCAATCACGATAGCCTCAGGATCGAAGAGGTTTTCGAGCATCGCGATCTGAGGTGCGAGATAGCCGGCCACCTCCTGGATCCAGGCTTGGACGACAGGATGCTTCTCGCGATGGAGCCGCTCCAGATGCGCATAATCGGTATTCTGGATTCCGACTGCTGTTAGCCTTTCCGCAAGGGCATGAATCGACGCATAGGCCTCAAGGCAACCGTGCTGTCCGCACGAGCAGAGGCGTCCGCCCTTCTCCACCAGCACGTGGCCGATCTCGCCCGCATTGCCGTTGGCCCCGCGATACGGACGTCCGTCGATCATGATTCCCAGGCCCAGTCCTTGTCCGAAATAAATCAGGCAGAAGCTTTTCAGGTCCTGGGCCGCACCGTAAAGGCGCTCGCCGACGGCCGCAGCGGTGGCATCGTTCTCAAGCGTGATTGGAGAGCCGAGCACTTGCCCAATACCGGCAACCGCATTGAAATCCAGCCACCCCGACAAGGTCGTCGGCCCGACGGACGTCATGCCTTCGACATCAAATGGACCCGGCATGACGACGCCGACCCCAAGAAGCTGTGGGACAGGAGGCTTTAACTGCGCCTGCGCCGCCTCGATCTCGGCTTTTATGGCGGGAAGCACCGTTTCGGGATCGTTCCGCTGGATCGACAAGCTCCGCTGCGCACGAACACGGCCACCCATGTCAACGAGAAGGGTGGAAATCTGGTCCGCTGCAATTTCGATTCCCGCCGTCATACCGCCGTTGGGATTAACCGCGAACTGGATCGGCGGCAGGCCCCGGCCTGCCCTGAGCCGCCCGGTCCTGATCAGCAGGCCGTCCGCGACGAGGTCTTCAACGATATTCGAGACAGCCTGGGTACTAAGATGTGCATGGCGCGAGATTTCCATCCGTCCGACAGGACCTAACTGACGCACAACATCCAGCACCACACGACGATTGTGAGAGCGGTTTCGCTCCGGATTGCTTCCGATCGTCGATTGTGCTCCGGTTTTGGATTTTCTCGGCATCTCCGGCACTCCACGACGTACGATGACGCGAGGCAAAGAATAACTCAAGTGAATTATCTTATTGACAGGCTGGTAACTCTAAGGGAGCCTTGAGACTGGAGCGGTCCTTGCTCAGGCCGCCACCAAAGAAAAGCCGGGCGCCTCGCGCCCAGCAACAATGGAGAGGGATATGCGTTTTCATCACCTGCTCGCGAGCGCCGCCATAGGCTTCGCCACCCTGACAGCATCCAGCGCCAAGGCCGTCGAGATCGAATACTGGCAATATGTGTTCGATACGCGCGTCAAGGCGATGAACCAGCTGATCGCCAAGTTCCAAGAGGCCAATCCTGACATCAAGGTCAAGCAGACCACGTTTCCCTATGCGGACTACCAAACTAAGGTCGCCGCTGCGATCCTTGCAGGCCAGGGACCTGACGTGGTGCAACTCTTCTACGGCTGGACCGACAACTTCATCGCCGGCAAGATGATCCGCCCCCTGCGCGCGGAAGCTTTCCCCAGCACCGATATCGAGCGCGATTTCTTCCCGATCGTGAGCGCGATGAAGCGCGGAAACGACTATTACGGCCTACCGACCGCCGTGCGTTCCCTGGCACTGTTCTATAACAAGAAGGCCTTCAAGGATGCTGGTCTCGATCCGAACAATCCGCCAAAGACCCTTGATGAACTCGTCACTGCGGCCGAGAAGACCACCAAGCGCGATAGCAGCGGCAATATCATCTCCGCCGGCATGACGCTCGATATGGGTGGACAGGATCACCAATGGTGGCGCGAAGTGCTGATCCGGCAGTTCGGCGGTGTTCCCTATACGGAGAACGACACGAAAGTTGCCTACAACGGCGAAGCCGGCCTAAAGGCACTGACCTTCTACACGGACCTCCAGAAGAAGCACAAGGTGGGTCAAGTCGGCTTTATGGACGAGGGTCAGGCCGCTTTCCGGGCAGGCCTAGCCGCCATGACTATCGACGGCACCTTCCGGCTGGGCTCCTTCAACACGATCAAGGGCTTTGAATGGGGCGTGGTCGAGCTCCCGGCCAATGCTCAGGGCGTGCGCAGCAACTACGCGAGCTATTTCGCCAACGCGATCACCACGAAGGCAGAGGGCGAGAAGCTCGCGGCAGCGGAGAAGTTCCTGGCCTATGTCTCATCGCCCGAAGCCATGAAGATTTGGATGGAGGTAGTGGGCGAGCTGCCGGCACGCCGCGCCGCGGCTCTCACTCCTGAGAACATCGCTCACCCGGTCTATGGCCCGTTCCTCAAAGGTCTTGAATATGCCCATACGACCATGTTCAAGGACGAAGCGGCCCAGCGGCAAGTGACCATCGATATGACCAACCGCGTCCTGATCGGTGGCGAGGATCCGAAGACTTCGCTCGCCAAGGCAGCCGAAGCCGAACAGGCGATCATCGACCGCGCCAAGCGCTAAGCCGGAAGCTCGCGGGGATCAAACCAATGTCCGCTATCGCACATCGAGAGGCCGCCTCAGGCGGCCTCTGGTCGAGGATGAGCCTCGGCCAGAAACAGGTGATATGGGCGTGGGGTTTCCTCGCGGTTCCGCTGATCTTCTATGCCGTGATCCGCTTCTGGCCGACCTTTCAGGCTTTCTACCTCTCGATCACGGACTGGACTATCACGCGGCCTGCCACCTTCGTTGGATTGGAGAACTATAAGAGGCTGTTTGCGGATCCCCTCTTCTGGCAGGTATTCCGCAACACCTTCATGTATCTGATTCTGGGCACGCCGATCAGCCTGCTGATCTCGTTCGTCGTGGCCTATTATCTCGACCGGGTGCGGTTCATGCACTCGTTCATCCGCGCCCTGTACTTTCTTCCGTTCCTCACGACGGCAGCCGCGATGGCGTGGGTCTGGCGCTGGTTCTACCAGCCGGTCCCTATCGGCGTGATAAACGATATTC
The DNA here is from genome assembly GCF_020532555.1 of Microvirga lenta. Taxonomy (GTDB): domain Bacteria; phylum Pseudomonadota; class Alphaproteobacteria; order Rhizobiales; family Beijerinckiaceae; genus Microvirga; species Microvirga lenta. Next base: position 558,756 of record NZ_JAJBBR010000004.1, on the reverse strand, counting down.
TTTCAAGCTTCGGCATCCCCCAGCAGCCCTTCCTTCGCTCGACCTCGCAGGCGCTGCCGGCCGTGCTCGCGCCCGCAGTTTGGGCAGGTCTGGGTTTCCAGATCATCATCTTTCTCGCCGGCCTGCGGGCGATTCCCGTTACCTATTATGAGGCCGCGCGCATCGACGGCCTCTCAGAGGGTGCAATCCTGCGAAAGATCACCCTTCCGCTGCTCAAGCCAACTTTGGTTTTCCTGGTCGTGTTCTCGTCTATCGGTTTCCTGCGCATCTTCGACCAAGTCTACAATATCAATACGAACGATCCCGGCGGCCCCCTCAATTCGACCAAGCCCCTCGTCCTGATGATCTATCAGACGGCTTTCAGCTCCTACGAAATGGGATATGCGGCCGCTCAGACGGTGGTTCTATTCCTGATCCTGCTTGTGATCTCCCTTGTTCAACTGCGCATCATGAGAGACCGGTGATGAGAGCTTCCGCATCCTCCTCCCAAGGTCTGCCCATGCCCCGGATCAGGCCCGGCAGAATTATCGCTTGGACGCTCCTGTTGATCGGCGGCATGATCATGGTGACGCCGCTCCTCTTCATGCTGTCGACGTCTCTCAAGGATGCCTCGCAGGTCTACGATCTGCGAGTGATCCCGCAATCACCGACGTTCGACAACTACATTGAAATTCTGGGCGACGGCCGCTTCACGCGCTGGTTCGTCAACTCGATGATCGTGGCGGTTATCGTCACCGTCTCGAACGTTTTTTTCGACAGTCTGGTCGGCTACACGTTGGCGAAGTTTCGGTTCCGTGGCCGGTATCTCGTCTTCGTCGCGATTCTATCCACTCTCATGATTCCGACCGAGATGCTGGTACTGCCTTGGTATCTCATGGCCAGCCAGTTCGGATGGCTGGACAGCTACTGGGGCATCATGTTCCCAGGCATGATGACAGCCTTCGGCACTTTCCTGATGAAACAGTTCTTCGAAGGCGTGCCGGACGACTTCCTGGAGGCAGCGAGAATAGACGGGCTCAACGAGTTCACTATCTGGTGGAAAATCGCCATGCCGCTGGTGACCCCTGCCCTGTCAGCGCTCGCGATCTTTACTTTCCTGGGCAATTGGACGGCTTTCTTTTGGCCGCTTATCGTGACGACGAGCGCCGATCTCTACACTCTCCCTGTAGGCCTCTCCAGCTTCGCGGTAGAGCAGTCCATCCAGTGGGAGAAGATCATGACAGGCGCGAGCATCGCGACCCTCCCGACCCTCATCATCTTCCTGATCCTTCAACGCTACATCGTCCGAGGGGTGATGCTGGCGGGACTTAAAGGCTAATGCCAATGGCTACCGGCACTTTCAGTGACACCTCCGTATTTCCGGATCCGGTCTACAAGGAAACCGTCCTTCGCCCACTCTTCGACGGGGCGAAGGATCATCATGTGGAGGGATTTCGCCGCATCGATCGGGCTCACCTTGTCATGCTCCATGACACCGGAATCCTGACAATCGAGCAGGCTCGGCCCATAGCCCAGGCTCTCGATGCCATCGACCGCGAGGTCGATGTGAGCACTTTGACCTATACCGGTGAAGTGGAGGACTTCTTTTTTCTGATCGAGAAGGAGCTCCGCGCCCGCTTGGGCCCTGATCTCGCGGGACGTCTCCACACGGCCCGCTCCCGCAACGATATCGATCATACCCTGTTCAAGATAGGTCTCAAGCAGCGGATCGATCCCTTGCTGGAACGCTTGGTACGATTGGCCGAGACCCTTGCATCGGTGGCGGAGCGGGAAAGCAGCACGTTGATCGTCGCCTACACCCATGGGCAGCCGGCACAGCCGACGGTCTTCGGCCATTACCTCTCCGCCGTTCTGGAAACCCTGCTGCGCGATATCGCCCGACTGGAGGCCGCCCGTGACATCGTCGACCGCAGCCCCATGGGAGCAGCCGCCATCACCACGAGCGGCTTTCCCATCGACAGGGACCTCATGGCCCACCTCCTCGGCTTCAGTCGTCCGCTGCAGAACTCTTATGGGTGCATTGCATCCATAGACTACATCACCTCGACTTATTCCTCGATCGAACTGATCTTCCTGCATCTTGGCCGGCTCATCCAGGATCTGCAGTTCTGGGCAAGTTTCGAAGTGGGCCAAGTCTACGTTCCCAATGCCTTCGTGCAGATCAGCTCGATCATGCCGCAAAAGCGCAATCCCGTTCCCATCGAGCACATGCGGCACCTCGCATCGCAGACCATCGGGCGGGCGCAGGCCATGCTCACGATCATGCATAACACGCCCTTTACGGACATGAACGACAGTGAGGGTGAGAGCCAGAGCTTCGGTTATGGCGCCTTCGAGAGCGGTGGGCGTGTCCTCGACCTGATCACGGCCCTCATCCCGGCTCTGCGCATCAATCCCGACAGGGTTCGCCAAAACATCCGCCGCAGCTGTATCACTGTGACAGAACTCGCCGACAGCTTGGTGCGCCGTGAGGGACTTTCGTTCCGTGAAGCGCACGAGATCGCAGCGGAAGTCTCCCGCTCCGTCGTTGCCATCGGGGGAGAAATCGCGGTCGACGGCTATGAGACCTTCCGGGAGGCTTTCGAACGCTGCGCGAAGCGACAGACGACAATCGACGTTGCCCAGTTCGCCGAGATCGTCTCGCCGGAGAACTTCGTCGCTGTTCGCGACAGGTTCGGCGGACCGGCCCCAGGAGCGTTGTCCCATGCGATTGCCGGATACAATCAGGAAATCTCTGGCATGCGGAGCCGCATCCAGGAGGCGGCTCAACGTGCCCAAGCGTCGGCGCAGGATCTCCAAACCCGTTTCACCGCACTTCTCGGAGACCGTTAATGGCGACCATTGAACTCGATCGCCTGATCAAGCGCTATGGACAGTCGACCGTTGTCCATGGGATTAACCTGTCGATACAGGATGGCGAATTCGTCGTTCTGGTCGGCCCCTCAGGATGTGGCAAGTCGACCACCCTGCGAATGATTGCAGGGCTTGAGGAAATCAGCGAAGGCGAGATCCGGATCGACGGGCGCGTTGTCAACGACCTTCAGCCCAAGGACCGGAACATCGCCATGGTGTTCCAGAACTACGCAATCTACCCACATATGACGGTGGCCGACAACATCGCCTTCGGCCTCTATCGCTCCAAACTCTCGAAGAGCGAGAAACGTCAGCGCGTCGAGCAAGTCGCCGAAACGCTAGGCTTGTCTCAACTTCTGGAGCGCCGTCCTTCCGCCCTTTCGGGCGGTCAGCGCCAGCGCGTGGCCATCGGTCGTGCGATGGTCCGCAATCCTGCCGCATTCCTATTCGACGAGCCCCTCTCGAACCTCGACGCTCAGTTACGCACTCAGATGCGTATAGAGATCAAGCGGCTTCATCACCGGCTCGGCACTACTTCTGTTTTCGTCACCCATGACCAAGTCGAGGCCATGACCATGGCTGACAGGATCGTGGTGATGCGCGAGGGCCGAATTCTTCAGGTCGGCACACCCCTGGAGCTTTACGAGAAACCAGTCGATGTGTTCACGGCGCGCTTCATCGGCAGCCCGACCATGAACCTGCTGCCTGCCTCCCTGCGGGACGGCGGCGCAGACCTTTCAGTCGGCGGCTCGGTTCGGGTACCGTATTCGTCGGCAACGACATCCGACATTCTGGTCGGCGCCCGCCCGCAGGATCTCGTTCCGACTGTAGCGGATCCACAGGGCCTGACCGTATCGGGCACGGTCGTGGTCGTAGAGACCTTGGGGTCTGAAACGCTCGTCCATATCGAGAGCGCGGGCCAGACCGTCATCGGCTCAGCACCGGGTCGGCAGATCCCGCGTATTGGCGAGCATATGACTCTCCATGCCTCGTCGGAAAGGCTCTACTACTTCGATAAGGCGACAGAAAAATCATTGGCGGTCCGATGAGCGGAATGCCCTTGATACCCAGCAAGGTCGCGTGCCTTGGTCGGACCTATTGCGACATCATTTTCACGGGCCTGTCTGAGATGCCCGTGCTCGGTCGAGAGCGCTTTGCACAGGATGTGACGATCGCGGCTGGAGGCGGAGCCTATATTACGGCGGCCCATCTTGCCTCTCTCGGCCGCCCGGCAGCACTCCTCACCCGCCTGGGAACCGACCCTTTATCGAGAAGCCTCGACCCTGAGCTCGAGGCCAGCGGGATCGACCTGTCCTTTGTGGAGCGCTCGGGCGATGCTGGTCCGCAGCCTACAGTCGCCCTGGTCAAGGGCGGGGAAAGAGCCTTCGTGTCCCGGCGCGCTGGTGGCTCCCGACCTTCTACCTTGGAGCAAGCTCTCTCGGCGCGTGATATCGCCCATCTGCACATCGCAGAATTTGCCACCCTCAAGGACAGCCCGGATGTGATCACCATAGCCCGGAACCTCGGTCTAACGGTTTCGCTCGACCCGAGTTGGGATGATCAGTTGATCCGTCGAGATGCAGACTTCTTCGAGCTTTGCAGAGGGGTCGACATCTTTCTCCCGAATGTCGAGGAAGGCAAAGCGCTGACCGGAGAAAGCTCAGCGGAGGCTATCCTGCGCAGCCTACAGGAGACATTTCCACTGGTTGTACTAAAGCGTGGTGAATACGGCGCAATCGCCTCTTACGGATCGAGCTGTATCTCGGCCGAAGCGCTCCCGGTCAACGTGGTCGATACCACAGGAGCAGGTGATGCATTCAATGCTGGCTTCCTGCATTCTTGGCTCAGAACCTCAGATCTCAACAGAAGCTTGGCGGCCGGAATTGAAGCGGGCGCCCGCTCCGTCCAATCGGCAGGCGGAGCCCCACCACGTTTATCCTAACGAGGTGCGCTCTGAGTGCACCTGCAAGCCAAACCTCTGTTGCCCGCCGGGCTGCTAGGGCAACGCTCCCGAAACCATAGACTTACCAGTTAGAGTTGGCGGCAAACGACACCTTCGAGCCCCTAGGAGAGCTTCGGCGAGGCAGACGGCGATTCATGCTGGAGGTCCGCCAACAAAGTCTTCCCGCATCGGCGTGAACACATCGACGAGAATGCCTGCTTCAACTGCTACGGCACCGTGAACAGCGTTGGATGGGACCAGGAAGCTGTCACCGCGCCTCAGTCGCTCAGTGCGACCGGCAATGGTGATGTCGAAAACTCCCTCTTCGACCAAGCTGCACTGGATGTGAGAATGGGAGTGAAGCGCACCTAAGGCCCCGGCCTCAAAGGCCACACGGACCATCATCACGCCAGCATCGTATGTCAGCACCTTGCGTCGGATACCCTCCCCAGCTGGTTCCCAGTCGAGATTGCTGTCGAATGCGAAGGTCTGGTCTTTGCGGTTCATCGCTCCTCCAGACCTGGTTCAGCGTGCGAGCCAGCCGCCGTCCACGGGCAGAATGACGCCATGGATGTAATCTGCCGCCGAGGACGCCAGAAACACGGCTGCACCGCCAAGGTCGGCCGGATCGCCCCAGCGTCCGGCAGGAATTCGCGCGAGAATGTCACTGCTCCGTTTTGGATCGTTGCGAAGGGCTTCGGTGTTGTTGGTGATAAAATAACCCGGCGCGATGGCATTCACATTGATGCCCTTCGCGGCCCATTCGCAGGCGAGCAGGCGTGTGAGACCCGCAAGTCCGCTTTTACTCGCGGTGTACGACGGAATACGGATTCCGCCCTGGAAGGACAGAAGTGAAGCGATGTTGATGATCTTGCCGCCAGCACCATCGGCGAGCATCCGCCGCGCTACGGCCTGAGATAGGAAGAAGGTGGACTTGAGATTGATATTCATCACATCATCCCAGTCTTTTTCGCTGAAATCGATGGCATCGGCGCGCCTGATAATGCCGGCATTGTTGATTAGAATATCGATGCGCCCGCCCACCTCGGCACCCTCGGCCACAATGCGTTCAATGGGTTCGAGACTCGACAGGTCGGCCTGAACACTGTGGAATCGTGCGCCCACGTCGCGGCACCGGCGCTCCGTTTCGTCCATGGCCGAGCGGCCAACGGCTACAATCGTGGCACCGGCCTCCGCCAGCGCCACGGAAATGGCCTGACCGAGCCCTGTATTGGCTCCGGTCACGATAGCAGTCTTGCCTGTCAAATCGAAGGGGATCGTCATCGCGGCACTCTCGCAGTATTTCCATGGACACCATATCCATGTCGCGGACACAAAGAAGTATCCCAGCATCCGCAATCCAGGAAATGGATCCGCCGGATAGAGCGCCATGGGGTCTCGCGCCAGCCGGTCAGGGAGGCGCTTATCGGCTTAGCTCGAACCCGCTTGGTGGAAATCCAGCCACAGCGCGGAACGGTGGTCGTAAAGATCTCAGTCCGGAAGATGATGGAGGCCCGTTTCGTTCGTGAGGCGATTGAGACCGCCGTCGTGCGGAGGGCGTGCGTATCCTTCGACCGGCAGAGCCGACAAAGGATCGGCGATCTTCTCGAGATGCAGGGGCAGGCAGCACGGCGCGACGACCATGCAGCGTTCCAACGTTACGACGAGCTCTTCCATATTGCGCTTGCCGAGGGAGCCGGCTGCCCGTTGGCTTGGGAGGCAATCCAGGACATTAAGGCTCATATGGACCGCGTTTGCCAACTCACCCTCCCTGGCCCGGAAGCGATGCTGCCCCTGATCGACCAGTATCAGGCTATTATGGCTGCGATCGACGCATGCGATGAGGACGCCGCCGCCGAAGCCATGCGCCGGCATCTCACGGAAATCTTACGGGCTCTGCCTCGTGTCGAGGCCGAACATCCGGAGCTCTTCAGCGGATGATCAACTCGATGTGGGTGATCGGGTAAGCGCCAAAGACGGTTTTTAAGCGCGGCCAGGGAAAAGGTCGCTCTTCGCCCAATTCCGGATGTTTGCTGTCGACCGACCGGCCTCGAACTGGACGCGTCAGTGCAAACCTATGAGACATGGTCGGTCAGCCGGAACGCCATCCCAACAGGCTCTCTGAGAAGTATGCCCAGCCTCCAATGGCGGCTGCCCCAGTAGAGGATTAGAAAGGCTTCCAGCCCCTCAGGGAGCGCGAGATCCGTCGCGCCGTTTCCATAACGACGGGGGCAAGGCGTTCGCGCGCTCCATCGGTGGTCCAATGCGCCGTAGATGTCGAAACACCGACGGCCGCCAAGGGACGGCCATTGCCGTCCAGGATCGGCGCGGCGACCGCAATCTCCCCAAGATTGACCTCTTCATCGACGAGGGCAAAGCCCTCCTGCAGCGCAAGCGCCAAGCGACGCTCGACCTCGACACGCTCGGTGACGGTTCGAGGCGTCCGCGCTTGGAACTCGGTACGATCGAGAATGCCGGCAAGCTCATCGGCCGGAAGCCAAGCAAGCTGCGCGCGACCGCCAGCCGTGCAAAAGGCTGGCAGCCGGCGTCCGATGGTCGACGTCGGATTCATGCGCCGCTGGCTCGGCATCCGTATGACGGCAACCACCTCCGGACCATCGAGTTCGGCGACATTGACAGTCTCTCGGCACTCGTCTCGTGCCGCGGCTACAAACGGTATGGCAACTTCATAAAGCGGACTTGCATGGAGGTAGTGATATGCAAAGTCCAGGATGCGCGCCTTGAGTCGGTATCGGCGTGTTCTCTCATCTTTTTGCAGATAGCCGAGGCGGACCAGAGTGTGCGTGATGCGCTGTGCTGCTCCCATGCTGATACCGGATCGCGCCGCGATCTCCCGCAAGCCTAGAGCATCCCAATCACCGTCGAACGCCTTCAGCACACTCAGGCCCTTGGCCAGTGAGTTGATGAAGAGAGGATCCTCCCGCGCAGTTCCATCTCCAGGATGCTTCGACGGCAGAGTGTCTGGTAGGTCCGAAGTGATTATGGACCTCTGCGATGTCATGACCAACGTCCCTCTCAAAGCTCATCTGCGGGCTTACACTTCCGCCAGCAATCCCTTGACAAGCTCGACCGTTATATTTGAGATGATCGCGTTGCGCTACACCTCTATCGCTATGCGATAACTGGTGTTTGTACTTTAATAACATAAACGCAAGTCTTGTACTTAAGAGACAAGTCTCAAGAAGAGGTCCCAGAGAGGTCATGAAACACCAGACGACCGTCCTTGCCGGCGCCCTAGCCACCATGCTCCTCGCGAGCCATGCCTCGGCCGCCGAGCTCCGGATCGGCACAGCAGCCGAGCCAAGCTCACTCGATCCGCACTATCACAACCTCACACCCAACAACACGCTGCGCCGGCACATCTTTGAATCCTTGGTCGATCAGGATGCAAAGCAGCGCCTGATCCCGGCCCTGGCCGAGTCCTGGCGCACGCTCGATGACAAGACCTGGGAGTTCAAGCTCCGTAAGGGCGTGAAATTCCACGACGGGAGCGAGTTCACGGCGCAGGACTTCGTTTACACTCTCTGCCGCATCCCGAACGTAGCAAACAGTCCATCGTCGTTCACGCTGTATACCAAGGGTATCGACTCCATTGAGGTCACCGATCCTCACACCATCATCGTCAAGACGGCCGCCCCTTATCCGCTCCTGCCTGTGGAGATGACGACTTTCGGCATCATCTCGGCCAAGGCCGCCGGCGGCGAGGGTGTCACGTTCGACAAGGCCGGCTGCAAGGCGGATTCCTGGCCCTCGACTCAGGCTTTCAACGACGGAACGCTCGCTATCGGCACCGGTCCCTTCAAGCTCGCCGAGTACCGCAAGGGCGAGCGTGTCGTACTCGAGCGCAACCCCGACTACTGGGGCGAGAAACCCGAGTGGGACAAAGTGACTTTCAGGCCGATTACCAGCGACGGGCCGCGAGTTGCAGCGCTGCTGGCCGGCGACGTTGATATGGTGGACGAACCGCCACTGCAGGATCTCGAGCGACTGCGCAAAGACCCCAAAGTTTCCGTCGTCGAGACCATGTCCAACCGCGTCGTTTATCTTGCTCTCGATCAGGCCGAGAAAACCCCGACGATCAGTGGCACCGATGGCAAGAACCCATTGCGCGACATCCGCGTTCGTCAGGCTCTCTCGCTCGCCATCGATCGCGGCGCCATCGTGAAGCGGATCATGAACAACACCGCAGAGCCGGCGGCGCAGCTTTTGGCCCCCGGACTTTTCGGGACGAACCCGGACCTGAAGGTCGCTTATGACCCGAACAAGGCAAAGCAGTTGCTCGCCGAAGCCGGCTATCCCAACGGTTTCGAACTGACCATCGGCACTCCGAACGACCGCTACATCAACGACGAGAAGATTGCCCAGGCAGTCGCTCAGATGTACAGCCGCATCGGTATCAAGACTCAAGTGGACGCTGCCACCGTCAATGTCTTCTTCTCTCGCCGCAACAAGGGTGAGTTCAGCGTCTTCCTCGCTGGATGGAGCGCTGCGACCGGCGAAGCTTCGTCACCGCTGAAGTCGCTCGTCGCCACAAGGATCAAGGAGAAGGGTTTTGGACCGACGAACTACACCGGATATTCCAATCCGAAACTCGACGACCTGCTGACCCAGGCACTCGCCACCGTCGACGACGCCGCTCGTGAAAAGCTCCTGGCCGAGGCCATGAAGGTCGTAAGCGATGACGTAGCGATCTTGCCGCTGCACTACGAAGTCACTTCGTGGGCCATGCGCAAGGGCTTGAGCTACGCGCCGCGCGCCGACCAGTACACGCTGGCGGCCTCCGTCCGCTCGGCGAAGTAACATCAATGAGCCGGGGGCGGCACATGCCGCCCTCGGCCACCCAACGCCTTCCATGTGGAATTCGAGATGCTGGTTTTCCTGATCCGGCGCATCGCCCAGAGTGCGATCGTGGTCGCAATCATGTCCGTCCTGGTCTTCACCGGCATTTTCGCGATCGGCAACCCCATTGATGTGCTGATCAGCCCGGAAGCCGACGAGCTCGAGCGGGCGGCTGCCATCGCTCGTCTGGGCCTTGACCGCCCCCTGCACGAGCAGTTCTTCGCCTTCGCTGGCAATGCGCTCTCCGGGGATCTCGGCATATCTTTCGTTCACGGCGTCCCTGCGGTCGAACTCGTTCTTGAGCGTTTTCCTGCCACGCTTGAGCTGGCACTGCTCGCGATGATCATCGCCGTGCTGATTGGGATCCCGCTCGGAATCTGGGCCGGACTTCGCCCTGACTCGCCTGCAGGGCGCATCATCATGGCGGGATCGATCCTCGGCTTCAGCCTTCCAACCTTCTGGGTCGGCATGCTCTTGATCATGGCATTCGCCGTCTCGCTTGGCTGGCTGCCGGCCAGTGGGCGCGGAGAAACCGTGGATGTGTTCGGTATACCCTTTAGCTTTCTGACGGCCGACGGTCTCAAGCACATGCTTCTGCCAGCGTTGAACCTGGCATTGTTCAAGGTATCTCTCGTGATCCGTCTGGCGCGTGCCGGCACTCGCGAGGTGGCCCTGCAGGATTACGTCCGCTTCGCGCGAGCCAAGGGCCTATCGCCCGCTCGGATCGTCGGGGTCCACATTCTGAAGAACATCATGATCCCGGTCGTCACCGTGCTCGGGCTCGAATTTGGCTCCGTGATCGCCTTCTCCGTTGTCACCGAGTCGGTGTTCGCCTGGCCTGGAATGGGTAAGCTCCTGATCGACAGCATTCTTCTGCTCGATAGGCCAGTCGTGGTCGCCTATCTTCTGGTGACTGTACTCCTCTTCATTGTCATCAATCTTGTGGTGGACGTGCTCTATTCTCTGCTCGACCCTCGTATTCGCCTGGGAGGTGCCAAGGCATGACCGCCGCAGCCCCCGCTTCCGCTCCTAAAGTACAGACTCCTCTGAAGCGCTTCGTTGTCGAATTCTTTGACAGCCGAGTAGCCGTGTTGGGTTTAGGGCTGCTGGTGCTGGTCGTCTCTTCGGCCCTGCTCGCGCCTTGGATTGCCCCGCAGGATCCCTATGACCTAAGCAAGCTCGATATCATGAGCGGTATGCTACCTCCCGGCAGCGCCGACATGGACGGCAACGTGTTCTGGCTGGGCTCCGACGAGCAGGGCCGCGACCTGCTGAGTGCAATCATTTATGGCTTACGCACCAGCCTTCTGGTCGGCTTTTCCTCCACCGCTATGGCGCTCGCCATCGGATTGATCGTAGGCATGATTGCGGCCTACGTCGGCGGCAGTACCGATGCGACGATCATGAGGCTGGTCGACATTCAGCTATCCTTTCCGGCCATCCTGATCGCGCTGATCCTTCTTGCCGTACTCGGCAAGGGTGTCGACAAGGTGATCATTGCGCTGACTGCCGTGCAATGGGCTTATTACGCACGCACCGTGCGCAGTGCCGCTCTAGTCGAGCGCCGCAAGGAATATGTCGAGGCAGCCCAATGCTTAGCATTGCCGAAGCAGCGTGTCGTCTTGCACCATCTGCTGCCGAATTGCCTGCCGCCGCTCATCGTTGTGGCAACGGTGCAGGTCGCCCATGCGATCACACTGGAGGCAACGCTCTCCTTCCTGGGCGTCGGCGTACCGGTGACTCAGCCTTCGCTCGGAATGCTCATCGCATCGGGCTTCGATTACATGCTGAGCGGCGAGTTCTGGGTCAGCGTGTTCCCGGGTCTCGCTCTGCTGATCACCGTTGTCAGCATCAATCTGGTCGGCGACCAGATGCGCGACGTCCTCAACCCACGACTGCAGCATTGAGGAGATCACATTGATGCGACAGGACCCAGTGCTCGAGGTTGAGGATCTACACACGCATTTCTTCACCCGCGGTGGTGTTGCCAGGGCCGTCGACGGCGTGAGCTTCTCGCTCCACCGTGGAGAAATTCTGGGACTGGTAGGAGAATCCGGCTCCGGGAAATCGGTGACCGGTATGTCGATCCTAGGCCTCATCGATCCACCCGGCCGCATCGTCAGCGGCGCTGTGCTCTATCGGGGGGAGAATTTGGTGGCCGCGGGCGAAAAACGCCTGCGCCAGTTGCGCGGCAACCGCATCGCGATGATTTTCCAGGATCCGATGATGACGCTGAACCCGGTGCTCAGCGTCGAGACCCAGATGGTCGAGACCGTGCTCGCCCACGATAGGGTCTCGCGCGAGCAGGCGCGGGAGCGGGCGCGCGAGGCACTGGCCCGAGTGGGAATCCCTTCACCCGACGAGCGGCTCGCGGCTTATCCCCACCAGTTTTCGGGCGGCATGCGCCAACGCGTTGCCATCGCCATCGCACTGCTCCACCAGCCCGATGTCATCATCGCCGACGAGCCGACCACGGCGCTGGATGTAACGATCCAGGCGCAGATCCTGTTCGAGGTACAGAAGCTCTGCCGGGAGACTGGCACCGCCCTGGTGTGGATCACACACGATCTGGCGGTCGTGTCCGGTCTAGCCGACCGAGTCGCCGTGATGTATGCCGGTCGCATCGTTGAGACCGGCACGACCGTCGAAGTTATTGACCACGCCCGCCACCCCTATACCCATGGCCTGCTCGGCTCGGTTCCAAGCCGCAACAAGCGTGGTGAGCCGCTGGCGCAGATCCCCGGCATGACCCCATCTCTGCTCAGACTGCCCGAGGGCTGTGCCTTTCAACCGCGCTGCCCACGCGCCACCGCAGCCTGCCTGGCCTTGCCGCCTCTGTCAGGCGGGGATCACGGCTGGCGCTGCTTTCACCCGCAGGAGGCCGCCGCATGACTGTGACCACCTCTCCGCTCATGGTCGCGCCCTCTCCGATGCTTGGTAGTGAGCCCATGCTTGAACTTTCTCACCTCACCAAGCGGTTCTCAACCAAGCTTGATTTCGCCGAGCGTCTGGCAAAGCGGCTCGGTGCGAAGGTGCAAGAGTACGATGTTCATGCGGTCGACGACGTCAGCCTGGCCATCGCTCCCGGCGAGGTCGTCGGGTTGGTTGGAGAATCCGGCTGCGGCAAGACCACCCTCGGCCGCATGGTCGCGGGTATCACGTCGCCGAGCTCCGGTGAATTGCTCTACAGGGGCAGACCCATAGCGACACTGCCGCCGGATGAGGCAAAGCAGGCGAAGCTCAAGATCCAAATGGTATTTCAGGATCCGATGGCCTCGCTCAATCCACGCCTGCGGGTCAGTGAGATCATTGGCGAGGCGCCACGTGTGCACGGCCTCGTCTCCCGCAGTGAACAGGTGGATTATGTCGCGGCGATCATGCGCAAAGTCGGATTGGACCCGACCTTTGCTGCCCGCTTTCCACACCAGTTCTCGGGCGGCCAGCGCCAGCGCATCGGCATCGCTCGCGCCTTAGCGGTACAGCCGGAATTTCTCGTCTGCGACGAGTCCGTGGCCGCACTTGACGTCTCGATTCAAGCGCAGATCATCAACCTGTTCATGGAGTTGCGTCGAGACCTTGGGCTGACATACCTTTTCATCAGCCACGATCTCGGCGTGGTGGAGCACATCGCCGACCGAACGGTCATCATGTATCTCGGCCGCGTCATCGAAATTGCCCCGACCGAGGAGCTGTTTGCTCGGCCGAACCATCCCTATAGCCGGGCCCTTCTTGAGGAGGCGCCTCGGGTCGATACGCGCAAGCGGACCTTCGCACCAATCAAAGGCGAAATCCCATCGCCCCTTCATCCGCCCACAGGCTGCGCCTTCCATCCGCGGTGTCCGAATGTAATGCCGCGTTGCAAGGTGGAGCGTCCGGCGCTGCGCAAAGTCGCATCTGGCCGCCTGTCGGCCTGCCATCTAAATGACATTCAGTGAGCCGCATTTGAATCTTGGAGAAACGATGTCCACTGACGACCTCGTCAGCCTCGACCTGATTCGCAAGCTGATCAGCTTCGACACGACAAGCCGTAATTCCAACTTGGAGCTGATCGACTATATCCGCGACTATCTGGCTGATCTCGGAATCGAAAGCACGCTGGTCTTGGATGGAACAGGACGAAAGGCAAGCCTTTACGCCACGATCGGGCCGCAGGATCGAGGCGGCATCCTCCTGTCCGGTCATACCGATACGGTTCCGGTAGACGGTCAGGATTGGCAGAGCGACCCTTTCACCCTCACCCGCCGCGGTGATCGCCTCTTCGGCCGGGGCACGGCCGACATGAAGAGTTTTCTGTCGATCGCCCTCGCGTTCGCCCCAGCATTCGCCAAAGCCGATCTGAAGACGCCGATCCACTATGCCTTTTCCTACGATGAGGAAGTCGGCTGCGTCGGGGTCCGCCCCTTGATCGCTCATTTGAACACGCTACCCGTGCGCCCGCGCATGGCAATCATCGGTGAACCTACCGAGATGCAGATCATCTGCGCCCATAAGGGGAAGCTGGCGATGCGCTGCCGGGTGCAAGGAAAATCCTGCCATTCCTCTCTCGCACCACAGGGCGTGAACGCGGTCGAATACGCGGCGGAATTGATTACTTACTTGCGCAGCATGGCCCGGCGCATCGCGGAAGCGGGACCGTTCGATGAAGGATTCGACGTTCCTCACACCACCGTACATACGGGCGTGATCCACGGCGGCACGGCGCTGAACATCGTGCCGTCGGAATGCGAATTCGATTTTGAGTTCCGCCACCTCCCGCTGCAGGATCCGAACACCCTGTTGGGTGAAGTGCAGCGTTTCGCTCACGAGGTTCTGGAACCACAGATGAGGGCGGTCGCACCGGAGGCAGGCTTTTCCTGGCGAGAACTGTCTGCGACACCAGCTCTCGATGTGGCGCCAGAGGACGAGGTCGTTACGCTTGCGAAGGCACTTGCTGGGCAGAATGGCCAGTCCAAAGTTGCCTTCGCCACCGAGGCGAGCTTGTTTCAGAAGTCCGGCGGCATCCCATCCGTTGTCTGCGGACCAGGCAACATTGCCCAAGCGCACAAGCCGAATGAATTCATCGAGTTGAGCGAGGTCGCCAAAGGAGAGGACTTCATGCGCCGTCTGCTCCAGGTCGTGACTGCGGACTGAGGTCCTTCAGCGCCAACTGAAAATGGACCCTGTATTCAGGGGCTGCCTGTAGCCCGCATTAGGCATATAGGCTCTTTCCTGGACACGACCGTGGTTGCTGGAGTAACGCGTAGCAGGAGTGCGGGTGGAACGCGCAGCCCTCGGGGGCGTCACGGACTTGACGGTTCGTGCATGTGACTTTCTCCGAGCCATTCTACTGGGCTCTTTACCTCGGACGACGATCTTCGTGTTCCTCATTCCCTCCTTCCGGACAAGAGCAAAAAGCTTGGCCGCGTTGGAGGGCGACAGGCGAATGCAGCCATGCGAGGCTGGAGAGCCAAGCCTTCGGATCGCGTGGCTCCCATGAATGGCGTGCCCCCGATGGGTAAAGAAGATCGAGTGCGGCATGGGCGCTCCGTCCCATTCTTTGGACGCATGGTCTTTTACGAGCCGCGAGGGAGTAAAAGAGCCGGTGGGTGTGGCGTAGCCCTTCCGCCCGGTGGAGACAGGCCAGGAATAGCGCCTTTTGCCATCGATCAAGACGGACATGCGCTGAGCAGATTTGTCCACTTTAATGAGGACATCCGCTCTGACAGGACTTGTTCCAGCGGCGAATATCCCCATGGCGAGCAGAGCAAATAGACATAAGAAGCGCATGAATAAGGAACCTCTTTAGACGGAGAATTGGTTCAGCCATTCCTGATACGCTTCTTGTGAGGTGAGGTTCCTTGAATTTACTCCCGTTCACAAAACTGTGCAGGGGGCGCAGAGGTGAGCCGCCCGACCGAATGAACGCCGTGCGACTGAACCCCACCCGCAACGAATCCGAGCTTAACTGGTTATATCTGCAAGGATTTTGGCTCCTGCTGCGCTCATACGGCTCGTCCAGACGGTTTGCAGCAACTGCTTCGTTTCGAGGATGTGACCATGAATGTCCGTCAGTTTGCCCTTTCTTCCGCCCTGGTCGCTTTTCTGGGCACATCGCCGGGATTAGCGCAGGAGGCCCGGCCAATCTGTGGCGACACGGCTGTTGTGAAGCGCTCCGACACCCTCAGTAGCATCGCGGACCGCTGCGACACGACGGAAGCAGCAATTCTGCGTTCGAATCCCGGAATTGAAGGGTCGAACGACCTCCAAGTTGGGAGCAAAATCAATCTGCGCTCAAGCACTTCATCGTCTCAGGAGACAACGGAACGTTTGAGGTCCCTCGCCCGCGAGACCGGCAACGCCTTGACCGACATGGCTCAGGAGCTTGGGGCTTCGGTAGACGACCTTCTGAACAAGAACCCGGACCTGCAGCAGCGTCTGAGGCGACTAGGTGATCGCTTCAACATTCCTAGAGTAGACGCCGACAAGGCTCAGGTTTCGCTAACCCCTGAAAGCGGGTCCGCCGGCTCAACTGTTACAGTCTCAGCTACAGGGTTGCCTCCCGACAGGCCGGTCGCCATCGGCGGCGGCGCTCCTCGTTCGGCTTATGAGGTCCTCGACAACGCCCGCACCACTGCGGAAGGAACGTTTCAAGCGAGCGTGAAGATTCCTGAATGGGCCAGCGATTATGATCGATTTGTATTGACGATCGCAGACATGGAGGGTGACTGGAAAGTGCGTTCGGCTCCGTTCCAGATCACTGGCGGCAAGCTTTAGCGGATATGGTCCCTCTCCACAGGTCATTGGACGGAGAAGTGAATGATCTTTGTCGCACCTCAGCCAGCTTCAATCGTTGTGAGATAGCGGCTGCGTAGAACTGACTTACGTCATTGATGAGGAAAGGTCGCGTGCAGTTGTCGAACCACACTCAGGATTACTTGGATATCCACCAGCGAGTTGGCGGAGATTCAGGATTCGAGTGGAAGATCCTCAAGCCAGGACAGA
This sequence comes from Microvirga lenta, assembly GCF_020532555.1. Classification (GTDB taxonomy): domain Bacteria; phylum Pseudomonadota; class Alphaproteobacteria; order Rhizobiales; family Beijerinckiaceae; genus Microvirga; species Microvirga lenta. The sequence goes on along the minus strand of NZ_JAJBBR010000004.1, from coordinate 542,120 downwards.
ACTGCTGGCGCGTTCCGGCGTGTCGGAGAGCTGCAGCGCTGATTGACGGCGCCTCCTACTTCAGCCGATTGGAGGCCATGCTCCGCGAAGCGCACAGGTCGATTCTCATCCTTGGCTGGGATTTCGACGGGAGTATCAGGTTGCGGCCGGATGCGTGCCCTGAAGATTCACCGCCGCTTGGTCCTCTTCTCCGTTCGCTTCTCGAGGATGAACCGGAGCTTGAAATCCGAATTCTAGTGTGGAGTCTCGCAACGCTCCACGCCCCGAGTGCACCAGCGCCTCTTCTTCTGGGTACTGACTGGCAGGACCATCCGCGGCTTCATCTCCGCCTGGACGCGCACCACCCGATCTATGCTGCACACCATCAGAAGATCGTCTGCATCGACGATGCTGTTGCGTTTGTAGGCGGTATGGACCTCACGATCGAACGCTGGGATACGACGGGACATGCAATAGATGACCCACACAGGGTAAGATCCGACTCTCAACCCTACTGTCCTGTGCATGACATCCAAATGGTTGTTGACGGCGAGGCGGCAAAGAGTGTTGCAGAACTGGCACGCTGGCGCTGGGCAGCCGCTACCGGCGAAATACTCGCTCCTGTACCCTCAAGGGAGGAGCTTTGGCCGGCCGATTTAGCACCCGATTTTGCCGATGTACCGGTTGCAATCGCCCGTACAATACCTGCTTGGGACGGCGAAGCGGCAGTTGAGGAGGTGGCAAACCTCACGGCCGATGCTCTCTCCGCAGCGAGAGAAACGATCTACATCGAGGCGCAGTATATGACTGCTCCCTATGTAGGGAAAATTCTTGTCAGCCACCTGTCGAGATTCGACGGCCCAGAAGTCGTGATTGTCATGACTTATGAATCGCATGGACTTGCCGAGCGGCTCGTCATGGGCAGCAACCGCGACCGGCTCATTCGCCGCCTGAAGAATGCCGATCGGCATGATCGGCTGCGGATCTATTATCCCTGCGTATCTACCCCTAGCGGGGAACACAGGCAGGTTCTGGTCCACTCTAAACTTATCATTATAGATGATTGTTTCCTGCGGATCGGGTCGTCGAACTTGAACAACCGATCAATCGGCCTCGATACTGAGTGCGACCTTGCCATAGAGGCCGGCGACTCATCGACACGACAGGGTATTGCCAAGCTCCGTGAGCAACTTCTGGCGGAGCATCTGGATGTGCATCCGGAACTGCTGGCAAGCACGATGGAGGCGGAGAAGTCTCTCATCCGAGCCATCGAAGCTCTAAACCACAAACCCCGTTGCTTGCGTCCATTCGAAGCCCTGTTCACAAAGGGACCGTCTCGTCCAGCCCTTGGCACGCATCTGCTGGACCCGGAAAAGCCTTTCGAGCCTCTTTGGTTCCTTCGCAGCAAACGCTGAAAAGCACCGGCAAAACTGATCAGCTAGAGATCCCTCCTTTATGTGGCATCGACAACTTTCTGCCGCGAAGAGCAATCTCGCTCAGTGCAAAAGAAAGACTGCCGAGCGCAAGAGGGATCAAGAAATATACCACACGAAAGACAATAAGAGAGCCGATCAGGTCAGCTTGCGGCAACAGATACATGACGACGCTTTCGATAACCCCTAAGCCGCCAGGAACATGACTGATCAGCGCCGTGGTATTCGCGATGACATAGACTGAGGCTACCCCGATATAGGCAACGTCCGCCACGGCAGCTATGGCTTGGTAGAGACAGGCTGCGACGAAGGCGAAATTGGCCGAACCAACCAGGACCTGAGCAATCGCCAAGTGCAGAGGAGGCGTCTCGAAAGATAAGTTTCGGATTTTCAACGGCCGTCGAACGAAAGCTGCAACGACCAAATAGCTTGCTACAGCAGCAAAACATGCCCAACCAAGCGCAAGCACGACGAGCAGGTTGAGCCCGGTGATTTTCTGCGCGAGTTCAGGGCGGAGCAGCAGAGCCGAACCTCCAAGCGCGGTCATTCCGAGCCCAACGGTGACACCGCAGAACAGGATGAGCTTGGCAACTTGGGTGACGGTCAGTCCCCAGCGCGAATAAAACCGGTACCGCACGGCTCCACTGCTGAGAAACGCCAAACCTATATTGTGACCTAGAGAAAGACTGGTGAATGAAGCGAGTGCCGCTTTGGGATACGAGAGCGGCCGGCCAACATACCTGAGAGCTAGATAGTCGAAACCCGTCAAGCAAAGGTAACTTGCTGCCGCACAGGCTCCGGCCAGCGCAAGCCTGAATAATGGAACAGCTCCAACAGAAGCGACGATCTGGTCGAAACTATATCGACTGAGCGTCCGGTAGAGCAGGAAACCTGCGAGTGCCATGGCCGCAGCTGTGACGAGTGGCACCCAGCGTCGGGACAGGCTGTGCATCCCTCCTCCCGAGACGCTGTGGCCTCGTTCGCCCTCCTCTCTCAAGGTTGCGCACGTTCGCTCCGTCTGCACTGATCAGCCCTACGCTTATGTCACCTTCCAAGAGCACAACGCCGAAGCCTGGCTAGATGTCCATTCAGCAGACTGTCTCGATCCCTCCTTTCGGCAAATTTCCTACCTCGCGCACCACATGCATCCGTTGTACGACACGGAATTCGATGAGAAGCGGCAGGTGATCAGACGCGACCCGCGCGAGCGGTGAACGGACGGCTTCGGCTCTGAGAACCTCGATTGCTCGACTGACGAAGACATGATCGATGCGCAGCATCGGCATTCTACCAGGGAATGTCGGTTGCGGTCGGCGTACATGAGGAGCGGCTTGCGCATCCGACAAGTGCCCTGCCAATCGCTGGTAGGCACGAGATCGAGGGATTGCATTGAGGTCGCCAGCGAGAATCACCGGTTCCCGGCACGCCGGATGACCAAGCCATTGGGGGCCGAGAAGGGCATCGACCTGTGCAAGCCGCTCCGCCCTGCGCAGCCCCAGATGCGTGTTGACGATCTGTAGATCCGCCCCTCCGATGTTGACTGACGCCCAGAGCGCCCCTCGCGGTTCAATCGCGGGACGACCTGCCAAACCGGGAAGCCTCCCCGCTCGGACCAAGTACGACGGCCGGTGCGTCAGGATTGCGTTGCCGTACTCCTCGTCCATCACCTTTATCGCGGCATGGAAGTGCATCTGCATACCGAGAGCCCGCGCGATGACATGAGCCTGATCGACTCCGCCGGTCCGAGCTCGCCTCACGTCGAGTTCCTGAAGCGCAACGATATCGGGCTCATAGGCAGCAATGACATCGGCAATTCGGGATGGAGACAGTTGGCCATCCGTGCCCAGACAGCGATGCACATTGTAGGTCAGTATACGAGGCACTGGCCGGCCATCCCTCCTCGCTGCCGCCTCGGTTGAACCGGCCGCACAATGTCTCGTTCAGATCTCAACGGCTGCCCGCAGGTGTAAGACGCAGTATCTCTCCACTGCTCTCGTCGGTTACCACGTATATGGCTCCATCAGGCCCCTGCTGTACTTCCCTGATCCGCTGATTGAGGGAAATCCTCTCCTCATCGGTAACTTGACGGCCATCGAGCGTAAGCCGCACGACACCCTGTGCCGACAACCCGCCGATCAAAAGCGAACCGCGCCAGTCGGAGAAGAGATCCCCGGTATAGAACGTCATCCCCGAAGGCGAAATCACCGGCGTCCAGTGATGGATCGCTTGCGCGAACTCCGGTCGGGTGGGCGGATCCGGAATATCCGTTCCGTCATAATGCCGCCCCCAGCTCACCACGGGCCAGCCATAGTTCTTGCCAGCCTCAGGAATGTTTAGCTCATCACCGTTTCGAGGCCCCATCTCCGCGATCCAAAGGGTGTTGGAGTCGGGCTGCAGGGCAGCAGCCTGAATATTGCGGTGTCCATAGGACCAGATCTCCGGTCGGGCATTCTGGCGTCCCACAAAGGGATTGTCCTGCGGCACTGATCCATCGGGATTGATGCGAACGACAGCGCCAAGATGATTGGTGAGATCTTGGGCAGGATCGAACTTGAACCGTTCGGCGAGGGTAACGAAGAGTTTGCCGTCAGGCGCAAAGGCAAGGCGCGAACCGAAATGCTTGGAGCCGCTCACCTTTGGCTGCTGCCGGAAGATGACCTGTACATCCTCAAGCCTGTTGTCGACGAGGCGTCCTCGTGCGACGGCCGTGCCGGCTCCTCCTTCTCCCTCCTCGGAAAAGGAGAAATACAGCTGTTGGTTCTCCTGGAAATCGGGGTCCAGCGTTATATCGAGCAAGCCGCCTTGGCCCTCAGAATAGATTTGCGGCAGGCCATCCAAAGGCTCCGACAGACGGCCATCCTGAGAGACGATTCTCAGACGTCCAGGACGCTCTGTGACAAGCATACGACCGTCGGGCAGGAACTCGAGAGCCCATGGATGGTCAAGGTTTCCGGCAACCGTTTCCACCTTGATCCGCCCAGAGGGCGTGTCCACAACCTTCTCTTGAGCGAGGGCCGCTGCAGGCACAATGAGAGCAGCCAAGATCAAGGAACTGAGCGGGCGCATCACAGCCTCCTCCGGTCTTTGGAGCAGATCAGTCGGAACGACAACCCGTATACGCACCTTAGGTTCGCACGGCTGGATGAACAAAGGCGTGAAGTCGCCGATCGCCCCGATGACTGTGCCTCTGCTCGCGCCTGCAGCTCAGACTGGCTGTAGGGCTCATGGGTGAAATCGCACGACCCGATAGATGTACCAGACGACCAGAGCAGCGACGATCACGTTCGATACAGGGTTCACCCATTCGGAAACGAGCTGGTACTGGCTCTGAAGCAGATACCCTGCTCCTGCGAGAAGTGTAGTCCAGAGAGCCGTCCCAAGGGAGGACCACAGCAGAAATGTGGAGAGCGGAAGACGCTCGATACCGGCAGGAACGGAAATCAATGTCCTGATTGTCGGCAGCAGGCGTCCTGCGAACAGTGCCATTGCCTTATGCCTCTTGAAAAAGGCACGGGCTTGATCGACCTCGTCAGGGTGCAGGGTAAGCCACCGTCCGTGCCGCTTGGCGAATTTCTTGAGGCGGTCCGGGCCAATAGCGTATCCGATCCAGAACCAGACGAGACCGCCTGCAAGGGATCCTGCGGTTCCGGCCAAGATAACGCCTCCGATGTGCAGAGTTCCCTTGGCTGCCGAAAAGCCCGCCAGTGGCATGATGAGTTCGGACGGGATCGGCGGGAAGACATTCTCCAGGAACATAAGGAGAGCGACGCCGAGATAGCCGCTCGCTTCAATGAGGCGTACAATCCAGTCGAACACAGGCGGGAATCCTTCAATAACCTGTCAGGTAAGGCACTTACTGCGACTGCCGGCCCAGACCTAATGCTCGATATCTGTTCAGATTCTTGACCGTTTCAACCGTTCGGAACGTCATGGCTTCCACTGTACTGAGGTGAATACCTGCAGCCGGATATCAGGTTCGATATCAGCTCACCGTAACGACAATTTTTCCGACGGTACGCCCCGTCTCCAACGCTTCATGTGCCTCGACAATCCGGTCAAGCGTGAATCGCGCGCCGATATTGTGTTTCAACTTGCCGGCTCTAAGGGCATCATCCGTTGCCTGGATCGCCTCCCTATGCGCGGACTCGCCCATGACGTAAACCAGGACGAACCGCACGGTTGCATCAAGACCGGCAAGCGGCCAAAACGGAAGTGGGGGCACTGGGACCTCGTCCGAAGCATAGGAGGCAATGACTCCACGTGTTTTCAGCACCTTCAGTGAGGTCTCCAGGTTAGCTCCGAACGCCACGTCGACAATGCGGTCAACGCCACGCCCATCCTTGCTCCCTGTGATCTCGGAAATGCGGCCGGCGACGTTCTCCTCTCGACGATTGATAATATGGTCGGCACCGGCATTCCGAGCGACCTTAGCCTGCTCCTCGCGGCTGACGGTAGCAATCACTTGCGCCCCTCCAAGCTTGGCAAACTGAATTGCATAGTTGCCGACCGCGCCAGCGCCTCCTGTAACCAGGACGGTTCTCCCTTCGACGGAACCATCTGCGAAGACACATCGTTGAGCTGTCAGCGCCGGAACACCGAGACAGGCTCCTTCCTCGAACGATACCTCCTGGGGGAGAGGTACCGCATTCTTAGCGGGAACAGCCACATACTCCGCTGCGCACCCGAAGGGGCGCCCAAGCTGAGCTTCGTAAATCCACACACGCTCTCCGACTCGCGCCGGGTCCAGCCCTTCTCCTACCTCTTCGATCACTCCTGCGCCGTCCTGGTGCGGAATGATCAAAGGCCAGGGATTAGGCCTTGCACCGGCGCCCATGCGAGACTTCGTGTCGGACGGATTTATGCCTGTGGCGTGAACCCGGACCAGCACCTCGCCCGGCATCGCAATCGGAGCTTCCATCTCACCAACCTTGAGCACCTCACGCGCCGCTCCTCTTTGGTCATACCAGGCGGCTTTCATTTTCATATCCGATCACTTCCTGTTGAGCGCGTCTTCTGCCCGTCAACTGCCGGTTTTGAATCTGGTTTCCATCTGGGCCGCTTCGAGAGCTGGCAGCCGATTTGGCTTTTGGAAGGAATAAATGAAAGGCGGAACAATTCCGACCTCACGCACCGTTCTGTCAGGGAATGTAGGCGAAGCTCAGGATTGCCTCGCCACCCTCTGCGCGAGATCGTGGCAGAGGTGCCGAAAGCGTTAACGCGTGGTATCCAGCTACCGAAGGACGTTCCGCTATGACGTCCAGGGGTAACGCGCCAAAGTATGATGGAGCCACCATGAAGGAATTGTTCTCTCTTCGAAAAGATAAGATACGCATACTTCTGCTCGAGGGTGTGAACGAGAGTGCCGTCGATCTTATCCGGTCAGCTGGTTACACAAATCTGACGACACTCAAGACGGCTCTCGACAGTGATGCCCTCACTCAGGCTCTCGACGGCGTTCATATCCTCGGGATACGCTCCCGAACCCAGCTCACGAGAGAGGTGATCGCATCAGCGAACAGACTCGTTGCTGTGGGCTGCTTCAGTGTTGGCACCAATCAGGTCGATCTCGACGCGGCGCGAGCGGCCGCAATACCGGTTTTCAACGCCCCCTTTTCCAACACCCGCAGCGTCGCGGAGCTGGTGATCGGAGAGATCGTGATGCTTTTGCGTCGTATCTTTCCTAGATCATCGGCTGCACACGCCGGTATATGGGACAAATCGGCTACCGACAGCCATGAACTTCGAGGTAAGACGCTTGGCATCGTCGGCTATGGCAATATCGGCTCGCAGCTCTCCAACTTGGCAGAAGCCATGGGGATGCGCGTGATCTTCTATGACCAGACCGACAAGCTGCGCCACGGCAACACTGAACCTGCGGACAGCCTGCATGCACTGCTAGGCCAAAGCGACGTCGTAAGCCTGCACGTTCCGGAAACGCCAGCTACCCATGGCATGATCGGTCCCGCTGAGCTGGCAGCGATGAAGAAGGGTTCCTACCTCATCAATAACAGTCGCGGAACAGTCGTCGATCTCGATGCGCTTGCGGCTGCTTTGAGGAATGGACACCTCAGAGGAGCTGCCGTGGATGTTTTCCCTGTTGAGCCCCCATCCAACAAGGACCGCTTTCAGACTCCGCTGCAGGGTATCGAGAACGTCATCCTGACACCTCACATCGGCGGCTCCACCGAGGAGGCGCAGGAACGCATTGGTGTAGAGGTTGCAAAGAAGCTGATCGATTACTCGGATGTCGGCGCAACCACCGGAGCTGTGAACTTCCCGCAAGTTCAGCTGCCTCCGCGGCTAACGGGAACTCGGTACATCCACGTCCACAGAAATGTGCCTGGTATGTTGGGACGCCTGAACGATGCCTTCTCGCGGCGTGGCCTCAATATTACGGCTCAGTATCTGCAGACCGAAGGCGACATCGGCTACGTTGTCATCGAAGCGGAGGGACTCCCAGAACAAAGTCGTGAAACGCTTGATGAAATTCGCGCCTTGGAGGGCACTATCCGGGCACGCCTGCTCTATGCACGAGGGTAGCCACGGAACTGAATTTCTGGCGCGGGGCATGCCGAAATCCATCAAGATTTCGGCATTTGCTCATCTTCCACTTTGATTGCAGGAGCAGGAATCGAATCGGAACTACGGCCGCCTTTGTCTCTACCCGCCTTTCCCCCGCTTCCACCTGCCGCACGTCGGCTGCTGCTCAGGCTCACGTTGCCTAACCCGTCCTTGTCCTCAGCTCCATCGATCTCCTTTTTCTTTCCGGGCATAGCTGCGCTCCTTCAAATCTGCCTCTTCAAGTCAGAACGGCGATCAGCAAGTCTGGTTCGAGGACGCTCGTTAAGGACAACATAACAAATACTACTGCCGCATCTCGATAGGTCATGAAGAGGTGATCCGATCGCTATCGGCAGTGACTTCCATATCCACCGATGCTTTTGATCCTCTTGCCAGGCGCATTCTCAGCCATTCGGATGCGCGCCAAGGACCAACATCGAGGGGGTCAAAAGGAGCGTTAGCAGCGTAGCGAAAGTCAGACCACCCGCGATAGCGCTCGACAGCTCCGTCCACCACTGTGTTGATGGGGCGCCGATAGCCACACCTCTGTTGACGAGGTCGAAGTTAACGGCCAGCACCATCGGCATCAATCCAAGCACGGTCGTGACAGAGGTCAGAAGCACCGGGCGGAGGCGCTGCGGCATTGCTTCGCCTGCGGGCTTAGCCGATTGGTCGCCCGTATTTGTCCATCATAACTGACACTGGCTGTTCTGAGCTCAATCCTCGACCCCAGCAACAGGCCAACCCTGTACGCGGACGATGTGCTGCAGGTGTTTTATGCCCGGGATTCGAGCTTCAGACTCAGCTGTCGTCAGAATTGTCGGCCGCCGTGTGGCGCTCCGGGGGGCTGAGCAACAACCTCGACAAACGCTATAAGCGTGTCCATTATGCGTTGGCTAGCAGGCATCCTCGGCAGGAATTAGCGCGGGCGAGAAAAGGCAAGCACACCCTAAACGGTTCCGACTGCTACAAGCTGCAGCCGAGGGAGCGAGATGAGAACTTCATCCCGCCCGTAGTCCAGGTTCCCGCTGGTATCATTTTACCCTTGCCAGCGTGCGTATGGCAGACCTTCAAACCTACTTCTTGCCTCGGCATTGCACGCTCGGAGCGCGACACAATGGGTTTAGAGAACTGCCCTGGAAACGGCGGAGAGTTAAACTCCTATCGGTCGGCACTCAATCCGTGGGTCACCATGAGCAGTGCAGTTACTCACGTCTCCTGAAGTTGCGCCTGACCGAAAACCTGTTGGCGCTCCCATCCGCAATAGGATGGAAGAAGTCTACAACTCCTAGAAAGATGACAAAGGAAGCAAGGAAGACGCCAGCGAACAAGACCACTATCGAAAGGGCGTTCATAGCACTACCTCAATGGAGTGATTGATAGGATTATGAACCCCGTCCAACATTTTCGGCAACCTGACTCAAAGCAGTAATACTTTTGCGCAGGACGCACTCTGCGTAACTTTCGCAACTCCTATTCAAATTTGCTGTGTCACTAATATTGTGTCTAAGCTCTCTACTCCGCCCCGGTCGCGGATCCATGAATCATCAAGGTTTTGCCGTTACAAAATTTTACCGATGGTTAGAATGATGGGAGCCGCCATGTCTAAAGGAGCTAGCGGCGTAACAGTCAGTGCCCTTGCCGGTTGGGCGGTGATTACCAGCTATTTCATGCAGCCAGAAGAACTGCCGCCGATATCGAGTTTCGTCGCCTTCTGCGGCTTTCTCTTCGCAGCTGTGGCAATCATATGGGCGATTGACGAATTCGCCGAGATACTACGGGCTTGCTATAAGCATTGGGCCGCCCGGAGAATTTATTCAGACCAGAAGGGGACAAGAAAATCACCTTCTACGCCAGAGCGTCTCACCTAGAGGCTAAGCAGCCGCCGATTAGTAATATTGGAACTTCATCACTTCAGCAGTAGGCTTTAACCAAATTATAAATATCCGATATACTAATCCAGACAACAAGATATCTCTTGGTAAGCGGTCCAAATTTTATGCCGCGAGGCTCAGATGGACATTGTCAAGAATATCAAGAATGAGAACCTCGTCTACTGGAGCTGGCGCGGCCTCGTACGCGCCAAATTTTCTTCCACAGCCCGCATAGGCTCGAGCGGTCTATCTCAGGAAATCCGCGTCCATGCGGCAGATAAGAAACACCGCACACTTGTCCTGACACGTGACATCCTCATTGAGAAGGATGACGATGTTTCCTTGGTCTACGTCCGCAGAATCGAAGCAGATAAGGGGGCTCTTGTCGGCATTGTGAATCATTCGAGGAGCAGCTTTCTCGCAATGCCGCAGGGAACTGCGCCTATCAAACTGAGGTCGCCTCTGCTCGTGAAGCTGCTCAAGCGCGTCGAACGCTTCTCGCTCATCGGTGCCATGAGCCTCCTGTCAAGTGTCGCAGCAATATGGCTCCACTTCCTGGTGAATATTCGATTTTCTCTGCCCACCTGGATCTTGATCGGCTCGACCGGACTTGCGCTCCTTTGGTCCTTTACGGTGCTAGCCGACTGGTGGGAAGATAGAGCCGCGCGTTTTCTCCTCTCGGAAACAGAGGTCCTTCTGGCCGAAATTCTCTATGATGGTAGTTTCTCAGAGGATGGGTCCGGCAGCGAGATCAATAACATCTCCAGCAGTTCCAAGTTCCTGCGAGGAACGGAGATCGCCTTGGAGACTGGACCTCTTGTGGACGGATCCCGAGAAACCGAAACTCTGCTCTTAAACAGGGCCGAGGCACCGCGTGCGCATTCCTCCGCATCGTAGCGAGCAGTTCATCGATCTGCCCATCCCGGTGTGAAGAGGAGGCTGCGGGGATGCGTTCAAAGTCGCTTTGTCGACGATTGTTCAATGATTGTTTCAGACGTCACAACCACCCATCCAGTTTTCGCCTGCTCAATGGACAGGATTTGACCTGCACCAGGTAATACGGCACCGGGAACCACGGCTCGAAGCCCGTCCGGCCCTTCCACCAAAGCGACACCCTGGCTCACGCTCCAAACCACGTACCGCTTGGAAGGCATCTTTACTTCCGATACGGAGGCAGAAGCCGTTTTCGAGCCTTGCGTCTGATCCACCGACCCGTCCTCTTTGGACACGGCCCCAGTCGTGGCTGGATCATAGTTCGTGAACCGTCCCTGAGCCGCGGCAGCAAGGCTTTTATTAACGGGAATGGTGCCGACGATGGGAGGCAGAATACGCGGCACATCCGGTTGACCGGCACTGGCGTGTATGGCGTAGACCGGGAATGCGATTGCAGATACTGTAAGCCCCAAGCCGAGGAATATTGTAACCCGATCTCCCGCCGCCTCTCTGGCGCGGATGATTTCCTCAGGACGCAGGCTCGCTCGCTCACCTGCGCCAGAGCCAAGCCCCTTACGGCCGGCCATTGCCACCTGCTCGAGCACCTTCGCGAATCGAACACTCATCGACGCCAACCTGATTAGGACTATTTGTCGCGGATCCTGCATCAACAGGCTTAACGTTGGGTAAACAGCCTAAGGATTATTATCTGCACATCACAGCGCGGCTCACGTGAGCGTCTGGCAGACGCATAATAACACAATATAACGTGCACACGTAAACTCTCTCGAACTTTAAGATACCAGCACAATTTTGAGTCTGATCGGTGCCCCCTGATCGACTATTGCTAGTCATCCCTGAAACAATATTTTAGCATTGCCGTTAGCCGAACGAGTGGAAGAGTCTTCGAATACGCTTTTCGCCTAGAGCCAGCTTCCCAGGAGTTCTCCAATGACCACGCTCAAGGAATTCGAGGAAGCCTTGCGTGAGCAAGGAATGAACATGGCACTCGCCGTCCTGCAGAAGCTGCGTGAGCGGGATCGCGCCAAGCGATCCATTGCGCCAGCCCGACGGATTGCCGGTCGCAAAATGACTCCAGAACTTGCCAAGCAAATTCTGGATCTTCATGCGACGACGGATATGACTCAACAGGAAATAGCCTTCAAGCTTGGGGTCAACCAAGGCCGAGTGAATGAGGTCATCAAGCGCGGGAAGTGGCTGCAAGATGATCCTTCCGCGCCTGAGGCTGTTGCAAGGGACCGAGCCAAGGCACGCTTGACCGATAGGACGCATACACCGCGCCAAGCCAAGCGAAAGAATCCGCACCCAAGCCCTCGTGAGCAGAAGCGTGATCGGCAGGGCGGAAGCCGCCAAACCGAGCTTGCCTTGGGAGGGGACTAAAGCTCTTAGGAACCATTCAGCCCGATTACTGCAGGTTTGTCCTCGGCTGCATTCCAAGTGAAAGCGTGAGCCGAATGATTCAGTCTCCGGTCAGAACCACCTCTCGACGGCAAGCCGAAGAACAATTTGCCCTTGAGGAAAGGCATAAAGGTGAGACCTACAGGAAGCAAAATAACCTGCGTTGGAGGGGCCGCTGTCGACCGCAAGCTTCGTTCGGAGGCTTCCGTTGTATTCGGGACATCGAACCCGGTGCGCTCCGAGCGCTCCTTTGGGGGAGTCGCTCGCAATGTCGCAGAAAACCTTGCGCACCTTGGAGCGCAATGTTCTCTTATGTCCCTTCTCGGCAATGACGAGAATGGTCGCTTCATCCTACATCATCTTAATCAGGTCCGTGTCGACACAAGCCTGATCCTCATTTCTGAAGAACACAGCACAGCAGAGTATACAGTGGTCCTGCAGCCCGATGGAAATATCGCCCTCGGCTTGGCCGACATGTCGATTTTCGACACTTTCTCGCCTGAGCTGTTGCAGAGGGCTTGGCCTGAACTCGCCTCCTCCTCCTGGATCTTTGCTGATTGCAACCTTCCGGCAGAGACGATAGCCGATCTTCTTTCATTGAAACGCCATCACTCTCCCATGCTTGCCGTTGATGCCGTTTCGAAATCCAAGGCATTGCATCTGCCGCCCGATCTGCGCGGCATTGACGCTCTGTTCCTGAATAGCGACGAGGCTCGCTCACTGCTGGGCCAGGATTCAGACGATGCATTCTCCGCAATCGAGGCCGCAGTGAGCCTTCGCCAGCGCGGCGCGGCGCGCGTTATCCTAACCTGCGGTGCAGCTGGGCTCATCGCAGCCGATGAATTGGAGGTAGAGTTCATCAGGGCGGAAGGCACACAGGTCATAGACGTCACTGGAGCCGGGGATTCTCTGATTGCAGCAACTCTGCTCGGGTTGATGAAGGGGAACCCTCTCGCGATCTCTGCCAGACTGGGAATGGTTGCAGCCCGCCTGACGATTGAGCATTCTGCAAGCGTTCGCCCCGATCTTTCGCTCGCCTTGCTGAAAGCATCTATGCCAAGTATTCAGAATCTCGTTCTTGAACAAGGATTCCCATGACATCCTATATGGGCCAGCACCATTTCGATGTTGCACCGGAGGTGAAAGCTGCTCTGGAGCATGGTGGAGCGGTTGTCGCCCTTGAATCCACGATCATCACTCATGGGATGCCCCACCCGCAGAACGTTACGACAGCGCTGGACGTCGAGTCTGTCGTACGCAGTAACGGGGCTGTTCCTGCTACCATCGCCGTCATCGCCGGCCGGATCAAGGTAGGCTTGTCTCGGGATGAACTGGAATGGCTCGGCACGGCAGAAGATGTACTGAAACTGAGCCGCTCCGATCTACCCTATGCCGTCTCGGCCAACCGGCATGGATCGACCACTGTGGCGGCTACCATGATCTGCGCTCACCGTGCCGGGCTCAAGGTATTCGCAACCGGTGGCATAGGCGGCGTTCACCGCGGCGTCGAGAAGACAATGGATATCTCCGCGGATCTGGACGAACTGGCTCATACACCCGTCACTGTTATATGTGCCGGAGCCAAGGCTATTCTCGACCTCCCGCGAACCCTAGAATATCTAGAAACCCGAGGTGTTCCTGTCGTTGGATATCAAACGAACCGATTTCCAGCGTTTTGGAGTCGGGAGAGTGAACTGCCGGTCCCTATTCGCATCGAAACGCCTGAGGCTGTTGCCGACCTCGTCACTGCAAAGCAGGAACTCGGTCTCAATGGAGGAATTCTGGTCGCCAACCCCGTGCCGGAGGAGGATGAGATCCCAATGCACGAGATGACCGGTTTCATAGAGGGTGCCCTTGAAGAAGCGAGGAACCACCATGTTACAGGAAAGGCAGTGACGCCTTTTCTGTTGTCTCACATCCTTGAGAAGACCGGCGGCCGCAGCCTGGAAACAAACATTGCTCTAATCAAGAATAATGCCGCCCTGGCGGCACGTATCGCCACTGCTCTCGCGCGACGCATCGGGTAACACCTACCTCTGCGGGTCCCGCACGAGAGGTAGACGAGCGATCAGGACTCATCCGGCTGCGTCATAGGCCGGAGACGATCCTCATTGAAGGCGCGGCGGCTTCATGAAGCGATTCCGATCGGCAGACGTGACCGTGACATCAAACCTGTCACCTTCGCGTTCCAGAGTAAGCGGCACATCCACCCCTGCCCTCCCGAGCGCCCACATCGCACGATAGAAATCCGGCAGCGATGAAACCGGCGCACCTGCTATCGCATGTACGATGTCTCCAGCGCGGAGGCCCGCCCGCTGTGCAGGCGCATCTCCTGCCAGCCCGACGATGATGACGAGGCTGTCTTCCGCTTCAGTCGCATAAAGTCCAAGCCAGGGCCGAGGTGGGCGGTTCGTCCGTCCCAAAGTCAGGAGGTCGTCAAGAATCGGCTTTAGGAGATCGATAGGCACACTCATGTTGAGCGGAACGGCGCGTCCACCCGATGCCTGGTGCTGCAGTTGAAGTGAGCCTATACCGACGAGATCACCCTTGGGTCCGATCAGGGCCGCGCCACCCCAATTAGGGTGAGCAGGCGCGGTAAAGACCGCATCATCAATGAGGTATTCCCAGTAACCGGCGAACTCCTGTCGGGCTACGACCTGCGCGGCAAGGGAACGGGAGGGCCCACCCGCGCCTCCCATAACGACGGAAGTCCCTGCACCTAGACGCCGTGCATCCCCCAATCCTAGGACCGGAACATCGAGCGCCCCCAGCGCCTGAACAAGACCGAATCCGCTCTCATAGTCATAGGCGATTATGTGGGCCTGGACGGCTCGCCCGTCGCCTGTTCGAAGCCAGACCTCATCTGCCTCGGCGATCAGGTACCCTATGGTCAGAACGAGCCCATCGGTGCGAATGGCGACTCCGTACCCTGCTCGCTCCGTTCCAAGGGTATGTGCCGTGAAGGCATCGGAAGGAACTGTGGTTCTCAGGGATACGACCGCGTTCAAGGCATGCTTGAGGTCGTAAGAGAACGCCTTCGGATCGGGCTGAAAATCGGGCGGAATCTGCCACTCATCCGGTGTGTGCATGGGAGGCTCCTCAGCTCGGCTCGACTTGGTAACCTTCGCAATCGCGTAACGGTTCAATCTAGCCATAGAACTTAAGCCTGAGCGCACCCCCATTGAAGGACGGTTCGGCTGCTGTCATCCAGTTCGATCAGCCAATCACCGTTAGGCCATACTCTGCCTTGCACCGCCGCACCACGGCTTTTCTTTCCTATGCTCTGGCAGGCAGGGGCATTAGCCACCCTATAGATGCAAGCCCACTCGTCCCTTCTTCGGTGAAAAGGCTTGCCGGAAGGTGATTTCGATCCACTTTTTGTTCTTTCAGACACTGGAGGCCGCGATGGCACCGAGGCTCCGTAGTATAGTTACAATCCTGTCAGCGGCGTATTTATGGACATCCCTCTCGGTAACCGCCAAGGCAGAAACCGAAGTCGATCTCGCCCTTGTTTTGGCGGTTGACGTCTCGCGCTCCATGGATCCGGATGAACAGGAACTTCAGCGTCAGGGCTTCATCGAAGCCTTCCGTTCCTCTCTCGTGCACGACGCCATCCACAACGGCATGCTTGGGCGGATCGCCGTTACCTATGTCGAATGGTCCGGTGTGGACGACCAAACCGTAATCGTCCCTTGGACGGTCATTGGCGATTCCGAAGGTGCGATAAAGTTCGCTGATGGGCTCAGCCAAACCCCCATCGGGCGCATACGACGTACATCTATTTCCGGCGCCATCGACTTCAGCGTGCAGCTACTTGGGGAAATGGACGTGGAGCCGATGAGAAGGGTTATCGACATCTCCGGAGACGGGCCCAACAGCAGCGGAAGGGGAGTCGTAAAAGCACGGGATGAGGCTGTTGCACGAGGCATAACGATCAATGGCCTCCCAATTATGCTGAAACGTCCCTCGGGCTTCGGCGATATGGAGAATCTCGACCATTACTACCGCGATTGTGTCATTGGCGGACAGGGCGCGTTCCTCATTCCTGTGCGCGAGCGTCATCAGTTTGCAGAGGCGATCAGAACGAAGATCATCCGCGAAATCGCGGGACTTCCCCCTCAGGCGCAAATCGAGAGAGTACAAGCAGAAGCCCCTGTAGACTGCTTGGCCGGTGAGCGTCGCATGTACCGTTGGAACAGGAATTGAGAGCAGAACCGCTCTTTTTGAACCTCATGCATGAAGCCAAAGGACAATCTCTTGACGCCCACTTTCTTACGCTTCAGGCTTTTTGATCGGCAGTTAGCGTCTCAAGGTAGTTCGGCTACGGTGCGCCTCGCCCCATTTTCGTAGAGCCTGCGCAGACACTTAGTGACCTCATCCGTAAAGCGGGCATTATGAGGAAGGTCACGCCCGAAGATCTCAGTTACGGCGAAGAGCTTCTGCGAGAGGAGTTCAATGGATCCTTCAGCCTCGTTAGCCAATGACCGGAGACGCGCCGCCATCGGATCGCGTACATCGATCGGTGCACCGGTCTCGTCGAACCCGGTGACATATCGCATCCAGCCGGCAACTCCGAGAGCCAGGCGCTTGATGGGTGCATCCGCACGGAGCCGATCACGGATTGTGCCTAGGAGCCTTTGCGGCAGCTTCTGTGAGCCATCCATTGCAATCTGCCAGGTACGATGTCGTAGGGCCGGATTCTTGAACCGCTCGATTAAGGCGCGCTTGTAGGACGAGAGGTCCGCGCCTGGCGGCATATGCAGAGTCGGCGTTACCTCCTCATCCATTAGCCCTTCCACAAGCCGGACGAAGGACGGATCGTCCATGGTTTCTGCGACCGTCTGGTACCCCGCAAGATAGCCGAGATAGGCCAACGTCGAATGGCTTCCATTAAGAAGCCTGAGCTTCATGTGCTCATAAGGCTCCACATCTGCCACGAACTCAGCCCCGGCGTCTTCCCAGGCGGGTCGTCCTTGCGGGAAGCAGTCCTCGATCACCCATTGGGTGAAAGGCTCTGTTACAACGGGCCATGCATCAGCCATGCCGAGACGCTGACTGATCCGCTGCCTGTCCTCATCGCTGGTAGCAGGCACAATCCTGTCCACCATCGTTGACGGACAAGAAACCTCCTCTGCTACGAAGCGCCCCAGCTGAGCGTCAAGCAACTCGGCAAAGCGCGTGATAACCCGCTTCACAGTACGGCCGTTCGCCGGAAGATTGTCGCAAGTGAGAACAGTAAAGGGCGGTACCCCTTTGGCATGGCGACGGCGCAAGGCTTCTACGATCATTCCAGGTGCAGTGTGGGGCCTGTTCGGTGTCGCCAAGTCTTGAAGGACATCGGGATGTTCCTCGTTGAGGTTGCCCGTCGCCGGATCGTGGCAGTAGCCCTTCTCCGTGACCGTCAGGGTCACGATACGGGTTGCCGGGGTCGTCATGGCGTCGAGCAGGTCATCGACATTATCGCGCGCAACGATCACCCGCAGGATCGAGCCAATGATGCGTAATGCCTCGCCCTGCTGTGAGCGAACGGAAAGTGTGTAGAGGCCGTCCTGGGGAGAAAGAGCGTCGTAGGTATCGGGGCTGCGCAAGCTTGCGGCGATAATGCCCCAACTTTGATCACGAGCTAGCACATCGTCCGTGTAGACGGCCTGATGAGCCCGGTGGAAGGCACCCACACCCAAGTGCACGATACCTGGGGAAACACTCGTGCGCGAGTAGGCCGGGCGCAGGATTTCGACAGGAACCTCTCTCAATCCGGCCGCATTCAAACGCCTCTTAGACATTCTGCCCTCAATGCGCCGGTTGCTGCTTCGCGCGGGTGACGATCTGAGTCGGATTCACAAATCGCAGGGCAATGATAAGCCATACCAGAGTCGTCACCATATAGATAACTGCCATGGCGTCGATGGATTGCACTGCGCGCACACCGGCCGCGAACACCGCATAATAGAGTGCCACAACGAGAGTCTGGCTCGTCGGTCCAGCCACCAGGAAGGTAAGCTCGAACATGGCGATGGTTCGCACGAGCACCAGCAGGAGCGCCGCGAGGATCCCTGGCAGGAGGAGCGGCAGGAGCACGTGGATGAACAGCTTGAAGGTGTTTGCTCCGAACACCCGGGCGGCGGCTTCGATCTTCGGGTCGATTTGCTCGATGAAAGGAATCATCACCAGGATCACGAACGGAACGGTCGGCACGAGGTTAGCGGCGACCACCCCCCAGAACGTGCCGGCGAGCCCGGTTTGGTAGAGAACGGTTGCAAGAGGGATACCGAAGGTGATCGGCGGAATCAGCAGCGGCAGCAGGAAAAGGAGCACAAGCAGCCGCTTGCCCATGAAGTCGCGTCGAGCCAGTGCATAGGCAGCAGTAACGCCAAGAATGCCGGAGATTAGAACAACAGCGCCTACAATCTGGAAGGTGACGAGAAGGACGTCTCCCAGTTGGAACTCACTCCAGGCGGAATCGTACCAGCGGGTCGTCCAGCCCGCCGGCAGCCATGTGCCAAGCCAGCGAGTCGCGAAGGAACTTGTCACCACGGTTCCAATCATCGCGAAGAGATTAAGCACGAAAAAGATGACGATAGCCCAGATGGCGACAGCCCAGAGCTTTGCGGCGAGAGTAGTATCGCGGATCATGAACTCATCCTTTCGCGCCGCTTGCTGGACCGCGGTAGAAGAGGCCACGGGAGGCAAGTACGGCTACTACGATACCAAGCTGCACGAAGCCCATGATCATGGCGACCGCCGAAGCCATCGAGTAGTCATACTCCTCGAAAGCCGCTTGGTAGGCGGCAATCGAGATGACGCGGGTGGGGCCAGCGGGAGCCCCGAGGAGTACGGCCGAGGGAAACACCGAGAAAGCTTGCACGAACGATAGGCAGAAAGTGATGGCAAAGCCCGGCATCAACAGCGGAAGGTAGATATATCGAAAGCGCTGCCAGGAGCTCGCTCCGAGCGTCGCTCCCGCCTGCTCCAATGCAGGATCGATCCCGGTCACGTATGAAAGGGTAAGAAGAAATGTGAATGGAAACCCGGTGATCACCAAGGACGCAAAGACGCCCCAGTAGTTATGGACAAGCTTGAGCGGCTCCGATATTAGCCCGATCGTCATCAGTGTGCGGTTGAACCAACCCTGCGGGCCCAGATAGTTCAGCAATCCCTCAGCCACTAGCACCGTACCCAGCGTGATCGGCAGGACGAGAATTGTCGTCAGGAGCCGCTGATGCCGCATCAGGCGGACGCGAAAGGCGATCGGCACTGCCAGCAGCAGATTCAGGAGCGTCACGGGCACAGCTAGCCAGAGTGTCTTCGCGATGGTGTCATAGAGAAACGCATCGGAGAAGAAACGTCGGTAGTTGGCGAGCCAGTCGCCGCCGGCCTTAGGCGTGAAAGACAGAATGAAGCCGAAGGCAAAAGGGTAGACGAACAACAAAAGACTGAAGATGGCCGCCGGTACCACGAGGAGAGTGACCGCATCGAAGCCCCGGGCCGCGAACCTCTGACGCAGACTCGGTCCGTGAAGTGTGGCGGCAGGCGCTGGCGCGAGTGCATCCATTAATTCCTCCCTCGGATCGCGTCGGCGAAGACGAGAACGCGTTCGTCCGCAGCCCGAAGATGAATGTTCGCTCCAGGTTCAACGGCATGATGGGAGCGGAACACGAGGTCGAGCCCGCCTGCCGTATGGGCTGTGCCGACGAACTCGCGACCACGGTACTCCATGGTGTCAACCTTGACCGCAAGCGTATTGGAACCGGGCTCACCGACCTCAAGGTCGTCAGGGCGGATTGCAGCATAGGCTGCAGAGCCAAGTGATAGCCCCTCTCGCGCGACTCCGCTGATCTTGGCACCCTCCACATCGAGGATGATCCGGTCACTCTCGTTTGCCACCACCCGGCCCCTAAGCTTGTTGCGGAAGCCCATGAAGTCGGCAACGTCGAGATGGGCCGGTTCCTCGTAAAGTTCTTTCGGTGTTCCCACCTGACGCACCACCCCATCTCGCAGGACCACGATCCTGTCTGCCAGTGAAAGGGCCTCGTCCTGATCGTGGGTGACGTAAATCGTCGTCGCGCCAAGTTCATTGTGGATGCGCCGGATCTCGGCTCGCATCTCAAGGCGTAGTTTCGCATCAAGATTGGACAGCGGCTCATCCATCAGGACCAGCGGTGGCTCGATGACGATGGCGCGGGCAATCGCTACACGCTGCTGCTGACCGCCTGAGAGTTGCCCAGGCAGCTTGTTTTCCTGTCCGTGAAGGCGGACCAAGCCTAGAGCCTCATCGACTTTGCGGTCGATCTCAGCCTTCGGCACACCGCGCATCTTGAGACCGAACCCAATGTTTTGGCGCACATTCAGATGCGGAAAGAGCGCGTAGTTCTGGAAAACCATGCCGAACCCGCGCTCCTCCGGCCTTAGGGTATCGACCCGGCTATTATCGAGCCAGATCGCTCCCCCCGTGACGGGAAGAAGACCCGCAATGCAGTTCAGCGTCGTCGACTTGCCGCAACCGGATGGACCGAGAAGCGCGATGAACTCGCGCCTTTTGATCGTCAAGCTCACGTCGCGAAGGGCGTTGAGCGCCCCGAAGTCGCGACTGACGCGATCAAGCCGAACTTCCTCGAACTGTGAAAGAGCTATCGTCATTGCAGATCCTCTTCTCAGCTCTTACTTGCGTTTTGCCCCGCCGACCTGCTCATCCCACATCCGGAAGGCGACCACCATCTGTTCGGGCTGGAGCGGCAGCTCGATAGGATTCTCGGCAATCATCTTCTCGTATTCGGGACGTCCGAACTCCTCGATCGCCTGCTGGCTTTCCGGAGGAGCCATATCGAGTGTGACGCCCTTCACAGCCGGACCGGGATAGAAATAGCCTTCATCGTAGGTGTAGGCCTGCTGCTCCTTCGTCAGCAGGAAGCTCATCAAATCAAGAAGAACGGCGACTTTCTCGTTAGACAGCCCTTTTGGAACGCACATGTAGTGCGCATCCGCGACCCAATGGAATCCCTTCAGTGCCCCGATCTTGGCTTCCTTCGGCACGACACCGAGAACGCGGGGGTTGATGTCCCATCCAGTCGTGGTGACAGTCATGTCTCGAGAGCCCTCACCCAGCTCCTTCATGACCGCACCGGTGCCGGACGGATAATATTCGATGTTCTGACCGAGCTCCTTCAGGTAAGCCCAGGTCTTGTCCCAGCCCCTGGCCGGATCCTGCGGATTGCTATCACCGAGGATATAAGGCAGCCCCATGATGAAGGTGCGGCCAGGCCCGGAATTGGCCGGACGGGCATAGATGAACCGGTTTGGATTGGCCTTGGTCCAGGCAAGCAGTTCCTCGGCTGTTGTCGGGACGTTCTGTACCTTACCAGGCATGTACTCAAGGAGAGGGCCGGAAGGGTAATAGGTGACGACGACGCCATGCCCTTTGGCAAGCGTCTGCATTCTGGCAGCAGCCGGAATGTAGATTTCCTCGAGGTTGGGAAGTGATTTTGCGTAGGTTGGGATCAACTCAACCCAAAGGTTTTGCTCAAGGCCGGCGGAGAGAGCATCCGTGCCGGTGAGGACGAGATCGATATCGACACGGCCGGCATCCTGTTGCGCCTTGATCTTGCCTGCGAGTTCCGGCGCAGGCGCCTTTGTGAAGGTGATGCGCGACACGAGATTGGGTTTCGCCTTCCGGTAGTTTTCGATCGCCTTTTGAGTCAAGGCCAAGTTGCCGGCTACGTCGATGATGTTCAGCGTAACGGGGCTCGTGGGTAGCGCTTGCTGCGCAAAGGCCGACCCACCGAGTGCCGCGACACCGGCAGCACCAGCCATACCACCGACGAAGGTCCTTCTGGTAATCAAGCTAGTCATCCTTTTCCTCCCGTTCTGTTCTGTGCAACATGACTTGCTGGACCCTGCCATGCGTCACAGTTTGTAGGCCTCTTTGGCGAGGCGATATGCGAGGTCATAGGCCACCTCATGCGCCTCATCCTCGTCGAGGCGATGAGTCGTCACGAGTTTGGCGAGAAAAGCGCAATCGACGCGGCGGGCCATGTCATGGCGGGCAGGGATGGACAGATAGGCCCGAGTGTCGTCGTTGAACCCGACAGTGTTGTAGAAGCCGGCCGTTTCGGTCGTGAGCTCCCGAAACCTGCGCATTCCCTCGGGCGCATCGAAGAACCACCATGCCGGCCCCAGTTTCAGGGCCGGATAGTGTCCGGCAAGAGGGGCGAGCTCGCGCGAGTAACTCGTCTCATCAAGAGTGAAGACGATAAGCGTGAAATTGCGCTCGTTACCAAACCGGTCGAGCAAGGGCTTAAGAGCACGCACGTAGTCCGTCCGTGATGGAATGTCGGCTCCCATGTCCCGACCGAAGCGCGAGAAGATCGTCCGATTATGGTTGCGGAACGATCCCGGATGGATCTGCATCACCATGCCGTCTTCGACACTCATCGCAGCCATCTCCGTGAGCATCTGAGCCCGAAAGAGTTCCGCATCATCAGAGCTTGCTGCCGCAGTGGATACACGGCGAAACAGGGCCTCGGCCTCAGCCAGCGGGAGATTCGCAGTTCGGGCGGTTGGATGTCCATGATCGGTCGAGGTGGCGCCGTACTCGCGGAAGAAGGCGCGGCGCCTGCGGTGGGCCTCAAGATAGCCATGCCAGCTCAGCGTGTCGCAGCCGGTGATCTCGCCGAATCGAGCAAGATTCTGCCGGAATCCTTCGAATTCGGGATCGATCACCGGGTCGGGGCGATAGGCCGTGATCACGCGTCCGCCCCACCCGGATTGACGAATGGCCTCGTGCTGCTTCAGCGGGTCGAGTGGGCTCTCGGTCGTGGCGATAGCTTTGATGCCGAAGCGTTCGAATAAGGCCCGAGGGAGGAACTCCGGCGTGCGCAGCGCCGCATCGATCCGGTCGTAGTAGACGTCGGCGGTTTCCGCAGAAAGGCGCTCGGTGAATCCGAAGAGCGTTGCGAATGTGTGGTCGAGCCAGATCCGTGTCGGGGTTCCGCGAAACAGGTAGTAGTGCTCGGCAAAGCGTCGCCAGATCTTCCGTGGATCGCGCTCGACGGGACTTCCGTCTCTTGTCGGAACACCAAGGTCCTCCAGCCTTACGCCTTGGCTGTAGAGCATCCGGAATATGTAGTGGTCGGGAATAACGAATAGGGTTGCCGGGTCGGGAAAAGGCTCGTTTTCAGCAAACCACCGAGGATCCGTGTGGCCATGCGGCGACACGATGGGCAAATCCCGAATGCCGGCATAAAGCCGTCGCGCCACCTCGCGAGCAGAAGGTTCGGCAGGAAACAGCCTCTCCGGGTGGATCAGCATCGCATTCTCCCTGAACGCACCCGCCCCAGCCTTTTCTTCGGCTGGTTTCAGGCGCGACAATGGACAGCTTAGAGCGGTCTCGGCACCTTTGCAATGCCCTACTAGTATGGTAGTGTGCCAATATGAGTGACTTAACCCTTAGAAAAATTGATCTCGAGCGAGAACCGATAGCCCGACAGGTCACGCGCGCTCTGCGGCAAGCCATTGTGAGCATGCAACTCTTGCCAGGGGAGATGCTGTCGGAGCAGGAATTGGCCCGCCGGTTCGGCGTCAGCCGTTCACCTGTGCGAGAGGCTTTAATCAAGCTGAGTGAAGCAGGCCTGGTACGCGTACTCCCTCAGCGAGGCACGCAGGTCGTGAAAATTTCGCGCGCAGGGGTCGAAGATGCCCGGTTCATTCGGGAAGCGGTGGAATGCGCTGTCGTACGAGAAGCGGCGTTAAAGGCCACTCCTGTCATGATGTCGGAATTGAGCGCCAGCCTCACGAGACAGCGCCGCGCTCAACGATCACTCTCTACAGAGGATTTCCTTGCTCTCGATGAGGAATTCCATCGCCTTTTGGCCGAAACAGCCGGGCGCCCTTCTGCATGGCGGATGGTAGAGGATATCAAGCCTCAGATGGATCGTGTGCGGTTTCTCGATATGACGAAAGCGGTACCGCGCCACGCGGTCATCGCCCAACATGCCGTTATCGTAGATGCTATCAAATCCAGGGATCCCGCTGCGGCAGAGGCCGCTATGCGCCATCATATGAGCGAAATACTCCGGTCCTTGCCGGAACTCGCCGGACAGCACCCCGACCTCTTCGAACCCGAAGCGGTTATGTCTCCTGAGGTGCTCAGCGCCTGAAGCCCGTCGTGTTTCGATCGCGGCACAATAAGCGTCGCTCAACACTCATGTCAGACATCTCTTCAAGAATGGCCCAAGCTGTCGTTTAGGAAACCAAGTACGCTGCCGGCACCTGAGTTCGGCACCAATGAGGTGATCAGTATGGAGCAGACTTGGCGTTGGTTCGGTCCGGAGGATGTTGTCCAGCTTTCGCATGTCCGCCAGACAGGAGCGACAGGGATTGTAACCGCACTCCATCACATCCCTTATGGGGTCGTCTGGCCCGTCGAGGAAATCAAGGCCCGCAAGGCGCTCATCGAGTCAGATTCGTCCCTTCAGCTGCGCTGGAGCGTTGTCGAAAGCCTCCCGGTGCACGAGAGCATCAAGATTGGCGAGGGCCGTCTGGCCCCTTTATTCGGTAATTATCGACAATCCCTGAGAAATCTCGCGGAATGCGGAATCACCACCGTCTGCTATAATTTCATGCCTGTCATCGATTGGGCCCGCACGGAACTCGCGTTCCCTCTGCCCGGTGGCGGGACGGCTCTTCGCTTCAATGCACATGAGTATGCCGCCTTCGATTGCTTCATGTTGCAGCGTCCAAGAGCTGAAGCAGATCATTCACCCGACGTCCTAGCTCTCGCAAAGAAGTGGTTCGACAACTCATCGGAATCCGACCGCAAAAGGCTTCTCGCCAACATCATGGCCGGCCTGCCTGGTGCCTTCGACCGCTACGATATCCCCGGTCTGCGTCGAGTGCTTGAACGCTACAAGGATGTCGATACGGGCCAGCTCCGGGAGAACCTCGCAACATTTTTGCGCGAAATCATCCCAGTTGCTGAGGAGGTGGGAATTCGGATGTGCATCCACCCTGACGACCCTCCACGCTCGCTGATGGGTTTGCCACGTATCGTGTCGAATGAGGATGACCTAGGTTTCATTCTTAGCGTGATCAACTCTCCTGCCAACGGATTGACGCTCTGCAGCGGATCCCTTGGAGCGAGCGCCTCGAACGACGTTCCAGCCATCGCAAAACGCTTCGCAGACCGCATCTGGTTCGCGCATCTACGCAATGTTTCGAAAGAACCTGACGGCTCCTTCATGGAAGCCGACCACCTCGGCGGAGACACAGATATGGTTGCGGTCGTCATTGCTCTTCTCGAAGAGCAAAAACGTCGTTTGGAAGCGGGAGTGCCATATTGGCGCATTCCAATGCGTCCGGACCATGGCCACGAGCTCCTCGATGATGTGGGAAAGCCGACGCATCCGGGCTATCCGGCCATCGGCCGGCTCAAGGGACTCGCCGAATTACGAGGTGTAATGACAGCTGTCGCCGCCCTTCGAAGCCTGCCGCTCTAACGCCCTTCACTGATAGCCGAACGCGCCGATATTCCTGCAGCAGGAAAAGCCGGGCTCCCGTGAGGCCTGTTTCCGAGCAATGGCCATACGCTGCTACATCACGGCGCCAACCTGCCAGGGAACGAACTCCAGATCGCCGTATCCCAGATCCTCCGATTTCGTATGCTCCCCGGATGCAACCTGCAGGAGTCTCCCGAAGATCTCCTTCCCCTTGTCCTCAAGGGATACACCGTCGAGGATATCGCCGCAGTTGATGTCCATATCGTCCATCATACGGCGGTAGATGTCGGAATTTGTCGCCAGCTTAAGGGAAGGCACGGGCTTCGCGCCGAACGCTGATCCTCGGCCGGTGGTGAAGGCAATCAAGTTCGCACCGCCAGCGACCTGTCCGGTAGCAGCGACCGGATCGTATCCCGGTGTATCCATATAGACGAAACCGTGCTCGCGCACCGGTTCCGCATACTCGTATACGGCGCGAAGCGTAGACCGCCCGCCCTTCGCGGAAGCGCCAAGGGACTTCTCGAGGATCGTGGTAAGGCCGCCTGCCTTGTTGCCGGGTGATGGATTGTTGTTCATTTCACCGCCGTTGCGTGCCGTGTACTCTTCCCACCAGCGGATGCGGGAAACGAGCTTTTCACCCACCTCTCGGGTCGAAGCGCGCCGGGTCAGCAAGTGCTCGGCACCATAGATCTCGGGTGTTTCCGACAGGATCGAGGTTCCACCGTGGCGCACAAGCAGGTCGGAAGCCATTCCAAGCGCTGGATTAGCGGTTAGACCCGAGTAGCCGTCCGATCCTCCGCACTGGAGGGCGAGGACCAGTTCCGAAGCGGGTCGTGTCTCGCGCTGCGCCGCTGATGCGAGGGGCAGCATACCTTTCACGGCCTCTACGATGGCCTGGACTGTCCGTCGGGTCCCACCGGTCTCCTGGATCGTCAATGTCCGGAATGTATCGGTTTCCGTGAGCCCGTAATCCTGCTTCATGCGTCCGATTTGGAAGACTTCGCAGCCGAGGCCCACCATCACTACGCCTGCGAAGTTCGGGTGACTGGCATAGCCCCATTGTGTGCGACGGAGAATGTCGAAGCCTTCGCCATAGGCTGCGTGCCCGCAGCCCGTGCCGTGCACGATTGCGACGATGCCGTCGATGCCAGGGTAATCGCGCAGGATCCCTGAGCGCTCCACCTCGGCCGCCGCGAAGCGCGCAACGGAAGCCGAGCAGTTCACGGACGTGAGGATACCGATGTAGTTGCGGGTACCTGTCTTCCCCGAGGCACGGCGATATCCTTGGAACGTGGCCCGCATCTCGGAAGGCAGCAGCTCATCGTCGTGGGCATCCTCGCAGAAGGCATAATCCCGCTCGAAATCGTGCAGGCCCACATTGTGCTCGTGGACCCATTCACCTGGGGCGATATGGCCTTTGGCAAACCCGATGATCTGGCCGAACTTGATGACCGGCTCGCCTTCCCTTATCGGCTCCACGGCCATCTTATGGCCGCGTAGAATGCGCTCGAGGGCTGTCAGTCCAGCCGCCTGGTCCCCCTGCCCGACCAGATCGATGGCAATCACGACATTGTCGTCGGCAGAGAGGCGGATCGTGCGGGGCATGTTCATAGCAACTGCATCAAGTTCAAAGATAACCAAGCTCTTTAAGGAAGCGTGGCAACCAAAGGACGGTTTCGGGAACGAAAGTAATCAGCACGAGAACGAGGAGGAGCGGCACCAACCAAGGGGCGCAAGCCCTCATACATTCTTCGAGCGAGATATTGGCAACCCGCTTCAGCACGTAGAGCACCATGCCGACAGGCGGCGTAAGAAGTCCGATCATGAGGTTCAGCACCATGATGATACCGAAATGGACCGGATCGATGCCGAGTTGCACTGCGACCGGTAGCAGCACGGGGGTCAGGATCGTGATCGCCGCGATCGTTTCCATGAAACAGCCGACGATCAACAGAAAGATATTGATGAGGATCAGGAACGTAACCGGGTTAGCCGCATAGGTGATGATCCATTCGCCGAGAGCATCGGTGGTTCGGGTCGTCGTAAGCACCCAGCCGAAAATGGACGCTCCCGCGACGATGAACAGCACGACCGCCGTGGTCTCGATCGTGTCCATCGTGACCCGGATGAACTGGCGCATGCTGAGCACGGAGTAGCGTGGCCGCTGCCCGCGCGCCATGAGCACGACATTAAAAACACGGTGAATCACGACCGACAGCAGAAGTGCGTACGCACAGGCGAAAACCGCAGCCTCCGTAGGAGTGAACAAACCGAAGCTCATGCCTCCGATGATGATCGCCGGCGTCAACAAGGGCAGGAAGGCGTTCACGAAAGACCAGCCCAGACGGCTCAGCTTGAACGAGGCATCTCGGCCGATACCGTACCGGTGCGCATAGATCACCACGGTTCCCGAAAGAACGACCGCCATGATCAAGCCGGGGATGATCCCGGCCACGAACAGGGCATTGATCGAAGCATTGGCGACGACACCGTAGATGACGAGAGGGAGGGACGGGGGGATGATCGGACCGATGGTCGATGACGCCGCTGTCAGACCGACTGCGAGTTTGGTGCCATAGCCGTGATCGCGCATCGCTTTGATTTCGATGGTGCCGATGCCGCCTGCATCAGCGACGGCAGTGCCGGACATGCCTGCAAAGATGACGGATCCCGCGACGTTCACATGGCCGAGGCCGCCTTTCAGCCAACCAACGGCAGCCACGGCGAAATCATAAATCTGCTTCGTGATCCCCGATGAGTTCATCAGGTTTCCGGCCATGATAAAGAAGGGCACAGCCAGCAGGGGGAATGAATCCACGCCGTTCACCATCCGGTGAATGACGGTGATGACCGGAGTCGTCACCTCTCCCGTCCAACTCCCGACGAGAAGGAAGAGAAGGGATGAGCCGGCAAGTGCCACGGCGATGGGAACGCCGATGACGATCATGACGAGGAGTGCGGCAATCATCATACCGATGAGCATGTCGTTCTCTCCGTGCTCAATCGAGAATCAAGCCATGAGGCGTGTCTGCCCCTCGACCGCGCAGGCGGCGAGCAAACCGCAGGGCCGCATGAATCGTCATGCCGGCCAAGGCTGCGGAGACGGCCCAGTACAGGTATGCTTTCGGGATATCGATGGAAACCATATAGCCTGGCGCCAAGGCTCCAAGTTGGTAGGCATACCAGGCCATCGCGCCGCAGAAGAGCGCCACGAGCCCGTCCACCATTACCAACGTGGCATGCTTCACTTTGCGGGGCAGAAAGATAAGGAGCGCCTCCACCGCGATATGCGAACCCTTGCGCATGGCCGTGATGGAGCCGACGAATGTTACCAGAACAAGAAGATAACGAGCGATCTCCTCGGTCCATCCGAGGGAGTCGTTGAGGACGTAACGGGTCCAGAACTGGAGAAAGACGACCGCGAAAAGTGCCCAGAAGATCGCAAATACCACGATATCCGACCACCGCAGGTCCGAGAGGTCGACGTGCGCCTCCTTCTCTTGCCACTGCTCGAAGAGCACATCCACATCGTTGTGCGAATGCTCCGACGCCGCGCTCACGTGGTGAGCGGCAGGCGCGCTGGAAATACTGGTTCTTTGTTCCTTGGAACTGAGCTCTGGCATCTCGTCCCTCGCTGGACAGTGGCTCGATAACCCTCTCCCCGGAAGGGGAGAGGGCGGAGGGGCACAACTCAGTTGGTGCGAGATTGAATCGCCTGAAGGCGATCATAGACAGCCTTGTCCCACGTTGCGTCGGAGCCAAGATGCATCTTGACCACCGCTTCCCGGAAGGGCTTGCGATCGACGGCAACAACGTTCTTGCCCTCGCCCTTGAACCAGTCGACGAGGTCTTTCTCCATCTTGACGATATCGTTCGTGCAGTTATCCGCCGCTTGGGACAGGATTTCTGAGAGGATCTTCTGCTCGTCCGGCGTAAGTCGCTTCATCGTTCCTCCTGAAACGATGGTCAGCAGCGCATCCGTGATGTGCCCTGTCAGAACGATGTTCTTCTGAACCTCGTGAAACTTCTTGGCCTGGATCGTGACGAGCGGGTTCTCCTGAGCGTCGACCACGCCTTGTGACAGAGCAAGGTAGACCTCGGCAAAAGCAATGGGTGTTGGATTGGCGCCGACTGCCTTCGGGAACATCGCATAAAGGGGTGCGTCGGGCACTCGGATCTTCAGGCCCTTCATGTCCTCCGGCTTCGTGATGTCCTTATTGGCGGTGACGTGCCGTTCGCCGTAATAGGTAAGGCTCACGACCTGATGGCCAGTGCGCTTTTCGTAACCCTGGCCCAGCTCCTTGAAGAGGTCTGACTTGCGAAAGGCATCCCAATGAGCAAAGTCGCGGAACATGTAGGGCGCGCCGCCAATGGCAAGAGGACCGTAGGCGCGTCCGGCGAAGAGCTGACCGGTATAGATCATGTCGACCGTGCCGAGGGAAAGCCCCTCGTTGATATCGCTCTCCTTACCGAGAGATGAGGCCGGAAAGACCTCGATGGCATATTTGCCGTTGGTTCTTTTGCTGAACTCCTCTCCAGCCCAAAGAGCCCACTTGTGATACGGCTCGCTGGCCTCGTACACATGTGCGAATTTCAGCTTCGTTTGGGCACTGGCAGGCAACGCCGGAACCACGAGGGCTGCGGTTGCGATGAGGCCGAACGCAAGGCGGCGGGTCAAAAATGACATGCAGGCACTCCTCCCTGAGTTTCCGGCTCTCCGGCCGGTTCGTGAGTGGATGCGAGCGGATTCGCTCACATGGAAACCGCGACAGGCTGATGGCGTCGCCTTGGCGGTTCAGCTAACATGTTAGTCTGATGAGAATACTGGACAAGAGAAAAAAGTACGATTTTCTTTCTCCCTTGGATCGTGGAACACGCGGAAACACGTCCGAGCGGGTGGAAAGCTCGCTTCGGGCGGCCATCGTGACCCTCGATTTCGCCCCCGGCGAATTCATCGACAAGGCAGCCGTCTGCGACAGGCTCGGCGTGTCCCGGTTTCCGGTGTCGGAGGCGCTGTCCCGCTTGGCAACCGAGGGGCTAGCCGAAATCCTGCCGCAGCGGGGCACCCGTGCAGCCCGAATTCGCCTACATGAAGTGAAAGAGGCCATGCTGATCCGCCGGGCCCTGGAAGCAATGGTGGCGGAGATTGCGGCGCAACGGCTGCCACCGTCCATCCTTACGGCACTTCATGAGAATCTCGCCGCTCAGCAGGAAGCTGTCGCTCGGGGAGATCGGGCCGGCTTCCATCTGCTCGACCTGTCGTTCCACACCCTTCTCGTCGATGGATTGGAATTGCCGCGGGTAGCGAACGTGATCGAGGCGTCCCGCGCCAATATCGACCGGGTGCGCCGCCTGCTTTCGTCCCCGCGCCGCCACGCGGTAACGCTTTTCGAGCACCAGAAGCTGCTCGAAGCGATCGAGTCACGGAACCCCCGTGCAGCACGACGCGCCATGGAATCCCACCTGGATGGGGTCATGGAAGAACTGGAGCGCTTCTCCGCCGCCAATCCCGAGGTTTTCCGAAAGGACTGAATTCTCGACATGAGAGGCCTGGCTGCCACATGCCACTGGCATATCGCCTTGGCCGATCCAGCCACAAAGCTATCTTATATCTTTCGAATACCGGATTTGCTTGGCCTCAGCGGTTCTTGGCCGCATTTTCTCCCCTATTGCCGAGACACTATAGTCCCGCTCTCCCTGCTAGGAGTTACCTTCATGCTGCCACGTCCGGTCATCGCCGTGCTCGCCATCACGCTCGGCCTGCCATTTCTCGTACTACTCGCCCTCGTCTCACCGGCATCCGGCGTGAACGCGGGCTTCCTCACGAGCATCCTCACCATTACCGTGCTTTCGGCATTCCTCACGCTGATGATATTCGAGATCAAACGTATCGCCGACCAGCCTTCGGACGAGCACTGACATTCCTGACTGCACTCTGAGTGCGGCCGGCTAGCTGGTCCGGTGTGGGATGCGTTCACCTATCATGTCCGGCCGTGCGCGCCTGTAAAAAGCCTCTGAATAAGGGCCGTGGGAGGGCCGATTCTACCACCAAATAGTTGGAACCTTCGCCTCGGAAATGAGTAAAGGATTGTGAGAAACAGTCGAGTTTGGGAGTAGGTCCATGGCTGAGATCATCGCATTCGAGAGCCTCAAGAAAGGCACTGCGGAATGTGAGGTTCTGGCTCTGTTCAAACATGGACCCTCGCCCAAAGCCAACAGCCGGCAGAGCAGGAAGAAAGTCGATTTTCCAACCTCCCGATATTTCATTTCGGGCAATATGAGCGACCTCTTCGAGCAGGCGAGCGCCGTTGCCATGCGGCACTACGATGGCGACAAGAGAGTGCCGGACGTCGTGGCGGAAAAGTGCCTCGAACTCCTGAAGGTTCTGTCGGACCACGCCGAGCCGGAATGATGCGCCGGAGCGGTTGAAAGGCTCTTGAGCAACCTGTCAGAGCCATGCGCATCTTCAGGGACTCGTCAGCGGTTATTCGCCCTTCGCCATGCTGAAAAGTCCGTATGCGTCTGCGGATCTGTCGGAGGGTAGAGGCCGAGAATGGACCGTCCGTTCAAAACCTCCTCGGCAACGAAGTCTTCGAATGCCGTCATCTCGACTGCCTCCGTGGCAATCTCCTCCGCAAGGTGGGCGGGAATAACGACCACCCCCTCCCCGTCCCCGACGACGATGTCACCCGGCCAGACTGGAACATCGCCGCAACCAATCGGAACGTTGATATCGACGGCCTGGTGCAAAGTGAGATTGGTCGGAGAGGAAGGGCGGTTGTGATAGGCAGGAATGCCGAGTTTCGCGATCTCCGGCGAGTCGCGAAAGCCACCGTCGGTGACGATACCCGCAACGCCGCGCTTCATAAGACGGGAAACCAGAATACCACCGGCCGACGCAGCTCGAGGATCCTTGCGACTGTCAATGACCATGACTGCGCCAGGGGGGCATTCCTCGACGGCTTTGCGCTGCGGGTGGGAGCGATCCTGAAAAACGCTGATCGGGTTCAGGTCCTCGCGGGCCGGAATGTAGCGGAGCGTGAAAGCCTCCCCCACCATCGTGCCGGCGTGAGGGTTGAGCGGATGAACATCCTGGATGAACTGGTTGCGTAAGCCGCGTTTATAAAGGGCAGTGCAAAGGGTTGCCACGCTGACAGTCTTGAGTTTCTCGCGGGTGGCGGGGCTCAGTGGGGTCATGTTCTCCTCCGGAATCAGAAGATGGCCGGCTCTCCCGCAGGTGCACCGAAACCTGTTTCGAGGAAGTCGAAATCGCACCCCTCGTGGGCTTGGCGGATGTGTTTCGCAAACATCCAGCCGTAACCGCGCTCGAAACGCGGTTGCGGAGTCGGCAGCAGGGCACGCCTCATTTCGAGTTCCTCCTCCGAAACCTCGAGGGTGATGCGACGGGCCGGGATATCGACGGAGATGATGTCGCCCGTACGCACGAGAGCGAGTGGGCCGCCCACATAAGCCTCAGGAGAGACATGCAGTATGCAGGCGCCGTAACTCGTACCGCTCATCCGGGCATCGGAGAGCCGGAGCATGTCGCGCACGCCTTGCTTTATCAGCTTCTTCGGGATCGGAAGCATCCCCCATTCAGGCATCCCCGGCCCGCCCTGCGGTCCGGCGTTGCGAAGGACGAGGATGTGATCCGCAGTAACGTCCAGATTCTCATCGTCGACAGCAGCCTTGAGAGAGGGATAGTCGTCGAAGACCAGAGCAGGCCCGGAGTGCCTTCGCAGACGCGGTTCGCAGGCGCTCGGTTTCATAACGCAGCCATCTGGAGCAAGATTGCCCTTGAGGACGGCAAGGGCCCCCTCCTCGTAGATGGGATTCTCGACCGCACGGATGACATCGTCATTGTAGACTTCGGCGCCGGCAATATTCTCGCCGAGAGTTCGTCCCGTGACGGTCAGGACGTCCAAATGGAGCTTGTCGCGGATCCTGGCCATCAGAGCCCGGAGCCCTCCGGCATAGTAGAAGTCCTCCATCAGGTACTCGGCGCCACTTGGACGGACGTTCGCGATCACAGGGACCTTGCGGCTGGCGATCTCGAAGTCCTCCAGGCCGATGTCGTGACCGGCCCGACGCGCCTGGGCGATGAGATGAATGACCGCATTGGTAGAACAGCCCATCGCCATGGCGACGGCAATGGCATTCTCGAATGCCTCGCGGGTCAAGATGTCGGCGGGCTTCAGGTCCTCCCACACCATGCCGACGATCCGCCTGCCGGCCTCGGCGCACATGCGGATGTGGCCGGCATCGGCAGCCGGGATCGACGACGCGCCAGGCAGGGTCATGCCAATGGCCTCTGCAATCGCCGTCATGGTGCTCGCGGTGCCCATGGTCATGCAGTGACCGTAGCTGCGGGCGATACCCCCCTCCACGCCAACCCAGTCGGCTTGCGTGATGTTTCCCGCCCGGCGCTCGTCCCAAAATTTCCAGGCATCCGAGCCGGACCCGAGAACCTTGCCTTTCCAGTTTCCACGGAGCATTGGGCCGGCAGGAACGAAGATCGCCGGAATGCCTGCACTGGTTGCTCCCAGAAGGAGACCAGGCGTAGTCTTATCGCAACCGCCCATGAGAACGACCCCGTCCACGGGGTGGGAGCGGATCAACTCTTCCGTATCCATGGCCAGCATATTGCGATAGAGCATGGTCGTCGGCTTGACGAAGTTCTCTGCCAGGGAAAGGGCCGGCAGCTCTATCGGAAATCCTCCGGCCTGAAACACGCCTCGTTTGATATCCTCCACGCGGTGCTTGAAGTGGGCATGGCATGGATTGATATCCGACCATGTGTTGATGACCGCGATAATGGGGCGACCGACCCAATCTTCAGGGGCGTATCCCATCTGCATGATGCGCGAACGATGGCCGAAACCGCGCAGATCGTCAGGAGCGAACCATCGTGCACTTCGAAGGTCTTCCGGCTTTTTCATCGGCGTGATGTCCTGCCACTTGGATCGATGGAGGAAATAAACCGGAGAAGGTGCGGCGTGTCAGAGCGGAAAAGGAGGCACCCAGCTGAGACCGGCGCTTGACGTAGGCGCAGCCCATGGCGCCAAGGCAAAGACAGGAGCCCCATGCACTTCCTCCAGGCGCAGTCTCGTCCCAAGCCTGTTTTTGTTGGGATCGCGCTACGCTCCCCTAGCGTTACTTTCATCAACTAAAACGGCAGGGCACGGGCACGTCAATTGCTTTCCGCACAGGAGTGAGTTGTACCTGTCGGACTTTGAAGGAGAGCTTTGCTTGCCCTGAGCGGGAGACGGGAGACTGGCGGAACGGGGGACAGGGCGCTATCTGGAATTCCAATCATTCGATCGAAAGGATCATGCATGTTTACTTTGACGATCAGCGACAAGCCTGTCGCGGTGACGAATGCCGCCGAGGACGAAGCACGGGAACTCTTCATGAGCGAGGAGTTCAAGGAAGATCTGAAAATCCTCGAGAGCGACGGCGCCCCGCTTTGGGACGGCTTTGCAACCCTCAACATCAGACCCGCCTCGGCTCAGGAGGTCGAGGAATTCGAGGATGCGGATCTCGACGAGGATGACGATGCGGACGACGATGACGGTCCTCTCATCATGTTCCTTGTCGACGTGACGGATCCGGACGATACCGAGGAAACCTGAGAAGTCTCCGCCTTTTTTCCATTCAGGGAATGAGGCGGCGATGTAGCCAATGAACCCAGGAGGGGATGATCCGCTGCGGTTGAGACGGTTGGCGTGCCAACAGCACCGCCCCCTCCTTGGTTTTCCGGATATGAAGGGTCCGGCTGTGGAACTCCTCGAGCCCCGGGCGATGCCCGATGGAGAGGATCGATGCGCCGGCAAGCTCGCTCTCGAACAGGGAGAGCATGGCAGCTTGGCTGTCATCGTCGAGGGCTGAGGTCGCCTCGTCCATGAAAACCCATGCTGGCTTGTGCAGCAGCACTCGCGCGAAGGCCACACGTTGCTGCTGTCCGAGCGAGAGGGTCCTGTCCCACCGATCATTGCGGTCCAGGGCCTCCGCAAAATCGCCGAGCATGCAACGCTCCAGGGCGGCCTTGACCGTGGCCTCATCGAACGTTCCGGGAGCCGCGGGATAGGACACTGCCGCACGCAAGGTCCCCAGCGGAAGATAGGGGCGCTGCGGCAGGAACATCATGCTTTCCGGAGTCGGTATGCGTATGGTGCCGGAGCCCCATGGCCAAAGGCCCGCTATGGCCCGGAAAAGCGTGCTCTTGCCCGAGCCGGACTCGCCGACGATCAGCACTCGCTCCCCCGGTCGCACTTCCGCAGTCCCATCCTCGATGATGATGCTGCCATCGCTGAGGGCGATTGAAAGTCCTTCGAAGCTCAGCCATCCGCTGGGATGGGGGGAGATCTCGATGCGCCTGCTTTCGGCCGCGACATCGTCCAGATCGAGCGCCGCCTGCCGAAAGGTTGCGACCCGCAAGACCGCGGAGCGCCAATCGGCAATCTTGGGAAAATTGTCAACGAAATATCGTAGCGCCGCCTGTACCTGATTGAAGGCGCCGACGACCATCATCATCTCGCCGAACGAGAGTCTGCCGCTGAAATAGCCGGGAGCGGCGGCAAGGATCGGCACGACGATGGCAAGCCAGCCATAGCCCGATGTGATCCAGGTGAGACGGGCGAGCGCTCCTGAAAGCCGGCGCGTCGCGGTGAGAACCGCTTCGACGAAACCGTCGAGGTTCCGCCGCTCGTCCGGCTCTCCAGAATAAAGCGCGACGCTTTCCGAACTTTCGTTCACCCGCACCAGAGCGAAGCGCAGATCTGCCTCTCGGGCGTAGCGCTCCGTATTGAGGCGGATCAGGGGGCGCCCCACGAGTCAGGTCAAGCCCGATCCGATCCCCGCATAGCCGATGGCGACCCAGACCATGTAGCCCGGGATCACCACTTCCTGCCCTCGAAATTCGAAGGTCGCATAGGACGACAGAGTCCAAAGCACTCCGATGAAGCTGACTAGCAGAAGGAACGATTGCAGCATTCCAACGCCCAGCTCGGTCGTGAATTCCGAGAACAGGCGACAATCTTCCTGCATCCTCTGATCGGGTTGCGCGCCTGCCCTGCCCACCAGGCCGAGCTGATAGGCCCTGTTCGGCTTCAGCCAGACATCGAGGAGAACCTGCGTCAGGCGTTCGCGCAGGCGGATCTTGAGGCGCTCCTGCAGCCAGGTCTGCGCCACCACGAGCGTCAGCAGGACTGCGATGATGACAAGGAAAACCCCGAGCTGATTGATGAATGCCGTGGAGTTTCTGTTTTCAACGGCATCGAAAAAGGCACCGTTCCATTCATTCAGCCGGACCTGACCGAACATGTTGCCGACGAGCACGACCACGATCGCAATCGTCAGGCGCAGCATCGGCCACCCTTTGGAGCCGCGCAGCATGTCCCGAAAGAGCAGATAGAGCTCTTGCGTAACGCTGGCGCCCGGCTCGATTACTGCATCTCGGCCGCTGCTTTGGCGGACGAACCGTCCTGCCAGACTGGAGGGGGTGTCGTCTGCCTGTCCGAGAGCGACTTCCCGCTCAACTCCCGTTGATGCAGCAGGAACGATCCTTTTCGAGTCTCCTAGTTGAGAATCAACCATGCCCTGCCCGAGCAGCGACCAACCTGCAGCCTCCCTGTTGTTCGTATGTTCAAGGGCCTGTTTCGCTTAAGGTTCCCGAGCTTGAGTGAATTGCGCCTGCAGCGCAAGCCCAGCGAACCTTCCGGCCATCTCCCTGCGGGCGCGGCAATCCTTGTCTTGAAAGCCCCTGCCCTGCCGGTGTAGGCATGTATCAATCCCCAGATCCATCAGGTTTCCCATCGATGCCCCATTACCGTTCACGAACCTCCACCCATGGCCGCAACATGGCCGGCGCCCGGGGGCTTTGGCGCGCGACGGGCATGAAGGACGAGGATTTCGGCAAGCCCATCATCGCTGTCGTGAATTCCTTCACCCAGTTCGTGCCAGGCCACGTGCATCTGAAGGATCTGGGTCAGCTCGTGGCGCGGGAGATCGAAAAGGCCGGCGGCGTGGCCAAGGAATTCAACACGATCGCGGTCGACGACGGCATCGCCATGGGCCACGACGGCATGCTCTACAGCCTGCCCTCCCGCGAGATCATCGCAGATTCCGTGGAATACATGGCCAATGCCCATTGCGTGGACGGACTTGTCTGCATCTCCAACTGCGACAAGATCACGCCCGGCATGCTGATGGCGTCGCTGCGCCTCAACATTCCCGTCGTGTTCGTCTCCGGCGGCCCGATGGAGGCCGGCAAGGTCAATCTGCGTGGCAAGCTGAAGAAGCTCGATCTGGTCGATGCCATGGTGGCTGCCGCGGACGATACGATGACCGACGAGGAGGTCCAGGCCATCGAGCGCTCGGCCTGCCCGACTTGCGGCTCCTGCTCCGGCATGTTCACCGCCAATTCCATGAATTGCCTAACGGAAGCACTAGGCCTCGCCTTGCCCGGGAACGGAACGGTTCTCGCAACGCATGCGGATCGCAAGCGCCTCTTCGTCGAAGCCGGCCACCTCATCGTCGATCTGGTACGGCGGTACTACGAGCAGGACGACGCATCGGTCCTGCCGCGCAACATCGCCACGTTCGAGGCTTTCGAGAACGCCATGACCTTGGATATCGCCATGGGCGGTTCCACCAATACGGTTCTGCATCTGCTTGCAGCAGCCCATGAGGCCGAGGTCAACTTCACCATGGAGGACATCGACCGGCTGTCCCGCCGTGTGCCGGTACTGTGCAAGGTCGCGCCTGCCGTGGCAGATGTCCACATCGAGGACGTTCACCGGGCCGGGGGTATCATGGGCATCTTGGGCGAGCTCGACCGGGCCGGCCTCCTCCATCGGGATGCGGGCAGCGTTCATGCCGCAAGCCTTGGAGACGCTCTCGACCGCTGGGATGTGAAGCGGACCGGAAGCGAGGCCGTCCAGACTTTCTATCAGGCCGCCCCCGGCGGCGTCCCCACGACGGTGCCCTTCAGCCAGGAGCGACGCTATGAGGAGCTTGATCTGGACAGGCAGAAGGGCGTGATCCGGGATGCGGCCCATCCCTTCTCCAGGGATGGTGGTCTCGCCGTCCTCACCGGCAACCTTGCGGCAGACGGCTGCATCGTGAAGACAGCCGGCGTCGACGAGAGCATTCTTGTCTTCAATGGTCCCGCCCGGGTCTTCGAGAGCCAGGATGCGGCGGTGCAAGGCATTCTCGGCGGAACCGTCAAGGCGGGTGACGTGGTCGTCATCCGCTATGAAGGCCCCCGTGGCGGGCCTGGGATGCAGGAGATGCTGTATCCGACCAGCTATCTCAAGTCGAAAGGCCTTGGCAAAGCCTGCGCCCTCATCACCGACGGGCGGTTTTCGGGTGGCACCTCCGGCCTTTCGATCGGACACGTATCGCCTGAGGCCGCCGAGGGCGGGTTGATCGGGCTGGTCGAGGAGGGCGACCGGATCGAGATCGATATCCCGAACCGCACGATCAGGCTCGCGGTTTCGGATGAGGATCTGGCGCGCCGCCGCGCCTCCATGGAAGCACGTGGAAGCAAGGCATGGAAGCCGGCGGAGGACCGCAAGCGGAAGGTCTCGACTGCCCTTAGGGCATATGCCGCCTTGACCACGAGTGCTGCGAAGGGCGCTGTCAGGATCGTCCCCTAGGGCTCGTGAGGCCGACGCCCGGCGGCCTCTGAGCGCCGGACTGAGGCTATCGCCGGGGCAACGCAGTCGAGGCTGCCAAGGCTTGTAGAACTACGATTTTTCGGCCCCGGTTCGAGCGTGACAGTAGACAAATTCCACTCTTGGTCGTACCGAGGGGGCGGGGGAGTATGTCTATGGTCACGAAATCAACAGGCCCAGTCGATAAGATTATCGGAGCTCGCATCCGCCTCCAGCGGACTGCCATTGGGATGAGCCAAGAGAAACTCGGCGACATTCTCGGCATTACCTTTCAGCAGATTCAGAAATACGAGAAGGGGACCAATCGCGTTGGCGCAGCGCGCCTTCAGGCCATTGCCGACGCTCTCCGGGTCCCCGTCTCGTTCTTTTTCGAACAGCGTCCCGTCTCCGCCGACGCCCCCGATGCGCCACTCGGGATCCAAGATCTCCTGACGAGCAAGGAAGGCATCGAGTTGGCTCGAGCCTTCCTCAAGATCGAGAACCCCGCGATGCGCCGGGCTCTGATCGATATGGCCCGGGCAGCGGCTACGGATTCTCAGAATCAGGATTAGGAGCTTCGATTTCCTTCCGGAAGTCTCTGCCATCCCACCCGATCGCGCTCGGAAGCGATGATATTGCTTCTATGGCCCTCTCCAGCCCCTCGATCGACTTGATCTTCTCGGCCCCGAGCCGTTTCGAGATATCCCGTCCATAGGCCCAGAAGAGCAGGATCAGAAGCTCTTCATCGAGGTCCAGCCCCGCTGTCTCCTCAGTCATGGCTCACCTCGCAAAACGGCGGATACGCGGTTCCGGCTCGGCCAGAACCCGTTGCTGATTCCCGCGCATTTCCTGGAGCCGGGCGAGTGTTCGACGATCGAAAGTGGCTGTCACGGCCAGGACGTCCTGATCTCCGATCCTTTGCGGCAGCCCCAAAGGGATGGTTCGGAAATGAAGTTGAACGAGGCGGAGAAGCCAAAGAGGGTTCATCTCGATGATGATGGTGGAGATCCCTCTGTCCAATCCCCATTCGACGATTCCCGAAAGAAGAGCATTGGCCACGGGACTTAAGGTTCGGCCACGCTCCCGATACGCGGGTTCCACGCAGTAACGGGTCCATTCCCATATATGGGATCCGGACGGTCTTTCATCTTCGCATAGTTGGGGAAGAACATGCGACAGCAGGTGCGGCCTCGTCGAAGGCAGCATGCGCTGATAGCCCTGCACGACTCCATGGTCGATGTAGAGCATGTGGACGGCATGTTCATCGTCGAACTGGTCTATTTCCCTACCGTCATCTTTGGCCAGCTCGGTCCATTTCATCTCGTCCACGAAAACTCGGTGGCGAAGGCGGTAGGCCTGCTCCATCTCCTGCCGGTACAGGTGGCGGTTCTCTGATGTCACGATGTGGATCATTATGCCCTCCCATAGGTTGAGGGCTTGTCTTTATCCAACCCATAAGTTGGACATAAGTACACGATGGCGTACCCTCTAGCTGATGAGCCCCTGCCGGATGGCTTCGGCGACGGCGTGAGTGCGGCTGGTGGTTCCCAGCTTCAGTCGGGCTGACCGCATGCGCTTGTCTACCCCGTGCTCGGATATTCCCATTCGTTCGCCGATCTCCCACTCCGACTTGCCTTCCGCCGCCCACTGAAGGGCCTCGCACTCGCGCGGAGAAAGGGAGGCTACGGGTCTCGATGGGGTCTCCCGCAGAAGGATGGCGCGCCCGAGAGCATAAGTCGCCATCAGCGTCAGCATTCCCCGCTCGCTCGGGGAGAGTTCAAGATGTTCTCCGGCCAGCGAGAAGCCGGCCACCTCGCCTTCCAAGGTGACGAGAGGAACGGTGAAACCATCCCTCAAGCTGAACTCGCCCGCTTCCTCCATGATTCTGCGGGCCTCCGGGCTTCTCCGGTAGGCTGGCTCAAGCTCCGTCCAGAGAAAGGGGGACGTGCTCGTAGCCACGGCATGGATTGCCGGGTCCCGGAAGATGTATCCGTGCGCAAAATAGCGTTGGGTCCACTCCGGCGGCCATTGGTCGAGAAGAATGTTCGAGATCTGTTGCCGTCGGTTTTCGCCTGGGACGGGGATCGTTCCGGCCAAGAGATACTCAGCTCCGAAGCGACGAGCCGCTTGGATCATCTGACTGCAAATATCGGCCGCATCTCGGGTCCGGTCGAGATTGCGGATGAACTCGAGCGTCTGGTCGAAAACTTTGCGCGACATGACTTTCCGCCTCCCGAAACAATGTTTCTTCATTTCGGCTGTCCGTCAACGCTACCAATCAGAGACCACAAATCGGGCCGCCGGGAGGATTTGCTCGAGCAGCGCCCTATTTTCCATGCTCTTCCAGACTCAGCCTCCTGGGGAACATGAAAGCGCTCCGAACTCTGGCCGCTCTCGCGGTCATCATGTGGTGTCCCTCGGTCCTCGCGTCCGAAGAGGCCTGGCAGGCTCTTCGGACAGGCGGCACCGTGGCCCTGTTCAGGCACGCCCGAGCGCCAGGCACCGGCGACCCGTCCCACTTCCGTCTGGAGGACTGCTCATCACAACGGAATCTATCGGCGGAAGGCCGCAGGCAGGCCGCGGAGATCGGCTCACGGTTCAGGGCCAGGAACATCCGTGTGGAACGGGTTCTCTCGAGCCGGTGGTGTCGGTCTCTCGATACGGCAAAGCTTGCCTTCGGTGATCTGGCGGAACCCTTCCCGCCCCTCGACTCGTTCTTCGCGGAGCGGGATCGCCGCGACGCCCAGACCCGGGCGGTTCTTCAACTCATAGAGAGTTGGGACAGAAACGGCGTGCTGGTACTGGTCACACATCAGGTCAACATCACTGCCCTGACAGACATCTTTCCAATCGAGGGAGAGATTCTCGTGCTGAGGCCCAAAGAGAAAGGGTTCGACCTCGTCGGAAGGATCCAGCCGTAGACCGGCATCGCTTTCCGCGATGGCTTACGCTCTCAGCACCCACACGAGAGCGGCAACCAACGCAAGCGCGACGATACTCCCGATCACAGCCCAGTGGGCGCCGCTCACCCCGCTTCGCAGGGACGGCCCGTCCTCTTCAGCGGCCTGCTCATTGCCGACAGGAGCCAAGTCCTGAGCAGGTTTGGGACGGCTGCCGGGACGCTTAGGAAAAGGTAGAATCACAGCGCCAGGCCCGGATGGCACTTGAACGTGCTGACGAGGTGCAAGCAAACTGTCTTCCAGGTCGACCGGGACACCTGCCTCCTCGAGCTCCACCACGATCAAGGCGACATCCTCGACACTCATCGACTCTGTGGGCAGGGCGGCTTGAAGGTCCTGGTTTGTCAGTCTGCCTCTCTGCCGTCCGAGAGCGATCAAACCTTCAAGGGTGTTTCTGTCAATCGCCGGCTGCATAGGGCACCATCTGCTGACTGGATTCAAAGGAAGAACATTCCGACCGTGCAGGGCCTCGGCCTCTCATGAGCTAACGCCAGACCCTGCCGGATGTTGCGTTTGAGTCTGCCTGTTCAGCCGAAAGGATTGGCTTCCTGAAAGTCTCAGCGATCCGCATCGCTCATCGAACGCGATCCCTGCTTGAGACCTGCAGCCATCGCGATTTGAACCAGTTCAGGCAGGCTCTGAGCTCCGAGTCGCTCCATGATGCGGGCGCGGTGAGCCTCGACCGTGCGGGGGCTTATATCGAGATCCCTCGCGATGGTTTTATTGGTGCCTCCGGTGAGCAGACGCTCGAGAACCTCGCGTTCGCGAGCGGACAGGGCGGCAATGCGCGCCTTCGCAAGTTCGGCAGCCTGGTCGCGCTCGGCGATGTCCCGGATGGAAGCCTGCGCGGAGGCCACCGCATCGAGAAGCTGCTTCTGCTCATAAGGAACATCCAAGAAATCCAGAGCTCCGGCTTTCATGGCCTGCACGCCGAAAGCGACATTTCCATGCGCCTCTCCGACAACGACCACGGGCAATCCGATCCGTCGCGTCTTCAACTCTCGCAATATCGTCAGCTCTCCGGCTTCGGGAGCATGGAGATCGAGAACCACGCAGCCGGGTACGAGGACGGGCGCAACATCGAGAAAAGCCTGCCCGGAGCTGAACGTCTTCACCTGGTAACCGGCCCCCTGCAGCAGCAGGGACAGGTTCTGTCGTGAGGCCTCATTGCTGTCCACGACATAAACCATCGAACCGTCGTGCTTGGTGACGTCCTGGGCAATGCCTGCCACCCGCCGCACCTTCCCCCGCTCATCGAGGATCGGGAAACCTGTATTCTGAACCCAGCGTACCGTTCCATCGGGACGGACTACGCGGTACTCCTTCACGATGACTTCGCCCTCCTGCCGCACCCGAGCAAGAGCGGCGACGACATCATCTCGGTCGTCCGGATGTACGGACTGAATCCATTTGGCGAAATCTCGCGGCACCACGTCAAGCGGCTCGCCCCAGACCTGCTGGAAGGACGGGCTCAGGTACTCGAGCCGCATCGTCTCGACGTCGAGCACCCACAACACGGCCGATGAATTCTCCGCGAACTGACGGAAGCGCTCCTCGCTCTCGCGCAGAGCCTCCTCGGCCCGCCGGCGGTCGTCGATGTCGGTGAGGGTGCCGAACCAGCGTACGACATTTCCTTGGGCGTCATAGACGGGAACGGCACGGTCCATGTGCCAGCGGTAGCTGCCGTCGGCCCGGCGAAGACGATACTCGACTTCAAAAGGGGTGCCCGTGCGAAGCGCTTGCGACCACGTCTCAAGCGTGTGGGAGCGTTCATCCGGATGGATGGTGCGCTTCCATCCCGCGGAGTAGCCTTCGTCTCCTCGCAAGCCCGTATAAGCGAACCAGCGCGAGTTGAAGAAATCGACATTGCCGCTGGCGTCGCTCGACCAGACGATCTGAGGCAACGCTTCGGAGATCTGGCGATAGCGCCCCTCCCCCTCCCACAGGCCGCTCTCCACCACATAATCCGAAGGAGTTCCTATGACCGTGAGGAGCAGCCCTTCAATACCGCCCGCCACACCTCTAAGCGGATTGTAGCAAAGGGTGAAGGAATTCTCTGCCCGAGACCTGTCATGGGCCTCGAGAATCGACTGCCCTGCAAGCGAGATCGTCTCGCCTTGGAGAACGCGGTCGCAGATGGATGCATTGATGTGCCACGTGTCAGGCCA
This sequence comes from Microvirga lenta, assembly GCF_020532555.1. Lineage (GTDB taxonomy): Bacteria > Pseudomonadota > Alphaproteobacteria > Rhizobiales > Beijerinckiaceae > Microvirga > Microvirga lenta. The sequence continues at coordinate 497,648 of NZ_JAJBBR010000004.1, read as the reverse complement.
ATAGCTGCGTGCGGCCTGTCCCATGGCCTCCGGGTGCCGATCTCCTGCGATTCCGATATAGCCGTCGTTGTAGATCTGGATCAGATCCCTGCCCCAGAGCACCACCATCGGAAAGCAGGAGACAAGGATGAGATCGACGACGGTCTTCAAGGCCTGAGACCAAGTCTCGATATTCCCCAGGGAGGTCCGCGACCAATCGAAGTCACGGATCAGCGCGGCTGTTTGGCTGTTGCCGTAAGGCCAGTTTACACGTCCTGCGGTTTCGGACTCCATTTCTAGTCTCATAGGAGCGGCCAGACCGAGAGCCCGGCTTACGCAATGGTCCGCGTGAAGCCTTCTCTAGTGCGTTAGAAGTCAACGCTTTCTATCCGTCCAAGTTCGGTCCGGTCACGGGCCCGTCGGCCTGCATGACGGATTACCGCGTCCGAGTCCTTGCTTTCTTGGCCAGAGCTACTCCTCTTGCCGTTGCGCCAGGACCTGTTGAGCCATCAGCCGACTCTGGCAGCCCAGATTCCGAACATCAGGATCAAGCCGACGACACCGATGAAACTGACGAAAACGACCGGAAAGCCATCGTGCTTGTTGTGAGTCGCTCCGGCCTTCCAGCCCCCTCTCATCCAGCGCTCGAGATTCTCATAGTGCCGCGCTATGGCAATACGGCGCGCGCTAGGGGGTGTGCCGGCGGCTTCGTCATCCGTGCCGAGCGGTGACAGACCTGGATCGAAGACGGGATTCTTGTCGCCGGTTCGGCCGCTGTCGATGTCTCCCTTGAGCATGGCAGAGGTGGGTCGCTCCGAAGCAGGCGGCGGCTCCATAGGTTTGATGGTATGGGTTGGAGGAAGATCCGAGTGATTGGCCAAGTGACTCTCCATCACAACATTGTGTAAGCGATTGTCGGGCCAAGAGGCCCGCGAACATTGGCATTTCTGGTCTCAGGCAACTAACGCTCCGGTGCACATGAAGCTCCCTGGAGAAGCCATACCGCTGAACGGGTGCGACGATGCTCCTTGCAGGCCTCCGCGCATAAGTGACTGAGATTTCGCCGATTCCTTCCTTAAGAACCGCTGTGCGCGAGAGCTGTTCCGCAGCGCCTGCGCACCTCCTCTTTCTCCAGGCCTCGGCTTTGGAGCCAAGCCGTGCGGCAACGGAGGCTTGGAACCAGGAAGGACTGCACAAGCGTTCCTTTCCAAGGTCCTAGCGAGGGGAGAGCGTCATGAGAGGCACTTGGAAACATATTCTGGGGAGCATTCCATTCCTGGCTCTGGTGACAGGCTCACCGGCAGCCCTTTCGCAGGAGGAACGCCGCTGGGTCGATCCTCCGTCGGATACCGGGCCCGCCCCTCTAGCTCCGGCCTCACCGGCAATGCCCAACCCAGATCCTGTTCCCAAGCGTCCACAAGCGGCCAGTCCTCCGGCTCCGCCGACGAGCGTAGCATCCGAGCCGAAGGAAGCAGCGCCCGAAGCGCTTCCGGAGGCACCCAAGGAGAGTGCGAAGGTACGTCAGCCCTCCCGCAAGGCCGAGGAAACGGCTGCGGCGCAAGCGGAGCCGCGGCGCAAGGCTGCAACCGCATCTCGCAAGCGGTCCTCGTCCAAGTCAAAGGCGCTGGCCGCCAAGCGCAGCAAGGCCACTACGGCCAGCCGCGCCAGTGCCAAATCGCGCGTGCAATCGGCAACCCGTCCCAGCCGAGACAGCATCCGATCCGCAAGAATTCGGGATGCCATCGATTCAGGGCTCGAGGTGATGAGCCTCCGCACCATCGAGCTTCCAGATGGCCGCCGGGTGGATGTGCTCGTCGAGCCGAGCCCGAGAACGCTGTCCCGCCTGACGGGCGAACGGTACTAGGGCTCGCGGGTCAGTCGTATCGCCGCTCGTCGGCGATGACCTTGCCATCGTTCGGCAGAGAGCCGGGGGCAACGAGGGAGACCTGCCCTTTCAGCTTCATGATGGAATGAACGGAGGCGGCTATGCCTTGGGCCAGATCCTCGCTTGCCGCATCCGTCTCCGCCGATAGCGTCATGACGTCCGTTTCACCCTCGCGGCTGACGACGAGGCGCAGGCGCCGCAATTCAGGGTGCCGTCTTCCGATCTCCGCGACCTGCTCGGGGCGCACGAACATGCCCTTCACCTTGGTCGCCTGGTCGGCTCGTCCCATCCACCCCTTGATCCGCATGTTGGTGCGACCGCACGGGCTAGGCCCTGTCATGGCGGCCGTCATATCGCCGAGCGCCAACCGGATCCACGGATGGTTGGGATCGAGGCTGGTGACGACGATTTCTCCGACCTCGCCCGGTGGAACGGGATCGCCGGTGCCGGGGCGCACGATTTCGACGATAAGGTCCTCATTGACGACGAGACCGTCGCGCGCGGAGGTCTCGTAGGCGATAAAGCCGAGATCCGCCGTGGCATAGGCCTGATAGGCTTCGATGCCCCGGCTGGTGAATTCATCCTGCAACGACCTGGGGAAGGCGGCACCGGAAACGAGCGCACGCTTGATGCAGGATATATCCCTTCCGGCAGCGGAGGCTCCGTCGAGAAGGATCTTGAGAAAGTCCGGCGTGCCGCAATAGGCGGCGGGGCGGTAGGCTTCGATAAGCTCGAGTTGCTGCTCCGTGTTTCCCGGACCGGCCGGTATCACGGCGCAGCCAAGGGCACGCGCGCCGGAATCCATGATGAAGCCGCCCGGCGTCAGGTGATAGCTGAACGTGTTGAGAACGATGTCTCCCTTGCGGAATCCCGCCGCATAAAGCCCGCGCGCGGCCCGCCATGGGTCGGGTTGCGCCGTTTCCGGCTCGAAGATCGGTCCAGGGGACGTGAACAGGCGCCCGAAGGAGCCCGCTCCATCCGGGACAAGGCCGCCAAACGGCAACTGGGCTCTTTGCAGGGCCGGGAGCTCCGACTTGCGCAGCACCGGCAAGGTTGCAAGCGCGTCACGACTCGTGACAGCCGCTAGATCATGCCCTCGCAGTCGCTCAGCATAGGCCGGTGCCGCTACGGCACGGCTCAGGACTTCCGTCAGCTTGGCGAAAAGATCCGCTTCTCGCTCGGCCGGCTCGCGAACCTCGAGCGCGTCATAAACTTCGTTCAAAGCCGCTGTCCCCCGTCAGCCAGAATACGATGTGCGATCAAGCCAGCCAGCGCTTGCGACGCTTATAGCTCTTCACGTTGCGGAACGACTTCCGGTCTCCCTCGGAGACGCCGAGATAGAATTCCTTCACATCCTCGTTTTCACGCAGCATCTTCGCAGGACCGTCCATGACCACGCGCCCGGTTTCCAGGATATAGCCATAGGTGGCGTACTTGAGCGCCATGTTCGTGTTCTGCTCGGCAAGAAGGAAGGATACGCCTTCTGACCCGTTCAGCTTGTGAACGATTTCGAAGATTTCCTCGACGATCTGAGGGGCAAGCCCCATGGACGGCTCGTCCAGCAGGATCATGCTCGGCCGGGACATCATGGCCCTGCCGATGGCGCACATCTGCTGTTCGCCGCCGGATGTATATCCGGCCATGGAACCCCGCCGCTGCTTGAGGCGGGGAAAATACTCGTAGATGGCCTCGAGATCCCGTCTGATGGCGGCATTTCCGTCGCGCCGCGTGAAGGCCCCGGTAAGAAGGTTTTCTTCGATTGTCAGGTGTCCGAAGCAATGGCGCCCCTCAAGCACCTGAATGCAGCCGCGACGCACCAGTTCGTTGGGGGAGAGGCGGTCGACGCGCTCGCCCTTGAATTCGATGGTTCCCTTGGTGACCTCCCCGCGTTCGGCGCGGAGCAGATTCGAAATCGCCTTCAGGGTCGTCGTCTTTCCGGCTCCGTTGGCCCCGAGCAATGCGACGATGCCGCCTTTGGGAACGGTGAGCGAGACGCCCTTGAGGACCAGGATCACGTGATCGTAGATAACCTCGATATTGTTGACCGACAGAACGGTTTCCGCCGATTCCGGCTGATCCGACACGGGCATCTGGGCAGCGGTGCTCATCGGCGCATCCTCTTGGTTTCGGGTCATGTGGGCGGAAAGCCTTCCGCCCACATGCTGTTCAAGCGAGGCGTTGTTCGGGCGCCTCGGTCACGAAGGCTCAGCTCGCCTTGTCGCAGGCCTCGGTGCGCTTGGGCCAGCCGGGGTTCTTCTCGGCATAGTCCTTCGCCGCCGCGTCGAGCTGGGCGCGAACCTGCTCGGTCATGGGCTGGATGGGCTCGGAGATCTTCACCCATTTGGTGCCGTCCCACTCCTGCATGAAAGCGGGGCTGTGACTGTTGTGATCAGAGCATGTCAGCTCCATCCCGCCGGTGAAGCCTTCGAGCCCCAGTTCCTTCAGGCGGGCCGGGTCGAGCTTGATGTTTTCCATTCCGCGGCGCACATCCTCGCCGGTCACGACCTTCTTGCCCGTGAGCTTCTGCGCAGTGGCGATGGCCTCCGCGATCAGAAGCGAGTTGTAGACGCCGCGGTTGTAGAGAAGCGTGCCCACACTGTCCTTCGGTGCTTTGGAAAGCCCCTTATCGACCACGTGCTTCTGGATGTCCTTCAGGGCCGGCAAGTCGGCTCCGACCGAATGCCAGTTGAGCATCTTGAAGCCCTTGGCGCCTGCGCCGCCGGCACGGGCATCGTCCTCACTCGGCCACCACACGGAATAGAATTTGTCCATGGGATAGCCCGAACGGACCGCTTCCTTGACCGCGGCGCCGTTCATGGAGCCCCATCCCCACATGATCATGTAGTCGGGGCGATCGCGACGCACGCTCAGCCACTGCGACGACTGGTTCTGCATGTCCTGGGCGGCGACCGGATATAGCTTCACCTCGAAGCCGTACGTCTTTGCAAGCTCGTTGAGAAGCGGAATCGGCTCTTTGCCGAAGGCGGCATCGAGATGCAGGAATCCGATCGTCTTGCCTTTCAGTTTCTCGAGGCCCCCTTCCTTCTCGCCGATGTATTTGACGATCATCGACATGCCGTCCCAGTAGGTGGCCGGCGGATTGAAGATCCACGGGAAGATGTCGCCGCGGGCGGAGGCCGAGAGGCCGTAGGCCATGGACAGGATCGGGATCTTGTCCACCGAGGCTCGTGGAATGAGGGGAAGGGTGATGCCCGTCGACCACGGATTCACGACGACCGGGTTCTTGCCCTTCACCGACTCGTAGCATTCGACGCCCTTCTTGGTGTCGTAGCCGGTCTCGCACTCTTCGAGGGCGAGCTTCACGCCGCCGATGCCTCCGTCGCGCTCGTTGAGCATCTGGAGGTAATCATGCATGCCGTCGGCGATGTAGATGCCGGAGCCCGCAAAGGGTCCGGTGCGGTAGGTGAAGAGGGGGACATAGACGGAATCCTGCGCGAAAGCAGGCAGGGCGGCGCCGCCGACCAAGGTCGCAACGGCTAATCCTAGGCTCAATTTACGAAACGACATTTCTCGTTTCCTCCCGTTGTTGTCCGGCTGAGCCGGATTTTCGAGTTCCCGTCTCCTTGCAAGGATCTGCCGTCAATAAGGGAACGGCCAGACCAGGAGCTTCTGTTTGCCGATCTGCCAAAGCCGCGCGAGTCCGTGCGGTTCGACGATCAGGAAGAAGATGATGAGCGCGCCCACGATCATGAAGCGCAGGTGCTCGATGGTGTCGGACCCCACCGAAATGCCGAAGGGGGAGAACATCGCCGGCAATACGATGCCGAGGACGATCGGCATGATGAAGATCAGCGCTGCGCCGAAGAACGAGCCGATCAGGCTCCCGAGACCGCCGATGATCACCATGAAGAGGATGAAGAAGGACTGATTGATGTTGAAGACGTCGTATTCCGCGCCGCCATACCACAGGAAGACCAGAAGAGCCCCGGCCACACCGCAATAGTAGGAGGAAACCGCGAAGGCCAGGAGCTTCGTCTGCAGAGGTCGGATGCCCATCAGCTCCGCGGCGAGGTCCATGTCGCGAATAGCGATCCAGGCGCGACCGATGCGGCCATGGACGAGGTTCGACGCCAGCCAGGTCAACACGACAACGATGGTGAGGACGACGAGGTAGCGCGTCTGCGGCGTCGCCGTGGCGCCGATGATCGGAACCCCGAAAAGCGTGCGTAGCGGAGCATCGAGAGCACCCGAGACATTGTAGTTCACCAGCCACGGGATGCGGATGAAGCACCACTGAAGGAAGAACTGAGCCGCCAGGGTCGCCACGGCCAGATAGAACCCCTTGATGCGCAGCGATGGCAGGCCGAAGAGCGCCCCGATGGCTGCGGAGAAGAAGCCGGACACGAAGATCCAGACGATGACGTTCACATCCGGAAAGGCCGTCATCAGTTTGTAGCAGGCGTAGGCCCCGACGCCCATGAAGGCGCCCGTGCCGAGAGACAGCAGGCCCGCATATCCCGTGAGGATGTTGAGCCCGATCGCCGCCAGCGAGAACACCAGGAACGGGATCATCACCGCCTGCAGCAGGAAGCTGTCGCCGAGAAAAGCCAGGGAATAGGCGGCCAGAATGATGACGCCGATCCCGATCTTGTCCTCCCGCAGGGGGAAGATCGCCATATCGGCTTTATAGTTCGACTTGTACTGGCCGGCTTCGCGATAGAACAACCGGAATCTCCCTTAAATTCGCTCGATGATCTTTTCGCCGAACAGGCCCTGCGGCCGGTACAGCAGGAAAAGAAGCGCAATGACGTAGGCCAGCCAAGTCTCGATACCGCCGCCGACGAGCGGCCCCCAGTAGAACTCGCCGAGCTTCTCGCCGACACCGATGATGAGCCCGCCGATGATGGCGCCCGGAATGGACGTGAAGCCGCCGAGGATAAGAACCGGCAGCGCCTTCAGGGCGATGATCTGCAGCGCGAAGGAAACGCCTGAACGGGCGCCCCACATGATTCCGGCGACCAGTGCGACGATGCCGGCGGCGAACCACACGATGACCCAGATCTGGTTGAGCGAGATGCCGACCGAGAGCGCCGCCTTGTGACTGTCGGCCACGGCACGGAGGGCGCGCCCGATGCGGGTCTTCGAGAAGAAGACGGCCAGCACGCCGATCATGATGGATGCGATGACTGCCGCGGCGATGTCGAGGTGCTGGAAACGGACCATTCCGCCGAGAAGATCCACCTCAGTCGTTCCCTGCGGCAGATAGAGAGCGTCGGTGATCATCTCCTTCGGGCTTCCGCCGAAAATCAGCTCGCCGAAGCCGATCAGGAAATAGGTCAGACCGAAGGTGGCCATGAAGAGGATGATATCGGGCTGGTTGACCAGAGGCCTCAACACCACCCGCTCGACGGCCATGGCGAGGAGCAGCATCGCCCCGACGGCAAGGAGCAGCGCCAGAAAGGCCGGCACCCCTTTCTCGTAAAGTCCCACGAGGATCAAGGCCGAGAACACGACCATGATGCCTTGCGCGAAGTTGAAGACGCCGGATGCCTTGAAGATGAGGACGAAGCCCAAAGCGATCAGAGCGTAGAGGACGCCCGAAACCAGCCCCTCCCAAAGAGTCTGCAGAAGAAGATCCGGCGCCTCCCCCATGAAGACGAAAGGCTCGATGAAAATCTTGTAGAGAATGTCCATCGTTACCTCTCAGTGCGCGACGCCGAGATAGGCATCGATCACGCGCTGATTGCTCTTCACCTCGTCCGGAGTGCCGTCCGCGATCTTTTGACCGTATTCCAGCACCACGACACGGTCTGACAGGTCCATCACGACTCCCATGTCATGCTCGATCAAGGCGATGGTCGTGCCGAACTGCTGGTTCACCTCGAAGATGAAGCGGGACATATCCTCCTTCTCTTCCAGGTTCATGCCCGCCATTGGCTCGTCCAGCAGGAGAAGGTCGGGCTCCATGGCGAGAGCCCTCCCGAGCTCGACCCGCTTCTGGAGGCCATAGGGAAGACGTCCTACGGGAGTTTTTCGGATATGCTGGATTTCGAGGAAATCGATGATCTCCTCCACCACGCGCCGGTGTGCAACCTCCTCCGTCATGGCCGGGCCATGGCGAAAGAGCTGCCAGAAGAAACTCGACCTCATCTTGAGCGAACGTCCGGCCATGATGTTGTCTAGGGTCGACATGCTCTTGAAGAGAGCCACGTTCTGGAAGGTCCGCGCGATGCCGCCCCGCGCCGCCTCATAAGGCCGCATCTTCGGCCTCTTGAGTCCCTTGAAGGTAATGCTGCCCTCGGTCGGATAGTAGAAGCCGTTGATGCAGTTGAGCATCGACGTCTTACCGGCGCCGTTCGGCCCGATGATGGCGCGGATCTCCCCCTTCCGGATGTCGAAGGACACGTCCGTCAGAGCCTTCACTCCACCGAACCCGAGAGAAACGTTCTCGACAGCGAGGAGGACACCGTCCTTGACGGCGACGGGATTGTCGGGAGCCCTCATTCCGCGGCCTCCGGCAGGGGCGCTGCGTGCTCGATCGGATAGAGCTTCATGTCTTTCACCTTGACGCGCGCCGCGATGACGCCCTTGCGGCCATCCTCGAACGTGACCTCCGTGGAGATGTCCGCCTCGGTCGAACCGTTGTAGAGCGCCTGGATCAGCGGATCGTAACGCTCGGCAATGAAGCTGCGCCTCACCTTCTGCGTACGTGTCAGTTCACCGTCGTCCGCGTCGAGTTCCTTGTGCAGGATCAGGAAGCGCTTGATCTGGGCGCCTCCCATGCGAGGTTCGGAGGCGAGCGAGCGGTTGACCTCGTCGACATGCTTCTCGATCATGTCGTAGACCAGCGGGTGGCCGGCCAATTCCTGGTAGGACGCATAGGTCACGCCGTTGCGCTCGGCCCAATTGCTGACCGCCACCAGATCGATATTGATGAAGCAGCCGACGAAATCGCGCCCGTCGCCGAAGCAGACCGCCTCCTTGATGTTCGGATAGAACTTGAGCTTGTTCTCGACGTATTTCGGAGGAAAGAGCGAGCCGTCGCGCATCTTGCCCACATCCTTCGCCCGGTCGATGATCTTGAGATGTCCGGTCTCGTCGAAGAAACCGGCATCACCCGACCGGACGAATCCGTCAGGCGTCTTGGTTTCGGCCGTCTTTCCGTCGTCCTTGTAGTACCCGGTAAACACCCCGGGCGAGCGATAGAGAACCTCGCCGTTTTCATCGATGCGGATCTCGACCCGCGGTGCGGGCCTCCCCACCGTGTCGGCCCGTATTTCGCCGTTGGGCTGCATGGTGATGTAAACGGAGGCTTCGGTCTGGCCGTAAAGCTGCTTCAGGTTCACGCCGATCGACCGATAGAATTTGAAGATCTCCGGTCCGATCGCCTCGCCGGCCGTGTAGCCCACCTTGACGCGGGTCATGCCGAAGCGGTTGCGCAGCGGGGCATAGACGAGAGCGTTGCCCACGTGCCAGAGCAACCGATCCCATGCGCCGACACCCGACTGGCGGTTCAGGATCCTCTCGCCGACCTTGCCCGCATGGTCGATGAAGAACCTGAACATGCGCCGCTTCAGCGCTCCTGCGTCCTCCATGCGGACCATGGTCAAGGTCAACATGCTCTCGAAGACCCGCGGCGGCGCGAAGACATATGTCGCGCCGATCTCCCGCCGGTCCTCCGCAATAGTTTCGGGGCTTTCGGGACAATTGACGCAAAGCCCTGACAGGATCGCCTGCGCATAGGAAAAGATGTGGTCGCCGACCCACGCAATGGGGAGATAGGCGATGATCTCGTCGGTTTCGTCCAGCTTGTCGAAATCGCAGCCGATTTCGGCGGCTGCAATCACGCTTTCGAAGGTCAGCATGACGCCCTTGGGCCGCCCTGTCGTTCCGGACGTATAAAGAATGATTGCGAGGTCGGAGCCCTTCCCCCTTGCCAGTTCCTGCTCCAGCCTGTCTCTCTCAGACGCGTCGCCGAGCCGGGCGCGACCTTCCTCGATGACCGAAGCGATCGCGTGCAGCCGGCTGTGGTCGTAATCCCTCAGGCCGCGATCCTCGTCATAGAGAATCCGGTCGAGCTGCGGCATCTGTTCGGAAACCGAGAGGAGCTTGTCGACCTGCTCCTGGTCCTGCACCGCCGCGTGGCTCACCTCGGCATGGGCAAGCACATAAGCCATCTCCTCCGCCACGGAATCGGCGTAGACAGGAATCGGGACCGCTCCGATCCACTGTGCGGCGATCATCGTCCAGTAGAGATAGGGGCGGTTATAGCCGATGATGGCGATCTTGCTGCCACGCTTGAGCCCCAGAGCCTCAAGCCCCGACGCGTAAGCTCGAACGGCTTCGTGCACCTCGGCCCAGGTCCAGGACTGCCAAATTCCGAGATCCTTATGACGGAACGCCGTTCTGTCCGGGCGTACGCGCGCATTGCGCGCGAGCAGCTTTGGGAATGTATCGTCGCGCAAGCTTGCTGCCGTCGTCACCGACGTCACCTCCTGGGGCCCGCGCGCCCCGTGCGCGCGCGATGCGGCTACGTTTCCTCTGGCGCGTAGTTGATCTACGCAATCTGCCGGCCAAGGGCCGGCAGGGCTCATTCTTGAGCTTCGTTGAACGCATTCTGTATCGGCGGATAGGGATCGACAAGGGCCAACGTCCGATCCGCGACCGCTACCATGGGCTAATGCCCTTCAGGCCGGCCGGATGCCGGAGAGCGTGACATTTCTCCGGCAATCGGGATTGGCGGACCGGATTATCAGCTGAGGCAGGATTTCCAGGCTTGGCGCAGCATGTCGGCATCTGCGAGCCTCATGCCGCAGGTCCTAAGCGCCTGCGCCGCCCGGTCGACGAGATCGGCATTCGTTTCGGCTCTCGCGCCATCCGGAAGGTCGAGATTGTTCTCGAAACCGACGCGCACATGCCCGCCCAGGAGCCCCGCCGCAGTCACGCAGGCGGCCTCGCGACGACCGAATGCGCACACCATCCAGTGCGGGAAAGCAGGCATTCCCGGCCCGATATAGGGGAGCAGATCGCTCGGGCTCGATGTCTGCGCCACTGTGTAACGGCCCAGGGCATAAAGAACCGGGACGGAGTCGAACGGCACAACGCCCCGCTTCAGCAAGGCGGCCAGCCTGATTGCCTCCTCGGGCGCATATAGGATGAACTGGGGGGCAATCCGCTCCCGCTGGATCCATCGCATGAACTCTGCGAAAGCGGGCTCCGAGGCTTCATCGGGAACGAGCTCTCTCAGGGCCAGCGAGACCGCCTCCGGGTTGGTTTCCCGCACGACGGCCATCTGCTCCTCGGGGCGATAGAAGCCCATTGTCTCGCTGGTGATCTGAACGACCAGACGCTCTCCGACCGCTTGGCGGATTGCTGCAGAGGCCTGCCTATAGGCGTCCGCATCGAGAAGATGGCGCCCCTCGTCGTTGCGCACGTGGATGTGGATCATGCAGGCGCCTGCCGCGAGGCATTCCGAGGCGGTTCGAGCCAGCTCGTCCGGCGTCATCGGGAGGGCCGGATGGTCCGCTTTCGTCCGCCGCCCGCCATTCGGCGCAACGGCAATGCTCACCGGTGTCGGCTCCGCTTCGGTCGCTTCTGCCTGCATCGAGGGCTCCTCCAATCCAAATGTTTCCTTGTCTGGGCATATCAAAACAAATGTTGCGCAGTCCGCAAGCCGAATCTAATCTCCGCCCCATGGACCCTGCTCCCCTGACAGCCAAGATCATCGCCGCCTTTCCCGATATGCCGGCGCAGCTTCAGACCGCCGCGAGGTATGTTCTAGAAAGTCCGGATGACGTGGCCCTCCTGTCCATGCGTGAGCAGGCCAGACGAGCGGGCGTGCAGCCTGCCACCATGACGCGTCTGGCCAAGCGGCTCGGGCTCGCCGGGTACGACGACATCCGGGATCTCTATGCGCAGGCCATCCGCGAGGGAGGCTTGAGCTTCGCCGGAAAGGCAGGAGCTCAGGTCGCCAGCCAGAAGGCCAAGGGCGAGCAGGCGCTCGCGGCCGAGATGGTAGCGTCCCTGACAGCCCAGATTTCGAGGCTCGGAGAGCCGGAGGCGCTGGAAAGGCTGTCCCGGGCGGCGACGCTCCTTGCATCCGCTCACCGGATCTATTGTCTCGGGTTGCGTTCGTCCCATCCCGTGGCTTGGCACATGACCTACGTGCTCTCGCTGCTGGGCGAGAAGGCGGTTCTTTTGGACGCCGTGGCCGGAGTGGGCGCGGACCCCATCCGGATGGCGACGGACAAGGACGCGCTCTTCGCCGTCAGCGTCGCCCCCTATACCCGCGCCACGATCGACATGGCCCGCTACGCCCGGACGCAAGGCATTCCCATCGTGGCGATCACCGACAGTGCCGTGTCGCCGCTGGCGCAGGTCGCCCGGATCGCCGTTCTGGTCTCCACGGAGGGACCTTCCTTCTTCCATGCCATCACGCCGGCCTTCGTCGTGGGCGAGATCCTGGCGGCTCTCGTCGCCGGACAAGGAGGGGAGGCATCGCTCCAGGCGCTCAGGCGAACGGAAGACCAACTGACCGCCTTCAACATCCACTGGTCGCCGCAGGACGACAGGAGAACCTGATGAGCCGCATCCTTCACCGCCAAATTCACACGCCCCTGCCGATAGCCGTCGGGGGCAAAGGGGTCGAGCTGTTCGACGCCGAGGGGCGCTCCTACATCGACGCTTCGGGCGGGGCGGCCGTTTCCTGCCTCGGGCACGGACATCCCGATGTGACGGCTGCTCTTCACGCCCAGGCCGACAAGCTGGCTTATGCCCATACCAGCTTCTTCACCACGGAACCGGCAGAGGCCCTCGCAGACCGTCTGATCGAGGACGCTCCCAAGGGAATGTCCCACGTCTACTTCGTCTCCGGCGGCTCGGAGGCCGTGGAAGCCGCGCTCAAGATGGCACGGCAGTACTTCGTCGAGCTCGGCCAGCCGGAGCGGCGGAACGTCATCGCCCGGCGCCAGAGCTATCACGGCAACACTCTTGGCGCCCTCGCCACCGGCGGCAATGAATGGCGCCGAACCCAGTTCCGCCCCCTGCTCGTCGAAACCCACCATATCGACCCGTGCTTCGCCTACCGGTTTCAGCAGCCGAACGAGAGCGATCAGGACTATGCGGCTCGCGCCGCGCAGGCGCTCGAAGACAGGATCCTCGAACTCGGCCCAGAGACGGTCATGGCTTTCGTTGCGGAAACCGTCGTCGGCGCCACGGCGGGGGCCGTGCCGCCTGTTGCCGATTATCTCAGGCGCATCCGCGCCATCTGCGACCGCTACGGCGTTCTCCTCATCCTGGACGAGGTCATGTGCGGCATGGGCCGGACCGGCACTCTCCATGCCTGCGAGCAGGATGGGGTCGTGCCGGACCTCATGACCATCGCGAAAGGGCTCGGAGGCGGCTACCAGCCCATCGGGGCGGTGCTGCTCGGGCGGCATATCTTCGATTCGTTCGCGAACGGCTCCGGCTTCTTCCAGCATGGCCACACCTATCTCGGCCATCCCATGGCGTGTGCCGCCGCCCTTGCCGTACAGGAAGTTATTCGCCGCGACGGTCTCCTCGGCAACGTAAGGGAAATGGGCGCCCGGATGACCCGCCGCCTCGGGGAGCGGTTCGGCAACCACCCCCATGTTGGGGATATTCGCGGCCGCGGCCTCTTCATGGCGGTCGAATTGGTGGAGGACCGCTCGACCAAAGCGCCCTTTGACCCTAAAGAGAAGCTTCACGCGCGCATCAAGCGTGAAGCGATGGCGCGGGGTCTCATGGTCTATCCCATGGGCGGAACGATCGACGGAGCCCGAGGCGACCATGTGCTGCTGGCCCCGCCTTTCATTGTCGATGAACAGATCGTCGACGCAATCGTGGAGCGCTTGGGAGATGCCGTGGACGCGGCTCTCGCAGGCGTCAAACTGAAGGCCGCTTGAAGGCCGGCGCTGACCGGTCCTCAGGAGGCCTCGCAAGAGGGAAACGAAATGAACGTTTTGACGAAATCGCTGGTCGGCGTCGCGACCGCCGCCCTGACTTTCACGGCCATTCCGGCTCAGGCCCAGCAGAAGTTCGTGACCATCGGCACCGGCGGCGTGACCGGAGTGTACTACGCGGTCGGCGGCGCCATCTGCCGTTTGGTCAACAAGGACCGCAAGGACCATGGCCTGCGCTGCTCGGTCGAATCGACCGGCGGCTCCGCCTACAACGTCAACACCATCAAGGCCGGTGAGCTCGACCTCGGCCTTGCCCAGTCGGACGTGCAGTACAACTCCCTCAAGGGTGAGGGCGCCTTCAAGGACAGCGGTGCCTTCGGCGATCTGCGCGCGGTCTTCTCGGTCCACCCGGAGCCCTTCACGGTTCTGGCCCGCAAGGAAGCCAACGTTTCCGACTTCCAGGATCTCAAGGGCAAGCGCGTGAACGTCGGCAATCCCGGCTCCGGCACCCGCGCTTCCATGGAGCAGCTGCTCGGCGCGCTCGGCTGGAAGCTGTCGGACTTCTCGCTCGCCTCCGAGCTGAAGGCCGACGAGCACGGCCCCGCCCTTTGCGACAACAAGATTGACGCCTTCTTCTACGGCGTCGGCCATCCTTCGGCGAACATCCAGGACCCGACCACGACCTGCGGCGCCAAGCTCGTCTCGATCACGGGACCTGCCGTCGACAAGCTCGTGGCCGAGAATCCCTACTACGCCAAGGCGACGATCAAGGGCGGCCTCTACAACAACAACCCGCAGGACACGAACACCTACGGCGTGCTTGCGACGGTCGTGACCTCGGCCAAGGTTCCGGAAGAGACCGTCTATCAGATCACGAAGGCGGTGTTCGAGAACTTCAACGAGTTCAAGTCGCTCCACCCGGCCTTCGCCAATCTCGAGCCCGAGAAGATGATCAAGGACGGCCTTTCCGCTCCGCTCCACCCCGGCGCGGCCAAGTACTACAAGGAAAAGGGCTGGCTGAAGTAAGCTGGTCATAAGCTGGAAGCCTACTAAAATGGGGGCGGCTCAGGGCCGCCCCTTTACCTTGTCCGGACCAAGGATAGAGATCATGTCGACAACCGAGAAAACCGCGATCGCCCCTTCCGCGGAGCTGGAACAGCTCGTCGCCGAGGCCGACACGGGAGGGCGCAAGCCGACAGGTTACGCCGCCGCCCTCATCACGGGTGTCGCCATCGCGTGGTCCCTCTTCCAGATCTGGTACGCCTCGCCGCTGCCCTTCGTGCTCGGCTTCGGCATCTTGAACGACACGGAAGCGAGATCCATCCATCTCGGGCTTGCGCTCTTTCTGGCCTTCACGGCCTATCCGGCCTTTCGCTCGTCCCCCCGCTCCTACGTCCCCGCATTCGATTGGGTGCTCGCCGTCGCGGGTGCCTTCGCCGGGGCCTATCTCTTCCTGTTCTACCGTGATCTCGCAACCCGCCCCGGTCAGCCGATCCTGATCGACCTCGTGACGGCGGGAGCGGGCATCCTCCTTCTTCTGGAGGCGACACGCCGGGCTCTCGGCATGCCGATGGTGATCGTCGCCTCGGTCTTCATTCTTTTCACTTTCGCCGGCCCCTACATGCCGGATGTGTTGCTGCACAAGGGTTCTTCGATCTCGAAGTTCCTTCAGCATCAGTGGCTGACGACCGAAGGCGTGTTCGGTATCGCTCTGGGCGTTTCCACGAGCTTCGTCTTCCTCTTCGTGCTGTTCGGCACGCTGCTCGACAAGGCGGGGGCCGGCAACTGGATGATGCAGATCTCCATTGCCCTTCTCGGCCATCTTCGGGGCGGACCGGCCAAGGTCGCCGTCGTTTCCTCGGCGCTCAACGGGGTCGTGTCGGGCTCCTCCGTTTCCAACGTCGTTTCGGGCGGCATCTTCACGATCCCGCTCATGAAGCGGACCGGCCTTTCCGGCGTCAAGGCAGGCGCCATCGAGGCGGCGTCGTCCATCAACGGACAGATCATGCCGCCCGTGATGGGTGCCGCCGCATTCCTCATGGTGGAATATGTCGGCATTCCCTATGCGCAGATCGTGACGCACGCCCTCCTGCCGGCCATCGCATCCTACATCGCACTTCTCTACATCGTGCATCTCGAGGCGCTGAAGATCGGAGCAAAGCCGATCCCGCGCGAGCCCATGCCGGCGAAGATGAGACTGCTGCGCACCGGCCTCGGACTCAGCGGCTCGGTAGTGGTGCTCTGCCTGCTCTATTACGGCGTCATCGGCGTCCAGGCGGCCTTCGGAGACGGCTCTCCGTGGATTCTCGGCGCTGCAGCACTCCTGGTTTACATTGGAACGGTCGCCTATGCGGCACGCTTTCCCGATCTCGAGCTCGACGATCCGAACACGCCGATCATTACGCTTCCTCGCGCCTGGGAGGTGACCCGGACGGGTCTGGATTTCCTGATCCCGCTGGTCGTCCTGCTGTGGTGTCTGATGGTCGAGGAGATGTCCCCCGGGCTGTCCGCCTTCTGGGCGACGCTGACGATCATCGGCATCGTCGCCACCCGGCGCCCGCTGCTCGCCCTGTTCCGGCGCCAATCCGTCGGCGTCGCGATGAAAGCGGCCTTGGCCGATCTGATGGAGGGCTTCGCGGTCGGCGCCCGCAACATGATCGGCATCGCCATCGCCACGGCGACGGCCGGCATCATCGTCGGAACCGTGACCTTGACCGGCCTCGGCCTCATGATGACCGAGGTCGTCGAGTTCATCTCCGGCGGCAACGTCATCATCATGCTCATCCTGATCGCCGTCATCAGCCTCATCCTCGGCATGGGCATTCCGACGACGGCCAACTACATCCTGGTCGCCACTCTCATGGCTCCGGTGGTCGTGGAGCTCGGTGCCCAGGCAGGACTGGCGATTCCATTGATCGCGGTCCACCTCTTCGTCTTCTACTTCGGCATCATGGCCGACATCACCCCACCCGTTGGCCTGGCCTCCTTCGCGGCGGCGGCGATTTCGCGCGAGGATCCGATCGCAACCGGGTTCCAGGGGGCGTTCTATGCACTGCGGACGGCTCTCCTGCCGTTCATCTTCATCTTCAACCCCGCCATGCTGCTCATCGGGGTGCAGAACTGGGCCGATGCCGCCCTCATCATCGGGGTGAATATCGCGGCGATCCTCATCTTTTCGGCCGCCACCATGAACTACTTCGTGACCCGCAGCCGGCTGTGGGAAAGCGCCGTTCTCCTCATCGTGTGCTTTGCCCTGTTCCGCCCGGACTGGTGGCTCAACCAGGTTCATCCGGCGACGGTGGAGGCGCCTGCGAGCGAGCTGATGACGGAAGTGGCGCAGGCGCCCGCCAATCACCGCCTCGCCTTCGTGGTCGAGGGAATGACCATCGAGGGCGACGATGTGCGCAAGACCGTCAGCCTGAACCTCGGCGAGCAGAAGCCGACGCCGCAGGAGCGTCTACGGGCCGCTGGCCTGACCGTTGTCGGTCTTGGCGGACAGCTCACGATCAGCAACGTCGCCTTCGGATCCTACGCCAAGCGCGTCGGGCTGGAGCCCGGCTATCAGGTCGTGGCCGTCATCCAGCCGGCTCCCGGACGCCCCTCCACCGTCTGGGTCTATGTTCCGGCCTTTGCGGTGGTGGGGCTGATCTGGTGGCTCCAGAGGCGGCGGGCGAGAACCGCTCATGATGCCGCCGCTGCCCCGGAACTTGCGGTCAGACACACCACCTGATGCCTCGGCCCTCGCCGGTGAGTGGGCGGGGACAGTTTCAGATCAGCGAAGGGCAGCGACGCTGTCGCGAATGATCAGGTCGGTCTTGAGGCGGATGCGCTTGGGCGCCATGCGCCCCTGCAGGAGGTCGATCAACGTACTGGCTGCAGCCTGCCCCAATTCCCGCCGGGGCTGGTGGACCGTCGTCAGGGCCGGTTGGGCTGCGGCCGCGAACTCTATGTCGTCGAAGCCGGCCACGGATATGTCGTCAGGCACACGCAGACCTGCGGAACGCAGGGTCCGCACGAGCCCGATCGCCATTTCGTCGCTGGTGCAGAATACGGCCGTCGGCCGCTCGGGCTTGGCGAGCAGGAACTGACCGGCCTGCGCTCCCGAATCAAGGGTGTAATCCCCCGGAAGGACGAGGGCAGGATCGAACGGGAGATCCCAGGCCCGCAAGCCTTCGCGGTAGCCTTTGAAGCGCTCGTGCTCCAGCACGTTCTCGGGCGGGCCGCTGACATAGGCGATGCGCCGGTGTCCGAGCGAGGCGAGGTGCTGCGTCATCCGACGGGCCGCGGCCCGGTTGTCGATCTCGATCTGAGGAATGTCCGCGCCTGGAATGGCCTCGCAGAGCGCGACCAGAGGGATGTTGAGGTTGGCAGGCGTCCCCTTCCCGTCTCTGCTCTGCCCGAAGAGGTGCCCATTGAGGAGAATGGCGCCATCGACCCGCCCCGCCGCCGTGAAAGCCGCGAAATGCGCCTCCTTTTCGGGGGAGCCGTCGAGATCGCTGATGATCATGCCGTAGCCGGCATCGAAAAGCGTCTCCTCGATGCCGCGCAGGATCCTGGAGAAGAACGTGTTCGCCAGGTCGGGCAGAACCACGAGCACCATGTAGGTCTTCTGCGAGCGCAGTGAACGCGCGGCGGGATTGGGCACGTAGCCGGTCTTCGCGATGGCATCGAACACGCGCGCGCGCGCCTCGGGAGAGACCCGATCCGGAGTCGCCAAGGCTCGGCTCACGGTCGCCGTCGAGACGTCGGCCAGCCGCGCGACGTCCTGGATCCGCGCAGCGCGCGCTTGGCCGTCGCCGGGCCTAAGCCTGCGTTTTTGTCCGATTTCGTCCATCGCCCTTTCCCACAGGCGCTCCTGTTTGACAGAGGCAACCATTGCGGTAAAGTGAATGTAATCGTTTACATGGGAGCGTTGTCAAACCCTGCACCGCTCTCAAGCCATCGAAGCGTCCCGCAAGAGGACGCAGACACATCTGGAGGAAACGAATGCCGGCTCTTGCGTCTTCAGGCTGATCCGTAGCGGCGCATTCGCGCCCGATTGAGCGTTTTCGGAAACCGAAAGCGGCCCATCCGTTCGAAACGGTCCGGAGCAGTCCATGGCCTCTGTTCTTCGCGCAGACAACATTTCGAAATCCTTTGGTCCCATCGAGGTTCTGAGCGGCATTTCGCTCGACCTGAGGCCGGGCGAAGTCCATGCGGTCATCGGCGAGAACGGTGCGGGCAAGTCGACCCTGATGCGCATCCTTTCGGGGCACCTCCCGCCAACGAAGGGCAGCCTCTTCCTGAACGATCAGCCGACCACCTTCTCGGGGCCCGTCGACGCCGAGAACCGAGGGATCGTGCTCGTCCACCAGGAAATTCTGCTCGCGGAGGATCTGACAGTCGCACAGAACCTCTTCCTCGGACGCGAGCTGCGGCGCTTCGGTTTCGTGGACGACAGGGCGATGCGGGAGCAAACCCGCGCGGCTCTGGCGGAGCTCGGCTCCTCCATCGACCCCGACCGGGAGGTGCGCCGCCTCTCCATCGCCGACCGGCAGCTTGTCCAGATCGCCCGTGCCCTTCTCGTGCCGCACAAGGTGGTCGCGTTTGACGAGCCGACTGCCGTCCTCACCCCGATCGAGGCCGAGAGCCTCTTTCAGATCATCCGCCGGCTGCGAGCCCAGGGCGTGGCGATCCTCTACATTTCTCATCGTCTCAACGAGGTGAAGGCGGTTGCGGATCGAGTGACCGTGCTCCGCGACGGCCGCCTCGTCACCGTCCGGGACATCGAGGGGCTCGAGCCGCTGGAAATGGCGCGCCTCATGGTGGGGCGGGACATGTCCAAACTCTATCCCGACAAGCCCTTGACCGCTTCCGACCAGGACATTCTCTCCGTGCGGAACTTGGTCGTGCCGGGCTATGTGGAGGACGCCTCGTTCACGCTCCGCCGTGGCGAAATCCTCGGATTTGGCGGCCTCATCGGCGCCGGGCGCACCGAATTGTTCGAGGGCCTCGTCGGCCTTCGTCCCAGCCATGGCTCGATCGCCATCGATGGCCGCAACGTTCATTTCCGCGATGCGCGCGAAGCCATGGCCGCCGGTGTCGTCTACCTGTCGGAGGACCGGAAAGGCAAAGGCCTCCTCCTTCAGCAGGACCTGCGGGTCAACCTGACCCTGGCTGCGTTGGACAAGTTCGGGCGTGGCTCGTTCATCGACGTGCCCGCCGAGGAAAGAGCGCTGGATGCGGCCGTGAGGGATTTCGACATCCGCGCCCGACGGCGGGACCTGCTGGCCGGGCAGCTCTCCGGCGGGAACCAGCAAAAGCTTCTTCTTGCGAAGATGATGCTGGTGGAGCCCCGCATCGTCATCATCGATGAGCCGACCCGAGGGGTCGATATCGGGACGAAGGAGCAGATCTATCGCTTCATCGCATCCCTGGCCGAACAGGGTCGATCCGTCATCGTCATCTCCTCGGAGATGCAGGAGCTGATCGGCCTGTGCCATCGCGTTCTCGTCATGCGCAACGGGCGGATCGCGGGTGAGGTGGCTCAGGCCGAGCTCTCGGAAGATGCAATCGTCTATCTCGCAACAGGCGTCCACGAGGAAAGGGCGGCGGATATCGCCGCAGGCCATGCATGACCGAAACCGTGCTTCGCACCACCCCTGAAAAGCGCAGATTCACTGTCGACATGCGGGCGCTCTCGCCATTCATTGCGCTGATCGTCCTCGTGATCGCGGGCGCACTGATCAATCCGGATTTCCTGACCGCGTCGAACATCCTGAACGTGGTGACGCGCTCGGCATTCATCGCCATCATCGCCGTCGGCGCGACCTTCGTGATCGCCGGGGGCGGCCTCGACCTTTCCGTCGGCTCCATGGCGGCGCTCGTTGCCGGCGTCATGATCCTGACCCTGAACAATCTCGGCGGCGGCGATATGGGAACGCTGGCGATCGGCATGGCCGCTGCCATTGCCCTGGGCGCCGCCTGCGGCCTCGCGAACGGCCTCATCGTCACATTCGGCCGGATCGAGCCCTTCATCGTGACGCTTGGCACCATGGGCATTTTCCGCTCGCTGGTCATCTGGCTCGCGGCCGGCGGCACCATCACCATGCGCAGTTCGGAGTTGCGCGAGCTCTATCGCCCCGTCTACTTCGGCGACATCGCCGGCATTCCCGTGCCGATCATCGCCTTTCTCGTGGTCGCTGCGATCGGTGCCTTGATCCTCTACAAGACGTCCTTCGGACGCCACGTGATCGCCCTCGGCTCGAACGAGGACGTGGCACGCTACTCGGGCGTTCCGATCTGGCGGGTCCGCACGCTAACCTATGTCATTCAGGGCATCTGCGTCGGCATCGCGATCCTGGTCTACGTGCCGCGCCTGGGATCGGCCACCCCCACCACAGGGCTGCTCTGGGAGCTCCAGGCCATTACGGCGGTCGTCATCGGCGGCACGGCGCTGCGCGGCGGCATAGGGCGTGTCTGGGGCACCGTCGTCGGCGCCATCATCCTGGAGCTCGTCGCCAACATCATGGTCCTGTCGAACTTCGTCTCCGAGTTTCTCGTGGGCGCGGTCCAGGGTGCCATCATCATTATCGCCATGCTCGTGCAGCGCTCTCTTCAGCGCGGGCGATGAAGCCGGTCGGGGTCCACCGGAAGCAAGAAGGACTCAGCCAACCCTCAGGGAGGAAAACATGAGAGGAAAGGCACTGAAACTGGCAGCTGCAGCAGGCCTCTTCGCCGGGTTTGCGACGGGCGCCTTCGCTCAGCAGAAGAACGTGACCATCGGCGTCTCCATTCCGGCCGCGACTCATGGCTGGACCGGCGGTGTCGTCTATCACGCGCAGGAAACCGCCAAGCAACTGGAGAAAACCTATCCGGGCCTGAAAGTCGTGGTGAAGACCTCGCCCGACGGCGCGTCCCAGGCCAATGCGCTCGACGACCTGTCGGCGCAGAATATCGATGCGCTCGTCGTCCTGCCCTTCAACTCGGACGAGCTCACGAACCCGGTCGGCGAGGTCAAGAAGCGCGGCACCTTCATCACCGTCGTGGACCGCGGCCTCAAGGATGCCTCGATCCAGGACATCTACGTGGCGGGCAACAACCCGGAATTCGGCCGTGTCGCCGGCAAGTACTTCGTCGACAACCTGAAGGAAGGCAACGTCGTGGTCCTCCGCGGCATCCCGACCGTGATCGACGAAGAGCGCGTCACCAATTTCGAGAAAGCCGTCCAGGGCTCCGGCGTGAAGGTCATCGACAAGCAATACGCGAACTGGAACCGGGACGACGCCTTCCGGGTGATGCAGGACTACCTCGCCAAGCATCCGAAGATCGATGCCGTCTGGGCATCGGACGACGACATGGCGCTGGGCGTTCTGGAAGCCATTCGGCAGGCGAAGCGGGACGACGTCAAGTTCGTCCTCGGCGGCGCCGGCATGAAGGACATGGTCAAGCGTGTCATGGACGGGGACAAGATGGTGCCGGCCAACGTGTCCTATCCTCCGGGAATGATCGCGACCGCGATGTACGTGACCGCGGGACAGTTCTTCGCCAATGCTCCGATGCGCGGCACCTATGTGATCAATGCCGAGCTGATCACGAAGGACAACGCGAAGAACTTCTACTTCCCCGATTCACCGTTCTAACCGGCTCGTCTCTCGCCCTTTCCCACGGGAAGGGGCGAGGACAACGGTAAGGCGCCGATGACCGCAGTGGCGACTTTCCCTTGTCCTTCAATATCAAAGCCCCAGGGAGTTAGCCCATGAAAACCATGAAGGGTCCAGGCCTTTTCCTTGCCCAGTTCGCAGGCGACGAGGCTCCGTTCAACTCGCTGGACTCGATCTGTCGCTGGGCGGCGGCACTCGGCTACAAAGGGGTGCAGATTCCCACATGGGACGCTCGCCTCTTCGACCTGAAAAAGGCGGCCGAGTCCGACACCTATTGCGACGAGATCCAGGGCATCGTCCAGAGTCATGGCCTCGACATAACCGAGCTGTCGACCCATCTGCAGGGCCAGCTCGTTGCGGTTCACCCTGCATTCGACGAGGCATTCGATGGGTTTGCGGCTCCCGAGGTGAGAGGCAATCCGAAGGCACGGCAGGCCTGGGCCGTCGAACAGATGCTCATGGCGGCGCAGGCCTCCAGGCGTCTTGGCCTCACCGTCAGCGTGTCCTTCTCGGGCGCCCTCGCCTGGCCCTTCGTCTATCCCTGGCCGCAGCGGCCGACGGGTCTCATCGAGACCGCCTTCGAAGAGCTGGGACGGCGCTGGCGCCCCATCCTCGATGCCTATGAGGATGCAGGCTGCGACGTCGCCTACGAGATTCATCCTGGGGAAGACATCCACGACGGCGCGACCTTCGAGCGCTTCGTCGACGCGGTTGGCGGCCATGCCCGCGCCTGCATCAACTACGATCCCAGCCACTTTCTGCTGCAGCAGCTCGACTACGTCGCCTTCATCGATCTCTACCACGACCGCATCAAGGCCTTCCATGCCAAGGACGCGGAGTTCAACCCCACGGGCCGTGTCGGCGTCTATGGCGGGTACGAGAGCTGGATCAATCGAGCCGGACGGTTCCGGTCCCTGGGAGACGGACAGGTGGATTTCAATGCCATCTTCTCCAAGCTGGCCCAATACGATTACGATTCCTGGGCCGTTCTCGAGTGGGAATGCGCCTTGAAGCATCCGGAGGACGGCGCGCGCGAGGGCGCCGAGTTCATCAGGAATCACATCATCCGCGTGACGGAGAAGGCGTTCGACGACTTCGCCGCCGGCGGAACGGACGAGGCCGCCAACCGGCGGATGCTCGGCATCGAAACAATGCGTGCGGCCGCGGAGTGAGACGATGACGATTACCGCATCTCAGGATCAAAAGCTGAGCCGCCGCCTCCGTCTCGGCATGGTCGGCGGCGGGCGCGGGGCTTTCATCGGTGCGGTGCACCGGATCGCGGCCCGGCTGGATGATAGATGGGAGCTCGTCGCGGGCGCCCTTTCCTCGGACCCGGAGCGCGCCCGTGTGTCGGGAGAGGACCTCCTTCTGAAACCGGATCGCGTCTATGGCGACTTCAACGAGATGGCGCGCCGGGAACGGCGTCTGAAGGACGGGATTGATGCTGTCGCCATCGTGACGCCGAACCATGCCCACGCCGCTGCCGCCCGTGCCTTTCTCAAGGCCGGCATTCATGTGATCTGCGACAAGCCCCTCACGACCACGAGGCGGGAGGCCGATCAGCTCGCGAAGCTCGCCCAGGAATCCGGTCTGATCTTCGCGGTGACCCATAACTACACAGGATACCCGCTGGTGCGTCAGGCCCGGTCCATTGCGAAGGAAGGCCAACTCGGCAAGATCCGGGTCGTGCAGGTGGAATATGCCCAGGACTGGCTTGCCACCCGCACGGAAGAGACGGGCAACAAGCAGGCGGAGTGGCGGACGGATCCGGCCCGGTCCGGCCCTGCCGGGGCGGTCGGCGATATCGGCACCCACGCGTTCAACCTGGTCGAGTTCATGACCGGCGACGAGGTGACGTCTCTTTCTGCCGAGTTGCACACCTTCGTGGAAGGCCGCAGGCTCGACGACAATGCGCACATGATGCTGCGCTTCGCCTCCGGCGCCCGGGGCATGCTCTGGTGCAGCCAGGTTGCGTCGGGTCAGGAGAACGGTCTGCGCATCCGGATCTATGGAGAGAAGGCGGGTCTCGAATGGCACCAGGAGAATCCCAACCTGCTGGTGTTTTCGCCTCTCGGAGAGCCACCACGGCTCATCCGCCGCAACGGTGCCGGGGCGAACGACATATCGCGCGCGGCCTCCCGCATCCCGGGAGGGCATCCCGAAGGGTATCTCGAGGGCTTCGCGCAGATCTACACCGATGTGGCCGAGCAGATCGCGGCGCGTCTCGAGGGACGGGATCCCGATCCGCTCTCGCTCCAGGCCCCCACGGTCGAGCACGGGGTCAGGGGCGTCCGCTTCATCGATGCCGCCGTCCGCTCCTCTCAGAGGAAGGCGGCCTGGGTCGACCTCTGATCGACCGTTCCGGACGAGTCCCGCAATCGCTCTTGCCACGGTGGCGGGTCTCCGTCAGGAAGACCTGAGGATGCTCATTCAAAAATGGCCGGTTGGAGCCTATATGATGAGCATCGCAGGTGGAAATCGATGGCGCCGACACATCACAACCATGCCGTAGACGAGTTGAACGAGACGCAGAAGCGCGTCTATCGGATCCTGGTCGCCGCTCAGAATCCGCTCTCGGCCTACGAGGTTCTGGATCGGATGCGGTCGAAGGGCGCCGTTACGCCGCCGACGGTCTACCGTTCCCTCGACAAGCTCATCGAGAAGGGACTGGCGCACCGACTCGAGAGCCTCAACGCCTATGTCACCTGCAGCCATCCTCACCATCACGACATGGCAGCCTTTGCCATCTGCGAGGAATGCGGATCGGTGAAGGAATTCACCGACTCGCAGATCAGCGAGCGCCTGTCTCACTGGAGTGACGCCCACGCGTTTTCCCCAAAGAAAGTCACCGTTGAGGTCAGGGGACTTTGCGAAACCTGCGCAAAGTAGAATAGCGGCACTTTTCCCGAAACTTCTTTCCGGCACCGGATGTTAGTGCCGATTCCGGCGATCCGGGCGCGCTTTCCGACAAGCACGCGTGGCTGCATTCATCTGCATAATTGCAAGTAGAAATTGCAACGATACCACATTGTGCAAGCCAGGCTTTACCTATATGAACATATAGGATTCGTAGTAACAGGAGCCAGGTTCATGAGTGCCCGAGCCCTCAAGAAAGAGGAAGAGGAAAATCTCCTCCGCCGCGCCGACGATTTGTGCCGCGAGAACAATCTGCGGCTGACGCCCATCCGTGAGCGCGTTTATCGCGAACTCGTCCAGAGCGGGGGACCGGTCGGGGCCTATGACCTCGTCGACCGCCTGAGCAGCGACAAGAAGCGCCTTGCGCCGGTGACGATCTACCGGGCCCTGGATTTCCTGCGCGACGCCGGCCTCGTGCATCGGCTTGCGACGCAGAACTCCTACATCGTCTCGCACGGTCAGCCGGAAGTGAATGCGATGAAGGTCATGTTCGTCTGCACGAAGACCGGGGAGACGGTCGAGGTCCACTCGACCGAAGTCGCCGAAGCGGTCCGAAAGGCTGCGGAGCAGGCAGGCTTCAAGAATCTGTCGCCCTTCATCGAAGTCGAGGGCGAGATTTCCCGCTAAAAGATCAGGGCAGGTGCCGGCAAGGCCCTGCCCTTTTAAATACCAGAATCGAAAGGCCGGGCATTGCCCGGCCTTTTTCTTATTCGGCTGCGAGAGCAGGGTGTCGGACCTGCGGCTCGCCCGCATGCTCGACCCTCTTCGTCTCCCGCGAGATGAAGGTGTAGAACATCGGCACCACGAAGAGGGTGAAGATCGTTCCGATTGACATGCCCGACGCGATCACCAGGCCCATGGAGAACCGGGCCGCCGCACCCGCGCCGCTGGCATAAAGGAGCGGAGCCACGCCGAGCACCATGGCCGCGGTGGTCATGAGGATCGGGCGCAGACGGACGCGTGCCGCCTCCTCGATCGCCTCGCGCCTGCTGACACCGTGCTTCTCCTTCAAGTCGTTGGCGAACTCGACCATCAGGATGCCGTGCTTGGTGATCAGCCCCACCAGGGTGATCAGGCCGACTTCCGTGTAGATGTTCAGGGTCGCCAGGCCGAGATTGAGGAAGATCATCGCGCCGAACATCGAGAGCGGCACCGACATCATGATGATGAAGGGATCCCGGAAGCTCTCGAACTGCGCCGCGAGCACGAGATAGATCACGATGATGGCCAACCCGAACGCCAGCAGGATCGAGCTTCCCTCCTGGACTTCGAGGCGGGACTGACCGGCATAATCCTCATAGAAGCCCTGCGGCATCACCTCCTGGGCAATCGAACGCAGAACCTGAAGCCCCTCCGACGTCGTCACGCCCGGCAGAGGAAGCGCCGAGAGCGTGGCCGCGTTCAGCTGGTTGAACTGCTCGATGGCCGCAGGCGCCGCATCGGTCTCGATCCGCACCAGAGCCGAGATCGGCACCATGGAGCCGTCGGCCGCGCGCACATAGTACTCTCCCAGGCGCTCCGGATTCAGGCGATCGATCTGACGCACCTGGCTGATGACGTCGTAGCTCCTGTTGTCCCGGTCGAACTTCGAGATCGGCGCACCGCCGACGAGGGCCCCGAGGGTATTGCCGATCTCGCTGACCGGCACGCCGAGTGCCGCCGCCCGGTCGCGGTCGATGATGATCCGCGCGCGGGGCGTCTGATAGGTCACCGAGTTCTGGACCACGATGAACTTTCCGGACTGCATCGCCCGCTGCTTCACCTGCTCCGCGACCTCGTAGGCCTGGGACGGATCGCCGATCGTCCGTAGGACATACTGGATTGGGAGGCCGCCGCCCGCGCCGGGCAGGGACGGTGGCGCGAAGACGAAGGCCTGAACACCTGCGTTCTCGTTCAGGAGGTTCTGAATCTCCTGCTTGGTCTCGGCACCCTTCTTCGTGCGCTCGCTCCACTCCTTGAGCTTGAAGCCCACGAAGCCGCCGCCGCCACCGTCGATGCCGATGATGAGGAAATTGTCGTCGATCTCCGGAATCTTCTCGGCCGCGTTCGTGAACTGCGCCGCAAAGGCCTGGGTGTATTCCGGCGTGGCGTATTGCGGCACGTTGACGATGCCCAGATAGGCACCCTGGTCCTCCTCCGGAGCGAGTTCGAAGGGGGTCTTGACGAACATGAAGGCCGTGGTCCCGAGGAGCGCCGCCACGATGAGCAGCGTCACGGGCCGGTAATCGAGCGACCCCTTCAGGCGCCGTGCATACCAGTTCTCCACCTTCGTGAAGGTCCGATCCACGAAACCGGCGAAGCCGCGCTGTCCGCCATGGCCGTGAGGCTTCAGGAGCTTCGAGGACATCATGGGCGACAGCGTCACGGCGATGATGCCCGAAATGATCACCGACCCCGCTAGGGTGAAGGCGAATTCCCGGAACAAGGTGCCGGTGAGGCCTTCGGTGAAGCCGATCGGGGCATAGACCGCCGCGAGCGTGATCGTCATCGACACGATCGGAAGGAAGATCTCCTTCATGCCGACAATGGCCGCATCGATGGGCTTCAATCCCTCCTCGATATGGCGGTGGATGTTCTCCAGCACCACAATGGCGTCGTCGACGACGAGGCCGATGGCCAGCACCATGGCGAGCAGGGTGAGCAGGTTGATCGAGTAGCCCAGTGCGTAAAGGACGAAACAGACGCCGACCAGCGACAGCGGGATCGTCACGATCGGGATGAGCACCGAGCGGAAGGACCCGAGGAAGAGCAGGATGACGACGATAACGATGAGCGCCGCCTCGCCGATGGTCTTGAACACCTCCTCGATCGAGGCCGAGATGAAGTTCGACGCATCGTAGACGATCTGAACCGTCATGCCTTTCGGCAGGGTCGGGCGGATCGTGTCGATGGCCTTCGTCACCTCTTCGGCCACGGTCAGCGGGTTGGCGGCCGGCGTCGGCGTGATGCCGATGAAGGTGCCTTCCTTGCCGTTGAAGCTGACCTTGGTGTCCGTGCTCTTGGGCCCGAGCTCGACGTCGGCGACGTCGCTCAAACGCACGACCTGGTCGCCGTTGGAGCGGATCGGGAGCGTGGCGAACGACTCGGGCGTCTGGAACGTCGTCTGCATTTCGAGCGCATAGGCGACGTATTCGTTCTTGGTCTTTCCGGGCGCAGCCAGGAAGTTGCTGGCGCGGATTGCGGCCACCACGTCGCCGGCCGTCACCCCGCGGGCGGCAAGGCGGACCGGGTCAATCCACACCCGCATGGAGAAGTCGCGGCCGCCGAGAATGTCGGCGGAGCCGACGCCTTCCAGGGTCGCGAAGCGGGGCTGCACGACGCGCGTCAGGAACTCCGAGACCTGCTCGGGATTCATCTCCGAACTGGCGAAGGTGATGTACATCAGGGCGAAGGTCTGACCGGTGCCCTTCACGATGACCGGATCCTCGGCGTCGGCCGGCAGCTGAGCGCGCACCTGCTGCACCTTGGAGGTCACCTCGGTCAGCGCCGCGTTCGGATCCGTATTGAGGCGCATGCGCACGGATACGGTGCTCAGGCCGAGGCGGCTCTGCGACGTGACGTAGTCCACGCCCTCGGCGCTCGAGACCGAC
This sequence comes from Microvirga lenta, assembly GCF_020532555.1. Lineage (GTDB taxonomy): Bacteria > Pseudomonadota > Alphaproteobacteria > Rhizobiales > Beijerinckiaceae > Microvirga > Microvirga lenta. The sequence continues at coordinate 468,754 of NZ_JAJBBR010000004.1, read as the reverse complement.
TTCGCGATGGGCGTGCTGATGAAGCCCTGCATCAGATCGGCGCTCGCACCCGTGTAGGTGGTCGTGATCGTGATCGTGGTTTCCTCGACCTCCGGGTACTGGCGCACCTGCAGGTTCATCAGGCCCTGCGCACCGAGCAACAGGATCAGGAGGCTCACCACCATCGAAAGGACGGGGCGGCGGATGAACAGTTCTGTGAAGCTCATGGCTTTATGCCTATTGTCCGTTCGCGAGCTTGGTCGCGTCGAACTTGGTCACATCGATGGAGTTGTCGATCTTGACGGTCGCTCCCGCCTGAAGCTTGTTCTGCCCCGAGGCGACGACCTGTTGACCGGGCGCGATCCCTGACAGGATCTCGAGAGAGCCTCCACGGCGGCGGCCGGTCTTCACGAAGACCTGCTTGACCACCTGGACCGGCTGACCCGCCTTCTCTTCCTGCTCGATCGTATAGACGTAGTCCCCGTACAGGCTCGTGATGACAGCCGTCTGTGGCACGGTGATGACATCCGGCTCCGGCGGCAGGACCGCTTCCACGTGCAGGAACTGGCCCGGCAGGATCGCGCCGTCCTTGTTCTCCTCGACGAGGGCCTGAACGGCGACGAGCCGCGTCTTGGGATCGACGCGCGGGTCCTTGCCGACGACCTTGCCCACGAAGGGAAGGTCGCCCTCGGTCATGCCCAGTCGAACTTCCTGGCCAAGCTGGATGCTGCTCGCGAGCTGTTCCGGAACGGTGAAGTCGACCTTCATGGACTGAAGGTCCTGGAAGCTGGCAACCGTCGTGCCGGGCTGCACGTACTGCCCGACATCGATGCGGGGAATGCCGATCACGCCGGAAAACGGCGCCTTGAGAGCCTTCTGCTCGATGATCGCCTTGGCGCGCGCCTCCTGCGCACGAGCGGTCGCGAGCTGGGCCTGGGTCTGATCGAAGGTCGCCTCTGCCGCATAGCCGCGGGAGGCCAAGGTCTTGGAACGCTCGAAATTGGCTTCGCTCAGCCTGACCGTCGCCTGCGCATTCGCGAGATCGGCGCGGTCCACCGCATCGTCGATCTGGACCAGAACCTCGCCCTGCTTCACCCGCTGGTTCGGCTTGAAGTTGATCTCCTTGACGAGGCCGCCTGCCTGGACGGCGAGTTCGACGCCGTTCGCGGCCTTGGCCGTACCGATGGCGTTGATGCCCGGCGTCCATGTCTTCGCCTCGACCTTGGCCGCCGACACAACCTGCGCGGGCTGCTGCATGTTGGCGAAGAAGTTCTGGATCATCTTGTCACGGAAGAAGTTGAACCAGATCAAGCCGGCGCAGAGTCCAATCGCGAGGATGAAGACGAGGGAGACTACGATGCGCCGTTTCATGGGACTTTTCCGATATTCCGAAGTCCGGGCCGACCGGACCTATATGTTCATGGAGGCAGGCCCTTAGCTCAACTTGCCCTTGACGCCAAGGCCGCGGAACCTTTTATATACCGTCTAGACGGTTCAGTACAAGAGGTGAGAATGTTCGTTTGCGCTCGAGGACGCAAGAGTTCAAGAGAAAAAATTCTCGACGCAGCTGCCGAGCTCGTCACGGAAATCGGCTCAGGGCGCCTGACGCTCGATGCCGTGGCCGAACGGGCCGGCCTCAGTAAAGGCGGACTTCTCTACAATTTTCCTAACAAGGAAGCCCTTCTCCAGGGCATGATCCAGCGGATGATCGACGAAGTCTCCGCGGAGAAGGAGGCACTTCGAAGGCAAGCCGAGCCCGGCCGCAACCTGGAAGCGAGACTCTGCACGGCAGCCATGCTGAAAATGCGCTGCGGCACCATGAAGGACGTGGCGAACGGCATGCTCGCCGCCTCGGCCGAGAACCCACGCCTGCTCGAACCCGTCCGTCAGGTGATCAGGGAAACGCTCGACAATCTGAAATCGACCTCGGACGACCTGGATGCCGCCCTGCTGGGCTGGCTTGCCGTCGAAGGTCTGAACAGTTTGGAGATGCACGATCTCAGCCCACTCTCGGAGGCCGACCGCGAGCGGGTCGTGCAGGCGCTCGAACGCCTCCTGAGCAAGGGCATAGCCGAGTAGGACCTGCGGGTTTTCAGGCGACCCAGGAGGGATCGCTCAGGACCTCGTCCGTGTGCTCTCCCAGGCGGGGCGAGGGACGGCTTGCAGCCATAGGCTGGCCATCGAGCACGATCGGGGACCGTACGGACGGGATCGATCCGGCCTTCGCCGCCGGCGCGGGCAGATCGATCCGCATGCCGCGGGCGACCACCTGCGGATCGTCGAAGACATCGGCCACCGTGTTGATGGGCCCGGCCGGAACGCCTTGACCCTCGAGAGCGGCCAGCAGGGCGTCCCGGGTCATCTTGAGCGTCAGCTCGGTCAGAACGGGAACCAGTTCGGGGCGATGGTGCACCCGCCCCGCATTGGTCCTGAAGCGCTCGTCCTGCGCCAGATCCGGCCGTCCGAGCACGGAGACGAAACGGGCGAACTGCCCGTCATTGCCCACGGCGACGATCACATGCCCGTCGGCGACCGGAAAGACCTGATAAGGCACGATGTTGGGGTGGGCATTGCCCATGCGCCGGGGCGATTTGCCCGAAGCGAGATAGTTCATGGCCTGATTCGCCAGGACGCTCGTCTGGACGTCGAGCAGCGCCATGTCGAGATGAGCGCCCTCCCCGGTCTGGTCGCGGCGGCGAAGGGCCGCCAGGACTCCGACCACGGAATAGACCCCGGTAAAGATGTCGGCGAAGGCCACACCGATCTTCTGCGGTTCCCCGTCCGGATCGCCGGTCAGATCCATGATCCCGCCCATACCCTGGATCATGAAGTCGTAGCCGGCCCGCGCCGCATAGGGGCCGTTCTGGCCGAAGCCCGTGATGGAGCAGTAGACCAGGCGCGGGTTCACGGCCTTGAGGCTCTCGTAGTCGAGGCCGTACTTCTTCAAGCCCCCGACCTTGAAGTTCTCGATGACCACGTCCGCATGGGCCGCAAGCCTGCGAACGAGGTCCTGCCCCTCGGAGGTCTCGAAATCGACCGCGATGGAGCGCTTGCCCCGGTTGCAGGAGTGAAAATAGGCCGCGGAAAGGTCGTCCCCGTCGGCGCCTTCGATGAAGGGCGGACCCCAGCCGCGGGTATCATCTCCCGCGCCAGGCCGCTCCACCTTCACCACGTCGGCGCCGAGATCGGCCAGGAGCTGGCCGACCCAAGGGCCGGCCAGGATCCGGGCGAGTTCCAGGACTTTGAGCCCTTCCAGCGGCTTCGTCATGCGATCGGCCCGCCCTGCTTAAAAGAACGCCTGCAGACCCGTCTGGGCGCGGCCCAGGATGAGGGCGTGCACGTCATGCGTCCCCTCGTAGGTGTTGACCGTCTCCAGGTTCTGCGCATGGCGCATCACGTGATACTCCTCCTGGATGCCGTTGCCGCCATGCATGTCGCGGGCAACGCGGGCGATCTCCAGGGCCTTGCCGCAATTGTTGCGCTTCACGAGGGAAATCATCTCCGGCGCCAGGCGCCCCTCGTCGAAGAGGCGGCCGACGCGCAGGGACGCATGGAGACCCAGCGTGATCTCGGTCATCATGTCGGCCAGCTTCTTCTGAACCAGCTGGGTGGCCGCCAGCGGCCTGTTGAACTGCTTCCGATCGAGGGTGTATTGCCGGGCCCGGTGCCAGCAATCCTCCGCCGCGCCCATAGCGCCCCAGGAAATGCCGTAGCGCGCCCGGTTGAGGCAGCCGAACGGCCCCCGCAGGCCGGACACGTTCGGCAGAAGCGCATCCTCGCCCACCTCGACGCCGTCCATGACGATCTCGCCGGTGATCGAGGCGCGGAGCGAGAGCTTGCCGCCGATCTTGGGGGCGGAAAGGCCCTTCATGCCCTTATCGAGCACGAAGCCCCGGATCTGGTTGTCATGGGCCGCCGACTTGGCCCAGACCACGAACACGTCCGCGATCGGCGAATTCGAGATCCACATCTTGGTGCCGGTCAGCCGGTAGCCGCCGTCGATCTTCTCCGCGCGGGTCTTCATGCCGCCCGGATCGGAGCCCGCATCCGGCTCGGTCAGGCCGAAGCAGCCCACGAACTCGCCCGAGGCGAGCTTGGGCAGATACTTCCGGCGCTGCTCCTCGGAGCCGTAGGCATAGATCGGGTACATCACCAGCGAGGATTGCACGCTCATCATGGAGCGGTAGCCGGAATCGACCCGCTCGACCTCACGCGCGACGAGGCCATAAGCCACGTAGGAGGCGCCGGCGCAGCCGTAATCCTCCGGCAGGGTGACGCCGAGAAGGCCGAGCTCGCCCATTTCGTTGAAGATCTCGCGGTCCGTGCGCTCCTCGCGATACGCCTCGATCACCCGCGGCAGGAGCTTGTCCTGAGCATAGGCCCGGGCAGTGTCCCGGATCATGCGCTCGTCATCGGTCAGGAGATCGTCGAGGAGAAGCGGATCGTCCCACTGGAGTTTTGCCAGGTCTTGAGCGCCAGCCATGATGAGTATCCTTCTCGTGCGTCGCTTCCGGTCGCCGGCCGCGCCGGTCGAACCTGTTGAATTTGGGCGGCAAAATCGCGCTGGACAGCCGGTATGTAAAGCGACATCTTCGAAGCAGGTTATTCTCGAATGGAATGAACTGGTGCTTCGACGCGGCTTCCTTCCCAATATGGGCAACCTCCTCGCCTTCGAAGCGACCGCCCGCCATGGCAGCGTGTCCAGAGCCGCCGAAGAGCTGAATCTGACGCAAAGCGCCGTCTCGCGCCAGATCCAACATTTGGAGGAATCTCTCGGCGTCTCCCTGTTCCGGCGCTCCCGGCAGCGGGTTGTTCTGACCGATGTGGGCCGCATGTATGCCGCCAATGTGCGGGGCATGCTGGCGGAGCTGTCGAACGCCACCCATCAGGCCATCGCTCTCTCAGGCACGCGCGGCGTGCTCAACCTGGCCGTTCTGCCGACCTTCGGAACGCGGTGGCTCATCCCGCGCATGCCGGAATTCTTCGCCCAGCACCCGGACGTGACGGTGAATTTCGGCGTGCGGCTCGTGCCGTTCGACTTCGCAGCCGAGCCTTTCGATGCGGCCATTCACTTCGGTCAGCCGCACTGGCCGGGCGCGGTCTGCGAGCATCTCATGAACGAGGAAGCGGTCCCCGTCTGCAGCCCGTCTTACCGCGAGCGGGAGGGCATCCGCTCGCCTCGGGATCTGACCCGCGTCACGCTGCTCCAGCAGCGCACCCGTCCGACCGCCTGGGCCGAGTGGTTCGCCAGCGTCGAGGTCGAGGTCGGCAATCCGTTGCGCGGGCCACGCTTCGAACAATTCGCCATGGTGGCTCAGGCGGCTGCGGCGGGGCTCGGAGCTGCCCTGATCCCGCATTTCCTCATCGCCGACGAGCTTGCGACCGGCCGCCTGGAAATCCTGTTTCCCCAGCGCCTGCTGAGCAGCGGGGCCTATTATCTGGTCTACCCGGAGCCCAAGGCAGAAGCGGCGCTCGTGCGCTCCTTTCGCGACTGGATCATGAGCAGGACCGCTTAAGGAAAGACCTGAGCCGGCTTCAGGGTTCTGCGGCTCAAGGCGAAGGCCATGAGGCCGCAGGCCGCGATGGCGCCGACCATGGACAGGCTGGTGCCGTCGTAGAAGGCGCTCACCAGCACGATCATCACCGCACCGGTGCTGAGCTGCAGCGTCCCCATGAGGGCGGAGGCCGTGCCGGCGATAGGACCGTGATTTTCCAGCGCCAGAACCGCCGTCGACGGGATCACGAAGCCGAGGCAGCCGAAGGACACGAAGAGAAGCCCCCAGAGGACGAACGCATTGTCCACGCCCCCGACGGTGAGCAGGAACAGGATGAGGGTCAGACAGGCGAAGCCCGTGATGGCAATGCGCACGACGCGCTCGGCCCCGAAACGGCGCATGAAGAAGCTGTTGAACTGCGCGCTGCCGATGAAGGCGATCGCATTGGAGGCGAAGACCAGGCTGTAGCCGGACGGGGTCAGGCCGAAATGCTCGATGAAGATGACGGAGGAGCCGGCCAGATAGGAGAAGAAGCTGGCCTGGCTCAGGCCGCCGATGAAGGCAAGCCCGAGGAAGTGGCGGTCCTTCAGGAGGCTCTTATAGGTGCCGAAGACATGACCGAGGCCGCGCTTGCCCGGATCGGACGTGTGGGTCTCCGGCAGCAGGAAGGCCACGACGAGAAGACCTCCCAGGCCGATGGCCGCGATGGCCCAGAAGATGATCCGCCAGTTGAAGAACTCCGACAGGGCGCTCCCCGCCAGGGGAGCCAGGATCGGCGAGACGCTGAACACGAGCATGGTCGTGGCCATCAGACGGGCAGCCTCGGCTCCGGTATGCAGGTCGCGAATGATGGCCCGGGGCATGACCATGCTGGCGCAGGCCCCGACGCCCTGCAGGAACCTGAACGCGATGAGCGCCTCGGCGCTCTGGGCGAAAGTGCATCCGATGGCGCCGAGGATGAACAGGCCGAGGCCGAAGAAGAGCGGCGGCTTGCGGCCGACCCTGTCGGAAATCGGCCCATAGACGACCTGGCACAGGGCCACGGCCACGAAAAAGCTCATCAGGCTCATCTGGACCGCGCTCACATCGACCTGCAGCTCGCGTGCGATGGCCGGAAAGGCAGGCAGATACATGTCGATGGCGAACGGCCCGATGGCCGAGAGCATGCCCAGGACAAGCGCGTTGCGCAGGAAAACCGACTTCATGGAAAGAGACTTCCGTGGCCCCGGCGGGAGGCCGGGATTGAGAAAGATCCTGCGCTCGAAGGGAGCACAGAAACGCGGATACGCGGGAAATGGGGCGCCGAAACGGGCGTCTGCAACTGAAAGGAAGTTGCAGACCATGCTTTTATGCCGCACGGGGCCGAGGTCAAGACAAGAATGGAAAAAGGCGCGCAGCGGGTGCCCGTCGCGCGCCTTCCGGTCCAGGATACCAACCTGCCGTTACAGCAGGGCGCTCTCCTTGCGCCCCGAGAGATGGAAGGCGGCATAGACTGCGGCTACCGTCATGACCAAGAGGATGGTGGAGAGTGCGGAGGCCGTGCCGTATTCCCCGTCCATGACGGAGAGATAGATGCGGACCGGCATCGTGATCGTGCTCCCCACATAGAGCACCAACGAGGAGGAGAGTTCGTTCATGGCCGTCACGAAGCTCATGAGAGCCCCCGCCAGGATGCCGGGCACGATCAGCGGCACGGTCACCTTCATGAAAGCCTTGCCCGGAGAATAGCCCAGGCTCACGGCGGCGTCCTCCAGGTTCGGCCCGACCTGCTTCAGGGCCGCCGAGACGGAGCGGGCCGAATAGGGCAGACGGCGGATATAGATGGCCAGGATGATGATGAGCCCGGTGCCGGTCAGCGCAATGGGCGGGTCGTTGAACCGGGTGATGAAGGCGATGCCCATCACGATGCCCGGCACCACGTAGGGAACCATGAGAATGGCATCAAGACTGCCCGTCGCAAAGCTCGGCCGCCGGGAGATCAGGTAGCCGATGAGGGTTCCCGTGATGACGATGGCGACGACTGCGATCGACGAGAAGATCAGGGTGTTCCAGATCGGTTCCGACACCGTCGAGATGACCTTTTCATAGCTCTGCAGGCTCAGTCCCGGCTGGAACACCGGTCCGCTCGTGCGCCGGAACGAGAACAGCACGACGATGATCGCGGGCAATGCGCCGAAGAGGACGATCCCGTAGGCCAGAACGTGCAGCCCCAAGGACTTGAGCCCTGAGACCTGCTGCCGCTCCGGTTTCTTGATCATGTTGCTGTAATAGACGTTCTTGCGCAGCACCCAGCGCTGTCCGAACACGATGATCATCGACAAGGCGATCAGCACGATGCTCAGCGCCGAAGCCATTCCGGGATTTTCGCCGACCTCGCCGCCGTAGAGGTTGAAGGCTTCCGTCGCCAGGACGTTGAAGTCGCGTCCGATGATGCGGGGCGTGCCGAAATCGGCAATGGACAGGACGAAGGTCAGGAGCGCACTCGCCGAGATGGCCGGCAGGATGAGAGGGAAGGTGATGGTGAACAGGCGCTTCATGGGCGAGACGCCCAGGCTCTCCGCAGCCTCCTCGACCGAGCGGTTGATGGCGGCCAGGGCTCCCGAGGTAATCAGGAACACGTGCGGGAAGAACTTGAAGCTGAACACCATGATGACGCCGGCGACGCCATAGAGCGGTGGAATGGAAATGCCGATGGCGGCCAGCACCTTGCGCACGACGCCGCTGGCACCGAACAGGACGATCCAGGCATAGGCGCCGATGAAGGGGGGCGAAACGAGCGCGATGACCGCGAGCGTCTGGATGACGGCGCGGCCATAGATGTGGAACCGCGTCGTGACGAAGGCGAGCGTCACGCCGAGGATGAGCGCGCCCGTCATGCCGCCGAAGCCGGCGATCATGGTGTTGCCGATGGCGCGCTGATAGACCCTCGTGGTGAAGATTTCGACGTAGTGGACGAGGGAAAGGGTCCCCGTCTCGTTGTCGATAAGGCTAGCTCTCAGGATGGACGAGAGCGGCCAGATCAGCAGGATGAGAAGAATGGCCCACGCGCCGATGAGCACGAAGGTCCAGATATCGAACCGGAACCGCCTGCTCATCATCCCTGCCCCGCCTCGACCACGTCCCCGTTGGACTTGAAGAGGGCAACCCTGCCGAGGGGCAGCTTCACCTCGATGGGCCGGCCTTCCATCTCGATGAAGTCGCGCTCGGGATCCGCGACCTGCGCGACGATCTCCCCGGCTTCGGTGCTGAGGGTGTAGTGGGCCTCGCGCCCCAGAAAGGTCACCTTGCGCACCTCGCCCTTGAGGGTGATCGCCTCGCCCCGGTGAGGATCTCCCGCAAGCAGGACGTTCTCCGGCCGAATGGCGACCTCGATGGGACCGTCGATTCCTCCGGCAGGGGACGGGATGGACTGGCTGCCGATGCTCAGCCGCCCTCCCTCGATCCGTCCCGGCACGAAGTTCATGGTGCCCACGAAGGCCGCCGCGAAACGGCGCAAGGGCTTGCGATAGATTTCGAACGGGGTGCCGATCTGCTCCACATTCCCCTTGTTCATCACGCAGATCCGGTCGGACACGGCAAGCGCCTCCTCCTGATCGTGCGTGACGTAGATCGTGGTGATGCCGAGCCGCCTTTGAATGTCGCGGATGTCCTCGCGCAGCTCGATGCGCAGCTTCGCGTCCAGGTTGGAGAGCGGCTCGTCCATGAGAAGGAGGGTCGGGCGGATGGCCATGGCGCGGGCCAGGCCGATGCGCTGCTGCTGACCGCCGGACATCTCGGCCGGCAGGCGGTTCTGATAGCCTTCGAGCCGCACCATGGCGAGGCTCTCGTCGACGCGGGTCCTGATCTCGGATTTCGGCAGCGAGCGGGCTTTCAGGCCGAAGGCGACGTTTTCGGCGACGGTGAGGTGGGGAAAGATCGCGTAGTCCTGAAACACCATGCCGATGTCCCGCTTGTGGGCCGGCTTGTGGTCGATGCGCTCGCCGTTGACGATGATCTCGCCCCGGTCCTGGCTCTGGAAGCCGGCGATCGTCCGAAGCAGGGTGGTCTTTCCGCAACCGCTGGGACCGAGAAGCGTGAAGAACTCTCCCGATGCGATATCGAGGTTGATATTCTCGAGGACCCGCACCTCCCTGTAGCTCTTCGCCAGCCCCTGGATCTTCAAACCCGCCACGCCCCACTCCTTTTGTCGCATAACTACGCCTTATAAGGCGCCGACTTTACAAAACCTATAGGGTTCATCAACATGCCGTAGCTTTGCTACCTAATCCGGGGAGGATGGAATGTTGAAAGTCGGTTTGACCGCGGGCGTGCTGCTCGCGTCGTTGAGCGTCGCCGCAATGGCGCAGGACAAGTCGGTCGTCGTCTACACGGCCCACAAGGCGTCGATCGTCGATGCGCTGGTTCCGAAGTTCGAGAAGGAAACCGGCATCAAGGTCGATGTGGTGAAGGCCGGTTCCGGCGACATCATCAAGCGGGTGAAGGCGGAGTCTTCCTCGCCCAAGGCCGACGTGATCTGGAGCATCGGCGGCGAACAGCTCGAGGACAACAAGGACCTTCTGGCGACCTACAAGCCGAAGGACGATGCCGCGCTGCTGCCGAACTACAAGGTCAGCCCGGAATGGATCCCCTATACCGGCATTCTTCTGGTGATGGCGGTCAACAACAAGGAGCTGAAGCCATCCGAGTATCCCAAGACTTGGGCGGAGCTGGGCGACCCCAAGTGGAAGGGCAAGATCTCCTCGGCCCGCGCCGACAGCTCGGGCTCGTCCTTCCAGCAGCTCGCCACGGTTCTCATCGGTCACGGCGAAAAGGGCTGGGACGTCTACAACAAGATCCTCGGCAACATGACCCTCTCCGACTCGTCGGGTGCGGTTCCGCGCTACGTCAACGACGGTGAGGCGCTCGTGGGCCTGACGCTCGAGGACAATGCCCTCGACTACGTGAAGGGCGGCGGCAATATCGACATCGTCTATCCGGAGGACGGGTCCTCCACGGTGGCGGACGGCGTCGCGCTCGTGAAGGGTGCGCCCCATGCCGAGAACGGCAAGGTCTTCATCGATTGGCTGCTGTCCAAGCCCGTCCAGGAGCAGCTCGTCAACGAAATCGGCCGCCGCTCCGTCCGCAAGGACGTCACCGGATCGGGCCTGAAGCCGATCAGCGAGGTCAAGCTCGTCGACTACGACATCAAGGAAGTGGCTCAGAAGCGGGACGAGTGGATCGCCAAGTGGAAGGCTGCCCTCCAGAACCGCTGATCCGACTGCCGGAAACGAAGCCATCATGCTGATCGAGGCATTCTCCGAGGCGAAGGATCCGTCCGCGCCTCACATGAACGAGGACCGCCTCGTGATCCTGCCGGGCCGCGCCTATGCCGTCATCGACGGCGTCACGGACCGGCTGGGAACCCGCTACGATGGAATGCTCGCCGGCCAATATGCGGCGGTGGTCGTGAAGGGCGCGCTCGAGCACATGCTGAGCGCGCCCGCCGGCCCGAAGAACGGGCATGAGATCGTCCGGGCGCTCACGGCCCGGATCGAGAGCGCATACAAGGCCCACAACATCCTGGAGAAGGCGCAGTCCGACTGGAACGTGCGCATCTCGGCAGCCCTTGCCCTGGTTCTCGTTCAGGACGAGACACTGGAGGTCGTCCTGGTCGGGGACAGCGGCGTGCGCATCAACGGCGTGCACACCTTTCGCATGGAGAAGGATCTCGACCTGATCACCTCCATCCTGCGCCAGCAGGCATGGCCGGTGATCGGCGAGAGGACGTCCGATCCGGAAAAGCGCGAGCAGATGTCCCGCAGGGTGACATGGCACGGCACCCGTCAACCCCTCGATGCGGTGGCGGACACATTGAACGCCGGAGACATGGCGCTCATCGAACGGCGCGCCATCGAGGCCAATGTGAAGGCGCTGCCCCACGTCCCTCGGCCCGACATCGAGAACCTGGTCCAGGGCGGCATCGTCAACGCCCAGGGCGGGTATCAGAACAATGCCTCCATGCTGCTGGGCTATCCCTGCCTCGACGGCTTCATGGTCCCCGAGCCCATGATCCAAATCGAAAGCCTGCCCCGCGCGGAGGTCGAGACGATCGAGATCTTCTCGGACGGCTATTTCAAGCCCGGGGACGGGTTCGGCGTCGCAGCCTGGGAGAGGGCTTTCGCAGAGGCCGAGCGGGAGGACCCCGCGAAGGTCGTGTTGTATGCCTCGCCCAAGGGATCGATAGGGTCCACATGGGCCGACGACAGAACCTACATCGGGGTCCGCTTCTAGCGCCACCGCATGGCAAGGAGGTCGGAATGAACCGTCCCGCCAATCTCATCGAGAGCATCGAGCAGATCGTCCCCAACCTCAGGAAGGCGGAGCGTCGGGTGGCGGATCTCGTTCTTCAGGACATCGAGGCCACGACCCGGATCAGCATCAAGGCCTTCGCTGCCCAGGCCCAGGTCAGCGAACCGACCGTCATGCGCTTCGCACGGCGCGTGGGATGCGGCGGCTTCAGCGACTTCAAGCTCCGTCTCGCCCAGGACTTCGCCGTTGGGCGCATGTATATCGAGGCGGAGCGGAAAGCGCAGTCAGGCGACGTGGAAACCACGGCGCAGCGCGTCTACCAGTCCGGCGTCGACGCGCTCGCGACCGCTTTCGCGGGTCTCGACGACGAGGCGCTGGCCGCCGCCGCATCCGCCATCGCGCGGGCCGGAAAGGTTGTCTGTCTCGGGGTCGGCGGCAGTTCCGCCCTCATGGCCCAGGAAATGGAAAACCGCCTGTTCCGGTTCGGGCTGTCGGTCACCGCCTCGGCCGATGCCTACAAGCAGACCATGCTCGCCGCCATCGCCGACAAGGGCGACGTGTTTCTGCTCTTCTCGGTCACGGGCAAGCCGCATTCGCTGGTCGATGCGGCCGAAATCGCATCCGGCCGCGGAGCCGTGGTGATCGCCGTCACCGTGCCGCACAGCCCCCTCGCCATCAGGGCGGGCATCCTGCTGCCGCTGGAGATCCCCGGCGACGAGGTTCACTTCAACTTTCCGAACCGGACCCGCTACGGCCAGCTTCTCATCATCGACTGCCTGTCGGCCCTCGTGGGCGCATTGAAGCAGCCGGTCTCCGCCCGGAAGCTGCATCGGATCAGAACGACGCTGCTCTCCCTGCACGGCCATACCGAAGCGCAGCCCATCGGGGACTGAAACCGCGGAACACCGAGGACCTATGCCCATCTCCGACTACATTCGGTCTTTGAGGGAAAGGATCGGAACCGATCTCGTGATGATGCCCGCCGTCACGGTTCTCGTCTTCGACGATGAGGGTCGCCTGCTCCTCGCTCAGGAGCGCGGCACGGGCCTTTGGATGACCATCGGCGGCGCGATCGATCCCGACGAATCGCCGGCGGATGCCGCCGTCCGGGAATGCTGGGAGGAGACCGGCCTTCACATCGAGCCGGTGCGTCTTGCGGGTGTTTTCGGCGGCCCGAAATATCGCATCACCTACGACAACGGGGATGTCGTCTCCTACACGACGATCGTCTTCGAGGCCCGTGTGACCGGAGGCAGAGCGAAGGCGGATGGCGAAGAGGCCGTCGCCCTTCGGTTCGTGACGCAATCCGAGGCCGGGACGCTACCCATGGCGGTCTGGACAGAGGAGCTGGTCCGCCATGCCTTCGAGAGGCGCGGCGAACCCTGTTTCGCGCCGGCAACCTGGGTGCCGCCCGTCCCTTAGAATTCGGCCCCGCAGAACTCCCGCGCCATGGTGGTGGAGCCGACCGACAGGCCTCCGTCGACCGGCAGGATCGCGCCTGTGATCATCCGCGCATCGGGTCCGATCAGGAAAGCCGCGACGCCCGCGACGTCTTCGGGAACGCAGATATCGCCCAAGGGATACCATCGTTTCAGGCGCTCGAAGATCTCCGGGTTCTTCTCGACCCGCTCCTTCCAGGCCTGAGTCTTGACGCTGCCGGGCGCGATGGCGTTCGCCCGTATCCCGTAGGGCCCGAGCTCGACGGCGAGAAACCGCGTGAGCTGCATCAGGCCGGCCTTGGCCGAACTGTAGGCCGGGTAGCCGTAGATCCCCGCGCCATTGACGGAGGAGATGTTGAGGATAGCGCCGCTGCGGCGTTCGACCATGCTGTCCTGCACGGCTCGGACGCAGCGCCAGGCTCCGTTGAGATTGAGCTCGATATCGGCCAACCAATCGGCTTCTTCCGTCGTGCGGAGCGTCGGGCTCACGACTCCGCCCGCATTGTTGACGAGCACATCGACCGCCCCGTGACGGGCCTCCACCTCTGCCATCGCCTGCCGCACCGATTCCAGATCGGTCACGTCCGCCCTGACGCCGAGCAGCGCCTCGGGCGACCCGAGAGCCGCAACGGCCTTGTCGAGAGCGGCCTCGTCCCGGTCCAGCATCGCGACCCGGTTTCCGTCGGCCAGGAACCGTCGGCAAAGCGCCTGCCCGATATCTCCGGCTCCACCCGTGACGACGATCGTTCGGCTCATCATCCCTCTCTTTTTTGGAAGTGTCGGCTGAATGCAGCCCGATGTGAATTCCCGCCGGATGGAACCTGTACTCCGGCAGGCTGCGCGTTGTTAAGCGACGTTTTTGCCCATACGGTCTCGTGACGTGAGCAAACCACCCAGCCAGGACGTCCCCATGCCAGATACCAATCCGTTTCCGCCGGCCGATGAGGCGCGCCACGCCATCTGGGAGATGCTGGTCCACCGGGACATCGACGCCTACGTGGCAGGCGACTGGGACGCTCACTTCAAGGATTTCGCGCCGGACATCTTCTTCGGCATCGATGCGCGCTTCTCCGACAATCCGGACAGCTGGCGCGTCACCTACGCGGATATCGCCCGCTATCGCGAGGCGTGGCTTTCCGGAGCGCAGGAGCTGAAGGGACGGATCGCGGACGCCGAGCTGCGCCGATCCATCTTTGCCCTCACCACATTGCGCGACATCGAGATCATGGGCGACTTCGCCCTCGCACGAAAGAAGTTCGACGGCACGATCCGCCTCGATGACGGCGACACCGTCACTCTGCGTTGGCAGACGCAGTATTTCTGCCGCCGGATCGACGGGCGCTGGCGCATCGCAGGCTTTCTCGGATACCTGCCCAACCCCATGGGCAGCCCTGCCCCCTCCACGCCGGAGCGGTGAAGCCATGAGATGGGAAAAGCTTACGAGCCGCGAAATCGGCGCCCTCGACCGTTCGATCCCCGTCATCCTCAACATCGCGGCCATCGAGCAGCACGGCCCGCATCTGCCTCTCGACACGGATGCCCGCATCGGCGCTCATTTCCTCGGCGAGTTCGACGCCCGGGATCCTGATCGGGCGCTCATCCTTCCACCGGTCGTGGTCTGCGCCTCCGAGCACCACATGGACTTTCCGGGCACCCTCACGGTCCGGCACGCGACCCTGCTCGCCTATGTGACCGACATCCTCAACTCGGTCGCGGCCCACGGCTTTCGCAACATTCTGCTGTTCAACAGTCATGGCGGCAACCAGGCCATCGGCCAGGTCGTGGTGGAATCCTTCGGCTCCCGCCACCGGGACTGCCGCATCGGCCTCCTGACCTGGTGGCGGATCGCCGCCGAGGCTCTTGCCGAGGTGCAGGGGGGCGGCTTCGGCAGCGTCGGCCATGCCTGCGAGTTCGAGACGTCCCTGATGCTGCACATCGACGAGGGCAGCGTCAGGAGAGAGCTCATTCCCGGCCCCAGCCACGTCATGACCCATGGCTGGGCCAACAACGACCTTCTGCGCAGCGGCAGGGGCTCCCTGTTCCGGACCATGGCCGAGATTTCCGGCGGCAGCGGCGTCGTCGGCGACCCAAGCCTTGCCTCCGCCGAGAAAGGCCGCGCCATCACCCGAATCGTCGTCGACGCCCTGACGGAGATCGTCGCCACGATGAAATAGCCTTACGTTGCAAGGGCCTGACAGCACCGTCAAGCACGCTTCTCGAGGGATGGCCGGATCGCCTGCGGGACAATAATCCGGCAAGGTCGGCGATCGTTACGCTTCATTAACTATGTTTGGCCATCTCTGGTTAAGCATACAGCCCCGCGCTGGCCCGTGCGGAAGGAGCCTCTCCCTCCCGCGACGCCGTCGCAGGCTGCTCCCTTGGCTGCCAGATCAGTTGCTTTCATGCCCCAGTCACTGCCCCAGGATCGGAAAGGCTTCGGCGCCCGCCGCGACGTCGCAGGTGCCGGTCGTTCCCGTGCGGCGGCGAAGGCGTGGCTCGGCAGGGTCTCGAAAGCCTTTCTCACTGTCTTCGCTCTGGCAGCGGCCGGGTGTTCGACACGGTCCGATCTCGGCTTCATGACTCTGATGAGCGAGGTGCCGGCTACCCAGGCCATCATCGTTCCGCCTCCAGGCGGCCCCGCGGTCGTCGCGGTTCTGCAGCGCAGATACCAGAACGGCGTTTCGCAGGAGATCGCCCTTTCGACCGCCTCCATGACACTGGGGCAGAATGCCTTTTACGTGAGCATGGTCAACGATCCCGAGACGCTGTCCGAGATCGACGACACCCTCAGGATCCGCCCCCTGACGCCGGAAATCATCCAGGCCGAGATGGAGGAGCGCTTTCCGGGAATCGACATGCGGACGTCGCTTCTCTACGCGCAGAACAAGTACGGGCCCTTCGGCTTCGCCACGGGACGCTCGGCGACGGGGGACCTGTGCCTCTATGCTTGGCAGCAGATCGAGCCGAGCGAGCCGGCCATTTTCATGACGCACGGGGCGATCTCGCTTCGCCTGCGCCTCTGCGACGCAGACGCGACGGAGGCCCAGCTCCTGCGGACCATGTACGCCTTCACCATCCCGGCCTATTTCATGTCGAGCGCCTGGAACCCCTACGGCGCCCCGCCTCCGCCGCCGGCCTATCTCGGGCAGATGAATGCTCCCATCAACCCGCTCGCCATAGGCGCAACCGAAGGTCTCCTGGGATCTCGTCCCCGCAGCCTCGCCCCTGCACGCCGCGTCATTGTCCAGGAGAGCGTGGAGCCGGCACGCGCCATCGTCGACAAGGATACGGTGCTGCCGGAGCCCGCCCAACCGGACGTGCCCTCGGCCCCTCTCTCCGGCTATCCTGTGGTGCCCCCGCCGCCGCCGGCGCAGTAGCGCCCCAAATCGTCCACAATTTTATTACGTATCACATCCAGGCAGACTTCGTTCACTATAGCTGCGTAAATTGGAAGCAGAACAGTCGAGGAGATAGTAATAGATCCTCATTATGTCCTGCTCTATGCCTACCGCATGCCTTAGAGAAACATCAACCGAGAACCTGGACTGATGCAAAAGGGTCTTATCTTGGCCTTTTGGGCCGTGGCGGCCGCGCTTATTTTCTTGCTCGTCGCCCTTCCCATCAGCCTCCAGACACATCTCATTGCCGGCCTCGTGGTCGTTGCCAGCATGATCGTGTTGAAGTTCTTCCGGGCTCAGGGCGTCTGGCGCCTCATCGCGCTGGCCCTCGGTACGGCGATCGTCCTGCGCTATGTCTTCTGGCGCACCACCAGCACCCTGCCGCCGATCACCGAGTTCACGAACTACATTCCGGCCTTCCTGCTCTACATGGCCGAAATGTACAGCGTGATGATGCTGTTCCTCAGCCTGTTCGTGGTCTCCAGCCCCCTGGGCTCACGGACGGCACCGCCTCTCGACCGGGACAACCTGCCGACCGTCGACGTCTTCGTTCCGAGCTACAACGAGAGCGCCCATCTCCTGGCCACGACCCTGTCGGCCGCGAAGGGCATGGCCTATCCCCCGGACAAGCTGACCGTGTGGCTCCTGGACGATGGCGGCACCGACGAGAAATGCGAATCGCCGAATCCGGCCCTTGCCAGGGAGGCACGGGAGAGGCGCGCCGAGCTCCAGGCCCTCTGCGCGTCGCTGGGGGTCAATTATCTCACCCGTGCCAGAAACGAGCATGCGAAGGCAGGCAACCTCAATAACGGGCTCGAGAATTCCACCGGCGACCTGGTCGCCGTCTTCGATGCCGACCATGCTCCCGCCCGAAGCTTCCTAGAGGAGACGGTCGGGTATTTCAGCACCGAGAAGGACCTCTTTCTGGTCCAGACCCCCCACTTCTTCATCAATCCTGACCCTCTCGAGCGGAATCTGGGCACCTTTCAGACGATGCCGTCCGAGAACGAGATGTTCTACGGCGTGATCCAACGGGGCCTGGACAAGTGGAACGCCTCCTTCTTCTGCGGATCCGCCGCCATTCTCAAGCGTGAAGCCCTGCAGGAGACCGACGGCTTCAGCGGCCTCAGCATCACGGAGGACTGCGAAACCGCGCTCGAACTCCATTCGCGGGGCTGGCGAAGCATCTATGTGGACAAGCCGCTGATCGCCGGCCTGCAGCCGGAGAGCTTCGCGAGCTTCATCGGCCAGCGGTCCCGATGGGCCCAGGGGATGGTGCAGATCCTGCGCTACCGGTTCCCGCCCCTGAAGCGCGGCCTGAGGATCTCGCAGCGCCTCTGCTACATGTCGAGCTCGTTCTTCTGGCTCTTTCCCTTCACCCGGTTCTGCTTCCTGGTCTCTCCCCTCTGCTACCTGTTCTTTTCGCTCGAGATCTTCATGGCCTCGGGGGGCGAGTTCCTGGCCTACACGTCCACCTACATGATGGTGAACTTCATGATGCAGAACTATCTCTATGGCCGCTACCGCTGGCCATGGATTTCAGATCTGTACGAGTACATCCAGACCTTCTACCTGCTGCCGGCCCTCCTGTCCGTGATCGCCAATCCCCGCAAGCCCACCTTCAAGGTGACGGCGAAGACGGAGGTCATGAACCAGAACCGCGTGTCCGAACTGGGGGCGCCCTACTTCATCGTCTTCGGAATCCTGCTGCTCGGCGTGGTCGCGACCGTCGTGCGGATCTGGGCCGAGCCCTACAAGGCTGATGTCACGCTCGTGACCGGAGCCTGGAACTTCCTGAATCTGATCATCGCCGGCTGCGCCCTCGGGGTCGTGTCGGAACGCGCCACCCGGCGCCAGAGCCACCGCGTCGTCGTCGATCGCCCCTGCCAGTTCGTGATGGGCGACAAGATCGTCGAGGGCATCGTCAGGGACGTGTCGGTCGGAGGAGCGAGCCTGCGCCTCTCGCAATCCGCCCTTCCGGGCCTCAAGCGCGGCGCCTTCGGCACGCTTGAATTCACGCCGCTCTCCGACCTGCCGATCAACCAGCTTCCGATGGAAGTCCGCAAGATGACCATCGACGAGAAGGGAATTCTCATCGGCTGCCGTTTCCTCACCGAAACGCCGGAGCATCACCGGCTCATCGCGGACCTGGCCTTCGCCAATGCGGATCAGTGGAGCCATTTCCAGAAGCGCCGGCATCAGGATATCGGCATCCTCCGCGGTACGCTCTGGTTCCTCACGGTGTCGATCTATCAGACCGGCAGAGGGCTCGCCTATCTCTCCGGGTTGCAGCGCTTCGGCGCTTCGATCCCGCCCGTTCCGGCGGTCAAGTAGGCTCCGCCATGCGTGCGCACCTCATCCCCCTCCTGGCGATGTTCGGCCTCTTGGGAGCCGGACCGGCCTTCGCACAGGCAGCCCCCTTCACGATGTCGCCCACCCGGCCGGGGGCACCGCCCGTGTCGTCTCCCGCCGCACCGGCCACGCCGCCACGGGAGGAAGTCCCCGCCGCAGCGCCGTTCAGCATGCAGCCGGGGGGCGTCGCGCCGGCCCGTCCGCCCGTTCCGCGACCGGCTGCGCCGGCTCCGAGCGCGCCCGCGGCTCCGTTCGACATCGCGCCTCAGGATACGCGCCAATCTCCTCCGCCCCAGGCCGGGAGACCGGCGCCGCCGGCCGTCCGTCCTCAGGGAGCAGTCCAGACGGCGCCGGCAACCACGCAGGCATCCGCTCCGCGCAACACGGCCCGCCTCGAGCGCCCCCTCCTGCCTTTCGAGATGATCCGTCTCGACGGGGAGAACGACAGCAGGAGCTGGGCCTTTCATCTCACGCCGGATGAGGCCGCGAGCCGCGCGAGCATCGCCATCGCCTATCAGAATGCCGTCGTGGTGATGCCCGAGGCCTCGCGCCTCAGGGCGATCATCAATGGGGAAGCGGTCGTCAACGTTCCGATCTCCTCCTCGCAGGGATTCCAGCAGATCGTTCTGCCCATCCGCCCCGGTCTCCTTCGCGGCGGCCAGAATATCATTCGGCTGGAAGCGCTCCAGCGTCATCGGACGGACTGCACCGTCCGGGCCACCTACGAGCTCTGGACCGACATCAGCGCCGAAGCCACCAAGCTCATCTTCGAAGGTTCGTCCAAGACGCTCCGCAGCCTGGAAGATCTGCCTGCGGTCGGAATCGACCAGAAGGGCGTGACGACGATCCGTGTGGTCGCCCCCAAGATCTACCGGCCCGAGATCCGCGACCGGCTCCTTCGCCTGGTTCAGATGGTCGCCCTGCGCGGGCGCTACGCCCATCCGGTCATCCAGGTATTCGAAGCCGATCCGGGCCCATCCCCTGTCGGAACGATCAAGGTCGTCATGGGAACGGCGGGCGAGCTGCGGAGCCTCGTTGCCGCGCTGCCGGAAGCAGCGGCAGTGCAGCCCCTCGCGATCATGATGCAGGACGGCACATCCTCCATGCCGTCCCTCGTCGTCACGGGCCCGACCTGGAACGACCTCGACACCGCGATCAACATCGTCGGAGGAGCGGCCTTCAACGGACGCGTCCTGGACCGCACCACGATCGATACCGCGAGCTGGCACTGGCCGGAGGTGCCGACCACGTTGGGCCGGCGCTCCATCCGCTTCGCGGATATGGGCATCCCCACCCAGGAGTTTTCGGGGCGGCGGTTCCGGGCGCGCTTCGCGATCAATCTCCCGTCGGACTTCTACGCGACGGATTACGGGGAAGCCACCCTGTCCCTCGATGCCGCCCATACATCGATGGTCAAGCCCGGCAGTCACTTCGACATCTACGTGAACGGCAAGATCGCCTCGACCATGACGATCACCTCGCGCGGAAGCGTCTTCCGGCGGCAGGAGATCAGGGTCCCGATGCGGAATTTCGAGGCGGGCATCAACCACCTCTCGCTGGAAGCCGTGCTCCTGACGGATGCGGATGAGCGCTGCGCTCCCGGCGAAACCCTGTCGGAGATGAACCGGTTCGTTCTCTTCGACAGCACGTCGCTCAACATCCCCAATTTCGGCAGGATCGGACGCGAGCCCGATCTCGCAGCGCTCAGCTCCGGCGGTTTTCCCTATGGGGATTTCCCGGCCACCTTCGTGCTGGCGCGTCCCGATCCCCTCACCTATTCGGCCTCGGGCACGCTCCTCGCCCGCATGGCGCGGGATTCGGGCGCTCCCGTACGTGCGCAGTTCGCCAATGCCGCGTCGCTCAGCGACCGGTCCGTGGTCTTCGTCGGCGCCATCGATCAGC
This sequence comes from Microvirga lenta, assembly GCF_020532555.1. Classification (GTDB taxonomy): domain Bacteria; phylum Pseudomonadota; class Alphaproteobacteria; order Rhizobiales; family Beijerinckiaceae; genus Microvirga; species Microvirga lenta. The sequence goes on along the minus strand of NZ_JAJBBR010000004.1, from coordinate 447,901 downwards.
TTCCCGCGGGCCTTCTCGACCGGGTCAACGTGTCGGAAAATCTGAGGATGATCTGGCAGTCGACTCCCTCGCCGGGTCGGCTGGCGCCGTCCGGCGCCGCGGAGGGCCGCAGCGAGAGCCAGGGTCTGCAGGTTGCAAGCACCCAATATGACCCCACCATGAGCCGGATGGTGCTCGATCAGTCCGACATGAACTCCACGGACGAAGTCCGCAGGCGTTGGTCGGAAAGCATCCAGCGGCGCGGCATCATTCAGCAGACCATCGCCTCGTTCAAAGACTGGATGGAGCGGACCTTCAACCTGTCCCTCGCCTCGCTGAGCCTGGAAGACAAGGGCAGCCTCGCCTACGAGCCGCCTCAGCGCTCCACCCTGCTGCTGGCGCAGAACCGGACGGAGGGAGCAGGCACCTGGACCCTGGTGACGGCTCGAACGGAGGAATCCCTCGCGCAGGAAACGGCGCGGCTCGCGGCTCCGATGCTCTGGTCCCAGGTGGCTGGCCGCGCCGCGGCCCTCGAGCCGAGCGAGGAGAAGCTCGCGGTCCAGCCGATCGACGATTTCATCTTCGTTCAGACGCTGCCTCTCTCGTTCTGGAACCTGAGGCTCGTCGCGGCGAACTGGATGTCCATCAACATCCTTCAATACGCTCTTCTCATGGTGGCATGCTGCACCCTCCTGGGAGCGGCGACCTATGTGCTCCTGAGCCGGCTCGGACGCCGCTCATGATGAGTCTCCTTCATGCTTCGTTTCGCCGTCTTCGGTTCGCCTCCGCGTTTCTCGTTCTGGCCGCGGCCATGCAGCCGCTGCACGGTGCAACCATCGAGCAGTTGAGGATGACGGGAACGGTCTCCTCCTCCGACTGGGAGGCTTATCGCTCCCGTTTCGTCGAGGACAACGGACGCGTCGTCGACAACGCGAACGGCAACATCAGTCACAGCGAGGGACAGGGCTACGGCCTGCTCCTCGCCTACGCCGCCGGGGACAGGCGAACGTTCGAGAAGATCTGGACCTTCACCCTGACCGAGTTCCTGATCCGTGACGACGGCCTCTCCGTCTGGAAATGGGATCCTTCGGCACGGCCCCGGGTGTCGGACCCGAACAATGCCACGGACGGCGATATTCTGATCGCCTACGCTCTTGCCAAGGCGGGGGTGCTTTGGAACGAGCCGCGCTACACGGCAGCCGCGCAGAAGCTCGCCAAGGCCATCGGGAAGAACGCCTTCCTTCGCACCGGCGGATCGACCCTTCTCCTCCCGGCGTCCAGCGGCTTCGGCGAGGATGACAGGACCGACGGACCTGTGATCAACCTGTCCTACTGGATCTTCGAAGCCTTTCCGACCCTGGCCGCTCTCGCGCCGGAATACGACTGGGCCGGCGTTGCCCGAAGCGGCCTTTCGCTGCTCCGTCAGGCGACGTCCGGCAGGACGAATCTCCCGGCCGACTGGATTTCGGTGCGCAACAGGCTGCAAACCCAGCCCGCAGAGGGCTTTCCGCCGGAGTTTGGTTACAACTCGTTAAGGATACCGCTTTACCTGTTGAGGGCGGGAATGACGAATGTGGAGTGGCTCAGAACTCTCAATCAGCGCTGGTCGGCGAACAATGAAGGTGTGGCCGTCGTCAATGTCCTGACGGGTGCCGTCAGGGAAAGATTGACGGACCAAGGCTATGTCGCCCTGTCCGCGGTCCTGTCCTGTGCGCTCGACGGAACGCCCGTTCCGCAAGCGCTCAAGGAGTTCAAACCACAGCTCTACTACCCGTCGACCCTGTACCTGTTGTCGATGTCGCTGATTGGTGAAAAGTATCCGCAATGCCTTTAGCTCGTGGTGCCATAGCGATTGCGGTCGTCGGCCTCGGCTTCGCGGCCTTCGCTCAGCAGTTCGGCGACGGCAATGCTCAGGCGCCCAATCCGGCAGCACCTGCCCCGGCAAGCAGCTCTCCAGGTTCTCCTCCTGCAGGTTCCACGCCGCAGGTCGATGAATCCGCGCTCCGCTATTTCGCATCGCAGGGCGATACGCGCCGGGTCGATGCGGAGATCGCCCGTCTCCGCGCGCTCTACCCCAATTGGACGCCCCCCGGCGATCTCTCGCAGCTTTCCGCAGGACCTGTCGTTCCCAAGGATCCCCTGCTGGATCAGCTGTGGAACCTCTATACGGAGGGCCGCCTTGCCGAGATGCGGGCCGCCATTGCCGAGCGCCAGGGCTCGGATCCGCAATGGAAGCCGCCGCAGGACTTGCTGACGGCCCTCGAAACCGCGGAATCGCGCCGACGCCTGATCAATGCGTCCGACAGCGAGCAGTGGCGGACCGTCCTGAGCGTCGCGACCGATGCCCCGAGCCTGCTGACCTGCGCCAATGTCGATATCCTCTGGCGTGTCGCCGAGGCCTTCGCCAAGACCGACCAGCCGGGCCGGACGAAGGACGTCTACACCTACCTGCTCACCAACTGCACCGATCCTGCCGAGCGCCTCGGCACGCTCCAGAAGGCCCTGGAACTCCTCCCCGAGGAGCAGGTGACGGATCTTCTGCGGTTCGAGCGGGCGGGCACGGACGATTTCGGCGCCGTTCGCGACGAGCTCGCCCGCCGCCGGGTCGAGCGCGCCTCGGCCGACAGCAAACAGACTGCCACCGCGGAGGACCTCGCGGTCGTTGCGCGGCTCGCCGAGAATGAGAGCGGGGCGGGAAATGCGCTTCTGCTCGGGTGGTACAACTATCACCACGACAATCCCGCGAAGGCCCTCGACTGGTTCAAGACCGCCCTCGACCGCAATGGCGGCCCCAAGGCGGCGGAGGGCTATGCCATGTCCCTCCGCGCCCTCAACCGGCTCACGGAGGCCGAGGCCTTCGCCTATGAGTGGCGGGACAAGTCCGCCGACACCATGAAGGCCTATCTCAATATCGCGACGGCGCTTTTGAGCCAGGATCCTCCGCCGCGTCTCGATCCTCCCGTCGTCACGCGAATCGTGCCCGTGGTCACCCAGCAGCGCCATGCCGACGGGGCTCAGGCCCTGGGCTGGTACTCGTACAATACCGGACAGATCCCGACGGCCCGGCAATGGTTCAGGACCGCCCTGGGCTGGAACGCCGATGACGAGGCCTCGGCCTATGGCCTGGCTCTCGCCACTCAGCGGCTGAGGGACCGTGCAGGCTTCAATGCCATCGTTTCCCGGTGGCGCGGCCGCTCCCAACGCATCGCCGATCTTGCCGCAGGCCGGAACCCGGGACGGGCGGCGGCGGTCCCGCAGCCCATCGTTCCGCCCCCGCCCGAGACGGCGCCGGAGGCCGTGGTTCGGTCCGTGGAGCAGGTGTCCGTAGGGGCATCACGCGCAGCTCCCGTCGTAAGCCGGGCGGCACCCGCCGTCGTTTACGAGACGGTATCGCGACCAAGCGCCCCCGTTCAGGTCAGGACCGGCGCGAGGCGCAACTGCGCCGTCACGCGCAGCCCCGGCAACCTGTCCGCCGATGCCGCGCTGAGCCTCGGCTGGTGCCTCATGGAGATCAACCGCCCCCTCGAAGCGGTTGCCGCCTTCGATCAGGCCCTTCGGAACGGCGGCGCCCGCACCCGGGAAGAGGCGGCTTATGGCAAGACCCTCGCCTATCTGCGCAAGGACCTGACCTCCCACGCCGCCATCGCGGCAGCCGCCGCCCCGCAGACGACGGAGCGGCGGGTTGAGCTCCAAGCGACGATCCTGGCTCAACGGGCCGTCGCCGCCTACCGGGACGGACGCTACGTGGAGGCCATCCTGTCCCTCGACGAGCGGGGGCGGATCGTTGCCGAGCAGAACGACCTGATGCTGATCAAGGGGTGGTCCTATCTCAAGCTTGGCCGTTATCGGGACGCCGAGCAGATCTTTCGCGCGGTCCAGCGTACCGGCTTCTCCGAGGAGGCGAATGTCGGGCTCAACGCCGTCCAGGACGCTCTGCGCCCCCCTCGCTGACCCGACGGCCGGGATCCGCCTTGCCGGACATTGCAGGCCGCGCGTCGGCGCCCAATATATCGCCGCACGAGGCGCAAGCCCTCCCCCCGCCGAACCGATCAGAACGTGAGCAATGGCGAGCCTGCAGGTCATACTCTTCGATGTGAGCGGCATCGCCTGCGCCCTGCGCAGGCATTCCGTCAAGGAACTTCTGCCGCTGCCGCGCCTCTGGCATCCGCCTGGCCTGCCCCGGCCCGTGGCCGGCTTCTTCAACCTGAGCGGCGCGGCGGTTCCGGTCGTCCGGCTGGACGTTCTCTTCGGTCTTCAGAGGCGCGAGGGAGCCACCGAGGCGGATCTCTATCGTCACCTCATCCTGATCGACAAGGTGACTGATTCGGGCCCCGCGGCGTTTCTCGTCGATCGGGTCCTCGACGTCACCGATGTCGGCGAAGCTCAGCTCTCCCCCGTCAGGCCGGAGAACAGCCTGAATGGCTGCGTCGAGGCCGAGATCGACCGGAACGGCCGCCTGGTCCACCTTCTGTCGCTGGAGCGCGTCCTCTTCGCCGAGGAGAAGCAGGTTCTGGACGAACTGGGCCGGAATGCGCAATCCCGGTTGAACGAGTGGACGGTTCCGGCCTGATGGCCGCGCGACCGGCCCCCGGCCTTCCCCTCGATGCAAGCTTCCCCAGGCTGAAAAGCCTCGTCATCGAGCGCACGGGCCATTTCTACTACCAGGACAAGGACGACCTCCTCTGGGAGAGGGTGCGCCGCCGCCTTCAGGCGACCGGCCTGCGCGATTGCTCGCAATACCTGGACCTGCTCCGCAATCCGGCGTCCGGACCGGTGGAATGGGCGCGCCTGGAGACCGAGATCACCATCGGCGAGACGTTCTTCTTCCGCTACGCGGAGCAGTTCGCGGCCCTGCGCAGGACGATTCTGCCCGAGATCGTTGAGCGAAAGCGCCCCGAGCGGCGCCTGCGCATCTGGAGCGCCGGCTGCGCAACCGGCGCGGAGCCCTATTCGCTCGCGATCCTCGTCAGGCAGCTTCTGGGCGGTGAGCTGGAAAACTGGCGCATCGGCATCGTCGGAACGGACATCAACGAGAACTTTCTCGCGACCGCCCGGCAGGCGAGGTTCGGCAAATGGGCCCTCCGCTCGATCCCGCCGGAGGAACGAGCCGAGTATTTCCTGCCCATGGAACGCGAGCAGTGGCAGCTCAAGCCGGAATTCCGGTCCCTCGTGCGCTTCGAAAAGCACAACCTGCTCAGCCTTCTGGACGGCACATCCCCCCTCCAATTCACCGAATTCGACCTGATTCTGTGCCGCAACGTCCTCATCTACTTTCACCCCGAGACCGTGAACCAGGTCGTTGGCGCCCTGCGCAACTGCCTTCTGGACGACGGCTGGATGCTCGTGGGGCACGCGGAGCCCAATCCGTCATTTTCGGCGATGATGCAGGCCGTGAGCCTGCCGGGAACGGTGGCCTACCGCCGCCGCTCCGGGGAATACCAGGCCCCCGACGCACCGCCGGAGGCGCCGACGCAGGAGCCGTCCGTCTGGCTTCCGAAGCTGCCGCCGCCGTCCTCCCCACCCCGTCCGCCGGACCGGGGAACCAGGAGTTCCGGCCCCTCCCCCACCAAAGCCGTAGGGGCCAAGGCTCCGGCCCGCCCGGCTCAGCCCGCGGGGGACATCCTGGCCGCGGTCAGGGCCAAGGCCAATGCCGGAGAGCTTGCGGCGGCCGATGCCCTGGCCCGGAAGGCCCTGGTCGACGAGCCCCTGAGCGTCGCCCTCCACTTTTACCAAGGATTGATTTCTCAGGCCATGAAACGCCCGGCCGAGGCCGAGAAGGCCTTCCGTCGCTGCATCTATCTGGATAAGAGCTTTGCCATGGCTCATTACCACCTCGGACTCTTGCTCCTGGCGGACGGGCGCTCCGGACCCGGACGGCGTGCCATGGCGAACGCGGCCCTCATTGCGGGCACCCTGCCCGACGACCATGCCATCACCGAAGGGGACGGCTTGACGGCCAAGGACCTGCGCAACCTCATCCGGGTCCATCTCCAGGCGGTCACACTGGCCGAGCGGAGGAGCTGACATGGCAAAATCCCTGCGCCGCAAGCTCAGGCAGCTCGACCGGACAAGGCTCCTGTCCGCCGAAGAGAGGACACGCTTCATTCTCGACGAGAGGACCGAACGCCTCGCCAGCAGACCCGGCGACCGCACGGAGCCTGTCGCGGATGTGACCCGTGTCCTGATCTGCGGCGCCGGACACGAACATTATGGCATTCCGCTCGACAGGATCGCCGAAATCCTTCCCTTCCGGCCTCCCATGCCGGTCCCGGGCGGCCCTGCGGCCCTCATGGGGGTGCTCGGCCGCGGCGGTCATCTGGTGAGCGTGATCGACCTTGGCGCCGCCCTCGGACAGGGCCCCTCGGACACGGATGGAGCGAACCGCCACCTGGTGCTGCTCCGCCGGGAGCAGCCGCGAGTCGCCCTTTGCGTCGATCGCGCTCACGAGGTTGCGGACGTCACCCGTCTCGCATCCGAGACGACCGGCGATTTCCGGAAGGATGCCGTCATGGGCTATGCCAAGGCGGCATCCGGCTTTGCAGATCAGGAGCGAGTCCTATCTCTGCTCGACGTCGACCGCCTTCTTCACCCCTTCCTGTCCTCTTCCCCTGCCCCTGGAGTTTAATGTGACGGTCTCGATCGCGAATCGCATTCTTCTCGGCTTCGCCGTCATCGTTGCCCTCATGGTCGGGCTCGGTCTCTACACGATTTCCCAGCTCGAGGATGTTCGCCGGACCACGGAAACGATCGTCTCGCGCGATCTCTCCACGATGCGGCAGATCGATATGGTCGGCGAGCAGCAGAACCGAATGCGCGCCGTGCGGGAGGAGGTGCTGTCGCGCTATCTTCTTCGCGCGCTCGGCCAGCAGCAGGCGAATGTCGAGGAACTGATTGCGGAGTGGGGACGGCTGGCCGCTTCGACGGAGGCGGCTCTGGCGCAGGCCATTGCCGCGACCAACAGCTTTGCGGTTCGTTCGGTGACCAACGAACGGGCGGACGCCTGGCGGCGGACGGCGGAGCTTCTCAATTCCGCCAACAGCGAGTTGAACCGGATCCGATCCGCCACCGAACAGCAGTTTACGGCGCTCCAGAACAGCGATTTCGCCGCAGCCCAGGCGACCCAGAACGCCCTGAACACCAGCCGCAGCGCCTGGAACAGGACTCTCGAGGAAACACGTGACCTGGTCAACCAGGCCATCGCGGTCGGGCAGCAGCGCGTCGGAGAGGTTTACGAGCAGAGCCGGCTTTCGATTGCGCTCGCCCTTGCAGGCGTCGCTCTGCTGAGCGTCCTCATCACCTATGCCCTGCGCTCTTCGATTTCCAATCCCCTCAACGCCTTCATGGCTTTCGTGGAGCGGGTCGGACGAGGAGACCTGGCAGGTCAGACCGCCATGACCGGCAACGACGAGATCGGACGCCTCGGCGGAACCCTGAACAGCATGGTCGAGGGCCTGCGCCAGCTGGCGCGCCAGAGCCGCGAGGCCACGGAAAACCTCAATGCCGCCGCGGCGGAGATCCGCGCCTCGACCCAGGAGCAGGCTGCGAGCGTCGAGGAGCAGCTCGCCGCCGTCCAGGAGACGGCCGCCACCGTCGACGAGATCACCCATGCGGGCGCCCAGATCGGCAAGCGGGCGCAGGAGGTCATCGCCTCGGCCCAAGCGACGGCTCAGACCAGCCTTTCCGGCCTGCAGGCGGTCGACGAGACGGCGCGCGCGATGGATGCCATCCGCGAGCAGGCGGAGACCGTCGCGGAGAACATCGTCGCCCTCAGCGAGAAGACGCAGGCGGTCGGCGAGATCATCGCCACGGTCAACGACATCTCCGAACGCACCCATCTTCTGGCCCTCAACGCGGCCATCGAAGCCGCAGCGGCGGGCGAGAACGGCCGCAGCTTCGCCGTCGTCGCGTCCGAGATGAAGGTTCTCGCGGATCAGGCCAAGGATGCCACCACCCAGGTGCGGTCGATCCTCGGCGACATCCAGCGCGGCATCAATTCGTCCGTCATGCTGACGGAGGAGGCCGTGAAGCGCGTTTCGGCCGGCAAGGAGCGTACGGACACGACGCAGCAGACGATCACCGAGATTTCCACCCGCGTTCAGGAGAGCGTTCAGACCTTCCAGCAGATCGTGGCCTCCACGAACCAGCAGCAGCTCGGCATCGAGCAGGTCATGGGCGCCCTTCAGAACATCCGTCAGGCGAGCCAGCAGACGGCGGCGGGAACGCGCCAGCTCGATATGGCTGCGGCCAACCTCTCGGATCTTTCGCAGCAGCTGCTCGGGCTCGTCGAACGCTATCGGTTGTGATCGCGCAGGACCGGAGAACCGCGTATCGTGACGGATATCCGCAAACAGCTGCTGGCAGCCTTCGAGGTCGAGCATCGGGAGCATCTTCATGCGATCCGGTCGGCCCTCGACGGCGCGGACCGAAGCACGATCGACATGGCGGACGTGTTCCGCCGCGCCCACAGCCTCAAGGGGGCGGCCCGCGCCGTCGACCTGCCGGCGGTGGAGGAGGTGGCCCATCACCTGGAGGCCCTCTTCTCGCGGATCCTGGAGGGCCGGCAGGAGCTGGACAAGCCTACGATCGCGGCCGTCCGCCTGAGCCTCGACACCATCGAGGATCTCGTCGCCGAATCCTCCGGACCGGCCGGTTCCGCGTCGGCGGAGGCGGCCTTGCAGGCGCTGAAGTCGACTTCGCCCGGGGAGCGGCCTGCAGCACCTCCTCCCCAGAAGGCGGAGGAGCGGAAGGACCATCCGCCGAAGCCTGACGCAACCCCGCCCGCAGATGCGGGTGCCGGCACTTATCTCCGCATTGCCGCCGAACAGATGGAGCAGCTGTCGAGCTCCATGCACGCCCTCATGGCGGAGCTGCAGGACGACGAGGCGTTCGACGACACTCTGCGGCAGATCGAGGTCGAGGTGCGCGGTCTCCGGCGCGGCTGGGACGCGCTTCATGCTCAACTCGTCTCAAGTGCGCCTGCGGGAAAGGGATCCGCAGCAGAGCGCACCGGGCGGACGACGGGTGCCGCAACGCCTCGCCTGCGGGATTTCGACCAGGATCTGAAAGCTCTGTTCCGCAAGCTCTCGGCCCTTGCCCGGAGCCGGAAGCAATCCTCCTGGTCCATCGATCAGGCCGCACGCCAGCTCCGGGACGATATCGACCGGATTTCGCTGGTCGCGGCGGAAACGGTCTTCGGCGGCTTCGGCCATATGGTGCGCGGAATCGCCCGGGAGGAAGGTCGCGACGTGCATGTGCGCACCATCGGCCTCGACCTTCAGGTCGACCGCCGGGTCCTGCAGGCGCTGAAGGATCCGATCATGCACCTGTTGCGCAACGCGGTGAGCCACGGCGTGGAGCCGGCGCCGGAACGCGCGGGCAAAGGGAAGCCCGAGAGGGCCGAGATCGTTCTCGAGCTCGCTTCCCGGGGCGGCCGCCTGGCTGTCAGCATCCGGGACGACGGCCGAGGCCCCGATCTCCAGCGGATCGAAAAGGTCGCCATCGAGCGCGGCCTCCTGGCGCCCAGGGCGGAAGATGCGATGCCGCCCATGCTCGACCAACTGCTCTCGCTCGTCTTCACCCCCGGCTTCTCGACCGCTGGCGAGGTCGACCGCCTCTCAGGCCGCGGCATGGGACTCTCCGTGGTGGCCGAGGCGGCCCGCAAACTGCACGGATCGGTTCTGATGCGGCCGCGCTTCCCTTGGGGAACAGAGGTTCTGCTGAATGTCCCTCTCACGGCCGCACGCCAGTCTCTCCTCCTGGTCGAGGCGGAGGATCGCATGTACGGCGTGCCGTCCCATGCCGTCGAACGCCTGCTCCGGCTGCGGGCGGAATCGCTGGAAAGTGTGGAAGGACGCCCGACCATTCGGATCGAGGTAAGGGGGCAGGACGTTGTCATACCTGTTATCGCCCTGGCGGCACTGACAGGATCTCCGAATGCCCAGATTCCCATCGAGGCCGGAAACGTGAAGGCTGTGCTCGTCCGACATGGAGCACGCCATTGCGCCTTCGCGGTCAATGCGTTTCACGACGTCCGCACCATGCTCGTCAACGATGTCGAGGCCATCGGCCTCGACGCGATGGTTTCGGGCACCGTTCTGATGGAAGACGAGATGCCGGCGCTCGTTCTGAATCCCGAACTCCTGATCGACCACTGGGTGCGCAACGAGAGTCGCCTCGCTGCCGGAGGAATGGGACTTTCGGCATGGGCTCCCGACAAGGAGCGACATGCCACGACCGTCCTCGTGGTGGACGATTCGATCACGACCCGCACCCTCGAGAAGAGCATCCTCGAGGCCCAGGGCTATCAGGTTCTTCTCAGCGTCGACGGAATCGACGCGTTGAACGTGCTGCGCTCGGGAGAAACCATGGTGGATCTCGTCGTCGCCGACGTGGAGATGCCGCGCATGGATGGCTTCGGTCTCCTGCAGGCGATCAAGGCCGATGCGCGCATTTCATCGATACCCGTGATCCTGATGACGTCGCGCGCGGATCCTGAGGACGTGCGCAGGGGTCTCGATCTCGGTGCGAGCGCCTATATCACCAAACAGAAGTTCGACCAGCGCGAACTGCTGGCAACGATCGGGCAGTTGCTGTGAGAAGTACGTCGCAAGTCCCTGTCCGCGTGATGGTGGTCGAGGATTCCCTCGTCGTGCGGCAGCTTCTCGTCCACATCATCGCCCGCGATCCGCGCCTGGTCGTGGCCGCAGCGGTCGGCTCCGCGGAGGAGGCGCTGCGCGAGATCGGCCGCGTCCAGCCCGACGTGATCTCCATGGATATCCGTCTGCCCGGCATGGACGGGCTGGAGGCGACGCGCCGGATCATGTCGGACCACCCGACCCCGATCGTCGTGATCGCCGGCAGCGTCGAGGACGAGTCGCTCAAGATCTCCATGAACGCGCTTCGCGCCGGAGCCCTCACGGTCGTGGAGAAGCCCGTCGGCCTGACCAGTGCAGGCTTCGACGGCATTGCCGAAACCATCTGCACCCAGCTCTACATCATGAGCCAGGTTCCGGTCGTCAGACAGCGTTCCTTCGCCTGGCGTCCGAACGCTCAACCCGCGCCGGTGCAGAAGCGGGACTGGGAAAGATCGCCCCTCCGGCCCTCGATCATGGGAATCGCAGCTTCCACCGGCGGCCCGCCGGCTCTGGCGAAGGTCTTGGGCGCCTTCCCGGCCGATTTTCCCATTCCGATCCTGCTCGTCCAGCACATGGGGGCGCCCTTCATGGAGGGCTTCGCCTCCTGGCTCAACGGGCTCATGCCGCTCGAGGTCCGCGTGGCGCGCGACCAGGAAATCCCCGCCCCGGGCAAGGTCTACGTCGCGCCCGGCGACCGCCACCTTCTGCTGTCTCCGGCAGGAACCCTGCAGATCAGCGCCTCTCCCGCGCTGGCCAGCCAGAGACCGTCTGCAACGCTGCTGTTCCAATCCATGGCCAAGACGGTAGGATCGAGAGGCCTGGGCGTCATCCTGACGGGGATGGGCGAGGACGGAGCACAGGGCATCCTCGAACTGCGCCAAGCGGGAGGATACACGGTGGCAGAGGACGAAAGCACGGCGGTCGTCTACGGAATGCCGGCCGCCGCCGTTCGCATGGGCGGCGTCAGCGCCAGCCTGCCCCTGGACCTGATCGGGCCGAGGCTCCTGCGCCTGACCCGAGGAGATGGCGAATGAGCGTGGGACCTGGGACGCAGGCAGCCCACATTCTCCTGGTGGAGGATTCCGAGACGCAGGCCCTTCAGCTCCGGTACGTCCTGGAAACCAACGGCTTCAGGGTCAGCTGGCAGGCGACCGCGGAGGCTGCCCTCGACGGCCTGAACGAGAAGCTCCCGGATCTCGTCATTGCCGATTATCACCTGCCGGGCATGAACGGCGATGAGCTGACGCGCCAGATGCGCCTGAACGTGCGCACGCGGGCCATCCCGGTCATCATGCTCACGGAAGCGCGGGAGCGCACCGTCGAGCGGCAGGGCCTGGAGAGCGGGGCGGACGCCTACATCTCCAAGTCCGCCGAGCAAGAACTCATCATCCTGAGGATCCGCGCCCTGCTCCGCCGGCGCTCCGTTCCCGTCGCGGAGGCCCAGGAAGGGCACGAGGCGCCGAGCTTCAGCACGTTCCGCAGGGCCTGCATCCTCATCGTCGACGACAGCCCCACCCGACAGGCCTACCTGCAGGACCTTCTCTCCCGCGAGGGCTATGCCGTCACCCTGGCCCGGGAGCCGGCCGAGGCTCTCCGGCAGATCGGCTCTCCGAGCACGGCTTGGGATTGCGTCCTCGTCAACATCCTCAGCCCGACCTTCGACGGATTGGATCTCTGCCGGCAGCTCAACGCCTATCGCGGACTTGCTCCCCTTCCGGGCATGGAGGTATCGAGCTTCTCCATCGTCGGGCTAGGCAACGACGACGGCGGAGACATGCTGTCCAAGGCCTTTGCCGCAGGTGCCGACGACATCGTGCCCACGAGCGCCGATGCCGATGTCATGCGGATCCGGATCCGTGCCCTGGTCCGCCGCAAGCTGCTGCAGGACGAGAACTGGCGCATCGAGGCGGAGCTGCGCGAGCGCGAGCTCGCCTTCGAGCGCGCAAGGGCGGAAGCCGCCTCGGCCGAAGCCCTGGCCAGGGCCAATCGGGAGCTGGAGGAGGCGAACCACCGCCTGAAGGACACGCAGTCCAAGCTCGTCCAGGCCGCCAAGATGGCCTCCCTCGGCGAGCTCGTCGCAGGCATCGCCCATGAGATCAACAATCCCCTCGCGTTCATCCTGGCACACCAGGGCACCGTCGAACGCGTGCTCGCCGACGTCGCGACGCGGCTTCCTCCGGAGGCGGGGCTGGAGCGGCCCATCAACAAGTGCATCGAACGGGTCGGGGCCATGAAGCTGGGCCTGGGGCGGATCCAGGAGCTGGTTCTCAACCTGCGGCGCTTCTCCCGGCTCGACGAGGGCGATTTCCAGACCGTGAATGTTCGGGAGTCGATCGAAACCGTCGTGGCGCTCCTCGGCCACAAGCTCGGCACGCGCATCGACGTCCGCCGGCACTACAATGCCGTGCCGGACCTCTACTGCTCGCCCGCCCTCCTGAACCAGGTGGTCATGAACATCATCGGCAATGCCGCGGACGCGATCAGCGGAACCGGCGCCATCGATATTGAAACATCGAGCGACGACACAAGCTATACCATCAGGATCAGCGACACGGGCCCGGGGATACCGCCGGAGCTGCGCGAGCGCATCTTCGAGCCCTTCTTCACGACGAAGCCTGTCGGGGCCGGAACTGGACTTGGCCTTGCAATCGCCTATAGCGTAGTTCAGGCCCACAAGGGCACGATCACCGTGGATTCCAGCCCCTCGGGAGGCACGAGCTTCATCATCACGATCCCAAGGCAGAGCATCGCATGACGCTGTCGAGCGACAACCCTACAAGGAACGGCACGATCCTGGTCGTCGACGACGAGCCGGACATCCTTGTCGCGCTCGAGGATCTTTTCGAGAACGACTACCGGGTCCTTTCGACCACGTCGCCCCTGAAGGCGCTCGACATCATCGAGCACGAGCCCGACATCGCGATCATCATCTCCGATCAGCGCATGCCGGAAATGCCGGGCGACGAATTCCTGGCGCGGGCGCGCCACCGGAGCGATGCCGAAGCAATCCTCCTGACCGGCTATGCCGACCTCAAGGCCGTGATCGGCGCCGTGAACAAGGGCCGGATCATGGCCTATGTTCCCAAGCCCTGGGATCCCGCGGCCCTCTCCAGCATGGTGGCATCGGCCTATGAACGGCGCCTGCTGGCCCGCGAACTCGAAACGGAACGCGCCCTTCTGCGCGGCCTGATGGAGAGCACCGGGGACCAGATCTCCTTCAAGGATCTCGAAGGCCGCTTCGTGCGCCTCAACACCAGCAAGGCCAAAAGCCTCGATCTTCCGCCGGAAGCCTGCGTCGGCCGCAAGGAGAGCGAGCTTGCCTCGCCCGAGCAGGCACAGTCGGCGGAAGAGGCCGAGAGGAAGGCGATCGTTGCGCGCCAGCCGAGCGAGCGCACGGAGGAGCGCCACGGCCCTGACGGCACATCGCAGTGGTTTCTGGTCAACCACATCCCGATCCTCAACGAGGCGGGATCCGTCACGAATGTCGCCACCATCGAACGGGACATCACCGAACGGAAGGTCATGGAGCTCCGCCTGCGGCAGGCCGACAAGATGCAGGCCCTTGGGACCCTGGCCGGCGGGGTCGCGCACGATTTCAACAACCTGCTGATGGCGGTCCTGGGCAGCCTCGACCTCGCCTCCCGGCGGGCGCCGGACGATCCGCGCCTGACGAGGCTTCTCCAGAACGCGACATACGCGGCGGAGCGCGGCGCATCCCTGACCCAGCGGCTCCTGAGCTTCAGCCGGCAACGGGACCTCAGGCTGCAGACGGTGGACGTCAATCAGGTCATCTGCGGCATGAACGACCTCCTGACCCGCACCCTCGGGGGGGTCATCCGGATCGAGCGGGATCTGGCGGAGCATCTGTGGATGGCCATGGTCGACCCGGATCAGCTCGAACTGGCCGTTCTCAATCTGTGCATCAATGCCCGCGACGCCATGGCGGAGAACGGCGTCCTGACGCTGTCGACCCGGAACGAAACGGTCGAGGAAGGACGTGTCACGGATCTGGGTCGCGGCGACTACGTGGTGATCTCGGTTGCCGACACGGGAGCCGGAATGCCGCCGGAGATCCTGAGCCGCGTCCTCGAGCCGTTCTTCACCACGAAGGAGGTCGGCAAGGGCACGGGTCTCGGCCTGTCGATGGTGTACGGGCTTGCCCAGCAATCCGGCGGCACGGTCGCCATCACCAGCACGGTCGGCGTCGGCACGACGGTCGAGCTCTACCTGTCCCGTGCCGCCGTCGACAGGTCCCGGGCGGATCAGGAGGAGACGTCGGACCTGGCTCCCATGGCCAAGGTGCGCATTCTGCTGGTCGACGACGACGCGGAGGTCCGGTCCGTCACGGCAGCCTATCTCGGCGAGATGGGACACCGGGTGGTCGAGGCCGCGGACGGTGCATCCGCTCTCGACATTCTCAAGACGGACAGTCAGCTCGACCTCCTGATCGCCGACTTCGCCATGCCCGGCATGACCGGCCTCGACTTGGCCGACAGGGCACGCAAGCTTCAACCGGGTCTCGGAATCCTCCTCGTGACCGGATATGCCGACCCCGAACGGGTGCCCGGGACATATCCGGTGCTGCACAAGCCCTTCAACCGCTCGGAACTCGGCGCGAAGGTGACGGAAGCGATCCGCAGAACCGAGAGTGCCGATCTGGGCTAGGAAATGCGGGGAAGCTTACCTTTCGGCAGGTTGCGCATCCGGCGCAGAATCCCGTCGGACTTGGCCATAATCGCGCAAAATTGAGGCGCCCGATTCCCCTGCGCTTTAGGCACGAAATGGTATATTTTTTCGAAAAATTCTGGAAGGTGTTCGGGACAGATTGACTTTATTGAGGCTTCGCACCTTAACTCCGTCACAGAACGGTCATGAGTGGCCGTCTCAGAGGACCAATGTAATGAAGAAATCAGCTCTCTTCGCAGCGGTTTGCGTTCCGGCCTTCCTGGCCGCCGCTCCGCTTGCGGCCAAAACCCTCGTCTATTGCTCCGAGGGAAGCCCGGAGAACTTCTATCCTGGCGTCAACACCACCGGTACGTCTTTCGACGCCAGCGAGCAGATCTACAACCGCATCGTCGAGTTCGAGCGCGGCGGCACGAAGGTCGTCCCCAGCCTCGCCGAGCGTTGGGAGGTTTCCGAGGACGGCACCGTCTATACTTTCCATCTGCGCAAGAACGCCAAGTGGCACTCCAACAAGAACTTCAAGCCCACGCGCACGGCCAATGCCGATGACGTGGTCTTCATGTTCGAGCGCCAGTGGAAGGAAGAGAATCCTTACTTCAAGGTGACCAGCCCGAACCACTCCTACTTCAACGACATGGGCATGCCTGCCCTGCTGAAGTCGGTCGAGAAGGTGGACGACTACACCGTCCGCATCACCCTGAACCGTCCGGAAGCGCCGTTCCTCGCCAACCTCGCCATGATGTGGGCGAGCGTCCAGTCGAAGGAATACGCCGATGCGATGCTGAAGGCCGGAACGCCCGAGAAGATCGACCAAGAGCCGATCGGCACCGGTCCGTTCTCCCTCGTCCAGTACCAGAAGGACGCCATCATCCGCTACAAGGCGTTCCCTGAATACTGGAACGGCAAGGCGAAGATCGACGACCTCATCTTCTCGATCACCCCGGATGCCTCCGTGCGCTGGGCGAAGCTCCAGAAGGGCGAATGCCACGTCATGCCGTATCCGAACCCGGCTGACCTCGAGGCGATGAAGAAGGATGCCAACGTCCAGATTCTCGAGCAGCCCGGCCTGAACGTCGGCTACCTCGCCTTCCAGACCACCAAGAAGCCTTTCGACGACGTGCGCGTCCGCAAGGCCGTCAACATGGCCATCAACAAGAAGGCCATCGTCGACGCGGTGTTCCTCGGCAGCGGCGTTCCCGCCAAGAACCCGATCCCGCCGTCCATGTGGTCGTACAACGAGGCCGTGAAGGAATACGAGTACGATCCGGAAGCCGCCAAGAAGCTCCTGGCCGAAGCCGGCTACCCGAACGGCCTCGAGACGGACCTGTGGGCCATGCCGGTCCAGCGTCCGTACAACCCGAATGCGCGCCGCATCGCCGAGCTCATGCAGGCCGACCTCGCCAAGATCGGCGTGAAGGCCGAGATCAAGAGCTTCGAGTGGGGCGAGTATCGCAAGCGGGCCCAGGCCGGCGAGCACCAGATGGCTCAGCTCGGCTGGACGGGCGACAACGGCGATCCGGACAACTTCCTGCACACCCTGCTCGGCTGCGCCTCGGCACAGTCGGCTTCCGGCTCGAACATCGCGAAGTGGTGCCACAAGCCCTTCGACGATCTCGTGACGAAGGCGAAGGTCACGACCGATCAGGCCGAGCGCACCAAGCTCTACGAGCAGGCTCAGGTGATCTTCAAGGATCAGGCTCCCTGGTTCACCGTGGCTCACGCGGTGCAGCTGAAGCCTGTCCGCAAGGAAGTCGTCGACTTCAAGCTCTCCCCCTTCGGTCGCCACACCTTCTACGGCGTGGATATCAAGGGCAAGTAAGCCTCAACACTCAACCTCTGGCGGAGCGGCCTCGGCGCCGCTCCGCCTTTTTACATTGCGACGATGCTCCGCTTCATTCTCACCCGCGTCAGCCTTGTCATCCCGACCTTCCTCGGGATCACGCTGCTCGCCTTCTTTCTCATCCGCCTCGTCCCGGGCGACCCTATCGAAACCCTTGCTGGCGAACGCGGGATCGACCCTGCGCGCCACGAGCAGCTGCGCAAGGAATATGGCTTCGATCAGCCGATCCTCGTCCAGTACGGCATCTATCTTGCCCGTGTGCTCCAAGGGGATCTGGGCAAGTCGATGATCACGCAGGAGCCTGTTCTGAGCGAGTTCTCGGAACTGTTTCCGGCCACCATCGAGCTCGCGGTCTGCGCCATTCTCTTCGCCCTGCTGATCGGCCTCCCCGCCGGAATGCTGGCGGCCATCCGGCGAAATTCCATCTTCGACCACGGCGTGATGGGCATTTCGCTGACCGGATACTCGATGCCGATCTTCTGGTGGGGCCTGATCCTCATCCTGCTGTTCTCGGTCCAGTTCGACCTGACGCCGGTCTCGGGACGCATCGACGTCCTGTACTATATCGAGCCCATCACCGGCTTCCTGCTGATCGATACGCTCTTGTCCGAGGAAGAGGGCGCGTTCTGGTCCGCCGTCCGGCACCTGATCCTGCCGACGATCGTGCTCGGCACCGTTCCCCTGGCCGTGATCGCCCGCATGACCCGCTCGGCCATGCTGGAGGTGCTGGGCGAGGACTACATCCGCACGGCCAAGGCCAAGGGCCTGTCCCGCTTCCGCATCATCGCGCTCCATGCCCTGCGCAACGCCTTGATCCCGGTGGTCACGGTCATCGGCCTGCAGGTCGGCGTGCTCTTCACGGGCGCGATCCTGACCGAGACGATCTTCTCCTGGCCCGGGGTCGGCAAATGGCTCATCGACGCCATCTTCCGGCGCGACTATCCCGTGCTGCAGGGCGGCGCGCTCCTCCTCGGCATTGTCGTGATGAGCGTCAACCTGCTCGTCGATCTCACCTACGGTCTCATCAATCCGCGCATCAGGCACCACCGATGACCGCTGAAACCATGGAAGCTCCCCCGGCCGCCGCACATACGGCCACTCCTCCTCATCCACTGCGCGAGTTCTGGGGCTATTTCAGCGCCAATCACGGCGCCGTGGCCGGACTCGTCATCATCATCGCGGTGGTGCTGGTGGCTCTGCTGGCCGACGTGCTGGCGCCGCATTCGCCCTACGTGACCAATACGACAATCGCGCTCCAGCCGCCTTTCTGGCAGGAGGGCGGCTCCATCGCCTATCCCCTGGGCACCGATCCGATCGGCCGGGACATCCTGTCCCGTCTGATCTACGGCGCCCGCCTGTCCCTGCTCATCGGCATCGTCGTCGTGGCGATCTCCATCGTGATCGGCACCGTGCTCGGTCTCGTGGCCGGCTTCTTCCGGGGCCTGACCGAGATCTTCATCATGCGCCTGATGGACATCATCCTCACCCTGCCGAGCCTCCTCCTCGCCATCGTGATCGTCGCGGTGCTGGGTCCCGGCCTCATGAACTCCATGCTGGCGGTCGCCCTGGTGATTTTGCCGCATTACGTGCGCCTTGCGCGTGCGGCGGTCATCACCGAGACATCCAAGGATTACGTGACGGCGGCCCGTGTGAGCGGCGCCGGCACGGCGCGGCTGATGTTCAGGGAAGTGCTGCCCAACTGCACGGCGCCTCTCATCGTGCAGGCGTCCCTCGGCATCTCGACCGCGATCCTGGACGCCGCAGCCCTGGGCTTCCTCGGCCTCGGCGCTCAGCCGCCCTCGCCCGAATGGGGCACCATGCTGGCGGATGCCCGCGAATTCGTGCTCCGTGCCTGGTGGGTCGTGACCTTCCCGGGTCTTGCGATCCTCATCACGGTGCTTGCCTTCAATCTCCTCGGGGACGGTCTCCGCGACGCCCTCGATCCCAAACTGAAGCGCTAAGACATGGCCCTTCTCGAAATTGAAAACCTATCGGTCGAATTTCCGACCCAGGGCGGCGTCATGCGCGCCGTGGACGGAGTGAGCCTCACGCTCGACGAGGGCGAGGTGCTCGGCGTCGTCGGCGAATCCGGCTCCGGCAAGAGCGTCACGATGCTGGCCGTCATGGGCCTCATCCCGTTTCCTGGCCGCGTGAAGGCCGACAAGCTCACCTTCAACGGTCGCGATCTCCTGACCATGTCCGAATCCGAGCGGCGCAAGCTCACGGGCAAGGACGTGGCGATGATCTTCCAGGAGCCGACCACGAGTCTCAACCCGTCGTTCACCATCGGCTTCCAGCTTGCCGAGACCCTGCGCCTGCACGAAGGCATGGACCGCAAGGCGGCGCGGCGGCGGGCCATCGAGCTCCTGGAGCAGGTGGGCATCCCGTCGGCGGAAAGCCGCCTCTCGGCCTTTCCGCACCAGCTCTCGGGCGGCATGAACCAGCGCGTGATGATCGCGATGGCCATCGCCTGCAATCCGAAGCTGCTCATCGCCGACGAGCCGACGACCGCTCTCGACGTGACGATCCAGGCCCAGATCCTCGACCTTCTGATGACCCTGCAGAAGGAGCGGAACATGGCCCTCGTCATGATCACCCACAACATGGGCGTCGTCGCCGAGACGGCGCGGCGGGTGATGGTGATGTATGCGGGCCAGATCATGGAGGAGCGCTCGGCCGCCGATCTCTTCGACTCGCCTCAGCACCCCTATACGGCGGCCCTTCTCGCCGCCCTGCCGGAACGGAGCGAGGGCGCCACGCGCCTCGCCACCATTCCGGGCGTGGTGCCGGGTCTCTACGACCGGCCGAGGGGCTGTCTGTTCAGCCCGCGCTGCGCCTATGCGACCGAGCATTCGCGCAACGTGCGGCCTGACCTGAGGCCCTGGGCCGGCGGCCAGATCCGTTGCCACTATCCGCTCGGCGATCCGAACCGGAATGCCGAAATCCAAGCTGATCATCCTGTCGGAGCGGAGGCCGCATCGTGAGCGCCCCCATCGTTGAAGCCAAGGGCCTGAAGCGTGTCTACGAGGTGAAGCAGGGCCTGTTCAAGGAGCCCGGCCGCCTTCAGGCCGTAGGTGGCATCTCGTTTTCCATCGAGCCGGGCAAGACCCTGGCGGTGGTGGGCGAATCCGGCTGCGGCAAGTCTACCCTCGCTCGCATGGTGACCCTGATCGAGAAGCCGACCGAGGGCTCCCTCACCCTGGACGGTATGGACGCGGTCAATCCGCCGGCCGGCAAGGCCAAGGACCTGCGCCGCACCGTGCAGTTCGTGTTCCAGAACCCCTACGGCTCCCTCAACCCGCGCAAGAAGGTGGGCACGATCCTGGAGGAGCCGCTCGCCATCAACACCAATCTGCCGTCGGGCGAGCGCACCGAGCGGGCGCGGGCCATGATGGCGAAGGTGGGCCTGCGGCCCGAGCACTACAACCGCTATCCCCACATGTTCTCGGGCGGCCAGCGGCAGCGCATCGCCATCGCCCGCGCGCTGATGCTCTCGCCGAAGCTCGTCGTGGCCGACGAGCCGGTCTCGGCCCTGGACGTGTCGATCCAGGCGCAGGTCCTGAACCTCCTGGCGGATCTCCAGGCGGAGATGGGCCTCGCCTATCTGTTCATCTCGCACGATCTCGGCGTCGTCCGGCACATCGCCCACGACGTGCTCGTCATGTATCTGGGGCACGCGGTCGAGCAGGGGCCGAAGGAGCGCATCTATGCGCGTCCGCTCCATCCCTATACCCAGGCGCTCCTGTCTTCGACGCCCGGCATCACAGGCGTGAAGCGCAAGCGCATCGTGCTGAAAGGGGAGCTGCCCTCGCCGCTCAACCCGCCGCAAGGGTGCGTGTTCTCAACCCGCTGCCCCTATGTAACGGACCGCTGCAAGGTGGAGCGGCCGCAGCCCCGACTTCTCGACGGGCGCTACGTGGCCTGCCACTATGCGGAAAACTTCCTCAAGGAGACGGCGGCCTGACAAGCCGCCGGCTCATGCGGGCAGCGGCAGGCGCTTGACAGCCTCCGCTCCCTCCGCGGGCGGCGGCGCCGCCGGTGCGGCGCTGTTCTCGTCGGGCGCCTTGGCCTTGTTGGTGGCGACCTTCAGGCAGCAGACCACGCCGTCGCGCAGGGACGCGACGTAATAATCCGCCCCGAGAGTTTTGCGCAGCGCTTCGTCCTGCAGGACCTTGTCGTCGGCGGGCCACAATCCCACCAGAATGGGGGCATTGGGAACCTGTTTGCGCAGACGCCTCAGGAGATAGCGCAGATGCGCTGGCGTTCCGCCGATCTCGAGGTAGCAGACGCAGACCATCTGAACGCCGGTCGCATCGAGGTTGAAGATCGCGGCCCGCGAGACATCCGCGTGCGGAATGGTGCGGGTTCCGAGACCATGCTTGCCCAGGAGCTGGGCCAGCATGTCGGCGGCGGCATCATCGAGCGGCCCGCGGCCTGCGATGCACATGACGGCGCCGGACGCCCTCCAGGCGTCGGGAATGTCCTCCTCGCGCGGGTCGCCCTCGATCGCAGGCTCCTTGATGTCGGGCTTGGCGCTCTGCGGCGAGGCAACAGGCTCGTCGTCGGTTTCGTCGGGCTCCGGCTCGATGTCGTCGTGGGTTCCCAGGTCATGCACGAGCGCCTGGGCGACTTCCTTCACCTGCTCGAGCTGGCGGCCCGTGAGCACACCGCGGTTCGCGTCGTTGGCCGCAAGCTGGAGCCCCTTGAGGGCCACTTCGTCGTAGTACGACGTGAGCGAGCGCTCCTTGAGGAGGACCTCGGCCGATTCCAGCGCCTCGTCCGGATCGCCCGCCAGCATGCGCTGGTAGAGGTTCTCGGCCGGTGTCAGGGCCGGGCGGTCGCCCAGGAGCACGTCGAGGAATTCCAGCCTCTCCACATGCCGTCCGAGCACGACGAGACAGAGGGTCAGGGGGGTTGCGATGAGAAGGCCGACAGGGCCCCAGATCCAGGTCCAGAAGATCGCCGAGATCACGACCGCGAACGGGGACAGGCCCGTGCTCTGTCCATAGACCAGAGGCTCGACCACATGCCCCATCAGCGGCTCGCTGATCAGGAAGAGGGCCAAGGTCATGAGCGCCATGGACCAGCCGGGATCGACCGCTGCGGCGAGCAGAACCGGGAAGGCGGCCGCCAGGAAGGAGCCGATATAGGGCACGAACCGCATGAGCGTGGTGAAGACGCCCCACAGGGCGGGGCTCGGCACGCCGATCAGCCACAGACCGATGCCGACGAAGACGCCGAAGGCCGAGTTGAGCGCCAGTTGGGTGAGGAAATAGCGGCTGAGACGCCGCGCCGCATCGTCCATGGCGGCCGTGGTCCGATGCAGATCCGTCGAGCCGAACAGCCGGATCATCCTGTCCCGCAGGTCCTCCCGCTGCAGGAGAATGAAGATCAGGACCACGAAGACGATGCCTGTCGTCGTAAGCGGATGCAGCAGCGGCACGGCAATGCTTCGGGCGATCTCGAGGGGCGTAGGCTCCCGCTCATGCACCTCGACCGGGAGAGGCCCGGGCTCCGGCGCAGGCGGATCCGCCGGGACGGCGGCGGAGGACGCAGGGGGCGTCTCGACGGCCTCCTTCGTCCCCTCCTCCACGGCGCTGTTGAACTCCTTCAGCAGGGAGGGCAGGCGTCCGATCGTTCCTTCCCGCAGGGAGCCGACCTTTTCCCGGATGGTGGTCTGGTACCGCGGCAGGTCGGTGGCGAGCCCGGCAACCTGAAAGCCGATGACGGTGCCGAGCGCCACGATGATCCCGAGAGCGAGGAGAACTGCGATGATGACGGAGGGCACGCGGCCGAGATGCCAACGCCTCAGCAGGTCGACGAAAGGAGCCAGAACGAAGGCCAGGAGGATGGCGAGCACGACCGGCAGGAAGACGTCCTGGCCGATATAGAGCGCCGCCAGGACCACGACGCTGACCGCCAGGGTCATCAGACCGCTGATGCCGGGGACGCCCGGCGGCTGGATCTCCGTCTCGGGCGGCGGCGGTACGGGAAGGGGCGCTCGGGCGGTCGGCATGGATTGGATCTCTGTCCGGCCCTGAGGGGATCCCAGCGGCCAGCACGACAACGCCCGGAACAGCCGAACGATCCTTGGCCGTTAGGCGAAGCGGATCGTGGGACCTTTTGCCGTCTCGGACAGGGGAAAACCCGTTCCTATCTCTTCATCATCACGGTTGCCTAGCCCCACCGGATCCATGTCGATCACCAGACGAACGCTCCTGATCGGGACAGCTCTTGCTGCCTCCCCTCCTGCCCAATCCCAAGACGGAAAGCCAACCTCGATGCCTGTGACGGAACAACGCCAAACCTTCAGGAGCGGCGGCAGGTCCATCGCCGTCGACGTCTTCCAGACGAGCGGGACCGCGCCACGCCCCGCCGTGCTCATGCTCCACGGGGCCGACGGATTGAGCGGCCACGACCAGTATCGCGAGGGAGCGCGCAGCATCGCCGGCGCAGGATATCAGGTTCACCTTGTCCATTACCTCGACCGCACCGGCGAAAGGCGCGCTTCCTTCAGTACGCTGTTCCAGAACTTCCAGCTCTGGATGGAGACGGTAAACGATGCCCTTGCCTGGGTGTCCAGCCACGCGAATGCGGATTCCAGCCGCATCGGGATCGTCGGCATCTCCCTTGGTGCAGCCCTCGGTCTCGCCGTTTCGAGCGCAGACCGGCGCATCAAGGCGCTGGTGAACTATTTCGGTCCTCTGCCTCACGGGGCCATCGCGCAGGATGCCCGCCTGCCGCCCACTCTCATCCTGCACGGGGGCATGGATCCCATTGTTCCCGTCTCGAACGCCTATGCCATCGAGGCTCTCCTGCGGCAGCAGGCCGTACCGCACGAAATCAAAGTCTATCCCGAGCAGGCCCATGGCTTTCGGGGCGAGGCTCATCGGGATGCGACCCAGCGGGCGCTGACTTTTCTCCGGCGCCATCTGTCCTCGGAAGCGGGCGCGGGGCCCTCGCCGTTTTCCGTGAACGGGTGAGATCATGAAGCTGCGCCATGCTGAGGCGGCTCGTCTTCACGTCTCGGGCATTTTGCGCCGGCCGGGTCCACATCCGCGCAAAATGCTTTAAGACTCCGCCCAGCAACGACATCGGCAAGGAGATCCCATGACTGCATCCGACCAAGCCGGCACGGCCAACCCTCTCCTTCGCCCTTGGACGGGCCCGCACGGTCTTCCGCCCTTCGAGAGCATCGCGCCCGAGCATTTCAGGCCCGCCTTCGACACGGCTCTCGCCGAGCAGCAGGCGGAAATCGCCACCATTGCCGGCAGCTCCGAGAAGCCCACCTTCGCCAACACCATCGAGGCGCTGGAGCGCAGCGGCCTGGCGCTGAAGCGTGTCGGCGGGGTGTTCTTCAACCTTGCGGGCTCGCACACGAACGATGCGATCCAGGCCATCGAGCGCGAAATGGCCCCGATCCTCGCCAAGCACCGCAACAGCATCTTCATGAACGAGGCGCTCTTCCAGCGCGTCGAAGCGCTCTACCGGGACCGTGAGCGCCTGGGCCTGAACCCGGAGCAGGCCCGGGTTCTGGACCGCTACCGCACGATCTTCATTCGCGCCGGCGCCCAGTTGGACCCCGAGAAGAAGAAGCGGTTGGCTGCCATCACGGAGCGGCTGGCCTCCCTCGGCACGCAGTTCGCCCAGAACGTCCTGGCCGACGAAAGGTCGTACAAGCTCGTCCTCGACGGCGAGGCGGATTTGGCCGGCCTTCCCTCGTTCCTGCGCGAGGCCGCGGCGCAGGCCGCCGAGGATTCCGGGTTGAAAGGCAAGCACGTCATCACCCTCTCGCGCTCCAGCATCGAGCCGTTCCTGCAGTTCTCCAGCCGCCGCGATCTGCGGGAGCAGGCCTTCAAGGCCTGGGCTGCACGGGGCGATTCGGGCAATGCGACGGACAACAAGGCCATCATCGCCGAGATGGTGGCGCTCCGCGCGGAGCGGGCCAAGCTTCTGGGCTACGAGACCTTCGCCGATTTCAAGCTCGCCGACACCATGGCGAAGACACCCGATGCGGTGCTCAAGCTCCTCAACGAGGTCTGGACACCGGCCCGCGAGCGCGCACGGCGTGAGCGGGACGACCTGCAGGCGCAGGCCCAGTCCCAGGGCGAAAACATCGAAATCGCGCCCTGGGATTGGCGCTACTATGCCGAACAGGTGCGCATGGCCCGGCACAATCTCGACGAGGCCACCATCAAGCCTTACTTTCAGCTCGACCGCATCATCGAGGCCGCTTTCGACACGGCCCATCGCCTGTTCGGTCTCACTTTCGAGGAACTGCAGGATTTCCCGCGCTACCATCCTGACATTCGGGCCTGGCAGGTCAGGGATTCAGGAGGAGCGCCGATCGGCATCTTCATCGGCGATTATTTTGCGCGGAGCTCCAAGCGCAGCGGCGCCTGGATGAGCGCCTTCCGCTCGCAGGAGCGGCTCACCGGCGACATTCGCCCCATCATCGTGAACGTGATGAACTTCGCCAAGGGCGGACCGGGCGAGCCCTCGCTGCTGAGCTTCGACGATGCGCGCACGCTCTTTCACGAATTCGGCCATGCCCTTCACGGCCTGCTCTCGAACGTGACCTATCCGCTGCTCGCGGGTACGAGCGTATCGACGGATTTCGTGGAGCTGCCGTCCCAGCTTTACGAACACTGGCTGTCGCAGCCGGACATTCTGCGCCGTTATGCAACCCACTACCGCACGGGCGAGCCGATCCCGGAGGAGCTGCTGCAGCGCCTGATGGCGGCACGCAACTTCAATCAGGGCTTTGCGACGGTCGAGTATCTGGCCTCCGCCTTCGTGGACATCGATCTTCACCGCCTTGCCGATCCGGGCGAACTGGATGCGGCCGCGTTCGAGAAGCAGTCCCTGGAGAGGATCGGCATGCCGCGCGAGATCATCATGCGGCACCGCACGCCCCATTTCGCCCACGTCTTTTCCGGCGACGGCTATTCTTCGGGCTATTACAGCTATCTCTGGTCCGAAGTGCTGGACGCGGATGCCTTCACGGCCTTCGAGGAAACGGGCGACGCCTTCAACGGCGAGCTGGCGGACAAGCTCAAGCGCTTCATCTATTCGGCCGGCAACCTTCGCGATCCGGCCGAGGCCTATAAGGCCTTCCGCGGCCGTCTGCCGACTCCGGATGCGCTGCTGGCGAAGCGGGGCCTGGTCGCGACCCCGGCGGCCTGAATGCGCCCCTCAGGGGCGCGTGGTGCCTTCCTGCCGAAATTCCTCGCGGCGCCGATCGGAGCGGATCTGCGCCGCGCCCTGTTTGGACTCGTCCTTGGGAGGCGACACGGGAGTGCGACGCAGGACGCCCAACAGGAAAGCCGCCCCTTTCGGGTCTGTCTTCAGGGCTTTCGCATCGAGCACCGGCATGGCGGATCTCCCTTTCTTGGCTTGTCGTTATTGTCGAGACGCAACGCCGCAAAGACAACCGTTACGCTGGCTGCCGGGTTCCTCACTCCGACGCGAATCGCAGCTCGCTGATCTGCCGGGACACCACTCCCGGCACCAAGATACACGGGGGAAAATGGGCCTTATTGGGGCCGTCGGGAAAACGCTGCGGTTCTAGGCAAAGCCCCGCGTGCGATCCGTACCGTGCTCCCCCCAGGCCCGGAACGGGAATGTCCAGCATGTGCCCGTCATAGAACTGGACGCCCGGCTCCGTGGTCCAGAGTTCCATCGCGAGGCCGTTCTTGAGCGATGTTAACGTAGCGGCATGGGCCAGCTCGCCGCCGTCGCTCTGGAGCACGTAATTGGTGTCGTACGAAATGCGCCGCTGCATCAGCTGCGCCGCGCCGATGGGCCGTAAGGTGGTGAAATCGTAGTCGGTGCTCTCCACCTTCCTGATCTCGCCGGTCGGGATGAGATCGGGCGTGGTGGGGGTGATGTAATCTGCCTTGATCATCAGATGATGGGACGAGATGTCGGAGCTGCCATCCAGGTTGAAGTAGCCGTGCGTCGTGAGGTTGACCGGAGTGGGCCGGTCGCATGTGGCCTCCAGGGCGATCCGCACCGTCGCCGGCTCGTGCAGGGAGTAGGTGCAGGTGGCGATGAGGCGGCCCGGATATCCCATATCGCCGTCCTCGGATACGAGAGCGAGGGTCAGGCTGGAGGGCTGATGGTCGATGATCGTCCACAGGCGGGTCCCGAAGCCCCTGGAGCCGCCGTGAAGCTGATTGCGGCCTTCATTGGCATCGAGCCTGAACGCTTCCCCGTCCAGGGCGAAGCGGGCCTGCCCGATGCGGTTCGCGTAGCGCCCGACGATGGCACCGAAATAGGGGGAGTGGGCAACGTAGTCCTCGATGGAATTGAGCCCCAGCACCGTTCTTTGAGGCCCTTCGGCGGCAGGCACGATCAGGTCCCGCACCACGGCGCCCCAGGTCAGGACGCGCATCTCGATCCCGTCCGGCCCCTTGAGGGTGATTTCGAGGACGTCCTCCCCGTCGATGGAGCCGAACCGTTCGATCGTCATGGCTTATCCTTCGAAGATGTTCGTCTTCATGCCGCGGATGCCGGTCTCCACCACGAAGAGGTGGCCCGCCATGGGGTCGATATGCGGATCGTGGCCGATGGCCGCCGTGGAGATGTAGAGGGTGGTGAGATCCGGGCCGCCGAAAGCGCATTTCGTCACTTGCGCGGTAGGCACGGGGAGGATCCGCTCGATGGACCCGTCCGGAGCGAAGCGGCTGATGCGGGATCCGCCCCAGTGGCAGACCCACAGGTATCCCTCGGCATCGACGGCCATGCCGTCGGGATAGCCCCAGCCCTTCTCGAACTGGACGAAGCGGCGGGGCTCGCCGACACGGCCCTGGTCCAGATCGAGGGCATAGATCGTCCCACCCATGGTGTCCGTGGCGTAGAGCGTCTGCCCGTCATGGCTGATGGCGGGGCCGTTGGTGACGATGAAGCCCTTGTGGAACTGGGCCAGCTCCTTGCCGTCCCAGCGCCAGAACGATCCGGTGGGATGCTCCTCCTCATCGTCCATGGTGCCGAAGTAGAGCGCGCCGTCGTGTCCCACATCCCCGTCATTGATGCGGTTTCCCGGCTGCTCGGGCTCGGGGGAAACGAGCGGCTGGACCGTGCCGTCACGCAGGTCGAACCGCGCGATGCCCTTCTTGAACCCGGCGACCACCACATCCGGGTCCGCCGTGAGGGCCACGAAGCCGACCCGTTCGGGAGCCCCGATCCGGGAGTGCTCGCCCGTCTCCGGGTGATAGCGCCAGATGCCCGGGTTCTTGATGTCGACCCAGAACACGGTTCCGGTCCTGTGGTCCCAGAGGGCCCCCTCGCCGACCGTGCAGGCGCTTGCCACGGCGACATGCGGCGTTTCCGGATGAACGACTGGATTGGTCATGTGTCCCCCTCAGCCCCCTCTTCGGCTTCTCTCGTCCTGCCGGTAACTCTGGTGCCCGGATCTCGGTTCGATCAGGCCGAGGCCCCATCCGCAATCCGGGCGGCAAGGGCAACGAGGCTCAGATCGGAACCGGCCGGCCCCATGATCGAAATCCCCAGAGGCGCTCCGAGGCGCGAAGCGAGGGGAATCGAGACCTGCGGCAGGCCCGACAGAACCGACAGGCAAAGCAGGTTTATGGCGTTGTTGCGATAATCGTTCAGCGCCTCGTCGCTCTCCGAGAGCAGAGGCGCCACATCGGGCATGGTGGGCAGGATCAGCACCCCATCCCTGCCGAACAGGGCTTCGAAGCGCTCCCGGAAGGCGCTCCGGATCGCCTGCGCCTCGGTCACCTGTCGATCCGTGACGCCCCGCGAGAACTCGAACCGGTCCCCGACGCCCGGGCCGAGGGGCGGCCGGTAGCGCTCGATCATGGCGCCGTCGACGGTCCAGGCCTCCCGGCTCTGGATGTAGCGCATGCCCCAATAGAGCGAGGTGAAACCGTCCGGCGCGACGTCCTTTTCGTCAGGCTGCCCCAGAACGACCTCGATGCGGCGAAGGGCAGGCGCAAGGGCCTCCCGCACGGTGCCGTTGAGCAGCCCGAAGGCGTCCCTGGCCAGGAGAGCCCTGGGTTTTTCCGGGAGGGGAACCCGATCCTCCCCGAGCAGCACCTCGCCGACACGGACGAACGTGGCCCCATCCCGGGTGAAATATCCGCAGGTGTCGAAGGACGGCGCCAGATCGTGGCAGCCCTCCAGGCTGACGCGGCCATGGGTCGGGCGGATGCCGAAGAGCCCGCAATGGCTGGCCGGCGCCCGCACCGACCCGCCCGTATCGGTTCCGAGGGCGAAATCGCAGAGCCCGTTGGATACGGCAGCTGCGGAGCCGGACGAGGAGCCGCCGGGAATCCGGTCCGGCGCACCCCCGTTCACCGGCGTGCCGAAATGAGCGTTCTTGCCGCTCATCGAAAAGGCGAGCTCGTCCGTGATCGTCTTGCCGACGAGGCGGGCGCCCGCTTCGAGGAGCCTCTGCACCGTCGGGGCCGTCCGGGTCTTGATGCCCGACATCGCGAGCATGTGGGGCGACCCGCTGCTCGTCGGATAGCCTGCCACGTCGAACAGGTCCTTCGCGGCGAAGGTCAGCCCTGAAAGCGGTCCGCGGTCGGCATGGGGCACCGCAGCGGCCGGATAGGGCATGAAGGCACGGGCGGGATCGGCATTGAGCAGCATGGAAACCTTGATCAGCGTGAGGGGAAACGGGGCATCACTTTGTCACCCGCCCGGAGGGGCAGCAAGGCAGGAATTCCGGCCTTGAGCCGCAATAAGTCTTCCTTCACGTCATGAATGGCCCTACATCCTCGCAAGTCCTCCCAGGAAGGGTACGAGTATGGCGACGATATCGATGATCCGCTGGCTGGCTCTTGGAGCGGCGCTCGCGCTTGCAGCACCGGCCGTTCAGGCGCAGCAGGCCCCCATCAAGCTCGGGGAGCTCAACTCCTACTCCAAATGGGCCGCCTTTACCGTGCCCTACCGCAATGGCTGGCAGATGGCCCTGGACGAGATCAACGCCAAGGGCGGCGTGCTCGGCCGCAAGCTCGAAATCGTCTCCCGCGACGACGGCGCCACGACGGGCGACGCGACCCGGGTTGCCGACGAACTGGTGACGCGTGAGGGCGTGTCGCTTCTGTTCGGCTCCTTCCTGTCCAATGTCGGCGTCGCCATGGCGGACTACGCCAACCAGAAGAAGATCGTCTACGTGGCCGCGGAGCCGCTGACCGACGCCATCACGATGGCGCAGGGCAACCGGTACACCTTCCGCATCCGCCCCAACAACTTCATGCAGGTCGGCATGCTGGTGGAGCAGGCGAAGGCCTCCGGCGCCAAGCGCTGGGCCATCGTGGCGCCGAACTACGAATACGGCCAGTCGGCGGCCGAGGTGTTCAAGCGCCTGATCAAGGAGCGCGTTCCCGGGGCCGAGATCGTCGCGGAGCAATATCCCGCGCTGGGCAAGATCGAGGCCGGCGCGACCGTGTCGGCCCTCGAACAGGCGCGGCCCGACGGCATCTTCAACGTGCTGTTCGGCCCCGACCTCACCCAGTTCGTGCGCGAGGGCAACACCCGAGGCCTGTTCGAGGATGCCACGGTTCTCTCCCTGCTGACCGGCGAGCCCGAATGGCTCCTGCCCCTGAAGGACGAGGTGCCGGAAGGCTGGACCGTGACCGGCTACCCTTGGGACCAGATCACCGAGCCGAAGCACAAGGCCTTCGTGGAGGCCTACCGCGCGAAATTCAACGAGACGCCCCGTCTCGGTTCGCTCCTCGGATACATGACCGTGTACATGATCCGCGATGCGATCGAACGGGCAGGATCCGTCGAGACGGAAGCTCTCATCAAGGCGCTCGAGGACGCGAAGTTCGACACGATCATCGGCCCCGTGACGATGCGCGGCATCGATCACCAGTCCACCATGGGCGCCTGGGTCGGCAAGCTCGTCCAGCAGGGCGCGACCGGCGGCATGACCGACTGGACCTACAAGGACGGCGCGTCCTTCATGCCTTCCGAAGCGGAGGTCAAGGCGGTTCGGAAGGAATAACGGCTTGAAGAAGCGAGGCGCGCACGTGCATCTCTCGACAGGACGGTAACCCACCCATGGAGCCGTCCTTCCTCGTCATCCAATCCCTCAACGGATTGGCCAGCGCCTCGTCCCTCTTCATCACGGCCTGCGGCCTGACCCTCGTCTTCGGGGTGACGCGGATCGTGAATTTCGCGCACGGCTCGCTCTACATGATCGGAGCCTATACGGCCGCGACGCTGGTGCCCTGGCTGCTCCAGTTCTATTTCGGGCCGGTGACCTTCTGGGCCGGAATTCTCGCCTCGGCCCTCGTCGTCGGTCTGATCGGCGTGGTGCTCGAAATCGTGCTCCTCCGGCGCATCTACGCAGCGCCCGAACTGTTCCAGCTGCTGGCCACCTTCGGCGTCGTGCTGGTCGTGCAGGATCTGGTGGTGCAGATCTTCGGGCCGCAGGACATCCTCGGGCCGCGTGCCCCGGGATTGCGGGCGCCGGTCGAGATCCTGGGACGCCGCTTCCCCTCCTACGAGCTCGTGCTCATCGCGGCGGGGCCCATCGTCCTCGGCCTCGTCTGGCTGCTCCTGCGAAAGACCCGGTTCGGCGTGCTGGTCCGGGCCGCCACCCAGGACCGGGAGATGGTCGCCTCCCTCGGGGTGAACCAGGCGGTGCTGTTCACCGGCACGCTCTTCCTCGGCGCCTTCCTGGCCGGGCTCGGCGGCGCGCTCCAGATCCCCCGGGTCGCGGCCAATACGGGCATGGACCTCTCCGTCATTGCCGAAAGCTTCGTCGTGACCGTCGTAGGCGGCATGGGCAGCGTCCCCGGCGCCTTCCTCGCGGCCCTGATCATCGGCCAGCTCCAGGCCTTCGGAATCCTGATCTTTCCGAAGAGCACCCTCGTCGTCGTCTTCCTTCTCATGGCCGTGGTTCTCGCGATCAGGCCCTATGGGCTGTTCGGGCGGCCGGAGGTCGTCGGGGGCACCCACGCGGTCGGCATCGTCAGCCGCAAGCCGCGATCCTCGGACATGGCGGTGGCGGTGATCGTGCTCGCGCTCCTGGCCTGCCTTCCCCTCGTCGCCGACGCCTACCTGCTCAAGGTGGCGACGGAGATCCTGATCTTCGCGCTCTTCGCCTTCAGCCTGCAGCTCCTCATCGGCGTCGGCGGCATCGTCAGCTTCGGCCATGCCGCCTTCTTCGGCCTGGGAGCCTACGGCGCGGCGCTCGGCATCCGGTGGCTGAGCGCGCCTATGGAGGCGGCGCTGCCTCTCGGGCTGCTTCTGGCCGCCGTGGGCGCCGCCCTGATCGGAGCGTTCGTGGTGCGTCTCTCGGGGATCTATCTCGCGATGATGACGCTCGCCGCGGCGCAGATCCTCTATGCGGTCGCGTTCCAATGGGTCGAGGTGACCGGGGGCGACAACGGCATCGTCGGCGTCTGGCCGGCCGAATGGGCGAGCGGGCAGACCCGCTATTACCTGCTCACCCTGGGCCTGACCGCTTCCGCCGTCCTGGTCCTCAGGCGGGTGATCGACGCGCCCTTCGGCTACGCCCTGAGGGCTGCGCGGGACTCGGAGCCGCGCGCCGAGGCGATCGGCCTGAACATCCGCCGTCACCGCTGGCTCGCCTTCATCCTGTCCGGCGCGGCGGCTGGGCTGGCCGGGGGGATCTACGCCTTCTCCCGCGGCTCGGTCGATCCGAGCCTGCTCGGCATCCCGACATCGGTCGATGCCCTCACCATGCTCCTCCTCGGCGGTATTCAGACCGTCACCGGCCCTCTCGTGGGGGCGGGCGTCCTCCATGCCCTGCGCGACCAGATCATGCCTCTGACCTCCCTGTGGCGGCTGTTTCTCGGCCTGAGCATCATCGCCATCGTGCTCATCTTCCCGCGCGGTCTCGTGGGCACCGTCGGGCATTGGCGCGAGGCGCGGTCATGAGCCTCCTCGCGGTGCGGGACCTGAACAAGGCCTTCGGCGCCGTGGTGGCGGCCCGGGATGTCGGCTTCACCCTGGAGCGGGGCGAGATGCTTGCCCTGATCGGCCCCAACGGCGCCGGCAAGTCCACGGTCTTCAACATGATCGGTGGCCAGCTCCGGCCGGACCGGGGGCGGATCCTGCTCGACGGGCACGACATCACCGCCGCCTCCCCGCAGAAGCGTTTCCGGCGCGGTGTCGGCCGCACCTTCCAGGTGGCCCAGACGTTTCTCTCCATGACCGTGGCGGAAAACGTGCAGATGGCCCTGATCAGCTGCAACAGGGAGGCGCAGGCCGGGTGGGTTCCGGCCCGGGAGCATCATCGCCCCGAGGCGCTGGAGCTTCTCGCCATGGTCGGCATGGCCGACGCGGCGGACCGTCCGTGCTCCGCCCTTGCCTACGGCGACGTGAAGCGGGTGGAACTGGCCATCGCCCTCGCGGGCAAGCCCAAGCTTCTTCTCATGGACGAGCCGACCGCCGGCATGGCTCCCCGGGAGCGGGCGGCCCTGATGGATCTGACGGCTTCCATCGCCGTTTCCCGGGCCATCGGCGTGCTGTTCACGGAGCACGACATGGATGTGGTCTTCGGCCATGCGGGGCGGGTTCTCGTGCTCCTGAGGGGCGAGATCATCGCGGCCGGAACCCCCGACGAGATCCGCCGGGACCCGCAGGTGAGGCAAGCCTATCTGGGCGACGAGCACGCCCTGGAGAAGCCGGAAGCAGGGAGACCCGCATGACGGCGCCTCTGCTCGACGTCGTCAATCTGTCCGCCGCCTATGGCCGGGCACGGGTCCTGTTCGGATTGTCCCTCCATCTCGACCCGGGCGAGGTCGTGGCCCTGGTCGGGCGGAACGGAGCCGGCAAGACCACCACCCTGAAGGCGATCATGGGCCTCGTGCCCGCGACCGCCGAACGCTTGGCCTTCAAGGGCAGGCCGATCCTCAATCTCTCCACCTACCGCATCGCCCGCCTCGGCCTCGGCTACGTTCCCGAGGACAGGCGCATTTTCACCGATCTGACGGTCGAGGAGAATCTCGAAGTCGGCCGGCGCGAGGCCCGGGGCGGCCTCTCCCCCTGGACGCCCGAGCGCCTCTTCAGGCTCTTTCCCAACCTCGCCGAGATGAGGGGGCGGCGCGGCAACCAGATGTCGGGAGGCGAGCAGCAGATGCTGTCCATCGCCCGCACGCTCATGGGCAATCCGGAGGCGATCCTCCTCGACGAGCCCTCCGAGGGAATCGCGCCGGTCATCGTTCAGACGATGGCCGAGGCGATCCGCGCCATGAAGGCCGAGGGCGTCGCGGTGCTGCTGTCGGAGCAGAACTGGGCTTTCGCCGCCGGCATCAGCGACCGGGCCTGCGTCATCGAGCGGGGCGAGATCCGGTTTCAGGGCCCCATGAGGGACCTGATGGCCGATGCCGCCCTGCGGGCCGAGACCCTGGGGGTGTGATGCCCCGATGCCCCCGCCGGGCAGGTGGCGGATGCAACAAGCGCAGCGCTAAGGCGTTGACGGGCGGGGCCAAACGCCCGATATGCACCCGGTCCGGCGCGCTCCGCGCCTTCTCCAGTTTTCAAGCCGTTTGAGGAATCCCTGCTTCATGGGCGTCATCCATGTGACCGATCGGGCCGGCCAGCGCCATACCCTTGAGGCCATCGAAGGCTGGCGGGTCATGGAGATCATCCGGGACTGGGGGCTGCCCATCGAGGGCCTGTGCGGCGGAGCCTGCGAATGCGCCACCTGCCATGTCTTCGTCAGCGAGGACTGGCTGTCGAAGCTCTATCCTCCCACCGAGGAGGAGGAGGACCAGCTCGACACGGTGGTCACCCAGCCGAATTCGCGCCTGTCCTGCCAGATCATCTGGACCCCTGAGCTGGACGGTCTGGAGCTCACCCTCGCCCCCACGGGGGGCTAATCGTCAAGCCTGCCGCATTGCCAAACGCGCAAGACCGTGCTTTTCGGGACCGCGCGAAGGAGCCAGTTCATGACCGACAATATCGAAACGGACGTCGTCATCATCGGAGCAGGACCTGTGGGCCTGTTCGCCGTCTTCGAACTGGGCCTCCTCGACATCAAATGTCACGTGATCGACATCCTGCCCAAGGTCGGCGGCCAGTGCGCCGAGCTCTATCCCGAGAAGCCGATCTACGACATTCCCGGCTTCCCCATGATCACGGGCCAGGGCCTCGTCGACAACCTGATGGCGCAGATCGAGCCGTTCCATCCG
The DNA here is from genome assembly GCF_020532555.1 of Microvirga lenta. Classification (GTDB taxonomy): domain Bacteria; phylum Pseudomonadota; class Alphaproteobacteria; order Rhizobiales; family Beijerinckiaceae; genus Microvirga; species Microvirga lenta. The sequence goes on along the minus strand of NZ_JAJBBR010000004.1, from coordinate 412,619 downwards.
ACCTTCCACCTGAACGAGATGGTGGAGAGCGTGGAATCGATCGGCACGCCCGAGGCTCCCCTGTTCCGGGTCAAGACCTCGGAGAACGAGACCACCTTCACCTGCAAGGCGATTCTGATCGCGGCGGGCGGCGGCTCCTTCCAGCCCAAGAAGCCGCCGATCGAGAACATCGAGGCCTATGAGGGCACGGGCGTGTTCTATGCCGTGCGCCACATGCAGATGTTCCGCGACAAGCGCGTCCTGATCGTCGGCGGCGGCGACTCCGCCCTCGACTGGACCGTGAACCTCCAGCCCATCGCCAAGCGCCTGACGCTCCTGCACCGCCGCGACGCCTTCCGCGCCGCGCCGCATACGGTGGAGAAGATGCGCTCCCTGGTCGGCTCCGGCGACATGGACCTGCATCTGGGCCAGGTCACCGCTCTCAAGGGCACGGCGCCGGTCCTGGAAGGCGCCGTCATCCGCAAGGACGACGGCTCGACCTTCGAGGTCGCATGCGACGTGATGCTGCCCTTCTTCGGCCTGACCATGAAGCTCGGTCCCATCGCCGAATGGGGCCTGAACCTCCATGAGAACCTGATCCCGGTCGATACGGAGAAGTTCGAGACCAACGTTCCAGGGATCTTCGCCATCGGCGACATCAACACCTATCCGGGCAAGCTCAAGCTCATCCTCTCGGGCTTCCACGAGGGCGCGCTGGCGGCCCAGAAGGTGCACCGCTACGTCTACCCGGAAAAGAAGCTTCTCTTCCAATACACGACCTCCTCGTCGAGCCTGCAGAAGAAGCTCGGCGTCGCGGCCTGACCGTTTTCGGAACCGGCCCAGCTTCCTCTTGCGGAGCGGGCCGGTTCCTGAAAATGTCCGGGCTATGAACACGACGTCAGACCTCTCCCTCGGCCGGCGCGTCATGGCGCTGCTCGACGGGCTCGCCCGGCACAGCGACGAGCCCGGGCGCCTCACCCGCCTCTATCTCTCGCCGGCCCACCGGGACGCGGCGGAGACGACCCTCCGCTTCATGCGCGAAGCAGGCCTCGACAGCCATATCGACCCGCTCGGAACCGTGGTGGGACGGATGAGCGGGGCCGATCCGGACGCCCCCGCCCTTCTGATCGGCTCCCATATCGACACGGTGGTCGATGCCGGCCGGTTCGACGGCACCCTCGGGGTCGTGTTGGGGATCGTGGTTGCCGAGACCCTGCGGGCCGAGGGGATCACCCCCTCCTGCCCCATCGAGGTGCTGGCCTTCGGCGACGAGGAGAATGCCCGTTTTCCGACCAATCTCTCGACCTCCTATGCCCTGTCGGGCCGCTACAATCCGACTTGGCTCGACGGCCGGGACCAGGACGGCGTCTCTCTGCGGGATGCGCTGATCCGCTTCGGCGGCGACCCGGAAGGCATCGCCGGCATCGCCCGCAACCCTGCGCGCTACAAGGGCTATCTCGAGGTCCATATCGAGCAGGGGCCGCTGCTGGAAGCGCGGAACCTGCCCGTCGGGATCGTATCGGCCATCAACGGCATCACCCGTGCCCGCGCCACTGTGACCGGCGAAGCGGGCCATGCGGGCACGGTGCCCATGACCATGCGCCGGGATGCCCTGGCCGCCGTGGCCGAAATGATCGGCATCGTGGAGCGTGCCGGGTCGACGCGCACCGACACGGTCGCGACGGTGGGCGTCGCGCAGGTTCAGCCGGGTGCGATCAACGTCATTCCGGCGCGGGTCGACTTCACGCTCGATGCCCGCTCTCCGGACGATGCCGTGCGTCACGCCATGGTCGAGGACATCGTCAGCGAGTGCGAGGCGGCCGCACAGAGACGCGGCGTGAGCCTCACCATCGAGCCCTTCATGGATTCGCCTGCGACCCCCATGGACAAGGACCTGATCCTGGGGCTCGAGGAGGCTGTCGGGACAATCGGCGTCACGCCCCTGCGCCTGCCCTCCGGCGCAGGTCACGATGCGGTCGCCATGGCCAGCCTTTGCCCCGCCGCGATGCTCTTCGTGCGCTGCAAGGACGGCATCAGCCACAATCCGGCGGAGTCGATCACGGTCGAGGACGCGGATGCGGCCGCGCGCGTCCTGGTCGAGGCCGTCAAGAAGCTGACGGCGGGAGCGCCTCGTTGACGATGTCCCCGTCCCTGGAATTCGTCGAAGAGCCGAATGCCGACCTTCGGCGAACCGTTCTGGAGGGCATCCGCTCCTTCAACAGAACTCTCTTTGCCCATTATCCGGAGAGCCGGGATCTCGCCATCGCCATCCGGGATCCGGACAGCCAAACATTCGTGGGAGGCCTGCTGGGACGCACCGCAGGCGGCTGGCTCGCCATCGAGCTTCTGTTCGTGCCCGAGGCATTTCGCGGCCAGGGGCTCGCCACGAGGCTGCTCGCGATGGCCGAGGAGGAAGCCCGGCGCCGGGAGTGCCATTCGGCCTGGATCGACACCCTCAACCCGAGGGCGCGTGAGCTTTACGAGCGCCTGGGCTACGCAGTGTTCGGGGAACTCCAGGACTATCCGGTCGGCTCCAGCCGTTTCTTCCTGCAGAAAAAGCTCGCGCCCGTTCCAGGCACCTGAGGCGCTATCCCTGCCAATCCTCGGCGAGGATGGCCCAGCGCTCGTGGTCGCGCCATTCGCCGCCGATCTTGAGATAGCGCGGCGAGTAGCCCTCCTGACGGAAGCCGAGGCGTTGCACGAGGTTGCGCGACGGGAGGTTGCCTGGCTGGATGTTGGCTTCGAGACGGTGGAGGCCGAGGACCTCGAAGGCGTGGGTGATCGAGAGACGCACGGCTTCGCTCATGAGGCCGCGCCCGTCCATGCCCAGGACCCCGTAATAGCCGAGATAGGCATTCTGAAAGAAACCGCGCACGATCTCGCTGAGGTTGACGACCCCGACGATCCGTCCGCTCGCTCTCTCACGCGCGACAAGCCCAACGGCGCGCTCGCCGTCGCAGCGGTTGAAGTAGGCGTGGAAGCTCGCCTGGTCGCGGCAGGGAGACACCCAGGGTTCATGCAAGGCGATGCTGGCGAGATTGGCGGCAATCAGTTCATCGGCATCTTCGATTCGAACCGGCCGGACGATGACGGAGGACGTCATGCTCTCGATCCTCTGTTAGGAACCATGACTTAGCGCTGTCGTTGTCGTCCGTCTCCTCCAATAACAAAGGGTCGATCATGAGAGCCGCCATTCTCCCCGCTTTCGCCTTCATTCTCGGTGTCGGATTCCTTTCAGCGCCCGAAGCGCAGGCCCGCTTCAACGCAGCCCAGTTGCAGGCCCCTTCGCTCGTGGAGGACGTGGCGTGCGTCACCCGCCGCATTCGCACCGTTCGGCCAAACGGGCGCGTCGTCTATCGGACCGTTCGCCGGTGCGGTGTGAGGCCCGCTCCGCGCTGGAGAGACCGCTGCCGTACGATCAGGGAGCGAGTGATCCGCCCCAACGGGACCGTGATCTACCGCAACATTCGCCGCTGCCGCTGACCGGCGGCCTTCGGGCCTGGAATGTTCCAGGCCCGTTCTCCCGCATCATTCCAAAGCGCCGACGGCGTCCTCGACAGCCTCGACCACCGCGCCCGAGCGCACCAGGTCGAGAGCTTGGCGCATCTCGGTCGCGTACCAGCGATCGCCTTCCAGCGCCGGCGGAATGACGGCGCGGATCGCGTCCATCGCGGCCCGTGAGCCCTTGCCCAGGGGGTAATCCTTCGCCAGGGGCTCGACCAGCGTGAGGGCCTGGGCCGCCATCAGCAACTCGCCCGCCACGATCTGCTCCACGTTCTCCACGACGGAGCGCGCCTTGCGCCCGCACCAGGTCGAATTGGAAATGTGATCCTCGGCGTTCGACTTGCCGGGGATGGAGTCGACCGAGCCCGGCGTCGCCAGGCTCCGGTTCTCCATGACGAGAGCCGACATCGAGCACTGGACCGTCGCATAGCCGGTGTTGAGGCCGCGCTTGCCGGCGAGGAGGTTGCGCGGCAATCCGTAGGACATGGTCGGGTCGACGAGGCGCGCCAGGCGCCGCTCCGAGATCGAGCCCAGATCGGCCATGGCGATGGCAAGCACATCCATGGCCTGCGCCACGTACTGCCCGTGAAAATGGCCGCCGGAAATGGAGACGTAGCCGCCATTCCCGTCATCGAAGATCAGGGGATTGTCGGTGGCGGAGTTCATTTCCGTCCCGATGATGCGCTCCACGTATTCCACCGCTTCCACGGCCGGCCCGTGGACCTGCGGCGTGCAGCGCAGGGAATAGACGTCCTGGACGCGCGGGCTTGCCGGCGTGCCGGGCTGGCGCGGCTCGTCGGGGAACACGACGTCCCGCGCCGCCTGTGAGCAGCGCTTCGTGCCTTCGAGGATGCGCAGGAGATTGCGGGCGACGCGGGCCTGTCCGGGATGCGGGCGAGCCCTGTGGACCCGCGGATCGAACGCCGCCAGCTCCCCGCGCATGGCCTCGAGGGAGAGGCACATGGCGATATCCGCGTGCTTCAGGAGACGGCGTGCGTCGTAGGTGGCCAGAGCGCCCAGGGCCAGCGAGGTCGTCGAGCCGTTGATGAGGGCGGAGGCGTCTTTCGCGCCGAGTTCGAAATCGGGCTCGAACCCGGCCTTGGCGATGGCCTCCCGCGCAGGCATGCGCCGGCCCTTGTAGACCATCTCGGCTTCGGCGAAGCCGCACACGGCGCCGGCCATGTGCGCCAGCGGGGCAAGATCCCCCGATGCGCCGACGGAGCCCTTCTGCGGAATGACCGGGTGCAGGCCCGCATTCAGGAAATCGATCAGCCGCTCGACCAGTTCGACGCGCGGGCCGGAATAGTTGGACGCGAAGGCGTTGGCGCGCAGGAGCATCATCGCCCGCGTCACGTCCTCGGCGAAGGGCTCGCCCACGCCCGTCGCATGGGCATAGACGGTCTTGCGCTGATACGCCTCCATGTCGGCGATCAGGACGCGCTGGTCCTTGAACAGCCCCACGCCCGTGTTGAACGCATACATGAGCGGGGCATCGTCATGCATCCAGGTTTGGTCGATATAGGCGCGCGTCGCGGCGATGCGCTCGCGCGCCTCGGGGTGCAGGGCCGCCTTTTCGAAGCGTCCCTTTCCGTTGGGGCGGGAGACCCGCACCACATCCCTGACCTTGAGCTTTACTCCGTCGACCTTGACCGCCATGGCCCATCCCTCGTGTTCACCCGAGGGATAGCGAGGCTTCCACCGACACGCAACCTTGCTTCTCGAACCGCGCTTGCGCCGGCGGCGGCGTCTTCAGCCGATCCAGGGAGCGAGCCGTCGCGTTCAGGTGCGGCCGAGTCGCTTCGTGGTCTGCGGATCGAACAGGTGCACGTTGGCCGGATCGATGGAGAGGGGCAACTGGCGGGTATCCGCCGGGATCTGGCCGGTCGAGGCCTGCACGACGAATTCCGAGCCCGCCACCTTGCCGTGGAAGAGCTGCGTTGCGCCGAGCTCCTCGACGAAATCCACGTTCATCGTGAGGGCGCTGCTGCCAGCGGCGCCGGCCTGAACGTCCTCGGGACGCAGGCCGACCTCGATCGCGGAGCCGGGGGTCAGGCCCTCGCGCATGTCCGTCACGGCCACGCTCTGTCCGCCCACCGACACGCGGCCGGGGCCCTCCACCTGTCCGGGAAGGATGTTCATGGGCGGGGAGCCGATGAAGGTCGCCACGAACCGGGTTTCCGGACGGCGATACACTTCGGAAGGCGTGCCGACCTGCTCGATCTGGCCGCCGCTCATCACCACGAGCTTGTCGGAGAGCGTCATCGCCTCGACCTGATCGTGCGTCACGTAGATGGAGGTGACGCCGAGGGTGCGCTGAAGGCGCTTGATCTCGACGCGCATCTGCACGCGCAGCTTGGCGTCGAGGTTGGAGAGCGGCTCGTCGAAGAGGAAGACCTGCGGCTTGCGGACGATGGCGCGGCCCATGGCGACGCGCTGGCGCTGACCGCCCGAAAGGGCGCGGGGCTTACGGGCCAGGAACGGCTCGATGGCGAGGATGCGGGCGGCTTCATTCACCCGCTTCGCGATCTCGTCCTTCGGCGTTCCGCGGTTCTTCAGGCCGTAGGCCATGTTGTCGTAGACGCTCATATGGGGATAGAGCGCGTAGTTCTGGAACACCATCGCGATGTCGCGGTCGGCGGGCTCGACCTGGTTCACGACCCGGTCGCCGATCTTCACGGTGCCGCCCGAGATCGTCTCGAGACCTGCGATCATGCGCAGAAGCGTAGATTTGCCGCAGCCGGAGGGGCCGACCAGCACACAGAAAGAACCGTCCTCGATGCCGAGGGACACGCCCTTCACGGCCTCGACATTGCCCGTATAGACCTTCCGCACGGTATCGAGCGTCACGCCTGCCATTGTCTTCAATCCTTCACTTCAGCCTGTGCGACGAGGCACGGGGCCAGATATTCCGTCGTTGATCTGTTCAGCCCTCCCCTTCGAGAGGAGGGCGACGCGCGATCTGCGCGTCACTTCTCCGTTTCGACGAGACCCTTCACGAAGAGCCTCTGCATGAAGATGACCACCAGGACCGGCGGCACCATCGCCAGAACGGCCGTCGTCATGGCGATATTCCACTCCGTGAGCGCATCCTGCGTGGTGATCATCTTCTTGATGCCGATGACGATGGTCTGCATCGAGCTCTGCGTCGTGATCAGCAGCGGCCAGAGATACTGGTTCCAGCCATAGATGAACTGGATCACGAAAAGCGCCGCGATGGTCGTGATCGACAGCGGGATCAGCGTATCCTTGAAGAAGCGGAAGGCGCCCGCTCCGTCGATCTTCGACGCTTCCAGCAGCTCGTCCGGGATCGTCATGAAGAACTGCCGGAACAGCAGCGTGCCGGTCGCCGAGGCGATGAGCGGCAGGATGAGACCGGTATAGGTGTCGAGCAGGCCCAGATCCGCCACGATCTTGTAGGTCGGGTAGATGCGCACCTCGACGGGCAGCATGAGCGTGATGAAGATGATCCAGAACGCGGTCATCCGCAGCGGGAACCGGAAGTAGACCACCGCGAAGGCGGAGAGGACCGAGATCAGGATCTTCCCCACCGCGATCCCCATCGCCATGACGAAGGAATTGAACATCATCATGCCCACCGGCTCGCGGGATGCGCTGCCGCCGATGAAGAGGGTGCGATAGTAGTTGTCGGCCGCCTGATCGCCGGGAACCAGCGGCATGTTGCCGTTGATGATCGTCGAGGCGTCGAACGTGGAAGCCATGATCGCCAGGTAGACCGGGAAGGCCACGATGACGATACCGATCGTGAGGATCAGGTAGGCGAGGAGGTTTCTATAGCGTCGGTTCTCGACCATCAGTACTGCACCCTGCGCTCGACGTATTTGAACTGGATGGCGGTCAGCCCGATCACGATGATCATCAGGATCACCGACTGCGCGGCCGATCCGCCGAGATCGCCTCCGAGACGGCCATCGGCATAGACCTTGTAGACGAGGGTGGTCGTCTGTCCGGCCGGGCCGCCGCCCGTCACGGCATCGATGATGCCGAAGGTGTCGAAGAACACGTAGACGATGTTGACGACGATGAGGAAGAACGTCGTCGGCGAGAGCAGCGGGAAGATGATCGTCCAGAAACGGCGGATCGGGCCAGATCCGTCGATGGCGGCCGCCTCGATCACGCTCTTGGGGATCGACTGCAGTCCCGCCAGGAAGAACAGGAAGTTGTAGCTGATCTGCTTCCAGGTGGCGGAGAGCACGAGCAGCGTCATGGCGTGGTTGGCGTCGAGCATCGGATTCCAGTCGATGCCGATCGCCTTGATCGGCCGCGACAGGGTGCCCAGGGTCGGGTGGAACATGAAGATCCACAGCACGCCCGCGATGGCGGGAGCCACGGCATAGGGCCAGATGAGGAGCGTCTTGTAGCCGTTCGAGAAGCGCAGCTGCTTGTCGGCCTGGGTGGCGAGCAGCAGGGAGACGGCGAGGGACAGCACCGCGACTGCCGAGGAGAACACGGCCGTGGTCACCATGGCGCGGTAATATTCCGGCTGCTGGAACAGGTGGCGGTAATTCTCGAACCCGACGAACTCGCTCGAGAGGCCGAAGGCGTCTTCGAGGAGGAAGGATTGCCAGACGGCCTGCGAGGCCGGCCAATAGAAGAAGATGAGCGTGATCGCGAGCTGCGGCAGAAGCAGCATGTACGGCAGGATCTTGCTCGAGAAGAGGGCGCGTTTTTCCATCGCGTTCAGGTCACCCAGTGCAGGCCGGTCTGGAACGGCTGACGCGTTCCGCAGGCTCTCTCTATAAGATCATCCCGGGCGGTCGCGGACCGCCCGGGATGACATGTTGGCTTAGCAGCTTTTAGCGGCTGACGGTGCGCTCGAACTGACGCAGGAGCTGGTTGCCGCGGTTGACGGCGGAATCGAGGGCTTCCTTGGCCGACTTCTTGCCGGCGAGGGCAGCTTCGATTTCCTCAGACCACATGTCGCGCATCTGGACCATGTTGCCGAGGCGCAGACCGCGGGAATTCTCGGTCGGCTCCTTGTTGGTCAGCTCGATCAGGGGCGTCTGGAGGACCGGGTTCTTCTCGTAGAAGCCGGACGCCTTGGTCTTCTCGTAGGCTGCCTTGGTGATCGGCAGATAGCCCGATTCCTGGTGCAGCTTGGCCTGACGGTCGGTGTCCGACAGGAAGGCGAGGAACTTGGCGACGCCCTTGTACTCATCGGCCTTCTTGCCGCCCATGACCCACAGCGACGCGCCGCCGATGATGGAGTTCTGCGGAGCGCCCTGGGCGTCCGGATAATACGGCATCGGCGCCGACGTGAAGTCGAACTTCGCATTGGCCTTCACGTTGCCGTAGAAGCCCGACGAGGTCAGGAAGATCGCGCATTCGCCCGAGGTGAAGCGACCCTCGGAGCGGCTGTCGCGGCCCGAGTAATCGTAGGTCTTGTCCTTCTGCAGGTCGACGAGGTTCTGCAGGTGCTTCACGTGCAGGGGCGAGTTGAACTTCAGCTCGGTATCGAAGCCGTCGAGACCGTTGGCCTTCGTGGCCAGCGGCACGTTGTGCCAGGCGGAGAACTGCTCGATATGGGCCCAGGAAGCCCAGGCGTTGCTGAAGCCGCAGGTGTCGTGACCGGCAGCCTTGAGCTTCTTGGCCGCATCGAACACCTCAGGCCAGGTCTTCGGAATTTCGTTGACGCCGGCCTTCTTCAGGGCGTCCCGGTTGATCCACATCACCATGGAGGAGGAGTTGAACGGGAACGAGAGCATCTCGCCCTGAGAGGTCGAGTAGTAGCCGGTGATCGTCGGCAGGTAGGCCTGCGGATCGAACTTCTCGCCCGCTTCCTTCATCAGCTCGTGGACCGGCTTGACGGCGCCCTTGGCGCCCATCATCGTCGCGGTGCCGACCTCGAAGACCTGCAGGATGTGGGGGGCGTTGCCCGCACGGAACGCGGCGATGCCGGCATTCATGGTGTCGGCGTAGTTGCCCTTGTAGCTGACGACGACCTTGTAATCCTTCTGGGAGGCGTTGAACTCCTCGGCCAGCTTGTTCACGACCTCGTTATTGGCACCCGTCATGGCGTGCCACCACTGGATCTCCGTCTGAGCGAAAGCAGACGTGCTCGTCGCAAGGCCGAGGGCCAGGGCGGCGAGGAAGGACTTATTCTTCATTCCAATCTCTCCCATAGTCATCCCGTCCGGGATGTTCTTGTCGTTCATCACCCCTGCGCAAAGGCTGGATGACATTTCCATGACGGAAACATGACAATCATAGCCGGCTCCAAAATGGAAGCCCTTTCGTTGAGCAGGCTTAACGCCCGGGCGGGAACAGGCCCGAGCGGCAGATCGTTGAGATCCTATATCCCAACGGAAGAGAGTCCCATGCCCCAGATGATCACGGCCCTGTTCGAGAATGCCGCCCAGGCGCGCCAGGGCTTGCAGGCGCTGATTGAGATGGGGATCGCCCAAAACCGCATCGTCGCCGTCGGATCGGAGGATGCCCGGGAGGTCTCGGCGATTTCCGGTTTCCGCACCCTGTCGGCCCGCGACGACGCCCAGGCGGCCCTCCACGACCTGAACCTGCCGCCGGACGACCTTCGCGTCTTCGAGGAGGGGCTGCGCAAGGGCTGCGCCCTCATTGCCGCACAGGTCGACCGGGACAATCTCGAGGAGGCCGCCCGCGTCCTCGAGATGTTCGATCCTGTGGATCTCGATCGGGACAGCCGGGATCGGATGCAGTCGCAGGGCTCCGACATGCCGGCGGCGGATGTGGGCGCCCCCCTCGCCGCCGGGATCACCGGAGGCTCCACCGCGGGCACGACCAACACGAGCGCCCTGCCGGGCATGGGCCTGATGTCGGAGGCCGCGGACGATCTCGGCACGGCCGACCTCCGGACGGACGAGACCGCACAGCCGGGCATGGGCCAGAGCACGACCACGGCCACCGGAGCCCGCCGCGGTGACGAGCGGGCAGACTGGGAGGGCGTCAACGAGCTCGGCGTCCGCTCTCAACCGCCGGCAGCCCAGACGGGCTTTCTTCAGCGCCACATGAACCGGGGCGGCCGCGTCTGGGCCTACGGCTCGGTCGAGGACAACTCCCTCTAGGTCCGCTCAGATGACGTTGCGCTCCAGGAGCGGACGGTTGGCGACCACCCGCTCATAGGCGAGCTCGGACAGGTCCAGGCTCCGGTAGCCTCCGTGGACGATCAGCTCCGAGAGGCCCCGGCCGACCGCAGGCGCCTGCTGCAGGCCATGGCCCGAGAACCCGTTGCACAGGTAGAGGTTCTCGATCTCGCCGGCCCTGCCGATGATGGCGTTGTGGTCGAGAAGGCACATGTCGTAGGGCCCCGACCAGGCGCGGCCCGGCTTGATCGCCTCGAAGGCAGGGACGCGGTGGGCCAGGGCGGGCCAGATGAATTCCTCGAAGAAGGAGAAGTCGATCTCCTGGGTCGCAGGATCCTCGTCCCTCCAGTCCGGATCGAGATCGGCCTCGGGCGACGCGCCGCAGATGAAGTTGCCCTCGCCTTCCGGACGCACATAGGCCCCCGAGGTATCGATGAGCAGCGGGCAGTTCTCGACCCTGTCGCGACAGGTGAAGGTGAAGACGTAACGGCGTTTCGCCTGGACGGGGATGTCGAGCCCCGCCTTTGCCGCGAGCGCCCTGCCGCCGGACCCGGCGCAGTTGACGAGTGCGCCGCAGGCGATGCGGGTGCCGTCCGCGAGGCGCACGGCCACGATCCGGTTGCCCTCCCGCTCGACCTCGACCACCTCGCCCCTCACGTATTCCGCCCCCAGGGAGCGGGCCTTCTTGCGGAAGGCCTGCAGGAGGCCCCAGCCGTCGAACCAGCCCTCGCCCGTGCGGCCCCAGGTGCCGGCCTTCAGATCCTCGACATTGAGCCAGGGGAAGCGCGCCTTCAGGGCGGCGGCGTCCATGTAAAGGATATCCGCGCCCTCCGCCGCCTGGAGCGCCTGGTTCTCGGCGAGCGTCGCCGCGCCTGCCTCCGTGGCGCAGTAGAGATAGCCTCCCTCCTTGAGGTCGATCTCCGGCCGCTCGCCGTCGACCGCGAGGCGGTCGCCGATGCTGCGCAGGAACTGGATCCCGTAAAGCGAGATCCTGATGTTCACCGCGCTGGAATATTGCTGGCGGATCGAAGCGGCCGAGAGGGCGGAGGCCGAGAGCTGGTAGGTCGGATCCTTCTCGACGACGACGACCCGCCCCTTGAAGCCCGGGTCGGCCAGCAGGTGATAGGCCGTCGACGAGCCCATGACGGCACCGCCGACGATGACGACATCGGCTGAGGAGGAGGCGTTGGAAATCATCGTTCGAATTTCGTTGAGAGGATGATCGAGGACTGGGTGCGCTCCACGCCCTCGACCGCGCCGATCTTGTCGATGGCGGCATCGAGGGAGGGGACGTCTTCGGCCTCTACCACTGCCAGAAGATCAAAGACACCCGCAACGGAATGAAGGGCGCGCAGTTCAGGCATGCGCTGGAGCGCGGTGACGACTCCCGCGGAGGCTTTGGGCGCCACGACGATGGTCACGTGCGCCCGCACCATCCGCCGGCCGATCTCCTCGGCCAGCCTTACGGTATAGCCGACGATGACCCCCCGCCGCTCCAGACTTTCGACCCGGGCCTGAACGGTCGTCCGGGACAGCTTCAGACGCCTGGCCGCCTCGGCGTGGCCGATGCGGGCATTCTCACGCAGGAGGGCAATCAGGGCGCGGTCCGTGGCGTCGATCATCGATCTGTTCAATGGCTCTGGCGATATGCCGAAACCTACTTGGCTTTTCGTCAACCTGTCTATGGCGTTTTGCAGCCGCCTGCCTTTTTCTCAGGCCAACAGCAAAGGGAGATCCATATGCATTCCATCCTCGTCATCGGTGCCGGCAAGATCGGCTCCACCATTGCCGACATGCTCCATGCCACGGGCGACTATGCCGTGACCGTCGCCGACGGCTCCGCGGCCGCCCTGGAGGCCGTGGCGCGGGATGGGATCAAGACGATCCAGCTCGACTTCAACGACGCGGTGGCCCTGCAGGCGGCCCTGAAGGGGCATTACGCCGTCCTGAGCGCGGCGCCCTATCACCTGACCGGCCATGTGGCCCAGGCCGCCCGCCTCGCCGACGTCCATTACTTCGACCTCACCGAGGACGTCGCCACGACCCGCATGGTCAAGGAGCTGGCCGAGGGCGCGAAGACCGCCTTCATTCCGCAATGCGGCCTGGCTCCGGGCTTCATCTCCATCGTGGCTCACGACATCGCCCGCCGCTTCGACAAGCTCGACACGGTCCGCCTGCGGGTCGGCGCCCTGCCGCAATACCCCTCGAACGCGCTCTCCTATAACCTCACCTGGAGCACGGACGGCGTCATCAACGAGTATATCGAGCGCTGCGAGGCCGTGGTCGACGGCAAGCTCCGGGAGGTCCCGGCCATGGAGGAGCTGGAGGAGTTCTCCCTGGACGGCACCCGCTACGAGGCCTTCAACACCTCGGGCGGCCTGGGCACCCTGTGCGAGACCCTCGACGGCCAAGTGCGCAGCCTGAACTACAAGACGATCCGCTATCCGGGCCATTGCGCGCTGATGCGGGTCCTTCTGAACGACCTCCAGCTTCGCAATCGCCGCGAGGTTCTCAAGGACATCCTCGAAAATGCCGTGCCGGCCACCATGCAGGACATGGTCATCGTCTTCGTGACCGTGACGGGCGAGCGCGAGGGACGCCACGTGCAGGAGACCTATGCCCGCAAGATCTACGGCCAGAAGGTCGCAGGCGTCCAGCGCACCGCCATTCAGGTGACGACCGCCGCCGGCATCTGCGCCATGCTCGACCTTCTCGTCGGGGGCAAGCTGCCGCAGCAGGGCTTCCGCCGTCAGGAGGAGGTCGATCTCGACACCTTCCTGGCCAACCGCTTCGGCCGCGTCTATGCGGGCGAGCTGCTGGAGGAGACGGGCGGCAAGGGCAGCAAGAAGATCGGCCTCGACGCCGTCGCCTGATTTCATTTAAACACGGCGGCACGACGTGCCGCCGTTCCGCTTTTCAGATCTGAGCGAGGGGCGGCAACCCTTCGACTGACCGGGAGACCACCATGTCCGCAAGCCTAAAGCCTGTCTCCGCCACACCCGCGACCGTTGCGGAAGAGGCGCGCTCCATCTTGTCCCGCCTCGGCGTGCCGGACAGCGTCTTCGCCCCGACCGGCCGTCCGGCCACCTCGCCGATCACCGGCGAGATCATCGTCCATGTCCGCGAGACCACCCCGGACGAGGCTCGCGCCGCCATCGGCCGGGCCGACGCCGCCTTCAAGGTCTGGCGCAAGCTGCCGGCGCCGAAGCGCGGCGAGTTCGTGCGCCTGATCGGCGAGGAGCTGCGCGCGGCCAAGGAGGATCTCGGCCGCCTCGTGACGCTGGAAGCCGGCAAGGTTATTTCCGAGGGCCTCGGCGAGGTGCAGGAGATGATCGACATCTGCGATTTCGCGGTCGGTCTCTCCCGCCAGCTCTACGGCCTGACCATCGCGACCGAGCGCGCCGACCACCGCATGATGGAGACCTGGCACCCGCTGGGCGTCTGCGGCGTGATCTCCGCCTTCAACTTCCCCGTGGCCGTCTGGTCCTGGAATGCGGCGCTCGCCTTCGTCTGCGGCGATCCCGTGGTGTGGAAGCCCTCCGAGAAGACCCTGCTCACGGCGCTTGCCACGCAGGCCATCGTCGAGCGCGCCGCCAAGCGCTTCGGCGGCGTGCCCGAGGGCCTCTCCGAGGTTCTCCTCGGCGGCCGCGAGATCGGCGAGATCCTGGTCGAGGATCACCGCGTGCCTGTTCTCTCCGCCACCGGCTCCACCGCCATGGGTCGCCAGGTCGGCCCCAAGCTCGCGGCGCGCTTCGCCCGTGCGATTCTGGAGCTCGGCGGCAACAACGCCGCGATCGTCGCGCCCTCCGCCGACCTCGATCTGGCTCTGCGCGGCATCGCCTTCGCGGCCATGGGCACGGCGGGCCAGCGCTGCACCACCCTGCGCCGTCTCTTCGTGCATGAGAGCGTCTACGATCAGCTCGTGCCGCGCCTGAAGAAGGTCTACGGCAGCGTGAAGATCGGCGATCCCCGGGCGGACGGCGTTCTCGTCGGCCCGCTGATCGACAAGTCCGCCTTCGACGGCATGGAGCGGGCGCTCGACGAGGCCCGCGCCGCCGGCGGCACGGTGCATGGCGGCGGGCGCTACACGGATGCGGATCTCGGCGACGGCTACTATGCCCGTCCCGCCCTGGTCGAGATGCCGGAGCAGACCGGCCCCGTCCTGCGCGAGACCTTCGCGCCGATCCTCTACGTGATGCGCTATTCGAACCTGGACGAGGTGATCGAGCAGCACAATGGGGTGGGAGCGGGCCTGTCCTCCTCGATCTTCACCCTCGACATGCGCGAAGCCGAGACCTTCATCTCGGTGGCGGGCTCCGATTGCGGCATCGCCAACGTGAATATCGGCCCCTCGGGCGCCGAGATCGGCGGCGCATTCGGCGGCGAGAAGGAGACGGGCGGCGGTCGCGAGGCTGGCTCCGATGCCTGGAAGGCGTACATGCGCCGCGCCACCAACACCATCAATTACGGCACGACCCTTCCGCTCGCCCAGGGCGTGAAGTTCGACGTCGACGCGTAATTGATCAGGTGACATTCCCTTGAGAGGGTGAAGGGCATATCCTGCCCTTCACCAACCCTTCCGATTTCCTTTCTTCTCGCGAGCCTCCCATGAAAGCGCCCTCCCGCACCGGCGGTCAGATCCTTGTCGATCAGCTCCTCGTTCATGGAGTCGATCACATCTTCTGCGTTCCGGGGGAGAGCTATCTCGCGGCGCTCGACGCGCTCCACGACGCCGACATCAACGTCACCGTCTGCCGCCAGGAAGGCGGCGCAGCCATGATGGCGGAGGCCTACGGCAAGCTCACCGGCCGGCCGGGCATCTGCTTCGTCACCCGCGGCCCCGGCGCCACCAACGCCTCGCCCGGCATTCACATCGCCAAGCAGGACTCGACGCCGATGATCCTGTTCGTCGGCCAGATCGAGCGCGGCATGCGCGAGCGCGAGGCCTTCCAGGAGCTCGATTACCGCGCCGCCTTCGGGCCCCTGGCCAAATGGGCCACGGAAGTCGACGATCCGGCGCGCTTTCCCGAGATCGTCTCCCGCGCCTTTCATGTCGCCACCTCCGGCCGCCCCGGCCCGGTCGTGATCGCCCTTCCCGAGGACGTGCTCACGGAAGTGACCGGCGTGGCGGACGCCCCGCCCTATCAGGTGATCGAGACCCACCCGTCCCTCGGGCAGATGGCGGAGCTGCAGAAGCTGCTGCACGGGGCCAGGAATCCTGTCGTTCTCCTGGGCGGGAGCCGCTGGTCGGAGACGGCTGTGCAGCGCTTCATGCGTTTTGCCGAGCGCTTCGACCTGCCGGTCGCCTGCAGCTTCCGCCGCCAGATGCTCTTTCCGGCCGATCATCCGTCCTATATCGGCGACCTGGGCCTCGGCGTGAACCCGAAGCTCGTCGCCCGGATCAAGGAGGCCGACCTCATCCTCATGGTGGGCGGGCGCCTTTCGGAAATCCCGAGCCAGAGCTACACCCTCCTCGACATTCCCTCGCCGCGGCAGAAGCTCGTGCACGTTCATCCGGATCCGAGCGAGCTCGGCCGGGTGTACGCGCCGCACCTCGCCGTCAACGCCTCGCCGATCGCCTTCTCGGCGGCGCTCGAAAGCGTGCATCCGCCCGCCACGCTTCCCTGGAGCGAGGGCACGAAGGCCTCCCATGAGAGCTATCTCGCCTGGAGCGACCCGAAGGGTATCCGTCATCCCGGTCCGCTCCAGATGGGCGAGGTGATGGCCCATCTGCGCGAGACGCTGCCCGCCGAGACGATTTTCTGCAACGGCGCCGGCAACTTCGCCACCTGGGTCCACCGTTTCTGGCCGTTCCGGAAGTACGGCACCCAACTCGCGCCGACCTCCGGCTCCATGGGCTACGGCCTGCCCGTCGCCGTCGGCGCCAAGCGCTTTCGGCCGGAAAGCCCGGTGGTGGTGTTCGCGGGCGACGGCGACTTCCTCATGAACGGGCAGGAATTCGCCACCGCCGTGCAGTACGACCTGCCGATCCTGGTGATCCTGCTCGACAACGGCATGTACGGCACGATCCGCATGCACCAGGAGCGCGAATATCCCGGCCGCGTTTCGGCCACGATGCTCAAGAACCCGGACTTCGCCGCCTATGCCAAGGCCTTCGGCGGTCACGGCGAGCGGGTGGAGCGGACGGAGGATTTCGCACCCGCCCTCGAGCGGGCGCTGGCCTCCGGCAAGCCGGCCATCCTGCACTGCCTGATGGACCCCGAGGCGATCACGCCGAGCATGTCGCTCTCGGCCATCCGCGAAAAGGCGCTGGCGAGCCAAAGCTGAGCATTGACGGAATAATGTGGCGGCTCCTATAACGGGGCCGTTATCCACCTGGAGCTTTGATGCGCAGAGAGACCGAGTCCCGGTAAGGCCCGCCACCTGAAGGCGGGCAGCGGCTGATCGTTCAGCCGAGCGCGCGTGTGCGCGCCTCTCTCCGACACGATACACAAAGCTTTGGGTTTTTCCCGTGAACGTTTCACGCAATGGCCAGCGCGTGCTCCACGTGCTCGCTCAGGGCGGTCTCATTCGTCATTACAGGGACGAGAACGGCCGCATTTCCGAAATCGAATGCCTGACCCGCGAGGGCTGGCTGATGTCGCTCTGCACGCTGGAGCTGTTCAAGGCGCTGCGTCAGAAAGGGCTGATCGCCTCCTCGAACGGAGGTCCCTACCGCATCACGCGCATGGGGCTGCAGGCGGTGCGGAGCCGGCCCGACAACCGTTGAGCCGTTTTCCTTCGACAGCAAAAGGGAGGCGGCTCTGCCGCCTCCCGACAACCCCTCGAAGCATAAATCCTCTCAAGCCTCGGGGCGCATCTCCACGGCGCTTGCGGGTTTGACCCTGATCGTGGCGGCTCCGGCATCGAATCCGTCGAGCAGGGCGTTGTGGTGCTCCACGATCTGCTCGACCGTGAACTTGTCCGTATCCGCCGTCGTATGGGCGTCGGCCACGAGGGTTACGTCGTAGCCGAGGCTGACGGCGCGCCGGCAGGTGGTGTCGAAGCAGTACTGCGTCATGAGACCGGTCACCACGAGATGATCGATCCTGCGCGCCGAGAGCACGTCCTGAAGATCCGTCCCGTAGAACGAGTCGCAGGCCGTCTTCCGGACGACGATGTCGTCCGGGGTCCGGCCCAGATCGCCGCAGATCTCCCATCCCGGCGTGCCGGTCTCGAGACGGTGTCCCTGGCCGCCGTCATGCTGGACGAAAACGACGGGAACGTCCCGCTCCCGCGCCTGTCGCACCAGATCGGCGATCCTGCCGCGGACCTGGTCGAAGCGCTCCCTGACGGCCGGGCGCACGGCACCCGGCACTTTCAGGATATCCGTCTGCACGTCGATGATGAGGAGAGCCTTGGACATCGGGATCAGGCCGCCTTCGCTTCCTCGAGCCGCCGCGCCACGAGGGTGCGCAGGGAACGCAGGTCCTTCACGAACTGACGGATGCCCTCCGAGAGCTTCTCGGTCGCCATCGCGTCCTCGTTCAGGGCGAAGCGGAAGCTCTTCTCGTCGAGCCGGGCGGGAGCCGGAACCCTCTCCACGTTGTCGGGCGACAGCTTGCGCGGCAGATCGCCTTCCGCCTTGGCGAGCTCGTCGAGCAGCGCGGGCGAGATGGTGAGCCGGTCGCAGCCGGCGAGCGCCTCGATCTCTCCGATGTTGCGGAAGGACGCGCCCATGACCACGGTCTTCACCCCTTGCGCCTTGTAGGAGGCGTAGATGTTGCGCACGGACAGGACGCCCGGATCCGTCTCGCCCGTATAGGGTCCGCCGCCCGCCTTTACGTGCCAGTCGAGGATGCGGCCGACGAAGGGGGAAATGAGGAATACGCCCGCCTCCGCGCAGGCCTGGGCCTGGGCCTGGCAGAACAGGAGCGTCAGGTTGCAGTCGATGCCTTCCTTCTGGAGCACCTCGGCCGCGCGGATGCCCTCCCAGGTGGAGGCGATCTTGATCAGGATGCGCTCGCGCCCGATCCCACGCTCCTCGTAGGCCTTGATGATGGCGCGGGCCTTGGCGACCGTCGCTTCCGTGTCGAAGGAGAGATCCGCATCCACCTCGGTCGAGACGCGGCCCGGCACGATGCCGGCGAGCTCCGCCCCGAAGGCGACCGCAAGACGGTCGCAGATGGCGGCCACCGCTCCTTCGCGCGAACCGCCCTGGGCGCGGCCCCAGGTCAGGGCCTCGTCCACGATATGCGCATAGGCCGGGGTCTCCACGGCCTTGAGCAGCAGCGTCGGGTTCGTGGTGCAGTCCTGCGGTTTCAGGCGGCGCACCGCGTCGAGGTCGCCCGTATCGGCGACGACGACCGTCATGGCGCGCAATTGGTCGAGCTTGGAGGACATCGAAATCTCCGTGGAAATGTTGCGTCAGCCTTTAGACTGTCTGGCCTGTCTCGTGAAGCCCAACGCCCGTCACAGGAACAGGGTCCGGTTGGCCTTGACCCGGCCCAGGATGAACGAGTGGACCTCCTCGACACGGCGCAGGTTGCGCACCTCCGCATGCATGACGAGCCAATAGGTGCGTAGGAAGGACAGGGAGGGCACGACCACCTGCAGGTCCGGGAGCTGCCGGATGGCGTAGTCGTGCAGCACGCCGACGCCGACCCCCGCACGGACGGCCTGCACCTGGGCCACGACGCTGGCGCATTCGTAGCGGCGGGAGGTGTATTTCTCGAGGCCGGAGAAATAGTCGAGCACCGGGCTGTAGACGAGGTCCGGCACGTAGGTGACGAGGGTCTTGCCCGCGAGATCGGACGGGTCCTCGATGGGGCCGTGCCGGTCCAGATAGGCCTTCGAGGCATAGAGCCTCAGGCGGTAATCCGTGAGCTTCCGGGAGACCAGCCGCCCTTCCGTCGGCTGCTCGAGGGTGATGGCGATGTCCGCCTCGCGCTTGGACAGCGAGAAGGTACGCGGCAGGGCGACGAGCTGGAGCGTGAGGTCCGGGTGCTGCTCGGCGAGCGCGCCGAGTTCGGGCGCCAGGAAATAGGTGCCGAACCCGTCCGGCGCACCGATCCGGACGGTGCCGGAGAGCGCCAGATCGGAGCCCCCCACCTCGCTCGCCACCGCGAGCGCCTGGGTCTCCATGCTTTCCGCCTTGGAGAGCAGGCGCTCCCCCTGTTCGGTCAGAGCATAGCCCTGGGGCTTGCGCTCGAAGAGCTTGGTCTGGAGCGCGCTCTCGAGGGCCGAGATGCGGCGCGAAACCGTGGTATGATCCGCCTCCAGACGGCGCGCGGCCACGGTGAGACGACCTGCCCGTGCCACGGCGAGGAAGAAGCGCAGGTCGTCCCAGTCGAAAGCGTTCACGGGTTCAAGCCCTTCGAAGACATATTGGCATTTTCGCACAACGCCGCCTCAGTTTTACCCATAGTCGTGCGTTTTCGACAATGGTAGAAGGGGCGGCATCACAACATCCCCTGAGGAGAGACGCCATGCGCGAAGTCGGACATTTCATCGGCGGCAAGCAGGTTCCCGGCAAGTCCGGCCGGACGACCGAGTTCTTCCAGCCCATGACCGGCGAGGTCATCGGCCGGGTCGCGCTGGCCTCGAAGGACGAGCTGCGCGAGGCGGTGGAGAACGCCAAGGCCGCCCAGCCCGCCTGGGCCGCCACCAATCCGCAGCGCCGCGCCCGCGTGCTCATGAAGTTCCTCGATCTCATCGCCAAGGAGACCGATTCCCTCGCCGAGCTGCTCGCCCGCGAGCACGGCAAGACCGTTCCCGACGCGAAGGGCGACATCCAGCGCGGCGTCGAGGTGGTGGAGTTCGCCTGCGGCATCCCGCACCTCCTCAAGGGCGAGTTCACGGAAGGCGCCGGCCCCGGCATCGACATGTATTCGATCCGCCAGCCGCTGGGCGTCGTGGCCGGCATCACCCCGTTCAACTTCCCGGCCATGATCCCGATGTGGAAGTTCGCCCCGGCCATCGCCTGCGGCAACGCCTTCATCCTCAAGCCGTCCGAGCGCGATCCGGGTGTGCCGATGCGCCTCGCCGAGCTGATGATCGAGGCGGGCCTGCCGGCCGGCATCCTCAACGTGGTCAACGGCGACAAGGAAGTGGTGGACGCGATCCTGGACGATCAGGACGTCAAGGCCATCGGCTTCGTCGGCTCCTCTCCGATCGCTCAGTACGTCTATTCCCGCGCCACCGCGAACGGCAAGCGCGCGCACTGCTTCGGCGGCGCCAAGAACCACATGATCATCATGCCCGATGCGGACATGGACCAGGCGGTCGACGCGCTCATCGGCGCGGGCTACGGCTCGGCGGGCGAGCGCTGCATGGCCGTCTCCGTCGCCGTGCCGGTCGGCAAGGCCACCGCCGACAGCCTGATGGACAAGCTGATCCCGCGGGTGGAAAGCCTGAAGGTCGGCCCTTCCACCGATCCGAGCGCCGATTTCGGCCCGATGGTCACGAAGGCCCACATGGAGAAGGTTCGCTCCTATGTGGATCTCGGCGTCCAGGAAGGCGCGAAGCTCGTCGTGGACGGCCGTAACTTCAAGATGCAGGGCTACGAGAACGGCTTCTACATGGGCGGCTGCCTCTTCGACGAGGTTCGCCCCGACATGCGCATCTACAAGGAAGAGATCTTCGGCCCCGTCCTGTCGGTGGTGCGCGCCAACGACTACAACGAGGCGCTGCGCCTGCCGAGCGAGCACGAGTACGGCAACGGCGTCGCGATCTACACCCGCGACGGCGACGCCGCCCGCGACTTCGCCTCCAAGGTGAATGTGGGCATGGTCGGCATCAACGTGCCGATCCCGGTGCCGCTGGCCTACTACACCTTCGGCGGCTGGAAGGCCTCGGGCTTCGGTGACCTGAACCAGCACGGCCCCGATGCGGTGCGCTTCTACACCAAGACGAAGACGGTCACCTCCCGCTGGCCGTCCGGCATCAAGGACGGCGCCCAGTTCGTCATGCCGACGATGCAGTAATTCGCACATCATGGGGAAAGGCCGGGCTCTCGCTCCCGGCCTTTTCTGCTCTAGAGACGTATTTTCCGGCGTAGCGGATCCACTTCGGCGGAAAGAGCTCTAGATCGAAAGTATGGGTGCACGAAAGCGCCCAAGCATGACGATTTAGGCGCCATGAATCAGTTCTCCCTCACCGAAGACCAAATCGCCGTTCGCGACATGGCCCTCGCCTTCGCGGCGGACAACCTCGCCCCCCATGCCCTCGAATGGGACGAGAAGAAGCATTTTCCCGTCGATGTGATGCGCGAGGCGGCGGCCCTGGGCATGGCGGCGATCTATACCCGCGACGATGTCGGCGGATCGGGCATGACGCGGCTCGACGCTGCGCTCATCTTCGAGGCGCTCGCCACCGGCTGCCCGGCCGTCTCGGCCTATCTGTCCATTCACAACATGGTCGCCTGGATGATCGACCGCTACGGCTCCGAGGAGCAGCGACAGCGCTTTCTCCCGGGCCTGTGCAGCATGGACCTCATCGGCAGCTACTGCCTGACCGAGCCCGGCTCCGGCTCGGACGCGGCGGCGCTCAAGACCCGCGCCATGCGCGACGGCGACCATTACGTCGTCAACGGCGTGAAGCAGTTCATCTCGGGCGCCGGCACCTCCGACATCTACGTGACCATGGTGCGCACGGGCGATAGCGGGCCCTCGGGCATCTCCACCCTCGTGATCGAGAAGGACAGCCCCGGCCTCTCCTTCGGAGCCCAGGAAAAGAAGATGGGCTGGAATGCCCAGCCCACGGCCGCCGTGATCTTCGAGGACGTGCGCGTGCCCGTCGCCAACCGCCTTTCCGACGAGGGCATGGGCTTCAAGATCGCCATGTCCGGCCTCGACGGCGGGCGTCTCAATATCGGCGCCTGTTCGCTGGGCGGCGCGCAGGCGGCCCTCGACAAGGCTCTCGCCTACACCGCCGACCGCAAGGCCTTCGGCAAGCGCATCGCGGATTTCCAGGCCCTCCAGTTCCGCCTGGCCGACATGGCGACCGAGCTCGAAGCGGCCCGCACCTTCCTGTGGCGCGCCGCCTCCGCTCTCGATGCCAAGGCGCTCGATGCGACGAAGCTCTGCGCCATGGCGAAGCGGATGGCGACCGATACCGGCTTCAAGGTGGCCAACGACGCGCTCCAGCTCCATGGCGGCTACGGCTACCTGGCCGATTACGGGATCGAGAAGATCGTGCGCGACCTGCGGGTCCACCAGATCCTGGAGGGCACCAACGAGATCATGCGCCTCATCGTGGCGCGCGACCTCGTCGGGCGGGGGAACGTATGATTTTCAGATCGCTGGGCCTCGGCTTCGGCATCGCCGTGGCGATCTTCGCGCTCTTTTCCCTGGCCGGCCCCGGGTTCTTCCTCGAGGGCCGCCGCCCCTTCCAGCTCAACTTCACCGCCGGCGCAGTCCTCGGCCTGCTGCTGGGCCTCACCGGCCGTCATGTGCTGCGCGTGCCCGCGAAGGATGCTGTCAGGGCCATGGTGCTCGCAGCCGTTCCCGGCATGCTGATCATGGCGGCCGTGGGCTCCCACTTCGCCGTGTTCTTTCCCGAGCTGAACCCCGCCCTCGACAAGGTTTTCGGCTCGCTCATGCTCTGGTTCTACGGCTTCGCGCTCGTCGGGGCGCTCTGGACGGCGCGGCGCGCATGAGCGGCGGGCGGGAGCGGCGCGGACTGCCCTCGGGCGAGCTCAGCACCTGGCTTGTTCTCTCGCTCTCGGTCGTCTTCGTTCTCCTCGGTATTCTCTTCGTCTTCGCGCCCCGGGCCGGGGCGGCCCTGTTCGGCATCCGACCGACGGAGGAAGCGGGCCTCGCCTACGTCTCGGCCATTGGCCTGCGGGATCTCGCCCTCGGCCTCTATCTTTTCGTCCTGTCGCGAATCTCCACGCGGCGAGCCATCGGCGCGATCCTGGCCGTCACGGTGCTCATCCCCATCGGCGACGTGGTCATCGTGTTCCTGGAGCGCGGCCTCGAGTCGCCGGGACATCTCCTGCTGCACGGCGGCAGCGCCTTCGTCATGGCAGCCAGCGCGGCCTGGCTGCTCGCCCAAGCAAAACACCACGACCGGGAGGACTAACGCATGACCACCATCGCCTTCATCGGCCTCGGCCACATGGGCGGCCCCATGGCCGCCAACCTCGTGAAGGCCGGACATCAGGTGATCGGTTTCGATCTCTCGCCCGCCTCATGCGATCAGGCGCGGGCCGACGGAGCGACGATTGCCGGCTCGGCTGCCGATGCGGTGCGGGACGCGGAAGTCGTCGTCACCATGCTTCCCGCCGGCAAGCATGTGCTGTCGGTCTGGACCGGCATCCTGCCCGCGGTTCGTCCCGGCACGCTCCTGATCGACTGCTCCACCATCGACGTGGACAGCGCCCGGCAGGCTCACGCCCTGGCGCGGGAACAGGATGGAAGCCTCCAGTCCCTCGACGCGCCGGTCTCCGGCGGTGTCGGCGGCGCCAAGGCCGCGACCCTGACCTTCATGGCGGGCGGATCACAGGAGGCCTTCGCGCGGGCCGAGCCGATCCTGTCCCAGATGGGCAAGAAGGTCGTCCATTGCGGCGATGCCGGTGCCGGACAGGCGGCGAAGATCTGCAACAACATGATTCTCGGCATCTCGATGATCGGCGTGGCGGAGGCCTTCGTGCTGGCGGAGAAGCTCGGGCTCTCCCATCAGGCCCTGTTCGACGTGGCCTCCACGGCCTCGGGCCAGTGCTGGTCGCTGACCACCTATTGCCCAGTGCCTGGGCCGGTGCCGACCTCACCGGCCAACAACGACTACAAGCCGGGCTTCGCGGCCGCCCTGATGCTGAAGGACCTGAAGCTGGCGCAGGAGGCGGCCCTCTCGTCCGGCGCGACGACGCCGCTCGGCGCGGAGGCCGCGCAGCTCTACGCGCTCTTCAACGCCGCCGGACACGAGGGCGACGACTTTTCCGGAATCATCAACTTCATCCGCGGTCAGCCGAGAGCCTGATCACCGGAACCGGCGCATGAAGCGCCGGTCGAGCCAGTCCTTCCAGCGCCAGACCCAGCGCCCCTCGAAGGAGAGCCACCGGCCGCGTCCGCCGATGGCGCGGCCGTCGCCGGTTCCGATCAGGATCAGGTGGTCGTGCTGCGGCGTGTAGAACTCCAGCGGCTCGCCGCGCAGGGCGCGCCTGAGGTTGCGGGCGAGCACCGGCCCCTGCCGCACGGCAAAGACCCCCGCCTTGGGACGGGAGCTGACCATCATCGTGGCGCAGTCGCCGGCCGCGAAGACGCTGCTGTCGTTCAGCACCTGGAGCGACGGTCCGACGGCGAGAAAGCCGCGCTCGTCCTTGGCGAGGTCCGAGCCGTTCAGTGCCGGTGGCGCCGCCGCGCCGGTGGAGACCAGAACCGCGTCGGCCGGAACAAGGCTTCCGTCGGCGAGAGTGACGCCGCGCTCGTCCACTCCGACGGCCACGGCATTCGCGTAAAGGGCGATTCGGCGGCGCTTCAGCGCCTGCCTGATCCGCTCTTGCATCCCGCTGTTCAGTTCGGGCGAAGCCCCCGCGCTGACGACCGAGATCTGCATTCCCGCCCCTCCAACCTTCCGCAACGCCGAGGCGGCCGCGAACGCCAGGCAGATGCCCGCAACACCGCCGCCGACGATGGCGACGCGGCGCGGACCGTCCGGTCCTGCCGCGGCGGCCACGAGCCGGTCCCACTTTTCCAGCAGGTCCCCGATCGGCTTCACCGCCAGCGCATGGTCCGCAGCCCCGTCGATCCCCGACAGGTCGGGCGTGATGCCGATATCGATGGACAGGAGGTCGTAGGCGATCTCGCCGCCGCTCCGCAGGCGAACCTGCCTGTTCCGGGCATCGAAGCCGATCGCCTCGTCCTGCACCAGGGTGGCGCCGCTCTCCCGGACCAGCCGCTCCAGATCGATATGCATGGCGTCCCGCTCATAAAGACCCGCGAGATGCCCCGGCAGCATGCCGGAATAGGGGGTGAGCACGTCCTTCGTCACGAGGGTCAGCCGCAGCCCGGGCTCGGGGCGGCGGGCAAAGGCCTCCAGCACGAAGACATGGGCGTGGCCGCCGCCCACGAGGAGGAGGTTTTGCGACGTTTCAGGCAGGTTGCGTTCCATCATGCCGACAATCTTGACGGAAGCGAAGATGGGCGAAGTGTTGCACGACACCTACAGCTTTTACCACTTCAGTCCATTACTCTCCCGGCTTACGAGTGCTCAACCCCTGATTGCCGAGCCGTTCATGGCCCGTTCCGTCTCTCCTCTGGCCGACCCTTCAGCCGATGCCGCGGCCATTCTGCGGCGCCTCGGATTCGCGACCCTGTTCTTCGCGATTCCCATGAGCGCCCTCTTTGCGCGCCGGGCCGTCGTGATCCTGGCGCCGCTGGCCGTGATCCTGCTCGTGCTGGCCGCCGCACTCGACGGCAGCGCCAAGCATCTGGGCCAGAAGCTCGGCGCCGTCGTGACCTCCAGGGGCGGCGTGGCCGGGGCCGTTCTGCTGCTCTGGACGGTTCTGGCGTTGATCTGGACCCCCTTCCTTTCCGAAGCCTCGGAGCGGCTCCTCAACATCGTGGCGATGGCCCTGATGGCGCTCGCCGGCTATCTGGCGCTTCCGGACCGGATGCGCTCGGCCAATCTCTACATCCTGCCCGTGGGCGTGGGCCTTGCCGCCCTGACCGGCATGACGATGGCGCTGCGCGGATCCGGCGGCTTCAACCAGGACGGCCAAAGCTTCGAGAGAGGCATGATCCTGCTGGTTCTGCTGCTCTGGCCGGCCGTGACCTGGCTGCATTCCAGGGGCAGGAACCTGGAAGCCATGGTCCTGGCCATCATCGTCGCCCTCGGCGCCCTCTTCGCGGACGACACCCTGGCTCTTCAGGGATTGGCCGTGGGGGCGCTGATCTTCGCCGTGACGGCCTTCAGCCCGCGCTTCGGCACCCGCCTGACGGCCCTGGCCATGGCGGGGCTCCTCCTCTTCGCCCCGGCCCTCCCCTTTCTCCTCAAACCCCTGGCCGAGAGCCTTCTCGGCGCGAAGGCTCCGCTCGTGGCGAGCCTCGAGACCTGGCGTCTGGTCGTTCTCGACGACCCCCTCCGGCTGATCACGGGCCACGGTCTCGAAACCTCCCTGCGCGGACGCCTGCACGGCCTGGTTCCGCCGGCCGCGCCGCACGGCATCCTGTTCGAGGTCTGGTACGAGCTCGGCCTCGTCGGCGCCGTCGCGGGGGCCGTTCTGCTCTACAGGTCGGTTCTCGGCGCAGGCGGCCATCGCCCGATCCTCGGCCCGGGCATCGTGGCGGCCTTCGCCACCGCCTTCGCGCTTGGCTGCTCGGGCATCGGGACCGCGCAGGTCTGGTGGTTCACGGCTCTCGTGGTCGTCGTGCTGGTTTTCGTCGCCATCGAACGGGGCCAGTTCCGCACCAAACGTCCGAAGGCCATCCTTCGCCCCATCCGCTGACGCAGACCAGACCCGCTCGCGCGAGGTTGACGGATCGGCATCGCCTCTGCTTCGGTAGGGACCTGCTCATTTCCAAGAAGGTTTCCTATGCCGATCATCAATCGTGTTGCCGACCTCGCCGATGAGATCACCACCTGGCGACGGGATTTCCACGAGAACCCCGAGCTTCTCTTCGACGTCCATCGCACGGCCGGCATCGTGGCCGAGAAGCTGAAGGCCTTCGGGTGCGACGAGGTGGTCACCGGAATGGGGCAGACCGGCGTCGTCGGCGTCATCAAGGGCCGGTCGAACGGCTCGGGCCGGGTGATCGGGCTTCGCGCCGACATGGACGCCCTGCCGATCGAGGAGGCCACGGACGTTCCACACAAGTCCAAGGTCCCCGGCAAGATGCACGCCTGCGGCCACGACGGCCACACCGCGATGCTCCTGGGCGCCGCGAAGTACCTCGCCGAGACCCGCAACTTCGACGGCACCGCCATCATGATCTTCCAGCCCGCGGAGGAAGGCGGCGGCGGCGGCGACGCCATGGTGAAGGACGGCCTCATGGAGCGCTTCGGCATCCAGGAGGTCTACGGCATGCACAACATGCCCGGCATTCCGCTCGGCCAGTTCGCCATCCGCCCCGGCGCGATGATGGCGGCGGCCGACCGCTTCATCATCACCATCGAAGGCAAGGGCGGCCACGCGGCGCGGCCCCATGACTGCATCGACCCGGTCGTCATCGCGGCCCATGTGATCACGGCGCTCCAGACGGTCGCATCCCGCAATGTCGATCCGCTGGAATCGGCGGTGGTGTCGGCCTGCTCCGTCAAGGCGGGCGACGCCTTCAACGTGATCCCGCAGACCGTGACCCTGCTCGGCACGGTGCGCACCCTGTCGCCGGAGGTCCGGGACCTGTGCGAGACCCGGATCCGCGCCATCGCGGAGAATGTCTGCGCGGCGTTCGGGGCCAAGGCGGAGGTGGATTACAGCCGGGGTTATCCGGTCACCATGAACGACCCGGCCAAGACCGAGTTCATGACCCAGGTCGCAAGGGCGGTCGCGGGCGAGAACGGTGTCGACACCACGGTCGCTCCCCTCATGGGCGCGGAGGATTTCTCCTACATGCTGGAGCAGCGTCCGGGCGCCTACATCTTCATCGGCAACGGCGACACGGCGGGCGTTCACCACCCGGCCTACGACTTCAACGACGAGGCGACGCCCTACGGCGTTTCGCTCTGGGCCAAGATCATCGAGAGCGGCATGCCGGCTCGATAAGGCGCATCAGGACCGGCCTGTCGCGTTCGACGGGCCGGCCTCCTCCGGATCCTGCCCCAGGAGGGGCAGCCGCGGCTCAGTCGTCCGCGTGCGGCAGCGTGAACGAGAGTGTCGCGAAATAGCTCACCCGATCGGTGTCGGGATTGTCGGGCGTCTGCACCACATGCGCGACGCCGATCACGTTGAGCCCGTCGTTGCGGACGAACAGCGTGACCTTGCCTTCCGCGTCCGTCTTCGCGCTCATGGCATGGGGATCGTTCAGGTAATCGGTATTCAGCGCCACCCCGGCGACAGGCTGCCCGTCGGCGAGGACCTGGACGGGCAGGTCGTCTCCCATCTCGAGACCGACCGGATCGACCAGAGGCACGATCTCGAGGCCCAGCCCGGCGGGTTTCAGGGAACCGCCGCTCGCCAGGACAGTGGTGTTCGTCTTGATCGAATGACTGGCCGATTGTGCCCCCGGCACCTCCGCTTTCAGCTTGTTGACCGACTTTCCGTCGGGACCCTTCGTCCAGATTCCGTTATCGAAGACCACGGTCAGAAGCGTGGCCTCCGGGGCCGGCTCGACCAGAGCGTTCCTGGCCTGCCGCACGATGCGGGCTTCCTTGGTCTCTCCCGACTTGAGCCGTGAAACGGCCTCCTTGACCTTCGCGGGGAGGTAGGCCTCGTCGCCGGCCCCGTGGCCGTAGACGACGGCGAGATCGCCATGGCGCTGGGCCACCCAGATCCCATGGGCCTGAGCGGCGGTCGTCATGGCGGCGAGTGCGGAGAATATCAGGTAGGTCCGGCGCAGCATTGTTCATGATCTCCAACGATTTGGAGCTTGCGTATAGTATACTATACTCAACGCCGTCAAGCGACGTCCGACAAGGAACGCGCAGGTCGCCCCGAGCGGAGCACCGGCACATTCCCGTCGATGCTCCGGCGCCGTTCATGCTGATGCGGATGAGAGAGGCAGCGGCCGCCGACATGGAGCCCTGTTCGGCTTTCATGCGCCGCGGGGCTTCAGGCGATATGATTGCTGCGCCGGAGGCCTCAGTCCTTGATCGACGAGGCGAGGAGGCCTTCGATGTCGATGTAGTGACCGGCGCGGTCGCGCTTGGAGGCCAGGTAGCTGACGTTCTCGGGCGTCGCGCGGCCGAGCACCCGGTGATCCGAAATCACCTCCAGACCTGCGTTTCGCAGGGCCGCCAGCTTTTCCGGATTGTTGGTCATGACCCGCACGGCCTTGACCCCGAGCTGCCGGAGCATTCCGGCGGCAAAGTCGAAGCGGCGCTGGTCCGCATCGAAGCCCAGGACCTCGTCGGCGTCGTAGGTGTCGTAGCCCTGTGCCTGAAGCTTGTAGGCGCGGATCTTGTTGGCGATGCCGTTCCCGCGTCCCTCCTGGTCGAGGTAGAGGAGAATGCCGCCCTCGTTCTGAGCCATGAAGCCCACGGTGCCGCGCAGCTGGTCGCCGCAATCGCATTTGAGGCTGCCGAAGAGGTCGCCGGTCAGGCAGGCGGAGTGCAGGCGCACGGTGACCGGCTTCGTGAGATCCGGCTTGCCCACGATGACCGCCACCTGGTCGCGCAGCCCCTCGCCGCCCCGGAACACCACGAACTCGCTCGTCGGCGCTCCTTCGAGCGGGACCGGGGCCCGGCTCACGATCTTCAGGTCGAGGGCCTTGGCACGGCGATAGTCCCGGACGGCGGAGCCGGAAACCCGGGTGATCGACGGGTCGATCTCGACGCCCGCGGCGAGCGGAATGACGACGACGGCGGGCAGAACCAGCGACAGCCGCGCCAGCTCGAGAGCCTCCTCGTCGAGTCCGGAGGCCGGACGGACGGGAGCATCGATGCGACCGTCGATCTTGAGGGCGAGATTCTCGATCCGGGCCCGATCCACCACAGGCAGGGCGACGACGGCGGGCCTGTCGCGGTCGAGCCCGAGCCGGCGCAGCCGGGCGGAGGGCAGGACCAGGTGAGCATGTCCGCCGGCGATGGCCTCGAGCTGGGCGCCCATGGCCTCGTCCAGATCCTCCACGCCGAGCACGAGCGCGCTGAGCTCCGCCCCGTCGATTACGACCGGGCGGGCGCTGCGGAATTCCATGATGGCCCGCTCGACCGAGGTGGTCGCGGGATCATCGGACAGGCTCAGAACAAGGCGCATCATCAATCGAACTCAGGCGAACCCGTCTCTCGCAGAAAGGAATCGGTTCGTTGCGGAGGCCATCCGGCCTCAGGTCAAGCTTCGAAACTAGGGGCACCTTATCACAAGGCGAGACCGATCCCTAATGACAGAGATGGGATGGCAGCCATGCTTCATCAACAGGCCGCCCCTTCGGCACGGAAAGCCCCATCGCTACAGGAACTTGCCGCCCGAATCCCGCTCAGCCCTGCCCCTGCGGGGCCGGTCGTCGCGGCCAGAGCGCGTGCGCGAGCACGGATGGCAGCCGCCCGTCGATCAGGACGAGGCCGGCGGCGATCAACGCCATTCCGGCCATGTGCCTCGCCTCCAGCGTCTCGCCGAGAAGGAGAACGCCGAACAGGATGGCGCTGACGGGAATGAGAAGGGTGACGAGCCCGACATTGGTGGCGCCCGCCCGGGCCAGCAGCCGGAAGAAGAGGATATAGGCGAAGGCGGTGGAAACCAGCGCCAATCCGGCCAGGGCCATCGCCACGTGGAGGCTCGGCGTCGGCAGGGACCAGGGACGGTCCACGATCATGGCGAGGGGCAGGAGAATCGCGCTCGATGCCGTGACCTGTCCGGCCGCGGTTGCCAGGGGCGGGATTCCCATGGCCCTGAACCTGCGCCCGAACACGCCGGCAAAGGCGTAGGACAGGGCGGCGGCCAGCACGGCCATCTGGGCCGGAATGCTCATGCCCCAGGATTGGAAGGCGGCCGCGCCGATCATGACGGCCACCCCCAGGAAACCGACCAGAACGCCGGCAAGGCGCTGCCGCGTCAGACGCTCGTCCTTGGTCAGGACATGGGCGACGAGCACGGTGAAGAGGGGTGTCGTCGCGTTGAGGATCGAGGCCAGGCCGCTGGCGATGTGATTCTGTCCCCACACGATCAGCACCATGGGAATCACGTTGTTGAGGATCCCCATCCCGAAGAAGGCCGTCCAGACCTCCCGCCCACGCGGCAGGGCAAGACCCATGAGTCTCAGGACCATGTACAGGGTGGCGGCTCCCAGGCAGACCCGGCTGGCCACGATCGTGAGCGGGGGCAGTTCCTTGACCGCCACGCCGATGAAGAGAAAGGAGCCTCCCCACACGATGGAGAGGATGATCAACAGCGCCCAGTCGGACGCGCTCATGGTCTTCTGGATCGGGGATGGAATCATGGTGCGGGTCCGCAATGTTCCACCAAGGCAATGCCATATCATGCCCCGCTCTTCGACCCGTTTCCTGTGATCGCGCGGAAGAGCTCTCCGTGACCGTGGCTCGGACGACATCGGGATCTCGATGAGAAGAGCCGCCCGAGAACCATGGAAACGAACGGCTTCCACATCTATTAACCGGCCATAAATCATGAACAATTCGCAACCGCGAAAGGATTGGTTTACGCAAAAACCGGGCTTCGGATCAGTTTTACTTCGCGTTCACGGCTTCGGTTCAGGTTGGCGCCATGACACGTTCATCAGACACCGTGACAGCCATGGGCCTGCACCCCTCCGACGACCGCTCGTTCCTGACGCGCCCTTCCCGCGAAGAGCGGTTTCGATCCACCGGGCGGGCGGGTTTCTGCGTCATGCCCACGCCGCCCCGGCCGGCACGCAACACCAGCTTCATCTTCGGGCGCTCGGAATCGCGGATCCGCCCGCTCCTGAACCAGGAAGAGCGCGATCGCCTGCATTGCTGGGCCATGATCGTGGCCGTCGCCTCGTCGGCGGCGGGGACCACCCTCCTGCTCACGGCGGCTCTCCGATAGAGCCTGCCGGCCCCCGAATGGAAAAGCCCGGAACGTCGTTCCGGGCTTTTGTCTTGCCGAGGGATCAGGCCACGGGCCCTGGCTGGTCGCCCGGCTGCGGCGGCGTCATCGGCGTATCCGGGGGGCGTCCGGGATCGGTGGCCGGGATCTCCGTCGGCTCCTGTATGGGCACCTCCGTCGGGGTATGGCCCGGAGGCACGGGATTCTGATTCGGGCTCTGGGGGCTCGGCTGAGGATCGTAGGGGCCGGGGCCTCGCGTCATGACTCAACTCCCTTTGTTGGATTGAGGGGTCAACGGGTGGGTCATGGCTCCGTTCCTCACCGAAGGGGCCAGACCACCATGATCAGCGGGATGCCGACGACCACGACGAGGATGGAGAGCGGCAGGCCCAGGCGCCAGTAATCGCCGAATCGATAGCCCCCCGGTCCCATGACGAGAGTGTTGCACTGGTGCCCGATGGGCGTCAGGAAATCGCAGGCCGCTCCGATGGCGACGGCCATCAGGAAGGCATCGGGCTTGAACCCGAGTTGGGCCGCGAAACTCGCCGCGATCGGCGCCATCACCAGCACGGTCGCGGCATTGTTGAGGAAGGGCGTGACGGCCATGGCCGCGACCATGATGAGCACGAGTGCGCCGGTCGGCGGCAGCATGTTGGCGGCGGACGACAACCATGCGGCGATGAGTTCGGTACCGCCCGTGGTGCGGATCGCCTCGCTGACGGGAATGAGCGCTCCCAGCATGACGATGATCGGCCAGTCGATGTTCTCGTAAGCCTCGCGCAGGGTCAGCGACCCGAACAGGACGAGGAGAACGGCTGCTCCGAAGAACGCGATGGCGACGGGAAGCAGGTCGAAGGCCACGAGCACCATGGCGGCCGCGAGGATGGCGATGGGCAAGAGGCTCCTGCGTGCGCTGCCGAGGCGGATGTCGCGTTCCGCGAGCGGCAGGCAGCCGAGCTCCTTCAGGGTATCCGGCAGCCTCTTCAGATTGCCCTGAAGCACGATCACGTCGCCCGGGCGCAGGCTGATGGTGCGCAGCCGCTCCGTGAAGCGCTGGCCGCTGCGGCTGACGGCGATCAGGTTGACGCGGAAGCGTTCGTAGAGGGCGATGCGCTCCGCGGAAATGCCCGTCAGCACGGAATTCGGCCCGACCACGGCCTCGATGACGCCGATCTCATCGGTCGCCTCCTCCGTCTCGGGCTGACGGTGCTCGTGGGTCAGCTTCAGACCGGCCCGCGCGACGGTGCTTTCCAGCGCGTCCGGCTCGCCTTCGAGCATGAGCAGATCGTTCTCGCGAAAGGTCGCGTCGGGCAGCGGGCTGGAGCTGCGGGTCTCGTTGCGGATGATCGCCGCCACCTTCACTTCGTCGTTGGCCATCTTACGGAGATCCGCGACCGTCTGCCCGATGATGTCGGAATCGGACGCCACGCGCGCCTCGGTGATGTAGTTCTTGATGTTGAGCGCCTCGTCCAGGGAGGCCGTGCCCTTGCGCCCCTTCGGCAGGAGCCGGTATCCGAAGGCCAGGAAGGCGACCCCGGCGGCCGCGATGCCGAGGCCGACCGGGGCGAAGTCGAACATCTCGAAGGGCTGGCCCAGCAAATCGCCCCTGACCCGCGACACGATGATGTTCGGAGAGGTGCCGACAAGGGTCACGATGCCCCCGAGCAGAGACCCGAAGGCCATCGGCATCAGGAAGCAGGATGGGGCGGTATTGCTGCGCCGGGCGATCTGGAAGGCGACCGGGATCATCATCGCCAGGGCGCCGATGTTCTTCACGAAGGCCGACAGCACCGTCACCACGCCCACGAGCACGATGATCTGGATTTGGGTGGTGCGCAGATAGGGGCCGATCCGGTTGAGAGCCGCTTCGAGAACCCCCGACTTGGCGACGGCGGCACTCACGAGAAGAGCGCTCGCCACGATGAAGACGATGTCGTCGCTGAAGCCGGAAAAGGCCCGGTCCGCCGGCACGATGCCGACCAGCACGGCAACGAGCAGCGACAAAGCCGCGACGACGTCGTAGCGGAAGCGGCCCCACACGAAGAGCGCCATCATCCCGGCGACGACGGCGAAAGCGAGCATTTGTTGATGGGTCATGGGGTGCGCGAAGAGAGGAACCTTCCCTCTAACGCGCAGCCTAACCCTTTGTGCCGTCCGTTCCTACTGCCCAAGAACGAGAGCCCAATAGCGGCCGTAGCCGCCCTTGGCGTCGGCGCGGGCCAGGCCGATCCGGCGGGCCTGAGGCATCAGAAGATTGGTGTTGTGGGAGGGCGAGGCCTTCCAGCGGCTCACCGCCCGGTCGACGGAGGCGGAGCCGGCCGAGAGGTTTTCCGCCGCATAGCCCATGATGCCGAACTTCTCCATCCGGCTGCCGAAGCTGCCATGGCTCAGCTTGCCCGCAGCGGCCACGACCCGCGCCTGGTATTCCGCCGCCTCGTTCATGCGCGGATCCACGGTAACCGGGCTCAGGCCGCGGGAAACCCGATAGGCGGAGATGAGGGAGGCCGCCTCTGCCGCATCGGTCGTCGAGCTTGCAAGGACCGCGTGATTTTGCGTGAGACCGGCATCGCTCGCACATCCGGCGAGCGCCAGAGCGGCCAGGATGCAAAAGGAAACTGTCCTCATCGAAATCCCCTCGAGGCGGCGTTCGCCGCCGCTCCCCTTGAAAAAAATGCCTATGGCGGTCATGTGCAAGAAATATGGCCGCCCGATCCGACGCCGCTGCATGCCATGCTGCCGGCCGAGGGTCCAGAACCCTCCTTCGAGCTCCTGCCGCGTCAGCTGATCGCATGTCCCTGCCGTCCCCTCCCCAAGTCGCCGTGATCGGCGGCGGCCCTGCCGGCCTGATCGCAGCGGAGGTCCTGGGGCAGTCGGGCGTCTCGGCGACGGTCTACGACCAGATGCCTTCGGTGGGCCGCAAATTCCTCATGGCCGGCCGGGGCGGCCTCAATCTGACCCACAGCGAGGATTTCGAGCGGTTCGCGGCGCGCTATGCCGAAGCGCAGCCCCATCTGCGGCCGCTGCTCGAGGCATTCGGTCCGGAGGATCTGCGGGCCTGGTGCAAGGGCCTGGGGCAGGAAACCTTCGTGGGCTCGAGCGGACGGGTGTTTCCCAAGGCTTTCAAGGCCTCCCCCCTTCTGCGCGCCTGGCTCTCGCGCCTCGACGCGCTCGGCGTGCGTCTGGCCCTGCGCCACCGCTGGCAGGGATGGGACGAGGTGGGCCGCCTTGTCTTCACCGATCCGGCCGGCGAGACCCTTCGGGTGACCCCGGACGCGACGGTTCTGGCCCTTGGCGGCGCAAGCTGGCCGCGGCTGGGCTCGGACGGCGCCTGGACCTCTCCCCTGGAGGCGGCCGGTATCGCCGTGATGCCCCTGCGCCCGGCCAATATGGGCTTCACCCTTGCCTGGTCCGAGGTGATGCGCTCCCGCTTCGAGGGAGAGCCCCTGAAGCGAATCGCCCTGACGTTCGGGGACGTCACCGTCCGCGGAGAGGCGGTCGTGACCGCCGAGGGGATCGAAGGCGGGGCGGTTTATGCCCTGTCGGCAAGGCTGCGAGACGCCATCGAGAAGCAAGGTCACGCCACCCTGACGGTCGATCTGCGACCCGATCTCCCTGCCGAGGCTCTGGCCGCGCGGCTCGAGGCTCCGCGCAGGGGCCAGTCCGCCTCCACCTTCCTGCGCAAGGCCGCCGGTCTTTCTCCCGTCGGGGTCGCGCTGCTTCGGGAGGCGCGCCCTGCCCTTCCGGAAAGGGCGGAGGACCTGGCCCGCCTCATCAAGGCCGTGCCCTTGGCCTTGACCGGGACGAAGTCCCTGGAAAGAGCGATCTCCAGCGCGGGCGGCATCCCCTTCGGGGAGGTGGACGAGCACCTGATGCTGCGCAAGAAACCCGGCGTGTTCGTGGCCGGCGAGATGCTGGACTGGGAGGCCCCCACCGGCGGCTACCTCCTGCAGGCGACCTTCGCCACGGGCATCGCGGCCGCGCGGGGGGCGCTCGCGCACCTCGAGATTCCCGATGCCGCATTGACGCGGAGTCCCTCCTCGGCCACACGGCAGCCGTGACCGACCCGCTCAAGATTCTCCACGACGTCTTCGGCTTCCCGTCCTTCCGCGAAGGGCAGGAAGAGATCGTGCGCGCCGTTCTGGACGGCGAGGACGTGCTGGCCGTCATGCCCACAGGTGCCGGCAAGTCCCTTTGCTACCAGCTGCCGACCCTCGTCCGGAACGGCCTGACCGTCGTGGTATCGCCCCTGATCGCCCTCATGCGCGACCAGGTGGAGGCCCTGCGCCATTTCGGAATCGAGGCCGGAAGCCTCAACTCCGCCAACGACCAGGCCGAGAACCGGCGCGTGGTCGATGCGATTCGCGACGGGCGTATGCGCCTGCTCTATGCCTCGCCCGAGCGCCTCGCCAATACGGGCGCCACCGAATGGCTGGCGCGGGCGGGGGTGAACCTCCTCGCCATCGACGAGGCCCACTGCGTGTCGCAATGGGGTCACGACTTCCGCCCCGAATACGCGCTTCTGGGCGAGGTCCGCCGGCGCCTCGGCGGAGTGCAGACCATCGCGCTTACGGCCACCGCCGACGTGGCGACGCGCGGCGACATCATGCACCGCCTCTTCGAGAGCGAGCCGCGCATCTTCATCCATGGCTTCGACCGGCCGAACCTGCGCCTCGCCATGCAGGCGAAGGAGCATTCGCGGCGCCAGCTCTTCTCCTTTCTCGACAAGCACCGGCACGAAAGCGGCATCGTCTATTGCTCGTCCCGGGACGCCACGGAGAAGCTGTCGGATTCGCTCAATCAGGCCGGCTACCGCGCCCTGCCCTATCATGCCGGCATGGCGCAGGCGGAACGGGCCAAGAACCAGGACATCTTCCTGCAGGAAGACGGGGTGGTGATGGTGGCGACCGTCGCCTTCGGCATGGGCATCGACAAGCCCGACGTGCGCTTCGTCGCCCACGCGGCCCTGCCGAAATCCATCGAGGCCTATTACCAGGAGATCGGCCGCGCCGGCCGTGACGGCGCACCGGCCGATACGCTCACCCTCTACGGCCTCGACGACATGCGCCTGCGCCGCCTGCAGATCGAGGACAGCGATGCCCCCGACGAGCAGAAGCGGGTCGAGCGCCAGAGGCTCAATGCCCTCGTGGCTCTGTGCGAGGCTCCCCGCTGCCGCCGTCAGACGCTGCTGGCCTATTTCGGGGAGACGACGGAGCCCTGCGGCAATTGCGATCTGTGCATCGACGGCGTCATGTCCTTCGACGGCACCATCGAGGCGCAGAAGCTCCTCTCCGCCATCGTGCGCACGGGCGAGCGCTTCGGCACCGAACACCTCATCAGCATTCTCGTCGGCGAGGACACGGATTCGATCCGCCGCTTCGGGCACGACAAGCTGAAAACCTTCGGCGTCGGCAGCGACCGCTCGAAGACCGAGTGGCGCTCCCTGCTGCGGCAGATCTACGCCGCCGGCCTGGTGGGGCTGGAACTGGCGGAATACGGACGCTGGACGATCACGGACAAGGGCGTGGCCGTGCTGAAGGGCCAGGAATCCATCGAGCTGCGCTCGGATGTCCTGATGAAGCCGAGCGAGCGCCGGCGCCGCCGCTCACGGATGGAAGCGCAATCCGTCGTGCCGACGGACGATCCGCTCCTGCTCGAACTCAAGGCGCTCCGCACGCGCCTTGCGAAGGAGGAGGGCGTGCCGGCCTATGTGATCTTTTCCGACCGCAGCCTGATCGACATGGCGGCCAAGCGCCCGACCTCCGTGCGCGCCTTCAGCGAGATCCACGGCGTCGGCCAGGCGAAGCTCGACCGCTATGCCGAGGCCTTTCTGGAGGTCATGAAGGAGCACGCCGCCTAAGCGGCCTGCTTCGCCTCGCTCGACGAGACCTCGACCCACTGCCCCGAATGGGCGCTGCGGGCGACGGCGTCCACGGTCCGCTCGATCCGGATGCCGTCCTCGAATTCGATCAGCGTCGCAGCCTCGCCCCTGATGCGGCCGATGAGCTGGCGGCATTCGATGATCTTCAGCTCGTTGAAGCCGAGGCCATGACCCGGAGCCGGGATGAACTTGTCGTAGGGCGGGTGGTGCGGCGCGGTGAGGATGGTGCGGAACCCCTGGGTCTGCTTCTCGCCGTCCGTGGTGTAGAGCTGCACCTCGTTCATGCGCTCCTGGTCGTAGACGACGGTGCCTTTCGATCCGAAGAGCTGCACGAAAATGCGGCCTTTCCGGCCCCAGGCCGAGCGGTTGAGCGCGATGAGGCCCGACGCGCCGTTCTCCAGCTCGATCAAGGTGGTTGCGATGTCGCAGGTCTCGACCGCGCGCCGGCCGCCGCCCTGCACGGGCCGGTCCGCATAGGGCTTCGCCATGTGGCCGCAGACGCGGCGGACGCCGCCGAACAGCGTCCAGATCAGGCTCAGCGCATGGACGCCGAAATCGTCGAGCGCCCCATGGCCGGAGGTGGCCTCGCTCTTCCAGGAGAAGAACTCCTCCGGATCCGCCATGAAGTCCTCGTCCATCTCGAGGCGCACATGGTTGACCTCGCCGATCCGCCCCTCGTCCAGCAGGCGCCGGATCAGGCGGATGATCGGGTTCTGGATATAGTTGTAGCCGAGCGCCGCGACCTTGCCGGAGGCGCGGGCGGCGGCGAGCATCCGCTCCGCATCCGCGAGCTTCGTCGCCATGGGCTTCTCGCACCAGATATGCTTGCCGGCTTCCAGCGCCGCGATGGCCATGTCCGGGTGGAAGGCGTTCGGTGTGGTGATGGACACCACATCGACGGCCGGATCGGACACGAGGGTGCGCCAGTCGCCGGTCGCACGGTCGAATCCGAGCTCGCGCGCCTTTCTCTCGGCCAGATCCTGAGACGTTTCCGCCAGCACCGCGAGGCGCGGGCGAGGCACATCTCCGAACACGGAGGCCACCGCGTTCCAGGCGAGCGCATGGCACTTGCCCATATAGCCCGTGCCGATGAGGCCGATGCCGAGAGATTGCATACTCTTCTCCTTACAGGTCTAAGGCTGATGGGGCACCGCCTTGGAGGCGGCTGATCCGCTAGAGCGTCATCATGGATTTTTGCCCAGATAGGTTCTGGCCATGCCAAAAAATATGCGAAACAAGGAAGCTGATGCGAGCAGGACCGATGCGATCCAGATCAGTGCCAGAGGGATCAGGATTGGGATCGATGACAGGTCCATGAGAACCCCTGCAGCTTCCGTCCAAAGTGCGGCCCATGTCAGAAGACTGCCCAAAAGCTGCCCACCCCAAGACAGCCTGCATTCGACATACGCAATCATATCGATGATTAGAGCACAACCCTGGTAGTCCGCGCTCCTTGCCAGATAGGGCAAATTGAGGGTGAACAGATTCGTCACTGCTAAAGCGAATACCCACCACAGGAGCGAGCCGATCTCAGCAGTACACAACACTCGCCTCATGTTGATGATCGCTCAAGCTTGATCACCTCACACCATCCCGCCGAGATCGCTCGACAGCACCTGCAGCTCCTTGCCGCCCGCCATGAGGTTCTGCAGCTCGTCGATCTGGATTTCGGATTTGGCATAGGTGCCCAGCGTCTTGCCGCGGTTGAGCACGGTGAACCGGTCTCCGACCGCATAGGCATGGCGCACATTGTGCGTGATGAAGATGACGCCGAGGCCCTTCTGCCGGACCTGATGGATGTATTTGAGCACCATGGAGGTCTGCGCCACGCCAAGCGCGGAGGTCGGCTCGTCCAGGATCAGCACCTTGGCGCCGAAATAAACCGCGCGGGCGATGGCGACGCATTGGCGCTCGCCGCCCGAGAGCGTGCCGACCGCCTGGTTGGGGTCGCGCACGTCGATGCCGATCTTGTGCATCTCCTCCTGCGTGACCTCGTTGCAATGGTCGAAATCCACGTACCGGAACGGCCACATGCCCTTCACGGGCTCGCGCCCCATGAAGAAGTTGCGCGTGACCGACATCAGCGGGATCATCGCGAGATCCTGGTAGACGGTCGCGATGCCCGCATCGAGCGCGTCGCGGGGGCTCGTGAAGGTCACGTGCCGTCCATCGACGAGGAACTCGCCGCTGGTCGGCTGGTGAACGCCGGCCAGGGTCTTGATGAGGGTGGACTTGCCGGCCCCGTTGTCGCCCAGGAGGCACATCACCTCGCCGCGATTGACCGTGAGCGATACGCCCGAAAGGGCGATCACGGAGCCGAAATGCTTCACGACGTTGCGGATGTCGATGAGAGGAGCATTCGTCGTCATGTCAGCGCTCTCCCGTCACTTTCCGGCGGATGAAGTTGTTGAACAGCACGGCGAGGAGCAGCATGGCGCCCAGGAATACCTGGAACCAGTCCGAGTCGAAGCGGGTATAGGTGAGGCCGATGGACACCATGCCGAAGATGATGGCGCCGAAGAAGGCGCCGATGGCCGAGCCGTAGCCGCCGGTGAGCAGGCAGCCGCCGATGACCGCGGCGATGATCGCCTCGAACTCCTTCTGGAATCCGCGCCGGGCATCGGTCGAGCCCGCATCGAGCACGGTCAGGATCGCCACCAGGGCAGCCGCGCAGGCCGTCAGCATGAAGAGCCCGGTCTTCACCCGGTCGACCGGCACGCCCGAGTTGCGGGCCGCGTTCGGATCGCCGCCCGCGGCGAAGATCCAGTTGCCGACCCGGGTGCGCAGCAGGATCCAGGTGGCCGCGGCGGCAAAGACCACGAACCAGATGATCGACACAGGAACGCCGGTGACCGTCGGCATTCCGTTGGGGAATTTCGCGATGAGATCCTGCGCCGCAAGCCAGGAGAACACGCCCTCGAAGGCGACGCCGGAAAAGATTTCCCGCACGTAGCTCTCGCCGGCCTCGGCACCGATGCCGCGCATCTGCGT
The DNA here is from genome assembly GCF_020532555.1 of Microvirga lenta. Classification (GTDB taxonomy): domain Bacteria; phylum Pseudomonadota; class Alphaproteobacteria; order Rhizobiales; family Beijerinckiaceae; genus Microvirga; species Microvirga lenta. The sequence continues at coordinate 371,632 of NZ_JAJBBR010000004.1, read as the reverse complement.
CGAGCCGCCGGTCGCCCATTTGAGGCCCACGAGGGACAGCCCGCGCAGGATGAAGAGGAAGGCCAGGGTGACGATGAAGGACGGCAGTTTCGTCCGGATGACGATCTGCCCGTTCACGCCGCCGAGCAGCCCGGCCACGATCAGGGTCGCGGGGATCGCCAGCAGGAGCGGCCAATCCGTGATGATCACGAAGGATCCGAAGACGAGGCCGGCGAAAGCCACCATCGAACCGATGGAAAGATCGAACTCGCCGCCGATCATCAGCATCGCCGCGGCAATGGCCAGGATGCCGAGCTGGGCCGCGGGCGAGAGGATGTTCATCAGTCCCGCGAGGGTGAACATCGACGGATCGGCGGTCGACAGGAAGAAGATCGTCACGAGGACGAGACCGGCCAGCGCTCCCAGTTCGGGGCGACGCATGGCCTTCGTGACGAAGGACGCCTCCTTCAGGCGCTCGTCGCGAGCCGGTCTGGCTGAGACCCCGCCCACCGGCGAGGTCATGGGTGCGGTAGGCTGGCTGACATCCACCATAGGGGCCTCCCGAGCAGATTCAGAAAAAGAAGGGCCCGCGATCCCTGTGGTCGCGGGCCCGGACGAGGCTTAGCGGATGCCCTTGGCGGACAGCTCGATCACCTGATCGGCCTTTTCCTTCGTGATCAGGTTCGGACCGGACGGGACGTTGCCGCCCGGGATGAGGCCGTACTTCGCGTTGAGGGCCAGGAAGGCCACCGGCAGGTAACCCTGGAGATATTGCTGCTGGTCGATGGCGAAGGCTGCGTCGCCTGCCGAAACGGCCTTCAGGAAGTTGGGCGACAGGTCGAACGAGGCGACCTTCACGGAGCCTCCCTTGCCGGCTTCCTTGACGGCCGCCACGGTCGGCTCACCGGCGAGCGAGGCGCCGAGCGCCAGGATGGTGTCGACGGAGGTGTCGGACGCGAGCGCAGCCTTCACCTTGGCGCGAATGTCGGCGGGATCGTTGGAGACCGGGAGCACCGTCACCTTGCCGCCGAAGCCCTTCTTGAAGCCTTCGCAGCGCAGGTCGAGGGAGACGTTGCCGACCTCGTGGTTGACGCAGAGGGCCGTCTTGCCGCCCATCTCCTTGAGCCTCTCGCCGGCGATGCGGCCCGCATCGGCCTCGTCCTGGCCCACATGGAGCTGCGCGCCGAGCTTCTTGGAAACGTCGGAGCCTGAGTTCATGGAGATCACGGGAATTCCGGCCGCGACCGCCTTCTGGATCGACGGGCCGAGAGCGGACGCATCCGGGATCGAGACGACGAGACCGGCGGGCCTCTGGTTGACGGCCGCGTCGATGAGCTGGCTCATGGCGACCATGTCGAAGGTTTCCGGCGCCCGGTAATCGACCTGCACCTTCATGTCCTCGCCGGCGGCGGACACGCCGTTCTTCACCACCGACCAGAACGGGTCGTTGGCCTGGCCGTGGCTGACCACGATGATGCGGGAATTCTGCTGGGCCGCGACCGGAGCCGCCGTGGCGAGGGTGAGAGCTGCCGCGGCAGCCAGACCTGTGACGAATGCCTTCATGTGTTTCCTCCCAAAAGGGTCTTCTCTCGAGCATCGCTCCCGGTGACCGGTCGCGACGAACGCTACGGCCTGGAAGCCGCGCGATGGAGTTCGGCAGAAGGAAAACAAATGATTCGAACCCGAATCACCCGTCTTTTTGGCGTCTCCTCTGCCGGCCCGGCTCGCCCAAAACGGAACGCCCGGACCTTTTGTTTATATCTTTAGAATTTTTATTCCATTTTTCCGGGATCGGTGTCAAGCTCCCATTCGCGCAGCGGTAGAGCACTTGGGGATCAGGACAGCCATGGGGGCGGATTCGGAATCGATCACGGACGCGACTCCTGAGGATTACGAAGGCCTGAGGACCCTTCTGCTCAGCCGCAGGGACACCATGCCCAAGCGGTTGAAGCAGCTTGCCGCCTTCGCCCTGTCGCATCCCGAGGAAGTGGCTTTCGGGACGGTGGCGGGCATCGCCGAACATGCGGGCGTGCAGCCCTCGACCCTGGTCCGCTTCGCCAAAAGCCTCGGCTATGACGGCTTTTCACATCTGCAGCAGATCTTCCGCGCCCGCCTGAGAGAGCGCTTTCCCGACTATCGCGAGCGCCTGCGCGTTCTGCGCGACAGCGAGGGCAGCCACGTCCAATCGGCCTCTCTTCTCGAAGGGTTTGCGGATGCGGCGGCCGTCTCGCTCGGCCGCATGCGCGAGTCGGTGCGCCCGGAGGAATTCTCCCGTGCCATCGAGACCCTGGCGAAGGCGGATACGATCTATCTGCTCGGCGCGCGCCGGGTCTTTCCCGTCGCCGCCTACTGCGCCTATGCCTTCGGCAAACTCGGCGTGCGTGCGATCCTGATCGACCACATCGCCCAACTCGGGCCGGAACAGCTGGGCACCGCCACGGAGCGGGATGCGGTGCTGGCGATCAGCTTCACCCCTTATTCGCCCGTGACGGCGGACCTCGCCGCGGCGGCGGCCCGGCGCGACATTCCGGTGGTCGCGATCACGGATTCGGCCTTCAGTCCGCTGGTCACGAGCGCGGATGTCTGGCTCGAGGTCGCGGAGGCGGATTTCGGCGCCTTCCGCTCCCTGTCCGCCTCTTTCGCCCTCGCGATGGCCCTCGCCGTCGGCACCGCGGAGCGGCGGGCGGAGATCTGACGCTCGATCACGCGCGCCAAAAGAAAAGGCCGGGACGAGCCCGGCCCTCGAACGCGGTTTGAGACGGTTCTCAGAGCTTCACGGGCCTGCCGCTCTGCGCCGACTCGGTTGCGGCATCCGCAAGGCGCTGTGCCATGAGCCCGTCATGGCCGGTCGGGTTGCAGGCCGTGCCGGCCTTCACCGCCGTCAGGAAGGCATCGAGCTCGGCCCGGTAGGCGTCGGCATAGCGCTCGAGGAAGAAGTCCTGGACCGGATCCACGGTGATGCCGGACGCATTCGCCACCTCCACGGTGGTGCGATGGATGTTGCCCGCACGGATCATGCCCTTCGAGCCGTGGACCTCGATGCGCTGGTCGTAGCCGTAGGTGGCGCGGCGGGAATTCGAGATCTGCACGATCCGCCCCTTGGCGGTCTTGAGGGTGACGGCGGCCGTGTCCACGTCGCCCGCCTCGCCGATGGCTGGATCGACGAGGGACGAGCCCACCGCGTGCACCTCCACCGGCTCGTCCCCGAGAAGAAGAAAGCGGGCCATGTCGAGGTCGTGGATCATCATGTCCCGGAACAGGCCGCCCGAGGTGGCGATGTAGCTCACCGGCGGGGGACCCGGATCGCGGGACAGGATCGTCACGATCTCGACCTCGCCCACCTCGCCGTCCGCAAGGCGGCGGCGCAGGCTGGCGAAGTTCGGGTCGAAGCGCCGGTTGAAGCCGATCATCAGCGGCGTTCCCGCTTTCTCGACCGTGCTCAGGCAGGTCTCGATGCGGGCGCTGGAGAGATCGACCGGCTTCTCGCAGAACACGGCCTTGCCGGCGCGGGCGCCGCGCTCGATGAGATCGGCATGGGTCGTGGTGGGCGTGCACACGAGAATGGCGTCCACGTCGGAGCGCTCCACGATCTCATCCAGGGAGGCGACCTCCGCTCCCGTGGCGGCCGCAAGCTCCTGCGCGGAGGGAGCGTGCGGATCGGCGACCGCGACGAGGCGGGCGTCCACGTGGTTGGCGGCGTTGCGCCCATGAATGCGGCCGATGCGGCCGGCGCCCAAAACGGCGATCCTGATCATAGTCCCCCCGGTGTCTTTTGCCGGCTCACAGGCAAAATTGGAATTGATGTTCCAGCTCAAACTGCTAATAGAATAAACGTTCCATAGCTGCAAGAGCCGTGAAAAAGGCTTGAACCGGACGACGAAACCGGTTCGGGAAGCGGGAGGGATAGCATGAAGCCGACCCTGGATGTCATCACCATCGGCCGCTCCTCGGTCGACCTCTACGGCCAGCAGGTCGGCGGACGCCTGGAGGACATGGCCTCCTTCTCGAAGGCCGTGGGCGGCTGCCCCGCCAACATCGCCATCGGCACCGCCCGGCTCGGGCTCAAGTCCGGCCTCGTGACCCGCGTCGGCGACGAGGCCATGGGCCACTTCATCCGCGAGCAGATGGAGCGCGAGGGCGTCGCGACCGACGGGATCGTCACCGACAGGCAGCGCCTGACGGCCCTCGTGATCCTCGGCGTGCGCGACGAGGATTCGTTCCCGCTCATCTTCTATCGCGACAACTGCGCCGACATGGCCCTGTCCGAGGACGACATCGACGAGGGCTTCATCGCGTCCGCCGCCGCCATCGTCGTCACCGGCACCCATTTCTCCCGCGAGACCACCGCCGCCGCGCAGAAGAAGGCGATCCGCATCGCCAAGGCGAACGGCCGGAAGGTGGTGTTCGACGTGGATTACCGCCCGAACCTCTGGGGCCTGCTCGGCCACGGCGCCGGCGAGTCGCGCTATGTGCGCTCGGACGCCGTGACCGAACACCTCAAGCCTATCCTGGGCGACTGCGATCTCATCGTGGGCACGGAAGAGGAGCTGCATATCGCCGGCGGCTCCGAGGACACTCTGGCGGCCATTCGCGCCATCCGCGCGGCCTCGAAAGCCACCATCGTGTGCAAGCGTGGTCCCATGGGCTGCGTCGTGTTTCCGGGCGAGATCCCCTCCTCCCTCGACGAGGGCGTGAAGGGCCCCGGCTTCCCGGTCGAGGTCTACAACGTTCTCGGCGCCGGCGACGCCTTCCTCTCCGGCTTCCTGCGCGGCTGGCTCAGGGGCGAAGCCCTGGAGACCTGCTGCGCCTATGCCAATGCGAGCGGCGCCTTCGCGGTCTCGCGCCTCCTGTGTTCACCCGAGATCCCCACCTTCCCGGAGCTGCAGTACTTCCTGAAGAACGGCAGCCGCCACAAGGCGCTGCGCTTCGACGAGGGCATCAACCATATCCACTGGGCCACCACGCGCCGCCCCGGCTCCGAGACCCTGATGGCGCTCGCCATCGACCATCGCATCCAGCTGGAGGCGATGGCGAAGGAACTGGGCGCCTCCATCGACCGCATACCGGACTTCAAGGTGCTGGCCGTCCAGGCGGCTGCACGGGTGGCGAACGGCCGCCCCGGCTTCGGCATGCTGATCGACGGGACCTATGGCCGCGAGGCTTTGTTCCGGGCAGCCGACCATCCCTTCTGGATCGGCCGTCCCGTGGAACTGCCCGGTTCGCGCCCGCTCGACTTCGAGAACAGCGGCAGCCTCGGGGCGCAGCTCATCGAATGGCCGGTGGGTCACACCATCAAGTGCCTGTGCTTCTATCATCCGGACGATCCGCCGGAGATGAAGGAGCGCCAGGAACGCGAGCTTCTTCGCCTCTACGACGCCGCCCGCCGCGTCGGACGCGAGCTGCTGGTCGAGATCATCGCCGGCAAGAACGGCCCCCTGACCTCCGACACCATCCCCCGCGTGCTGCAGCGCCTCTACGACCTCGGCATCAAGCCCGATTGGTGGAAGCTTGAGCCGCAGCGGGATGCCGCCGCCTGGGGCGCCATCGGCAAGGCGATTTCCGCAAACGACCCCTATTGCCGGGGCATCGTCCTGCTCGGCCTCGAAGCGCCGGAGGACGAGCTTGAGGCCGCCTTCGCGGCCGCCGCGAGCGAGCCGCAGGTCAAGGGTTTCGCCGTCGGCCGCACGATCTTCAACGATGCCGCGCGGCGCTGGCTCAAGGGCGAGATTTCCGACGAGGCGGCGATCGGCGACATGGCGGCCCGCTTCCAGCGTCTCGTCGACGCTTGGCAACGCGCCTCCGGACGTGCAAAGGCTGCTTGATCCACGAGCGAGGCCGCCATGTCCTTCACCGAGGAAGACATCAAAGCAGCCGGAGGCGCCATCGCGCTCTCGGAGGACCAGCTCGACGGTCTGCTGGCGGTGCTGCGGGCGCGGAAGACCTCGGCCGCGGCGGCTCCGGTCGGGCCGAAACCGGAGCGCGTCCGCTTCGATCTCGTGCACCTTCTCTGGTATGCGGGCACCCTCATCGTCATGAGCGCGATGGGCCTGTTCTCGACCCTGGCCTTCGAAGCGCTGGGCGGCATGGCGCTTACCATCACGGCTGCGGTCTACGGGGCCCTTTTCGTGCTCGCGGGACGCCGCCTCTGGAACCGCGGCTCCCTCCGAACGCCCGGTGGCCTGATGATCGCGATTGCCGTCACGATGGTGCCGCTGGCCATCTACGGCATCCAGGAGGAGTTCGGCTGGTGGGGCGACGGCGGCGACCCCGGACGCTACCGGGACTTCTTCGCCTGGGTGAAGAGCAGCTGGCTGTTGATGGAGATCGCGACCGTCGCGGTCGGCCTGATCGCCCTTCGCTTCTATCCCTTCCCGTTCATCGTCGCCGTCGTGTCGCTCGCGCTCTGGTTCATGTCCATGGACCTGACGCCCTGGCTCCTGCACGGACGGGAGATGAGCTGGTCCGAGAACTGGGCCGTGCGACGCGCGGTCTCGATGGTGTTCGGCCTGGTCATGATCGGGGTCGCGTGGTTCGTGGACATCCGGCGGGATAAGGATCTGGACGTCGCCTTCTGGCTGTACCTCGCGGGCCTCATGGCCTTCTGGGGCGCACTGACGCTCTCGCACAGCGACAGCGCGCTCGCCAAAGCCTTCTACTGCCTCATCAACGTGGCGCTCGTCCTGCTCTCGGTCTTCCTGGTGCGCCGGGCCTTCGCCCTGTTCGGCGCGATCGGAATCGCCATCTACCTGGGCGACCTGGCGATCAGGGTCTTCGACGATTCCTTCCTGTTCCCCTTCGTCCTGTCCTTCATCGGCATAGGCATCATCGCAGCAGGCCTCGTCCTCCACCGCCACCGCGCCGCGCTGTCGGAGTGGATGCTGGACTGCCTGCCGGAATCTCTCAAAAAGCTGCGTCCGCCCCATGCCGACGCCGCCCTTCGAATGGAGCACGCATGAGCACGATCCGTCTCACCATGGCCCAGGCGATCGCCCGTTTTCTCGCAGCGCAGAAGACCGAGATCGACGGGGAGATTCTGCCGCTTTTCGCCGGTGTCTGGGCCATCTTCGGTCACGGCAACGTGGCGGGCATGGGCGAGGCGCTGCACGGCGTGCGCGACCGCCTGCCGACCTACCGCGCCCATAACGAGCAGGGCATGGCCCATGCGGCCATCGCTTTCGCCAAGGCCTCGCGACGCCAGCGCATGATGGCCTGCACCACCTCCATCGGCCCCGGCGCGACCAACATGGTGACGGCGGCGGCCGTCGCCCATGTGAACCGCCTTCCCGTCCTGCTGCTGCCCGGCGACGTCTTCGCCAACCGCCGCCCCGATCCCGTGCTGCAGCAGATCGAGAGCTTTTCCGACGGCACGGTCTCCGCCAATGACTGCTTCAGGCCCGTCTCGCGCTATTTCGACCGCATCGCACGGCCGGAGCAGATCATCCCGGCGCTCCAGCGTGCCATGACGGTGCTGACCGACCCCGCCGAATGCGGTCCGGTGACCCTCGCGCTGTGCCAGGATACCCAGGCCGAGGCCTACGACTATCCGGAGAGCTTCTTCGCGGAAAAGGTCTCGACGCCGCGACGCATCCGCCCCGACAGGAGCGAACTGGAGACGGCCGCCGCCCTCATCCGCAAGGCCAAGAAGCCCTTCATCGTCGCCGGCGGCGGCGTGCTCTATTCCGGCGCCGAGGCGGCGCTCGCCGACTTCGCCGAAAAGCACGGCCTCTTCGTCGGCGAGACGCAGGCCGGCAAGTCGAGCCTGCACCACGACCATCCGGCGAATCTCGGCTCCGTCGGCGTCACCGGCACAGGGGCAGCCAATGCCCTTGCCGAAGAGGCCGACGTGGTGATTGCGGTCGGCACGCGCCTGCAGGATTTCACCACCGGATCCTGGGCCCTGTTCAAGGATCCGAACCGCCGCATCGTCGGCCTCAACGTGCAGGCGTTCGATGCCACGAAGCACAATGCGCAGCCGCTGGTGGCGGACGCCCGCGTCGGGCTCGAAGAACTGAGCGAGGCCCTTGCGGGCTGGAAGGCGCCTGAAGCCTGGACGGCCAAGGGAAGCAGCGAAAAGACCCACTGGTTCGAGGCCGCCGCGCGCTACACGGACCCGACCAATGCGGAACTGCCCTCCGACGCGCAGGTGATCGGCGCGGTGCAGCGCACCTCCTCGCCGACCGACGTGGTGGTCTGTGCGGCTGGTGGGTTGCCGGGCGAGCTGCACAAGCACTGGAAGGCCGGCGCCGCGCTCGGCTACCACATGGAATACGGCTATTCCTGCATGGGTTACGAGATCGCCGGCGGCGTCGGCGTGAAGATGGCCTGCCCGGACCGCGAGGTCATCGTGATGGTCGGCGACGGCTCCTATCTCATGATGAATTCCGAGCTCGCCACGTCGGTGATGCTCGGCCAGAAGCTGACGGTCGTCCTGCTCGACAATTGCGGCTATGGCTGCATCAACCGCCTGCAGCAGGCCACGGGCGGAGAGAGCTTCAACAACCTCCTGCAGCACACCAATCACGTGACCCTGCCGGAGATCGACTTCGCCGCCCATGCGGCGAGCCTCGGCGCACAGGCGATCAAGGTGAACGGCATCGGCGAGCTCGAGGATGCGCTGAAGAAGGCACGTGGTGCCGACCGCAGCACCGTCATCGTCATCGACACGGATCCCCTGGCCTCGACGGATGCCGGCGGACACTGGTGGGACGTGGCCGTGCCGGAGGTCTCCGTGCGGGCCGAGGTGAACGCAGCCCGCAAGGAATATGAGAACGCCCTCGCCACGCAGCGCGTCGGCGACTGACAACGAAAGAGAGACAAGAACATGACGATCCGCATCGGGGCGAATCCCATCGGCTGGTCCAACGACGACATGCAGGAACTGGGCGGCGAGACGCCGCTCGAGGTCTGCCTTGCCGAGGCGAAGCAGGTCGGCTTCGAGGGCATGGAACTGGGCAACAAGTTCCCGCGCGAGCCCGAAGCCCTGAAGAGGGCTCTGGCTCCCTTCGGCCTTGCCTGCATCTCGGGCTGGTATTCGGCGGAGCTCTTGAAGCGGGACGCCGATGAGGAGATGAAGGCGCTTCGCCCGCATCTCGACCTGCTCAAGGCCATGGGATCGAACGTCCTGGTCTTTGCGGAAACCTCCAATGCCATTCACGGCGACCGCTCCAAACCGCTCTCGCAGCGCCCGGTCATGAAGGACGGCGATTGGGCGGAGTATGGCCGGCGCGTCACGCAGGTGGCCGAGCAGACCCTGAAGGAAGGCGTGCGCCTGGTCTACCACCACCACATGGGTACGATCGTGGAATCGGAGGCCGATATCGACGCCTTCATGAGCTCGACCGGCGAGGCGGCGCATCTCCTGCTCGATACGGGGCACGCCACCTGGGGCGGCGCGAACCCGGCCGAACTCGCCCGCCGCTACCGCAACCGCATCAGCCACGTCCACACCAAGGATGTGCGCAAGGACGTGATGGAGAAGTCCAAGGCGGGCAACTGGAGCTTCCTCGATTCCGTCATCGAAGGCGTATACACGGTGCCGGGCGACGGCATGGTGGATTTCGTCTCCGTCTTCAAGGAGCTGCCCGGCTACAGCGGTTGGGTGGTGATCGAGGCCGAGCAGGATCCGAAGAAGGCTCATCCGCTCACCTATGCCAAGATGGGCTACGCCAACCTCACCCGCTTCCTGAAGGAAGCAGGATTGCGATAGGAGCAGCGCCGATGTCGAAACTCCTCGTCAAACCGAATAAGCCCGATGCGAACGGCCGCATTCACGCCATCACCCCGGCATCGGCGGGATGGACCTATGTCGGCTTCGAGGTCTACCGGCTCCAACACGGCCAGAGCCTCCGCCAGGCGACGGAGGACCGGGAGGCCTGCATCGTCATGCTGTCCGGCAAGGCGCACGTCTCTGCGGGGACCGAGGATTTCGGCGTGATCGGCGGGCGCTCGTCGCCCTTCGAGCCCGATCCCTGGTCGCTCTACGCTCCGGCGCGCTCAGAGTGGTCGCTCCGGGCGGAGACGGATTGCGAGATCGCCGTCTGCACGGCACCCGGCGAGGGGAAGCTGCCGGCCCGCGTCATCCGTCCGGATCAGGTGGGGCAGGAGACGCGCGGCAAGGGCACGAACACGCGCCACGTGCGCAACATCCTGCCCGAGACCGAGCCGGCGGAGAGCCTGCTCGTGGTCGAGGTCATCACGCCTTCCGGGCACTGGTCGAGCTATCCGCCGCACAAGCACGACCGGGATGCGCTGCCCAACGAGTCTTTCCTCGAGGAAACCTACTATCACCGCCTCAACCCGCCTTCGGGCTTCGCCCTGCAGCGGGTCTATACGGACGACCGCTCCCTCGACGAAACGCTGGCGGCGAGCGACGGCGACGTGGTGCTCGTGCCGAAGGGCTACCACCCGGTCGGCGCTCCGCATGGCTACGAACTCTACTACCTCAACGTGATGGCGGGCCCGAAGCGGATCTGGAAGTTCCACAACGATCCGGCCCACGAGTGGATGGTGGCGTAAGGCCGGACCCGAACGTCGAGATCCCCTCGCTTCGTATAGTCCCTGTTCGCGGATGGGACCGCGTGAAGCACGGTGCCTATCTGGTCGGACCAGGACAACTTCCTTAAAGGAAATATTGTTCTGGTCCGACGTGTTTGAGAAGCGCTGTTCGCTTTTCCGGCATTCTGCCGGAACGGCAATTTCGCAGAACTTCCCAGAAACAGCCCGGACCACAAGAAGGAACCAGCCCGAGAACGGGCATGGGAATGAGCCAACGCGCTCGTTGAATGTGGTGGGCAGACATGACGACTTCGACACAAGGCGGTGCTTCCGCAAGTGTCGTGCGGCCTTCGGGCTATGGCACGGCATCCGCGCTGATCTGGGGCTACAAGTGGGGCAGCGACTCCATGGGAACGCCGGTCACGGTGACATGGAGCGTTCCGAAGACATCCTCCACATTCGCATCGATGAGCCTTTACGGCGGCAAATCGGAGACCGGCTCCTGGCACGCCTTCACGTCCGCCGAGGCCTCGGCCGCAAGCCGCGCGATAAAGGCATGGGACAAGGTGGCGGGGATTAAACTGACGAAGGTTGCCGACAGTTCGTCCAGTGCCGGCGACATCCGCTTCGCCCTCACGACCGCGAAGGATTCCCCTGGAAGCATGGGGCATGCCTACAGTCCGGGCACCTATGACTCGGCAGGCGATGTCTGGATGCAGCATCAGAACTGGCACACCGACCGCACCGCCGCCATCAAGCCGGGCTCCTACGACTACCTGATGCTGCTTCATGAGATCGGCCATGCACTGGGCCTGAAGCACCCGTTCGAGAAGACGTCCCTCGAGGGCAGTTCCAAACTGTCTGCGAGCAAGGACAGCTACTTCCAAACCGTGATGAGCTACTCGGCCAAGCCCGGATTTTCAGGTCATGCGGATTTCTATCCGACGACGCCGATGTATCTCGACATTCTCGCCCTGCAGGCCCTGTACGGACAGGACACGAGAACCAACGCAGGCAACACCGTCTACCGCTTCTCCAGTTCGAAGAAATACTGGCAGACCGTCTACGATGCCGGAGGGCGGGACACGATCGTCTCGACGGGATCGGCGGATTCCACGATCGATCTGCGCCCCGGGAAGTTCAGCACGCTCGGAGCCCCGATCACCTTCTCGAACGGATCCTCCACCCGCAAAGCCGTGAGTATCGGCCCCAACACCACCATCGAAACCGCCATCGGCGGCTCCGGCGACGATAGATTTATCGGCAACGGCGCCGCCAACACCCTTCGCGGCGAGGGGGGCAACGACGTGCTCTGCGGTGGGCTCGGAAGCGACCTTCTCGCGGGAGGTGCGGGACGCGACATCTTCGTGTTCAACACGAGGATCGAAGGCGACATCGACCGCATTGTAGACTTCGTTGCGCGCGACGACACCATCAAGCTGGAGAATGCCGTCTTCCGCGGATTGGCGCCGGGTGCCCTGTCCGCCAGTGCCTTCCGAATCGGGTCGAGGGCACACGATGCGAACGACCGCATCGTTTACGACGAGGCGACGGGCTCTCTCTTCTACGATCCGGATGGAACGGGAGCGGCTCCTCAGATCGAGTTCGCCCGCATCGGCAAGAACCTTCCGATGACGGCAGCCGACTTCCTGGTCATGTGACCAGGGCGACAAGGCTGCGCCCCTCACCCGCTACCTGGGAGGCAGCACCAGGGCGAGGTCGGCATCGCCGAGAATGCGGTACTGTCCCGGCGCGAGGTCGTCGGGCAGCGCCAGATCTCCCACGCGGTCCCGATGCAGCGCCGTGACATGGTTGCCGACGGCCGCGAACATACGCCTGACCTGATGGTAGCGTCCCTCGGTGAGGATCACATAGGCGCTGGTGCTGGAGAGCACCTCCATCTGCACGGGCAGGAGCGGCTTGTCCTCCCCTTCCAGGAGCAGGGTGCCGGATGCGAACACGGCCCCCTCGTCGCCGCGCAAGGGCCGGTCGAGGGTCACGTGGTATCGCTTCTGCACATGTGCGCGCGGCGAGATGATCCGATGGAGCAATCCGCCGTCATCGGTCAGAAGCAACAGTCCGGACGTCTCCTTGTCGAGACGCCCGACCGTCGAGAGGGCGGGATCGCGCCGGCGCCAACGGTCGGGCAGGAGGCTGTAGACGAGGGGACCGGCCTCCTTATGGGAGCAGGTCACGCCGAGGGGCTTGTGCAGCATCAGCGTCAGCCCCGGCGGCGGATCGAGCGGCTTTCCTTTGATGCGCATCCTGCCGGAGAGATCGGGTGTGACGGCGATGCGCTGCTCGGCATCCTCGATGATCTCGCCGTCCAGCACCACCAGGCCCGCGCGGGCCATCTGCTGGACCTCGCGGCGCGATCCGTAGCCCATATTGGCCAGGAGCCGGTCGAGGCGCAGCATCGGACCACCTTTACTCATTTCTGGGCCTCGTAAAGCTTGTATCCGCCTGCTTCCGCCTTCAGGTCCACCTGCCTGAACAGCGATGTGAGGACGGCCTCGTAGGGAAGATGGCGGTTGGCGATCAGCCAGCAAATGCCGCCCGGGCGCAAGGCTTCCGCCGCCCGCCGGATGAAGCTCTGTCCCAGGCTGCGATCCTCCTCGCCGCCGTCGTGAAAGGGCGGGTTCATGACAACGAAATTGAGCCTGCCGAGCTGATTGCCCAAGGCTCTCACGTCGGCCCAGAGCACGCTCGCACGCGGGTCCTCGATGTTGCGCTTCGTGGCCTCCACGGCCCGCCGGTCGATGTCGACCAGGGCCAGGTGCTCGACCTTGGGCGAGGTGAGCACGGTCCGCGCCAAGTAGCCGATGCCGCAGCCCAGATCCGCGCCCCGTCCGGCGAGAGGAGGGAGATTCCGTTCGAGAAGGGCGCTGCCGGGATCGATCCGGTTCCAGCTGAAGACACCCGGCTGCGACCAGAGCCCGAACTCCTCCATGAGGCGCGGGCTGCCTTCGGCAAGGGCCTCGTCCATGCCCGTCAGGACCGACGGGCGCTCGCAGGTGCAGATCCGGTAATGCCGCCGCGCGGTTTCGTCGACGGCGCAGCCGAAGCCCGCGAGTTCCTTTCGCAGCCGCGATCCGCCCTTGTCCTTCGGTGCAAGCACGGTCAGGGACGCGCCGGGCGCCAGGGCCTTCAGGGCAAGCGCGATGGTGTAGCGGCGCTCGATGGTGCCGGGAGGTGCCAGAACGATCAACTCCGCCAGCGATGCCTCGCCCTGCTGTTCGAGGCTTTCCGCGCCGGGAACGAGAGGGGAGAACTGAATGGCTCCCTCAGGCACCGCGACAAGTTCCGCCGGCGGGGTGCCATAGACACCGTCAGGTTTTGCGTCGTGCACGTCCAATTGTTCCACGTTGGTTCTTCGTGTTCCTATAACGAAGCAACCGGGAAGGTAAGTCCGGCGGAGAGGAAAGCCTTTAGCCGCTACGACGCCACTGCCGCCACCTGCGGCGTCATGGACTGGATCTTGTGCGCCAGATCGGCGGCGCGGTACGGCTTGTAGAGAAGGTCGATCTCCTCGACGAGCTCCGAATCCTCCACATAGCCCGTCGTCAACAGAACCCGGACCGCCGGATACTTCTTCTTGATCAGGCCGGCGAGATCGACGCCGCTGAGCTTGCCGGGCATCCGCACATCGCTCAGGACGAGCTGGAATTCGCAGCTGTTCTTCAGAAGGTCGGCCGCTTCATCCGCCGACTCGGACTCGGTCACGGTGAATCCCAGGGACTTGAGGGTCGAAACCGCAACCTGCCTGACGTCCGAATTGTCCTCGACCACGAGGACGGCCTCGCCTTGACCGAAGGGAAGCATGTCCATGGTTCGGGCATTGCTGCCAGGGCAGGCGACGGGATCGTGTGACCGCGGCAGGAAGAGCCGGATGGTCGTGCCCTGGTCCGGTGCGCTGTCGACCTCGATATGGCCGTTCGATTGCTGGACGAAGCCATAGACCATGCTCAGTCCGAGACCTGTCCCCTTCCCGCTTTCCTTCGTGGTGAAGAAGGGCTCGAAGACGCGCTCCAGAACGTGGGGCGGCATGCCGACACCCGTATCGGCAACCGAGATCACCACGTAGTCGCCCGGCTGTGCGGCTCCTTCGACGGTCCGGTTCTCGATATGGATCTTGAGTCCGCCGCCATTGGGCATGGCGTCGCGCGCGTTGACCGCGAGGTTGAGGAGGGCCGCCTCGAGCTGGGCGCGATCCACGTGGATCGGCCAGACGTCCTCGGGACCGGTGAGCTCGATGCGGATGTTCTCGCCCAAGGTCCGGTGCATGAGCTCCAGAAGGCCGGGCATGACCGCGGCGACGCTGATGGTCGCCGCCTGAAGCGGCTGACGCCGCGAGAAGGCAAGAAGGCGATGGGTCAGATCGGCGCAGCGCTGTGCGCCCTCCAGCGCCATCTTCACCCGTTTCTGCGCGCGCTCGTTCCCCTTCAGCGATTTCTGCAAAAGATCGAGGTTGCCGATGACGACGCTCAGCATGTTGTTGAAATCGTGCGCGATGCCGCCCGTGAGCCGGCCGACGGCCTCGAGCTTGCTCGCATGCAGCAGGTTCTGCTCCAGCTGCTTCCGCTCAGTAATGTCGAACCACATCCCGAAGATCTCGCGCGGATTGTCGTCGTCGTCGCGAATGATGATGGTGTGGTCCAGAAAGTGCCGGTCGGTGTTGTCGGCGCAGCGCCAGCGATATTCCAGGGACACGGATCCGAGATCGCGCAGATCCCGCAGCTGCGAGAACACGCGCTCCTGATCCTCCGGGTGGACCCGGGACGACCAGAAATCCTCCCGGTCGAGGAAGGCCTGCTTGTCGAAGCCCGTGATGGCCGAGATGCTGTCGTTCGTGAAGTGCAGGCGCCGGTGATCCTCCTGAAGGGAGGCCGTGAACAGGGCGATCGGCAGCGACTTCAGGATGATCGACTGATGCTCTTCGCGCCGGCGCAGCATCTGCTCGGTCTTCAGCTTCTCGCTGCGGACCTGCAGGTTTTCCAGAAGAAGACGGCGCTCCTCCTCGCCCTGCCTGCGGATCTCCTCGGTCTTGCGGTGAAGATCGACGAAGATGTCGACCTTCGATTTCAGGATCAGCGGCTCGATGGGCTTGAACACATAATCGACCGCGCCCGCGCTGTAGCCGCGGAAGATGTGCAGGTCGTCCTTGTTGAAGGCGGTGAGAAAGATGATCGGCACCCGCGACGAGCGGGCCCTCGCGCGGATCATCCCGGCAACCTCGTAGCCGTCGATGTGCGGCATCTGCACGTCGAGGAGGATCACGGCGAAATCCTCCTTCAGGACATGCCGGAGCGCGGCCTCTCCCGACTCGGCGGTCACGATCTCCACTTCCGGCGCCTGCAGCATCTCCCTGACGGCCAGGAGGTTGCGCGGATCGTCGTCCACCACCAGGATCTTGGCCGTGACCGGCTGAGGATCCACGTGGGGAAGCAGACCCTCAGGCCAGAACGTCGGTTCCACCGGGCCGTTAGGCTTCCTCATAGGTGCAGACCATTCATCGCCGCCCCAGGCCTGCTCGGCCTGTAGGTGCTGTTCGTGAGCTGGATCCGGAGGACCGCCAGGAGCTGGTCCATGTCCACCGGCTTGGAGACATAGTCGGTCGCGCCGGAGGCGAGGCACTTCTCGCGGTCTCCCTTCATGGCCTTGGCCGTGACCGCGATCAGAGGCAGGCTCTGGTATTCGGGCAGCTTCCGGATCTCCTGCATGGTTTCGAAGCCGTCCATTTCCGGCATCATGATGTCGACCAGCATGACATCCACATCAGGAGTATTCTTCAGCATTTCGATGCCTTCGCGCCCATTCTCGGCGAACACGACGTTCATTCCATGCTGCTCCAATGCGCTTGTCAGCGAGAAGATATTGCGGACGTCGTCATCGACAATAAGCACCTTTCGTCCTTGCAGGGACGCCTCGCTGGGCCGCTCCAGCCTGATCGGCTGAAGCTCGGCGTTTTCAGCGCTATCTGTGATCGCCTTGTGAAGAAACAAGGTGGTCTCGCTGAGAAGTTTCTCGGGAGCGCCGCTGCCCTTGAGGATGATGGTCGAGGCGATGCTCTTCAGGCGGCTTTCCTCCACCTTGGTCAGCTCGAGGCCGGTATAGACGATGACCGGCAGCTCTTCCCCACCCCGGATGCTGCGGATGCGCTCGATGAGCTCCGCCCCCGGCATGTCGGGAAGGCCAAGGTCGATGATGGCGCAGTCGAACCGCTTCGCCTCGATGGCCTCCAGGGCTGCCTCGCCCGTTCCCATATCCGTGACCTCGACGTCGCCGTCCTGCAGGAGTGCGACCATGCTCTTGCGCTGATTGGCGTCGTCCTCCACCAGGAGAAGGCTCTTCACGGGACGGTCGATGAACTCCCTGGTCCGGGCCAGGGCCTTCATCAGGGCATCCCGGTCGACCGGCTTCTCGAGGAAGCCGAAGGCTCCGGCCCTCAGGCCCCGCTTCTTCTGATCGTCCACCGAAATGACGTGGATCGGCACGTGGCGGGTGCGCGGATCGTGCTTGAGCAGATCGAGCAGCGCCCATCCGTCCATGTCGGGAAGACCGATGTCGAGGGTAATCGCGTGCGGCTTGTAGCGGTGGGCCAAGGCCAGGGCCGTGGCGCCGTCGTTGGCGATCAGACCCTTGATGCCCTGTTCGCGGGCGAGCTCCAGCAGGACCGATGCGAACATGGCATCGTCCTCGATGATGAGCACCACGTGGTCACCCTGCGAAATCGCATGGCGATCGTCCGAGAAGGCGGTCAGGGCACTCGGCATCGCAGGCCGGTTGAAGGTGCCGTCCGCGCTGCTCGTCCGAGGATCGGCGTCCGCGCCGACGGGCGCCTGGAGCGGCAGGAACAGGGTGAAGGTCGAGCCTCTTCCGGGCTCGCTCGACAGCACGATCTCGCCGCCCAGCAGCCTGGCGATTTCGCGGCTGATGGCCAGACCGAGACCCGTTCCGCCATAGCGCCGGCTCGTGGTTCCGTCCGCCTGCTGGAAGGCCTCGAAGATGATGCGCTGCTTGTCCTCGGGAATCCCGATGCCGGTATCGACGACCGAAAGCGCAATCCAGTCGCTGCCGGCCCGCAGCGGCGAGCCCTCGGCGGAGCCGATCTTGAGGGTCACGCCCCCCTGCTCCGTGAACTTGAATGCGTTCGAGAGCAGATTCCGCAGGACCTGCTGCAACCGCTTCGTATCCGTGCGGATCGTGGCAGGCAGCTCGGGATCGAGGACGATGCTGAAATCGATCTCGTTCTCGATGGCCACCTGCCGGAAGGTTCGCTCCATATTGTCCGCAAGTTCCTGGAAATTCACGTTGGTGAGTTCCAGGCTGACCGTGCCCGACTCGATCTTCGACAGGTCGAGGATGTCGTTGATGAGCGCGAGCAGATCCGAACCCGCGGCGTGGATCGTCTTGGCGAATTCGCGCTGCTTCTCGGTGAGGTTCCCGTCCGGGTTCTCGGTGAGAAGCTTCGACAGGATGAGAAGGCTGTTCAGGGGCGTGCGCAGCTCGTGGCTCATGTTGGCCAGGAACTGGGACTTGTAGCGTGAGGTCAGCGAGAGCTGCTCCGCCTTGTCTTCCAGAGCCGACTTCGCATGCGAGACCTCGAGGTTCTTGTTCTCGACCTCCTTCTTCTGGATTTCGAGCAGGCGCGCCTTTTCTTCCAGCTCCTCGTTCGTCTGGCGCAGGGCATCCTGCTGCTGGCGCAGAAGCTCTTCCGACTGACGCAGGGTCGCGGCCTGCTGCTCCAGGCGGTCGTTCGTCTTCTTGAGTTCTTCCTGCTGGCTCTGGAGCTCGCTGGTGAGCAGCTGAGACTGCTTGAGCAGGCCTTCCGTGCGCATGTTGGCCGCGATCGTGTTGAGCACGATGCCGATGGACTCGGTGAGCTGATCGAGGAAGGACTGGTGCGTTTCGCTGAAGCGGCTGAAGGAGGCCAGCTCGATCACCGCCTTCACCTCCTGCTCGAACAGGACGGGGAGCACGATGATGTTGAGCGGCGGCGCCTCGCCGAGTGCCGAGCTGATCGTGATGTAGTCGCCGGGAACCTGCGTGAGGAGAATGCGCTTCTTCTCGTAGGCGACCTGGCCCACGATGCCTTCGCGGAGGCGGAACCGGTTGGCCAGGCTCTTGCGCTCGGTGTGAGCGTAGGATGCGGTGAGTTCGAGAACGGGCTCCCCGCCATCGGCGCTCACGGTGTAGAACACGCCACGCTGCGCATTCACCAGAGGGGCGATCTCCGACAGGATGAGGTTCGACACCATGCCGAGGTCGCGCTCGCCCTGCAGCATTCGAGTGAATTTGGCCAGGTTCGTCTTGAGCCAATCCTGCTCCGCGTTCTTCTGCGTCGTGTCGCGCAGATTGCGGATCATCTCGTTGATGTTGTCCTTCAGGGCGGCAAGCTCGCCCAGGGCTTCGGCGGTAATCGACCGGGTCAGGTCGCCGCGGGTCACCGCGGTCGCGACCTCCGCAATGGCGCGCACCTGGTTGGTGAGGTTCGCTGCGAGCTGGTTCACGTTGTCCGTCAGATCCCGCCAGAGACCCGAAACGCCTTCCACGCGCGCCTGACCGCCGAGCTTGCCTTCCGTGCCCACCTCCTTCGCGACGCGGGTCACCTCCGAGGCGAAGGAGTTGAGCTGATCCACCATGGTGTTGATGGTGTTCTTCAGCTCCAGCATCTCGCCCTTCACGTCCACCGTGATCTTCTTGGAGAGATTGCCGTTCGCGACCGCGGTGGTCACATCCGCGATGTTGCGGACCTGGCCGGTGAGGTTCGCGGCCATCATGTTCACGTTGTCGGTCAGGTCCTTCCAGGTACCGGCGACGCCTTGCACCTGGGCCTGACCACCGAGTTTGCCTTCCGTTCCCACCTCGCGCGCCACGCGGGTCACCTCGGACGCGAACGAGTTGAGCTGATCCACCATGGTGTTGATGGTGTTCTTCAGCTCCAGCATCTCGCCCTTCACGTCCACCGTGATCTTCTTGGAGAGATTGCCGTTCGCGACCGCGGTGGTCACATCCGCGATGTTGCGGACCTGGCCGGTGAGGTTCGCGGCCATCATGTTCACGTTGTCGGTCAGGTCCTTCCAGGTACCGCCGACGCCCTTCACCTGAGCCTGCCCGCCGAGCTTTCCTTCCGAGCCCACTTCGCGGGCCACGCGGGTCACCTCGGACGCGAACGAGTTGAGCTGGTCCACCATGGTGTTGATGGTCGATTTCAGCTCCAGCATCTCGCCTTCGACCACGACGGTGATCTTCTTCGACAGGTCGCCCGTGGCGACGGCCGTCACGACCTCGGCGATGCCGCGCACCTGGCCGGTCAGGTTCGCGGCCATGAGGTTCACGTTGTCGGTCAGGTCCTTCCAGGTGCCGCCGACGCCCTTCACCTGCGCCTGACCGCCGAGCTTTCCTTCGGAGCCCACCTCCTTCGCGACGCGGGTCACCTCGGACGCGAACGAGTTGAGCTGGTCCACCATGGTGTTGATGGTGTTCTTCAGCTCGAGAAGCTCGCCCTTCACGTCCACAGTAATCTTCTTAGACAGGTCGCCGTTCGCGACCGCGGTGGTCACGTCCGCGATGTTACGGACCTGGCCGGTGAGGTTGGCCGCCATGAGGTTCACGTTGTCGGTCAAGCCCTTCCAGACGCCGCCGACGCCCTTCACCTGGGCCTGACCGCCGAGCTTTCCTTCCGTGCCCACTTCGCGGGCCACGCGGGTCACCTCGGAGGCGAAGGAGTTGAGCTGGTCCACCATGGTGTTGATGGTCGATTTCAGCTCCAGCAGTTCGCCCTTCACGTCCACGGTGATCTTTTTCGACAGGTCGCCGTTCGCGACGGCCGTGGTGACATCCGCGATGTTACGGACCTGACCGGTCAGGTTCGCGGCCATCATGTTCACGTTGTCGGTGAGGTCCTTCCAGGTGCCGCCGACGCCTTCCACGCGTGCCTGACCGCCGAGTTTGCCCTCCGAGCCCACCTCCTTCGCGACGCGGGTCACTTCCGAGGCGAAGGAGTTGAGCTGATCCACCATGGTGTTGATGGTGTTCTTCAGCTCCAGCATCTCACCTTTCACGTCCACGGTGATCTTCTTGGACAGGTCGCCCGTGGCGACGGCCGTGGTCACCTCGGCGATGTTGCGGACCTGGCCGGTGAGGTTGGCCGCCATCATGTTCACGTTGTCGGTGAGGTCGCGCCAAAGACCGGCGGCTCCCGGCACGCGGGCCTGACCGCCGAGCTTGCCCTCGATTCCCACCTCGCGGGCGACGTTCGTCACCTGATCGGCGAAGGTCGCGAGGGTCTCGATCATGCTGTTGATCGTATCGGCCAGAGCGGCGATTTCGCCCTTGGCTTCCACCGTCAGCTTGCGGGTCAGGTTGCCTTCCGCAACCCCTGTCACGACCTCGGCGATGCCGCGCACCTGGCCGGTCAGGTTCGCGGCCATCATGTTCACGTTGTCGGTGAGGTCCTTCCAGACACCGGCGACGCCCTTCACCTGGGCCTGACCGCCGAGCTTGCCCTCCGAGCCCACCTCGCGCGCCACGCGGGTCACCTCGGAGGAGAAGGAGTTGAGCTGGTCCACCATGGTGTTGATGGTGTTTTTCAGCTCCAGCATCTCGCCTTTCACGTCGACGGTGATCTTCTTGGACAGGTCGCCGTTCGCCACTGCCGTGGTCACGTCCGCGATGTTGCGGACCTGGCCGGTCAGGTTCGCGGCCATCATGTTCACGTTGTCGGTCAGGTCCTTCCAGGTGCCGGCGACGCCCTTCACCTGGGCCTGCCCGCCGAGCTTGCCCTCGGTACCGACCTCGCGGGCCACGCGGGTCACCTCGGAGGCGAACGAGTTGAGCTGGCCGACCATGGTGTTGACCACCTTGCCGATGCGCAGGAACTCGCCGCGCAGGGGCCGCCCTTGGATCTCGAGCTGCATGGCCTGGGTGAGGTCGCCCTTGGCCACGGCTCCGATGACGCGAGCCACCTCCGTCGTCGGCTGGACCAGATCGCCGATCATCGAGTTGACGGATTCGATGCAGTCGCTCCAGCAGCCCCGGGCCGCCGGAAGCTTGCCGCGCTCGCCGATCTGCCCCTCCTTACCCACGACCTTGGACATCCGGTCCAGTTCCTGGGTCAGCCCCTGGTTCAGCTCCACGACATCGTTGAAGGCCTCGGCGATTTCGCCGTCGACCCCGGTGAGGTCGAGCGGAAGCCGGACGGAGAAATCTCCTTTTCGGAAGGATCTCAGAGCCTTGAGAAGCACCTTACGGTCAAGCTGGGAAGCGGTGGTCTCGGTCTGTGGCATGGTCCCCCCGTACGAGCACTCGTGTCTGAACAATAAAGAGGCAGGATTTCTTCTTCCCACTGGTCATGGAAAAGACCTGTCATGGCAAGCGATAACAGAAATGCCGCCTCCAGCACTCATTTGGCTTGGTAAATAATAGTGCCGTTTTCGGAGTCTAGGAGAGGCACCGAAATACCGCACGATACGTTATTTTATACAAGGCGGTGACTTGAAATCGCCCAAGCATGACCTAGCGGACCATACTGCTGCGGACCTGAACGCAGCCTGACCCCGCCACAGAAGCCGAAGGGCCGTCAGCGCGAGCAGCAAACGAGATCGACGATTTTCATGGAGGGATGGCGCACCCGACACGATTCGAACGTGTGACCTTTGCCTTCGGAGGGCAACGCTCTATCCAGCTGAGCTACGGGTGCTTGAGGCAATAACCTGACGACTCCACTACCCGATTAGCGTCCCGAGAGCAACCTCTGACGGCGGCATGAAATGAGGAATGGCGGAACGGCAGCCGTGCCGGAGCCTGTCCGTTCGCCGGCAGCGCGCCGACCTTCGTCAATCGCCGTACATATGCACGTGTCTCATGAAAGAAATTTACGTATTCCAGCCACCCATGGATAGGAATACTGACTTATACGTTCGTAAATATCCGTATCTTGTAAAGCTTTTGGGGTGAATATAGGATTTCCCCATCGACATTTGGCGGGACGACTGGGCTACTCGCTTTGGCACTGCCGGGCGCACGTTGCTTCTCTCTACCAATATCGACTAACGGGCGGACGCCGCCCACGTGCAAACGACAGTGAAAGGGACGCCCATGGCTACCGGAACCGTGAAGTGGTACAATGAAACCAAGGGCTACGGCTTCATCCAGCCGGACAACGGCGGCAAGGACGTGTTCGTCCATGCGACCGCTCTCGAGCGGGCTGGCATGCGTGGCCTGCGCGAGGGTCAGAAGCTCTCCTACGAGCTTCAGGCAGACCAGCGCACCGGCAGGGAATCCGCCGTCAACCTGAAGGCCGACTGATCCCGAGAACAGAACCGGTGCAAGGCATGCCTTGCGCCGATCGTGAGAGCCGCCCCGCCGGGCGGCTTTTTGCTGGGCCGCGCACCCTCGGCCGGGTCAGCGGCGGCTCGTGCGCGCGGGCTTCCGCGTCCGCGGCGGAAGGACCGTGACCGTGATCTTCTTGGAGCGCAGCAGCGGCTTGAAGGGCCTGTGCTCCGCATCGCCCAGGACGAGTTGCAGCGTGTGCTTGCCCGGAGGAAGCTCGAGACGGGTCTCCGTCTGCCCGGAGCCGAAATGGAGATGCTGCTTGTCGGTCGGAAGCGGCTCCGTCGGATCGATCTCGTCGGTCACGTCCACGAGGAGATGGTGGTGTCCCATGTTGGGTGTCGTGTCACCGGCGCGGGTCACCCCCATGTTGCGCAGCCCGAACCTGACCGGAAAGGCGCCCCGGATACGCTGCCCGTCGGCGGGATAGATGATGTAGAGGTGGGCATCGGGCGGAGCCGGCGTCTGTGCCGACGCGGGCTGCGGAATCCAGCAGACCCCCGTCAGGACGGCGACGGCTGTGCAAAGCCGGAGGGTGATGCCCATGGTCCTCTCCTCTCATAGGGAGCGCGCGACCCGGAAGCCGTGGGTGGGATATCGCACGCCGCTGTCGTAATAGGCCCGGCTCGCCGACCGGACATAGCTGGCATCGTTGCGCCACGAGCCGCCGCGCAGGACATGCTCACGGCAGTGAGGCTCGCTCCACGCCGAACCGTCCGTGGGAGCGCCCTGATAGTTCGGGTGCCAGCAATCGGCGACCCACTGGGCCACGCTCCCGACCAGGTCGTGAAGTCCGAATTCGTTTGCCGGGAAACTGCCCACGTTGACCGGCTGCCGGGTGTCGTGGGGCTCGCCGCAGCCCTTGCAGTTCGCCATTTTGGGCGCGAGCTTCTCACCCCACCAGTAGCGGCTGGTCGTTCCCGCGCGGGCCGCATATTCCCATTCCGCCTCGCTCGGCAACCGATAGTCCTGGCCCGTGCTCTTGGAGAGCCATGCCACGTATTGCTGCGCATCGTTCCAGCTCAGATTGCGGGCGGGAGCCCTGCTCTCGCCGTCCAGGCTGCGCGAGCAGGCCTTGGCGGCTGCGCAATGATTCCACTCGCCTACCGTGACCGGATAGCGGCCTAGGGCGAAAGGCTCGATCCGAACCGGGTGAACCGGCTTCTCCGACGGATCCTCGTCACTCCCCATACGGAAGCTTCCGCCGGGCAGGCGGACCATTTCGGGACAGCCCTGACAGTCCCGGAAGACCGGCCCACTGTCAGCAGGCGGGTTCAGAGGCTGCGGCGGGACGATGGCGGCGGTCTGCGTGCCCTCGGCCGGAGCCGCCTCGGGGGGCGTCGGAGGAATGGGGATCGGAAGCGTTCCACTCAAGGCGGCAGGCGGAGCCGGCAGGCCCGGCAGCGATCCTGCGGCCTGCGGCGGACCGGACGAAGCGGCGGCGAGATCCGTCTGCGCCGCGGCGGCCACGGGGGGCCCCACCGGAGCGGGCCTCGCACCCTCGGCTTCCCGCAGGACCAGCACGGACCAACCCGCGCCGACGGCTCCCAGCAGAGCCATGGCGCCCGCGGCAGTCCATTTCCACCGGCTTCGGGTGGCGCGGGACACGGCTGCCGGATCCGGCAGCACCCGATAGATCCGCACCGGGTCGGTGATGTTCTTGAGCTTCTCGTCGCCGAGGGACTGGTAGCCGCAGACGAGCTTGTTCTTGATCTGCTCGTAGACGCCGCCCGAGATGTAGACACCGCCGGGATCCGCCAGGTTCTCCAGGCGGGCTGCGATGTTGACGCCGTCGCCGTAGATATCGTCCGGATCGACGATGACGTCGCCGAGATTCACCCCGATGCGGTAGCGGATCCACTGCTCCGGCGGAAGCGACATGTTGCGCGCCGCCATGGATTGCTGGATCACGATGGCGCAGCGGACCGCCTCGAGCGGACTGTCGAACATGGCCAGAAAGCCATCCCCGGTGGTCTTGATCACGCGGCCGAAATGCTCGTGGATCGTGGGCTCGATCAGCTCGCGGCGATGCCGCTTGAGGCGGGCGAGGGTACCCTCCTCGTCGAAGCCCATGAGCCGGCTGTAGCCTGCGATGTCGGCGGCGAGGATCGCCGCCAATCGACGTGGGCTGCCGACCACATGCGATGTGCTCTCCCCGGGCATGACAGCTCCCGACAGCACAGTGAAGGCTTGATAAGGTACACCCGTTCGCCCTTCCGGCGCAATCTGCGATCGCAGTCCCGCTTATCCGGACGACACTCGGCCGAGGCCCGGCATCATATTCCTACGAGGCTGCGCCATGGCCCTGCTCCGCGCGCTTGCGCTCGAGGGCCCTGACGCGCTCGCGGTAGGCGGTGTAGAGACCGCTCGCCGCGATGATGCTGGCGCCGAGCGCGGTCCACATGTCCGGCAGGGTGCTGAAGACGAGGTAGCCGAGGGCGCTGGCCCAAAGGAGCTGGACATAGGAGAACGGCGCGATGACGGACGCGTTGGCGTGCCGGTAGGCAAGGATGACCAGCCAGTGCCCGGCGGTGGACAGGATGCCGATGCACAGACCGAAGGCGACCTGCTCCCAGCTCGGAGCAACCCAGGTGAACGGCAGGGCGATGCTCAGCACGACGAGGCCGACGAAGGCGGAATAGGCCAGCGTCGTCAGCGGATGGTCGCGGCCGCTCATCTTGCGCGTCACGACCGCGGACGCGGCCCAGCTCGTGGCGCCGAGGAGCGGCAGGAACGCGGCCGCCTCGAAGGCGCTCGTTCCGGGGCGGATGACGATGACCACGCCCAGGAGGCCGACCGCGGCCGCACTCCACCGCCGCCATCCGACGTCCTCCCCGAGGAACAGGACGGAGAGGGCCATGATCAGGATCGGCGAGATGAAATAGATCGCCGTTGCATCGGCAACCGGCAGGAACGGCAGCCCTGCGGTGAACAGGAGGGAGGACCCCACCATGCCGAGGCCGCGAAGCACCTGGAGGCCAGGACGCTGCGAGCGCAGAATCGTACCGCCGCCGTTCATCAGAAGAGCCGGGATGACCAGGAGCGCAAAGGTGGCATAGCGCAGCCATGCGATCTCGACGGGCGGAAGCGAGGATGCCAGCTCCTTGGTGATCACGTCGGACACCGAAAAGAACACGGTGGAGCCCACCATCAGCAGCGTTCCGCGAAGCTGCGACTCCACGGGCCTGTGGTGAGGCTGCGCCCCTGCTGACGGGGCAGGCGCGGCAAGCTTCGATGCAATGGAGCTGGTCATTGAGGGATGTTTCGAAAAAGGAAGGGGCCTTCGGAGCCCGACAGCGCGACGGCACGCAATTCTCAACTTGCAGTAAGCAGATCTTCGCCCCTGAGGAGAAGCGCAAAGGCGGCACCTGCTCCATGTTCTCAGCGAATGGATCAGTTGGCCGCCTGTGCTAGATCTGCGTTGCAGGCGGGAGAGCCTGCCCTAACGGCACGGTTGCGGCGAAGATCATCAGAGGACGATCCGATTCCATGCAGGAAGCCCCCAAGCGCCTTGAGAGCGGAACCCCTGCCTTTCGCCGCCTGAATCTCGCCCTGTTCGCCGCCGGCTTCGCGACCTTCGCCATTCTCTACTGCGTGCAGCCGCTTCTCCCGGTCTTTTCGGAGGAGTTCCACGTCAGTCCGGCGGTCAGCAGTCTGTCCCTGTCCCTCACGACGGGCCTGCTCGCGGTCGCCATGCTGGTCACGGGCACCCTGTCGGAGGTGTGGGGGCGCAAGCCGGTCATGGTCGCCTCGCTTCTTTCCTCGGCGGCGCTGACGATCCTTTCGGCGGCGGCGCCCAACTGGCAGATCCTGCTCCTCGCACGGGTGCTCATGGGCATCACGCTCAGCGGGCTTCCTGCCGTCGCCATGGCGTATGTCAGCGAGGAGGTGCATCCGAAATCCATCGGCCTCGCCATGGGCCTGTTCATCGGCGGAAACGCGATCGGCGGCATGGCCGGCCGGCTGGTCAGCGGCGCCCTGACCGATCTGGGATCCTGGCGCCTCGCCATCGGCACCATCGGCGGGCTCGGGCTGATCGCCGCCATTCTGGCGTGGCGCAGCCTGCCGAACTCCGTCCATTTCCTCCCGCGCCGGGCGCGGCCCGTGGAGCTGCTGCGCTCGTTCGCGGATCATCTTCGGGATTCGGGCCTGCGCTATCTCTATGCCGAGGCATTCCTTCTCATGGGCGCCTTCGTGACGCTCTACAACTATCTCGGCTACCGGCTGATGGCCGCGCCCTACGGCCTGAGCCAGACCGCCATCGGCGCCATCTTCGTCATCTATCTCATCGGAACGGCGAGCTCGACCTGGGTCGGAGACCTCGCAGGCCGCCTCGGGCGGGAACGGGTCTTCTGGGTGATGATTGCCGTCACCCTCGGCGGGGCGCTGCTCACTCTCTTCGACCCGCTCCTCATGATCCTCGCCGGGATGGTGACGGTGACCTTCGGCTTCTTCGGCGCCCATTCCATTGCCAGCAGCTGGGTCGGGCGCCGCGCCGCCCACTCCAAGGCTCAGGCCTCGGCACTTTATCTCTTCTGCTATTACTTCGGCTCGAGCGCCGTCGGCACCCTGGGCGGCGTCTTCTGGGCGCGGACCGGCTGGTGGGGCGTGGTCGGACTGGTGGCCGTGCTGCTGTCGCTGGGCTTGGCCCTGGCCTTCCGGCTCATGAGACTTCCGCCCGTCGAGGCGGAGGACGGCGCTGGAACCTGATCCCCGCATACGGGAGCCGGACCTTCCACCAGAAGACGATACCCTCGGCAAGCTGAAGCATAGTAAAGTCTCGGAGCCGAGGCTAAAACGAAGCCGTACAAGACGGTTCCATAATCTATTTTTCGAGCTGCTTCGGTCCTTCCATAATTTTTGCGAATATATGGAACTTTCTCGAAGGACTTATTCTCGCCCCATTAGCCTACGATTAATCCGCCTCCGCACAAGAACAAGGGAATGCAACGTGATTCAACGTAAGGCAACGCTTGCGCTTGCGAGCCTCATCGTATCGGCCGCCGCAGTTCTGTCTCCGGCCACTGTCAGCGCAGAGCCGAAGAAGGCTTCCACGCGGCACGTCCAGAGCGGCAAGGCCTCCTGGTATGGCCCGGGCTTCCACGGAAAGCGTACGGCGAGCGGCGAGACCTTCAACACGCACGCCATGACGGCGGCGCACCGCACCCTGCCCTTCGGCACCAAGGTCCGCGTCGTGAACAAGAAGACCGGCAAGTCGGTCGTGGTCCGCATCAACGATCGCGGTCCTTATGCCCATGGCCGCGTGATCGACCTGTCCCGCGCCTCTGCACAGGCCATCGGAATCTCCGGCGTCGGTTCGGTCGAGGTGGTGCAGCTTTAAGCCTCAGCTTGGAACCCGGAGCGCGCCCAGCCGCGTTTCTCTCGTCTCCTCCCCTCCATCAGGGGAGGAGTTCGGGAGGGTGAGATGCGGTTCGATGAAGCCTTGGGACGAAGCAGCATTCTGCTTGTGACGCTGTTGTTCGGCGGGGGAGGAACCCTCGCCCAGACGAACAGGCCCTGGACCGATCCTCCGGCCGATCTCAACGTTCCCCAGCCGGTCGAGCCCCAGGCCCCGGCTGCGCCGCCTCCACTTCCGGTCCAGCCGAATCCGCCGCCGCAGGCCGCGCCCTCCCCTCAACCCGCGCCGCCCGTGCAGTCGGCCCAGCCGGAAAGGCCCAGCCCGGCTCCGGTCGCGCCTCCGAGCCAATCCGCAGAAACGCCCCCCGCACCTCCCGCCGCAGCGCCTCCTGCACCGGCCGTGGCCGAGAGCCCACGCCGGGACGAGCCCCAGGACCGGATCGCGATTCGCAGCGAAGCCGCACGGGACCTTGCGGTCGAGTACCTGAGATCCTGGTCCGCGCCGAATGATGAAACACTGGAGATGACGGGCGATTTCTACGGGGATCGCGTCGTGTTCCATGGACGTGCGATGAGCGTGAAGAACCTCGTCCGGGAGAAGCGTCGCTTCGTTCGACGCTGGCCGGAACGCGACTATCGTCCCCAACCCGATACGGTAAAGGTCTCCTGCGAACCGGCGGGCATGCTCTGCACGGTTCATGCGATGTTCGATTTCAAGGCGGCCAATCCGAGGCGCGGCAGAAAGGCCGAGGGAGTCGGCGCGCTTCAGCTCGTCGTCAGCTTCGTGGGCGAGCGGCCCGTGATCACCGCCGAGAACAGCCTTGTCATGGGCCGAAACGCCGCTCGCCGAAATCTTGCTCTGGAGAAACGGTCCGATGATTGATGTCGAACGCTCCGCGCGGTCAGGAAAAACCGTCCAGGTTCACGATGCGGCGCCCGAATCGCGGTGGCGGAGCACGCGGGAGCGGGTTCGCGAGGCCATTCGCGCCGAGGTCGACCGGTTCAATCCGACGGAGGATGCCCGCCGTCCGCTGGAACTGATCGTCGAATCCTCCATCCGCTACGGCGATGCCGATGGCGAACCCGCCATCACGGTCGTGGACGATGCCGGACAGCCGCGGACCGTCACCCATGACGGACAGACCGCCGCCTTCACGATCCGCGATCTTCTCGAAGAACTGCGTGCCACGCGCCCGATGCTCTTCAAGCCGGCGCAATCCACCGCCGCCCCGGCGGACGAGCAGCCGCAGCCTGCCCCGATCCGCGAGCGCGACTGGCTCGATCTCGGTGCCGGGGAAGGCGCCTCCGAGAGCGATCCGGCGGAACCCGCCCGCGAGAGCGGGCTCGTTCACCTCAAGGGCGGCGGGGCTCGCCTTCACCTGTGGACGCGGACGGCACACAGGAGGTGGGTCGCGCCGATGCTGGCGGCAGGCGCATCGCGCCTCCATGCCGCCCGCAGCGACATGCCCCAGACCCTGGACCGGGCCCGAAGCGCATGGGACGGGATCCGCACGCCCGCAGGCGGTCGCGGCCTTGCGGCCGGAGCGGTCGCGCTCCTGGCTCTTCTGGGCGCAGGGAGCTATCTCCTCTCCGACTGGAACCGGCCTGCCGCCGAGAGTGTCCGACCGGTTGCGGAAGCCCCAAAGGCGGTGGTTCCTGTTGCGGACGAGGCCGACCCTGCCACCGAGACCGCCGGCACCCAGGGTGCCTTCGAAGAACCGGACACCACCGGCTCGGTGTCGAACGAAGGCACGGATACGGCCTCGGCGCCCAGGACGAGCGGGCGCTCCCTGCGCGGGGTGCCGGATGTGCTGGACACGGCGACGCTCTCGCTACAGGGCGAGGTCGTGCGTCTGTTCGGGGTGGAATGGGCGCCCGGCGCCGGAAAGCCGGAAGATCTCACCCGCTATCTGCGGGGGCGGGAAATCGTCTGTGAGCCCGCGGGCGCGAACGACACCTACCGCTGCCAAGTCGGCAATCAGGATCTGTCGAAGGTGGTGCTGTTCAACGGCGGCGGGAAGGCGACGGCCGATGCGACGCCCGAGCTGAAGGCGGCCGAGGAGAAGGCGCGCACGTCCCAGATCGGCGTCTGGCGCAACTGACGGCCGGCTAGGGGTTGCGTCCGAGTCGGCGTACCGGAAGCGGGGCGCCGACTCGGACCTTGTCGTCCATCTCAGGCTCGGGCGAGGTCGGGGCCCGGAAGCTCGACCTCGATCTCAAGCGTCGAGAGATCGGCACCGCGATTCATCTTCACCTGAACCCTGTCGCGCTCGATCGTCACGTGCCGGCCGACGACGGCGAGGATCTCTTCCCGCAGGAGCGCGACGAGGTCGGTCTTGCCGCCGACGATGCCGCGCTCGTGGGCCAGGAGGATCTGGAGCCGCTCGCGTGCCACCGGCGCAGAGGTGCGCCGGTTGAAGAAGCTCATCAAGCTCATGCTGCCCTCCGGCCGAACAGCTTTCCGAGCAAGCCCTTCCTGTCGGAGGGGATCATCATCTCGACCGTCTCGCCCTTGAGTCGGCGCGCCGCGTCGAAGTATGCGCGTCCCGGTGCGCTGTTCGGATTGTTGAGAGTGACCGGCGTGCCGACGTTGGAGGCGCGCAACACCTCCTCGCTCTCGGGAATGATGCCGAGGAGCGGGATCGAAAGGATCTCCAGCACGTCCTCCTTCTTCAGCATCTCGCCGCGCTCGGCCCGACCCTGGTCGTAGCGGGTGAGTAGCAGGTGCTTTTCCACCCGCTCGCCCTTCTCGGCCTTCTCGGTCTTGGAGTCGAGCAGGCCGATGATGCGGTCCGAGTCACGCACCGAGGAGACCTCGGGGTTGGTGACGACGACCGCGACATCCGCGTGGCGCATGGCCAGGGTCGCGCCGCGCTCGATGCCGGCCGGGCTGTCGCAGACGATCCAGTCGAACTTCTCGCGAAGCTCCGCGAGCACGCGGGCCACGCCCTCCTCCGTCAGCGCATCCTTGTCCCGGGTCTGGGAGGCGGGAAGCAGCGAGAGGTTCTCGAGGCGCTTGTCGCGGATCAGGGCCTGGCTGAGCTTGGCATCCCCTTGCACCACGTTGATGAGATCGAAGACGACCCGGCGCTCGGCTCCCATCACGAGGTCCAGGTTACGCAGGCCGACATCGAAATCGATGACGACCACTTTCTCACCGCCCTGAGCGAGCGCGCCGCCCAAGGCTGCCGTCGATGTCGTTTTTCCGACGCCGCCCTTGCCAGATGTTACGACCAAGACTTTGGCCATTGTCGTCTCTCTTTCTTATCTCAATCCAGGGTTTTCAGGATGATGGAGTCGCCGTCCAGGCTCACCTGGATCGGTTGACCGCGGTATTTGGAACCGAGGTCGTCGGCCGTTTTGTACAGCCCATCGACGGCGATGAGCTCGGCTTCGAATTTTCTGCAGAAGATGCGGGCATTGGCGTGGCCCGTGCATCCGGCGATCGCGCGGCCGCGCAGGGCGCCGTAGATGTGGATCGAGCCGCCTGCCACGATCTCGGCGCCCGATGCCACGTGGCCGAGAACGGTCACGTCGCCTTCCGTATGGATGATGGATTGGCCGGAACGGACGGATCCCTCGATGAGGAGGGCCGTCGTCGGCGCGGATTGCGCCGGAGCGGCCGCAGGCAGCGGCACGGCGTCGAGATCGGGCGTCTCGATGTCGCCCGCGGGGCGTCCGCCGTTGATCTGCGGCGGCATGTCGACGTCGAGAACGGCCGCCGCGGCTCCTTCGAGCCCGATGATGTGGATGTCCCGCATCTTGAGCGCGGCCAGGAAGAATTTCAGCTCCGACTTCGAGGGCTTGAGGGCGGAGACATCGGCAATGATGGGGCGGTCGGTGAAAAATCCCGGCGAGCCCTTGGAAACGGCGTCGAGGTCCTCGAGCCAGTCGCGGAGCGGCACCGTCGGCGCGAGAACGAGCGCCAGAAACGACTTGCCGCGAAAGCGGAGAGAGGGGCGGGTGCGAACTGCAATAGTCACGGGCGATCAATTTCCTGCTGCTCTGTGATTTCGTCGTTTTATGGTTAATGGACGGTTAATTTTGCCGCCGAAGCGCGAGATTTTTAACTCTTCGCTCCGGGTGGTCCTTCCGGGTCCGGCATCCGGCTGCCCGCCGCTTCGCGTCCCTTCTCCCTCCCTCCAGGCAGCAGGTGCGACCAAATGTAATAATCGAGGCACCACCAAGGCATGCCGGCTTCAGTGGGTGATTTGCCTTATAGGAGGAATATAAATCTAAAAACTAGCTCTTCTTGATTACTGCCTACCCCTTTTCAATTACTGCACTGCATTCTGCCGATTATTGACCGATAAAATGATCGGCCTACGATGACCCTCCCCGTATCTCAAACTTCCGCGATGTTTACACAACGACATCATGGCAGATCGTTCAGATACGAAAGTAATCATGAGGCTCAAGACAGCCCAGGGAGGACAGGATGTCCGGACGGTTCGGCGATTTCTGCGCAACTGCTTTCCGTGGCGACGGCACCCGAGCGGGCACGCTGCGACGAGGCCTTCTCGGCGCCCTTGCCGCCGCTGCCGTCATGCTCTCCGGAGCGGCCCCGGCCTCCGCCCAGAATGGGTCGGCATCCAACTTCGCGCGCGTCAATGCGGGAACGGTCGGCATCATTTCGGGCGGTGCGGACGGAACCTACATCCGCATCGCCGCCGATCTCGCGAACGTCCTCGACGGCGAGAACCTGCGGATCCTGCCCATCATCGGGCGCGGATCCCTCCAGAACCTGCGCGACGTCATGTTCCTGCGCGGCGTCGATATCGGCATCGTGCAGATGGACGCCCGAGAGGAGCTCAAGGCCGAGAACCTGCGCAATGACGCCGTGCGCCGGCTGCGCTACATCTCGCGCCTCTACAATGAAGAGGTCCATATCATCGCAAGCCGCGACATCACCGACATCCGGCAGCTCGAAGGCAAGAAGGTCAACATCGACAAGGCGGGCAGCGGCACCAACCTGACCTCCCGCCTCATCTTCGAGAAGCTCGGAATCAAGCCCGACATGACGACCTTCGACCAGAGCTCGTCCTATGAGCGCCTGCGCTCGGGCGAGATCCAGGCGGCCGTCTACGTGGCCGGGCGGCCGGTGCGCGCCATCGCGGAGTTCCAGAGCGAAGGGCGCTTCCACCTTCTGCCCATCCCGTTCGAGGGCGAGATCGCCGAAACCTATTTCCCGGCGCGCTTCTCGAACTCCGACTATCCGCGCCTGGTGGCCGACGCGCCCGTCGACACCCTGGCGGTGGGGAGCCTTCTCGCTGTCTTCAACTGGCCCGAGAACTCCGACCGCTACAACCGGGTGAAACGGTTCGTGGATTCCTTCTTCTCCCGCTTCGACGAGTTCCTGCAGCCGGGCCGCCATCCGAAGTGGAAGGAGGTCAATCTGGCCGCGGAGGTTCCCGGATGGGAGCGCATGAAGCCCGCGCAGGAATGGCTCGACCGCGCAGCCGCAGCCAAGGCCACCCCGGAACAGTCGAAGAGCTTCGAAGCCTTCATCCAGAGCACCGGCAACACGATCTCGGCTGCACAGCGGGAGCTTCTCTTCCGCGAGTTCCTCACCTGGCAGAACGAACGGCAGAAAACGAACCGGGGAGCGGCCCGGCAGAACTGAAGCCACGGCAGGACCGCAGCTCCCGGTCGGCGCCGCCAGCCCGTGAGAGAACCACAAGGAGGTCCGACATGACTGGACGTGACCATCCCCTTTCGTCCGCCGCACGATCCCGCATGCAGCCGCCGGGCAGGCGCAGAACAGGCCTCGTTCACGGCGTATCCGCAGCGGCCTTGATCGTCCTGATGGGACTGCCGGCGGGTTCTCCGCCGAGAGCCCAGGACGCGGCCGTCACGGCTCCCGATCCGGCCCCGAGCCAAGCCGTGGCTCCTGCCGGTGCGGCCGACGCCAATCCCGACGACGTGGCGGCTCTCCTGCCGCTGCTCATGACCTCTCCCGAGCGCAAGCGCTTCGCGTCCGACCTCGAGTCGTCCATCCGCCTGGGAAATCTGGAGGCCGCCGAACATCGGCTCAAGGCGGCCATCGAGACGGGCACCCTGGCCATCGTGCTCGCGGACAAGCTGCGCGATCCCGGGCTGCTCACGGCCCTCCAGGCTCTGGGCATCAAGGGAGCGGACGACCCGCCCGCGGCGCCCGATACCGACGCCGCCGGCAACCCGGCGGTCTGCACCATGGCCGCGGCGTCGGCGCCCAACGCAGCCGATCTGCAGGAGGCCCTGGAGCGTGAGCAGGCCCGTGGCGACGCGATGGCCTGGGAGCTTGCCACCCTCACCGAGGAGTTCCGCAATCTCCAGAAGCTCGGGGAAACGGGTTCCGCCTCGAGCGACGCCCAGATGGGCGAGCTGCAGCAGGCCCTGCAGCGTGAGCGCGAGCGGGGAGACAGGGCCGAGCGCGAGCTTGCAAGCGCGCGAGAGGAGTATGGCGCCCTTCAGGCTCTCCACGAACGGGACGCGACTTCCCAGGCCGGCGCTTCCGCGCAGATCAAGGAGGCGCTGGCGCAGGAGCGGGAACGGAGCGAGAGCACGGCACGCGAGCTGGCGGCGATGCAGGAGGAGCTGAGCCGCCTGAAGAACGACCGCGAGGCCGAAGCGACCTCGATGAACGCCCAGGTGGCCGAGCTGCGGGAGGCCCTGAAGCGAGAAGGCGAGCGGAGCGACGCGGCAGCGCATGAGCTCGCTGCGGCCAGAAAGGCGGCGGACGACCTTCGGGCGCTCCGGGAGCAGGAGGCGGCGGCGGAAGCGGCAAGGCTGACCGAGCTGACGGAAGCGCTGGCGCGGGAGAGGCAGCGCGGCGATGCCGTGACCCAGGAGCTGGCCAGCGCCATCGACGAGCTGCGCACCTTCCAGGAGGCCCATGGCAGCGGGCCGGCTCCGCTGCTGGTCCGTTTGGCCTCGACGGGAGTTCCGAGCCCTCAGGCAGCGCCGCCCGAGGAGGCTCTTCCGCCTCCCGACAAGCCGGTCTTCGTTGCTGCGGCCATTGCAGCGCCTCCTCCCGCACCGGCACCGAATGCCGCCTCGGACGCCACCGGCACGACCCAGGCGATGCTCACGCCGCCTCCGGCCGTCCAGCCGCCCAGGACCGAAGCGGCTCCGCCGCCGGCTGTCGCGGACGACCGTCTCCTGAAGCGGGCCAACTCCCTTCTTCGCAGCGGCGACGTCAGCGCCGCCCGGCTCCTGCTCGAACGGTCCGCGGAGGAGGGAAACGCCCAGGCGGTCTACCTTCTCGCGGAAACGTTCGATCCCCACGTCCTCGCGGTCATCGGGGCGCTGGGAATCCGCAGCGATGCCGCCAAGGCGCAGGAACTCTATGCCCGCGCGCTGGCGCTGGGCATCCGGCAGGCGGAAGCGCGCATGAGGGCCTTGAAGTGAGGTCCGGGCCGGGCGCCGGGTGAAGGCTGGGCGGGGCGGCAGGGGTTCAGAACGGAACCCATTCCCCGCCTTCGGTCAGGGCCTCGGTCGCGCATTCCAGCGCCGTTGCGGCATCCAGGAGATGCTGAGCGGTCTGTTCGACCTGAAGCCCAGGCCCCGGAAGGGCCACGACGCGCTCCGTCAGCTCCCTGACCCGGTCGATCATCTCGATCAGATCGGCGGCCAGCGCAGCCCTCTCCTCTTCGGCAGGCGTCGCCGCCGGCGTCTGCTGCCTGGAGCGCGAGGAGAATGGGATCACGTTCGACATTGCTCTAAAGGTCCGCCTTTGGCCGGACCAAGGCAATAATAGAGTCACGCGATCCACAGCAATCAGCGTTTCACGCGTACGAGCAGTTTTCCGAAGTTGTTGCCCTTGAGCAACCCGATCAGAGCTTCAGGCGCATTCTCCAGCCCCTCGACCACATCTTCGCGATACTTGATCCGCCCCTCCCGCAGCCAGGGGGAAACCTCGCGATAGAACTCCTCTGCCTGGGACGCGAAGTCGCCCACGATGAAGCCCCGCAGGGTCAGGCGGCGCGCCAGAACGGCGCTCATGAGCTGGGGCAGGCGGTCGGGACCCTGCGGGAGTCCCGTGTCGTTGTAGTGGGCCACCAGGCCGCAGACGGGAATTCGCGCGAAATCGTTCAAGAGCGGGAAAACGGCGTCCCAGACGGCGCCGCCCACATTCTCGAAATAGACATCGATTCCGTTAGGGCAGGCCTCCTTGAGCCTGGCGGCCATGTCGGAAGAGCGGTGGTCGATGGCCGCATCGAAGCCGAGCTCCTCGACGAGGTAGCGGCACTTCTCCGGCCCGCCTGCGATGCCGATGGCCCGGCAGCCTTTCAGCTTGGCGATCTGTCCGACCATGGATCCGACGGGTCCGGTCGCGGCCGCCACCGCGACCGTTTCTCCAGGCTTGGGCTGGCCGATATTCATCAGGCCCGTATAGGCGGTCAGTCCCGGCATCCCGAGTACGCCCAGGGCCGTCGAGACCGGCGCCAGCGACGGATCGAGCTTGCGCAGGCCGGCGCCGTCCGAGAGGGCATAATCCTGCCACCCCGCATAGGACTGGACGATGTCGCCCTCCGCGAACCCCGGATGCCGGGAGGCGACGACCTCGTTTACCGTGCCGCCGACCATCACCTCGCCCACCTCCACCGGTTTGGCGTAGGATCTGGCGGCACTCATGCGTCCGCGCATATACGGATCGAGCGACAGCCAGAGAGTCCGAAGGAGGATCTGGCCGTCGCCCGGCTCCGGAACGGCGGCATTCTCCAGCCTGAAATCGGCGGGTGTCGGCTCGCCTGTCGGACGCGACGCCAGGACGATCCGACGGTTGGTTGCCTCTCGCATGGGGTTCTCCTGAATGAGGGCCTGTTAGATTGAGCATCCCGCCCGGCGGGCAAGGGTGCCGCCCCGGCATGGAAATCTCTAGACATTCGCCTAATGGGCTTCGAGAACCGCCCCATGCTATCCCGCAGGGGCCTCGCCTCTGGTCCCAACCACAAGAACAGACCGACCATCATGGATTTTCCCACCGTGCTTCTTCTTGCCGCGTCCGGCCTTGCGGCAGGGCTCGTGAATGCCATTGCGGGAGGAGGCACGTTCTTCACCTTTTCCGCGCTCGTCGCCGCAGGTCTCCCGCCCATCGTCGCCAACGCCACCAGTGCGGTGGCGGTCACGCCGGCCAACTTCGCGAGCGCCTGGGCCTACCGGAAGGAACTCGTCGCCAATCTCCGGCGATTCGCCGCGCTCGGCATCGTCAGCCTGTTCGGCGGACTTCTGGGCGCCTACATCCTGACGGTGACGAACAATGCTGCATTCCGGCAGCTGGTGCCCTGGCTTCTCCTGTTCGCGACCCTTCTGTTCGCGGCAAGTCCGCGCATCGTGTCGCTCGCGCGCACCATCGGCCGCCACGAAGGCCACCATCCCTCGACGAAGGCCTGGGCGGCGGGACTGGCCTTCCAGTTCCTCGTGGCCATCTATGGCGGCTTTTTCGGTGCCGGGATGGGGATCGTCATGCTCGCGGCTCTCGCCATCACCGAAGGCGACGACTTTCACCTGATCAATTCCGCCAAGCATCTGTGCTCGACCGTGATTCAGCTGGTCGCCGTCGTGCTCTTCATCGTCGCCGGGCTCGTGAGCTGGCGCGAGACCGCCATCGTGGGCGGCGCGTCGGTGATCGGCGGCTATCTCGGCGTCGTCTTCGGGCGTCGCCTGCCTCCGGCGGCGATCCGCTGGCTGGTGATCGCGGTGGGCGCGGTGCTGACGCTCTACTTCTTCATTCGTTAACTCTGGCCATCGATTTTGCTGGCGCTTTTTCCGGGGCTTGCCTGATTCACGCCACACCCGTGACTCTAGCTGTGACGGTGTGATTCTCATCTCTCATGAAAAGGACAACGCCGTGGCCGAACCCAAGAATATGGCAGGACTCGAAGGATCCCAATCGGTAAGCGCCCTCGGCCTGCGCTGGGCCGCCCTGCGCGGCATGCTGACCTCGCCGCTCATCATGGTCGAGGAGCAGCGTGGCCTGCGCGAAGAACTCCTGCGGGAGCTGGGAACGATCGAGCAGGAATTCGTGTCCCTGCAATCCCGTAACACCATGGAGATTTCCGCCAAGATCGACATCGCGAAATCCGCCCTTCGCGACGGATTGCAGGCCGGGCACAACTGGCTCGTCGATCTTCTGGACAGCATCCAGACGGACCTTCACCTGACGAACGCGAAGCC
Source organism: Microvirga lenta (assembly GCF_020532555.1). Taxonomy (GTDB): domain Bacteria; phylum Pseudomonadota; class Alphaproteobacteria; order Rhizobiales; family Beijerinckiaceae; genus Microvirga; species Microvirga lenta. Next base: position 333,310 of record NZ_JAJBBR010000004.1, on the reverse strand, counting down.
GGCTGCACCGGCACGCCCCACGACGAACCTCGTGCGCGCCCAGCAGCAGCGTCCCGACGGCGGGCCCGCGCCCACTCCCGAAGCCGAGCAATCGCCGGCAGCGTAATCCTGTTCGCATCGCGCGCCGCGTCGGAACGAAACGCGGCGCGCGATGCGCCCCTCGGCGTCAGACCAGCCCCGGATCGATGGCGCTCCTGCGCTCCAGCCATGCGGGCACCGGCAGGTTCTTCGAGCGCAGGAATTCCGGATTGAAGAGCTTCGACTGATAGCGCGTGCCGTAGTCGCACAGCACCGTCACGACGGTATGGCCCGGCCCGAGATGCCGGGCCAGACGGATCGCCCCGGCCACGTTGATGCCCGACGAGCCGCCGAGGCAGAGCCCTTCGTGCTCCAGCAGCTCGAAGATCACCGGCAGCGCCTCCTCGTCGGGGATCTGGAACGCCACGTCGACGGGCGCATCCTGTAGGTTAGCGGTGATCCGTCCCTGCCCGATGCCCTCGGTGATGGACGAGCCGGTCGCCTTGAGTTCACCGGTCGTGTAGTAGCTGTGAAGCGCCGCTCCCATGGGATCGGCCAGTCCGATGACGATCTTCGGATTTCGCTCCTTCAGCGCCATGCCGACGCCGGCCAGCGTGCCGCCCGTACCGACGGCGCAGACGAAGCCGTCGACCCTGCCGTCCGTCTGCTCCCAGATCTCAGGCCCGGTCGACTCGATATGGGCCTGCCGGTTCGCCACGTTGTCGAATTGGTTGGCCCAGATCGCTCCGTTGGGCTCCGTAGCGGCGAGCCGCTCGGCAAGGCGCCCTGAGACCTTCACGTAATTGTTCGGATTGGCATAGGGCACCGCCGGCACCTCGATCAGCTCCGCCCCCGCGAGCCGAAGCATGTCCTTCTTCTCCTGGCTCTGCGTTTCCGGAATGACGATGATCGTGCGGAACCCGAGCGCGTTGCCGACGAGCGCGAGGCCGATGCCCGTATTGCCCGCCGTTCCTTCGACGATGACTCCGCCGGGACGCAAGGCTCCGCGCCGGATGGCATCCTGGACGATGAAGAGGGCTGCCCTGTCCTTCACCGACTGACCGGGGTTCATGAACTCGGCCTTGCCGAGAATGGTGCAGCCGGTCAGCTCCGAGGCGCGGCGGAGCTTGATCAGCGGCGTGCCGCCGATCGCGGCGAGGACGTCAGGCTTTATCGTCATGGGGGTCTCGTATGCGGTGGGTGGCGCGGCGGCTGGCGCCGCAGAGCAGGAGATGAAGGCCCTGCCCGCGCAATCAATAGCAGGATAAATCACAATTTGATTTAGGTGAATTATTTTAATTTGCAATTCTTGACGTATATTATATGAAAGCACATCCTAAAGACGGATCCGGGATGCGCTCAGCTCTGCGGCAGAGGTCCCGGCCCGCAGGTAAGGAAAACCCCCATGTCTAGCTCTGCATTGGCCTCGCCCGTCTCCGTCGGGAGCCGGACCGGTCTCGGCATCAATGTCTCGACGTCCTTTGTCGCCGCGGCCGGCATCCTGGGCGGCGCGGCCTTCATCGGCTCGATCGTCAATCCCCGGCAGGCCGCCCTCTACGTGCTGGGCGCCGTGCTCGGTATCGTGCTCTATCACGCGGCTTTCGGCTTCACCTCCGCCTGGAGGGTCTTCATCGCGGATCGCCGCGGCGAAGGCCTGCGGGCTCAGATGGTGATGCTGGCCGTCGCATCCGCCCTGTTCTTCCCGGTCCTGGCCTCCGGCTCCCTGTTCGGCCAGCCGGTGACGGGCCTCGTCTCTCCGGCCGGTCTGTCGGTGGTCGTCGGCGCCTTCATCTTCGGCATCGGCATGCAGCTGGGCGGCGGCTGCGCCTCCGGCGTTCTCTACACCGCGGGCGGCGGCTCGACCCGCATGCTGATCACGCTTGCCGGGTTCATCGCCGGTTCGGCCATCGGCGCGGCCCATCTGCACTGGTGGGCGGCGCTGCCGAGCCTGCCCAAGATCTCCCTGGTCGAGGCCTGGGGTCCGTGGACAGCCCTTGCGGCGCAGCTCGCGGTCTTCGCCGCAATCGCCGCCGTGACCGTGGTGCTGGAAAAGCGCCGCCACGGCCGCCTGATCGAAGCGAATCCCTCGCCCCGTCAGGGCCTTGCCCGCTTCCTGCGCGGTCCGTGGCCGCTGGTCGCCGGTGCCGTGGCGCTGGCGTTCCTGAACTTCGCGACCCTCTATCTGGCCGGACGCCCCTGGGGCATCACCTCGGCCTTCGCGCTCTGGGGCTCCAAGATCGCTGCCGTGATCGGCTTCGAACCGGCGAGCTGGCCCTATTGGTCGTCTCCCGCCCGGCAGGCCGAGCTGACCGGAAGCATCTTCAACGACATCACGTCCGTGATGGATATCGGCCTCGTGCTCGGCGCCCTGCTGGCCGCAGCGCTCGCCGGACGCTTCTCGCCGGTCTGGCGGATTCCGCTGCGCTCGGCCGCAGCGGCCGTCGTCGGCGGCCTGCTGCTCGGCTACGGCGCCCGCCTGGCCTATGGCTGCAACATCGGCGCATATTTCTCGGGCATCGCCTCGGGCAGCCTGCACGGCTGGGTCTGGCTGGTGGCCGCCTTCTTCGGAAACGTGCTCGGCACCAAGGTGCGCCCCCTCTTCGGGCTCGAAGTCGAGCGCGTCAAGCTGACGAGCTGCTGAGCGGAAAGGGGCTCTCCTCGAGCCTCCGTCACGATCAGGTCGGCGGAGCCACGGCTCCGCCGACACTGCCGAGCGCCCGCTCGATCACCTCCCTGACCGTCTCGTACGGCTGCGCACCGCTGAGGAGGTAAGCCTGCTCCCCCGCGCTGACGACGAGCGCCGGGACGCCGGAGATGCCGATCTCCTGGGCGAGACGCTGATCCTCCAGGACGCCCCGGGTGTAGCGGCCATCGCCGAGCGCTTCGCGCAGGGCATCCGCATCGAGACCGACCGACCGCGCGATGTCGAGCAGGACATCGGGATCGGCAAGGTCGCGTCCCTCCTCGAAGAAGGCCTTGAACAGGGCCGCGTTCATCGCATCGAGCCTGCCGGCCTCGCGGGCGAACTCGGCGGCCTCGTGAGCCTTGCGGCTGTAGGGCTGCACGGGCGGCAGACGCAGGCTCATCCCGCGCGCCTGCGCCATGGGATAGACCGACTGGTTCCAGACCCGGTGAAGATACTCGCCATCGGGATCGAGCGTGGGCGTCGGCTCCGGCCGCAGCTCGAAGGCGCGCCAATCGATCTCCACCTTCTCACCCAGCTCGCTTCTGACCTGATCGAGAACCGGCCGCTCGAGATAGCAGAACGGGCAGACATAGTCGCTCCAGACCAGGATTCGGAGGGTGGCGTCCGCCGGCATTCGTGTTCTCCGTCGTCGGCCGGCCGATGCCGGCAGCTTTCAGTCAACGTCTGCGGGCTTCGCGGGTTTGGCACCGGCCGCATCTTTCGTGCGGATCGCCCTGATGAGTTCGCCGAGCGCCGCGAAATCCGCCTTGCGCCCGGAGGTGCGCCGCCAGGCGAGGCCGATGGTGCGCTTGGGCGGCTCGTCGGGAAACTGGATCAGGGCGATCCGCTGCCGGTCGACCTCGGCCTCCGCGCAGAGTTCGGGGAGAAGCGTGATTCCATGGCCGGCGGCGACCATCTGCATGATGGTGGTGAGCGAGGCCGCCCCCAGCGCCTTGCGCGCCTGGACGTTCGCGACCTGGCAGAACTGCAGCGCCTGATCGCGCAGGCAATGTCCCTCCTCCAGCAGCAGCAGACGCTCGCGCATCATGCGCGCATGCAGGTTGTCCGGCGTCCAACCCCGCGCAGTCTGCGCCTGCACCGCGATCAGGAACCGGTCGTCGAACAGCTCCAGGGTGTCGAGCTGGGAGGGCGACACGGGCAGGGCCAGCAGGGCCGCATCGAGATCGCCGCGGATGAGCTCCTCGATGAGCGTGTCGGTCTGCGTCTCGCGGACGAGAAGATCGAGGGACGGGTAGCTCGCCTCGACTCCGCCGAGGAGGCTCGGAAGCAGATAGGGCGCCACGGACGGGATGATGCCGAGCCGCAGGGTCCCGGTGAGCACGCCGCATTGCTGGCGCGCATAATCGGTGAGCTCTCGAACCTGGTTCAGGATCGCCTCCGCCCGGGCGGCGATCTCCTGCCCTGCGACGGTGAGCGCCACGGCGTTGCCCCGGCGCTCGACGAGCTTGATGCCGAGCTCCTGTTCGAGCTCCTTCACCTGCATGGACAGAGCGGGCTGCGTGACGGCGCATTGACTCGCCGCCATGCCGAAATGGCGGGTGCGGGACAAGGTTTCGAAATAGCGGAGCTGCCGGAACGTGACCATGCTGATAAGAATAACTTATCTCTCCTCACATGCAAAGCGATTGGACCTGATCGGCCAGTTTAGGCATGTTCCAGACAAGCTTTGGAGAGGACCATGACCAAAAGCACGACAATGACGACCACGGCCGGAGCGCCGATCCCCGACAACCAGAACAGCCTTTCGGCCGGCCCGCGCGGTCCGCTGCTCCTCCAGGACTACCAGCTCATCGAGAAGCTCGCGCACCAGAACCGCGAGCGCATTCCGGAGCGCGTGGTGCACGCCAAGGGCTCTGCGGCCTATGGCACGCTCACCATCACCAACGACATCACCCGCTATTCCAAGGCGAAGGTGTTCTCCGAGATCGGCAAGCAGACGGAAGTGTTCCTGCGCTTCTCGACCGTGGCCGGCGAGCGCGGCGCGGCCGACGCCGAGCGCGACGTGCGCGGCTTCGCCCTCAAGGTCTACACGGAAGAAGGCAACTGGGACATCGTCGGCAACAACACGCCCGTGTTCTTCGTGCGCGACCCGGTGAAGTTCCCCGACTTCATCCGCACGCAGAAGCGCCACCCCGCGACGAACCTGCGCTCGGCCACCGCCATGTGGGACTTCTGGTCGCTCAGCCCGGAGACGCTGCACCAGGTGACGATCCTGTTCTCGGACCGTGGCCTGCCGCAGGGCTACCGTTACATGCACGGCTTCGGCTCGCACACCTACTCGTTCATCAACGAGGCCGGCGAGCGTTTCTGGGTCAAGTTCCACTTCAAGTCGATGCAGGGCATCAAGACCTGGTCGAACCGCGAGGCCGAGGCGGTGATCGCCAAGGACCGCGAGAGCGCCCAGCGGGACCTCTACGAGGCGATCGAGAACGGGGACTTCCCGCGCTGGAAGTTCTGCGTCCAGATCATGCCCGAGACCGACGCGGAAAAGACCCCCTACAACCCGTTCGACGTGACAAAGGTGTGGCCGCACGCAGACTACCCGCTGATCGAGGTCGGCGTTCTCGAGCTGAACCGCAACGCCGCGCACTACTTCGCCGAGGTGGAGCAGTCCTCGTTCTCACCGTCCAACATCGTGCCGGGCATCGGCTTCTCGCCCGACAGGATGCTGCAGGGCCGCCTCTTCGCCTATGCGGACGCCCACCGCTACCGCGTCGGCACCCATTACGAGGCCCTGCCGGTGAACCGGCCGCGCTGCCCCGTGCACCATTACCATGCCGACGGCGCCATGCTGTTCGACGTGCCCAACCGGGGTGACGCCTATTACGAGCCGAACTCCTTCAACGGCCCGGTGCAGAGCCCGCGCGCCGTGGAGCCGCCGCTCAAGATCTCGGGCGACGCGGACCGCTACGACCATCGCGCCGGCAACGACGACTACAAGCAGCCGGGCGACCTGTTCCGCCTGATGACGCCCGAGGAGCAGGGCCGTCTGATGGACAACATCGCCGAGGCGATGCAGGGCGTACCGGTGGAGATCGTGAAGCGCCAGATCGTGCACTTCTACCTGGCCGACAAGGCCTACGGCCTTGGCGTCGCCGACCGGATGGGCCTGAAGGGCGCCGTCATGATCCAGGCGGCCGAGTAAGCCCCGACGACATCGAGGCAACGACGGAGGCGGTCCAGGGGCAACCCTGGGCCGCTTTTCGTTGCGGGCCGCGGCGCCCCGGCGATCATGTCCCGGGCCGAGGCGAGCGACAGAAGCTACAGGTGCCGGTGGGATGTCCTACACCCAGCCGCCGTCCACCAGATAGGTCTGGGCCGACATGGCGGTGGAATCGTCCGAGCCGAGGAACAGGGCGAAATTGGCAATGTCCTGCGGCACGAGGCGGCGCTTCACGCATTGGCGCTTCATGAGCTCCTCCTCCCCCTCCGGCGTGAGCCACATGTCGATCTGGCGCTGGGTCATGATCCAGCCCGGCACGATGCAGTTCACGCGGATGTTGCGGTCGCCCAGCTCCCGGGCCAGGGCGCGGGTGAGGCCCACCACGGCGGATTTGGCGGTCTTGTACGCGGCGAACGAGTCGTTGCTCACCATGTAGCTGGTCGAGCCCATGTTGATGATCGAGCCGCCGCCGACCTTCTCCATGTCGGGCAGCACCGCCTGGGACGCGAAGAACTGGTGGTCGAGATTGGTGGCGAAGCGTTCGCGCCAGTATTCGGGCGTGACCTGGTCGATGGTGTGCCGGTCGTCGCGCGCGGCGTTGTTGACGAGAATGGTGACCGGCCCCAGCGCCTCGCTGGCACGGCGGATGGCGGCCTGCAGGGCCGGGATGTCGCGCACGTCGTTGTGCTCGAAATGCACACGCTCGCCCAGACGCTTTGCGAGGTCCTGACCGGCCTCCGCGTTGTAGTCGAGAATGGCGACCTTGCTTCCCTGGGCGTGGAAGGCCTGGGCGATGCTCTCGCCGATGCCGCTGGCGCCGCCGGTGATGAGGACGGTCTTGCCCTTCAGGGAGCCGTAAACAGTCTGGGTCATGAAGTCTCGCTTCCTTGGTTGTTCGTCGTCAGCTCGCGCCGGGGCCGGGAACGGCGCCGGGCGGACATTTCCCGAGGATGATCATGCCCAGCACCTCGTCCTGGGTCACGTCCGCAACGTTCGCCGAACCGACGAGCCTGCCGTTCTTCATCACGCTCACCCGGTCCGCGAGGCCGAACACGTCGTGAATGTCGTGGCTGATGAGGAAGATGCCGATGCCTTCCTTCTTGAGCTGCAGCACGAGATCGGCCACCTGCTGCGTCTCTGCGGGCCCGAGGGCCGCGGTCGGCTCGTCCATGATCAGCACGCGGGCGTTGAAGTAGATCGCGCGGGCGATCGCCACCGACTGGCGCTGGCCGCCGGAGAGGGCCTTCACGGGCTCCTTGAAGCGGCGGAAATGCGGGTTGAGGCGCGCCATCACCTTGCGGGTCTCCGCCTCCATGGTGGCGTCGTCGAGGGTGCCGTAGGGCGTCAGCACCTCGCGGCCGAGGAAGATGTTTCCGGCCGCATCGATGTTGTCCGCGAGCGCGAGGGTCTGGTAGATCGTCTCGATGCCGTAGCGCTTGGCGTCGCGCGGAGTTCCGATATCGGCCTTCTCGCCGTTCACGTAGATCTCGCCCGCATCCGGCCGGTAGGCGCCGGACAGGATCTTGATGAGGGTCGATTTGCCGGCGCCGTTGTGGCCGAGGAGCCCCACCACCTCGCCGGGGCGCAGATCGACGGAGACGCCGTCGACCGCCTTGATCCCCCCGAAGGCGATGGAGATGTCGCGCATCTCGACCAGGGGCGTTGTGCCGTTCGCTTGCATGGCGCTCTCCCTTACTTGATGCGGCGGCGGTAGAGGCCGTCGACGAAGACCGCCAGCACCAGCACGGCGCCGACGACGATGTTCTGAAGGGGCGTATCGACCCCGAGCAGCACCATGCCCGATTGCAGGGACTGCATGACGAGGGCGCCCAGCATGGCGCCCGCGATGGTGCCGACGCCGCCTGCGAGCGACGTGCCGCCGATGACGGCCGAAGCGATGACGTAGAGCTCGTCCAGCGAGCCTGCGGCGTTGGTCGCGGCGTTCAGGCGGGCGGTCGAGATGCAGGCGGAGATGCCGCACAGCAGGCCCATGAGGCCGAACACCTTCATGAGGGTCCAGCGGGTGTTGATGCCGGACAGTTCCGCCGCCTCGGGGTTGCCGCCGATGGCGAAGACATAGCGGCCGAAGCGCAGGCGCCGGGCCAGGAAGGTCATTCCCAAGCCGACGATGATGGCGATCAGCACCGGCAGGGCGATGCCGTGAGGAATGGACAACCCGCCCTCCGGCCAGGCGATGCCGTTCGCCTCGGCCCAGCGGCGCGCGATTCCCACCGGCAGCGGATAGGCATTGGCGATGGCCGCCGCGATCAGAACCGCCCCGCACGCGAAGGCGGCGATCACCGCGTCGCCCCAGGCGGGACGGACGGGGAAGCCGAAACGCACGCGCCGGCGGCGGGAGAGACCGAGCGCCACGACGATGAGACCGCAGGCCACGGCGGCGATGATCCAGGTGGCGGTGGCGCCGAGCGCCCCTTCCACGCCGCCGCCGAGAGCCTTGAAGCGGGTGTCCATCGGCGCCACGGTCTGGCCCGTGGTGACCCACCAGGCGGCGCCGCGCCAGATGAGCAGGCCGCCGAGGGTGACGATGAAGGACGGGATAGCCAGATAGGCGATGAGCCAGCCCTGGAACAGGCCGATGGCGCCCCCCACGAGAACGGCGGCAACCACGGCGATGGGCGCCGTGAGCCAGTGCTCGAAGCCGAGCCAGGCGGGCAGCCATTGCACCTGCAGCACGCCGATGATCATGCCGACGACGCCGAGAATGGCGCCCACCGACAGGTCGATGTTGCGGGTGACGATGACCAGCACCATGCCGGTCGACATGACGGCGATGGACGCGGTCTGAACCGAGAGGTTCCAGAGGTTGCGCGGGGTCAGGAACAGGCCGCCGGACAGGATGTCGAACCCGATCCAGATCACGCCGAGCGCCGCCAGCATGCCGAGCATGCGAACGTCGATCTCGAGCTTCGACAGGAACGAGGCGGATGTGGCGCCGTGGGACGGCGCGGCCGTCGCGCTGGGAGCAGTCATGGCAGGCCCTCGGATCGTTGGAAGTCATTCCGGGCCCGCATGGCGGGCCCGGAAGCTATCGGCACAACAAGGAGAGATCGGCTCGTCATGGGAGGTCGTGTTGCCGGACCTGCCGTGCCTCCAGCCCTTCGGGAGACGGCCCTTACGGACCGCCTCCGGATGACGGGAAAGGTCAGTCGCAGACCTTCGCGGTGCCCGGCTTCACGCCCTGGCAGACCACGTCCTTCGTGACCCAGCCTGCGTCGATGACCACGTTGAGATTGTCCTTCGTGATCGCGATCGGCTTGAGGAACAGGGCGGTCATGTTCTGCTTCTTGGGACCCTGGTTCCAGGTCGTGGCGCCCTGGATCTCGTTCAGCTTCTTGCCGTTGGCGAGCTGGACGGCGATTTCCGCCGCGTTGCGGCCGAGCTCGCGGGCATCCTTGAACACGGAGACGGTCTGGGTGCCGAGCGCCACCCGGTTGAGGGCCGCCTTGTCGGCATCCTGGCCGGAGACCGGCACGGAGCCGGCCAGGCCCTGGGCCGCGAGCGCCGCGATGGCGCCGCCGGCGGTGCCGTCATTGGCGGCGACCACCGCGTCGACCTTGTTGTTGTTCTTGGTCAGGAACTGCTCCATGTTCCGCTGCGCGTTGGCGGGAAGCCAGCCGTCGGTATAGGCCTCGCCCACATTCTTGATCTTGCCGGCATCCATGGCGGGCTTGAGCACTTCCATCGAGCCCTGGAACAGGAAGTTGGCGTTCGGATCCGAGCCCGATCCCTTGATGAAGACGTAGTTGCCCTCGGGCTTCACCTTCATGACCTCGCGGGCCTGGAGACGGCCGACCTCGACGTTGTCGAAGGTGAGATAGAAGGCCTGCGGGATCTCGATGAGGCGGTCGTAGCCCACCACCGGAATGCCTTCGGCCACCGCCTTCTCGACGGCCGGACGGACCGCATCCGCGTCCTGCGCCAGGACGATCAGGGCCTGGGCGCCGCGGGCGATGAGGCTCTCGATATCGGTGAGCTGCTTGGCGGGCGAGGATTGCGCATCGGCGGACACGTAGGTGCCGCCGGCCTTCTCGACCGCGGCCTTGATGGCGGCCTCGTCGGTCTTCCAGCGCTCTTCCTGGAAGTTGGACCAGCTGACGCCGACGACCGGGCCCTTCCCCTGCGCGAAGACGGCAGTCGTGGACAGGGCGAGGGCGGCAAGGCTGATCAGGGCGTGCTTCTTGAACAACATGAATTCCTCCTGGGCGGCATTCCTCGAAAGCCGTTTGCTATGGCGGGTCATCACCCTGAGGGCGAACGCGCTCGGTCGCACCGCCATGCTTTCTTATTTTCGAGCCCGGAAATAATTATCCCGAACCGAAGCCCCATCAAGCGGCCCTTTCCTCATCCATTGGTCTGATACCCTTTTTACGAAGAGGTGTTTTATTCGCTAGATGAACAAATAAGGGGCCATGTCGATGAACCCGCTCACCCCCCGCGAGGCCGCCCGGCGTCGTCTGCTCGACACGCTGCGCCGGGAAGGGCCCATGGCGCGGGTCGAGATCGGCCAGCAGCTGGGGATGAGCCCGGCGAGCGTCTCCGAGCTCACGGCGAGCCTCGTCGACGAAGGCATCCTGGTGACGGAAGAGACCGGCGAATCGGCGGGCCTCATCCGCGGACGCCCGAAGGTGCGCCTCTATTTCGCCGACACCCTCGGCTCGGTGATCGGCGTCTGGACCGGCTTCAACCGGATCGAGCTGCGCCTGGTGGACAGCGCGGGCCGCAACCGCGCCAGCCGCCATATCGAGCACCCTCTTCGCAACCTCGAAGCCGAGGAGCTCATGGACGTGCTGGCGGAGGCCATCGCGGCCTTCGCGCGGGACACGAACGCGCCGAACCTGAAGGCCGTGGGCCTTGCCTGCCAAGGCTATGTGGACACCCGCGACGGCATCGTGGCCTGGAGCCCGGTTCTCGGCGCCCGAGACCTGCCGCTGGCCTCGGGCCTGAACCGGCGCCTCGGGAAGCCGGTGCTGATCGAGAACGATGCCAGCGCCATGGCCTTCGCCATCGCCCAGCGCCATTCGGAGCTGCGCTCGGGGCGCACGGCCTGCCTCATGGTCGGCGACGGCGTGGGCTTAGGGTTTCTCATCCAGGGCGAGCTCTATCGCGGCGCCCGCTTCGGCGGCAGCGAGTTCGGCCACGTGCGCCTGCGCCGGAGCGGCCCGCAATGCCGCTGCGGCGGGCGCGGCTGCATCGAGGCGTTCCTGGCCGACTATGCCCTGCACCGGGACGCGCAGCTCATCGACCACCGCCCGGCCCCGACCGTGCTGATCCCCGGCGAGGACGCCATGGACGCCATCGTGGCTCAGGCCCGTGCGGGCCACCCCGCCCTCGCCAACCTCTTCCGCGAGGCCGGCGAGGTCCTCGGGGACGCGGTCGGGATCCTGATCCAGACCCTGGAGCCGGACCACATCGTGATCTGCGGCCCCGGCACCCGGGCCATGGACCTCCTGCGCCCCTCCTTCGAGGCCGCCCTCGAATCGCAGACGATCCCCGAATTGCGGGCGCTCGCCACGATCCAGGTGGTGGAATCCTCCATGGACCTCCTGACGGAAGGCGTGGTCATGCAGGCCCTGCGGGAGCTCGATCTGGATCTCGCGCGCTTGAGGGCTGCATAAGCCGGCCGCAGCCATAGCCATCGGGGCCCGAAACCACTATCTCTTGCGGGATCATTTCCGCACGAACGAGACCCATGGCTTCCTCCCGTCCCGTCCAAGCCGGCGACCACGTTTTCCTCGTCGACGGCTCGTCCTTCATCTACCGGGCCTACTTCCAGTCCATGAACCAGGACTCGAAGTACAATTCCCGCATCTCGGACGGGATGCCGACGGGCGCCGTGCGCCTCTTCGTGTCCAAGCTCCTGCAATTCGTCCGCGACGGCGCCGCCGGCCTGATGCCGACCCACCTCGCCATCGTGCTCGACAAGTCGGAGGGCTCGTTCCGCAAGGAGCTCTACGAGGACTACAAGGGCCACCGCCCGGATGCGCCCGACGACCTCAAGGTGCAGATGCCCCTGATGCGCGAGGCGATTCGCGCCTTCGGCCTGGAGCCCATCGAGCAGGAGCGCTACGAGGCCGACGATCTCATCGCCACCTATACCCAGGAGGCCAAGGCCCGCGGCGCCAACGTGCTGATCGTCTCCTCCGACAAGGACCTGATGCAGTTGGTCGGGCCGCTGGTCTGCTTCTACGATTTCGAATCGGGCTCGAAGGGCAAGCCCGGCTACCGGCCCGAGCGGAACCTGGACGAAGCCGCCGTCACGGAGCGCTGGGAGGGCATTCCCCCGGAAAAGATCGGCGACGTGCTGGCCCTCATGGGCGACACCTCCGACAACGTGCCGGGCGTGCCCGGCATCGGCCTGAAGACCGCCGCCCAGCTCATCAAGGAATTCGGCGACCTCGAAACGCTCCTGGAGCGGGCGCCTGAGATCAAGCAGCCCAAGCGCCGCGAAACGCTGATCAACAACGCCGAGTCGGCCCGGCTCTCCAAGAAGCTCGTGACCCTCGACTGCGCCGCGCCGCTCCCCGTTTCGCTCGACGAGCTGCGCCTGCCCGAGCCCGACCCGAAAACCCTGATCGGCTTCCTGAAGGCGATGGAGTTCAACACGCTCACGCGACGGGTGGCCGAGATCTACGACGCCGATCCGACCGCCGTGGAGCCCGACCCGCGCCTGATGCCCGGCGGCGAGGCCATCCGCTGGGAGCGCCTCGGCGGCCCTGGTCCCGCCGAGACCGAGGTTCCTTTCGAGGGCGGCGCCGTCGCGGGAGACGTCGATCCCTTCGCCGGGCTCGACCTGCCGGAGACCGCGCGGCGCAAGCCCGTGGAAGGGCTCGGCACGCCCTCGCAGCTGGCCGCGAAGCGCGCGACGGAAGCCTCCTCGCAGGCCGTCGACGTGCAGGCCTACGAGACCGTCACGAGCCTTGAGCGCCTGAAGGAATGGGTCGTGGAGGCCCGCGAGAAGGGGTTTGTCGCGGTCGACACGGAAACGAGCGCACTCGACGCCAATCTGGCCGATCTGGTCGGCTTCTCGCTCGCGGTCGAGGCGGGCCGGGCCTGCTACGTGCCGCTCCAGCACCGGGGCGATTCGGACCTGTTCGGCGGCGGGCTCGTGCCGGGCCAGATTCCGGTCACCGACGCCCTCGATGCCATCCGTCCGCTCCTGGAGGATCCGTCCGTTCTCAAGATCGGGCAGAACCTGAAATACGACTGGATCGTCTTCAAGCGCTACGGCATCGACGTGCGGCCCTACGACGACACGATGCTGATCTCCTACGTGCTCGATGCGGGCAAGGGCCCGCACGGGATGGACGAGCTCTCGCGCCGCCATCTCGGCCATTCCCCCATCAGCTTCTCCGACGTGGCCGGCACGGGCCGCAGCAAGGTGAGCTTCGACAGGGTCGAGATCGCCAAGGCCACCGCCTACGCGGCCGAGGACGCCGACATCACGCTGCGCCTGTGGCAGATGCTGAAGCCGCGCCTCGCCGCCGAGCACCGCGCGACGGTCTACGAGACCCTGGAGCGCCCCATGATCGACGTGGTGGCGCGCATGGAGATGCGCGGCATCCTGGTCGACCGGCAGATCCTGAGCCGCCTCTCGGGCGACTTCTCCCAGACGCTCGCGCGGCTCGAGGATGAGATCCACGAGATGGCGGGCGAAAAGTTCGCCCTCGGCTCGCCGAAGCAGATCGGCGACATCCTGTTCGGCAAGATGGGCCTGCCCGGCGCGAAGAAGACCCCGTCCGGCCAATGGGCGACGCCAGCGACCCTTCTCGACGAGCTGGCCCAGGCCGGCCACGAGCTGCCCGCGAAGATCCTCGAATGGCGCCAGCTCGCCAAGCTCAAATCGACCTACACCGACACCCTGCAGGAGCACATGCACCCGGACACCAAGCGGGTGCACACCTCGTTCTCGCTGGCCGCGACGACCACGGGACGCCTGTCCTCGTCCGACCCGAACCTGCAGAACATCCCGATCCGCACGGAAGCCGGCCGCAAGATCCGTCAGGCCTTTGTGGCGCCGCCCGGGCACAAGATCATCTCGGCCGACTACAGCCAGATCGAGCTGCGGCTCCTCGCGCATATCGCCGACATCCCGCAATTGCAGGAGGCGTTCGCGCAGGGCATCGACATTCACGCGGCGACCGCGTCGGCCATGTTCGGGGTGCCCCTCGACCGGATGAACCCGGATCTGCGCCGTCAGGCCAAGACCATCAATTTCGGTATCATCTACGGCATCTCGGCCTTCGGCCTCGCGGTCCGCCTCGGCATTCCGAACAACGAGGCCGCCGCCTTCATCAAGCAGTATTTCGAGCGCTTCCCGGGCATCCGCACCTATATCGACGAGACCAAGAAGTTCTGCCGCGACAAGGGCTACGTGACGACGCTGTTCGGCCGCGTCTGCCATTACCCCCAGATCAAGTCGGGCAATCCGTCCGAGCGTGCGGGCGTGGAGCGCCAGGCGATCAACGCCCCGATCCAGGGCACCGCCGCCGACATCATCCGCCGCGCCATGGTGCGCATGGAAGACGCGCTGCGGGCCGAGCGCCTCTCCGCCCGGATGCTGCTGCAGGTGCACGACGAACTGGTTTTCGAGGCTCCCGACGAGGAGGTGGAGGCCACGCTGCCCGTGATCTCCCGCGTCATGACGGAAGCCCCGTTCCCGGCCGTATCCCTCAAGGTGCCGCTCGCCGTGGAAGCCCGCGCCGCGCAGAACTGGGACGAGGCGCATTGAGGGGCAGCATTCTGCCAAGCACGCCGTCGCGCCTGATCCAGTGGTGGTAGAGCGCGCCTGCGATGTGCAGGACGAGAAGAGCGAGCAGGAGGCGCGCCATGAAGCCGTGCGCAAGTCGGGGCGGCTGTCGCATCAGATCGGACATGGACGACAGATCCCCCGCGGCCAGCATGGGTGCCAGACCGCTCCTCACGATCAAGCCGACGCCGCTGACCGTCAGCGCGAGGACCACCCCGTAGAACCCGGCATGAACCAAACGCGCCAGGCGGTGCTGAACGGAAGCATCGGCCTGCCCTGGCCGCGACATGAGGTCGAAGGCTCGCCACCACACGAGCCGGACAAGGGTCAGAAGGCCGACCATGATTCCAGAAGCCACGTGGACCCGGTACAACCCGGGACGCAACCCGTCGGGGACCGCCTGCATGGCGAAGCCTAAGGGGATGAGAATGAGGATCAGAACGGCGCTTGCCCAATGGAGAGCCAGGGCGACGGTCCCGTATCGATCCGATGTGCTCTTGAGAGTCATGACTGCGCTCCTCGATCAGCGGGCAGAACGCAGCGTCCGCTCGGCCTGATAGAGGCGGCGGAACCCGGTCTGTCTCATCGACGCGGCGGCCGCCTTGAAGTCGGGTGAGGCCAAAGCGGCCATGAAGGCGGAGGCACTTTCCCAGACGGCATGGTTCACCCAGAGACGGGCGCCGCCCACCGGCCGATGAAGCGTCGTCGAGACGAACCCGGGCTGGCGCCGCAGGACCTCGGCCGCCCTGGCCCAGCCCTGCCGGAAAGCCTCGGCCTCCCCTTCCGGCACCAGGAACGTGTTGAGCAGCACGATCTGTCCGGTCGGTGCGGAGCGAAGCTGCTCCGCGAAACTCGTCCCGTCGCTTTTCTGCGCATCGGAAAGGCTGAGAATCTGCTCTGCCCGGCCAGCGCCGGGAAGTGCTGCCGCGAGCATGGCCGGAACGATGATTTGTCTCAGACCCATGGAAGCCTCCTATTTATATAGCATGCTATATATCATTGAATAGCTTCCTATACAAGCTAAGAAGCATCGACTCTGCAGGATACGGAATGAGTTTCGACAAAGACCAATCGGCCGGGTACGTGGTCAATCACATGGCCCGCCTGTTCGCGGCGGCGCTGACCGAACGCATCAGGCCGCTCGGGCTGAGCACAGGGCAGTTTCCCATTCTGCTCCAGCTATGGAGCGAGGAGGGGTTGACTCAAAAGCAGTTGGTGGAGCGTCTCGACTTGGAGCAGGCGACCATCGCCAACACCCTGACCCGTATGGAGCGTGACGGCCTGATCGAGCGGAAAGCCCATCCGCAGGACGGGCGGGCCCAGTGCATCTATCTCACGAAGAAGGCGCGCGCTCTGGAGGCTCCTGCAACGGAGGCGGCCAAAGCCGTGAACGAAGTCGCCCTGGCGGACCTGCCGCCCGTCGCACGAAAGGCTTTCTTGCGCGTGATGGAGCAGATCATCGGAGCCCTGCAAAAGGATCTCGCAGGATAGGTGGCCATCGCCGCTGTGCCTCCTAAGTCTTAGGCCTGTACCGCTGAACGACGGGAGCCCCCTATGCCTTACGAACTCTACTACTGGCCCACGATTCAGGGACGCGGCGAGTTCGTGCGGCTGGCGCTGGAGGAGGCGGGTGCGGATTACGTCGATGTGGCTCGGGGGCCGGACGGCGTCCCGGCCATGATGCGGATGCTGGAGGAGGCGGCGCACCCGCCCTTCGCGCCGCCTTTTCTCAAGGACGGCGATCTCGTCATCGGCCAGACGGCCGCGATCCTGCTCTATCTCGGGGCGCGGCACGGGCTCGCCCCGAAGGATCCGGCCGGGGGCCTGTGGACGCAGCAGATCCAGCTCACCCTGTCGGATCTCGTGGCGGAGGCGCACGACACCCACCATCCGGTGAGCGTCAACCTCTACTACGAGGACCAGAAGGAGGAGGCCCTGCGCCGGGCGGCCGATTTCCGCGACAGCCGCATCCCGAAATTCCTCGGCTGGTGCGAGGGCATCCTCGCGCGCAACCTGGCCGGCGACCGGCACCTCGTGGGCGCGTCCCTCACCTATGCGGACCTGTCCCTGTTCCAGGTGGTGGAGGGGCTGTCCTACGCCTTCCCGAAGGCCATGGAGCGCGCGCTTGCGGATGCGCCACGCGTCGCCGCGCTTCGTCATGCGGTCGCCGAGAGACCGCGGATCAAGGCCTATCTGAAGAGTTCGCGCCGCATCCCGTTCAACGAGGACGGGATCTTCCGGTGTTATCCGGAGCTCGACGGGTAAGGCGGCCTCAGGCTGCCAGGCGTCCCATGGCCTCGTTCAGGCACTGAACGCCGACGCCGCCACCGGCGCGGGCCACGAGGGTGCAGCCTTTCGGCACCTCCCGCCAGCCCTTCTCCTTGCTGTCGATGGGCTCGGACACGACCAGAAGGCCGCCGTTCTCCTCGCGGTAATAGAGGGTCGGGGGCTTGCCGTCGCAGGCCCAGCGGAAGGCCCACAGGCTCTCGCCGTCGGTGAGGGCGGCGGTGAAGCGCAGGGGCTCCTCGATCTCCGCCTCCTCCATGAGGCCCCGCACCTGCTTGAGCGTGCGGGCCATGGCGGCGATGGGGTCATCCTTCAGGCCGTTGGCGAGGGCGGCGAGGAAGATCGCCTCCGAATCCGTGGTGCCGAGGCGTCCGTCGTAGAGCTCGTCCGGGATCAGGGCCTCGAGGCGGCGCTTGATCCGGCCATAGCCGCCGATCTGGCCGTTGTGCATGAACAGATGTCGTCCATGCGCGAAGGGATGGCAGTTGGCCCGGGTGGTCGAGGTGCCGGTGGAGGCCCGCACATGGGCGAAGAAGAGGCTCGAACGAACCTGCTCGCACAGGCTCCGCAGGTTCTCGTCCGACCAGGCGGGGCGGACCTCCCGATAGACCCCCGGTTCCGGGCGCTCCCCATACCAGCCGATGCCGAAGCCGTCGCCGTTGGTGCCGGTCTTGGCCTCGACCGCGTGCAGGGATTGATGGACCAGGGAATGGGCCGGAGCGCAGACGAGATCGGCGAGGAAGATCGGCTCTCCCCGATAGGCAAGAAAGCGGCACATCGATGTTCGTCCCCCCGGCGTCTCGGGCGCCCTGTGCAACCTTGTTTTACTATCCTTCCCTCATGGTGAACAGCCGGTTAACGAACCTGCTGTTGCGGCCCCGCCCGCCTGCCCGTAAAGCTTGGCAAAACACGACAGAACACGTCCAACCGGACGACGGGGGTTTCACCGCATGTCTCGCGCTCTCCGCCTGGCGCTCGGCGCCGCTCTGCTGCTGCTGCCGGAGGCCGCGTCGGCCGCCGAGCTCGACGGGCGGTCCTTAAGCCTCCTCTGGTCCCTGCCCTTCGCGGGCATTCTTCTCTCCATCGCGCTCTTCCCGCTTCTGGCGCCTCATGCCTGGGAGCATCACCACGGCAAGATCGCGGCCCTGTGGGGCGTGCTCGTCCTCGCGCCGATGGCCCTGATCCTGGGCCCGGCGACGGCGCTCCACGCCCTCGTCCACACGGCGCTCCTCGAATACATCCCCTTCATCCTGCTGCTCCTCGCCCTGTTCACCGTGGCCGGCGGCATCCTGGTGCGCGGCAACATCCACGGGGCGCCGGGCACCAACACGATGCTGCTCGGGATCGGCACGGTGCTGGCCAGCTTCATCGGCACCACGGGCGCCTCCATGGTGATGATCCGCCCCGTCATGCGCGCGAACGACGACCGCCTGCACAACGTGCACGTGATCGTGTTCTTCATCTTCCTGGTTTCGAACATCGGCGGCTCGCTCACGCCGCTGGGCGACCCGCCCCTCTTCCTGGGCTTCCTGCGCGGCGTCGACTTCTTCTGGACGACCACGCATCTCCTGCTGGAGACGCTCTTCGCCGCCGCCCTCCTGCTCGGCCTCTTCTTCCTGTTCGATACGTACCTCTACCGGAAGGAGGGCCGCATCAAGCCGGACCCGACGCCGGACACGCCGGTGAGGATCACAGGCGGGATCAATTTCTTCCTGATCTTCGTCATCATCAGCGCCATCCTCATGAGCGCGACGGTCGATCTCGGCCGGGCGACGGTGCTCGGCACCGAGGTCGAACTCGCCAATGTCCTACGCGATCTCGTCATGGTGGCCGTCACCGTCATCTCCCTCAAGCTCACGCCGAAGGGCAACCGCATCGACAACGGTTTCTCCTGGGGCCCGATCGAGGAGGTGGCGAAACTCTTCGCCGGGATCTTCGTCACCATCATTCCCGTGCTCGCCATGCTCAAGGCCGGCAGCGAGGGCGCGTTCGCGCCTCTCGTCGCCCTGGTATCGAACCCGGACGGCAGCGCCAACCATGCGGCCTATTTCTGGCTCACGGGCGGCTTGTCCTCGTTCCTGGACAATGCGCCCACCTACCTCGTCTTCTTCGAACTCGCGGGCGGCGACCCTCAGGTGCTGATGACGCAGGCGGCGGTGACGCTGGCCGCCATCTCGGCGGGCGCCGTGTTCATGGGCGCCAATTCCTATATCGGCAACGCCCCGAACTTCATGGTCTATGCCATCGCCCGGCAGGGCGGCGTGAAGATGCCGAGCTTCTTCGGCTACATCGTGTGGTCGGGCCTGATCCTGGTCCCCACTTTCGTGCTGGTGACGCTGCTGTTCTTCTGAACGTCTGCTCGTCAAGCGCGGGCAACCCTCCTCCCCCTTGTGGGGAGGAGTTGGAGGTGGGGGTGTGAGCGATAGCCTATGAGGGTCCGGCGCCCACACCCCCACCCTGGCCCTCCCCACAAGGGGGAGGGAAAGAGCGCTACGCCTTGATGGCCAGACTTCGAAGGATGAGGGGCAGGGCGATTACAAAAATAACGATCAACAGGAGGCATACGGCTTCAAAACGTCCTGTGCCCTCTGCCTCGAAAAGATTTCCGATTTTAATACGCATACCTCTGTCCTTTCAGCCTTAGGGCAGATTAGTGCGTGCAATTCACTCCACATCATGCCCCCGTTCTCGGGCATGATGCAGGAGCTTAGAACGTGTTAAGCGCGCTCCACATGATTCGCTCATAAAACCCTTGCTGCAACGTCCTCGGCGAGCGACAGGCTCGACGTCAGGCCAGGGCTCTCGATGCCGAACAACTGGACGAGACCGGGCAGTCCGTGCTCGGCCGGTCCGTCGATCATGAAATCGGCGGCCTTCTCGCCCGGGCCGGTGAGCTTGGGCCGGATGCCGGAATAATCCGGCACCAGCGCCCCGTCGGGCAGGCCGGGCCAGTAGCGGCGGATCGAGGCGTAGAAGCTTTCCGCCCGCTGCGGGTCCACCTCGTAGACCTCCCGCTCGACCCATTCCACATCGGGGCCGAAGCGCATGCGCCCGTTGAGATCGAGCGTGACGTGGGTGCCCAGTCCCCCGTCCACGGGCGCCGGATAGATCAGCCGCGAGAAGGCGGGTTTGCCGAGGCAGCCGAAGTAATTGCCCTTGGCGAGCACGAGCGGCGGCACCCGTTCCTGGGGGTAGCCGTCGGTGGCACGGGCGAGGGCCTGGGCGCCCAGCCCCGCCGCGTTGACGACGGCGTCGAAGGTCAGCGTGTCGGCCTCGGCGCCGCCGATCCGCACATCCCACCCGGAGGCCGTGCGCGCGATGTGCTCCACGGGCGTGTTGAAGGCGATGGCGCCGCCCTCCGCCTCCAGATCGCCCTGGAGCGCCAGCATGAGGGAATGGCTGTCGACGATGCCGGTCTCGGCCGAGAGAACGGCGCCGGTGCAGGACAGATTGGGCTCGAGGGCCTGCGCCTCGGCGGCGGTCAGGAACGACAGACCTTCCACGCCGTTGGCGATGCCCTGCTCGTAGATTCCCTCGATCTTCGCCTGTTCGAGATCGTTCGTCGCCACGATGAGCTTGCCGCATCTGGCATGGGGCACGCCGTGGCTCTCGCAGAAGGCGTAGAGCAGGCGCCGGCCGTTGACGCAGTGGCGGGCGCGCAGGGAGTCGGTCGGATAGTACATGCCGGCATGGATCACCTCGCTGTTGCGCGAGGACACGCCGTTGCCGATCCCGCCCGTGGCCTCCGCCACGATCACCCCATGGCCGCGCTGGGCCAGGGCGCGCGCAACGGCCAATCCGACGACCCCGGCTCCGACGACAAGAGCATCCATGTCCAGTCCCCCATGCAAAACGGCGGCCCGAAGGCCGCCGTTTGTTAGGACAGATCGAAAAGGATGTCAGGCCGCAATCGACGTCTGCGGCGCCGCGGAACGCACGTCGGAATCCACGTGCCCCTCGAAGCGCTTGAAGTTCTCGTTGAACATGTCGATGAGGCGCTTGGCCGTCTCGGCGAACTCCGCCTTGTTCTGCCAGGTCTTGACCGGATACAGGATGTGCGGCTCGACGCCCGGCACCGAGGTGGGCACCGCGAAACCGAAATAGGGATCGCGGCGGAAATCGGCGCGGGAGAGCGAGCCGTCGAGGGCCGCCGTCAGCAGGCGGCGCGTGACGCGGATCGGCATGCGCCGGCCGACGCCGTACTTGCCGCCGGTCCAGCCGGTGTTGACGAGCCAGCAATCCACCGAATGCTTGGCGATGAGGTCGCGCAGCAGGTTGCCGTAGACCGAGGGGTGGCGCGGCATGAAGGGCGCACCGAAGCAGGTGGAGAAGGTGGCTTCCGGATCCTTCACGCCCTTCTCCGTTCCGGCGACCTTCGCCGTGTAGCCGGAGAGGAAGTGGTACATGGCTTCCGCCGGCGTGAGCTTGGCGATGGGAGGCAGCACGCCGAAGGCGTCGCAGGTCAGCATCACGATGTTCTTCGGGATGCCGGCCCGGCCGGTCGCGCTCGCATTGGGGATGAAGTCGAGCGGATAGGCGCAGCGCGTGTTCTCCGTCTTCGACGCATCGTCGAAATCGGGAATGCGCGTGATCGGATCGATCGCCACGTTCTCCAGCACCGTGCCGAAGCGCTCGGTGGTGGCGAAGATTTCCGGCTCCGCCTCGCGGGACAGGCGGATGGTCTTGGCGTAGCAGCCGCCCTCGAAGTTGAAGACGCCGTTCGGGCCCCAGCCGTGCTCGTCGTCGCCGAGCAGGATGCGGTTCGGATCGGCCGAGAGGGTGGTCTTGCCCGTGCCGGAGAGGCCGAAGAACACGGCCACGTCATTGGCATTGCCCACATTGGCGGAGCAGTGCATCGGCATCACGTTCTGCGGCGGCAGCACGAAGTTCAGGTAGGTGAAGACCGACTTCTTCATCTCGCCGGCATAGGAGGTGCCGCCGATGAGGACGATCTTGCGGGTGAAGTCGCAGGCGATCACCGTCTCGGTGCGGCAGCCGTGCCGGGCCGGGTCGGCCTTGAAGGACGGCAGGTCGATGATGGTAAGGTCCGGCGCGAAGCTCTTCAGATCGCCCCGGTCGGGACGGATCAGAAGGTTGCGGATGAACAGGGAGTGCCACGCGAACTCGGTGAACACCCGCGCCCGGACCCGGTAGCTCGGATCGGCGCCGCCGTAGAGATCCTGCGCGAAAAGCTCCTTGCCCTCGGCATGGGCCATGAAGTCCTTGTACAGGGTCTCGAATTGCTCGGGGGTGATCGAGCCGTTGTTCTCCCACCAGACCGTTCCTTCCGTCGTGGCGTCGCGCACCACGAACTTGTCCTTGGGGGAGCGGCCGGTATGAACGCCGGTCTCGGCCAACAGCGCTCCGCCCTGGACGACCTTGGTCTCGCCGCGGGTCAGGGACTGCTCGTAGAGCGCGGGCGCCTCGAGGTTCCAAAAGACCCGCTTGAGGTTCCGGAAGCCGGAGGTCTCGGCCCCCTGCGCGCTGTTGAAGACGCCGATAGTTTCCACTGAAGACTTCTCCTGATGGTCGGCCATTGGACGGCCCTGTTTCCTGCCCAGAAATGGCGCTATACTGTTCTTGTTCAAGCGTCGCCGCTGCAACCCTTTCGCCGTACCGCCTGTCGCAGCGATGGTGAGGTTAGCCGGCGTCACCGTCAACTAACCACGTTCCATCGCATTCTATTTTGTCCCAGGCTAGGCCGTTTTCGCGCCGTCCAGACGAAATTCGCCCGCTTTTGCGGGGTATTGGCGGCTCTCCGGCCCGCCTTGGGAAGAGAAACCCAGCCTCCGGCGGCGTTCATCTCCGGTTGTGGGAGGGCGCCTAAACTTGCCCGCGGGACCGGGGCCCCTGGCACTCCCACGAGGGGACCTTATTTATGCCATGAGAAAGACGCAGTTGGGCACGTTTTGGTGCCTCCTGCGTTGTCAGGCGGGAGGCCCACCGGAGTGAGCGTGCCGGCAACGGCCATTCGCGTATAACAAGGAAGAGTTCATGCCAACGATCGCCCTTGTCGATGACGATCGCAACATCCTGACATCCGTCTCCATCGCCCTGGAGGCGGAAGGTTATCGCATTCAGACCTATACCGACGGCGCATCCGCCCTCGACGGCTTGAAGCATGCCCCGCCGGATCTCGCGATCTTCGACATCAAGATGCCGCGCATGGACGGAATGGAGCTCCTGCGCCGCCTGCGCCAGAAGTCCGATCTGCCGGTGATCTTCCTGACCTCGAAGGACGAGGAGATCGACGAGCTGTTCGGCCTCAAAATGGGCGCCGACGACTTCATCCGCAAACCGTTCTCGCAGCGTCTCCTGGTGGAGCGGGTCAAAGCCGTGCTGCGACGCTTCGCCCCCAAGGATCAAGCCGCCCCGCGGGAAACCGACGCTAAGGCGCTTGAGCGCGGGCAGCTGAAGATGGACCCGGAGCGCCATGCCTGCACCTGGAAGGGCGAGCCGGTGACCCTGACGGTGACCGAATTCCTGATCCTGCAGGCGCTCGCCACCCGCCCGGGCGTCGTGAAGAGCCGCAACGCCCTCATGGACGCGGCCTATGACGACCAGGTCTACGTGGACGACCGCACCATCGACAGCCACATCAAGCGCCTGCGCAAGAAGTTCAAGATGGTTGACCAGAATTTCGAAATGATCGAGACCCTCTACGGCGTCGGCTACCGCTTCAAGGAAGCCTGACGCCGAGGCGTCCTGAATGAGTGGCATGAAGGCTGATCCCATCCACGCCGAGGCTGCGGCCGAAGACCCGCCAGCCCCCCGTGGGGCCCTGGCACAGCTTCGGCAGTTCGGCCGGATGCTCGTGCAGCGCGCGTCGTCGAGCCTGACGCGACGGATCGTCGTGCTCAATCTCGCCGGCCTCGTCGCGCTGCTCGTCGGCTTTCTCTACCTCAACCAGTTCCGCGAGGGCCTCATCGAGGCGCGGGTGCAGAGCCTGCTCATCCAGGGCGAGATCATCGCGGGCGCCATCGCCAGCTCGGCGACGGTGGACACGAACACCATCGCGATCGACCCCGACCGGCTGCTGCAGATGCAGGCGGGCGAGACCGAGCGCTTCAGCGACGAATATCTCTCCTCGCTCGAATTCTCCATCAATCCCGAGCGGGTGGCGCCCCTGCTGCGCCGGCTCGTCACGCCGACCCAGACCCGCGCGCGCATCTTCGACCGGGAGGGCTTCCTCCTCCTCGATTCCCGCACCTTCTATTCCCGCGGCGACATCCTGCGCCGGGACCTGCCGCCGGTGGCGGCCACCGAGGACACCACGAGCTTCATCGAGCGCACCTGGAACTCGCTGCGCAATCTGTTCCGGCGCAAGCGGCGCCCGGTCCAGGAGGAGCCCGGCCCCGCCAACGGCAAGACCCTGCCCGAGGTGCAGCAGGCCTTCGCCGGCAAGCAGGCCAACGACGTGCGCGTGAACGCCCGGGGCGAGACCATCGTTTCGGTGGCGGTGCCGATCCAGCGCTTCCGCACGGTCCAGGGAGTGCTGCTGCTCTCGACCCAGGAAGGGGACATCGACGCCATCATCGCCTCCGAGCGTTTCGCCCTGCTCCAGGTCTTCCTGGTGGCGGCGGTGGTGATGATCGTCCTCTCGCTCTTCCTCGCGGGCGCCATCGCCGGGCCGGTCCGGCGGCTGGCCGAAGCGGCGGAACGGGTGAGATGGGGCACCAAGTCCCGCCAGGAGATCCCGGATTTCACCGCCCGCTCCGACGAGATCGGCCACCTCTCGGGGGCGCTGCGCGACATGACGAAGGCGCTCTACAACCGCATCGACGCCATCGAGAGCTTCGCCGCCGACGTGGCGCACGAGCTCAAGAACCCTCTCACCTCCCTGCGCAGCGCCGTGGAAACCCTGCCGCTCGCCCGCAACGACGAGTCCCGCCTGCGCCTCATGTCGATCATCCAGCACGACGTGAAGCGCCTGGACCGGCTCATCAGCGACATCTCGGACGCCTCCCGCCTCGATGCGGAGCTGGCGCGCGCCGACGCCGAACCGGTCGACATGGCCCGGCTTCTCGACGCGGTGGTGTCGGTCGCCAACGAGCGCAAGCGCGAGAACGATCCGATCATCGATCTGAGGATCGAGAAGCACCCCAAGGGCCGCGACGCCTTTCTCGTTCTCGGTCACGACAGCCGCCTGGGGCAGGTCTTCAACAACCTCATCGACAATGCCCGCTCCTTCTCGCCCCCGGACCAGCCGGTGCGGGTGTCCCTGCGGCGGCGAAAGGCGGATGTGGAGATCGTGGTGGAGGACAGCGGCCCGGGCATCGAGCCCCACGCCCTCGACCGGATCTTCGAGCGCTTCTACACGGACCGGCCCGAACAGGGCTTCGGCCAGAATTCGGGGCTGGGCCTGTCCATCTCGCGCCAGATCGTGGAGGCTCACCGCGGGACGATCCGGGCGGAGAACCGCCCCGGCCCGCTCGACGAGGAAACGGGGGAGCCGCGCCGCCTCGGCGCCCGCTTCATCATCCGCCTCCCGATCGCCAGCCAGAAAGGATGACGGCTCCTTGACCGGCAGCGAGACGATCCATGCCTGCTGCGTCGTCGTGGGCGAGGCCGGGCTCCTGATCCGGGGCGCCTCCGGCGCCGGCAAGTCCTCGTTCGCCCGCGAGATCCTGTTTCATGGCGGCCGGGCGGGACGGTTCTGCCGCCTCGTCAGCGACGACCGGACCCGCCTCGAGGCGCGACACGGCCGCCTCCTCGCCTTTGCCGTGGCGCCCATCGCCGGATGCATCGAGATCCGCGGGGTCGGGATCGTCCGGCAGTCCTTCGAGCCCGCCGCCGTCGTCCGCCTCGTCGCCGATCTTTCGGATGATCCGCCGCGTCATCCCGAAGAGCAGGATGGACAGGTCCGGCTCTGCGGCGTCATGGTGCCTCGTGTTCACATGCGAACCAGGGCATTTTCGACCGACATTGCTCTCGCCCGGCTGAGTGGTGTTTGCGACACGGTCGTGACACTGTGATGAACTTTTCCTCTCATTGCTCTTGCGCTTGGCTTCGCAGTGCACAAAATAGCGGCTCCGCTCAGGGGAGCGTTCGGACCTGTAACAATATGATTGGAATGGTGCTCGTCACCCACGGGCAGCTCGCGACGGAATTCAAAGCGGCGCTAGAGCATGTGGTGGGGCCTCAAGAGCAGCTCGAAACGATCACGATCGGCCCCGACGACGACATGGAGACACGGCGCAAGGACATCATGGCCGCCGTGTGTCGGGTCAACTCGGGCCAGGGGGTGGTGGTTCTGACGGACATGTTCGGGGGCACGCCCTCGAACCTGGCCCTGTCCTGCATGAACGGCAACTCGGTCGAGGTGGTCGCCGGGATCAACCTGCCCATGCTGATCAAGCTCGCCAGCGTCCGGGACGAGGAGTCCCTGGCGGATGCCGTCTCCCATGCGCAGGAGGCCGGACGGAAATACATCAACGTCGCCTCGCGCGTCCTGTCGGGGAAGTGACCGCATGGACCGCGTCGACGACGAGGACTGCCCTCCAGTCATCCTGCCGGACGGGGTGCTTGCCCGCGAGATCCGGATCATCAACCGCCGCGGTCTCCACGCCCGCGCTTCGGCCAAGTTCGTCCAGACCGTGGAGCGCTTCGACGCCGACGTGACCGTGACCCGGTGCGGCGAGACGGTCGGCGGCCGCTCGATCATGGGCCTTCTGACCCTCGCGGCCGCCCAGGGCACCTCGATCACCGTCACGGCCAAGGGCGAGGACGCGGAGGCCTGCCTGCAGGCCATCGACGATCTTCTGGCCAACAGGTTCGGCGAGGACGAGTAGCTTCGCCGACATATAAAGACATCTTTATATCTTGATTGCCTCTCTGTCCGGTCTCTGATAGACACGGCGCCAATTCACCAAAGGCGCAAGAGAGACATCATGAGCCAAGCCGCTTTGAAGAGCGCGAACGACGCGCAGGACTACATCGTCAAGGACATCGGCCTCGCCGATTTCGGCCGCAAGGAGATCTCGATCGCCGAGACCGAGATGCCGGGCCTCATGGCCGTCCGCGAGGAATACGGCCCGAAGCAGCCCCTGAAGGGCGCCCGGATCGCCGGCTCGCTCCACATGACCATCCAGACCGCGGTCCTGATCGAGACCCTCAAGGCGCTCGGCGCCGATATCCGCTGGGTGTCGTGCAACATCTATTCCACCCAGGACCACGCCGCCGCGGCGATTGCGGCCGCCGGCATCCCGGTCTTCGCCTATAAGGGCGAAACCCTCACCGAGTACTGGGACTACACCGCCAAGCTCTTCGACTGGCATGGCGGCGGCGTGCCCAACATGATCCTCGACGACGGCGGCGACGCCACCATGCTGGTGCATCTCGGCCTGCGCGCCGAGCAGGGCGACGTGGCCTTCCTGGACAAGCCGGGCGCGGAAGAGGAAGAGGTCCTGTTCGCCCTCATCAAGCGCCTCCTCAAGGAGAAGCCGAAGGGCTGGTTCGCCGAGCTCGCCGCCTCGATCAAAGGCGTCTCGGAGGAGACCACCACGGGCGTGCACCGCCTCTACATCATGGCCAAGGAGGGCAAGCTCCTCTTCCCGGCCATCAACGTCAACGACTCGGTCACCAAGTCGAAGTTCGACAACCTCTACGGCTGCCGCGAGTCGCTGGTCGACGGCATCCGCCGCGGCACGGACGTGATGATGGCCGGCAAGGTCGCCATGGTCGCCGGCTTCGGCGACGTGGGCAAGGGCTCCGCCGCCTCGCTCCGCCAGGCCGGCTGCCGCGTTCTGGTGTCGGAGGTCGACCCGATCTGCGCGCTCCAGGCCGCCATGGAAGGCTATGAGGTCACGACCATGGAGGACGCGGCTCCCCGCGCCGACATCTTCGTCACCGCCACCGGCAACAAGGACGTGATCACCATCGACCACATGCGGGCGATGAAGGACCGGGCCATCGTCTGCAACATCGGCCACTTCGACAACGAGATCCAGGTCGCGGGCCTCAAGAACCTGAAGTGGAACAACATCAAGCCGCAGGTCGACGAGATCGAGTTCCCCGACGGTCACCGCATCATCCTGCTGTCGGAAGGCCGCCTCGTGAACCTCGGCAACGCCATGGGTCACCCGTCCTTCGTGATGTCGGCCTCGTTCACCAACCAGACGCTGGCCCAGATCGAGCTCTGGACCAACCCGGGCAAGTACGAGCGCAAGGTCTACACCCTGCCCAAGCACCTGGACGAGAAGGTCGCCTCGCTGCACCTCGAGAAGATCGGCGTGAAGCTCACCAAGCTCTCCAAGGAGCAGGCGGACTACATCGGCGTAGCCGAGAAGGGTCCCTTCAAGCCGGATCACTACCGCTACTGAGCCGCCTGCCCGAAGGCCGCGAACGAGAAAAGCCCGGCTCCGCCGGGCTTTTTTCATGGTGCGGAGGCCGCCTCGATTCGGTGTGCGCCTGCCGACGAAAAAGAGGGTTACGCAAGGAGAGTGGCCAATTGTCCACAGGTTCTCCAAAGGAAGCTTAAGCGGACCTTAACCCCCTTTCTGGCTGACTCGGCACTGGTCTATTGTGAACGCGATTCGTCCGGTTGTGTCGGGTTTTACGTACCATGCCGGCAGTTCCGTTCATGCGTCTGCAAGACCGTCTGCGGCGTCGCATGCTGCGCCGCCGCGTGGATCATTTTGGCTCCGTTCCGGAGCCGCAACCGATTGGGAAGGACCGCACGGCATGGCCGCGCAGTGGGGATGGGAGCGTCATGAGCGCGAGGAGGAACTGACGGGGAAACCCGTCGCCGCCGCTCGCGGACCCTTGGCCTTCGCGTTCCTCGCCGGGATCTCCTGGCCCGCCCTGGCCTCCGACCTGACCCTGTCCCTCTCGGACGAGGCCACCGACCTCATCGGCGTCCTGAACAGTTTCGACCTCCACAATGCCGGCTATCTCGGCCTCTTCATGGGGCTCGTGGCGTTTTCCACCACCACCTCGGTGATGCTGCTGCGCGAGCGTCGGCGCTTCGCGCAGCGGGAGGAGGCCATGCGCACGGAGCTGGCGAGCCTGCGCGGCGCCGACGACCTCGTGACCCTGCTCATGGGATCGGAGCGCCAGCTCCTCGTGAGCTGGCAGGGGCGCGACGGCGAGCCCCGGTTCGAGGGCGACCCGTCCATCGTCTCCGACGGAGCCAACGCCAAACGGGCTCTCGCCTTCGGCGCCTGGCTCGCGCCCAGCGACGCCGCCGCCGTGGAGACCTCCCTGGAGCAGCTGCGGCAGCGGGGCGAAAGCTTCCGCCTGACCGTGCGCACGCTCACCGGCCGCTTCATCGACGCGGAAGGTCGCACCATCGGCGGGCGCGCCATTCTGCGCCTGCGCGACATCACCGGCGACCGGGCCGAACTCCTGATGGCGCGGTCCGACCTGCTGGCGGCCCGCAGCGACCTGCGCTCCATGACGACCCTTCTCGACGCGGTCGCCTATCCGCTCTGGATCCGCGACGCGGAGGACGGGCTCATCTGGGCCAACCAGGCCTATCTGAAGGCCGTCGAGGCGACCGACATCGACGACGCGGCGGCGCGCTCCCTCGAACTGCTCGACCGGCAGACCCGGGAGGAGGCGAGCCGTCAGCGCAAGTCCGGCGCGACCTTCGCGGCCCGCGTCACGGCGGTCATGGCCGGCCAGCGTTCCGTGCTCGACGTGATCGAGCGCCCGACCGCCGGCGGCAGCGCCGGCATCGCCGTGGACGTGTCGGAGCTGGAAGCGGTCCGGACGGACCTGCAGCGCCAGATGGCCGCCCATGTGCGCACCCTCGACCAGCTCCCCACCGCGGTGGCGATCTTCGACGGGTCGCAGCATCTCATCTTCAGCAACGCCGCCTATCAGCAGCTCTGGGGCCTCGACCAGGCCTTCCTGGCCTCGCGGCCGCAGGACAGCGAGGTGCTCGACCGCCTCCGCGCCGCCCGCAAGCTGCCCGAGCAGGCGGATTTCCGCGCCTGGAAGGCGGACTTCCTCTCCGGCTACCGCTCCGTGGAGCCGCAGGAGATCTGGTGGCACCTGCCCGACCGCCGGACCCTGCGCGTCGTCATCAATCCGAACCCGCAAGGGGGCGTGACCTATCTCTTCGACGACGTGAGCGAGCGCTTCCAGCTGGAGAGCCAGGTCACCGCCCTCACCCGCGTGCAGAGCGAGACCCTCGACACCCTCAAGGAAGGCGTCGCCGTGTTCGGCTCGGACGGGCGCCTCAAGCTGCACAACCGCGCCTTCGCCGACATGTGGAACCTGTCGCCGGACATGCCGGCCGAGCACCCGCATATCGACACCGTCATTAAGACCTGCCGCCTGCTGGCGCCTCAGGAGGAGCCGTGGATCGAGATCCGCGGCGCGGTCGCGGGGCTGGCCGACATGCGCATGGGCCTGACCTGCCGCATGGAGCGGCGCGACGGCTCGGCGCTGGACTGCACGGCGCAGCCCCTGCCGGACGGCGCGACGCTTCTGACCTTCATCGACGTCACCGCGAGCGTGAGCGTGGAGCGGGCGCTCACCGAGCGCAACGATGCGCTGGAGCGCGCCTCGCGCCTGCGCGACGAGTTCGTGCACCACGTGTCCTACGAGCTGCGCTCGCCGCTCACCACCATCATCGGCTTCACCCATCTCCTCAGCGACGAGACGGCGGGCTCGCTCAACCCGCGCCAGCGCGATTATGCGGACCACATCGAGCGGTCGTCCAAGTCCCTGCTGGCGATCCTGAACGACATTCTCGATCTCGCCTCCATCGATACGGGCTCTCTCGAACTGGTGCCCGAGATCGTCGACATCCGCTCGACCATCGAGGCCGCCATGCGCGGCCTCGAGGACCGGCTCAGCGAATCCTCGCTCAACGTGGTGATCGACGCGCCGGACGACATCGGCTCCTTCGTGGCCGACGGCAAACGCATCCGCCAGATCCTGTTCAACCTGCTCTCCAACGCGGTCGGATTCTCGCCGCCGGGGCAGACGATCACGGTGCGGGCCCGCAAGTCCGGCGGCGAGGTGATCTTCGAGGTGAGGGACCAGGGCCGCGGCATGCCGCCCGAGGTCAAGGCCCGCATCTTCGAGCGCTTCGAGAGCCACACGCTCGGAACGCGCCATCGCGGCGTGGGCCTCGGCCTCTCGATCGTGCGCTCCTTCGTCGAGCTGCATGGCGGGCGCATCGACGTGTCGTCCGCCCCCGGCGTCGGAACCACCGTCACGTGCATCTTCCCCAACGAGCGGCAGGAATCGCCATCGGACGGCCGTTCGGGGCATAATGCGGTGCCCAAGATCGCTGCCGAGTAGGTGCGGCGATGGTGAATGGATTCTCCCGCATGACCGAGGACGACGTCTCGCAACCTCTCTGGATCGTGGCCCTGCCCGATCACGAAGCGACGGAGCACCTGGCCCGCAGCCTTGCCGACGAGCTGCGTCCCGGAGACCTCGTCACGCTCTCGGGCGGCCTCGGCGCCGGCAAGACGACCTTCGCGCGCGCCCTCATCCGCGCCGTGGCGGGCGAGCCGGATCTGGAGGTTCCGAGTCCCACCTTCACCCTCATGCAGGTCTACGAGGGTCCGAAACATCCCATCGTCCATGCGGATTTCTACCGGCTTTCCGGCGGAGACGAGCTCGTGGAGCTCGGCTGGGACGAGATGACGGAGAATGCCGTCACCCTGGTCGAGTGGCCGGAGCGGGCGGACGATGCCCTCAAGTCGGAGCGGCTCGACATCCGCCTCGATCTCGCCCCGGACGGCGGACGCATCGCCACCCTGTCGGGCTTCGGCCTTTTCGAATCCCGGCTCATGCGGCTCAGGGCCTTCCGCGAGCTCGTGGAGCGCTGCGGCTGGACGGACGCCCTGCGCATGCCGATGCCGAGCGACGCATCGGTGATCCGCTCCTACGAGCGCCTGATGAAGCCCTCCGGCGAAACCGCGCTCCTCATGATCTCGCCGCCGCGCCCGCCAGGCCCGCCGGTTCGCCGCGGCAAGCCCTACACCACCATCGCGAAGCTGGCCGAGACCATCCACGCCTTCGTGGCCATGGACAAGGGCCTGCGCTCCTTGGGCTTCAGCGCGCCGCGCATCTACGGCGAGGCCCTCGATGCCGGCCTGCTCCTCATCGAGGATCTCGGCTCCGAACCCTTCGTCGACGTCAACGGACCGATTCCCGAGCGCTATGCGGAGGCGACGCGGCTTCTCGTGAAGCTGCACGGAATGACCCTGCCGCAGGTCCTGCCGGTCACCGAGGGTCAGGAGCACGCCATCCCGCCCTACGATCTCGAGGCGTTGCTGATCGAGCTGGAGCTTCTGGCCGACTGGTACGTGCCGCACATCATCGGCAACCTGCTGTCCGGCTCGGCGAGGGCGGAATTCGTCAATCTGTGGACCGAGACCCTGTCCGAGGTGCTGTCGGGGCCCACCACCTGGGTTCTGCGTGACTACCATTCGCCGAACCTGATCTGGCTGCCGGAGCGCGAGGGCCTCGCCCGCGTCGGAATCATCGACTTCCAGGACGCGGTCCTGGGCTCTCCCGCCTACGACGTCGCCTCCCTGCTGCAGGATGCGCGCGTGACCGTGTCGCCCGACATGGAACTGCGGCTGATCGGCCTCTACGCCCGCGAGCGCAAGGCCGCCGATCCGACCTTCGACGTCGCCTCCTTCGCGCGCGCCTACGCCATCATGGGCGCGCAGCGCGCCACGAAGATTCTCGGCATCTTCGCCCGGCTCGACCGGCGCGATGGCAAGCCGCACTACCTGCGGCACCTGCCGCGGATCGAGACCTATCTCATGCGCAACCTCGCCCATCCCTCCTTGAGCAGGCTGAAGGTCTGGTACGAGAACTACCTGCCGCGGCTCATTCCGCCCGTGGACGACACGCCACCCTCCCCTTGAGCCGAAAGCGCCAGCCCTTGCCCCCGCGTTCGCCCAAAACCGCCATCGTCCTCGCCGCCGGGCTGGGCAAGCGCATGCTGCCGATCACCGCGACCATGCCCAAGCCCCTGGTCAAGGTCGGCGGCCGCAGCCTGATCGATTTCGCCCTCGACCGGCTCGCCGAGGCGGGCATCGAGACGGTCGTGGTGAACGTCCATCACTTCGCGGACATGCTCGAGGACCACTTACGCACACGCAAAATGCCGCACATCGTGGTCTCCGACGAGCGCGCGGAAGTGCTCGAAACGGGCGGCGGCGTGCGGAAGGCGCTGCCGCTCCTGGGCGATGGCCCGTTCATCACCTTCAACTCCGATTCCATGTGGATCGAGGGCCGCGAGCCGAATCTGAGACGCCTCG
The DNA here is from genome assembly GCF_020532555.1 of Microvirga lenta. Taxonomy (GTDB): domain Bacteria; phylum Pseudomonadota; class Alphaproteobacteria; order Rhizobiales; family Beijerinckiaceae; genus Microvirga; species Microvirga lenta. Next base: position 300,131 of record NZ_JAJBBR010000004.1, on the reverse strand, counting down.
TGTCGGCCTGGGATCCCGACCGCATGGACATCCTGATGCTCGTGGCGCCTTTGTCCACAAGCGTCGGCTACGAGGGGCGGGGCGATTTCAGCATGGACCCGGACGGGCGCCTGCGCCGCCGCAGAGGCGACGAGGAAAGGGTGCCTTTCGTCTATGCGGGCGTCGCGATCGTGAAGCCGGAACTCGTCGCCGACACGCCGGAAGGACCGTTCTCGGCCAACCTGTTCTACGACCGGGCCATCGCGAAGGACCGACTCTACGGCTTGCAGCTTGACGGTCAGTGGCTGCATGTTGGTGAACCGCAGGCGATCCCTGTGGCGGAAGAGTGCCTTGCCGCCAGCCTGCGGTGAGGTTTTTCGGTGTCGCGTCACACGGCCAACGTCTTCTCCATTCCTCCGGGTTGCGCCTTCCTGCCGACCCTGGCGGATGCGCTGATCGACGGCCGCCTCGTCGGCTCCCTTCCCGACGATCCCGCGGCGCTGGCCGACGTCACGATCTATGTTCCGACCCGCCGCGCCGCCCGCGCCCTGATCGCGCTCCTCGCCGAACGCGGCGGGGGCAAGGCGCAGCTCCTGCCGCGCATCGTGCCGCTGGGCGAGACCGACGAGGCCGAGTTCGAGATGACGGGGCTCGAGGGCACGCCCCTCGAAGAGGCCGCCTCCCTCAAGCCTCCGATCCCGCCCCTGGAGCGGCGCCTCATCCTCACCCGGCTCGTGCAGCGCTGGTCGGCGGAGGTGGACCGGAGCCTGCTGCAGCTCGGCCCCGGCGTGCCCTTCATGGTGCCCGCCTCGCCGGCCGATGCGGTGGGTCTCGCGGGGGATTTGGAGACCCTGATGGATGCCTTCACCACCGAAGGCATCGACTGGCACGCCCTGGAGCTCGCGGTCGACGCGGATTATTCCGAATATTTCCGGATCACCCGGCATTTCGTGCAGATCGCCAGCGAGAACTGGCCCAGGATCCTGGCCGAACGCCAGGCCAGCGACCCGGCGCAACGGCGCGGGGCCCTGATCGAAGCCGAGGCGCGGCGGCTGACGCGCGAGCGTCCGGCGAACCCGATCATCGTCGCGGGCTCCACCGGCTCTGTGCCGGCCACCGCCAATCTCATGGCGGCCATCGCGCGCCTTCCCAGGGGCGCCGTGGTGCTGCCGGGGCTCGACACCGATCTCGACGAGGAGAGCTGGGCCACCATCGGGGGCACCGGCGACGACGAGACCGATCCGGTGCACGGCCATCCGCAGGCGAGCCTGCGCCGTCTCGTGGACCGGCATCTGCGCGTGAAACGCTCCGAGGTGACGGTCATCGGCGAGGTGCCGGATCTCGCCAGGGCCCGCAACCACCTGCTGTCGGAGGCCCTGCGGCCCGCGGACACGACGGACCGCTGGTCCCTGATCGCTCCCGAGGACCGGGTGGCCCTGAGCGAGGCCGGCTGCGCGGGCCTCGCCATCGTGGAGGCCATGGACGAGCGCGAGGAGGCCCTGTCCATCGCAGTGGCCCTGCGCGAGACCATTGCCCATCCCGGCCGCACGGCCGCCCTCGTCACGCCGGACCGGGCCCTGGCCGCCCGCGTGACGGCGGAACTCGCCCGCTGGGGACTGGCGGTGGAGGATTCCGCCGGCATCCCGCTTCCCGACACGCCCGCCGGCCGCCTCGCGCGCCTGGCTGCGGAGGCGGCGGCCGACGACCTGCGCCCGATCCGGCTGCTCGCCCTCCTCGCCCATCCCCTGGTGCGGCTCGGAATGCCGCGCGCGAGCGTGGAGCGGGCGGCAAGCGTGCTCGAAATCGGCGTGCTGCGCGGCCCGGCGCCCGCGCAGGGCATCGAGGGCATCCGCACCGCGCTGGCCTCCCGCCGCTCGGGGAAGGACCACCGCACGCCCCGTCCCGAAGCACGCCTGGCCGAGGCCGACTGGGACCTCGCCGACGAGCTGCTGCAGCGCCTCGGGCTCGCCTTCGACGGCTTCACGCCCGCCGCCCATGGCGAGGGAAGGCTCGACCTGATGGCGCTGACCGAAGAGCACCGCCGCACCTTCGATCTGCTGATCGCGCTCCCGGACGGGGAAGGCGAGATCGTCGATCCGGATGCGTCCCTGGAGGCGGTGGCGGCCCTGTTCGACGATCTCGCCCATTCCGACATCCGCCAGGAGGAAGGGCACCCGCTCGAAGGCCGCTTCGTCGACTACCCGACCTTCTTCACCGCGCTCGCCAAGCAGCGGACCATCAGTCCCTCCCCGCGCTCGACCCATCGCCGCCTGAAGATCCTGGGCCTGCTGGAGGCCCGCCTTCTGTCGGTGGACCGGGTGGTGCTGGGGGGCCTCGACGAGGGCACCTGGCCCCCGCGCACGGTGACGGACGCCTTCCTCAACCGGCCCATGCGCGCCCGCGTGGGGCTGGCGCCGCCCGAGCGCCGCATCGGCCAGACCGCGCACGATTTCGTGCAGGCGCTCGGCACCCGCGACGTGGTGATCACCCGCGCGCAGAAGCGCGACGGCTCGCCCATGGTGCCCTCGCGCTTCCTGCAGCGCCTGAAGGCCTTCACCGGCAAGGACGTGTGGGCGGAGATGACGAAGGCAGGCGAGCGCTACCGCCGCCTCGCCCGCCATCTCGACACGCCGCAGCCCGCGCCGCCCCTGGCCCGGCCGCGGCCGAAGCCCGACCCTGCCCTGTTCCCGCGCAGCCTGAGCGTCACGGAAATCGAGACGCTGGTGCGCGACCCGTATTCCATCTACGCGCGCCACATCCTCAAGCTCGACGCCCTCGACGCCATTGCCGTGGCCCCCAGCGCCGCCGATCGCGGCACGATCATCCACGACGTTCTCGGCGGCTTCGCGGAGGCCTATCCGAAGGCGCTGCCGGCCCACGCGCTGGAGGACCTGCTCTCGCGCGGCACGGAAGCCTTCGCGGACATCGCCGACGCCTATCCCGAGCTCTACGCGGAATGGTGGCCCCGCTTCACGCGGCTCGCCACCGCGTTCGTGGTCTGGGAGCAGGGTCGGCGGCCGGATCTCGTGGAGGTCCATGCCGAGCGTTCCGGCAAGCTGCCGATCCCGCTCGGCGACGGCAGCGTGTTCACCCTTCGCGCCCGCGCGGACCGGATCGAACAGAGGTGCGACGGGGGCTTCACCATCATCGACTTCAAGACCGGGCAGCCGCCGGGCCTGCGCGAGGTCTATGCCGGCTTCTCGCCGCAGCTCACCCTGGAGGCCGTGATGCTGATGAAGGGCGCCTTCAAGGGCATGCCTGCCGCGAAGGAGACGCCGGACCTCGTCTACATCCACACCACGGGCGGGCGCGAGCCGATCAGGCCGCGGGAGATCAAGCCGGGACGCGACGAGGAGCGCTCGGTGCCGGAGATCGTGGAAGAACATCGCCGTCGCTTCGAGGGCATGATCGCCCGCTATGCCAAGGGCGAGGCGGCTTACGTGTCGCGGCCCTTCCCGAAATATGCGCGCCGCTTCTCCGAATACGACCACCTGGCGCGGGTGAAGGAATGGTCGCTCGCGAGCGCGGGCGGCGGCGAGGGCTTCGAATGAGCGACGATCTCGTCATTCCGGACTACACGCGCGAAGCGCAGCGCCGCGCCGCCAATCCGCGCGCCTCGGCCTGGGTGTCGGCCAATGCGGGCGCGGGCAAGACGAAGGTGCTCACGGACCGGGTCGTGCGCCTGCTGCTCGCAGGCTCCCCGCCCGGCCGGATCCTGTGTCTCACCTTCACCAAGGCCGCCGCCGCCAACATGGCGATCCGCGTCTTCGAGCGCCTGGGCAAATGGGTGACGCTGGACGAGGAGAGCCTCGTCAAGGAGCTGACGGAGCTCGAAGGCGAGCGCCCGACCCGCCAGCAGGTCAGGCTCGCCCGCACCCTCTTCGCCCGCGCGGTGGAAACGCCGGGCGGCCTGAAGATCGACACCATCCACGCCTTCTGCGAGCGGCTTCTGCATCTCGTGCCCTTCGAGGCCAACGTGCCCGCCCGCTTCGCGGTGCTCGACGAGAGCCAGACCGACGAGATGCTGGCGGCCGCCATGGCGAACGTGCTGGCGGACGCGTCGAGCGGCAACTATCCGGAGCTCGCCGAGGCGCTCGACATCGTGAGCGTGGAGGCGGCGGGCGACGCGCTGACATCGGCGCTGAACGCCGCCATGCGCTGCAAGACCTTTCTGCACCGGGTCGACGGCCCGGCGCTTCTGCGAAAAGAGCTGGGGCTGGCCCCCGACGAGACGATCGAGAGCGTCGAGCAGGCGATGCTCGAAGGCGGGATCGGCCCCGAGAGCTGGCCTTCCATCGCCCGGGAGCTTCTGGCCGGCAAGGCGACCGACCAGGAACGCGCCGCCGCCTTCATCGCCGCGTCCGAGGCGAGCAATCCGGACGAGAAGCTCACTCACTACCTGACGATCTTCCTCAAGGAATCGGATTGGACACCCCGCGCGGAGTCCCGTCTCGTCACGAAATCCGTCGATCCGGCGCTGAAGGAGAAGCTGCTCGCGGAGCAGCAGCGCATCTGGCGCCTCATCGAGAAGCGCAAGGCCGCGCGCGCCTTCGCGCGCACCACCGCCCTGTTCACCCTCGCGGCCGAGATCAGCCTGCGGGTCGATCAGGCGAAGGCGCGGCTCGGCGCCCTCGATTTCCAGGACCTCATCGACAAGACCCTGCAGCTCCTGAACCGGGGCGACGCGGCCTGGGTGCTCTACAAGCTCGACCGCGGCATCGACCACGTGCTCGTCGACGAGGCGCAGGACACGAACCCGGAGCAATGGGAAATCCTGCGCCGCATCACCGAGGATTTCACCGCAGGCTTCGGCGCCCAAGGGAAGCGCGTGCGCACGCTGTTCGCGGTCGGCGACCCCAAGCAGTCGATCTACGGCTTCCAGGGCGCCGCCCCGCAGGAATTCGAATCGAGCCGCCAGACCTGGTCGCGCAAGGTGAGCGCGGCGGAGCTGCCCTTCGAGGATGTGCGCCTCACTGTCTCCTTCCGCTCCGCCAAGGCGGTGCTGTCCGCCGTGGACGCCACCTTCGCGGTGGACCGGCACTTCAAGGGCCTGTCCTTCGAGGACAAGGCCGTCGGCACGGTGCACGAGAGCGCGCGCCCCCATGCGCCGGGCCTCGTGGAATTGTGGCCGACCGAGACCCCCGCCGAGGAGGAGGAGCCGGAAGCCTGGGTGCTGCCGGTCGACCAGCCCGAGCAGCAATCCCCGCCCGTGGTCGTGGCCCGGCGGGTCGCGCAGGCCGTGAAATGCTGGACCACCAAGGGCGACGAGATGGGCCGCGTCTGGAGCGCGGGCGACGTGCTCGTGCTGGTGAGAAAACGCGGCGCCGCCTTCGAGGCGGTGATCCGGGCGCTGAAGGAAGCGGGCGTGCCGGTGGCGGGGGCCGACCGGCTCAATATCGGCGAGCACATCGCGGTGCTCGACCTCGTGGCGGCAGGCCGCGCTGCGCTGCTGTCGGAGGACGACCTGACGCTGGCGACCGCCCTCAAGTCGCCCCTCGTGGGTCTGACCGACGACGACCTGATCCGCATCGCGGCCTACCGGGCGGATGAGGAATCCCTGCTGGCCGCCCTGGAGCGGCACGCGGAGGCGGGCGACAAGGCCGCCGGGGCCGGTCTCGAAGCCCTGCACGCCTGGCAGGAGCTTGCCCGCACGCACGGGCCCTTCGGCTTCTTCGCCACCCTGCTCGGGCCCCGGGGCGGACGCTCCAAGCTCGTGGCGCGGCTGGGCAGCGAGGCGGGCGACGCCATCGACGCCTTCCTGTGCTTCGCCCACCAATCCGAGACGACGGAGACGCCCTCGCTCACCGTGTTCCTCAACCGGTTCGAATCCGCCTCCCACACCATCAAGCGCGACCTCGACGCGGTGAACAACGAGGTGCGGGTGATGACCGTGCACGGCGCCAAGGGCCTGGAGGCGCCGATCGTCATCCTCATCGACGGCTGCGAGGTTCTGGGCCGCGACCCGCCGCTCCTGCAGCTGCCGACCCGGTTCGGCGAGACGGTTCCGGTCTGGTCGCCGGGCAAGTCCTATGATTCGGACGTGATGGCCCAGGCGCGCGAGACCCTGCACGCCAAGGGCCACGAGGAGCACAACCGCCTCCTCTACGTGGCCATGACCCGGGCCAAGGACCGGCTGGTCATCGCCCCCTACCTGACGGGCCGCAAGGACTCGCCGCAGGAAGCCTGGTGCGAGATGATCCGGCACGGGCTCGTCGAGAAGGCCGGGGGCCTGGAGCTGAGCGAGGCACCTTACGGCCCCATCGAGGTCTGGCGCGACGGCGCGCCCCTGGCCCGACCCGCGGCCAGCGCGGAAATCGTGCCCCTCGAACCCGTCGAGGTGCCGGATTGGCTGAGCCTGCCGGCCGACCCCGAGCCCGAGCCCCTGCCGCCGATCAGGCCTTCCAGCGCCTTGGGCGCGGCCGAGCGTCTGGCCCGCCCCGGCGACGGACCCTACGCCCCGGACGCGCGCCTGCGCGGCACCCTGGTCCATGCCCTGCTGGAACGTCTCCCGAGCCTGCCTCCGGAGCGCCGGGAGGCCATGGCGGGGGCCTATGTGAAGGCCCGCGCGCCGCGCCTGCGCGAGGATGTGCGCGCGGCCGTGGTCGCCAACGCCCTCGGCGTCCTGGACCATCCCGACCTGAAGCCGCTTTTCGGCCCGGCCTCACGGGCCGAGGCGCCCATCGCGGGCCGGGTCGGGACGGCGGTGGGCGACCTCATGGTCTCGGGCCAGATCGACCGGCTGGCGGTGCTCGACGACGAGGTTCTGGTGGCGGATTTCAAGACCACGGCCCGCCCGCCCCGGCCGGGCCAGCCGCCGCCACGCTCCTACGTGGCCCAGCTTGCCCTCTACCGAACGCTTCTCCAGGAGATCTATCCGGGCAGACGGGTGCGGGCCTTCCTGGTCTGGACCTCGGGGCCGGTGATCCACGAATTGCGGGAACCGGATCTGGAATCGGCTCTTACCCTCATCAAAGCGGCGTGAGGGAAAGGCCCCTTGCTTGATTCCCGAAAAGGCCGTTCTTAACTAGGCCTTATCGTTGAGCGACTCGGGACATGAGTCGCGGTAACAGAACAAAGGTGATGCAATGGCGACCGTTAAGGTGACCGATGCGAGCTTCTCGCAGGACGTCCTGAACTCCTCCGAGCCCGTCGTGGTCGATTTCTGGGCCGAGTGGTGCGGTCCCTGCCGCATGATCGGCCCGGCCCTGGAAGAGATCTCCAACGAGATGGCCGGCAAGGTGAAGATCGCGAAGATCAACGTGGACGAGAACCCGCAGGTCGCGTCGCAGTTCGGCATCCGCTCGATCCCGGCCCTGATGATGTTCAAGGGCGGCCAGGTGGTGGCCCAGAAGATCGGCGCCGCCCCCAAGGGCGACCTCGCCAAGTGGATCCAGGCCTCGGCCTGAGCTCTGCCATAACGGAATTTGGAAAGGGGCCGAAAGGCCCCTTTTTCGTGTCGTCGCCTATTGCGGCAGCGTTCCGTTCGCGGCCAGCACCTCGCCCGCGAGGTAGAGCGAGCCGCAGATGAGGATGCGGGGCGGGTGCTCCCAGACATAGTCGTGCAGCGAGGCGAGGGCCGATTCGACGCTGGCCTTGGTCGAGGTGGTCAGGCCCACGCTCGCGGCGATGGCCGCGACCTCGTCGGCCGGGCGCGCGGCGATCTGGCCCGGAATGGGAACCGCGATCACCTCCCGGGCCAGTCCCAGGAAATTCTTGAAGAAGGCTTCCGAATCCTTGGTGCCGAGCATGCCGGCGATCAGCACCAGGGGTGCATCGCTGCGCTCGCTCCGGTCGGCCATGGCGGCGGCGAGAACGCGCCCGCCATCGGCGTTGTGGCCGCCGTCGAGCCAGAGTTCGCAGCCCTGGGGCGCGATCTCGGGCAGGCGCCCCTTGGACAGGCGCTGCAATCGGCCCGGCCATTCGGCGCGGGTGATCCCGGCCTCGAAGGCCGAGGTCTCGAATTGCTCGAAGCCGGCCGCCCGCAGGGCCGCGATGGCGGTGCCCGCATTGATGTATTGGTGGCGCCCGACGAGCCTGGGCCGCGGCAGGTCGAGGAGGCCCTTCTCGTCCTGATAGACGAGGCGCCCCCCTTCCTCGTGAACGGAGAAATCCTGCTGGCCCACCAGGAGCGGCGAGGCGCCGATCCGCTCCGCCTCGTCGCGCAGGGTCTCGTCGGCTTCCGTGTAATCCTGCGGCGCGATCACGGCCGGGCAGCCGCGCTTGAAGATGCCGGCCTTCTCCTTGGCGATGGCCTTCAGGGTGGTGCCGAGATACTCCGCGTGGTCGTGCCCGATGGAGGTGACGACGGCGGCGGCCGGATGGTCGATCACGTTGGTGGCGTCGAAGCGTCCCCCGAGACCCACCTCCAGCAGGAGCACGTCGGCGGGCTCCTCCGAGAACAGCAGGATGGCGGCGGCGGTCGTGATCTCGAACACGGTGATGGGCTGGCCCGCATTCACCTTCTCGCAGCGGCGCAGGGCCTCGACGAGGCGATCCTCGCCCACATACTGCCCGCCGCCGATGCGCCCGAGGCGGATGCGCTCGTGGAAGCGAACCAGATGGGGCGAGGTATAGACGTGGACGGCGAGGCCCGCGCTTTCCAGGATCGCCCGCATGAACGCGATGGTCGAACCCTTGCCGTTGGTGCCGGCCACATGGATCGTGGGCGGCAGGCGGCGCTCGGGGTGGCCGAGCTCCCCGAGGAGACGCTGGATCCGCCCGAGGGACAGATCGATGGTCTTCGGGTGCAGGGCGAGAAAGCGCGCGATCAGCGCATCCGACGAATCCATCGCCCTGTCTCCGAAAACGTCTTACTCGGCGGCCTCGGCCACCGGCGCACCGGCGACTGGCGTCTTGGTGAAGAGGCGCGACAGGCGGGCGATGGTGGGCTTCAGGTCGTGGCGGTGCACGACCATGTCCACCATGCCGTGGTCCTTGAGGTACTCGGAGCGCTGGAAGCCGTCGGGCAGCTTCTCGCGGATGGTCTGCTCGATCACGCGCGGACCGGCGAAGCCGATGAGCGCGCCGGGCTCGGCCAGGTGCACGTCGCCCAGCATGGCGTAGGACGCCGTGACGCCGCCGGTGGTCGGGTTGGTGAGCACCACGATATAGGGCAGCTTCGCCTCGCGCAGGCGGCGGATGGCCACCGTCGTGCGCGGCATCTGCATGAGCGAGAGAATGCCCTCCTGCATGCGCGCGCCGCCGGAACCGGCGAAGAGCACGTAGGGCGTCTGCTTCTCGAGGGCCGTTTCCGCGCCCTTGATGAAAGCCTCGCCCGCGGCCATGCCGAGCGATCCGCCCATGAAGCCGAAATCCTGCACCGCGATGGTCATCGGGGTCTCTTCGACCCGGCCGAAGCCGACCTTGAAGGCGTCCTGCTGGCCCGTCTTGGCGCGGGCGTCCTTCAGGCGGTCCACGTAGCGTTTCTCGTCGCGGAACTTGAGCGGATCCACCGCCACCTCGGGAAGCGCCACGTCGAGCCAGGTGCCTCCGTCGAACATGAGCTGCAGGCGCTGGGTGGCCGAAATGCGCATGTGGTGGTTGGAACCGGGGATGACCCACTGGTTCGCCTCCACATCCTTGTGGAACACGACCTGTCCGGTCTCCGGGCACTTGATCCAGAGATTGTCCGGGGTCTCGCGCTTGAAGAGCGTCTTGATCTTCGGACGGACGACTTCGGAGATCCAGTTCATCTTTCTACCTTCTCTTTCAGAGGCACCCCGCAGCCCTCATGCCGAGGAGGTCACTCGGTGACCGTCTCGAAGCACGAGGGCGTCTCCGGAGCCTGCTGGAACCGGCCTCCGATCCTTCGAGACGCTGCTGGCGCAGCTCCTCAGGACGAGGCCTTCCGTTGCTCTATGCGGCCGCCGCCTTCTTCGCGACCGACCGCACGCCTTCGCTCAGTTCCTTCACCAATGTGGTGACGGCCTCGACCGTGCGCGAGGTGGCGCGGTCTTCCCCGTCGAGGGTGCCCTTCAGGGCGTCGATCAGCGCCGAGCCCACCACGACGCCGTCGGCCCCTTGCGCCACCGCCGCCGCATGGGCACCGCTCTTCACGCCGAAGCCGACCACCACGGGCAGCGGGGTATGACGCTTGATGCGCTCCACCGCCGTGGCGACCTTGCCGAAATCCGGGGTCGCCGCGCCGGTGATGCCGGTGATCGAGACGTAATAGACGAAGCCCGCCGTGTTCTTCAGCACCGCCGGCAGGCGATGGTCGTCGGTGGTGGGCGTGGCGAGGCGGATGAAGGCCAGGCCCGCCTTAAGCGCCGGCAGGCAGAGCTCGTCGTCCTCCTCCGGCGGAAGATCCACCACGATCAGGCCGTCGACGCCGGCCTCCTTGGCATCGGCCAGGAAGCGGTCGACGCCATAGACGTAGATCGGGTTGAAATAGCCCATGAGGATCACGGGCGTCTCCGCATCCTCCGCCCGGAAGCGCCGGATGAGGTCCAGGGTCTTGACCGTGTCCTGCCCGACCTTGAGGGCGCGAAGCCCCGCCGCCTGGATCGCCGGGCCGTCGGCCATGGGATCCGTGAAGGGCAGGCCGAACTCGACGATGTCGGCGCCGGCCTTGGGCAGGCTCCTCAGGATCTCGAGGGAGGTCTCGGGATCCGGGTCCCCCGCCATGACGTAGGTCACGAGGGCGGCGCGGCCCTCCTGGCGGCATTTTTCGAAACGGGCTTCGATGCGCTGTGTCATGGGCGGGTCTTTAGCACGGGATTTACGGGATGTGGACAGGGATCTCACATCTCTCCATGGCCGCGTGTAACGTCGTCCGAACTCGAATCGGGCGCAGGCCCATCGGCCCGACCGTCAGGATGCTGCCATGGCGAAGACCTCTCAGATGACCCGATTGCGCGCGCCCTATCTGAGGCGCCTGTGGCTCGACGGGGAGCGCCTGGGGGACCCCTCGACCTATCCGTTTTGCCTGCCGATCTTCCGGGATGCGGACTTCGCGATGGAGTTCGACCGATCGGTCACGATCATCGTCGGCGAGAACGGGGTCGGGAAATCAACCATCCTGGAAGGGATCGCAGCCCTCGCCGGCTATGACGAGGCGGGCGGCGGCAAGGGCTATCGGCCCGTCGATCATTCCCGGGCCGTGGAGGCGATGGGCGGGGTTCTCGGGCAGGCTCTCCGGGCCAGCTGGCTGCCGCGGGTCACCAATGGCTGGTTCTTCAGGGCGGAGAGCTTTTTCTCGGTGTCCCGCTACCTGGATACGGCAGCCCTCGACGCCAACGAGGCTCCTCCGGACTTCCTCTCCCATTCCCATGGGGAAGGATTCCTGCGCTTCTTCGAGGAGCGCTGCGCCAAGCAGGGCCTGTACATCTTCGACGAGCCCGAATCGGCCCTCTCGCCGTCGCGCCAGATCGAGTTCCTCAAGCTGCTGCAGAGGATGGACCGTACCGGTTACTGCCAGGTCATCATGGCGACCCACTCGCCGATGCTGATGGCCTATCCGGGAGCGCGGCTTCTCGGGCTGACGAAACATGGCCTCGCGCCGATCAGGCTGGAGGATACGCAGCATTTCCGCCTGCTGCGGGAGTTCTGCCTGGATCCCGAGCTTTTCCTCGAAGCGATGCTGAACGACTGAAGGAGAGACCTCCTCCAGCCTGTTCGTCAGACGATGTCCTGCTTCAGGTGCTCGGCGATGGTGAAGAGGTCCTTGTCCCCGCGGCCGCTGATATTGACCACCATCAGGTGATCCTTGGGCTTCTGCGGCGCGAGTTCCATCACCTTGGCCAGCGCGTGGCTGGGCTCCAGTGCGGGCAGAATGCCCTCGAGCTTGGAGCAGAGCTGGAAGGCTTCCAGCGCCTCGTCGTCCGTGGCCGAGATGTAGTTGACCCGTCCCACATCGTGCAGCCAGGCATGTTCCGGGCCGATGCCCGGATAGTCGAGGCCGGCGGAGATGGAATGGGCGTCCTGGATCTGGCCGTCGCGGTCCATCAGCAGATAGGTGCGGTTGCCGTGCAGCACGCCGGGGCGGCCGCCCGACAGGGACGCCGCGTGGAGCTGGGTCAGGCCGTGGCCCGCCGCCTCGACCCCGTAGATCTCCACGCCCCGGTCGTCGAGGAAGGGATGGAACAGGCCGATGGCGTTGGAACCGCCGCCGATGCAGGCGACGAGGGAATCCGGCAGGCGGCCTTCGGCCTGCATCATCTGCTCGCGGGTCTCCTGGCCGATCACGGCCTGGAAATCGCGCACCATGGCCGGATAAGGATGCGGGCCCGCCACGGTGCCGATGCAGTAGAACGTGTCGGCGACGTTGGTGACCCAGTCGCGCAGCGCCTCGTTCATGGCGTCCTTGAGGGTCTTCGTGCCGGACTGCACGGGCACCACCTTGGCGCCCAGCATGTTCATGCGGAAGACGTTTGGCTTCTGCCGCTCCACGTCCACCGCGCCCATGTAGACGATGCATTCCAGGCCGAAGCGCGCGCAGAGCGTCGCGGTGGCGACGCCGTGCTGGCCCGCGCCGGTCTCGGCGATGATGCGCTTCTTGCCCATGCGGCGGGCGAGAAGGATCTGGCCCAGCACGTTGTTCACCTTGTGGGCGCCCGTGTGGTTCAGCTCCTCGCGCTTGAAGTAGATTTTTGCTCCGCCGAGATGCTCGGTCATGCGCTCGGCGAAATAGAGCGGGCTCGGGCGGCCGATGTAATGGGTCATGTACCCGTCCATCTCGGCCTTGAAGGCGGGATCCGCCTTGGCCTCGCCGTAGGCCTTCTCCAGATCGAGGATCAGCGGCATCAGGGTCTCGGCCACGAAGCGGCCGCCGAAGATGCCGAAATGCCCGCGCTCGTCGGGTCCGGTGCGGAAGGAGTTCGGTTGGGGCTGAGCTGACACGCCTGTCCTGCCTTAACGGTTCTGGGCGGCGAATGCCGCCCGGGCTGCCTTGACGAAGGCCTCGATCTTGCTGGGGTCCTTGATGCCGGGCCCGGCCTCCACCCCCGACGACACGTCGACCGCCCTGGAGCCGGTCAGCCGGATCGCCTCCGCCACGTTGTCGGGGTTGAGCCCTCCTGACAGCATGAAGGAGACGCCGGGGTCAAGCCCGACAAGAAGCCGCCAGTCGAAGGACAACCCGTTGCCGCCGGGCAGCGAGCCCGGGATCCGGGGCGGCTTGGCGTCCAGGAGAAGATGATCCGCGGCCTCGCCGTAGGCTGCGAGCGCCGCGAGATCGGACGAGTCCGCGATGCCCAGCGCCTTCACGACCGGACGGCCGAACCTCTCACGGATCGCGGCGACCCGCTCGGGCGTCTCGTGGCCGTGAAGCTGGAGCAGATCGGGATCGAGCGCCTCGACCGCGTCGGCGATGTCCGCATCCTCCGCATCGACCAGGAGAACCACGCGCAGGGCGCGGCCCTTCGCCTGGCCCGAGAGATCGCGGCCGAGATCCAGGCCCACATGGCGGGGGCTCCTGGCGAAGCGCACGAACCCGACCCAGTCCGCGCCGGCCGAGAGGGCAGCGTCCAGGGTTTCGGGCGTGGAGAGCCCGCAGATCTTGACCAGGTTGTCCATGGACGGATGTTACGACGCTTTCGCCACGGAGCGCCACACCAGCATCGCCGCAGCCAGGTCCTCCAGGGCGGTTCCGACCGACTTGAACAGGGTGATCGCCTCGTTCTCGCGCCGGATCGGGTTCCGGCACAGGTCGAACAGGTCGCCGCGCACGTGGCTCTCGGCGATGGCGCCGCCCTTGAGCGCCAGCGCCACGTCGCCGCCCTCGTGCTTGGCGGCTTGCGTATCCACATAGACCTGCGCCCGGCGGATCGCCTCGTCGTCGGCCTCGCGCATCCTGAGATTGAAGGCGCCGACCAGGTCGAGATGGGCGCCCGGCTTCAGCCACGCGCCCTCGACGATGGGAGCGCTGGAGAGCGTCGCGCAGGAGACGAGGTCGGCCCCGCGCACCGCGCCTTCGAGGTCGGCGACGGCGGTGACCGGAAGGCCCTGCGCCTTGAGCTCGGCGGCGAGGCTCTCGGCCTTCTCGGGCCTGTGGTTCCACAGCGCCACCTCGCGGATCGGGCGCTGGCTCATATGGGCCCGGATGAGGAAGGGCGCGAGCGATCCGGCGCCGACCATCACCATGCGGCTCGCATCCTCGCGGGCAAGATAGCGCGCCGCGAGCGCCGAGGCGGCGGCCGTGCGCCACACGGTCAGGCGCGTGCCGTCGAGGGCGGCGCGCGGCTGGCCGGTCGCACCGTCCATCAGCATGTAGGTGCCGAGCACGCTGGGAAGGTTCTTCGCCCCGTTCTCCGGGAACACCGAGACGATCTTCACGCCCACATAGCCGTCCTGCGTGGCGGGGCCGGTCCAGGCCGGCATGAGCAGGAGCGTGCCGTGGGCGCCGGAGCGCTCGACCTCGTGATGGTGGCGGACCGGGGTGACGATGTCGCCGCGAAAGGCCTCGGCCAGGGCATCGATCAGGGCGGGAAAGGTGAGAACCCGGTCGATCTCGGCGGCTGTGATGACGTGCATGGTCTCTTCCAGGGCGTCGCGCGAAGAAGGCGGGAGCCGTTCTCGCGCGACACGATGCGTCGCAAGGGGTGAAGCGGGTCTTCCGAGGGGCCGGAAGGCCGGTCTAGTAGGCGGAGGCCTGCGGACGCGGCAGGGCTGCCGGGCCGGTGGTGGTGGTCTGGTTCTGCGTGCGCAGGCGCTCGGTCTCGTGGCGCAGAGTACGGGCCTCGCGGCGGAAGCGGCGGCGCTCCTTGCGGTTGCGTCCTTGAGCGAGCCAGGAGGCCGTGCCGCCGATCACCACGCCCAGCGCGACGGCGGCGAAGATCACGGCGAACAGGGGCAGTTCGGCCGAGAATTCCGGCACGTCCGAGAACGGATCGAACGACAGGGTCACCGGCGCGCGGTTGGCGACCGCGAGCAGCACGACGAGAATCGCGACGGGCAGGAGAATCAACGCCTTCAGAAACCGAATCATGTACGGACCATCCCTCGGGTTATTGGGCTGCGGCAGCCTTCAGAACCTTGGGGGAGGCATTGAGGCGCTGACGCATTTCCTTCCCCGTCTTGAAGACGGGAACGACTTTTTCGGAGATGGAAACGGATTCACCCGTGCGCGGGTTGCGCCCGGTGCGGGCATCCCGCTTCTTCACGGAGAACGCGCCGAAGCCGCGCAGTTCAACCCGGTCACCCCTGGCAAGAGCATCGGCGATGGTATCGAGAATCGCGTTCACGATGTTCTCGACGTCGCGCTGATACAAATGCGGATTCTGCTCAGCGAGCTTGAGCACCAGTTCGGATTTGATCATGGAACGGCTATATGTTTGATGCTGCTTTATTTTTCGGAAGGGTGCCAGAGCGCCAGCAGACCGTCAAGCTGAGCGGCCTGAAGGCTGACGGCGGACCGGCGGAGAGACTCGGCGGCTCGCTCGAAGCCGAAGAGGTCGGCGCCGGTCGCGGCCAGAGCGATGATCGAGAAGTCGCGTTCGCTGCGGGGCTCCCATTCGCGCACCGGCAGGTCCCGCGCCACGCCCCTTTCCTGCTCGAGCCAGGCGACCGCATCCCGTTCGCTGCCGATCCGGTCGACCAGCTTGAGGGACACGCCCTGGCGCCCGCTGAAGACCTGGCCCGTGGACGCGGTTGCCAATTCGGCTTCGTTCAGGCGCCGGCGCTCCCGCACCAGGGTCTTGAACCAGTCGAAGGTGTCGTTGACCACCGATTGCAGGGCCGCGCGGGCCTCGGGGCTCGTGGGCTTGAACGGGCTCGGCTCGGCCTTGAGCGGAGCGGACTTCACCTCTTCGACCCGCACGCCCAGGTGGTCGAGCAGGCCGGACACATCGGGGAACTGGAACAGGACGCCGATGGAGCCGACGAGGGAGGTCTCGCGGGCGACGATGTGGTCGGCCGCTATGGCCGTGATGTAGCCGCCCGAAGCCGCGGTGCCGTCGACGAAGGTCACGACGGGCTTCTTCTCGGCGAGCTTGCGGATGTTGCGGTAGAGCTCCTCGGAACCCGTGGTGGTGCCGCCCGGGCTGTTGATGGAAATCACCACACCGGACACGGAATTGGCCTTGCCGACCCGGTCCATCAGGTCGGCCATGCGCTGCTGGTTGCTGATGATGAAGCCGTTGACGGCGATGCGGGCCACGTGGGTCCGCCCCTCCGGAATGCCGAACCGGTCGGTGGCGGCATAGCCGAAGGCGAGGACGGCGGCGATGAGAGCCAGGATGCCTGCGACGCGCCAGAAGGTCAGCTTGCGGCGCAGACGGCGGCGATCGGTGATGGCTTCGGCATCGATGGGCATGAATTTCGTCTCTTGCATGGTGCCTGCTTCAAAGGCGACACCCTATTGCGAAGGCAGATAGGGCGGCAAGGCGGTTAACCAATAAAAAACCTGCACCCCTGCCATGCGGCCCCCGTAGGACGGGACAGGCTTCACGACGCCCGGTCGGGCCAGAAGGCCCAGATCAGGAAGGCGGCCGCCGCGACCCAGAGGGCCACGACGGCAAGAGCCCCGGCCCGGCTCCTCGGGCGCTCCGCCCGGGCCCGCGCCTCGGCGCGCAGTTCCTCCATCACAGGGGCCGGGATCAGCCTCACCGCGAGCAGGATGCCGAGCGGCACCAGGATCACGTCGTCGAGATAGCCGAGGACCGGGATGAAATCGGGAATCAGGTCGATGGGGCTGAGCGCATAGGCCGCCACCACGGCGGCCGCGAGCTTGGCATACCAGGGCACCCGCCGGTCGCCGACGGCGAGCGAAAGCGCCACCGCGTCGGTCCTGACCGTCCGTGCCCAGTTCCGCAGCCGGGTCCCGAGACCCGCGTCGTCTTGCCCACGCGCCATGGCCTGCCAGCCTGTTCTTCGCTCCCGAGGCTTCGCCGGAAAGCTGTGGCGCCGGGGCGGAAAGTCCATGGACGAGGCCTCGGCCCGCGCAGCAAAAAACCCGCGCGATCACTCGCGCGGGTCTGTTCGGTGGCCCCGGGCCGGAGCCCGGGGACGGTCGAGCCGTTGCCGGCCCGATTACTTCTTGTCGGTGCGGGCCTTGAGGGCCGCGCCGAGGATGTCGCCGAGCGAAGCGCCCGAGTCGGTCGAGCCGTACTGCGCCATGGCTTCCTTCTCCTCAGCGACCTCGAGGGCCTTGACGGAGACGGTGACGCGGCGGGCCTTGCGGTCGAACTGCGTGACGCGGGCATCGAGCTTCTCGCCCACGGCGAAGCGCTCGGGGCGCTGGTCGGCGCGGTCGCGAGCGAGCTCGTTGCGCTTGATGAAGGTGTTGAGGTCGGTGTCGACGATCTTCACCTCCAGGCCGCCGTCCTTCACCTCGAGAACCTCGCAGGTGACGATCTGGCCCTTCTTGATCTCTCCGGCTTCCGCGAAGGGGTCGCCGCCGAGCTGCTTGATGCCCAGCGAGATGCGCTCCTTCTCGACGTCCACGTCGAGAACCTGGGCACGCACCATGTCGCCCTTCTTGAAGTCGTCGATGACCTGCTCGCCCGGACGGTTCCAGTCGAGGTCCGAGAGGTGGACCATGCCGTCGACGTCGTTCTCGAGACCGATGAACAGACCGAACTCGGTCTTGTTCTTGACCTCGCCCTCGACCTCGGAGCCGACAGGGTGCTTCTCGGCGAAGGCCTCCCACGGGTTCTGCAGCGTCTGCTTCAGGCCCAGCGAGATGCGGCGCTTCACCTGATCGACCTCGAGGATCACGACCTCAACCTCCTGCGAGGTGGAGATGATCTTGCCCGGATGGACGTTCTTCTTCGTCCAGGACATCTCGGAGACGTGGATCAGGCCTTCGATGCCCGGCTCGAGCTCGACGAACGCGCCGTAGTCGGTGATGTTCGTAACGCGGCCCTTGAGCTTCGCCTGGACCGGGTAGCGGGCGGCGATGCCCTCCCACGGATCGGCCAGGAGCTGCTTGATGCCGAGCGAGATGCGGTGCGTCTCGTGGTTGATCTTGATGATCTTCACCTTGACCGTCTGGCCGATGGTTACGACCTCGGACGGATGGTTCACGCGGCGCCATGCCATGTCGGTGACGTGCAGGAGGCCGTCGATGCCGCCGAGATCAACGAACGCACCGTACTCGGTGATGTTCTTGACCACGCCGTCGATGACCTGACCCTCTTCGAGGTTCGCCACGAGCTCGGAACGCTGCTCGGCGCGGCTCTCTTCGAGGACCGTGCGGCGCGACACGACGATGTTGCCGCGGCGGCGGTCCATCTTGAGGATCTGGAACGGCTGAGCCACGCCCATGAGCGGGGTGACGTCGCGGACGGGACGGATGTCGACCTGCGAGCGCGGCAGGAACGCCACGGCGCCGTCGAGATCGACCGTGTAGCCGCCCTTGACCTGGTTGAAGATGACGCCGTTGACGCGCTCCTGGGCCTCGAAGGCCTTCTCGAGCTTGACCCAGCTCTCTTCGCGGCGGGCCTTGTCACGGGAGATGACGGCCTCGCCCAGCGCATTCTCGATGCGCTCGACATAGACCTCGACCTCGTCGCCGACGTTGATCGTCTGGTCGCGGTTGGGGCCTGCGAATTCCTTGAGGGCCACGCGGCCTTCGGTCTTGGCGCCGATGTCGATGACCGCGACGTCCTTCTCGATCGCGACCACTTTACCCTTGACGACCGAGCCTTCGCTGATCTCGTTCGTGCGGAAGGATTCTTCGAGCAGGGCCGCGAAATCCTCACGGCTCGGCGCTTGTTGGTATGCTGCGGACATATGTTCTCCTGAATGGCCCTCGTTTAAGGGGCAACGCCGGCGGCTCGTGTGAACGGGCCGTTTCCAGCCGCCGCTGCCAGGGACGCCCCTTCAGGGCCAGGTCCCGGGCATGCCGCTCCATGGAGCGGGCCGGCGTATCATCGACGGATGGAAACGCTTGCTCCGTCAGGCTTTTCGGAAACGCACCAAGGGCGCGCGCACGCACCCTCACAACACGGCAACCGTCAATGTCCTGTCGGATGGGCGTTCTTTTATCGCGTTTCGTGCCGGATCACAAGCGTTTCCGGGCCGCCGGGCGAAGCCGCCGCAGCCCCGCCGGGCTCACACCGGCCACTCGGAGCGGCGTCCGTGCTCCGCCGCCCATTCCAGCGCCCGCTCCAGGCGGTCGTTGCCCCAGAACATCTCCCGGTCCTCGGCCACGAAGGCGGGGGCGCCGAAGATGCCCCGCGCCTGGGCCTCCTCGCCCATCCGGCGCAGGCGCGCCTTGTTGGCGTCCCCTTGCGCCTCCCCGATCACCGCATCCGCGTCCAGCCCGAGATCGGCCAGGATGCCGGCGAGCAGCACCGGGTCGGAGATGTTGCGGCCCTTGCCGAACTCGATCAGGAACACCGCCTTGGTGAAGGCGGGCGTCCAGCCCGCCTCCGCTCCGACCAGGGCAACCCGGGCGGCGAGCAGGCTGTTCTGCGGGAAGGGCTCCGGACGACAGAAGGGCAGGTCGAGCCTGGCCGCCTCCCGCTCCATGTCGCGCCACATGTAGCGGCCCTTCTCCGGGTAGAGGTTGAACGGCGAGGTGGTCCAGCCCTGGGCGGCGAAGATCGGCCCCAGGAGGAAGGGCCGCCAGGCGAGCCCCACCCCCGCCTCCTCGGCGGCGGCCTCGATGCGCATGGCCGCGAGATACGAATAGGTCGAGGCGAAATCGTACCAGAACTCGAGAATCGGCCGGCGCATGGCAATCGTCTCCCCGCAAGGCGAGCCGCATCGGTGCGGAACCCATTGCCTAGCTTATCGCGCCTTTCCGCAACAGCTCCGGCTTTTCCAGTCAGGAATGACGGAGATGCATATCGCCGGCCAATTGCCCGGTTGCGCCGCCCAAGCTTCCGTTCTAAGTCGCGGGCACGGTTGAAATCTCGGAACCCCTTGCTATGGCTGAAAAGCGCGTGAACAAGGTCGTGCTCGCCTATTCCGGCGGCCTCGACACCTCGATCATCCTCAAGTGGCTGCAGACCACCTATGGCTGCGAGGTGGTGACGTTTACCGCCGATCTCGGTCAGGGCGAGGAACTGGAGCCTGCCCGCAAGAAGGCCGAGCTCCTCGGCATCAAGCCGGAGAACATCTTCATCGAGGACCTGCGCGACGAGTTCGTGCGCGACTACGTGTTCCCGATGTTCCGGGCCAATGCCCAGTACGAGGGCCTGTACCTGCTCGGCACCTCCATCGCCCGTCCGCTCATCGCCAAGAAGCAGATCGAGATCGCCGAAAAGGTCGGTGCCGATGCGGTGTCCCACGGCGCCACCGGCAAGGGCAACGACCAGGTACGCTTCGAGCTCGGCTACTACGCCCTCAAGCCCGACGTGACCGTGATCGCCCCCTGGCGCGAATGGGACCTGCGCTCCCGCGAGCAGCTCATCGCCTTCGCGGAGGCGCACCAGATCCCGATCGCCAAGGACAAGCGCGGCGAGGCGCCGTTCTCCGTGGATGCCAACCTCCTGCACGCCTCCTCCGAGGGCAAGGTGCTCGAAGACCCGGCGGCTGAGGTTCCGGACTACGTCTATTCGCGCACCAACGATCCCGAATCGGCTCCCGACAAGCCGACCGTCATCTCCATCACCTTCGAGAAGGGCGACCCCGTCGCCATCGACGGCAGGAAGATGGGCCCGGCCGACCTGCTGGCGAAGCTCAACGAGCTCGGCCGCCTCAACGGCATCGGCCGCCTCGACCTCGTCGAGAACCGCTTCGTCGGCATGAAGAGCCGCGGCATGTACGAAACCCCCGGCGGCACGATCCTTCACCTCGCCCACCGGGGCATCGAGTCGATCACCCTCGACCGCGGCGCGGCTCACCTGAAGGACGAGCTCATGCCGAAATACGCCGAGCTCATCTATAACGGCTTCTGGTTCTCGCCCGAGCGCGAAATGCTCCAGGCGCTCATCGACAAGAGCCAGGAATTCGTCACCGGCGAGGTGCGCCTGAAGCTCTACAAGGGCGGCGTCCACCTCATCGGCCGCGAGAGCCCCTATTCCCTCTACGACCAGGACCTCGTCACCTTCGAGGAAGGCGCCGTGGCCTACGACCACCGGGACGCGGCGGGCTTCATCAAGCTCAACGCCCTGCGCCTGCGGACGCTGGCGCAGCGGAAGAAGAATCTGGGCCTGTAAGGCTCCCGATCCCGAAAAGCGAGTGGCCGGGCTCAAGTCCGGCCATTCTTCGTTTCAGACCTCTACGGTCTCGCGCTTGAAGCTTCGCTCGCGCAAAAGGCTACAGATCTGCACCTTGTAGTCGGCGTAGAAATCCTGCCGCCCGAGCCTCTTGGCGGCCACGTGGCGCGGATCGCGGGCCCAGTCCTTCATAGCGTCTTCCGATTCGTATTCCACGATGGTGACGCGCTCCCCGTCCTCCGCCGTGAAGACCTTGTGCGAGATGTAGCCCGGCACCTCCATCGCGGCCGGAACGACGGACTGCGCCGTCTCCGTGTACGTCTTCTCCACTCCAGGCTGAAGGCGGCTGCGGAACACGACAACGATCATGGTTTATCCTCTTGTAGCAACAGCTCAGCAGCGTAGTTAAGTCAGCGTTGTAAGAGTGTTGGCCGCAGAGTTTGAAAACTCAGCCTCAATACGCAGGTCGCCATTGCGGCAGGATTCAATTTCAACCAAGTCTCTCGACCGAATGCCGTGCAATGCGTCTGAAAGGGCTGCTGGCCTTGGAGAATGCAGGCGCAGACGCTCCAGTCTGATGCCGAATTCTGCCATCTGCGATGATGGGTTTTCGCCGCTCGGCCATTCGATCAGGACGGGGAGGAGCCCCTGCTCCGGCAGAGATCCATCGTCCCGGATGCCTATTCGCCACGTCAGCCCGCCTCGGGACAGACCGATGGGGCGCCCCATATCCGTCGGGCTGGTTGAAAGATGAGCACTCAAGGTGCGGGTTCCGGCAACCCACGCGATGATCCGGGGCCTCTCCTGGATGCGGGCTTGTTGGGCCTCTTCATCAAGAGCAAACCACCGGGGACGTGGTGGCTTAGGTGAGGCTGGATCGGTCGCGATGACCTCGAGAAATGTACCTGCCCCTATCTTCATCAGGCAGTTATGAGTACCCATGAGTGGGTGCTTTCCACCAGGTGGTATGGTGACCTCAAGTACATCGCGAATGTAGCTGACGCCTTCTTCCAGCGTTCGTGCCCCGATTACGATATGATCCAGTGTCGGCCTGTCAGCGACCATGCTCATACTGCCCCTATACGGCCTTTACTTTCCACGAACAGTGTTGCACGGCAGACATTATCTCGTAAAATGATCATTTGAGAATATAACGTTCTCTGTGAGAGAACCATGGAGCTATCCGACCTACGCATCTTCCGCACAGTCGCACAGAGCGGCGGCATTACCAGCGCGGCCAAGCGGCTGAACCGCGTTCAATCGAATGTCACGACTCGCATTCGCAAATTGGAGCAGAAGCTGGGCGTGGCGCTTTTCATCCGCGAAGGCAAGAAGCTGCAGCTGAGCCCGGCGGGCCGAATCCTTCTCGATCACGCGGAGCAGCTTCTTGCACTCGCTGAGCGGACCCGCGACGCCGTTCATGAAAGCAAGCCATCCGGCGTTCTGCGATTGGGAACGATGGAAAGCACCGCCGCCGCGCGGCTGCCCCTGCCGCTGAGCGAATATCACGGCCGCCATCCCGAGGTCGCAATTGAGCTTCAGACTGGCTCTCCTCGCGAACAGATCGCGCAGGTCCTGTCAGGCGAACTCGACGCTGCTCTGATCGCCGAACCCGTTTCGGATCCACGCCTAGAAACCCTTCCGATTTTCGACGAGGAACTGGTGATCATCAGCAGTCGGCAACACCCCGACATCGGGTCTGCGAAGGATGTTCGCCCACGGACGGTGCTCGCATTCCATCCGGGATGCCCGCACCGCACCCGATTGGAAGCGTGGTTCGCGCGGGACGGCGTGCTCATAGAGCGCGTTGTCGAACTCACTTCCTACCATGCCATGCTCGGCTGCATCGCGGCCGGGATGGGGGTCGCGCTCATGCCGTCGAGTGTGCTTGCCACCTACTCGAAACGGTCGCGCCTTCGCGCTCATCCATTGCGCGATCCCGATCTCGGTCGTGCCAGAACCCTTCTGGTGTGGCACCGGGACAGGCTGCAGCGAAAGATCGCATGTCTGGCGGATATCCTCATGTCTCACCTGGACACGCTCTGACGAGCCCTCAAACCCCGTGCCCACCGCGATACGCGTTCCGCTCCGGCGAGGTCCAGCCCTCAGGGGGAGCCTTGGGGCGGTAGATCTCGACGAGCAGGGGGTGGCAGGCCGCCGTGTCGCTGGAATGCTCGGTGCTGCAATCGCCGCCGGGACAGGCGGACAGGGCGCCCAGCAGATCGATCTCGGCGAAGAATTCCAGGAAGTCGCCGGGCCGCACGGGACTCGCCTTCATGAAGTACTGGCCCGTGTCGCGGGTGAAGCCGGTGCACATGAACACGTTGAGCACGTCGTGCACCGCAGACTCGACCTCCGCCAGCGGCCGGTTCAGGCGCCCAGCGAGCGCCCGCGTCAGGTTGGAGTGGCAGCAATGATGGTAGTCGCCGCCGGAGAGGAGCCGGTGCGTGTAGGGATCGCAGCGCGTCCCAATCACGTCGTGCACCGGCCCGCCATGGCGTGAGTTCGGGCACCCGATCGGGCAAGCCGCCTCAAAGCCGGTCGAGCGACGGAAGCTCCGCGCCGAACCAGTTTTTCTGCAGCAGCATCCGGGCCTCCTCGGCGGCCTGGGCATTGCCCTGAGCCTCGGCCGCGCGCAACAGGCCTGCCGCCGCCCATCCGTTATTGGGCGAGCGTTCGAGCGCGGCGCGGAAGGCGGCCTGTGCGTCCTCGGTCCTGCCCTGCTCCAGCAAAGCCGCCCCCAGGGACTGGTGCACCGGATAGTACCAGAAGGGCGGCTCCATGTAGGGCAGGCGGTCCTGGATTTCCGCCGCTTCCCTGAACAGGGTGGCGGCTCTGTCCCGATCGCCTTCCGCCTGCGCGATGCGCGCGTCGATCACGCGCGTCGAGATCGCCAGCACGTCGGATCCCGGCACGCCGGCCGCCGTCAGCGCCGCGATCTCGGGCGTTTTCTCCAGCTGCTCGATGGCCGTCATCTCGGCACGCGCCTCGTCGGTGCGCCCGAGACGCGCCAGCGCCACCCCTCGGGCATAGTGCCAGGCCGCCCGCACGAACGGAAAATCGCCGTCCGGCGCATCGAGCGCCAGCACCTCCTCCGGTTTCGTGAAGAGCGCATGGGCATTGTAGGGAGCGGCCGCGATGGGCTGGGTCCAGGGAACCTCCCGCTTGGTGCGGTCGGACACGATTCCGGCGAGTTTCCCCGCCCCGTCCACCGCCGTGCGGCCATCGCCTCCCATCAGGGCCGAGACCATGACGAAATGGACGTTATGGGCGTGGTAGCCCTCGGCATAGAGCAGGCTCGCGCCGCCCTGCCCCATGAGCGCCTCGTCCGCCGCGGCGGCCCGCACATTGGCGTCGAGGCTCTCGCGCCATTGCCCAAGCCGGTACCAGATATGGCTCGGCATGTGGACGAGGTGCCCGGCGCCGGGCATCAAGGCTTCGAGGCGGGCGGCATGGGGCGCGGCCCGTTCGGGACGGTCGGAAGCCTCCACCGTGTGGATGTAGAGGTGGATGGCGCCCGGATGGTCGGGCATCGCCTGCAGCGGCCCGAGCTGCCGTGCGCCGAGCACGCCTTCGAGCAGCGCCACGGTGCGGTCGGTCTTGCCCTTCGGAGTCTTTCCGCCATCGGCCCAGTAATCCCAGGGGCTGAGATTCATGAGCGCGTCCGCGGTCAGCACCGCCACATCCGGATCCTGCGGGAAGCGGGCCTGCACGGCCTCCATGGCATCCGCATAGGCCTGGTCGAGCGCCTTGCGGTCGGCGTTCGCGTCCGGCGAATGCCGCTGCAGCAGCGCCTCGATCAGCGCCTTCTGCATCTCTCCCGCGCCCGCTACGCCCCCGGCCCGTTCCAGGACCGCCAGGGCCCGGGCATTCGCGTCCGGCTCCATCGGGTAATTGATGTGGGGGCCTAGCACCCATGCCTCGCCCCACAGGCACATGGTGCAGTTCGGATCGAGCTCCTGCGCCGCCCGGAAGGCGCGGGCCGCCTCGGCGTGGTTGAAGCCCCAGCCGAGGCGGTAGCCCTGATCGAAATAAGCCTTCGCCTCGGGGTTCGCCGTATCGACGATGCTCCACGAGAGCGCACCGAGATTGTCCTGAAGGGCGGGCTTCGCCTCCGAGGTCGGCGCCGCCGCGCCGTGCGGCAGGTTCCGGCCATAGGCGCCGAGCTCCGTGCGGGAGGGTTTCGTCGGGGTCTGGGGACCGGCCTGGGATTGCAGCTGCGCCACCGTCGTCCCGTGACCATGATGCCCCTTTTGCTGCAGGGCGTGGAGCATCCGCACGCGCGGGCTGTCGTGGCTGCCGAGCGGGCAGGCCTGTGCGGCTCCGGCAAGGAGCGCGAAGGCCGCGACGGCCGACAGGAGGGTCGATCTGGAAGACAGGCAGGTTGGCCGGCTGTGGGGGATCATCATGCGCAGGCTCCTGAATGGGAGGAGTGACGGACGGCCTGCGAGAAGGTTCTGCGCCGGCCTCGTGCTCAGTACGGCGACATGCCGTGCCGGCCCGGTCTCGCCCGGCGCATGGCCTCTCCGGCCATGCGCATCACGCTCCATCGCGGAAGCCGCGTGTTTCCGGCCTCGCTCACCATGGGACCGCCGCGCCTGTGGTGCGGTTCCGGCCGGTCATGAGGACGGTGTTCCGGATCGCCAGCATGGGACACCCATCATGCTTGTCCTGACGGCGGTTCATGTCCGCGAGCGTCCGGCTCCTGCCAGGACGCCCCGGCCCCTGCGGCTGTCGGCAAGGGTCGCATCGCCAGTCGCAGGATAGACCCGGCGGAGTCGAGGGAGATGTGCGGTCGAGCACATCGGCTCGCACCCTGTCCTTGCGGGGAGCCGATGCCGGCGCCCGGGCCCGTTCAGTGCCGCAGGCCCGGAGCCTCCTGGCCGGTGCGCGCCACGTACTCGATGTAGCCGCCGCCATACTGATGGATGCCGTCAGGCGTGAGCTCCAGAACCCGGTTGGACAGCGCGCTCAGGAAGTGCCGGTCGTGCGAGACGAAGAGCATGGTGCCCTCGTAGCGCGCGAGCGCCTCGATCAGCATCTCCTTCGTGGCCATGTCCAGATGGTTCGTCGGCTCGTCGAGCACCAGGAGGTTCGGCGGGTCGTAGAGCATCTTGGCCATGACCAGCCGCGCCTTCTCGCCGCCCGAGAGCACGCGGCATTTCTTTTCCGCATCGTCGCCCGAGAAGCCGAAGCATCCGGCGAGCGTGCGCAGGGAGCCCTGGCCCGCCTGCGGGAAGGAATCCTCCAGGAACTGGAACACCGTGCGGTCGCCGTCCAGCACCTCCATGGCGTGCTGGGCGAAGTAGCCCATCTTCACGCTGCTGCCGAGCGCGACCGTTCCTTCGTCGGGCGAAGTGGTGCCGGCCACCAGCTTCAGCAGCGTCGACTTGCCGGCGCCGTTCACGCCCATGACGCACCAGCGCTCCTTGCGCCGCACCGCGAAGTCCAGCCCCTCGTAGATGCTCCGGCTGCCGTAGCGCTTGTGGACGTTCTTGAGGCTGATCACGTCGTCGCCGGAGCGGGGCGCGGGCAGGAACTCGAACGCCACGGATTGCCGGCGCTTGGGCGGCTCCACCCGCTCGATCTTCTCCAGCTTCTTGACCCGGCTCTGCACCTGGGCCGCGTGGGAAGCGCGCGCCTTGAAGCGCTCGATGAACTTGATCTCCTTAGCGAGCATCGCCTGCTGGCGCTCGAACTGCGCCTGCTGCTGCTTTTCGTTCAGCGCGCGCTGCTGCTCGTAGAACTCGTAGTCGCCGGAATAGGTGGTCAGCGTTCCGCCGTCGATCTCGATGATCTTGTTGACGATGCGGTTCATGAAGGCGCGGTCGTGCGAGGTCATGAGCAGCGCGCCCTCGTAGCCCTTCAGGAACTCCTCCAGCCAGATGAGGCTCTCCAGGTCCAGGTGGTTGCTCGGCTCGTCGAGGAGCATGGCGTCCGGGCGCATCAGCAGGATGCGGGCGAGCGCGACGCGCATCTTCCAGCCGCCCGACAGGGCGCCCACGTCGCCGTCCATCATCTCCTGGCTGAAGCCCAGGCCCGCGAGAACCTCGCGCGCCCGGCCGTCGAGGGAATAGCCGTCCAGCTCCTCGTAGCGCGCCTGCACCTCGCCGTAGCGCTCGAGGATCTGGTCGAGTTCGTCCGCCCGGTCGGGATCCACCATCGCGGCTTCGAGCTCCTTCAGCTCGGCCGCCACCTCGCTCACCGGTCCCGCACCGGCCATGACCTCGGCCACGGCGCTGCGGCCCGCCATCTCGCCCACATCCTGGTTGAAATAGCCGATGGTGACGCCGCGATCCACGGAGACCTGCCCCTCGTCGGCCAGCTCCTCCCGGGTGATCATCCGGAAGAGGGTCGTCTTTCCCGCGCCGTTGGGGCCGACCAGACCGACCTTCTCTCCCTTCTGGAGGGTCGCGGAAGCCTCGATGAAGAGGATCCGGTGGCTGTTCTGCTTGCTGACGTTCTCGACGCGAATCATGGACCTTGAGCCTCAGGGAGTTGCGGCGGGCTTATGGCACGGGTCGCGCCGGGCGACGAGGGGCGCGGGCCGGACACGCGGACGCAGAGCCGGTTTTCCCCGAAATGCTCTTGCGCGCAAGCCCCTGGCGGGCGAGCCGCAATCTCTCCGTCGGCTCAGCCGAGGATCTGCCTGCCCCGCATCGGCGGAAAACCCGACGGCTCCGGAGACCCGCCTTCCATCGCCCGGACCTTCTCCTCGACCAGAGCGGCCAGGACGCTTTCCGGCTCGGCGGCGCGCAGCTCGCTCACCGCGTCCTTGATCTGCTTCAGATCCAAAGGGGAAAGCATCGGTCTCGCGTGGTCCCCAAGCTCCCGGTCCGAGATCATCCCTGGTCCTCCGCTTGAGCCGGCAGTGCGGCGTAAAGAGTTCGAGCTGAAACAGGCACGACCCTAAGCTCGACCGGCTGCCCTCCGTATTGCGGGCGGATTACAGGTTTGTAATGAAGCAGGGGCGACCACGACCCTCCTCGTCTGGCGCAAGGACATTCCCCAGCGCAAGGTGGCGTGTCTTGCGGATATTCTCGCGGCCCCAGCCGATCCTCCCCGGCCGGAGAGCGGGACCGGAAAAGCTCATCTTGCGCAGGCCCCGAAGACTGCCTAAACCTTAGGCGGCCAATCATAAATCTCGGGGCGCCCTATTGCGGCGGCCCTCGCATCACTATATTGCGTCCTCATCAATTTTTCGCCCGGTTCGAGCCAGGGGCGCGGCCTAGCTTGCCGCGAACCGGGCCGCTTTGCTTTGAAAGACTAGCCTCATGAAGCTGCGCAACATCGCCATCATCGCCCACGTCGACCATGGCAAGACCACCCTCGTCGACAAGCTGCTCCAGCAGTCGGGCAGCTTCCGCGAGAACCAGCGCGTGGAAGAGCGCGCCATGGACTCGAACGACCTCGAGAAGGAGCGCGGCATCACCATCCTGGCCAAGGCGACCTCGGTCGTCTGGAAGGACACCCGCATCAACATCGTCGACACCCCCGGCCACGCCGATTTCGGCGGCGAGGTGGAGCGCATCCTGAGCATGGTGGACGGCGCCATCGTCCTCGTGGACGCGGCCGAAGGCCCGATGCCGCAGACCAAGTTCGTGGTGTCGAAGGCCCTCAAGATCGGCCTCAAGCCCATCGTGGCCATCAACAAGATCGACCGTCCCGACGCCCGCCACCAGGAAGTGATCAACGAAGTGTTCGACCTGTTCGCGGCGCTGGACGCCACCGACGAGCAGCTCGACTTCCCGATCCTCTACGGTTCGGGCCGCAACGGCTGGATGGCCAAGTCGCCCGAGGGGCCGAGCGACCAGGGCCTCGCCCCGCTGTTCGACCTCGTTCTGGAGCACGTGCCCCCGGCCAAGACCGAGGAAGGCCCGTTCCGCATGCTCGGCACCCTGCTCGAGGCCAACCCCTTCCTGGGCCGCATCGTCACGGGCCGCATCGCCTCCGGCACCGTGAAGCCGAACCAGACGATCAAGGTGATCGACCGTAACGGCAACCTGGTCGAGAACGGCCGCGTGTCCAAGATCCTGGCCTTCCGCGGCCTGGAGCGTCAGCCCATCGAGGTGGGCGAGGCGGGCGACATCGTGTCCATCGCGGGCCTCGTGAAGGGATCGGTGGCCGACACCTTCTGCGCCCCCGAGAACGACATCCCGATCCAGGCCCAGCCCATCGATCCGCCGACCGTGACCATGTCGTTCATCGTCAACGACAGCCCGCTCGCCGGCACCGAGGGCGACAAGGTGACGAGCCGCATGATCCGCGACCGCCTGTTCAAGGAAGCGGAAGGCAACGTGACGCTCAAGATCGAGGAAGCCGCCGACAAGGACAGCTTCTACGTCTCGGGCCGCGGCGAATTGCAGCTCGCGATCCTGATCGAGACCATGCGCCGCGAGGGCTTCGAGCTCGCCGTGTCGCGTCCTCGCGTGGTGTTCGAGAAGGACGAGGCCACCGGCCAGCTCCTCGAGCCCGTCGAGGAAGTGGTGATCGACGTGGACGAGGAGTTCTCCGGCGTCGTGGTGCAGAAGATGTCCGAGCGCCGCGCCGAGATGGTCGAGATGCGCCCGTCGGGCGGCAATCGCCAGCGTCTGGTGTTCTACGCTCCGACCCGCGGCCTCATCGGCTATCAGAGCGAGCTTCTGACCGACACCCGCGGCACCGCGATCATGAACCGCCTGTTCCACGCCTACGAGCCCTACAAGGGCGAGATCGCCGGCCGCCGCAACGGCGTTCTGATCTCCAACGACTCGGGCGAGGCCGTGGCCTACGCCCTGTGGAACCTGGAAGATCGCGGCCCGATGATGATCGAGCCCGGCTGGAAGGTCTATCAGGGCATGATCGTGGGCGAGCACAACCGCGAGAACGACCTGGAAGTGAACGTGCTGAAGGGCAAGAAGCTCACCAACATCCGCACGACCTCCAAGGACGAGGCGGTGCGCCTGACCCCGCCGATCCGCATGACGCTGGAGCGGTCGCTCGCCTGGATCCAGGACGACGAGCTCGTCGAGGTGACGCCGAAGTCGATCCGCATCCGCAAGGCGATCCTCGACCCGAACGACCGCAAGCGCGCCGAGAAGCAGAAGGAAGCGCTCAGCGCCTGAGGCGAACAGGTCCGAGACGAACGAAAGGCCGCCCCTCGAGGGCGGCCTTTTTCATTGGGGCGGCGATCCGGGGAAGCCGGGACGAGCGAGCCCGGGCCGAGCTGTACAGGCTCACCCCTCGGCCTTGTCGCCCTGCCCCTTCTTGGCGCCCTCGCCCATCGGGTCGGTGGAATCCTCGCCGGAGGCGCTGGGATCGTCGCGGCCTTGGGGCGTCAGCCGCGGGGCGCTGATGTCCTTTTCGGTCGCCTGCTTGGACTTGTCGTCGGATTGAGCCATCGTTCTGTCCTCGTTTCGATCAGGATGGGCCGCCGGAACCGTCCGTGGGTCCGGAGCCGGATTCGGAGCCGGCATCGCCCTCGTTGCCGAGGGAGCGCGAGCCGCTCGGATCGGAAAGGCCGGTCGCGCGGCCGCCGGCATCCGTGCCGTTGGAAACGCTGCCCCGCGGGCCGCCCGGAATGGTGCTCGAGCCGACGCCGGTTTCGTTCTCGGGCGAGGCTCCGCCCAGGTCGAAGCCGGGACGGTCTTCGCCGCCGCCTTCGGGCTTGCGGTCGGCGACTTCAGGGTCCGGGCGTTCGGTGGGCACCTTCGGCTCCTGCTGATCTTTTCCTGCCATTACCTTCTCCTTTGTCCGTCATCCGGTCACGGAATCCGTGCCCTCGTCCGCGCCCGGAGGCGTCAGGGCTCCGGTGCCCGGGGTCGCGTCCGGGTTCGTGAGGGACGGCTGGCTGTGCGGCCCGGCCGCGGGCGGAGCATCGCCCTGCTTGCCTTGTCCGCTCTGGCTGCCGGAATTCTTCTCCGGCGAGGACGTGCGACCGGCCTCGGGATCGACGTGATCTTCGGTGTGGTTGCCGTAACCTGCATTGCCCATAGGGCTCTCCTTACGTCATGAACGTTCGCGGTGGCTCTGTTCGGTATCGCCGCTTCCCTCGGCGGCCTTGCGGTCGTCTTCCGCACCCCGGGAGCCGATCCGGTCGGAATGCGCGCCCGACGAGCCGTCGACGGCGGGATTGCCCGGAAGCTGGGACCGGATCTTCGCCTCGGCGTCGGGCTGGGCATCCACCCTTGCGCCGCCTTCCCGATTCATCGGGTCGTCATTCTTTCGGGACATGGATCTCAGCCCTTGCCCTTGTCGTCGCCGTTGACGGCCGTGGCGCGCGCGATGGCTTCGGCCGTCGCATCCTTGTCGTCCGGCGAGAGGCTGGCGTCGCTCAAGTGCTTGGTGGTCTCGGGCGTCTCGGCGGCGGTGAGTTCGTCATGACCGTCGAACCCGGCATTGCTGGTCTGGCCCGTCTGGCCCTGGCGGTAATTGTAGGCCTCGCCGCCCGGCTGGCTCCAGACCCGGCGCAGGGTCGCGTTGCCCTCCGGACCGCCGTCCCGGTTGGGATCGATGGGGCTGTCGATGCCGCCGCGCTGCTCGTTGCGGATCTGGTCCGCGGTCTGATCTTTCAGGGAATGGGGTGCCTTCCGGTCCGCCATGATGAACTCCTTGAACCCGATGTTTCAAGGAGAACCCGGCCGCGTCGGAGAGGTTCTGGTCACGCTTGGCGAAACCGTAGGCCAGACAAGAAAAAGGCGGCCGAAGCCGCCTTGATCGGAAAATCGGAGAAAGCTCAGAGCCCCTCGAAGAGCGCGCTCGAAATGTAGCGCTCGGCGAAGGAGGGCGCGACCGTGACGATGCGCTTGCCCTTGAACTCCGGCCGCCCTGCGATTTCGAGCGCCGCGGCGATGTTCGCGCCGGTCGAGATGCCGCCGGGGATGCCTTCGAGCTTCGCGAGCTTGCGCGCCATCTCGAAAGCGGTCTGGTTGCCCACCGTCACCACGTCGTCGATCACGGCGCGGTCGAGCACGTCCGGCACGAAGCCGGCGCCGATGCCCTGGATCTTGTGCGGGCCGGCCTGGCCGCCGGAAAGAACGGGAGAATCCTCCGGCTCCACCGCGACCACCTTCATGTTCGGCAGGCGCGGCTTGATCACCTGGCCGACGCCGGTGATGGTGCCGCCGGTGCCCACGCCCGCCACGAAGGCGTCGAGCTGGCCGTTGGTGTCGTTCCAGATCTCCTCCGCGGTGGTGCGACGGTGGATCTCCGGGTTGGCCGGGTTCTTGAACTGCTGCGGGATCACCGAGTTCGGAATCTCCTGCAGCAGCTCCTCGGCCCGCGCGATGGCGCCCTTCATGCCCATCGGGCCGGGGGTGAGGACGAGTTCGGCGCCGAGGAACGCCAGCATCTTGCGGCGCTCGATCGACATGGTCTCGGGCATGACCAGGATCAGCCGGTAGCCGCGGGCGGCCGCCACGAAGGCGAGCGCGATGCCGGTATTGCCGGAGGTGGGCTCGATCAGGGTGTCGCCGGGCTTGATGCGGCCTTCGGCCTCCATCGCCTCGATCATGTTGACGCCGATGCGGTCCTTCACGCTCGAGATCGGGTTGAAGAATTCGAGCTTCACGAGGATCTCGGCATCGACCCCATGCTCCTTCGGCAGGCGGTTCAGCCGCACGAGCGGGGTGTTGCCGATGGTTTCGGTGATGGAGCCGTAGATGCGGCCGCGACCGGGCTTGGTGCTGGCTTCGGCCGGCTTGTTGAGCGTGTCAGCCATGAGATCCTCCTCGGGAATGCAGGAGTTCTTTATGCCTATTTGCGCGAAATGTCGATAATTAGATTATTTCACAAGCTAAATCGTGAAATCCACATGACCGGTCTGGTCGACCGCAGCTTCCGCCTGCGCCCGGTTGCAAAGATCCTCGACCGTTACCTGATCCAATTCCGCCAGGAAGGCTTCGGTTCCGCGCCTGACGACCGGCTCGACCACGACCTCGGCGAGGCGGGATTCCGGCCGGGGCGAACTGGCGTCCTCCTCCTGGGCCGTAATGGCGACGCGGACGATGTCGCCCGCCGTGATCCGCCGCCGTTCCCGGGCGAGTTCGTAGCCGCCGCGAGGGCCGCGCACGCCCTTGAGGATGCCCTGGCGGACCAGCGCCTGGAGGATCGGCTCCAGATGGCGCGGCGGCAGGTTGTGCCGCGCCGCGAGGGCCTTGGCGGAAACCGGCATGGGGCGCGCATGGAGGGCGATGTCCGTCACCGCTGCGATGGCGAGCAGGGAGCGGCGGGAAAGAAAGTTCATGGTCCCGTCCTCGCAAGCCCGGTCGACCCGAAGCCGGCCCCGGCGCGCTCGGTCTCGTCCACGTTCTCCACCTCCACCGGGACCACCGTCGTCACCGGCGCCACCACCATCTGGGCGATGCGCATGCCGCGGGTCACGGCGAAGGGCTCCTGCCCGAGATTGACCAGGAGCACCTGCACCTCGCCGCGATAATCCGCATCGATCGTGCCCGGCGCATTGAGAACGGTGACGCCGTGCTTGAGGGCGAGGCCGGAGCGGGGACGCACCTGCGCCTCGTAGCCGGGCTCGAGCTGCAGCACGAGGCCGGTGGGAACGAGCGCCCGCCGCAGGGGCTCCAGAACCACGGGCGCATCGGCGGGGTTGGCGGCGACAAGGTCCATGCCCGCCGCGCCGGCCGTCTCGTAGCGGGGCAGCGGCAGATCCCGGGCGTGGTCGAGGCGCCGGAGGCGAAGGACGCGGCTCATGCCTTGCCGCCTCCCCAGGCCCCGAGCCGCTCCACGAGCCTGCGGGCGACATCCGCCTTCGACAGGGTCGGCCAGGTTTCGACATCCGACGCGGTGACGAGATGGACCGTGTTCCGGTCGCCGCCCATCACGCCCGTGGCCGCCGAGACGTCGTTGGCGACGATGAGATCGCAGCCCTTCTTCGCCAGTTTCTGCTTGGCGTGCTCGATCACGTGCTCCGTCTCGGCCGCGAAGCCGACCATCAGGGGCGGGCGGCCCTCGTTGCGGCGGGAGATGGTGGCGAGAATGTCGGGGTTTTCCGTAAGCGAGAGCTCCGGCAGGGCGCCGCCGTTCTTCTTGATCTTCTGCTCGCCCGCATTGGCGACCCGCCAATCGGCGACCGCCGCGGCGAAGATGCCGATATCGGCGGGCAGCGCCTGCTCCACGGCGGCGAGCATCTCCCGCGCGCTCTCCACGTGCAGCGTGGTGACGCCTGCGGGATCGGGCAGGTCGACGGGTCCCGACACGAGCGTCACCCGGGCGCCCGCCTCGGCGGCCGCCCTGGCGATGGCGTGGCCCTGCTTGCCCGAGGAGCGGTTGGCGATGTAGCGCACGGGATCGATGGGCTCGTGCGTGGGGCCCGAGGTCACGAGCACGTGCTTGCCGGCGAGAGGCCCCGAGGGGGCAAGCAGCCGTTCCACGGCCGCCACGATCTCCAGGGGCTCGGACATGCGGCCGGGGCCGAACTCGGCCTCCGCCATGGCGCCCTCGTTCGGACCGGTCACGTGAACGCCGTCCGCCCGGAGCGTCGCGAGATTGCGCTGGGTCGCCGGATGCAGCCACATGCGCACGTTCATGGCGGGCGCGATCAGGATCGGGAGCGTCGTGGCGAGCAGCACCGTCGAGGCGAGGTCGTCCGCATGGCCGCCCGCCATCTTGGCCATCAGGTTGGCGGTGGCGGGAGCAACGATGACGGCATCCGCATCGCGGGCCAGGCGGATATGGCCGATATCGGCCTCGTCCTCGCGGTCGAACAGGTCCGTGTGGGTGCGCTGCCCCGAGATGGCCGAGGCCGCGAGCGGCGTGACGAATTCCTGAGCGCCCGCCGTCATGATGCAGCGCACGGAGGCGCCGCGCTCGCGCAGGCGGCGGATCAGGTCGAGGGATTTGTAGGCCGCGATCCCGCCGCCGATGACGAGGAGGATGCGTTTGCCCGAGAGCGCCATCGTCACAACCTTTCGAACAGCATGATCATCAGCGACACGGCGATGATCCACAAGGCCGCCGTCCCCCAGCGGGCGCCCCGTGCCTCCGCCCGCCCGATGGCGGCGATGCTCTCGCGTTCGAGGGAGACGCCCTTGGCGGTCACGTCCTCGAGCTGGTTGAGGACGCGCTCGGCGCGCAGGGCGAGGTCCGGCAGGTCGCCGATGACGCCCGCGAGCGTCAGCAGGCCGCTGCCCGCCTGCTCCATGCGGCCGATGGGGCCGAGATTGCGCTCGATCCACTCGCGCACCACCGGTTCGGAGGTGGTCCACATGTCGAGCCGCGGGTCGAGATTGCGGGCCACGCCCTCCACCACCACCATGGTCTTCTGCAGCATGACGAGCTCGATGCGCGTCGCCATGTCGAACAGGTAGGTGATCTCGAACAGCAGCGTGAGCAGCTTCGCCATGGAGATCTCGTCGGCGCGCCGGTCGTGGATCGGCTCGCCGATGGCCCGGATCGCCTGCGCGAAATCCTCCACCGAATGGTGCGGCGGCACGTAGCCGGCCTCGAAATGCACCCGGGCCACGCGCAAGTAGTCCCGGCGGATGAAGCCGAGCAGGATTTCCGCCAGGAAGCGGCGCTCCTTCATGCCGAGCCGGCCCATGATGCCGAAATCGACCGCGACGAGGCGGCCCGCCCGGTCCACGAACAGGTTACCCGGATGCATGTCCGCATGGAAGAAGCCGTCGCGGATCGCATGGCGCAGGAAGGACTGGATCACCGCGCGGGCCAGCGCCACCCGGTCGAACCCGGCCGCATCGATGGCGGCCAGGTCGTTGAGGCGGATGCCCTCGATCCAGGTGGTGGTCAGCACGTCCCGGGCGGTGAGGTCCCATTCCGGCTTGGGCACCCGGAAATCCGGATCGTCCTTGGTGTTCTCGGCCAGTTCGGAGACGGCCGCCGCCTCGAGGCGCAGGTCCATCTCGACCGCGACCGAGCGGGCCAGGGTCTCGACGATCTCCATCGGCTTCAGGCGGCGCGCGTCCGGCACCAGGCGCGCGAAGAGCTTGGCGGCGGCCCGCATGGCCTGCAGGTCGCGGGCGAAGCCCTCGCGCACCCCCGGCCGCACCACCTTCACGGCGACGGTCTCCTCGCCCTCCGGCGTGCGGATGCGGGCCTTGTGGACCTGCGCGATGGAGGCGGCGGCGATCGGGTCGCTGAATTCCAGGAAGAGTTCGTCGATGGGCCGCCCCAGGGCGAGCTCGACCATGCGGACGGCCTCGGCCCGGGGAAAGGGCGGCATCCGGTCCTGCAGGCGCTCCAGGTCGTGGGCGGCGGCCACGCCGACGATGTCGGGGCGCGTCGCCAGGAACTGGCCGAATTTCACATAGGAAGGCCCGAGCCGGGTCAGGGCCGCGGAGAGCCGCGCCGCGCCGTCCCCGGCGCCCTTGCGCTCGACGAGGCGGGCGAGACGCAGGACCGCGCGTCCGGCCGGCGGGAGCACGCTGGGGTCGATGAGCGCCAGCGCGCCCTCGCGGGCCAGGATGAAGCCGGCGCGGGCGTTGCGGGCGAGGTGGACGAGGCTGCCGATCACGTCAGATCTTCCAGCCGGAATGGATGGCGACGACACCCGCCGTGAGGGGGCGGTGGGTGACGCGCTTGAACCCGGCCTCCTCGATCATGCGCGCGAAGGCCCCGGGGGCCGGAAAGCGCCGGATCGACTCGACGAGATACTGGTAGGATTCCGCATCCCCCGTCACCGCCTGCCCGAGCCGCGGGATCACGTTGAAGGAATAGGCGTCGTAGATCCGGTCCAGCCCCGGCACGTCGACCTTGGAGAATTCCAGGCACAGGAAGCGTCCGCCGGGCTTCAGCGCCCGGTGCGCCTCGCGAAGCGCCGCATCGATGCGCGGCACGTTCCGGATGCCGAACGCGATGGTGTAGGCGTCGTAGGCTTTCGATTCGAGCGGCAGCTCCTCCGCATTGGCCTCGACGAAGTCGATGCGGCCCTCGTAGCGGTGGCCCGCCCGCTCGCGGCCCACCTTCAGCATCTCGCCGTTGATGTCGAGCACCGTCACATGGGTCTGGGGCCCGCCCGCATCGAGGATGCGGAAGGCCACGTCGCCCGTGCCGCCGGCCACGTCGAGGTGACGGAAGGGCCGGTCCTTCGGCGGGCGCAGGGTGGTCACGAGGGTGTTCTTCCACAGGCGGTGGAGACCGGCCGACATGAGGTCGTTCATGAGGTCGTAGCGGCCGGCGACCGAGTGGAAGACCTCGTTGACCCGCCCCTGTTTCTCGGTGAGCGGCACGGATTGGAACCCGAAATGGGTCTTCTCGTCGGTCATGGTCTCACAGGCCTCCCGCGTGCGTGTTGTCGCGATCCATAGCGGATGAAGGCCCGGAAGGCTATGTAAGGGGTCGTCGGAACCGAAGAGATGGTTGATGCCTGAACTGCCCGAAGTCGAAACCGTTCGCCGCGGCCTGGAGCCCGCCATGGTGGGGGCCCGCTTCACCAAGGTGGCGCAGCGCCGGCCGGACCTGCGCTTTCCCTTCCCCGAACGCTTCGCCGAGCGCCTCGAAGGGCAGGAGGTGACCGCGCTCGGGCGTCGGGCGAAGTACCTGCTCGCGGACCTGTCCTCCGGCGAGGTGCTCGTGATGCATCTGGGCATGTCGGGCCGGTTCCTCGTCACGAAAGGCGGCGAGACCGCGATGCCGGGGGAGTTCCACCACGAGCACGGGTCCCTGGGCGCCCACGACCACGTGGTCTTCGGCTTCACCAACGGCGCGACGGTGACCTACAACGACGCCCGCCGCTTCGGCTTCATGGATCTGGTGCCCCGGTCGGGGATCGAGACCAGCAGGCATTTCAAGGATATGGGGATCGAGCCCCTCGGGAACGAACTCTCGGGCGAGGCCATCGCGCGGCTCTTCAAGGGCAAGCGCACGCCCCTGAAGGCCGCCCTGCTCGACCAGCGCCTGATCGCGGGCCTCGGCAACATCTATGTGTGCGAGGCCCTGTTCCGCACCGGCCTGCATCCGGAGGCGCCCGCCGGCTCCCTGGCGACCGCGGCGGGCGAGCCCACCGAGAAGGCGCACCGCCTGGCCGGCATCATCCGCGACGTGCTCGCCGAGGCGGTGGAGGCGGGCGGCTCGACCCTGCGCGACCATGCGCAGGTGGACGGGTCCCTCGGCTATTTCCAGCATTCCTTCCGGGTCTACGACCGGGAGGGCGAGCCCTGCGTGACGCCCGGCTGCACCGGCACGGTGGGCCGCCTCGTCCAATCGGGACGCTCCACCTTCTACTGCCCCGAATGCCAGAAATGACAGGCATCGCTTAAAGGCGTACACTCCCTCCCGTCGACGGCAGGTTGCGGCCCCACACGATCGGCGCCGCAAGGGGGGCGCGGGCGCACTGCACGACACCGGGTGCCGGAATCGCCTGAACGCTGTTCGGGAGGAACGGCCATGGCGAAGCTCCACGCCCTTCACGACGCCGGCACGGTGCTGGACGAACCCCTCGTGCGCCGGATCGGACCGGCCGATCTCCGGCAGGCCCTGGCGGCGGGGATCGACGATTTCAAGGCGATGCCGACCCACGCCTTCTTCATCGTCCTGATCTATCCCGTCCTGGGCCTCGTCCTGGCCCGGATCATCCTCGGCTCCGACGTGCTGCCGCTCCTCTTTCCCCTCATGTCGGGCTTCGCCCTGGTGGGCCCCTTCGCGGCCATCGGCCTCTACGAGCTCAGCCGCCGCCGCGAGCGGGGGCAGGCATTCTCCCTGGCCCATGCCCTGCGGATGCTGCGTTCGCCCGCCATCGGCTCCATCGCGGCGCTCGGCGCCCTGATGCTCGCGGTCTTCGTGGTTTGGATCACCACGGCCCAGCTCCTCTACCAGGCGACCTTCGGCAGCCATGTGCCGGCCACCGTGGGCGGCTTCCTGCAGGAGGTCTTCGCCACGGGCCGGGGCTGGGCGCTGATTCTCGCCGGGAACCTGCTGGGCCTCGTCTTCAGCGCCGTGGCCCTGAGCCTCAGCGTGGTGTCGTTCCCCATGCTCATCGACCGGGACGTGAGCGCCGCCACGGCCGTGCGGACCTCGATCCGGGCCGTGGCGGCCAATCCGGCGACCATGGCGCTTTGGGGCCTGACGGTGGCGGGCGCCCTCGCCCTCGGTTTCCTGACGCTCTTCCTCGGCCTCGCCGTGGTGCTCCCGGTCCTGGGCCACGCCACCTGGCACCTCTACCGCCGGGTCGTGGCCTCCTGAGGACCGTCGCCCGGAAACCTGCAATTCCCTCTTGCCGAGCCTCATCGCCTCGCCTACCGGTGGGCCACCCTGGAGGAGACGGCGCATGGCCTATGAAACGATTCTCGTCGAGACCCGCGGCAAGGTGGGGCTCATCACCCTCAACCGGCCCAAGGCCCTGAACGCCCTCAACTCCGCCCTCCTCGGCGAGGTGAACCGGGCGCTCGACGCCTTCGAGGCGGATCCGAACGTGGGCTGCATCGTCATCACCGGCTCGGAGAAGGCCTTCGCGGCCGGCGCCGACATCAAGGAGATGTCGGACCTCTCCTATCCCCGGACCTACATGGACGACTTCTTCGTCGGCTGGGACCGGGTGGCGAACCGGCGCAAGCCGATGATCGCGGCGGTGGCGGGCTTCGCGCTCGGCGGCGGCTGCGAATTCGCCATGATGTGCGACTTCATCATCGCGGCCGACACCGCGAAGTTCGGCCAGCCGGAGATCAAGCTCGGCGTCATGCCCGGCATGGGCGGCACCCAGCGCCTGACCCGCCTGATCGGCCGGGCCAAGGCCATGGAGATGTGCCTCACCGGCCGCATGATGGGCGCCGAGGAGGCCGAACGCTCCGGCCTCGTCGCCCGGGTGGTGCCTGCGGCCGATCTCCTGAGCGAGGCCTTCAAGACCGCCGAGACCATCGCGTCCATGTCGCTCCCCATCGCCATGATGACGAAGGAGAGCATCAACCGCGCCGACGAGATGGGCCTCAACGAGGGCATCCGCTTCGAGCGGCGCGTCTTCCACGCCATGTTCGCCACCGCCGATCAGAAGGAAGGCATGGCCGCCTTCGTCGAGAAGCGCGCGCCCCAGTTCAAAGACCGATAGGCCGTGACCGAACTCGGCCTCGACATGATCGCGGTTCTGGCCGCGGTCTCTTTCTTCGCCGGCTTCGTGGACGCCATCGCCGGCGGCGGCGGGCTCCTGACGGTGCCGGCCCTGCTGCTCGCCGGTCTCGATCCGGCGCAGGCCATCGCCACCAACAAGGTGCAGGGGGTCGTGGGCGCCGCCTCGGCCACCTACACCTTCGGCCGCAAGGGCCTGATCGATTGGCGTTCCGCCTGGCGTTTCGCGCTGGTCTCGTTCGCGAGCGGCGTCGCCGGCGCGCTCTGCGTCCGGTTCCTGCCGAGGCCGGTGCTCGAGGCGCTGATTCCCGCCCTCCTGATCGTCATCGCCTTCTATTTCGCCCTGTCGCCCAAGATAAAGGACGCCGACGCCCAGGCCCGGATGAGCGCCCTCGCCTTCGGCCTGACCGTTCCGGTCGCGGTCGGCTTCTACGACGGGATCTTCGGCCCCGGGGCCGGCTCCTTCTACATGCTGGGCTTCGTCACCCTCCTGGGCTACGGGGTGGTGCGGGCGACCGCCCATACCAAGCTGCTCAATTTCGCGAGCAATCTGGGCAGCCTCCTTCTCTATGCGGCCACCGGCGCCGTGGTCTGGCCGGTCGGCCTTGTCATGGCCGGAACCGCCCTGCTGGGGGCCCAGGTCGGCTCGCGGCTGGCGATCCGCCTCGGCAGCCGGATCATCCGTCCCCTGCTCGTGGTGGTGTCCGGAATGATGGCCCTGAGGCTCCTTCTCGACCCCGCCAATCCCTGGCGCCAGGCCCTGAAAGCGCTTTTTTGACGCGTGAATGACGGCCGGCGTTGACGTTGAGCCGTCGCGCAGCTATAAGCCGCCACACATGAGCCCGCGCCATCCGCGGGCTCTTCGGTTTCCATGCAATCACCCGATCGCCGCGGAGCTCCTCTAAGCCAGGCTCGTCGCATCGGATATCAGAGAACGAGGTTAGGCCATGGCCAACACCGTGTCGGCCAAGAAGATGACCCGCAAGATCGCGAAGCGCACCGCGATCAACCGCTCGCGCCGCAGCCGGATGCGGACCTTCATCCGCAAGGTCGAGGAGGCGATCGCCTCCGGCAACCAGACCGAGGCCGTCGCCGCCCTGCGCGCCGCCGAGCCCGAGATGATGCGCGCCGCTCAGAAGGGCATCCTGCACGCCAACACCGCCTCGCGGAAGGTGTCGCGTCTGGCCCACCGCATCAAGACGCTGAGCGCCTGAGAAGCAGCCCTTCCGCTGCTCCTAATCAAGACGGATGAGACCCGGCCGAAAGGCCGGGTTTTTTCATGATTCCGACCCGGCTAATGAATTCCCGTTTTATCCACATAAGCCCTTGACTCTTATCCCCGGACGCGGGGTGAAGCGCGGTCGGCTCAAGATCGAAACTGCGCAGGAAAAACGAAGCTTAACCAATATCTTAGCAGGCAAAGCTTCGCGAAGCATCCTTATCCACCCCGACTCGGGCCGAATCGAACGTGAATCAACGTTGCGCGAAAACTCTTTTTGCCGGCTTGCGGACAAGCTGTGATGGAACAGTGAATCGGTTGAAGAGTCAGGACTTTATGGCTGTCGGTGAAAAGCTGTGGACGGCCCTGTGGAGCCTTTAGGGGCATCCGGGGCTCGGGCCGCCTGTTCGTCCGTGTTGCACCCCCCCTACCCCCTGTGTAAGGTCAATCCACTTCGACGGTCCGCCGCGAAGTCATCCACTCAAGTGCCGATGTATAGAGCTCACACACGAGGACGGGGCGTTGCTTCACGCGTCTATAAAGCAAGAGAAAGTCTGTTCCTCGCCCAGGGTTCACTTGGAAAGACTTGAGAGGGGGCCGAGAAGATAGCCAGGTTTGGCTGTCTCGTCTTAAAGGTAAACCAAAAATCTTTAGTACAACTGGGGGCGCCAGGTTTTGGCTTCCTGTGGGTCACTTGTGCCTATGGGGTTCAAAACAGGCAGTGGCGTTGGGGTCTCGACCTTTTTCGAGCGGGACCTCGTGGAGGGGATATTGATGCAGCGCAGTGAAGATCACCGCACCTTTTCCGCTTCGAGCGAGAGCGGTGTCGAACCCTCGGCGGAGCAAACGGCATCGGACGTATGGGCAAGGGTCAAGCGCCGGCTCAGGGCCGAGCTGGGCGAGGACATCTTCGCCAGCTGGTTCGGCCGGCTGGAGGTGGACGCGGTCGTGGAGGGCTGCGCCTATCTCACCGTTCCGACCCGCTTCCTGAAGAGCTGGATCGAATCCCACTATTCTGACCGGGTGCTGACCGTGTACCGGTCCGAGGCTCCCGATGTGGAGCGCATCGTCATCGGCGTCCGCAACACCTTGGGCCGGGGCGAGACCCCGCCGGCGCGCCGGGCCAGCGAGGCGCCGCGCGCGACCCCGGCCGCGACCATCGTGGGCACGAGCACGGAAAGCGACGCCAAGCCCGTCTCCATGCCGGCGCCCGAGCCGCGCGGCGAGGCCTCCGATCTCGGCGGCGCGCCGCTCGATCCCCGCCTGACCTTCGAAAGCTTCATCATCGGCCGCTCGAACGCCCTCGCCCATGCGGCGGCGGACCGGGTCGCCCAGTCCCAGAACGGGCAGGTGATCTACAACCCGCTCTACCTCCATGCGGGCGTGGGCCTCGGCAAGACGCACCTCCTTCATGCCATCGGCCATGCGGTGCGCTCCCAGGGGCGGCGCGTGATCTATCTCACCGCCGACCGCTTCATGTACGGCTTCGTCGCCTCCCTGAAGGCGCAGACGTCCCTGGCTTTCAAGGAGCGCCTGCGCGGCATCGACCTGCTCATCATCGACGACGTGCAGTTCATCCAGGGCAAGCAGATCCAGCAGGAATTCGGCCATACCCTGAACTCCCTGATCGATGCGGGCCGCCAGATCGTCGTCGCGGCGGACCGCCCGCCGGCGGATCTGGAGAGCCTCGACGAGCGGGTGCGCTCGCGCCTGGCCGGCGGCCTCGTGGTCGAGGTCGGCGCCCTGGACGAGGCCCTGCGGGCGTCGATCCTCACCACCCGGATCGATGCGTTGAAGCAGATTCATCCGACCTTCGAGGTCGGACCGAGCGTGGTCTCCTATGTGGCCCGCTCCATCACGGCCAACGGTCGCGACCTCGAAGGCGCCGTCAACCGGCTCCTGGCCCACGCGACCCTGACGGGCTCGGCCATCACGCTGGAAACGGCGGAGGCCGCGATCCGGGACCTGGTGCGCAACCGCGAGCCCAAGCGCGTCAAGATCGAGGACATCCAGAAGCTGGTGGCCTCGCGCTACAACGTCTCCCGCTCGGACATCCTCTCGGAGCGCCGCACCGCCGCCGTGGTGCGCCCGCGCCAGATCGCCATGTACCTGTCCAAGGTGCTCACCCTGCGGTCCCTGCCGGAGATCGGCCGCCGCTTCGGCGGGCGCGACCACACCACCGTGCTCCACGCGGTGCGCAAGATCGAGAAGGCCCTGGGCGAGGACAACGCCCTGTCCGACGAGGTCGAGCTCCTGAAGCGGATGCTGCAGGAATAGGCATCCGCACGATAAAGCGCGGGGGTTGTTGAGGAAAGCGGGGCCCGGCCTTGCTTTCTCCGGCAACACCCGCCAATCTTTGCGCCCCGCTTTCCTGCCCGGCCATCCGGCGCCGGGCGGTCGAGCCAAGAATTCCAACGAAAACGGGTGTTGGGACTATGAGAGTGACTGTTGAGCGCGCCGCCCTTCTGAAGGCGCTCGGGCATGTGCATCGCGTCGTCGAGCGGCGCAACACCATTCCGATCCTGTCCAACGTTCTCCTGCGCGCGGAGGACGGAACCCTGCGCCTGAAGGCGACGGACCTGGACATCGAGGTGACCGAGACGATCGCCGCCGACATCACGGATGCGGGCTCGACCACCGTTCCGGCCTACATGATCTACGACATCGTCCGCAAATTGCCGGACGGCTCGCAGGTCTCCCTGGAGACGACGGGCGATACGGGCCAGATGCAGATCCGCTCGGGCCGCTCGCGCTTCATGCTGCAGGCCCTGCCCGAAAGCGATTTTCCCGATCTCGCCGCCGGCGACCTGCCGCACCGCTTCACCCTCGCGGCAGCCGACCTCAAGCGCCTCATCGAGAAGACCCAGTTCGCGATCTCGACCGAGGAGACGCGCTACTACCTCAACGGCATCTTCCTCCACACCATCGACGTGAGCGGCACCACCATGATGCGCGCGGTGGCGACGGACGGACACCGCCTCGCCCGGGTCGAGATGCCCGCGC
This sequence comes from Microvirga lenta, assembly GCF_020532555.1. Lineage (GTDB taxonomy): Bacteria > Pseudomonadota > Alphaproteobacteria > Rhizobiales > Beijerinckiaceae > Microvirga > Microvirga lenta. The sequence goes on along the minus strand of NZ_JAJBBR010000004.1, from coordinate 255,875 downwards.
CCGCGGGCTCCGAGGGCATGCCGGGCGTGATCGTTCCGCGCAAGGCCGTGGCCGAGATCGTCAAGCTGGTCGAGGACGGCTCGGAGAGCATCACCATCGAGCTTTCCTCCGCCAAGGTGCGTCTGACCTTCGACGGCGTCGTGCTGACCTCCAAGCTCATCGACGGCACCTTCCCGGACTACCAGCGCGTGATCCCCAGCGGCAACGACAAGCTCCTCACGGTCGAGCGCAGCGATTTCGCCAAGGCGGTGGACCGCGTCTCCACCATCTCGTCGGAGCGGGGCCGCGCCGTGAAGCTGGCGCTCAACGAGGGCCGCCTGACGCTCACCGTCAACAACCCGGATTCGGGCAGCGCGACGGAGGAGATCGAGGTCGATTACGACGCGGCGCCGATCGATATCGGCTTCAACGCCCGCTATCTCCTCGACATCACGGCCCAGCTCGACGGCGACACCGCCCTGTTCAAGCTCGCCGATCCCGGCTCTCCCACCCTGGTCCAGGACCGCGAGGGCGCCTCCGCCCTCTACGTGCTGATGCCGATGCGGGTGTGAGCCCCGTCGTCATTCCGGCGCCGCGAAGCGCAGCCCGGAACCTGTAGCGGCCGAGATTTCGGAAGAGCAGGAAGAGCGCTTCACCTCGTCCCAAGACGTTGGGGTTCGTGGATTCCGGGCCCGCACCTCCGGTGCGTCCCGGAATGACGGAGCCGGCTTTCAGGCCAACCAATCCGCTTGATCTTTCGCGCCCGCTCTTGAATGAAGGGCGCACATGTCCTCCGCCCCCCTCGCCGCTTCGCGAATCGTCCGCCTCATCCTCCAGGATTTCCGCACCTATGCGAGCCTGGACCTCGCCGTGTCGCGCCCGCTCGTGGCGCTGGTGGGCGAGAACGGGGCGGGCAAGACCAACATCCTCGAGGCGATCTCGCTCTTCATGCCCGGCCGCGGCCTGCGGCGGGCGGAACTCGGCGACATGGCGCGCCAGGGCGGAGCGGGCTCGTTCGCCATCTCGGTCGCCCTCGACACCCCTTACGGCGAGCACCGCCTCGGAACCGGCCTGGAGCTTCAGGGCGAGGCGGCGCGGGCCTCCCGCATCTGCCGCATCGACGGCATGGCGGCGTCCTCGCCGGCCGCCTTTGCCGAGCACCTGCGCATCGTCTGGCTGACGCCGGATCTCGACGCCCTCTTTCGCGGACCGGCCGGCGATCGCCGCCGCTTCCTCGACCGGCTCGTCCTGGCGGTCGATGCGGAGCACGGCACGCGGGTGAACGCACTGGAACGGGCGCTGCGCTCCCGCAACCGGGTGCTGGAGGAGAATCCCGACGACCGCCTCTGGCTCGACGCCCTGGAGCGGGAGGTGGCGGAGCTGGCCATCGCGGTGGCGGCGGCGCGCCAGGAGACGGTCGGGCGGCTCGCCGCCCTGATCCAGGAGACCCGCGAGGAGGAATCGCCCTTCCCGTTCGCGACCCTGAGCCTGGAGGGCGAGATCGACGCCCTGGTGGCGGCCCTTCCCGCCGTGGACGCGGAGGACCGCTACCGGGCGATCCTGCGCGACCAGCGCCCCCGCGACCGGGCGGCGGGGCGCACCCTCGTGGGGCCGCAGGCGACGGACCTGCTCGTGCGCCACGGCCCGAAGGACATTCCCGCCGGCATGGCCTCCACCGGCGAGCAGAAGGCGCTCCTCATCGGCCTGGTGCTGGCCCATGCGCGGCTCGTGGCCAGCATGAGCGGCATCGCGCCCTTCGTGCTTCTCGACGAGGTCGCCGCCCATCTCGATCCCCGCCGCCGGGCGGGCCTGTTCGCGGCCCTGGAGGCGCTGGGCGGCCAGGTCTGGATGACGGGCGCGGATCCGAGCCTGTTCGCGGAGCTGGCGGGCCGCGCGGACATTCTCCAGGTAAGCCCCGGCCATGTGGAGGCCCTGACGGCCTTATGACCCGCGCCATGGCATTCGCCCGCCCCTTCCTCGTGTTGAGCGGCCTCGGGCTTCTCGGAATCCTGTCCCTGGTCCCCACCCTCGGGCCCACCATCGCGCAGATCCAGCACCTGCCGGACGCGCCGCCGCTCTCGGAGACGGCCCTGGCTGCCATCCTGCTGGTCCAGCCGACCCTGCTGCTCCTGGCGGCGGTGGCCGTCGGGGTGGGCCTGAGCGAGCGGGCGGGCCTCGTTTCCCTCGTCCAGCGCCGCTGCCGCGGCCAGGCCGCGCCCGAAACGGCGGCGGGAGGCTGGCTCTTCGCCCTGCTCCTCGCGGCTCTCGCCGGAACGGTGGCCGCGGCCGTGGATCTGGTCCTGCGCCAGCTCCATCCGGCCTCCTTCGCCGGAATTCCGCGCCTCGACGACGCTCCGCTGACCGGAAAGGTCATGGCGCTCCTCTACGGCGGCATCACCGAGGAACTCATGACCCGCTTCGGCCTCATGACCCTCTTCCTCTGGCTCGGCACCCGCCTCCTGCGCCGGAAGCGCCCCCTCTGGCTCGTCTGGGCGGCCATCGCCCCGGCGAGTCTCCTCTTCGCGGCGGGGCATCTGCCGGCCCTCTCAGGCATGGCCCAGCCCGATACCGTGCTGATCCTGCGGACGCTCGGCCTCAACGGCCTGCTCGGGCTCGTCTACGGCTGGCTCTACGCCTCCCGCAGCCTGGAACACGCCATGTTGGCGCACATGGCCACTCATGTGATATTCTGGATCGCAACGCCGTTTCTTGTCCTTCTGGGGCTCTAGTCATGGACCTCGCCGGCCTTCTCGTCTTCGCCACCGCCCTGTTCATCGCCGCGGCCTCCCCGGGGCCGGGGATCGCCGCCATCGTGGCGCGGGTGCTGGGGCGGGGAACCCAGGGCGCGGCCGCCTTCAGCGCGGGGCTCGCCATCGGAGACGTGGTCTGGCTGACCTTCGCCATCGTCGGGCTGGCGGCGCTCGCGCAGACCTTCCACGGGGTCTTCCTGGTGGTGAAATGGGCCGGCGCCGCCTACCTGCTCTACATCGCCTACAGGCTCTGGACGGCCCCTGCCGCCCCGCAGGAGGTGGAGGTCGACCGGAAGGCCGAGCATCCGGCCAAGCTCTTCCTGGCGGGCCTCGCAGTCACCATGGGCAACCCGAAGGTCATGGTGTTCTACCTGGCGCTCCTGCCGACCCTTCTCGACCTGACCCGGATCACGGTTTTGGGCTATGCGGAACTCGTGGCCGCGACCCTGACGGTGCTGGGGGTGGTGTTCGCCGCCTATATCGGCCTCGCGGCCCGGGCGCGGCGTCTCTTCACCAGCCCGAGGGCGATCCGCATCCTCAACCGGACCACCGGAACCGTCATGGCCGGGGCTGCCGCTGCGATAGCCTCGCGCTGAGCCTAAATTCCGGCTTTTTCTGCTGTTTTTCCACGCTTTCCCACGCGCGCGTATGCGCGCGGGGGTGAAATTTCAATCATCCGACACTAAATAATTTACCTGACGAATCAGACACCGGGCGCGCACCCCCTTTCCTGCCGCGCCGTGAAGGATCCCAAATGGCCGAACCCGCAATCAACGTGAATGCCGACGCCTACGGCGCGGACTCGATCAAGGTCCTCAAGGGCCTCGATGCGGTGCGCAAGCGGCCCGGCATGTATATCGGCGATACCGATGACGGCTCGGGCCTGCACCACATGGTCTACGAGGTGGTGGACAACGCCATCGACGAGGCGCTCGCCGGTCACGCGACCGAAGTCACCGTCACGCTCAACGCCGACGGCTCGGTGACCGTCACCGACAACGGCCGCGGCATCCCCACCGACATCCACAAGGGCGAGGGCATCTCGGCGGCCGAGGTCATCATGACCCAGCTGCACGCGGGCGGTAAGTTCGACCAGAATTCCTACAAGGTCTCCGGCGGCCTGCACGGCGTCGGCGTGTCCGTGGTGAATGCCCTGTCGAGCTGGCTCAAACTGCGCATCTTCCGCAACGGCAAGGAGCACTTCATCGAGTTCCGCCACGGAGATGCGGTGGCCCCGCTGGCCGTGGTCGGCGATGCCAATGGCCGCAAGGGCACGGAAGTGACCTTCCTGGCCTCCACCGAAACCTTCACCATGGTGGAGTACGATTACGACACCCTGGAGCACCGCCTGCGCGAGCTGGCGTTCCTCAATTCGGGCGTGCGCATCATTCTCAGCGACAACCGCCACGCGGAGCGCAAGCACGAGGAGCTGATGTACGAAGGCGGCGTGGAAGCCTTCGTGCGCTATCTCGACCGGGCCAAGACCCCGCTCATCCAGCAGCCCATCGTCATCCGGTCCGAGAAGGACGGCATCGGCGTCGAGGTCGCCCTGTGGTGGAACGACTCCTACCACGAGAGCGTGCTCTGCTTCACCAACAACATCCCGCAGCGCGACGGCGGCACGCACCTCGCGGGCTTCCGCGCGGCCCTGACCCGTCAGGTCACGGGCTATGCGGAATCCTCCGGCATGACCAAGAAGGAGAAGGTTTCGCTGACCGGCGACGATTGCCGCGAGGGCCTGACCGCGGTCGTGTCCGTGAAGGTGCCCGACCCCAAATTCTCGTCGCAGACCAAGGACAAGCTCGTCTCGTCCGAAGTGCGTCCGGCCGTCGAGAACGTGGTCAACGAGGCGCTCAACAACTGGCTCGAGGAACATCCTCAGGAAGCCCGGACCCTCGTCGGCAAGGTGGTCGAGGCCGCCGCCGCCCGCGAGGCCGCCCGCAAAGCCCGCGAGCTCACCCGCCGCAAGGGCGCCCTCGACGTGGCGTCCCTGCCCGGCAAGCTCGCCGACTGCCAGGAGCGCGATCCGTCCAAGTGCGAAATCCTCCTGGTGGAGGGCGATTCGGCCGGCGGCTCGGCCAAGCAGGGCCGCGACCGCGCCTTCCAGGCCGTGCTGCCCCTGCGCGGCAAGATCCTCAACGTGGAGCGCGCGCGCTTCGACAAGATGCTGTCGTCCCAGGAGATCGGCACGCTGATCACGGCGCTCGGCACCGGCATCGGCCGCGAGGAGTTCAACCCCGACAAGCTGCGCTACCACCGCATCATCATCATGACGGACGCGGACGTGGACGGCTCGCACATCCGCACCCTGCTGCTCACGTTCTTCTTCCGGCAGATGCCGGAGCTGATCGAGCGCGGGCACCTCTACATCGCGCAACCGCCGCTCTACAAGGCGACCCGCGGCAAGCAGGCGATCTACCTGAAGGACGAGCGCGCGCTCGAGGACTTCCTCATCGACGCGGGCATCGAGAACGCGGTGCTTCGCCTCGAATCGGGTCTGGAATTCCACGGCGACCAGCTGAAAGGCCTGATCGACGAGGCCCGCCTCGTGCGCCAGGTTCTGTCGAGCCTGCATTCGCGCTACGACCGCAAGGTGGTGGAGCAGGCGGCCATCGCCGGAGCCCTGCGTCCCGACGTGGTGGAGGACCCCGAGCGCGGCCCCGCGGCGGCAACCTACATCGCCCAGCGTCTCGATGCGATCTCGGAAGAGATCGAGCGCGGCTGGACCGGCGAGGTGCGCGAGGGCGGCTATGTCTTCTCGCGCACGGTGCGCGGCGTGACCCAGGTCGCCGTGCTGGACCAGGCTCTCATCGCCAGCCAGGAGGCCAAGAAGCTCGACGAGCGTTCCGCCACCCTGCAGGACGTCTATGCCAAGCCGGCCGTGCTGGTGCGCAAGAACGACGAGATGGCGATCGACGGGCCGCTGACCCTGTTCCAGTCGGTGCTCGCCGCCGGCCGCAAGGGCCTTCAGCTCCAGCGCTACAAAGGCCTCGGCGAGATGACCGCCCAGCAGCTCTGGGAGACCACCCTCGACCGGGACGTGCGCTCGCTCCTGCAGGTGAAGGTGAAGGATTCCACCGACGCCGACGACCTCTTCGTCAAGCTCATGGGCGACGTGGTGGAGCCCCGCCGCGAGTTCATCCAGGAGAACGCCCTCTCGGTGGCGAACCTGGACGTCTGATCGGACGCCTGAATCCCCGCCACGCATGGTGCCGTGGCGGGGATCGCACCGCGCGTCAGGGACGCGGCTTCACCTGTTCTTCCCTGTAGAACAGCATTCCGCCGTGGTGGAGGACGCCGTCGATGAACTCACCGTCGGCCGTAAATCCCGTATCGTCCCAGTAGTCGATTTTGTTGCCGCGGATCTCATAGCGTCCCCGATAGGCGCTCCTGCGGCTGCCCCGCGCCTCGTCATAACGGCCGCTCGGGAGAAGCTCCTGGCGAATGTGGCCGTCCTTGGTGACCCACATGCCGAGATAAGGGTGAGTTGTCATGCCGGCTGCTTCCTTGGACCGGGGTTGATCGGAAATATCGGACTGCGCGAGCGCCCCCGGTGCGGCCGCCATTGCGACCGCAAGGACGAGGGCGATGTCATTGCGTGGCATCGAAGACTCCTCTCTTCAGTGCGGGCTTGCCGTCGGACGAACGACGATCTCGCTCACGTCCACATCGGAGGGCTGCTCGATCGCATAGCGGACCGCCCGGCCGATCGCATCCGGCTCGATGGCAAGCCTGCGGAACTCCACCATCGCCTTGCGCGCCGTGTCGTCCGAGATCGTCTCCGCCAGCTCGCTCGCGACGACGCCCGGCGAGATCACCGTGACCCGCAACCGGTCCGTCTCCTGGCGAAGCCCGTCCGAAATCGCCCAGACGGCGTACTTGGTGGCGCAGTAGACTGCAGCGGCCGGGGAGACCCGATGTGCTCCGATGGATGCGATGTTGATCACATGACCTGAGCCTCTGGCCTCCATGTGAGGCAGCACGGCCGCGATCCCGTTCAGGACGCCCTTGATGTTGACATCCACCATCTGGTCCCACTCGCCCACCTTGAGGGCCCTGAGCGGCGACAAGGGCATGACGCCCGCATTGTTGACGATCACATCGATGCGGCCGAACTCCTCGAGGGTCGCGGACACGACCCTGGTGAAATCATCCCGGGAGGTGACATCGAGCCGATGGGCCCGTGCGACGCCGCCGGAAGCCTCGATGCGGCCGACCAGATCGTGCAGGCGGTCCGTCCGGCGAGCGCCCACCACCACGGCGTGACCGGCTTCGGACAGCTCCCGAGCCACGGCGTCGCCGATCCCGCTGGAGGCGCCGGTAATCAAAACGATCTTCATCTCGGACATGGAATTTCCTCTCAATGGAGCCGGGACCCCGATGACTTCGTGGTCTTGAGCTCATGACGAGAAATACCGCTGCCGGCCTGCGCGATCGACTTGCCGATCGCGCACAGGCTGGTAAGTTTTTGTCACCAATGATCCCAGACCTCGCCGGCATCGCTGTCTTCGTGACGGTCGCGGAAGCACGCAGCTTCCGGGCTGCGAGCGAGCGCCTGGGCGTGACCCGCTCGGCCGTCAGCCAGGCCATCCGGCGGCTCGAGGAGCGGATGGGCGTGGCTCTTGTCCAGCGCACCACCCGAAGCCTCCATCTGACGGAGGCGGGGGAGCGGCTCTACCAGTCGGTGCGCCCGGCCATGGACGATCTCGGCGCCGCACTGGAAGCCGTGGGCGAAATGCGCGAGCGGCCCAGCGGCATGGTGCGCCTGACGGTCTCCTCGATCGCCGAGAGGTTCCTGAGCGGCTCGCTGCTGGCCGGGTTCCTCGCGGCCTACCCTGACATCCACCTCGACATCACGGTCACGGACGAGGAATTCGACATCGTGGCCGACGGCTTCGATGCAGGTGTCCGGCTCGGCGAGGTCATCGAGCAGGACATGATCGCCGTTCCGGTATCGGACGAGCAGCGCCACATGGTGATGGCCTCCCCGGATTATCTGGCCCAGCATGGTGCACCTGCCCATCCCCGGGATCTGCCGAAGCATCACTGCATCGGCTGGCGGCCCAACCCGCAGGTCGCCCCCTACCGGTGGGAATTCACCGAGAACGGACGCGACTTCGCCGTGGACGTGAATCCCCGCGTGACCACCAACGACATGAGGGTGATGATACGATTGGCCTGCGCGGGAGCAGGCCTGACCTTCGGGATGGAGGAAACCTTCCGGCCCTACATCGCCCGGGCCGAACTCGTGCCGCTTCTCGAAGAGTTCTGCCCGCCTTTCCCCGGCTTTTACCTCTACTATCCGAATCGCCGCAACTTGCCGCTCAAGTTGCGGGTTCTCGTGGATTACCTGCGCAAGAGGCGGCGTTGACCGCCCGGCCCGGCTTCGGGCCGCGAGCGGGAGATTCAGTGCGGAGGTCTCACGACGGGGAGGCTGCCCGAGGGCGTTCGCTCATGCCGCCTCGAACGAAGGTCATCAGCATCGCCGGTCCCTCGTCCGTCTGCACCACGGCATCCCCGCGGAAGCCGGCGCCGGCGACGGGGGCGCCCTCGTCCCGAAGGCGTTGAGCCAGGAGCCTCAGGAAAGCGGCGCAGGAGAGGGAGATCCAGCGGCGTGACGGGCCGGAAGGAATAGAGGGACGGTTTCACCTGTCTCGCACCTGATCGGCACGACCATCTCTTCGAAGCCGCAACGGTGCTTCTGTTGAGCAGCTTCGTCGCGGAAACCCGATCAGGTCGTTCCGGCAATACTTGCGGGCTTGCGATGTTTCAGCTCGAACGCAGGTGTCATGAGCACTTCGGCGGGGATTCCCAGCGATCCTGGGCCGACAGGCGCACATCGTCGGATCGGCCTCAGGCCAGTTCGGCCGATCCGACGATGTGCGTGCCGGGGCGTCCCGCGACGGCCGCCTCGACCAGGGCGTGCGCAATCCTCTCCGCCGGATTGATGCGCAGGCGTCGCGGAAGGATCGGGTTCAGAAGCCCGAGAGTCAGGGAGGCGATCCTTTCGGCGGGCCGGACCTCGTTCCGCTGCCCGCCGATGAGGCCCGGGCGGACGAAGGTGAGGGACCGGAATCCGAGACCGGCGAGATCCCGCTCCAGCTCCCCCTTCACCCGGTTGTAGAAGAAGCGCGAGGACGGATCCGCCCCGATGGCCGAGTTCAGGGCGAAGGTCTCTGCGCCATGCTCCCTGGACAGGCGGGCGACGGCGAGCGGGTAATCGCGATCGACCCTGCGGAACGCCTCCTGCGATCCGGCCGTCCGCATCGTGGTCCCGAGCGTGCACACGACCGCATCGGCCTGCCACCACCCGGCATCCTCGGGCAGGCGCTCGAAATCCACTCTCGGCGCGAGAAGCTTCGGATGGGCCGGCAGGGGCCGGCGGACAGGCGCGACCACGGCGTCGATGCGGCTGTCGCTAAGCGCCAGCCGGAGAACATGACCGCCCACCAGACCTGTCGCACCCACCAGAAGAAGCTTCATCTCACCCGCCTTCCCCGTCACGGACCTGAATCGCGTCCGCCCTCGATCATAGAGCACGCCGTTGCGGATGTGCGCCCGGCCGCAACCCAACCGCGGCCCATGCGTTCAAACCTTCGGCATTCGCATGAATGGAGACTTGGCGGGCTCGTCTCCGCTGGTCGTTCCGTTCCGAGGCGGGCTTTGCGCCCGGCACGGCCGCCTCGCGGAAAACCATGGAGGAACGGACATGCTCAAGGTACTCGGCGGCACTCTCGGAATCATCTTTCTCATCGGTCTGGCGGTGGTGATCGGGATTCTCGCCCTGATCTTCTGACGCCGCCGCCCGGTCATGAAACCTGGAATGCACCACTCCGAAAGCGGCCTCCGAGTCCTTGAGGAGGGCAGGACCTGCTGGCGCCTCGCGCGGGCCGACCGCCTCGCGGTGATCGTCGATGCGGCGGCCTATTTCGCCGCGGCGAAAGCCGCCATCCTGCAGGCGCGGCATACCGTGTTCCTCATCGGGTGGGACTTCGACCTGAGCATCGGCCTCGAACGGACGAACCCGATGCCGGGCGTGCCGGACGAACTCGGCTCCTTCCTGGCGGAAGCGGTCAAGAGGCGGCCGGGGCTGCGCGTGTTCGTGCTCCGCTGGGATCTGTCGTTCCTCAAATTCCCGTTCCGGGCCACGCTTCCCCTGAAGCTGCTCGACTGGCTCCTGGGCAAGCGCATCGATTTCCGCCTGGACCACGAACATCCCATGGGCGCCTGCCACCACCAGAAGATCGTCGTGATCGACGACTGCCTGGCCTTCTGCGGCGGCATCGACATGACGGATTATCGCTGGGACACGCCCGCGCATCGCGACGACGATCCGCACCGGATCGACAGGGGCCGGGCCTATCAGCCGTGGCACGACGTCACCACCTGCCTCACGGGCGAGGCGGCCGGGGCTCTGGGCGAGCTTGCGCGCGAGCGCTGGCGAAGGGCGACCGGCGAGGCGCTGCCGCCGCCGAAGGCCGCCGCTCCCTGCTGGCCGGAACACCTGTCTCCCGACCTCACCGACGTGGAGGTCGCCATCGCCCGGACGGAGCCGGCCTATGGCGAGGCGCAACCGGAGATCCGGGAGATCGAGGCGCTCTATCTCGCGGCCATCCGGGCCGCGCGGCACACGATCTACATCGAGACGCAGTACTTCGCCTCGCACCGTATCGCGGACGCGCTGGCGAAGCGCCTGCAGGAGGAGAACGGCCCCGAGATCGTCGTGATCAATCCGCGATCGGCGGTCGGATGGCTGGAGGAAGAGGTGATGGGATCCGCCCGCGCCGTCCTGGTGCGCGATCTCGCAAAACAGGACCGCCACGGCCGCTTCAGGATCTACACCCCCGTCACGAAAGGGGGCGAGGACATCTATGTCCATGCCAAGGTCGTGGCCGTGGACGACCGGCTCCTGCGGGTGGGCTCGTCCAACCTGAACAACCGCTCCATGGGCCTCGACACGGAGTGCGACCTCGCCGTCGAGGCCGGCGCCGGCCAGGCCGACCGCAAGGTCCGGCAGGTGATCACGGCGATCCGCGACCGGCTGATCGCGGAGCATCTCGGCGTGGCGCAGGAGAGGCTCGCGGCCACGCTGGCGACCGAGCACGGATCCATGATCCGGGCCATCGAGCGGCTGAGGCGGGACGACGGACGCAGTCTCATCCCGTTCGAGCCGCCGGAACTGACGGAGGCCGAGGTCGCGATGGCGGAGAGCCGGCTGCTCGATCCCGACCGGCCCGAGCGGATGGCGCCCGAATTCGGGGAGCGGCTCACGCTGCCGAGCCTGCGCACCGCCCTGGGCATCGGGCTGGTGGCGGCTGCGGGCATCGCCGCCGCGGTGGCGCTCGCGCGCCGCCGCGCCGAAGCTTCGCGGTCGCGCCCGGCGCGATACGCTAGGCCGCCGCGGAACCCCGATAGGCATGCTCGAGCGCGCCGAGATCGAGCTTGACCATCCGCAGCATCGCTTCCATGACCCGGCGGACCCTGGCCGGGTCCTCGTCCTTCAGCATCCGGCCCAGCGCCGTCGGCACCACCTGCCAGGAGACGCCGTAGCGATCCGTCACCCAGCCGCATTGCTGGGGCGTGCCGCCGTCGAGCAGGGCCTCCCAGAGCCGGTCCACCTCCGCCTGATCGGCGCAGTGCACGAACAGGGACAGGGCGGGCGTGAACGAAAAGCCCGGCCCTCCGTTCAGGGCGATATAGGACGATCCGGCAAGGGTGAACTCCACCGACATCACATCGCCCGGCGATCCGCCGGGCAGCTCGACGCTGTAGGGCGTGACGGCGTCGATGCGGGAATCGGGAAGCAGCGAGACGTAGAACCGCGCCGCCTCCTCGGCCTTTCCGTCGAACCACAGGCAAGGGGCGATCCTGGACATGGCGCCTACTCCCCCGTGTCGAGCAGAAGCTCGAAGCCGCCGTAGATGAGGCGTTTCGCGTCGAAGGGCATCTCGGCCTCCATCAATCGCGGATCGGCCATGACCTTCCGGTTGGCCTCGTCGCGGACCTCCTTGGAGGGCCAGACGATCCAGGAGAAGACCACGGTCTCGCCGTCCTGCGCCTTCACCGCCCCCTTGAAGTCCGTGACCTTGCCGTCGGGCAGGTCGTTGCCCCAGCATTCCACGATGCGGATGGCGCCGTATTCCTTGAAGATCGGCGCCGCCTTCGCGGCCACTTCGCGATAGGCTTCCCGGTTGCCCGCGGGCACCGGAATGACGAACCCGTCGATATAGCTCATGGCGTTTTCTCCTTGAATCGATCCGCGAACCTCACGCCGCCGCGCGCTCGCCCTCGGCGAGTTCGGCGAGCTGGCCCAGGCAGATGCCCCAGCCCTCGTGGAAGCCCATGGCCTCGTGGCGCTGCCTGGCCTCCTCGCTCCAGTGCCGCACCCGCACGGTGTAGCGCGTGCCTGCGCCTTCCGGCTCGAAGGTGACGGTCACGGCCATGAACGGGTCCTGCGGAATCCACCCGGTCCTGAACGCGTCGGTGAAGACGATCCTGCGGTTGGGCTCGACCTCGAGGAAGACGCCCTCGTTCGGCATGTCGGTGCCGTCGGGAGCGCGCATCCTCGTGAGGAAGCGCCCGCCGGGGCGGAGGTCGAGCGCGACTTCCGGGGTGGTGTAGGGGCGCGGCGCCCACCACTCGCCGGTGCGCTCGGTCCAGACCCGGTAGACGGTCTCGGGCGGCGCATCGATCAGGCGCGTGATCACCAGCTCGTGCGGGGCGGCGGATGTGTCGGTCATGGTCGTTTCCCCTTCTCTTTCGTAGACTCGGCTCAGGCCATCGCCATCTCGCCCGCGGCATTCTTCGCCGCCTTGACGTCCATCCACATCACTTCCCAGATGTGCCCGTCGGGATCCTCGAAGCTGCGGCCGTACATGAAGCCGTAATCCTGCTTCGGTCCCGGGTCGGCGGTGCCGCCGGCGGCCGCGGCCTTGGCGAGCGTTTCGTCCACCGCCTCGCGACTGTCGGCGGAGATGCAGATCAGCACCTCGCTCGTCGCCTTCGCGTCCGCGATCGCCTTCGGGGTGAACTGGCGGAACTTGTCGTGGGTCAGCAGCATCACGTGGATCACGTCGGACAGGACCATGCAGGCCGCCGTGTGGTCGGTGAACTGCTCGTTCTTCTCGGCGCCCAGGGCCTCGTAGAAAGCGACGGCGCGGTCGAGATCGGCGACGGGAAGGTTCAGAAAGATCATCTTGGGCATGGCGGTCTCCTGTCGGGTGTGGTTTGACATTGATTCCCCATAAAGTTATAAAAAGCAACTATGAAGTTAGAAAAAATAACAAAGACCTCCGAGACGTCCCAGCGCCGCCACTACGACGACGCCTGCGCGACCGCGCACGCCCTCGATCTGGTGGGGGAGCGCTGGGCCCTCCTGGTCATGCGCGAGCTCATGCTGGGGCCGCGCCGCTTCAGCGACCTGCGCGCGAGCCTTCCCGGCATCAGCGCCAACGTGCTCACCCAGCGACTCGAGGGCCTGGAGGCCGCGGGCATTCTCGTGCGCCGCAGGCTGCCCCCGCCCGCCGCGACCCAGGTCTACGAGCTGACGGAATGGGGCTACGAGAGCGAGCCCATCTTCCAGAGCCTGGGCCGGTGGGCGGCGCGCTCCCCCGCGCATGATCCGAGCCGGCCGTTCAGCGCCGTCTCGCTGATGCTGTCGCTGCGCACCATGCTGGACGCGAAACGGGCCGACGGCCTCGACGCGCGCATCGGCTTCGGGGTGGGCGAGGAGACCTTCCTGGGCCATCTTGCCGGGGGACGGATCGAGATCTCCCGCGCGCCCCTGGACGCGGCCGACCTGATCTTCGAAGGCACGGCGCCGGCCATCGCGGGCGCGATCTATGGCGGCCAGCCCCTGGAGGCCATGGAGGAGGCCGGCGCGCTGCGGATCGAGGGCGACCGCGCCCTCGCGGCGCGATTCACGACCCTGTTCCCGCTTCCGCCCAAGGCCGGACAGCCGGCCTGATGGGGAAGCGCGGCGGTTTGACGTGGGTCAAGGCACGGATGCTCCCGCGCGGCCAAGGTCGGCGCGAAAGGAGCAAACCATGTCTCACGTTCCCCACGAACTCGCCCAGGAATTTCCCGGCCATGCCGACGCGATCCATGCCCGCAAGCTCAGCGACCGCCACTTCGCCAGGCTGGCCGAGGAATACCACGAGGTGAACCGCACCATTCACCGGCTCGAAACCCGCGTCGAGGCCGCGTCCGAGGAGCGCGAGGCCGAACTGCGCAGGGAGCGCCTTCGCCTGAAGGACGAAATCGCCCGCCTGCTGGAGCAGGAAGCCGCCTGAGCGCGGCCGGGCGTCAATGCCCCGCAGCTCTCGTCGTGAGGAGGTAGAGCAATCGCCCCCTCATGAGGCGAGAGCTGCGGGCCTAAGCCCTCGACGCCGCGCCGACGGCCGGCGCTTCTGCGTCGGTCTCCTCGTGCCTCTCCTGCACCGTCTTCACCGTATCCCGCCGCACGACCAGGCACAGGATCACGAGCGGAATTCCGATGCTGGCGGTCGCGGTGAACAGCAGCGGGTAGCCATAGGCATCCACCACCGCGCCGGAGGCGCCGCCGATCAGCTTGCCCGGCAGGGCATAGAGGGAGCTGAGCAGGGCGTATTGGGCTGCGGCGAATCCCGGCGCGGTGAGGCTCGACATGTAGGCGACGAGTGCCGAGCCCGCGAAGCCCGCGGCGAAATTGTCGACGCTGATCGAGAGGATCAGCAGGTCGAGCCGGGCGCCTTCCGTGGCGAGCCAGGCGAACATCAGGTTGGACGAGGCCGCGATGAAGGCGCCGATGAAGAGCGTCCACCACAGCCCGAGCCGGGTGAGGGCGAGCCCGCCCGCGAAGGCGCCGATGATGCCGACCCAGATGCCGTAGAGCTTCGACACGTTGGCGATGTCGGCCTTCGAGAAGCCGAGGTCGATATAGAGCGGGTTCGCCATCACGCCGGCCACGAAATCGGGCAGGCGGAAGCAGGCGACGAGGGCGAGGATCGGGACCAGGATCATGCCCTTGCGCCGGAAGAGCTCGGTCAGGGGCTCCAGGATCGCCGCCGCGAAGGGGAGGCGCTTGCGGGCCGGGCCTTCGTCCACCCGCGGCGCGAGCAGGGTTCCGGCGAGGCCGACCACCATGAGCGCCGCCATGGCGAGGTAGGCGCTGCGCCAGTCGACGAACTCCGCGATGTAGAGCGCACCCGCTCCGGCGCAGATGAGGGCGAGCCGGTAGCCGAGCTGGTAGGTCGCCGCCATCATGCCCTGGCGCTCGGTCGTGGCGGCGTCGATGCGCCAGCCGTCGATGACCACGTCCTGGGTGGCCGACGCGAAGGCGACCACGAGGGCCGACACGATGGCGGCGGACAGGTTCGCCTGCGGGTCGCTGGACGCGATGCCCACGAGGCCGATGGCGACGCCGATCTGCGCCAGGGCCATCCAGCCGCGCCGGCGGCCGAGCAGCCGGGCGAGGACCGGCACGTCGTAGCGGTCGACGATGGGGGCCCAGAGGAATTTCAGGGAATAGGCCAGCGCCACCCAGCTCAGCATTCCGATCTCGGTCCGCGAGATCCCCGCCTCCCGGAGCCAGGCCGAGAGCGTGCTGAAGACCAGCAGGAAGGGCAGCCCCGAGGAGAAGCCCAGCGGCAGCATGAGGGCGACGCGCCCGTCGGTCAGGACATCGCGGAGAGAAAGACGGCGTCGGGCTTCGGCCATGATCACCTTCGAGAAAAACTGCAGAGGCGCAAGGCCGTCATGGCAAGTCCTCGGGGCGAGACGATGGCACGGCGGGTGTTGATGCTTTGTTAACGATGTTTCGACTCGCGGGAGCCGGCGCCTCACCGCTCCTCGACGGCATCGCTGAGCTTTGCGAGAAAGACCTCGAGCGCCTGTTCCGGGGGACAGTCCTTCTCCGTCAGGACCTGGAGGCCCCACTGCTCCAGCACGGCCTCCTCGATCGGGTTCGGCCGCAGCATGAAGACGTAGGATTGCGGCCTGTTGCGCTCGAAGCCCGAGCCGGACCAGGTTTTCCAGAGCCGGTGCAGGAGGAAGCGGATGTTCAGGTCGGTCATGCTGTAGCCGATGAACAGGATGGTCTTGCCCAGGGCGTCGGAGCGGAACTTGATGTCGAGGGGCGACTCGAAGGACAGGCGGTCCAGATAGTCCGTCTCGGCGATCACGATGGATTCGTCGTCGTCGAAATCCCCGTGGTACTTCACGATCTGCGGAACCTCGCTCCGGATGCGGGCGATGTCCTTGGCATTGACGATCTTGACGTAGTCCTTCCCGTGCAGATCGAAGGCCGTCTCCAGGTTGCGGTCGAAATTCGTGGTGTAGACGATGGGAAAATCGAGCCGGCAGATCAGTTCGTGGACCCGGGAGGCCTTCAGGGCGTCCTCCGGAATGGTCCAGTTCCGGTCCATCCAGCTGCGCAGGGGCCCGATGCTGCCCTGCTTGAGGCGGTAGTACTCGGCCAGGGTGAGGTGGTTGATCTCCGTTTCCGGAAACTTGGACAGGTCCAGGCCCAGCTCCGCCGCGATGTGCTCCACCAGGGTCCGCCAGGACGGCAGTCCGACGGTCATCGAAACGCCGGCCCCGGCGAACAGGATGGCCTGGCGTTCCTTCACGGCTCTGATCAGGTCTTCCACACCCCACCTCTGCATGGTCGTAATCAACGCCGACAACGCGAAACGGTGCCGTCGGGCTTCCAATCGGCCTCGCCGGGCAACGGTTGCCTTCTGGCGCGTTGTCGTGAGACCTCCGAGGCGGAGGCCGAAACGGAAAGGGAGAAGACGTGGCAGGTTACCGGATCACCAAGGTGGGAACCCTCTATGACGGATGGCGCAAGGTCCTCGGCTTTACCGTCCGCAAATCCGACGGAGAGACGATGGAGCGGGAGATCGTCGAGAGCGACGACGTCGCCGCCGTGCTGCCCTACGATCCGCAGCGGCGCACGGTCGTCCTCGTCCGTCAGTTCCGCGTGCCCGTCATGCACATCGAGGCGAAGCCGGACATCCTGGAGGTCATCGCCGGCCTCCTGGAAGGGGACGAGCCCGAGGCCTGCGCCCGGCGGGAAGCCATGGAGGAGGCCGGGCTGCGCCTCGGCACCCTCGAGCCCGTCGGCTGCACCTGGTCGACACCGGGCGCGATGACGGAGCGGCTCAACCTGTTCCTGGCGCCTTATACGGCGGCGGATCGGGTGGCCGAAGGAGGCGGCCTCGCGGAGGAGCACGAGGACATCGAGGTGCTGGAGATCGGCTGCGGGGAACTGGCCCGGATGCTGGAGCAGAACGCCGTGACCGACCTCAAGACCCTGGCCCTGACGCAGGCCCTGCGGATCCGGCACCCGGAGCTGTTCGAGACAGCCTGAGCGGTGCCGCTCAGGCCTTGATCGCCCCGGAGGCGAGGGCGTCGATCTGGGCCACGACCCGCGGCTCCAGGCCGAGGGCGCCGGAGAGATGCGCAAGAAACACCCGCTCCTCCACCGTGCTCGGCGTGATGATGCGCCGGGCCGCCGTATAGACCTGGACCGCCATGTCGGGAGTCTTCACCGCCGCCGCGAGTTCGGCCGCGCTCGCCGGGCGGGCGAGCTCCGCCTCGATCAGGGCGACGCCTTCGCCGTCGATTCCCGCCCGCTTGAGGGTGCCGAGGATCCGCTCGCGCTCGTCGTCGTCGATGCGCCCGTCCGCGGCCGCGGCCGCGATCATGGCGCGCATGACCAGAAGAGCCGTCTCGCCGCTGTCGGCCGGGGCCGGCGCGGGCAGCGCCGCCGCGTCGGGCGCGGCCGGGACGGTGATCGCGGAGCCCTCGATGGTGGGCGCTTCCGCTCCCTTGTTGAGGAGGCGGTTGAACAGGGCCGTGCCCTTGGTTTTCGCCGATGCGGTGAGCTTGCGGCCGGCCTCGGAATTGACCACGGCCTTGGTCAGGCCGAGCACGACCGCGTTCATGGCGGCGTTGCCCTGGGGCGTCTTCAGGAATTCCTGGGCCTTGCCGAGGAGAAGGTCCGTCAGGTCGGCCGGCGGCGGCGCTGCCTTGGGCGCGGTGGCCGCGGGTTTCGGCTGAGCCGGCGGCTCGCCCTCGGCGGGGGCTTCCGTCGCTTCCGTTGCGACCGGCTCGGCGGCTGCGCTGTCCGGTGCTGGCGGAGGAGGCGAGGGCCTGTTTGCAAGGCCGATCAGCTCGCTCAGCAGCGTGCCTGCGCCGAACGCCTGGGCGGCGCCGGCGGCGGGAGCGGCGGGTTTGGGAGCGTCAGGCGCGGGCGCGGCAGCCGGAGCGGCCGCTGCGGGTGCCGCCGGCGTGGCGGGCGTTCCCAGTGCATCGAGAAGTTTCTTGGCGTCGAACATGGACCTGTCCCCACGAATCCATGGAGTTTAACGGAAAAAAGCGAAGGATCGCGCAACCGAGCCGGAAATCCCGGCTCTTAGAAGATCGAGGAGAAGATCATGCTCAGGGCGCTCCAGACCATCATGGCGCCCATGGCGTAATAGCCCCATTTCGGCATGCCGGAGGGCGCCGCCTGCTGGGCCTGCGTGCCGACCGCGTTGATCAGCTCCGACTGGACCTGCTGCCCCTTGAGCACCAGGAGCGTCAGTCCCTGGATCGCCTCGGCCTGGGCGTTCAGCAGGGCGACCATGTGCGGCGTCCGGGTCTTGTCGTCGGAGGCGTTCAGCTCGCCCAGGGAATGCCCGATCTGCCCGATCGCGCCGCGCATCACGTCGAAGTTCTGGCTCTGCTCCGCCAGCAGGAGACGCGCCTGGGTGATCGGATCCGGCGCAGCCTTCTCGGCGGCTTTGGCCAGATGCTGCATCAGCCCCTCGGGGCCTCTGGCGATGGCCGTGCGGATCGCCGCCTTGCCCGCCTCGGACGCGAGGGCGGACTTCGTCATATCGACGGCCTTGCCGACAAGCTGGCCGGCATTGGGGGAGAAAATAGGCTCGCGGGTCTGTTCCATGGGCGGTGCTTTGGGTCGGTCTTACGAAAAGATTCGCACGAAGAACGGATCTCTTAGCCTGTTTATTGGCAAAGAGCTATGCTCTATCGTTCCAGAGCAGGATCTATTCCTCTGCGTCAACCGGGCGCAGTGCGCCAGAGCACTTAGGGAAACCGGGAGAGTTCGGAGGCTGTCGGGTTCCCGACTACCTCCGAAGAGTTGTCAAAGACCGAGCCGGGCCCCATGCCAGCGCAGGTGGTCCTCGATGAAGGTGCCGATGAAGAAGTAGGAATGGTCGTACCCGTCCTGGCGCCGGAGCGTTAGGGGGATGCCGGCCTTCGCGCAGGCCTCCTCCAGCAGATGCGGCTTGAGCTGGCTCTCGAGAAAGGTGTCAGCGGTGCCCTGATCGACCAGAAGATCGTTCAGGCGTGCCCCGCCCTCGATCAGGGCGCAGGAATCGTAGTCCCGCCACGCCGCCCGATCCGGCCCGAGATGGCCGGACAGGGCCTTCTCGCCCCAGGGGCAGTTCATCGGCGAGGCGATGGGCGCGAAGGCCGAAACGGCCTTGAAGCGGCCCGGATTGCGCAGCGCGATGGTCAGGGCCCCATGGCCGCCCATGGAGTGGCCGGTGATGCCCTGCCGCCCCATGTCGGCCGGCAGGCTCTCGGCCACGAGGGCCGGGAGCTCCCGCTCGACATAGGAGCGCATGCGGTAGTTCTTGGCGAAAGGCTCCTCGGTCGCATCCACGTAGAAGCCGGCCCCGAGGCCGAAATCGTAAGATCCCTCGGGGTCGTCCGGTACGCCCTCGCCGCGGGGGCTGGTATCCGGCGCGATCAGGATCACGCCGAGTTCCGCGGCCGTCCGCTGCGCGCCCGCCTTCACGGTGAAATTCTCCTCCGTGCAGGTCAGGCCGGACAGGAACCACACCACCGGCACCTTGCCCCGTTCCGCCTGGGGCGGAACGAAGGCGGCAAGGCGCATGGGCGTGCCGGTTTCCTGCGATGCGTGGCGATAGACGAACTGCGTGCCGCCGAAGCAGCGCGATTGCGAGACGACCTCGAGGCTCAAGAACTGTCTCCCGATCAGTAGACGATGACGGAGCGGATCGACTTGCCCTCGTGCATGAGGTCGAAGGCGGTGTTGATCTCGTCGAGCGGCATCTTGTGCGTGATCAGGTCGTCGATGTTGATCTTGCCCTCCATGTACCAGTCGACGATCTTCGGCACGTCCGTGCGGCCGCGCGCGCCGCCGAAGGCGGTGCCCTTCCAGACGCGGCCGGTGACGAGCTGGAACGGCCGGGTCGCGATCTCCCGGCCGGCCTCCGCCACGCCGATGATGATGCTCTCGCCCCAGCCGCGATGGCAACATTCCAGTGCCTGGCGCATCACGTCCGTGTTGCCGGTGGCGTCGAACGAGAAGTCCGCGCCGCCGCCCGTCAGGTCGACGATCGCCTGCACGACCTTGTCGTTGCCGATCTCCTTCGGATTGATGAAGTCGGTCATGCCGAACTTCTCCGCCATGGCGCGCTTGGACGGGTTGATGTCGACGCCGATGATCTTGTCCGCGCCGACCATGCGCGCGCCCTGGATCACGTTGAGGCCGATGCCGCCGAGGCCGAACACGACCACGTTCGCGCCGGGCCACACTTTCGCGGTGTAGATCACGGCCCCGATGCCCGTGGTGACGCCGCAGCCGATGTAGCAGATCTTGTCGAAGGGCGCGTCCTCGCGCACCTTCGCCAGCGCGATCTCGGGCAGCACGGTGAAGTTCGCGAAGGTCGAGCAGCCCATGTAGTGGAACACCGTCTCGCCGTCGCAGCGGAAGCGGGACGTGCCGTCCGGCATCACGCCCTGCCCCTGCGTGCCGCGGATGGCGGTGCAGAGATTGGTGCGGCGGGACAGGCAGGATTTGCAGTTGCGGCATTCCGGCGTGTAGAGCGGAATGACGTGGTCGCCGACCTTCAGGGTCGTGACGCCAGCGCCGACCTCGCGCACGATGCCCGCGCCCTCGTGGCCGAGAATCGCCGGGAACTTGCCCTCGGAATCCAGGCCGGACAGCGTGTAGGCATCCGTGTGGCACACGCCCGTCGCCATCACCTCCACCAGCACCTCGCCGGGCTTGGGTCCCTCGATGCGAATGGTCTCGATGGTGAGCGGCTTGCCAGCCTCCCACGCCACGGCGGCCCTGGTTTCCATGATGAAGCCTTTCCTTTGATTCTGTGCCCGGGACTATGGGAACCGGGAGGGAGGGAGGTCAATAGAAGGCGCCCTCAGCCATGAGGGGTTCAAACGGGCGAAGCCCGGCTATATGTGCTGTGTGCATAACGTGAGGGTTTTCACCGTGTCAGACGTCCGCGCCGCCATCATTCCCGTGACGCCGTTCCAGCAGAACTGCACGCTCCTGTGGAGTGACCGGACGAAGAAGGGCGCCGTGATCGACCCCGGCGGCGATCTCGACCGCATCCGCCAGGCCATCGAGGAGATGGGCGTGACGGTGGAGAAGATCATCCTCACCCACGGCCATATCGATCATGCGGGCGGCGCCGCCGAACTCAAGGAAGCGCTCGGCGTGCCGATCGAGGGGCCGCACGAGGCCGACAGGTTCCTGCTCGACCGATTGGAGGAAACGGGCAGGGGCTACGGCATCGAGGCCCGCGCGGTCACGCCGGACCGGTGGCTGCAGGAGGGCGATACGGTCGCCGTGGGCGATCTCACCCTCGACGTCCTGCACTGCCCCGGCCATTCCCCGGGCAGCGTCGTGCTCGTATCGTCCACGCAGCGTTTCGCCATCGTGGGCGACGTGCTGTTCCAGGGGTCGGTCGGCCGCACGGATCTGCCGGGCGGCGACGGCAAGGCGCTGATCCGTTCGATCAAGGAGAAGCTGCTGCCGCTCGGCGACGACATCTCCTTCATCTGCGGCCACGGCCCCACGAGCACCATCGGCCAGGAGCGGCAGACCAATCCGTTCCTGCAGGGCGACGCGGTGTTCTGAGGGGAGGTTCAGCCTCCCCTCAGACGCCGATGGCGGCCTTTACCTTCTCGGCGCGGAACGGGATGTCGTAGAGACGCCGTCCCGTCGCATGGCGGATCGCGTTGCCGATGGCCGCTGCGGTGGGGCCCTGCGCGGCCTCGCCCGTGCCCAGGAAGGGCTGGCCGGGCCGGTCCATGATGCGGATATCCATGCTCTCCGGCACGGCGCCGAAGCGCATGATCGGGTAGCTCGACCAGTCGATGCTGGTGATGCCGGTCTCCTCGAAGGCGACCGCCTCGTAGAGGGTCCAGCTCGCGGCCTGGATGATGCCGCCCTCGGTCTGGTTGCGGATGCCGTCCGGGTTGACGACCTCGCCGCTGTCGATGGCGGCGACCACGCGGGTCATGCGGCTGCGCCCGGTCTCCCGGTCCACCTCCATCTCGATGGCCATGGCCAGATAGGCCGCCAGGTTCTTGTAGCGCGCGAAGGCGAAGCCCCGGCCCCGCCCCTCGGGCAACGGATCCCCGGACCAGCCGAACCCTTCCGCCGCCGCCTCGATCACCGCGCGTCCACGCGGGTCCTCCATGTGGCGCAGGCGGAACTCCACCGGGTCCACGTTCGCCATCAGGGCGAGTTCGTCCATGGCGCTCTCGATGGCGAACACGTTGACATAGGCGCCCAGCGCCCGCAGGGCCGAGACCCGCAGGGGCATGTCGGGCAGGAAATGCCAGATCACCCGCAGGTTCGGCACCGTGTAGAGCGGCACCGCATTGCGGTCGCCGTTGCCCGCGGGCGAGATGGTGAGCTTGACGGGCTGAGGCGGGAACGGGTTCGGCAGCGACCGCGCGGCGATGAGGGAGCCTGCCGGCCCGGGCCTCGTGGTGTGGGTGTTGCTCCACAGGTCGTAGTTCCAGTCCACGATGCGGCCGGTCTCGTCGATGGAGGCGCGCAGCTCCGTCAGCATGGCGGGGCCATAGGGCTCCCACACATGCTCCTGCTCGCGCATCCATTGCAGGCGCACCGGACGCCCCGGCACCGCCTGGGCCACGAGCGCGGCATCCGCCGCCGCGTCGTCGGCGCCGTTATGGCCGTAGCAGCCCGAGCCCTCCACATGGATGACGCGCACCTGCTCCGGCGCCACGCCCAGCATTTCCGAGATCGCCCTGCGGTCGGGATAGACGCCCTGGGTGTGGCTCCAGACCGTCGTGGTGCCGTTCTCCAACAGGGCGACGGCGCAGGACGGGCCGATCGAGCCGTGGATCTGGTAGGGCCGGGTGAAGGTCGCCTGGAAGGTCTTCGCGGCCGTCGCGGCGCCGCCTCCGCCGCGCTCGGCGACCACGCCCTGCTGCGCCGGAAAGGTCTTCAGGCTCGCGACGAAGCCGTCCGGATCGGGAAGCCGCGTCCCCTCCGACCACTGCGCCGCCGCCTCCAGGGCCTGCATGGCCCTGATCGCCTGGAACTCGCGCTCCGCCGCCACCGCGAGGAAGCTGCCGTTGCGCACCACCGCGACGACGCCCGGCATCCGCTCGACCGCCGCGGAATCCAGGTTCGTCAGGGTCGCGCCCGGGCGCGGCGGGCGCACGACGCGGGCATGCACCATGTTCGGCAGGCGCATGTCCTGCACGTAGATCGGCGTGCCGGTCACCTTCGCGGGGATGTCGACCCGTGGCAGGGACTGGCCCATGACCCGGAAGCTGCCCTGCGGCTTCAGCCGGGTCTGCGGCACCGCTTCCACGTGCAGGGTTTCGCCGGACACGAGGGCGCCGTAATCGAGCGCCTGCCCGTCGATCCTGACCACCTTTCCGTTCTCGGCCCGCAGCCCGTCGATCGGGATCTGCCAGCGGGTGGCCGCCTGGGCGATCAGGATGTCGCGCACCTGCGCGGCGGCGTGGCGAACGGCGGTGCCGCTGTTCTGCATGGACTGGCTTCCCGCGGTGTAGCCTTCGTCCGGGGTCCGGCCCGTATCGGCCGTGACCAGCCGGACGGCCGCCGGGTCGACCTCCAGCTCCTCCGCGGCGACCTGGATGATCGCGGTCTTCACGCCTTGTCCGAGCTCCGCCTTGCCGGTGAACACCGTGATCTCGCCGTTGGCGTCGATGCGGATCCAGGAATCCAGCAGGGGAGCGCCCGACAGGCTGCCGGGCAGCTTGGGCCTCGGCTCCTTGGGCGGCGTCACGCCCTGCACCTCGCCCTCCTGGGCGAGGGCCCTCGACAGAAGCGAAAAGCCGACGACCAGGGAGCCGCCTCCGGCCAGAACGCCGCGGCGGGTCATATTTTTCGCATCGTGCTTCGTCATCAGGTGGCCCCTCCGCTCTGGGAGTTCTGCCGCATCAATTCGCCCGCGCGCATCACGGCCTTGATGATGCGCATATGGGTGCCGCACCGGCAGAGATTGGGTTCGAGATGCGTGCGGATGGCGGCCTCGTCCGCATCCGGGTTCGCCTGCAGCAGGGCCTGCGCGCGCATCATCATGCCCGGGATGCAGTAGCCGCACTGGGCCGCCTGCTGCTCGATGAAGGCCTGCTGCATCGGCCCCGGCGCATCGAGGGTGCCGAGCCCCTCGACCGTCGTGACCTTGCGCCCTTCGAGCAGGAGAACCGGAGTCACGCAGGAGAGCACCGCCGTGCCGTCCACCATGACGGTGCAGGAGCCGCATTGGCCGATGCCGCAGCCGTACTTGGCGCCGTTGAGCTCCAGATGGTCCCGCAGCACGTAGAGCAGCGGGGTGTCGGGATCGGCATCGACCTGGCGGGTCGTGCCGTTGACGGTGAGGGTCACGGCCATGGCGTCGTCCTCATGCTGGATTCCGGAGGGGCCTGCGTCGTGCCGTCCATGCGGTAGACCGTGACCTTTCGCTCGCCGCCCATGGTCTGGGCGACGCGCTCACGGGTGTCGGTCCAGGCGGGCAGGTCGCTGAAGCGCTCGCGCATGTAGTCGAGCAGGGCGACCAGCTGATCCTCGTTCAGGACGCCGCGATAGGCCGGCATCATGGCGCTCGGCTCGCCCTTGGCTCCGGGCAGGCCGAACAGCACGACATTGATGATGTTCTGCGGATTGGGTCCGTTGACGGCGGTGCTGAGATGCAGGTTGAGCCCGCCGAACGGCAGGGGGCGGCGGCCGTCGTGGCAGCCCTCGCAGGCGCTGACATAGATCGCCTCGCCGATGCCGCTGCCGGATGCGCCGGCCTGAACGGGACGCGGTGCTCCGCCCTCCTCCCGGATCGCCGCGCGCGCGGCCTCCGCCCGGGTCTGCCGCTCCTGGTTCGGCTCGCCCATCAGGTCGGCCAGATACGTCGCGATGGCGCGGGCATCCTCCTCCGGCACCGAGCCGAGATTGGCGGTCACCGGCGCCATCGGCCCGCGGGACACCCCGTGCTCCTGATGCCAGCCGTGGCGCAGGTAGAAGGCGAGGCTCTCCGCGTTCCACGGAATGGGAGCGGGCGACGCCGCGTTGATGGCATAGGCCGTCCAGTTCTCGACCTCGGCTCCCGCGAGATGAAGCTCCCGCTGCTCCGCGCCGAACCGGTTGCGCGGCGTGTGGCACGCGCCGCAATGGCTCAGGCCTTCCGTGAGGTAGCGCCCCCTGTTCCATTCCGCCGAGCGGTTCGGATCGGGCTGGAACGCGCCCTCGCGGAAATAAAGCGCCTTCCAGCCGGCGAGCAGCATGCGCATGTTGAGCGGGAACGGCAGTTCGTTCTCCGGCGCCTGCGCCCTCACGGGCTTGCGCGACATGAGGAAGGCGTAGAGCGCCCGGTTGTCCTCGTCGGTGACGAGCGTGTAGTGATCGTAGGGAAAGGCCGGATAGAGGTGGCGTCCCTCGCGGTCGACGCCCTCGCGCATGGAGCGCAGGAAGGCGGCCTCCGACCAGCGGCCGATGCCCGTTTCCGGATCGGGCGTGATGTTCGTCGAATAGATGGTGCCGAACGGGGTGGGGATGCCCAGGCCCCCGGCGAAGGTCTCGCCGCCCGGCGCCGTGTGGCAGACATTGCAGTTGCCGATGGCCGCGAGATCGGAACCCCGCGCCACCAGCGCGGGATCCAGCCCCGCCTGGGCGGGCGGATCGACCGGGTCGATTTCCGAGCGCCACGCATAGGCCGCAAAGGCGGCCACACCGATGACGAGAAGGAGCGCGAGACCTGCAAGGATCCGAAGGAAGGTCTTCATGAATGCGGGACCCGGACGAAGGGCGCCGCCTGTCTACGCACGAAACCGGGATCGCAAAGCTTCTGCACCGCCAACCTCCCCTGCCGTCGAGCGGTACGCAACTTTCTCGCTTGCTGAGCTGATTTCAACGCGGAACGGGGGACGAGTGTTCCATAGGAGCTATGCGAACAGGGTAGCCGTCCGGCCCGGACTTCGCGGGATCCTCCATAAGCCTATTGAGGGATGGCGGGCGAAAACTACCGCTTTCGGATGATTGTGCCCCATGTGTGGCGCGCAAATGACAGCATTCCGTAACGGAATCGTCTCTAAGCGATGCCGCAATTTGGACAGGCAAACCCTGCCTTGGAGACCCGTTTCGTGACGAAATCAGCAGCAACCTTTTCCGCCCTCGCCAGCGGCTTCCTGATGGCGACTTCCCTGACCGTGGCGTCGCAGGGACATGCAGCCGATCTCGCCACCCGCTCCGCCCCTCTTCCTCTTCCGGTGCTGGCCGCGGGCCCGTTCTTCTCCGCCGAGATCTATGGCGGCTATCTGACCGGGCAGGCCCGTGAATACGTGTACAACGTGCCTGGCAACGGATCCAAGCTCAGCCAGCTGAACTGGCAGATCGACAATGCGGCCATCCTCGGCGCGCGCCTGGCCTATCGGCCGCTGGACTGGCTGTCGCTTCGGGCGAACGGCTGGACGATCGTGGCATCCGACAACGCCATGGACGATTTCGACTGGATGGCCGGCTACATGGGCTTCGACAGCTGGTCGGAATGGTCGCATTCGTCGGACACCACCCTCGCGAAAGGCTACCAGATCGATCTGGGCGCAGCCGCGAGGTTCTACCAGTCGGGTCCCTTCGAGCTGAGCGCCCTGGCCGGCTACCGCTTCATGACGTTCAAGATGAACGCCTATGGCGGCCACTACATCTATTCGAGCGAGAACGGCTTCCGCGATCTCACGGGCGTCTTCCCCGACCGTCTCGGCATCGCCTATCAGCAATGGTGGCATACGCCCTATCTGGGCCTCGGCGCGAGCTATTCCGCCGGACCGCTCAAGGTGAACGCCGAGTTCATCGCGAGCCCGTTCGTGATGTCGTCGGACAAGGATCACCACAATCTCCGGAACATCGTGTTCGAGGAGCGCTTCAGCCCCGACTGGATGGTCGGCGTGACGCTCGGAGCGGAATACGCCCTGACGGACACCGTCTCGCTGACGGGACAGGCGGAGTACCAGAACTTCTTCGAGGCGAAGGGCGGCTCCCTGATGTTCGACGGCGGACAGGGACGGGTGGAGAAGACGCCGAAGCCCGCCGCGGGCGGCGACATCAGCACCCTCATGCTGTCGGTGGGCCTCAAGGCACGCCTGTAACGCAAGTCCCCTGCGGGACGGCCGAGGCGGCGACCGGAAGAGATCCGGCGCCGCCTTTTTCATGCCGGTCCGAAAACCTATTTGCGCGGCCGCACCAGGGCGAAGACGGGCGCGGCTGCGATCATCACCAGGAACACCCGGATGATGTGGTGGGCGGCCACGAAGGCCACCTCGATGCCCAGCGACAGCGCGACGAGGCTCATCTCCGCGAGGCCGCCGGGCGAATAGGCCAGGAGCAGGGTCACCTGGTCGTAGGACGAGATGCGGCTCACCCCCGCCGCGAACGCGAAGGTGATCGCGAGCAGGATCACCGTCGAGCCGAGCGACAGCACGAGGATGCGTATAATCTCGCGCGGCGCCAGGCCCGCGAAGCGGCAGCCGATGGTGGTTCCCAGCACGAGCTGCGCCACGGTGACGACCTCCACGGCGGGCACGAAGCGGGTCCATCCGAGAACGTGCACCGCCGCGCTGACCAGCATCGGGCCGAGGAGAAGCCGCGCCGGAAGCCGCAGGTAATGTCCGACCAATCCGCCGACGACGGCCGTCGCAACGAGCCAGACCTCGTCGATCCAGGGGGTCTCGAAGACGGACACCCCGAATTGCGGCCTTGCCCCGACCGAGACGCCGCTCGTGAGCCAGATCAGGAACGGAAGCGTGAGAACCACGAGGAGAATGCGGGCCGAGTGCACGAGGGCGATGGTGCGGGCGTCGCCGCCCTTGTCCTCGCCGACGATCACCATCTCGACGAGGCCGCCCGGCATTCCGGAAAAATACGCGGTCGGCACGTCGAAGCCGGCCACGCGCCGGAAATAGGCGACGCAGGCGGCTCCGCTGACCACCACGAATCCTGCGAGCCCCAGCAGCGTCGGCAGCCAATGGGTGGCGCTCTCGATCACCTGGGGCGTGAAGCCCGCGCCCAGCATCACCCCGATCACCATGGTCATCGGCGGCCGCACGGCGGCGGGAGCGGCAATGGGCGCGCGCAGGAGCGCCGCGAGGGTGCAGGCCGTCATGGAGCCGAGCATCCACGGCAGCGGCAGGCCGAGCCGGACGAAGACCCAGCCGCCGAGGGTGCCGATCAGCAGGGCGGCGAGGAAACGGCCGTAGGGAAAGGCGGCAGGCGAGAGCTTCCGGACCCAGCTTCGACAGGCCGTGACGAGTTCAGATGCCATCGTTCCTCATGGCCGGCGCAAGGCATCGCACCGGGACGGTCCGCCTTTAGCCCGGCTTCAGAAGCCCGTGAAGCCCGTATCGAAGGAATAGGACACGGTGAGGCCGAGGCCGAACTGGTTCTCCGAGCCGAAGCGCTTGACGATCGGGCTGTCGGCGGCGTCGCCCACGAGGCGCTTGTAGGAGACGAAGGCGGTGGTCGACCATTGCGGCGACCACTCGTAGGTCATGGCGGTGGTCACGCCCACGGAGGTGAGGCCGCCGGACGGACGGTAGGGCGTCACCTGGCCGTTCACGGCCGCCTCGAAGGGCGTCACGCCGAAATATGTGCGGGTGAACTCACTGTCGCCCAGCGCCAGACGCGGACCGGCCGAGAAGGTGAAGGCGCCGAAGCGCTGCACGAGGTCGACGCCCAGATCGGCCACGAAGCCCTCATGGCCGCCGAAGCCGCGCCGGATCTCGGCGCGGGCGCGCAGGAACTCGACGGGCCAGTACTCGACGAAGACGCCGGGCTCCACCGCCCAGTCGATCTTGTCGAGGCCGAAGAGGCGGCGGTCGTCCTTGTAGTAGCGCCCGCCCTGGAAGCGGCCGACGAAGCCGATGCGAAGCGCCGATTGCTCGAGGAAGGAGAAGCTGAGGCCGTCGTCGGGGGCGCTGAACCGCTCCGGCGTCCCGGCGCGGCGGAAGCTCACGGACGGAAAGCCGTAGACGCCGAAATCGTCCGCTCCCGGATAGGATGGACCGGCCCGCAGATTGCCCTTGATCGTGGCGATCCAGCTCGCGGAGGTCACGGGCGCCTGCTGGAAGAGGAGGTCCGCGGCCTGGGCGGGAGCAAGGGCCGAACCGAGAGCGAGGAACGGGACAAGGACGAGGGATCTGGCGATGCGCATGGCTCTTCCTGCTTCGGGACCGGACAACCCGTCCTGGCCTCAAACTTACCCAAGGTCAAGCATGATCGCCACCCGTGGCGACGGCCGCGCGGGGCGGATGGGCGAAGCGATACAAAATCCAGGTTTCCGAATTCTTTCCGCGCTCTCGCCCTGGGCCCGCCGAGGGTCTATAGGCCGTGGCATACCAGCAGGGAGACTCAATCGGACATGTACGGCATCGGCATCATCGGTCTCGGCGTCATGGGACGGCGTTTCATCCAGGGCCTCAGGGCCAACCCGGATTTCCGCCTCGTCGCGGGCTACGATCCGGCCCCGGTCGAGACGGACGTGCCCCGCGCCGCGAGCGTGCAGGACCTCCTCGCCGATCCGGCCATCGACTGCATCTACATCGCGACCCCGCCCGCCACCCACGAGGACCTGGTCGCGGCCGTGGTCGGGGCCGGGAAGGCGGTGTTCTGCGAGAAGCCCCTCACGGCCGATCCGGAGAGCGCGCGGCGCTGCCTGGAGACGGTGGCCCGTTCCGGCGTGCCGGCCGCGGTGAACTTTCCCTTCGCGACGGCGCCCGCCTCCCTGCGCATGAAGGAGCTGGTGGAGACCGGCGCCCTTGGCGACGACCTGACCGCGCACCTGACCCTGCGGTTCCGCACCTGGCCGCGCGGCTGGCAGCAGGGCGCCGCCGGCTGGCTCGCCGGCCCCGAGCAGGGCGGCTTCACCCGCGAGGTGGTGTCCCATTTCGTGTTTCTGGCCGGGCGCCTGTTCGGCCCCGGCGAGCTGACCGAGGCGCGCATCGAGCGGGGACCGCTCGGCAGCGAGACGCGCATGAATGCGGTGCTGCAATTCGCCCGCTGCCGCATGACCATCGACGCCGCCGTGGAAGGCGAGGCCGAGGAGTTCAACCGCTTCGAGGTGAAGGGCTCCCGGGATTCGGCCGTCATGAGCGAGTGGTACCGGCTCACCCATTCGGGCGGCAACATCGAGCCCGCCCGGGCCGACGGGCACCAGATCGCCGAATTCGCCAAGCTGCTGGGCGGACAGGAAAGCCGCCTCGCGACGGTGCGGGAGGCGGCTGGCGTGGTCGATATCGTCGAGGGGATTCTGGCGCGGACGTCGCAGGAGACCGTTTAGACATCCTCGAAGCGACGGCCCTCGCGGCGGGGCCGGTTCCGGATCGGCCGCTACCAACCGCGCTGGCGCTTGATCATCTGCTTCTGCATGTTCTTCTGCGCCCGCCAGTAATCCTTCTCCGCCTCCTTCTGCATCCGGTAATAATCCCGGACGCGCTCCTTGCGGCTGGTGGAGTTGCGGTATTGGTTCCAGTCGTAGTGCCTGTCGTGGATGTATCCGTCGTCCTCGTCGACGAAGAGCTGGAAGAGCTGCGCCGGAACCACGATGGAACCGCGCCCTGGCGCGGAGGTGAAGGGCAAGGCCGAGGCGGGGACGGCCATGAGGCAGAAGCCTGCCATGGCGGCGGTCAGGATAACGTGCCTCATCCGTGTCATGTGACCTGTCTCCTGTGCCGTCACTGCCGCCGCCTGAAGGTCTGCGGCAGGGTCGGGGATACCCAATCCATGCGCGTCACCGCGCCGTCACCGTCCCGTTCGAAGCGGACCTGCGTCACCACCTCGTCGCCCATCATGGCCACGACGGGCGCGTAGACCCCGCTGGCGTCGAGGCGCGCATCGAAGAGATCCTCGTCGCGAGGCGCCAGCGTCAGCGTGGCTTCGGTGTCCTCGAGCCTCAGCCGAAGCTGCCCGCCTTCGACGCTGGCGGTGACGTCTCCCAGCAGCGGCGACATGTAGGTTCCCGCAAAGGCCGTGAGATCCTGGGGCGCGGAAGCGCGCACGGGAGGCGCGGCCTTTTCCCGCTCGTCGGCCTCCTTCTCACGGGTTTCTTCGAGGGCGAGCGCCACGTTGTCGACGGCGTCGTTGCCGAGAAGCCGGTCATAGACCCATTGCGCGACCGCATCGGGGAAGCCCCGGTTCTCCGCGTTGGTGAGGACGACGATGCCGACGCCGCGGTCGGGCAGGAACCCGACATGGGCGCCGAAGCCCATGGTCCCGCCGTTGTGCCAGACGATGCGCCCGTTCGGCGTTGCGGTGACGACCCAGCCGATTGCGTAGGAAAGCCGCTCGTTGATGGCGACGCGCGGCGTCCATGTCACGTCGAGGTTCTCTTCGGAGACGATGACCTTGTCCTCGAAATGACCGCGCCCGAGCTGCATGCGCAGCCACCGCGACACGTCCGGCACGTTGGAATTGATGCCGCCGGCGGGGCCGTGGATGTAGGGGAAGGATTCATGGAACGGAATGGCGGTGGTGGCCGCCTCGTCCTGCCGGTGGCCGACGGCATGGTCCGGCGCCTTTTCGATGGCTTCCGCCGAGGACGAGGACGACGTCATGCCGAGGGGCTCGAAGATGCCGCTCCTGACCACGTCGCTCCACGATTCCATGCCCAGCTTGCGGGCCAGGATGATGCCGCCCGCGATATGGGTGATGTTGACGTAGGTGAAATCGGAGCGGAACACCCGCGTCAGGGGTGCGTCCCTCAAGGAGCGCACGAGCGTCATCGCATCGTAGCCGAGCCCGGTCAGGCCATCGTTCACATGGGGGGTCAAGCCGCTGCGCTGAGCGGCAAGATCGAGCATCCGGGTGTCGCGGCCGACCCAGGGATCGCTCAGCTGGAACTCGGGCAGGAGATCGGAGACGCGATCGTTCCATTCGAGCTTGCCGGCATCCACCGCCTGGGCCAGCGTCGCGCTGAAGAAGGCCTTGGAGGTCGAGCCGATCTGAAAGATCGTGGCGGGGTTCACCCGATCCGGCTTGCCCAGCTCCCTCACGCCGAAGCCTTCGGCGTAGATGAGCTTGTCGTCATGCACGATGCCGACGGCGGCGCCCGGCACGTCGAAGCTCTTCATGCCCGCCTGCAGATAGGCTTCGAGCTCCGGAATCAGCCCGTCAATCCGCTCGCGCATGGCCGATGGGCCGAGGCCCTGAGCCTGTGCCGGCAGGGCCGCCGCGCCCGCGAGAGCCAGGGCTGCGGCAACAGCCGAAACGAACCTCGATCCGAGAATTGACATCGGAGCCCCCACCTGTCCCGCGCCGGTCGGGGCGATGGTGTCAGAACTCCGCCTTATTCTCAATGCGGAACGGCGCTGCCGAGCGAAAGAATTCCTGTCCCCCATACTCACCGGATGGGGGACAGGAGGAACGTCTTACAAAGGCTTGAGGCCCGCCTCGATCTGCGCCCGGCGCGGCTCCAGGAAGGGCGGCAGCGCCAGGCGCTCGCCGAGGCTCTCCAGGGGCTCGTCGGTGGCGAAGCCCGGACCGTCGGTTGCGATCTCGAACAGGATGCCGTTCGGCTCGCGGAAATAGAGGCTCTTGAAGTAGTAGCGGTCGATGGGGCCGCTCGACGGCGCCCGCATGGCGCGCAGCCGCTCGGCGCACTCGCGGTAGGTCTCCTCGTTCGGCGTGCGGAACGCCACGTGATGCACGCCGCCCGCGCCGGGATGAGCCGGCTCGAGATGCGGCTCCACCGCCACGTGGAGCTCGGCGGAGGGACCGCCCGCGCCCATCTCGAACACGTGGACCGGCGTATCGCCGATGCGGAATTCCCGCGCGGCGCGCATGTCCATGCCCATGGTCAGCACGGCGGCCGTGCGGTCGAGCTGCGGCACGCTGATGGTGATGGGACCCAGGCCCCGGATCTGGTGCTCAACCGGCACGGGGCTGCGATCCCACGGATGCGCCTCGTCGCCCTGGCCGCCGTCGTCCACGAGGGCGAGGCGCTGGCCTTCCGGGTCCTCGAAGGGAAGCCAGAGCCGCCCGTCGCGCTCGGCGATTCCCTGGTGCTGGATGTGGAGGGAATCGAACCGGTCCTTCCACCATTGCAGGGTTTTCTCGCCGTTCACGCGCAGGGCCGTGTTGACGATGCTGTGCGTGCCGCGCCGCTCGCGCTGCACGGGCCAGTCGAAGAAGGTGATGTCCGTGCCGGGAGAGGCCAGGGCGTCGGCGTAGAACAGGTGATAGGCGCTCACGTCGTCCTGGTTGACGGTCTTCTTCACGAGCCGCATTCCCAGCGCCTGCGTGTAGAAGTCATGATTGCCGGAGGCATCCGCCGTCACGGCGGTCAGGTGATGGATTCCGGTCAGCTTCATGGCGCTCTCCTGTCCGTATGAAGCTGGCAAGATAGGGTTGCAGGCCTGCAAGCGCGACCCTATCGAGCGCCAAAGAGACCTTGCGAGGATGCAAGAATTCCTGATCCTCCGTTACGGAGGCCGTGCTCTATTGCTCGCTGGGCCGGTGTCGACCCGGCACGAAATGATCCACCAGGATGTTCGCCACGTGCCACCGCCCGTTCTCCTGGGTCACGTAGATGACGAACGGCTTCTTCTCTCCGTTCGCGCGAACCGAGTACCTGTAGAAGGCAAATCCGAAATGGCCGCTTGCCGACTTGGCCGTCGACGTCGTCGTGCTTCGGCCAAAATCCCGGTGCTGCGCGAAGAACGGGACCACGGCCCTGTCGAGATGGCGTTCCACATTCTCCCGGCCCGATGTCTGGACGCTTGTGGGACTCACCATCCGAAGGAGTTCGGCGGTGTTTCCCGCCCTCGCCGTCTCGATGAACGTCGAGGCCAACGCTTCGGCCTCCCTGCGCATCGGCTCCCGGGCCATGTAGCCTTCGAAGGAATCGTCGTTGGGCTTCCAGGGATCCACCCCTTGGGCTTGCGCCGAAGCGGCGCCCCAGAGCAGGATCTGCAAGCCGAGAACCGAGCGGCTCAGGCATCGTGCGAGACGGCATTCCTTGTTCAAGAGCATGTTCTCTCCCTCATGAGCAGATACGATATGTTATGTCGTACGGCCGATGAGGGAGGTGCGGATTCTCACGCCGCCTTGGCGCGCAGGTCGTCCGGGGTGACGTCGTCCGGGATCGGGCAGATATAGGCGCGGCCGCCGGTGCGCTCCGTCAGCTCCGCCTTGGCGCGGGCGATGAGATCGGGATTGCGCAGGCAGTCGGCGGCGGTGGCCGCCATGGCCTTCGCCGCGAGCACCATGCCCTTGTGCGCGGCGGGCAGGTTGCCCTGCGCCACGAGCTGCCAGGTGTGGAACGGGGTGCCAATGGCGAAGCACGCCGTGTGGCACTGGACCGTGGGCACGATCCAGCTCACGTCGCCCACGTCGGTGGTGCCCATCATCACCTCCTCGCGGGTCGGCATGGAGAGCACGCCGTCGTGGAGCACCTTCGTCCTCAGCGACATGTCGTGCGGCTTCACGCTCGCCAGGATCTCCTCGTCGGTGAGGGACGCCGCCCGCAGCTTTTCCGCGAAGGCGAAGTCGGCCTCGTCGAAGGCCGGCGGCCCGAGGCGCTTCATGTTCTCGTACATGGCCTCCTGCAGGGCCTTGTTGGGAACGACGTTCGACGTGGCGTCGGTGATCTGCACCGTGACGCTCGTCTCCGTCATCAGGCATGCGCCTTCCGCGATCTTTTTCACGCGCTCGAACAGGCGCTCCGCGTCGGGCAGGTGCGGCGAGCGCACGAGATAAAGGGATTCCGCTTGAGATTGCACCACGTTGGGCGCGTCGCCGCCCGTATTGGTGACCGCGTAGTGCACGCGCGCGTCGGAGGGCATGTGCTCGCGCATGTAGTTCACGCCCACATTCATCAGCTCCACCGCGTCGAGCGCGCTGCGGCCCACATGCGGCGCGGCGGCGGCGTGCGAGGCGCGGCCCCGGAAGCGGAAATAGGCCTGGATGCAGGCGAGCGACGACGTGGTCTGGACCTCGTTGACCACGCTCGGATGCCAGCAGAAGGCGGCGTCGAGATCGTGGAACAGGCCTGCGCGGGCCATGAAGGTCTTGCCCGATCCGCTCTCCTCGGCCGGGCAGCCGTAATAGCGCACGGTTCCGGCGATGCCTTCGGCCTCCAGCGCATCCTTGAGCGCGACGGCCGCGAGCGCCGAACCCGCGCCCAGAAGATTGTGGCCGCAACCGTGTCCCGGCGCGCCGGCGACGGTGGGCCGGTGCGCGGTGATGCCGGATTCCTGCGCCAGGTCCGGCAGCGCGTCGTATTCGCCGAGAATGCCGACGACCGGTCCGCCGCTGCCGTATTCGGCCACGAAGGCGGTGGCCATGCCGCCCACGTTGCGGGTGACGCGGAAGCCCTCGGCCGTGAGCATGGCGATCTGCTCCGCGACCGATCTGTGCTCCTCGAAGGCGAGTTCGGGCGTCGCCCAGATGCGGTCGCTCAGGGCGCAGTAATCGGCAGCCTTGGCGTCCACGCGGCGGGCGATTTCGTCGAGGCTCAGGCGGTCGTTGTGCATTCCACTCTCCTTGCACCGACCGTCATTCCGGGGCGGCCGAAGGCCGAGCCCGGAACCCATATCCACCGTCGTCGCCGAAGAAGAGCGGCGCGAGGTCCGCACATTCTGAAGCGCCGATGTCTATGGGTTCCAGGCTCCGCTGCGCGACCCCGGAATGACGGGTGGGGATGTCCGGCCCGAACCTGTATCCGCAAACCCGTCCAATGTCAGCCGACCGCGAACAGGTCCCGGCTGTCCGAACTCGCCACCGGCTCCTCGAAGGCGTTCGGGTCGCCGGGGCCCGTCTCCCAGCCGAGATCGGGCAGCGCGATGATGCGCAGGCCCCGCGGGTCGTTGCGGGTCACCACGATGTTGCGGGTTTCCATGTAGGCGATGAGACGCCGCGCGCGGCCGGGGGAGCGGCTGCCGCAGGCGCGGGCGATCTCGCCGTCCGGCGGGCAGGGCGAGCCTTCCAGGGCGGCGCGGGCGAGGAGCAGGAACACGCCCTGGATGTCCTCCGCGAGATCGGCCGCATAGGCGATAGCGCGGTCCCATTCGGTGCCCTCGGCGGTGGCCGTGTCGACGCCCGCGCGCGCCACTGCGAGGCGGCGGCGGAAGGCGGGCAGGCTCAGGGGCTCGCCGCTCACGCGGCGGATGCGGCAGCGCACGAGGAAGTCCTGGTAGAGCACCGCCACCGTGCGGAAGGCCGCCTCGGGATCGTCGAGGATCTCGCGCAGGATGGCGTCGAGCGCCGCCTCGCGCTCGGCCTTGCTCTCCTCGGTCGCCTCGGCCTGCGGCTCCGGCGCGGCGGCCGGCCGCGTGCGGGCGAGCTGGGCGAGAAGATCGTTGGTGGAGGGGGCCGGCGGCGGCGGGGGCGCGCGGCGCGGCATGACCGGGCGCGCGGGCTCGTCCTCGCCCGGCTTGAAGATGAGGTCGCGCGCCTCCTCCTTCGGCTGCTCGGGGAGCGGCACGAGCTTGAAGCTGCCGCTGCGGGCCGAGGTCTCCACGTCGCCGATGCGGATCGGCACCGGGCGGCGCGACAGGGCGGGGCCGAGCGCCACGAAATGGCCGCGCTCCAGGTCGCGGAACATCTCCGCCTGGCGGCGCTCCATGCCGAGGAGATCGGCGGCGCGCGCCATGTCGATGTCCAGGAAGGTGCGGCCCATGAGGAAGTTGGAGGCCTCCGCCGCCACGTTCTTGGCGAGCTTGGCGAGGCGCTGGGTGGCGATGATGCCGGCCAGCCCGCGCTTGCGGCCGCGGCACATGAGGTTGGTCATGGCCCCGAGAGAGACCTTTCTGGCCTCGTCCGACACGTCGCCCGCGGCGGCCGGGGCGAAGAGCTGCGCCTCGTCGACGACCACGAGCATCGGGTACCAGTAGTCGCGGTCCGCATCGAACAGGCCGCCCAGGAAGGCCGCCGCGCAGCGCATCTGCGCCTCGGCGTCGAGGCCCTCCAGGCTCAGCACCACCGAAACCCGGTGCTGGCGCACGCGGGCGGCGATGCGCTGGATGTCGCCCTCGCTGCGGGAGGCGTCCACCACCACGTGGCCGAACTTGTCGGCGAGCGTGACGAAATCGCCCTCGGGGTCGATGATGGCCTGCTGGACGAGGGATGCGCTCTGCTCCAGGAGCCGGCGCAAAAGATGCGACTTGCCGGACCCGGAATTGCCCTGGACGAGCAGACGCGTCGCCAAAAGCTCCTCCAGATCGAGCAGAGCCGCCGTTCCTCCAGGTGCGGAGGACACCACTCCCATGTCGATGCCGACCTTCATCAGCCTCCCTCGTGTCGTTTCAAGAACCGGCCCGTACCTAACACGCCCGAACGCCCGAAAGTGCCGGGAGTCGCGGAATGCTCCACAATCTTGAGGCGCTATCCCCAGGCATGAGGCCGCAGGCACCCTGAAACCGGGCGGTAACGGAAGCATTAACCGTGGGTCAGCCTCCCAGGAGAAAAAATGCCGCCTTCCCTCACCGTCAGCCGGGTTCTTCCCGACAGCCCGATTCTCTCCTGGGAGGTCCCCGGCCTCTCCGCCCAGACGACGGGCGCCCCGCTGTCCGGCAACGACCAGGGCACCCGCCCGCCGCCTCCGGGCGAGGCGCGCACGGAGAGCCTTTTCGCCTATGTGGGAATGGGCCTGTCGCTCCTGATCGTCATCGCGGCCGTGTGGATCCTGATCCGGCGGCGGCGGCGGCGCTGACGAGGATCAGTCGGCGATGGCCGCCTCGGCGGCCTTGATGGCGCTGCCCTTCAGGGGCCGCTCCTCCATGGCGAGCAGGAACGCGAAGGCGAGGCCGAAGCCGATGACCGCCGCCATGAAGACGTAGCTGAACACGTCGGACAGGTTGATGCCGCTCCGGGCCGCCGAGGCCGCCAGGGACTCGAAGCTGGCGGCGCCCACCATTCCGGTTCCGCTGAGCACGATGGCGCCGAAGATCGCCACGATGAAGGCGCCGCCGAGCGAGCGGAAGAAGTTCGCCGCCCCGGTGGCGGTTCCGAGTTCGTGGGGCGAGACCGCGTTCTGGATCGCCACGGTGGAGACCGGCAGGAGAGTGCCCAGGCCGATGCTGATGACCGCGAGGAGTCCCTCGACCCCGAGCAGGGAAATCCCGTTGCCGAGAACTGCCAGCACCGCCGTGGCTGCCATGGCGACCACCAGGCCGACGACGGGCAGGCGCTTGTAGTGGGTCACCTTCGCCATCATGCGGCCGGAGAGCGTGGCTCCCACCACCGTGCCCGCCATGAGCGGGATCAGCGCCAGGCCCGACAGGCTGGCCGAGAGGCCGCGCACGGTCTCGAAATAGACCGGCAGATAGATGGTCAGCCCGATATAGGTGCCCATGCCGAAACAGGCGGAGAGCGTGCCCATGCGTACCACCGGGTTGTGCAGCACGCCGGGCGGGATCAGCGGCTCGGGCGCCAGGCGCATGCGGATCGCGAACAGGACCCAGATCACGGCCGATCCGGCGAAGAGGGAGACGATCGGCCACGAGCCCCAGGGATAGCGCAGGCCGCCCCAGCTCAGGGCCAGCAGCAGCGAGACGGTCGCCGCCACCATCAGGAAGGCGCCCAGGAGGTCGAGCCGGTGCGGCCGGTCGAAGCGCGGCAGCTTCTTGAGGCCGTGGAAGGCGATGAAGAGGGCGATGAGCCCGAGGGGCAGGTTGATCCAGAAGATCACCGACCAGTGCAGGTGCTCGGCGAAGAAGCCGCCCAGCACGGGGCCGAGCAGGCTCGACGTCATGAACACGCTGGCGAAATAGACCTGATAGCGCCCGCGCTCCCGGGGCGGCACGAGATCGGCCACGATGGTCTGGGCGAGCGCGATCAGGCCGCCGCCGCCGAGCCCCTGGACCCCGCGGGCGAGGATGAGCGCGATCATGGTCGGGGCCAGCGCGCAGGCGATGGAGCCCAGGATGAAGACGACGATGCCGATCAGCATGGTGACGCGCCGGCCGTAACTGTCGCTGAACTTGCCGTAGAGAGGCGTCACGGCCGTGGCCGTGAGGAGGTAGACCGTCACCACCCAGGGCAGGTGCTCGAGGTCGCCGAGCTCGCGCCCGATGGTCGGCAGGGCGGTGGCGATGATGGTCTGGTCGAGGGCGGCCAGCAGCATGGCCAGCATGACGCCGAGGATGATCGTACGGATCTCCGCCTGGCTCAATGTGTCCCCCCGGCCGGGCCGCAGGGTCTCTCTCGTGCGCTGATCCATCGTTTCCTTCGCCTTGCTGCAGCCGATTTAGGGGAGAGTAGCCGCCTTGTCTCAAAACCTGGATGCAGGGCTGATATGCGTTCGCGCCCGTAGAGGAATCGCGCCGGAAGAATTCATCGCAGGCTAGGCACGGATCGGGGCGGCCGCCATATCTCCGTTCCCACGACCTGTTTTCGCCAGACCCGGAGGCCCCCGTGCAGCCCGAGAACCCGTCCCAGCCGCCGGCCCTCGACGACGAGACGCTCGCCTTCGCCCAGCGGGTCTTCCAGCACACGAGGGAGGGGCGGACCGAGGAGCTGGCCCCGCTGCTCGACATGGGCCTGCCGCCGAACCTGCGCAACGAGAAGGGCGACAGCCTCCTGATGCTCGCCTGCTACCATGGCCATGCGGAGCTGGCGCGGGCGCTCCTGCGGCACGGCGCCGATCCGGACCTCGCCAACGACCGCGGGCAAACGCCCCTCGCGGGAGCGGCCTTCAAGGGCGACGCGGCGACCGCGCGCCTGCTGCTGGAGCATGGGGCCGGGGTCGACGTGACAGGAGAAGGCGGCCGGACCGCCCTGATGGTCGCGGCCATGTTCAACCGCACCGAGATCGTGGAACTCCTGCTCGCCCACGGGGCCGACGCCTGCGCCCGCGACGCAAGCGGCCTGACGGCCGAGGCGGCCGCCCGGGCGATGGGGGCGTCGGAAACGCCGGAGCAGCTCGTCCGGTGGGTGCGGGAGCACGGCTCCGCCGAGACATGAGGATGCGAAGCCGCCCGGTGCCGTCCCCCTTGCCGTCCGGCGCCGCATGGCGCTAGCTGTGCGAGACCATCCGCATCCCGCCATGACCGCCCGCACCCGATTTTCCCGCTCCCAGGCCCGGCGCATCGCGCTGGCCGCTCAAGGCCTCGGCGAGGCGCGCCCCGCCGCGCCGACGGCCCGCCACGTCGCCCGTGTGCTCGACCGGTCGAGCCTGCTCCAGATCGATTCGGTGAACGTGCTGGTGCGGGCCCATTACATGCCGCTCTTCTCGCGGCTCGGAGCCTACGACCGGGAGCTCCTGGAGAGGACCGCCTATCATCCCAAGAAGCGCGGTGCCTTCGAGTATTGGGGCCACGAAGCCTCCCTGATCCGCCTCGACCTCCACCCCCTGTTCCGCTGGCGCATGGCCCGGGCGGCACGGGGCGAGGGCATCTATGGCGGGCTCGCCCGCTTCGGGCAGGAAAAGCGCGCCTTCATCGAGGAGGTCCGGCGCGAGATCGAGGATCGCGGTCCCATGGCGGCCGGCGAACTCAGCGGCGGCCACAGGGGCCAGGGCTCCTGGTGGGGCTGGAGCGACGGCAAGCGGGCGCTGGAATGGCTGTTCTGGGCCGGGGAGGTCACCACCGCGACGCGGCGCGGGTTCGAGCGCATCTACGACCTGCCGGAGCGGGCGCTGCCCGCCGCGATCCTGAACGTGCCGACGCCGCCCGAGGAGGAAGCGCAGCGCGAGCTCCTGCGGCTCTCGATCCGCGCGCTGGGCATCGCCAGCGATCGCTGCCTGCGCGACTATTTCCGCATCGAGCCCACCGACGCCAAGGCGCGCATTCCCGAACTCGTGGAGGCGGGCGACCTGGTTCCCGTGACGGTCGAGGGCTGGCCGGGACCGGTCTATCTCGACCCGCAGGCGAGGCTTCCGCGCCGGATCGACGCGCAGGCTCTCGTGTCGCCCTTCGATCCCATCGTCTGGGAGCGCACCCGCACCGAGCGCCTGTTCGATTTCCGCTACCGGATCGAGATCTACACCCCCGCCGAGAAGCGCGAATACGGCTATTACTGCCTGCCCTTCGTGCTGGGCGAGGCCATCGTGGCGCGCCTCGACCTCAAGGCGGACCGGGCCGGGAGACGGCTCCTCGTCCACTCGATCCACCCGGAAGTCTCCGTGGCGCCCGAGGAAATCGCCCCCGCGCTGGGCGACGAGCTGCGCCTGATGGCCCGGTGGCTGGGGCTCGGCGACATCGTCGTGCCGAAGGATTGGCGCCAACGGCTGGAGCTGTGAAAGCGGCCTCGCGTGATGTCGTCGTGTTTCGAGGCGGGCTTGGCTCCGCCCTGCTCTCCTCCCCACGGACCTCGGGCTTGCCGGAAGCGCCGCGTTGCTCTCCTCCCCACGGACCTCGGGCTTGCCCGAGATCCGCATCCTCTTGCGCAAGTCGGGAACACCCGACTTGCGGTGGGGAGGAGGTGGAGGTGGGGGTGTGGGCGCCACACCGTCATAGGCTATCGCTCACACCCCCACCCTGGCCCTCCCCACAAGGCGGAGGGAATACGCATCGCGCTGAACACCGCCACATCCACGACGTCCTCTGTTTGCCTCTGCGCGTCATCCCGAGAAGCCGCGACAGCGGCGTCTCGGAGGATCCGGTGCACTCCGGAGACGCCCTCGTTCGAGACGGACCCGACGGCGGGCGATTGCCATCCGGGATGCGGGCTTTCACAATCCGGTCGCGGTGTTCGTCGGCGCGCCCCACTCGCCAGACCGGCCGCACCCCTCTATGTCTGCCACGATGAACAACCTCGTCGCTCCCGCCACCCGCATCTGGACCCGCCTTCGCCTGAACGAGCTGGGGCCCCTGATCTCGCTCGCGGGCTTCGGCTTCTTCGCCTGGGCCTTCATGGAGCTCGCCGACGACGTGAGCGAGGGGGAAATCCATGCCCTGGACCAGTCCCTGCTGCTCGCCCTGCGCGATCCCGCGAACCTGGCCAATCCCCTCGGGCCCGGATGGCTGGAGGAGGCGGCCCGGGACATCACGGGGCTCGGCGGCTACGCGATTCTGAGCTTCCTGACCCTGGCGACGGTGGTCTATCTGCTGATGGCCGGGAAACGGGGGGTGGCGCTCCTCGTGGTCGCCGCGATCGTCGGCGGAGCCCTGCTCTCCCACGGCCTGAAGCTCGGTTTCGAGCGACCCCGTCCCGATCTCGTCCCGCACGCGACCCAGGTCTACACCGCGAGCTTCCCGAGCGGCCACGCGATGCTCTCCGCCATCACCTACCTGACCCTCGGCGCCCTGCTCGCCCGCGTGCAGAAGAGGCGGCGCATCCGGGCCTTCATCATGGGCCTCGCCGTCACCATGACTCTGCTCGTGGGCGCAAGCCGCACCTATCTCGGCGTCCACTGGCCGAGCGACGTGCTCGCGGGGTGGTCGGTCGGAGCCGCCTGGGCCTCCCTCTGCTGGTTCGTCGCCCTGCAGCTGCAGCGGCGAGGCCAGGTCGAGGACCCGGGCGAGACGACCGCATCCCTCTCCGGCCCGTCATGACGGACGGCGACGGGAAACCGGTCCGGAAGGTCCCGCGCAAGGTCACGCCCGCCTATCTGCAGCGGGCCGCGATGGCCTATCTCGAACGCTACTCCTCCTCGGCCGAGAACCTGCGGCGCGTCCTGCGGCGCAAGGTGGAGAAGCGCTGCCGCCTGCGCGGCGAGGACCCGGCCGAGTTCCACGAGGCCATCGACGAGGTGGTGGCGAAGAGCCTGCGCAGCGGCCTCATTGACGACACCCGCTACGCCCAGGCCCGGGTCGCGACGCTGCGCCGCCGCGGCGGCTCCGCCCGGGCGATCGGGGCCAAGCTCGCCGCCAAGGGCGTCGACCGTTCCACCATCGCCGAGGCCCTGGAGGGCGAGGAGGGCGACGAGGAGAGCGCCGCCCGCGCCTTCGCCCGCCGGCGCAAGCTCGGCCCCTACCGGCCCGGCGAGCGCACGCCCTACCGCGACAAGGACCTTGCCGCGATGGCCCGCGCCGGCTTCCGCTTCGACGTGGCCCGCGGGATCGTCGACGGGGAGCGGGACGAGGACATCCCGCATTGACGATGGACCGGCCGGACTAGATCAGCCCCGCGCCCACATTCACCGCGAGCGCTCGCGCATCTCGCCCATGGACGACCGGGCGGCCATGAGCCCGACCGGAACGGGATAGCAGATGACGCCGATGTTCCAGGCCACGAGGGCGGAACCGAGCCGCCGCGGGCGCAGGCGGGCGATGCTCCCGTCTTTCACGTGGCGACCTCCATATCCCCTTCGCGGCGGCGTGCTCTACATGTCGCTGCGTAACCTCACAAGGAGACGATCATGAACCGCAAGGCAAGAGCCGTTTGGCAGGGCACGGGCAAGGACGGCAGCGGCCATCTCTCGGCCGATTCGGGCGTCCTGTCCAACACGCCCTACTCCTTCAAGACCCGGTTCGAAAACGAGAAGGGGACCAATCCGGAGGAGCTGATCGCCGCGGCTCACGCGGGCTGCTTCACCATGGCGCTCGCCTTCCAGCTCCAGAACGCGGGCTTCAACCCGACCGAGCTCGCCACCGAGGCGGTGGTGTCCCTCGAGCAGGAGGGTGGCGGCTTCACGATCAAGAAATCGGCCCTGACCCTGAACGCGAACGTGCCCGGCATCGACCGCGGCAAGTTCGAGGAGCTCGCCCGCGCGGCGGAGAAGAACTGCCCGGTCTCCAAGGTGCTCAACGCCGAAATCACCATGGATTTCACCCTGGCGTGAGACGTTAGGCGGAGGCCGCGTGGATGTGGCCGTGATAACGCGACCTCCTTCCCTCCCCCTTGTGGGGAGGGTCAGGGTGCCGGCGCCGGACCGTCATAGGCTATCGCTCACACCCCCACCTCCACCTCCTCCCCACAAGGGGGAGGAGAGCAACGGGGGCGCTCTCGAATAGCTCGATCAGGCCCAATCCCTCACCTTGCGCCCCGCCTCTCCCCGGCGGGAAGAGGCGGGGCCGCTTCCGTCAGCTTCCGGACTTCCTGTAGGCGTCGACGATGGCTTGGCCCTCGGAGCCGGCCTTGTTGAGCCAGTCCTGGGTGAGCTGGTCGCCGATCTTCTG
The DNA here is from genome assembly GCF_020532555.1 of Microvirga lenta. Taxonomy (GTDB): domain Bacteria; phylum Pseudomonadota; class Alphaproteobacteria; order Rhizobiales; family Beijerinckiaceae; genus Microvirga; species Microvirga lenta. The sequence continues at coordinate 211,845 of NZ_JAJBBR010000004.1, read as the reverse complement.
GAAGCCAGCCTTCAGCTCGGGGCTCGGCGGCTGGACCTTCATGCCCTTGGCGGCGAGCTGCTCCATGTACCACTTGGTCTTGTCCTGAGCCATCTGCCAGCCGCGCTCCTCGGCCTTCTTGGCGGCGGCGAGGATCGCCTCCTGGGCCGGCTTGTCGAGGGCGTCGAAGGCGGCCTTGTTCACGAAGACCATGTTCTTCGGAAGCCACGCCTGGGTGTCGTAGAAATGGCTCAGCGACTCCCACACCTTAGTGTCGTAGCCGGTGGCGCTCGAGGACATGAAGGAATTGACCGCGCCGGTGGCGAGCGCCTGCGCCAGCTCCGCCGCCTGGATGGTGACGGGCTGCGCGCCGACGAGCTCCGCGATGCGGGCGGTGCCGACGTTGTAGGCGCGCCACTTGAGGCCCTTCATGTCCTCGACGGTGTTGATGTCCTTCTTGGCGAAGATGCCCTGCGGCGGCCACGGGGTCGCATAGAGCAGCATCAGTCCCTGACCGGCGAGCTTCTTCTCCACCGCCGGGCGCTGCGCGTCCCACAGCTTCTTGGCCTGGTCGAACGAGGTGGCGACGAAGGGCACCACGTCGAGGCCGTAGATCGGGTCCTCGTTCTCGTGCAGCGACATGATCACCTCGCCGATCTGCGCCTGCCCGGTCTGGACCGCGCGCTTGATCTCCGGCGCCTTGAACAGGGAGGCGTTCGGATGGACCGTGATCTGCAGCTTGCCGCCGGTGGCCTCGCCCACGTCCTTGGCGAAGAGGCTGAGATTCTCGGTGTGGAAGTTGTCGGCCGGATAGGCGGCTGGCAGGTTCCACTTGGTCTGCGCCATGGCGGGCAGGCTCAGCATGAGCGCGCCGGCAAGGCCGAGGGATAGTCTGGTCCAGTGTCTCATCGTGGTTCTCCTCTGGTTGTTCTTGAACGGCTCCTATTCCGGAAAGGCGAGCCTCGGCAGGTAAAGCGCAATGTCCGGAAAGATCGTGATGATGGCGAGCGCCGCCACGAGCAGGAAGAAGAACGGCACCGCCGCCTTCGCGACGCTGAAGCTGTCGCGCCCGCTCATGTTCTGCAGCACGAAGAGATTGAAACCCACCGGCGGCGTGATCTGCGCCATCTCCACCAGGATGATGAGAAAGACGCCGAACCAGATGAGGTCGAACCCCGCCTGCTTCACCATGGGCAGCACCACCACCGTGGTGAGCACGATCATGGAGATGCCGTCGATGAGGCAGCCCAGGATCACGTACATGACGGCGAGCGCCGCGATCAGCGTGTAGGGCGAGAGGTTCTGCGCCTCGACCCAGGTGGCGAGGGCGGCGGGAATGCCGGTGAACGCCATGGCGGCGGTGGTGAAGGCCGCGCCCGCCAGGATCAGCATGATCGTCACCGTGAGCCGAGTCGCGCTGAGCACGCTTTCCCTGAAGGTCTCCCAGGTGAGCGTGCCGGACCACCAGGCGAGCGCAAGGGCGCCGAGCACGCCCCAGGCGGCGCATTCGGTGGCGGTCGCCCAGCCGAGCAGGAGGGCGGCGAAGATAAGGCAGATGAGCAGGAAGACCGGCAGGAGCCGGGCGGAGCTGCGCAGCTTGAACAGGAAGGACGTGCGCGGCTCGCGGGCGGGCGTCCGGTCCGGGTTCAGGAGCGACCAGACGAGGATGTAGCCGGAATAGAGCCCCATCACGAGCAGGCCCGGCAGGAAGCCCGCGAGGAAGACCTGGATGACCGAGACGTTGGCCGCGATCGCATAGACCACCATCGGGATCGAGGGCGGGATGAGCAGGCCCAGCGTGCCCGAGCCGGCCAGGCTGCCCAGCGCCATCATGTCGTCGTAGCCGCGCCGCTTCAGCTCCGGCAGGGCGATCTTGCCGATGGTGGCGCAGGTGGCGGCCGACGAGCCCGAGACCGCCGCGAAGACGCCGCAGCCGACCACGTTCACATGGAGCAGCCGCCCCGGCAGCCAGTTGAGCCAGGGCGCGAGCCCCTGGAACATCTGCTCGGACAGGCGGGTTCGGAACAGGATCTCGCCCATCCAGATGAAGAGCGGCAGCGCGGCAAGCGTCCAGGAGGCGGAGCTCGACCAGACCGTGGTCGCCAGGACCGGGCCGATGGGCACGCTGGTCGCCGTCATGGCCGCGAAGCCGACGACGAGGAGCGCGATGCCGATCCAGACCCCGAAGGCCAGGAGCGCGGCCAGGAGGCCGAAGAGGATGGCGGCGGTGGTGACGAGGCTGAGATCGGCAAGCATCGGTCAGAGCCCGCTCTCGGCCGCCCGGTCCACCACCTCCTCGGGGGTGGCGGGCGGCGGGCGCTCGTAACGGGGCGCATGTCCCGTCGCCACGCGGGCGAGTTCGTCCAGGAAGGCAATGCCCAGGATCACGAGCCCCAGCGAATAGCCGAGCTGGGGAATCCAGAGCGGGACCGCGACCACCCCTTGCGACATGTCGTTGAAGCGGAAGCTGTCATAGGTCATCCACACCGCGTACCAAGCGAAATACGCGATGACGGCGAAGCCCAGCAGCAGGCACAGCCCCTCGACCGCGCGGCGCAGGGAGGCCGGCAGGCGCTCGATCACGAGGCCGACCCGGATCAGGTCGCCGGTCTTGAAGGTGTGCGCCAGCCCCAGGAACGCCATCGCGGCCATGGACCAGGCCGCGAAATCGTCCCCGGCCGGAATGTTGATCCCGACCTCGCGGCCGAGCGACAGCCCCATCATCAGAAGGAAGATCACGATCAGGAAGACGCCCGCGAGATAGCCGGCGAAGAGATAGAGGCCGTCGAGGACAGGGCGGATCATGCAGGCTTTTCTTTCGCGCACCCTTTATGGGCGAAAGGAGATTACCGCCCAGGCGGACCGGGGCAAGGGTGTCCAATGGTCGAAGTGCGTGAGCTCCCGGCTTTCCTGCCCGCCCGGGCATGGGTCCGAAATCCCGTGCGACCTCCCGCCCCGCCCGGGAAACTCGCGCCGAATCACCGTTCGTGCTAGAACAAAAAGCGAACATTCCTGCGAAGGATCCATGGACGAGAAGCTTGCCAAGAAGCTGCGCATCCTGGCGGACGCGGCCAAATACGACGCCTCCTGCGCCTCCTCGGGCGCGCCGAAGCGCAAGGCGGATGCCGACGGCCTGGGCTCGACCACGGGCGCGGGCATCTGCCATGCCTACACGCCGGACGGGCGCTGCGTCTCCCTGCTCAAGATCCTGCTGACGAATTACTGCCTGTTCGACTGCGCCTATTGCGTGAACCGGCGCTCCTCCAACGTGAAGCGGGCCAGGTTCTCGGTCGACGAGGTGGTGACGCTCACCGTCGAGTTCTACAAGCGCAACTACATCGAGGGCCTTTTCCTCTCCTCGGGCATCATCCGCTCGCCCGACCACACCATGGAGCAGATGCTGCTCGTGGCGAAGAAGCTGCGCCGCGACCACGGCTTTCGCGGCTACATCCACCTGAAGACGATCCCTGAGGCGAGCCCCTGGCTGATCGAGGAGGCGGGATTGTGGGCCGACCGGCTCTCGATCAATCTCGAACTGCCGACGGAAAAGAGCCTGGAGCGGCTGGCGCCGGAAAAGGACGGCGCCTCCATCGAGAACGCCATGGCCCAGATGCACGAGCGCATCGAGGAGGCGCGCGAGGAGCGCCGGACGTTCTCGCCCGCCGGGCAGTCGACGCAGATGATCGTCGGCGCCGACGACGCCACCGATGCGGACGTGCTGCGCACATCGGCCAAGCTCTACGGCCATTACGACCTGACGCGGGTCTATTATTCCGCCTTCAGCCCGATCCCGGATTCGAGCGCCGTGCTTCCCCTCAAGCCCCCGCCGCTCATGCGCGAGAACCGGCTCTACCAGGCCGACTGGCTGCTGCGCCATTACGGCTTCGACGTGGACGAGATCGCATCGGGCGGCGAGAAGGGAATGCTCGATCTCGAGGTCGATCCGAAGCTCGCCTGGGCGCTCAAGAACCGCCACCTCTTCCCCGTGGACGTGAACGCCGCCGAGCGCGAGATGCTGCTGCGCGTGCCGGGACTCGGCACCCGCGCCGTCGACAAGATCGTTGTGGCGAGGAAGCACACGCGGCTTCGCCTGGAGGACGTGGCCCGCCTCACCTCGGGACTGAAGCGGGCGCGGCCCTTCCTCATCGCCGCCGACCATCACCCGCAAGGGCGCCTCGACCGCCTCGACCTGCGCGAGCGGCTGATCGAGAAGCCCGAACAGCTGAGCCTGTTCACATGACCCTTCACCGCATCACCCTCCGCGACGGCGCGGATCTCGACGGCTTCCGCCGGGCCGTACGCCGGCTGGTCCACGAGGAGCTGGCCCCCCAGCACGTGGTCTGGACCGTCGATGAGGCGCCCGACCTGTTCGGCGGCGAGACCCACGGCGATGCGCCGCCGGTGTCCCTGCCCCGCAGCCTGACCGAGACGATCGGCCGGGTGGTCTGCCACCGCGACCCGGAGCGCTACGCCCTGCTCTACCAGCTCGTCTGGCGCGTGCTGAACGGGGAGCGCGAGCTCATGGACATCGCCACCGATCCCCTCGTCCACCGGCTCGAGCTGATGGCGCGCGCCGTGCGGCGCGACCTGCACAAGATGCACGCCTTCCTGCGCTTCCGGCGCGTCGGCGGCGCTCTCCCGGAACGCTTCGCCGCCTGGTTCGAGCCGGAGCATTTCATCCTGGAGGCGGCCGCCCCGTTCTTCGTCGACCGGTTCCGCTCCCTCCACTGGACGATCCTCACGCCCGTCGGCTCCGCGCAGTGGGACCGCGCGGCCCTGACCTACGGCCCCCCGGCCCGGCGCGAGGATGCGCCGGCGGAGGACGCGTTCGAGGAGGGCTGGCGCGGCTATTACGAGAGCGTGTTCAACCCGGCCCGCGTGAATCCGGTGGCCATGCGCTCCGAGATGCCGAAGAAGTACTGGCGCAACATGCCGGAGACCGCCGCCATTCCGGGCCTGATCCAAACCGCCTCCCAGCGCGTTGAACGGATGATCGAACAGGAGGCGACCATGCCGGCGAAACGCACCCCGGAGCGCGCCATCGAGGCCATGTGGGATCAGGAACCGAAGACGCTCGAAGAACTCAACGCCATCATCGCCGCGGCCGGCCCCCTGGTGCCGGGCGCCACGCAGGCGGTGTTCGGCGAGGGACCGGCCCATGCCGACGTGATGTTCGTGGGCGAGCAGCCGGGCGATCAGGAGGATCTGCAGGGACGGCCCTTCGTGGGGCCCGCCGGCAAGCTGCTGACCAAGGCCATGGGCGAGGTCGGGATCGACCGCAGCCAGGCCTATCTCACCAATGCGGTGAAGCACTTCAAATTCGAGCAGCGCGGCCACCGCCGCATCCATTCCAAGCCCACCGCCGGCGAGGTGAAGCATTACCGCCCCTGGCTCATGAAGGAGCTGGAGCTGGTGCGCCCCAAGCTCGTGGTGGCCCTGGGCGCGACCGCCGTCCTGGCCCTCGCCGGGAAGGCGATCCCGATCACCCGCTCGCGCGGGCGGGCAAAATTCGGCGACTGGCAGGGATACGTGACGGTGCATCCGTCCTATCTGCTGCGCCTGCCCGACGAGGAGACCAAGCGGGCGGCCTACGAGGCGTTCCTGGCCGATCTGCGCCGCATCCGCGACCTGGCGCATGCGGACCCGGATACGGGCGAGCTGCCGCTCGCGGCGGAGTGAGGGATCACGCGCTCTCGCGGGTCGGAGCGGGCGCCTCGGCGGTCCCGTCACCGGGCGGGCACCATGCCTCGGCGGGCTCACCCCTGGCCTGACGCTCCCTGTCGAGGCGGCGCATCACCGGCGTCACCGTGGTCCCGTGCAGGAGGATCGAGATCAGGACGATCAGACCCGCCGTAGCCCAGATGAGGTCGGGCTGCTCGAACTCGGCATGGTTGAGCCCGTAGGCCAGGTAATAGGCCGAGCCGAGACCCCGGATGCCGAAGAAGCTGATGACCGCCTTCTCGTCGGAGCGCTGGTTGCGACCGAGCAGGCTGATCCAGCCGATGATCGGGCGCACCAGGAAGATGGCGGCGAGCGCGAAGACCACCGCCTCCAGGGTCAGCGCGTCCAGCAGCCCCCCATCGGCGATGGCCCCGCCGAAGATGACGAGGAGCACCATCATGAGCAGGCGCTCCAGCTGCTCGACGAAATCGTGCAGTTTCTCGTGATATTCGTGGCTCCGCTCCACGGAGCGCAGGCCGAGCGCCGCCACGAACACGGCGAGGAAGCCGTAGCCGTGCGCCATTTCGGTGATGCCGTAGGCCAGGCAGGTGATGCCCAGCGCCACGAAGCCGTCGCCCGTGCGGGAGAGTCTGGCCCGGTTCGGCAGCTGGAAGGTCAGCCAGCCGAGAATGCGGCCCACGATCCAGCCGACCGCGACGCCTGCGGCAAGCTTCCAGACCACGTCCACCGACAGCCAGTCCACGAGCCAGGGCTCGCCGGTCTGACCGGCCAGCGCCAGGGCGACGGCGAGGTTGACGAAGGGAAAGGCCAGCCCGTCGTTGAGGCCCGCCTCCGAGGTCAGGGTGAAGCGCACCTCGTCCTCCAGGCCCTCGCCCGGGGGGCCGACCTGGACGTCGCTGGCGAGCACCGGATCGGTGGGAGCCAGGGAGGCCGCGAGCAGGATCGCCGTCGCGGCCCCGAGGCCGAGCAGGAGATAGGCCAGGGCCGCCAGGACCGCGATGGTGAGCGGCATGGCGATCCCGAGGAGCCGCCAGGTCAGGGCGCAGGTGGCCCAGGCCAGCGCCCGGTCGAGCTTCAGCCCCGCGCCCATGAGGGCGATGATCACCACGAACTCCGTGAGGCGCTCCGTGAGCTCGGGATGGTCCCTGGGATGGGGGGCCACGCCGGGAACGCCCGGCATCGAGAAGATGACCGCGCCGAGGGCGACGCAGAAGATTGGCAGGGAAAGGGGAAGCTCCTTCAGCAGCATGGGCAGCCAGGCCGTGAGGAGCACGACCGCGCCGAATCCTGCGAGAACGACGATATAGGGGTCCATAAGACTGCGAACGCCGGGTGGATTCCGGCGGTTCCCGCTGCCCAAAGGCTTAACCACCCCTTAAACCCGCCACAATTAGAGTGCTCCAGAACATGTTAAGGCCGGAACATGCCGGTCGCACGAACATGGGGTTTGGATTTGGCGAACGGACGTGACCGGCGGGAGCCGGTTTTCGATACGCCCGCCGCCAGCGCGGGGGAGCTGGATTTTCGCCTCTCGCCTGAGGACCGGGCAGGGGGCACCATGGCACGACAGCGCACGTCTCGCGGCGGCGGATCGGGTAAGACCGGCCGGGGCGGCCCGCGCTCGAAGCCGCCCAAGCGCAAGCGCGGCGGCCGCTCCCTTCTCGGCCGGCTGTTCTATGCCGGCGTGGTCCTGAGCCTCTGGGGCGTGATCGCGGTGGGCGGCGTCGTCGCCTATTACGCCGCGCAGCTTCCGCCCATCGACCAGCTCACCGTGCCGAAGCGTCCGCCCAACATCGCCATCATGGCGAGCGACGGGTCGCTCCTGGCGAATCGCGGCGAGACGGGCGGGCGCACGGTCTCGCTCAAGGAGCTTCCGCCCTATCTGCCCAAGGCCTTCGTGGCCATCGAGGACCGGCGCTTCTACGACCATTTCGGCATCGACCCGATGGGCATCGCCCGCGCGCTCTACCGCAACATCAACCGCGGCGGCGTCTCCCAGGGCGGCTCGACCCTGACCCAGCAGCTCGCCAAGAACCTGTTCCTGACCCAGGAGCGCACCGCCTCGCGCAAGATCCAGGAGGCGATCCTGGCCCTCTGGCTCGAGCGCAACTACACCAAGGACCAGATCCTCGAACTCTACCTGAACCGGGTCTATTTCGGCGCCGGCGCCTACGGGGTCGAGGCCGCCGCCCAGCGCTATTACGGCAAGTCGGCGCGCAACGTGTCGCTTGCGGAAGCCGCCGTGCTGGCGGGCCTCGTCCAGGCCCCGTCGCGGCTGGCGCCCAACCGCAATCCGGAAGCCGCGCAGGCGCGGGCCGAGCGCGTGATCGCCGCCATGAACGAGCTCGGCTTCATCACGCCCGGCATGACCAAGACCGCCCTCGGCGCGCCCGCGGAGCCCGTGCGCCCGAACGGCGCCGGATCGGTCAACTACGCCGCCGACTACGTGATGGACGTGCTCGACGATTTCGTCGGCACCATCGAGTCCGACATCGTGGTCTCGACCACCATCGACCCCTCCCTCCAGGCCGCGGCCGAGCGGGTTCTCGTGGACGAGCTCAACGCCAAGGGCCAGAAACTCAACGTCAGCCAGGGCGCCATCGTGGCCCTGCAGCCGGACGGGGCCCTGAGGGCCCTCGTGGGCGGCCGGAACTACGAATCGAGCCAGTTCAACCGGGCGACGGCGGCCCGCCGCCAGCCGGGCTCGTCCTTCAAGCCCTTCGTCTATCTGACAGCCATCGAGCGGGGCTACACACCGGACGTGGTGCTCGAGGACGCCCCGGTCAATTTCAGGGGCTGGGCGCCCCAGAACTACGACCGCAAGTATCGCGGGCCCATCGCCATGCGCGACGCGCTGGCGCTGTCGCTCAACACCACGGCGGTCAAGCTCAACATGGAGGTCGGTCCGAAGGCGGTGGCGCAGACGGCGCAGCGGCTCGGCATCTCCTCGCCCCTGCAGGCCAACGGCTCGCTGGCGCTCGGCACCTCCGAGGTGACGCCGCTGGAGCTCGTCTCGGCCTATGCGGCCTTCGCCAACGGCGGCACGGGCGTGATCCCCTACGTTATCACCCAGGTGAAGACCGCCGACGGCAAGCTGATCTACAAGCGCCCGGCGGGCGGCGGCCTCGGCCGCGTCATCGACCCGGCCGCGGTCGCCATGATGAACGACATGATGCACAACACCTTCGTGGTCGGCACGGCGCGGAAGGCGCAGATCCCCGGCTGGACCCTCGCCGGCAAGACCGGCACCACCGACGACTACAAGGACGCCTGGTTCGTGGGCTTCAGCGGCAACCTGGTGGCGGGCGTCTGGCTCGGCAACGACGACGGCGCGCTCACCAAGCGCGTGACCGGCGGCGGCCTGCCGACGGAGGTCTGGCACGAGTTCATGCAGATCGCCCTCAAGGACAAGCAGCCCGTGCCCCTGCCGGGTCAGGAATACTTCCGGACGCCGATGCCGTCGGACGTGCCGGTGGCGGATGCGCGGACCGATCCGCGCTACGCCAACGCCCAGTCCGGCGACAACAGCTGGATCCAGCCGGCGCCGCCGCCCCAGCGCCGGGGCGAGAAGAACTTCCTGGAGCGCCTGTTCGGCCTTTGAGGTCTAGACCTTCGAGGCCCGCGCCCTCGCCGTGGAGAGAAACACGGCCAGCGCCAGCACGCCCGTGGTGGCGATGGCGGCCGGGAGCGGCAGCGCCGAGGCCCCGAGATTCTGGCCCAGCACGACCCCGAGGATCGCCGCGAAGGTCATCTGGCAGATGCCCAGCAGCGACGAGGCGGCCCCGGCGCGGGTGGGAAACGGCATCAGGGCCGAGGCCATGGATTGCGGCATGGTGAGGCCGACACCGAGCGCATAGACCGCCATCGGCATGGTGATCGCCAGGGACGAGGCGACGCCGGACGCCACCAGGACGAGCATGGCGACGCCGCCCGCGGCTAGGCTCGACACCCCGAACCGGATCGTGCCGTCGAGGCCGTAGAGCCCCACGAGGCGCTGGGCGAGAGAGGTCCCGGCGATGAAGCCGACCACCATGAAGGCGAAGGAGAAGGCGAAGGCCAGTTCGTCGAGGCCGTAGATGCCCTGGAGCACGAAGGACGAGCCCGAGATGAACGCGAAGAGCCCGCCATAGGTCAGCATGGAGAGCATCACATAGACCCGGTAGGCCGGGTGCTTCAGAAGAACCCCGAAGCCGCGCAGGATCGAGCCGAACGAGATCGGCGCGTCCGACTTCGTCCGGATGCTCTCGGGCAGGCGCAGGACCACGGTGGCGGCGAGGGCCGCGCCGCACAGGATCATGACCGCGAAGGTCATGCGCCAGCCCGAAAATTGCGCGATCAATCCACCGAAGACCGGCGCGATGGCGGGCACCACGCCCATGATCGTGCCCATGCGCGACAGTTCCCGACCGGCGCGGGGCCCCTCGTAGAAGTCGCGCACGATGGCGCGGCCGAGCACGATGGGCCCGGAGGCTCCCAGCGCCTGGAGGAAGCGGGCTCCGACCAGCATCTCGATGGAGGACGCGAGGGCGCAGACGAGGCTCGCCAGGGTGAACAGCCCGAGGCCGAACAGCAGGACGGGCTTGCGCCCGATCCGGTCCGAAATCGGCCCGTAGAAGAACTGGCCCGCCGCGAAGCCGAACAGGAAGGCCGAGAGGGTGAGCTGCGCCTGCCCGGTGGTCGCCCCGAAGCTCGCCGCGATGGCGGGCAGCGAGGGCAGGTACATGTCCGTCGAGAGCGGCCCGAGCGCCGTGAGGAGCGCCAGGACGATTGTGAGGGCCAGCGTATCGGGCTTGAGCATGGGACCGTTTCAGCGATGACAGGCAGGCCGGACTAAGCCGAAAAGGCCCGCCTGTCATCTGTTATGCGTCCCTTTAGGCGGCGCGCACGTTGGCCAGGAAGCCGCTGACCTGGTCGCGCAGCTGCTTGGCCTGGGACACGAGGGCCGAGGAGGATGTCAGCACCTGACGGGCCGCGTGCTCGGTTTCCTCGGCGACCTCGGCGACCCCGTTGATGTTGGCCGTGACCTCGCCCGTTCCGGCGGAGGCCTGGCTCACCGAGGCGACGATCTCCCGGGTGGCGGCTCCCTGCTGGTCCACGGCGGTCGCGATGGTGCCGGACACGTCGCTCATGGCCTGGATGCGCTGGGTGATGCCGCCGATCGCCTCCACGGCGCGGGAGGTCGAGGCCTGGATCGCCGCGATCTGGCTCGAGATGTCGGCCGTGGCCTTGGCGGTCTGGTCGGCGAGGCTCTTCACCTCGGTCGCCACGACGGCGAAGCCGCGCCCGGCCTCCCCGGCCCGCGCGGCCTCGATGGTGGCGTTCAGGGCCAGGAGATTGGTCTGGCCGGCAATGGCCGAGATCATGTCGATGACGGCGCCGACCCGGTCGGCGGCCGAGCTCAGCTGCGACACGATCTCGGTGGTCATGGTCGCGGCCTCGACGGCCTCGCGGGACATGACGGCGGATTGCTCGACCTGCCGGCTGATCTCTTCGACCGACGAGCCCAGCTCCTCCGTCGCGCCGGACATGGCCAGGACGTTGGCGGAGGTCTGTTCCGCGGCCGCCGCGACGGCGGTGGAGCGCGACGAGGTCTGCTGGGCGGAGGCCGTCAGCCGCTCGGCGGTGGACTGCATCCGGTCGGCCGCGTCCGAGACCGAGTCGACGATCTCGCCGATGGCGCTGTCGAAGCTCGCGGCCAGCTCGGCCATCATCTGCCTGCGCTGGGCCTCGGAGGCCTCGCGGGCCTGGAGGGCTTCCTGCTCCAGCGCCCGGTTGCGGGCCATGCGGTCCTTGAAGACCTGGACGGCCTCGATCATGCGGCCGATGTCCCGGCTGCGGTTGCCGGAGGGCAGTTCGACCGAGACGTCGCCGTCCGCCAGGCGGCGCATGATCGCCGTGAGGTTGCGCAGGGGGGCGACGATGCTGAACCGGGTCATGAGGAGGCTGATCAGCACGCCCAGGACGATTCCCGCCAGGGCCACGCCGATCTGAAGCCTGATCGCATCGTTCGCCCCGGCCTCGGCGGCGAGGCGCATGTCGGCCAGCTTCTTGGCCGTGTAGGTGCTGTAGGCCTTCACCGTGTCGGTGACGGTGCGCTGCGCGGCCAGGCCCTTGTCGACTTCGGCCACCATCACGGCCCGGTCGGCGCCCCGCTCCGTGGCCGCCACGCGGATCATGGAGCGGATCACCTCGAAATAGGCGTTGAGGGCCGTCCGCATCTGGGCCAGCAGGTTCCTTTCCTGCGCATCGGCCACCGCTTCGAGCTTTCCGAACCGGCCGAGCATCTCCTTCGTGCGGCGGTCGGCCTCGGCGGTGAAGTCGGCGGCCTTCAGGGGATCCTGCGCCACCTGATAGGTCATGCGGCTGATCGCGATGATGTCGACGCGCAGGTCCATCGCCTCCCGCGCCGCCTCCTCGCGCAGTCCGACGATCTCCATCGCCTCCTTGAGCCTGGACGTCTCGCGCCAGCCCACCACCGCGATCATGGCGGCCACGAGCCCCATGAGCGAGACGACCGCGATCACCTTCTGCGGGATCGAAAAGTTCTTCAGTGTCATGTGGAATCTGCCCCTTGCAGCCCGGCCGGCGCCCTCTTTCCGGATCGGGGCGCAGCCAGGAGTCTTTCCCTAAGGGCATATCCGCGGGCGGCAGTTAAAAAATACCCAATGTTTCCAATGGAAAATGCTTTGTTCCGCAGGGGCCGCGGGAGCGGCGGGACGGACCCGCCCTCACCCGAAGCGGTGCAGGGCGCTGCCGTAGGTCTTGAGCCAGCGTTCGGCCTCTTCCGTGCGCGGGCAGAGCTGGTGCGTGAGCTTCCAGAACCGGTGCGAGTGGTTGAGCTCGCGCAGATGCGCCACCTCGTGGGCGGCGAGGTAATCGAGCACGAAGGGCGGGGCCATGATCAGGCGCCAGGAGAAGCTGAGCGCCCCCGTGGCCGAACAGGAGCCCCAGCGGCTCTTGGTGTCGCGCACGGTGATCCGCTTGGCGGCGACGCCCAGCGCCGCCGTATGGCGCTTCACGGCGGCCGCGAAGTCGCGCTTGGCCTCGGCCTCCAGGAAGTCCTGCACCCGGCGGGTCACGTGGGCGATGTCGCCGGTGACGGCGATGATCGGCTCGCCCTCGGCATCCCGGGCGGCCTGCGTTGTTCCCCTAATGTTCGACCAATGAACGACCCGGTGGGGCACGCCGCGCAAGGGCACGAGGGAACCCGGCTGGAACAGCACGCGCTTGGGCACCTTGGCCAGGCGCGTGGCGATCCAGCTGCCGTGGCTGTCGGCGAATTTCTGGGCCAGCCCCACATCGGTCCGCTCGGGGATCGTCAGCACCACTTCCCCGGTCGCGTTGGAGACGCGCAGGGTGATCCGCTTGGCGGTCGGACGGCGTTTCAGAGCCACCTGGAAGGCCTGGCCTTCGTGGGAAACCTTGAGATAGGGAGGGTCCGCAGGGACGCGGCGGAACAGGGCGAATCTCATGTCCGCAATCTGCCCCGCCGGGTCGTTCTTGTCAGCGCAGCCGTTTGCCGCTGCCGAGAACCTATCCGGAACAGGCTTAGGCTCTTGACGCCCTCCGCCGGGCTGGTTCTCGCTCGGCGACCTGTTCGTGATTCTGAATGAATTCAACGATTCGAGGAGCGATTTCAGCCCGGAAACGAGAACCGTTGAAGACGCCATAATGCCCGACACTCTTCTGCAGGTGGTAGAGCTTCTTGTCGGGGGACAGATTAGGCGTCAGCTCCAGGGCTGCCAAGGTCTGGCCGACGCCGGAGATGTCGTCCCGCTCGCCCTCGATGGCCATGATGGCGCAGCGCCGGATCGCCATGAGGTCCACCGGCTCGCCCCGATGCATCATCTCGCCCTTGGGCAGCTCGTGCCGAACGAAGACCTTGTCGACGGTCTGAAGGTAGAACTCGGCGGTCAGGTCCATGACGGCCAGATACTCGTCGTAGAAGTCCCGGTGCTTCTCGGCCGAATCCCCGTCGCCCTCGACCAGGTGGTTGAACATCTCCCAATGGGCGGTGAGGTGCCGGTCGAGGTTCATGGCCATGAAGCCGGACAGCTGCAGGAAGCCGGGATAGACGTCGCGCCAGAAACCCGGATTGCCCGGCGGCACCTTGGTGATGCAGTGGCGCCGGAACCACTCGATCCCGCGCTCCTCCGCCAGCTGGTTCACGGCGGTGGGCGAGCGGCGGGTGTCGATGGGCCCGCCCATGAGGATCATGGACCGGGGGGTGGCGGGGTCGTTCTCGGCCTCCATGCGGGCGATGGCGGCGATCACGGGGACCGCCGGCTGGCACACGGCCATCACGTGGAGGTCCGGCCCGAAGGCCCGGAACATGCCCTTCAGGTAGTCGATGTAGTCGTCCAGGTCGAAGCTGCCCTCGATCATCGGGACCATCCGGGCGTCGGCCCAGTCGGTGATCATGACCTGGTGGGTGGGCAGGAAGGTCTCGACCGTGCCGCGCAGGAGGGTGGCGTAGTGCCCGGACATGGGCGCCACGATGAGCAGCTTGGGCTGGGTCTCGGCGACGGCGGAATCGCGCTCGAAGGCGATCACGTCGCAGAAGGGGCGCTCCCAGACGATGCGCTCCCGGACCGCCACTTCCTCGCCGTCGACGACGGTGGTGGCGAGGCCGAATTCGGGCTTGCCGTAACGGCGGGTCGTGCGCTCGAACAATTCGCAGGTCGCGGTCACTGTGCGCCCGTAGGGCGTATCGGCCAGCGGATTGCCGGGAATCTCGAACAAGGACTTCGTGGCACTGGAGGCAACGCGGGCCGGCCCGAGCAACCAATGGGCCGTCTCATACCAATAATATGAAAAGTTCATACAAATCCCCAAAACGGTCGGGTGCTCGATTTTCCCCCGCAACGGCGAGTGTGAGCTTATCCTCCAACCAGAGCGTTAAGATGAAAGTTCCTGCACCCGATTGCAATGCTGCCAGGACGTCAAAGCCGGCTCCTCATCCTTTAGGCCTAGATGAAACAGGGTTTCCGGCGCGAAAAGGAGTAAATCCTTCCGCCGGCCTCGCTTGGCGAACGCCGCGAAGACCCTATCCTGTCTGCTGATGGTTGATATCAAGCCGACGAATCTCACCCGGGATGCCCGGCAACTGCGCCTCGATACCCTGGTCCGGCTGCGATGGCTGGCGATCGCGGGCCAGGCGGCGGCGGTGACCGCCGTCCGGTTCGGGCTCGGCTTTCCGCTGCCCTTCGGCCTCTGCTTCCTGGTCATCGCGGCCTCGGTCTGGGTCAACCTGCTCCTGCGGATCCAGTATCCGGCGAGCCACCGGCTCAGCGACAACGCCGCCACGTTCCTGCTCGCCTTCGACATTCTCCAGCTCGCCGCGCTGCTCTACCTGACCGGAGGGCTCGAGAACCCGTTCGCGATGCTCTTCCTCGCGCCCGTGCTGATCTCGGCCACCGCGCTCAAGCCTGAGCGGACCCTGGGGCTCGGGCTGCTGGCGGTCGGCTCCGCCACCGTGCTGGTGCTGGCGCACCGCCCCCTGCCCTGGTACCCGGGCCAGAGCTTCACGCTGCCGTTCCTCTACGTGTCCGGGATCTGGACCGCGATCCTGCTCGGCACGGCCTTCACGGGAATCTATGCCTGGCGCGTGGCGGAGGAGGCCCGCCAGCTCGCGCAGGCGCTGGCCGCCACCGAGCTGGTGCTCGCCCGCGAGCAGCACCTGTCCCAGCTCGACGGTCTGGCCGCGGCGGCGGCGCACGAGCTCGGAACCCCGCTCGCCACCATCGCCCTGGTGGCCAAGGAGCTCAACCACGCCCTGCCGAAGGACGGGCCCGTGGCGGACGACCTGAAGCTCCTGCGCGAGCAGGTCGAGCGCTGCCGGACCATCCTGACCAAGCTCACCTCCATGGGCCAGGACCAGGGCGGCTTCCTGGAGACGGTGTCCCTGAGCCATCTGGTGGAGGAGATCGTCGCGCCGCAGCGGGCGCTGGGCCTCGACATCGACGTGATCGCCAAGGGCGACGGGCCCGAGCCCATGGGCCACAAGAATCCCGGCGTGATCTACGGCCTGTCCAACATCCTCGACAACGCGGCGGACTTCGCCGAGAGCCGGGTGACCGTGGAGGCCTGCTGGTCCGCTCACGAGGTTTTCATCGAGATCCGCGATGACGGCCCCGGTTACGCGCCCGATATCCTGCTCAGGGTCGGAGAGCCCTACGTGACGACGCGCAGCGCCGTGAAACGCTTGGAAACGGAGGAGGAGGACGGCGGATCGGGACTGGGCCTGGGGCTCTTCATCGCCAAGACCCTGATCGAGCGGTCGGGAGCCCAGCTGACCCTCACCAACGCCGCTCCGCCCGCCACCGGGGCCATCGCTCGGATCGTTTGGCCCCGTCATGCGTTTGACCGAGGTGCGGCAATAATGCCGCAGGGAGATCCCCCGGGAACTCTCAAAGATGAAGGGCAGAATTCCCATATGAAGAGCAGGGTCGAATAGGCCCGGCTTCATAGGAGTTCTTCCCAGAATGCAAGGAGATGTTCTGATGGCCGATGCGCCTATGGCGTTTGAAGATCGGGCCGACAAGAGCCTCTTGATCGTGGACGACGACCGTCCTTTTTCGACACGTCTCGCCCGCGCCATGGAAACGCGTGGCTATCAGGTCCGGGTCGCCGAGAGCGTGGCCGATGGACTGGCGGCGATCGAGAGCGAAGCGCCGGCCTTTGCCGTGATCGACATGCGGCTCGGGGACGGCAACGGACTCGATGTCATCGAGCGCCTGAAAAACCGCCGCCCGGACGCCCGCGGCGTCATTCTCACGGGCTACGGCAATATCGCGACCGCCGTCACGGCGGTGAAGATGGGGGCCTTCGACTACCTGGCCAAGCCCGCCGACGCGGACGAGATCCACGCGGCGCTCATGGCGCAGCCCAACGAGCGGGCGCTGCCGCCGGAAAACCCCATGTCGGCGGACCGGGTGCGGTGGGAGCACATCCAGCGGGTCTACGAATTGTGCGGCCGCAACGTCTCCGAGACGGCGCGCCGGCTCAACATGCACCGCCGGACCCTGCAGCGGATCCTGGCCAAGCGCGCCCCGCGGTAAGCCCCGCGGCCCTACAGGCGCCCGTCCGGATCGGCCAGGGCGTGCAGCAGGGAGGCCGCCGCGTGGGCGAAGCGCAGGGTCACCGCCTTGCGGCGGGCGCCCGCGAGCGGATGGTGGGGCGCCTCGCGCATGATCGCCGCCCCGAAGCTGTCGGCCAGGATGAGCCCGCGATCCTCCGGCAGGATGTCGAACGGCACCGTCTCGGGCACGGCGAAATAGAACCGGTCGCAGAAATCCTCGTAATCCGGCCATTTCCTGTCGGCCCGGAAATCGGCGACGCTCGACTTGATCTCCACGATGGTGAGCGTGCCGTTCGGCGCGAGCGCGATGACGTCCGCCCGCCGGCCGTTGGCCAGGGTGAATTCGGGAATGGTCGAGTGCCCCAGCTGCGCGAAGAGGCGGCGCACGCCGCGCTGGACGCCGGCGGCGACCGGCGACTGGCGCCCGTCTGACGGAAGGACGATCGGGGATTTCAGGGCGGCGGACGAATCGGGCATGGGTCCAGACTACCCGCCGCCCGACGCACTGCAACGGCTCCGTTGTCGCGCTTGTTCCGGTCCGTCCTTCACGGCTTCGGGAAGACGATCCTTCACGCCCAAGCTGAAACAAAGGCATTGCTGGGGCGTTCGGTCCCAGCGGCTTCCAGGCGCCTGTCGCTCTCGCGCGACGGAGGCGCGGAGGCCGCTCTTTCAGGGACAAGGAGACCCCCATGGATCGCCGTATTCTTCTGGCCAGCATCGCCATGCTCGCCGCAGCCCCCGCGCTTGCCCAGTCGGGCGGCAATCAGACCACCATGCAGCCGGGCGCCGCGTCCGGCTCCGCCGCTGGCGCACGCATGAGCCAGGCCAATGGCCAGATGAGCCAGGCCGGGATGCAGCACATGCAGCAGACCATGCAGCTCGGCATGACGGCCCTGGAGACGAGCCGCATCGCGCAGCAGAAGGCGCAGAATGCCGAGCTCAAGCAGTTCGCGCAGTTCGAGGTGCAGGAGCAGACGACGCTGTCCGAGGTTCTCCGCTCCATGATGGAGCCGGCGGCCACCGCCGCCACCGGAGCCTCCTCGGGACAGGCGAGCGGCAATGCCGGCTCGGGCGCCATGCAGATGGATGCCCAGAGCCGCGGGATGATACAGAAGCTGCAGGACATCGAGACCGGCGCGGAATTCGACCGCCAGTACCTGCAGGGCCAGATCCAGGTCCACCAGAACCTCCTGCAGGCCCAGGAGCAGTACCTGCAGTCCAACCCGCAGAACCGCGAGCACATGAACATCGCCAAGATGGCCCGCACGCAGATCCGCGAACACATCGCCCTGCTGCAGGACATGCAGCAGAAGATGCGCTGATCCCGACACGAGACGTGCCGCCCTTGCGGGCGGCACGCTCACCGGGGCACGGGCTCAGAGCAGGATGAAGTCCGCCTCGGTGATCTCGCCCACCTTCACCTTCTCCAGGACGATGACGTCGCTTCCGATGGTGATGACGGTATCGCGGCCCGCAGCCGCGATGACCACATCGTCGAAATCCTCCGCCTTGAGGAAGGCCGACAGGTCGAGCTTGTCCTGACCTCCCCACGAATTGGCGTCGAAGTTGCGGATCGTGTCGCGCCCGAACCCCGGCTTGAACACGAAGGTGTCGTTGCCGCTGCCGCCGTCCATGGTGTCGTTGCCGGCGCCGCCTTCCAGCACGTCGTCCCCTGCATCCCCCTTGAGGTTGTCCGCCCCCCCGAGGCCCTTCAGGACGTCGTTGCCGCCCTTGCCCTCGAGGCTGTCGTTCCTGGCGCCGCCGGTGATGTGGTTGTCCTGGTTGTTGCCTTTGCCGGAGAACGTGCCGCTGCCGGTGTAGATCAGGTTCTCCACGTGGGAGTCGAGCTCGTAGGACGTGGACGCCTCGACCGTGTCGTTTCCTCCGCCGGCCGATTCGGCGATCTCGTCGGAGCGATGATCCACCTTGTAGGTGTCGTTGCCCTTGTCGCCCCACATCTTGTCCTTGCCGGCGCCGCCGTCGAGGATGTCGTCGCCGTCGCCGCCATAGAGCTTGTCCTCGCCCTCCTCGCCCCGGAGATGGTCCTTTCCGGCGCCTCCGCGCACGGCATCGTTGCCGGTGCCGCCCCAGATCTCGTCGTCTCCGCCGGCCCCGTCCACGCTGTCGTTGCCCGCGAGGCTCTTGATGATCTCGTTCGCGCCGGTCCCCATGTACTGGTCGGCCTTGTCGGACAGCTCGATGACGCCCGTGGGCGGGGGCGGATCCTGGGGATCGGGCGGAGGATCCTGCGGGCCGGGATTCCCGTTGCTGCCCTTCGTCGTTCCGTTCGACGACGCCATGAAGACGTTCGAGGACAGGCCGGTGATGCCGGTGTTGCGCATGATGATGTCGGCGAAGGTCTGCGCGTTGTCCGGCGACTGGAACAGGCTGTCGTCGAAGATCTCCAGATAGTAGAGCCGGTCGCCGTCCTGCAGGCGGTCGAGCTGCTCGAGGAAGAGGTAGCCGAAGGTGGAGCCGAGCTGGCCCTTCGTGGCCTTCTCGGCCAGGCCGCCCACCCACAGGTCCATGTGCTCGAACCCTTCCGGATAGGCCAGCTTGAGCTGGGCGATGAAGGCGTCCGAGAGGTTGTTGCGGCTCTGGAAATCCGCCCAGCCGCTATAGGGCCGGAGGCTCCCGTTGCCGGTCTTCGCGTAGAGCTCCGCGCGCACCGCGTTGAAGGGTGCGATGCCCGTGTCGCGGCCGCGGAAGATGTTGAGCGCCGCGAGATCGAGGGGCTGGCCCACGAGCTGGTTGCGCAGGGCGTTGACGATGTCGACGTCGATGGCCTGGTGCTTCACGCCGGTGGCGCCGAGAAGCAGCTCCTCGATGCCCGCATCCTTGAGCTTGCCCGGGCTGAGGAAGGCCTGCACGAGCGACATCTCGCGCATCACCCCGTCGGCGCCCTTGTAGCTCACGGTCTCGTTGAGCATGGAATGGCCGAACCGGTAGGCCACATGGGCGAACTCGGCCGAGATCGAGGCGTCGACGGTCGGATCGTAGCCGTCGAAGCCGTGCTCCTCCTCGCCCGGGTCGATGCCGCCCGCCATGGCGTCGGCGAATTCGGTGAAGACCACGCGCTGATACTCGGCGACGTTCACGATGCGGGCCGCCTGGAAATACTCCTCCTCGGTCCAGGTTCCGCCGGTGCGCTGCTTGAGCTGGTCGACCCAGAAATTGTGGTTGCGGGCCCAGATCGTGTGGATCGAGGTCAGCATCACGTTCTCGTTCAGGCGCCCGTCGCCGGCCACGAAGAAATGGCCCATCTTGTCGAGGTCGTAGCCCTTCGTCGGGTCGTTGCCGACGAAGGACGGGATGAAGTCGAGCAGCAGCGCGTGGCCCGTGCCGTCGTAGTTGCCGATATCCTCCGAGGTCAGCTCCTGTCCGCCGGTCATGATCCGGTAGTTTTCGCGGATGTGGTTGAGGGTCGGCAGCAGGGCGCGCCCGGAGCCGTCGAGATCGCCGGTGAGGAGATAGGCGGTCTGGACCTTGCCGTTCGGACCCGTCTCCCACTTGCGCAGCAGGTCGGTCACCGCCTCGTGCGAGCCGTAGGCCTGGTTCTGGTCCACATAGGGCGAGGCCATGTTGAGATGCTGCGCGGCGATCTCGTCGCCGTTGTTGGGGATCCCGTCCGGATCGATGCCGGTCCCGGGAATGATGTTGGCGCGCGACGCCGTGATGGGGAATCCGTCGGAGCCGATCGGCACCCGTCCGGACGCTCCCTTGGGCACGAAGTCGAGCCCGTGGTCGAAGTACTGGCCGAAGAAGGTCAGGAGGGCGCTGCCCCCGAAGGCGTTGGGCAGGTTTTCCTCGATCCCGTCGCCGTTGTTGTCCTGGTTCGACACGATGTCCGAGATCTGGCGCGGCGTGTTCACGGTCGTGCGCATGCCTGCGGCGCCGTCGGTGTAATAGGGATCGGTGAGCCGGATGAAGGGCTGCGCCGCCGTGCCCCAGGTGGGATTCCCGGTATTGTTGCCGTATCCGCTGGCATCGCGGATCTGGCCGGTGCGGACGAGGTTCAGGATGTCCGCGAGATCTTCGCTGTCGAGCTGCAGGGGCATGGTCGTTCTTCCTTCTCCGCCTGGTTGAAAGACAAAACCGCGAGGGAAAAGAATGAAGACGGTGGGATTATCGAGCTATGGGACCAAGGTCCCGGCGCCCGGAGAGCCCAAGGTCCCATAACACCAACTGTTCGGTTAATGCTGCCGTATTAACACCCTGTATCCTTAAGGTTGATGTCTGACCGATTATTTGGCTCGACTTGCGGCTATTCTCCCGAGGCGGACATTTCTCTTGCGCCCGCGTGTTCTTCAGGTCTTTCGTCTCTCTTTCGACGGAACTCGACCTGTCCCCGGCACTCCTGGGCCGCCGGTGCCGGGATTCGGGCCGAAATGCGGCATTCCAGCAGGCCGTCGGGCCTCCGGCCCATCGGCCCGGCCGCCCGGGGCCGCAGGGGAAGAGCTCAGCCTTTCCGGTGCGGGCCGGTGCGGCGATTTCAGGCAGGTGGGTCGTTCGGGAGCGTTACTCACCTTTCCCGCGCCGGGAGCGGGATCCATCCGAACGGGGCAGCGACGGCGGGACGCCGCCGGGGAGCGCAGCTTCGGCCCCCGCCTCGCGATGTCCATATTTTCCACGGCCGAGCTTTCCGGGGGAGGCCTCGAGCCGCAGCGCATCATGCGGATGCGACACCGGCCGTCCGGACGAAGCCCTAGTGCAGCATCAGAAGATGCGGGTCGAGATCGTCGAGCATCTCGCGCAGGTCCGGCAGGTGCGGATTGATCGAGAGGGCGATCTGGAAGGCCGCGCGGGCTTCATTGAGATGGCCGTTGCGCAGGCAGATCTGGCCGAAGCCCGACACGGCGCCGAAATGGCGCGGCTCCAGCTCGAGGGTGCGCTGGATGTCCTGCAGGCTGTCCCTGTCGCGGGTTTCGATATAGGCCAGGGTCGCGCGCTTGTTCCAGGCTTCCGCCCAGTCGGGGTGCTTGATCACCAGGTGGTCGAGCAGGGGGCGCGCCTGCTTGAGCGCGCCCGAGGCCATGGCCTCGACCGCGGCCCCCATGGTTTCCTCCGCCACCCGGTCCTCGTGGGACATCCACAGGGCCCAGATCTGGTCCTCGATCTCCTCGACCGGGCGCGCGGGCTCCGGCCGCGCAAGCTCCTTCAGGAGGGACACGAGGCGCCGGGGCGCCCCCGCCGCCGGCGCGCGGGACGGAAGGTCAAGGATCAGCTGAAACACCGGATCGATGGGAAGGGAAGATGTCATGGCGGCTCTTGATCATCCTCCATGGCGAAGCGGCCCGGGGAGAGAAATAGGAGCCTCGGGCGCGGCGGCGAGGGGGTCCGAGACTTTGCACTGGCCGTTGCGGCAAGGCTTGGATAACGTCAGGCCTCTCGACTGACCTTTGGGAGCTCTCATGGAGCGCGATCCGCTGCGCCTGGCCTGGAAGACGAAGCCCGCCCGACACCTCCTCGGATTCCTCCTCCTGACGCTGGCAGGCTTTCTTCTTCTCGTCGGCCTGGATCTGGTCCGGATCGTGGTGGACCGGGCGGTGGGCGGAGGCGGCCTGCCGGATGGGCCGGGCACCTTCCTGCGCATCGTGATCACCCCGCCGGACGCCCTGCGGGCCGACCCGCTCGTGCTGTTTCCCGGCTTCGGCCTCGGCCCCGAGGCCTTCGCGCTCGCCGCGGTGGGCGGCCTGATCCTCGTGCCGGTCCTCATCGCGCTCCTCCTGACGCTCCTCGACTGGCTCGCCGTCGGCATCGGCGCCGGCGTGCTCGCGCGGGTGCGGGCGAAGGTTCTGGACGCGGTTCTCGATGCCCCCGCATCGAGCCAGGACGAGATCGCCACGGTGACCTCCCTGGCCGGCCGGGCGCTCGCGCGGGAAAGCGGCGTGCTCGGCGCCGCCCTCCTCGCGCCGATGCAGCTCGGCGGCATGATCGGGCTGGCCTTCGCCTATGTCCTCGTGACGGACTGGCAGCTCGGTGCGACCCTCGCCCTGGCCCTGGCCGTCGGGGGCGTCCTGAACGCCCGGCGGCTCGTCCTGCGCCTCGATGCGGTCCGGGCGCGGCACCGGGAGGGCGAGGCCATCGATTCCGCCTTCGCGGATCTCGGCCACCGGATCCCGGCCCTGCGGGCGCACGGCACCGCGCCCTTCGAGCGCGACCGGGTCGGCAGGGCGCTGACGCACGGCCACCACCCGGTCGAAACCCGGGAATTCCGCATGGCGCCGGCGGATTCCCTCGCCGCCGCGACGCTCATGATCGCGCCCCTCGCGGTGCTGGCCGTCGGCGTGTGGTTCGCGCCGGGCCGGCCCATCACCGCGGGCGCCGTCGCCGCATGCATCCTGGCCGCGTCCCTGGCCGCCTTCGGCGTGCGCGAGCTCGTCCAGTGGCAGCACATCGTGAACCGGGCGCAGGAGCTTCTGGCCGACATCGCCGAGAGCCTGATCGGCCTCCAGCCGCGCGAGACGCACCGGCAGGGCGCCGCGCTGCCGGAGAGCGGCGCCCTCGTCGCCCAGGGCGTCTCGGCCTACGACCATGCCAGCGGCGCCCGGATCTCGGGCGTCAACCTCACCCTCGCCTTCCCGTCCCACGTGGCCCTCGTGGGCGACGGGGATGCGGGCCCGCGCGTCTTCGCGGCCCTCGTGGGCGGCCTGCTCGAGCCCTCCACCGGGCGGCTGACCTATGGCGGAACGGATCTCGCGGCGGCGTCTCCGGTCGAGCGGGCCCGGCGCATCGCCCTGGCCGGAGAGACGGTGCTGATCCCGGGCACCCTGCGCGACAACCTGCTCTACGGCTGCGCGGCGGCGCCCGACGAGACCGACGGGCGCCTGTGGGACGCCATCGCGGTGGCGGGCCTCGACCGGCTGATCCATGCCCGCGGCCTGTCGGGCACCCTCAATCCGCGACGGGAGCCGAAGGTGGCCGCGGCCATCGTGGATTCCCGCCGCGCCGTGCAGGCGGCCCTCGTGGAGGAGAACCTCGACCGCTTCGTCGATCCGTTCAACGCGGAGCGCTACAACCGCTATGCGACGATCGGCGAGAACCTGCTCTTCGGCAAGGCGATCGGCGACACGTTCCGGGAGGACAGGCTGGGGAGCCACCCCTTCGTGCGCGCGGTGCTGGAGGCCGGGGACCTCACCAAGCCCCTGGCCCGGATGGGCCTGTCCATCGCCACCAGCATGATCGAGATCTTCGCCGAGATCCCCGACGGCCATCCGCTCTTCGAGCGCTTCGGCTTCTTCTCGGCCGCGGACCGGGCCTATTTCGAGGATCTGGTCGAGCGCCGCAACGAGAAGCGGCGCGGCGCCCAGACCGCCCGCGACCAGGAGCGCCTGATCGGGCTCGCCCTGCGCTACAACGAGAGCCGGCACCGCCTGGGGCTTCTCGACGAGGCGATGGAGGCGCGCATCCTCGCGGCCCGGGCCGACTTCACCCGCATGCTGCCGCTGAGCCTCAAGCCCTCGATCGAGTTCTACGACGAGAACCTCTTCTGCGCCGCGGCCAGCGTGCAGGACAACGTGCTGTTCGGGCGCATCGCGTCGGACCAGGCCGGGGCGGCCGAAGCGGTCCAGAAGGCGATCCGCCGGGTGCTGACCGAACGCGGGCTCGACGCCGAGGTGTCGCGCATCGGCCTGGGCACGCCGGTGGACATCCAGGGCAGCGACCTGACCTTGAGCGAGATCGCCGCCATCGACGTGGTGCGCTGCCTCGTCCGGCGGCCGAACATCCTCATCGTCCAGCGCGCCCTGGAGGGCCTGCCCGGCCCCGCCGCGGACAGGCTCGTGGCCAACCTGCGCCGGGCGATGATCGGGCGCGGGCTCGTCCTCATCACCCCCGAGATCACCGCCGCCATGGATCAACCGCCCTTCGACGCGGTTATCCGTTTCGAACGGGGCGAGCCCGTGCTCGATCAGCGCAGGCGGGAACCGGAGGCCTTGTCCGCATGAACGATTTGACCTTGACCCTTTGCCCAAGTCGCGGTCAGCTACCCTGACGTGCGCTGCCGCACACGAGGAGACAACCAGATCCGCCATGATGGTACGATGAGTAGTCGAGCTGCACCTTCAGACCTGCTCCAGATCCGTTTCTGGGGGGTTCGCGGTTCGACGTGCGCCTCCGGTCCGCAATTCGTCGAGTTCGGCGGGCATACGCCCTGCGTCGAGATCCGCTGCGGCGAACGGCTCTTCATCGTCGATGCGGGAACCGGCCTGTCGTCCCTGGGCTTCGATCTCGGCACCTCGGCGCCCGCGGAGATCGACATCCTCTTCAGCCACCTGCATCTCGACCATATCGGGGGCCTGCCGTTCTTCAAGCCCGCGCTCCTGGGCAAGGAGCGGGTGATCCGCACCTATTGCGGGCATCTGGAAGGCGACAGCGCCATGGATTCCCTGGAGCGCATCTTCGCCCCGCCGCTCTTCCCCGTGCGCCTCGGCCAGCTCCCCGCCCGGTTCGAGCACCACGGCTTCAGGGCCGGCGAGCCCCTGGTCTTCGACGACGGCGCCCGGGTCGAGACCTTCCTCCTGAACCATCCCGGCGGCGCCACCGGCTACCGCTTCCGCCACGGGAACCGGAGCGTCTGCTACATCAGCGACCTCGAGCACAGCGAGCCCTGGCCCGACCCGGACCTCACCGCCTTCATCCGCGATGCCGACCTCGTCATCTACGACGGCATGTTCTGCGAATCCGAATATTCCAACTGCCGCGGCTGGGGCCATTCCACCTGGCAGAAGGGCGTGGAGCTGGCGAAGGCCGCCGGCGTGAAGGCGCTCGCGATCTTCCATCTCTATCCCGGCCACGACGACGCCTTCCTCAAGGAGGCCGAAGCCGCCATGCAGACCGAAATGCCCACCGCCTTCGTGGCGCGGGAACGGCAGCTGGTGACGCTGGAAGCCGGCGGCGTGGCCGCGAAGGCGCCGGAGGCGAAAGCGGAACAGGCCGAGGATTTCGCCAGCTGAGCGGGTCGGCCGCTCCTTCCTCACGGCCTGTCGAACGGCTGGTTTCCCCGAGAACGTCTGTCGTATGCGTCGCGATCATCATGCCGCAGCGGGAGGCACAGAAGACAATCTTCTGTTGCTGATTTGTTATTTTATATCATAAATAATCGTCCTGAACCCCTGCGGCTGAGCTTCCCGGGGGAAAGGTTGCACCGCACCACCTTGGGGACAGATCATGACCGACCATTCGTCCAATCCCGTCTTTCTCGCTCCTGCGCAGACCGGGCTCGATGTGCAGCCGCTCTCGGAAGCAGCGCCTATCATTGAGAATCTCGACTTTGAGGTAGTCAAAGCAGCGCCGAACGAAACGGTTTTCCTGGACCAGGAAGCGGACGCGACCGTAACCGTTCCAAGCGGGAACTTGGCTTTCCTGTACGTCTCGTTTTGGAACGGCGATGCTTCCGACCAGTTTGGTGTTGCCGAGGGGAACGGCATCACCATCTCCGATCAAGGTGAGATTCTGATCAATCATCCTAGCGACAACAACCCTGCGAACGACATCCTGATCGGAACGCTCACGTCGGTCACAGGCGACAATCCATATCTCCAGATTGAGTTCACCGCAGCAGCAACGCCCGAATTCGTACAGCGGCTCATTCGGGCGCTCACCTACACGAGCACGACCGCCGACGCGGATGCGATCACGAGAAAGTACGCTGCGATCGAGCTCTATACCGATAATGAAGAAGCGACCGCAGCATGGGTCGACGTCGTCGTCGGTCCACCCAATGCTCATGTCCTGACGATGGGAACGGATGACCTCTCCGGCACCAGCGCCAACGATGTTTTCGTGACACGGGGTTTTGACCTTACGGCAGGCGACAAGGTCACCGGCGGAGCAGGCAACGACACCCTGCGCCTCGACGACGGCGGCGTTTCCGACCTGAAGCAAGTCACGTTGAGTGGGATCGAGACGATCATCGGATCCCACTACGTGGACACCATCGCCATCTCCGCGGAGCAGCTGAGCGGTATCGCGGAAATCAATGGGGGGAGCGTTGCCGAGAACGATTACGACAGCCTTGCCATCAGCGGCGCGGCGATCGATCTGACGAACACGACGCTCATCGGCATCGAACATATCGACCTCGAAACCGATGGAGCCGTGATCACGGTCGACAGCAAGGAGCTGGCCAACAAAGTCCACGGCTCCCATGCCCAAGGCGACACATTGATCCTGACCTCCGGCACCCTCACCGAAGAGGAGCGGCTGCTCCTGCACCGGCAGGGGATCGAGACGATCACGGCGGTCACGGACGGGGTAGAGCAGACCACCACCCACACCGCGCCCCAGGTCGGGAACCTCGGCGGCGACAGCGTCGCCAGCAATGGAGACAATCCTGTCTTCCTTGACTCGGGAACCGCTGTCACCCTCACGGACGACGACGGAGCTTTTTCGAAACTGAAGGTCTCTGTCACGACCCGGACCAATACCAACGATGTCATCGCCATCGCCGAGCAGGACGGCATCACCATCGACGAGGCCGGGAACATCCTGATGGGCGGGAACTCGGTTGGGTCGATTTACAATCCCACAGGCCAATCGGGGCTCGAAATCTATATCGACCGCTTCGCCACCGAGTCACAGGTGCAGAAGCTTATCCAGGCTCTGACCTACCGCCACGTGGGCGGGCCGCTCGACCAGGACCTCCAGATCAAGATCGACCTCACCGACATCGGCGGACGCACCTCGTCCTACACGGTCACGGTCGATTCCGCAGAGAGCGCCCCCACGCTCGGCAGTCTCGACGGCGATGTGGTTCTGGCAGCTCCCAACGAGACAATTTTGCTCGATGTCGGACAGAACGCCGTTGTCGTCGATCAAGATGGGGACCTCGCCTCTCTCTACATCTACGCAGGGGATTTGGTCGATATGGACGTTGTGGGCTTCCAGACCACCACGGCCAATGGAATCGCGATCGTGGACCGAGAGATCAGCATCGGCGGCAATCACATCGGAACCATCTCGGAGGAATCGACCGGAACCTCCATCAACATCGATCTCACGAGCGCCGCGACGCCCGAACTGGTCCAGCGACTCATCCGGGCCCTGACATTCACCACATCGAGCATGGATGCGGGGGTCAGGAAACGCATCGAGATTCTGCTCAGCGATCAGAATCCGGATCATGATGCGGCCCATGCCTATGTCGATGTGGTCATCGGCTCACCGAACGTTCGCGTTCTTACGATGGGAGCCGACAGCCTGCCCGGCACCGACGGCGACGACCTCTTCCTGGCGCGCGACATCGATCTTGGGTCCGGCGACGTGATCGCCGGCAGCGGCGGAAGCGACATCCTGCGTCTCGCGTATTTCGACGACAACGTGTTCGATCTGACTCAGATCTCCATGAGCGGCATCGAGACGATCGAGGGCTCCGACTCGCCGGACCGGATCGTCGTTTCGGACACACAACTTACAGACATCGCGCGAATCGACGGCGGCAGCGAGAGCAATCTTCTTGTCCTGAAGGGCACCGACGTCGACCTGACCGGCAAGACGATCGTGAACTTCAGGGAGATTCGCCTCGAGACCGATGGTGCGGTCGTCACGACCGACAGCGAAGATCTCGCCAAGAAGATCTTCGGTCATCCGGGCCGAACCGAGACCCTGATCCTGACCTCCGGGGACCTTGACGCAGCCGAGCGACTTGCCCTGCACCGTCAGGGAATCGAAACCATCACGGCCTATACCGACGGCGTCATCACCACGACAACCTACAGCGCGCCCGTCATTGCCAATCTCGGCGGCGACAGCGTCGTCAGCGCTGGGGACGATCCGGTTTTCCTCGATGCGGGTACGGCGGCGACCGTCTCGGCAGACGATACGCTCACCTCACTCCAAATCTACGTCACCAGTCGTTCCGATGAAAATGACGTTCTCGGCATCGCCGAGGTGAACGGCATCACGGTGTCGGGATCCTCGATCCTTCTCGACGGAGACCCGATCGCGGAGATCCGTCTTCTGTCGACCGGACAGCACCTCAAGATCGACATCACGGCCGGTGACGACACCGCAGGCAATGTGCAAAAGCTCATCCAAGCCCTGACCTACCGCCACGCCTCGGGTGCCCTCGACCAGGACCTGGAGGTGAAGATCGAGCTCACCGACATCGGCGGGCGTAAGGCGGTCCATACGGTCACGGTCGAGGCTACGCCGCCGGTGACCCCTCCGGTCATCGACAATCTGGACGGCGATGTGGTTGTCGCCCGCGCCAGCCAAACGGTTTTCCTCGATCTGGGAGGAGATGCGACGGTCACGGATCTCGATGGCGACCTCGATTTCATCGATTTCACCTTATTGAGCACGGGCCCAGTCGGAACTCTGCAGATTGATCAAAGCGCGGAGAACGGGATCACCGTCACGGCGGAGGGCAGGATCCTGGTGAACGCCCAACAGGATACCGACCCTGCCAACGATATCTGGATCGCCACGCTGCTCGGCACGTCGAATGCTTCCTATCTGGGCATCGACTTCACGAACGATGCAACGCCTGAACTCGTTCAGCGGCTCGTCCGGGCTGTGACGTTCCAAGCGCCGACCACGGTCTCGGATATTACGCGGCATACCATCCAAGTGCATCTGCAGGATTTTTACGGCGGAGCGACAGATGCCTTCGTCGGCGTGGTGGTCGGGCCGAACGGTGTGCATACCCTCACGATGAATGACGACACCCTAACGGGTGCGGACGGCGCCGACACGTTCGTCACCAGATCACAGGATCTCAATGTCGGCGACCAGATCGACGGCGGCTCGGGTGACGACACCCTGCGTCTCGATTCCTCCGGCGACACTACGTTCGACCTGACGCAGATCGCCATGGCCGGCATCGAGACGATCGAGGGGTCCAGCTCTTTGGACACCATTGTCATCTCGGCAGAGCAGCTGACGGACGTCAGAGCCATCGATGGCAGGGGGGGGGACTACAACGACCTGCTCATCGGCGGAACCGCTATCGACCTGACGGCCAAGACGATCACGAACATCACGTCCGTCACGCTGATCTCGGACGGAGCCACAATCAGCGTCGACAGCGAAGATCTCGCCAAGAAGGTCCATGGCTTTACGACGCAAGGGGACACGCTAGTCCTCACCTCCGGGCACCTCGACGAAGCCGAGCGGCTGGCCCTGCACCGGCAAGGAATAGAGACGATCACCGTCGGCGACTGGACGACGACTCACACCGCGCCCGTCATCGGCCATCTCGAAGGTGATGCGGTCGCCAGCGCCGGGTCCGACCCTGTTTTTCTCGACTCGGGCACGAAGGCTACGGTCACGGACGATGACGGCCAGTTCGCAGGGCTCAAAGTCTCCATCGCCACCCGCACCGACGAGCACGACATCCTCGGCATTGCGGAGGTGAATGGCATCGCGATTGGCCCTTCCGGCATCTCTGTGGACGGAGAGGTGATCGGCTACATCGAGAGTTCGTCGGCAGCGCCATGGTTTCTCGAAATCAGCTTCTACAGCAACACCACCGAGGCACAGGTGCAGAAGCTCATCCAGGCCCTGACCTACCGCCACGCGACCGGGCCGCTCGACGAGAACCTGCAGATCAAGGTCGAGCTCACCGATATCGGCGGACGCACGGCCTCGCACACGGTAACGGTCACAGCTTCGGACGACCCCGGCACGCCTTCCAGTACCCCGTTTATCAGCAATCTTCACGGCGACACCGTCATTAGCGACGGAACGAACTGGGTCTATCTGGATGACGGCACGCTGTCCTCCGTATCGGACGACGGCACCCTAAAAGTTCTGGAAGTTCTGGTCGCGAACGATGCCGAAGCCGCGAAGAGCGTCTTCAAGATTGTGGCGTTCGGAGAGGATGTCGACGGCAATGCGATCGAGCTGACGGACGGGATGAATGAAGGCAGCGACGTCTACGTCAAGCTTCCGGGCGACGCCCTCACCGAGATCGGCACGATCACCAGCACGGGCGGCGGAGCCCGGGGCCTTACCGTAGCCCTGAATCCGTTCGCGACACCGGAGCGCGTAAGCCTGCTGCTGCAGTACCTGTCCTACACGCGTACGGACGATCAGGCCCATGCTCCGGTCGACGTCCAGATCAAGCTCACCGACGACGAGAGCCTGACCACGACCGCCACCGTGACGGTGAGGTCGGCGACCGATCCCGGCACGCCGCCCACCGGAACCCCGGTCCTCAGCGGTCTCGACGGCGACGAGATCTTCAGCAACGGAACCGCCTCGGTCCGTCTCGACAATGCCGATGCGCTCGCCACGGTCGTCGACAACGACTTCCTGACCAGGCTCGAGATCCGTCTCAAGAACGGCGCAACCGACCCCAAGAGCATCTTCGGGATCGGCACGTCCGCCGACGTAACCCTCAGGAACGGACTGGAAGTCGGCAGCGTCTTGAGGGTCGACGGCGAGGATATCGGGCATATCGAGAGCACGGGCGAAGGCGTTTCCGGCCTCGTGATCCACCTCAACAGCGTGGCGACGCCTGCGCGAGTCAGCAAGTTGCTGCAGCATCTGACCTACCGGCGCTCCGATAGCGCCACGCACAACCCCCTCGAGGTCGAGGTCAAGGTCACCGACAGGGACAATCTGACTGCGAGCGCCACCGTCACCGTCAAGTCGGCTGCCGATCCCGGCACGCCGAACGGCGCCCCCACGGCTCTGTCCCTCAGCGCGGACAGCGTCATGGAAAATGTCGGGGCGGGCATTGTCGTCGGCACCTTCACGGCCGCCGATCCGAACCAGGGCGACAGCTTCACCTATACGCTTCTCGACGATGCGGGCGGGCGCTTCGCCATCCAGGGCGACAGGCTCGTCGTGAAATATGGCGAGTTGCTCGATTATGAGCAGGCCGCCTTCCACGACATCCGCGTCCGCGTCACGGATTCGGGCAATGCCAGCTTCGACAAGACCTTCCGCATCTCCGTCCGGGACAATCCGGCGGAGACGGCGGGCGGGTCCGAGCGGTCGGACGTGCTCGTCGGCGGCAGCGGCAAGGACCGGCTGACGGGCCAGGACGGCAACGACAAGCTCTATGGCAAGTCCGGCAAGGACGTGCTGACGGGCGGCGCGGGCAAGGACGTGTTCGTGTTCGATACCAAGCCGAGCAAGAAGAACCTCGACAAGATCACCGACTTCTCCGTGGCCGACGACACGATCTGGCTCGACAACAAGGTGTTCAAGAAGCTGGGCAAGAAGGGCTCGGAAGCCAAGCCGGCCAAGCTGAACAAGAAGTTCTTCAGCCTGGAGAAGGCCAAGGGCAAGGACGACTACCTGGTCTACAGCAAGAAGAAGGGCATCCTGTATTACGATGCCGACGGATCGGGTGCCGGCAAGGCGGTCGAGATCGCCAAGATGGCCAAGAAGCTCAAGCTCACCGCAAACGACTTCTTCGTCATCTGAGCGGAAGCCGCACTCGGATCGAGCAAGCCCCGGCGACCCCGCCGGGGCTTTTCGTTTCGTGCCGACACAGGCTCCGGAGCGACCGGCCAAGGCCGGTCCCCCTTTCGGGGTCATTCCGATGCCCGCGCTCCTGGGGGCGATGCGCCTTTCGGTGCGGAAAACCGGGTCCCCTTTTCCGCACGATGCGCTAAGGTGCCGACCCCTCCACCGTCGCGGGCGTTTGCATGTCGTCTCCCATCCTGGTCACCGGAGCCGCCGGCTTCATCGGCTTTCACGTGGCGCAGCGCCTTCTCGACCAGGGCCATCAGGTGGTGGGGGTCGACAATTTCACGCCCTATTACGACGTGGCGCTCAAGGAGGCCCGGTTCGGGCGGCTCGTCCCCCGCAACAGCTTCCAGGGCGAGCGGATCGACCTCGCCGACCCGCAGGCGACCAGGGACCTGTTTCAGCGCCACCGCTTCGAGCGGGTGATCCATCTGGCCGCCCAGCCCGGCGTGCGCTTCGTCGATCCGACGCCCTACGTCACCTCCAACATGGTCGCCTTCACCAACATGCTGGAGGCCTGCCGGCACGGGGGCATCCGGCACCTCGTCTATGCCTCGTCGAGCTCGGTCTACGGCGCCAACCGCAAGCTGCCCTTCTCCGAGCACGATTCCACCGACCACCCGGTCAGCCTCTACGCGGCCACCAAGAAGGCCAACGAGATGATGGCGCATTCCTACGCCCATCTCTTCGGGCTCCCGGCCACGGGGCTGCGCTTCTTCACGGTCTACGGCCCCTGGGGCCGGCCGGACATGGCGGTCTACACCTTCACCCGGGCCATCGCCGAGGGGCGCCCCATCGAGGTCGCCAATGCGGGCAAGGTCTGGCGCGACTTCACCTACGTGGACGACATCGTGGAGGGCATCGTGCGCCTCGTCGAACGCGAACCCGCGCCGGACCCGTCATGGGATGCGACGAACCCGGACCCGGCCACCAGCGCCGCGCCGCACCGGGTCTACAATATCGGCAACGACAACCCGGAAGAGCTCAACCGCCTGATCGCGATCATCGAGGAGGCGGTCGGCCGCAAGGCCGAGCGGATCGAGAAGCCCCTGCCGCCCGGCGACGTGCTGGAGACCCGCGCCGACGTGACGGACCTGCGCCGGGACGTGGGCTTTGCCCCCACCACCTCGCTGGAGGAGGGCGTGCGCCGCTTCGTGGAATGGTATCGCGGGTATCACGGCGCCTGACATGGTCCCCCTCGAGCTTCTCGTCTCCATGGCCGCTTCGGGAATCCTGATCGGAACGG
Organism: Microvirga lenta; assembly: GCF_020532555.1. GTDB lineage: Bacteria > Pseudomonadota > Alphaproteobacteria > Rhizobiales > Beijerinckiaceae > Microvirga > Microvirga lenta. Next base: position 178,435 of record NZ_JAJBBR010000004.1, on the reverse strand, counting down.
CGGTCCTCTCGGCCGTCCTGATCGTCCTCCTCAAGCCCCTGCTCGTGCGCTACGCGCTGGCGCGCCCGAACGCCCGGTCGAGCCACCGGGTGCCGACGCCGCAGGGGGGCGGGATCGCGGTGGTCGGCGCCTGCCTTCTCGTGGCGGGCGCCTTCATGTGGAACACGGATCTTCCGGCCAACGGATTCCTCGCCGTGGCGGCGGCCTCGGTCATGCTCGCGCTCGTCGGCGCGGTCGACGACATCCGCCCCCTTCCGGCGGTTCCCCGCCTGCTGCTGCAGGTCGCCGCCGTGGCGGCCGTGGTGGTCGCGAGCCGGGTCAGGGTCCTGCCGGACGCGGTTCCCCTTGCCGTCGAGCAGGCGCTCCTCGTGTTCGGCGGCGTCTGGTTCGTGAACCTCGTCAACTTCATGGACGGGCTCGACTGGATCACCGTGGCCGAGATGGTGCCGGTCACGGCCTTCGTCGCCGCCTGCGGCCTCCTGCTGCCCGATCTGCGTCCCGCCGCCCTCGTCGCCGCCACCCTCTGCGGCGCCCTTCTCGGATTCGCGCCGTTCAACAAGCCGGTCGCAAAACTCTTCCTGGGCGATGTGGGCTCGCTGCCCATCGGCCTGCTCGTCGGCTGGATGCTGCTGGAGCTCGCCGGCACCGGCGCGCTGGCGGCGGCGCTGCTCCTGCCGCTCTACCACCTGATGGACGCCACCATCACCCTGCTGAAACGCCTCGCCCGCGGCGAGAAGGTGTGGGAGGCCCATCGCAGCCATTTCTACCAGCAGGCCACCACCAACGGCTTCACGCCGCTCTCCGTCAGCGGCCACGTGTTCGGCCTGAACCTCCTCCTGGCGGCGCTCGCCGCGATCACCCTGATATGGCCGTCCTGGCCGGTTCAGGTCGCCTGCCTCGGCATCGGCGCGGTTCTCGTGGGCCTGCTCCTCTCCCATTTCGCGAAGCCACGCCTAAAATCACCCGCATGACAGCTCCCCTCATTGCGCTCACCGGCGCGACCGGCTTCATCGGCCGCCATCTCCTTAAGGAACTCCCCAAGCGCGGCTACCGCGTCCGCGTGCTCCTGCGCCGGCCCTCCGAGGTGCCCGAAGGCGCGACCAGCGCCGTGATCGGGGACATCGCCCAGCCCTACAACATGGCGGCGGCACTCCGGGACGTGGATGCGGTGATCCATTCGGCGGGCCTGGCGCACGCCATGTCGGGGCGCCCCGAGGACGATTACCGCGCCATCAACACCGAGGCGACGATCAAGCTCGCCCAGGCGGCCGAGCGGGCGGGGGTGAAGCGCTTCGTGTTCCTGTCCTCGATCCGGGCGCAGAGCGGGCCGGTGGCCGAGGGCGTCCTGACCGAGGAGCGGGCGTCGGAACCTACCGACGCCTATGGCCGGTCCAAGCTGGAGGCGGAAGAAGGCCTGGCTCGCCTGGGCCTCGACTGGGCGGCCCTGCGTCCGGTTCTCGTCTATGGGCCGGGCGTGAAGGGCAACATGGCGGCGCTGCTCAAGCTCGCGCAGTCGCCCTGGCCGCTGCCGCTGGGCGGCCTGAGGAGCAAGCGATCGCTCCTCTCCCTCGACAACCTCACGGCGGCCATGGACGCGGTGCTGAAGGCGGAAGGCCCCCTGAGGCGGCCCTTCATCGTGGCCGATCCGGAGCCGGTCACGGTGCCGGAGATCGTCGCCGCCCTGCGGGCCGGCCTCGGGCGCGGCCCGGGGCTGATTCCGGTTCCGGCCTTCGCGCTCAGGGGCGCGGCCATGCTGGCGGGAAGGGCCGAGGCCTACGAGCGCCTGGCGGGCTCCCTCGTGGCCAGCCCCGCGGCCTTGAAGGGCCTGGGCTGGCAGCCGGTCAATTCGACGCGAGACGGATTGGCTGAACTGGCGCGGCAGGCTGGTGCGCCTGCGTCCGGCGCTTGAATTCCGGAATCGCCTCCTCGAACACCCGCTCGGCCGCGTCGCGGTCGCCGCTGGCGACGGCCCGGCGCAGGGCGCTCAGCCACTGATCGACCCGGGCGCGATCGGCGAAGATCGGCTTTGCCGCCATGACGCCGTCGATGCCGATCTCGGCCATGGGCTCGTCGCGGGCGAAGAGGATCTCGTGCAGGCGCTCGCCGGGGCGGGTGCCCATGACGGCGATCTCGACATCCTCGCCCGGCTCGTAGCCGGCCAGGCGGATCATGCGCTCCGCCAGTTCGTAGATGCGCACCGGCTGGCCCATCTTCAGCACGTAGACAGAGGCGCGCTCGTAGGCGTTGGTGCCGTCGAGCGGAACGCGGCGGCCGTCATCCGCATGGGAGGCGGAGGTCAGCACGAGGTCGGCGGCCTCGCGGGTGGTCATGAAGTAGCGCACCATGTCGGGATGGGTGACCGTGACCGGCCCGCCGCGGGCGATCTGCGCCTTGAACTTGGGAACGACGGACCCGACGGAGCCGAGCACGTTGCCGAAGCGCACCGCGATGAGCCGGGCCGGGCCGTTGCGGCCCACGAACTCCGCGTCGAGCGCCTGGGCGTACATTTCGGCCAGCCGCTTGGTGGCGCCCAGCATGGAGACCGGGTCGATGGCCTTGTCGGTGGAGATGATGACGATCTCGCCCACGCCCGCTTCCACCGCGGCATCGGCCACGTTCACGGAGCCGAAGACGTTGGTCTTGATGCCCTCGGCCCAGTTCTTCTCGAGATAGGGAACGTGCTTGAGGGCCGCCGCGTGGAAGACCACGTCCGGCCGGAATTCGTGCATGACCTCGCGGATGCGCTCCCGGTCGCGCACATCGGCGATGACCCCGTCGACCCTGGTGTCGCTCGACAGCAGCGTCGGGTTTTCCAGGATGTGGTAGAGGGAGGGCTCCGAACTCTCCAGGATCATCAGGTCGCTCGCCCCGAAGGCCACGACGCGGGTGCAGATCTCGGAACCGATGGATCCGCCGCCGCCCGTGACGAGCACGCGCTTGCCGCGGATGAAGGCCTCCAGCCGCTGCCGGTCGATCTGGACCGTGGGGCGCAGCAGCAGGTCCTCGATCTCCAGCGGCGCGAGCTCGGCGTCGCGCATGCCCTCGCCGAGGCTCGTGACCCGCACGAGCGGCAGGCCCAGGCGGCGGGCGCGGGCGATCAGCATGTCCGGATGCGCCTCCGGCACCAGGGCGCTCGGGGTCGCCACGAGGCGGCGGATCGGCGTGCCCCGCTCCTGGAAGTCCTGAACCACCTGATCGAGATCGGCGAAGGTGCCGAGCACCGGCACGCCGCGGATCGACTGGCCGAGATCGTCGGTGCGGTAGGACAGGACGCCCATGGGCTTGAGCTTCTTGACCGTGCCCGATTCGATGGCCCGCAGGACCACCTCCACGTCGCTGCTGCGGCCGAGGAGAAGGGCCGGCGTGTTGGCGTCGCGCTCCAGGGTGTGGCGCGAGCGGGCGTATTTCATATAGCGGAACGCCAGGCGCGGGCCGCCCAGCAGGAACATCTGGATCAGCCAGTAGAGCGCGATGGTGATCTTGCCGAAGAAATAGAAGCCGAAGAGCTGCGGCGAGAACAGGATGTAGTCGATGACGAGCAGCGTCAGGGCGAGAACGCTGCTCGCGCGGAAGATGTTGAACAGGTCCGGCAGGGAGGCGAAGCGCCATTTCGACCGGTAGAGCTGGAAGAACCAGTAGACCAGACCGGCGAAGGCGACGAAGGGCGGCAGGAACAGGGGCAGGTGCTGCAGGCGCTCGTCGAGAAGGTAACCCTCGAAGCGCACGAAGAACGTCGCCACGATGGCGACGGCCGTCGCCACGAGGTCGTGAAGGACGATGAGCGTCTTCTTGAAGTCCTGCCGTTTCATAGATCCCGCCACATTATGACGGGCGGTATCCGCCGACCTCCGCCCTTTGTCAATGTGACGCCGGGCGGCGTGGGGCGGGTCCGGCGCCTCACCCTTGCGGCAGCGGGCTTTCGGCCACCACCACGAGGCCGCCCTCCTCCCGGGAGACATGGGCGCTGATGCCGAAGCTCGCGGCGAGGCGCGCCTCCGTCAGCACCTCTTCGGGCGGGGCATGGGCCTCGAGGCGGCCCCGGTCGAGGAGAACGATCTCGTCCGCGAACCGCGCCGCCAGGGTGAGGTTGTGCATGATCGCGACCACCATCGCCCCGGCCCGGGCCTGGGCGCGCAGGACCTCCAGCACGACGAGCTCGTGGCGCGGGTCGAGCGCCGCGACCGGCTCGTCAGCGAGGAGAACGGGCGCTTTGGTCGCAAGGGCGCGGGCGAGAAGCACCCGGGCGCGCTCGCCCCCGGAGAGCTCCGTGGCCGGCCGGTCCTCGAATCCCGCGAGATCGGCCGCCGCCATGGCCTGCGCCACCGCCTCGCGCCCCGCGGCGGGGAGCGCATCCGGCTCTTCGCCGTGCGGGAGACGGCCGAGGGCCACCACCGCCCTGACCGGCAGGGGCCAGGCCACGGTGCCGCTCTGGGGCAGGTAGGCGATGGCCCGCGCCCGGTCGGCGGCGCGCAGGCGCGCGACCGGCGCCCCGTCGAGGGTCACCGTGCCCTCGGCCGGCGCGAGAAGCCCGGCCAGGGACCGCAGCAGGGTGGTCTTGCCGGCGCCGTTCGGCCCCACGATCACGGTGAAGCGGCCGGATTCGAGGGTGAGGTCGATGGCCGAGAGGGCCCTGCGGCGTCCGAGATCCACCGAGAGGGAGCGGGCTTGAAGCCGGGTCATGCCGGGGTCTCCGCCAACTCGGCCTTTCGCCGGGCGATGACCCAGAGGAAGAACGGCACGCCCAGGATGGCGGTCAGCACGCCGATCTTGATCTCGGCGCTCGACGGGATCAGGCGCACGGCGCAATCGGCGGCGAGCAGGAGCGCGGCGCCCGCGAGCCCCGCGGGAACGAGGGTCCGGGCCGGATCGTAGCCCACGAAGGGGCGCACCAGATGGGGGGCGACGAGCCCGACGAAGCCGATGGAGCCCGCCACCGCCACCGAGGCGCCCGTGCCGATGGCCGCCCCCGCCACGATGAGGACCCGCAGCCGGCGCACGTCGACCCCGAGGCTGCGCGCCGTCTCCTCCCCCAGGGCCAGGGCCCGCAGGCCCGGCGCGGCGGCGAGGACGAGGACCGACGCAATCAGGATGAAGGGAGCGGCCATCAGCACGTGGACGCTGGAGCGGTCCTCGAAGGAGCCCAGGAGCCAGAACACGATCTCGGTGACCGCGAATGGGTTGGGCGACAGGCTGATGGCGAGGGAGGTCCCGGCCCCCGCGAGGCTGCCGACCGCGAGCCCCGCCAGGACGAGCACCACCACCGTGGCGTTGCGGCCCGCCACCGCGACCACGAGGGCGATGGAGACGAGGGCGCCCGCGATGGCCGCGACGGGCAGGGCCCAGGACAGGGCGCCGACCAACCCGAAATAGAGCACCAGCACGGCCCCCAGGGCCGCCGCCTGCGGCGCGCCGAACACCGCCGTGTCGGCCAGGGGGTTGCGCAGGAGCCCCTGCAGGGCCGCGCCCGTGATCCCGAAGATCCAGCCGACGAGCAGGCTGAGCAAGGTGCGCGGCAGCCGGATCTCCCGCACCACGATGCCCGCGGCGCCCTGGTCGGAGACGAGCGCCTTCGCGGCCGTGACGGCCGGGATCGGCGCCGGCCCGACGGCGAGCGAGGCGAGGCTCAGGACCGCGAGGAGCAGCGCGAGGCCTGCGATGAGGGAGGGCCGGGAGGGAAGCATGGATGGCGGTTTTCGTTGTCCCATCCGCGATAGCAACAGGGCCTCCCGCTGTCATCCCCGCCACTCTCTTCCCTCCCCTTGAGGAAGGTTAGGAGGCGCAAAGCCGGAGCGCTGTACGTGCAAGCGGAGGCGCGAGCGAGGGTGAGGGAGAAAGCGTTTCCGATTTCGCACCGGTTGCGCCACCCGACTCTCCTCCCCCTTGTGGGGAGGGAAAAGCAGCTGACGGAGCAAGCGACAAACCGGGTTCGATCCGGCGGCGGACCGTGCTACGAAGCTGGCAAAGCCCTTCAGAACAACGATTCAGAGCCCGGCATGAACCCGCTTTTCGCCAACCTGCCCACCACCGTCTTCGAAGTGATGTCGAGCCTCGCGCGCGAGACCGGCGCGATCAATCTCGGCCAAGGCTTCCCGGACGATCCCGGCCCCGAGGACGTGCGGCGCATGGCGGCGGACGCGGTGCTCAACGGCTACAACCAATATCCGTCGATGATGGGCATTCCGGAGCTGCGCAGCGCCATCGCGGCCCATTACAGGCACTGGCAGGGCATCGACCTCGACGCGGGCACGGAGGTCATGGTCACGTCCGGCGCCACGGAGGCCCTGGCGGGGGCGATCCTCGGCATCGTCGAGCCCGGCGACGAGGTGGTGCTGTTCGAGCCCATGTACGACGCCTACCTGCCCCTGGTGCGGCTCGCGGGCGGCGTGCCGAAATTCGTGACGCTCCAGCCGCCCCATTTCCGGCTGACCGAGGAGGCGCTGGCGAAGGCCTTCTCGCCCAAGACCAAGGCCGTGGTGCTCAACAACCCGCTCAACCCCACCGCCACCGTGTTCTCCCCGGAGGATCTGGCGCTTCTGGCCGATTTCTGCCGCCGCTTCGACGCCATCTGCATCAGCGACGAGGTCTGGGAGCACGTGGTCTTCGACGGCCGCCGCCACCAGCCGGTTCTGGCGCTCGAAGGCATGCGCGAGCGCTCGGTGAAGATCGGCTCGGCGGGCAAGATCTTCAGCCTCACCGGCTGGAAGGTCGGCTTCGTCTGCGCCGCCCCGCACATCATGAAGGTGCTGGCGAAGTCCCACCAGTTCCTGACCTTCACCACGCCGCCCAACCTGCAGGTGGCCGTGGCCTACGGGCTGGCGAAGGAGGACGCCTATTTCGAGACCATGCGCAGCACCTTCGCTCGCAGCCGCGACCGGTTCTCGGCCGGGCTCGAGACCCTGGGCTTCCAGGTCATTCCGAGCCAGGGCACCTATTTCCTCAACATCGACATCGCGCCCTTGGGCGAAACCGACGACGTGGCCTTCTGCCGCCGCCTGGTCATGAACCACGGGGTCGCGGCGATCCCGGTCTCGGCCTTCTATGCCCAAGGGGCGGTGAAGAACGTGGTGCGCTTCTGCTTCGCCAAGAAGGACGAGACCCTGGATGCCGGCCTGGAGCGACTGGCGGGCGTGGCCCGGAAGGCGGCGTGACCGCCGCGCGGCAACCCCCTGAATTCAGGATTGTTTCTTTCGGCATAAGCCCTTAGCCTCACTGTGTCATCGTTCCGAAACCAGAGGAGTTCCCACCCCTGATGATCCGTACTTTCGCCTCGCTTGCCCTGGCCCTTGGCCTTGTCACGGGCGCCGCCGCTCAGGAGCGCGTCGTCAATGTCTACAACTGGTCGGACTATGTGGACCCGAAGGCGCTGGACGAGTTCACGAAGGAGACCGGGATCAAGGTCGTCTACGACACCTACGACAACAACGAGATCGTGGAGACCAAGCTGCTGGCCGGCCAGTCCGGCTACGACATCGTGGTGCCCTCCGGGCCGTTCGTGCAGCGCCTCATCGGCGCCAAGGTGTTCCAGAAGCTCGACAAGTCGAAGCTGCCGAACCTGTCGAACCAATGGCCCGAGGTGACGGAGCGCCTGGCCGTGTTCGACCCGGGCAACCAATATGCCGTCAACTACATGTGGGGCACCACCGGCATCGGCATCAACACCAAGAAGGTGAAGGAGATCCTGGGCGACAACGTGCCCCTCAACACCTGGGACCTGGTGCTCAAGCCCGAAATCTCCTCCAAGCTCAAGAGCTGCGGCATCTACATGCTCGACAGCCCCGAGGACCTCTTCCCCGGCGTTCTGGCCTATCTCGGCCTCAACCCGGATTCCAAGCGCACCGAGGATCTGAACAAGGCGGGCGACGCCCTGTTCCGCATCCGCGGCAACATCCAGAAGTTCCACTCCTCCGAATACATCAACGCGCTGGCCAACGGCGACATCTGCGTGGCGGTGGGCTATTCGGGCGACATGATCCAGGCCAAGAGCCGCGCCGAGGAAGCCAAGAACGGCGTCGAGATCTCCTACGTGATCCCGCGCGAGGGCGCGCTGATGTGGTTCGACAGCTTCGCGATCCCGGCGGACGCGAAGAACGTGGACGAGGCGCACGAATTCATCAACTTCATGCTGCGCCCCGAAATCGCCGCCATGAACACGAACTTCGTGTCCTATGCGTCGGGCAACCTGGCCGCCAAGAAGCACATCGAGCCGGAGATCCTGAACAATCCGGGCATCTACCCGGACGACGCGACCATGAAGCGCCTGTTCACCAACACGGCCTATGACGAGCGGGCGCAGCGCACCGTGACCCGGCTCTGGACCCGGGTGAAGACCGGCCGTTAATCCGCCGCTCAGGATCGGTTTGGAATCGTCTGCTCCGCCATTTCGGCGGAGCAGTCATTTCGGGAGACCCTCACATGCGCCTCGTCACCCTCGCGGCCCTTGCCGCGCTTGCCCTCGCGTCCCCGGCGCTCGCCCAGACCGACGCGGCGCCGCGCCAGCCCACGATCAGCGTCGTCGGCACCGGCGAGGTGGAGCTCAAGCCGAACTTCGCCCGGGTCTTCGTGACCGTGGCCACCCAGGCCGACACGGTGGCGCAGGCGGCGAGCCAGAATCGGGCCGCCACCGAGCGGGTGCTCGCCCGCATCGAAGGCCTCGGCATCAAGCGTGAGGACATCCAGACCTCCAACTTCCAGGTCTTCCAGACCCCGCAGCAATACACGCCCGACGGAAAAGAGGTGAAGGCGCCGAAATTCTCGGCCAACCACCAGCTGCGAATCACCACCCGCGACCTCGACGGGGTCGGGCGCCTGGCCGGCGAGATCCTGGCCAGCGGCGACATGACCTTCCAGTCCGTCACCTGGGGCCTCGACCGTCAGGAAGAGGGCGCCGACAAGGCCCGCGAGGCCGCCGTGCGGGACGCCCGCCGCCAGGCCGAGGTCTATGCCTCCGCCGCCGGGGTCTCCCTCGGCCGCCTGATCGAGATCCGCGACGGCTCGGCCCAGCCCTTCGAGCCCCAGCCCGAGATGCGCATGCAGATGGCGATGTCGAAGGGCGCCGAGGCGGTTCCGATCGTGCCCCCGGCCTCGATCCGCTACACGGCGAGCGTCCAGCTCGTCTGGGAGATGGCGCAGCGGCCGTGACGACGCCTCAGAGGCGGTTCCCGGCCGGCGCGGACCGGTTCTCCAACTGGCGGTAGACGCTCTGCGCGACCGCCAGGAGCTCGTCCCGGCCGATGCTGCCGGTCACTACGTAGGACAGGCCCCTGTCGATCCAGGAAAAGGCCGAGACGCCATTCTGCGCCTCGTAGCGGAAGGAGGTCTCCTCCTCCGCGTGGCTGGACCGGGCATAGAGCGTCAGGCGCCGGCCGCGCCCGTCGTCGTACATGAACAGGGCGGCGGGCTCCGCGCCCGCGGGCAGGAGACGCCCGCCCATCAGGCGGTAGCCCTGGCCGGCGAGGTCCGGCGCCACCAGGGTCTTGCCGACCCGGCGCGACAGCCATTGCACCAGATGGGCCTCCTGATCGGCCCCGACCTCCACTGGGTGGAGCCGCTCGCCCACATAGGTCCTGTAGGCCGTGATGGCGTCGTCGGCGGCCGTGCCCGCCGCCGCCTGCCGCATCGGAAGGCCGCCGGCGAGCCACAGGCCGCCCAAGGTTCCGGCGGCGAGGCCGAGGGCGAGCCAGGCCAGGGCCGCCGCCACGGCGCCCCAGCGGAAGCGCGAGGGCCGGTTGCCCTGGGCCATGATGTTCGCGACGCGCAGCCGTGCCGGGATCGGCTCGTTCGCCTTGAAGGCGAGCCGCTCCCGCAGGTCCCGGCGCTGCTCGGCCTCGACCGCGACCTGCGCCGCGGCGGCCGGGTTGTCCGCCAGGTAAGCCTCCACGGCCCTCAGACGGCCGGGGGCGAGGCGGCCGTCCACATAGGCCTGCAGGTCGTCCTCGCCGATGGGGCGCTCGTCCGTCACTTGACCCTCCTGAGAACGGCGTTGCGCCCGGTCTCCATGAACCGCCTCATCTTGTCCCGCGCCCGGCTGAGGCGCGACATCACGGTGCCGATGGGCACGTCGAGCACCTGGGCCACCTGCTCATAGGAGAGATCCTCGACGCCGACCAGCAGCAGCACGGAACGCTGCTCCTCGGGCAGGGCGTCGAGACCCGACAGGATATCCCGCAGGCCCGCCGTTCCGTCGGTCGCGCCGTCGGGGGCGGGAAGGTCGTCCAGGATCTCCATGCCCACATGCGGGCCGCGCCGCCGGCGCTGCCGCACGCCGTTGAGAAAGAGATTGCGCTGGATGGCGAAGAGCCAGGCCCTCAGGTCCCCGTCCCGCCGCCGCAGGTTCCAGCGGCTGATGGCGCGCTCCAGCGTGTCCTGCACCAGATCGTCCGCCGCCTCGTCGTCGCGCAGGAGCGCCCAGGCATAGCGCCTCAGGCTCGGGATCTGCGGTTCGAGAAGAGACGCGATCTCATTCACGGTCGTGCATCTTTCATGCCCGGGCCGGGCGGCCGACGCCCGGCGGATCGGCGGGAGCACCGTTGCGGGCGGACGTCCCGATCCGCCCTCGCGCACGATGCGCTAGGATATCCTGGCACAGAACAGCGACCTGCAGCCAGGGCTGCAAAGGGCGAGGCAGGGGCGCCTGCCGCCCAGCACGAGGATGCGTCCGACCGTCCTGAAGCCGATGCGCCTCAGCCCCTTCTGCGACGGGCGATTGTGCGACTGGACGCAGCTGACCAGTCCCTTGAAGCCCTGCTGTTCGAGCAGCGCCTGCATGGCCCTTGCGATGCCCATGCCGTAGAGGCGCCGGCCCCGGAAGGCCGGCGCGGTGAAGGCCTTGTACATATAGACGTAGCCCGGGCCGAAGACGGCCGTCAGCGAATCCTGGATCGGCGTCGGGCCGACCGCATACCAGGCATAGGCGCCCAGGATCCCGTCCTGGATGAACGCGAAGCAGCGGTCGCCGCGCGCGAAGGCGCCGGACAGGAACTCCTCGTCGAGTTCCAGGGAGGGATCGGCTCTCGACAGGCGCTTGAGTTCGTCCTGGCCGAGGAACCCCCATTGCCCGCCATGGCCGGCGGCCAGCTCCCAATCCACCTCGCCCCGCGCCAGGACGACCACCTGAAACACCATCAACATGACGGCGCTGTTGGCCAGCCGGTAGACGACGTGAAACAGGGTGCTGGCAAGGCCGTGCCGTGCCACGTAATTGCGAAGACGTGCGCTCACCATCGCTCTCTGCACGCCGGTTATGCCCCTTTATCGCCCTTGGATCGTCTCCGGCGATGATAGGAGCGCCGGGCGCAGGCGCGCATAGCCACGCGGTGGTACCGGGCTCAGTCATTTGGGGTAACGACGAATCGGGAGGCGCGTCGGACCGGCCGTCGTTCCAGCCCCGCCGACACGCCTTCCGGCGCCGGGGCGGCCTTACGGCGCCGCCACGTGCCACACCTGGTTGACGCCGTCGCCGGTCGCGTCGCCGGCCTTGGTGTCCTTGATCCAGGTGTAGAGCGGCTTGCCCTTGTAGGCCCATTGCATGGAGCCGTCGTCCCGCTTCACCAGGCTCCATTCACCGGAAGCCTTGGCGTCGGCGGAGGCCATCAGGGGCGGCCAGTTCTGGGCGCAGGTGCCGTTGCAGTTGGATTTCCCGGCCGCATCGCGGTCGAAGGTGTAGAGGGTCATGCCCTTCGCATCTACGAGGGCCCTGCCCTTGCTCGTCTCCGCGACCTTGGCGGGGGCGGCGGTCTGCGCCGTCGCGCAGGTTGCGGCCAGCAGGGCGCCGGCCAGGATCGTCGAGCGTGCCAGAAACGTCATGTGAATTCTCCCCGGGTCATGTGGCGACCACGACCTTTAGGACACGCCCTGTGCCGCATTTATTCCGCCCCGCCGGGGGATTTTTGCGAGAGGCGGAGAGGCCGACCGACCGCGCCTCGCCTTCGCCGGCCGCTCCGGTTAAGCTCGGTGCCCAAGCCGGAGACATCCACCGGGCCGGCTGCCGGAAGACACGATGCAGACAAGGGACGAATATCCCCTCAGCCACACCCTGATCCTCAAGCTCGAGCGGCGCGACCGGCTCTCTCCGGAGGAGAAGCAGGTTCTGGAAAGTGCGATCTCCCGGGTTTCGGACATCGAGGTGGACGAGGAGTTCATCCGCGAGGGGGATCGCCCGACCGACAGCAAGCTTCTGCTCGAAGGCTTCGCCGCCCGCTACAAGGACCTTGCCAACGGAAAGCGGCAGATCACGGCCCTTCACGTGCCCGGCGACTTCGTCGACCTGCACAGCTTCCTCCTGAAGACGATGGATCACGGGATCGTGGCCCTCACCCCGTGCCGGATCGCCTCCGTCCCGCACACGGCATTGCGCACGATCACCGAACGCCATCCCCATCTCACCCGTCTGCTCTGGCTCAATACGCTGCTGGACGGCGCCATCCACCGCGAATGGCTCGTGGCCATGGGACGCCGCACGGCGCTCGGCCGGATGACTCATCTGTTCTGCGAGCTTTTCCTGCGCCTTCAGATCGTGGGACAGACCGAGGGCAGAAGCTTCAAGCTGCCGCTGACGCAGGCCGAACTGGGCGATACCCTCGGCCTCTCGACCGTTCACATCAACCGGATCCTGCAGGAATTGCGGGCGAACGGGCTGGTCGCCTGGCGCGGCCCGACCCTGACGATCCTGGACTGGGATCGCCTGATGGAGGCTGCGGAGTTCGACCCCGCCTTCCTGAACCTGGACCTGGAACCGCGCTGAGAACGGCCTCAGGCCGCCTTCGGGAACTCGGTCATGATGGCATAAAGGGCCGCGGCGTCGCGGGTCATGCGGACCCGCTCGATCAGGCCGGGCTCGCGCAGCACCCGGGCGACCCGGGACAGGGCCTTCAGGTGGTCCGCGCCCGCGCCCTCGGGGGCGAGAAGCAGGAAGAGCACGTCCACGTGCTGGCCGTCCAGGGCTTCGAATTCGATGGGCTTCTCCAGCCGCGCCATCAGGCCGAAGATTCGGGTGAGGCCCGCCAGCTTCCCGTGGGGAATGGCGATGCCCTCGCCGATCCCCGTGGAGCCGAGCCGCTCACGCTGCAGAAGAGCCTCGAAGATGTCGGCCGCTTCAAGGCCCGTGAGCTTGGCCGCGTGGGAGGCCAGTTCCTGCAAGGCCTGTTTCTTGCCGTTGACCCGCATGGCGGGCAGGACGGCGCGGGGGTCTAGGAAATCCAGCAAAGGCATCGATCAAGCTGCATATGTTGTGAAGCCGACAGGCCTCGTGCCGTTCCAAGCAAGTCTTGGGCCAAAACGGCCAAGTCTCTTCAGGACTGAGCCGGCGGAGGATCGACCCAGCCGATCGCCCCGTCGCCGCGGCGGTATACGACGTTCACGCGGCCGGTGCCAGCGTGGATGAACACGAGAGCGGCGGCTCCGGACAGATCCAGCTGCATCACAGCGTCGCTGACGGAGGCCCGGTGGAGCGGTTTCATGGTCTCGGCGATCACCACCGGGTGGTAGGCTTCCTCCCCCACATCCTCGTCCGTGGGCGCCTCGAAGACCGCATAGGGGGCCTCCAGGCTCGTGTCCCGCCCGGTCGCGGTCGGGTGATTCTTCAGTCTCTGCCGGTAGCGGCGCAGGCGCTTTTCGATGCGGTCGGCGCTCTGATCGAAGCTGGCATAGGCATCCCCCGCCGCGCCCGAGGCCTCGAGGGTCATGCCCGAGGTCAGATGGACGACGCAGTCGGTGCGAAAGCCCGTGCCGTCGCGGGCGACCGTCACATGGCCGGAATAACCTCCGTCGAAATACTTGGTCAGGGCGCCGGCCATCCGCGCCTCCACCTGGGACCTAAGGGCTTCGCCGATATCGAGATTCTTACCGGATACCCTCAATGTCATGTCGTTGTTCTCCTTGTGCGTTGCCCCGCCCCGGGCGACGCTTTGTGGGATGATGCGGCTTCCCCGGGGCAATACAAGTCTTGATGTTGTCCCCTACGGGGTCTTCAATCGGTGTTTGGCCCTCCTGCGGCGGTCGGCCGAGGAGGGGATGCGCAGGATCTCGCGATACTTCGCGACGGTCCTGCGCGCGATTTCCATGCCTTCCCCCTTCAGTTTTTGGGCAATTGCATCATCCGAGAGCACCGCGTCCGGCGCCTCGGCCTCCACGAGCTGCCGGATCCGGTAGCGCACCGCCTCGGAGGAATGCCCGCCCTCGCCGGCCGCGGCGGCGAAGAAGGACTTCATGGGGAAAACCCCGCGGGCGGACCCGATGGCCTTGTTGGCCGCCACCCGCGACACGGTCGATTCGTGCATGCCGATGGCCTCGGCCACCGCTTTCAGGGTCAGGGGACGCAGGGCGGCGACGCCCTCGCGGAAGAACGCCTCCTGCCGGGTCACGATCTCGGTCGCCACCTTCAGGATGGTCCTGGCCCGCTGATCGAGGCTGCGGGTCAGCCAATGGGCATTCTGCAGGCATTCGGACAGGAAGACCTTGTCCTTGTCGCTCTTGACCGATTGCACGACCTGGGCGTGGTAGGTCCGGTCGAGGAGGATGCGGGGCAGGGTGTCCGGATTGAGCTCGACCGTGAAGCCGCCGCCGGGCGCGGCGCGCACCAGGGCGTCGGGAACCAGCACGTCGACCGAGGCCGCCGCGAAGGCGAGGCCGGGCTTCGGCTCCAGGCGGCGCAGTTCGGCCAGCATGTCGGCCAGGTCCTCGGCATCGACGCCGCACAGGCGCCGCAGGGCCGCGAAGTCGTGACGGGCGACGAGATCGAGGCGCCCGAGGAGAGTCTCCATGGCCGGGTCCAGGCGGTCGCGCTCGCGCAGCTGGAGCGCGAGGCATTCCGCCAGGTTCCGCGCGCCCACGCCGGGCGGATCGAAGCCCTGGATCAGCCGCAGGGCGGCTTCGACCGTTTCGGTCGAGACGGCCAGCCGCCCGGCGATGTCCGCGAGGTCCTCGGTCAGGTAGCCCGATTCGTCGAGGCTGTGGATCAGGTGCTCGCCCACCTGCCGGATCTCCCGGTCGGCGCCCGCCAGATCGAGCTGGGCCTCGAGATGCTCGGTGAGGCTGGCGGCGCGGGCCAGGGTGGCCTCGAGCTCCGGCTTGAGCTCGGAATCGCCGCCTCCCGTCCGCACGGAGCCCCCGGACGATGGCCCCTTGGGAACCGGCAGGGGCCGGGGCGCGCTTCCGATGCCTCCGCCGCGCCGGGCATTCGGGGCCTGCCGCGCCGGGCTGCGCGGGAAGGCGCCGCCCTCGGCCTCCTGGAGGAGAGGATTGCGTTCGAGCTCGGCCTCCACATAGGCGACGAGTTCCGCGTGGGAGAGCTGCAGGAGCTTGATGGACTGGAGCAGTTGCGGGGTCATCGTCAGGGACTGGCCCTGGCGGAGTTCAAGCCGTTGCGTTGCGCTCATGACGGCATCCAACGATCCCTCGGCATGTCGAACATGCCTCTCAGGTGTACTGCGCGGCTCCAGCCACGTCAAAAGGCTAGGATTCCTAGAGCATTGTGCGGAACCGAAGGTCCGCGCCAGCGAAAAGTGGATCCGGTTTTCCGCCGAAACGATGCTCTTTGTAAGGAGAAAGCATCGGATCGATCCCAAAAGTGCAAATCCACTTTTGGGTCCGATGCTTTAGGCGAAGCGCAGGATGCCGGCGCCCAGGGCCACGAGCGCCACCGCCCCCATCTGCGCCGGGGCCATTCTTTCGCGCAGCACCACGACCGCGATCAGCGCCCCGAAGACCATGCTGGTGTCCCGCAGGGCCGCCCCCAGGGCGATGGGCGCCCGCTCCCAGACCCACAGGATCAGGACATAGGACAGGATCGCCGCCGCCGCTCCGAACACCGCCATGGCGCGGTTGGACGCCAGCGCGTCGCGGATCGAGCCGCCCCGAAGGCGGAAAGTCGTTCCGAACACCACCGCGTTGACGATGGAGAGCACCAGGGCATAGCCCAGCACCGACGGCGAGAGCCGCGCCCCCTGCGCGTCGCAGACCGCGTAGGCGGCCGAGAACAGCCCCGCCGCGAGCGCATAGGCGAAGGCGGCCGGTCCGTGCCGGCCCCGTCCGACCGCGAAGAACGCGACGCCGGCCGAGATGAGCGCGACGCCCGCGATCCCGGTCGGGCTGAGGCTTTCGCCCACGAGCACGTTGGCGAACAGCGTGACCAGAAGGGGCGAGACGGCCCGGGCCAGGGGATAGACGAAGCCGAAGCCGCCATGGGCATAGCCCTGCACGAGGGTCAGCATGGCGAGAAGGTTGAACAGGGCCGAGGCCGCGAGCCAGGGCAAAGCCGCGGCCGAGGGCCAGGGCAGGAAGGCCAGCGCGGGCACCGCCGTCAAGCCCGAGCCGACGACCACCGCGGCCATCGCGCCCTGCGCATCCGGCGATGCCTTCACGGCGGCGTTCCAGGCCGCGTGGAGGAAGGCGCTCAGGAGCGCGGCGAGGACGACGACCGAATCCATGGCGGTTCCGTCACGCGCCGGGAAGCTGCTTGTGGTAGACCGTCGTGTCGCAAAGCCCGCCCTGCGGCCACAGGGCGTAGTTCGGGATGACGCCCACCCGCATCCAGCCGAGGCGGTCGTAGAGGCGCTCCGCATCGCCGCCCGTCACCGTGTCGAGCACGAGCACGCTCTTGCCGGCGCGGCGCGCGGCGTCCTCGGCGGCCCGCATCAGGGCGGCCCCGACGCCCTTCCGGCGCGCCCGCCGATGGACCAGCATCTTGGAGATGTCGGCCCGGTGGGGCTGGTTCTCCGGCTGCCTGAGCACGACCTGCACGGTGCCGACCACCGACCCGTCCGACTCGTCCCGCGCCACGAGCAGGATGCGCTCGCCGGCCGCGACGCTCTCGGCCACGCCCTGCCAGAAGGCGTCCGCCCGCTCCTGCGTCAGGGGCGCCATGAAGCTGACCGAGGCGCCACCCTCGACGCAGTCGATCAGGACCGCCGAGAGGGCGCCGACCTGCGCCCGCGCCTCGTCCGGGGACAGGGCATGGACCGTGACGTGCCCGCACATGATGAACTCCTCAACGTTGGCCGGCGCCCGTGCCGTTCCGGTCGGCGGCGAGCGCCACCAGATAGCGGGCAGGCCGGTCGGCCGGATTGTGAAACACGATCAGCTGGTCGATGTGCATGGAAAGGCAGTCGCCCGTAGCGAGCCGGTGGGTTGCGTCGCCCACGGTCAGCTCGATGTCCCCGTCGATCATCCAGACCTGCTGGCCGATCCCGACGGAGCGGGGGCCCGTGTCGTAGGTGACGCGGGCGCCGGCCGGCAGCACCACCTCCACGAGCTCGATGGGGGACGGGTAGCCCGGAGCCGACAGGTTGCGGCGCATATAGCCGGTGGCCGGATCGCGCCAGGTGCGCTGGTCGGCGCGCCGTGCCAGGGGCGACGGGTCGGCGCCCTCCCCGCCCGAGAAGAGGGATGCGAGGGTGACGCCGAGGCCCGCCGCCAGCTTGTCGAGAACCGCCGCGGTCGGGCTGCTTTGGCCGCGCTCGATGAGGGAGATCATGGAGCGGCTCACCCCCGTGCACTCGGCCAGGCCGTCGAGGGTCAGGCCGCGCTCCGCGCGCAGGCTGCGAAGGCGCGCGGCGAGGTGCGCGTTGATGTCCGGGGAGTTGTCCATTAAATTAGAATGCTCGTCCAATATAATGGAGTCAAGCGCGCCGGAAGGTCTTCGGCAGGATACGGGTCGGGGTCCGCCGGGCCAGGGGCGGATGCTGCGGGACGGTGTCGGGGAGGGCCTCAGAGCGCCTCGCGCGCCTCTTCCTCGTAGAGGGAGAACACGAGCTCGTCCGCCGGCAGCGGATAGCCGAAATAATAGCCCTGCACCTCGGTGCATCCGGCCACGAGGAGCTGCCGGTACTGCTCCTCGGTCTCCACGCCTTCCGCCGTGGTGATCATGCCCAGGCTGGACCCGAGCCGCGTGATCGACTGCACGATGGCGAGGCAGTCGGCGCGGGAGGTCAGCTCCCGGACGAAGGACTGGTCGATCTTGATCTTGTCGAAGGGGAAGCTGCGCAGGTAGCTCAGGGACGAATAGCCCGTGCCGAAATCGTCCATGGCGATGCACACGCCCAGCGCGCGCAGCTCGTGCAGGGTGGCGAGCGTGGTCTCGTTGTCCTGCAGCAGCACCGATTCGGTGATTTCGAGCTCGAGACGGCTCGGGCACAGGCCGGACAGCGCCAAGGCGCGGCTCACGGTCTCCACCAGGTTCCGGTTGCGGAACTGCACCGGGGAGAGATTGACCGCGACCTTGGTGCCGTGAGGCCATTGCGCCGCCTGGCGGCAGGCCTGCTCGATGACCCATTCCCCGAGAGCGGAGATGAGGCCGATATCCTCGGCCACCGGGATGAACTCGGCCGGGGAGACCATGCCCTTCTCGGGGTGCCGCCAGCGCAGCAGGGCCTCGAAGCCGCTGATCTCGTGGCGCCGGATGTTGACCTGAGGCTGGTACGCGAGGGCGAATTCCCCGTTGGACAGGGCCTTGCGCAGATCGGCCTCCATGAGACGCCGGGCCTGGAGCTGCGCGTCCATCTCGGGCTCGAAGAAGCGGTAGGTCCCGCGCCGGTCGGACTTGGCGCGGTAGAGGGCGAGGTCCGCGTGCTTCAGGAGCTGGTCCGGGGCGACCCGCCCCTCGACCGCGAGGGCGATGCCGACGCTCGTGCCGATGACGATCTCCTGGCCCTCGACCTCGTAGGGGGCGCCGATGGCGTTGATGATGCGGGACGCGAGGGAGGCGCAGTCGTTGGGCTCGTCCACCGCCACCTGCAGCATGGCGAACTCGTCGCCGCCGAGGCGGGCGATGACGTCCCCGTCCCGGACGCAGCTGCGCAGGCGCACCGCGACGGCCTTGAGGAGCTCGTCGCCGGTTTCGTGGCCGAGGGAATCGTTCACGTCCTTGAAGCGGTCGAGATCGAGGCACAGGACCGCGACCGTGGTGCCCATCCGGTGGGCGGCGGCGAGCGCCTGGTCGAGCCTCTCCCGGAACAGCACCCTGTTGGCGAGGTCCGTCAGCGCGTCGTGATGGGCCATGTAGGCGATCTGCGACTCGGCGCGGCGGCGCTCGGTGATGTCCTCGTAGGTGGCGATCCACCCGCCGCCGGTCATCGGCTGGTGGGAGATCGAGAAGGTCTTGCCGTCCGGCTCCTCCTGGATGAAGGAGGCGCGCCGGCGGCTGCGGGCGAGCTCGTCCTGGCGGGCGCAGATCTGCCGCAGGGCGGCGATTCCCGGCGACTGGGACGGGTCGGCGCTCCGCGTCAGCTGGTCGAGGGTGACGCCGGGCCGGGCCATGTCGCTGAGGCCGAAGAGCTCGGTGAAGCGCGCATTGAACACGATGATCCGCCGGTCGGCATCGACCATGCAGAGCCCGTGCGACATGTTGTTGAGGGCGGCGTCGAAGCGCTCGTTCTGCAGGCGCAGCTCCTGCTCCTGCGTCTGCAGGACCTGGTTGCGGCTCTGAAGCTCCTTGTAGGCGAAGCCGAGGGCCTTGTTGGCGTCCTCGAGCTCGGCGGAGGTGGCCTGGAGGTTGCCGGTGAGGGAGCGCAGCTCCTTGTGGGCGCGCCCGAGCAGGCGGTTGTGCCATCCCAGAAGGCCCAGCAGCACGATTCCGACCAGGATGAGACAGGCCGCGAGGCTGGAGAAGAGCCAGTGCAGGCGGATCAGCTCGTGCTGGTCTTCCGCCACCCGCTGGCCGCCGAAATGGTTGGCCGCGGAGGCGAGATCCGTCAGCTTCGTCTCGAGGGGCTGAAGGATAGCATAGGCCCTCACGGCGTTGCCGGGCTCCTCGAGCCGCTCGATGAGAGGCTCGACCTCGCGCAGGACCCTGGTGAGGCTCTCCACCGTGGCCTGACGCTCGGGATCGCGGCGGACGAAGGACTGGAACTCGCCGTCCGTGAGCAGCTTCGCCCGGCTGAGGAGGATGTCGTACCGGAGCACGACCTCGTCCTTGTCGACGCCGCTGCCCGGGATCTCGTAGGCATTGAGGCGCTGGCCCAGCCGGGTGAATTCGGACACCGCCTGGCTCGCGAGCCAGGAGATGTTGTAGCGGGAGACTTCCTTCAGCGTGTTCTGACGCTCGATGACGAGGATCGAGATGTAGGCGGCCGAAAGGAGGAAGCTGGCAATGACGACAGCAAGCACCAGTTTGAGCGTTCGCAGCGACAAGGGCTGTCCTCCGAAACGAGCCTCAGGCGGTCATTTCACGACGATCTTCGCGACCTGCCAGACGGAGCGGCCGTAATAGGTCTGGTTCTTCAGTTCCGGCTTGCTGTCGAAGGGGTAGATCACGAAGAGAGGTCCCTTGTCGCGGACCGGCATGTACTCGCCGTCGCGCTTCAGGGCCAGGATCACGTTGTGCTTCGAGAAATCCTCGATCGGGATCTCGCTGCTGTAGTCGTTGAGGGCGACGAAGACGGCCCGCTGGCCGTCGGCGCCGACCAGCTTCATCAGCTTGTCGAGGGAGACGCCCTCGAACTTCACCGGGCCGTTGTACCAGGGCGTCGTGGTCTCGATGGTCTCCATGCCGAGAGCCTCGAGCATGGGACGGTCGAACTGGGCCGTGTCGCCCTTGTTGGTGGCGCCGATCTTGCCGGAGATGGTCAGGATGGGTTTCTCCTTGGGCGTTCCCAGGGTCTCTGCGCCCGCACCCGTGACGCTGAGGAATCCGACCAACAATACCGCAATCGCCACGATATTGCGTTTCGCGTAGTCAATAATCATTCTAATCTCCGGAGGTCTTCGGCAAAAACTAATACCAAGAATCAATGATGATGCGCGAGTTATAATTATTCCTTTAATCAGTCTTTCGTCACAAAGAATTAGCATATAGCTTGCCACAGACGCTATGCGGCACGCCTAATGCGTCTGCGACACTAGGGAACGAGCAGCCTTTCGACGTTCATCGGATAAAGGTCGATTATGAACTTCCACTCCACTGGTTTGAATTTGTCCCGGCTCTGCAACGAGGCTCTCGATCAGCCGATCGACGAGGCGGAGCGGGAAACGATGATTGCCGCCGCGGCCAGCAAGGTCGAGGAACTGTTCGATATTCTGCGCATCGACCACCGGAACGACCACAACACCCGCGATACGCCCCAGCGGGTCGCCAAGATGTACGTGGAGGAGATCCTGCAGGGCCGCTACACGGCTCCCCCGCGGATCACCGAGTTCGACAACGTGCGGTCCTACGACCAGCTCATCGTGACCGGCCCGATCGAGCTGCGCTCCATGTGCGCGCATCACCTCATGCCGATCTACGGCTATGCCTATATCGGCATCCTGCCCTCGGCCGAGGGCAAGATCATCGGCCTGTCGAAATACGACCGCATCGTCGATTACTTCGCCTCCCGGCTCCAGATCCAGGAAGAGCTCGTCAAGCAGATCGGCGATTACATCGTGGACATGACGAAGCCGCGCGGCCTCGCCGTGCGCATCAGCGCGGTGCACATGTGCAAGACCCAGCGGGGCGTGCGCTCCAGCCGCCGCAGCCGCATGGTGAACACCTATTTCTGGGGCGAGCTCGCCACCAGCGCCGAGCACAAGAGCGAGTTCCTCCAGGAATGCGTCACCCTCGACCGGGGATCGGCCGAATAGACCCGTCAGAAAGCCCTTCGGAGAGTTTTCGATGACCCTGACCGCCGAACGACCGGCGCCTGCGCCCGAGAGCCCTCCCCAGGGGCGGGAAATCTACCGGTCGACCAAGAGCTACGACCATAACGAGGGGCTGTCGTGCTGCTTCCGCCAATGGCGGGCCACGCATTCCCATTGCCGCCTGATCCACGGCTACGCCCTCGCCTTCCGGTTCGTCTTCGCCACCTATGAGCTCGACGAGCGCAACTGGTGCTTCGACTTCGGCGGCATGAAGCCGGTCAAGGCGTGGCTCAAGGATCTGTTCGACCACACCATGCTGGTCGCCGAGGACGATCCCGAGCTGGAGCGTTTCGCGGCCCTGCACCGGGACGGTCTGGTGAACCTGCGCGTGCTCCCGGCGGTGGGCTGCGAGGCCACGGCCAAGCACGTGTTCAACCACGTGGCCGGCTTCGTGCGCGAGGAAACCGCGGGCCGGGTCTGGCTCGAGAGCGTCGAGGTCAAGGAGCACGGCGGCAACTCGGCCATCTATTCCCGCTGAAAGGCCGGTCTCAAGCCGCTTTCCGGGAGCCCCTGAGCCGGGTCGTCAGAGACGGAAATCCTCGCCCAGATAGAGGCGCCGGACCTCCTCGTTGGCCACGATGGCGTCCGGGTGGCCCTCGGTGAGGACGCGGCCGGAATGGATGATGTAGGCCCGGTCGATCAGGCCCAGGGTCTCGCGGACGTTGTGGTCCGTGATCAGCACGCCGATGCCGCGCCGGGTCAGGTGGCGCACCAGGTTCTGGATGTCGCCGACCGCGATCGGGTCGATGCCCGCGAAGGGCTCGTCGAGCAGCATGAAGGTCGGCTCGCCGGCCAGCGCGCGCGCGATCTCGCAGCGCCGCCGCTCGCCGCCCGAGAGGGCGATGGAAGGCGACTTGCGCAGGCGCGTGATGTTGAACTCGTCGAGCAGCGCGTCGAGCTTGCGCTCGCGCTCCTTGCGGCTCGGCTCGACGATTTCGAGCACCGCGCGGATGTTGTCCTCCACGTTGAGGCCGCGGAAGATCGACGCCTCCTGCGGCAGGTAGCCGATGCCGAGGCGGGCGCGGCGGTACATGGGGAGCTGCGTCACCTCGTGCCCGTCGAGGCTGATCACGCCCCGATCTGCCGAGACGAGGCCGGTGATCATGTAGAAGATGGTGGTCTTGCCCGCGCCGTTGGGGCCGAGCAGGCCGACGGCCTCGCCCGCGCGCACGTTCAGGGCCGCGTCGTGAACCACGGTGCGGCCGCGATAGCTCTTCTGCAGGCCCTTGACCGCCAGCACGCCGGGTCCGCCGAAGACGGACACGTTTCCGGTGGTCTCGTAGAACGACTGGCCCGGCGCGCTCAGCTCCGCATCCAGGAAATGCGAATCCGAGGGACCGGCTTGGGAACGGCGGAGAAGGGATTTCAAGAGGCTATCGCTGCAATGAGGAAGGGACCGGGATGAAAGGCGCCGACGTCAGTTGGTCGCCGGCTTCTTGGGCGCGGGCTTGGCATTGGCGCCCGCTCCCGTGGGAGCCGGACCGCCGCTGCCGGGCACGAACAGGGCGCGCACGCGCCCGCCCGGCTTCGTCTCCACATTGGCCACGCCCGTGTTGATGTCGTACACCACCCGCTCGCCGCGGGTGACGTTGGGCCCGTCGCTCAGGGCCGCGTTGCCGGTCAGGAAGATCTTGTTCGACACCCGGTCGAAGGTCGCGTTGTTGCCCGTCGCCACCTGGGTCTTCGACACGATGGTGACCGGGCCTTCGCAGTCGATCTTCTTGATCGAGCTGTCGTCCGCGCCCTGCGGTCCCGGCGTCGCGGCGGCGCCGCCCTCCCGGTTCTGCTGCTCGTAGTACACGGTCATGAGGCTGCAGTTCATGGTGCTCTCGCCCTGAACCGCCACCACGTTGCCGGTGAAGACCGCGCGCCCTTCCTTGTCGAACACGTCGAGACGGTCGGCGTCGATCTTGATCGGCTCCTTGCTGGCGCCGAAATTGCCGAAACCGACGGCGCGCTCCTTGCCGGCGCCGACCTGGGCCGAGACAGGTTGGACGCAGACCGGCGCGGCGAGGAGAAGCGCGCCTGCGAGGGCGACGAATTTTGGGGTCATCATGGACGCACACTTGTCGGTTGCGCCGGCGGGCTCTCGGAGCCGGCCTCGGCGGGAACGGAAGCGGATGATTCGGACGATGCGGCGTGGAAGGTGGTGCGGACGCGACCCTTGAAATGCATGGCCTTGCCGTTGTCCTTCACCTCGAGGCCGGTGGCCTCGATGATGCCGTTGCCGAGGGTGACGGTGACGGGCTCGTCGGACACGACCGTGCCGGCCTTGAAGTCCACGAAGGCCGAGTTGAGCAGGACCTCCTGGCCGCTGTCCGTCCGCACGCGGACGTCCTGGCGCAGGTTCATCTGCTCCTTCTGGGTGTTCAGGATGCCGATGGCGGCCTCGAGCCGGGCGGCGCTGCCCTTGTCGTCGGTGACGATGCGCGCCTTCAGGTCCTTCAGCTCGACGAGGGTGGGATTCCGCACGTCCTGCGTCGCCGCGCTCGCCGTCACCTCGTAGGGACGGTTGTCGTTGCGAAAGCCGGTCAGCTTCGGGCTTTCCATGGTCACGTTCGTGCCGCTCACGGAAATGGGGCCCACGCTCAGCCCCTCGATCTGCCGGAAGGGATCGAGATAGGCGACCGCGCCGACCGCCGCCATGGCGATCAGGGCGCCGAGGGGAATCGCCACCTTGGCGACGCGCACCAGCCTGGAATGGCGCTGGGCCTTGGAGAAGGCGCGCGAACGCGCGCTCCGCACGGGAGCCGGACCGTCACCGATCGTGATGCCGTTCGTCGCCGTCACTGTCAAAGGCCCCTTCCCGTCCACATCGGCCGGTGCCATGGCCGACAGCCGTGGCAATGTTGTGACGGATGAGGGTTTTATGCGGGAAAGTTTAAGGTCGCGTCAACTATGGGCGAAAATGTCCGTGTCCGGCCACCCCAAAAGATCCAGCTGCGCCCGCGTGGGCAGGAAGGAGAAGCATTGGTGGGCGATGCCGAGCCGGTTCTCCCGCTCCAGCATCCGGTCGAGCCGGTCCTTGAGCGCATGGAGATGCAGCACGTCGGAGGCCGCGTAGTCGAGCTGGGCCTGGGTGAGCGTGTCGGCGCCCCAGTCGGAGGATTGCTGCTGCTTGGAGAGCTCGACGCCGAGCTGCTCGCGCACCAGGTCCTTCAGGCCGTGCCGGTCGGTATAGGTGCGCACGAGCCGCGAGGCCACCTTGGTGCAGTAGACCGGACGCGGCATCACCCCGAAGGCATGGAACAGCACCGCAAGGTCGAAGCGGGCATAGTGGAAGATCTTGAGCACGCTCTCGTCGCCGAGCACCCGGACCAGGTTCTCCGGAACGGGTCCGTCCTTTTCGATCTGGACCACGTCGGCGGTGCCGTCGCCCTTCGAGATCTGCACCACGCACAGGCGGTCCCGGTGGGGGTTGAGGCCGAGGGTCTCGGTGTCGATCGCGATGGCCGGGCCGGGCTGGTAGTCCGCGGGCAGGTCGCCGCGATGGAAGCGGGTGGTCATGAAACGTCCAGATCGAAAATTGTCCCGGGTTCTGCCTCTACCCTGTCCGCACCGCCCGGGCAACGACGCGAAAAGCCCCGCGCGGGGCGGGGCTTTCCTCGAGGGGCACGGCACGCGGATCTCAGTAGCAGGTCTGGACCCGGCGGACGATCACACGCCCGTAGCGGTTCACGATCCGGCGGCGCTCCGTGAAGCAGGTGCGGGCCGGGGCGTAGTAGGTCGGCTGATAGTAGCCGGGCGAATAGTAATAGGGATTGGCCGCCGCGCTGGCGATGGCGCCGAGAGCCAGGCCGCCGATCAGGCCCGCCGCGACGGCGCCGCCGTTGTAGGAGCGGCGGTAGCCGTAGCGATAGGGATAGCCGTAGCGGTATCGTGGGCCGTAATAGGCCGGGCGATAGCCGTAACGGGAACCGTAATAGCCCGCGACCGGGCGGTAGGGCCGCACCGCGCGGGCGCCGACGGGCACGCCCGAAAAGTAGCGGACGGTGCCGCCTTCATAGGCCGGAACACCGTAGAAGACCTGCGCCGAGGCGGGCGCCGACTGGAGCGCCATGGCGCCGCCGAGGGCGAAGGCTGCAGCCGTCAAGGTTTTGAATGGGACAATCATCACGTCCTCCAGGACACTGAGACTTGTCTGACAACGGCAGGCGGAGGCGGGATGTTCCGCTTTTGTCTTGAGCACCGTCGCCGCAACCGCTGCCGCAGGATGTGCGGCAGCGCATAGGCCGATCACCAAAAAGCGATTCTTCGCAACCTTGTCCTGACAGCCGCGTTGGTCGTGCGATGCTTACGGCACGTCACCCTCGTGGCAACGCCTTACGATGGAGAACTTTTATGCGACGCATCCTTATGACGACCGCCGCCATTGGCGCGCTCGCCTTCAGCGCAGCTGGGGCGATGGCTCAGACCCCGCCGCCGGTTCCGAACGCCAGCGGCTCGCAGGTGACCAACCCGGCCACCTACGGCAACACCGCCAGCCCGGGCACCATTCAGACCGCCCCTCCCGGCCAGCCCGCCATGACCGGCACCTGCGCGCCGGTTCCGAACGCCAGCGGTTCGCAGACGACGAATCCCTGCACCTACGGCTCCACCGTGCCGCAGAACCACGGCCAGAGGCTGAACGTGGCGCCGTCCGCGACCGGCTCGGTCCCGCCGCCGCCGGTTCCGAACGCCAGCGGCTCGCAGGTGACCAACCCGGCCACCTACGGGAACACGACTCCCGTCCGCTAACTCGGGATCGCTGATCCCTCAAGATCCATCGGGACCGGGCGGTCCGGCACAGGGTGCCGGCGCCCGGCTCCCCCTGGAACGACTCTCCGGTGACGTGCCATGCAGCGCAGTTCCGAAGCGGCCGAAGGTGCCGCGCCGGACCTGCGCCGCAACTTTTTGAGGACCCGCCTCCGCTTCACGCCGTCCGGCGCTCGCGAAAGAAGCGCAGCATCTCGCGGCTGGCATCCGGTCCGCGCGGATCGGTGTAGGTTCCGGCCGGGCTTCCGCCGGACCAGGCATGCCCCGCCCCGTGGAGCACCCAGTGCTCGAGAACGGGATGTCCTTCCTCGTCGCTCTGCACCGTGCGGGTATAGCGCACGCCGCCCGGGCTCTCCCCGCGCGACACGGTTTGGCGCAGATCCGATCCCGCCTTCGACTGGGCGATGACTTGGTCCCCGTTGACCGGATTGACCGTCTTGTCCCGGTCGCCATGGAACACGATGGTCGGCACCGGCTTCCCGGTGCGGCCGCTGCGCGCCGGGCCGCCCTGGCGCATGGCCGCGAAGGCGGAGGCGACGTCCCGGGCGGCCCCGCAGGCCAGCCCCGAATGAACCCCCACGGCGGCGTAGAGATCGGGATAGGTCGATCCCATGATCGCTGCCGCGGCACCGCCGGCGGAAAGGCCCGCCACATAGACGCGGCCGGGATCGACCGGGAACTCGCCCATGATCTGCCGGGTGATGCCCGCGATCAGCGCCGGCTCGCCCCGGTCGCGCTGCTGGTCGTCCGCGTTGAACCAGTTCCAGCATTTCGAGGCGTTGGCCGCCTTCGTCTGCGCCGGATAGGCCACGAGGAAGGTCTGCTCCTCGGCGAGCGCATTCATCTGCGTGCCGGCGGCGAAATCGTCCGGCGACTGGGTGCAGCCATGCAGCATCACCACGAGGGGCAGCGCCTGCCCGCGATAGCCGCTCGGAACATAGAGCTTGTAGCTGCGCCGCCCCGCCTCGCCCGCGAAGGCGCGCTCCTCGAAGCGCGCCCCGTCCGGCAACGGAGCCGCAGGCGCGCCGGGCGCGGGCTTGAACGGCCCCTCGAATCCGGCAACCGGGCCGCCCTGCCCCACGCGGCCGAGGAACTCCCGCATCGCCTCCGGCACGCCCGCCTGGGCCAGGCCCTCGGCGATGCCGGTCCAGGGATGGGCCTCGGCGCGCGGCGAATCGGATGGCGGCGCCGTCCAGGCTCCGCCCTCGGCCGCCGGGGGCTCCAGGTCGATGGTGCGCTTCCCGGGTTCGGACCGGTGGCGCGGCGCGTCGGCGGGCCGGGACGCCGTTCCCGGGAGCGCTCCGCGCAGGGACGCCATGGCGTCGGCGAGCCGACCCTGGCGGGTGAGCCGGGTCGCCTCGGCCATGGCCTTCTTGAAGGGGGAGTTCATGATCGTGTTCCTGATGGGTTGGAGAATGGGGTCCGGGCGTCAGCGCATGCGGTCCCGCAGCGCCTCCTTCACGGCCGCGCTGGCATGGAGGGCCCCCAGGACGTGAAGGGAGCCGATGGTCTGGCGCGCCAGTTCCGGCGTGACGTCGGGCGCGATGGTCGCCAGCCCCAGAACCTGGATGTGCAGCACCTCGCCGGCCGCCCGCGCCGTCTCCAGATCCTGCCGGGTGAAATGGCGCAGGCCGAGATCGAGCTGGTGGCGCGCCACCGAGTTGCGGACGTTGTCGTTGTGCCGGTCGAGCTGGTTGCGGATGGCCGTGCGGATGAAGTCGGTGCGGTTCGAATAGAACCCCTCCTGAACCAGCAGGTCGATCTGGCCCAGATCCACGAAGCCGAGATTGATCGTGATCTTCTCGCTGTCCGTCTTCGGCCGGAGTTCCTGCACGTTGCTGGGCATCTTCACCATCCTATTACCATCCCGCTGGATGGTAGATGGCCATGCCGGCACCGGCATTCAAGGGCGATGCGACCGATCGCGGCCACGATGGGACGGGCGCCCCATGCTTGAGGGTTATTGGTCCGCCGCCCGATCGGGCCTAGACTCGGCCGCCCGATGTGAGGAGGAGACCATGCCCACGAACGTCAAGGACCTGCTGGCGGAGGCGAACGCCGCCGTGCCCAAGCTGTCTCCCGCGGAAGCCGCCGAGAGGATGCGATCCGGCGACGTGCTCGTCGTGGACGTGCGCGATCCCACAGAGGTTCAGCAGAGCGGCAGGCTCAAGGGCGCGCTGAACGTCTCGCGCGGCATGCTGGAATTCCGCGCCGACCCGGAGAGCCAGTATCACAACCCGGAATTCCGGAAGGACAAGACCATCCTCCTGCACTGCGCCTCCGGCGGCCGCTCGGCGCTCGCGGGCAAGACCCTGCAGGACATGGGCTACACGTCCGTCTTCAACATCGGCGGGTTCAAGGATCTGGCGGAGGCGGGAATCGACACCGAGCCTGCTTGAGGGGGTGAGCGGCTTGCGCCGAAGCCGGCCGTGCGCACGACGCAACGGTCGCGATGCAACGCGCGCGGTTTACTGATCTTTGGAGAGGCAGGCTCCCGTGCCGCTCGTCACACCTGACGTTGCGACTTGCCTGTCGATATGGACCATCGAAGAAGGGATGGTGCCCAGGAGAGGACTCGAACCTCCACGGTGTTACCCGCTGCTACCTGAAAGCAGTGCGTCTACCAATTCCGCCACCTGGGCATGCCTGTTCGGCGAGGGTTCGTTTAAGGCCGTTGGGGCGGCGCGTCAATCGCTGAAAACGACGATTGCGTGCTTTCTCTGTCGCACGCCCCTTCACAGGGGTCCGGCGTTTGACTAGAGACGTTCCAAATTCCATTTCCAGGGTCGCCCCGAGCCCCAGGGTCCGACCCACGTCCCGACGGACAGGAGCTTTTCATGATCGGCGCCATCCGCACGCCCTATCAGCAACTCGTCACCGTCTTCGGCGGCACCGGCTTTCTCGGCCGCTACGTGGTGAGTGCCCTGGCCAAGCGCGGCTACCGGGTTCTCGTGGCGACCCGCCTGCCGAACCGGACGAACTTCCTGCCGCAGGGCATGGTCGGCCAGATCCATCAGATCCAGGCCAACCTGCGCTATCCGGATTCCGTCGCCCACGCGGTCGCCAAGGCCGATCACGTGATCAACCTGGTGGGCATCCTGCAGGAGAAGGGGCGCCAGCGCTTCGACGCGATCCAGGCCGAGGGGCCGCGCCTCATCGCCGAGCTGGCCCGGCCCGACGCCACCATCGTCAACGTCTCGGCCATCGGCGCCGATGCGAACTCCGAATCGGTCTATGCCCGCTCCAAGGCCCGCGGCGAAGCCGGGCTCCTGAACGTGCGGCCGGATGCGGTGATCCTGCGGCCCTCCCTCATGTTCGGGCCGAGCGACAACACCCTGAACCGCTTCGCCAGCCTCGTCCGGATGCTCCCGGTCCTGCCGCTGGCGGGAGCCGACACCGGCTTCCAGCCGGTCTTCGCCGGCGACGTGGCGGCGGCCATCGTCAAGGCGGTGGACGGCGCCGTGCCGGGCGGGCGCGTCTACGAGCTCGGCGGCCCCGAGATCAAGACCCTGCGCGCCCTGGTGGAATACGTGTGCGAGGTGACCGAGCGCAAGCGGGTGATCCTGCCCCTGCCGAACGCGGCCGCCCGCGCCCAGGGCAGCGTCCTGGGCCTGCTCGACACGCTCACCCTCGGCCTGATGCCGGACGAGTTCGTGATGACCAAGGACCAGGCGATCCTGCTGGAGCGGGACAACGTGGTCTCCGAGACCGCCCTGCGGGAGGGCCGCACCCTCGAGGGGCTGGGCATCACCCCCACCACCATCGAGGCCATCGCGCCCTCCTACCTGACCCGCTTCCGCAAGACGGGCCAGTTCGACCTCAACCGCAACGCGACGCAGACCAAGCCGGATCTGCTGGCGGGCGAATCACGGGACGCGACGTCCGACTTCAAGCCGGACCGGGCCTCCGGACCGGCCGTCGGCCAGTCGTCGAGCCACTAGGCGCTTGTGCAGGTGAACCATCATGGTCGCGCCGAAGATCGGCGTGACGAGGTTCAAGACCGGCACCAGAACGAGCCCCGCCAGCACCGCGCCCGCGGCGAAGACCGTGCCCCGGTGCTCCATGCGCAGGCGCGCCACGTCCTCGGGCACCCAGAAGCGGCCGGCCGCGAGCTCGAAATATTCCCGGCCCAGCAGGTAGGCGTTGGCGACGAAGAACACGCCGATATTGATGCCGGGAATGAAGAACAAGAGCAGCGCCGCAAGGTTCACCAGAAGCGACAGCCCGGCGAAGCGCAGGCCGTAGAGGATCGCCTTGCCGAATGGCAGGGCCTGCCCCGGCGGATCGGCGGGATAGTCCTTGCGCTCGACCACCTCGGCCACGTCGTCGAGGAAATAGCCCGCCACGATGGCGGTGACGGCGGGCAGGAGATAGATCAGCGCGACGAAGAGCCCGAACCCGGCCAGGAAGAAGGCGAAGCCTTCGATGAGCGGGTAGTCGGCGCCGACGGGATAGCTGTCGAGGAAGTAGTCGAACAGGCGCGTCAGCCCGAGCCAGACCAGCGCCAGCAGGGCCGCCGTCAAGGCCAGGGATTTCCAGAGAATGCTCCTGAGCGCCGGCGAGAACACCTCCCTGGCCGCAGCGAAAACCGACTGGATCAGCATCGGCGATCTCCTGCCCCGATGGACTGGGCGGCGAAGGCAAGACCTGTCATGAACTCTCCTGAGATGAAGCGCGGACTTTACTTATGAACGGACCCTCCGCAAGGCGAGGGGTGGAGGAAGCTGTGAAGCCTGCCGAACCGACATTCCCCCGCACCTCTGCCGACGTGCCCGACGTGGCGATCGTCGGCGCCGGCTCCGCCGGCATCGCGGCGGCGCGGCGGCTCGTGGCGGCGGGCCTGTCCGTGACGGTGCTGGAGGCCCGTTCCCGCATCGGCGGGCGCACGGTGACGGTGCCGCTGAAGGCGCATCCGGTGGATCTCGGCGCCCACTGGCTCCATGCCGGACCGATCAACCCCCTGGTCCGGCTCGGGCGCGAGCGGGGCGAGCCCCTGCGCCGGGCGCCCGTGGAGGGGCACCTCTTCGTGCGCGGCCGGAAGGGGTCGCGGGCCGACAGGGCCGCCCTCGACGCGGCCTTCGACCGGGCCGACCGGGCCATGAGCCAGGAGGCCCGCCGCCGGGAGGACCAGCCCGCCGCCAGGGCCCTGCCGCCGATGGGACCGCACGGGCGGCGCGTCGCGAAGGTCCACGGCCTGGTCTCGGGCCGCCCTCTCGACGAGGTGAGCCTGCACGATTTCCCGAGCATGGAATATGCCGACAACCTCTTCATCGCGGGCGGGCTCGGCGCCTATGTGGCGCGGCTCGCCAGGGCCCTGCCGATCCGGCTGAACACGCCCGTCCGGGCCGTCGACTGGTCGGGCGAGGGGGTGCGGCTCGAGACCGCCGAGGGAACCCTTCGGGCCAGGGCCGCGATCGTGACCGCCCCCATGGCGGTGCTGCAGCGGGACGCGATCCGCTTCGCGCCGGCGCTGCCGCCGGCCGTGAGGGATGCGATCCACGGCTTCACCCCGGGCGTCTACGAGCACGTGGTGCTGCACTGGCCCGACTCGCCCTTCGACGGCCCGGACCGGCTCGCGAGCCTGGTCGGAGGCCATCGGGAGCCGCCGGGGCTGCTCACGCGCATCGACGGCACGCCGTTCCATTTCTTCGAGCTCGACCAGCCTGCCGCGGCCCGGCTCGACGGGCGCGATCCCCATGCCCCGGCCCGGTTCGCCCGCGCGGTCCTGGCCGAGCATTTCGGGCACCGTGCCATCCGGAACCTCAGCGTCAGCCTCGGCACCGCCTGGCGGCACGATCCCTGGTCGCGCGCCTCCTGGGCCGTGGTGCCGCCGGGATCCTACGCGATCCGCGATACCCTGAAGGCGCCGGTCGGCGAGCGGATCTGGTTCGCCGGGGAGGCGCTGTCGCGCGCCCAATGGGGCACGGCGGGCGGCGCGTGGGAAGAGGGCGAGCGGGCGGCCGGGGAGGTGATCGGGCGGCTTTCCCCCGCGCATGTCGTCCCCGCCGGGTAAGCGGCTCTTTCGCTCTCTGCAGCGGGGTGAGAGGTAGCCGAAGGCTCTCACGGGCAGCGCCGTCCGGCTCTCCTCCTCACGGACCTCGGGTTTCGCAGGAAGCGCCGACCTGCTCTCCTCCCCCTTGTGGGGAGGAGGTGGAGGTGGGGGTGTGGGCGATAGCCTATGAAGGTCCGGCGCCGGCACCCTGGCCCTCCCCACAAGGGGGAGGGAAGGAGGTCGCGCCATCACAGCCAAATCCTACGGCGGTATCATCCTCTCCTGACCTCCTCCCGAAGAGCCGCGCAGCCGCGTCTCGAAGGAGGCTCCAGGGCACCCCGGAGACGCCCTCGTCCTTCGAGACGGACCTGACGGTCCCCTCGGGATGAGGGCTGCGGGCGGCTGGATGAAAAGCGGCAGCCTGAACGCAACCGAACTCCTCTCCCGACCGGGAAGACCGACATCGCGTCAGGAAAAATCCGGCGCCGGGCGTCACACCATGCTCGGCAGCACCCGGTCCGGCGGCTTGTGGCCGTCGGTGAAGGCGCGGATGTTGACGATGACCTTCTCGCCCATGGCGATGCGGCCCTCGTGGGTGGCCGAGCCCATATGCGGCAGCAGCACCACCTTGCCCTGCTTGGCGAGGCGCAGCAGGCGCGGATTGACCGCCGGCTCCTCCTCGAACACGTCGAGGCCCGCGCCCGCGATGGCGCCCGACTCGATCAGCTTGGTGAGCGCCGCCTCGTCGATGATCTCGCCCCGGGCCGTGTTCACCAGGATGGCGTCGGGCTTCATGAGCTTGAGGCGCCGGGCGGAGAGCAGGTGATAGGTGGCGGGCGTGTGCGGGCAGTTCACGGACACGATGTCCATGCGCGCCAGCATCTGGTCGAGGGATTCCCAGTAGGTCGCCTCCAGCTCCGCCTCGATCTTCGGCGGCACGTGGCGGCGGTTGTGGTAGTGGATCGAGAGCCCGAACGCCTTGGCGCGCCGCGCCAGCGCCTGGCCGATGCGGCCCATGCCGACGATGCCGAGCCGCTTGCCGGTGATGCGCCGCCCGAGCATCCAGGTCGGGGACCAGCCGGCCCAGTTCCCGGAGGGGACGATCTGGGCGCCTTCCGTGATCCGGCGCGCCACGGCGAGGATCAGTGCCATGGTCATGTCCGCCGTGTCCTCGGTCAGCACGCCCGGCGTGTTGGTGACGGTGATGCCCCGGGCGGCGGCGGCGGGCACGTCGATGTTGTCGACCCCGTTGCCGAAATTGGCGATGAGCTTGAGGTTGGGGCCGGCCTGCTCCAGGAGGGCCGCGTCGATGTCGTCGGTGATGGTCGGCACCAGCACGTCGGCCGTCCTCACCGCCTCGGCGAGTTCCTCGGCCGTGAGCGGCTTGTCCTCGAGGTTGAGGCGCGTGTCGAAGAGCTCGCGCAGGCGCGTCTCGATCACGTCGGGAAGGCGGCGGGTGACGACGACGACAGGTCTCTTCTTCATCGGCTCGGGATGTCCTCGGGCACTCGAAAAAGCCGCACGAGTTTCAGGAGATTTCACTCTCTCTTAACCCTGTTTCGGCGACTAAAGGCGATGAGCCGCCGCGTGGCGGGGCCCGTCAAGCTTCTCTACCAGAGGCTCGCCTTTAGACAAAGCCAACGTGAAGGGGAACCATGCGCAAGATCGTCCTCAGCCTTGCCCTGCTGGCCCTGAGCGCCGCCGAGAGCCCGGCGCAGCAGCCTCCCGGCGGACGCCTGGGAACCGGGCTTCCCGTGCCGCGCTACGTGAGCCTGAAGACGGACCGGGTGAACCTGAGGGAAGGCCCGTCCAAGGACCATCGGACGGCCTGGGTGTTCCAGCGCGCGGGCCTGCCGGTCGAGATCATCGCCGAATACGAGACCTGGCGCCGGATCCGCGATTCGGAGGGCACCGACGGCTGGGTGCTCCACTCCCTGCTCTCCGGGCGCCGCACGGCCCTGGTCATGCCCTGGGCCAAGGGCGACCAGCCGCCGATCCCGCTGCTCGACCGGGCCGACGACAAGGGCCAGACGGTGGCCCAGCTTCAGCCGGGCGTGATCGGCAGCATCAGGGGCTGCGACGGCACCTGGTGCCAGATCACCATCGTGCGGGAGGGCAGCGCCGACGTGGCCGGCTATGTGCGCCAGGAGAAGCTGTGGGGCGTCTATCCGAACGAGACGGTGGAATAAGGCCGGAAAGCCGCTGCCGGCGCGCGCCGGGGTTTCCAGTTTGGAAACCATTTCCGGCCGATAAAGGCCGCCCTGTTATAGAGTAACGGATCTCGTTCGTGTCCATCAATCTCAGCTTCAAGCTTCTCCCGATCCTGGCCCTGGTCCTCGGCATCGCCTCCCTGGTGGCGCCGCGCTTCCTCAACGTCTTCGTGGCGATCTTCCTGATCGCTTACGCGCTGGTGGGATTCGGCGTGCTCCGCTAGGCCGCGAAGCCGCCTAGGCCGGTCCCGGCCTCTGCACGAGGTGCGGGCCGAAGACGTTGATCGCCAGTCCCAGGATGATGACGGCGCCGCCCACCGCCTCGATGGGCGCCATGGCCTCGTCCAGGATCACCGACGCGCCCGCGATGCCGGCCACCGGCACGAGCAGCGCGAAGGGCGTGACCGTGGCGGCCGGATAGCGCGAGAGAAGGTAGGCCCAGACCGCGAAGGCGAAGACCGTGGTCGGGTAGGCGAGATAGGCCACCGACGCGAGGGCCTTGAGGTCGAGATGGCTCAGGGCCGCGGCCACCTGCGCCGGCCCGTCGAGCCAGAGCGAAAGCCCGAGCAGGGGAATGGGCGGAATCAGGCTGGCCCAGACCACGAAACCCAGCATGTCGACCCGGCCGGCGCGCTTGGACACGATGTTGGCGACGCCCCAGGCGGCGGAGGCCGCGACCGTCATCAGGAACGGGACGGCCTCGCTGCCCGCCAGCCGCGGCCAGGCGATGAGGCCGAGGCCCAGGAAGGCGACGATCCCGCCGACGATCTGGTACGGGCTCGGCCGCTCGCCCATGAGAAGGGCGGCGAAGAGGATCGTGAAGAAGACCTGCGCCTGCATGATGAGGGAGGCCAGGCTCGCCGGCATGCCGAGCGCGATGGCGGCGAAGAGCAGCCCGAACTGGACGATGCCCAGGAAGAAGCCGTAGCCCAGGATGTAGCGCCAGCCCGTCTTCGGGCGCGGGATGAAGAACACCGCCGGGAGCGCCGCGAAGGCGAAGCGCAGGGCCGCCAGCAGAAGCGGCGGCGTGGCGCCGACGCCGATCTTGATGACGACGAAGCTGAGCCCCCAGATGACGGTGACGAACAGGGCGAGAAGGCAGTGGCCGAGCGGCATGTGAGGACTTTACAACCGCCCCGCGAAAAAAGCCTTAACGATGTGACCGTCAGGAGGCTTTCCGGCGGAGGCGGACGATGACCTCGACACCCGCCACCTCCATGCCCGGAGGCGGCTCGGGCAGGTCGCCGACGCTGACCCCGGCGGAGGGCATGTCCACCAGCTCTCCCACGTCCTCCAGGAAGAAGTGGTGGTGCTCGGTGGGGTTGGTGTCGAAATAGGCCTTGGAGCCGTCGACCGCGAGCTGGCGCAGGAGGCCCGCTTCCGTGAACTGGTGCAGGGTGTTGTAGACGGTGGCGAGCGAAACCGGGACCCGGGCCTTCACCGCCTCGTCGAAGAGGACCTCGGCCGTGATGTGCCGGTCGCCCTTGCCGAACAGGAGCCAGCCCAGGGAAACCCGCTGCCGGGTCGGGCGCAGGCCGACGCGGCGCAGCTTGTCCCGCAGCTCGGACAGGGGGCAGCCCCGGCGATGGGCGGGAGCGGTCGTGGCCTGGATGTAGTCGGACAAGGGATCGGTCATCGTCGGAACTGATTGTAAGAATAAGTGCTTCTATCATCTCCATGATAGGAAAGCGAGGCTCTTGCCGCAAGGCTAACCGGGCCCTGCCCTCCTGCGGCATTATAAAGTTCGTGGCCGGGGGCGCAGGTCCCTTTGATGGACGGCCAAGCCTGTGCTACCAGAGCCCCGTTCGAGGGCCTCGGGCAGACCGCAGGCCGCATTTGAGACAGTGATGAAAGGATCGGCATCCGGCATGGCGCGCCAGTCGAGCTTTACTTACGAAGAGCTTCTCGCCTGCGGGCGCGGAGAATTGTTCGGTCCCGGCAATGCGCAGTTGCCGCTTCCGCCCATGCTGATGTTCGACCGCATCACCTCCATCGGCGAGGACGGCGGCGAGCACGGCAAGGGCCATGTGCGCGCCGAACTCGATGTGAGGCCGGATCTCTGGTTCTTCCCCTGCCACTTCAAGGGCGACCCGGTGATGCCGGGCTGCCTGGGCGTCGACGCCCTGTGGCAGATGGTCGGCTTCTTCCTCGGCTGGTCCGGCTCCCCGGGCCGCGGCCGGGCGCTCGGCGTCGGCGAGGTGAAATTCACCGACCAGGTGCTGCCGACCCACAAGAAGGTGGTCTACGGCGTCGATTTCAAGCGCGTCTTCCGCTCCAAGCTGGTGCTCGGCATCGCCGACGGCTGGCTCGAGGCGGACGGAAAGCGCATCTACGAGGCCAAGGACCTGCGGGTCGGGCTGTTCCAGCAGGCCGACGCGGCCGCCGGCGGCTGAGGCCCCACCCGGCCCAACACACTGTCCGGGCATGCTTTTCCGGAGGATCCGCCCGGACCTTCCGGATCATGCTCTCCGATCATTCGAAGGCTCACGGTTGAGATTGAGCACGGTCGGCCTTACGTCTCCCGACAATGGCTGCCACGAAGTTCCTATGAAGAGGTCAAGGCTATGAGGCGCGTCGTCGTCACCGGAATGGGCATCGTCTCGTCCATCGGCAACACCACGCAGGAGGTTCTGGCCTCGCTGCGGGAGGCGAAATCCGGCATCAGCAAGGCCGAGGACTACGAGAAGTACGGCTTCCGCTGTCAGGTCCACGGCGCTCCGAACCTGAACGCCGAGGAGATCGTCGACCGGCGCGCCATGCGCTTCCACGGCCGGGGAACGGCCTGGAACCACGTGGCCATGGACCAGGCGATCCGCGACGCCGGCCTGGAGGAGAGCGACATCTCCAACGAGCGCACCGGCATCATCATGGGCTCCGGCGGCCCCTCGACCCGCGTGATCGTGGAGGCGGCCGACATCACCCGCGACAAGGGCCCCAAGCGCATCGGCCCCTTCGCGGTGCCCAAGGCCATGTCGTCCACGGCCTCCGCGACCCTCGCCACCTGGTTCAAGATCAAGGGCGTGAACTATTCGATCTCGTCCGCCTGCGCGACCTCGAATCACTGCGTCGGCAACGCCTACGAGATGATCCAGTACGGCAAGCAGGACGTGATGTTCGCCGGCGGCTGCGAGGACCTGGACTGGACCATGTCGTCCCTCTTCGACGCCATGGGCGCCATGTCGACCAAGTACAACGACCGGCCCAAGACCGCGTCGCGCGCCTATGACGCCAACCGCGACGGCTTCGTGATCGCCGGCGGCGCGGGCGTGCTGGTGCTGGAGGAGCTCGAGCACGCCAAGGCCCGCGGCGCCCGGATCTACGGCGAGGTGGTGGGCTACGGCATGACTTCGGACGGCTACGACATGGTGGCCCCGTCCGGCGAGGGCGCGATCCGCTGCATGCGCATGGCCCTGAAGGACGTGAAGACCCCCGTCGACTACATCAACCCGCACGCCACCTCGACCCCCGTGGGCGACCAGAAGGAGATCGAGGCGATTCGCGAGGTCTTCGGCACGGGCGAGAAGTGCCCGCCGATCTCGGCCACCAAGTCGCTCACCGGCCACTCGCTCGGCGCGACGGGCGTGCAGGAGGCGATCTATTCCCTGCTCATGATGAACAACGGCTTCATCTGCGAGAGCGCCCATATCGAGGAGCTCGATCCGGAATTCGCCGACATGAACATCGTCCGCAAGCGGATCGACAACGCCAAGATCGACACCGTCCTGTCGAACTCCTTCGGCTTCGGCGGCACGAATGCCACACTCGTCTTCAGCCGGTATAACGCTTAAAACGAGCGTCACATCATTGAGACGTGCCCGTGCGAATCCCCCGTGGATCTTCTGGGGGACCCCGCATGGACACGCTCGGCAACATCGATATCGCGGCTCGCGGTGCACGCTTTGATAACAATCCGCGGCAAACAATCGAGCCGTCGACAAGGGGGACCCAAGTGACCGGTCTGATGCAAGGAAAGCGCGGCCTCATCATGGGCGTCGCGAACGACCATTCCATCGCCTGGGGCATCGCCAAGGCCCTGGCGGAGCACGGCGCGGAACTCGCCTTCACCTATCAGGGCGAGGCCCTGGGCAAGCGCGTGACGCCCCTGGCCCAGTCCCTCGGGTCCAACCTGGTCATTCCCTGCGACGTGGAGGACATCGCCTCCGTCGACGCGGTGTTCGACGCCCTCGACAAGCAGTGGGACGGCCTGGACTTCGTGGTCCACGCCATCGGCTTCTCCGACAAGTCCCAGCTCAAGGGTCCCTACGTGGACGTCACCACCCGCGAGAACTTCTCCCGCACCATGGTGATCTCCTGCTTCTCCTTCACGGAGATCGCCCAGCGCGCCGCCAAGCGCATGAAGAACGGCGGTTCGCTCCTCACCCTCACCTATGGCGGCTCGACCCGGGTCATGCCGAACTACAACGTGATGGGCGTGGCCAAGGCGGCGCTGGAAGCCTCCATGCGCTACATCGCCTCCGATCTCGGCCCGCAGGGCATCCGCTGCAACGCCATCTCGGCAGGCCCCGTGCGCACCCTGGCGGGCGCCGGCATCTCGGATGCGCGCCTCATGTTCACCTACCAGAAGGCCCATGCCCCCCTGCGGCGCACGGTGACCATCGAGGATATCGGCGGCTCGGCCCTCTACCTCCTGTCCCACCTGTCCAACGGCGTGACGGGCGAGATCCACTACGTGGATTCGGGCTACAACATCATCTCCATGCCCCGCCCCGAGGTGCTCAAGGCCCAGGACGCCGCCGGCGTCACGGGGGAGGAAGGGTAAGAGACCCCCTTCCGATGGCGCGACGCCTTTTCCTTCCCCCTTGTGGGGAGGAGAGTTCGGGCGACGCTCCTCGTATCGGCCTTCGACCGGCCCAACTCTCGCGACTTCGCCCCTCTTTGCGATTTCTTAATCTGCCGTAACGTAATCTCCATCGGCACGCCTGCACCCGCATAACCACAACGACGGGGCGGGCCATGGCTGGATGGGGGATCGGAATGGCGCCATCGATGACGCGCCGCGCGCTCATGCTGAGCAGCGCGGGCATGACCCTGGCGCTGGCCGCGGGCTTCTCCCGCCCGGCGCAATCCCGCGACACCATCGGCCTGGACGAGTTCAAGGCCCTGTCCGCCCGCCTGACCGGCGCGGAACCGGGCGATCTCGACTCTGACGTAGCGGCAACGATCCTGAAGGGCCTGACCTCCATCGGGCGCGGCCCCGGCCTCGTGATGCTGACGGAAAACCCCAACGTCTCCGCCGGCACCGTCGCCGAGGACATCGTCGCCGCCTGGTATTCGGGCGTCTGCGACACCGACCGGGGCGAGGTTCTCGCCACCTTCACGGGGGCCCTGGTCTGGAACGCCCTCGACTACACCAAGCCCTTCGGTTCCTGCGGCGGCGAGACCGGCTACTGGGCCGATCCTCCGCAAAGCTGATCTTCATCTCGGGGCACAAAACCATGGCCGACATTCAAGCCGATGTCATCGTTGTCGGGTCCGGCGTCGCGGGAGCGACCCTGGCCGCCAAGGTGGCGGAAAGCGGCCTCAAGGTCGCGATCATCGAGGCCGGGTCGAAGGTCGACCGCGCCGAGGCGACGCAGCGCTATTGGGACGCCCTGATCAAGGTGCCCGAATGCCCCTATCCGCCGACGCCTCAGGCGGAGCACCCGATCACCGACGACCTGAACCACTGGTACCGGCAGGCCGGGCCGGACACGTTCAAGAGCACCTATGTGAAGGTGGTCGGCGGCACCACCTGGCACTGGCTCGGCACCTGCCTGCGCCACGTGCCGGCGGATTTCCGCCTCAAGAGCCTCTACGGCCGGGGCGTCGACTGGCCCATCGCCTATGACGACCTGGAGCCGTTCTACGGCCAGGCGGAGAACGAGATCGGCGTCTCGGGCGATTCCTACGAGCCCCTCGGCGCGCCGCGCTCCACCCCCTATCCGATGCCGGCCATTCCGCAGACCTATCTCGACAAGGCCTTCGCCAAGGCTCTCGAGGGCACGGTCTACGAGGTCCGCGCGACCCCGCAGGGGCGCAACTCGCAGGACCGGGACGAGCGTCCCTCCTGCTGCGGCAATGCGAGCTGCATCCCGGTCTGCCCGGTCCAGGCGAAGTACGACGCCACCGTGCATGTGGACCGGGCCGAGAAGAGCGGCGCCGTGCTCTACGACCGGACCACCGCGACCTTCGTCGAGACCGGACCGGACGGCCGCATCGCGGCGATCCGCGCGAAGCGCCCGGACGGCAGCGAGATCCGCGCGGTCGGAAAGGTCTTCGTCATCGCGGCCCACGCGGTCGAGACGCCGCGCCTGCTGCTCAACTCCCGCTCCGAGGCCACCCCGCGCGGTGTCGCCAACGGCTCCGACCAGGTCGGCCGCAACCTCATGGACCACCCGACCCAGCTGAGCTGGGCGCTGACGAACGATCCGGTCTGGCCCTATCGCGGCCCGCTCTCGACCTCCGGCATCGAGAACCTGCGCGACGGCCCCTTCCGCAAGGAGCGGCCGGCCTTCCGCGTCGAGATCGGCAACGACGGCTGGTCCTGGCCGACGGGCGCGCCGATCAGCACCGCCGCCGACCTCGCCCGCACGGGCCTGCGCGGCAAGGCGCTCGACGACGCGCTCAGGCACCACACCTCGCGGCACGTGCGCGTGGCCTCCCTGGTGGAGCAGCTGCCCGACCCGGAGAACCGCGTCACCCTCGATCCCACCGAGACCGACATGTACGGGGTGCCCCTGCCCCGCCTCGCCTATCGCTACGACGACTACGTGAAGGCCGGCCTCGCGGCGGCCCGCGACGCCCACGCGGAAATCTTCGCCCGCCTCGGCACCACCGGGGTGCAGCATCAGGACGATGCCGCCGGCGCCGGCCACATCATCGGCACCGCCCGCATGGGCGAGGACCCGAAGAGTTCCGTGGTGGACCGGGACCTGCGCAGCCACGACCACCGCAACCTGTTCATCCTCGGCTCCGCCGTCTTCCCGACCTCCGCGACGGCCAACCCGACGCTCACCATCGCGGCCTTGAGCCTGCGGGCGGTAGAGGCCGTGAAGGGAGCGCTGGCCGGATGACGCGATAGCCGCACAGCCCGCTTCTCCCGACAGCAGAGGAGGGGGAACCATTCAGGATTGCCGCATTGACAGCGACAAGCAACGGTGGTTGTGATCCTGTAGCATTCTCAGGCGCTTGCGACAGGGCCGGCAATGGCTTTCAGGCATCACTACATCGAACGTGTCTTCGACTTCGTCGAACGGTGCCGAGAGCTTGCAAGCGCCGATGCCGTCATGCGGGAACTCCAGGCCACCGTGGCCGATCTCGGCTTTTCGTCGTTCATCGTGACCGGCCTGCCCCTGCCCAACCGCCCCCTTGAGCCCCTCGTCCTCCTGAGTTCCTGGCCGGAG
Source organism: Microvirga lenta (assembly GCF_020532555.1). Classification (GTDB taxonomy): domain Bacteria; phylum Pseudomonadota; class Alphaproteobacteria; order Rhizobiales; family Beijerinckiaceae; genus Microvirga; species Microvirga lenta. The sequence goes on along the minus strand of NZ_JAJBBR010000004.1, from coordinate 136,469 downwards.
GACTGGTTCGAGCGCTATACCTCGCAGGACTACTTCCAGATCGATCCCGTCGGACAGAACGTGTTCACCACAACCTCGCCCTTTCGCTGGGGCGATGCTCCCCATCGCAGGGACAAGGCCCTTGCACAAACCATGATGGACGAAGCGGTCGAGTTCGGATTGGCCGACGGCTTTTGCGTCCCGATCTATACGGCGACGGGATGGCAATCGGCGTTCAGCTTCGCGAGCGAGTATCGCCTCGATGCCGGCCCGAAGGAATTGGCAGCGGCCCACCTGCTGGCCGTCACGGCCCATGGGCGCCTGCGCGCGCTCCTAGGCGAGGAGCAGCCTCGCGTCAGGCAGAAGCTCACCCCGCGGGAGCGCGAGGTTCTGACCTGGGCGGCGGCCGGCAAGAGCGCCTGGGAGACCTCGGCCATCCTCGGCATCTCCCAGGCGACGGTCATCACCCATCTCGACAACATCCGGCGCAAGCTGCACGTGGCGAACACGACCCAGGCCGTCGTGGCGGCGCTCCAGTCGGGCGAACTCCAGCCCTACTGACCTCCCAAGATCTTCGGATATGCGGAGCCCGCGGCGTTTGGAATGATCCCGTCATTCATCGCAAACGGGGGCGGGCTATGGTTCAGGTCCATGTCGTGACCAGGGAGAACGCGGCGCAATATGCAAAGGAATTGGACAGCTACTTTCGCTGGCGCCATCTGATCTACGTCGAGGAGCGGGGCTGGGAGGATCTGAGACGGGAAGACGGTCTCGAACGCGACCAGTTCGATACCAGCGCGGCCGTTCACCTGATCGCCATGATCGGTCCCGACGTCGTCGGCGGGTCGCGGATGATCCGCATGTCCGAGCCGACCCTCCTGAGCGAAGTCTTTCCGCGCCTGGTGCAGCGGGGGACGGTGCCCCGGGATCACGAAACGATCGAATGGACCCGGATGTTCGTGGCCCCGGCCCGCCGGACCGGCCATGGGGAGAAGTCGGTGGCAGGAGCCCTTTTCTGCGCGGTGATGGAATATTGCCTCGCCATCGGCGCGACCCGTGTCGGGGGCGTCATGGAAACCTTCTGGCTGCCCCGCTGGCAGCGTTTCGGGTGGACCACGCAGGCGCTCGGCCTGCCGGAAGAGATTGCCGGCTCCATGACGCTGGCGGCCTTCATGGACGTGAATCGAAAATCCCTCGATGGCGTTCGGGACGCGACCGGCTGGACGCAGCCCGTGCTGGTCTGGGGCATGGAGCCGGGCGATGCGCACGCGACCGCACTGACGCTCTTGGCCAGCTAATCGTTCGGATTCGGAAGATGAGCACGAAATTCGCAGGAAATCTCGGCGGCGACGAAGGAAAGCTGACGCACGACGAAAGAATCACGCTTTCGCTCCTGCGTGTCGTTACGGATCTGGCGACGATCAGGAAAGGCCTGACGACGAGCGACTTTCAGCGTCTGCCGTCTCTGCCCGCGCTCCTGCAGGCGGCAGATCGGCTGATCGACGAGATGGGCTTTTCAGACGATGAATAGCTTGCAAGTCCCGTTCCTGTTCGCAGGCTGACCGGGCCAGCGTGAGAATCGCCTGCCGCATCGCCTTGTTCTGCAGGCGGTCGAACAGCGACAGAAGTTCCAGGCTATCCTTGTCGGCCGGCACGATGTCGCTTGGAAATCCTGTCGCGTCCGTCTTGGGCAGGAAGAACGAGGTCTCGACTCCCAGGGTTGCGGCGATCCGGTTCAACCGTCCCACGCTGATCCGATTGGCGCCCTTCTCGTATTTCTGGACCTGCTGAAACGTCACTCCCAGAGCCTCGCCCAGCTTCATCTGGCTCATGCCGATTTGCGTCCGGCGCAGGCGGATCCGAAGCCCGATCTCCTTGTCGATCTGGTCTGTTGCCTTCGTTGACATTCGGCCCCCTGCTGCTGGTATTCGAGAGGTCTTAACACTGTAACGAAACAGCATGCAACGTCTAACGGTGTTGGAGCCGATCCTACGATGTTCAGGGATGCTCCCGGCCGCCGCAGCTTTGCCGGACACGTCGCACCGCCCCCTTCACGAAGGCGCGAGAGAGCCCGCACCGACCTTGCTATTGCCACGGTTGCGCGGCACCACGGGCGTCCCCTCACCCGAGTGCCCTGCCGATGATCCTGTCCCGCCGAACCCTTCTCGCCGGCCTCGCCCTGTCGGGCGCGGGCGTTCCCGCCTTCGCGCAGGAGGCGCCGGAGGCGCAGCGGGCCCCGGTGGAGCTCATCGAGGACACCCTCGCCCTGCCCTCGGCGGTGCGGCTCGGCCATGCCCATGGCGACGTGATCATGATCGAGTATTTCGACTACAACTGCCCCTGGTGCAAACGCTCCGCCAAGGACCTGCCCGCGCTGCTGAAGGCCGAGCCGGACCTGAGCTACGTGCTGGTGAATTTCGCCGTGCTCGGCGCGCCGTCCGTCCAGGCGACCCGCGCGGCCCTGGCCTTCCTGCAGGTGCAGGGGCCGGAAAATTACCTTCCGCTCCATCTCGCGCTCTTCGGGCTGCGCGGCACGGTGACGGGCGAGCGGGCGATGGCCGAGGCGGAGCGGCTGGGCGCCGATCCCGCGCGCCTCGCCGCCGTCGCCGACAGCGAGCGCACCACCGGGTGGATGAAGGATGCCTTCAAGCTCGGCGATTCCCTGGGCTTCGTCGCCACCCCCTCCTTCCTGGTCGGCACCGACTCCTATGTCGGCGGCATGACCCTGGCCCAGAAGCGGGAGGCGATTGCCGCGGCGAGAGGGTAGCGCTCGACCGCGAGGCGGACCACGTCTCGCGCCGGAAGCGCCGACCTGCTCTCCTCCCCCTTGTGGGGAGGAGGTGGAGGTGGGGGTGTGAGCGATAGCCTATGAAGGCATGGCGCCGGCACCCCCACCCTAACCCTCCCCACAAGGGGGAGGGGATGAGGTCGCGCTGAACACCGCCAGATCCACGACGGTCGCAACCAAACTCCACCCTCATCCTGAGGAGCCGCGGCAGCCGCGTCTCGAAGGAGGCTCCAGCGCACTCCGGAGATGCCCTCGTCCTTCGAGACGAACCTGACGGCCCCCTCAGGACGAGGGTGAGGGGATGGAGTTGGACGAACAGCGACACCGGAAGGAGTCCCCCGGCGGCCGTAGCCTTTCGTCGTCTTGGACAATCGCTTCCGGACCGGCTAAGCGCGGCTGGCATGTCGCTCATCCGTTCCTCCCTTTTGGTCGGCCTCGGCTCCGTCGCGTCGCGGATCCTCGGCTTCGGCCGGGACATCCTGTTCGCGCAGGTGCTCGGCGCCGGGCCGGTGGCGGATGCGTTCCTAGCGGCGTTCCGGCTGCCGAACCTGGTGCGGCGCATCGTCGGCGAGGGCGGGCTCAACCCGGCCCTCGTGCCTGCCTTGAGCCGCCTGGAGCCCGGCGAGGCGGCGAGGGTGGCGGGGGACGTGGTATCGGTCTTCGCCCTGGGGCTTCTCGCCCTGTCCGGGCTGGTCGAGATCGGCGCGGGGCTTCTCGCCTTCGTGCTCGCGCCCGGCCTGGTCGACGACGGCGGCACGCTCGCCCTCGTCGCGCTCTATACCCGCCTCGGCTTCCCGATGGTGCTGGGCGTGACCCTCTCGTCGGTCGCGGCCGCCCTCCTGAACCTGCGCGGCCGCTACGGCGCGGCGGCCTTCGCGCCTCTTATCGTCAATGGCGGCCTGATCGCCGTCGCGGTCGCACTGGAGGCGGGCTCCACCCTGCCGCTGCCCGAGAAGGCCGCGTGGCTCGCGGCCGCCGCGAGCCTGGCCGGGCTCCTCCAGCTCGCCGCCATGGCCGCCGCGCTGCCCTGGGGCGAGGGCCGCATGATCGCCTTTCGCGTGCCGCGCCCGTCCCCGCTGGTGAAAAGCCTGCTGCTTGCCGGCTTTCCGGCCCTCGTGGCCAGCGGCGCGGTGCAGCTCTTCGTTCTCGTGGGCACGCAGATCGCCTCGTTCTGGCCCTCCGGCGTGTCGTGGCTCTATTACGCCGACCGGGTGATGCAGCTGCCTCTGGGGCTGATGGCGGCCTTCGCGGCCAGCGTGCTCCTGCCCCAGCTCGCCCTGAAGCACCGGGCCGGGGAGGACGAGGCCGTCGTGGCCGCGCAGAACCGGGCGCTGGAGCTGGCGCTCTTCCTCGCCCTGCCCGCCGCCGCCGCCCTCGTCGTCCTGGCCTGGCCCATCGCGTCGGTCCTGTTCGCGCGCGGGGCCTTCACGCAGGCGGACGCGGCGGGAACGGCCCGGGTCCTCGCCTGTCTCAGCCTCGGCCTGCCCTTCGCCACCGTGGCCAAGGTCCTGAGCCAGACGCTCTTCGCCCGAAATCACCTGCGGGCCACCCTGGTCGCCGCCCTGATCGGGATCGCCGTCACCGCCGCGGCCTCGCTGCTCCTCGCGCCCGCCTTCGGCGTGGCCGGCATCGCGCTCGGCATCAGCCTCGGCTGCTTCGCCCAGGCGGGCGTCCTGGTCGGAAGCCTGCGCCGGCTCGGCCTCTGGTCGCCGGATGCCGCCCTTGCCGGACGCGCGGTCCGAATCGCCTGCGCCAGCACCGTCATGGGCCTGGGGCTGGCGGCGGCGGCGGCCCTCGTCCCGCGGGCGGATGCCGTCGTCCTCGCGGCCCTGTGCCTGGGCGGCCTCGTCCTCTACGGGGCCGCGGCCCGTCTGACCGGCGCTCTCACCCGCGACGATATCGCCCTTCTGGCGAAAAAAGCATGAGCAGGCTTGCATCGTGGCCCCGCCCTGTCATAACCCCCGCCGCGACAAGCGTGGGAGTTGAAAGACGATGGCGCAGTTCAAGGAGCGGGTCTTCTCCGGCGTTCAGCCGACGGGAAATCTCCATCTCGGCAATTACCTCGGCGCCATCAAGCGCTTCGTCACCATGCAGCAGACGCACGATTGCATCTATTGCGTGGTCGACATGCACGCCATCACCGTGTGGCAGGATCCCAAGGAGCTCGCGCGCCAGATCCGCGAGGTGACCGCCGCCTTCCTGGCCGCCGGCATCGACCCGGCCAAGCACATCGTGTTCAACCAGAGCCAGGTGGCCGAGCACGCCGAGCTCGCCTGGGTGTTCAACTGCATCGCCCGCATGGGCTGGGCCAACCGCATGACCCAGTTCAAGGAGAAGGCCGGCAAGGACCGGGAGAACGCGTCGGTGGGCCTCTTCGCCTATCCGATGCTGATGGCGGCCGACATCCTGGTCTACCGCGCCACCCACGTGCCGGTGGGCGAGGACCAGAAGCAGCACCTGGAGCTGACCCGCGACATCGCGCAGAAATTCAACAACGACTTCGCGGAATCCATCGCGGAGCACGGCTTCGGCGACGCCTTCTTCCCGCTGACCGAGCCGCTGATCGCGGGGCCCGCCACCCGGGTCATGTCCCTGCGCGACGGCTCGAAGAAGATGTCGAAGTCCGACCCGTCGGATTACTCGCGCATCAACCTCACCGACGATGCCGACACCATCGCCCAGAAGATCCGCAAGGCGAAGACCGATCCCGAGCCGCTACCGAGCGAGGTCGAGGGCCTCTCCGCCCGCCCGGAGGCCGACAATCTGGTCGCCATCTACGCCGCCCTCATGGACTCGACGCCCGAGGACGTGCTGCGCGAGCATGGCGGATCGCAGTTCTCCGGCTTCAAGGCGTCGCTCGTGGACGTGGCGGTGACGAAGCTCGCCCCCATCGCCGGCGAGATGCGCCGCCTCATGGCCGATCCCGGCCATATCGATGCGGTGCTGGCCGACGGCTCCGCCCGCGCACGGGCGATCGCGTCCGAGACCATGGGCGCGGTCAAGGACATCGTCGGCTTCGTGCGGGCCCGCTGACTTGCTCATGACCTAAGGTCAGGGCAGCATCAGGGTGTAACGCAGGAGACCGAGCTGTGAGCGGCAAGCGCCGATCGTACGAGGCCGGCCACCGGCCCAAATTCATGGTGGTGATCGACAAGACGCCGGAATGCGCCCGCGCGGTCCATTTCGCCTCCCGGCGCGCGGCGCGCACCGGTGCGAGCATGGTCATGCTCGGCATCGTCGACCCGCCCGACGACTTCGAGTGGATCGGCGTCGGCGAAGCCATGATCGAGGAGGCCAGCGCGCAGGCCGAGAAGCTGCTCGACGAGGCGGCCCGGGAGGCGCGCAACGCCGCCGGGGTCGAGCCCGAGCAGGTGATCCGCGTCGGCAACCGGGCCGACGAGATCATCAAGCTCATCAACGAGGACGAGGACATCTCCTTCCTGGTCCTCGCGGCCGGGTCCAGCAAGGAGGGACCGGGCCCCCTGGTCTCGACGCTGGCCGGCCGCGCCGCCGCCTCCTTCCCGATCCCCATCGTGGTCGTGCCGGGCGGCCTGACCGACGAGGAGATCGACGCCCTGGCGGGGTGACGGCCCCGGCCCCTCGACACGCCCCGGACCGGTCTCGTCTCCCCCTTGGAATCTCCCGTCGTCCGATCCACATTGGGGATGGTACCTGTTAGAACGATTCTAAGACCTTCTTCCGACGACCCGCTCGGCCGGCCTTGAACCGGCGCAGAGGACAAACACCGATGTTCATCCAGACCGAAGCCACCCCCAATCCCGCCACCCTGAAGTTCCTGCCCGGCCGCGTCGTGATGCCGGAAGGCACGTTCGAGGCCCGCACCCCGGACGCCGCCGACGCGTCGCCCCTGGCCCGGCGCCTTTTCGCCATCTCGGGCGTGACCGGCGTCTTCTTCGGCTACGACTTCATCACCGTCACCAAGGCCGACGGCGAATGGCAGCACCTGAAGCCCGCCATCCTCGGCGGCATCATGGAGCACTTCATGTCGGGCGCGCCCCTCTTCGCCGAGGGCCATGTCCAGACGGAGGACGACGGCGAGGAGTTCTTCGACCAGGATGACGCCCCCACGGTGGCGACCATCAAGGAGCTGCTCGAGACCCGCATCCGCCCGGCGGTGGCCGGCGACGGCGGCGACATCACCTTCCGGGGCTACAAGGACGGCACCGTCTACCTGGTCATGAAGGGCGCCTGCTCGGGCTGCCCGTCCTCCACGGCGACCCTGCGCCACGGCATCCAGAACCTGCTGCGCCACTTCCTGCCGGACGTGCGCGAGGTGCAGGCGGTCTGATCGGTAGCGTACCTTACGGAATTCCAATTGCCGCCACGCTGAAACCAATCGCCGCCTCCCGCGTCAGCCCCGAGAAGCGACAACGGAGGTTGTGATGAAAGCGACGGCAAGGCCACTCCTGGCCGGAATGCTCCTGATGACCCTGGGCGGCGCCGCGGTGGCGCAGACGCCGGCAACGCGGCCCTGCCTGGAGGGCGAGGAGAGAATCGGCGGCGTATGCCAGCCCCTGACCCGGGTTCCCACCCGGCCGGGCGAAACCGTCAGGGATACCGGCAGCCCGGCCGCGCCCGACAGGACCGGCAGCACCGGCGTCCGGGCCCCGGCGGGCACGACGGGAACCGGCACAGGCGTTCCGGCCGGCGGAGTCCGTTCGGGCGGCGGCGGGTAACAGGTCTTCCGGTCCCGCCCGGACGAACGGCGAAGACCCTCGTTAGCGCAGCCGGAATCGCTCCAGCGATTCCGGCTGTCGTCGTATGGTGCCGCCTGCGCGACCGGCTTCCGCCATCGACGCCTTGCGCTCCCCGGGTGTCTCATCGCCTGGACCCCTCGAAGGTCGGGTTCGGCGAAATCCGTAATCCACTTTTCCGCACGATGCGCTAAAGAGACGTGAGACCTGACGGAGACGAATCTTGCGCGTCCTTGCCATCGACACCGCCCTCGGCGCCTGCTCGGCCTGCATTCTCCAGGCGGGGGACGCCGAGCCGCTGGCCAGCGAGACCATCCCCATGGAGCGCGGCCACGCCGAGGCCCTGCTGCCGCTGATCGACCGGGTGGTCTCCCAGGTCGAGGGCGGCTTCGAGACCCTCGACCGGGTCGCCGTCACCGTCGGACCGGGCAGCTATACGGGCCTGCGGGTCGGCATCGCGGCCGCCCGGGGCATCGGCATCGCGGCGGATATTCCCGTCATCGGCGTGGCGACGCTCTCGGCCTTCCTGGCGCCGCTCATGGCCGGGGACAGGCGCGGCCTCTTCACCGCCGCCATCGACGCCAAGCACGGGCAGATCTACATCCAGGCCGTCGCCACCGGCGGGCGCGTCATCATCCAGCCCAGCCTCATGGGCTACCGCGACGCGATCCGCCTCCTCGGCTCCGGGCCGATCCTGGCGAGCGGATCGGCCGCGCCGACGCTGGCGGCGGAGGCGCGGATGCAGGGCGTCGACATCGTGGTCGACGACGCGGCGCTCGCCCCCGACATCGCCTGGGTCGCCCGGCTCGGCGCCATCGCGGACCCGACCCAGGCCCTGCCGAAGCCGCTCTACCTGCGCGAGCCCGACGCCAAGCCGCAGGACGCCGCGCGAATCGCGCGCCGATGAGCTTCCTCGACCGCTTCTACCCGCCGCCGCCGGCCCGGGTCGAACCGCTGGGAACCGAGGCCGCCGCGGCGCTCGCGGCGATCCATGCCTCCGCCTTCGCGCGGCCGTGGAGCCCCCTCGAGTTCCAGAGCCTGCTCGGCGACCGGGCGGTGCTGGCCGACGGGGTCTTCGTGGGGCGCGAGACCGTCTTCGGCCGCCCGTCGCCGGTCGGCTTCATTCTCTCGCGGATCGTGCTGGACGAGGCGGAGATCCTGACGGTCGCCATCAGCCGGGAATGCCGCGGCCGCGGCTATGCCAGGCCGCTCCTGGCGCAGCATCTCGACGGCCTCTCCCGGCGCGGCGTGGCCCATGTCCATCTGGAGGTGGAGGAGGGCAACGCCCCCGCCATCGCGCTCTATCGCCGCTTCGGCTTCGAGGAAACCGGCCGCCGGACGGGGTACTACCTCAAGCCGGACGGAAGCCGGGTCGCGGCCCTGACCATGAGGCTCGGGCTGTAGCCCGATCCGGACGGGTCGCCTATAAGCATCCCGAGGAGAGGACTTCTTGGCTTCACGCAACACCACATCGGCAAGACCGCGCCGGCCGGGCGCCATCGAGCGCGCCTGCCGCGAGAAGGGCCTGCGCATGACCGGGCAGCGCCGGGTCATCGCGCGCATTCTCGACGACGCGGCGGACCATCCCGACGTGGTGGAGCTGCACCGCCGGGCCGCCGAGGTGGACGACCGCATCTCCCTGTCCACCGTCTACCGGACGGTGAAGCTGTTCGAGACTCAAGGGATCATCGAGCGCCTGGATTTCCGCGACGGCCGCTCCCGCTACGAACAGGCGGCGCGCGAGCACCACGACCACCTCATCAACCTGGAGACCGGGGCCGTGATCGAGTTCCACTCGGACGAGATCGAGGCCCTGCAGGACGAGATCGCCAAGAGGCTCGGCTACAAGGTGGTCTACCACCGGCTGGAGCTCTACGCCGTCCCCCTGGACAAGGACGATCCGTGACGCGCATCCTGGTGGGCCTGAGGCTCCTCGCTCTCGGCCTGTGCGGCCTTTTCCTCGTCCCCTTGCAGATGCTGGCCCTGCGCTTCGGGTGGGACATCCTGCACAGGACCCCCATGTGGTTTCACCGGATCCTGCTGCGCCTGTTCAACGTGCGCGTGATCGAGCGGGGCACGCCGCCCGGGAACGCCGCCACCCTCGTGGTGGCCAATCACGTCTCCTGGCTCGACATCCCGGTCATCGGCTCGCTCCACCCCCTGTCCTTCATCGCCAAGTCGGAGATCGAGGGCTGGCCGGTGGTGGGCCTCTTCGCCAGACTGCAGCGCTCGGTCTTCATCGACCGCCAGCGCCGCAAGGCCACCGCCGAGGTGAACGACGCCCTCGCCCACCGGCTGGTGAAGGGCGAGGTGATCGTGCTCTTCGCGGAGGGCACCACCAGCGACGGCAACCGGCTGCTCCCCTTCCGCTCCTCCCTGGTGGGCGCGGCCCAGACCGCGCTCACGAACGGCAGCGAACGCGTGCTGCTGCAGCCCCTCGCCATCCGCTACACCCGCCGCCACGGCCTTCCCGTGACCCGTCGCGACCGCCCCTTCATCGCCTGGTACGGCGACATGGAGCTGGCGCCGCACCTGAAGATGTTCGTGCAGGCCACGCCCCTCGACGTGGTCGTGACCTGGGGCGAGCCGATCCCCTTCAACGGCAGCCGCAAGGGTGCGACGGTGCAGGCGGAGGCGGAGGTGCGCAGGGCCCTGACGGCGGGGTGATCGCCTCGCCCCGGGCGGCCCGGTTGGAGGGTCTGCCGTTCCATGCAACACTGGCTCGTCGATGCGGGAGGCGGCCAGGCTGGCCGCTGCCGGGCCCGCAGTGAGACACTTTCGGCAAGGAGCCGCTATTCTCTTACGGGCGCAAAAGCCTTAAAAGGGCGCACGATCCCTGTCCCGACAGTCAGATACAGGCCAAGCGCGTGAAAAAAGTCTTCGTCAAATCCTACGGCTGCCAGATGAACGTCTATGACGCCGAGCGCATGGCCGACATGCTGGCGACCGAAGGCTACAGCGAAACCAAGGCCATGGAGGAGGCGGACCTCGTCATCCTCAACACCTGCCATATCCGCGAGAAGGCCGCCGAGAAGGTCTATTCCGAGCTCGGCCGCGTGCGCGAGCTGAAGCAGGAGCGCGAGGCGGCCGGACAGGAGACCCGCATCGTCGTGGCCGGCTGCGTCGCCCAGGCCGAGGGCAAGGAGATCCTGCGCCGCCAGCCCGCCGTGGACGTGGTGGTGGGCCCGCAGAACTACCATCGCCTGCCCGACCTCCTGAAGAAATCCCGGTCCGAGCGCCTCGTCGACACCGAATTCCCGATCGAGGACAAGTTCGACCACCTGCCCGCGCCCTCGAAGGCCAAGACCATCAGCCGGGGCGTGTCGGCGTTCCTCACCATCCAGGAGGGCTGCGACAAGTTCTGCACCTTCTGCGTGGTGCCCTATACCCGCGGGGCCGAGGTGTCGCGCCCGGTCGCCCGGATCCTGGACGAGGCGCATCGCCTCGCCGATGCCGGCGTGCGCGAGCTGACGCTCATCGGGCAGAACGTGAACGCCTATCACGGCGAGGGTCCGGACGGCGCGGTCTGGTCCCTGGGCCGCCTGCTGCGCCGCCTCGCCGAGGTGCCGGGGATCGCGCGCCTGCGCTACACCACCAGCCACCCCCGCGACATGGACGAGGAGCTGATCGCCGCCCATGGCGACCTGCCCGCCCTCATGCCCTACCTGCACCTGCCGGTGCAGTCCGGCTCCGACCGCATCCTCGACGCCATGAACCGCAAGCATACGGGCGACGAGTACCGCCGCCTGATCGAGCGAATCAGGAAGGTCCAGCCCGACCTCGCCCTGTCGTCCGACTTCATCGTCGGCTTCCCGGGCGAGACGGACCAGGATTTCGAGGACACGATGCGGCTCGTGGCCGATATCGGCTTCGCCAGCTCCTTCTCGTTCAAGTACAGCCCACGCCCCGGCACGCCCGCGGCCGAGATGGGCGAGCAGGTCGCCGAGGCCGTGAAGGCCGAGCGCCTGAGCCGCCTGCAAAACCTGTTGGAAACGCAAAGGCAGGCTTTCAATCACGGAACCGTTGGCCAGACTCTTGACGTTCTCTTGGAGAAACCGGGTCGTCATCCGGGCCAGATCGCAGGCAAGTCGCCCTATCTGCAGGCCGTGCAGTTCGAAAGCGACGTTCACCGGATCGGCGAGATCGTGACGGTGCGGATCGTGCGGGCAGGCTCCAACAGCCTGTTCGGGGAATGGGTCAAGCCGGGCGACAGGGCCGCGGCTTAAACGAAGGAGAGGCATTTGAGGCCAGCGGACAACGTGACCGCACGTGCTCAGAAGGGCCGCGGCTCTTCGAGCTTACATCCAGGCGTCGTGGAGGAGGCAGAAATCATCCTCACCTTCGACGACAACCGCCTCGCCAGCCTTGTTTTCGGCCAGTACGACCAGAACCTCGCCCATCTGGAGCGGCGCCTGAACGTCACCGCCATCGCCAACGGCAACCGGGTCACCGTCAAGGGCACGCCCGAGGCGTCCGAACTGGCGCGCCGGGTCCTGGAGGGCCTCTACGATCGCGCCCGCCAGGGCGTGACGCTCGCCCCCGGCGACGTGGACGGCACCATCGAGGAGAGCACCCTGCAGGGCACCCTCTTCCCGCAGGCCGAGGACGCCCCCGTTCCCGGGCTGACGGCCTTCGACCAGATCGCCACCCGCAAGCGCGGCCCCGTGCGCGCCCGCAACGCGGCGCAGAACGCCTACATCAAGGCGCTCAAGCAGCACGAGCTCGTCTTCGCCGAAGGCCCCGCCGGCACCGGCAAGACCTGGCTCGCGGTGGGCTATGCCGTCTCGCTGCTGGAGCAGGGGCAGGCCGACCGCCTGATCCTGTCGCGCCCGGCCGTCGAGGCGGGCGAGCGCCTGGGCTTCCTGCCCGGCGACATGCGCGAGAAGGTCGATCCGTATCTGCGCCCGATCTACGACGCCCTCTACGACTTCATGGAGGCCCGGCACGTGGACCGGGGCCTGCAGACCGGCATGATCGAGATCGCGCCGCTCGCCTTCATGCGCGGGCGCACGCTCACCAACGCGGTGGTGCTGCTCGACGAGGCCCAGAACACCACCTCCATGCAGATGAAGATGTTCCTGACCCGCCTCGGCGAAGGCTCGCGGATGATCATCACCGGCGACCCGACCCAGATCGACCTGCCGCCGGGCCAGAAATCCGGCCTGGTGGAGGCCGTGCGCATCCTCGACGGGGTCGAGGGCATCGGCCGGGTCACCTTCAAGGAGCAGGACGTGGTGCGCCACGATCTCGTGCGGCGCATCGTCACCGCCTACGACGCGGCCGCCCGCCAGGAGCCGCCGCAGGAACCGGGACGCAGGTTTTGATCGAGCTCGACATCATGGTCGAGGGGGGCGACTGGGCCCGCCTCGAAGGCGCCGAGGCCCTGGCGCAGCGGGCCGCGGAGGCGGCGGTCGCCGTCGCGGACGAGGCGGACGAGGATTTCGAGGTCAGCGTGATGCTGGCCGACGACGCCCAGATCCGGGAGCTGAACCGGACCTGGCGCAACAAGGACAAGCCCACCAACGTGCTGTCCTTCCCGGCGCCGGAACAGCCGGGCGCCGAGGGCCCTCGCCATCTGGGCGATATTGCATTAGCCTATGAAACCCTGGTGCGCGAATCCGAGGAGGAATCCAAGGCGCTCGCGGACCATTTTGCCCATCTGATCGTCCATGGCGTTCTCCATCTCCTCGGCTACGACCACGAAATCGAGGCGGAGGCGGAAATCATGGAAGCTCTCGAGGTGAAGGCGCTCGCCACCCTTGGCATCGCCGATCCCTATCGCGATATGGCAGCATGAGCGGCTGACGCCGACGGCTGAAAATCAACACCGATGAACGAAGACCGAAGTCCCAACGACCGACCTACCCGCACCCTCGCGGATACCGAGGGCCTCCGCGACCACTGGTATGACCGGGTTCTCACCCGGTTCGGCCTGAAGGCTCGCGATTCCATCCGAAGCGATCTCGAGGATGCCCTCGCGGAAGCCGTCGAGGATGCGGATTTCTCGCCCCAGGAGAGGGCGATGCTCAAGAACGTCCTCGGCTTCCACCGGATCCGGGTGGAGGACGCGATGGTCCCCCGGGCCGACATCGTGGCCGTGGCCGCGGACACCACCCTGGGCGACCTGCTCAAGCTGTTCCGGACCGCGGGCCATTCGCGCCTGCCGGTCTACGGCGAGACCCTCGACGATCCCAAGGGCATGGTGCACATCCGCGACTTCCTGGATTTCATCGCCATGAGCGCCGGGGCTTCCGTCAGCCCCGATGCGCCCCTGCCGAATCTGGGCCAGGTCGACCTGATGAAGACCCTGGCCTCCGCCAATATCCTGCGCCCGGTCCTGTTCGTGCCCCGCTCCATGCCGGCGATCGACCTCCTCGTGCGCATGCAGGCGACCCGGACCCACATGGCCCTGGTGATCGACGAATACGGCGGCACGGACGGCCTCGTCTCCATCGAGGACCTGGTGGAGATGGTGGTCGGCGACATCGAGGACGAGCACGACGACGACGTCGAGCTCACCATCGTGCAGGGCGCGGACGACACCTTCATCGCCGATGCCCGGGCGAGCCTGGACGAGGTGAAGGAGATTCTCGGGGTCGACCTGACCGCCGAGGACAGCGCGGAGGACATCGACACGCTGGGCGGCTTCATCGTCACCCTCGCCGGACGGGTGCCTTCCCGCAACGAGCTGATCATCGGCCCCGGCAACCTGGAATTCGAGGTTCTGGACGCCGATCCCCGCCGGGTGAAGCGCCTGCGCATCTACCGCCGGAAGGTGGCGGTCGCGCCGGACACCACGACCGAGATCGACAAGCGGCCCTTCACGTCCGAGAGCACCGCCGCCGAATGACCGCCATCGCGGATCGCGTGATCCTCGCGCAGGGATGGCGGCGCTGGCTCGTCGCCTTTCTGGCCGGCGCCGTCGGCGCGCTCAGCCTGCCGCCCTTCGGCATCCTGCCGGCCCTCGCCCTCTCCCTGGCTCCCGCCGTCTGGCTGCTCGACGGCGCCGGCAAGGCCGGGCCGTCCCGGGGCGCGCGCCTCCGGTCCGCGGCCCTCGCCGGCTGGTTCTGGGGCTTCGGCTATTTCGTCGCCGGCCTGTGGTGGCTCGGGGCGGCCTTCCTGGTAGAGGCGGACCAGTTCGCCTGGGCCATGCCGTTCGGGGTGCTCGGCCTGCCGGCGCTCCTCGCCTTCTTCCCGGCCTTCGGCTTCGGTCTCGCCCAGCTGCTCTGGACGCCGGGCGCCGCGCGGATCCTCGCCTTCGCCTTCGCCCTGACGGTCAGCGAGATCCTGCGCGGCCATCTCTTCACCGGCTTTCCCTGGAACAGCCCCGGCATGGCGCTGGGCCAGCACCTCTGGCTCATGCAGGCGGCCTCGGTCGTGGGCCTCTACGGGCTGACCGTGCTGGCCGTGGGAATCGGCGCCGCTCCGGCCCTTCTGGGGACGGGGCGCACCCTCCGCGACCGCTGGACCGCACCGGCCCTGGCGGCGGCGATGCTCGCCGGGCTCGCCGTGTTCGGCCTCTGGCGGGTGCCGTCCGCGCCGCTCGCGACGGTCGAGAACGTGCGGCTGCGCATCATGCAGCCGAACCTGCCGCAGGACGCCAAGTTCAACCCGCGCAACCGCGACGCCATCATGCAGCGCTATCTGCGGATCAGCGCCGCCCCGGGACGCGACGGCCGGGACCACAGCGCCGCGACCCACATCGTCTGGCCGGAATCAGCCTTTCCCTTCCTGCTGCATCGGGATCCGGCGTCGCTGGCCCAGATCGGGGCGCTGCTCGAGCCCGGCTCGGTTCTGGTCACCGGGGCCGCGCGCATGGACGACCCGCTGCCCGGAGAGGCGGTCGGCAAGTTCTTCAACGCCATCCAGGTGATCGACGGGCAGGGAACGATCCTCGGCTCCTACGACAAGGTCCATCTGGTGCCGTTCGGGGAATACGTGCCCCGGTTTCTCGATACCCTGATCCGGGCCGCGGGCCTGCGCCAGTTCGTGCATATTCCGGGCGGGTTCGAGCCGGGCGAGCGCCGGACGACGCTCAGTGTGCCGGGCCTGCCGCCGATGGCTGCGACAATCTGCTACGAGGCGATCTTCCCGGGCGAGGTCCTGCCGGACGGCCCCCGTCCCAGCCTCATCCTCAACGTGACCAACGATGCCTGGTTCGGGCAGACGCCCGGCCCCTACCAGCACTTCGCCCAAGCCCGCCTGCGGGCGGTGGAGGAGGGGCTGCCCCTGGTCAGGGCGGCGAATACCGGCATTTCCGCGGTGGTCGATCCCTTCGGACGGGTGACCGGGAAGCTGCCACTCGGGGTTGAAGGCGTTCTCGACGCGGGCCTGCCGACCGCGATTTCCGCCACCGTTTACAACCGGCACGGCAGGTTTGTTTTGACGGCCACGCTTGTGATCTGCTTAATGGCGGCAGTCGTGCGCCGCCGGCGCCGATCGCCCCCTGCCCAACGGACCTGATCCTTCCGCTAAGTCAGACTCGCCAAGGAATTTCGCACTGATGAAGAAGTCGACCGGCTCCATCGACAAGGAAATCGGCAGCAGGGTGCGCATGCGTCGCATTTCCATCGGCATGAGCCAGGAAAAGCTCGGCGACATGCTCGGCCTGACCTTCCAGCAGGTCCAGAAATACGAGAAGGGCACCAACCGGATCAGCGTCTCGCGCCTCGTGGACATCGCCAAGATCCTGGGAGTCGACATCCACTTCTTCTTCAACGGGATCAAGAGCATCAAGAGCGATGCGGGGTTCTCCGAGGAGGAATCTCCCCCCTACATCTCCGAGGTCATGTCGACCCCCGAGGGCCTCCAGCTGATCAGGACCTTCACCAGCATCAAGAGCGCCCGGGTCCGGAAAAGCATCGTCCAGCTCGTCGCCAGCTTGGCCGCCCAGGAAGACGAAGAACGTTCGGCATAACGAACACGTTCGCTTGACCTTTCCTTTTGCCTGCGGCATGAGCAGTGCCGTCATTATGTAGCCTTCGGCTCCGCAGCCCCTGGCACAGCCTCCGCATCGTCTCAAAGGAATCTTCATCGTGCGCCGTTCGAGCTATCTTTTCACGAGCGAGTCGGTTTCCGAAGGTCATCCGGACAAGGTTTGCGACCGTATCTCCGATGCGGTGGTGGATGCCTATCTGGCGGCCGAACCGGAAGCTCGCGTGGCCTGCGAAACGCTCGCCACCACCAACCGCGTCGTCATCGCCGGCGAGGTGCGCGGCCCTGAATCCATCACCAAGGACCGGGTGATCGAGCTCGCCCGCGACGCGATCAAGGACATCGGCTACGAGCAGGAAGGCTTCCACTGGAAGAACGCCGACGTGGCCGTGTATCTTCATGCCCAGTCGGCGCATATCGCCCAGGGCGTGGACGCCGCCGGCAACAAGGATGAGGGCGCGGGCGACCAGGGCATCATGTTCGGCTATGCCTGCAACGAGACCCCCGAGCTCATGCCGGCGCCGATCTATTACGCGCACAAGATCCTCGAGAACCTGACCCAGGCCCGCAAGGCCAAGGCTAACGGCGCCGCCGTCCTCGGCCCGGACGCCAAGAGCCAGGTGACGGTCCGCTACCAGAACGGCAAGCCCGTCGCGGCGACCCAGATCGTGCTTTCGACCCAGCACCTGGACGAGAACCTCTCCTCCGACGACGTGCGCGAGATCGTCGAGCCCTACATCCGCCAGACCCTGCCGGAAGGCTGGGTCTCGGCCGAGACCGTCTGGCACGTGAACCCCACCGGCAAGTTCGTGATCGGCGGACCGGACGGCGATTGCGGCCTCACCGGCCGCAAGATCATCGTCGACACCTACGGCGGCGCGGCTCCGCACGGCGGCGGCGCGTTCTCCGGCAAGGACCCGACCAAGGTGGACCGTTCGGCGGCCTACGCCGCCCGCTACCTCGCCAAGAACGTGGTCGCGGCCGGTCTCGCCGACCGCTGCACCCTGCAGCTCTCCTATGCCATCGGCGTGGCCAAGCCCCTGTCGATCTACGTGGACCTGCACGACACCGGCAAGGTGGACGAGGGCAAGCTGGAAGCGATCCTCATGGACGCCATGGACCTGTCGCCCCGCGGCATCCGCACCCATCTCGGCCTCAACAAGCCGATCTATGCCCGCACCGCGGCCTATGGCCATTTCGGCCGGAAGCCGGAAGCCGACGGCGGCTTCTCCTGGGAGCGGACGGACCTCGCGGACGCCCTCAAGTCCGCCCTGGCCTGACCGCCATGAACGCAGCCTCCGAACGCGCCGGCGCCTTCTTCGGGCGCCGGAAGGGAAAGAGGCTGCGCGCCGGCCAGGACGAGCTCGTCCAGAACCTTCTCCCCGCCCTGCGGGTGGTTCCGGGCCGGCCGCCCGCCGAGATGTTCGGGAGCGGCGAGCCGCGCGAGACCTGGCTTGAAATCGGCTTCGGCGGCGGCGAGCACCTCGCCGCCCAGGCCCGCGCCCACAGGCACGTCAACTTCATCGGCTGCGAGCCCTTCCTGAACGGGATGGCGAAGCTTCTCGCCGTGGTCGATCACGAGAAGCTCGGCAATGTCCGCGTCTGGGACGAGGACGTCACCGACCTCCTCCCCACCCTGCCCGACGCCAGCTTCGACCGGGTCTACATCCTCTATCCCGATCCCTGGCCCAAGCGCCGCCAGCGCAAGCGGCGCCTCGTCTCCGACGAAACCCTCGCCGAGCTGGCCCGGGTGATGCGCCCGGGAGCGGAGCTGCGCTTCGCCAGCGACATCGACAACTATATCGGCTGGGTCCTGGCCCGCGCGCTGCGTTCTCCCGATTTCGAATGGACCGCCGAGCGCCCGGACGACTGGCGCAAGCCCTACGAGGGCTGGCCCGGCACCCGCTACGAGGCCAAGGCGATCCGCGAAGGCCGCGTGCCGAGCTACCTCACCTTCGTGCGGCGCTGACCCTTTCAGACCGCCGCCTGCGCCTGGCGCTCGTCGCTCACCACCGCCCCGTCCACGAGATGAATGCGCCGGTCCACCCGTGCCGCGATGTCCATGTCGTGGGTCACGGCGATCACCGTCTTGCCGTGCTTGCGCACCAGGTCCTGGAGGATGCCGAACACCTGTTCGGAGCTCCTGGTGTCGAGGCTCCCGGTCGGCTCGTCGGCCAGGACCACCCGCGGGTCGTTGGCGAGGGCCCGCGCCACCGCGACTCTCTGGCGCTGGCCGCCCGAGAGCTGGTCGGGCCGCTTGTCGAGATGGCCGGCGAGGCCGAGATCCTCCAGGAGCCCGGCCGCCCGCTCGCGCATCCGGGGTCCCGACAGGCGCCCGGCCTTGCGCATGGGCAGCTCCACGTTCCGCAGCACGGTGAATTCCGGCAGCAGGAAATGGAACTGGAACACGAAGCCCAGGAGATCCAGCCGCAGCCGCGCCAGGGCCCGGTCGTCCATGGGCGCCGTGTCCTGACCGGCGACCCTCAGGATTCCGCCGGTCGGACGGTCGAGCAGGCCGAGGAGGTAGAGGAGCGAGGACTTACCGGAGCCGGAGGGGCCGGTGATCGCGACGAATTCCCGCTCGCCGACGGCGAGCGACACGTCCCGCACCAGGGTCACCGGCACGGTGGCGGGCAGGATGCGGGTGAGGTTCGAGGCTTCGATCAGCGGGCTCATGTGGCGCCCCGGATGATGTCCACGGGATTGAGCCGCGCCGCCTGCCGGGCCGGGAGATAGCCGGCGACCCCGGCCGACAGCAGCGCGAAGCCCGCAGCGATGAGATAGTGCCACAGGCTCCAGACGAGGGGCAGATGGGTCATCTCGCGCCCGACGCCCGCGCCCGACAGCTCGAACCGCACCTGCGACAGGGCGAAGCACAGGAGAAAGCCGATCAGCCAGCCCACCAGGGAGCCGGCGAGGCCCAGGGCCAGCCCCTCCACCAGGAACAGCCGGCGCATGTTGCTCTCGGTGAAGCCGAGGGATTTCAGGATCGCGATGTCCCGGGCCTTCTCGTGGGTGATGGTGGAGATGATGTTGAAGATCCCGAAGCCGGCCACGAGCAGGATCGCGCCCACCACCGTGTACATGACCACGTTGCGCACCACCAAGGCTTCGAGGAGCGATTCGTTGGCCTCCTGCCAGGGAACCGCCTTGTAGCCGATCTCGGCCTCGGCCTGGCGCGCGACCCGGGGAGCGGCCTCCGGATCGTCCAGGCGCAGGCGGATGTCGTTGATCGTGTTGGGACGTTCGCTGAGGATCTGCGCGCTCTTGAGCAGGACGTAGGTCTCGCCCTCGTCGCGGGCGTTGTTGCCGGTGTGGAACAGGCCGACGATCCGGAACCCGCGGGACTGGCCCGTGGGCGCCACCACCTGGATCGTGGTGCCCACGGTCGCGCCGAGCCGCTGCGCGAGGCTGTCGCCCACCACGATGTTGTTGCCCCCGGCGCGCAGCGCGTCGAAGCTGCCCTGCCTGAAATCGCCGGCCACGGAGGAGACCGTGGCCTCGACCTCCGGATCGATGCCGATGATGGACACGCCCACGTCCCGCCCCGCATAGCGCACGACCCCCTGGGTGCGCAGGCTCTGGGCCATGCGGCCGGGAATCCAGGCCCGCAGGGAGGCGGTGACGGCGGTGGGGTTGAGGATGCCGCGGCGGTCCTCCTTCGGCCGCAGGCCGCTGAAGCTCGTGACCGGAAAGAGCTCCTCGGCCGGCTGCCGCCGGGGAGCGCGGCGCTCGTCGGTGATCTGCACATGGGGCATGGTGTCCACGAGCTGGGCGACGAAGTCCTCCTCGGTGCCCTGCATCAGCGCCGCCATGGCGATGGAGAAGCCGACGCCCAGGGCCACGCCCAGGATCGCCACCACGGTCTGGCGTCCGCGTCCGGCGATGTGGGTCAGGGCGAGCTCGAGGATGAGGCGCATGTCACCTCATCCCTTCTTTTCCGCCACCTTCGCCCCGTCGGCGAGATTGTCCGGGAACGGGGCGATCACCCGGTCGGCCTCGCCGAGGCCGGACAGGACCTGCGTGTTGCTGGCCCCGCGGATGCCGAGTTCGACCTCCCGGCGCCGGGCGACGCCGTCCTCCATCACGAAAAGGGCGTTTCCGCGCAGGACGTTGGTGGGCACGAGAACCCCGTCGGACGAGACGCGCACGATGATGTTCACCTCCACGGTCATCCCGATGCGCAGGGGCGTCGCGTCGGGCAGGGCGAGGCGCACGCGATAGGTCTTGGCGACCGGATCCCCCTTGGGGGTGATGGAATCCACCACCGCCTCCAGCACCTGGCCGGGAAAGGCGTCAGCCTTGAGAACGGCGCGCTGGCCGACGGCGACGCGCGGGATGTCCTCCTCGTTCACGTCCGCCTCCACCAGCAGGGGCTTGGGCTCCCCGACCCAGAACAGGACCGTTCCGGTGTCGGCGATCTCGCCCACCTCCCCGTCCTGGCGCAGGACGATGCCGTTCATCGGCGCCCGCAGGACGTAGGATTCGAGCCGCGTCTGCTGGCCCGCGATGAGCGCTTCGATCTGTCCCAGCTCGCTGCGGGCGCGGTCGAGCGCCTGCTCGCTGGCGACCCTGCGCTCCACGAGGGCCGCGATCCTCTCGTATTCCGTCCGGGCGAAGCGCTGCCGGGCCCGCAGCTCCGCGAGGGCGGCCTCGGGCTGGCCGCTGTCGAGGCGGGCCAGCACCGCGCCGCGCTCCACCGATTCCCCCTCGCAATTGCAGAGTTCGACGATCCGCTCGCGCAGGAGGGGTGCGACCTTGGCCCAGCTCCGCGGCTCCACGACGCCTGTGGCATAGACGATCTCGGCGGCCTCGCCGCGGCCCGGGGACACGACGGTCACCTCCGGCGGGCGGACGAGGAGCCAGGCGGCGAGCGCTGCGGCCACCGGCACGGCGACGACGAGGAGAATGCGGAAAAACCTCAAGGCCCTGCTCACCCAAGCGACGCTTCACCAGAGCATCGTGCGGAACCGAAGGTCCGCGCCAGCGAAAAGCGGATCCGGTTTTCCGCCGAAACGATGCTCTTCGTTAAGGAGAACGCATCGGATGGATCCCAAAAGTGCAAGTCCACTTTTCCTGTCCGATGCTTTAGCACAGGCCGGACGGAGCCGCCACGGTCGGGGCGTGCCGCTACGGCAGTCGTCCGGGAACGCGAGTCTTGCTTTTTCGGGCTTGAACGCGTATATTCCTGATGTCAGCTCTGGTTGCAGCGTTAAGCTGCTCATGAGAGTGGGCCCCGCCGGGTCCGCTCTTTTTTATTGCTTCACGGCCGGAGTCTGCGACGAGAGACTGGCGGATCTGGCTTTACGGACAATCATGGCGAACGAACGCGACAGGCGTCTGATCACGGAGAACGGCGCGGCAGCCCGGGTGGCGGCCATCGTCGAGCCCGTGATCGAGGATCTCGGCTACAACCTGGTGCGGGTGAAGATCACCAACACCAACGGCTGCACCGTGCAGATCATGGCCGAACGGCCCGACGGCTCCATGTCGGTGACCGATTGCGAGGCCGTGAGCCGGGCGATTTCGCCGGTGCTGGATCTCGAAGATCCGATCCCGCAGGCGTATCATCTCGAAATCTCGTCCCCCGGGATCGACCGCCCGCTCGTCCGCGCCAGCGACTTCGAGCGCTGGAGCGGCTACGAGGCGAAGATCGAGATGGCCGTGCCGGTGGCCGGCCGCAAGCGCTTCCGCGGCTTCATCCGGGGCGTGGAGGGCGACGTCGCCCTCGTCGAGCTGCCGGACGTGAAGGAAGGCGAGGAGCGCCTGGCGCGCCTTCCCCTGACCGATCTGGGCGAGGCCCGCCTCGTCCTGACCGACGACTTGATCCGCGAATCGCTGCGCCGGGGAACGGCGCCGGTGGCGGACGACGAAACCGAAGAAGACGAAGATACCGATGACATGGATGCGGAGTCCCTGCCCGATGCAGACGGCCCGCAGGACCGGAAGTCCGAGAAGGAGTGACCTCGATGGCAATCAGCGCCAACAGGCTTGAGCTCTTGCAGATCGCCGATGCGGTCGCGCGCGAGAAGGTGATCGACAAGCAGATCGTGCTGGACGCCATGGCGGATGCCATCGCCAAGGCCGCCCGCTCCCGCTACGGGGCGGAGACGGACGTCCACGCGGAGATCAACCCGAAGACCGGCGAGCTGCGCCTGTCCCGGCACCTCCTCGTGGTGGACGATGCCGCCCTGGAGAACGACTCCCGCGAGATCGCCCTCTCCGAGGCCCGCAAGCGCAACCCCGCCGCTCAGGTGGGCGACGCCATCTCCGAGACCCTGCCGCCCTTCGATTTCGGCCGCATCGCGGCCCAGTCGGCCAAGCAGGTGATCGTGCAGAAGGTGCGCGACGCCGAGCGCGACCGTCAGTACCAGGAATACAAGGACCGCATCGGCGAGGTCGTGAACGGCGCCGTCAAGCGCGTCGAATACGGCAACGTGATCGTCGATCTCGGCCGCGGCGAGGCCATCGTGCGCCGCGACGAGCTGATCCCGCGCGAGACGTTCCGCCCCGGCGACCGCATCCGCGCCTATCTCTTCGACGTGCGCCGCGAAGCGCGCGGGCCGCAGATCTTCCTGTCGCGCACGCATCCGCAGTTCATGGCGAAGCTCTTCGCCCAGGAGGTGCCGGAAATCTACGACGGCATCGTCACCGTGCAGGCGGTCGCCCGCGATCCGGGCTCCCGCGCCAAGATCGCCGTGACCTCGCGCGATTCCTCCATCGACCCGGTCGGCGCCTGCGTCGGCATGCGCGGCTCCCGCGTCCAGGCGGTGGTGGGCGAGCTCCAGGGCGAGAAGATCGACATCATCCCCTGGTCCCCCGATCAGGCGACCTTCATCGTCAACGCGCTCCAGCCCGCGGAAGTGGTCAAGGTGGTGCTCGACGAGGAGGCCGACCGCATCGAGGTGGTGGTGCCCGACGACCAGCTCTCGCTCGCCATCGGCCGCCGCGGCCAGAACGTGCGCCTGGCGTCGCAGCTCACCGGCTGGGACATCGACATCCTGACCGAGGCCGAGGAATCCGAGCGCCGCCAGAAGGAGTTCGCCGAGCGCACCGAGCTGTTCATGAACGCCCTCGACGTGGACGAGGTCGTGGGCCAGCTCCTCGCGGCGGAAGGCTTCCGCACCGTGGAGGAGCTCGCCTACGTGGATTCCGCCGAAGTGGCCTCGATCGAGGGCTTCGACGAGGACACCGCCCGCGAGATCCAGGAGCGCGCCCAGGAATACCTGACCCGCATCGAGTCGGAGAACGAGGCCCGCCGCCAGGAGCTCGGCGTGTCGGACGAGCTGAAGGAGATCGACGGCGTCACCACCGCCATGCTGGTCGCCTTCGGCGAGAACGACATCAAGACGGTCGAGGATCTGGCCGGCTGCGCCACCGACGACCTCGCCGGCTGGACGGAAGGCCGCGGCCAGGAGGCGACCCGGTACAAGGGAGCCCTGGACGGCTTCGACGTCTCCCGCACGGAAGCGGAGGCCATGATCATGGCCGCCCGCGTCAAGGCGGGCTGGATCGAGGCCCCCGAAGAGACCGTGGAGACCGAGGATTCGGCCGAAGAGGCCGAAACCGAGGCCCAGCCGTCCTAAACCGGCCATGGTCAGGCGAGGACAGCACCCTTGGCGCGGCAAGAACCGGAGCGCACCTGCATCGTCACCCGCACGGCTCAGCCGTCCGCGGGGCTGATCCGGTTCGTCCTCGGGCCTGACCGCCAGGTCTTTCCCGACCTGAAACACAAGCTCCCGGGCCGGGGCGTATGGGTCACGGCCCGTTCCGGCCTGGTCGAGGAGGCGGTCAGGCGCCGCCTCTTCGCCCGCGCCTTCAAGGCGGAGGTCAAGGCTCCCGACACCCTTGCCGAGGACATCGGCCGGGCTCTTCGGGAGGATCTGCGCCAGAGTCTGTCGCTCGCCAACAAGGCGGGCGCGGTGATCACCGGTTTCGAAAAAGTCGAAGCGGCAATCGCCGAAAAGCCCCTCGTCGCCCTTATTCATGCCGCAGAAGCGGCCGAAGATGGGCGAAGAAAGCTCGCTAACCAGTTGCGAAAACGCCTCGGCGACGCAATATCAGGCTTTCCGGTCATCCAAGAGCTGTCAAACGACGAATTGAGTTTGGCATTAGGCCGGTCACATGTGATACATGCTGCCCTCGTCGCGGGCGCTGGAAGCGACGGCTTTCTGAACCGATGGCACCGTTATCGTACCTATTGCGGAAGCGATGCCGATCAGGCTGACCCCAAAGGTGGGGCCGGCGTACACACGATTATGGAACCGGACGGATCTGAGCCGAATGAATGATACGAAAAACCCGGGCGACAAGACGCTGCATGTGTCGTCCAAGACGCTTTCACTGAAGCGGCCCGTCGAGCAAGGCGTGGTTCGCCAGAGCTTCTCCCATGGTCGCTCGAAGGCGGTCGTGGTCGAGACGGTGAAGCGTCGCCCGGCCGTTGGACCGGGCGGAGGCAAGGACGAGCGGCCCGCGCCTCAGCAGCAGCAGCAGAATGCGGCCCCTGCCGCACCGAAGCCGGCCGCCCCCGCGCCGGCTCAAGGCCGTCCTTCCCGCTCCGGCGGATCCGCGTCGAACGCCCAGCGTTCCGGCGTGGTGCTGCGCACCCTCTCCGACCAGGAGCGCGACGCCCGCGCCAATGCGCTCGCGGATGCCCGTCGCCGCGAAGAGGACGATCGCAGGCGCCAGGAAGAGGAAGCCAAGCGCCGCGCCGAGCGCGAAGCTGCGGAAGCGCAGGAGCGCGAAGCGGCCGAGGCCCGCAAGCGCGAGGAAGACGAGCGCCGCCGGCAGGAAGAGGAGCGCAAGCGCCGCGCCGAGGACGAGGCACGCCGCCGTCTCGGCAAGGCCTCCGCTCCGGCCGCCGCGAGCCCTGCTCCCGCCCGCCAGAACACCGGTCCGGCTCCCGCCGGACGGAGTGGCGGACCCGGCGCCGGCCCCCGCCCTGCCCGCGACGGCGCCGGACCGCGTCCGGCCCGCGAAGGCGGTCCGCGCACCGGCGGCCCCGGCGCCTCGGGCGGTTCCCGTCCCGGCGGCTTCGGCGGTCCCCGCGTCACCGGCGGCACGGATGGACGTCGTCCCCCGAGCCTGAACCACATGGCGCGTCCGGCTCCCCCGCCGCCCGCGCCCGATCCGGCAACCGCCAAGCCCAATGCGCGTCCGGCCCCGCCCGTCGCTGCCCGCGCGGTCGAAGTGGACGACGAGGAGGGTGCACGCACCGTTCGGCGTCCCGGCCCCGGCGCCAAGCCCGCGGCCCTGCCGAAGACCCCCAAGGTGGCTCCCGGCGAGGAAAAACGCCGCGGCCGTCTGACCCTGGCCAATGCGACCTCCGGCGAGGAGGAGCGCACCCGCTCGCTCGCCGCCTTCCGGCGCCGCAATCAGCGTCTCATGGGCCACCGTCAGGTGGAGCAGAAGGAAAAGATCGCCCGCGAGGTGACGATTCCGGAGACGATCACCATCCAGGAGCTCGCCAACCGCATGTCGGAGCGCGCCGTGGACGTGATCAAGTTCCTGATGAAGCAGGGACAGATGCACAAGATCACGGACGTGATCGACGCCGACACCGCCCAGATCGTGGCCGAGGAACTCGGCCACACGGTGAAGCGCGTCGCGGAATCGGACGTGGAGGAAGGCCTGTTCGACACGCCGGACGTGGACGAGAACCTCGTCGCCCGTCCGCCGGTCGTGACCATCATGGGTCACGTCGACCACGGCAAGACCTCGCTGCTCGACTCGATCCGCAAGACCAACGTGGTCTCGGGCGAGGCCGGCGGCATCACGCAGCACATCGGCGCCTATCAGGTGACCTCGCCGCTCGGCGGCAAGATCACCTTCATCGACACGCCCGGCCACGCGGCCTTCACGGCTATGCGCGCCCGCGGCGCCAAGGTGACGGACATCGTGGTGCTGGTCGTGGCGGCCGATGACGGCGTCATGCCCCAGACCGTCGAGGCGATCACCCACGCCCAGGCGGCAGGCGTTCCGATCATCGTGGCGATCAACAAGGTCGACAAGCCCGACGCCAACCCGCAGCGGGTCCGCACCGAGCTGCTCCAGCACTCGATCGTGGTCGAGTCCATGGGCGGCGAGACCCTCGAGTTCGAAGTCTCGGCCAAGACCGGCCAGGGCCTCGACAGCCTGCTCGAAGGCTTGCAGCTCCAGGCCGAAATCCTCGACCTGCGCGCCAATCCGGAGCGCTCGGCCGAGGGCACCGTCATCGAGGCGAAGCTCGATCGCGGCCGCGGACCGGTCGCCACCGTGCTGGTCCAGCGCGGAACGCTCCACACGGGCGACATCGTCGTCGCCGGCGCGGAGTGGGGCCGCGTGCGCGCCCTCGTCAGCGATCTCGGCGCCAACGTGAAGGAGGCAGGTCCCTCCGTCCCGGTCGAGATCCTGGGCTTCAACGGCACCCCGGAAGCCGGCGACCGCGTCGCGGTCGTCGAGTCCGAGGCCCGTGCCCGCGAGATCACCGAGTACCGCGCCCGTCAGAAGCGCGAGCGTCAGGCGGCCCGCATGGGCTCGGCCGGCCGCACGCTGGCGGACATGATGCGCGACCTCAAGGCCGGAGCGGGCCGCAAGGAGTTCCCGCTCGTGGTCCGAGCGGACGTGCAGGGCTCGGCGGAAGCGATCGTCGGCGCCCTGGAGAAGGCCGGCAACGAGGAAGTCGGGGCCCGGGTCATCCAGGCGGGCGTCGGCGGCATCTCGGAATCCGACGTCACCCTGGCGGAGGCCTCCGGCGCCATCATCCTCGGCTTCAACGTGCGTGCCCACAAGGAAGCGCGCGAGGCGGCCGAGCGGGCCGGCATCGAAATCCGCTACTACAACATCATCTACGACCTCGTGGATGACGTGAAGGCGGCGATGTCCGGGCTTCTCGCCCCGACGCTCCGCGAGGAGCGGCTCGGCGAGGCCCAGGTCCTCGAGGTGTTCAACGTGTCCAAGGTCGGCAAGGTCGCGGGTTGCCGCGTCCTCGACGGCGTGGTCCAGCGCGGCGCCCATGTCCGCCTCATCCGCGACAACGTGGTCATCCACGAAGGCAAGCTGTCCCAGCTCAAGCGCTTCAAGGACGATGCCCGCGAGGTCACCTCGGGTCAGGATTGCGGCATGGCCTTCGAGAACTACCAGGACATGCGCGCCGGCGACATCATCGAGTGCTACCGCGTGGAAGAGGTGAAGCGGACGCTGTAAGGCGCGCTTCGGATCTCTTTCCCCATTCCCAACTTATCATCATGGCCGGGTCGCTCCCGGCCATGACCCCTTTTGGATGGTCCGGTTCGACCCCGGAAAGTGACAATGGCTAAACGTTTCGAACAAACCGCCGGCCCTTCCCAACGTCAGCAGCGCGTGGCCGAGCTCGTGCGCCACGCCCTGGCCGAGGTTCTCTCCCGGGGCGACCTGCAGGACGACGTGCTGACGAGGAACGTCATCACGATCCCCGAGGTGCGCATGACCCCCGACCTCAAGCTCGCCACGGCCTTCGTCATGCCGCTCGGCGGGCGCGACGAGGACGCCGTGCTCCGCGCCCTCGACAAGAACAAGAAGGTGCTGCGCCAGGAGGTCGCCCGCCGGGTGAACCTGAAATATGCGCCCGACCTGCGCTTCCTGCGCGATGAGAGCTTCGACGAGGCCGCCCGGATCGACGCGCTGCTGCGCTCCGACAAGGTGGCCCGCGACACGGCCAGGCCCGACACCTCCGACGACGACAACGACGAGTAGGCTTCATGACCGAAGAACGACCGCAGCGGGGGCCCCGGCCCGACCGCCCGAAGAAGCGCGACGTCAATGGGTGGATCATCCTCGACAAGGGCGTCGGCATGACCTCGACCCATGCGGTCGCGGTGGTCAAGCGCAGCCTCTCGGCCAAGAAGGCCGGACACGCGGGCACCCTCGACCCGCTGGCCTCGGGCATCCTGCCGATCGCCCTCGGCGAGGCCACGAAAACCGTGCCCTTCGTCATGGACGGGCGCAAATCCTACGTCTTCACCGTGGCCTGGGGCGCGGAGACCAACACGGACGATACCGAGGGCGAGGTGGTCGAGCGGACCGACAAGGTGCCGGATCCCACCAGCATCGAGGCGCTGCTGCCCCGCTTCACCGGCTCCATCCAGCAGGTGCCGCCGCGCTTTTCCGCCATCAAGATCCAGGGCGAGCGCGCCTACGATCTCGCCCGGGACGGCGAGGTGGTGGAGCTGCAGCCGCGCACGGTCGAGATCGACCGGCTCACCCTGGTGCATCACGAGGGCGACCGCTCCGTGATCGAGGCGGATTGCGGCAAGGGCACCTATGTGCGCGCCATCGCCCGGGATCTGGGCCGGGCGCTGGGCTGCCTCGGCCATATCGCGGCCCTGCGGCGCACCCGCGTCGGGCCGTTCACGGAAGAGGACGCGGTCGTGGTCGACGACCTCGCCACCGATCCGGCGGCCCTGCGCCCGGTGGAGATGGCCCTGAGCGAGATCCCGTCCGTTGCGGTGAGCCGCGACATGGCCGCCCGCCTGATGCGGGGCCAGTCCATCATCCTGCGCGGCCGCGAGGCGCCGATCTCCGGCAAGATCTACGCCACCTGCAACGGCGTGCTGGTGGCGGTGGGCGACGTGGAGCGCGGCGAACTGGTGCCGCACCGGGTGTTCAACCTGGGGGCCTGAGGCGCCGACGCGATCCCTCCTCCCCCGGATCTCGGGCCTGCCCGAGATCCGCATCTCTTGCGCAAGTCGGAACCACCCGACTTGCGGTGGGGAGGAGTTGGAGATGGGAGCTTGGGCGACAGCCCGTGAAGGCGTGGCGCCGGCACCCCTGGCCCCTCCCCCGCGCGGGGGAGGGAAAGGCGCCGGCCCTACCGGTCCGCCTTCAGCCCCTGGGCTTCGCGCTCCAGGTAGCGGCGGGTGATCATCTCGATCTGGTCCCGGATGGCCTGGGCCGTCTTCTCCTCCTCCCGGAGGGTTTCTTCCAGCGCCGGGACGAACCGGGAATGGCCGGTCAGCTCGGCCATGGTGATCAGGGACTTGTACGAGGCGATCTCGAAATTCTCGAAGGCGTGGTTGGCGAAGGTGTTCTTGATGATCTCGTCGGCCATCGGCACATGGGCCATGGCGGCGATGTTGCCCATGACCTGGGTGGCCATGTCCTTCAGCAGGGAACGGTCCTCGCCGAAATTGTGCAGCATGTCGTCGAGGCGCCGGATCTGCCCTTCGGTCTCGCGGACATGCAGCTCGAGGAGCTGGCGCATTTCCGGATAGTTCTCGATGCGCTCGATCTGCCGGTTCATGATCTGAAGCGCCTCCTTCTCGAGGGAATGGGCGTTCTGAAGACCGGTGATGAAGACGTTCTTGGCCGTTTCCGAGGACGACAGATCGGCTGTGGTGGCGACCATGATGGGACCTTCCTGTTGGCGTGGAATCTCTACCCGTCAACCAGAGCCTTGCGGTCTTGTTCCGGGCCCATTTCGGATCAAAGAGAGCTCCCGCGCCTTGCAATCCCGCCGGACGATACGATCTATCTAGCACTTGCGCGCTTTTCGTGTATGGTGCGCGCCATTCCCGCAGGCGTTGCCCGCAGGATGCGTCGAGAGATCAGACCGCGCTGGACGACATCCCGGCCCGGCCGTTTCCGGCGAAGCTGACCTTGAGGCCCACAGGGCCGAGGTCGATTCAAAGTACCAACCTGAAAGGACAAGCGATGTCGATTACGGCTGAGCGCAAGAACGCGCTCGTGAAGGAATTCGCCCAGAAGGAAGGCGACACCGGCTCCCCCGAGGTGCAGGTCGCGATCCTCACCGAGCGGATCAACAACCTGACCGGCCACTTCAAGACCCACACGAAGGACAACCATTCCCGTCGTGGTCTCCTGAAGCTCGTGTCGCAGCGCCGCTCCCTCCTCGACTACGTCAAGAAGAAGGACGAGGGCCGCTACCGCACGCTCATCGAGAGGCTCGGCATTCGCCGCTAAGCTTTTCGAGAACCTTTCCGCCCGGGGCCCGGCTCCGGGCGGCCTCTGACGCAGACGGCGCGATGCGCGTGCCGGGCGTCCATTGAAGAGAGGCGGATGACGCGATGACCATGGCAGGATCGCAAGGGGCTTGCGGCGGCGGGATCGACCGGCCGCGGAGCCTCTTGCCGTCTTGCTCATGGCATCGAGCCGCCGCCATGTCACGAAAGACAACAGCATGTTCGACATTCAACGCGAAGAACTGATCTGGGGTGGGCGCAAGCTCACGCTCGAAACGGGCAAGATGGCCCGCCAGGCCGACGGCGCCGTCGTCGCCTCCTACGGCGAGACCACGGTTCTCGCCACGGTCGTCTCGGCCAAGGAGCCGAAGGCCGGCATCGACTTCTTCCCCCTCACGGTCAACTATCAGGAGCGCGCCTACGCGGCGGGCCGCATCCCGGGCGGCTACTTCAAGCGCGAAGGCCGTCCCACCGAGAAGGAGACCCTGGTCTCCCGCCTGATCGACCGCCCGATCCGTCCCCTCTTCGCCGACGGCTACCGTAACGATACGCAGGTCGTCGTGACCGTGCTCTCGCACGATCTCGAGAACGATCCGGACATCGTCGCCATGGTCGCCGCCTCCGCGGCCCTGACCCTGTCCGGCGTGCCCTTCATGGGCCCCGTGGGCGCGGCCCGCGTCGGCTATGTGGGCGGCCAGTACAAGCTGAACCCCCTCCTGCAGGAGATGCCGGATTCGACCCTGGATCTCGTGGTCGCCGGCACCTCGGACGCGGTGCTGATGGTGGAATCCGAGGCCAAGGAACTGGCCGAGGACGTGATGCTCGGCGCCGTGATGTTCGGCCACAAGCACTTCCAGCCGGTCATCGAGGCCATCATCCGCCTCGCCGAAAAGGCCGCCAAGGAGCCCCGCGACTACCAGCCGGCTGATATGTCGGACGTGGAGAAGGCCGTTCTCGACATCGCAGAGAAGGACCTGCGCGAAGCCTACAAGATCACCAGGAAGCAGGACCGCTATGCCGCCGTCGACGCGGTGAAGACCAAGGTGATGGAGGCGCTCTGCCCGGCCGAAGGCGAAGCCAGGTTCGACGCCGAAAAGGTCAAGGCCGCCTTCAAGGAGGTTCAGGCCAAGGTCGTGCGCTGGAACATCCTCGACGAGGGCCAGCGCATCGACGGCCGCGACGTCCGCACCGTCCGCTCGATCCTGGCCGAGGTCGGCGTCCTGCCGCGCGCCCACGGTTCGGCCGTGTTCACCCGCGGCGAGACCCAGGCGCTGGTCGTGACCACGCTCGGCACCGGCGAGGACGAGCAGTTCATCGACGAGCTGGAAGGCACCCGCAAGGAAACCTTCCTGCTGCACTACAACTTCCCGCCCTATTCCGTGGGCGAGACGGGCCGCATGGGCTCGCCCGGCCGCCGCGAGATCGGCCACGGCAAGCTCGCCTGGCGCGCCATCCACCCGATGCTGCCGCCGTCGCACGAGTTCCCCTACACCCTGCGCGTGGTGTCGGAGATCACCGAGTCCAACGGCTCCTCCTCCATGGCCACGGTCTGCGGCGCCTCGCTGGCGCTGATGGATGCGGGCGTGCCGCTGCGCCGTCCGGTGGCGGGCATCGCCATGGGCCTCATCCTGGAAGGTGAGCGCTTCGCGGTCCTGTCCGACATCCTCGGCGACGAGGACCATCTCGGCGACATGGACTTCAAGGTGGCCGGCACGGAGCAGGGCATCACCTCGCTCCAGATGGACATCAAGATCGCCGGCATCACCGAGGAGATCATGCGCGTCGCGCTCGATCAGGCCAAGGAAGGCCGCGCGCACATCCTCGAGGAGATGAACAAGGCCCTCACCGCCCCGCGCGCCGAACTCGGCGAGCACGCTCCGCGCATCGAGACCATGCAGATCCCGGTCGACAAGATCCGCGAAGTCATCGGTTCGGGCGGCAAGGTCATCCGCGAGATCGTGGAGAAGACCGGCGCCAAGATCGACATCAACGACGACGGCCTCATCAAGATCGCGTCCGCCGACGGCAAGTCGATCAAGGCGGCCTACAACTGGATCCGCTCCATCGTGGCCGAGCCCGAGGTCAACGTGATCTACGACGGCACGGTCGTGAAGGTGATGGAGTTCGGCGCCTTCGTGAACTTCTTCGGTTCCCGCGACGGCCTCGTCCACATCTCGGAGCTCGCCAAGAACCGCGTCGGCAAGGTCACCGACGTGGTCAAGGAAGGCGACAAGGTGAAGGTCAAGTTCCTCGGCATGGACGAGCGCGGCAAGGTCCGTCTCTCCATGAAGGTGGTCAACCAGGAGACCGGCGAGGACATCACCGAGCAGCTCAAGGCCGAGCGCGAGGCCGAAAAGGCCCAGCGCGACCAGCAGAAGCAGCAGGCCGCGGGCGAGTAAGTCTCCCCTGCCCTGTCGGCAAAGTCATGAGAGCGCGGCCTTCGGGCCGCGCTTTTTTGTTGCCTGGATTTCTCCCATCGCGGACGGCGGCACCGGTCGGCCGCGCTGCCGGCAGGGCTTCCGCGACGAGAGCATCGGACAGGAAAAGTGGACTTGCGCTTTTGGGATCGATCCGATGCTTTCTCCTCGAAGGCGCATCGTTCGAGCGGAACCGAAGGTCGGCACGATGCTCTTAGTCCCTGAACGTCCCGCCGACGCGGCGGACCGTCGAGAAGCGGTTCTCGTGGTACACGGACGTATACGGCACCTGGACGTATTCGAACGTCTTGCGCACGGCCCAGCCCGGCAGCGTGTCCCTGTAGCGGGCGAAGTTCGGCTGCGGTCCGGAGCCGAACAGGACCTCGTTGAGGTTCAGCCCTACCCCGACATAGAAGGAGCGCTCGATCGGATAGCCGAGCTCCCGCTCCCGCCTCTCGAAGCCGCGCGCGTCGAAGCCGACATGCAGCTCGGCATAGCGCAGGGGCGTGTTCCTGAGCGTTTCGAACCCGCTGCCCTTCAGGGCCATGATGTACCGCTGGCGCTCATACGGGGGGAGAATGCCCGCATCCGTGGTGATGCCGGGCCGCTCGAAACTCGCGGGCGTATACATGATCCGCCAGTCCAGCTTCTCCCGAAGCCCGGGAACCGTATTGCGGAAAATCGAGAAGAGCGCGCCGACGCCGTTCGCCACGATGTCCTCCCGCGAGAAGCGGTGCCTGCCCGTGAACCCGTCCACGGTTTCGACCAGCCCCATGATCCCGAATGCGACGAGCGCGGCCGTGATCGGGGCGCCGGTGGGATCGGATGCATTGGCCCGGATCCTGTCCGTCAGGAGATCGGCGATGACGAAGGTCGAAAAGGAGTGGCCGATCTTGTCCATGCCGCCATGGCGGGTGTTCTTGGAGAACCACCCTTCCTCGATGGTCTGGAACCCGGAGCCGTTGCCCCAGTCCCAGTCTTTGATGCCGACGGTGACGATGGCCGCCCCCACGATGCCCAGCTCCCACCGGACCGCGTGCAGATGGTCGCCCAGGAGGCTGAGCGAGGAGAACGTCGGAGACACGGGCGGCGGCTCCAGGTTTTCCGTCGTGGCCGGCGCCGTCGTGGCGCTCGCGCCCGCTTGCGGTCCGGCATGCTGCCCCCCGGCTCGGGGTACGGAACGGTGCTCCGCTGCTGCGCTCGGCTGCGCCAGGGATGCCTCGGGGCGCAGGGCCGCGCCCAGGATTGCAAGGCAAGCGACGAGGGCGACGACCCGCATCGGCAGATCCTTTCTAGCCCCCGCGCGTAGCATTCTACGGCCGATGACGGAACTCAACCCCCTGGTTCAGACCATTGTCCGCCGGAGCAGGAAGCCGGCTCGGATGGTGAATGGATCCTCTCGGGCGTCGTGCGGAAAAGTGGATCCGGTTTTTCGCCAAGCGATGCGCGAGAGGCGAACTTCCTGTCCTGAGCCGACCCTTCGCAGCGCTGGCGGGCCATGATCCGGCAAGGCTCGGCTGCTCTCCCGCAGGCAGAATTCATCCCGGTCGCGGATTTTATCCCTGCGGAATCGAAGCATATGCTCTAGCTTGGCTTCGCGAAAACTCATGCCCGCAAAGAAGGGGAGCATCGATCATGAAGACCGCCATCGTATTCGACTGCGAGTTTCTTTGCGTCCAGGGCTCGCAGGGCAGGTTCTGGTGCGGGGCTCACGATCCCGATCCGGTCATCGCGCAGATCGGCGCCGTGAAGCTCGGGCTGGAGGGCGATTTCCCCCTCCTGGACACCTACAGGGCCTATGTCCGGCCGGTCGACCGTTTCGGCGGCAGATACCCGATCGACCCGTTCTTCACCAAGCTGACCGGCATCAGCGAGGACGACATCCAAGCCGAGGGGATGCCGTTGCAGGAAGCCCTTGCGGGCTTCGACCGCTTCTCCGATGGCGCGACGTCCTGGTCGTGGGGCAAGGACGAGCTGAACATGGTCGCCATCAGCTGCTATGTCGCGGGCATTCCGTGGTCCATTCCGGCCCACCGGTTCGACAATGCCGTCAAGCTCGTGATCGCGGCGGGGATGCCGGTGGAGGATATCGGGAAGACGCCCAGCAACAAGCTGGCGGATTATTACGGCGTCGAGCACCCTCCCCTGCAGGGACACGACGCCCTCGACGATGCCCTCTCCGTGGCATATGCGCTGCAGCATCTGCTGAAGACGGGCAAGCTGCAGCCGGAGGTGTTCGACCGCATCTAGCCCAAACCCGGCCTGGTGTGGGAAAGATAAGGCGCCTCCTTCTTCGGATGATTCATGTCCCACACCGTCACCACCCTCGCCGATCTCGAAGCCCTTTACGGCGAGCCGCCGGAGGCGTCCCTCGTCAAGGAGGCCGACCGGGTGGTTCCGGTCTACCGGGCCCTGATCGAGGCCGCGCCCTTCGCGGCGCTGGCGACCCGGGGTCCGGAAGGGCTCGACTGCTCGCCCCGCGGCGACGGGCCGGGCTTCGTGCGGGTGCAGGACGAGAAGACGCTTCTCCTGCCCGACCGGCGCGGCAACAACCGGCTCGATTCCCTGCGCAACATCGTGCGCGACCCGCAGGTGGCCCTGCTCTTCCTCATCCCCGGCATCGGCGAGACCCTTCGCGTCAACGGCCGCGCCGCGATCTCCACCGACCCTGCCCTGCTGGAGAGCTTCGCCGTCGACGGCAAGGCGCCGCGCACGGTGCTGATGATCACCGTCGAGGCGGTCTACTTCCAGTGCTCCCGGGCGGTCGTGCGCTCGGATTTGTGGAACCCCGACAAGCACGTGGCGCGCAGTTCCCTTCCGAGCGCCGGCCAGATCCTGGCCGCCATGAGCGAGAACCGGGTCGGCGGCGAGACCTACGACAAGGGCCTGGCCGAGCGGGTGCGCGAGACGCTTTACTGACGGGGCCGGGGCCCGCCCCTCACCCGAGCCGCGCCCCGAAGGTTCTCAGATACTTCATCCCCGTGTCGCACATGATCGTGACGACCGTCGCGTCCGGCCCCAGCGTCTCGGCGAGCCGCAGGGCCGCGATGACGTTGGCGCCCGTGGAGGTGCCGGCGAAGAGGCCCTCCTCCCGGGCGAGCCGGAAGGCCATGTCCATGGCTTCGTCCGTGGAGACCCGTTCGATCCCCTCGGCGATGCCGTCCTCCCAGAGCGGGACCACGTAGCCCGCGCCGATGCCGTCGATCCTGTGGGCGCCCGAGGCGCCGCCCGACAGGACCGGGGATTCGGCGGGCTCCACGGCGACGATCCTGATCCTGCCGTGGCGGCGGCGCAGGCCCTCGGCATTGCCCCGCAGCGACGCCGCCGTGCCGACGCTCTGGACGAAGCCGTCGATGCGCCCGCCGGTCTGAACCCAGATCTCCTCCGCCATCGCGCGATAGGCGGCAAGCTGGTCCCGGTTCTTCATCTGGTCGGTCCAGAAGGCCCCGGTCTCCCTCGCGATCACGCCCGCGGCCGCGATCATGTCCTTGGTGAGCTTCTCGGTCATGCGCCCGCCGTCGCTCTCCAGGACCTGGAGCCTGGCTCCCAGGATCGCCATGTGGTCGAGCTTCTCCCGGGCGAAGGCGTCCGAGGTCACCACATGCAGGGGATAGCCCTTCACGGCGCAGACCAGGGACAGGGAGACGCCGGTGCTGCCGCCGGTATATTCGACCACCGATCCGCCCGGCGCGAGACGGCCGTCCGCCTCGGCGGCCTCGACCATGGCGAGCGCCATCCGGTCCTTCATGCTGCCGGTCGGATTCTGGTTCTCCAGCTTCAGCAGGACCCGCGCGCCGTTGCCGGGCACGATCCTGCGCAGGGCCAGAAGAGGCGTGTTGCCGATGGATTGCAGGATGTTGCCCGCCATGTCGTTCATGATGCCCGTCCTCTTTCCGGCAAGACCGATGTCGGGGATCTATGGTGCCGGGAGACGGGCCTGTCAGGTCCGGAATCCGGACTTCCCCGCCGGACGGGGTCGTGTTAGCCCTCGGCCATGGCGGGTTACGGTCAGTTCTGTTCGGTGGCGCGCGCCCACGAGGTCCTGGGCGGCCGCTGGACCCTTCTCGTCGTGCGGGAGCTCCTGTGCGGGAGCCGGCGCTTCAACGACATCCGGCGGGGCATTCCGCGCATTTCGCGCACCATGCTGTCCGAGCGGCTGCAGGGGCTGGTTTCCATCGGGGCCGTAACGCGCCGCGACGGCAGGACCGGCCCCGAATACGACCTCACCGAATCCGGCCGGGAGCTGGCGTCCCTGGTGGGCGCCATGGGCGCCTGGGGCCAGAGATGGCTGCCGCGGCGCCCGGCGGAGGAGGATCTCGATGCCGAGCCCCTGCTCGTCGACATGCACAGGCGGGTCCGCGCCGAGGCGATCCCGAAGGATCCCATCGTCATCCGCTTCGAGATCGACGGGCAGCGGCAGCCGCGCTTCCTGCTGCTGAAGGTGTCGGAGATCTCGCTGTGCACGCAGAATCCGGGCTTTCCCGAGCCGGTCCGCGTCCGCTCCCCCCTCCCCGCCCTGGTGGCCTGGTGGCGGGGCGACACGGATTTCAGGGAAGCGCAGCGGATGGGCCTGGCGGTCGAAGGGCCGAAGGCGCTCGTGCGCGATTTCCCGAACTGGTTCGAGCGCTACCTGTTCGCCCCCATAGGCCCTGCCGCCGGAGAAGGCGGGGCCGTCCCGCCCCCTTGACCGCGGGGGCTCCCGCATCCCAAAAGCGGGGGTGCACTTTCTTTCTCTCACAAAGGCAGATCATGACGATTCAACGCATCAAGCCCGGTCCCCGCATGAGCGGCGCCGTCGTTCACGGCAACACGGTCTATCTGGCGGGTCAGGTCGCGAATCAGTCGGCGGGGCAGAGCGTCACCGAGCAGACGAAGGAAATCCTCTCCATCATCGACGGGCTGCTGGCCGAGGCCGGTACGGACAAGTCGAAGGTCCTGATGGCCAATATCTGGCTCACCGACATGGGCACGTTCCAGGAGATGAACGCCGTGTGGGACGCGTGGGTGTCGCCCGGCAACACCCCGGCCCGCGCCACGGTCGAGGCCAAGCTCGCGGCGCCGGCCTTCAAGGTCGAGATCGCCGTCATCGCGGCGAAGTAAGCGCCACCAAAAGCAAACGGGCCCTGAAGGGCCCGTTTTTCTTTCGCGTCCCGCTTTGCTTACGGGCAGGCGTGACGGCGGCCGTCATAGCCGAGATAGGTGCCCGAGGCCGGATCGTAGGATTTGAAGCGCTGCGAGCAATAGGCGACCGCGCTCCGGTTCGGAGCGGCATAGACCGGAGCCTGCTGCTGCTGCTGGGCCAGCGCGCCGCCGATGATCGCGCCGGTGGCGAGACCGATGGCGCCCGCCGCAGCGGCGGAACCGCGGTCGCGGCGATAGTAGCGGCGGTCATTGGCGTAAGGGCGGCCGTAATAGCGCGGGCCCGGACGATAGTAGCGGCGCTCCACGACGCGGGGGCCGGGGCGGACGTAACGGCGCTGGACGTACTGCGAATAGCTCGTCTGCAGCTCGCCCTTGTTCAGGGCGGCGACCAGCTCGCTGACCGGGGCGGCCTGCGTCTGAGCGGAAGCGGGGGCGGCCATCAGGCCGGCGGTGCCGAAAGCGGCGGAGGCAATGACTGCCATCAACATTTTACGCATGGAAAGCTCCTTTGACGTTGCCTAGCGAACGCATCGCGTCGGAGGTCGTTCCAACATCGGCCGGTCGCCCTCACGGAAACGTGAGCCGTCTTACGGAGGCGTTCCGGCCCTCGTCTGTTCCCGGGGCCGGACGTTTTCCGAAGGCTCTCCGGCAAGGCCCTGCCCTGTCGGGCAGAGGTCGAGAACGGCACAGCGCCGGCAGGCCGGATTCCTGAAGAAGCAGCACCGCTGCCCGTGCAGCATCATGACCTCGTGGTTGTCGTAGACCTGCTGCGCGCTCCAATCCGGCGGCAGCAGGGCGGCCAGCGCCGCATGGGACGGACCGACGCTCAAGGAGCGGGGGATGAGGCCGGTGCGCTGCGCCACCCGGTGATGGTGGCTGTCCACGGGCAGGGCAGGCTTGCGCAGGTTCGAGAAGGCCAGCACCGCCGCGCTCGTCTTCGGCCCGATGCCGGGGATGCTCTCCAGCCAGGCCCGCGCCTCCACGGCCGGCATATCGGCGAGAAAATCGAGGGAGAGGCGGCCGTGGCGCTCCGTCACCGCGCGCAGCACCGCCTGGAGGCGCGGCGCCTTCTGCTCCGGCCATGTGACCCCCTGGATCGTCTCCTCCACCTCGGAGACCGGCGCATCCCTCAGGCAAGCCCAGTCGGCGTAGCGTGCCCGCAGGGCCTTGAAGGCACGGCCCGAATCCGCGTTGCGGGTGCGGTGGGACAGGAGCGAGGAGATCAACTCGCTCAAGGGGTCGAAATCGTGGAAATAGGGGATGGGGCAGCCGTAGACGGCGCAGAGCCGCTCGTGGATCGCGAGGGCCTTCCTGCTGAGTTCGTCATGGGCCGTGGTCATGAGCCGGGAATCCCCAGAGCGTGCTGGAGGTTCCCGGCCTCGGGCGAACTCGGGCGTCCTACAGGATGAACCGGCTGAGATCCGTGTTCTTGGCGAGCGATTCCACCTCGCCGCGCACATAGGACGCGTCGATGGTCACCGCCTCGCCGGAACGGTCGGGAGCCGTGAAGGAGATGTCGTCGAGCACCCGCTCCAGCACGGTCTGCAGGCGGCGCGCGCCGATGTTCTCGACCGAGTTGTTCACGTCGACCGCCACCTGCGCCAGGGCGTCGATGGCGTCGTCCGTGAAGACGAGCTCCACACCCTCGGTCCGCATCAGGGCCACGGATTGCTTGATCAGGCTCGCCTCGGTCTCGGTGAGGATGCGCTTGAAATCCTCCACGGTCAGCGGCGAAAGCTCGACGCGGATCGGCAGGCGGCCCTGCAGCTCCGGCAGCAGGTCTGACGGCTTCGACACGTGGAAGGCGCCCGACGCGATGAAGAGGATGTGGTCGGTCTTCACCGCGCCGTGCTTGGTGGCGACGGTGGTGCCCTCGATCAGCGGCAGCAGGTCGCGCTGCACGCCCTCGCGGGAGACGTCGCCGCCGCCGGTGCGGCCCTCGCGGACGCAGATCTTGTCGATCTCGTCGAGGAACACGATGCCGTTGTTCTCCACCTGCTGGATCGCCTCCTGCACGATGGCGTCCTGGTCGATGAGCTTGTCGGCCTCCTCGGCGACGAGGGGCTCGTAGGCCTCGCGCACGGTGGTGCGCCGGGCCTTGGGCCGTCCGCCGAAGGCCTTGCCGAACATGTCGGAGAGGTTGATCGCCCCCACGGAGGCGCCCGGCATGCCGGGGATCTCGAACATGGGCATCCCGGACGAGCCGGAGGATTGCAGCTCGATCTCGATTTCCTTGTCGTCGAGTTCGTTGGCGCGCAGCTTGCGACGGAAGGAATCGCGGGTGGCGGCGCTGGAGGTCGCGCCCACGAGGGCGTCGAGCACGCGCTCCTCGGCGGCCACATGGGCCTTGGCCTGGACCTGCTTGCGCCGCTCCTCCTTCACGAGGCCGATGCCGACCTCGACGAGGTCGCGCACGATCTGCTCCACGTCGCGGCCCACATAGCCCACCTCCGTGAACTTGGTGGCCTCGACCTTCAGGAAGGGCGCGTTGGCGAGCCGCGCCAGGCGGCGGGAGATCTCGGTCTTGCCGCAGCCGGTGGGACCGATCATCAGGATGTTCTTGGGCGCGACCTCCTCGCGGAGATGCCCTTCGAGCTGCTGACGGCGCCAGCGGTTGCGCAAGGCGATGGCCACGGCGCGCTTCGCGTCGTTCTGGCCAACGATGTAACGATCGAGTTCGGAAACGATTTCACGGGGGGAGAACGTGGTCATGATGATGAAAGAATGGGGTGTGGCAGCCTGTGCGCAAGGTGGGTGGGAAGAAGTCGCAGCAGCGCCGCGCGCACCGGCCCCCAGCC
The DNA here is from genome assembly GCF_020532555.1 of Microvirga lenta. Lineage (GTDB taxonomy): Bacteria > Pseudomonadota > Alphaproteobacteria > Rhizobiales > Beijerinckiaceae > Microvirga > Microvirga lenta. Next base: position 95,759 of record NZ_JAJBBR010000004.1, on the reverse strand, counting down.
TGCGCTGAGCAGGAGAACGAAGGCGCCGAGCACGAGCAGGGTTGCGGGGGCGGTCTGGTCGTCGAGGCCGATCTCCCGGATGAGAGACGCGAAGGCGTATCCCGCATAGACGAGACCGGAGACGAGCATGGCGCGCCGGTCGATCACCACCGCGATGGCGCCGAGCAGCACGAAGATGGCGAGCACCGCGACGGCGGTCCCGATCCCGGGCATCAGGCCATTGCCCGCGAATTGCGAGATCACCGGATGGACGATCAGGGGCGCCGCGAGCAGGTGCAGCCAGAAGGCGATGTCGTTGCGGCGCGTCACGCGCTCCGGATCGGAGAGATCGAAGCGCATCGCCAGGGCGAAGACGGCGCAGCCACAGAGGAACAGGGCGCCGATGACCATGTCTTGGGGAGGCTCGGGGACCAGGGCGGAGATCAGGCCGAGAAGCGCCAGGACCAGAGCGGCGGCACCGGCCGCGACCGTGATCGGCACCCGGAAGCGGAGATAGTGCAGGCCGGTCATGACCACGGTCACGAGGGCGCTGAACACGACGAGCCATGGACGCTCCTGGTCGTAGCCCCAGGCGCCGAACGCTCCGGTCTGCTCCGGCGCTCCCGAGAGGAGCCACTTGAGGAAGAAGCCCGTCGCGCCGAACACCGAGACCGCGAAGAGGGCGAGCAGGGCGATGCTCGGAAGCGCCATCCGCCTGCGGCGCGTGAAGAACTCGGCCAGGAGCCACGCGGAGACGGCCAGCACGGACCACCTGGCGAGATCACCCGAGAGGGACGCGAAATAGCCGAGCGCGCCGGTAAAGAGCCCGATCCCCAAAGTGACGAAAATATCGCTGAAGCCGGTGACGAAGCGCAGCTTCTCCTCGTCCTCCGGCTCAGGCGCGGCGGCAGCCGCCATGTCGCGGGCAAGGGTCCGCAGGCCGATCGCCTGCTCGTTCGTCACAATGCCCCGAACAACTCCCTGTTCGAGGACGGCATCGGTGATCATAGGTCGAGGCTTTCTATAACAATATTGCTATTGGTATAGACGCATATCTCGGCCGCGATGGAAAGCGAGCGGCGCACGATGGTCTCGGCGTCGGTCTCGTACTCCGCCAGGGCCCGCGCGGCGGCGAGCGCGAAGTTTCCGCCCGAGCCGATGGCCATGATGCCGCCTTCCGGCTCCAGCACGTCGCCGCTGCCGGAGAGGAGCAGGCCCACCTCCTTGTCGGCCACGAGCATCATCGCCTCCAGGCGGCGGAGATACCGGTCGGTGCGCCAGTCCTTGGTCAGCTCGACGCAGGCGCGGGTGAGCTGGCCCGGATACTGCTCCAACTTGGCCTCGAGCCGCTCGAACAGGGTGAAGGCGTCGGCCGTCGATCCGGCGAAGCCGCCGATCACGCCTCCCTTGGAGAGGCGGCGGACCTTCTTGGCATTGCCCTTGACGACGGTCTGTCCGAGGCTGACCTGACCGTCGCCGCCGATGACCACCCGGCCGCCCTTGCGGACCATGAGGATCGTCGTGGCATGCATGCGGGGGGAGGCGTCTTCTGACACGGGGAGCAATCTCCGGCGGGTGGGGTGATGTCACGCAGATGCAGGCGCCGGCCACCCGTGGAAGGGCAGGGCGGGCCGGTTCTGCCCTGACTTAAGCATTGATCGGGCAAAAGCAACGCGGGTGGCGTTTCTTGCCGCGTCTTGATAGAAGGCGCGGTCTCTCATTCCTCAAAGGATCCTTGATGATGCGCTCCGCGAGCGTCAGCCGTCGCACCGCCGAGACCGATATCGTCCTGTCGATCGCCCTCGACGGCACCGGCAAGGCCGAGATCTCCACCGGAGTCGGCTTCCTCGACCACATGCTCGAACTGTTCGCCCGCCACGGTCTCTTCGACCTGACCGTGACGGTGAAGGGCGACCTGCATGTGGACCAGCATCATACGACCGAGGATACGGGCATCGCTCTCGGGCAGGCGCTTCTGCAGGCACTTGGCGACAAGAAGGGCATCACCCGCTATGCGGATATCCATCTGCCGATGGACGAGACCTTGACCCGCATCGCCGTGGACATTTCCGGCCGCCCGTTCCTGGTCTTCCGCACCGCCTTCCCGACCGAGAAGATCGGCGCCTTTGACACCGAACTGGTGCGCGAGTTCTTCCAGGCGTTTGCCGTCAATGCGGGCCTGACGCTGCACGTGGAGACGCTCTACGGGGCCAACAGCCACCACATCGCCGAGAGCTGCTTCAAGGGTTTGGCACGGGCCTTGCGTCAGGCGGTTGCCGTGGACCCAAGGGAGGAGGGGCGCGTTCCCTCCACCAAGGGCACTTTATAAGAACGGAAACGCCATGACGACCTTTACCCTGCACCTCCCGCGCGATGCGCGGCCGGGTGATCCGGCGGCATTGGAGAAGGCCGACCTCGTGAAGGACGCCTTTTCCTGGGGCGCCTTCTTCTTCACCTTCCTGTGGTTCTTCGTGCATCGCCTCTGGCTCGCCGGGCTCTGCGTCCTGTTCGCGCTCGTCGCCTTCAACATGATGCTGAACCTGCTGAACGTGCATCCGACCGCGAGCCTCGTGGCGCATGTGCTGTTCTCGGCGCTGATCGGTCTCGAGGCGAACAGCCTCAGGCGCTGGACGCTCGCGCGCCACGGCCGCCCCACCGCCGACGTGGTGTCGGCGGCCGACCGGGACGAGGCGGAAACCAAGATCGCCGCCCGCTGGCTCGAACGGAGCGCCGCCCCGGCCCCGGCTCCCGCCCGCGCCGCCGCTCCCTCGCCGGCGCCCCGCGTCTATCCCTCTCCCAGGACGGAGCCGGTCATCGGCCTCTTTCCCGATGCGGAGCGTCCCCGGTGAGCGTCGCCATCATCGATTACGGTTCGGGCAACCTGCACTCCGCCGCCAAGTCCTTCGAGCGGGCCGCGCGGGAGGCGGGGCTCGACGATGCCGTCACGGTCACGTCCGATCCGGACGCGGTCCGCGCCGCCGACCGCATCGTGCTGCCGGGTGTCGGCGCCTTCGCCGATTGCCGGCGCGGCCTCGATTCCGTGCCCGGCATGGTCGAGGCCCTGGAGGAGAGCGTGCACCGGCACGGCAAGCCCTTCTTCGGCATCTGCGTCGGCATGCAGCTCATGGCGACCCGCGGCCTGGAGCACACCACGAGCCCCGGCCTCGACTGGATCCACGGCGACGTGAAGGCCATCGCGCCGCAGGACCCGGCCCTGAAGATCCCCCATATGGGCTGGAACACCCTGGACAAGCGCAGGGACCATCCCCTGCTCGACGGCATTCCGACCGGACCGGACGGCCTGCACGCCTATTTCGTGCATTCCTACGCGCTCCAGCCGCAGGACCCGGACGACCTGGTGGCCGTCTCCGATTACGGCGGGCCCGTCACCGCCATCGTCGGGCGCGACAACATCGTCGGCACCCAGTTTCACCCCGAAAAAAGCCAGACTCTCGGCCTCAAGCTCATCGCCAACTTCCTGAGGTGGCGCCCGTGATCCTTTTTCCCGCCATCGATCTCAAAGAAGGCCGCTGCGTCCGCCTCGTCCAGGGCGACATGGACCAGGCGACCGTGTTCAACGACGACCCGGCCGCGCAAGGCGCCGCCTTCGAGGCCCAGGGCTTCGAGTGGCTGCACGTGGTCGATCTCGACGGAGCCTTCGCCGGCAAGCCCATGAACGCCGCCGCCGTCGAGAGCATCCTCGGGCGCGTCGCGATTCCGGTGCAGCTCGGCGGCGGCATCCGCGACATGAAGACCGTGGAGGGCTGGCTCGCCAAGGGCGTCGCCCGGGTCATCATCGGCACCGCCGCCGTGCGCGATCCCGAATTCGTGCGCGAGGCGGCCCGCCTCCATCCGGGCAGGATCGCCGTCGGCATCGACGCCAAGGACGGGCTCGTGGCCGTGGAGGGCTGGGCCCAGACCTCGACCCTCACGGCCGAGGAGCTCGGACGCCGCTTCGAGGATGCGGGCGTCGCCGCCATCATCTACACGGACATCGCCCGCGACGGCATCCTCAAGGGTCTCAACATCCCCATGACCCTGGCCCTGGCGCGGGCCGTGTCGATCCCGGTCATCGCCTCGGGCGGACTCGCCTCCATGGCCGATATCGAGCGCCTGACCCATCCCGACTGTGCCGTCCTCGGCGGCGCGATTTCGGGCCGCGCGCTCTATGACGGGCGCATCGACCCGGACCAGGCGCTGGCGCTGCTCCGCTCCGTGCGCCAGGAGCCCGTCTGATGCTGAAAGTGCGTCTCATTCCCTGCCTCGACGTGAAGGACGGCCGCGTCGTCAAAGGCGTGCAGTTCGTCGACCTCGTCGATGCGGGCGATCCGGTGGAGGCCGCCAAGGCCTATGACGCCGCCGGCGCCGACGAGCTCTGCTTCCTCGACATCACCGCGAGCCACGAGGCGAGAGGCATCCTCCTCGACGTGGTGAGCCGCACCGCCGAGGCCTGCTTCATGCCGCTCACCGTCGGCGGCGGCGTGCGCACCGTGGAGGACATCCGCAAGCTGCTGCTCGCCGGGGCCGACAAGGTCTCGATCAACACCGCAGCCGTGAAGAACCCGGACTTCGTGCGCGAGGCGGCGGAGAAATTCGGCGCGCAATGCATCGTGGTCGCCATCGACGCCAAGAAGGTGTCGGGGACAAGCGAGGCCCCACGCTGGGAGATTTTTACTCACGGCGGCCGTAACCCGACCGGTATCGATGCCATCGCCTTCGCCCGCCAGGTCGCGGAGCTCGGGGCAGGGGAGCTCCTCGTCACCTCCATGGACCGGGACGGCACCAAGGGCGGCTACGACCTCGCGCTCGTGCGGGCGATTTCGGATGCGGTCTCCGTCCCGGTGATCGCCTCCGGCGGCGTCGGCAATCTCGACCACCTGGTCGACGGCGTCCGCGAAGGCCACGCCAGCGCCGTGCTCGCCGCCTCGATCTTCCATTTCGGCACGCACAGCATCGGCGAGGCCAAGGAATACATGGCGGGAGCCGGGCTCAAGATGCGCCTCGACAAGCCGGCCCTGGACAAGGCGGCCTGAGGCGGGAGAATCTCTCCTGTCATCCCCGGCGGCTCGAAGAGCCGGGAAGGGGATCCACTCCACCGTTCGGGGATCCATGGATCCCCTTCCCCTCCGCTTCGCTCCGGCCGGGGACGACATCGGAATAGACCATGACCACCTTCACCCTCGACGATCTCGCCCGCATCGTGGCGGAGCGCGCCGCAGCGCCCGCAACCGAGTCCTATACGGCGAAGCTCCTCGCCGACGGACCCGCCAAGGCGGCCAAGAAGCTCGGCGAGGAGGCGGTGGAGGCGGCCATCGCGGCCGTGCAGGGCGACCGGAAGAACCTGACGGCGGAAGCCGCCGACGTGCTCTATCATCTTTTGGTCGTGTTGCAGGGCGCCGACATTTCCTTAAATGAGGTAATGGCCGAATTGGAGCGCCGCACCGCGCAATCGGGGCTCGCCGAGAAGGCCGCGCGCAAGCCATAAAGGATGGTCTCATGGACCAACGCAACGCGGTGCCGCCTCTCGAAGCCGATGACGGTCTCTCGCCCTACCGGATCTTTCCGCGGGACGAGTGGGCGAGGCTGCGCGCCGATGCGCCGATGACGCTCACCGCCGACGAGGTGGTGCAGTTGCAATCCCTCAACGATCCGATCTCCCTCGACGAGGTGGCGGCGATCTACCTGCCGCTGTCGCGCCTGCTCTCCCTCTACGTCGCGGCGACCCAGGGGCTGTTCAAGGCGACGCAGCGCTTTCTCCTCGCCGAGAAGGAGGAGAAGGTCCCCTACATCATCGGGGTCGCGGGCTCCGTGGCGGTCGGCAAATCCACCACCGCCCGCGTCCTGAAGGCGCTGCTCGCCCGCTGGCCCAACACGCCCAAGGTCGATCTCGTGACCACGGACGGATTCCTCCTGCCCAACGCGGAGCTGACGCGGCTGGGCCTGATGGAGCGCAAGGGCTTTCCCGAGAGCTACGACACCGGAGCGCTCCTGCACTTCCTCGCCGACATCAAGGCCGGAAAGCGCAACGTGCACGCCCCGCTCTATTCGCACCTGGTCTACGACGTGGTGCCCGGCGAGGAGACGGTGATCGACCGGCCGGACATCCTCATCGTCGAGGGCCTCAACGTGCTCCAGCCGGCGCGGATGCCCAAGGACGGCACGGCGATCCCCTTCGTGTCCGACTTCTTCGATTTCTCGGTCTATATCGATGCCGACGAGGCGGACCTGCACCGCTGGTACGTGAACCGGTTCCTCCGCCTGCGCCACACGGCCTTCCGCGATCCGCTCTCCTATTTCCGCCGCTATGCGGAACTGCCCGAGGACGAGGCCATGACCATCGCCGACGGCCTGTGGAACCGGATCAACCTGCTGAACCTGCGCGAGAACATCGTGCCGACCCGGCAGCGGGCGAGCCTGATCCTGAAGAAAGGCGCCAGCCACCGGATCGAGACGGTGGCGCTGAGAAGGCTCTGACGCCGCCGCTTCCTCGAACTCAACCTTCGCCGGTCTGGTGCGTTGTTCCCATCGGGACGGAGCACGCATGACCACGCAACCGATCGAGAAAGAGATCCGGCGCAGCGCCGACCAGGCGCAGGAGGCGGCCGAGAACACGCAGGTCGCAGCCCAGCACACCGCCGTCGCGGCCAAGGTCACCAAGGACAGCGCCGACCGGCGCACGGAGCTTGCGGCGGACCGCACGGTCTTCGCCGCCGAGCGGACCTATGCCGCCTGGGTCCGCACCGGCCTGGCGGCGCTTGCCTCCGGCATCGGAGCCAAGAAGCTGCTCGCGGGCGTGGTGCCCGAATGGATGATCATCGGCACCGGATCGGTCCTGGTGCTGTTCAGCGCGTTTTGCTTCGCGGCCGCGGTCTGGCGTCAGGTCTTCGTCGGCACGCCGCCGCCCAACCCGGACGTGCAGCGCCTGCCGCCCTATCTGCTGGTCGCCATGAACGGCTTTCTGGTGCTGGTGGCCCTCAGCGCCCTCGCCAGCATCTGGTTCGGGCCGACCGGCGGCGAGCCATGATCGCTCATGCCCCGCCGCTCGGGCCGAAGATCCTGTTTCAGGCCAGCAGCCCCTGCTGACGGGCGAGGTCGCGCAGGTCGGATTGCGGACGGGCGCCGAGGTGGCTGATGATCTCGGCCGCCGCGAGGCCGCCGAGGCGGGCGCAGTCGACGAGGTCGAGGTCCTGGGTCAGGCCGGCCATGAAGCCCGCCGCGAACAGATCGCCCGCGCCGGTGGTGTCCACCACGCGCTCCACCGGGAAGGCGGGGACCGCCTTGGTCTCGCCGCGGCTGACCACGAGCGCGCCCTCCGCCGAGCGGGTGATGGCGCCGAGCACGTTCTCCTCCCGTAGGGCCGCGAGCGCCGTATCGGCGTCCGACGTGCCGTAGAGGCTCTGCAGCTCGTGGATGTTGGCGAAGAGGATGTCGAGGCTGCCGTCGCGCATGAGGCCGAGGAACTCGTCGCGGTAGCGGTCGACGCAGAAGGCGTCCGAGAGGGTGAGCGCCACCTTGTTGCCGGCCTCGTGGGCGATCTTCACGGCCTTGCGGAAGGCCTCCTTGGCGGCCGGCGGATCCCAGAGATAGCCTTCGAGATAGACGATGCCCGAGGCGCGCACCGTCTCCGGGTTCACGTCGTCGGGGGTGAGGTTCTGGCAGGCGCCGAGATAGGTGTTCATGGTGCGCTCGCCGTCGGGCGTCACCAGGATGAAGCTGCGGGCCGTGGCCGGGCCGCCCTGGGCCGGGATCACGTCGTAATGGACGTCGATGGCGTTCAGGTCGTGGGCGAAGAGGCGGCCGGTCTCGTCGTCCTTGACCTTGCCGATGAAGCCGGCCTTCACGCCGAACGAGGCGACGCCCGCCGCCGTGTTGGCGGCCGACCCGCCCGACACGATGATGGCCGGTCCCATGTCGCCGTAGAGCTCCTCGGCCCGCGCCTCGTCGATGAGCTGCATGGCGCCCTTGTGGACGTTCTTCTTGAGGAGGAAGGCCTCGTCCGTATGGGCGAGCACGTCAACGATGGCGTTGCCGAGCGTGAGCACGTCGATGCGATTCTGGGACATGAGCAACCGAAAGTTTCAGGGAAAGGGGCGCTTTCGCATCCAAAGCCGCGGCGGTCAAGGTCGGGCGCCGCGTCCCCGGCGGTTCTCAGGGCCGGGTCGGGATCCTAGCCGGGGGAGGAGGACGACTGGATCGAATCCTGCGCCTTGTCGAGGAGGGACGCCACCCGCCGGCTCCGTTCCTGCGCCTTGTCGAGGATCGTCAGGATGGCTTCGAGCTCGCTCTCGGACAGGCCGCGGATCTCGCGGGCGAGGCGGTTGGCCAGAAGGGTGGCGCGCGGATCGCAGCTCGCGGTGTCGATCTTCACCCGCGGATCCGAGACGTCGGCCAGCCGGGCCAGCTCGTCGGCCTCGTCCCAGATGATGTTGAAATATTGCAGGACCCCCTGGATCAGGGTCCAGGTCGGCTTGCCGCGTTCGCCCCGCTCCAGGGCCGACAGATAGGCGCTCGACACGCCCAGATGCGCGGCCATGTCCTTCAGGAGGAGCCCGCGTTCGCGGCGCAGCTGCCGCACCCGTTCGCCGAAAGGAGTCATCCGTTCATCCCGCGCCCCGCCTGCGGCGAAGCCTGACATAGAGTGCACCGGATCCGCCATGCTGGGGAGAGGCTTCTTCGAAGCCAACCACAAGAGATCTGAGATCGGGCAGGCGCAGCCAGTGCGGCACCATGCGGCGCAGGACCCCGCGCTCCTCGAAAAGGCCCGGCCCCGCCGCGCCGCCCTTGCCGGTGATGACGAGGACGATGCCGTAGCCCGAGCCCTGCGCCCGGTGAAGGAAGTTGATCAGCGCGTAATGGGCCTCTTCCTGGCGCATCCCGTGCAGGTCGATGACGCTGTCCACCTGCCGGGTTCCGCGCCGCAGGGCCTTCACGGTCTTGCGCTCGAGGGGTGCGAGCGGCGTCACGGGCGGCTTCCGGGGCAGGGACGGCGAGGGGGAAGGCGCGAGCACCACCTCCCGCACCGGCGCGGTGGCGGTCGCCGGCTGTTCCTCCGGCTCCGGCTCGGGCGGCGGCAGCTTGCCCTTGAGGGGTTTGACGCTCCGGACCACCTGGCTCCAGAGCCGTCGCTCCTCGGGGCTGAGCGGACGGGACCGGCGCTTGGTCATGGATCGAGGCGAGGCTTGAGGACGACGAAGCGCGTCCGGTGGCGCAGGAGCCCGGCCCGGGTCCCGGCGTCGGGGCCGCTGCCGAAGAAGAAATCGCCCCGGGCCGGCCCGACGATGGCGGAGCCCGTATCCTGCGCGATCATGAGCCGCCGCAGGGGCTCGGCCCGGTCCAGGGTCACGGGCAGCTCGCCCTCCAGCCAGAAGGGCAGGCCGTAGGGCCACAGGGAGCGGTCGACCGCGAGGCTGCGGCCGGGAACGAGCGGAATGCCGGCGCCGCCGATGGGCCCGTCCTCGGGGGCGAGCTCGGCCGCTTCGCGGAAGAAGATGTAGGACCGGTTCTGCCGCATGAGATCGCGGGCGGGACCCGGATGATCCTTGAGCCAGCCCATGAGCTTTTCCAGCGTCATGGTCTCCAGCTCCATCTCGCCCCGCTGCACCAGCAGGCGGCCGATGGAGGTGTAGGGACGGCCGTTGCGGCCCGCATAGGCCACACGCATGACCGAGCCGTCGTCGAGACGGATTCGGGCCGAGCCCTGCACGTGGATGATGAAGGCCTCGCCGGGCTCGCGCAGGTAGACCACCGGCTTGGCCTTGTCCCCGAGGGCGCCGTCCTCGATGGCGGCCCGGTCGGGATAGGGCTCATGGCCGTCGGAGGTGCGCCGGGCGGCCTGGAGAGCCGGGTCGATCCCCGGCAGGGTTTCGCCCTGGGGGATGGTGACGAGATCGTCGGGCCGGTCGAGCAGGGGCACCTTGTAGGTGGAATCCGGCCGGCGGCTGCCCCGGAACTCGGGTTCGTAGTAACCGGTCAGGAAGCCGTCGCCCGATTCGGGGCGGATCAGGAAGGGCTGGAAATGCCGCTCGAAGAAGGCGCGGGCCCCGGCGCCGTCGAGGGCAGGGGTCTTGAGGGCTTCGCGGCACACGGCGAGCACGCCCGCATCCGGCTTCTGCGCCGGCCGCAATTCGGCCGCCTGGGCGTCGAGGGCCCGGCATGACCGGAGAAAGGCCCGGAAGGCTTCGCCGTGGTCGTCCCCGTCCCATCCGGACAGATCGGAAAAGGACAGGGCTTCGAGCTGCGCCTTGCCCTCGAGCGGCGATACGGCATCTGCGGGCATGGTCACGATCCAGGCGAGAAGACAGGCGAGCCCCCCGAGAGCGGCCCGGGCCCCATGCCTCATTGTCCCGCTTCGGTGGCGACGAGCAACCAGTTGGGGTCGCGGTTTCCGAGGGTGCGGGCGAAGGTCCATACGTCGGTGACGTCGACGACCGCGTCCGGGCTGCCGTCCACCACGGCGCCGGAGGCGTCCCGGGTCGCGGTGATGAGCTTGGACAGGAAGCGAACCACGATCTGGGCCTGCTTGCCCTGGACCTCGGCCCCGACCATCTCGGCCCTGTCGATGGACACGAAGGTGGTTTCCACCTTCTCGCCCCGCTGCTCGCGCTCGGTGATCGCGCGCTCGAAGCCTTCATAGACCTCCTTCGACAGGAGATCCTTGAGGGTGCGGCGGTCTCCCTGCGCGAAAGCCGTGACGATCATTTCGTAGGCCGACTTGGCGCCCTCCAGGAAGCCTGCCGGCTCGAAGGCGGGTTCCGCCCGGGTGATCTCGGTCAGGGCCTGGGCCATCGGGGTGCCGGGCTCGGCGATGCCCTTCCAGCGTTCGGCCAGGTTCTCGGGAGCGGGGCGGGACCCGTTGGCGCCGGGGAGACGGACCACGTTGTCCTGCTCGGCCGCCGGATTGCCGGGCCTGAGGCCGGCATCGCGGCGCGAGAGCGGATCCATCGGCGGCTGCTCGTTCCCGGTCTTCTGCCCCAGCACGGAGCGAAGACGCCAGATCACGAAGACGGCGAGTACGATAAAGATAAGGGTCGTGATGTCGAAGGAATCCTGCATCGTCGATCCGTTGTCGGCTTGCCCGATCCTGACGCGTGATGCGCCAAGGTTGCCCCGGCCAAAGCGAAGGGTGATCTTTCGCATATGGGGTCCATGGGTCGTAACATCCACCTCTCCCTTGGACAAGCGAGGGAGAAAGCTGAATCTTGTTCATGGGATGGAAGCATGGTAGCGCGGGAGCGATAGCCCGTTACCTCGCCGGCGCTTTCCCGAAGCGCTCCGTCCGGGCCCCCACCACCGATCCATCTGGGAGCAAGAATCATGGCCGACAACCCGGCAAACAACGGAGCGCAGGAAGGCGGCATGCCCTCGCTCAACGCCCTCGCCCAGTACTGCAAGGATTTCTCGTTCGAGAACCCCAACGCGCCCCGTTCGCTGCAGCAGCAGTCGGAAGGCCCGCAGATCAGCCTGCAGGTGAACGTGAACGCCAAGCAGCTCGACGCGGCCGATTTCGAGGTCGACCTGACCCTCGAAGGCAATGCCAAGATCGGCGACAAGGACGTGCTGTTCGCGTTCGAGCTGACCTATTCGGGCGTGTTCCGGGTCCAGAACATCCCGCAGGACCAGCTGCACCCGGTCATCATGATCGAGTGCCCGCGCCTGCTCTTCCCCTTCGCCCGCCAGATGGTGGCCGACGCGGTCCGCAACGGCGGCTTCCCGCCCCTCTACATCGACCCGATCGATTTCGTGGCCCTCTACCGCCAGCGCGCCGCCGAAATGCAGGGGCAGCAGGGCAACCAGACGGCCCTGTCGTAAGCGCGACGCCCGGCCCGGCCGGGTCAACACGTTTTCGTGACGACATCCCGGCGCGGCAGCCAGCTTCGCCGGGATTTGTTTTTTCCGGCCCTCCTCACCGCCTCGCCGGAAGCGCTGCCGGGCTCTCCTTCCCCACAAGCTTCAGCCGGTTCGAAGCTCATGCAGATGGCGCCGACCTGCTCTCCTCCCCCTTGTGGGGAGGAGGTGGAGGTGGGGGTGTGGGCGCCATCCTGGTTCCAGTCCGGCGCCAACACCCCCACCCTGGCCCTCCCCACAAGGGGGAGGGAAGACCGTTGCGCTGAACACCGCCACATCCACGACAGCCTCTCACCAACTCCCAACCTCATCCCGAGAAGCGGCGGGGCTGCGTCTCGAAGGAGGGTTCAGTGCACTCCGGAGGCGCCCTCGTCCTTCGAGGCGGTTCTGGATGATGGCTGCGGGTGGGGCCGATGAACAGCGACAACCGGAGCGCAAGCGAATCGCTCATTCGAACCTGACGGCCCGATCTCTCGCAGGAAGAGGCAACGGGGATCCCGACCGCCGCTCCCGAAGCGGATGCCTCAGGCCTGGCCTTCGGCCGGAGGCTCGCCGAGATAGTCGCGCCAGAGGGCGCTGGAGCCGAGGGACTGGATGAAGGCCTCGTGGGCCTGCCGCTCGGCATCGGTCAGCCGCGAGATGACCTGACGCGGGCGGGTTTCCCGCGAGGAGGCCGCCCCCATTCGGGCAAGGCCGGCCTTCGCGGACGGCTGCAGGGTCAGGTCGAAGCCCACCTGCTTGCCGCCGATGAGCTCGATATAGACCTCGGCCAGGATTTCGGCGTCGAGGAGCGCGCCGTGCTTGGTGCGCTTGGAATTGTCGATGCCGTAGCGGGAGCAGAGGGCGTCGAGGTTGTTGGCCGCGCCCGGATGCTTGCGCCGGGCCATGGACAGGGTGTCGACCACGTCGGAAAGGGCGATCTGCGGGTGCCCGGTGCGGGCGAATTCCGCGTTGAGGAAGCCCACGTCGAAGGCCGCGTTGTGGATGACGAGCCGGGCATCGCCGACGAATTCCACGAACTCGTCGACGACGTCCTTGAACACCGGCTTGTCGGCCAGGAACGCGTCCGAGAGCCCGTGGACCGCGAGCGCCCCGGCGGAGACCGGGCGCTGCGGGTTGATGTAGACGTGGTAGCTCCGTCCGGTCGGGATGTGGTTCAGGAGTTCGACGCAGCCGATTTCGATCACCCGGTCGCCGTTGGCGTGATCGGTGCCGGTGGTTTCCGTATCCAGAACGATTTCGCGCATCATCACCCGTGTCCCTGTCGCCCGACGCGGCCCGGCCGGCCGGCCAGGCAGGCGAGAATGGACCGGGCCTGGGCTTCCGCCGCGGCGAAGCCGCGGCTCGTGTCCAGAACGAAATGGGCCCGCGCCCGCTTGTCCGCGTCCGGCATCTGTTTGAGCAGAATCGCCTTAAATTTCTCCTCCGTCATCCCCGGACGAGCCATCACCCGCTCCCTTTGCACAGAAGCCGGGGCCGTGACCACGAGAACGGCGTCGCACCGGACCTCGCCGCCGGTCTCCAGCAGGAGGGGAATGTCGAGCACCGCCACCGAGGCCAGCGCCGACACCCGGCGCAGAAAGGCCTCCTCCTCCTCCCGCACCAGCGGATGGACGATGGCCTCCAGCGCCTTCATGCGCTGCGGATCGCCCAGAACCGCCGCGCCGAGCTTCGGCCGGTCGACGATGCCGTCCGCGACCGTGCCCGAGAAGGCCTTTTCGATCAGCGGTGCGGCCCGGCCCCGGTAGAGATCGTGGACCGCCGCATCCGCATCGTGGACGGGAACGCCGAGCCGCCGGAAGATGGCGGCCGTGGCCGACTTGCCCATGCCGATGGAGCCCGTCAGTCCCAGCACGAAGGTCATGAGCGCCCCTCGAGATCGGCCACGATCAGCGCCCGCAGTTCCGGCGTCACCTCCGGCGTCACGCCGAACCAGCGGGCGAAGCCCGGCACCGCCTGATGCAGCAGCATCCCGAGCCCGTCGACGGTCCGCAGGCCCCGCGCCTCGGCCGCGGCGAGCAGCGGGGTCCTGAGCGGCACATAGACGATGTCGGCCACCACGGCTCCATCGGGACTTATCCCCAGATCGAGGTCGAGCGGCGGCTGTCCGGCCATGCCCAGGGAGGTGGTGTTGACGACGAGCCCCGCCGTGGCCAGCGCCGCGTCGATGTCGCCCCAGGGGAGAGCCTGGAGGGAGGACGGCCCGTCATCCCTCAAGTCTCGGACCAGTTCCTCGGCTTTCGGCAGGGTCCGGTTGATCACGAGAAGGCGCGGGATGCCCCGGTCCTGCAGCCCGGCCACGATGGCCCGCGCCGCCCCGCCGGCCCCGACGATCAACGCCGTGTCCACAGCTTCTTCCCAGCCTTGTCCCAGGCTCCGGTCGAGATGGGCCATGAAGCCGAGCACGTCGGTGTTGTCGCCCCAGATCAGGCCGTCTTCGCGCCAGAGGGTGTTGACCGCCCCGAGCCTCTCGGCCCGCTTCGTCCGCCGATCCACCCCCAGGCAGGCGGCTTCCTTATGGGGAATGGTGACATTGCCGCCGACGAAGCCCCGCTCCGGAAAAGTCTTCAGGAATTCGCCGAAATCGGCCGGCGCCACGTCGATGCGCTCGTAGGAGCCCTCGATTCCGTACTGCTTCAGCCAATGGCCATGGATCAGCGGCGACCGGGAATGCTTGATCGGGTGCCCGACGACGAAAGCCTTCTTCATGAACGACGATCCCTAGAAAGCCAGATGGCCGAGCCGACGCAGGGCGGCGAGGAGCGGGAGGAGGGGAAGCCCGAGAATGGTCGAGTGGTCCCCCTCGATCCGGTCGAAGAGGTGAATGCCGACGCCCTCGACCTGATAGACGCCCGCGCTCTTCAGGACCTCCGGCCCGGCCGCATCGAGATAGGCCTCGATCGCCGCGTCGCTCAGGGGACGCATGGAGAGAAGGGCCGTCTCCACGAAGCTGTCGACGAGTTCTCCGTTCCTGGCGAGCACCACGGCGGAATGCAGGGCATGGCTGCGGCCGGACAGGCTTTGCAGCTGCGCCCGCGCCGTCTCCCGGTCTTCCGGCTTGTGCAGGGCGATGCCGCCGCGGTCGAGAACCTGATCGGCCCCCAGGACGATCCGCTCCGGCGCCGCGCGGCTGACCGCCAGGGCCTTCTCGGCGGCGAGGTGAAGGGCGAGGTTCTGCGGACCGAGAGCCCTTTCCTCCACGGCCGCCTCGACGGCGCGCTCATCGACGCCCGAGGCCCTGGTCTCGACGGGAAGGCCCGCGCTTTCGAGCAGGGTGCGGCGGGTCGCGCTGGTGGAAGCCAGGAGAAGCGGGGCGGATCCGGTCCAGAGGGCGGTCATGGTCACTCCGCGATGAACCGCAGGCGGTGGTCCCGGTAGAAATCGAGGATCGCGGCCGCGGTTTCCTCTATGGACCGACGGGTCACGTCGATCACCGGCCAGTTGTGGCGCGCGAACAGCCGGCGCGAGGCCGCGATCTCCTCCGCCACCGCGTCCCGGTCCACATAGGAGGTGTCGTCGTCGGCCTTCAGGCTCAGGAGCCGGTTCTGGCGGATCTGCACGATGCGCTCCGGGGTGGCGACGAGGCCGACGATCAGCGCCTTCCTGGCCGTCTCCAGGATGCTCGGCGGCGGCACCCCCGGCACCAGGGGAATATTGGCGGTCTTCATGCCGCGATTGGCGAGGTAGATCGCCGTCGGGGTCTTGGAGGTCCGGCTGACGCCCACGAGAATCACGTCCGCATCGTCCAGGTCCTGGGGCAGGTGCCCGTCGTCGTGGAGGAGGGTGAAGTTCATGGCGTCGATGCGCTTGAAATATTCCGCGTTCAGCATGTGCTGGGCGCCGGGCCGCGCCGTCGAATGCGCCCCGAGATAGGACGACAGCAGCGAGTGCACCGGCGCGAGCACGGAGAGATGCGGCGAGCCGGTGGCGCGGCAGACCTCCTCCAGGCGGGAGGCCAGGTCCTGCTCGACCAGGGTGTAGAGCACGATGCCGGGCGCGGTCTCGATCTCGGACAGCACCCGCTGGAGCTGGGTCTGGGACCGGACCAGGGGATAGACGTGCTCGATCGCCGCGATTCCCTCGTATTGCGCCACTGCGGCGCGGGCCACGGTGATCAGGGTCTCGCCCGTGGAATCGGACACGAGATGGAGATGGAAGTAGCTGCGCCCCACGAAAGTCCTCCCGGACAAGGAGTCGATGAGTGTGGATAGTTCGCTTGTCGAGCCAGGTCCAGGGCAGGGGCCTGTGGGAAGTCCCCTTCCGTCATCAACAATGGTTTCTCATGTGTGAACGCGGAATCGGGACCTTGGGAGAATCCGGCACGAATCGGTCGCGGAATGTCGACTCGGATCTCGCCGGCCGCCGTTAGGGATCTGTTAAGGTTTAAGAATTCGGTAATGATTGTGGCGGCCCGGCCCCATCCGTAAACGAAGGGTTAACGGAACGGGCCGTGTGGACCGGCTGTGGACGGACTTGCGGCTTTACGATTCACGGCCCAAGAGAAAAAACAGAGTCTAAGATTCAAGAATTATTCTTTTAAGAGAGGGCCTGTGAGCGAGCGTCCCACCAAAGCGATCCTGCGTGTCCTGAACGGCGAACCGGTCTGGCCCTTGCCGATCTGGATCATGCGCCAGGCAGGCCGTTATCTGCCGGAATACCGGGAGACCCGGAAACAGGCCGGATCCTTCCTGGATCTGTGCTACAACCCGAGGCTGGCCGAGGAAGTAACGCTACAGCCTATCAGAAGGTTCCAGTTCGACGCCTCGATCCTGTTCTCGGACATCCTGGTCATTCCCCACGCCCTCGGCCAGGACGTGCGCTTCGCGGAAGGCGAGGGTCCGAAGCTCGACCCGGTGACCTCTCAGGCCGATTTCAGCCGCCTCAAGGACGAGCTGCCGCTGGAGCGCCTCGATCCCGTCTTCGAAACCCTCGACCGCCTGAGCAAGTCGCTGCCGAAGGAAACCACCCTTCTGGGCTTCTGCGGCGCGCCCTGGACGGTGGCGAGCTACATGATCGCCGGCAAGGGCACGCCCGACCAGGCGCCGGCCCGCCTCACCGCCTACCGCGACCCGGCCTTCATGGCCGCCCTGATCGACCGGCTGGTGCGCGCCTCCACCGCCTACCTCATCCGCCAGATCGATGCGGGCGCCGAGGCCGTGCAGATCTTCGAGAGCTTCGGCTCGGCCCTGCCGCCGGCGCTCTTCGACGACCTGTCCCTCAACCCGATCCGCCGCATCGTGGAGGGCCTGAAGAGCGCTCGGCCGCAGGCCAAGGCGATCGTGTTCGTGCGCGGCGGCGGCGCCCATCTTCTCCGCTTCGCCGAAGCCGGGATCGGCGATGCGCTCGCCCTCGACTGGACCCTCGACCCGGCGAAGGTTCTGCCGACCTTGCCGGGGCACGTGGCCACGCAGGGCAATCTCGACCCGCTGGCCCTCATCGCCGGCGGTCCGGCCCTGGAGAAGGGCGTCGACCACATCCTGTCGACCGTGAAGGGCCGGCCGCACATCTTCAATCTCGGGCACGGCATCCTGCCGGAGACGCCGGTCGAGCACGTGGCGCAGCTGATCGCGCGCGTCCGGGGGGCCTGACATGCTGTACCTCTGGATCAAGGCGTTCCACGTCATCGCTGTGATCGCCTGGATGGCCGGGATGCTCTACCTGCCCCGGCTCTTCGTCTATCACTGCGACGCGCCGAAGGGCTCGATCCAGTCCGAGACCTTCAAGATCATGGAACGGCGCCTGCTCAAGGCGATCATCAACCCGGCCATGATCGTCACCTGGGTGCTCGGGCTGATCCTGGTCTGGCAGGGCGGCTGGTATCTTTCCGGCTGGCTGCACGCGAAGGTGCTCCTCGTGCTGATCCTTTCCGGCGTGCACGGATCGCTCTCGCGCATGGTCAAGGACTTCGCTGCCGACCGGAACAAGCGGCCGCAGAAATTCTACCGCATGATCAACGAGGTCCCGACGGTGCTGATGATCGGCATCGTCATTCTCGTAATCGTGAAGCCGTTCTGACGACGCAGGGCGGCCGCACCCGCTTCTCCCCAGGGGAGGGGCGGCAGGCCGTTCATGGTGCGGTTGCGAACCGTTTTTGCTCCTCGATGAGCGGAGTTTCGCTCAAGGGGCTTGAGGCCAAGCCCGAAAAAGGGTAAAGAAGAATTCTCTTCCCTAAAGACAGGTTGCGCTGCGCGGGGCCGTTGAGGCCCTTCACGTCATGTTTCGTGAACTGGGTGGCCCTGTCGACGTTCCCCTTAATCTCCCCACGCGTTCAGTCTTTTCGTTTCTGCCCGCGAACCCTACCCGAGAGTGTTCCCCGATGAGGGAAATCAAGCTTCAAGACCTGAAATCAAAGTCGCCGACCGAACTCATCGCCTTCGCCGAGGAGCTCGAGGTCGAGAATGCGAGCACGATGCGCAAGCAGGAGCTCATGTTCGCGATCCTCAAGCAGCTTGCGGCGCGCGAGGTGGAGATCATCGGCGCGGGCGTCGTGGAGGTCCTGCAGGACGGCTTCGGCTTCCTGCGCTCCGCCGATTCCAACTACCTGCCCGGCCCGGACGACATCTATGTCAGCCCGAGCCAGATCCGCCGCTTCGGCCTGCGCACCGGCGACACGGTGGACGGCCCGATCCGCGGTCCCAAGGAGGGCGAGCGCTACTTCGCCCTGCTGAAAGTCAACACCATCAATTTCGAGGATCCGGAGAAGATCCGGCACAAGGTTCACTTCGACAACCTGACGCCGCTCTTCCCGCACGAGCGCTTCAAGCTCGAGATCGACGACCCGACCCGCAAGGACTTCTCGCCGCGCATCATCGACATCGTGTCGCCCATCGGCAAGGGCCAGCGCGCCCTGATCGTGGCGCCGCCGCGCACGGGTAAGACCGTGCTGATGCAGAACGTGGCGCAGTCGATCACCACCAACCATCCGGAATGCTACCTCATCGTGCTGCTCATCGACGAGCGTCCCGAAGAGGTGACCGACATGCAGCGCTCCGTGAAGGGCGAGGTCGTGGCCTCCACCTTCGACGAGCCGGCCTCGCGCCACGTGCAGGTCGCCGAGATGGTGATCGAGAAGGCCAAGCGCCTGGTGGAGCACGGCCGCGACGTGGTGATCCTGCTCGACTCGATCACCCGCCTGGGCCGCGCCTACAACACGGTGGTTCCGTCGTCCGGCAAGGTGCTCACCGGCGGTGTCGACGCCAACGCCCTGCAGCGGCCGAAGCGCTTCTTCGGCGCGGCGCGCAACATCGAGGAAGGCGGTTCGCTCACCATCATCGCCACCGCGCTCATCGATACCGGCTCGCGCATGGACGAGGTGATCTTCGAAGAGTTCAAGGGCACCGGCAACTCGGAAATCATCCTCGACCGCAAGGTGGCCGACAAGCGCACCTTCCCGGCCATCGACATCACCCGCTCCGGCACCCGCAAGGAGGAGCTGCTGGTTCCGGCCGACACGCTCAAGAAGATGTACGTGCTGCGCCGCATCCTCAACCCGATGGGAACGGTGGATGCCATCGAGTTCCTGCTCGACAAGCTGCGCCAGACCAAGTCGAACCAGGATTTCTTCGATTCGATGAACACCTGACGAAACGTCGGTTGAACCACGACACCGCCCCATCCTCGTCCGCGAGGGTGGGGTTTTTTGTTGCCCGACATTCGCGAGAAGACGGGGAACGCCAGCCTCTCTCCTCCCCGCAAGGGGGAGGAAAGACCGTTGCGCTGAACACCGGCACATCCACGCCGGCCTTCTGCCGAACGTCCCGCCCTCATCCTCGCTCGTCCTCCTCGCGCAAGGGAAGAGCGTGCCCGGAATCGCCCGTGAAATCAGGCCCTGGGAACAAGCGAGACCGTCGCGAACTTAAGGGGTGATGTCGAACAGGTTTCTCACCCTCTGGGACAACGCCAGGACAGGTCTCTGGCTGGTTCCGTCCGTTCTGATCGTCATCGGAACCGGCCTCGCGATCGCCATGCTTCAGGTGGATGCGGGCTACGGCTCCGAGGACCAGGTTCGGGCGTGGTGGATCAACAGCGGCAGCGGGGAGGATGCGCGCAACCTTCTCTCCACCCTCCTGTCCTCGATCATCACCATGGCCAGCATGGCCTTTTCCGTGACGGTGGTCGCCCTCACCCTGGCGGCCAATTCCTACGGCTCGCGTCTCATCCGGATCTTCCGGGCCGATCTGCGCACCCAGGTCGTGCTGGGCACCTTCGCGATGACGATCGTCTACTGCCTGATCGTCCTGCGTTCGGTCCACGGCGACGCGCCGACGGCGGAGGTCCCGCACGTCTCCGTGACAGTCGGCACGGTACTGGCCCTGATCTGCGTCCTGGCGCTTCTGGTCTTCATCCAGGGCGTGGCCCGGTTGATCGTCGCCGACGAGGTCGTGCGGCGCGTCCGCAGGGAGCTCGACGACACGGTGACGAATCTGGCCCCGCGGTGCGAGGCGACACCGGAGCACTCTCCGTCCGATCTCCCCGAGGATTTCGACGAGAAGGCGGAGCGGATCGTCCTGCCCTATGAGGGCTATGTGCAGGCCGTCGATTACGACGAAATGGTCGCCTGGGCCGAGCGGCACGACGCGATCCTGCGCCTCGACTTCCGGGCCGGCGACTTCATCGTCAACGGCGACCGGCGCGTCCTGGTCTATCCCCCCACGGGCCGGCCCCAGAAGACGCGGGAGGAAATCGGCGAGTTCATCGTGAGCGGAGACGAGCGCACGCCGACCCAGGATCTGGAATTCGCCATCCGCCATCTGGTGGAGATCGCGGTGCGGGCCCTCTCGCCCGGAATCAACGATCCCTTCACGGCGACGGTCGTGATCGACCGGCTGCGGGGCGCCCTGTCGCGGGCGATGGGCCGGAGCCTTCCGCCCGAGACCCTGCGTGACGGCTCGGGACGGGTGCGGATCTATCGGCAGGTCTCCACCTACGAGGGGCTGCTCGATGCCGCCTTCCATCAGATCCGGCAATCCGGATCGACCCATCCGGCGGTCCTGATCCATCTCCTGGAGGCGATCGCGCGGATCGCCGAGCACACCCATCTGGACGAGCAGCGCCGCGCGCTCATGCGCCATGCGCGTCTGGCCCGGGCGGCCGCCGAACGCGACGTCGGCGAGCCCGAGGACAGGCATGACGTGGAGCTGAGCTACCGGCGGGCAATCCGCGCCTGCGAGAGCGCCGCGAGAACCGCGAGCGAGCACCCATCCCCCGGCTCCTCGGCGTCGCATCCGAGCGGGACAAGCCTCTCCCAGTCGCCCGAGCCGATTTCGAATCCTTGATCCGCAGGCGTCAGGAGCGCGCCGCAAGCCGCTTGGTGAAGCGCAACTGCCCGTCCGGCTCGCGCCCTTCGACCAGCCATCCCCGCGCCGCATAGAAACGGGCGGCCTTGAGCCCCGGCTCGCCGCCCGTCAGCAGCCAAGCGGACTCGGCGCCGCGGGAGGCGAGCCAGGATTCGGCCAGGGCGAGAAGCCTACCGCCGAACCCGCGTCCCTCCATCTCGGGCCGCACGAAAAGCGCGAACACGTCTCCCTGGTCGGAACGGGCCATGGCGAAGGCCGCGGGTTCGCCGTCCCACAGGCCGATCCAGGTGGCGGCATCCTCGCTGCGCAGGAGTTCGGCCACGCTGTCCGGGGTCACGCCCGCGGCCGCCAGTGCGGCAAGGGTCATGTGGTTTTCGCGCACCGCCGTGCGGATGGCGAAAAGGGCAGGGATATCGCCAAGGGTGGCGGGGCGGATGGACAGGCTCATGCTTCGTGCATGGGGCAGGTCGGGACGCAAGGTCAAGACGGGTGCAGCACGATGGGCAGGCGGTGAGCCCGAGCGCGACGCGGATCGTCGCGCCTGGATCAGAACACTCCCAAGAAGGCCAGCACGATCACGGTCAGTACGGCGGAGATCATGAGCGATCCCATGCAGCCGAGGCGATTGGAGAAGAAAAAGAACATCGGTGCTCCCGTTGGCGGAGGGTTGTCGGGCCTGGATGCGGCGCCGCGGATGGACAGGTGAAAGCCTCCGGAGCGTGCCCGGTTCCGCTCACGGGGCCAGCATCTCCTGCACCCGCGCCCGAAGGGCATCCGCGTCGGTGACCGGCAGGGAGCAGCGCATCCCGGCACAGACCAGGGCCCGGGGCCCTTCGCCCGTCGCGGCGAGGGCCCGTGCCGGGTGATGGGCATCGAGGACATCGCCCTCGCGCAGCCGGCGGACGCTGCGGTCGAGATAGGGCAGGCGCAGCGCCGTCTCGTGCAGTGCCTCCGCATCGTTTCCCGTGACGAGGATGCCGAGGCCCCGCAGGTGGAGATCGAGGGCGTTCAGGATGGAGGTGTGGCCCAGGGGCGCCGAGCGGGCGATGCCGACGAGACGGGCGAGCACCTCCTCGGCCCTCTCATGATCGGCCTGCGAGCCGGTGATCTGCGCCAGGCGGACGAGAGCCTCCGCGAAGACTCCGTTGGCGTTGGGCACCGCATCGTCGTGGGTCGGCTGCGGCCGCACCACGAGGGGATCGGCCTCGCGCGCGGTCATGGCGAGCACCCCGCTTTCCGGCACCCTGTACTCCTGAAGGAGGATGTCGCGCCAGGTTTCGGCATCCCGGAGATAGGCGTTCTCTCCCGTCGCTTCGTGGAGGGCGAGGGCGGCCCGCATCATGGCGGCATGGTCGAGGGCGAAGCCGGGAAAGATCAGGCTGCCGGCGCGCGAGGAATGTCCGAGCCGTCCGTCGCGGCTCATCGATTCGGAGATGAAACGGTAAGCCTTCCGGGCCAGACCTACCCATTCCGGGTGATGGAGCAGGGGGGCCGAGCGGACGAGGGCCGCGATCGTCAGCCCGTTCCAGTCGGCCAGGATCTTGTCGTCGAGACCGGGCTTTTCGCGTCCGGCCCGCCGCTCCAGCAGCTTTTGCCGCATCGCCTCCAGTCGCTCCTCCACCGGCTCCGGCGCCTCGCCGGAGATCAGCCGGTTGGGGATGTTGGTCCCTTCCCAGTTCCCGCCGGGCGTGATGTCGTAGACCTTGCAGAAGAACGCCCCGTCCTCCTCGCCCAGGACCTCGCGCACCTCCGCGTCCGACCAGACATAGAAGCGGCCTTCCTCGCCTTCCGAATCCGCATCGAGGCTCGACGCGAAGGCACCTTCGGCGGTCGTCATCTCCCGTTCGAGCCAGGCCACGATGTCCTCGGCGGCATCGCTGAAGAGCCGCCGCCCGGTCCCAGCGAAGGCCAGGGCATAGAGCTCGAGGAGCTGGGCGTTGTCGTAGAGCATCTTCTCGAAATGCGGCACGAGCCATTGCTCGTCGACGGAGTAGCGGGCGAAGCCGCCGCCGAGATGATCGCGAATGCCGCCGAGGGCCATCCGCTGCAGGGTGAGGAGGAAGCGGCCGCGGGCGGTCTCGTCCCCGGTCCGGCGGGCATGGCGCAGCAGATATTCGAGGATCGGCGGGTTGGGAAATTTGGGTGCGCCCGTGAGGCCGCCGTGCTCCGCATCCATCACCTCGGTCAGACGGGCCCCGAGCCGGTCGAGGTCCTCGCGCCCGAGAGCACCCCCGTCCGCCTCGGCCGTCCTGGCGAGGTGCTGCCTGAGAGCCTCGCTGTTGTGCCGGATCCGCTCCGGCTCGTCCCGGTAGAGGCGGGCGATCTCCCGGAGCACCTGGACGAAGCCGGGCCTTCCGAATTTCGGCTCCTTGGGGAAATAGGTGCCGCCCCAGAAGGGCTCACCCTCGGCGGTCAGGAACATGGTGAGCGGCCAGCCGCCGTGTTCGCCCAGAGCCTGGAGGGCGCTCATATAGACGTGGTCCACGTCCGGCCGCTCCTCCCGGTCGACCTTGATATTGACGAAGAGGTCGTTCATCACCGCCGCCACGGTCTCGTCCTCGAAGCTCTCATGGGCCATCACATGGCACCAGTGACAGGCGGCATAGCCGATGGAGATCAGGACGGGCTTGTTCCGGCGGCGCGCCTCGCCGAAAGCTTCCGGTCCCCATTCCCACCAATGGACAGGATTGTCCCGGTGCTGCAGGAGATAGGGAGAGGAGGCATCCTTCAGGCGATTCATCGAAGCCGTCTCCACGAGGTGGCGGGTTTCACGTGAACGGACCGATTCGGATCCGGGCCGATCCTGCCGCCGCCTCCTTTTCAAGCGTTTCAAGCCCCTAAGGTTCATCCCATGCGCTCGGACGACACCATCTTCGCCACCGCCTCGGGCCATGGCCGCTCGGCGGTCAGCCTCATCCGGATCAGCGGGGACCGGAGTCGATTCATCCTCGAAACGATGGCCGGCGGCGTGCCCGCCCCGCGTCGGGCGGTGCTGCGGATCCTGCGCGATCCCGCCTCCGGCGAGCCGCTGGACCAGGCCCTGGTTCTGTGGATGCCGGGACCCGGGAGCTTCACCGGGGAGGATCAGGCGGAGCTGCACATCCATGGCGGCCTTGCCACCCGCGCGGCCGTTCAGCGCGCCCTGAACGCCCTGGAGGGATGCCGGGCCGCGGAGGCGGGGGAGTTCACCCGGCGGGCCTTCCTGAACGGGCGCATGGACCTGAGCCGGGTCGAGGGCCTGGCGGACCTCATCGATGCGGAGACGGAGGCGCAGCGTCGGCAGGCCCTGTTCCAGCTGGAAGGACGCCTCGGCCATGCGGCGGAGCGCTGGCGGGAGGAGATCCTGCAGGTTCTCGCCCTGCTTGAAGCCTGCCTCGACTTCTCCGACGAGGGCGACGTGCCGGAGGATCTGGAGACGGAGATCACCGGCCGGCTCGCCCGGATGCGGGACGATTTCCACGGGGTGCTGGAGAACCGCAGCGGCGAGCGGTTGCGCGAGGGCCTGACCGTGGTCCTCGCCGGTCCGCCCAATGCGGGCAAGTCGACCCTCCTGAATGCCCTCGCGCAACGCGATGTCGCCATCGTCTCGCCCATCGCCGGCACCACGCGCGATGTTATCGAGGTCCATTGCGACCTCGGCGGTCTGCCGGTCGTGATCGTGGACACGGCGGGGCTTCGCGACTCCACGGATCCCATCGAGCAGGAGGGCGTGTCCCGCGCCCGCGCCCGGGCGCAGGATGCGGATCTGGTTCTCTGGCTGATGCCGCCCGAGGGAGGGGAGGGGGAGCCGCCGGAAGCCCGCCGTCTTCTCAAGGTCGCCACCAAGGTCGATGTGGATCGGAACCGGGACGACGCCGATCTCGCGATCTCCGCCGCCACGGGGGCGGGGCTGCCGGACCTGATGCGGATGCTGGAGGCCGAAGCCCAGGCGGTCCTGGGGCAGGGGGATGCGGTTCTCACCCGGGAACGGCACCGGCGCGCGCTCGAACGCGCCCGCGATTCGGTGGCGCTGGCTCTCGCCATGATGAGTTCGGCCGGTCCGCTCGAGCTGATCGCCGAGGAGGTGCGGCTCGCAGCGCGCGCCGTGGGGGAAATCACGGGGCGTGTGGATGTGGAACACGTCCTCGACCGTCTGTTCTCCAGCTTCTGCATCGGAAAATAGGCCATCATCCGGTCGCGTTCCTGTGAGCATCTCTGTTGAAAGGCTCGGGAGAGCGACCCCATTTCGGCGGGACAGGCCGTGGACAGGATGTGGAGATCGGGCGTCTGAGGGCGATGTTTCACGTGAAACATTTTGCCCTTTGACCTCGGTCCCGTCAGGTCCTACAGCCCTGTCCTGGAGAGACTCATGAATCAAGTTTTCGACGTGATCATTGTCGGCGGCGGACATGCCGGGGCCGAGGCCGCGGCGGCTTCCGCACGCATGGGCGCCCGCACGGCGCTCGTCACCCACAAGGCCTCGACCATCGGCGTCATGTCCTGCAACCCTGCCATCGGTGGCCTCGGCAAGGGGCATCTGGTCCGCGAGATCGACGCGCTCGACGGGGTCATGGGCCGGGTCGCCGACCGGGCCGGCATCCAGTTCCGGCTGCTCAACCGGCGCAAGGGACCGGCGGTGCGCGGACCGCGCACCCAGGCCGACCGGAAGCTCTATGCCCGCGCCATGCAGGCCGAGCTGTCCCGGACGCCGAACCTCACCATCGTCGAAGGCGAGGCCGACGACATCCTGGTGGAGGGCAGCCGGGTCACGGGACTTAAGCTCGCCGACGGACGCGAGCTCCCCACGGGCGCCGTGGTCCTGACCACGGGCACGTTCCTCTCCGGACTGATCCATATCGGCGAGCGGAAGATCCCCGCCGGCCGCATGGGCGAGCGCCCTTCCCTGGGTCTGCCGAAGACGTTCCAGCGCCTGGGCTTCTCCCTCGGCCGGCTCAAGACCGGGACGCCGCCGCGCCTGGACGGCCGGACCATCGACTGGGCCGGCATCGACAAGCAGGCCGCCGACGACGAGCCGGTGCCGTTCTCCCTCCTGACGACGCGGATCACGACGCCCCAGATCGAGTGCGGCATCACCCGCACCACGGCCGCGGTCCATGCGCTTATCCGCGACAACCTCCACCGGGCGCCCATCTATTCGGGCGATATCCAGGGGAGAGGGCCGCGCTATTGCCCGTCCATCGAGGATAAGGTTGTGCGCTTCGCCGACCGGGAAGGGCACCAGATCTTCCTCGAGCCGGAAGGCCTCGACGACATCACCGTCTATCCGAACGGGATCTCGACCTCCCTGCCCGAGGATGTGCAGCTCGCGCTGCTGCCGCAGATCCCGGGCCTGGAGAAGGTGCGGATGCTCCAGCCGGGCTATGCCATCGAATACGACTATATCGACCCGCGCAACCTGACGCCGAGCCTCGAAACCAAGATGGTGCGCGGCCTCTTCCTCGCCGGCCAGATCAACGGCACGACCGGCTACGAGGAGGCGGCGGCTCAGGGGCTCGTGGCGGGACTGAACGCCGCCCGCCGGGCCGCCGGCCAGGACGGCGCCGTGTTCGACCGGGCCGAATCCTATATCGGCGTGCTGATCGACGACCTGATTACGCGGGGGGTGAGTGAGCCCTACCGCATGTTCACCTCCCGCTCCGAGTACCGGCTGAGCCTGCGCATCGACAACGCGGATGAGCGGCTGACGGGCAAGGGCCTCGATCTCGGCTGCGTCGGTCCGGAACGGGCGGCGCATTTCGCACGCTCTCGGGAGGAGATCCAGGCCGTGTCGGAGCGGCTCCAGACCCTGACGGTGACGCCGAAGGAAGCGGCAAGGCACGGGCTGGAGCTGAACCAGGACGGCATTCGCCGGTCCGCCTATCAGCTTCTCTCCTACCCGACCATCGGCTGGGCCGATCTGGTCCGGGTGTGGCCTGAGCTCGGCCGGGTGTCGCCGCCGGTGCAGGAGCGGCTGGAAACCGACGCCACCTACGCGGTCTATATGGACCGGCAGCAGGCGGATATCGCCGCCTATCGCCGCGACGAGAGCATCGTGCTGGAAGAAAGTCTGGACTTCCGGTCCCTGCCGGGCCTGTCGAACGAGATCAAGGCCAAGCTCGATCTGGTCCGTCCCGCCACCCTGGGACAGGCGGCGCGTATCGAGGGGATCACGCCCGCGGCCCTGACCCTGCTAGCCGCCCATGCGAAGAAGCTCTCCGGCACCAAGGCCGGTCTGGACCCGGTGGCATGACGACATCCGCATCCTCCCCCCGCTCCGGACTTCTCGACGCCTTCGATGTTTCACGTGAAACATCCGAGAAGCTCGCCCTGCTTGAGCGGGAGCTCCGCCGCTGGCAGGCGATCAAGAATCTCGTCGGCCCGGCGACCCTGGACCAGATCTGGGATCGTCATATCGTCGATTCGCTGCAGCTCCTCGCGCTTGCTCCCCAGGCGCGGACCTGGCTCGACCTCGGCTCCGGCGCCGGCTTTCCCGGACTGGTGCTCGCTGTCGCCGGGCAGGAGCGGGGCCTGAAGGTGGACCTGGTCGAGAGCAATTCCCGCAAATGCGCCTTCCTGCGCCACATCGCGCGCCTGACCGGTGCGAACGCCACCGTGCATGAAGCCCGCTTGGAAACGGTCGTTCCCCGGTTCGTGGGCCAGGCCGACGTGGTCTCGGCCCGGGCTCTTGCGTCCCTCGCCAACCTGCTGGACTGGACCGCGCCGCTGTTGAAAGCGGGGACAATGGGCCTGTTCCCCAAGGGCCGGGATGCCGAGATTGAATTGACCGAGGCCCGGAAATCGTGGACATTCGATGTCGAGATCCTGCCAAGCCGGACCGATTCCGAAGCCAGGATTCTTCGCATCACCTCCATTGAGAGCCTATCATCATGACCGACCGCAGCGGATCCGCCCCAGGAGCGCCGGCTAAGCCTCGCATTCTGGTGCTTGCCAATCAGAAGGGCGGCGTCGGCAAGACCACCACCGCCATCAATCTCGGCACCGCGCTGGCGGCGATCGGCGAGAAGGTTCTGATCGTCGACCTCGACCCGCAGGGCAACGCTTCGACCGGTCTCGGCATCGACCGCAAGAGTCGGCGCGTCTCGACCTATCACGTGCTGAGCGGCGAGGCCTCTCTCGACAGCGCCATCACCGAGACCGTGGTGCCCGGCCTGTTCGTCGCCCCGTCCACTCTCGACCTGCTCGGCGTCGAGTTGGAGATCGCGAGCGAGAAGGACCGGGCTCACCGGCTCAAGAACGCGATTGCCGCTCTGAAGGGCCCGGACGTAACCAAACCTTTTACCTATATTTTGATCGATTGCCCGCCTTCGCTGAATCTTTTGACCATCAATGCCTTGACCGCTGCTGACGCGGTTCTGGTGCCCCTCCAATGCGAATTCTTCGCTCTGGAAGGTCTCAGTCAGCTGCTGAAGACGGTCGAACAGGTCCGTTCGGCGCTCAATCCGAAGCTGACCATCCACGGTGTCGTGCTGACCATGTTCGACCCGCGCAACAACCTGTCCGGGCAGGTGGTGGCCGACGTACGCCAGTTCATGGGCAGCAAGGTCTACGAGACCATGATCCCGCGCAACGTGCGCGTCTCCGAGGCGCCGTCCCACGGCAAGCCGGTTCTGCTCTACGACCTGAAATGCGCCGGCTCGCAGGCCTACCTGCGCCTCGCCTCCGAAATCATCCAACGGGAGCGCGCCCTGCGCGCCGCCTGATTCCTGAACACATCCGAGAGACAACATGGCAGACGAAGGCAAGTCGCGCTTGGGACGAGGATTGGCGGCTCTCATCGGAGAGGTCGGCGACGAGATGACGGTGGTGGAGCGCGGCCGGGGGCAGCGCAAGGTCCCGGTCGAGTTCCTGCGTCCGAACCCGCGCAACCCGCGAAAGGTTTTCGAGGACAGCGAGCTCAAGGAGCTGTCGCAGTCGATCAAGGACCGCGGCATCATCCAGCCCATCGTGGTCCGGCCCCTGGCGAACACGCCGGACGCCTACGAGATCGTCGCCGGCGAGCGCCGCTGGCGGGCGGCCCAGGTGGCGGGCCTGCACGAGGTGCCGGTGGTGATCGTCGAGATCGACGACAAGACCTCGCTCGAATACGCGATCCTGGAAAACGTCCAGCGCGCCGACCTCAATCCCATCGAGGAGGCGGAGGGCTATTCCCGGCTCATGGCCGAGTTCTCCTACACCCAGGAAAACCTCTCCAAGATCATCGGCAAGAGCCGCAGCCACATCGCCAACATGATGCGCCTCAGCGATCTGCCGCCGCCGGTGAAGAAGCTGCTGGTCGACCGGCAGATCACGGCAGGCCACGGCCGCGCGCTTCTGGCGGTGAGCGATCCGCAGCGGGTCGCCAAGCAGATCCTCGAACAGGGCCTCAGTGTGCGCCAGGTCGAGGAGATCGCCCAGGGCGACCAGGGCAAGCCGCCGAAGCTGGAGACCAAGTCGGCCGCCAAGCCCGTGAAGGACCCGGACACCCGCGCCCTCGAAAAGGCGCTCCAGGACGTGCTCGGCCTCTCGGTCGCCATCGATCACAAGGGGCAGGGCGGCGAGCTGCGCATCCGCTACAAGACCCTGGAGCAGCTCGACGGGCTGTGCCGGCGGTTGAATCCCTAAATCGACACCTTATGGAGCGAAAGGTACGGCGCTGATCGCTCCACCAACCGTAAGCTGAAGAAAAGCCGTCAGGCACCCTGCTGCGGGCCCTTCTCACCTCCGTGAGAAGGGCTGAGATCGCTCCGTGAGCAGATCGGGTCAGTTCTTTTGCTCAGTGCATTTTCGCGGATGGCGCGAAAGAATGTTGCAGCCTAGACTGACTTGGTGTCCGAGTGGCGCATGGAAATTTGCGCCAGCAACTTGCCGGGTGGTCTGTGACAGCAGCCTTCAGCGATCCCCAGATCGAAGCTACCTTCAACTCCTATCCCGCCCCTGTCCGAAAGCCATTGCTGAGGCTTCGCGATATCATCTTCGCGACAGCTCGGGAAACCAGCGGCGTCGGGGAATTACTGGAAACCCTGAAGTGGGGGCAGCCTGCCTATCTGCCTGTTAGGCCGCGGACAGGAACCACGATCAGGATCGATTCTGTCAAAGGCTCTGCATCAAGATACGCAGCGTACTTTCATTGCCAGACCACTCTCGTCGCGACGTTCCGAGAACTTTACCCCCGCGAGTTTTCATTTCAGGGCAACCGCGCCATCGTTCTATCTGCGGACGATGAGTTGCCTCTGGAAGCTTTCAAGCATTGTGTTGCAATGGCGCTGACATATCACAGGCGGCCGGCGAGCTGAGCGCGGGGGCCCCTTATCGCCGCGCGGCCCGTGCCAAATCGAGCAGGGTCTTGGCCGCGATGGTGTCGTCGAGATGGGACAGGCGCCGCGTGTCGAGAAGGCTCTGCTGCAGCTGAGCGATGGCCTGCTTGAGGCTGTCGGAGGTCCAGCGCTGGAGATGGCGCTCGATCAGGGGCTTGCGCCGGAAATGCAGGGCGCGCATGCCCTCGACCACCGCCCCGACGGGGCGGCCTTCCTCGATGGAAAGCCGGGCCGGCAGCAGCATCAGGGCATGGCGCAGGGCCGCCCCGAGCACCGTGGAGGCGTTCACGCCCTCGGCGGCAAGGCGGCGGGAGCCGATCTCGAGGCCCGCCCCGTCGCCCGCGAAGGCGGCGTCGACCACCGAATCCATGGCGAGGCTCGACACGTCGCTCATGATCGCGTCCACGTCCGCCAGGGTGATCTCACTCTGGCCGCGGGCATAGAGCATCAGCTTCGCCAGCTCGCCCCGGGTGGCGAGACGGTCGCCGCCGAGGCTCGCCAGGAGGGCGGTCCTGGCCTCGCGGCCGATGGAGAACCCGTTGCTCTTGAGGGTTTCGTCCACCACCGCGCCGAGGTCGCGGCCCGTATCGGCATAGCAGGGGAGGGCGAGCGCTTTCGGAGAGCGCTCGCACAGGGTGCGCAGCGGCGAGGATTTCTGCAGGTCGCCGCCCTCGATGACGATGACGGTGTCCTGCAGCTCGCCCTTGAGCACCACGTCCACGGCGGGCGCGATGTTGCGCGAGGTGCTCTTGATCCACAGCGCGCGCTTGCCGCCGAACAGGCCCATGGTGCCGGCCTCGTCCGCAAGGCGGCCGGGATCGGCCGCGATGTCGTCGCCGTCGATGCGGATCAGCTGGAACGGATCGGTCGGGTCCGGCACGGAGCGTTCGGCGAGCGCCCGCGCCCGCTCATTGATCAGCCCCACATCCGGTCCGTAGAACAGGAAGACGCCGATGCGCGGATCCGGGCGCCGCAGCGCCCCTTCCACGTCACCGGCTTTGACCGCCACCATCGGGCGTCAGGTGCGGGTGAGGGCCGCCGACAGCCGGGTCCTGACCTGCTCCGCTAGGGTCTTGGCCAGCCTGATCTCCGCATCGCGGGCGGCGCGGACGGTGGCGAAGCGCTGCTGGAAGCGGTCGTAGGAGGCATAGGCCGTGGCCACGCCCGTGGCGACGACCTGCGAGCCGTCCTTCGCCTTCAGGGTATAGGTGAGGTTGCCGGTGATCGTCGCCGAGAGGGCGCGGCCCGATTCCGTGTCGACGATAGGCGTCGTCAGGCCCTGATTGTAGGACAGGGTCAGGACATAACGCTTGGGAACCTCCGCGCCGGAACCGTTCAGCGCAAAGATCAGCTCGCTGCGCAGGTAATGCGCGAAGCGGGCCCGCGGCTCCGGCCACGTGATCTCGGGGATCTCGATCGCCGCGAGAGCATCCTGAAGCTGCTGGCCGGACGCGGTCGGGCCGTAGAGGGGACGGAAGCAGGCGGACAGGCCGAGAGAGAGGCCCGCGACGAGAGCGACGCGGGCAAAGCCTTTGAAATTAAGCGACGACATTCACGATCCTCTGCGGAACGACGATGATCTTGCGGGCAGGCTTTCCTTCCATAGCCTTTTGCACCGCTTCAAGCGAGAGCACGGCAGCCTCGATGGCGGCCTGATCCGCATCGCGGGCCACGGTGACGTCGGCCCGCTTCTTGCCGTTGACCTGGACGGGCAGGGTGACGGTATCCTCGACCAGGAGCGCGCGCTCGACCTGCGGCCATGCGGTGTCGGCCGCGAGGCCCTGTTCGCCCAGGGCCTCCCAGCATTCCTCCGCCAGATGCGGCATCATCGGAGCGAGCAGCTGCACGAAGATGCGGCCGGCCTCGCCGAAGGCCGCCGAGAGGCCCGGCTCGTCGGCGCCCTTCGCCTGGTTGGCCAGGTCCTGCAGGCTGTTGGCGAGTTCGTAGAGATGGGCGACGCAGCGGTTGAAGCGCAGGCGCTCCACATCCTCCTCGACCGCCGCCAGCGCCTTGTGCGCGGCCTTGCGCACGGCGATGCCGATGGGTCCTTCCGCAGCGGCATTGTTGCCGCCCGTCTTCCGGTCCGCGATTTCGCCCACCAGACGCCACACGCGCTGGACGAAGCGGCCCGCGCCCTGCACGCCCTCCTCGGTCCAGATCACGTCGCGCTCAGGGGGAGAGTCGGACAGCATGAACCAGCGGGCCGTGTCCGCGCCGTAGGAGGCGATGATCTCGTCCGGGTCCACGGTGTTCTTCTTCGACTTCGACATCTTCTCGATCGAGCCGATCTCGATCGGGGCGCCGGTCGTCACGTGGAAGGCCCGGCGAGCCGCGCCGTCGGATTCGATGCGCACGTCGCCCGGAAGCACCCAGGCGCCGCTTTCATCCTTGTAGGTCTCGTGCACCACCATGCCCTGCGTGAACAGGCCGGCGAAGGGCTCGTCGAGACCGGCATGGCCGGTCTTCTTCATCGCGCGGGTGAAGAAGCGCGAATAGAGCAGGTGCAGGATCGCGTGCTCGATGCCGCCGATATACTGGTCCACCGGCAGCCAGGAATCGACCGTGGCGCGGTCCGTCGGCTCGGTCTCCAGGGTCGGGTCGGTGAAGCGGGCGAAATACCAGGACGAATCCACGAAGGTGTCCATGGTGTCCGTCTCGCGCCGGGCCTTACCGCCGCATTGCGGGCAGTCCACGTGCTTCCAGGTCGGGTGCCGGTCGAGCGGGTTGCCCGGCACGTCGAAGGACACGTCCTCGGGCAGCACCACCGGGAGCTGGTCCTTCGGGACGGGCACCACGCCGCAGGCTTCGCAATGGATGATCGGGATCGGGCAGCCCCAGTAGCGCTGGCGCGAGATGCCCCAGTCGCGCAGGCGGAAATTCACCTTGCGCTCGGCCACCGGCCGGTTGTCGCGGGTTTCGCTCTCCAGGCGGCGGGCGACCTCCTCCTTCGCCTCCGCGATGGTGAGCCCATCGAGGAAGCGGGAATTGATCATCCGGCCCTCGCCGTCATAGGCGGTGTCGGTGATCACGAAGGAAGCCGGATCCGTGTCGGGCGGGCAAACCACGGGCGTGTTGCCCAGGCCGTACTTGTTGACGAAATCGAGGTCGCGCTGGTCGTGCGCCGGGCAGCCGAAGATCGCGCCCGTGCCGTATTCCATCAGGATGAAGTTCGCCACGTAGACCGGCAGCGTCCAGTTCGGATCGAACGGGTGCTGCGCGCGCACGCCCGTGTCGAAGCCGAGCTTCTCGGCCTTCTCGATGGCTTCCTGCGCGGTGCCGATGCGCTTGCACTCCTCGATGAAGGCGGCAAGCTCCGGGTTCTTCTCGGCGGCGGCGCGGGCGAGGGGATGATCGGGCGCGACCGCCATGAACCTGGCGCCGAAGAGGGTGTCGGGCCGCGTGGTGTAGATCTCGAGCTCGGTCTCGCCGTTGGGCACCGTGCCGGGCTGCAGGGCGAAGCGCACCAGCAGGCCCTCGGAGCGGCCGATCCAGTTGCGCTGCATCAGGCGCACCTTCTCGGGCCAGCGGTCCAGGGTGTCGAGCCTGTCGTCCAGGTCCTGCGCGTAGTCGGTGATCTTGAGGAACCACTGGGTCAGCTCGCGCTGCTCCACCAGGGCGCCCGAGCGCCAGCCGCGCCCGTCGATCACCTGCTCGTTGGCGAGCACGGTCTGGTCCACCGGGTCCCAGTTCACCTTGGCGGTCTTGCGGTCCACGAGCCCGGCCTCGAGGAAGTCCAGGAACATGCGCTGCTGGTGCTTGTAGTAGGCCGGATCGCAGGTGGCGATCTCGCGGCTCCAGTCGATGGCCAGGCCCATGGATTGCAGCTGGGCGCGCATGGTGGCGATGTTGGCGTAGGTCCATTCCTTGGGGTGGACCTTGTTCTGCATGGCCGCGTTCTCGGCCGGCATGCCGAAGGCGTCCCAGCCCATGGGATGGAGCACGTTGAAGCCCTTGGCCCGCTTGTAGCGCGCCACCACGTCGCCCATGGTGTAGTTGCGCACGTGGCCCATGTGGATGCGCCCCGACGGATAGGGAAACATCTCGAGCACGTAGTATTTCGGGCGCGGGTCGTCGTTCGGAGTCTTGAACAGGTCCTGGTCGTTCCAGACCTTCCGCCATTTCGGCTCGGCTTCCTTGGCGTTGTAGCGCTCAGGCCTCATTTTTCGTCACTATCCGTCATCGCAAAAGTCGAAGCGGCTTGCGCCGCCGGGTTGCGCCGGACTAGGACACAGCTCTCCCGCGCGGTCAACGGTTTCGCGCGCGCGAGAGCCCTGCAAGAGGAAGAGTATGAGCGACCATAATCCCGTCGAAGGCTTGCATCAGGTTCGCGCCGCCATCGGGCGCGCCGCAACCGACTACGACCGCGATCCGGCCGGGATCACTCTGGTGGCGGTCTCCAAGACCTTTCCGGCCGAGGATATCGAGCCCGTCCTGGCGGCGGGCCAGCGGGTCTTCGGCGAGAACTACGTGCAGGAGGCCAAGGCGAAATGGCCCGCCTTGCGGGAGCGCTATCCGGACGTGGAGCTTCACCTGATCGGCCCGCTCCAGTCCAACAAGGCGAAGGAGGCGGTCGCGCTCTTCGACGCGATCCACACCCTCGACCGCCCGTCTCTCGCGGAAGCCCTGGCGAAGGAGATCGCGAAAGCCGGCAGGGCGCCGCGCCTCCTGGTCCAGGTCAATACGGGGGAGGAGCCGCAGAAGGGCGGCGTCATGCCGGCCGAGGCGGATGCCTTCATCGAGGAATGCCGCACCCGGCACGGCCTCGCCATCGAGGGCCTGATGTGCATCCCGCCGGCGGAGGACCCGCCCTCGCCGCATTTCGCCCTGCTGGGCAAGATCGCGAAGCGGCACGGGCTGAAAACCCTGTCCATGGGCATGAGCGCCGATTTCGACGAGGCGATCCAGCTCGGCGCCACCCATGTGCGGGTGGGCAGCGCGATCTTCGGGACGCGGCCGAAGGCGTGAACGTCCGCGAGGCTAGTTCCTCAGCCCAACCGCATCGAAGGTCTTCTTCTTCCGGTTCCAGAAGTAGAGCATCGCCTCTCCCGGGCTGATGTGAAGAAGGCCCGGATGCTTCAGGGTCACGGCCTCGGGATACTGCTCCGACTCGCACAGGCCTCCCTGCAGGTCCCGAAAGGCGTTGCCGCAGACCGTCTCCCACCGCCCCGGCTCCGCGAGCCCGAGACCGTCCTCGGCCCCGACGGAGGCTCCGCCTTCCTCGGACCGGACCAGGACGTGGATCCGGTCGCCCATCCGGACGATCAGGTCGCGGACCCCGTCGGCCCTGCGGGCGGCGATCAGGGCCTTGTCCTTCCGGCCGTCGCCGTCGAAATCGGCCTCCACCGACAGGGGATCGGCGGAATCCGCCGGCACGTCTCCCTTATGGGACTTTTCCTCCTCCGCCGTCAGCGCCCGCCACTCGCCCAGCTCCTGCGACAGGGCGGGAGTGCAGGCGGCCAGAAGACCGATGCCCCAGAGGGCATGAAGGATCGTGCTGCGGCGGGACACGGCTGAGGTCATCCTGAAATCAGGAAATCATGGAGCTGCGAGAATGTCACGCCGGCGTCCCGGGTTGCGGTCGAGCCGCGGCGCGGTTAAGCTCTGGCCGTCGATCGAGGTTCGAACCAGGGAGGGTTGCATGTGTGAACAATACCAGCATCGCATGTTCGGCCCCTGGAATGCCCTGCAGCAGCTCGTTGCAGGGCCGGCCATCGAACGGATCTGACGACCCTCTCGTCTCCATCTCATTCTGGTCAGCTCTGAACGGCTCGTCCGCTGCGTCCATCGAGGACCCGCGGACCGACGGACGTTCCCAGTTTCGCGCGCCTTCGGGACCGCGCAGCACCAATGAGATGACCCATGGGCTCGATCAGCCTTCGCAATGTTTCCGCTATCGCGCAGACCACGCTCTTCCAGAACCTGACCCTCACCATCGGCGAGCGGGACCGTCTCGGTCTCGTGGCCGGGAACGGGGCGGGAAAATCGACGCTGCTCAGATGTCTCGCCGGCCTCTCCGAACCGACCGGGGGCGAGATCGTCCGCTCCCGCGGCCTGAAGGCGGCGCTGGTCGAGCAGGACATGCCGGACGACCTGCTGGATCTGTCCCTGCACGAAGCCATCTGCCGCGCCCTGCCTCCGGCGGAACGCGACCTCCAGGAATGGCGGATCGACGTCGTTCTCGACGAATTCGGGGCGCCCTCCGACCTACGTGAGCGTCCCGTGCGGGCGCTCAGCGGCGGCTGGCAGCGGCTGGCCCTGATCGCCCGCGCCTGGGTCACGGAGCCGGACCTCCTGCTGCTCGACGAGCCCACGAACCACCTCGACCTCGAAAAGCTCCTGCTCCTGGAGCGCTGGCTGAGGGACGTGGCGGACCGGGTTCCCGTGGTGGTCGCAAGCCACGACAGGGATTTCCTCGATGCCTGCACCAACCGCACCCTGTTTCTGCGGCCGGAGGAATCCGTCGCGTTCGCCCATCCCTATCGGCGCGCCCGCGACCTGCTCGATGCGCACGACGAGGCCGCCCAGGGACAGCGGGAGAAGACCCTTCGCGAGGTGAAGCGCCTGCGCGAGAGCGCGGCCGAGCTGCGCAATGTGGGCATCAACCGCGGCAGCGATGCGGCCCAGGTGAAGTCGGCGCAGATCAGGCGCCGCGCCGAGCAGCTGGAGCAGAGCGTCCGCGCCGTGCACAAGGAGAGGCCGGGCGAGATCCGGCTCGCCAATCGCGGCACGCACGCGAAGGTGCTTCTCTCGGTGGAGAACGTCGCCGTGCAGGCGCCCGACGGGCGAAAGCTGTTCCCGATCCCGAAGCTGGAGGTGGCGCAGGGGGATCGGATCGTGGTGCTCGGACGCAACGGAACGGGCAAATCCCAACTCGTCCGCCTGCTGCACCGGGCCATGCTTCAGCCGGACGGCCTGCCCGGCATCCGGGTGAGCCCGAGTCTCGCTCCGGGCTATGTGGATCAGGACATGCGGCAATTGCCGGACAGGGCGACGGCGCACGACTTCGTCCTGTCGCAGTTCCGCCTGGGCGACCAGCGCAGCCGGGCGGTGCTGGCGGAGGCGGGCTTCTCCATCGAAAGGCAGAATCTCCCCATCGGCCGCCTGTCGCCGGGCCAGAAGGCGCGGCTCGGCCTGCTGGCGCTGCGCCTCGCCAACCCGAACTTCTACCTCATGGACGAGCCCACCAACCACGTGGACATCCCGGGGCGGGAGCAGCTGGAATCGGAAATCCTCGATGCCGAAGCCACCTGCGTCGTGGTCTCCCACGACAGAAGCTTCGTGAAGACCGTCGGCACCCGGTTTCTTCTGATCGACAGGGGAAGGCTTCGGGAGGTCGACGGGCCGGAGGATTTCTACGAGAGCATCGGCGGCTGAGCGGTCCGCTGCCTATCCCACGATCTCGATCCTCGTGCGCGGTCCGATCCGCTCCATGAGGCGGCGGACCTTGCTCCGGTCCACGGCCACGCAGCCCTCGGTCGGGGTGAAGCCGGGGCGGGCGAGATGGAGGAAGATGGCGCTGCCGCGGCCCTTCACGATGGGGCCGCGGTTCCAGGCGATGTCGATCACCACGTCGTAGAGGTGGTCGTCGCGCCACATCGTCTCGTGGCTCGTCGGGCAGGGCAGGGGCACGAGGCGGTTGTAGCGCCGGTCCCGCACATCGTCCGACCAGCCGTCGTTGGGCCCGATCCGGCGCAGGGGCAGGCCGGTGCGCGGCCGCGGGCCGTGATCGCCGCGGTAGAAGGCCTGGATCAGGCGGAAGCGGCCCACGGGCGAGGCGCCGTCGCCCTCGCGCTTGGCCGGGCGGGTGCCGGAGCGGCCGAGCGCGCAGGGCAGCACCAGATTTCCGGCCTGCAGCCGGCCGCGCCGGTGGTCGAGGGGCGAGCGGTGGACGCGGATGAGGTCGACGTAATTGCGCTTCATGGGCAGTGGAAGGGTTGGCCCAACCCCTTGTTGTCAAGCTGGGAATGACTACTCTAGTACATGATCCGGAACCGGAAGTCCGCGCCCCCGTCGAGGCAGGCTTCGATTTTCCGGCACGGTCGTGCGGCGATTGAAGGACGGAGCGGTCCCGCCGGCATCAATCGTCCCCGAGACCGCTCCAGCGCCTGCTCGTTCCATCGTGTTGAAGGGTTTGAGATGTCGAATGCCAGCCGCCTCCTTGTCGTCGACGACGATCAGGACCTGCGCGACACCCTTGCCGAACAGCTCGGACTCTACGAGGAGTTTCGGATCACCACCGCCGAGACCGCGTCGGGAGCCATCGAGGCGGTCAAGGGCGACCGGATCGATCTCGCCATCATGGATGTGGGCCTGCCCGACATGGACGGGCGCGAGGCCGTCAAGATCATGCGCCAGGACGGCTTCCGCAGCCCGATCATCATGCTCACGGCCCAGGGCTCCGAGAACGACACGGTGATGGGGCTCGAAGCCGGCGCCAACGACTACGTCACCAAGCCGTTCAAGTTCGCCGTGCTGCTCGCCCGCATCCGGGCGCAGCTGCGCCAGTACGAGGCGAGCGAGGACGCGGTGTTCCAGATCGGGCCCTATACCTTCCGGCCCGGCTCCAAGCTCCTCACCACCGACAAGGGCTCCAAGCTCAAGCTGACCGAGAAGGAAACGGCGATCCTGCGCTATCTCTACCGCGCGGGCCAGTCCGTGGTCGGGCGCGAGACCCTGCTCACGGAGGTCTGGGGCTACAATTCCAACGTCACCACCCACACCCTGGAAACGCATATCTACCGGTTGCGGCAGAAGATCGAGGCCGATCCGTCCAATGCGCGCATCCTGGTCACCGAGCCCGGCGGCTACAAGCTGATTCCCTAGGGTTCGACATGGCGCTCGAAGACGATATCGCGATCCTGTCGAGGGCGCCCCTGTTCAACCTGCTGGACCGGGACGCCCTGCGGCTGGTCGCCTTCGCGTCCGAGAACCGGATCCTGCGGGCGGGGGACATGCTGTTCCGCAAGGGCGACCGCTCCGACGGCGGCTACGTGGTGAGCCAGGGCGCCATCGCGCTCGACGCGAAGGACGACGGCTCTCCCGCCGCCTTCGTCGCCGGCCCCGGCTCCCTCATCGGCCAGGCCGCGCTCTTCACCCGGGTCGAGCGCCCCGCCACCGCCATGGCGCGCGAGCCGTCCACGGTGATCCGCGTCACCCCCAGTCTCATGCGCCGCGTGCTGGAGGAGTTCCCCACCGCCGCCTCCGCCATGCACCAGGCCATGACGGAGGAGCT
Source organism: Microvirga lenta (assembly GCF_020532555.1). Taxonomy (GTDB): domain Bacteria; phylum Pseudomonadota; class Alphaproteobacteria; order Rhizobiales; family Beijerinckiaceae; genus Microvirga; species Microvirga lenta. The sequence goes on along the minus strand of NZ_JAJBBR010000004.1, from coordinate 56,115 downwards.
GACGCGGCTGAGCGACGGCCTGGAGCGGGTCCGCCGGCACCTCATCGCCATCGACGGCGGGGAGATCCCGGCCAGGAAACCGGGGCAGGACGAGGAGTAGGGCCGGCCCTGAGACCGTCCTCCGGAAACCGACGAACCTTCCTGAGCGGAATTTGAGGGTTCAAGAACGGCGCAAATCAGGTAACTTGGCCGCAGCTGCAACGAATCGGGGAAAGGCGATGCTCAAGATCCATCCCGGCATCAAGGCCATCGCGATTCTGGCAGGACCGGCCGCCTTGATCGTCGGCTATCATTCCGTGTCCCAGCATTTCGAACGGCCCCGGCCCTACGATCCCAGGACCGCCCAGATCATGTGGCGGATCTACGAAAAGTGCACGGAGCTGCCGAAGCTGCAGAGGACCGTCCGCTGCGACGAATACGTGACCTATTTCGAAGGCTGCGCCAAGGGACGGCACGGATGCAGCCTCGCCTCGTCCCACGCGCTCCTGGCGCGGCTGGATTTCGATCTGCCGCCGCTGCGGCTGCTGGTCGAAGAGGTCACGGTCACCCACGCATCGAGCCCGTGATCGGGACCGCCGTGTCATAGGCGGCTCCCGGGAGCCTCTAAAGCATCGGACAGGAAAAGTGGACTTGCACCTCTGGGTCCGATGCTTTCCCTATGGATGAGAGCATCGTTTCGGCGGAAAACCGGACCCACTTTTCGCTGGCGCGGACCTTCGGTTCCGCACGATGCTCTAGCGGCAATTCTCGCGGAAGAGCTTGCGCTTCTTGTCGTTCGAGTCACGCAGGTCCGCCCGGATGGCCTTCATCTCGGACGACTTGTACCTCTCGGCGCAGATCCGGTTTCCGCCGCCCTGCCAGTCGATCCGTTTCTGACTCGCGGCGATCGAGAGTCGCAGGGCCTCGCAGGTCTCCGGCTGCCAGGCGGCGTTGCGCGGCTGGGCGGCGAGGCGTCTAAGATAGGTCATCAGGGCCTCCTGGGCGTCCCGATGCACCTGCATGGCCTTCTCGTGACAGGCCTGCAGCACCTGATCCCGCGTCGCGGGAGACAGGGCCGCCGCCGGCTGTGACAAGCCGATCCCCATGCCGATCCCCATCAGGATCGTTCCGGCAACCAGCGCACGAGACGGGGAGGCGTGGGGGACAGGAGAGTTCTTGCGCGTCATGGAAGCAGCGTAGCAGCCGCGCCGCTGGAGCTGCACTCCCCGGTTGAGGAGGTGTCCGGTCAGAGCTCCAGCACCGCCGTGACCGGCACGTGGTCGGAGGGACGCTCCCAGCCGCGGGTCTCGCGGGTCACGTCGATGGAACGCACCGCGTCCCGGATGCCCTCCGACACCCAGATATGGTCGAGCCGGCGGCCCTTGTTGGCGGCGGCCCAGTCGGGCGAGCGGTAGCTCCACCAGGAATAGATCTTTTCGGGCTCGGGCCGGAGATGGCGCATGGCGTCGGTCCAGCCCGCCTCCTGGCGCAGCTCCTCCAGGGCGGTGGTCTCGACGGGCGTATGGCTGACCACGTCGAGGAGCTGCTTGTGGCTCCACACATCGTTCTCCAGGGGCGCCACATTGAGGTCGCCCACGAGGATGGCGGGCGAGGCGGTGGGCCTGGAGCGGCCGCCCCAGGCGCGCAGCTCCTCCATGAACTGGAGCTTGTGGCGGAATTTCTCGTTGAGGTCGGGATCGGGAATGTCGCCGCCGGCCGGCACGTAGAAGTTATGGATCACGAGGCCCGCGGCCGCCTTGGCCTGGGGCGAGAGCGTCACGGTGATGTGGCGGGCGTCGGCCCGGCCGCACATCTCCATCACGTTCGTCTCCGAGAACGGATAGCGCGACAGGATCGCGACCCCGTTATAGCCCTTCTGGCCCATATGCACGACGAAGGGATAGCCGAAGGATTGCAGCTCCTTCAGGGGAAACTTGTCGTTCGGGCACTTGGTCTCCTGCAGGCACAGGATGTCGGGCCGGCGCTCCTGCAGGAAGCGCTTCACCTGGTCGATGCGCAGGCGGACGGAATTGATGTTCCAGGTGGAGACGGTGAGGTTCACGGGCGGCTTCCCTTCGGCAGGACGCCCTGGGCTACGATAGATTCGGGATTGTGGGAAGAGATCCCTCCCTTTAAGTTGTAGTGAAGATAAATACAACTGAAGGGGGTATCAATGAGGACGAAGCTCGCAGCCTTTCTCACCGTCCTAAGCCTTGCGGCTGTTGCTCTTGCACCGGCCGCTCACGCGCGAAATACGCCCTGCTCGGGGAAGAAGGGGGGAGTCTCCCACTGCCGGTCCGGCAAGTTCGTGTGCAACGACGGTTCGACGAGCGCCTCCAAGAAGACCTGCTCACGCTGATCCGGCCGACGCTTCCTACCGGTTGCTGCCCACGATGGCCTCGTACTGGATCTTGAACAGCTCCGGATCCATGCGTCGGCCGCGCTGCGCCTTTTCGAGCACCACGATCGTCTGGAAGCCCTGCGGGTCGACGATGCGCCACTGGGACAGGTTCTCGACCTTCGGATCGAAGTAGAGGGTGATGCGAGAGGTGCCGCCGAGGGTCGACTTGTCCTCCAGGGAGATGCGCACCGAGTCGCCGTCGTTGGTGATGCCGCGAATGGCGATGTCCTGGCCGAGATTGACCCGCTCGCGCAGGAGGAACTTCAGCGGCGTCTGCGAGATCGAATAGAGGTCCTGGGTCGCGAGCTTGCGGTCGCGCACGGCCACCGAGGAGCCATCGGCGATCACCTCCAGGGTCGCCGGAGGGTCGTAGTCGAAGCGCACCTTGCCCGGCCGCTCCAGATAGAGCGTGCCGCCCAGGCGGCGGCCGTCGCCGCCCACCTGGGTGAAGTCGGCGACCAGGGTGCCGAGATTGGTGAAATAGGCGTTCGCCCGCTCCACGATCTCCCGGTTGGAGAGGGTTTCGATCCGGGCGGCGGCCGTGACCACGGGCTTCGGCACGATCTCCATCGGCTCCGCCGAGGCGACCTTCGGCGCCGGGGCGGTGGCTGCCGGACGCTCCGGAGGGGAGGGGGGCGGCGAAGCGGGCTTGGCGGCCGCAGGCTTCGCCCGTGCGACGATGGGATCCGGCTCGGGCTCGGCGACGGCCACCGGTCCGGGAGCGGCGGCCGGAGCGTGGAAGCTCGCGGTCGGCAGGGGCGCCGTCGAGAGGGTGAAGCCCTGGGCGGCCGAGGCGATGGTCGGCGGCTCGACCGGGTGGGCCGGCGGCCGGAAGAGATCCATCGGCAGCACCTGGGCCGCAGCCGGCACCGCGCCCGCACCCACGAGGGGGGCCACGATGGTCACGAGGCGTGCAAGGCCCGAAAGGCGCATCCGGATCAACTCCTTACTCCCCGTAATAGCGGCTGCGTCGGGGACATCATATGGTTACATGATGACGCAGCATCCAGGCCAAGGTTCCTGCCGCGCCGCTCAATCCTCGTCGAGCCCGGCGGTCTCCAGCAGGATCTCGCGCTTGCCCGCGTGGTTGGCGGGACCGACGATGCCTTCCTTCTCCATGCGCTCCATGAGCGAGGCGGCGCGGTTGTAGCCGATCTGCAGGCGGCGCTGGATATAGGAGGTCGAGGCCTTCTTGTCCCGCAGCACCACGGCGATCGCCTGGTCGTAGAGGTCGCCCCCGCCCGATCCGAACTCGCCCTGGTCGAAGACGGGCGTGTCGCCGCCGTCCCCGCCGCCATCCTCGTCCGCCGTGACCGCTTCGAGATATTGCGGACGGCCCTGGCGTTTGAGGTGGGCGACGACCTTCTCGACCTCCTCGTCGGAGCAGAACGGCCCGTGCACGCGCGTGATGCGCCCGCCGCCGGCCATGTACAGCATGTCGCCCTGCCCCAGAAGCTGCTCGGCGCCCATCTCGCCCAGGATCGTGCGCGAGTCGATCTTCGACGTCACCTGGAAGGAAATGCGGGTCGGGAAGTTCGCCTTGATCGTGCCGGTGATCACGTCGACGGATGGCCGTTGCGTCGCCAGGATCACGTGAATGCCCGCCGCACGCGCCATCTGGGCCAGACGCTGGATCGCGCCTTCGATGTCCTTGCCGGCCACCATCATCAGGTCGGCCATCTCGTCGACGATCACCACGATGTAGGGCAGGGGCTCGAGATCCATGATCTCGTCCTCGTACACCGCCTCCCCCGTCTCCTTGTCGAAGCCGGTCTGCACCGTGCGGGTGATCGTCTCGCCTCTGGCCTTGGCCTCCGAGACGCGGGCGTTGAAGCCGTCGATGTTGCGCACCCCCAGCTTCGACATCTTCTTGTACCGGTCCTCCATCTCCCGGACCGCCCATTTGAGCGCCACCACGGCCTTCTTCGGGTCGGTGACGACAGGGGTGAGGAGGTGGGGAATGCCGTCATAGACCGACAGCTCCAGCATCTTCGGGTCCACCATGATCAGGCGGCATTCCTCGGGCTTCATGCGATACACGAGGGAGAGGATCATGGTGTTGATGGCGACCGACTTGCCCGAGCCGGTGGTGCCGGCCACCAGCAGGTGCGGCATGCGCGCCAGATCCGCGATCACCGGCTCGCCGCCGATGGTCTTGCCGAGGCACAGGGCGAGCTTGTGCTTCGAGGTCTCGAAATCCTGGCTCGCCAGAAGCTCGCGCAGAAAAACCGTCTCGCGCTTGTGGTTGGGCAGTTCGATGCCGATGGCGTTGCGGCCCTGCACCACCGCGACGCGGGCCGAGACCGCGCTCATGGAGCGGGCGATGTCGTCGGCCAGCGAGATGACGCGCGACGACTTGGTGCCGGGGGCCGGCTCCAGCTCGTAGAGCGTCACCACCGGGCCGGGGCGCACGTTGATGATCTCGCCCTTCACGCCGAAATCCTCCAGCGTGCCTTCGAGAAGCGTCGCGTTCTGCTCGAGCGCGTCGGCGGAGACCACGGGACCGGCCGGCTTCTTCGGCTCCGCCAGGAGCGTGAGCGCGGGAAGCTGGTAGTCGCCGTCGTCGAGGAGCGAGGGCTGGGCCTCTCGCGCCATGCGTCGCCCGGGCTTGGGCGCGGCGGGAACCGGCGCCACCCGGGTCGGTGCCGGCTCGGGCTGCGCGACACGGGGCACGCCGGGCAGGGGAGGAGGGCCTTCCCCCCAATCGTCGTCCTCGTCGTAGACCGGCGCAGCGACGCCGGCCGGGCGGCCGCGGGCGGGCCCCGCCTCCAGCACCGGCTCGCGCCGCGCGAAACCCCTGTCCGGCGACCCGCGCCGGGCCGTGCTCGCAGGCGCGGGGATGTCGGCAAGATCGTCCTCCTCGGGATGGCCCCTGCGCTCGCTCCAGCGCCGGGCTGCGCTGCGAAGGCTCATGACGCCATGGGCAAGGGCGCCGAGGGACACGATGCCCCAGCCGGGCTCATCGGAGCCGGGCTCGTCGGCCTCTTCCCAGTCCTGGGTCTTGCGGCCGCGCTTCGCGGGGCGGGGATCGTCGAAATCCTCCAGGTCCTCCGGGTGCCTCTCCTCGGAGAGGCCGAAGCCGCAGGCGGCGGTGAGGGTGAGAATCGTCAGGCCGGCGAAGACGAGGCCGAGAATGGCGTGGGCGGGTCCGCCGGACAGGCCGGTCACGGCTTTCGCGGCGGTGAGGATCGCGTCGCCCACCACGCCGCCGAGGCCGGTCGGCAGGGGCCAGCGGTCCGTGGCCGGCAGGGCGCTGGCCAGCGCCGTGGCGGCTCCCGCGCCGATGATCCACAGGGCCAGACGCAGCTGTCCGCGTCCGAGCTCGCCCGCTTTCATGAGGCGCCAGCCCCAGAGCGCGAGCGGCAGCAGGGCCGCGATGGCCCCGAGGCCGAGAAGCTGCATCAGCAGGTCGGCCACGATGGCGCCGGGCCAGCCGATCATGTTGCGCACGGGGGCGTCGGTGGCGTTGTTGAGGCTCGGGTCGTCCACCGACCAGGTGGCCAGGGCCACCGCGACGGCGCCCGCGAAGGCGATCAGGCACAGGCCCGTCAGCTCCTGGGCCCTGCGGGCGAGGGCGGCTCGCAGGGCGCTGAAGAGCCCGTCGTAGGCGGAGGAGGAGCGGCGGACGGTGCGCATGGAACGACTGAAGACCTGGATCTAGAGTTACGATTCCCACTCTAGGAAAGGCTGGTTAAGGGTCCTTTAACCCTACCCGCCCGGCGTTTCGGACATTGACGGAACGGGCGGGAAAGATCAGTGTCCCGCCATGTCGCGCAGGGCGTTCATGACAGGCGGAAAACGGGCCGTTCTCGCGGTCGCGCTCGCCTATGTCCTGGTCCTGCAGGGCCTGCTCCTCTCCATGGCCGGTGCCGTTCAGGCGGGGTCGGGCCATCTGCCGCAGGCCATCCTCTGCCTGACGGAGGCCGACCGGGCGCCCGACGATCCGGCGCCGGCGAAAGCGCATGACGGGCTTTGCTGCCTTCTCGGCTGCCACGGCGCCGGGTCCGCCGGCGGTCCGCTCCCCGCGGCCGCCATGGTGGCCCCCGTCCCGCGTCGGGCCGTGGCGGCGGATGCCCGTCCGGCGACGCCCGTCCTGCCCGTCGCCTCCACGATCCTGCCTGTCGGCTCGCGCGCACCGCCGCGCCTCGGTTGATCTTTCTCCCGAACACGCCGACCCAAGCCAACAGGATCATTCCATCATGACATCGTCTTCCTCCGCCGGCGCGCTCGTCGCGGCCGCGCTCCTCGCCGTTTCCACCCCGGCGCTCGCCCATGTGACCTTCGAGACGGCCCGGGCGGCCCCGAACGCCACCTACAAGGGCGTGCTGCGCATCCCCCATGGCTGCAACGGGCAGCCGACCCTGAAGGTCCAGGTCCGCATCCCCGAGGGCGTCATCGACGCCAGGCCGATGCCGAAGGCGGGCTGGACCCTGGAGACCGCCCGGGCTCCTTATGCGAAAACCTATCGCCAGCACGGCGAGCCGGTCTCCGAGGGCGTGACCGGGATCACGTGGTCGGGCTCCCTCGAGGACGGCCATTACGACGAGTTCGTATTCCAGGCGCGGATCACGGATGCCTTCGCGGCGGGCTCCACGGTCCATTTCCCCGTCGTGCAGACCTGCGCCAACGGCACGGAGGAATGGACGCAGATCCCCGCCGCCGAACAGGACCCGCACAGCCTGAGCCATCCGGCTCCGGGCGTGACCCTCGTGGCGGCTCCGGGCGCGTCCGCATCGGCCACCGCCGGAAGCCTCGCCATCGAGCAGCCCTGGTCCCGGGCGACCCCACCCGGCGCCAAGGTCGGCGGCGGCTATCTGCGGATCACCAACAAGGGCCAGGAGCCGGACCGGCTCGTCGGCGGCTCGTTTCCCCTCGCCGGCCGGGTCGAGATGCACGAGATGTCCCTCGACGGCACCGTCATGCGCATGAAGCCGGTACAGGGCGGGCTCGCGATCGAACCGGGCCGGACGCTCGAATTCAAGCCGGGCGGCTACCATCTCATGTTCATGGACCTCAAGGAGCCCTTGAGGGCGGGCCAGACCCACAAGGGCACCCTCGTGTTCGAGAAGGCCGGGACGGTCGAGGTCGAATACGCGGTCCGTCCCATGGGCGCGCAGGGCGCGGCCGAGCACAAGCACCACTGAACCGACGCGATCGGGAGACGAACCCATGATCCTCAAGCGATCCCTTCTCTTGCCGCTCAGCGTGTTTCTCGTGGCGGCGCTCACCCTGCTCGTGACGGTGCTGCTGCTGGTGCCCGAGCCGCAGCAGAACCAGTCGCGGGTGCCCATCGGCGGTCCGTTCCGGCTGACCTCGCACGAGGGCAAGCCCTTCACCGAGGCGGACCTGAAGGGGAAGCCCTTCGCGGTCTTCTTCGGCTTCACCCACTGCCCGGAGGTGTGCCCGACGACGCTCTACGACCTCACCCAGGACCTGCAGGCCCTGGGACCGGACGCGGACAAGCTGAACGTCGCCTTCATCACGGTGGACCCCGCCCGCGACACGCCGGAACTGCTGAAGTCCTACCTCTCGTCCTTCGATCCGCGCATCGTCGGCCTGACCGGCACGGAGGAGGAGATCGCCGCGGTGGCCAAGGAGTACAAGGTGTATTTCCGCAAGGTTCCGACCGACGGGGACTACACCATGGACCACACGGCCACGATCTTCCTGATGGACTCGAAGGGCGATTTCTACGGCACGTCCAACTTCCAGGAATCGGACGAGGTCCGGCGCTCGAAACTGCAGCAGCTCGTGAAGAACGGGTGAGGTTCTCGCCTTCGGGTGTCATTCCGGGGCGAGCGTCAGCGAGAGCCCGGAACCCAGGGCCGCTGACGGTGCAGGATGAGGTGGCACCGCTGTCACTCCTTCCTGAAACGCTGGCGTTCATGGGTTCCGGGCTCGGCTCTGACGAGCCGCCCCGGAATGACGGCGAAGCAAAAGGAAAGCCCCGGCCTTGCGACCGGGGCTTCTTCGTTTCGAGCCCTCTGGAGGCCTTCGTCTTGTTCGTCAGTAGTTGTAGGCGCGCTCGCCGTGATCGGCGAGATCGAGGCCTTCGCGCTCCGCATCGGGCGTGACCCGCAGGCCGACCACCAGGTCGACCAGCTTGAAGAGGATCAGCGATCCGCCGGTGGTCCAGATGAGGGTGATGACCACGGCGACGAACTGGGTCCAGAGCTGACCACCGATGGTGTATTCGCCGACGCCGTAGCCGCCGAGCGACGGGGCCGCGACGATGGCCGTGCCCAGGGCGCCGACGATGCCGCCCACGCCGTGGATGCCGAACACGTCGAGGGCGTCGTCGTAGCCGAGCGCGTTCTTCACGCTGGTGACCGCGTAGTAGCAGATCACGCCCGCCACGAGGCCGAGCACGATGGCCCCCATGGGGCCGGACAGGCCCGCCGCCGGGGTGATCGCCACGAGGCCCGCGACGGCGCCGGAGGCGATGCCGAGCAGCGAGGCCTTGCCCTTGGCCATGGCTTCCACGGTCATCCAGGCGAGGCCGGCCGCCGCCGGGGCGAGGATGGTGTTGACCAGCGCCAGCGCAGCGCCGCCCGTGGCCTCCAGGTTGGAGCCCGCGTTGAAGCCGAACCAGCCGACCCAGAGCATGCAGGCGCCCACGAAGGTGAGGGTGAGCGAGTGCGGGGCGAGCAGGTCGCGGCCGTAGCCGATGCGCTTGCCGATCATGATCGCGCCCACGAGGGCGGCGACGCCCGAGTTGATGTGCACCACCGTGCCGCCGGCGAAGTCGAGGGCGCCGAGAGCGAAGAGATAGCCCTCCGAGAACCACACCATGTGGGCGACGGGCAGGTAGATCACCGTGACCCAGAGGCCCGTGAACAGCATGACCGCGCTGAACCTGATGCGCTCGGCGAAGGCGCCGACGATCAGGGCCGGCGTGAGTGCCGCGAAGGTGAGCTGGAAGGCCACGAAGGTGAGCTCGGGAATCGCCACGCCCTTGGTGAAGGTGTCGGCGGTGGAATCCGTGGTCACGCCGGCCAGGAAGGCTTTCGAGAAGCCGCCGATGAAGGCCCCGAGGCCTTCGGGACCCGACGTGAAGGCGAGCGAATAGCCGTAGAAGACCCACAGGATGGCGACGAGGCTGAACACCGCGAAGACCTGCATCAGCACGGAGAGCATGTTCTTGGTGCGCACGAGGCCGCCATAGAACAGGGCAAGGCCCGGGATCGTCATGAGGATGACCAGGATGGTCGAGACGAGCATCCAGGTGGTGTCGCCCTTGCTGACTGTGGGGGCGGTGGCGGCAGCCTCGGCCGCGGGAGCGGCGGCGTCCTGCGCGAGGGCGGGATCGAGGGCGAGCAGGCCGAGCGCCGCTCCCCCGAGGGCTGTCATGAGAAGAGGACGGATTTTCATCGGATAAGGACTCCGGAACGCTGGAAAGGGATTGGGCTCAGAGGGCGTCGGCATCGGTCTCGCCGGTGCGGATGCGGACCGCTTTCTCGAGCGAGGTGACGAAGATCTTGCCGTCGCCGATCTGGCCGGTGCGGGCCGAGGTGGTGATCGCGTCGATCACCTGGCCGACGAGTTCCGTGGCGACCGCCACCTCGATCTTCAGCTTCGGCAGGAAGCTCACGGCGTATTCGGCGCCGCGATAGATCTCCGTATGGCCTTTCTGCCGGCCGTAACCCTTCACTTCAGTCACGGTGAGGCCGTGGACGCCGAGGGCGGTGAGCGAGTCGCGCACCTCCTCCAGCTTGAACGGCTTGATGACCGCCATCACGATTTTCATGGGTTGAGCCCCCTTTCAGATGCCTTCGAACCGCACGCGGCCCGGTGGCGTTGTCCTGCGAACCCGGCCTGCCGGCGCGGGTGTCGGGGCGAAAGGAAGCAAGAAGCGTGCCAGCCCTTGCCGGCCCAAGCGGGTGCGGCCGGTGCCTCTTCGATAGGCACCAGTGAAATGGCGCGTCAGGAGCCGATTTGCTTAAAAAGTGGGCAGCAAGGCGTCAGCGACGTTCGCGGATCAGGCCTTCCTGGGCCACCGAGGCCACGAGGGTTCCGTCCTGGGCGAAGATCAGGCCGCGGGAGAAGCCGCGGGCGCCCGAGGCGTTCGGGGTGTCCTGGGCGTAGAGCAGCCATTCGTCGGCCCGGAAGGGCCGGTGGAGCCACAGCGCATGGTCGAGGCTCGCCGGCTGGATCGTCGGCTCGAACACCGTGCGGCCGTGCGGCACGAGGGCGGTGTCGAGGAGGGTCATGTCGGAGGCGTAGGCCAGCACGCATTGGTGGATGGCCGGGATGTCGGGCAGCCGCCCGGTGGTCTTGATCCAGACATGGAACTGCGGCGCCATGGGCTCCCGCGACATGTAGCGCTTCATCTCGACCGGGCGGATCTCGATCGGCCGCTCGCGGGCATAATAGGAGCGCATGGGCTCCGGCATCAGCGGCATGAGGTCGGCCTTCACCTCCTCCTCGCTGGGAAGCTCGTCCGGCCCGGGCACGTTCGGCATCGGTGCCTGATGGTCGAAGCCCTCCTCCTCCAGGTGGAAGGAGGCCGACATGGAGAAGATCGCCTGCCCATGCTGGATCGCCACCACCCGGCGGGTGGTGAAGCTGCGGCCGTCGCGGATGCGGTCGACCTCGTAGATGATCGGAACCTTGGGGTCGCCCGGCAGCATGAAATAGCCGTGCAGGGAATGGGGGTTGCGCCCCTCCACCGTGCGGCTCGCCGCCACCAGGGCCTGACCGATCACCTGTCCGCCGAAGACGCGCTGCCAGCCGCTCTTCGGGCTCTGCCCGCGGAACAGGTTGTGCTCGAGGGGTTCGAGGTCGAGGATCGAGAGGAGATCGGCAACGGCTTTGGACATGGATTCACGGTTCTCCCAAGGGAGCGCCATCCATCGGAGAGGATGCCGGTAACGTCAAGCTTGACGCTGGCGAATTGATCGCTGACACCATCCTGCGCCCTGGATCGTTTCATGATCAGTCGAGGAGGCCGGAAGCCATGAGCACCACGAGCCCACGCATCGTCATCGCCGGGGGCGGGCTGGCCGGGCTGTCGCTCGCCCTCGCCCTGAAGCAGGCGCTGGGCTCTGGCCTCGACGTGGTCATGTGCGACCCGGCCCTCAAGCGCGATCCGCACGGGGACAAGCGCGCCTATGCCATTGCCGCCGCCGCCCGGCGGATGCTCGAGGCCCTGAGGGTCTGGGACCAGGTGGCCGGAAGCGCCCAGCCCATGCTCGACATGGTGATCACCGACAGCCGCCTGCAGGACCCGGTCCGGCCGACCTTCCTGACCTTTTCCGGCGATGTGGGGGAGGGCGAGCCCTTCGCCCACATGGTGACGGCGGGCGACCTGACCGCCGCCCTGATCGAGGCCTGCAAGGCCGAGGGCGTCACCCTCAGACCCGAGGGCGTCAGGGGCTTCGCGATCCAGCCGGCGCGGATCGACGTGCTGCTGACGGGAGCGCAGGACAGCCTTCCGGCCGCCCTCCTGGTGGCCGCGGACGGGGCGCGCTCCACCTTGCGCGAGCAGGCGGGAATCGGCTGGATCTCCTGGCCCTACCGGCAGTCCGGAATCGTGGCGACGATCTCGCACGAGCGTGATCACGAGGGCCGGGCGGTGGAGCATTTCCTGCCCTCCGGCCCCTTCGCCATCCTGCCGCTCAAGGCGGAAACCCTGCCCGACGGCACCGTGAGGCACCGCTCCTCCATCGTCTGGACCGAACGCAACGACAATGTCCCGGCCCTGCTGGAGGCTCTTCCGGACGATCTCCTCGCGGAGCTGGAGAAGCGCTTCGGGCTGCAGCTCGGCCGGATCGCCTTCGAGACCAAGCCGCAGGCCTTTCCCCTGTCCTTCGGCGTCGCCCGCCGCTTCACGGCCGAGCGCATCGCCCTTCTGGGCGACGCGGCCCATGTGATCCATCCCATCGCGGGGCAGGGGCTCAATCTCGGCCTGCACGACGCGGCATCGCTCGCGGAGGTGGTCGCCGACGCCCTGCGGCTGGGCATGGATCCCGGCGGTGCGGACGTGCTCGACACCTACGAGCGCGCGCGCCGGGCCGACATCACCGCCATGGGCCTGATGACCGACGGCCTCAACCGGCTCTTCTCGAACGATATCCTGCCCGTCCGCCTGGTCCGCGACCTGGGGCTGGGCCTCGTCGACCGGATGCCGGGATTGAAGCGCTTCTTCATCCGCGAGGCGGCCGGCCTGACCGGCCGGGCGGCGCCGCGGCTTCTGAAAGGGGAGGCATTGTGAGCCGTCGGCGGAATTCCGCTGCGGCAAGCCTTGTCCGGTATCGCCGTGCAACCAGATGAGCTATCCGAAGATTGACCCCTCGTCCCTTATCGCGAGCACCTCGAAACCCGTGACGCAAACCCATTCCGCCGCAGGTTCGCCCGAGCCGAAACGCCCTTCCGGTCCTGAGGCCTCCCGCATCGAGGCCGCCGGTGCTCGCTGACCGCGTGGCCGAGAACCGCTCTTCGGGACGCGACTTCCTCGCAGGCGGCGGGGACATGGGCGCCCGCATGCGGGCGCACGACTGGTCGACCTCGCCGCTCGGGGAGCCGGAAACCTGGCCTCAATCCCTGCGCACCCTGGTGCGGCTGATGCTGAACGCCCAGCAGGCCATGTTCATCGCGTGGGGACCCGATCTCGCCTTCCTGTACAACGATGCCTATGCGCCGATCTTCGGAGCCAAGCATCCAGGTGCGCTGGGACGCCCCTTCGCCGAGGTCTGGTCCGACATCTGGGAGCAGATCCGCCCTCTCGTCGAGAGCACCCTTGCGGGCGAGGCGGTCGGGTACGAGGACCTGCTGATCCCGATGGAGCGGAACGGTTACCGGGAGGAGACCTACTTCACCTTCTCGTACACGCCGGTCCATGACGAGAGTGGCAGGGTCGCCGGCATGTTCTGCGCCGCCATGGAAACCACCGGCAAGGTCCTGGCGGAGCGCCGCATCGCCACGGAGCGCGAGCGCCTGCGCGAACTCTTCCATCAGGCCCCGGGCTTCATCGCCGTGCTGCGCGGCCCCGACCATGTCTTCGAGATCGCCAACGCCTCCTATTACCAGCTCATCGGCCACCGGGACATCATCGGCAGACCGGCGCTCGAAGCGCTGCCCGAGGTCGCGGACCAGGGGTTCAAGGAGCTTCTCGACAACGTTTACGAGAGCGGCGAGCCCTTCGTCGGGCGGGGCCTGCGGCTCTTTCTCCGCCGGGAGCCCGACAGCGAACCGGAAGAGCGCTTCGTCGACTTCGTCTATCAGCCCATCAGGGATGCCGAGGGAAAGGTGTCCGGCATCTTCGCCGAAGGCAGCGACGTGACCGAGGCGAAGCGGGCGGAGGCAGCCCTGAGGGAGAGCGAGACGCGGCTGCGCCTCGCCCTCGACGCCGGCCGCCTGGCCGCGTGGGAGAGCAACGCGGCCGAGGGCACGATCACCACCTCGCCGGAGCTGAACCGGCTTCTCGGCTTCCCGCCGGACTCCTCTCCGAGTCCGGAGGAAATCCGCGCGCGCTACTTTCCGGGCGACCGGGAGCGGATCGCCGCCGCCGCGCAGGCCGCCCTGGCCCGGGGCGAGCGCTTCGCCGAGGGCGAGCTGCGCATCATATGGCCCGACGGTTCCATCCGCTGGCTGCTCCTGCGGGCGGAGATCAAGTCCAGCCACGAGGGCAAGCTGGGACAGACCATCGGCGTGGCGCTCGACATCACCGAGCGCAAGCGGGCGGAGGAACACCAGAAGCTTCTCATCAACGAGCTGAACCACCGGGTGAAGAACACCCTGGCCACGGTTCAGTCCATCGCGGCGCAGACCCTGCGCAGCACCCAGGACCCGGACGAGGTCAGGTCGGCCCTGGAAGCCCGTCTCTTCGCCCTCTCGCGCGCCCACGACGTGCTCACCCGCGAGAACTGGGAAGGGGCGGGATTGCGGGAGATCGTGGTCCAGGCGATGGAGCCCTATGGCGGCGTCCGGGAGGACCGGCTGCGCATCGGCGGACCCGACGTCTGGCTCTCGCCGCGCATGGCGCTGGCGCTCGCCATGGCCCTGCAGGAACTCGCCACCAATGCGGTGAAGTACGGCGCCCTGTCCAACGAAACCGGCCGGATCGGCATCGAGTGGCAGGTCGTCCCCGGCGACGAGGCCCCCCGGCTCCGTCTCCAGTGGACGGAATCGGGCGGGCCGCCCGTCGCGGTCCCCAGGCGGCGCGGCTTCGGCACCCGCCTGATCGAACGCAGCCTCGCCCACGACCTCCACGGCGAGGTCCGGATCCACTTCCGGGACGGCGGCGTGGTCTGCACGGTGGACGCCCCGGTGGGGTAGGACGGGGCGGTCGGTCGCGACGACCGGCGCGCTTCCCTGCGGCAGGGAGATACTATCTTTTCTATACGTAATAACGTAATAGTGCGCCCATCGCGATGTCCTGATCTCGTAGGCGCCACATGACCAATACGTTTATCGACGACCAGACCACCCTCAATACCGGAATGCACGCCCTCCACGAAATGGCGGCGGCGTTGACCGGAACGACCCTCCTGGCACGGAGCCTGAACAGCGCCACGCTCGGCGGCATCAAGGCCGACGGGACGCAGCGCATCCTCGTGGCCTCGGGTTCCAGCATCCAGGCGCATCTCGCCGGAATCCATCTCCTGGGCAGCGCGAGCGGGGTCTACAACGACGGTACCATCTCGTCCGTCGCGGGAGCGGCGATCCTCCTGACGGGCGGAGGGTTGAGCTCCGTCACCAATCTCGGGACGGTCACGACCGCTGCCGTAGCGGCCGTCGCGGTCGCCGCCTCCACCTCGGCGTCGGACAAGTTGAACCTGTTCAATTCCGGCACCCTGACGGCCACGGCAGGGGCATTGGCAATCCAGGGTGGCTACGGAAACGACCGGATCGTCAATACCGGTACGATCGGCACGACCGCCGGAGCCACCGTCATCGACCTCAAGGACGGCAACGACTTCTACGAAGGAGCGCAAGGGACCGCGACGGGAATCATCAGGCTCGGCGCCGGCAACGACACCGCCTATGGCGGGCTGGCCTCGGAGGTGTTTTCCGGCGGCACCGGCAGCAACTACATGGATGGCGGCTCCGGAGGCGGCACCGATACGGTCGATTATTCCGATGCGACCGGCGGCATCACCGTCAATCTCGGCACCGACTCGACCCAGCGCATCTATGCCGACGTCTACGACGTGATTCTCAACATGGAGAACGTCATCGGGAGTATCCATAACGACAGTCTCACCGGCGACTTCTACAAGAACCACCTCAAGGGCGGCAACGGCGACGACACGCTCGAAGGTGGGCTCGGTGACGACACGCTCGAGGGCGGTGCCGGCAGCAATACCGCCAAATATACCGGCTCGGCCGCGGCGAACGTGAACCTGTCCCTGACAGGCGAGCAGGACACGACCGGCTACGGCAAGGACACCCTGATCGACATCGACAACCTCGAAGGCGGCTCCGGGGCCGACATCTTCACGGGCAACGACGACAACAACCGGCTCATCGGAAACAACGGCAACGATGCTCTTCGCGGCGGCGGCAGCGACACCCTGCAGGGCGGATCGGGCGACGACACGCTCGCCGGTGGCGCCGGCAACGACACCCTCGAAGGGGGAGCCGGCCGGAACACGGCGGAATTCTCCGGCGCAAGGGGCAATTACACCATCGTCAACAATGCCGATGGAACGGTGACCGTTACCGACAATACCGGCCAGGACGGGACCGATCAGCTCAAGGAGGTTCGCTTCGCCAAGTTCGCGGACCAGACCATTGCGCTCACCAATGGTGCGGCTTCGAACATTTCCCCGTCGATCTCGCCCATCAACTTCTCCGAGAGCAAGGCGGTCGGTTCGCAGGTCACGACGCTGTTCAGCTCCGACCCGGATGGGGACACGCTGACCTTCAGCCTCGTCACCGATGCGGGCGGGCTCTTCACCCTGGACGGAAACAAGCTGATTCTCGCGGGCGCGCTCGATTACGAGACCGCCACCAAGCACACCATCACGGTTAAGGTATCGGACGGCTTCGGCGGGGATTTCGCCAAGGACCTTACCATCAACGTGACCAACAGCACCACCGAGACGAACTCCCTCGTGAAGCGGGGCACCAATGCCTCCGAACAGGTGGTGGGCGAGAACGGCAACGACAAGCTCTACGGGCTCAACGGCAACGACGAAATCTTCGGGCAGGGCGGCGACGACACGCTCTGGGGCGGCAAAGGCAAGGACACGTTCATCGGCGGCGCCGGCAAGGATGTTTTCGTGCTCGACCAGAAGCCCAGCAAATCCAATCTCGACTGGATCTACGACTTCGATCCCAAGGAGGACACGATCCACTTGGCCAGAAAGGCGTTCTCGAAGATCGGCCGGAAGGGCGGCCTCAAGAAGGACGCCTTCATCGTCGGCGACCGGGTCAAGGACAAGGAGGACCGGATCATCTACCACAAGAAGGCCGGTGCCCTGTTCTACGATCCGGACGGAACCGGGTCCGCGAAGGCGGTCCAGTTCGCGACCATCGGCAAGAAGCTCGCCATCAAACACAGCGACTTCGACATCTTCTAGAGCGTCGCCCCGGCGAGGGGGTGCCGGTCCGCTCCCGGACTCACGCCAGGGAGCGCTCCGGCGAGTCCTCCGAGGTCAGGCGGAAGGCCTGGTTGAAGGCCGCCAGGCCGTCGCAGGTGAAGACGAGGGCGCGGCTCTCGTCGCGCCGGCCCCATTGCCGCTCGACCACGATCGAGAGAATGGTGGCGCCGAGCGCCCCGCCCAGATGCAGGCGGCGCTCGCTCCAGTCGAGGCAGGCCCGGCAGACCGGGCGGCGGCCCTTTTCCAGGCGCGCCACGTCGACGCCGAAGCACTGGAAGAACGCGCGGCCCTCCTCCGACAGGGCGAGCTCTGTCTCCCCCGTGACCAGACCCTGACGGGCGAGGCCGTTGAGCAGGGCGACGCCGCGTTCCCCGGCGAGGTGATCGTAGCAGACCCGGGCGGCGCGCAGCGCGGCGTCCTTCGGACCGGTGCGGACACGTATGGCGCCGGTGCGCTGGGCAAGGCCCATCAGCGCTTCCAGAACCTGCGCCACGTCCGGGCCCGAGAGACGGAAATAGCGGTGCCGCCCCTGCTTCTCCGCCGCGACCAGCCGGGCGGCCTCGAGCTTGGAGAGATGGCCACTCGCGGTCTGGATCGTGACGCCGGCCGCCTCCGCCAGCTCGCTCACGGTGAGCGCGCGCCCGTCCATGAGGGCGCCCAGCATGTTGGCGCGGGCGGGGTCGCCGAGCAGGGCGGCGACGGGGGCGATGGCGGGACCTTCCTTCATGCTTCGATCATAACCGAACCATGAGCGTCAGACAATCGGCTAGGTTGCCGCCTCCACCGACGCAAAAGCAAAGGAAGCCCCGATGATCACCTGTTTCATCCGCTACGAGATCGATCCGTTCAAGGTGGAGGCCTTCGAGGACTATGCCCGCAACTGGGGCGAGGCGATCCCGCGCTGCGGCGCCGACCTCATCGGCTATTTCGCTCCGCACGAGGGATCGAGCACCGTGGCCTACGGGGTCTACACCATCGCGAGCCTCGCCGAATACGAAGCCTATAAGGCGCGGCTGCGGGATGACCCGCAGGGCCGGGCGAATTATGATTTCGCCAAGCGGGAGCAGTTCATTCGCCGGGAGGACCGGATCTTCCTGCGCCTGGCCTCGGCACCGCACGGGAGGGTGATCCGTCCATGATGGCCGTCATTTTCGAGGTCTGGCCCGCACCGGGGCAGAAGGAGCGCTATCTCGACCTCGCCGCCGCCTTGAAGGAGGAGCTCGTGACCGTCGACGGCTTTCTCTCCATCGAGCGGTTCCAGAGCCTGAGCGAGCCGGACAAGCTCCTGTCCCTGTCGTTCTGGCGCGACGAGGAGGCGGTGCGGCGCTGGCGCAATTCCCCCGCCCACCGGATGACCCAGGGGGAGGGCCGCGGCGGCGTCTTTCGCGATTACCGCCTGCGGGTCGCGGCCGTGATGCGGGATTACGGCATGACCGAGCGCGCGCAGGCGCCGGCAGACAGCCGCTCGGCGCATGACGGGATCGTTCCCTGACTCAAAGAGAAAGGCCGGAGCGAGGGCTCCGGCCTTCGGGAGTTTTTAGGAGGGTGGGGCCAGGCCTCAGCCCTTCTTGGCGCGCTCGATGGCCTCGACGATCAGGCGCTTGGCCTCCTCGGCGTCGCCCCAGCGGATGATCTTGGCCCACTTGCCGGGCTCGAGATCCTTGTAGTGCTCGAAGAAGTGCTCGATCTGCTTGATCGTGATCTCGGGCAGGTCGGTATAGGTCTGCACCCGGTCGTAGCGCTGGGTCAGCTTCGGAGAAGGAACCGCGATGATCTTCTCGTCCTGGCCCCCGTCGTCCTCCATGACCAGCACGCCCACGGGGCGCACGTTCATGACCGCGCCCGGCACGATGGCGCGGGTGTTGGCGATCAGCACGTCGCAAGGGTCGCCGTCGCCCGAGAGGGTGTGAGGGATGAAGCCGTAATTTCCCGGGTAGCGCATGGCCGTGTAGAGGAAGCGGTCGACGAAGAGCGTGCCGGATTCCTTGTCCATTTCGTACTTGATCGGCTCGCCGCCGAGCGGCACCTCGATGACGACGTTCACGTCCTCCGGCGGGTTCTTTCCGATCTTGATCGCGTCGATGCGCATGTTGGGGTGTTCTCCGTGAGATACGGGGCTGGTGAGCTTGGACGCTTCACTAGAGGGTGATCGGCAAAAGGGGAAGCCGGTTTGCGCCGATCCCGGCCTGTTCTTTCGAAGGGGCGCGCGAGGTCGCCGCCGGACCCGTCGGGTCCGGCAATCGTCGCGAACGGCCGAAAGAAGGGCGCCCTACCGGAACAGGAAGGCCACCTTGGCCAGGGGGGCGCCGCCGATGCGCTCCTCGACCCGGGCGATGCCGCGCCCGCCCATGCCCTCGTAGAAGTCGCAGGCGCGCGCGTTCTCGGCGAGCGCCCAGACCACGATCCGGTTCATCTCCCGCGCCCTGAGGTCGTTGCACACGGCCTTGAACAGGCGCCTGCCCAAGCCCACGCCCTGGTATTCGGGCAGGAGATAGAGCTCGTCGATCTCCCCGTCCGCCGGCAGCGACCGGTCGCGGCAGCGGCCGTAAGAGGCGTAGCCCGCCACCCCCTGGCCGATGTCGAGCACCGCCAGCGGGCGCCCGCGCGTGACGGTGGAGCGCCACCAGCGCAGGCCCCGGCGCGACAGCATCTTTTCGAGGGTCACGCCCGGAATGATGCCCTGGTAGGCCTCGCGCCACGCGGCGTCGAACACCCGCGACAGCCCCTCGGCGTCATCGGGCTTGGCCTGGCGGATACTGACGAGAAGATCGCTCATGGTCTTGGCTTCGGGAGAAGGGAAGCAATGGGTTCGAGCATCCGCGCAAGGTGGTTAACGCGGCCTTAAACGACGCTCGTCTCACCCCCGTGAAAGCGTGGCTATTCAAGCAGAAACGGGAGCTGGAGGGAAATGGGTCGGAACGACGCGGGGCAATGATGTCAGCGTATGCGACGGCAGTATTCAGCTCTCTTCAAGAGTCACAATTCGTGAAGAGATATTTGCCTCAAGACGCGCCTCGCTCCGGACGTTTCCAATGTTGCCCCGTGTCTATGGTGCAACAGGCAGTTACCTCGCCCAGGAGCGTTCCCTGACCTGAAAGACATAAGGTCTTTTTTATAACGTTATATAGTGTTATTCCAGATGGGAATAGGCCTTTTCTGCACCAGATTTACCTTTCTAGGAACACTGCTATGGCGAACTATTACATCCACCAGATCAACTCGGTCCTAACAACCGCTGCAGACGACCATGCCTTGGAGATCGAAGGTAACGACACCTTAACTGTCGCCCAAGGCGGGTCGTTGAAGACCGAAGGCGCTAACGCGGTCGCCGTCATGCTAACGAGCGCTCCGACTGCCTCCGGGGCAATGACGAACATTAGCATCTTCGGGTCGGTCGAGGCACTTGCGGCCCGTGCTATCTACGCATCGTACGGCAATGCCAGCATCTATGTCGGATCCTCGGGCAGTGTCGTTGGTCGGGCTGCCATCCGGATGGGAGGAGCTGTCCTTGTCGCAAACGACGGAACAATCCGATCGACCACAGGCTTAACGCTTTTCCATGAAGGAGAAGGCAGCCTGACCCTCTTCAACAGCGGGCAGATCATTTCACAAATATCGGACGCAGATGCAGTTTCTGCCTCAAATGGTTCTGATGCCGTCACCAATTCAGGCTTGATCCAAGGTGATATAGACTTCCTGTTTGGCGATGACATTTATCGCGGCGAGCAGGGAACCCACGTCGGGTCCATTGACCTCGGCGAAGGCAATGACACGATCTACGGCGGAGCTGGCACAGAACGAATCATCGCTGGCTATGGGGACGATGTGATCGACGGCGGTGGCGGCGATGATGAACTGATCCTGCTGACCAACGTTGAGCACACCATCGATCTCCGAGTTAGCACGCCGCAGATTACGGGTCAGGGTCTCGACAGGATCCTCAACATTGAGAACCTGACAGGGAATATTCGCGGAGATACCTTCACCGGCAATGCTTCTGACAACACCTTCACGGGCAAGGGCGGCAACGACGTGTTGGACGGCGGCGGCGGGGTCAACACCGCCGTGTTCTCCGGTAACGAGGCGGACTACACCATCACCAACAGCAACGGCACCATCACCGTCGCTCACCGCAACAACGGCCAGGACGGCACCGACACCCTGACCAACATCCGCTTCGCCCGCTTCGAGGCCGAGAACAAGACCGTCGCGCTCATCAACAGCGCTCCCATCACTCTGGCGCTCTCCGGCGCCGCTGTGGTGGAGAACGCCGCCGACGCCCAGATCGGCCGGCTCTCGGCCACCGATGCGGACGGGGATGCGCTCACCTACTCCATCGAGACGGACGCGGACGGCGCCTTTGCCATCCGCGACGGCTATCTGGTCACCCGCCGCGCCCTCGACTTCGAGGCCAAGGCCCAGCACTCCGTCACCGTGAGGGTGAAGGACGCCTGGGGCGGCGAGGCCACGCAGAGCTTCACCGTCAGCGTCACGGACGTGGCGGATACCCCCACCGACCCGAACAACCCCGGCACTCCGAACAACCCCGGCAACCCCAATCCTCCGCTGCCGGTCGATCTGGTGCTGCGCGGCACCTCGCGCGGCAACCGGCTGACCGGTGGGGACGGCAACGACATGCTCTACGGCAAGAGCGGCAAGGACGTGCTGACGGGCGGCGCCGGCCAGGACAAGTTCGTGTTCGACACCAAGCCGAAGAAGAGCAACCTGGACACGATCCGCGACTTCGACGTGCGCCAGGACAGCCTGTACCTGGACAACAAGATCTTCAAGAAGCTGGGCAAGGGCTCGCTGTCCAAGCCGGGCAAGCTCAAGAGCAGCTACTTCAAGACCGGCAACGAGGCCAAGGACGGCAAAGATTACCTGATCTACAACCGCTCCAAGGGCGTGCTGTACTACGATCAGGACGGCTCCGGCTCCAAGGCCATGGTCGAGATCCTCAAGCTCTCCAACAAGGCCAGGATCACCAAAAGCGACATCTTCATCATCTGACGAAGGACATCCGGCATTCCCGAGGCCTCGCCGACCGGCGGGGCCTTTTCTCTGTCCGCCGCCGAAACCCGCCATGTGCGAGGTCGCACATGTAACAGGGTTGCCTTTGCCGCGCCGCGCCTTACCTCCCGTCCCGAAACAATATGTCAATAACATCTGTACTGGGGCGGGACAGGAATGAACGCATGGATCACGTCATCGAAGGCAGGCAAACCGAGCCCTTGGAGCTAGGAGCCAACGACACCGTCGACGTCAGTGCGAGCGGCCAGCTCATGACGACATCGACGGCGATCGTCGCCTTCCACAACAACGCTTCGATCAACATTCACGTCGCTGGAGCCGTGTCCGCCACCGGCACCACGAACGGTATACACGGGATCTATCTGATAGGGGCCGGGAACTACGCCATCTCGGTCGCAGCCGGCGCCTATATCTTCGGAAGCACCACAGGCATCTTGAGCCACGGCAATCTTTTCGTTTCCAACCACGGGATCATCGGATCCGACGGTAGCGCCATCCATAACTGTTTTTCCCTCGAACTCGAAAATTACGGCACCCTCGCCGGAGGAATCAGGGACGGACGGCTCGAGGGCGGCTGGCTCAAGGTGACGAACAAGGGACTCATCGACGGCAACGTGATGGGCACCAGGGGCGACGGCCGCATCGTGGATACGGGCGAGATCAAGGGTGAGCTGAGCGCCGTCAATCTCGCTGAAGGAAACGATTTCTACGACGGCCGCAACGGCACGGTGGTCGGCTGGATCGATCTCGGCCTCGGCCACGACACGGCTCACGGCGGTGCCGGAGCCGAGATCTTCGTCGGCGAGCAGGGCGAGGATGAGATCTTCGCCGGCGCCGGCGACGACAAGGTTGAAGGCGGTGCTGGCCACGACACGCTGCACGGTGACGCCGGTCTCGACGAGCTGCGCGGCGGTGACGGCAACGATACGCTCGTCGGCGGCGCAGACCGCGATACGATGTCGGGCGATGCCGGCAACGACCAGCTCCAGGGCGGCGAGGGAGACGATGTGCTGCAAGGAGACCTGAACGACGACGTGCTCGATGGCGGCCAAGGCGCCGACCGCCTGTCGGGCGGCTCCGGCTTCGACTTCGCCTACTACAATTCCGGCTCGGCCGTCGGCGTCGACGTCGATCTCGTGAGGGGCACCGGCCTCGGCGGCGAGGCCGAGGGAGACGTCCTGGCGTACATCGATGGCGTCTTCGGCTCGTATGGCGACGATAAGCTCAGTGGCGACGACAATGACAACGTGCTCAACGGCGGCGGCTCCGTTTTCGCACCGGGCGGCGCCGAGGACGGCGGCAACGACACCCTCAGGGGCCGCGGCGGAAACGACAAGCTGAACGGCGAGGGCGGCGACGACGTGCTCGACGGCGGTGCAGGGGCCGACACCCTGACGGGCGGACACGGCCATCGCGATTTCGCCTGGTACAACACCAGCGCCACCGGAGGCGTGACGGTCAACCTCGCCACCGGAACGGGCGCCGGCAACGAGGCGGAGGGGGACGTGCTCTCGGGCATCGAGGGCGTCTTCGGTTCGTATTTCGACGATCATCTGATCGGAAGCGATGGCGACAACGTGCTCAACGGCGGCGGCACGATCTTCGGCGCAGCCGACGATGGCGGCAACGACACGCTGGAGGGCCGCAAGGGCGACGACGATCTCAATGGTGCAGGCGGCGACGACCGGCTCCTTGGCGGCGACGGCAGCGACCTGCTCACCGGCGGCAAGGGTGACGACGTCATCGACGGCGGCACGGGAGCGAACACGGCGGTCTTCTCCGGCACGCTCGCGAACTACAGGGTCACGGCCAACGGCGACGGCAGCTATACGGTCGAGGATCTGCGCCAGGACCAGGACGGCACCGACACGGTCAGGAACGTGCAGTACGCCAAGTTCGGCCAGCAGACCTACACGATGGAACGGGCGGCCGCACCCAGGCAGCCCGAAGAACCCGGGACCCCCTCCGGACCGGAGAACCCGGGCACTCCGACCGCCCCCGTCCCCAATCCTCCGACGGTGCCGATCCCCGGCATTCCGGCGGCGCCCGGACCGGGCAAGGTCCTGTGGGGCACCCCGTGGCGCGACGTGCTGACAGGCGGGGGAGACAACGAGCAGATCCACGGCCTGGGAAGCAACGACAAGCTCAAGGGCGGCGCCGGCCACGACGTGCTCTGGGGCGGCAAGGGCAAGGATGTGCTCTATGGCGGCACCGGCCGGGACGTGTTCGTGTTCGACACCAAGCCGCACAAGCGCACCAACGTCGACAAGGTCAAGGACTACAAGACCAGGCACGACAGCATCTTCCTGGACAACAAGGTCTTCGAGAAGCTCGGCAGGAAGGGCAGCCCGGACGAGCCCGCCAAGCTGAGGAAGGCGTTCTTCACCATCGGCAGCGAGGCCGAGGACAGGAACGACTACGTGTTCTTCGACCGGAAGAAGGCCAAGCTCTACTACGACGTCGACGGCTCCGGCGCCAAGGCGGCGGTCGAGATCGCGAGCTTCAAGAAGGGCGTCAAGCTCAAGGCGAGCGAGTTCTTCGTCATCTGACGCGAGGGCAACGAAAGCCGGGGCGGCGAACCGCCCCGGCTCCCAGAATTTCACGCGCCCGCTCCTCGAACGGGGAGCGGGCGTTTTCGCGTCGCGTGTTACGCCGCGAGCTGGCGCAGGACGTACTGGAGAATGCCGCCGTTGCGGAAGTATTCCAGCTCGTCGAGCGTATCGATGCGGCAGACGATCGGCACGCGCTTCGTCGAGCCGTCCGCGGAGGTGATCTCCATCTCCATGCGCTGACGGGGCTTGAGGTCGCCCTCGATGCCGCGGATCGTCACGGTCTCGTCGCCCTTCAGGCCCAGCGACGCCCAGGAGGTGTCGCCCTCGAACACGAACGGGGCCACGCCCATGCCGACCAGGTTCGAGCGGTGGATGCGCTCGAAGCTCTCGGCGATGACGGCGCGGATCCCGAGGAGGTTCGTGCCCTTCGCGGCCCAGTCGCGGGACGAGCCGGTGCCGTATTCCTTGCCGGCCAGAACCACGAGCGGCACGCCCTCTTCCTGGTAGCGCATGGCGGCGTCGTAGATGAACATCCGCTCGCCGGACGGCTGGTGGATCGTGTAGCCGCCCTCGACCACGTGGCCGTTCTCGTCCCGAACCATCTGGTTCTTGATGCGGATGTTGGCGAAGGTGCCGCGCATCATGACCTCGTGGTTGCCGCGACGGGTGCCGTACTGGTTGAAGTCGGCCACCGCGACCTGGTGCGACTGCAGGTATTCACCGGCCGGCGACGAGGCCCGGATGTTGCCCGCGGGCGAGATGTGGTCGGTGGTGATGGAGTCGCCGAAGAGACCCAGGACGCGCGCATTGACGATGTCCTTGACCGGCTTCGGCTCCTTGGTCATGCCCTCGAAATAGGGCGGGTTCTGCACGTAGGTCGAACCCATGTCCCACTCGAAGGTCAGGCCGCCCGTGACCTCGACGCCGCGCCAGCGCTCGTCGCCCGAGAACACGTCCGCATAGCGGGAGCTGAAGAGCTCGCTCGTGACCGTGCGGTCGATGAAGTCCTGGATCTCCGACGAGGTCGGCCAGATGTCGCGCAGGTAGACGGGCTGGCCGTCCGAGCCGGTGCCCAGCGGATCGTTGGCGAGGTCCACCAGCATGGAGCCGGCGAGTGCATAGGCCACCACGAGGGGCGGGGAGGCGAGGTAGTTCGCCCGCACGTCCGGGTTCACGCGGCCCTCGAAGTTGCGGTTGCCGGAGAGCACCGAGCAGACCACGAGGTCGTTGTCGTTGACGGCCTTCGACACCTCCGGGATCAGCGGTCCGGAATTGCCGATGCACGAGCCGCAGCCGAAGCCCACCAGGTTGAAGCCCAGGGCGTCGAGGTCCTCCTGCAGGCCGGCCTTGGCGAAGTACTCGGCCACCACCTGCGAGCCCGGCGCCGTCGAGGTCTTCACCCACGGCTTGGGCTTCAGGCCCTTGCGGTTGGCGTTGCGGGCGAGCAGCGCCGCGCCGATCATCACGCTCGGGTTCGAGGTGTTGGTGCAGGAGGTGATGGCCGCCAGCACCACGTCCCCGTGACCGAGGTCGTAGTTGGTGCCCTCCACCTTGCGGCGCTGGCCGAGCTCGGCGGCCTTGCGGAACTCCGCGTCCATGGCCTTGGTGAAGGCCTCCTTGGCGTCGCTCAGGAGCACCCGGTCCTGCGGGCGCTTCGGACCCGCCAGGGAGGGCTGCACGTCGGCGAGGTCGAGTTCGAGGGTGTCGGTGAAGACGGGATCGGCCATGTCGGCGGTGAGCCACATCCCCTGCGCCTTGGCATAGGCCTCGACGAGGGCGATGCGCTCGGCCGTGCGGCTCGTGGTGCGCAGGTACTGCACGGTCTTCTGGTCGATGGGGAAGAAGCCGCAGGTGGCGCCGTATTCCGGGGCCATGTTGCCGATGGTGGCGCGGTCGGCCACGGGCATGTCGGTGAGGCCGGGGCCGTAGAACTCCACGAACTTGCCGACCACGCCCTTCTTGCGCAGCATCTGGGTGACGGTGAGCACCAGGTCGGTGGCGGTCACGCCCTCACGGAGCTTGCCGGTGAGCTTGAAGCCGATGACCTCGGGGATGAGCATGGAGATCGGCTGGCCGAGCATGGCGGCCTCCGCCTCGATGCCGCCCACGCCCCAGCCGAGAACGGCGAGGCCGTTCACCATGGTGGTGTGCGAATCGGTGCCGACCAGGGTGTCGGGATAGGCGACCTCCTCGCCGTCGGCCGTGTCCTTGCGGGTCCAGACCGTCTGCGATAGGAATTCCAGGTTCACCTGGTGGCAGATGCCGGTGCCGGGAGGCACCACGGAGAAGTTCGCGAAGGCGGTCTGGCCCCACTTCAGGAAGCGGTAGCGCTCCATGTTGCGCTGGTATTCCAGCTCCACGTTGCGGGCCATCGCCAGCGGGGTGCCGAACTCGTCGGTCACGAAGGAGTGGTCGATCACCAGATCGACGGGCACCTGCGGGTTGATCAGGCGCGGGTCGCCGCCGAGGCTCTTCATGGCGTCGCGCATGGCCGCGAGGTCGACGACCGCCGGCACGCCGGTGAAGTCCTGCATCAGGACGCGGGCCGGGCGGTAGGCGATTTCCTTCTCGGCCTTGCCGCGGTTGTCGAGCCACTCGGCGACGGCCTGGATGTCGGCCTTGGTGACCGTGCGGCCGTCCTCGTAGCGGAGCAGGTTCTCGAGCAGCACCTTCATGGAGAAGGGCAGCTTGGAGATGCCCTCGAGGCCGTTCTTCTCGGCCTCGGCGAGGGAGTAATAGGTGTAGGTCTTGTCACCCACCTGGAGAGTCTGGCGGGCATTGAAGCTGTTGGTGAGCGTCACGGCGAATCCTCGCGTGCATTTGGGTTACGAACATGTGTTCGGCCGAAAGCGCGATAAGCGCGCGCCGCTCCGGGGGCGCCCGGACAGGGGAGAAGCGCGCGAGACGGATTGGACGCCTTGGCGCGCGGCGCAGCCAAGGGGTGCTATAGATCATTTCGAACGACCCCGCTACACGGTTTAGAACCATTCTGGGGTGCGTCTGGGGCAGGGGTCGGGGTTTTGCGTCTGGAAGTCGAGGATTTGGCCTGCAATCGAGGGGAGCGCCGCATCTTCAGCGGGATCTCCTTTTCCCTCTCGCCGGGGGCGGCCCTGCTGGTCACCGGCCGGAACGGGGCCGGAAAGTCGACGCTCCTCGACCTGCTCGCCGGGCGCCTCCATCCGGCGGCCGGCCGGGTCGCGCTCTCCGAGGCCGGCGAGCGGACCCTGCCCGAATGCCTGCACTACGTGGGCCACCGGGACGCCCTGAAGAGCGCCCTGACGGCGCAGGAAAACCTCGATTTCGCCCGCGATTTCCTGGGCGATCCGGCCCTCGAATCCCGGGACGCGCTGGCGGTCGTGGGCCTGTCGCACGCGGCGCGGCTGCCGGTGGCCTATCTCTCCGCCGGCCAGCGCCGCCGCATCGCCCTCGCCCGCCTGCTCGTGGCGCACCGGCCGCTCTGGCTCCTGGACGAGCCCACCTCGGCCCTCGATACCGCCTCCCAGGCCATGCTCATGAGGCTCATGGAGGAGCATAGGGACCGGGGCGGCATGGTCGTCGCCACCACCCACGCGCCGCTGGCGCTGCGGGACGCGAAGGAGGTCCGGATCGAGCGCGCCGCACCCCCGCCCGCGCCCGGGGAGGAGAGCCCGTGATTCGCTCCTTCAAGGCCCTGCTGATCCGCGACCTCAAGCTCGCGGCCCGCGTCGGCGGGTCGGGCATGATGGGGCTGATCTTCTTTCTCGCCATCGTGACCCTGATCCCCTTCGCGCTCGGTCCCGACCTCAACCTCCTGTCGCGGATCGGCCCGGCGATCCTCTGGATCGCGGCCCTGCTCGCGACCCTGATCGGCCTCGACCGCCTGTTCCAGGCCGACCAGGAGGACGGCTCCCTCGACCTGCTGCGTCTCGCGCCGGTGCCGCTGGAGGTGGTGGTCTTCGCCAAGGTGGCGGCCCATTGGCTCGTCACCGGCCTGCCGCTGGCCCTGGCGGCGCCCCTGCTCGGGCTCCTCGTGGCGCTTTCGCCCGAAGGGATGCTCGCCATGGTGGCGACGCTGCTGGTCGGCACGCCCGCGCTCACTTTCATCGGGGCGGTCGGGGCGGCGCTCACCGCCTCGCTGCGGCGCGGCGGGCTGATCCTGGCGATCCTGGTCCTGCCCTTCATGATCCCGACCCTGATCTTCGGGGTCTCGGCCGCCAACGCGGCCGTGGGCGGCACGGTGCCCTTCGCGACCCCGTTCCTGATCCTCGCGGCGCTTTCCCTTTTCTCCGCCGTGGTGGGAATCGTGGGCGCGGCGGCGGCGCTCCGGTCGGGGGAGTGACGGGATCAGCGCGTCACCGCCACCTCGAAGACCTTCTCGATCGCGGGTTTCCCGTCCCGCATGACCCGGTACATGGCCCGGTAGCGTCCCGGACGGAAGCCGCCGGCGGGCTGCTTCTTGCCGGCGAACATCATCCACTGTGCCTTGTCCCGGTCGAGGGGCGGGGCCTTGTTCTCGGCCAGGGTGTTTCCGTCCGGACCGAACAGGGTCAGGACCTGCTCGTCGCCGCCCCGGAGGCCGATGGCGCGCGCGAAGGCCACGAGGGCGGGCGCGTCGGGGGTGATCTTTTCGCGGCCCGCCTCGCCGGCCTCAATCTGCGCCATCTTCACGGGGCCGGTGGCGAAGCCCGTGTTGAGCACGCTGCCGGCCTGGTAGGCGAGGGCCTGCCTCAGGGACGGTTCCCACAGGGAGGCGCCGCCGCCGCAGGACTTCTCCGGCGCCCCATAGGCGAAGGGATCGACCACCTGGCCGTCCTTTCGCACCGTCAAATGGAGGTGCGGAAACTCGGTCATGCCCGACAGGCCGATCCGGCCGAGGCGCTGGCCCGCGGCGACCATGTCGCCGGGCTTCACCGCGAGGCTGCCCCTGGCCATGTGGCAGTACTGGGTCTCCCAGCCCTGGCCGTGGTCGATCAGCAATCCGTTGCCGCATTCAAGGTTCTGCACGCTCTCGCGCCCGCGCCCCGTGATGGAGACGTCCTCCATCCCGTCGCGCACCCGCAGCACCTTGCCGCCGGCGGCGGCGAGCACGTCGACGCCCGCCTCCTGCGCCGCGAGGGTCGGCACCCGGAAGTCGGTTCCCGTATGGCCCGCATAGGTGAGCGTGCCGCACTGGTAATCCTGCACGGCGGGGGAGGGGTCCCGGTCAACGTAGTGCTGGATGAAGCAGGTGACGCCGATCTCGCAATCGACCGGCAGACGCAGGGTCACGGTCTGCGCCGCGGCGGGGCCGGCGAGGAGAAGGGCGGCGAGGCCGAGAAGGGTCTGGGCACGTGGAAGTCGGGCACTCGGGCGCATGATCGCTCCACAGCAGGGGATGCGAAACCATAGCCCGGGGAGAGTGGCGAATTGAAGATCGGCGAAAGTCCCGGAAAAAGGCCCGTGGCCCTAGGGCCAAGGTCCGACTCCCGCGGCGGGGGCGGTGTGGCCCTCTACGCATAATCCCGGATTGCGCGCCCGCTCCAAGGGTGACAAGGAGACACCGATCTTAGCGAAATCGTTATGCTCCATGCGGCGTCCCATGCGTTGCAGGTGCCGTCGAAGACCGTTACATCGAGCCGATGATCCGTGAACTCGCCAATCCGACCCGCTTCATGAGCCTCAGCGGCCGGCTGCTGCCGTGGGTCGCGGGCCTGGCCACGCTTCTGCTGGTCGCGGGCCTCTACATGGTCTGGTTCCAGGCCCCGGCGGACTACCAGCAGGGCGAGACGGTCAAGATCATGTATCTCCACGTCCCGGCGGCGTGGCTGTCCCTGTTCTTCTACGTGATCATGACGAGCTCGGCGCTGGGCACCCTGGTCTGGCGCCATCCGCTCGCGGACGTGTCGCAGAAGGCCGCAGCGCCCATCGGGGCCGCCTTCACGCTGATCTGCCTGGTGACCGGCTCGCTCTGGGGCAAGCCCATGTGGGGCACCTACTGGCAGTGGGATGCGCGACTCACCTCCATGCTGGTGATGCTGCTCATCTATCTCGGGATCCTCGCCCTGTGGCGCGCCATCGAGGAGCCGAACCGGGCCGCCAGGGCGGTGTCGATCCTCACCCTCGTGGGCGCCGTCAACGTGCCGATCGTGAAGTTCTCCGTCGATTGGTGGAACACCCTGCACCAGCCGGCCTCCGTGTTCCGCCTCGGCGGCCCGACGATCCACACCTCCATGCTGATCCCCCTGCTCGTAATGGCGGTGGCCTTCACCCTGGTCGGCGTGGCCCTGCACCTGGCCGGCATGCGCACGGAGATCCTGCGCCGCCGGGTCCGCACGCTCACCATCCTCGAGGCCGAGCGCCTCGACGCACAGGCCGCCTGATGAGCCAGCACGCCTTCTTCATTCTCTCCTCCTATGCGGTCACGGGTCTGGTGATGGCCGGGCTGATCGTCCGCGCCGTCCTCGATCACCGCGCCCAGACCCGGGCGCTCGCCGAGCTCGAGGCGCGGGGCATCGGCCGGAGGTCGCGCCGTGGCTGAGGCAACACAGGCGCGGTCGCGCGGCCGTCTTCTCTTCCTGCTGCCCGTCGCCGTCTTCGCGGTGCTGGCCGGGCTTTTCCTGGTGCGCCTCGGGGGCGAGGATCCGTCCAGGCTGCCTTCCGCCCTCATCAACAAGCCGGTGCCTGTCTTCTCGCTTCCGCCGCTGGAGGGCCTGACGGCCAACGGCCAGCCGGTGCCGGGGCTCTCGAACGAGGACCTGAAGGGCCGGGTCACGGTGGTGAACGTGTGGGCTTCCTGGTGCGCCCCCTGCCGCCAGGAGCATCCGCTCCTCGTCGACCTCGCCAAGGACCCGTCGATCCGCGTGGTGGGCATCAACCAGAAGGACGATCCCGACAACGCCCGCCGCTTCCTCGGCTCCCTCGGCAATCCCTATGCGGCGGTCGGGACCGACAGGAACGGGCGCGCCTCCATCGACTGGGGCGTCTACGGCGTGCCGGAAACCTTCATCGTCGGCCCGGACGGCACGATCCGCCACAAGCATATCGGGCCGCTCACGCCGGAGAACATCGAGGGCTTCAAGGCGCGCCTGAGGGAAATCCCGCGCGCTTGAGGCGCACGATCGCCAGGTCCAGCGCCGAGAGGAAGGCCGAGCGGTCCTTCGCCGAAAACGGCTTCGGTCCGCCTGTGACGTCGCCCATGGCGCGCAGGTCCTCCATCAGGTTGCGGGTGGCGAGCGCCATGCCGATGGAGGCCTCCGTGAAGGGTTTTCCCGTGGGGCCGATCACGTCGGCCCCCGCGCTCACGCAGCGGTGGGCCAGGGGAATGTCCGCGGTGATCACCACGGCGCCGCGCCGGGCCCGCTCGGCGATCCAGTCGTCGGCCGCATCGAAGCCGGAACTCACGATCACGCGCTCGACCAGGGGATCGTTCGGCACCGTGAGGAAGCTGTTGGCGACCACCCAGACCTTGACCCGGTGACGTTCGGCGACGCGGTAGATCTCGGCCTTCACCGGGCAGGCATCGGCGTCCACGAAGATTTCAATGGCTTGAGGCGTCGCGGTCATCGATATTACATCTTTCCGGCGCGGGGTTCGTCCCGCCTTCCTTAAACCGGCTCCAACGCGAAAAGAACCCGTGCTCCGCCCCCGCCTGTCGACCGCCCTGACGTCGATCCGCCAATTGCGGTCGAAATACCTGATCAGCGACGCCACGCACCGCCTCATCCGCGAGGCGGACGTGGCGGCCCTTCGGCGCGCCGGTCAGGCCCGACTCGCCATCGCGGCCATTCTGTTCCTGGCCGTTCTGGCGGTGCAGCTCAGCGACACGATCACCAGCCCCTTCGCGCTCAAGCAGATCCATACCGCGGAGGCCGCCCTTCTGGTGTTCGGCGCGGTCGGATGCGCCACCACCTGGATGGCGTCCCGGCGCATCCTCGTCGACCGGTTGCCGGCCATCACGGCGAGTCTCGACGCCCTGCTGATTCTCGGCACGCTGGCGTTCAACCGCTGGAGCTTAGGCATTCCCGGCAACCTCTTCGCCGTATATCCGGTGGTCTGGGTGATGCCCATCATCATGGCGGCGACCGCGATCCACTACCAGCCGCGGCTCCAGGCCTTCGTGGGCGCGGTCTACGTGGTGGGGCTGTCGCTCATCATCTTTTCCGGGGACGAGCCCAGCCCGGAGGAACTGCGGCAGCACCTGTTCGGAATGCTGGGGGCCTTCACCTGGCAGACCAACATGGTGCGCATCGTCATGGTGCTGACCGTGTCGCTGATCCTGTTCCTCGTGGTGCGCCAGGGCCGGCTCATGCTGGAGCGGGCGGTGCGCGAGACGACGCTGCGCCTCAACCTCACGCGCTACCTGCCGCGCGAGCTCGCCCCCATCCTGTCCGAGCGGGCCTTCGAGACCCTGCGGACCGGGCGGCGCATCCCGGTGACGCTCATGTTCGTGGACATCCGCGCCTCCTCCGGCTTCGGCGAGACCATGGACCCGACGCAGCTCGCGGTGTTCATCACCTCGTTCCGCCGCCGGGTGCTGCAGGCCGCCGCCCAGCATGGCGGCCTCATCGACAAGTTCACCGGCGACGGCGCCCTCATCCTGTTCGGCGTTCCCACGGAAAAGCCCGACGACACCTCCCGCGCGCTCGCCTGCGGCCGCACGCTTCTCGACCTCATCGACCGCTGGAACGCCAAGCGCAACTTCGATCCGCCGGTGCGGATCGGCATCGGCATCCACCGGGGCGAGGTGTTCTGCGGGGTGGTGGGCGACGAGGACCGGCTCGAGTTCACGGTGCTGGGCGAGACCGTCAACACGGCGGCGCGCATCGAGCAGGCGACGAAATCCGCCAATTGCGACCTTCTCGCCTCCTGGGACGCCATCGAGGCGGCGGGCGAGGACGGGCTCTGGGCGCCGGTGGAGCACGAGCCCCTGCGCGGCGTCACCCGCAAGATCGTGCTGATGCGGCCCAACCCCAATCCGTCCAAGGCGGCCTGAGGAAGCGCGGCGCCCCGGCGCCGATCAGCCGAGATCCGGCGCGGGACCGGCCGCCTTCTCGGCGAGCTTTTTGGCCATCTGCCGCACCGCGTCCTCGTCGTAACCGGAGGACGCGCCCTGCGCGGGCTCCTCGTGCCGGGGCTCGACGCCGCCTGAGCCCTTGGGATCGGATCCTTTGGGCGCGAAGACGTATTGGGCGCCCGTCGGGGTGAAGGTCACGACGATCTGTCCGTCCTTCTGCTCCAGGCGAAAATCGTCGGTCTTGGGATCGCTCATGGGTGAATCCGCCTCCCTCCGGTCGAGCTGAACACGCATTGCGGGCTCAACAGGAGGGGCGGCCGAAGGTTCCGGGCCGGCGGGAAGGGTTCTCAGGCCTCGCTTCCGGCCGCGTCTTCCTTCTTCCTGATTTCATGGCGCAGGAGCAGCGGCGTCTGGGCGACCGCGAACAGGACCGTGAGCGGCATGATGCCGAACACCTTGAAGCTGACCCAGAAATCCGTGGTCTGTGTCCGCCAGACGATCTCGTTGAGAGCCGCGAGCGCGAAGAAGAACAGGGCCCAGCGGAAGGTGAGCTTGCGCCAGCCCTCCTCGGTCAGCTCGAACATGCTGTCGAGCACGATGGCGAGGAGCGGCTTGCGGAAATAGAGCCCGCCGAGCAGGACCAGCCCGAACAGGGTGTTCACGATGGTGGGCTTGAGCTTGATGAAGACGTCGTTCTGCAGGGCGAGCGTCAGCCCGCCGAACACCAGCACCACCACCGCCGACACCATGGGCATGATCGGCAGCTTGCGGATCAGCACGTAATTGACCGCGAGCGCCACGACGGTCGCCACGACGAAGATCGCGGTGGCCGCATACATCCGCTGGTTGTCCGCATATCCGAACCGGTCCGCATAGGCGTTGGTCAGGAAGAACAGGACCAGCGGTCCGAGTTCGAGGACGAGCTTCAGGAGGGGCGGCAGGCGCTTTTGGTCTGTCATGAAGCCTCTTCTAGAGCATTTTTCCGGCAATGGCACCGCAATGGTGTCTCATATCCGGCTCATCCGATGTCACGTTCGCGTGGAGCCAAGGGGCAGCCGCACCATTACCATCCCGGTCGTGCGGGCTGCCGGGAATGACGCGAGGAGCCATCCTCCCGTCACTCGATTCCCGCGATGGCGCGGGCGAAATCCTTCGCCTCGAAAGGCTCCAGGTCCTCCACGCCCTCGCCGACGCCGATGAAGTGGACCGGCAGGCCGAACTTGGCCGCGAGCGCCACCAGGATGCCGCCCCGCGCCGTGCCGTCGAGCTTGGTCATGACGAGGCCGGTCACGCCCGCCGCCTTCTGGAACAGCTCCACCTGGCTCACCGCGTTCTGGCCCACGGTGGCGTCGAGCACGAGCAGGGTGGCGTGCGGGGCGGTTTCGTCCTGCTTCTTCATCACGCGCACGATCTTCTCCAGCTCGGCCATGAGCCCGGCCTTGTTCTGGAGCCGGCCCGCCGTGTCGATGAGGAGCACGTCGGTGCCGTTGGCCTTCGCCTCCTGCAGTGCGTCGAAGGCGAGGCCCGCCGCGTCCGACCCCTGCGGCCGGGTGAGGACCGGTGCGCCGACCCGCTCGCCCCAGACCTTCAGCTGCTCGATGGCGGCGGCCCGGAAGGTGTCGCCCGCCGCCAGCATGACCTTCAGGCCCTGTTGCCGGAATTTCTGCGACAGCTTGCCGATGGTGGTGGTCTTGCCTGCCCCGTTCACGCCGACCATGAGGATCACGAAGGGTTTCTTCGACCGGTCGACCGACAGGGGCCTGGCGACGGGCACCAGGGTCTTCTCGACCTCGCTCGCGAGAATCGCCTTCACCTCGTCGGGCGAGATCTCCTTGTTGTAGCGGCCGGCCGAAATCGCCTCGGTGATGCGGATGGCGGTGGGCACGCCGAGATCGGCCTGGACGAGGGCGTCCTCCAGCTCCTCCAGGGTCGCGCTGTCGAGCTTGCGCTTGGTGAAGAGGCCGGTGACGCTCTCCGACAGGGAGGTGGAGGTGCGGCGCATGCCCTCGGTGAGGCGCTGCCACCAGCCCCGCTTCTCGGCCTGGGCCGCGGCCTCGGCGGGAGGTGCGACCTCGGCGGGAGGCGCAATCTCCACGGAAGGCGCGGCTTCCACGGGCGCGGCCACCGCCTCCGCGACGGGCGGCGTCGGCTCCGGCTCGGGCGCGGGCGCGGGCCGGGGAATCGGTTCGCGCGGGCCGCCGCCCTCGGGATCGACGGTCTCGATGGGCTGGAGATCGGCCCCGGCGAGCTCCGGCGCCGGTTTCGCCTCCTGGGCGGTGTCCGGCGAGGCGCTCGTGACGGTGGCGGGCGTGGCCGAAAGGTCGTCGGCGCCGGTCGTCGGCGGGGACGGCATGGCCTCGGGCTCGCCCCCGGCCTGGGGCGTCTCCAGCTCCGTCGTCGGCTCCTGGGGCGCGGGTTGAGCCTGCGGGACCGGCTCGGTCGGCGCGGCGGGCTCCGCCTTGCGGCCGAAGAGGCGGGACAGGAATCCGGGCTTGTCGGGCTTCGTTTCGGCCATGGCTCTTTAGGTCTCGCCTTTTGAGGTTTGCTGCTTGCTTTAACGCGCAGGCCTCGATAGCCGAGGCCCCATGAATGCGGAAGAGATAGTGTCGAAGCTGCTGTATCGCGATGCCCTGATGCTCGTGATCGACAAACCTGCCGGTCTGCCGGTGCATCCGGGCCCGAAGGGCGGCGAGACCCTGACCCACCATCTCGATGCCCTGCGCTTCGGCCTGCCGCGCAAGCCGGAGGCCGCGCACCGTCTCGACAAGGACACCTCCGGCTGCCTGGTTCTCGGCCGCCACCCCAAGGCGATTGCCCGGCTCAACGAGTTGTTCAAGAAGAATGAAATCGACAAGGTCTACTGGGCCGTGGTCGAGGGCGGGCCCGCCGGGGACGAGGGCGAGATCGACCTGGCGCTCGCGCCGAAATCGCCGGATCGCGGCTGGTGGATGAAGGTCGATCCCAAGGGCCAGCCCTCGCTGACCAGGTGGCGGGTGCTGGGGCGCGGGGAGGGGCTCACGCTCCTGGAGCTTCGCCCCGTCACCGGCCGCACCCATCAGCTGCGCGTCCATTGCCAGGCGTCCGGCTGGCCGATCCTGGGCGATCCGATCTACGGCACCGCGCCCCGCTTCGGCGGCCCGGGCCTGCATCTCCACGCCCGCAGCGTGAGCGTGCCGCTCTACCCGAAGAAGCCGCCGATCGTCGTCGAGGCGCCGGTGCCGGAGCATATGCGGGAACGGGTCGTGGCCTGCGGCGGCTGAGCCCTACGCCGCCAGCAATTCCCGCCCGTTATGTCCCGTGATCGTGACCGGCCTCAGGTCGCCGCGCTCCACGGGCGATGAGAACCGCACCGGCGTGAAGCTTTCCGTGCGGCCGATCCGGTTCAGCTCGATCAGCACGTTGCGCGTGGCGCCGACCTCCGCGTCGAGATGCCGGAGAAGCGCGGCCTCGCCTTTCTCGCGCAGGCGCCGGGCGCGGTCCTTCACCACGTCGCGGGATACTTGAGGCATCCGCGCTGCCGGGGTGCCGGGGCGGGGCGAGAACGGGAAGACGTGGAGATGGGTCAGGCCGCATTCCGCGACGATGTCGAGGGAGCGGGAGAACATCTCCTCGGTCTCGGTCGGGAAGCCCGCGATGATGTCGGCGCCGAACACCATGTCGGGGCGCAAACGACGCACCTGATCGCAGAACCGGATCGCGTCGTCGCGCGAATGCCGCCGCTTCATGCGCTTGAGGATCATGTCGTCGCCCGCCTGCAGGGAGAGATGCAGGTGCGGCATGAGGCGCTTTTCGTTGGCGATGGCGTCGAGGAGATCCTCGTCGGCTTCGACCGAGTCGATGGAGGAGATGCGAAGCCGCTCCAGCTCCGGCACGTGGCGCAGCACGGCCTTCACGAGCGCGCCGAGCCTGGGCGCGCCGGGAAGATCGGCGCCGTAGCTGGTGATGTCGACGCCGGTCAGCACCACCTCGCGGGAGCCGTGCTCCACGAGCAGGCGCACCTGATCGACCACCGCGCCCATGGGGACGGAGCGGGAATTGCCGCGACCATAGGGAATGATGCAGAAGGTGCAGCGGTGGTCGCAGCCGTTCTGCACCTGCACGAAGGCGCGGGTGTGGCCCCGCAATCCCTCGATCAGGTGAAGAGCGGTCTCCCGCACGGCCATGATGTCGTTGACCGCGACCTTCTCGGTGGCGGCGATGCCGAAATCCCGCACGGCGGCCCAGGTCTCGGGCTTCATCTTCTCCTCGTTGCCGAGGACCTTCGACACCTCGGGCATGGCCGCGAAGGTCTCGGGCTCCACCTGCGCGGCGCAGCCGGTGACGACGATGCGCGCCTCGGGCCGTTCCCGCGCGATGCGGCGGATCGACTGGCGCGCCTGCCGGGTCGCCTCGGCGGTCACGGCGCAGGTATTGACGATCACGACGTCGCCCAGGCCCGCGCTTTCCGCGTGGCGCTGCATGGTCTCCGACTCGGTGATGTTGAGCCGGCAGCCGAAGGTGACGACCTCCACGGCCATCAGGCGGCGCCTGCGAAGAGGGCCGGGGCGAAAGTGCCCTCGTGTTCGAGCTCCACGGGGCCGGTCATGAGCACGTGGTCGTCGCCCTCGCGCCACTCGATCAGGAGGTCGCCGCCGGGAAGCGAAACGGTTGCCTTGCGCTCCGTCAAACCCCTCCTGGCTCCTGCGACCACCGTGGCGCAGGCGGCTGAGCCGCAGGCGCGGGTGGCGCCGGCGCCGCGCTCCCAGACCCGCAGCAGCACGTGCCCGGCGTCGATCACCTGCGCGAACGAGATGTTGGCGCGCTCCGGAAAGACCGGGTCGCGTTCCAGCTTCGGGCCGATGGCGGCGAGGTCGTAGGCGTTCGCGTCCTTCACCCAGAAGATCGCATGGGGGTTGCCCATGCTGACGGCGGACGGCCCCTGAAGTTCGGGAGCCTCCGGCAGCCGGGTCTCGACCGCGATGGTGCGGGTGTCCGGATAGGGGTCGCGCAGGGGGATCTCGTTCCAGGCGAGGCGGGGCGGTCCCATGTCGACGGTGAAGACCATATCCGACACCCGCTCCACGGGGAGCAGGCCGGCCTTGGTTTCGAGCACGAGCCCGTCGCCCACGGGGCGGCTCATGACGGGATCGGCCACCATGGCCCAGGCGACGCAGCGGGTGCCGTTGCCGCAAGCGCCGGATTCGGAGCCGTCCGTGTTGTAGATGCGCATATAGGCGTCGGTGCCCGGCGTGACGGGGTCGTGCAGCACCATGAGCTGGTCGAAGCGCGAGCGCGGATCGGCCGCGATGGCGCGGGCCTCCGCGGCGCTCACGCGCAAGGCCGTGCCGCGCAGGTCGAGCACGGTGATCTCGTTGCCGAGACCGTTCATCTTCAGGAAACGGTTGTTCGCAAGGGCGCTCATGGGCCCGTATATGGCCCAAAAATCGCGGGACCGCGAGGGGTGTCGAACGAGCCTGCGGCAACGGGGGCTCCGGTTCAGAAGATCCGGGGGATGCTCGTCGCGATGATGATGAGGCCGACCCCGATCATGAGCGGGCGGGTCGGAATGCGGCTGACCAGGAAGCCGCCGAGCGGCGCGGCCAGCACGCCGCCGACGATGAGGCCCGCGGCGGAGCTCAGCTCCGACCAGCCCAGGGCGATGATGAAGGTCGCCGAGATGGTGGTGGTGACGAGGAATTCCGTGAGGTTCGCCGAGCCGATGACCTGCCGGGGTGCGTGGCCGCGCCCGATGAGGGAGCCGGTGACGATGGGTCCCCATCCGCCGCCGCCCATGGCGTCGAGCAGACCTCCGCCCGCGCCGATCCAGGGCACGATCCGGTCCTTGACCTCCCGCGGCCAGACGGGCCCGATGGCCTTGAACACGATGTAGCAGCCGATGCCGGCCAGATAGATCGAAACCAGCGGCTGGATGAAGGCCGCATCGACGCTGGCGAGAACGTAGGCGCCGACGGCGCCGCCGATCATGCCGGCCGGCGCCAGACGGGCGACGAGGTGCCAGTTCACGTTGCGGTGGAATACATGGGAGGCGCCGGAGGCGGCCGTGGTGAAGATCTCGGTCACGTGGGTCACGGCGCTCGCCGTGGCGGGCGGCACGCCGAAGGCCAAGAGGCTCGTGGTGGACAGGACCCCGAAGGCCATGCCGAGAGCCCCGTCGACCAGCTGGGCCAAGAAACCGATGAGGGCGAAGGTCAAGAAACTGTCGATCATCTGACCGCCGCAGGCCTGCTGTTGTCGGAGCGGCCCCGGATGGCCGCCGGTGCAGAATCGGCGAGGCGCCGGGTCTTTCCAATAGAACTATGGATGCAGACCTCACGTCCTGCCGCAAGGTCGCACCGCCCGATTTGCGCACAGGACGATCTCGCGGGGGCGAAAAAAGCCCCCTATGCTGTTGCGCGACAACTCCTTTCCTGATTCGCGGGTGAGACCCTTCCCTATGCGGCTGCATTCGACTTTCCTGATCGCCCTTCTTGCCCTGGGATCCGTTCCGGCCCTGGCGCAGACGCCGCCCGCGCCGGCCGCCGCGCCGCCGGCCCCGGTGGAGTCCTCGCCCGTGCCGCCGCCCGCAGCCTCTCCCGCGCCGGCTGCACCGGCCGCGGATCAGGCCGCATCGCCGCAATCTGCCCCGCCGCCTTCGCCGCAGGCCCAGACCCCCGGCCCCGCACCGGCCGAGACCCCGGCGACGCCCGCGCAGCCCCAGGCCCCGGCGACGGCCGAACCGGCTCCCCAGCCCGCCGCGCCCGCCGCTCCGAGCCCGTCGGCTCCCGTGACGGCGGGGCGCACGACCCTGTTTCCCAATCCGGGCGACCCCACCAACGTGGAGGAGGGCGTCCTCGCGGCCAAGCCGGCGGCCGTCCTGGAGGGACGGAGCAGCTGGGAGGACGGCTTCACCAACCTCAAGAGCGCCTTCGCCAGGATCGAGGACGAGCTGAAGAAGGCCGGGATCGCCCCGACGGGCCGGCCGCTCACCGTCTTCGTCCATACGGACGACACGGGCTTCCGCTACCAGGCCATGGTCCCCGTCGCCCAGGCGCCTGAGGGCAAGAGCGAGCTCACGCCAGAGATCAAGTTCGGCAGGACCCCCGAAGGCAAGTCCTTCCGCTTCGTGCACGAGGACGCCTATGACGAGATCGACGGCACCTACGAGACGATCACGGCCTATCTCGACGCCAAGAACATCGAGTCGAAGGATGCCTTCGTGGAGGAATACGTGACCGAGCTCACCGACGCGCAGGACACGAAGCTCAAGGTCAACATCTACGTCCAGCCGAAGGAATGACCCCTCCGACGGGATGGATCGCATGATGAAGCCATGGTTTTGGGCCGGCTGCGCCGTCGCAGCCCTGGCCGCCCTCCCTTCGCCGGGCCGGGCGGCGAATTCCGCCACATGCCACACGAGCGCCAGCCACGTGGTCGTCGAGCGACCGCGGGAGGATTTCGCCGGCATGGATTTTCTGATCAAGGCCAAGGCGCGCCCGGATGCCGAGGTCCCCTGCCT
Source organism: Microvirga lenta (assembly GCF_020532555.1). GTDB lineage: Bacteria > Pseudomonadota > Alphaproteobacteria > Rhizobiales > Beijerinckiaceae > Microvirga > Microvirga lenta. Next base: position 15,140 of record NZ_JAJBBR010000004.1, on the reverse strand, counting down.
TTACAAGGCGGGCAAGGGCGATTTCGAGATCGACGCGTCCGAGGACGCCTACTTCTTCCTGGGCCTTCAGGGCCGGTTCCTCGTCCTCGACGGCGGCACCGGGCCGACCCGGTCCCTCGTCGTCTACGATCTCGATGTGCGCCGGAAGGTCTTCGAGGCCACGACCAGCGGCGAGGATACGCAGGTCACCGACAAGGGCGTGACCTTCTGGATGCAGACCGGCTCCGGGACGGCCCGGAACTGCAAGCAGTACAGGGAATACGCCAAATCCGGCCTCGGCGCGGCCATCGAGACCCGCGCGACGTTCGACTTCGCGTCGATGACGCTCCGCAAGGGCAACCAGACCCATTGCATCGCCACGCAGTAGAGTGGCGGCGGTCTAGCTCTCGGCCGTGGCGGCCCACGCTTCTCCCGGCCGCAGGGCCCGGAAGCGCTCGGGCGAGACGTCGGCGGCGCGAAGCGCCGTCTCCAGCTCCTGCACCGGTTCCTCGACGCCCTCGTTGGTGAGCCGGAAGGTGCCCCAGTGGTGGCCCAGGGCCTGCTCGGCCATGAGGATGTTGAGCGCCCGCACCGCATCGTCCGGGTTCATGTGCTGGGGCTTCATGAACCAGCGCGGCTCGTAGGCCCCGATGGGCAGGTGCGCGAGACGCGGCCGGCCGAAGCGCTCCTTGACCTGGTGGAAGATCTTTCCGTCGCCGAAGCCCGTATCGCCGATATGGTAGATCGTGCCCGAAGGGGTCGTGAGCACATAGGCGCACCAGAGCGCCATGCGCCGGTCGTTCATGCCCCGCGCCGACCAGTGGTAGGCGGGCTCCAGATGGGCCGTGACCCCGTGGCCCAGCTCGACTGACTGGCCCCAGTCGCGGGTCTCGACCGCGATGTCGGGGAACTCGTCGCGGATGATCGTGTCGTTGCCGAGCGGCGCGACCACCCGCGGCCGGTTGCGCTGCCAGAGGCGGCCGATCGTGTCGAGGTCGAGATGGTCGTAATGGTTGTGGGTGATCAGCACCGCATGGATCGGCGGCAGGTCGTCGAAGGCGATGCCGGGCTCGTTGACCCGCTTCGGCCCGGCGAAGGAGACCGGGCTCGCCCGCTCGGAGAAGACCGGGTCGGTGAGGATGTTGAGCCCCGCCACCTGGATCAGGAACGAGGCGTGGCCGATCAGCGCGACCCGAAGGCCGTCCACGGAAGCCGGAGGCTTGTCGCGAAAGGGGCTCGGAAAGGCGTCCGGCCAGTCCTTGCGGCCGCCGCCGAGCTGCCAGCGCAGCAGCTCCGTCAGCCCCTTGTCCTGCGGCTGCCCGGGCGAGAAGAACCGCACCCCGTCGAAATGGTCCGTGACCGGGCCGTCGTAGTACGGGTTGCGGGCGCGGGCGGCGGCGGCCCAGCCGACCACGCCGGTGACGGCAAGGGCAGGGACGCTCAGGGCCTTGAGGAGGGTGCGGCGGTTCATGGGCGGCTTGGTCTCCTTGAGAGGCTTAAGCGTGGGGTGTCGGGGCCGGATCGGCAAGAGTCCATCGCCAGGCTTATGGATCGCTCGGCCGCCATTCCGAGGCCGCTCCTCCGTCATTCCGGGGCGAGCGTAGCGAGAGCCCGGAACCCATAAACGCCAAGGTTTCAGGAAGAGGCGCAAGCGTCCCGCCTCACTCGGCACCGTCAGCGGGTCTGGGTTCCGGGCTCGCACCTACGGCGCGCCCCGGAATGACGCCGCAAAGCCCTTTCCTTGACTTTGCCCCGTTTCACCGTTACGGGCTGACCTCAAATCTGTAGAGCGAGCCCATTTGAGCCGCCGACCAGCCCGAGAGGCTGGAGGTCAACGCCCGACAGCGCGATGCGCCCTCGGGCGCGCTTCCATTTGGAGCTTTCTCTCGGCGTCGTCATGTCCGGACTTGTGCCGGCGATCCATGCCTTCCACCTAGGGTCAAGGCGTGGACGGCCGCGATCGGGCGCGGCCATGGCGAAAGAGGATGAAACGGATGTCGGACGACACATTGCGCATCGAGGATGCAGTCAACGAGACCTGCCCGTGGTCGGGAAAGCCGATCGCGGCGGATTCGCTCACCCTCTATCGGGGCGAGGTCGTCGGCTTCTGCAATCCTGGTTGCCGCGACAAGTTCAAGGCCGCCATCGACCATTTCGAAAAGGCCCTCGCCGACCGCGACGTGCCGCTTCTCGCGAAAGGATTTGAATAACCATGTTCGAGGGCCTTTCCGACAAACTTTCCAACATTCTCTCGTCCCTCACGCGCCGCGGCGCGCTGACGGAAGAGGATGTGAACGCCGCCCTTCGCGAGGTCCGTCGCGCCCTTCTGGAAGCCGACGTGGCCCTCGAGGTCGTGCGCTCCTTCACGGACAAGGTGCGCGCCCGCGCGGTGGGCGCCGAGGTCGTCAAGTCGGTCTCGCCGGGCCAGCAGGTGGTCAAGATCGTCCACGACCAGCTCGTGGAGATGCTCGGCGCGGATGCGGGCGTCATCGACCTCAACGCCGCCCCTCCGGTGCCGGTCCTCATGGTCGGCCTCCAGGGCTCGGGCAAGACGACCACGACGGCCAAGATCGCCAAGCGCCTGAACGACCGCGACAAGCGGCGCGTGCTCATGGCCTCCCTCGACACCCGCCGCCCGGCCGCGCAGGAGCAGCTCGCGGTGCTCGGCAAGCAGGTCGGCGTCGACACCCTGCCGATCGTCGCAGGCCAGTCGGCGGTGCAGATCGCGCGGCGCGCCATGGAAGCGGCCCGCCTCGGCGGCTACGACGTGGTGATGCTCGACACCGCCGGCCGCGTCACCGTCGACGAAGCCCTGATGACCGAGGCCGCCGAGGTGAAGGCGGCCACCGGCCCGCACGAGGTTCTCCTCGTGGCGGACGCGCTGACCGGCCAGGACGCGGTCAACACCGCCCGCGCCTTCGACCAGCGCCTCGGCGTCACCGGCATCGTGCTGACCCGCATGGACGGCGATGCCCGCGGCGGCGCGGCGCTTTCCATGCGCGCCGTGACCGGCAAGCCGATCAAGCTCATCGGCACGGGCGAGAAGGTCGATGCCCTGGAGGAGTTCCACCCCAGCCGCGTCGCCAACCGCATCCTCGGCATGGGCGACATCGTCTCGCTCGTGGAGAAGGCGGCGGAGAATTTCGACCAGGAAAAAGCCCAGCGCATGGCCGACAAGATGCGCAAGGGCAAGTTCGACCTGGAGGACCTGCGCGACCAGCTGGCCCAGATGGAGAAGATCGGCGGCATCGGCGGCATGCTCGGCATGTTGCCGGGCGTGGCCAAGATGAAGTCGCAGCTCGAGAACGCCAATCTCGACGACCGCATCATCAAGCGCCAGCGCGCCATCATCGATTCCATGACCCCGGCCGAGCGCCGCAACCCGGACATCCTGAAGGCGTCGCGCAAGAAGCGCATCGCGGCCGGTTCGGGCGCGAAGGTCGAGGACATCAACAAGCTGCTCAAGATGCACCGCCAGATGGCCGACGTCATGAAGATGATGGGCGGCGGCAAGGGCAAGGGCATGGCCGGCGCGCTCGGCAAGATGTTCGGGATCGGCGGCGGGGGCGGCATGCCCCAGCCGACGCCGGAGCAGCTCGAGGCGCTGCAGAAGCAGATGGGCGGCAAGCTGCCCGACTTCCCCGGCGGCGCCGGCGGCCTTCCGCCGATGCCGAAGGGCGTTCCCGGCCTGCCGGGCCTCGGCGGCGGCAAGATCCCCGGTCTTCCGGGAATCGGCGGCTTCCCGTTCGGAGGCAAGAGGAAGTGAGTTTCTAGAGTTTCGCCGTCATCCCGGGGCCGCGCAGCGGAGCCCGGGACCCATAACCGCACCGGACGCCAGACTTGGCCCAGCCGGAGGTTATGGGTTCCCGCCTTCGCGGGAATGACGACGAGAAGTTTGATCACCAGGACACGTCAAAGGAGAAATCGAATGTCCCTGAAGATCCGTCTGACCCGCGCCGGCGCCAAGAAGCGCCCGTACTACCGCATCGTCGTCGCCGACGCGCGTTCCCCGCGTGACGGCCGCTTCATCGAGAAGGTCGGCACCTACGACCCGATGAAGCCGAAGGACGACGCCGGCCGCGTCACCCTCGAGACCGACAAGATCCAGGCCTGGCTCGCCAAGGGCGCCCAGCCGACCGACCGCGTCCTGCGCTTCCTCGATGCCGCCGGCCTCATGAAGCGTCCGGCCCGTAACAACCCGCAGAAGGCCGTTCCGGGCAAGAAGGCCCAGGAGCGCGCTGCCGCCCGCGCCGAGGCCGCTGCCTCCGCCGAAGGCGAGGCTGCATAAGGTCGATGAGCCGGGGGCGTCCAGGCAGGCCAGGCTCCAATCCTCTCCCCGTCGCGGGAGAGGGTGACCCTCGCGTCAGCGAGGGTCGGGAGAGGGGCCGTGTTCCTCGGAACTCCCCCTCTCCCGGCTCGCGCCGCTCGCCACCCTCTCCCGCGGAGGGGAGAGGGTTGGTCCTCGTCGGCGAATTCGGCCGCGCGCATGGCCTCAAGGGCGAAGTGCGGCTGAAATCCTACACCGGCGATCCCCTGGCGATCGCCTCTTACGGCCCGCTCACCACGGCGGATGGCCGAAACGTTTCCCTGAAGAAAAATGCCCGCCAGGCCCCCGGCGGCGCGCCCGACATGCTGATCGTGCAGGTCGAGGGCGTGACCACCCGCGAGGCCGCCGAAGCCCTCAACCGCACCGAGCTCTATCTCGAACGCGACAGGCTTCCGCCCCCGGAGGAGGACGAGTTCCTGCTCGCCGACCTGATCGGGCTCCCGGTCCAGGACGAGGCCGGAACGGTGGTGGGCACCATCGTGGACGTGCCCAATTACGGCGGCGGCGACCTGCTCGAAATCGCACCCGCCCGGAGGGGCGCGACGGCGCTTCTCCCCTTCACGAAGGACTTCGTGCCGGCGGTTGAGATCGAGCGAAAGCGCGTCGTCGTGGCGCTGCCGGACGATTTCTTCGAGCCCGCGCGGCCGGAGCCGGAGAACGAGGACCCGGCGTGACCTTCCAAGCCACGATCCTGACCCTTTATCCCGACATGTTTCCCGGGCCCCTCGGCATGTCGCTCTCGGGCGATGCGCTCGCGCGCGGCGTCTGGACGCTGACCGCGAGGAACATCCGCGACCACGGTCTCGGCCGCCACCGCACGGTGGACGACACGCCCGCGGGCGGCGGTCCCGGCATGGTGCTGCGCTGCGACGTGCTCGGCCAAGCCATCGACGCCAACGTGCCCGAAGACGATCCGCGGCCGAAGCTCCTCATGAGCCCGCGCGGCAAGCCGCTCCGCCAGGACCGGGTGCGCGAACTGGCAGCCGGGCCGGGCGTCGTCATCGTCTGCGGCCGCTTCGAAGGCGTGGACGAGCGCGTGATCGAGGGCAGGGGGCTCGAAGAGGTCTCCATCGGCGATTACGTGCTCTCCGGCGGCGAGATGGCGGCCTTCGTACTGCTCGACGCCTGCGTGCGCCTGCTCCCCGGCGTCATGGGCAAGGAAGCCTCCGGCACCGAGGAGAGCTTCGAGACCAACCGTCTCGAATACCCGCACTACACCCGCCCTCGGGAATGGGAGGGCCGCACGATCCCCGAGGTGCTGCTCAACGGCAACCACGCCGCCATCGAGAAATGGCGGCGGGCGGAATCGGAGCGCATCACCCGCGAGCGGCGGCCGGATCTTCTCGGGTAACCGTTCGGCTGAGGCCCAGCCTCCATTTGAGGTTCACACCTGCGCTCCCCAGCAGGATGAGCGCGATGCCGCCCCACTGGACCGGCGAGAGATCACGCCCATAGGCGACATAATCCACCAGGATCGCCACCGCCGGATACACGAAGGACAACACCGCCACCCGCGTCGTCGGCAGCTTCTGCAGGGCCGAATAGAGCAGGATGTACATGAGGCTGGTGTGCACCATGCCCACGGTGGCGAGATAGCCCCACGGCCCGGCCTCGGCCGGCAGCGCGGAAAAATCGGCGAGCGGCGCCAGCATCAAAACGCCGAGCGCCACCTGGACCAGGGCGATGAGATGGGGCGGGATGCCTTTCAGGCGCTTGGTCACGATGGACGCGACCGCATAGAGCGCGGCCGCGCCCAAGGCGAGGCCGATCCCGGCCAGATAGCCGCCGGTGAGCGAGAAGCCGGCAGGGTCGATCTTCACCACCAGCAAGAGCCCCGCGAAGGCAAGGGCGATGAAGCCGAGGGCATCGGCCGTGGGACGTTCGCCGAACAGCACCACGCCGAGGAGGATCAGGAAGAAGGGCTGCATGTTGTAGACGGTCGTGGCGATGGAGATCGACACGAGATCGTAGGCCGAGAACAGCAGCACCCAGTTCAGCACGATGGCGACGCCGCCGAGGAGGCAGAGGAGAAAGGTCTGTTTCGTGAATCGCCAGGGGCTGAGCAATCCGCGCCAGCCACAATAGGCCAGGAGGCAGATTGCCCCGAAGAGGCAGCGGAAGAACACTACGTTCCAGATCGACTGGCCTGACTCGATGACGAAATACCCGATGGTGCCCGAGATCGTCATGGCGGCCACCATCTCCAGCCCGCCGCCGCGTTCCGCTTGGTTTTTCATAGGTGCCTCCCGCGATGATGACGCACTTTACGCTCCGCTGCGGGCGCCGTATTGTCGCGTTCGAAGGCGATTATCGGAAAAAGGCTTCGATCCGATGGCTCCCGTGCTCAAGAAGCTCCGGAATGAAAATCAGGCACTCGACGAGATCGACCGGGCCCTGATCGGGGCGCTTTCCGAGAACGCTCGCCAGCCCCTGGCCGAGCTCGCCCGCTGCGTCGGCCTGTCGGCCCCGAGCGTCGCCGAGCGGCTGCGCCGTCTCGAAGAAGCAGGGCTGGTGAACGGCTATACGGTCGATCTCGACCACCGGGCCCTGGGCTACAGCCTGACCGCCATCGTGCGGATCAAGCCCCTGCCGGGCCAGCTCCACATGGTGGAGAAGCTTCTGGTCGAGAGCCCGGAGGTGATCGAGTGCGACAAGGTCACGGGGGACGATTGCTACATCGCCCGCTATGTCCTGCGCAGCATCGACGAACTCGACCCGATCCTGGACAAGATCGCTCAGCGGGCCCAGACCAGCACCTCGATCGTCAAGGCGACGCCGGTCAAGCGCAGGCTGCCGCCCCTGGGGGCCGGGTAGGGCGCCGATTGCCCATCGACAATCCGCCCGAACTCCTGTATACGCGCGGCCTCAACTTAAAACAGGACGCCGAAATCCCGCGGGTTCTGAGTTCGCTCGGGCCACGCAACGGCAGGAGTATAGACCATGAACATCATTCAGCAGCTCGAGCAGGAGCAGATCGCCAAGCTCGGCAAGACCATCCCCGATTTCCAGCCCGGCGACACCGTCATCGTCAACGTGAAGGTGAAGGAAGGCGAGCGCACCCGCGTCCAGGCCTACGAGGGCGTCTGCATCGCCCGCTCCGGCGGCGGCCTGCAGGAGAGCTTCACGGTCCGCAAGATCTCCTACGGCGAAGGCGTCGAGCGCGTGTTCCCGATCCACTCGCCGAACATCGATTCCATCAAGGTCGTGCGCCGCGGTGCCGTCCGTCGCGCCAAGCTCTACTACCTGCGCGACCGTCGCGGTAAGTCCGCCCGTATCGCCGAGCGCGCCGACCGCGCGAACAAGGCTCCGGCCGCAGCCGAGTAAGGCCCTTCCGCCACCGGCAGTTCGAAAAAGCGCGGCTCACGGCCGCGCTTTTTGCATATCGGGGCAAGCTTCGCGGCTGAGGGCGAAAATTTATTGCGCCTGGCTGCTCGCCAGCTATGCGATGCTTTCAAAGCCCTGCGCTTCCGGGACATCTTTTCTCGGCGCCCGAGTAACGCTAAGACCAGACAACCTCTTCATCGTTGGAATGGAAACAATGGCCAATCCCCGCACCCTCTACGACAAGATCTGGGACGACCACGTCGTCGATCGGCAGGATGACGGGACGTGCCTTCTCTATATCGACCGCCATCTCGTGCACGAGGTGACGAGCCCGCAGGCCTTCGAGGGCCTGCGCGTGGCCGGCCGCAAGGTGCGCGCGCCGCACAAGACCCTGGCGGTGGTCGATCACAACGTCCCCACCACCGACCGCTCGCACGGCATCGAGGATCCCGAATCCGCCACCCAGGTCGAGACCCTGGCCCAGAACGCCCGCGATTTCGGCGTCGAGTACTACAACGAGCTCGACGTCCGTCAGGGCATCGTCCACGTGATCGGGCCGGAGCAGGGCTTCACCCTCCCGGGCATGACCATCGTGTGCGGCGACAGCCACACCTCGACCCACGGCGCCTTCGGGGCGCTGGCCCATGGCATCGGCACGTCGGAGGTCGAGCACGTGCTCGCCACCCAGACGCTGATCCAGCGCAAGGCCAAGAACATGCGCGTGACCGTCGACGGGCAGCTGCCCGCCGGCGTCACCGCGAAGGACATCATCCTGGCCATCATCGGCGAGATCGGCACCGCCGGCGGCACCGGCCACGTGATCGAGTATGCCGGCGAAGCCATCCGCTCGCTCTCGATGGAAGGCCGGATGACGATCTGCAACATGTCGATCGAGGGCGGGGCCCGCGCCGGCATGGTGGCCCCGGACGAGAAGACCTACGCCTATCTCAAGGACCGCCCCAAATCGCCCAAGGGCGAGGCCTGGGATGCGGCCGTGCGCTACTGGGACACCCTGCGCACGGACGAGGGCGCGCATTTCGACACCGAAATCCGGCTCGACGCCGCCAACCTGCCGCCCATCGTCACCTGGGGCACGAGCCCGGAGGACGTGATCTCGGTGGCCGGCGTGGTGCCGAACCCGGACGACATACAGGACGAGAACAAGCGCCGCTCCAAGTGGCGGGCGCTGGAATATATGGGCCTCAAGCCCGGCACGAAGATCACCGACATCACGCTCGACCGCGTCTTCATCGGCTCGTGCACCAACGGCCGCATCGAGGACCTGCGCGCGGTCGCCAAGGTGGTCGAGGGCAAGAAGGTCCATCCGTCGGTCAACGCCATGATCGTGCCCGGCTCCGGCATCGTGAAGATGCAGGCGGAGGCCGAGGGCCTCGACAGGATCTTCAAGGAAGCCGGCTTCGACTGGCGCGAGCCCGGCTGCTCCATGTGCCTGGCCATGAACGCCGACCGCCTGGCGCCGAACGAGCGCTGCGCCTCGACCTCGAACCGCAACTTCGAGGGCCGTCAGGGCTTCAAGGGCCGCACCCATCTCGTCTCCCCCGCCATGGCGGCGGCGGCGGCCATCGCGGGCCGGTTCGTGGACATCCGCGACTGGAAGTGATCCGCGTCGCGACGCGACACGAAAAAAGGCGGCGACCCGTGAGGTCGCCGCCTTTTTCATGAAGGGCGTCAGGCCTCAGTCCACATAGACCCGGCGGCCGGCCACGACCTGGCGGCAGATCTCGACCGGGCGGCGGACCACGGCGCCGCTGGGGCGGACGTGCTGGCGAATGACCGTACGGCAGACCGTGCGGGTGCGGGCCGGGCGCACGCGGCGCTCGATCACCCGCTGGCGGACCACCGGACGACGCTCGCGGATTTCACGCACTTCCCGCACCGTGTGGTGACGGCCGTGGTCGCCGACGCCGACCCGCACGTTGAACTCCTGCGCCGAAGCCGCGCCGGAACCGAACGCCACCAGCCCGGCCGTGGCCAGGATCGTCAGAAATTTACGCATCGTTGCCTCATGGAGAATGGAAATGAGGTGCATTCAACGCCATGGTGAGGAGGCTGTTCCGTTCCAGGGCGCATGACAGATCTGCGTGCCGCGACGGAACAGTGTGGAAGTCGAAGGGAGAGCGTGATGAACGAACGGGATCGGGAGGCGCGGGAGGCCCTGGAGCGGGTCCGGCGCGATTCGGAGACCTTCGGCTCCTCGGCCCTTGCGCGCATGGGCAACCGGGCGCGGGACCATTTCGGCGGCAAGGACGCGGTCGGAGCCGGCGAGCAGGGCGGCACCGATCCGATCGAGCTGTGGGGCCGGCGCATCGGCCGGGCCCTGTCGCTTGTGGGCGTGGTGATCCTTGCCTTATGGCTTGCCGTGCAACTGCGCCTTCTGTGATCCGATGACCGACACGACCCCGACCGCACTCGCGAACCTGCACGCCCCGTCCCTGGCCGATCTCGAGCTTCTGGCGCAGGAGGCCTACGAGCGCCTGCCGGAGGCGTTCCGTCAGCTCTGCGAAGGCGTCGTCATCAAGGTGGACGACTTTCCCGACGACGAGACCCTGCGCGAGATGGAGTGCGAGACGCCCTTCGACCTGCTCGGCCTCTTCCGCGGCGTCGGCCTGGCGCAGGGCGGCGCCATGATGCAGACCGGCCAGTTCCCCAACATGGTCTGGCTCTACCGCCGCCCGATCCTCGACTACTGGGCCGAGCACGAGGAAAGCCTCGGCCACCTCATCACCCATGTGCTCGTCCACGAGATCGGTCACCATTTCGGCCTGTCCGACGAGGACATGGAAGCCATCGAGGCGGCGGCGGGCTGAAAGCTGCCGTCCCCAACCCAGGAACCATGCCGTGCAGTGGCTGTTTCCCCCTTCATTCCGAGGAGGAGAAACGATGTCGAGCCGCTGCCTGACTGCCACCGCCCTTGCCGCCGCCTTCGCGATGGCGTCCCTGACGCCGGCCCTGGCCGACCGCGAGCCCACGGCCGAGGAGCGGGTCCGCATCGAGGAGGCGATGCGGGCTGCGGGCTACACGGCATGGGAGGAGATCGAGCTGGACGACGACGTCTGGGAGGTGGACGACGCGCGCGCCGCCGACGGCACCCAGTATGACCTGACACTCGATCCCGAGACGATCCGGATCACGGGCCGCGAAGAGGATTGAGGCCGAGGCCCGAGCCTCAGCTCCCCTGCAGGATCCAGTAGCTCACCGGGTTGTCCGGACAGACGCTCGGCCCGCATTCGGCGAAGACCGCGAGCACGTTCGCGGCGGTGACGCCGATGACGAGCCAGACGGCGGCCTTCTCGAACAGGCCGAGGCGCGGCGCGTCGCCGGGCGCGGAGAACTGGCGGTCGAACAGCAGGATTGCCGCGATCAGCACGATGGCGGCCGCGAAGCAGATGAAGGCCCAGGTGTAGTAGTGGTAGCCCAGGACGGCCGAGCCGTAGCCCGGATCGCCCGGGGCGATGTGCAGCAGAACCTGCCGCATGGCGAAGACCGCGCCCAGCACGGCGGCGAGGAGCGAGAGCGCATAATGGCTGGGGCGCGGGCCGAAGCGCAGATTCAGGATCGGCCCGACCGCGAGCGCCGCGAAGGCGACCCGCTGCAGCAGGCACAACGGACAGGGCAGCTCCTGCAGCGCGACCTGGAAGACGAAGGCCGCGACGAGGACGAGCGCGATGCCGTAGAGCCCAAGGGCGTTGAGGGTCACGGCAAGGCGCGGCGTCATCATGGTCCGGAGACGGTTCCTAGAAGGACAGGGGGAGCCTGTCGGTCGCGTGGTGCAGGTAATCGGCCACGGACAGGACGAGGGACAGGCCGAAGAGCCCGAAGGCGAGGGCGCGGCGCCCCAGCCACGCGGCGAGCATCGTCGCCGCGAAAAGCAGAAAGAGGATCATCTGGTCCATGGGATGCTCCCGGCGGCCACGGCCGCTTGCGGGGAAGGCCCGGATCAGCGAACGGCGGGATGGTCGGAGATGACCAGCGGCGTGCCGCCGACGCGCCAGCGCTCGGGAGCCACGAGGACCCGCCGCCGCTTCTGCGCCTCGAAGTCCAACGGAGGCTTCGCGTTGTTGATGAAGCGGCCGATCTGCTGCTGGAAATCGGCTCCGTCGCGCCAGAAGCCCACATTCACGAAGGTGGTCCAGCGCGGGTCCAGGTTCCAGACCATCCAGGGGAACTGCTTCTGATCCTCCACGCGGCTGAGGAACTCGCTGATCAGCCCGGACCGGTCGGCGATCGTCGCCTGCTCCGACCAGTACTTGAGGAACTCGTCCTCCCTGCCCTTCTTGATCCGCCATTCCACCAGGACGATCCGGGTGGGCGTCGTCTCCTGCCCGACGACGACCTGCTCCGTCCGTTGGGCCGGAGCCTCCTGGGCGAGGGACATGGCCGGCATGAGCGCGAGGCCCAGGGCGGCCGCAAGGCGAGCGGTTCGGAACAGCCGGACAGGATTGAAGGAAGTATTCATCACGAGCCCCCGAGGAAATGCATTCGCAATTGTTAGACGGGTCGTCTGTAAGGGCCAAGCTTAAACAGGTGACCTATCGCAGAGGATGGTTAATCCCTTCGTCGAACGCAGGGGCTTCGATCCGACATTCCGCAGGATCCGTGCGAATGTTTATTGCCGAAAGCACCCGGTGAACCGCCATTCCTCTGAGGAAATCGGCCCCGCTCCCGCGCAAAGCCTTCGAGGTCCGGCGGATCCCGTCGAGGCGCGACCATGATTGGCCTAGTCGCGGGTGTGCGGCTTTGGTAAGAGCGTCATCGCGGCAAACCAGACGCCGCGCGAGGATGGGAAGGCCATGGACAAGTTCACAGTGTTGGAGAGCGTCGCGGCGCCGCTGCGGATCATCAATATCGACACCGATATGATCATCCCCAAGCAGTACCTGAAGACGATCAAGCGCACGGGACTGGGCAAGGGTCTCTTCTCCGAGATGCGCTACCGCGAGGACGGTTCGGAGAACCCGGACTTCGTGCTCAACCAGCCGGCCTACCGCAATGCCAAGATCCTGGTCGCCGGCGACAATTTCGGCTGCGGCTCGTCGCGCGAGCACGCGCCCTGGGCGCTGCTCGATTTCGGCATCCGCTGCGTGATCTCCACGAGCTTCGCCGACATCTTCTACAACAACTGCTTCCAGAACGGCATTCTGCCGATCAAGGTCTCGCCCGAAGACCTGGAGAAGCTCTTCGACGATGCCGAGCGTGGCGCCAACGCGACGCTCACCGTCGACCTGGAGAACCAGGAGATCCGCGGCCCCGACGGCGGCTCGGTCAAGTTCGACATCGACCCGTTCCGCAAGCACTGCCTGCTCAACGGCCTCGACGGCATCGGACTGACCATGGAGAAGGGCGCCTCCATCGACACCTTCGAGAAGAAGCTCGCCGAGCGCCCCTGGGCGTGAGGCGAAGGGCTCACCGGCGCGCCCTGACGCAGATGAACTCGGGCGCGCGCGAGAGCCTGTCGAAGATCCGTTCCGAGACCTGCCGCATCTCCGGAAGGGGCTGCGGCTCCACGAGCCGGTCGAAGGTCCATCCGGCGTCGCTCAGGGCGTTCAGCGTCTCGGACAGGGGCCGGCGGTAGGCCTCCACATAGGGATGGGGCTCGCCGAATCCCGTCCAGTGCAGACCGTAGCGGGTCCGCTCGAAATAGACGCCGTCTCCCCGGATCTTCTCGTTCGTCCAGTCGGCCATCGGATGGGCCATGGAGAAGACCAGGGTCCCGTCGGGCCGGGTCACGCGCCGGAACTCGCGAAACACCGCCGCCAGATCCTCCATGTAGTCGAGCGCCAGGGCGCAGACGACCTTGTCGAAGGCGCCGTCCTGCAGCCACGCCAGCGGCCGGGCCAGATCGCCGGTTCGAAAGGTCGCGGCCAGGCCGTCGCAGCGGCGGCGCGCGAGATCGATCATTTCCGGCGTGATGTCGAAACCGTGAACCGTGGCGCCTTCCCGCGCCAGGGCCTCGCTGTAGATGCCCGGCCCGCAGCCCGCGTCGAGGACGTGGAGGTCCCTGACCTCGCCCAGCAGCGCCATCGTGGCGGGGCGCTCGTAGAGCCCGTTATGGGGCTTGGTCGGCGCAAGAGCCGCATACCGGTCGGCGAAGGCCGAATAGGCGCGGCGGGCGATGGGCTCGCCGGAAGGGGGCTGATCGGTCATGGGCGGCCTCGGCAGGGATCGGGAGAAGGATAAAAAGCCCGGTTTCCATATATTAACCAAATTGCCCGCACACTGGGGGGCATGATCCGATTCATTGCTCCAGCGATTCTCGCTCTCGCCGGGCTGGCTGCCGCGACGCCGGCATCCGCCCAGGCCGACTTCAATTCCTGCCTGTCGGGCCTTCGCAGCCAGGCTGCCGCGAAGGGCATTTCCGGTCAGGCCTTCGACGCCGCAACCCGCGGCATCGCGCCGGACCTCAAGATCCTCGAGCTCATGCAGAGCCAGCCCGAGTTCAAGACCGAGATCTGGGACTACCTCGCGGCGCTCGTGGACGAGCAGCGCGTGGAGGACGGCATGGCCGCCATGCGCCAATGGGGCAGGGCGCTGGCCAATGCGGAGGCGCGCTTCGGCGTCGACCGGCACATGATCGCCGGCGTCTGGGGCGTGGAATCCGATTTCGGCAAGAATTTCGGCGACCGTCCCCTCGTCCAGTCCCTCTCGACCCTCGCCTGCTACGCGCCGCGCCGCCGCGAATACTTCACCGGCGAGCTGATGGCGACGCTCAAGATCGTGCAGGACGGCGACATCGATCCGGCTTCCCTGCGCGGGTCCTGGGCCGGCGCCTTCGGCCACACCCAGTTCATGCCCTCGACCTTCCAGCGCCTCGCGGTGGACGGCGACGGGGACGGGCGGCGCGACATCGTGAACTCCGTTCCCGACGCGGTCGCGTCCACGGCCAACTTCCTGAAGCGGGCCGGGTGGAACAGCAGCCTTCCCTGGGGCTACGAGGTCCGCCTGCCGGCGAACTTCAATGCCAAGCTGGCCGGGCGCAAGGCCAAGCGTCCCCTGTCCTCCTGGGCCGCCATGGGCGTGACCCGCATCGACGGGCGCCCGCTCTCGGGCAACTACCCGGCGGGCATTCTCATCCCGGCAGGGGTGAACGGCCCGGCCTTCGTCGTCACCAAGAACTTCGACGCGCTCTACTCCTACAACGCCGCCGAATCCTACGGCCTCGCCATCGCGCTTCTCGGCGACCGCCTGAAGGGGCAGCCCGGCATCCGCACCGCCTGGCCGACCGACGATCCGCCGCTCTCGCGCGCCCAGCGCAAGGAGCTGCAGAGCCTGCTGCTGGCGCGCGGCTACGACATCGGCGAAGTGGACGGCAAGATCGGCTCCAAGACCCGCGAGGCCATCAAGGACGTCGAGCGCCAGCTCGGCATGCAGCAGCGCGGCCGCCCCGGCGCCAAGGTGCTGCAGGCGCTCAGGGGATAATCCTCCTCCCGTCGTGGCGGGCCCCGCCCCCCCCGCCCCGCCCCGCCCAGCGGCCACCCCCCAAACGCCCAAG
>NZ_JAJBBR010000003.1 GCF_020532555.1 Microvirga lenta | reverse complement strand
CGCCTGGGGGGGGCTGGGGCTCTGGTCAAAACCCCCCCCCGGGGGGGCGGGCCCCGCCCCCCCCGCCCCGCCCCGGCCATGCGTCCTCCGCCTAACGGCCAAGGCGACAAGCGCTTGCCAAGCCTGGGCTCCCGCGCCTAAACCCGCGCATGGTCGCCCGGATGCGCTTCCGGGTTCCACGAGCCACTTCGAGCGAGGACACCCCCACCATGGCAACGCACAAGCTTCTCCTTCTCCCCGGCGACGGCATCGGCCCGGAGGTCATGCGCGAGGTCGAGAAGATCGTGGGCTGGTTCCGCAAGCGGGGCGTCGGCTTCGAGACCGAGACGGATCTCGTCGGCGGCTCGGCCTACGACGCCCACGGCGCGGCCATCTCGGAAGCCGCCATGGACAAGGCCCAGGAGGCCGATGCGGTGCTCTTCGGCGCGGTCGGCGGTCCCAAATGGGACAGCGTGCCTTACGCGGTGCGCCCCGAGGCGGGCCTGCTGCGCCTGCGCAAGGATCTCGGCCTCTTCGCCAATCTCCGCCCGGCCATCTGCTATCCGGCGCTGGCGGACGCCTCCTCGCTCAAGCGCGAGGTGGTCGAGGGCCTCGACATCATGATCGTGCGCGAGCTCACGGGCGGCGTCTATTTCGGTGAGCCGAAGGAGATCGTGACCCTGGAGGACGGCTCGCAGCGCGCCGTCGACACGCAGGTCTACACCACCATGGAGGTGGAGCGCATCGCCCGGGTCGCCTTCGACCTCGCCAGGAAGCGCCGCAACAAGGTCTCGTCGGCGGAAAAATTCAACGTGATGAAGACCGGCGTGTTCTGGCGCCAGGTCGTCACGCGCATCCACAAGGGGGAGTTCTCCGACGTGGAGCTCGAGCACGTGCTGGCCGACAACTGCGCCATGCAGCTCGTGCGCTATCCGAAGCAGTTCGACGTGATCGTCACCGACAACCTGTTCGGCGACATCCTGTCCGACATCGCCGCCATGCTCACCGGCTCGCTCGGCATGCTGCCCTCCGCCTCGCTCGGCGCGGAGGATCCCAAGACCGGCAGCCGCAAGGCGCTCTACGAGCCGGTGCACGGCTCCGCGCCGGACATCGCCGGCAAGGGCCTCGCCAACCCCGTCGCCATGATCGGCTCCTTCGGCATGGCCCTGCGCTATTCCTTCGGCCTGCTCGAAGAGGCGGACCGCCTCGACGACGCCATCGCCCGCGTGCTGGCCTCCGGCACCCGCACCAAGGATATCGCGGGCCCGGGCATGAACGCCGTCGGCACCCAGGATCTGGGCGACGCGATCATCAAGGAACTGGAAGCCCGCTCCTAAACCTACAACACTGCGCGAATGGAAAGCCCCGGATCGTCCGGGGCTTTTTCGTCAGCGGATCGACCCTGTCGTGTCGATATCCGCGAAAGGATTGCTCGCGCCCACGAAGGGGCCGTTGGTGATCGGATCGGGCAGAAGGCCCATGCCGAACTGGCCGCCGGCCGGCGCATAGGGCGGGCTGTTCAGATAGGACTGGACCTGCCCGTAGCCCGAGGCGCCCGGGCTGATCGAGTTCGGGGCCACGACGTTGCCCGGATCCAGGAAGCTGCGGGGCTGGACGCGCAGGACCAGCGGACGTTCGGTTTGCGCTTCGGCCGCGACCGAGAAAGCCGAGGCCGCAGCCAGCGAAGCCAAACCGATGACGGCGAAGCGGCGCATGTTCAATCTCCGAAAATGGCGCCCGCCACCACGACCGGCGGGCTGACAGAACAAGGCGCCTTCGATTATTTTGTTCCCACATTGACCTAGCGTCACAATGGGAGCCCTTGCCGATGATGGACCGCCCGCGCCACGACCTCCGGCTTCCCGGCAAGGATCGCCTGACCGTTCTGGGAGACACGCCCCTCGTGGCCGAGACGCCCGAGGAGCTTCTGGACGACGAGACGACCCCGGTCGAACGATTCTTCGTGCGCAACAACGGATTGCTGCCGCAGCCGGCGCCGGAGCCCGACGCGTGGCGGTTCACCGTGGACGGCGAGGTGGAGCGTCCGCTCGACCTCACCCTGGCCGAGCTGAAGAGCCGCTTTCCGGTCAAGACCTTCCGCATGGTGCTGGAATGCGGCGGCAACGGCCGCTCCTTCTACGAGCCTCCGGCGGAGGGCAATCCCTGGACGAATGGCGGCGTCGGCTGCGCCGAATGGACCGGCGTCTCCCTCGCGGACGTGCTGCGTGCGGCGGGGCTGAAGGAGACCGCGCTCCACACCGCCCATTAC
The DNA here is from genome assembly GCF_020532555.1 of Microvirga lenta. Classification (GTDB taxonomy): domain Bacteria; phylum Pseudomonadota; class Alphaproteobacteria; order Rhizobiales; family Beijerinckiaceae; genus Microvirga; species Microvirga lenta. The sequence continues at coordinate 112,618 of NZ_JAJBBR010000003.1, read as the reverse complement.
GGAGCCGATCCGGACAAGACCGGCAGCCACGCCACACCCTCCATCTCCCGTGGAATGCCCATCGCGAAGGCCCTGGAGGAGCACACGCTCCTGGCCTTCGCCATGAACGGCGAGCCGCTGCCCTTCCTGCATGGCGGGCCGCTGCGCCTCGTGGTGCCGGGCTGGCCGGGATCGTTGAGCCAGAAATGGCTCGAGCGCATCTGGATCCGCGACCGGGAGCACGACGGCCCAGGCATGACCGGCCTGTCCTACCGCCTGCCGGTCCATCCCGTCGCCCCGGGCTCCGACGTGAAAGGCGTGGCGCTGCGCGTGCTCGAATCGATGCCCGTGCGCAGCATCGTCACGGCGCCCGCCGACCAGAGCCGTCTTCCTCCGGGCACCCGGCAGGTCGAGGTGCGCGGCGCGGCCTGGGCGGGCGACGGCCAAGTGGCGCGGGTGGACCTTTCCCTCGACGGCGGCGCGACCTGGATCGCAGCGGCGCTCAAGCCCCAGCGCAACCGCTTCGACTGGGTGCGCTGGAGCGCGGCGCTGACCCTGCCGGGGGACGGCTATTACGAGATCGTCGCCCGCGCAACCGATGCCGAGGGCCGCGCCCAGCCGTTCCGGGCCGCGGGCTGGAACCCGAACGGCTACGGCTGCAACGTCATGCACCGGGTCGCGGTTACGGTCGGCCCGGATTCCTGACGCCGAGGGAGGCGGTCCGCGCTCCGGGACCGCAGGTCTGCGCCCGCTGGGCCTCGGCCCGGGCGAAGATCGCCTTCAGGGAAGGATCGTCTGTTCGCAGGAGAGACACCTTGTCGATGAGGCAGGCCAGCTGCGCCTCGTCCACGGCCTGTTCACCGCCGCCGCAAAGCCAGCCCTGAAAGGCGAAATTCGCCTCCGGGTCCGCAAAGCGGAAAGCCTGGCATTCCTGCTCGGAGGCGCCCGCCAGGGTCACGGCGGCGGCCTCGACCGGCCCGAATTTCGTGGGAACGAGACGGCTCTGGGCGTCGCGGGTCACGGACAGGCCCGCCTCGGCCGCCCGGCGCACGATGTCGACGAAGAAGCTGCGGGACGGTTCGGTGAAGCCCTGGACGACGCTGATGCGCCCGTGTCCCGCCTCGCCGAAGCCGCCCAGGACCAGCGTGTCCTCGCGGCCGCCGCTCACATGCTCGCGCGCCTGGACGCGGAGGGGAAGGGTGTCCTGGTCGATGCCGTAGAGGGGAGGGGAGGCCGAGATCGGCCGCCACTGGGGCGGGGGCGCGATCAGGACGGAGGCGGGAATCGCCCCGATGGGCCGTGGGGCCTCGGTCTTCTCCTGGTTCTGCGCCAGATAGACCAGGACGCCGATGCTCAGGCCGGACAGGAGGATGGTCCGCAGCCAGGGCAGGGGCCTGCGCACACGCCGGGGCGAGCGCTCGTCCCAATCGTCGGGCGCGTCGTCCTCGTCCCAATCGTCGATGATGGCCTGTCGCATGGTGCTGTGATCGAACCTGCACGTCGGGGTCTAACCGCATGTTCTACAGTAGCGCTTGCGAATGTTCGAAAGCTTTCGCTAAGCAACGTAAACGGAAGGTTAAGAACCGACGGCACGCTACCCATGAGCACCCCCATGACCCCGCCCCTGATCCGCCTTGCGGAACCGGCCGATGCGCCCGCCGTCGCGGCGCTGATCCGGGGCCGGGGAGGCGACCACGCCTGTGCCCTGGGCGTCGGCCGCTTCGACCTTTCGGCCGGCGTGCCTGCGGCGGAAATCCCTTGTGGCGAAGAGATCGCTTGACGAAATCCGGTCTTTGGTGTGTTGCTGACAACCCAAGCCCGGCGACCCGGGTCTTCGGATGGACGATGGCAATGACGCTGCTCAACACCACGACGAGCAAAACGAAAACCGTCACGACGGCCGTGAAAACGGCCGAGTAGCCTCGTCGTCCCCGGTCCTCTCTCCCGTCGGGGCGAGAGGCGACACCCCGATCGAGGGTTCCTATATACCGGGGAGAGCGACAACAGGAGAAGTCCAATGGGTTACAAGGTGGCCGTCGTCGGCGCGACAGGCAATGTGGGCCGCGAGATGCTCGACATCCTCGCCGAGCGGGCCTTTCCGGCCGACGAGGTGGTGGCGCTGGCCTCGCGCCGGAGTCAGGGAACGGAAATTTCCTTCGGCGACAAGACGCTGAAGGCGAAGACCCTCGACACATACGATTTCTCCGACATCGATCTGTGCCTCATGTCCGCCGGCGGCGAGATCTCGAAGGAATGGTCGCCCAGGATCGCGGCCCAGGGCGCGGTGGTGATCGATAATTCCTCCGCCTGGCGCTACGACGCCGACGTGCCGCTGGTGGTGCCGGAGGTGAACGCGGAAGCCGTCCGCGAGATGAAGAAGGGCATCATCGCCAACCCGAACTGCTCCACGGCGCAGCTCGTGGTGGCGCTCAAGCCGCTCCACGACCATGCCACCATCAGGCGCGTCGTCGTCTCGACCTACCAGTCCGTGTCCGGCGCGGGCAAGGACGGCATGGACGAGCTCGACCGCCAGACCAAGGCGCTCTACTCGCTGCAGGACGTGCAGGAGAAGAAGTTTCCTAAGCGCATCGCCTTCAACCTGATCCCCCATATCGACGTGTTCATGGAGGACGGGTTCACGAAGGAAGAGTGGAAGATGATGGCGGAGACCAAGAAGATCCTGGATCCCAAGATCAAGCTCACCGCCACCTGCGTGCGCGTGCCGGTCTTCATCGGCCATTCGGAGGCCGTGAACGTGGAGTTCGAGAAGCCGATCACCGCCGACGAGGCCCGCGAGATCCTGCGCTCCGCGCCGGGCGTGGTCGTGATCGACAAGCGCGAGCCCGGCGGCTACATCACGCCCCACGAGGCGGCCGGCGAGGACGCCACCTACATCTCCCGCATCCGCGAGGACATCACCGTCGAGAACGGCATCGCCTTCTGGTGCGTCTCCGACAACCTGCGCAAGGGCGCGGCCCTCAACGCGGTGCAGATCGCCGAGGCGATGGTGAACCGCGGCCTGCTCCCTGCCAAGAAGCAAGCGGCGTAAGCCTCACGTTCCTTCAAAGCGAAAGGCCGGGAATGGAGCCCATTCCCGGCCTTTTTCATGTCGCGACGTGGAAGCCGTCAGATGAAGAAGAAGTCCTTGTGGGTGAGGGTCTCGCCCTCCTTCTTCTGGAGCTTGAAGCTGGCGATCTCCACCATGGCCTTGCGGCCCGAGCCGTCCACGTCCCAGTACAGCTTCTTGCCCTTGAGGATGAAGAAGTCGTCCTTGTCCGTGGCCTTGCTGCCCTTCTTGAAGTAGCTCGCCTTGAGCTTGGCCGGCTTGTCGAGCGAGGCGTTCTTTTTCTTCAGGTACTTGGCGATGGTCTTGTTGGTGAAGGCCGCATCGTCGAAGAACAGGCTGTCGTACTTGGAGCCGAAGTCGTAGATCTTGTCCTTGTTCCGGTTGGCCACGCTCTTGCTGGTGAGCTTGGTGTCGAACACGAAGGCATCCTTGCTGGTCTTGCCCTTGCCGCCGTAGAGCTTGTCCTTGCCCGCGCCGCCGCCGATGGTGTCGTGGCCGCCGCCGCCGGAGAGCCGGTCGTCGAGGGCGCCGCCGAAGAACACGTCGTGATCGGCCGAACCGGCGGTGACCTCCGGGTTCACGTCGGTGACGTTGATCACGAGATCCTGGTCGACGATGTGGGTGCCGTCGCTGACCCGAACCTTGATCTTGTGCGAGGCCGCCTGCTCGAAGTCGAGCTTGAAGCCGTTCTCGACCAGGATCTGATTGCCGTTGGCGAGGGTGAAGCGCCCGCCCGCATTGTCGAGGAGCTGATAGGTGAGCGCGCCGGGAGCCTCATCCACTGCCGAGAGCGTGCCGACCAGGGAACCGGCCGCCGCATATTCCGCCGCTACGGTGCCGGTTAGGACAGGAGCCGATAGAGCATTGTTGACGGGCGTCTGGTTCACGTTCGTCACCCGCACCGTCACGGTTTGGGTGTCGGAGGCCGAACCGTCCGAGGCGACCACTGTGAGAGTGTAGTCCGTGTCCTGGTCAACAGCCAGGCGCTCGGCGTTCGCCACGCTGATCGCGCCGGTGTCCTCGTTGATCGAGAACAGACCGTCGTAGGTGCCGTTGGTGCCGCCCAGCGAATAGGTCAGCGCCTGCCCGTCCGGATCCGACGCCGTGGTCGAGGCGATGACGCCCGCCCCGGCATTCTCCGCCACCACGACCTTGCCGGCGTGGTCGCCCGTGCCGCCCGTGCCGTTCTCCGAGGCCTCCACCGCCGCGATGTCAGGCGCCCGGTTCACGTTGTTGACGGTGATCCGCACGGTGCCGTTCGCAGTGGCCTCGCCGTCCGAGGCGATGAGTTCGTAATCGACCGGCTCGTCGGCCGTAACCTCGATGTTCTGATTGACCTGGATCTGGTTGCCCAACACGATCTTGAACCGCTCGTCGGCGCTGATCAGGCCGTTCGAACCCGCAAGTGCGTCGGCGAAGGTGTAGGTCACCGTTTCGCCCTCATCGTCCGTCCGGGTGAGCGTCGCCACGCTTGCGCCCTCCGGGGAGCGCTCGTCGATGCTGAAGCTGCCCGATGGCTCATCCGGCGGGGCGTTGCCGCCGGTCGCAACGTTCCGGACCGTGATGGTGACGCCGCCGTCGGTGGTCAGTTTGCCGTCGGAGGCGCGCACTGCATAGGTGACGGTGTCGTCCTCGTCCACGCCGAACGGTTGATTCACCAGGATCTGGTTGCCGACGATCTTGAAGCGGCTGTCGGCGCTCACCGTTCCGCCGCCCTCGAAGGTGTAGGTCACCGTCTCGCCGTCCGCGTCCTTTTCGGCCAGGTTCGCCACCACCGTGCCGGCCGCCTTGCCCTCGTTGACGACGAAGCTGCCGGCCGGGGCCGCGGGCGCTTGGTTCTCCAGCGAGAGCGTGCCGTTGCTGAACTGCACCAACTCGATGTTGCGCAAGAGGTCCGTGCCGTCCTCGTCTGCCCGCTTGTCGACGATCGTGACGCTGCCGTCCTGGTTTCGGATGACGGTGTAGTCGGAGATCGCGCCGGAGAAGAGGGCCTTGTCCTGGCCCGCGCCGCCGTCCAGCGTGTCGTCGCCCTTTCCGCCTTGCAGCACATTGCTGCCCGAATTGCCCGTGAGCGTGTTGGCGCCTTCGCTGCCGGTGCCGTCAAGGTTGCCGGTGCCCGTGAGCTGCAGGTGCTCGACATGGGCGCCGAGCGTAAAGCTCACCGAAGCGCGGACGGTGTCGGTTCCGTCGTCCGCCGCTTCCTGCACCACGTCGCCGCCATCGTCGACGATATAGATGTCGCTGCCCTCGCCGCCGATCAGGGTATCTGCGCCGGCGCCGCCGTCGAGGCGGTTGTCGCCGTCATTGCCGGTGATCGCGTTGGCGAGCTCGTTGCCCGTGCCGTCGAGCCGTTCCGTACCAGTAAGGACGAGATTTTCGACGTTGACCCCGAGGGTGTAGGAAATCGTGGTCCTGACGGTGTCGGTTCCTTGGTCCGCAGCTTCCGTCACGACGTCGCCCGCATTGTCGATAACGTAGGTGTCGTCGCCGAAACCGCCTGCCATCTGGTCCGCGCCCTCGCCGCCATCCAGGAGATCGTCGCCGCGAAACAGGAGATCGCCGTCTCCGGTGAGTATGTCGTCTCCGCTATGGCCGAAGAGGCTGTCACTTCCGTCGCCACCGACGAAGTTATCGCTGCCGTTACCCCCGTGATCTGTATCGTTGCCTCTTTCGAGTGAGACGAGGCCCGTCACGACACCTCCGCGGCCATCATAGAGGTCGGCACCGTTGCCGAACTGCAGGTTGCCCTCCATGCGTCCGGTGTTGAACACTTGGTCGCGTCCCGAACCGCCCTTGAAGGCAGTAGCCCCGATGATGGTCCCGGAATTCGTCAGGGTCGATTGCTCATCGTGCCCACTGAACAAATCGACGGCGATGGTTCCCCCCTGGATCAAACCCGAATTCACCACCCGCATCGGCCCTTGCCCAATGATTCCGATGGTCCCGCCGATGATGTCGCCGTCGTTGAAGACGCCGTATTGGGAAGGGTCGACGGCCGATGCACGAACATCGCTGCCGGTCAGTGTGTTTGCCAGGTTGAGGTCAATTGCAGCATAGGTGCCTGAAATGACACCTCTGTTGACGATCTGGTTCTGATATCCCTCAAGCCCTGCGCGAATGCCGTAGAAGCCTGTGATCATTCCGGTGTTGATGACAGAATTGCCGCCGAAATTCTGGAAAACGCCTGAATTGAGAATTCCGCCTGCCAGATCGCCGGTATCGGAGGCGCGGATCTGACCTGCATTTGTCAGGGTATTGTCTCTGCCGCTGAGATGAACGCCGGCCGTATGACTGTCGATGACGCCGGAGGCGGAGACGCGGACGGAACTTCCATCGTGTGCAAAGACAATGCCGGTGTCGGCTGCATAGACCGAGCCGTCGATCCTGGCATGGCTTGCCGAGTTTCCGGTGTTGCTGATGCCGTTTGCGTCTTCTGTAAGAATCGAGCCGGTCGAAGTGACCACCACATTCGGGTCATCGTCCGAGGCAATGACCTCGGTCGTGACCACCGTCGAAATATATTGCGTCATCTGAGATGCCCCTCACGTTCAGTAAGAGGCAATCGGTAACATTATATAATACCAATCAACACCTGATGTTGTCTGGCAGTTAATAAGGACGTTGCATCAGCACATTCATTCCCAGCCAAACATGTTCCGGCAGGCCTGCGGCCTAGACCATACGGCCTAGACCGGCCCCATGCGGCACCTTGCCGCCGGCGATGGGTCGTCGTCCGCCCGGGCGCCCATCAGCTGCACCGGATCATCGACACCTTCTCTGGTATGTCCGCCACCGCCGGCTCGTAGGCGCCGGTCTCCGGGTTGCGCACCATCAGCACGCCCGAAGCGACCCCGAAGAAGGCGCCGTGGAGCTGGAGCTTGCCGCGCTCGACCAGGATCCGCACGCAGGGGAAGGTCATCAGGTTGTTGAGGCTGTTCTCGATGGCGGCGAGTTCGAGCTTCGCCACGTAGTCGTCGAGGCTCTCCCGGCGCGGGCCGAGGCGCTCGGCGGCGGGGGCGATCAGGGTCATCCAGCGGCCGATGAAGTCGCCAGGCGACAGGGGGGCGGTGTCGTCCGCGAAGGCGCGGATGCCGCCGCAGCGGGCATGGCCCATCACCACGATGTGCTTCACGCGCAGCGCCTGCACGGCGAATTCCAGGGCCGCCGAGGTGCCGTGATACTCGCCGCCCGTCTCGTAGGGCGGCACGAGGTTGGCCACGTTGCGCACCACGAAGAGCTCCCCCGGGCTGGCGTCGAAGATCACCTCCGGCGAGACCCGGCTGTCGCAGCAGCTGATCACCATCACCTCGGGGGACTGGCCCTGCTCGGCCAACGCTTCGTAACGGGATTTCTCGCGCGCGAAGCGATCGTCGAGGAAGGCGCGGTAGCCTTCGGTCAGGCGCGATGGAAACATGGGAGACGCTCCTTCGGGTCGCAGACGGTTTCGGTCGGCGCGATTGATAGGTCATCCGGCCCGGCAGCGCCAGACCTGCCGCCACCGGCCAGCGATGTCAGAAATGCTCGGCGCGGATCACCTGGACGTCGGAGACGGCGACGATGCCGATCTGGCGCGACACCACCGCGTAGACCTCCTCCAGCACCGGGTCGAGCCGCGTCGGGTCGGTGATGCAGACCACCATCACCATGCGGCCCGCGTCGCCTGCCAGGCCCTCGCTGCTCCAGGGGCCGTCATGCCCCCGGCCTGCCAGGGCCGGGACCACCGTGTAGCCGGTGACCTGGGCCCGGTCGAGCCGGTCCAGGAGGCGCCGGAGGACCGGGAACTCGACGACGATCTCGACGCGCTTCTTGAGGTGGGTCTGCATGGAACGGCTGCGCTCTTGAGGGTGAAGCCCCTATCCTGCCACGAGCCCGGCCAGGGCCATATAGAGCGGGATGCCGAGGGACAGGTTGAACGGAAAGGTCACGCCCAGGGACAGGGTGAGATAGATCGCGGGCTTCGCCTCGGGAAGGGCGAGGCGCATGGCGGCCGGCACGGCGATGTAGGAGGCCGAGGCCGCAAGGGTGATGAACAGGGCCGCGCCGCCCGGCGACAGGCCCAGCGGAAGGGCCGCCAGGGTCGCGAGCGCCGCGCTCAGCAGGGGCATGACGATGCCGAAGCCGAGAACGGGCGGGGAGAGGTGCCGGGCCCCCTCCCGCATGCCGCGTCCCGCCACCAGGCCCATGTCGAGCAGGAACAGGCAGAGCACGCCCCGGAACGGATCGACGATGAAGGGGGCGATCATCCCCAGGCCCTTCTGGCCCGTGGCCCAGCCGATGAGGAACGACCCCACCAGCATCACTACGGAGCCGTTGAGGCCGACCTCGTGCAGGAGCGAGCCGAGGCTGCCACCGTTCCCGCCGCTCCGCTCCTGGCCCTTCCGGGCGAGGAGCAGGGCCGACAGAATGGCGGGCGTCTCCATCACGGCCGCGACGGCGACGAGATAGCCCTCGAAAGGGATGTTCTGCCCGCGCACGACCTCGGTCGCCGCGATGAAGGTGACGATGGAGATCGAGCCGTAATGCGCCGCCACCGCCGCCGCGTCTACCCGGGACAGGCGGGAAACGGCGCGCAGGATCAGGAAGCCGATGACCGGGATCGCGAAGGAGAGCGCGATGCCCATGAGCACCACGCCGACCATGCGCGCCGTGACGCCGCTGGCGGCGATCTCCGCGCCGCCCTTGAAGCCGATGGACAGCATCAGGTAGAGCGCGAGCGTCTTCGCGACGGCTTCCGGCACCGTCAGGTCCGAGCGCGCCAGGGCCGCCGCGAGCCCCAGCGCGAAGAACAGCACCATCGGCGAGAGCAGGTTCTGGGCAGCGAGTTCGAGCAGGCTCACGGGAGTCGGGCCTCAGGGAACGAGTTCGGAGAGGCGCTGGAGCTCGACGTTGGCGCCGCACAGGAGCACGCCGACCCGCTCGCCCGGGGCCGGCCTGTAGGCGCCCGAGACGAGGGCCGCCAGTGCCGCAGCCCCGCCGGGCTCCGTGGCGATGCGCCAGTCGCGCCAGAGCAGCCTCTGCGCCTCGCGGATCGCCGGATCCTCGACCAGGGCCACGTGGTCCACCGTCTCACGGCAGATCGCGTAGACGAGATCGCCCGTGTTGCGGGCGCCCAGGGAATCGGCCGCGACCGAATCCACGTCCACGTCGACCGGGCGTCCGGCCTCCAGCGCCGCGTGGAGCGCGCGCGAGCCCTTGGGTTCGACGCCCACCACCTTCACGCGGCCATTCCACCAGCTTCCAATGCCGCTGATGAGACCGCCGCCGCCGACCGCGACCAGCACCGTGTCGAGGGGAGGGGCGTCCTCCTCCCATTCGAGGCCGGCGGTGCCCTGGCCCGCAATGGTCGTCTCGGCCCCGAAGGGGTGGACCCGCAGCGCCCCGCTCTCGGCCACGTAGAGGTCGCAGGCCTCCTGCGCGTCCGCATAGCGCGCGCCGCCGATCACTACCTCGGCCCCATGCGAGCGGATGACGGCGATTTTCGCGGGGCTCGAGATTTCCGGCACGAAGATGCGCGCCTTCATGCCGAGCCGCTTTGCCGCATAGGCTACCGCGGCGCCGTGGTTGCCGCCCGAGGCGGCCGCCACCCCCGCCTCCGTCACCTTCTGGCTCAGCAGGGTGTTGAACGCGCCACGGGTCTTGAACGAGCCCGCATGCTGCAGGAATTCGAGCTTCAGGCTGACCGGGCCGTCATGGCCGAAGGCGCCGCGCAGCGTCCAGGACGGCGTGCGGCGGATATGGGAGGCGATGCGGGAATGGGCGGCTTGGATGTCGGAGCGGGAGATGAGCATCAGTTGCGAAGGGTCCAGATGGCGACGGGCAGGCCGTGGGCATCACGGCCGGGCGGATCGGGAAAAGGTTGTCCCCCACCTCTCGCGATGTCGAGGGCCACGGTCAAGCCCGCAAGCGCATCGAGCAGGTCGTCCGGGCCGGCACCCGGGGGAGCTTTCGCGCCGATCAGGTCCGTGGGAAGCCCGGCTCCGGCCAGGAGCGAGCGCCGCAGGGCGAGGCCCGGCTCATGGGGCCGGCTCTTGACCTTCTTCGGCTCTTGAAGCGCCTTCCGGCCGTTCAGCGCCCAGAAGGCGAGCTCGGGATGCACCTCGAAGATCCGCGGAACGAGATCGGGGCGCGCCTGGAGCAGTGCGTCGATCTCGCGGATCCTGGGGAAGAGGTTGAAGCCCTGCCGCGAGACCTTCCGCGGCGGCTCCGATGTAGCGAGGGCAAGGGCGCAGGCCTCGCCGTAATCCGGCGCGAAGACGGCCCGCCGCGACGGAATGGCGAAGACCGAGGATTGCCGCTCGCCGAGGAGCGGGCGCACGAGCTGCTCGGGCACCCGGCCCGAGCCCTCCGTCCGCTCCGGCAGTCCGATGGGCATGTCAACGGCCACGACCTGCGGCTTCTCCGGCCCGTCGAGGATGTCCGCAAGCGCCGGAGCGAGACGCAGAACGCACGAGGACGGTTCGTCGGGGATCATGAGAGCCGCGATCCAGCCTGCCCGGCATCCGTCCACACCGGCAACCCACATGAAGCGGCCTCCTCGATTTCGTTTGATGCGGCACGACCGGGGCCCTTAAATCGCAGGCTACCGCACGAGAGGGAAGCCATGACTCCGATCCGCCCGCGCCGCAGCGCGCTCTACATGCCGGGCTCCAACGCCCGGGCGCTGGAAAAGGCCAGAACCCTGCCGGCCGACACGGTGATCATCGACCTGGAGGACGCGGTGGCGCCGGACCTGAAGGCGGCGGCCCGCGAGCAGGCCTGCAATGCCGTCCGGCAGGGCGGCTACGGCGCGCGCGAGGTGGTGATCCGCATCAACGCCCTCGATACCCCCTGGGGCGAGAACGACCTGGCGGCCGCGGCCCAGGCGGCGCCGGATGCGGTGCTGGTGCCGAAGGTCTCCTCGCCCGAGGCATTGGTGGCCGTCGGCATCCGCCTGCGCCGGCACGGGGCGCCGGAGCGCACGCGGGTCTGGGCCATGATCGAGACGCCGCTCGCGGTCCTGAAGGCCGAGGACATCGCCAGCGCCGCCCTCGACGTGGATACGCGTCTGTCCTGCTTCGTTCTCGGCACCAACGATCTCGCCAAGGAAACCCGCGCCCGCCTCCTGCCCGGCCGCGCCGCCATGATGCCTTGGCTCATGCAGGTGCTTGCCGCTGCTCGCGCCTACGGCATCGATGTGCTGGACGGGGTCTACAACGATCTTTCCGATGAAACCGGTTTCAGGGCCGAATGCGAGCAGGGACGCGATTGCGGCTTCGACGGCAAGAGCGTCATCCACCCCGGCCAGATCGCCGTCGCCAACGAGGTCTTCGCGCCGTCGCCGGACGAGGTGGAGACGGCCCGCGCCCTCATCGCCGCCTTCGAGCGGCCCGAGAACGCGGACAAGGGCGCTCTCGCCATCGGGGGCCGCATGGTCGAGCGGCTTCATGCGGAGATGGCGAGGCGGGTGCTGGGGCTGGCGGAGGCCATCGAGGCGCGGGGGCGGAGCTAGAGCCGATTCCATTTGCATGGAATCGGCTCTCTTCCTCGTCGTGCCGCGCTTTTGACGGCGAGCCGGATCCACTTCGCCGAGAAACGCTCCAGGCACAAGGCAAACCGCAGGAAGAATCGGGTCGGGAATCCTATGAGGCGGTTATGCGATTCTTGTGTTTGCGGAACTGCGACGGCCTGATGCCCGTGATCTGCTGAAACTTGTTCGAGAAGGCGAACGGGTTCTCATAGCCGACCTGGTTCGCGATCAGCTCGATTTTCACGTCCGTCGTCGCCAGGAGATGGGCCGCGTGCTGGATCCTCAGGACCGCAAGTTGCTGGATCGGGCTCCGTCCGAGGCTCCGGTGGCACAGCCGGCGCAGGTGCTCGCCACTCATGCTTGCCAGGTCGGCGAGCTCGCCCAGCGTCCAGTCTCGCGAGAGGTCCTGCTGGACGACGCTCCAGAGCGACAATAGCCGCTTTTCCCGGCGCCACGGCTCCATGAACAGGTCGACGTAGCGCTCGATGAGATCGATCCAGAGACCGCACGTGCCGATATCGCGAGCGCCTTCCACTTCATGAACGAGCCCCATGATCGCGTGCCGGAGCGGCTCCGGGTCGAAGCGCGCCATAAGCGGAGCGACCGCGCTGATCATCGAGAAGGGCGACGAAGGCGTGAAGCGCACCCAGCAATATTGCCACCGCCTCGACGGAATGGCGTGAAAGGCGTGCAGAACGTGGGCCGGAGCGAAAGTCGTCATCCCCACTCGATGCGGTCGCCAGCGGCCGTCGAGCAACATTCGTCCTTCGCCGCCGAGCGATCCGTGCAGATAGGCGCCGCTGAGCTTCGTCCTGACGATGCGATAGGGCGTGGCCGCGTCGCCGACCCCGACATGCGCGATGTGCCGTTGGCGGAGAAGCGGGCAGGTATCGTCGCGTACGATCCACTGTTGCGTCTTGGCGCCGACAATGTGTGTTTCGAGTAGCTTCTCGTGCGCTACGACCATGGCTTCCGTGTTCTTCGACTGCCAAACTTCCGCTCAAGATAACAAAAATCATCATGGAGGAAACGATGGCCGTAAGTCTCAAAAGCATCCTTTTGACGTCAGTACTTCTGCCGCTGGCAGTAACGCCTGCAACAGCACAATCGAACGCCGTTTCCGACGACGTGGTCAGGATCGGCGTGCTGACGGATATGAGCGGCGTCTATTCCGACTTGGCCGGAAAGGGTGCCGTCGAAGCCGTGAAAATGGCAGCGGAAGATTTCGGAGGGAAAGTTCTTGGCAAACCCATCGACGTCATCTTCGCCGATCATCAGAATAAGCCGGATGTCGGCTCCGCGACTGCTCGCCAATGGTTCGACACGGGCGGCGTTGATCTGATCGCCGACCTTTCCAATTCTGCCGTTGCACTCTCGGTCGCGACCCTCGCGAAGGAGCGGAAGCGTCATATCATCGTGAACGGCTCGTCGAACATGGGCATCACGAACCAGGTGTGCTCGCCCTACGCGGTGCATTACGCATATGACGCCTACTCGCTCGCTCACGGCACCGGCAAGGCCGTCGTCGAGCAGGGCGGCGATACCTGGTTCTTCCTCACGGTCGATTTCGCGTTCGGTATCGGGCTCGAGCAACAGGTTTCCGAGGTCGTTCGGGAAGCCGGAGGGCGTGTGCTCGGGTCCGCGAGGCATCCGCTCGGCACGACGGATTTTTCGTCCTTCGTTCTGCAAGCGCAGACATCCAAGGCGAAGATCGTCGGCATTGCCTCGACCGGCGGCGACGCGATCAACGCGATCAAGGCCGCCGCGGAGTTCGGGATCACGAAGGATCAGGACCTCGCTGCTCTTCTGTTGTGGGTCAACGACGTCCACGCGATCGGCCTCGAGACCGCGCAGGGGCTTCTGCTCACGAATGCCTGGTACTGGGACATGAACGACGAAACGAGGTCCTTCGCCAAGCGCTACTTCGACCGTGTGGGCAACATGCCCAACATGAGCCAGGCGGCAGACTATTCGTCGACAATGCACTACCTGAAAGCCGTGCAGGCGGCCGGCACGGACGATCCGGACGCCGTCTCGGCCAAGATGCGGGAAATGCCCATCAACGACTTCTTCGCCAAGGACAGCAAGATCCGCGTCGATGGCCGCATGGTCCACGACATGTATCTCTGGAGGGTCAAGGCTCCTTCCGAGTCGAAGTATCCTTGGGACTATCTCAAGCTGGTCGACACGATTCCGGCCGAACGGGCTTTCCAGCCTCTCGATCAGAGCAAGTGCTATCTTGTGAATAAATCCGGCTGATTACCATGCCGCGCTCCGGCTCAACCGAAGCGCGGCATCTCCGACAGCCTCTCGCCTCGAAAGGAGGTGAGGGCGTGATCCAGTTACTCATTCCCAGGAAAGAATATGGCTCGGTTTGAGCGAAGAACCTTGGTCGAACGCTTCCAGGACATGGTCCGGAGAGGCGAGCCCATCATCGGCGGCGGAGCCGGCACCGGAATTTCCGCAAAATGCGAAGAGGCGGGAGGGATCGATCTCATCATCGTCTATAATTCCGGGCGGTACCGCATGGCCGGACGCGCCTCCTCGGCGGGTCTGCTCGCCTATGGCAACGCGAACCAGATCGTCAAGGAAATGGCCGGCGAGATCCTCCCCGTCGTCCGGCACACGCCCGTCATCGCAGGCGTGAACGGGACCGACCCCTTCGCCATCATGCCGGTGCTCCTGAGGGAGCTCAAGGAAATGGGCTTCTCGGGCGTTCAGAACTTTCCCACCGTCGGGATCATCGACGGTACCTTTCGGGTCAGCCTGGAGGAGACCGGAATCCAGTTCGCATCGGAAATCGACATGATCCGCCAGGCTCACGAACTCGATCTCCTCACGACCCCTTATGTCTTCAGCGCCGACGAGGCTGTCGAGATGGCCAAGGCCGGTGCCGATCTGATCGTGCCGCACATGGGCGTCACGGTTGGAGGGACGATCGGAGCAACGACCTCGAAGACGCTTGAGCAATCCGTCGCACTGATCGACGAGTGGGCCGAGGCCGCTCGGAAGGTCCGCAAGGACGTCATCGTGATCGCGCATGGCGGCCCCATCGCGACTCCCGAGGATGTCGTCTATGTCCTCGAGAACAGCGAGCACTGCAACGGCTTCTACGGCGCCAGCAGCATGGAGCGCCTGCCGACCGAAATCGCCCTCACGGAGCACATTCGCACGTTCAAGAACCTTTCCATGGAAATTGGCCAGAGGGAGAAGGCTGCATGCCCCGCGTCTACGTGAGCGCAGTGATGGACGTCACGATTGATGAGGCGTGGAACGTGCTGCGCGATTTCAACGCCCTGCCGGTATACCATCGCTTCTTCAAGGACAGTCATATCGAGAACGATTGGCCGGCCGACAGGATCGGCTGTGTCCGAAACTTCAGGACGAAAGAGGGGGACGACTACATCCGCGAGCAGCTCCTGAGCCTGTCGGATCGCGAACACCTTTGCTGCTACACCATCATCGCGGCATCGATTCCCCTGTGGAACTACGTATCCGAGATGCGGCTTCGCCCGGTGACGGAAAGCCGGCAGACCTTTGGAGAATGGTGGGCTGAATTCGATACCCCGCCCGAGCAGGAGGAAGACCTCGTGGGACGGGTGACGGACACGTTCCGCTTTGCCTTCGAGGGCGCTGCGGAAGTGGCCAAAGCGAGGCGTCGCGGTGCTTCATGACGACCGTTCCGAGCAAAGGAAAGGCCTATATCGTCGGCACGTTCGATACGAAGGCTGAGGAACTCCGCTATGTCGGAGCCCTGCTGCGGGGTGCAGGGATCCCGACGGTCCTGGTGGATGTCGGGACCAAATCGTCCTCGGCGGATGCCGACGTCCCGGCCGAGACGGTCGCCTCTCATCATCCGGACGGGGTCGATGCCGTCTTTCGGGCAGGTGAGCGCGGCATCGCGGTCGATGCGATGAGAGATGCGCTTCAAGCCTTTATGCGGACTTGCACGGATGTCGGCGGGATCATCGGTCTCGGGGGGTCCGGCGGCACCGCCATCATCACGCCGACGATGCAGCGCCTCCCGATCGGCATGCCGAAGGTCATGGTGTCGACACTGGCATCGGGCGACATTTCGCGCTTCATCGGCGTCAGCGACATCATCATGATGTTCCCGGTCACCGATATCGCGGGACTGAACCGGGTGTCCCGCGTCGTCCTCGGCAATGCGGCCCATGCGCTCGCCGGAATGATGGTAAGGGACATTCCTGAGACCGGTGACGACAAACCGTCTATCGGGATCAGCATGTTCGGCGTGACCACGCCCTGCGTCCAGCAATTGACGGCCTCCCTCTCCGGCACCTTCGACTGTCAGGTGTTTCATGCCAACGGCCCGGGAGGGCGGGCGCTGGAGGCGCTCACGGCGTCCGGCCTGTTCCGGGGGGTCGTGGACGTCACGACCACCGAAGCTGCCGACTACCTCTTCGGAGGCGTATGCAGCGCCGGGCCGGACCGTTTCGAGGCCGTTGCTCGTGCGGACGTGCCGTGGGTCGGTTCGTGCGGCGCATTGGACATGGTCAATTTCTGGGCCATGGATACTGTCCCGGAACGCTATCGCGGACGCCTCCTCCACTCGCACAACGCCCATGTCACGCTGATGCGGACATCCGCGGACGAAATGGTAGCCATCGGCGAATGGCTGGCGGGGAAGCTGAACCGGTCCCGAGCTCCGGTGCGCCTCCTGATCCCGGAGGGGGGATTGTCCATGCTCGATGCCCCAGGGCAGCCATTCTTCGATCCCGCCGCGAATGAGGCGCTGTTCGCGAGTCTCGAGCGGAGTTTCCAGGCATCGGAGACGCACCGGATCGTTCGTGTCCCCCACCACATCAACGATCCGGCTTTCGTCGAGGAACTCGTCCAGCACGTTCATGACGTGATGGGTGACCGGCCTTCGTCGGGCTGACACGCATGGTTGCAGCGGGAGCCCGACGATCCGGCCGCAGCGACCTCGTGCCTGGCAATGATCATCCCGGATTGTATTGGCGGTTCGCTTCCGGATCCTCGGTGGAGAACGGGAGCGACGCCAGTTCCTCCCACATCGCGTCGGGGATCGGCCAGCACGCCCATTCGATGGTCTGCTCGACCCGCTCAGGCTTGCTGACCCCGCAGATGGTGGACGTGATCCGCTCGTCGCGCATCGAGAACTGCAAGGCGGCCGCGCCCGGGGGAACGCCGTGCCTGGCGCAGATGGCCTCGATCCGCCGGACAGGGTCCAGCACCTCTTCCGAGGCTTCCTGGTAGACGTAGCGTGGATAGGCGCTCGATCCTTTCGCAAGGACGCCGCCGGCGTAGGGGGCCGCGTTCAGGACCGCAATGCCCCTCGATCGGGCGAAGTCGATCATGGCGTCGGCATTGCGGTTGGTCAGGGTGAAGCGGTTATGGGTGATCAGCACGTCGAAATCCCAATCCCGCAGGAGCGGCATCATGATGTCGACGGAGCCTGCCGCAAGGCCGACGGCCTTCACCAGTCCCTCCTCCTTCATTCGGAACAGTTCCGGTAGAGCGCCCTTCGGGCCGCAAGTGCCTTCCAGGGAATCCGCGTGTTCCGGATCATGCAGATGCAGAATGTCGATGCGTTCGAGACCGAGCGCCTTCAGGCTCTCGTCGAGGGATCGCCTCGCCTGGGCGGCATCGAAGCGGTTCGTCTGCGGGTCGCGGTCCAGCTTGGTCGACACGACGAATCCCTGAGGGAGCCCGCCGCGCTGGCGGATGACGTCGCCAATCCGCTCTTCGCTGCGTCCCATCCCGTAGATGCGGGACGTATCCAGAAAGTTCGCCGGGCCGCGGAAGATGGCCGTGATCGTATCCCGCGCTCTTTCCTCGTCGACGCCATAGCCATAGGTGCCCGGCATGTCTCCCAGGGAGGAGGTGCCGAAGCAGATCTTCGAGACGGAAAGATTCGTGCGTCCCAGCAGGGTCGTCGGGATTGTCTCGGCAGGCATGCGAAGATTCCGTTCGTTGTGGACAGGCCGGTCCGGCCTATCCGTTGTATCCGAAGTAGCGCGGCAACCAGAGCACGACATCCGGCACGAAGATCATCAGCAGGAGAGCCGCGATCAGGATGCCGATGAAGGCCCAGATCTCGCGAATGATGTCGCGCAGGGAAATACCGGTCAGGCCGCTCATGACGAAGAGCAGAACGCCGTAGGGGGGCGTGATCATCCCGATCATGATGTTCACGACGATCACGATGCCGAAATGCACCAGATCGATGCCGAGCGCCCGGGCCGCCGGCAGGAACAGCGGTACGAGAACGAGGAGCATGGTCGTGGCGTCGAAGAGGCACCCGAGCAGAAGGAAGAGCAGATTGACCAGGAGAAGAAAGACGAGCGGCGATACGTCGAGATCCCCGAGAAGCCGGCCGATCTGCTCGGGAAGACGCTCCGAGGCGACGATGTAGTTGAGGATCAGGGCGCCCGCGATGAGAAGCGCCACCGCGCTGGTCGCCTTGCTGGAATCGACCAGGACGCTGAACGCCTCCTTCCACGAGAGCTCGCGGTAGAAGAACACCGCGAGAGCGAGGGCGTAGGCTGCCGCGATGGCGGCGGCTTCCGTGGGCGTGGTCGCTCCGCCATAGATGCAGGAGAGCAGGATGACTGGCATGAGGAGCGCCGGGAAGGCCCGATAGGTCGTGCGCGGCAATTCGCTGAGCGGAATGCCTTCCCCCCGGGGGAAGTTTCGCCTGCGGGCCACGAAGCCCACCAAGGCCATCTGGGACAGCCCCATGACGAGGCCGGGAATGATCCCGCCGAGAAATAGGTAGCCCACCGACGTGTCGGAGACCACCGCATAGATCACCATCGGGATCGATGGAGGGATGATGGGCCCGATGGTTGCCGAGGAGGCCGCCACCGAGACCGCGAATCCCGGCGGAATGCGCCCCTGCTTGATCATCATCTGGGTGACGAGCTTTCCAGGCCCGGCCGCATCCGCAATGGCCGATCCCGACATGCCCGAAAAGATGATGCTGACGAGAATGTCGACCTGCGCCAGACCGCCCCGGAAGCGCCCGACGAGGGCCTGACAGAACATGAAGAGCCGGTCGGACACCCCGCTCGCATTCATGATGTTGGCGGCGAGAATGAACAGCGGCACCGCGAGCAGCACGAAGGAATCGTAGAGGCCATTCAGGATCTGCTCCCCGAACAGCCCCACGTCCCGGCCCGTCACGATCAGATAGCCGATGGAGGCGACGAACATCGCGAATGCGACCGGCATTCCCAGAACGGCCAGACCGAAGAAGACGACGAGGGTGAGGATAAAGACCGTGCTCACGGCTCGATCTCCCCCTCGCGTCGGAGCTCATCTCCCCAGGAGCGCCCCAGAAGGCGCCGGACACGGACCACGGCACCGATGACCACCGCGACCGCGAACACGACGAAGATGGAGTAGAGGAGATCGAAGCGGATCCCGATGACCGGGCTCCTCTCGATTTCCATGAAGGAAACGTAGTCGAACGTTCCCGGAATGGCTGCAACGAATGCGATCCCGATCAGGATCGTTAGCGCAACCGCGAGCCAGCGCCTCCGCGCGGGAGGCAGCGACATGAAGACCATGTCGAAGGTGATGTGCTCCCGCTCGCGCAGCAGGAACGCCCCGCACCAGAAGATGATCCAGATATATGCGATCAGCACGAATTCCTGGGTCCACGCGACCGGGTCGTTGAGGACGTACCGGGTGAACACCTGGAGCAGGAACGCTGCGAACATGGCCACGAACAGGAGCACGGAGACCAGTTCGGCAAGGAAGCGGAGACGGGCGCGAACAGATTGCATCGAAGCTCCCGGGGTGAGCGCCGTGAAGAAGCGGCAGCCCAAGGCGGCGGCGCTCAAGAAAGCGCTCGATTGAGAAGCGTGGAATTCCGAGCGGATGCTTCGGCACAGACGGAGGCCGGCCGGAGCATCCGCTCGACAGGGGATGACCGGCTTACTTGATCGCGTTCACGCGATCGACCATGCCCTTCGGCCAGGACTTCGACAGATCGGATTCGAGGTAGGCCTTCTGCACCTGCTGACGGAAGGCTTCCACGTCGGGCTTGTAGACCTTCAATCCTTGCGACTTGAAGAAGTCGGCAAGCTGGGCCTCCTCCTTGATGCGGTTCTCGTTGTTGAAGCGCACGGCGGCCTTGGCGGCACCCATGACCGCGGCCTTCTGCTTGTCGTCGAGCTTGTCCCAGGTGGAGCCGGCCAGCGAGAGGAAGATCGCGTCCACCAGATGGTCGGTGAGGGCGATCTGCTTCGTGACCTCGTAGAACTTGGCCGCCCGGACCGTGGGGAGCGGGTTGTCCTGGCCGTCGATGGCGCCCGTCTGCAGCGCGGTGTAGATTTCGCCGAACGCGACCGGGAGCGGATTGGCTCCGAGCGCCTTGCCGAGAAAGAGCCAGGTATCCGACCCGGGCATGCGGAGCTTCACGCCCGCGAGATCGGCCGGCGTCTTGACTTCCTTCTCGGTCCTCAGGTTGAGCTGACGGGTGCCGAGATATCCCACGCTGAGGATCTTGATCCTCATCTTGTCCTCGACGAGGCCGTACATTTCCTTGCCGATGTCGCTCTCGAAGACCTTCGCCTGGTGCTCGGGATCCCGCAGCAGGTAACCGGCCGTGAAGATGGACCATTCCGGAATCTGCTTGGCGATGTCGAAGGCGGAGATCATCGCCATCTCGAGGTTGCCGCGCTGCATGGCCGCGGGCTCGGTGCCTTGCTTGAAGAGAGTTCCGTTCAGATGGATCTCGACGTCGAACTGGCCCGGAGCCGCCTTCTCCAGTTCCTCCTTGAACACAGGCAGCATCTTGGCGTGCCAGTCCGCCTCCACGGCGGGTGTCGAGATGCGAAGCTTGATGGGGTCGGCGGCCATGGCCGGCGTCAGGCCGGCGATGGCGGCGGCCGCGACCGTTCCCATGAACAGGCGCCGTGAAAGCGAAGCGAGCATTGGTGTCCTCCCGACGGTGATTGACTGTTTCAGAGCATTATCGAAGTCGCTCTTGTTTCCCATACTGCACCCGTCATCGCGGACTTGTAAACATCTGACATGTGACTAACATGTCAGTTCCCATATCAGTGCTCCGAGGCTTTGCAGCCTTGGGCGAAACCGAGGACTCTCCCCGTGACCCTGCCCGCCGGCCGCTTCGGCCTCTCCGCTGCGATGACCACTCCCTTCCACGAGAGCGGAGCCCTCGACCTCCCGCGGCTGGCAGATCACGCCCGCTGGTGTCTTGCCAGCGGGTGCGCAAGCGTTACGGTGTTCGGCACGACCGGCGAAGGCGTCTCCGTGGGGACGTCGGGTCGCGAGCAGGTTCTGGGCGCGCTCGCTGCTGCCGGCATAGAGGGCGAGGGCGTGGTCTATTGCATTGCCGCTTCATCGATCCACGAGGCCGTGGTGCAGGGGCGCATGGCGGCGGAGTTCGGCTGCACAGGCCTTCTGCTGACACCGCCCTTCTACTTCAAGGGCGTCAGCGACGACGGCGTCTTCTCCTGGATTGCCGCAGTCCTGCAGAAGCTCGGGTCGGCCGCCCGCAACATCATTCTCTACAATATCCCCTCGGTCACCCAGGTTTCGCTCTCGGTTGAACTCATCGAGCGGATCAAGCGCGAATTCCCAGGCGCGATCGCGGGCGTGAAGGATTCGTCCGGGAACTGGGAGTACACGCAGCGGCTTCTCGCGGCCCACGGCGATCTCGCGATCCTGATCGGGGACGAGCGCTATCTCGCCGAAGGCGTGCGCCGCGGCGGCCAGGGCGCCATTTCGGGCCTGGCGAATATCTGCCCGGAGGCTCTTCGCCCCCTCGCCATGGACGGGCAAGACGATCAGCGAATCAACCGGCTCGTGGACGAAGTGCTGAAGTATCCGGTGGTGCCTGCGGTGAAGGCCCTCCTGGCCCGCCGGACGGGCGACAAGGCCTGGCTGAACGTGCGCGCTCCGCTGGTTCGCCTGCCGGCGGCGGATGTCGGACGGCTCGGCGGCTTCTACGACGATCTCTTCACGGACAAGGCAGCTTAGCGAGAAACCAGGATGGACGAAGCCACTGCAGGCCGGGACGGGCCAAACCTTCGGGAGAAGGCCTATGACCGCTTCACCCACCATCTCCTTGCCCGCGACATCCGTCCGGGCCAGTTCGTGTCCCAGCGCCAGCTCATGGAATTGACGGGGCTCTCCCTCGCCGCCATCCGTGAGCTGGTCCCCCGGCTCGAATCGGAAGGCCTCATCAGGACCGTGCCCCAGCGGGGCATGCAGATCGCCCATGTGGACCTGAACCTGATCCGGGACGCGTTCCAGTTCCGGCTCTTCATGGAACGGGAGGCCGTGGCGATCTTCACGGCAGAGGCGAGCGACGCGGCCCTTGCGCGCCTGCGGCAGGATCATGAGAGCATCGTTGCCGAAGCGGCAGTTCACGAGGAAAGCATCACGCCCGATCTCGTCGCCCGTGCTCAGGCGGTCGACTGGGACCTGCACTGGACGATCATCGCGTTCCTCGGCAACGCGATCATTGCCGATGCCTACCGGGTGAACTCGATCAAGGTGCGGCTCATCCGGCAGGAGCAGACCCTTCTGTCCGAGGCTCTCATCATGCCTGTGATGCGGGAGCACCTCGCCGTCATCGAGGCGATCGAGACCCGCGACCCTGCCAAAGCCGTTGCGGCCATCGACGCGCATATCAACAGCGCGAAGAGCCGGGCTCTCGGTCTGCGGTAAGCTGAGAAGGATGTGACCAGCCGACATCCGTCGGCCGTCTCTCGCAAGGAACTGCCGTCACAGATCCGCTTCGACGTCGTCGCGAAGCTTCTCCCGCTTGCGGCGGGATCGGATTTGCCGCGTCCCGACCTCGTGTCCTCTCAGGAGCAACTGGTCCCGGCGCCTGATCAGGTCGAACCGGCGGACCGCCCCGGCCAGGAGATCGTCGGAGCCATGCACCGCAATCACCTTCATCTCGAAGGCGACGAGGTCTTCCAGGCCGTCCGGAGCAGCGCCGCCCGGCAGCTCCCCGTTCCTTCGAAGCACCGGCTCGACAAGGCTCTGAAAGGATCCGATGTCGACGAACTCTCCCGCCTGCAGCGGTCCTTGACGGGTCGCGAGCTTCGTGTCCGAACGGCCCTCCTGCAGCTCGGTGACCGGGCAGCTCCAGCGCCCTTGGCTCGTCTCGACGGTGGCGATGAGACTCTCGATATAGATCGCCTCTGCGCTCATGTTGCTGATCAGACACCGGGCCTCGAGCCCGGACCCGGCGCCCCGGTTGACCAGGATGCTCGGCCTTTTCTGGCGGCGATAGCTGCTGACGAAAACCTGCAGATAGGCGATCCAGACGAACAGCATCGCGATGTTCGCCGCCACGCCGAGCACCTGATGATTACGCGCGATCCAGTCCCACATGCTCGTTTCCTCGTGGATGGCCTGTCCGGCCGTCAGCGGCAAGATTCCTCTGCTGCGGTCCGACGCGGCGCAAGGCCGGACTGATGTTCACGACCGGCCGATACGGCACAATGAAGGGGAAACTCCCGGCTCCGTCGCGAACCGCACTCATTGCGAGGGGGAATCGAGCTCATGCTCCGGAGCGCCATGAAGGAGTCGCGATTCCGGCGAGTGGACGAGCAGGAGATAGCGCTCGAACTGGACGAGGACGTCCGCGATGACCTGGTCGCGGCTCATGCCCATGATGTCGTAGCCGCGGCCGCCGCTGGAGAAGTAGGTCCGGGCCTCGTAGCGGTATTCAGGTTTGCCGGCGCCGAGCGGGGAGAAGACCGCTACGGGCTGGGCACTGCGGCTGACGCCGTAGACGAAGTCGCGAACACCTTCTGCGGGCGAGCGAAGGGCGATGGCGCCGCCATCCTCCTCGACCACGTTGGATGGGCGGCCACGCGAGGTCAGCTCCTTGGCGACCTGGTCGAGCGCCGGACGGACCTGCGAGTTGATGAACTCTTCCACCTCGGCCTCGGTCGGAGCGTGCAGGATGAGTGCCAGACGGCGCTGCCAGGTCAGACCTGCGGCAGGCTGGGCCGGAGGAGTGGACGGCCTGCCGGCATGGGCCTGCTGCTGGGCGAGGTCCGCCCGCATGCCGATCAGGAGCGACCAGACGAGGGCCAGCATGACGAGGGTGAAGGGCAGGGCGCTGGCCACGGTGGCCGATTGCAGGGCGCCGAGACCGCCGGCAAGGAGTAGGCTGGCCGCCACGATGCCCTCGAGGACGCACCAGAAGACGCGCTGGCCCGTGGTGGTCTGGGTTTCGCCGCCCGCGGCGATCGAGTCCACGACTAGGGAGCCGGAATCCGAGGACGTGATGAAGAAGATCGTGACCAGGAGCACTGCCAAGGTGGAGGTGAGGCCCGAGAACGGCAAGTACTCGAAGAACTTGAAGAGGCCGACCGATACGTCGTCGGCAACGGCCGCGCCCAGCGCACCGGCTGCCACGCCGGTATCCACGAAGATCGCGGTGTTGCCGAACACGGTCATCCAGAAGAAGGTGAAGCCTGCGGGGATGAACAGAACGGCGGTGACGAATTCGCGCACGGTGCGGCCGCGCGAGATGCGGGCGATGAACATGCCCACGAAGGGCGACCATGAAATCCACCAGGCCCAATAAAAGAGCGTCCAGGAATCGATCCAGGGTGTCGGCTCGTAGGCGTAGATGTTGAAGGTGCGAAGCAGCAGCGTGTCGAGATAGAGGCCCAGGTTCTGCACGAAGTCGCGAAAGAGCTGCGCCGTCGGCCCGACCACCAGGACGAACATCATCAGCAGGATCGCCACGACAAGGTTGGTTTCGGATAGGATGCGCACGCCCTTATCGAGGCCCGTGACGACCGAAACCGTGGCCAGGGCAGTGATGATCGCGATCAGAGGCAGCTGGACTTCGATGCCGACGGGAATTCCGAGAAGATAATGGAGGCCCGCATTGATCTGGGAGACTCCCACACCGAGAGAGGTCGCGATGCCGAACATGGTTCCGACAATGGCGAAGATGTCGACGACGTGACCGATCGGGCCGTTGATGCGCTCCTTGAGGAGCGGATAGAGGCCGGAGCGGATCGTGAGCGGCAGATTGTAGCGGTAGCCGAAATACGCCAGCGACAGGCCGACCACGGCATAGATGGCCCAGGCATGGATGCCCCAGTGGAAGAAGGTGATCGACATGGCTTCGCGCATCGCCGCGATCGAACGCGGTTCGGCCGTCGGCGGCGCCATGAAATGGGTCATGGGCTCGCCCACGGCATAGAACATGAGGCCGATGCCCATGCCAGCCGCGAAAAGCATGGCGATCCAGGAAGCGAACCTGAAGTCGGGCGTGGATTCGTCCGGGCCGAGCTTCAACCGGCCGTATCGGCCCAGGCACAGGAGCAGCACGGCAGCAAGAAAGATGCCGACGGCGAGGAGATAGAGCCAACCGAAACCTTTGAGGATGGCGGTCTGCAGGGCACTGAAGACCTCGCTGGCGCGGTCCGGAAAAACGACGCCGATGGAGAGGAAGACGCCGATGGCAGCGACGGCTCCGAAGAAGACCGGCGGATTGATGATGAAGCGTTTGAACATGCGGCCCCTTGGGATCCTCAGTCGTCAGCCGCGGCTTGCATTGGAGCGGAGAGCGTCACCTACCGGAACGCTCACGTTCCTGATCTGGGATTAGAAAACGCCGGAGGGAGAAGAGTTCCGTTTCAAAGCGCCGATGAGCCGTCTCGCGAACGGGGATGGCGCCGGAACATGCTCTCGTCTCACCTCCAGAAAAGGATCCGCAGATTTCCGCCCTCATCTGAGCATCGGCTCCAAGCTCGGCATGACGAGGGCCGGGACGGTCGCAGATCGGCTTCCGGGAGCCGGGGCGAATCCCGATCCTACACGGTCGCGACCGGGCTGGCCGGCGATCCGACGGCGCCAGGGAGTCTGAGCGGAGGGGCCGTCAGAAGGAAACTCCAGCGCCCGTTCTCCCGCAGCCAGCGCGCCAGTTCGGCGAAATACCACAGCTCACCGAGGTGGATGCCGAGCTTGAAGAGGCAGTGGTTGTGCAGGGGCAGTCCCGGATAGGTGTCGCCCGGACCGGGCTTGGCCGGATAGGCCTCCACGGCGAAATTGTCGGCGCAGATCGCGACGAGGCCGGAATCCGTGATCCAGTCGAGCAGGCGCTCGTCGCGCCCGTCCAGCACGGCGCAGGACGACAGCAGCACGTCCCGGTCGGGCTTCTTGCCCATCTCCAGGATCAGGTCGGCGAAACCGGTATAGAGGCAGAGGAAGTCGCCGGGCTCCACCGAAACCTTCTGCTCCTCCAGGATCCGCATCAGCTCATCGTAGCCGACGATGCGGTGGTCGCGGCCGTGGCGGGCCTCCAGGTCGACCATGACGCCGCGTCCCTGCACGCCGCTCGTGGCGAGGTTCTCGATGCCGAGCGCCCTGGCGCCGTCCGGCTGGGGAGAATCGTCCGGCCCGACGATGTCGATGCCGCCGCGATAGCCGTTGTAATAGACCTTCTCGACCATGCCGTCGCCGTCGGCGTCGAAGAGCTGTCCCACGTGGCTCAGCGCATCCCATTGGGTGGAATACTGCGTGTAGAGCAGCACCGCATCGTCCGAGACGATGTCGGAGAAGCAGCCGCAGACGTTGCTGAGCCGGAAATTGTAGTTATGGCCCGGCCCGCGCCGCTCGTGCAGGAAGCGCGGCTCCTTGCGGTACTCGAAGAGGGCGTTGCCGCCCGGATAGTCGAGGGGAAGGCTCAAGGTGAAGGTCTGGCCATGCGTCACCTCCCGGATGGCGCGAAGGCGGCGCTCGGGCGTCAGGAGGTTCATGCGGCCGATCTGGTCGTCCTCGCCGAACTCGCCCCAGTTGGACCCTTCCGGCTTCCGGACCCAGCGCTTCCCGGTCATGTCATCCTCCCTGCTGTCGTGCTGTGATCGTTTGAGGAGCGCTCGGCCGCCCGACCGCCGCCCGTCGGCGGCAGGATCCGCTTGGCGGCGAGGCTGCGAAACAGGTCGCGGAACATGTCTTCCGTATCGATACAGTCGGCGAAGCCCGCCTGCCGGAGCTTGATGGTGCTCACGAGAGCCGGCGGCGGCCTGTGCTTCGCGCCATAGGCGAAGGTGAAGTCGGCATAGTGGTGCGACTCGCCGAGGACCTCCTTGAGCGAAAGCGGCTTCAGGCCGTGCCTGGCGACGATCCGGTCCCAGACCGCCGCCTTGGACGGCAGGAACTCGCCCATCGACAAGGGCCGGTCCGGTCCCGGCTCGACGCCGAGCGCGTCCGCGATGGCGGGCCAGACGTTCTGCCAGACGAAGACGTCGCCGTTCGTGATGTTGAAGGTCTCGTTGCGGGCGCTCGGCGCCTCCGTCGCCCAGGCGAGCGCCTTCGCCATGAGGCGCGCATCGATCGCCTCGAGCACGTAGGCGGGCCCTCCCGGGAACGAGAAGGGCATTCCCTCCTCCCGGCAGATGGCCGCATAGGCCCCGATCACGGGCGTGAGGTTCATCGCCACGCCGGCGACGTCGCCGAAGACCACCTGCGGGCGGAAGATCGTCATGCCGAAGCCGTGCCGTGCGGCGGCCTCCCGCACATAGTCCTCCTGCAGCCAGTAAAAGTTATCGTGCGGATCGCGGTGCCAGCGCTCGCGCGCCGGCACCGCGATGCGGTGGATGTGGATGCCGTAGGCCTTAGTCCCCTGCAGAAGGCTCACGTGCCGGAGGCCTCCCGATTTCTCGGCGAGCGGATCGAGCAGGTTGCGCAGCATCGCCAGGTTGATGGCCATCTGCTCGGGATCGCGCCAGCCTTCGACGAGACCCGGCTTCTCGTAGAGTGCCGCGTAGACGAGATGGGTGATCTCGGGCAGCGAACGAACCATCTCGCGGCAGGCCTCCGCATCGCGAAGGTCGACCGAAACGTGCCGGTACGGGCGATCCGGCGCGATGTCGGGCCTGCGCCGGGAAAGGGCCAGCGTGGTCCAACCGTCGAGGCCCGTGAAATGCTCCACGGCCGCATGGCCGATCACGCCCGTCGCGCCAGCGATCAGAACCGTTTTCGCCGCCACGTCCGCCTCACCTGCGCTGATCGAAGCGCCGGCCGACGAGCTCGGCCGCGATGTTGACCTTCTGGATGTCGATGGCGCCGCCCGCGATGCCCCAGCCGAAGGAGTCGCGCAGCCGCCGCTCCATGCCGTATTCCCGGGCATAGCCGTAGCCGCCCATGAGCTGGAGCGCGGTCGCGGTGACCTCGCGGGTGATCTCGTTGGCGTAGCACTTGGCGATGGAGGTCTCGCGGACGTTCGGCAGGTCCTTGCCGGCATTCGCGGCGGCACGGTGGATGAGCAGGCGGGACGCCTCCACCTTCATGGCCATCTCGGCGAGGCGGATCTGCACGGCCTGGAAGTCGACGATCGGCTTGCCGAACTGCTTGCGCTCCTGGATATAGGCCGTCACGTGCTCGAGCGCGCCGGCCGCGACGCCCAACGCCATGGTGGCGTTGCCGAGGCGCTCGATGTTGAACAATCCCATGAGGCTGGGGAAGCCGCCGGGGCCGACGAGGAGGTGATCCCTCGGAACGCGCACGTCCTCGAAATGCATGTCGGCCGAGGGTACGCCGCGGAAGCCCATGAGTTCCTCCTGCGGACCGAAGCTGAGGCCCGGCGTGTCGCGGTCCACGAAAACGGCGCCGATGCCCTTGGCGCCGGGCGTGCCGTCGAAGCGGCAGAAGACCACGTAGCCTTCCGAGTGTCCGGCGCCCGAACACCAGCGCTTCGCCCCGTCGATCACGATGGTGTCGCCCTCGATGCGGGCGCGGGTGCGCAGGTCCGTGAGCGCGGTGCCCGCGTCGGGCTCCGACATGGAGATCGCCACCAGCATCTCGCCCGCGACGACCTTCGGCACCACGCGCTCGCGCAAGGAGGGCTGGCCGAGCCGCTCGACGATCCGCACCGGTCCGGCGCAGCACTCGAAGACGGGGAAGGCGACGCCGACGGAGACCTTGGCGAACTCCTCCATGACCAGGAAGGCGTCGAGATGGGACAGCCCCAGGCCGCCCAGGTCCGGATCGGCATTGATGCCGAGGAAGCCCATGTCGGCATAGCGCCTCAGCCAGTCGTGCGGGACCGGATGGGAGGTTTCCTCGATCTCGGCGGCGAGCCTCGGCAGCTCGTTCTGGGCGAAGCGGCGGGCGCTCTCCTGCAGGGCGCGCTGCTCGTCGGTGAGCGTGAAATCCATGACTCAAGTCTCCTCAGGCCGCGTATTCGAACCGGCCGTTGTTGAACACCACCGCGTCACGGGCGGCGACGCGGGCCCGGAAGGCGGCCCGGCCCGGCTCCTCGCGCCAGATGTCGATCGTGATCGTTTCGCCCGGAAAGACCGGCGCGGAGAAGCGTCCCTCGATGGCCAGGAAGCGCTCCGGCTCGTAGTCGCACAGCGCCGCCATCAGCCCGTGCCCGGCGACGCCGTAGGTGGCGAGCCCGTGGAGGATCGGCCGGTCGTATCCCGCCTTGCGGGCGATGGCCGGATCGGCGTGCAGGGGGTTCAGGTCGCCCGAGAGCCGGTAGATCAGCGCCATCTGCGGATGGGTGGGCATGTCGATGCTGGCATCGGGCGACCGGTCCGGAACGGGATGGGGCGTGCGCAGTGCCTCGCTCTTGCCCCCGAAACCGCCGTCGCCGCGGCAGAACACCGTCTGCAGCAGCGTCGCGAGCTTCTCGCCGGTCGCCGCATCGGTGACGATGCGCTCCGCATAGACCAGGGCGCCTTTTCCAGGCCCCTTGTCGACGAGGTCCACGATGCGGGTCCGACCGACCACCTCGCCCTGGGCGGGCAGGGGGCGATGCAGGCGCATGGCGTGCTCGCCATGCACCACCTTGACCCAGTCGATCCCCGTATCGAGGTCGCGCATCCAGAAGCCCGGATAGGCGAGCACGTTCGCCATGGTCGGCACAGCCTTCAGCCTGGTCTCGTCCACGAAGCGCAGCTGCCGCTCGTCCGTTGGATCCTGCCCGAAGCCGGTGCCGAGGGCATAGACGATGCTGTCGCGCCAGCCGTAGGTTTGGCGGATCTCCGGAAATCGGAGGGCGAGGAGCTTGTCCGGATCGATGGCCATGACTCAGACCGGATCCCAGGAGAACACGTCGGCGGAGCGTTCGAGCGGCGTCAGCGAGGGGCCGAAGGCGCCGGGAAGCTGCTCCGCCAGCGCCTCCGGCGTCCAGCCGTCGCCGCGATGAAGCGAGCGCACCGGGCGCGGCTGGCTCATCAGGAACACCTCGTTGTTGCGCACCGCGAAGACCTGGCCCGAGATGTCCTTGGCCGCGTCCGATCCGAGGAAGGCGACCATCGGGGCGATCTTGTCCGGCGTCATCTGCTTCAGCTTGGCGACGCGGACCTTGTCGGCCTCGGTCTCGGTCGGGATGGAGCTGACCATGCGGCTCCATGCGAAGGGCGCAATGCAGTTGGAGCGCACGTTGAACCGCTGCAGGTCCATGGCGATGGCGCGCGACAGGCCGACGATGCCGAGCTTGGCGGCCATGTAGTTCGCCTGCCCGAAATTGCCGATGAGACCGGCGGTCGAGGTCATATGAACATAGGCGCCGGATTGCTGCTGACGGAAATGCGGCGCGGCTGCACGGCTGACGTTGAAGCTGCCGTGCAGATGGACGTCGATGACCGCGCGCCATTCCTCGGGCGACATGCGGTGGAAGATTGCGTCGCGCAGGATGCCGGCATTGTTGACGACGATGTCGATGCGGCCGAACTCGTCGAGGGCTGTCTGGACGATGCGTTCCGCGCCGGCCCATTCGGCGACGGAATCGCGGCTGGCGGCCGCCTGTCCGCCCGCCTCGCGGATGGCGGCGGCGGCCTGCTCGGCGGCGGAGGCGTTCTCCGTCTCGCCGGTCAGGCTCACGCCCACGTCGTTGATGACGACGCTCGCCCCCGCCTTGGCCAGACCTTCCGCGATGGCGCGCCCGACACCCTGGCCGGCGCCGGTGACGATGGCGACCTTGCCCTCCAGCATTCCTGGCATCCCGTTTCTCCCTCTATCTCAAATCGTTGCCGCCGTGCCGAGGATCGCCGTCGCCTGGCTCGACAGGACGCCGCCATTGGCGTGGGCGAGGGCGATCTCCGCCCCCCCCACCTGGCGTTCGCCGCAGGTGCCGCGCAGCTGCTCCACCGCCTCGATGATCGTGAACAGGCCGTACATTCCCGGATGATTGCAGGAGAGGCCGCCGCCATTCGTGTTCACCGGCAGGGTGCCGCCGGGCGCGATGGCGCCGCTCGACACGAAGGCGCCGCCTTCTCCCTTCGGGCAGAAGCCGAGGTCCTCCAGGAACAGCAGCGTCGTGATGGTGAAGGCGTCGTAGACCATGACGTGGTCGATGTCGGATGGGCCGACCCCGGCCATTTCGTAGGCGTGGCGGCTCGATTCCACGGCTGCGGTCGTGGTCAGGTCCGGCATGGCGGAGATCTGGCGGTGGCCGATTGCGACGCCGGTTCCCAGGACGTGGACGGGGGGCTTCGCCAGGTCGCGAGCGCGGTCGGCGCGGGTCAGCACCAGAGCCGCGCCGCCATCGGTGACGAGGCAGCAATCCGCCCGCGCGATGGGATCGCTTACCATGCGCGACGACAGAATCTCGTCGCGGGTCAGAGGGCCGCGCGCGAAGGCGTCCGGGTTGAGGTTCGCCCAGGCCCGCGCCGCCAGGGCGACGTCGGCGAGATTTTCTCGCGTCGTGCCGTATTCGTGCATGTGCCGCGCGGCTGCGAGCGCATAGCTCGAGATGGGATAGCGAGGCTTGTAGGGCGTTTCGTAATGCTGCGGGTCCGGCATGGAGGCAAGGCGCCCTCCGGCGCTGAGCTGGTTCGAGCCGTAGCAGATCAGCGCGACCTCGCAGAGGCCTGTTTCGAGGGCCGAGACGGCGTTCTGCAGGTGGAACAGGAAGGAGGCGCCGCCGACCATGGTGCCGTCCGCATGACGGACATTGATGCCCAGTCGCTCGGCCGCGTTGAGGACCGGCAATCCGGACGAGGAGATGGCGCAGAAGAGCCCGTCCACATCCTTGAGGGCAAGGCCGCAATCCTCGAGCGCCAGGATGGCGGCTTCCTGAAGCTGGTCGAACGGCAGGCGTCCGGGCGCGTTCCAGCGCTTGGTGTTGCCGATGCCGGCGATCGCCGCGCGGCCCCGAAGCGGATGGCTCATGCGGCGCCTCCCTCGGCAGGATCGAAGACGACGAAGGGTTCCGGTTCGGGAACGATGCGGGCCACGACCTCCATGCCGATCCTGACGGCGCCGGAATCGACGTTCTCCACCCGGCTCATCATGCGGGCGCCTTCCGCAAGATCGATCAGGGAGACGTTGTAGCCGCCCTCGCGCTCGCGCACGGTGGTGGACGCATGGACCACGCCACGACCCGAGGCCTCCCGCCATTCGAGATCGGGCGAGCCGCAGGCGCCGCAGACCATGGCGGGCGGGAAACGCGTCGCCTCGCAGTCGCGGCAGTGCTGCAGGAGCAGGCGTCCTTCCGCGAGGGCTGTCCGCCAGACCTCATCGGGGCCCGGGCCGTCGAAGCGAGGATCGGTGCTCATCGGGCGCTATCATCCTGTGCGTGCGTGAACCAGAAGTCGAATGAGAGGGCCTCCTTGAGGGGCAATTCGGATGCGGCCCTGAGGCTGCGCTTGAGACGGCGCCCGAGCCCGTTCTCCGCAAATCTTGCGATCATCTCTTCGAGGACGAGAGCAGGGTCGGCCGCTCGGGTCGCAAACCCGCTGTCCGACAGGAGCATCAATGGATCGACGGACGGAGCGAAGGCCATCCGGTGCGCCAGAAGCGGACCGCAGCGGTTCCGGGCCAGGGCCATCGCGCCGGATGCACGACGCCAGTTCCCGACGACACGTGCATCCGGTCCCAGAATCGCATGATCCGCCGCCAGCATCAGCCCGAAACCCTGCGGCCCGATGGGGCCGGAAATCAGGGTGACGACCGGAACGGTCGCGTCGATGAGGAGGTTGACCGTGTCCGCGTGGGCTCTTGCGTCGGCGACGTCGCCTTCGAACGATCCGGAGATGACAAGGGCGGGAGACCGGCCGGCTTCGCGCAGGGCGCGTCTGATGCGTCCCTGGCGCTCCGCACCGGTTTCGCCCGCCGACAGTTCGAGCCGCTGCAGCATGCCTGATCCTAGGAGTTCACCCGTCATGTCAGCCTAGCGCCCCTGAAATTGCGGCCGACGCTTCTCGAGGAAGGCGTTCGTGCCCTCCTGCGCGTCCTGCGTGCCGAGAAGCCCGGCCATCAGCGTGAGCTCGTGCGCCAGGGCGGCCTGGAGGCTCATGACGCCGGCGGCACGCATCGCCGCCTTCGCGGCGCGGCTCGCGAGCGGGGCCTTGGCGGCAATGGCGAGAGCCTTCTCGGTGGCTGCGTCGACGACATTCTCGGCTGGCACCACCGCATCGACGAGACCGATGCGGCGGGCCGCCCATGCGTCGACGAACTGTCCGAGAAGCGCGGCCTCCGCCTGCGGTCCCGCTCCGGCCCGCTGCCGCCAGAGCTGCGTGCCGCCGGCGCCGGGAATGATCCCGAGATTGATCTCGGGCTGCCCGAATACAGCGTTGTCGCCGGCGACGACGAGATCGCAGGACAGCGCCACCTCGCAGCCGCCGCCGAGACAGAAACCCGCCACGGCGGCCACGATGGGCTTGTCGAAACGGGCGATGCTCTCGAAGGCGCGCCGGTTAGGCGACGAGAGGTAACTTGCGGGCGAATGGCCGGACAGGACGTCGATATCGGCTCCGGCGGAAAAATTCACCGGGCCGCCGGTGAGAACGGCCGCGAATATTTCGTCGTCACGGTCGGCGGCTTCGAGCTCCGCGGCGATGCGGGTGAGGATCGCCGGGTTGAGCGCGTTGCGCGCCTCGGGGCGATCGATCGTGACGATCAGAACGGCGCCGGTCCGCTCCGTCCTCACGAAAGAATGATCGCGCGGTGACATGGCTCCTCCTGGATGATGGATGGAGGTTACATACTCATCGGTATGTCGGCAAGAGGGCTGAAGTCTATTGTGCGATGCGGCAAAAAAAAGCCAAAAATAGCTATCCGCCAGAAGCGTCGTCCCACAATTGACATGCTGACATACTAATCGGTATCGTCGTGTGAATAAGAACAAGACCGACAAAGGCGTTCACATAGGAGGAAGGTCCATGAAGGCTCTCAAGACTCTTGCCGCCGCGACTCTCGGTGCATTCGTTCTCGCCGGTCCGGCGCTCGCTCAGGCACAACAACCCGTCAAGGTCGGTGTCATCTTTCCGCTGAGCGGAGGTGCCGGTCCGCAGGGACAGCACGTGACGCAGGCCATCCAGGCCATGGCATCCATCATCAACGAATCCGGCGGCGTCATGGGACGCCAGATCGAGATTCTCTCGCGGGACGACGAATCGACGCCGGCCGTCGGCGTCTCCCGCGCCAACGAGCTCATCTCGGAAGGCGTGTCGGTCATCATCGAAGGCTGGAACAGCCCGGTCACGCTCGCGATGCAGCCGGTGATCAACCGTGCCGGCATCCTCGACATCACGGCCATCTCGAAGGCGGACCCGATCCTCTCGGGCGAGGGCAATCCTCTCGCCGTCCGCCTCAACAGCTCGAACTCGCAGGACGGCGCGGTCATCGCCAAGTACATTGCGGACAGGAAGGCGAAGAAGATCGCCTTCCTGACGGAGAATGACGCCTACGGCAACGGTGCGCAGGAATCGATCGAGGCCGAACTGAAGAAAATAAACTACGAGTACGAGAAGGTCGCCGAGGAGAAGTTCCCCTTCAGCCAGGCGGATTTCCGCGTCGCCCTGACGAATGTGCGTGCCGCCAATCCCGATATCACCGTCGCGATCAACGCCAACGAGGGTCTCGGCATGCCGGCCCTGATCCGTCAGGCCAAGCAGAGCCGTCTGCCCGGGCAGCTGGTGACCGCCGTCGGAACGGTCGCGCCGAGCGTGATCTCGGTGGCGGGCGAGGCAGCCAACGGCGTGGTCGGCGCCGACATCTACTTCCCTGATGTCGAGCCGTTCGCATCGAACGAGATGAACAAGAAGTTCGTCGCCAAGACGAAGGAGATGTTCGACTACACCCCCGACAAGTACATGGCCCTCGGCGCCGCGGCGCTGCAGGTCTGGGCCATGGCCGCGAACGAGCTCAAGACCCTCGACAAGGAGCCCATCGCCAAGCGCATCCGCGGCGGGACCTTCGACGGCACCATCTTCGGCAAGATGCAGTTCGGCCCCAACGGCCAGCTGATGTCCGACCACAAGCTCTTCACGATCGAGGACCAGAAGATCGTGGTTCGCTCGGCCTCGAACTGAGGGTGGTGCGATGTCCGGCGGTGCGGGACCCGTTCTGCGCGTCAAAGGCCTGGGCGTCACCTATGGCGCCCTCGTCGCCCTCGACGACGTCACCTGGAGCGTCGGCGCAGGCGAGATCCTTGGGATCATCGGCCCGAACGGCGCCGGAAAGAGCTCCTGCTACGATGCCGTCACCCATCTGGTGCGGCGTCAGGGGCAGGTGTTCCTGAAGGGCGAGGAGGTGACAGCGGTCGCGCCGCATCTCCTCGCCGAGCGCGGCCTGAAGCGGGCATTCCAGCAGAATGCCTTCTTCCACGAACTGACGGTTCTGGAGAACATGGTCACGGTTCTCCAGGACCGCTACGGCACAAGTCTCGTCGCCGCCACGCTTCTGCCGTTCAGCGAGGCTCGCCGACGCCGCGCCGCCGTGGAGGATGCGAGGCAGCGTCTTCTGCGCTTCGGCATTCCGGAGATGTATCACGGGCTCAAGCCCACCAACATCCCGTACGGAACGCAGCGGATGCTCTCGATCGCCCTGGCCTATGGGAGTGGAGCGCAGGCGCTGCTTCTCGACGAGCCGGCGGCCGGGCTCGGCGGCGTGGACATGACCCATCTCGTCAATCTCCTGCTCTCTCTCAAGAACGAAGGATTGGCCGTCGTCGTGATCGAGCATCACATGGATCTCATCATGTCCGTGGCCGACCGGATCGTGGTTCTCGAGCAGGGTCGGCAGATCGCCATGGGAACGCCGCACGAGATCCAGTCCGACCCGCGGGTTCTCGAGGCCTATCTGGGGCACACGCAATGAACAACCGTCCGGTTCTGGAGGCGAAGGACCTCAAGGTCGCCTATGGCGGCAATCTCGCCCTCGACCTGCCGCACCTCGCCGTCCGCGAGCGGGAGCTGGTCGGCGTGGTGGGTGCCAACGGGGCAGGGAAGTCCACCCTGGTGAACGGCCTCGTCGGCTGGTCGCGCGGGACACCGAAAATATCCGGAAAAGTGCTGCTCGACGGAAGGGACATTTCAGGGCTTCCGACGCACGAGCGGGTTCGGTCCGGCCTTCTCCTGATTCCCGAGGGAAAGCTGGTCTTCACGCAGATGACCGTCGAGGAGAATCTCTCATCGACGTCCGACGAGACCGACCTGGGGCAGGGGCGGCGGCGCTATTCGACGGACGAGGTCTACGGCCTGTTTCCGCGCCTTCACGAGCGGCGCCATCATCTCGGCTCGCAGCTTTCGGGCGGCGAGCGGCAGATGCTCGGCATCGCCCGGGCGCTGCGGCTCGGCCCGCGCGCTCTCCTCCTCGACGAGCCTTCCATCGGGCTCGCCCCGCGGCTCGTCTCGACGGTGCTCGACACCGTCCGTTCCCTCGTCGATTCCGGCCTGACGGTTCTGCTCGTCGAGCAGAACGTCCGCGCCGCCATCGAGGTGGTCGATCGCCTCGTCCTGCTCGAACGGGGACGCATCATCGCCGAAGGTCCGGCTGCGGACATGCGGGACGATCCGCGGATCGCAGAGGCCTATCTCGGAGCACATGTGGCATGAACCTGACCCAGCAACTCGTCAACGGAATCGTGCTCGGGCACGCCTATGCGCTCATCGCCATCGGCTGGACGGTGCTCCTGGGCGTGGCACGCCTCGTCAATTTCGGTCACGGCCAGATGTACATGCTGGGAGCCTTCGTCACCTGGTACGGCGTCTCCCGTCTCGGGCTCCCCTACATCGTGTCCATCCCCTTCGCCATGCTGGCCGGCGTCGCGGTCGGATTCATCATGCAGCGGGTCATGCTTCGACTCACCCTCAAGCAGGATCTGGTGTCGATCATGATCGTCACCCTCGGCTTCGGCTACGTGCTCCACGGAGCGGCGGCCCTGACCTTCGGCTCCACCGGCCAGATCCTCGAGACGCCGCTATCCACCCAGGACATCTACTGGGGCGATCTCTGGTTCACCTATCAGGACATCGCCATCGTGATCGTGGCGATCCTGTTCTTCGCGGCTCTGAAGTACACCATCGACCGCACGCGGATCGGACGTCTGGCGCGAATGGTCGCGGAGGACCCGCAGCTCGCCGCGCTCGCCGGCATCAACGTGAAGCGGGTCTATTTCGGCGTCTTCGCCTTCGAGGGGGCGGCGGTCGCCCTGGCGGCGGCGCTCGTCGCTCCGCGCACGCCGATCCTCACCTCCATGGGCTTCGACGAGGTCATCGTCACCTTCGTGGTCGTGGTGCTCGGCGGAATAGGCAGCGTCACGGGCAGCTACCTCGCCGGATTGGCGCTGGGCCTGTTCACGGCCTTCTTCGGCGCCTTCGTGTCGCCCGCCTACGCTACCGCCGCCGCCTTCGCGGTGCTGATCGCGGTGCTGGTCGTCCGGCCCGGCGGGCTGGCCGTCAGCCCTGGAGGACGATGACCATGAGCCATGGAATGAAGACGATCCTTCTCGCCATCCTCGCGGTCCTCGGCTTCTTCGTGCCCATGATCCTCGGCGGGTCCGGCGCGGTCTACGCCGCCTGCGTGCTCATCGCGATCTTCGCGGTGATGTCCTACGGGCTCGACATGATCGTGTCGGATCTCGGCGAGGTCAGCCTGGCCCATACGGTGTTCTTCGCGGTCGGCGCCTATACGACGGCGCTGTTGTCGGCCAGCGCCGGGTTCGGGCCGCTCCTGTCCCTGGCGGGCGCGCTCCTCATGGCTTTGCTTGTGGCGGCCCTGCTCGGCCTCGTGACCCTCCAGCTGCGCGAATTCGTGTTCTCCCTCGTCACCTATGCGGTCGCCGTGGTCGCCGCGACCGTCGCGCAAAACTGGAGTTTTCTCGGCGGCTCCGACGGATTGAGGGGAATTCCGGCCTTCGAGATCTCCCTTCTCGGGTTCAGCGCCCGGAACGATCGGGAGCTCTGGCCGGTGGCGTATCTGCTGCTGCTGGCCGCCATCTACGTGGTGTCCTCCTTTCGCCGCTCGCGGCTGGGGCAGGCGGCCATGATGGTCCACCTCAATCCGCGCCTCGCGGTGACCTCCGGCGTCGATCCGCAGCGCACCCGCCTGCAGGTCTTTCTCCTGTCGGCGCCCATCACCGCGTCGGCCGGATGGCTCTACGCCTATCAGCGCGCCTATATCAGCGCCGACGTGCTCGAAACCTACTTCCTGATCCTCATGCTGACCGCCGTCGTGGTGGTCGGGCGCCGCCTGCTGCTCGGCCCGCTCGTGGGCGTCACGCTGATCCTCGTGCAGGAGAAGTTCTTCTCCTTCGGCGGCTACGTGGACAAGATCATCCTCGGAAGCGTCCTCATCCTGACGCTATCCTTCCTGCCCAGCGGCCTCGTCGGAATCTTCGCGCCGCTTCGGACCCTCTTCGCCCGACGCCAAGCGCCGCTCGGCAAACCCATCCCTGAGAGGAGCTAAGACATGACCGTGATCTGGCAGCCCACCCTGGACGCCGATTCCCAGCGCTGGCTCTCGGTCGCCGCGCAACTGGCCGACGACCACTTCGCGCCGCTGGCGGAGGAACTCGACCGGGAGCAGCGCTACCCGTGGGAGAACGTGCGCCGCCTCGTCGACAACAGGCTGGCTGGCCTGTTCATCCCGAAGGCCTATGGCGGCGAGGGCGCAAGCCTGACCTCGACGGTTGCCGTCGTCGAGCGGATCGGTTCCGGATGCTCCTCGACGGCCGCCATTCTGTGCGCCTATCAGCTCGGCGCCTTCCCGGTGCTGCTGGCCGGACGGGAGGACCAGAAGGCGCTTTACCTGGGCGAAATGACCAAGGGCGTCGCCACGAGCTTTGCTCTCTCCGAACGCGACGCGGGTTCCGATGCGGCAGCCATCACGGCCACGGCCGTCCGCGAGGACGACGGCTGGCGCATCAAGGGCGAGAAGTACTGGATCGGCAACGGCGGCGCTTCGCGCTACTACGTGGTCTTCGCCAAGACGGATCCGGCGGCCGGTGGCCGCGGCATCTCGGCCTTCATGGTCAACAAGGAGCAGGACGGCGCCGTCATCGACGAGCTCTCCGACAAGATGGGCATTCGCGGCACCCAGACCTCCAACCTCAAGCTCGACGTGGTCGTGCCCGACGAGGCCCGGATCGGCGAGGTGAACCGCGCCCTGCGGCTGGCCTTCCAGACGCTCAACGTGGGCCGGGTCATGGTGGCGGCCCAGTCCCTCGGACTGGCGCTCGCCGCCTATCGCGAGGCCTCCCGGCGGGCCGTGGAGCGTAGGGCGTTCGGCCATCAGATCATCGACAACCAGGGCATCGGCTTCAAGCTGGCCGATATGGCGGTCGAGATCTCGGCGGCCCGCATGATGCTCTACGAGGCGGCCCGGGCGTTCGACGAGGGAAGGGACGTCGCCAATCTGGGGGCGATGGCGAAGCTTTACTCTTCGGAAGTCGCGCATCGGGCCGCCGACGCGGCCGTTCAGATCTGGGGCGGCTTCGGCTATTGCAAGCCGTGCGTGGCCGAGCGCCTCTACCGCGATCAGCGCATTCTCGAAATCTACGAAGGCACCTCCGAGATCCAGCGGCTTGTGCTGGCCCGCGCCGTGCGCAAAGAGGTCGAGGACGCCGCCGCCATGGAGCAGGGCGGAGCCTTGAAACGGAGTGCCTGATGGATATCGACAGCTCATCCCTCAAGACTGGAACCGGCAGCGAGGCGCGGGATGAGATCGTTCGCGCCGCCGCCGAGGTCTTCATGGAGTTCGGCTTCGCGGCCACCTCCATCGATGCCGTGGCCGAGCGGCTCGGAGCGACCAAGGGGCGGATCTACCACTATTACCGCAGCAAGGCGGAGCTCTATTTCGACGTCCAGATCGCCGCCATGGAGCGGCTGCTGCGGGAGATCGAGCCCATCGCCAGGGGCGAGGGCAACGCGGCGGAGCGCCTCGAGGCGATGGCGCTGCGCCACACGACCATCCTCCTGGAGGACCTGCCGATCCAGAAGGTCGCCGTGCGCGGTCTCGAGCGCGAGCTGCTCGGGGCGGTCGCGGCACGGCATGCCAAGACCCTGCGCTCGATCGTCCGCATGCGCGACGATTACGAGCAGATCTTCGCCGAGGTGATCGATGACGGCATCCGCGCCGGCCTGTTCGCGGACCTGCCGCCGCGCCTCGCCACCAAGCCCTTCTTCGGAGCCATGAACTGGCTGACCGTCTGGTACGCGCCGCGCCGCCTGCAGAAGCCCGAGGACATCGCCGAGATCGCCCGCACCCTGACCGAGTTCGCCATGCGCGGAATCCTCAAAGGAGCCCAGCCTTGAACGCTCAGACGAAACGCCCGCACTCCAGCGACATCTGGGATCCCGTCGAGACCTGGTCGCGGGACCAGATCGAGGACTTCCAGCTCACGGCCCTGAAGCGGCAGCTCGCCCGCGTGGAGGAGCGCAGCGCCTACTACAGGAAGGTCTTCGAGCAGGCCGGGTTCTCGGCGGCCGGTCTGAAAAGCGTCGAGGATCTGCGCCGCCTGCCCATCACGCGCAAGTCCGATTACGTGACGGGCCTGCAGGAGGACCCGCCCTTCGGAACCATGCGGGCCGTGAATCTCGACGAGGCGGTGCGGGTTCATTTCTCGTCCGGCACGACGGGCCGTCCCTCGCCGGTGCTGTGGACCAAGCGCGACGTGGAGCGCTGGGCCGATCTCTATGCCCGCTACCTCTATGCGCAGGGCCTGCGGGCGGGCGACGTGTTCCAGTGCATGTTCAACTATTCCTGGTTCGTCGGAGGGCTGGGGGCGACCCTCGCGGCGCAGCATATCGGGGCTCTCGTGATCCCGGGCGGATCCGTCGACACCAAGCGGCAGATCGAGACCATCCGGGAATACGGCACGAAGGCGGTCATCGGCACCCCGTCCTTCATGGCGCACGTCGCCGAGGCCGCGGAGGAGATGGGCGTCGATCTCGCCGCATCGACAGTCAGCATGGTCTGCGTCGGCGGCGAGCCGGGCGCGAGCATCCCGGGCACCCGCGAGCGGCTCGAGCGCATGTGGGGCGCCAAGATGTTCGACTGCTATGGGGCGCTGGAATGCCAGCCCATCGGCTGGGACTCCGCCCTGCAGCTCGGCCCGCAGATCGCGGAGGACTTCATCTATGTGGAGATCCTCGATCCCGATACGCTCGAGCCCGTCGAGGACGGGCAGCGGGGCGTCCTCGTCCTGACCCATCTCGACAAGGAGGCCTGCCCGCTCGTGCGCTGGTGGACGGGCGACGTGGTGGTCCGCGACCGCCGGCCCACCCCGGACGGGCGCACCCACGCGACCCTCAAGGGCGGCGTGCTCGGCCGCGCCGACGACATGCTGATCGTGCGCGGCGTCAACCTGTTCCCGAGTGCGGTCGAGGACATCGTCCGTGCCTTCCCGGGAACGACGAACGAATACGTCTTGGTGCTCGACGATTCCGTCAAGGATCCGAAGTCCGGCTTCCTGACCGGCGTGAAGCTGCGCGTGGAGCGCACGGAGGATGCCCCCGCCGATCTCGGGGAGCAGCTCTCCCATCGGCTGCGCGAGCGGCTTCAGGTGCGCTTCGTCGTGGAGGTCCTGCCGGCCGGCTCACTGCCGCGGACCGTTCACAAGGCCAAGCGCGTGATCACGGAGTAACCCCATGGCAGCGCCGCGCCCGCTCGCAGGAAAGCGCGTCATCGAGCTGGCGCAATTCATTGCCGGACCGACCGCCGCCCAGCTCCTGGCGGATTTCGGGGCCGAGGTCGTCAAGGTCGAGGCGCCGACCGGCGACGGCTCGCGGGCATTGCCCGGCACGGCTTTCGGGAGCGTCTATACCCGAAGCTTCAACACGTCGAAGGCGAGCATCGTCATCGACACGCGCCAGGATGCGGATCGCGCGAAGCTGGCGGAGCTCCTCGCTTCGGCCGATGCGCTCGTCTGCAATCTCGCGCCAGGTGCCCTGCGTCGCCTCGAACTCGACGGGCCGTCCATCCGGCGCCGCTTTCCCCGCCTCGTCGCGACGCTCGTGTCGGGCTACGGGCAGCAGGACGACCGCACCTGCATGGACACGATCGCCCAGTGCGAAAGCGGCTTCGCCTGGCTCAACGCGGCGGAAGACGGGAGCCCGCGGATCTCGACGAGCTGGCCGGCCGATTTCTTCTCGGGCCTCTACGCGGCTTTCTCGACCGCCATGGCCCTCGCGGAGCCCGACCGCCGGGAGGGCTGCATCATCGACATCTCCATGATGGAGATCGCCGCCGCCATGCTGCTCGGGCCTGCGGCCCTGCTGGTGTCGGAAGGCGGCAGTCCCGCGCCTGGGACGGGCAACCGGGACAGGGCCTCCGCGCCCTCGGGCGTCTATCCCTGCCGGGACGGTCACGTCTACATCTATGGCGGCCTCGATCCCTATTGGGCCAAGCTCAGGCCCATCGTCGGCGGGCGCGATGCGCCCTTGGCGGAAAGGATCGCCTGCGCGGCCGAGTTCGACGCCCAGGTCGGCGCCTGGACCGCATCGCGCAGCTGCGCGGAGGTCCTGTCCGCCATGAACCAGGTCGCCATTCCGGCCGGCGCGGTGCGCGACCCCGTCAGCGCCGTCGCGATGATCCGCGGCCTGCGCGAGGGCGCGGTGAGCCGCCGGCTGGAGAC
Source organism: Microvirga lenta (assembly GCF_020532555.1). Classification (GTDB taxonomy): domain Bacteria; phylum Pseudomonadota; class Alphaproteobacteria; order Rhizobiales; family Beijerinckiaceae; genus Microvirga; species Microvirga lenta. The sequence continues at coordinate 70,255 of NZ_JAJBBR010000003.1, read as the reverse complement.
GGGGGAGCATGTCCCGAGCTTTCCCGCCCTGTTCGACGGCGAGCGGATCGTCCGTTCGCCGGCACCTTCGCTTGGCGGCCGCCATCAGGCCGATTGACCCGGAGCAACGCAATGCCTTCATCCTCTACCGAAGAGTTCAGTCCAGCCGTGCTCCGTGACGGGCTCTTCGCGAGCCGGTCCGCGCTGGTCACGGGGGCGGGGTCCGGCATCGGCCGCGCGATCGTCCTGCGTCTCGTCGAGCTCGGCATGTCGGTTTACGGCACCGGCCGCCGGGCGGAGATGCTGGAGGAGACGGCGAAGCTCGCCGAGGGAAAGGCGGGCCGCTTCGCCTACCGCCCCTGCAACGTGCGCGACACGGAGGCGGTCGAGACGCTGGTGCGCGAGGTGGGCGAAGATCAGGGCATCGATCTCCTGGTGAACAATGCCGGCGGACAGTTCTTCGCGCCCGCGACCGGGATCAGCCGGAAAGGCTGGGATGCGGTGATCGACCTGAATCTGAGCGCCGTCTTCACGGTCACCAAGGCGGCCTATCCCTATCTCAAGGCGAGCCGCGGCAGCGTCGCCAGCATCTCGCTTTCCGGCGTCGACCGCGGCTCCATGGGTCTCTCGCACTCGATCGCGGCCCGGGCCGGGGTTCTCGGCATGACCCGCTCGCTCGCCCTCGAATGGGCGAAGGACGGCATCCGTCTCAACTGCATCGGACCGGGCACCGTGGTGACGGAAGGGCTTGCCGGCGAGGCGGCGCGGCCGATGCTCGAGCGCCTGATCGACGCCACGCCCATGGGCATCGCGACCTCGGTCGAGGAGGTGGCGGAACTCGTCGCCTTCCTGGCCAGCCCGGCCGGGCGGCTGATGACGGGACAGCTCATCCAGATCGACGGGGCCGCCCATCTCGGGCCGGGTCTCCACATGATCGCCGCGGAGTAGGAGAAACTCATGCTGCCTCTGCAGGGAGTGAAGGTCCTCGACCTGTCGCGCGTGCTTGCCGGGCCCTGGTGCACGCAGACCCTCGCGGATCTCGGGGCCGAGGTGTGGAAGATCGAGGAGCCGACGAGGGGCGACGATACGCGTAGCTGGATGCCCCCGGAGATCGGCGGCGAATCCACCTATTTCCTGAGCTGCAACCGCTCGAAGCAGTCGGTCGCCATCGACCTGAAGGCGCCGGAGGGGCAGGCCATCGTGCGCCGCCTCGCCGAGAAGGCCGACGTCCTCGTCGAGAACTACCGCAGGGGCGCGCTGGATCGTTTCGGCCTCGGCTACGAGCAGCTCGCACCGGTCAATCCGCGCCTGATCTACTGCTCGATCTCCGGTTACGGCCGTACCGGCTCGCGGGCCGACGAGGCCGGATACGACTTCGCCATCCAAGCCGAAAGCGGCCTGATGTCCATCACGGGCGAACCCGACGGCGCGGCCATGAAGCATGGCATCGCCATCACCGACGTGGTCACCGGCATGAACGCCACCCAGGCCATCCTGGCGGCGCTGCTCGCCCGCGAGAAGACCGGACAGGGGCAGTTCATCGACGTGTCCCTGTTCGAATCCGCGGTCGCTCTGCTGGCCAATGTGGGAGCCGGCTATCTCGCGACCGGCAAGGAGCCGCGCCGCTACGGCAATGCCCATGCGACGGTCGTGCCGTACCAGATCTTCGACACGGCGGACGGCATCGTCGCCCTTGCTGTCGGCAACGACCAGCAGTTCAGGAATCTCTGCGTCCAGGTACTGGAACGACCGGATCTCTGGGAGGACGGACGCTACCGGAAGAACCGGGACCGCGTCCTCAACCGGGAAACGCTGATCCCCTCGCTCGGCGAGGTCTTCCGGACCCGCGGCACGGCCGAATGGATCGACCGTCTCAAGCGCTCGGGCGTTCCGGCCGGGCAGGTTCGCAACGTCTCGCAGGTCTTCGCCAGCCCGGAGGTTGCCGAGCGCAGCGTCGTCGTGGAGGTGCCGGATGCGCGGCACGGGACCCTTCGTCTCACGGCCTCGCCCCTGCGCCTGTCGGGAACGCCGGTCCGGCCGCCGAAGGCGCCGCCGCGGCTCGGGGAGAACACCCGCGAGGTGCTGGAGCGTGAGCTCGGCATGACCGAGCAGGATCTTGCGCGATTGCAGTCGCAGGCGCTCGTCGAGTAAGCAGGCTGCAATCGAGTGTAGGGCCGCTCCACGGGAGAAGGATGCATGAACGATCGATCGTCCTCACCTGAGGATCATGGGGATGACGGCGCCCGCCCGTTCGATCCCGCGGGCGACGGATGGACCATCCGTGACGACGAGCCCGGCCTCATGGCCCTGGTCGGCCCCCTGTGGCAGCGGGGCGGAGCCGAGGATCTCAGCTTCGGGTTCCTGGCGGAGAAGAAGCACCTCAACAGGCGGAGCGTCGTCCATGGCGGCATGCTGATGGCCTTCGCGGACCAAGCCCTGGGCCTCGCCGCCAGGGAGATCAACGGCGGCTTGCCGCAGGCGACGATTCAGCTGGACACGCAGTTCATCGCCCCGGCCGCCGCCGGCGAGTTCGTTTCGGTCCGGCCCGAGGTCGTCCGGCGCACGCGCTCGATCCTGTTCATGCGGGGAACGCTGGCCGTCGACGGCCGCACCGTCGCCACTTCGCAGGGGATCTGGAAAGTGCTTTCCAAATCTCACGACTGAGGCGGGCGTTGCGCCGCCTCAATCGCCGAGCTGCCGCGCCTCTTCCGGCAGCATGATCGGAATGCCGTCGCGGATAGGGTAGGCGAGCTTGGCGCGGCGGCTGATCAGCTCCTGGCGCGCCGGGTCGTAGTCGAGGGATTCCTTCGACAGGGGGCAGACGAGCAGTTCGAGAAGCTTGGGGTCGATCCGCGTGGCCTCCACCGGCTTCGGCTGGGACGTGTCGTCGGTCATGGGCGGTGTTCCTATTGCATGGTCGAATCCGAGTTCGAGCCGCTGCGGGCGAGCTCGATCTCGGTCAGCGCGATCAGCACCTCGGCGCGCTGCTTCAGGTCGGGAGCCTCCAGGAGCGCCTGCTTCTCGCGCACGCCGAACGGGCTCATCATGCACAGGGCGTTGACCAGCGCTTCGTTCGGCGCCTCCTCGATGCCCTGCCAGTCCACCCGCACGTCCGCCGCCTCCACGAAGTCGCGCAGGGCCTTCACGACCCCGGCACGGTCGACCTCGTTCTCACCGGCGCGGGCGGTGAAGTCGGCGGCGAAGGGTTCGAAGTTCACCTGGCACTGGCGGTAGAGGGTCGTGGTGGGCATTTCCGTCTCGATGTGGAAGCGGGCGATTCCGACCAGGGTGATCAGGTAGCGTCCGTCACCGGTCTCCGCGAGTTGCGTGATGCGTCCGGCGCAGCCGACCTGATAGAGCTTCGGCGCCATCGAGGTGCCGCCGCCATCCGCGTCCGGCTGGACCATGCCGATGATCCGGTCGCCCCTGAGGGCGTCGTCCACCATCGCCAGGTAGCGCGGCTCGAAGATGTTGAGCGGCATCTGCCCGCGGGGCAGGAGAAGGGCTCCGGGAAGCGGAAACACCGGAACGACCTTGGGACAATCCCCAGGTCCTCGGTACACCGCGTTCATTCCCATTCCGATCTCCCCAAAGGCGAAACGGCGTCAAGAGAACAGGATCGAGGAGAGCTTCCGCCGTCCCGCCAACGTCATCTCGTCCATCGGGCCCCAGGCCTCAAAGAACTGGACGAGTTGCTTGCGTGCGCCGTCATCGTTCCAATTGCGGTCGCGGCGAACGATTTCAAGGAGCTGGTCCACAGCTTCTTGGCGCCGGTTGCGGGCGTTGAGCGCGACGGCGAGGTCGAACCGGGCCTGGTGGTCCTTCGGGTCGGCCTCCACCTTGCGCTGGAGATCGGCGATGTCGCCGAGCGAGCCGGCCTGCTCGGCAAGCTCGATGGCGGCACGGGCGCCCAGGATCGCCGGGTCGTTCGCCTTGGCGGCCGGGGCCATGTCGAGCAGGCGCTTGGCATTTTCGATGTCGCCCAGCTCCACATGGAGCTTGGCGAGGGCGGCCAGGGCTTGGACGTTCTCGGGATCCTGCGACAGCACGGCGGCGTAGAGCTCCGCCGCGCCGCCCGCGTCGCCCTCGGCCGCCAGGCGGTCGGCTTCAGTCAGAAGCTCCTCGGCGGCGCTGGGGCCGAGCGGCCCGACGAGGCGCTCGATGAAGCCCTTGATCTGGCTCTCCGGCAGGGCGCCCATGAACCCGTCCACCGGCTGGCCGCGCTGGAAGGCGAAGACGGCGGGGATCGACTGCACGCCGAGCTGGCCGGCGATCTGCGGATGCTCGTCGATGTTCATCTTCACCAGCTTCACCCGGCCGCCGGCGGCGCGCACGGCCTTTTCCAGCACGGGGGTGAGCTGCTTGCACGGGCCGCACCAGGGCGCCCAGAAATCCACGAGCACCGGCTGCTTCATCGATTCCGCCAGAACGTCCTGGCGGAAGGAGGCGGTGGTCGTGTCCTTCACGAGATCGTCGGACGGAGTCGCGGGAGTGGGGTTGTCGGAAAGCATGCGATCCTCGAGGGGCAATCGTGAGAGGGAACCTCCCCCTCAGATGGGAGCGGCGGAGCCGTCTGGCAATTCCTGCGACGGTTCGGGAAGGCGAAGAATGACGGGTTCATGGCCCGTGGAGCGGATGAATCGTAGCAGATCCTCGCGGGAAACGCCCGTGGTCATGGAATTGACCAGGGGATGAAAGTTAACCCGCTCGTGCTCCATCAGATTGGCGTCGAGGATCATGGTCACCTGGCCGGCCCTGTCGTTGACGATGGCGAAGGGCGTCACCGAGCCGGGTTCGACGCCCAGCACGCTGCGCAGCTGCTCGGCGGAGCCGAAGGAGAGGCGGCCCGAGGCGCCGATGGCCTCGTGGGCCCGCTTCAGGTCGATGGGCGTTTCGTCCTTCGCGGTGATCAGGAACAGGCGGCCCTTCTTGTCCTTCACGAACAGGTTCTTGGAATGGGCGCCGGGAATACGGGCCTTCACGGGCCGCGATTCGGCCACGGTGAAGACGGGCTCGTGCTCCACGGTCTCGGCCTGGATGCCGAGTGCGGCCAAGTGATCCAGCAGGGCTTGCGGGGAGAGATGGGACAAGGCGCGAAAACTCCGGTCGTGCCCGGCTTCTAAGCGATCAGGCCACGGCGGCTCAAGACGTTCGCGCAAACTTCTTTCGAAAACCCTCTTGCAAAGTGCCCCGTTTTCGGGCACATCAGCGGCCTCGCAACGACGCCCCGGCGTCGCGGAGCGCGGGTGTAGCTCAGGGGTAGAGCACAACCTTGCCAAGGTTGGGGTCGAGGGTTCGAATCCCTTCGCCCGCTCCATTTTCCAAGCACCTCATTGGAAACTGCAAAGGCCGCCTCCGGGCGGCTTTTTGCTGTCCGCCATCGGCTCGGATCAGCGCAGGGTCCAGGGCTCGCAGGACCTGCCGTCGCCATCCGCATCGAGATGCCGCCAGTAGCCCGGTTCGCCCCTGTAGGCGGGCGCCAAATCGACGGCTCGGGCGGCCCTGCAGTGGGGCAGGGCCGCGATGTGCCTGAGCGTTGTCGGCAGCGGCCAGGGACTGAAACTCAGCGCAACGGCGGTGAGCGCAAAGGACACGGCTGCGGCAAAAGCCGCCATCCTGACCCACCGGTACAGGCGGCGGAGCTTTTCCGCGCGGTGGAAGCGGCCGGAAATGGCTTGAAAGCGCCGCTTGAGGCTACGCAGCTCCGCTTCGGGATCGCGCCCGCGGTGAACCCGCCATCCTTCCGGCAAAACCTTCATTTCAATCCACCGGCGGGATCGATTATCATGAAACAATGTTCGAAGGCTATGTTTGCCGCGTTTGCCGCCCTGCCTTCCCCATGCTACCCGGGCGCCTGATCCTGGAGCGAGAACGATGGCCGGAAAAAGCCTCCTGTCGAGGGGCGACACCCTTCCGCTGATCCGCCGCCTGTGGCGGGACTGGATGCGTCCGCACGCCAAGGCGCTGGCGCTGGTGCTCATGCTCGTGGTGCTGGTGTCCGGCGCGACCGGCCTCTATCCGGTGCTGATCAAGGCGGCCTTCGACGCCTTCGCGGCCAGGGACGCGAATGCGATCCTGCTGGCGCCGCTCTTCGTCATCGCGGTCACCTCGGTCAAGGGCTTCTCGCTTCTGGCGCTCACGATCCTGACCAACCGGGTGGTGACCAAGATCGAGGCCGACCTTCAGACCGCGCTCTACGGGCACATGATCGACGCCGACATCGCCCAGATCGGGCGCGAGAGCCCGGCGGCGCTGACCCAGCGCTTCACCACGGACTTCCTGTTCATCAAGGAGGCGCTCACGCGTCTCTCCACCGTGTTCCTGCGCGAGGTCACCACGATCATCGCGCTCGTGGGTGCCATGATCTGGATCGACCCGGTGCTGACCATGGTCGCTGGCCTCACCGTGCCCTTCATCGCCTGGCCGATCGAGAAGATCGGCCGCAAACTGCGCCGGGTGGCGGTCTCGACCCAGGAGCAGACCGGCCAGATGGCGAGCCTGATCACCGAGAGCCTCGCCGGCACCCGCATCGCCAAGACCTACAATCTCGAAGGCTATCTCAAGGGCAAGGCGGCCGACACCTTCGACGAGATCCGCCGCCTCAAGATGAAGGCCGCCAACGCCCGCGGCCGTCTCGATCCGCTGCTGGAGGCGGGCGGCGGCTTCGCGGTGGCGGCCGTGCTGGTGCTGATCGGCCAGCGCATCGTGTCCGGCGGCAGCACGGTGGGCGATTTCACCGGCTTCGTCAGCGCGCTGATCCTGGCCGCCCAGCCGATCCGGGCGCTCGGCAACCTCAACGCCATTGTGCAGGAGGCGGCGGCCGCCCTGCAGCGCACCTTCGCGGTCATGGACGAGGCCCCGCGGATCCAGGACAAGCCCGGCGCCAAGCCGCTGACGGTCAGCGGCGGGGAAGTCCGCTTCTCTGCTCTCGGCTTTTCCTACGGCCAGGATGCGGCGGCGCTCGACCATGTCGATCTGGTGGCCGAGGCCGGGCGCACCACCGCTCTCGTCGGACGCTCCGGGTCGGGCAAGTCGACCCTCCTGTCCCTGGTGCCGCGCCTCTACGACGTCACGAAGGGGGCGGTGCTGATCGACGGGCAGGACGTGCGCGACGTGACCCTGAAATCCCTGCGCTCGGCCATCGCGGTGGTGAGCCAGGACGTGGTGCTGTTCGACGACACGGTGCGGGCCAACATCGCCTTCGGCCGGCCCGGCGCGTCCGAGGCCGAGATCATGGAGGCCGCGAAGGCCGCGGCGGCGCACGACTTCATCATGCGGCTGCCGCAAGGCTACGACACGGTGGTCGGCCCCGGCGGCGGGCGCCTGTCGGGCGGCGAGCGCCAGCGCGTCTCCCTGGCCCGCGCCTTCCTCAAGGACGCCCCGATCCTGCTTCTCGACGAGGCCACGAGCGCCCTGGATTCGGAATCGGAGCGGCTGGTCCAGGACGCGATCCGGCGGCTCATGCGCGGGCGCACCACCCTGGTCATCGCCCACCGGCTCTCGACCGTGCGCGACGCCGACAAGATCGTCGTGATGGAAGCCGGGCGCGTCGCGGAGACGGGATCGCACGAGACCCTGATCGCCAAGGGCGGCACCTATGCGCGCCTGCACCGGCTGCAATTGTCGGACGATGGGGAGCCTGTGCGGACGGGAACCGGCTGACGGATCCCGCTACTCCCGCCGCATGATCCGGTCGACGAGGATGTTGGACCAGAAGCCGGGCCTGAAGCTGCGCTCCAGGGCCTCGGGGTCGTATTCGGTCTCGATCCAGGTCAGGAACGGCAGGCCCTTGGCCGCGCCCTCGCGGCGGTAGAGGTCGAAGAACGCGTCGAGGATGCCGGTCTTCGAGAACCTGAAATGGCCGTAGCGCATGGAAAGCTGCCGCTGGGCCTCGTCCACCGAGCGTCCCTCGTGGACGATGAGGTAGAGCGCCGCCACGAAGCCGGCCCGGTCCGCCCCGGACTTGCAGTGCATCACCGCCGGGAACTCGACCCCCCGGAAGAATTCCGCCGCCCTGAGCAGGGTTTCCCGGTCCGGCGCCCCGCGGGAGCGCACGATGAACTCGGTCAGGTGGATGCCGAGCCGCTCGCAGGTCTCCTTCTGGAGCTGCCAGGAGCCGTGCTCGCGCCCGCCGCGCAGGTTGATGATGGTGCGCACGCCCTCCGCCTTGAGACGGGCGATCTGGTGCGGCGCGGGCTGGGCCGAGCGCCAGAGCCGGTCGGAGACCCGGTGCTTGTTCAGGTAGATCAGCCGGAACACCCCGTGGTCCACGAGGAGCATGTGGGCCCAGGCGCGCAGGCGGCCGATCCCGTTCTCGACGGGTCTGTCCCAGCGGGCGATGCGGGCCATGCGCCGCGCATAGCGGACTTCAGGCTTGAGGAACCTGTTAATCACGTCGATCCGGTTTCGAGGTCTATCGAAAGAGAGAAAGACGGGGCCCAGGCCCCGAAAAGCCGCCCCTTATCGGCGATGGTGGCGGAATAATCAACGCTCACCGACTGACGCAGGCCCCCGGAGCCTTCGCGCCCCGCCGGCGCGGGCCCAGGCCATCCTACCGCAAGCCTATCCTATCAGTTGCCGCCCCGCGGCCGGTCGTGTAAGGGGTGCGTTTCGATACAACCCTCCTTGACGACAAGAGCGGCCGAGATCGGGACGTCAGGCCCGGCACCGCATCGTCGAGACCAAGCACTGCAGGAGAGCGGCGCCATGTCGTCCACCTACGAGACCGTCGCCGGCATCATTTCCGATACGGCCGATATCCCGCGCGACCAGATCACGCCGGACAGCCATGCCATCGAGGATCTGGGCATCGATTCGCTCGCCTTCCTCGACATCGCCTTCGCGATCGACAAGGCCTTCGGCATCAAGCTGCCGCTCGAGCAGTGGACGCAGGAAGTCAACGAGGGCAAGGCTCCGGCCGAGGAATACTTCGTCCTGAAGAACCTCGTGGCGCATATCGATGCGCTCATCGCGGCCAAGAAGGCTTAAAAACAGCACGGCATATCCCCGGCGGGCCGGCCCGAACGGGCCGGTTCGGAGAGGCGATCCACCAGAGCCCCGCCTCATGGGTTTTCGTTCCTTTCCTCAGGCCCTGCCGGGCACGAAACGGAATAGGCTTGGGTCCGGATGCGCCTCGAATACTTTGAAATGATCGATCGGGTGACGGAGCTCGACCGCGAGACAAAGCGGATCGAGGTCCGGTCCACCGTGCCGATGGAAAGCCCCGTCTTCGAGGGGCACTTTCCGGGCCATCCCCTCGTGCCGGGCGTCCTGCTCACCGAGACCATGGCCCAGGCCTCCGGCTATCTCGTGCTGGGCCTCATGGACTTCACCCACATGCCGTTCCTGATGGCGGTCGACAAGGCGCGGTTCCGCACCTTCGTCGGTCCCGGCACGGTGCTGACCGTCTCGGCGCAGCTCGAGCACGAAGGCTCGGGCTATGCGGTCACGAAGGCGAAGATCGCCGTCGAGGGCAAGGCCATCTGCGACGCCGAGCTGCGGTTCAGAATCATGCCCTTCCCCCCCGGAATGGACGACCTGATGCGCGCCCAGGGGCGCCGCATCGGCCTTTTGGAGACGACCGATGCGTGACGTGGTGATAACCGGCATCGGCCTCGTCTCCAGCGCGGGCGAGGGCCTGGAGCCGCATGTGGCGGCCCTGACCGGTCAGGCCGCCCCCCATGTCGATACGGAACGCTTCGCGCCCTATCCGGTCCATCCGGCGGTGGCGCTCGACTGGGACAGGCAGATCGCCAAGAAATCCGACCAGCGGCAGATGGAGGCCTGGCAGAAGCTCGGCTGCTATGCCGCCGGCCTCGCCCTCGAAGCGGCGGGCGCCAAGGAGGATGCGGCGCTCAAGAACCGCATGCACCTCATCGTGTCCGCCGGCGGCGGCGAGCGCGACTACGCGGTCGACGGGCAGATCCTCACCGGCCTGCGTCAGGCCGAAAATCCCGGCGTGTTCCTCAACGAGCGCCTCATGGGCGACCTGCGTCCCACGCTGTTCCTGGCGCAGCTCTCGAACCTGCTCGCCGGCAACATCTCCATCGTCCACGGGGTGACGGGCGCGTCGCGCACCTTCATGGGCGAGGAATCGAGCGGCGTCGACGCGATCCGCGTCGCGCGGGAGCGCATCGCCTCCGGCCAGAACGACATCTTCCTGGTGGGCGGCGCCTACAACGCCGAACGGCCGGACGTGATCCTCATCTACGAAATGGGCGGCTTCCTCTGGAAGAAGCCCTACCTGCCGGTGCGCGAGCGCACCCACGAGGGCGGCGGCATGATCCTCGGCAGCGGCGCCTGCTTCATGGTGCTGGAATCCCGCGAGCACGCGGAATCCAGGGGCGCCAAGGCTCTGGCGACCGTCGCCGGCGTGACCTCGGACCGCGGCCGCCGCGCGCCCGGCAGCGTCGGCAAGGCGCTGCGCGCCCAGGCCGAAACCCTCGGCGCCCGGCCCGACGTGGTGATTTCCGGCGCCACGGGCGTGAAGGGCATCACGGAGGACGAACAGGCCGCCTTGACGGAGCTGGCTCCCACCGCCGCCATTCACGCCACGGGCGACGTGGTCGGCCACACGATGGAGGCCCAGGCCCCCATCGGCGTCGCCCTCGCGGCGGCCCTCATCGCCGAGGGCAGGGCCGGCGAGGCCCTCGTCACCTCCGTCGGCCATTGGCGCGGCGAAGGGGCCGTGCGGCTCACCAAAGCCCCATAAGGAGAAAGCCATGGCGCTTCGCGACAAACAGGGACGTCCGCTCGTCGCCGTCACCGGCATGGGCACGGTCACGTCCCTCGGCCAGGGCAAGGACGACACCTGGGCGGCGCTGACCGCCGGCAAGTCCGGCATCCGCCGCATCAGCCGCTTCCCGACCGAGGGTCTGCGCACCACGATCGCCGGCACCATCGACAGCGTCGAGGTCGAGCCCTTCTGCGCGCCCATGCTGTCCGAGCGCCTGGCGATGCTCGCCGCCGAGGAGGCGGTGGGGCAGGCGGGGCTGCCGGAGGGCGATTTTCCGGGGGCGCTCTTCATCGCCGTGCCTCCGGTCGAGATGGAATGGCCGCAGCGCGAGGCGCTGGCCAAGGCCTCCGGCGAGAACGGCGACGTCACCTACAAGGACCTGCTGAAGGCCGCCGCCTCGGGCGAGTTCAAGCCCTGGCACGACCTCTTCATCTTCGGCACGGTGGCCGACCGGGTGGCCGACCGGTTCGGCACCAGGGGCTCGCCGATCTCCCTGTCCACCGCCTGCTCGTCGGGAGCCACCGCGATCCAGCTCGGCGTCGAGGCGATCCGGCGCGGCGAGACGGACGCGGCGCTCTGCATCGGCACCGACGGCTCGGTGAACCCGGAATCCCTGATCCGCTTCTCGCTGCTGTCGGCCCTCTCGACCCAGAACGAGAACCCGGAGGGGGCCTCCAAGCCCTTCTCCAAGAACCGCGACGGCTTCGTCATGGGCGAGGGCGGGGCGGCCCTCGTGCTGGAGAACGCCGAGAGCGCCAAGGCGCGCGGCGCGAAGATCCTCGGCTATGTGCTCGGCTGCGGCGAGAAGGGCGACGGCTTCCACCGCACCCGCTCGAGCCCGGACGGCACGCCGATCATCGCGGCGATCAAGGCGGGGCTGGACGATGCGGGCGTGTCGCCCGACGACATCGACTACATCAACGCCCACGGCACCTCGACGCCCGAGAACGACAAGATGGAGTCCATGGGCTGCATGGCGGTGTTCGGCGAGCGCATGAAGGACGTGCCGATCTCTTCGAACAAGTCGATGATCGGCCACACGCTCACGGCCGCCGGCGCGGTCGAGGCGGTGATGTCGCTGCTCACCATCGCCCAGGGCCGCATCCCGCCGACCATCAACCATGCGGTGCCGGACCCGTCGATCCCGCTCGACGTGGTGCCGAACGTGGCCCGCGACGCGACCGTGAATTACGTGCTGTCCAACTCCTTCGGCTTCGGCGGGCAGAACACCTGCCTGGTTTTCGGAGCGGAACCCAAATAACCGGAGCCCGATCATGACCCGCGTTCTCGTCACCGGCGGCGGAAAAGGCGTCGGCGCCGCCATCGTGCGGGCGCTGGTCGCCGCCGGCCACGATGTCGACTTCACCTACCGCTCGTCCGGCGACGCCGCCCTGGCCCTCGCCGGCGAGCTGATGGGCTCCCATCCCGGCCGCACCGTCACGGCCCATTCGGTCGATCTCGCCGACAAGGCGGCGCTGGAGGCCTTCTGCGAGACCATCGAGGGCGAAGCCTTCTTCGGCCTCGTTCACAATGCCGGCCAGCCTTACGACGCGCTCGCCGCCATGATGCAGCAGGACAAGGCCGAAGCGGCCATGCAGGTGAACTTCTGGTCGCTGACCCGCATCGCCAAGGCGCTCATGCGCGGCATGATCCGCCAGAAGGCGGGCCGCATCGTCGCCATCGGATCGGTGGCCGCGCTCCAGGGCAACCCGGGCAACGCAGCCTATGCGGCCTCCAAGGGCGCCCTGATCTCCTATTGCCGCACGCTCTCCGTCGAGACCGCCAAGCGCGGCGTCACCGTCAACGTGATCGCCCCGGGCTTCATCGACACGGACATGATGGCCCCTTACGCGGCCTATCGCGAGAACATGGAAAAGCAGATCCCGGCCGGACGCTTCGCCAAGCCGGAGGAGATCGCAGGGTTGGCGGCCTTCCTCATGAGCGAGCCCGCCGCCTACATCACCGGCGCGGTCCTGCCCATCGACGGTGGCCTGACCTCGATGCTGGGCGTGCACCGGTAGTCATCCTCGCCTCTCCCTCCCGGGGGAGGTGGAAGCACGTCGCGCACAAAGCTTGTCATCCGTCGCGCCGCCCATTAAGCCGCGAACAGAATTTCTCGCCGTCATGGCCGGGCCCGTCCCGGCCGTCCGCGTCTTCGTTCGAGCCGCGGGACCCGGAGCCGAATCCGGGATGACGCCCCAGACGGAATCATCCCATGCGTGCCCTTCAGCTCTTCGGCGACCGTGACCTGCGCCTCACCGAGATGGACGCCCCGCCGCCGCCGGCCGCGGGCGAGGTCCAGATCCGCGTCCGGGCGCTCGCCCTCAACTATCTCGACGTCTGGGGCTTCCGCGGCATGGCCTTCGCCAAGCGCAAGATGCCCCAGGCCGTGGGGGTCGAGGCCTCGGGCGAGGTCGTGGCGGTGGGCGAGGGCGTGACCCGGTTCAAGGCCGGCGACCCGGTCACCATGTACGGGGCCGAGACCTGCGGGCACTGCAAGGCCTGCCGCGAGGGCCGCGACAATCTCTGCGAGAACGTCGCCGGCATCATGGGCTTCCATATCGACGGCTTCGCCCGCGAGCTGATCAACCGCCCCGAGCGCCTCGTGATCCCGGTGCCCAAGGGCGTCTCGTTCGAGCAGGCGGCCTGCGCGCCCATCGGCTTCGGCACGGTGCAGCACATGCTGTTCGACAACGCGAAGCTGGAGCCCGGCGAGTCGATCCTCGTCCATGCGGGCGGCTCCGGCATCGGTACGGCGGCAATCAAGATGGCGAAGGCCATCGGCTGCACGGTCTACACGACGGTGGGCGACGACGAGAAGGGCGAGAAGGCGAAGGCGCTCGGCGCCGATCACGTGGTCAACTACCGCATCGAGCGCTTCGAGGGCGAGGTGCGCCGCCTGACCAAGCGTAAAGGCGTCGACGTGGTGTTCGAGCATGTGGGGGCCGACACCTGGAACGGCTCGCTGCTCTGCCTCAAGCGCGGCGGGCGGCTCGTCACCTGCGGCTCGACCTCGGGCGTGTCCACCACCATGAACCTGATGCAGCTCTTCCAGCAGCAATACCGCATCTTCGGCTCCTTCGGGTGCCGCATCGAGAACATCGCTCAGTCGCTGGACAAGATGGCGGACGGCATGAGCCCGGTGATCGATTCCGTCTTCCCCCTCGACGATTTCCAGAAGGGCTTGGAGCGCCTGGAGGGCCGCAAGGTCTTCGGCAAGGTGGTGATTACGTTCTGAACGCGTCCCCGAGGACAAGCTGCCGCGCATGATCGGGCCTTGACGGCGGGGGCGAGACGCGAAAAGACGCGTCTCCCGTCGTAATGGGGCTCTCACGCCAGGACGAATTCGTGGTTCAACCTTCCAAACGCTCCCGCAGCATCGCCTCCCGCCTGAGCGAAACCGTCATGGTCGGGCTCGTGCGCGGCGTCTTCGGCCTGGCGCGGGCCCTGGGGCCGGAGCGCTCGGGGGCGGTCGGGGCGGCGCTGACCCGCACGATCGGGCCGCTCCTGCCGGCCCACAAGACCGCTCTCGCCAATATCCGGGCGGTCTATCCGGACATGCCGGAGGCCGAGGTCAAGGCGTTGGCGCTCTCCGCCTGGGACAATCTCGGCCGCGTCGGCGGCGAGTATCCCCATCTCGGCCGGCTGTTCGACTACGATCCGGACAGTCCCGTGCCCGGCCGCACCGAGGTCGACGGCATCGAGCACTTCCTGGCGCTTCGCGACGACGGCAGGCCGGGCATCATCTTCTCGGCCCATCTGGCCAATTGGGAACTGCCGGCGATCTGCGCCGCCCGGTTCGGTCTCGATGCCACGGCGGTGTTCCGCGCGCCGAACGACCCGGCCGTGGCCCGGGTGCTGCACGAGATCCGCAGCGAGACCATGGGTGGGCTGGAGGCGGCGCGGCAGGGCGCTGCCTTCGCCATGCAGGGCGCCCTCGAGAAGGGCGGCCATCTCGGCATGCTCATCGACCAGCATTTCACCCGGGGCGTCCCGGTGAACTTCATGGGCCGCCCCGCCATGGTGAACCCGATCCTCGGCAAGTTCGCGCGCCGGTTCGACTGCCCGGTCCACGGGGTCCGCGTCATCCGCCTGCCGGGCCACCGCTTCCGCCTGCAGCTGACCCCGGCGCTCAACCTGCCCCGCGACCCCGACGGGCAGATCGACGTGCAGGGCGCCATGCAGGTCATGACCTCCGTGGTGGAGAGCTGGGTGCGGGAACACCCGGAGCAATGGCTCTGGATGCACCGCCGCTGGCGGGTTCCTGCAACCGTTCAAGGTAAAGTGAGTTCCCCTTGAGGAGGGATTCGTGTTCCATGGCGGTATCATGGTGTCACGACTGAAACTGATCTCGGCGGCCTTGTTCCTCGCCGCCTTCATGCAGCCTGCCCAGGCGGAACCACCCCGCGCCGTCGTCGAGCTGTTCACGAGTCAGGGCTGTTCATCCTGCCCTCCGGCCGATGCGGTCCTCGTCGAGCTCGCCCGCGAGCCGGACGTGGTCGCCCTGTCCTTCCCGGTGAACTACTGGGATTATCTCGGCTGGAAGGACACGCTCGCCCACAAGGCGTTCACGGAGCGGCAGAAGGCCTATGCCCATGCCCGCGGCGACCGGCAGGTCTACACGCCCCAGATGATCGTCAACGGCACCAAGCCCTGCATCGGCTCGAACCGGGCGCAGGTGGAGGAATCCATCAAGGAGGTGACCGCGTCGCAGCCGAACCTGCCCCTCGACGTCACGATCAAGGAGCAGAACGGCGTGGCGAAGATCGCCGTGAGCGAGACCGCCATGGCGGACATGCGCGCCGCCGACGTCTGGGTCCTGCCGGTTCTGCGCACCCGCACGGTGCCCATCGAGCGCGGCGAGAACCGGGGCCGGAGCGTCACCTATGCCAACGTGGTGCGCGGCCTCAAGCGCATCGGCGAGTGGCGGGGCGGCTCGGCCGAGTTCGAGGTTCCCCTGGAGGTCGCCCGCAGCGGCGCCGACGGCTACGTGGTGCTGCTGCAGACCTCGGAGCACATGAAGCCCGGCGTCATTCTCGGCGCGGCGAAGAGCCCCGGCCTCTACTGAGCGCCGCGCTCAGAGCACGATCACCTTGTTCGGCAGCTCGTCCGCGTCGTCGAAGCGCGGGGGCGCGTGCTGCGCCAGGATCGCCCCCGCCTGACCGATGGCCGCCACGAGCCCGTCGACCAGCCGGCCCTCCCGGATCTCGGCGGTCAGCCCGGCGATGATGTCCTGCCAGACCCGGGGCTCGACCCGGTCGGCGATTCCCGTATCGGCCAGGATCTCGGCATGGTGCTCGGCCAGGGCGACGTAGATCAGGACGCCGGTCCGCTCCCGGGTGCGGGTGAGCCCGCGGCTCAGGAATTCCCGCGCCGCCGCCTCGTGCGCCCGCGTCCGTTTGATGGAGCCCGGCACGAGGGCATGGCGCCGTTTCGGCCAGGACAGGAGGATGCTCAGGCCCAGCGCCACCGCGAGCTGCACCAGGAAGATCCGGGTCGGCCCCATAGCCGTGAACCAGATCAGCGGCCACGGCGTGAGGAGGGCTCCCAGCAGGGCCCAGAGGAGGGGGATGGAGCGATATTCGCTCGCCTGGCCCGCCACGACGACCACGATTTCGCCCGCCGTCTGGTCCTCCACGTCGCGGATGGCGCCGTCGAGGCGCGCGTAGTCGTCGGCCGAAATCATCCTACCAGCTCCCCGAAGCGCCGCCGCCGCCGGACGAACCGCCTCCGCCCCGGAAGCCGCCTCCGGAAAAGCCGCCGCCCCGTCCTCCGCCGGACCACCCGCCGCCCAGCGGGATGAAGACGGGACCGCCGCGGCGTCCGCGTCTCATGCCGCGCGGGCCGCCTCCGCCCATCATGCGCCAGATGATGAGGAAGAGAACCACGAAGATGATGAAGGAGACGATCGGATCGGCGGTGGTGGACCGGTCCTCCCGGATTTCCGCCCGGCGGTGCCATTCCTCGGCGTCGCCGGTCAGGATCGACAGCATGGCGTCGACGCCCGCATCGATGCCGGCGGCGAAGTCGCCCTTCTGGAACTGGGGCGCCACGGCGGTGGTGATGATGACCTTGGACAGGGCGTCGGTGAGGGCGCCCTCGAGCCCGTAGCCGACCTCGATGCGCACCTTGCGCTCGTTCGGGGCCACGAGAAGCAGAGCGCCGTTGTCCTTGTCCGCCTGACCCAGCCGCCAGTGCCGGAAGAGGCGGTTGCCGTAATCCTCGATGGTGAGCCCGTCGAGGGAGCGCAGGGTCGCCACCACCACCTGATCCGACGTCTTGTCCTCGTACGCCTTGAGCTTGGCTTCGAGCGCCGCGCGCTGGTCCGGCGTCAGGAGGCCCGCCGCATCGACCACCCGGCCGGTGAGGGCGGGAAAGGACTGGGCGAGGGCTGCAGCCGGGACGAGGAGGAGCAGGAGGGCAATGAAGGGCGCAACCCACCTCTCCCTGAAGGGGAGGCGGACGGTGCGCCGGGATCGGCGGGTCACGCTCAGAACTGCACCTGCGGCGGCCGGTCGGCGCCGGCCGTGGCCGTGAAGGTCTGCATGGGCTGCGCCTCCGGATAGACGATGGCGGCGATCCAGCGGCCCGGGATGGTGCGCAGCTCCGTATTGTAGACCCGCACCGCCTCGATGTAGTCGCGCCGGGCCACGGCGATGCGGTTCTCGGTGCCCTCGAGCTGCGACTGCAGCGCCAGGAAATTGGCGTTGGATTTCAGCTCGGGATAGCGCTCCACGGTGGCGAGCAGCCGGCCGAGCGCTCCGGAAAGCTGGTTCTGCGCCTCCTGGAACTGGCGGAACTTCTCCGGGTCGGTCACGGTCGACGCATCGACCTGGATCTGCGTGGCGCGGGCGCGGGCCTCCGTGACCTGGGTCAGCACCTCGCGCTCCTGCTGGGCGAAGCCCTTCACCGTCTCCACCAGGTTGGGGATCAGGTCGGCGCGGCGCTGGTACTGGTTCTGCACCTCGCTCCAGGCCGACTTGGCCTGTTCCTCGAGGGTCGGGACATTGTTGATGCCGCAGGCGGAGAGCCCCAGTGCCACCATCATCACGGTCAGGACGGCACGGATTCGGGCCGGCAACAGCAATCCCGTCATTGTTTCATCTCTTGTTTCTTGATTCGGATCCCGCCTTCGCGGCTTCAACAAATGGAGCATGGCACGCCGTTCAACAAGACGTTTTTGTCTGGCTCCCCAGGGGGAACTCGGGCATGATCCGGTCGCTTCGCCCGACAGGTGGCCCATGAATTTTCTGCCCGACCCGAGCATCCTGCTCACTTATTCGCTCGCCTGCGTCGTCCTGTTCATCACGCCCGGACCCGATATGAGCCTGTTCCTGGCCAAGACCATGGCGGGCGGCCGCAAGGCGGGAATGGCCTCCATGCTGGGCGCCATGGCGGGCTGCTGCGTCCACACCCTCCTGGCGGCGCTGGGTCTCTCGGCCCTCCTCGCTGCCTCGGTCACCGCCTTCACGGTGCTGAAGGTGGTCGGCGCGCTCTACCTCCTGTGGCTCGCCTTCGATGCCGTGCGCAACGGCTCGGCCCTCCATGTGAGGGAGGAGCGCAAGGGCGAGGTCTCGTTCTGGAAGACCTTCCTCGTGGGTGTCGGCATCAACCTGACCAATCCGAAGGTGGTTCTGTTCTTCGTGACCTTCCTGCCGCAATTCGTGAATGCGGCCGATCCCCACGCGGCGGACAAGCTGGTCTTCCTCGGCCTCTATTTCGTCGCCCTCACGGCCCCCATGGGGGCCATCATGGTCCTCGGGGCGGACAAGGTGCTCGCGCTCCTGCGCAACCATCCGCGGGTGATGCGGGGCATCGACTATTCCTTCGCCGGCCTGTTCTCGGCCTTCGCGGTGAAGATCCTGACGACCACGCGCTAGAGGGACGGACCCGAGGCTCCGTCTCGATGTGCCGGGGGCGCCATCGGCCGGACGATCTAGAGCGATCATCGGCCATCCGAACTAATTGACCCCCCGATCAATACGATACAAAGTATCAATACTGGCTTGGCATTTCAGTCAGAGTTCCTCCCAAACTTCGGAGGCGGCATGGGGGCATGCTGCTTCCGCACTTTTTTTTCAGGGGCTTTCCGGGTTCCGTGACGGCCGGGCCGCGCTCTGCCCGGCGATGGCCCAATAGACCAGACCGGCCACCGCGCCGGTGAGGCCCAGGACGAGGCTCACGTGAAGCTCCAGAGGCGAGCCGACCCGGGCCGCTCCGCGCAGGATCCACGGCACCGCCGCCGTCAGCACGCCCATGGCGCCCGCGTACCAGATCAGGCTGCGCAGCCCCAGCACCTCGCTCAGGATCGCCACGAGCAGGGGCGGGAACACCAGCAGGGTGAAGACCAGGCGGCCGACCGCCAGAAAGGCCTCCGTCACGATGGGCTCGGGATCGTCGGCGGAGAAGACCGCGTCGACGAAGGCCCAGAAGCCGACGAAGAGCGTATCCCCGGTGAGCGTCGCCATGACCGGGTCGATGACGGACGCGATCATCAGGAAGAAGCTGCTCGCGCCGATGGCGACGAGCAGGGCCAGGGGAATGAGCAGAAGCCAGCGGATCATCTTTCTGCCTCGGGCCGGTCGCGGAGGATCGCCACGAACGGGGCCGTCGCGCGACCCTGCCGGAGCAGGATTGGCATTCCACGAATCGGCATCCGAGACAAGCCGCCAAGCTTGACGCAACGGGAGGGAAAAGCCGCTCCGATCACGCCTTCGGGGCCGTGGCCGCCGGGCGGGAGCCCGGGTGCTTCGGGCGCGGCCGGGGCGAGAGATCGATGGTCACGAGCTGACCGGTCTTGGGATCGAAGATCGTCATGGCCGCCTCCTACGCATACTGCACAGAATGAACGCCTGAGACCGGAGAATGGCTCAACCGACCTTTCCATGTGGTTAGCGCATCGTTACCGGCGGGTGCGCGGGCGCACTCTTGTGGCCTCCGCGCGAGGGAGCCCTAGTTCCCTTGCGTCACTTCCCGAACCTCGCGACAGGAGACGCAGCATGTCGGTCGATTGGCGCGCGATGTTCGTCCCCGAGCACTCGCTCATCGAGATCTTCGTCCGCGGCACGTTCATGTACATCGTGCTGTTCTCGATCCTTCGCTTCTTCATGAAGCGGCAATCGGGCGTCATCGGCATCGCCGACCTGCTCGTGATCGTCCTCATCGCCGACGCGGCCCAGAACGCCATGTCCAGCGAGTACAAGTCGATCACCGAAGGAACGGTGCTCGTCCTCACCATCGTGTTCTGGAACTTCGCCCTCGACTGGCTCGGCTATCACTTCCGCTTCTTCCAGAAGTTCACGCGCCCGCCGCCGCTTCCGCTCATCGACAACGGCCGGCTCCTCCGCCGCAACATGCGCCAGGAGATGATCACCACGGAGGAGCTGATGAGCCAGCTGCGCCAGCAGGGCATCGAGGATCCGGCCAAGGTGAAGAGGGCCTATATCGAGGGCGACGGGCGCATCAGCATCATCTGTCACGACGGCGAGAATGCCGGCGGGATGACGAACGACCCGCGGGAGCTGACGTAAGGGGGGCCTCGCCGGTCAGCATCCGGTGCAGATGCTGCGCGTCAGGGTTTTCATCCGGTGGTCGCGGGCGCGCTCCAGGGCCTCCGACCTTTCGCGGGCCCGGTCCGCCAGGGCAGCCGATTCCTTGGACGTGAAGGGAGTCAGCGTGTCGGCCTTCGTCCGGGACATGTCGGGTGCCGTCCTCGGCTGGGCGAGGGCGGCCTGCGGTCCAGCGAGCAGGGCAAGGAAGACGGCGGCGGTCAGGATGCGCATCGGGGAGCTCCATAAGGAGCTCTTTAGGCCGCCCCGCAGGGACTATAGCCGGGAAAGGGAGCGACCGCGCAACGATATTCGGAATATCTCCTACCCCCGATGGAGGGGGGAAGGACAGGGTTGAGGAGCTTACTGCCGATCCGGTCCTTCCATGGTCCGGTCCTCCCGCCCGTTCGGAGCGGACGCTATCGCCCAGTAGATCCAGCCACAGATCGCGCCCGACAGGGCTCCGATGAATGTCCCCGTTCCCACGCCGACGACCGTTGCGATGAAGCAAAAGCCCAGGACCGCGCCACCGAAGACGGCGCTCGACCGGGAGGTCCATCCGGCCGTAGCCAGGACGAGTGCCGTGAGGCACGAGGCGGCAAAGAGGGGAAGACCGAACACCAGGAGACCCGCCGTTCCGTAGAGGGCGGTGTCGTTGATGGCGGGATCATAGGGCAGGTCCCGGCCGAAGAGGATCATCAGCAAGACGATCAGATACGGCGCCGTCACGCTCGCGGCGAAGAGGCCGAGCAGGTGATGCTTCACGGCTGGCTCACCCGGTTGCGCATGGCGATGCGCCAGTAGATCCAGCCACAGATGCTACCCGCGAGCAAACCCGCCAGGGGAAAGACACGCCAGTCGGCCGGATCGGCCACGAAAAGCAGCGTGAGAGATGAGCAGCCCAGGCTGCCTCCGCTCAAGATGGCGTGGTGCTTCGAGCCTAGGGCCAAGCTATGGAGCAGAAAAGCGAGGATCCCTGCGGCGAAAAGGATTGGCAGACCGAACATCGCCGCGCCAAAGTTGCCGATCATCAAGAATTTGAAGAAATCGAGGAAATCGTCGACGAGTGACGGTGCGCCGAACGTAAAGTCGGCGCCGCTCGATCCGCCAAACAGGATCATGAAGGTGAAAATGAAGAAGGAGGCGAGATAGGGAGCCGCAAGGCTCGCTGCGATAAGACCCCCCATGATGCGCAGCATGATGTTCTCCGGCGATAAGTATTAATTAAATATTAATACGTTATCTTATAACATCAAGCCGAGAAAAGGAGCCGTCCCGGAAGAGGGACGACCCTTGATGTTTCAGAGACTTACTCCCCGTCCCCCAGCGCATACACGCCTTCGGCCCCGATGCCCTGTTCCAGCATCAGGCGGGCGCGGGCGCGCAGCTTCTCGGTCTCGCTCTTGAGCTGGCCGCAGGCGGCGAGGATGTCGCGGCCGCGGGGGGTGCGCACGGGCGAGGCGTAGCCCGCCCGGTAGACGATCTCCGAGAAGCGCTCGATCCGCTCCCAGTCCGAGCACTCGTATTTCGAGCCGGGCCAGGGGTTGAACGGGATCAGGTTGATCTTGGCCGGAATGCCCTTGAGCAGCCGCACCAGCTCGCGCGCATCCTGGTCCGAGTCGTTGACGCCCTTGAGCATCACGTACTCGAAGGTGATGCGGCGCGCGTTCGACAGGCCGGGATAAGCCCGGCAGGCGTCGAGGAGTTGGCCAATGTCGTATTTGCGGTTGATCGGCACCAATTCGTCGCGCAGCTCGTCCCGCACCGCGTGGAGCGAGATGGCGAGCATCGTGTTGGCTTCGCTGCCCAGGCGCTCCATCTGCGGCACCACGCCGGAGGTCGAGACCGTGATGCGGCGGCGGGACAGGGTCAGGCCTTCGCCGTCCGACATGACGTCGATGGCGGCGATCACGTTGTCCGGGTTGTAGAGCGGCTCGCCCATGCCCATGAACACGATGTTGGACACGAAGCGCCCGCCGTCGGTGGGCACGAAGGCGCCTTCCGGCGGGGTGGCGTCCGGCCAGTCGCCGATCATGTCGCGGGCCACGATGAGCTGCGCCACGATCTCGGCGGAGGTCAGGTTGCGCACCAGGCGCTGGGTGCCCGTGTGGCAGAAGGAGCAGGTCAGCGTGCAGCCGACCTGGCTCGATACGCAGAGCGTGCCGCGGTCCACTTCGGGAATGTAGACGCACTCGATCTCGGCGCCCTTGTCGAAGGGGCCGGTGGAGGGCATGCGGATCAGCCACTTGCGGGTGCCGTCCTTGGAGACCTGCTCGGACACGACCTCGGGGCGGGCCAGGGTATAGGCCTGCCCGAGCTTCTCGCGCAGGCCCTTGCCCACATTGGTCATCTCGGCGAAGTCGCGGGCGCCGCGGAAGTAGATCCAGTGCCAGAGCTGGGCCACGCGCATCTTGAGCTCGCGCTCGGGCACGCCGATGGCCGAAAGGGAATCCTTGAGCTGATCGCGGGTCAGGCCGACCAGGGAGGCGCCGCCGGGGGCTGCGCCTGCGACCACGTTCAGCTCGGCCGTCTTTTCGATCGCCGTATTGCCGGCCGCGCGCGCGGCATCGCTCACGGCCAGGGGGGCCGCATGAGGGTTACGCTTGGCGATGTCGAGCACCGTCGCCATGGGAAATCACGCCTTCGTTTGAGGGGAACGAAGACCTCATATAACACGATTGCGTCGGAAAAGTGAGGGGTCGGCGCCAAATTCCGCCCCGCAAGGGCGAAAAATCGGCGGCCGGAGCCCCGCCGGCGGGGCTCCGGAACGGCCTTACGAGCATTCCTTGCGGGCGCGCTCCAGGGCCTGGGTGAAGCCGCTCAGGGAATATTGGTCCGTCAGGCTGTTGCCGCGGGCCGACTGGGTCTTCACGGTCATGCTCGCGCCGCGCGCCATGGCGGTGATGGCCTGGCTCTCCTCGGCGGGGTTCTTCAGCCAGGCGTTGCTCGCCTTGGTGAGAAGGTCGAAGGAGGTCGCGCCGATGGCGGCCTCCGCCGGGCTGTTCTCCTTGGTGGTGAAGCCGAGCACGAGGGCGACCTCGTTCTTCACGTTCTCCGCCGGGCGGAACGACACGAAGAGATAGGCCGGGTCCCGGTTCAGGTTCTTCGGCAGCCGGTCCTTGGGCTGGCTCAGGGCGTAGCAGATCTTCGAGCGTCCCGACTGCGCCGTGTAGACGTTCCAGTCGCTGTAGGACGCAAGAAGCGCCGCGCCGCCGGGGCCCGTGGCAGGAGCCGCGGCCGCGGCCGCAGCGGCCGCCGGCTTGGCGGCGGAGGTGGATTTCGCCTTGGCCGCGTTCGCCTTCGTGGAGGCCGGTGCCGCTTTCTTCGCGGCAGGCTTGGCCGGCTGCTGCGCCGTCGACCGCTGGGCCTGTGCGAGAGCTGCAGGCCCGGTTCCGAGGATGAAGGCAGCGGAAATGATGCCCGCGGCAAAGCCGCGCTGGAGAGATGCGATAGTCATGAGGCGCAACATAAAGCCCAGATGGTTAAGAACTCTTCACCATCTCCGTTAAGCCGGGCCGGGCCTCATGGCGATGCGTCGAAACGTGGCGCAGGAACGAAAAGGGCCGCAGACGCAGCCCTCGACGCGCCCCATGGCGGCTCCGTCAGATGATCTCGAAATCCCTGTGGCTCAGGGACAGGTTCTTGCCGATCGAGGCGAACTGGATCGCGGCGGCCGCGCCGCTGCCGTCGGGATCGTAATAGAGCGCCCCCTTGGCCTTGTTGTAGACGATCCGGTCGTCCTCCTCCGCCGCTGCCGAGCCCACATGGAACGCCCCCGCCGCCAGCTTGCCCACGGCGCCCATGGCCGTGAAATGCTCCAGCGCCATGTAGACAGTGTCGTCCTTCACGCTGAAGTCCATGATCTTGTCCATGTTCTTGCGCGCGACCGGCTCGCTGAAGATGAAGCCGTCCTTGCCCTTGCCGCCGTAGAGGCTGTCCTTGCCCGTCCCGCCGACCAGATAATCGTTGCCGTCCTCGCCATAGAGCCGGTCGTTGCCCACGTCGCCCAGGAGCGCGTCGTTGCCCTTGCCGCCATAGAGCTTGTCGTGGCCCTTGCTGCTCAGCAGGAGATTGTTGCCCTTGCTGCCCCAGAGGGTGTCGTTGCCGTTGCCCGACACGACGTTCTCGACCGACTTGATCGTCAGCGTCCCGAAACCGGTCTTCTGCGGGCCCGCGATGGAGAGATCGACCTTCACGGACTTCCTGCTGTTCAGGAACAGGGAGTCGATACCGCCCTTGCCGTTCAGCGCGGCCTCGGCGGCCTCCTGCAGCAGAAGGATGTCGGACTTGCTGGTGCCGACGAGCTTGTGGCTGCCGTCGTCGTAGACGAGGTTGCCAGAGCTGGGATCGGGAAGCTTGATTTTACCGGCGGCCATGGGCGTTTCTCTCAGGTCGTTCATAGGTGAGCGAGGCGGAGTGCCTCGGACGGAATAATATTCCGGGCAACCTGAGCGCAGCTAACGTAACGGTACAGCGAACACAACCGGGAAAAGCTCAGGTAACCCCAATGGGTCTACCAAGCTTACCCAAGGTCATGTGTGCGGCGCCGCACGGGGAGGACTGGGGTTATCGGAGTTCTTCCGATCCGTTACTTCAGGCTCTCCCGTGCCTTCTGCCGGTGTTCCTCCGTGATCGAGCCGGCCACCTGGGTGATGGCGGCGGCGAGAACCGCGGCGTCGTCCGCGAAGCCCAGCAGGGGCAGGAAGTCGGCCACCGCATCGGTCGGCAGCACGAAGTAGGCGACGGCGCCCATCAGGACGAGCTTGACCCGGTTCGGGGTCTTCGGGTCCGTGGCGCAGTAGAAGGCGGCCACCAGGTCCTCGGCGAAGGGGATCTTGCCGCCCACCCGCCGGATCTTGTCCCAGAACCGGCGCTTGAGGCTCGCCTCGTCGCGACCCGCCTCGTCGCGGCCCGCTTCGCGCATGGCGTCCATCTCGGCCTTTGTGAAAGGCTTCGTGATTGATTCGCTCATGCCGCTCTGCTCCTTCGACAGTCTCGATTCCCGCGAGGCCCCGGATGGCTTAAGAGGTCTCGTCCCGATGGAGAGAGGAAACCCATGAAGCTCGACGAATCTATGGCAGCCATCGTCACCGGCGCCGCCTCAGGCCTCGGCGAGGCGACGGCACGGATGCTGGCCTCCCACGGCGCGAGGGTCGCCATCCTGGATATGAACGCCGAGCGGGGCACCGAGGTTGCCCGCGAGATCGGCGCCGTGTTCTGCAAGGCCGACGTGACCGACGAGGCATCCATCGATGCGGCCCTGGCGCAGGCGAGGGCGGCCAACGGCACCGAGCGCATCCTCGTCAACTGCGCCGGCATCGCGCCGGGCAAGCGCACGGTGACGAAGAAGCGCGATACGGGCGAGCTGATTCCGCACGACGTCGCCTCCTTCCGGCGCGCGGTGGAGATCAACCTCATCGGCACCTATGCGATGATCTCCAAATGCGCCGCCGCCATGGCCGGGCTCGATCCGGTGACCGAGGACGGCGGGCGCGGCGTCATCGTCAACACGGCCTCCGTGGCCGCGCAGGACGGTCAGATCGGGCAGGCGGCCTATTCGGCCTCCAAGGGCGGCGTTCTCGGCCTGACCCTGCCGGTCGCCCGCGACCTGTCGGGCTTCGGCATCCGGGTCATGACGATCATGCCGGGTCTGTTCCACACCCCGCTCTTCGAGGGCATCGCCGAGGATTACCGCAAGGCGCTGGAGGCCAACGTGCCGTTCCCGTCGCGCCTCGGCCGCCCGCAGGAATACGCCACGCTCGTGCGCGCCATCATCGAGAACGACATGCTCAACGGCGAGGCGATCCGCCTCGACGGGGCGCTTCGGATGCAGCCCAAGTAAGGCTCAGGACGTCCTCTCGCCCCGGTTCTCCGGATAGGCGATCAGATCCGCCGTGCGCAGCCAGTGCTCGCGCCGGATCGTCCAGGCCTCGTAGGTGGGCGTGAAGAGGTTCGGCTCGTCGAAAGCCCCGAGCTTGATCTCGATCTCGTCCGCCGCGTCCCGGTAGAACACCTGGGAGCCGCAGATGGGGCAGAAGCAGCGCTCGCCGCCCGGCACCGCCGACCAGGTCTTCATCTCGCCGCCGATCGTCACCCGATCGGCGGCGAAGATCGCGAAGGCGTTGAACGCGCTGCCGCTCTCCTTGCGGCAGGTCATGCAGTGGCACAGGCCGACGCGCTTCGGCTCGCTTCGGGCCTCAAAGGTCAGCTGTCCGCAGGCGCAGCCGCCCCGGAAGGTTCGGGCTTCGTCCATCTCAGCGCTCCTTCACGAGTCCGGCCGCGAACTGGTCCATGCGCTGGGCCAGCTCCACGTCGCGACGGGTCAGGCCCTTGGCCTCGTGGGTCGCGAGGGTGACGTCGACCTTGTTGTAGACGTTCGTCCATTCCGGATGGTGGTTCATCTGCTCGGCCACGAGGGCGATGCGGGTCATCCAGGCGAAGGCGGCGTTGAAATCGTCGAACACGAACCGCTTGCGGATCGCGTCCCGGCCTTCGACCAGGGCCCAGCCGTCGAGGGCGGGAAGGATGTCGGCGCGCTCGGCGTCGGTGAGAGGGTTCATGGGGCAATCAACCGGTTGAGGAGCGGGTCTCGTTCTAGTGATGAGGTGCGCGGGAGAGGTTTCAAGGGCCGACGGATCATCTGGCATGTGGATGGAGAGCACAGGTCGATTCCCGCGCCTCTCGTGGAGAGGGAAGAAGGTTCAGCCCGTCAGGCCACCCCGAGCACGCGAATCAGCCCGAGGCTGATCGCGAGCAGCACCAGGAGCGACAGGCTCACGGCGAGGGTCACCCGCCCGCCGACGCGGCCCAGAACCTTGAGGTCGACGCCGAGGCCCAGGGCCGCCATGGCGACCACCGTCAGGATCGTGGCCAGCGGCATGACGGCCTGCAGCACGATGTCGGGAATCAGGCCGGCCGAGCGCAGGGCCGCCAGCCCCAGGAACCCGAGGATGAACCAGGGCACGAAGCGGTTGAGCGAGAAGCCCGGGCCCGCCGCGTCCCGGCTCCGGCCCATGGCCAGGGACAATCCGACGACCACGGGCCCGAGCATGAGCACGCGCACCAGCTTCACCAGGGTGCCGATCTGGGTGCTGACCATGCCGACCGGCAGGGTGGCGGCGAGCACCTGCGGCACCGCGTAGACGGTCAGGCCCGCAAGAACCCCGTATTGGGTTTCCGACAGGCCGAGGACCGGCACCAGCAGGGGCAGGCCGAGCACCACGATCACGCCCAGGATCGCCGTGAAGGCGATGGAGGAGGCCACGTCCTCGCTCTTCGCCCCGATCACCGGCGCCACCGCCGCGATGGCGGAGTTGCCGCAGATCGAGTTGCCGCAGGCCACCAGCACGGCCATGCGCTTGGGCAGGCCGAGCAGGCGGCAGAGCCCGAAGCTGGCCCCGATGGCGACGGCGACCACCGCCGCGATGCCGAGGATGAGCCCGAACCCGGCCTCCGCCACGGCCTGGAAGCTGATCGAGGCGCCGAGCAGCATCACGGCGATTTCCAGGAGCGTCTTGGCGGAAAAGCCGATGCCGGGAGTCCAGCGGGCGGACGGGGTCCAGGCGGTCCGGATCGCGGTGCCGAGCAGGATCGCGATCACGAGCGCCTCGAGCCAGGGCCGGCCGGTCCAGGCCTCTTCCAGGTGCTGGAGGCCGATGGCCGCGAGCGCGACGGCCCCGCACAGGGCGATGCCGGGAGCCAGTCGGGCGAGGCCGGTGCTGATCGCTGATGCCATTGGGAAAGCCTCGTGAGGGCGCTGCCTGCTGCGCGTCCGCACCCCTCCTACAGAGTGCAGGAGCTCCAGGCGAGACCGTTCTACAGTCCCAGACCGTCCTCGATGGCGCGCCAGTCCTGCCGGACCGCGAGGGATTCGCGGTCGAGGACCAGGAAGCAGCCGCCGCCGGGATGGGAGGGGCGGCTCTCCTGGCCGATGGCGACCCGTTGCAGATGGGCGGTCAGCAGGGCGCCGACGCCGCCATGGGACACGACGACGATGTCGCCGGAGGTCCGGTCGTTCTGCGCGACCCGTTTCACGGCGCCCACGATGCGCGCCTGCGCGTCGATGGCGCGCTCCCAGCCCCGGATGCTCTCGTGCGGGTTGGCGAAGAACTGGCCCACGACCTCCCAGAATTCCGGCGGGGCGATATAGCCGGTGGCCGAGCGGTCGTTCTCGCCGAGATCCTCGTCCGTGCCGTAGGGCAGGCCGAAGCGCTCGCCCAGGATGGCGGCTCCGTCCGTCGCCTTGCGCTCGGTCGAGGCGTAGAGCGCGGTGACGTTGCGGCCCGCGAGGAGGTCCGCGAACCGCTCCATCCGCTCGCGTCCGACGGCATTGAGCGGCCATTGGGTGATGGGAACCTGCGGGTCGATGACGACTTCGGGATGGGTGAGGAAGATCAGCAATGGCATAACGCTACGCTTAGCCAGCCCTGGCCGCTCTGTCGAGGGCACCCTTCGGGAATCCCCGCCCGTTCCGGCTTTTCCGAAGAGCCTGCGGGCAACCCGGATGTCGCGGACGCCCCCGCAACATTGTGCCGGGCGTTAACATGGATCAATACGCGGGGCTCGCATATGATGTATCGTCGTCCCATCATCGGCAATCGAACATTGGCGCCGTTGGCTGAGAGACGCGTGCGCTCCCGCCTCGAACAGAAGGGCGCGGCGATGGCATCGACATCTCTTCCCGACATCCATTCCCATCCCATGATCCGCAAGCTCGAGAGCGTCTTCACGCTCTCGGACGACGAGAAGGGCGCGATCCTGAACCTGCCGATGCAGGTGGTGGACATCCGGCCCGATCAGGACATCGTCCGCGAGGGCGACAGCCCCTCCCGGTCGTGCCTGGTCCTCGACGGCTTCGCCTGCACCTACAAGATCACGGGAGAAGGCAGGCGCCAGATCGTCGCCTTCAACATCGTCGGCGACATTCCCGATCTGCAGAGCCTTCACCTGAGGATGCTGGACAACAGCATCGGCACGCTCAGTCCCTGCACGGTGGGGTTCATCCCGCACGACGCCCTGCGCACCCTCTGCGAGCGCCATCCCCGGATCGCGAGCGCCCTATGGCGCAGCACGCTTGTCGATGCCGCCATCTTCCGCGAATGGATGACCAGCATCGGCCGGCGCGAGGCCTACAGCCGCATCGCCCATCTTCTGTGCGAGATGCTGGTGCGCCTGAATGCGGTCGAAAAGGCCGAGGGCCATACCTGCGACCTGCCGATCACCCAGGCCGAGTTCGGCGATGCCCTCGGCCTTTCGACGGTTCACGTCAACCGGATCTTCCAGGATCTGAGGGCCGACGGCCTCATCCGGACCAAGGGAACCCAGCTGACCGTTCCGGATTGGGACAGGCTGCAGGAGGCGGGCGAGTTCGACCGCAGCTATCTGCACCTCGAACGGCAGAATTTCCGCTTATGAGCCTGACCCTTCAGCCCGTGCGGGTCGCCACCGGCGCCGACGAGCGGCGGCTGATAGCTGTTCCGGCCCATCTCCCGGACCCGCATGACGACATCTCCGGCCGCCTCGCCCGGAAGCGCTGACGGCCTCGGGCCGGCCTTTCAGCCCAGCGGATAGGCCGCCTCGACCACGTAGGGGCCGCCGCCGACGGAATCCCGCGACGAGAACAGCACGAAGCGGCGGGCCGTGAAGGTCAGGCGCGGGAAGTGGCCGCGCGTCGAGAAATAATCCGCCACGTCGATGGGCGAGGCGTCGCGCAGGCGGGCCAGGGTCACGTGCGGCGTGAACTTGCGCTTCTCCGGCGGCAGGCCGACCTTTCGCACCAGGCGCTCCTGCTCGGCCTGAAGCTCGTTGAGCTCGCCGTTGCCCGAGGCGCGGGCGAAGACCACCCGGGGCCGCTCGCCCCCGAAGGTGGCGAGGCCGTCGATGGTGACGGCGATGGGCTCGCGCCGGCGCCCGTCGCCGAGGATCGAGAACACGTCGCCGGCGGTGCGCTCGTCGATGTCGCCGATGAAGCGCAGGGTGATGTGGTAGTTTTCGGGGTCGATCCAGCGGGCGCCGGGAAGGCCGCCGCGATAGCTCGAGAGCTGAAGGCCGATATCGGCGGGGATTTCGATGCCGGTGAACAGGCGTGGCATGCGGCACCTCCTGGCCTGGCGGATGTGTCGTCGATCATGGGGGCGGACGGGCCGCCCCCGCAAGACGAAGAATCAGACGATCAACAGTCGCATTTGTTCCGGGGGCGCCGCCGTCATTCCGGGGCCGCGAACGCGGAGCCCGACCCGAAGGGCCGCGCGAAACCGGAAACCCAGAGCCACTGACGGTGCGGAATGAAGCGAAGCGCTCACAGTCCTTTCTTGAACCTGTCGAGTTCATGGGTTCCGGGCTCGCCCCAGAGGGGTGCCCCGGAATGACGGTGCTGAGGGCCTATTTACGGGCACGGATTGCAGTGCTGGAGATGGATGGCGTCGATGCGCTCCTCCAGCTCGGGGGTGATCGTCACGTTCACGGCCGCGATGTCGGTCTTCAGCTGCTCCATCGTGGTGGCGCCGATGATGGTCGAGGTCACGAAGGGGCGGGAATTGGCGAACGCGATGGCCATCTGGGCCGGGTCGAGGCCGAACTCGCGGGCGAGCGCCACGTATTTGCGGATGGCGGGCTCGGCCCCCGGCGTCTCGTAGCGCTGGCCGCGGTTGAACAGGGTGGAGCGCGCCCCCGCCGGCCGGGCGCCGTCGAGATACTTGCCGGTCAGATAGCCCTGCGCCAGCGGCGAATAGGCGAGCAGACCCGCCTCCTCGCGCATGCTGACCTCGGCCAAAGCCACCTCGTAGGTGCGGTTGAGCAGGCTGTAGGCGTTCTGGATCGACTGCACCCGCGGCAGGCTCGGGTCGGCCTCGGCGCATTTCAGGAAGGTCATGGCGCCCCAGGCGCTCTCGTTGGAGAGGCCGAGGTGGCGGATCTTCCCGGCCTTCACCAGGTCGCGCATGATCTCCAGGGTTTCCTGGATCGGGTGGGACTCCGCCTGCTTGTGGCGGAAGATCGTGGGGTTCGAGCCCCAGGGCATGGGCCGGTCGGGCCAGTGGATCTGATAGAGGTCGATATAGTCGGTCTGGAGCCGCTTGAGGCTCTTGTTCACCGCCTCCTCGATCTGGGCGCGGGACAGCTCGGCCGGGGAGCCGTCGTCCCGGAACCAGGTGTTCTCGGAGCGGCCGACGACCTTGGAGGCGAGGATCACCTTGTCCCGGTTCCCGCGCGCCTTGAACCAGGAGCCGATGATCCGCTCGGTCGAGCCCTGCGTCTCCGCCTTGGGCGGAATCGAGTAGAGCTCCGCCGTGTCGAAGAAGTTGATGCCCTGGTCGAGGGCGTAGTCCATCTGCGCGTGGCCGTCGGCCTCGGTGTTCTGCTGCCCCCAGGTCATGGTGCCGAGGCAGATGAGGCTGACATTGAGATCGGTGCGGCCGAGGCGGCGATAGTCCATGCTGAAGCTCCTCGCGGCAGGGAGCCTGCCGCGTTCGGTCGTGAGGGACGCGCCGACGGGAATCAGCGCTGGGAGATGCGGGCGAGAAAGGTCTCGACGGTGGGCAGGATGCGCTCGACGATGATCTCGACGCCCTTCGCGGTGGGATGGATCCCGTCCTGAAGGTTGAGGGACCGCTCGCCGGCGACTCCATCCAGGAAGAAGGGATAGAGCACAAGGTCGTGCTTCTTCGCAATGTCCGGATAGAGGCTGTCGAACTTCTGCACGTAGTCGGGCCCCAGATTGCGCGAGGCGTACATGCCCGCGAGCATCACCGGGATGCCGCGCTCCTTCAGCCGGGTCACGATGGTGTCGATGGCCTTGCGCGGCACGCTCGGGTCCACCCCGCGCAGCATGTCGTTGGCGCCGAGCTCCACGATGACGCCGTCGGTCCCGTCGGGCACCGACCAGTCGAGCCGGTCGAGCCCGGCCGTGGCGGTGTCGCCGGACACGCCCGCATTGGCGATCTCCACATTGTAGCCCTTGGCCTTCAGGGCCCGCTCCAGCACCACCGGAAAAGCCGCCTCCTGCGGCAGCCCGTAACCGGCCGTGAGGCTGTCGCCCAGGGCCACGAGGCGGATCGGATCCTCCTGCGCCACGGGGGCGTGGACGGGGACGACCACGGCGGCAAGGGCCGCCGCACACGCAAAAATGATCGTCATGAATGGGCCGGATTGGCGCTTCATCGGTATGCTTCCCATATGTGTTCGGACTATGCCGAGGCTCTCGGCGAAATCTTCCAACAGATCGGGTGATCGGGCATGCAGGACAAGGCCATCGCGCTGCAGGATGTGGATTTGAGCCTCGGGCGCGGGGCCGCGCGGGTGCATATCCTCAAGGGAGTCTCCCTCGAGATCGGCCGGGGCGAGGCGGTGGGCCTCGTCGGTCCCTCCGGGTCCGGCAAGTCGACCCTCCTCATGACCATGGCGGGGCTGGAGCGCCCCGATTCCGGCCGGGTGATCGTCGACGGCACCGACCTGTCCGGGCTCGACGAGGACGCGCTGGCGCGCTTCCGCGGCCGGCGCATCGGCATCGTGTTCCAGTCCTTCCACCTCGTCCCGACCATGACGGCCCTCGAAAACGTGGCCCTGCCCCTGGAACTCGCGGGCGAGGACGACGCGTTCGAGCGGGCGGAGGCGGAGATGCAGGCGGTGGGCCTCGGCCATCGCCTGCACCATTACCCGGCCCAGCTTTCGGGCGGCGAGCAGCAGCGCGTGGCCATCGCCCGCGCCATCGTGCCCAACCCGGCGATCCTGGTGGCGGACGAGCCCACCGGAAACCTCGACGAGAACACGGGCGGCTCCATCGTCGACCTGCTCTTCGCCCTCAAGCGCGACCGGGGCGCCACCCTGGTCCTCGTGACCCACGACCTCAATCTCGCCCGTCTCTGCGACCGGACCGTGCGGCTGCGCTCGGGCCGGATCGAGGCCGACGCGGTGGCGGCGGCTTAAAGGACAAGGCGGGACCCCATGCACGGCACCATTCCGGCCCAACCGCAGCGGCGGCCGATCCCCGCGTCCAGCGGCCTTCCCCTCGTGCTGCGCCTCGCCCTGCGCGAGCTGCGCGGCGGCCTGAAGGGCTTCGGCATCTTTCTCGCCTGCATCGCGCTGGGCGTGGCGGCGATCGCGGGCGTCTCGTCCCTGTCGCGCTCGCTCACGGACGGGATCGGCCGCGAGGGACGCCGCATCCTCGGCGGCGACATGGCCTTCTCCCTGCTCCAGCGCGAGGCCAGCCAGGCCGAGCGCGCCTTCCTCGCCTCGAAGGGGGAGGCGAACACCATCGCGACCATGCGCGCCATGGCGGTGGCCGGCGAGAAGGGCTCCGCCCTCGTCGAGCTGAAGGCGGTGGATGCCGCCTATCCGCGGGTCGGAACCCTGGAGACGGACCCGCCCTTCGCGCCGGCCGACCTCTTCGCCGCCCGGGACGGCGCCTTCGGGGCGGCCGCCGATCCCGCCCTGCTGGCGCGGCTCGACCTCAAGGTCGGGGACCGCGTCACGGTGGGAGGAGCCACCGTCGAGCTGCGGGCGAGCCTCGTGTCGGAGCCCGACAAGATCGCCAGCGGCATCGGCTTCGGCCCGCGCCTCCTCGTCTCCCAGGAGGCCCTGCAGGCCACCGGGCTCGTCCAGCCCGGCAGTCTCGTGCGCTGGACCTACCGGCTGACCCTGCCGCCCGCCCTTTCCACCGAGGAGGGGCTCGCGCAGGTGGAGGCCGAGGTCGGGCGGGCCCTCCCGGAGGCGGGCTGGAACGTCCGCACGCGCCTCAATGCCGATCCGCGCTTCGCCCGCAACATCGAGCGCTTCACCCAGTTCCTGACCCTGGTCGGTCTGACCGCGCTGCTCGTGGGCGGCGTCGGCGTCGCCAATGCGGTGCGCGGCTTCGTCGACCGCAAGCGGGCCTCCATCGCGACCCTGAAGAGCCTCGGCGCGCCCGGCGGACAGGTGGTCATGCTCTACCTGACCCAGGTCATGATGATCGCGGCGGTGGGCATCGGCATCGGCCTCCTGGTCGGCGCCGCCCTGCCGTTCGTCGTCACGGGCCTCTTCGGCCATCTCCTGCCGATCCCGATCCAGCCTCCCCTGGCCTGGGCCGAGCTCGGCGTCGCGCTGCTCTACGGCGTGCTCACCGCCCTGGTCTTCGCCCTCGCGCCCCTGGGGCGGGCCCACGACGTGCAGGTGTCGGGCCTCTTCCGCGACCAGATCGATCCGGAGCGGCGCTGGCCGCGCAAGCGCTATCTCGCGGCGCTCGCCGTCTCCGTGGCGGCCCTGGTGGGGCTCGCGGTGCTGGCGGCCTACGACCGGCGCATCGCGCTCATGTTCGTGGCCGCGGCCGCCGGGTCCTTCGTGCTGCTGCGCCTGGTGGCGACCGGCATCATGGCGGTGGCCCGGCGCCTGCCGCGCCCCCGGCGCACGGCGCCGCGGCTCGCCCTTTCCAACATCCACCGCCCGGGCGCCCTGACCCCGTCCCTCGTCCTGTCCCTGGGGCTCGGCATCACGCTCCTCGTGACGCTCGCGCTCATCGACAGCAACCTCACGCGCCAGCTCCAGCAGACCCTGCCGGAGCGGGCGCCGAGCTTCTTCTTCCTCGACATTCCCAACGCCCAGGCCGACGC
Organism: Microvirga lenta; assembly: GCF_020532555.1. Taxonomy (GTDB): domain Bacteria; phylum Pseudomonadota; class Alphaproteobacteria; order Rhizobiales; family Beijerinckiaceae; genus Microvirga; species Microvirga lenta. Next base: position 35,414 of record NZ_JAJBBR010000003.1, on the reverse strand, counting down.
CTTCGAGGATTTCCTCAGGACCCAGCGGGCCGATGCGGAGATCCAGCGCGTGCCGATGATGCGCGGGCGCCTCGTTTCCCTCGGCGGCGTTCCGGTAAGCGAGGTCAAGGCGCAGGAGGACGTGTCCTGGGTGCTCGAAGGCGACCGCGGCATCACCTACGCCAAGGCGCCGCCGGAAGGCACCGAGGTCGTGGAGGGCGAGTGGTGGCCCGAGGATTACCGGGGCAAGCCGCTCGTCTCCTTCGACCGCAAGATCGCCGAGGGGCTGGGGCTGAAGATCGGCGACGAAATCGTCGTCAACGTGCTGGGGCGCAACATCGCCGCCACCATCGCCAATCTGCGCCACGTGGAATGGCGCTCCATGGGCATCAACTTCGTCATGGTGTTCTCGCCCAACGCCTTCGCGGGCGCGCCGCACACCCATCTGGCCACCGTCACCTATCCCGACGGTTCGGACGCGGCCACCGACGCGCGCATCCTGCGCAGCGCCGCCCAGGCCTATCCCATGGTCACGAGCGTGCGGGTGAAGGACGCGCTGGAGGCGGTCAACGACGTGGTGTCCCAGCTCGTCATGGCGATTCGCGGCGCGAGCTCCATCGCGCTCGTCGCGAGCCTCCTGGTGCTCGCCGGCGCGCTCGCGGCCGGCCACCGGGCGCGGCTCTACGATGCGGTGGTGCTCAAGACCCTGGGCGCCACCCGGGCCCGCCTGCTCTCGGCCTATGCCCTCGAATACGGGCTCCTTGGGCTGGCGACGGCGGTTTTCGGCCTTCTGGCCGGCACTCTTGCGGCTTACTTCATCATCACGCGGGTGATGAATCTGGGCTTTTCCCTAGATTTGTCCGGCGCCGTCCTGGCCTCGGGCCTCGCGGTTCTGGTGGCGGTGGGGCTGGGGCTGCTGGGGACCTGGCGAATCCTGAGTCAAAAACCGGCTTTATACTTGAGAAACCTTTAACCGGTTCGCCCGTCAGCCTGGCTATACGACAGGGCTGCGGGCTTCTTGTTGGTTAAGTTTGCGAGGAGCAGCAACTCTGCTGCTTTCACGAAGGCTTGAAGCTTGACCTTCCCCCTTGCGGAAGCGGGCCCGACCTCTCATATTCTGGTCGTCGCCGGGAATGCGGCGACCGGGGGCTGACTTCCCAGCCTTTCCGAGGGAACATCGACGGGACACCGTGAGAAAGGACTCCGATGCAACCGTATGAGCAAAACCAATACGCCACTGGCACCGGCTTTGCCCGGACGGCAGCACAGGTCGATCAGGGCCTGCGCGCCTTCATGCTCGGCGTCTACAACAACATGATCCTGGGCCTGGCCATCTCGGCTCTGGTGGCTCTTGGCGTGAACATGCTCGCCACGACGAGCGATCCGTCTCAGGCGGTCGCCCGGATCGGCAGCATCGGCCTGACCCAGTTCGGCGTGACTCTCTACACCACGCCGCTGATGTGGATTGTGGCGCTGGCGCCTCTGGCCTTCATCTTCTTCTTCTCGTTCCGGATGGACCGGATGAGCGCCGCGTCGGCGCGCGGCACCTTCTTCGCTTTTGCTGCGGTGATGGGCGCCTCGCTCTCGACGATCCTCATCCGCTACACCGGCGCGAGCGTCGTCCAGGTGTTCTTCATCACGGCGGCGGCCTTCGGCTCGCTGTCCCTGTGGGGCTACACCACCAACCGCAGCCTGTCGGGCATGGGCTCGTTCCTGATCATGGGCCTCGTCGGCCTGATCCTGGCTTCGATCGTCAACATCTTCCTCGTGTCGAGCGCGCTGCAGTTCGGCATCTCGGTGATCGGCGTTCTGATCTTCGCGGGCCTCACCGCCTACGACACGCAGAAGCTGAAGGAGATGTACCTTTACGGCAACTTCGACTCCGAAGCGGCCGCCAAGGTCTCCGTGTTCGGCGCCCTGACGCTGTACCTGGACTTCATCAACATGTTCCAGTTCCTGCTCGCCCTCGTGGGCAACCGCAACGAGTAAGAACGGCGAACCTGACGGTTCCAAGGAGCCCCGGCCGAAAGGCCGGGGCTTTTTTCATGGCCGTTGCGCGCCGCAAAGCGCGGCAGTAGGAGAGGGTATGAGCCTCCTCGTCCGCCCCTCCCGCGATTCCGACCTGCCCCGCATCGCCGCGATCTACGCCCATGCGGTGAGGCACGGCACGGCCTCGTTCGAGCTCGACCCGCCGGACGAGGCGGAGATGGCCCGGCGCCGGGCCGCGCTGCTCGACGGCGGCTTTCCCTATCTCGTGGCCGAACGGGACGGCGCCGTTCTCGGCTATGCCTATGCGGGGCCCTACCGGGTGCGTCCGGCCTACCGCTCCACGGTGGAGGACTCGATCTACATCGATCCCGCGGCGCAGGGGCAGGGCGTCGGGCGCAGGCTCCTCGAAGCGCTGATCGGCGAATGCGAGGCGCGGGATTTCCGCCTCATGGTGGCGGTGATCGGAGACGAGGAATCCCACGGCTCCATCGGGCTGCATGCGAGCCTCGGCTTCGCGCCGGTCGGCGTCTTCAAGGGCATCGGCTACAAGCATGGACGCTGGCTCTCCAGCGTTCTCATGCAGCGCCCCCTCGGCCCCGGCACCGCGCAGCCGCCCACGCGCCCCGTCGCCTGAGGCGCTCCCGTGTTCGCGGCCCTCATCCGCCGGCCGAGCGGCGGCCTCTGGGACAATCCCGATTTCCTGCGCCTGTGGGCGGCCCAGAGCCTGTCCGCCGTCGGCGCCCGCTTCACCCGGGAGGGCCTGCCGATCATCGCGGCCCTGACGCTCGGCGCCTCCGCGACCGATCTCGGGCTCCTCGTCGCCCTGAGCATGGTGCCGGGGGTGGCCTTGAGCCCCTTCGTCGGCGCCTGGATCGACAGGACGCGCCGCCGCCGCGTGCTCATCATGGCCGATCTGGTCCGGGCCGCCGCTCTCATGACCCTGCCGGTCATGGCCTGGTTCGGGGCCATCACCATCGGCCAGATCATCGGCGTCGCGACCGTGGTCGCCCTCTTTTCGATGATCTTCCAGACGGCGGACAACGCCTATCTGCCCACGGTCGTGGAGCGCGACCAGCTCCTCGAAGGAAACGCGAAGCTCGCTACCACCGACGCGGTGGCGGAGATCGCCGGTCCGGCCCTGGCGGGCGTGCTCATCCAGCTCCTGACGGCGCCCTTCGCCATCCTGGCGGACGCTCTGTCCTATCTCTGGTCCGCCGCGCTCCTGGGCAGCATCAAGCGGCCCGAGGCGCCGCTCGCGACGGGCGAGACGGCGCCGGACATCTGGCGGGAGACCGCCGAGGGCATGCGCTTCGTGTTCGCGCACCCGACCCTGCGGCCGCTGACGCTCTGTCTGGCGACGCTGGCCTTCTTCCTCAGCTTCTTCGCGCCGCTCTACGTGCTCTATGCGGTGCGCGATCTCGGCATCGAGCCCGCCGTTCTCGGCTTCATCGTGGCTTTCGGCGGCCTCAGCGCCTTGGTCGGGGCGCGCTTCGCGGCGGCGGCGGGGGCGCGCTTTCCCGCCCGCAGGCTCCTGATCGGGGCGCTTCTGGCCTATGGGGTGGTGATCTGCTTCATTCCCCTGGCGCAGGGGCCGCTCTGGCTCGCGGTGGCGCTGCTCGTCACGGCGCAGATCTTCGGCGACGGTCTCTACGTGCTGTTCCACACCAACGCGGTCGCCCTGCGCCAGCGGGTGACGCCCGATGCCCTGCGCGGGCGCGAGGGCGGGACCCTGCATCTTTTGACCGGCGGGCTCGGCCTCGTCGCCGCGCTCACGGCAGGGCTCATCGCCGACCGGATCGGCATCCGGCCCGTGCTGTGGACGGGCGCCGCCGGCGTGTTCGCATCGACCCTCTGGCTGCTCGCGCTGCCCGCGAGGGCGGAGGACGCCTGATCAGGAGACGACCTTCAGCTTCTTGTCGAGCACGTTGAGCACCCGGTCGAGCTCGTGCCCGCGCTTGAGGATCAGGCCCGACGAGACGATGACCGAATAGGCGCCCTGCTTCTTGGCGAGCTTCGGATCCTTCTCGATCCGGTAGAGGGGCACCTCGGAGGTGCGCCGGTAGATGGAGAAGACCGCCTTGTCGGCCAGGAAGTCGATGGCGTAGTCCCGCCACTCGCCTTCCGCAACCTTGCGGCCGTAGAGATTGAGGATGGTCTGAAGTTCGGCCCGGTTGAAGGAAACCTGTTTCTGCGCGGCGGGGAAGGGGAGGACCTGGGCCGAGCCGTGGCCGGTGCCGCCGCGCGACGTCTCTGAGATGTCGCCTTCGCTCATGATGCCTCCTGTGTGACGCCTCTTCATCCCTGATGATGGGTACGAGACAGCATCCGATCAACCCGTTAACGGGCGATAACTCACGCCTTCGTCAGGCGAATCTTATTGTTGCCGTAATCGTGCCGTTACGTGGCCCCACTAGATGTTGATGCTTCTAGTGTTGCCTCGACGGCCCGGCTCTCTTGACCGCCTCGGACACGTCAGCCCCCCAGCCCTCCGGGACGATTCGGCGGGCCGGGCCACTTCTACAAGTCGAGATCAGCAGCCGCCTTCGGGCGGCTTTCTTTTTGCCCTGATCGCTCTTTCCCCTTCGTCACGACAGAAATCTGCCCCAAAGAGGGATCGGACAGCCTAACCGGTCGTTTTCCATCGGAGGCCGGCGCTCTCGTGTGCAGAACGACCGGCTTCGGTTGCGCGGTCCCCCGGTCTGTGGCAACGCTCCCCCAACGATCATAAGCGAGAGGGTGCGCGCATGAAGCTGGAAACGCCGACCAGCGGAAGCGAATTGACGGCCGAGGCCGTCGCCGTCCTAGAGGCCGGGCACAGGCCCATTCCATCGACCTTCCTGCAGGATCTGTTCGGGCGCGTGCCGACCGAGGATCTCGCGGCCTATTCCCCAACGGCACTCGCGGATCTCGCGTCCGAGGCCTACGAACACCTGAAGGCTCCCCGCGCCGGCGGCTCGGCGGATGTCCGCCTCATCGATCTCGAAGTGGAGCGCAGCGGGCGCCGCCGGGACGTGACGATCCTCGAGATCGTCAACGACAACATGCCCTTCCTGCTCGATTCCACCCTCGCCGAGATCGTCGACGAGGGCCACGATCCGCTTCTCGTGGCCCACCCGATCCTGGCCGTCGAGCGGGATGCGAACGGTGCCCTCATCCGCCTCGTCGGCGAGGCCACGGCCTCCACGCGCGTCGGCGTGAAGCGCGAAAGCTTCATCCACATCCACCTGCCGCGCATCGACGATGCGGAAGCGCGCGAGCGCCTGCTGGACGCCATGCGCCGGGTCCACAAGGACGTGGCCCTGGCGGTGCATGACTGGCCGGGCATGCGCGCCCGCGTCACCGAGATCGTCCACAATTACCGCCTTCACCCGCCGCCGCTGCCGGACGACGAGGTGAAGGAGGCCATCGCCTTCCTCGACTGGATCGCCCGCGACAACTTCACCTTCCTGGGCATCCGCGAGTATCGCCTCCCGGCCGGCGACACCGCCGCCGATCCGGTCGAGGGCTCGGGCCTCGGGCTCTTGCGCGACCCGTCCGTGCGCGTGCTCCGGCGCGGGCGCGAGCTCGTGGCGATGACGCCGGAGATCCGCGCCTTCCTGGCGCGCCCGAAGGCGCTCATCATCGCCAAGGCCAACGTGAAGTCCCGGGTCCACCGCCGGGCCCATCTCGACTATATCGGCGTCAAGCTCTTCGACGGCGACGGACATCTGCAGGGCGAATTGCGCATCGTCGGCCTCTTCACCGCGAGCGCCTATACCAGCGCCGCAAGCGAGGTTCCGCATCTGCGCCACAAGGTGGCCAAGGTGATCGCCCGCGCGGGCTTCGACCCGTCGAGCTATGCCGGCCGCGGCCTGCTGAACGTGCTCGAGAATTATCCGCGCGACGAGCTGTTCCAGATCGACGAGGAAACGCTCTACCGCTTCGCCATCGACATCATGAACCTGTCGGAGCGCCCGCGGGTGCGGGCGCTGGCGCGGGTGGACGAGTTCGACCGCTTCGTGTCCGTGCTCGTCTTCGTGCCCAAGGACCGCTACGACACCTACGCCCGGCGCCGGATCGGGGAGTTCCTGGCCCGGGTGTTCGAGGGCCGCGTCTCGGCCTCCTATCCGGCCTATCCCGAGGGGCCGCTGGCGCGCACGCATTTCATCATCGGCCGCGACGAGGGCGAGACCCCCAGCGTGTCGCGCGAGTCCCTGGAAGAGGGCATTTCCAGCATCGTCCGCACCTGGGCCGACGCCCTGCGCGACGAGCTGACCGAGGCCATCGGCGGCGCCCGCGCCCGCGCCCTGGCGACCCGCTATGCGGATGCGTTCAGCGCCGCCTACCGGGAGGCCTTCAGCGCCGAGCACGCCATCGCGGACGTGAGCATCCTGGAGCAGCTCTCCGAGGCGCGTCCGCGCGCCGTGGATCTCTACCGGCGCGAGGCCGACAACGAGACCCGCGTGAACCTGAAGGTTTTCTCGCGCAACATGGCGCTGCCGCTCTCCGAGCGCGTGCCCCTGCTGGAAAACCTCGGCTTCCGCGTCGTCAACGAGAGAACCTACCGGGTCGTCTCCACCGGTGTGTCCGGCATGGACCGGGTCTGGCTCCACGACATGACCCTGGAGCGCGCCTCCGGCGGCGCCATCAACATCAACGAGATCCAGGAGCTGATCGAGGCGGCGCTGCTCGCCCTGTTCAGGGGCTTGGCCGAATCCGACGGCTTCAACCGCCTCGTGCTCGAGGCCGGCCTCGGCTGGCGCGACGTGTCGATGATGCGGGCCCTCGGCCGCTACCTGCGCCAGGTCCAGATCCCCTATGCCCAGGACTACCTGGCCGAGACGCTCGCGCGCCACAGCGCCATCGCCACCAGGATCGTCGAGCTGTTCTACGCGCGCTTCGACCCGCGCATCGAGGATGCGCAGGCCCGCGCCGCGTCCGAGACCGAGATCCGCGCCGCCATCGAGGACCAGCTCAAGAACGTCACGAGCCTGGACGACGATCGCATCCTGCGCCGCTTCATCAATCTCGTCGAGGCGGCCGCCCGCACCAACTTCTTCCAGCTCGAAGGCAACGGCCTGCCGCGCCAGACCATCGCGTTCAAGTTCGAATGCGCCAAGGTGGAAGGTCTGCCGCTGCCGCGGCCGCTCTACGAGATCTTCGTCTATTCGCCCCGCGTCGAGGGCATCCATCTGCGCTTCGGCAAGGTCGCCCGCGGCGGCCTGCGCTGGTCCGACCGTCCGCAGGATTTCCGCACCGAGGTGCTGGGGCTCGTCAAGGCCCAGCAGGTGAAGAACGCCGTCATCGTGCCGGTCGGCGCCAAGGGCGGCTTCGTGCCCAAGCGCCTGCCGCCGCCGGGCGACCGGCAGGCCTGGCTGGCGGAGGGGACCGAGAGCTACCGCATCTTCGTGCGCACCATGCTGCAGCTTACCGACAACATCGTCGGCGACAGCCTGGTGCCGCCGCCGGACACCGTGCGCCACGACGGCGACGATCCGTATCTCGTGGTCGCGGCCGACAAGGGCACGGCCACCTTCTCCGACACGGCGAACGAGCTCTCCATCGAGAAGGGCCACTGGCTCGGCGACGCCTTCGCGTCCGGCGGCAGCCAGGGCTACGACCACAAGAAGATGGGCATCACCGCCCGCGGCGCGTGGGAGGCGGTCAAGCGCCATTTCCGCGAGATGGACGTGGACATCCAGTCCCAGCCCGTCACCGTGGCGGGCGTGGGCGACATGTCGGGCGACGTGTTCGGCAACGGCATGCTGCTGTCGCGCTGCCTCAAGCTCGTGGCCGCGTTCGACCATCGCGACATCTTCCTCGACCCGAACCCGGATCCGGACACCTCCTTCCTGGAGCGCCAGCGCCTGTTCGACCTGCCCCGTTCGAGCTGGCAGGATTACGACAAGGCGCTCATCTCGAAGGGCGGCGGCGTGTTCCCGCGCAGCGCGAAGTCGATCCCGCTCTCGGACGAGGTTCGCGCCCTGCTCGGCATCGACAAGGCGGCGGCGACGCCCGCCGAGGTGATGAGCGCGATCCTGAAGGCCGAGGTCGGCCTGCTCTGGTTCGGCGGCATCGGCACCTATATCCGCGCCTCGTCCGAAACCGACGAGCAGGTGGGCGATCGCGCCAACGACGCGATCCGCATCACCGGGGCGGACGTGCGCGCCAAGGTGATCGGCGAGGGCGCCAATCTCGGCGTCACCCAGCGCGGGCGCATCGAGGCGGCCCATGCGGGCGTTCGCCTGAACACGGACGCCATCGACAACTCGGCCGGCGTCAACACCTCCGACGTGGAGGTGAACATCAAGATCGGCCTGAGCCAGCCCGAGCGCGACGGCCGCCTCAGCGAGGCGGACCGCAACCGGCTCCTCGAGGACATGACCGACGAGGTCGCCAAGCTCGTCCTGCGCAACAACTACCTGCAGACCCTGGCCCTCTCCCTGTCGGAGCGGCGCGGCGCGGGCGATCTCGGCTTCGCGCGGCGGCTCATGCACATGCTGGAGGCGCAGGGGCGCCTCAACCGCACGGTGGAGTACCTGCCCGACGACGCGGTTCTGGCCGAGCGCGGGCGTCGCGGCGAGGGGCTGACGCGGCCCGAGCTGGCGGTGCTGCTCGCCTATGCCAAGCTCTCCCTGCACGACGAGCTCCTCGAGAGCCCGGTGCCGGACGATCCCTATCTCGGCAAGGAGCTGGAGCGCTATTTCCCGTCGGAGATGCGCGAGCGCTTCCCCGACGCCATCGCGAACCACCGCCTGCGGCGCGAGATCATCGCCACCCAGCTCGCCAACGCCATCATCAACCGGGGCGGGGCCACGATGATCGCCCGCCTGGTCGACCAGACCGGCGCCGACGCGCCCACCATCGCGGCGGCCTATGCGGCCACGCGCGATTCCTTCGGCCTGATCGAGATGAACGCCGCCATCGACGCCCTCGACGGCGTGGTGCCGGGCCAGCTCCAGCTCCGGCTCTACGGCGAGCTGCAGGACCTGATGATGAACCGGATCGTCTGGTTCATCCGCCATGTGGACTTCGCCAACCATTCCCTCGACGAGATCATCGGCATCTACCAGACCGGGATCGCGGAGGTGGAGCGCACCCTGGGCGAGACCCTCTCGCCCGAGGCCCGCGCCGAATGGGACGCGCGGACGCAGGCGCTCGTGGAGCAGGGCACGCCGGCGGATCTGGCGCGCCAGCTCGCCTCCCTGCCCGACCTCGTCGCCGCGCCGGACATCGTGCTGACGGCGCAGAAGACCGGCAAGCCGGTGATCGACATCGCCTGCACCCATTTCGCCATCGAGGCGGCCTTCCGGCTCGGCGCGCTCATCGGCGCCGCCCGGGAGATCAGCGTCAGCGACTATTTCGACCGGCTCGCCCTCGACCGGGCCATCGACGGCATCGCCACCGCCCACCGCAACCTCACGGCGGAAGTGGTGTCCCAGGACGTCTCCGGCGGCGAGGGCGTGCAGACCTGGAGCGAGAAGCGCGGCGCCGACGTGAACCGGATCCGGAACGCGGTGAACAACATCGTCTCGTCGGGTCTGACCCTGTCGAAGGTGACGGTGGCGGCAAGCCTCCTGGGCGATCTCGCAAAAGGCTGATATAGGCTCGGCTTCTCCCTCGAATTCTCGATCTTCCCGACCGCCCCGAGGGCGGCCGGGGAGGGGCTAGGAGCCTGTCCGTTGAACATTGGATCCCCTTCCCCAGCGACGACGGCGTCGCCACAGGCCGGGGACGATGCCAGCACCGCATCCGGCAGCGCCTCCCGCCCCGCCATTCTCGGCTGGCTGCTGTTCGACTGGGCCTGTCAGCCCTTCTTCACCCTCGTCACCACCTTCGTGTTCGCGCCCTATTTCGCGGCGGCCCTTGCGCCGGATCCGGTGGCGGGGCAGAGCCTGTGGGGCTTCGCGACCGCGGCGGCGGGGCTCGTCCTCGCGGTCCTGTCCCCGATCCTCGGCTCCATCGCCGACGCGACGGGTCCCAAGAAGCCCTGGATCGCGGTCTGCGGCCTCGTGCTCTTCGCCTCGTCCTGGATCCTCTGGCACGCGGCGCCGGGCGTGCCCCACGCCATCCCCATCGCGCTCGTGGGCTTTGCGGTCGGCACCGTGGCGGTCGAGGTCGCGGCGGTGTTCAACAACGCCATGATCCCGCATCTCGTGCCGCCGGAGCGGTTCGGGCGTCTCTCCGGTACCGGCTGGGCCATCGGCTATCTGGGCGGGCTCGTCTCGCTCGTGATCGTCCTGGGCTTCCTGGCCGCCAATCCCGAGACGGGCAGGACCTTCCTCGGCCTCGATCCTCTCTTCGGCCTCGATCCGGCCTCCCGCGAGGGCGACCGCGTCACCGGTCCGTTCTCGGCGATATGGTTCCTCGTCTTCATCCTGCCGCTCTTCCTCTTCACCCCCGACATCGCCCGCTCGACGCTCTCGCCCGGGGCGGCAATCCGCCAGGGACTGGCGCAGGTGCGCCGCACCATCGCCGATGCGCGCCGGCACCGGGGCCTCGTCCGGTTCCTCGTCGCCAACATGGTCTACCAGGATGCGCTGGTCGCGCTCTTCGCGTTCGGCGGCATCTACGGGGCAGGTGTCTTCGGCTGGCAGGCGGTGGAGCTCGGCGTCTTCGGCATCCTGCTCACCGTCACCGGGACCCTCGGCGCCCTGGTCGGCGGCAGGCTCGACGACCGCTTCGGCGCCAAGCCGGTGATCATGGGGTCGATCTGCGTTCTCGCCTTCGTGTGCCTCGGCGTCCTGTCGCTCGGCCGCGACCACATTTTCTTCGTCATCCCCACGGTTCCGGCCGAACCGGGAGACGGGCTCTACGGGAGCGCCCCGGAAAAGGTGTTCCTGGCGCTGGGCCTCGTCATCGGCTCGGTCGCGGGGCCGCTGCAGGCCTCGGCGCGCAGCATGTTGGCGCGTCTCGTTCCGGCCCAGGAGGCGGGGCGCTATTTCGGGCTCCTCGCCCTGTCGGGAAAGGTCACCTCGTTCCTGGCTCCCCTCGCGGTGGCGGTGGCGACCGACCTCTTCCAGACCCAGGCCGCAGGACCCGCCGTGCTGATCCTGTTCTATCTCGCCGGCGGATGGCTCCTGAGCGGCGTCCGCCGCGTCTGAAACATGACGAAAACGACACGTGAAATTAATCTCAACTAACGTATGGTAAGGCTTCTTCGCTCCGGAGCCTTCCGATGACACGACCCTCCACCTCCGAGTTCCTTCAGGCTTCCTTCTCGGTCTACACGCAGGGCGCCAAGTCGACCCTGCCGACCTTCCCCCCTCACGGCACGCCGTTGACCTCCCTCGACGTCGCCTCCGGCTTCTACGGCGCCGCCTTCCTGTCGGCTACCGGACAGGTGATCGTCGCCTTCGAGGGGACGGACATCGGAGGGTTCGAGGATCACAAGGAATTCGTCGCCGCCCAGATCCTGGCCGACGCCATGATCTACCGGGGCGACATTCCCCCCGCCTTCGACCGCGCCCTCGACTTCACGAAGAAGGTGGTCCAGTACGCGGCCAATCTGGGCATCTCCCGCGACGACATCTTCGTCACCGGTCATTCCCTCGGCGGCGGCGAGGCGGCCTATGTGGCGGCGCAGCTCGGCCTGGACGGCGAAACCTTCGGCGCCCCCGGCATTCCCGCGAGTTCGATCCCGCCCGGAGCCCCGCCGCTGACCAACTATGTCCAATGGGGCGATCCGGTCGGCAATTACAGCTGGCCGACCGTGTCCGAGAGCAACATCATCTTCAGCCACGACATCGTGCGCAACGGACCGCCCAGCTATATCGGCGCCTTCGAGGGCGCCCTCCTGCTCGACACCGCCAATTCCTTCTTCGCGCCGGGCTCCAGCGATACGCAGAAGACGGTCGGCCTCGGCCTTCTCGCCGACGCGGCATACAATTACCACCTGCTGACCCACTACATCGCGGCCCTGGACCCGGCCTTCGTCGGCATCGCGAAAGACTGGGTGCCCCAGATCAGCCAGGGGGAGCTGACCTCGCTGCTGGCGGGGGTTTTTGAGAATCCCAACGACTACAACGCGATCGTCCATGCCGGCGACGACCGCCTCAACGGCGGCAAGGGTCGCGATACGCTGAAAGGCTATGCCGGCGAGGACCGCCTGATGGGCGGGCGCGGGGCCGACAAGCTCTACGGCGGATCGGGCGCGGACGCCTTCGTGTTCAAGGCTCTCAGCCACAGCAAGGTTGCCGCGAGCGGCCGCGACACGATCTACGATTTCTCCAGCCGGCAGGGCGACAGGATCGACCTGAAGGCCATCGATGCCGACCGCGGCCAGAGCGGCAACCAGGCCTTCAGCTTCATCGGCGATTCCGAGTTCAGCGGCCGGTCCGGAGAACTGCGCTACGAGACGTTGAGCGCCGGCGTCAGGATCCACGGCGACGTGAACGGCGACGGCCTGTCGGACTTCGCCGTTACCCTGAAGGGTGTCTCCGCCCTGTCGAAGGGCGACTTCCTGCTCTGAGTGCCGGTCACTCCAGGGTGACGGCCGTGCCGTTGGCCGTCACCATCATCATGCCCTCGTTGGCGCCGATCGCGCCGTAATCGAGCTGCACGCCCACGATCGCGTGGGCGCCCAGGCGCTCGGCCTCGTCCATCATCTCGCGCAGGGCGGTGTCGCGCCCGTCCCGCAGGACCCGCTCGTAGGAACCCGAGCGTCCGCCGACCACATCGCGGATCGAGGCGAAGAAATCGCGGAAGACGTTGGCGCCGAAGATGGCCTCGCCGGTGACGATTCCCCGGTACGAGGCGATGCGGCGGCCCTCGACGGTGGGCGTGGTGGTGACGATCATCAGGATCTCCTTGTTGAGGATGATCCTGATGTAGGACGAGATGTCAGTGCCGGAAGTGGCGGTAGCCCGTGAACACCATGGCGAGGCCCGCCTCGTCGGCGGCGCGGATCACCTCCTCGTCGCGCATGGAGCCGCCGGGCTGGATCACCGCCGTGGCGCCGGCCTCCGCCGCCGCGAGCAGGCCGTCCGCGAAGGGGAAGAAGGCGTCCGACGCCACCACCGAGCCCTTGGCGAGGGTCTCGGGCAGCCCTGCGGCCTTCGCGGCCTCGGCGGCCTTCCAGGCGGCGATGCGCGAGGAATCGACCCGGCTCATCTGGCCGGCGCCGATGCCGACCGTCGCGCCGTCCTTGGCATACACGATGGCGTTCGACTTCACGTGCTTGGCGACCCGGAAGGCGAAGCGAAGATCGTCGAGCTCCCGGTCGCTGGGCGCGCGCTTCGTCACCACCTTCAGGTCCATGGCCTCGACCACCGCGTTGTCGCGCCCCTGGGCGAGGAAGCCGCCCGCGACGGTGCGAAGGGTCAGGCCCTCCTGGCGCGGATCGGGCAGGCCGCCGGCGAGCAGCAGGCGCAGGTTCTTCTTGGCGGCGACGATGGCGATGGCCTCCTCGCTGGCGTCGGGCGCGATGATCACCTCCGTGAAGATCTCGGTCATGGCGCGCGCGGCCTCCGCGTCGAGCGGACGGTTCATGGCGACGATGCCGCCGAAGGCCGAGACCGGGTCGCAGCGAAGCGCCTTCTCGTAGGCTTCCCGAAGGGTCGTGCCCTCCGCCACGCCGCAGGGATTGGCGTGCTTGACGATCACCACGGCGGCGGAGCGTTCCGGCAGGAACTCGGCCACGGCCTCGTAGGCCGCGTCGGTGTCGTTGATGTTGTTGTAGGAGAGCTGCTTGCCCTGCACCTGCCGGGCCGTCGCCACGCCCGGCCGGTTCTCAGGCGTGCGGTAGAAGGCGGCGGATTGATGCGGGTTCTCGCCGTAGCGCAGCACCTCGGCGATGGATCCGCCCAGCGCCCGGAAGGGCGGCGTCTCCTCACCGAGTTCCGCGGCGAGCCAGTTGGAGATCGCCGCGTCGTAGGCGGCGGTGCGGGCATAGGCCTTCTGGGCCAGGCGGCGGCGCAGGGTGAGGGTCACGGCGCCGTCCTGGGCGGCGAGGTCGTCGAGCACGGCGGCGTAATCCGCCTTGTCCACCACCACGGCCACGTCGCCGTGGTTCTTGGCGGCGGCGCGGATCATGGCGGGCCCGCCGATATCGATGTTCTCGATGCAGTCGTCGTAGGGCTTCTTCGCCGCCACCGTCGCCTCGAACGGATAGAGGTTCACCACCAGGAGGTCGATGGGATGGATGCCGTGGGCGAGCATCGCCGCCTGATGCTCCGGATTGGCCCGGATGCCGAGAAGGCCGCCATGGACCGCCGGATGGAGCGTCTTCACGCGTCCGTCCATCATTTCGGGGAAGCCGGTGACGTCGCTCACGTCCTTCACGGGCAGACCCGCCTCGGCGAGCGTCTTGTGCGTGCCGCCGGTGGAGACCAGCTCGATGCCGCGCTCGTGCAGGGCACGGGCGAAGTCGACGAGGTCGGTCTTGTCGGACACGGAAAGCAGGGCGCGCGTCACGCGCTTCGGATCGCTCGGCATGAGGGGGCCGCTCCATTCGGGTAGGATATGCGGGCGCGATAGCACGGCGGAACCCTGATGGGAACCGGAGCGGATCCCGGAAATGCGCCGATTTCAGAGGAGTTCCGGACCGGGCTCGGCCTGGGGCGGCTGCGGACTGAAGCTGCGCGCCAGGCGCTCGAAGCGCCAGCGGACGGAAGGTGTTTCGCTCGGCCGCAGGGCCAGAACGATCTGCTCCGTGCGCCTCATGCCTTCCGGCACGGCCAGGAAGGCGCTGTCCTCCACGAAGGCCTCGCCGGGGCTGACCGTGAACTGCCAGGCCTCGCGGTTCGGCAGGACCAGCATGACCACGCGGCCGCCCTGCGCGCGGCTCGCCTTGATGCCGGGTGCCAGGTGAAACCGGATGATGGCTTCGCGGGAGCTCACGCTCGTGCCCTCGCCCCAGAACACGTCCTCGCCCTCCAGCACCTCGCCGTCGGGATGGAACTGCCAGCGCCGCTCGTGGGTCAGACCGAAGCGGGCGCGGTAGCCGTCATGGCTCGCGTTGAGGAGCTGGACGTGATCGCGCTCGCTGCGTTCCGCCGTCACCTTCTGGGGGCCGTTGATGACCACGGGCCCGGTCCGGCGCAGCACCCAGGCCGCCACGCGCCTGTCGATCCAGTTCCCCTTCACGGCCACGATCTGGCAGGAGGACACGTCGTCGATGGAGGCGGTGGAATGCGCCACGGTCGAGCGCGCGGCCTGGATCACGGCCTCCGTGGCGATGCGCGGCGTGCCGCAATTCACCACGATGCGCTGCGCGCCGCTGGAGAACTCGAAGGAGAGGCAGCCGGCGCCCGCTTCCGCCGAGAGAGGCGTCGGCGGGGCCGGCCCCACATCGGCCACCAGCAGGGAACGCCCGGCTTCCAGGCGCTCGTAGCCGGAATGGGGCGCGTGGTGGATCGGCTGGCTGCGCATGTCGTCGTAGGTGAGGAGCGTCGCCAGATGGTCGGCCGCCGTCACGCCCATGCCGTTGAAATGCGAGAGGGTGCCGTCCCCGTGCCGGAACAGGCGCACCATCGGCAGCATCCGGTCGATGGCGTGGAGCAGCGCCTCGGGCGTATCGACCTCGCGGCTGGCATACATCTGGCGCAGGGGCAGAAGGTCGAACAGCAGCTCGACCACCAGGCGCGGATTGCGGCTCGCATGGCCTCCATCGGCGAGAATCTGGCGGTCGAGTTCCCGCGCCAGGAGGCGCGTCGAGCGCTTGAGCGTGCGTTCCAGGCCCTCGCAGCACAGGCCCGCATAGCACAGGGCGATGGCCGCCATGAGCTGCTCGAAGGGAAGCGCGCCGGACCGGACGCGGCGTTCCAGGTCGCGGACCGCCTGCCCCAGGATCCTCAGGAAGCGCTGGTAGAAGGCGTGGTCCGCCCCCTCCAGGATCAGCGGCGACTGGCTGATGAAGGACATGAGGCGGCGAGCGACGATCTGCGTCTCGCAGGCGGTGCGCTTGTCGCCCAGGCGCGATGTGACGAACTCGTCCACGAGGGAGCGGGCATTGGCCTGCGCCAGAGCGGTGCCGGCGGCGCGCAGATGCCTGAGCCAGCCGAAGCCGTAGAGCGCCTCGGCCCAGGCGCGGCTCGGCGGCACGAAGCTGAACGGCGAGCGCCCGCCCGTGGTGATGGCGCGGCCCGCAAAGGCGAAGAAGCCCGAATAGATGTCGGTGGCGATCGTCGGATCGGCCGTGCGCAGATCCTGCGGGGCGAACAGCAGCCGGTGCGGAACCGGCGTACTGAGCCGGAGCTTCGACAGGCTCCAGCCCATGGCTCCGCGCGTGGCGCGACCGGCCTCGCGCAATGCGAGACCGTATAACCGCCAGCGGTCGGGCCCGAAATCCACGCGTGGCGCTCCTCTTCTCATGCCGAATTCGACTGCAGCCTAAGGAAGGAGTTCCAGCTTTTTGGTTAACATCCGGTAAGCGGGCCGTCTTTTGTCAGGAGCCGCGGCGCACGAACCGGGCCATGAAGAACCCGTCGAGGCCGCTGCGGTCGTGGCCGGCCACCGTGAGATGGCAGGGCAGGGTGCGCACGTCGCCCGCGGGCGTCAGGCACTCGGCCAGGCCGCCGACCTCCTCGGGCGTGACCGGGCTGCGCACGAAATCCGGGTGCCGGGCCAGGAAGGCCTCCGCCTGGCGTTCGCCTTCCTCGGCCTCGAGCGAGCAGGTGCAATAGACCAGCCGGCCGCCGGGCTTGAGCAGGCCCGCCGCCTTGTCGAGCAGGCGGGACTGGAGGCCGGCAAGCTTCTTCACGTCCTCCTCGCCCTTGGTCCAGGCCACGTCCGGATGGCGGCGGATGGTGCCGGTGGCCGAGCAGGGCGCGTCGAGCAGGATGGCGTCGAAGGGCGGCTCGTCGAGCTTTTCCGCATCGACGGCCCGTGTTTCGGCCTGGAGCCTGAGGCGGGCGAGATTCTCCTCCAGCCGCTTCAGGCGCTTGGCCGAGCGGTCCACGGCCAGCACTTCGGCTCCGGCGGCGGCGAGCTGGGCGGTCTTGCCGCCGGGCGCGGCGCAGAGATCCGCGACGCGCTCCCCGGGCTTGGCGCCGAGCAGGCGCGCCGGCAGGGCGGCGGCGGCATCCTGGACCCACCAGGCGCCTTCCTCGTAGCCGGGAAGGTCGCGGATCGGGGTGCGCTCGGTGAGGCGGATGCTGCCGGTGGGCAGGAGAATGCCGCCGAGGCGCTCCGCCCATCCTTGCGCATCCTCCTTCACGGTCAGGTCGACGGAGGGCAGGGCCTGGTGCGCCCTGGCGATTTCGGTGGCGAGCTCCTCGCCGTATTGCGCGGTCCAGCGCTCCTCCAGCCAGTTCGGGGTGTCGAGCCAGGGCTCGGCCGAGGCCAGAATGGCGTCGCGCTCCCGCGCCACCCGGCGCAGGACGGCGTTGATGAGGCCGCCCGCATGTTTCAGCCGCCGGTCGTCCTGGGCGAGCTGCACGGCGGTGTCGACCGCCGCATGGTCCGGTACGTCGAGGAAGAGGATCTGCGCCGCCCCGATGGCGAGGAGGTTGAGCAGGCGCTCGTCGCGGGCGCCCTTGTCGAGTCGTTCGCGCAGGGCCCAGCCGATGGTGCCGAGCCGCCGCATGGTCACGATGGCGATGGCCCGGGCCAGGGCCTCGTCGCGGCCCGACAGGCGCTCCTGGGGCGCGAACTCGTCGAGCATGTCGTCGAGGGGGACGCGCCGCTTCAGCGCCTCCGTCACGGCGTTCCAGGCGAGGCGGCGCGGCCCGAGGCCGGAATGTGCGTCTGACTGATCCACGATGCCCTAACCCCACGGTCCGCGGCGCGAGGCGGAGCCCCAGGGGCTCCCCGAGGACGGCCGGGGGGCTGGGCCGCTCCGCAGGGCGGGGCCCATCTGCCGGGCCAGCGCCTGGAGGGCGGCGATCCGGTTTTCCGTCGCCGGGTGAGTCGAGAACAGGTTGTCCATGCCGTGGCCTGAAAGGGGGTTGACGATGAAGAGCGGCGCGGTCGCCGGGTGGCGCTCCGCGTCCATGTTGGGAATATGGGCGACGCCGCCCGCGATCTTGGCGAGCGCCGAGGCCAGAGCCATGGGCTGGCCGCAGATCTCGGCGCCCATCTTGTCCGCGTCATACTCCCGCGAGCGGCTGATGGCCATCTGAATGATCATGGCGGCGATGGGCGCGATCAGCGCGGTCGCCAGCATGACGATGGGGTTGGGCCTTTCGCCGCCCCTGCCGCCGAAGAGAAAGCCGAACTGGGCCAGCGTCGCGATGGCGCCCGCGATGGTGGCGCTCACGGTCATGATGAGGGTGTCCCGGTTCTTGATGTGGGCGAGCTCGTGCGCCATCACGCCCGCCAGCTCGTCGTAGGAGAGCATCTGCAGGATGCCGGTGGTCGCCGCCACGGCGGCGTTCTCGGGGTTGCGCCCGGTCGCGAAGGCGTTGGGCTGGGGATTCTCGATGATGTAGACCCGCGGCATCGGCAGGCCGGCGCGCTGCGCCAGGTCCCGCACCATGCGCACGAGTTCGGGCGCCGTGCGCTCGTCCACCTCGACCGCGCGGTGGGCGGCGAGCGCCAGCCGGTCGGAGTTCCAATAGGCGTAGATGTTGGTCGCGACCGCCAGGCCCAGCGCGATGAGCATGCCGTTCGCCCCGCCGAGCATGTAGCCGACAACGCCGAAAAGGGCCGTCAGGGCCGCCAGAAGCATCCCGGTCTTGACGGTGTTCATCAGGGTCTCCACCTCGTGTCCAACGCGGATCGTCCGCACGACCCTCATGTGGGAACGGTCCAGGTCTCTCCCAAGGCCCGTTCCCGCAGCGCTCGAAAAAACCGGGCGCGCATGACATAAGGCGCCCCATGACTCCGAACGACAAGACAGACCTCGATCCGGCGGCCTTCCTCGAAGGCGCCGCCCCCGACAAGCCCCTCTCGCCGGCCGCCCGGCGGGCCCTGGAGGAGGCGGCCGAGCGCCGCCGCGCCATCGACGCCCGCGCCGCGGAGCTGGCCGCCCGCAAGGAGCACAACGGCCGCGGCGGGCTGGAGCCGGTCCGCTACGAGGACTGGGAGGTGAAGGGACTGGCGAGCGACTTCTAAAAAATTCCGGCGGGGCATGTCACATCCGGCCACGCCGTCTCGTCTTGATCCCGTCAACCCAATTGGCAGAGGATTGTAGGACGATGATCGAACCTCGTTTGGACTTCTTCGCGGCCGCCCCCGCCACCATGAAGGCCATGCTCGACCTGGAGAGCAAGGTGAAGGCGAGCGGGCTGGAGCCCAGCCTGATCCATCTGGTGAAGACCAGGGCCTCGCAGATCAACGGCTGCGCCTATTGCATCCACATGCATACCCGCGAAGCGCGGGCCGACGGCGAGACCGAGGAGCGCCTCTATCTTCTCACTGCCTGGCGTGAATCCTCCCTTTACAGCGACCGGGAGCGGGCGGCACTCGCCTGGACCGAAGCCTTGACGCTGGTGGCCCAGACCCATGCGCCCGATGAGGACTACGCTCTCCTGAGGGCCCATTTCTCGGACGAGGAGCAGGTGAAGCTCACCCTGGCGATCAGCGCCATCAATGCATGGAACCGCTTCGCCATAGGGTTCCGGTCGATCCACCCGGCCGGAGCGCAGCGTGCAGCCGCCTGACGAACCCGCGGCGGACCCGTTCCGGCCGCTCCGGCCGAGGCTGGTCCGCCTCGCCTACCGGATGCTCGGTTCGATGGCCGAGGCGGAGGACATCGTCCAGGAGGCTTGGCTTCGCTGGCACGGGGCGGACCGCGCGGCGGTCCGGGATCCGGCCGCGTTTCTCTCCCGGACGGTGACCCGCCTGTGCCTCGATCACCTGAAATCGGCGCGCGTGTGGCGCGAGACCTATATCGGGCCCTGGCTGCCCGAGCCGGTCTTCGATGGTGACGCCGAGGAAGGCGGGGACGACCTGTCCCTGAGCCTGATGATGGCGCTCGAACGGCTGTCCCCGCTCGAGCGCGCCGCCTTCCTGCTGCACGACGTGTTCGGGGTCGGTTTCGACGAAATCGCCGCGACGCTGGGCCGGGAGCCCGCCGCATGCCGTCAACTCGCGGCACGGGCGCGCCGCAACGTGCGTGCCGCCCGGCCGCGCTTCCCGGTGCCTGAGGACGAGGGGCAGCGCATGGTGGAGGCCTTCTTCGCGGCCTCGCGCAGCGGCGACCTCCAGGGTCTGCAGGCGCTGCTCGCCGAGAACGTGGTTGCCTATACGGATGGCGGCGGCATCAAGAATGCGGCCCTCAATCCGCTCCTCGGCATCCGCCGGGTTGCGGGGCTGCTCGTAGGCGTCGCCCGGAAAACCGGCTTCGTGAAGCCGCCGGTATTGTATCGCGGGCTGATCAACGGCCTGCCGGGCTTCGCGACCCTCGAGGCCGGCGACACCCTTCAGACCACGGCGCTCCAGATCGAGGGCGGGCGGATCACCGCCATCTACGTGGTGCGCAATCCCGAAAAACTCCGTCACGTTGCGGAACTCGCTTTCTCAGGGCCCGTGCCGACACCCGGAACCTGAGACCGACAAAGGGACCATTGTTCCGCCACGAGGCACCCGCTACCGTGCTGCCAACAGGGGAGGGGTGGAGTGAGCGGGGCGGCACGCCTGGAAATCTTCCGGGATCTTCTCGACGAGGCGCACCGGGCGCTGAATCTGGAGTTCGGGTTCGAGCTGTGGGACGGCTCGACCGTGCCGCGGAACCTGCCGTCCTACGCCATGCGCCTCGTGATCAAGCGGGAGAGCGTGATCGCCAGTCTCGTGCGGCGGCCGACCCTCGACACCGCCGTGAACGCCTATGTGGCAGGGCTCCTCGACCTCAAGAACGGCACCCTCTTCGATCTGGCGGGGCAGCGCCCGCAGGGGAAGGTCGGGCGGCGTCTCCGGGGCGTGAGCAAGCTCAAGGCGCTCAAAGCCGCCTTCCGGTTCTTCCGCGCGCCCGCCGACATGCCGCGCCCCCTCGACCGGCCGGCGCAAGGCACCGGCTCCCGCGACGGCAAGCCCTCCACCAACAAGGCCAACATCGCCTATCACTACGATGTGTCGAACGACTTCTACCGGCTCTTCCTCGATCCGGAGATGGTCTATACCTGCGCCTACTTCCAGCCCGACTGGCACGACGACCTCGCCCGCGCCCAACGGGACAAGCTCGACATGATCTGCCGCAAGCTGCGCCTGAAGCCCAACGAGCGCCTGCTCGACATCGGCTGCGGCTGGGGCGCGCTCATCTGCCATGCGGCGCAGCATTACGGCGTGAAGGCCGTGGGCGTGACGCTCGCCGAGGAGCAGGCGGCCCTGGCGCGGGAGAAGATCGAGCGCCTGGGCCTGCAGGACCGGGTTGAGGTGGTGCTCAAGGACTTCACTCAAGTTGAGGGCGAGTTCGACAAGATCTCCTCCATCGGCATGTTCGAGCATGTGGGGATCGCCAACCACCCCGCCTATTTCCGCACCGTGCACCGGCTGCTGCGGCCGCGCGGCCTCTACCTGCATCACTGCATCGCCCGCCGGGCGAAACGGTCTGACAAGGCGTTCCGCCGGCTCAAGCCCGAGGCCAGGGCGATCATGCGCTACATCTTCCCCGGCGCGGAGCTCGACCATCTCGGCATGTCGGTGGCCAATCTCGAACGGTACGGTTTCGAGGTGCACGACGTGGAGGCCTGGCGCGAGCACTACCGGCGCACCACGCGCCTGTGGTGGGAGAACCTCGACGCGAACCGCGAGAAGGCGGTGGCGGAGGTCGGTTCCGAGACCACCCGCGCTTGGCTTCTCTACCTGGCGGGCGTGTCGCTGGGCTTCGAGCGCGGCGTGATCGGCGTCAACCAGACCCTCGCCTCGAAGCGGACCAAAGGCCCGTCGGGCCTGCCGCCGACGCGGGCGGATCTTTACGCCTAAGGCGTCACCACCACCCGCGTCCCCACGCTCACCTGATCGTAGAGGTGGATGATGTCCTCGTTCAGCATCCGGATGCAGCCGTAGGACGCGAAGGTGCCGATGGAGCCCGGGCGGTTGGTGCCGTGGATGGCGTATTCGTCGAGGTTGAGGGTCAGGGCCCGCGCGCCCATGGGGTTGTTAGGAGCCCCGCCGGGGATCACGTTCGGCAGGCGCGGGTTGTCGCGCTTGACCTCGGCGGGCGGCGACCAGGCGGGGCGCACGTATTTGCCGTCGATGCGCGCCTCGCCGAACCATTGCTTGCCGGGCTTGCCCACCGCCACCCGGTAGCGCAGGGCGGTGCCGTCGCCGCGCACGTAATAGAGCCGCCGCTCCCCGGTCTTGATCACGATGGTCCCGGGCGAGACCCTGGCCTGGAACGGCACGATCTCGCGGGCCGAGGCTCCCGACGGCGAGAGGGTGAAAGCGCCCGTCGCAAGGGCAAGGGTGAAGGCGATCCGCCCGACCATGTCCGATCCTCCTGGCAAAGCTGCGCAGGAGGGAGACGCGAAACGAAAGGCTACGGTTCCAGACGGGTCAGATCACCGGGTCCCAGGCCATCATCCCGTCCTGGGCCGGCGCATCCCGCACCGGACGCGGCGCGCGGTTCACCATGCGGGCATGGAGGCGCTTCACGGTGGAACTCGCCGTGGTCACGCAGAGAAACGGCAGCACGGCGTGAACGAGCGCCGCCAGCCCGGCGACGAGCAGCGGCCCCGCGAAGCTCAAGGCCACGCCCATATGTTCGAAATAGGATTCGCCGACCGCTTCCGGATGTTCGGTGAACAGACGCTTCAGGGACATGGCACCCTCCTTAGGGAACGCTGTAGCGTAGGCGTGAAGCGAGAAAGGCTCAAGGCATCCGGAGGGATGAGCGGTTCAGGTGCCGCCGGCCCGTGACGGCTCGCAAAAAGCGAATGGCCGGGGCGAGCCCGGCCATCACGGTGAACGGATGCGGAGGACCGGCGCCCCTCAGGCCGCCTGCACCCGCTTGTTCTGGCGGTTCTGGACGAGGTCGTCGACCACGGCGGGGTCGGCGAGCGTCGAGGTGTCGCCCAGGTTGCCGAACTCGTCCTCGGCGATCTTGCGCAGGATGCGGCGCATGATCTTGCCCGAGCGGGTCTTGGGCAGGCCCGGTGCGAACTGGATCAGGTCCGGCGACGCGATGGGGCCGATTTCCTTGCGAACCCAGGCCACCAGCTCCTTGCGCAGCTCTTCCGATGGCTGCTCGCCCGCCATCAGGGTCACGTAGGCGTAGATGCCCTGGCCCTTGATGTCGTGCGGATAGCCGACGACCGCGGCCTCGGAGACCTTCGGATGGGCGACCAGCGCCGATTCCACTTCCGCCGTGCCCATGCGGTGGCCGGACACGTTGATCACGTCGTCCACGCGGCCGGTGATCCAGTAATAGCCGTCCTGGTCGCGGCGGCAGCCGTCGCCCGTGAAGTACTTGCCCGGATAGGTGGAGAAGTAGGTCTGCACGAAGCGCTCGTGGTCGCCGTAGACCGTGCGCATCTGGCCCGGCCAGGAATCGGCGATCACGAGATTGCCCTCGCAGGCGCCCTCCAGCACCTTGCCCTCCGCGTCCACCACCTGCGGCTTGACGCCGAAGAAGGGCCGCGTGGCCGAGCCGGGCTTCAGCTTCGTGGCGCCGGGCAGCGGCGTGATGAGGATGCCGCCGGTCTCGGTCTGCCACCAGGTGTCGACGATGGGGCAGCGGCCGTCGCCGACCACGCGGTGATACCACTCCCAGGCTTCCGGGTTGATCGGCTCGCCCACCGAGCCGAGCAGGCGCAGGGTCTTGCGCGAGGTCTTCTTCACCGGGTCCTCGCCCGCCTGCATGAGCGACCGGATGGCGGTCGGCGCGGTGTAGAAGATGTTGACGTTGTGCTTGTCGATCACCTCCCAGAAGCGGGAGATCGACGGATAGGTCGGCACGCCCTCGAACATCAGGGTCGTGGCGCCGTTCGCGAGCGGGCCGTAGACGATGTAGGAATGGCCCGTCACCCAGCCCACGTCGGCGGTGCACCAATAGACGTCGCCGTCGTGGTAGTCGAAGACGTGCTGATGGGTCATCGCTGTGTAGACGAGGTAGCCGCCCGTGGTGTGCAGCACGCCCTTCGGGGTTCCGGTCGAGCCCGAGGTGTAGAGGATGAAGAGCGGATCCTCCGCGTTCATCTCCTCGTAGGGGCAGTCGTCGGAAACCTGGGCCGCCGCCTCGTGGTAGTAGACGTCGCGGCCCGGCTCCATGTTCACGGGCGAGCCGGTGCGGCGCACGACCAGCACGTGATCGACGCCGGCGCCGTTGCCGAGGCGCGCGATGGCCGCGTCCACGTTCTCCTTGAGCGGAACCTTGCGGCCGCCGCGCAGGCCCTCGTCCGCCGTGACGATGAAGGCGGATTTGGCGTCCTGGATGCGGCTGGCGAGCGAGTCGGGCGAGAAGCCGCCGAACACCACCGAGTGGATCGCGCCCAGCCGCGCGCAGGCCAGCATCGCATAGGCCGCTTCGGGGATCATCGGCATGTAGATCGTGACGCGGTCGCCCTTGGAGACGCCCCGGTTGCGCATGACGTTCGCCATGCGGCCGACCTCCGCATAGAGCTCGCGGTAGGTGATCTTCTTCGACTCCGACGGATCGTCGCCTTCCCAGATGATGGCGATCTGGTCGCCGCGGGTATCGAGATGCCGGTCGACGCAGTTATAGGCGACGTTGGTGGTGCCGTCCTCGAACCAGCGGATCGCCACGTTGTCGGGGCCGAAATTGGTGTTCTTGATTCGCGTGGGCTGCTTGAACCAGTGAATGCGCTTGGCTTCCTCGGCCCAGAACCCTTCCGGGTCCTTGAGCGAGGCCTCGTACTTCGCCTGGTAGCCCGCATCGTCCAGATAGGCCCGGCGGCTCCATTCCGGCGACACGTCGTAGATCTTGTCTTCCATGGCGCTTCTCCCAGTCGCTCGTCCCTGACAGATTTAGAGCTAGGTTTACGGAAGAAGAGAGGGGTTGGGCAAGCCGGGCCGGGATCGCACTTTGGTCGTTGCGCCTTTCGGAGCAAGGAGGGCAGCTTGGCAGGCTGATGCGGCTAGTGCGCACAGTTGAAATGATACTTCATATCATATATCTGGAATTGCACCAAACGGTAATTCTCTAGATCGAAGGCTTTAACAATGGCGACGAGGACAGTCTTTGCTGACCAGCTTAACGGGGGAAACTTCGTCGGAGGTGGGAACGATACCCTATTTCTCAGTGGAGCGCGTTCTCAAACATTTGATCTCAGGAATACAACATTCAGCGGATATTCGACTATCAAGACTGATGCCTCGTTTAGCATAATCATGACGAGCGCACAATTTGATAGCATTAGTTCGATTGAAGGCGTCTGGTACAATGACCTACATATCGCGGGAAGCACAGTAAACCTTGCGGGAAAAACGCTGTCTGAGGTCTGGCGCGCCGGAATCGATGAGAATGTCACAGTTTACGCGAACGATATGGCAAAAATCGATTATATTGACGCGTTCAACGCTGTGGGAGATACGTTGAATTTCTCCGGAATTCTTTCCGATCTTCAGAGGGACGAAGCGCATAAGGCGGGATATGATACGGTCATCGATAGCACCGGCCTCTCAACGACGAATCTAGCTCCAACCGTGGCGAATCTTGGAGGCGAACGGAAGCTTGTTCGTCCTGAAGAGGTAGTGTTTTTGGATACGGGCGGCGATGCCGCCGTCATCGACGACCGTGGTACAATCAAGACGATCACAGTCGAGGTAGGCAGTTACAGGGATTCCGTCCGCATCCTCGATACCAACAGACTCACGATAGATCGTCGCGACGATGGAAATTTCTATATAGTTTTCGATGGCGAGAGAATCGGCAACGGCTCGCGATCTTCATTCAACGACGGCGGCCTGTACTTCAATTTTAATGATGATGCACCCGCCGAAGCAGTGGACCACGTGCTCCACAACATTCAATTCGTTCGGTCGAGAGATTCAAGACATGACACAGACGTTACGGTCATCATCCGCGATAGAGGCGGAAAGAAGGCTGTCGCCGATATCCTGATGCAAGGAATCGACGGTCCTGAGCGAGGGCCAAGCATCCCAACTATCCCAACTATCCCGACTACTCCCAGCCTGCCTACGGAAGAAAGGCCGGCTAGCACGATCAAGGGCGGGAAAGGCAAGGACTTCCTCTTGGGCACTTCCGGCAAAGACAAACTGTATGGTTATTCCGGAAACGACGTTTTGTCAGGCGGCGCAGGCGCGGACGTGTTCGTGTTCAACACAGCGCTGGGCAAGGGCACCACATCGAAGAATCGCAACAAAAAGGTGAATTACGATACCATCACCGACTTCAAGTCCGGTGAGGACAAGATCTGGCTCGACAACAAGATCTTCAAGAAGCTCGGGAAAGCCGGCTCGGAGGTCGCGCCCGCTAGCTTGAACAAGAAGTTTTTCCGGCTCAGCAAGAGCAAGGACAAGAACGACCACATCGCCTATAAGAAGGGCGTGGTCTACTACGATGCAGATGGCAAGGGTACGAAATACAAGCCTGTCGAGATCATCAAGATCGCCAACAAGGCTGTTCTCTCAGCTGCAGACTTTTTGGTGATCTAGCCGATTTATCCCACACGAGAGGCGGCCAATATTCCTGCCTCTCGTGAAGACCATATCTATTCGACTTTGAAAGCACGGATTATCCGCTTCCGGGTTTTCCGCTGAAGTCGGCTTCTCGGCTGAACTCCAACTTCGGTACGTGTCAAAGCCCGCCCATGCGGCAGACGATGTCCCATTCCTCGTCCGTGACCGGCTGCACCGAGAGGCGGGAATTGTTGACGAGGATCATCTTTTCGAGGCCGGGCTGCCTCTTGATCTCGTCCAGCGTCACGGGCTTCGGCAGGGCTTTGACGGCCTTCACGTCCACCATGCCGAACTTGCCGCTCTCGTCGGTGTGGTCGGGGTAGTACTCCTTGACGACCTCCACGATGCCGACGACCGCCTTGCCCTCGTTGGAATGGTAGAAGAAGCCCCGCTCGCCCAATTTCATCGCCATCAGGTTCTGCTTGGCGACGTGGTTGCGCACCCCGTTCCAGTGCGTGCCCTTGTCGCCTTGCGCGACTTGGTTGTCCCAGGACCAGACGGAGGGTTCGGATTTATAGAGCCAGTGGGCCATGCGGTTACTCAATGCTCGGACTTGATCGGACGGTTCATGAGGGAATCGACGGCTTGGTCCAGGGTCCAGCCGCCGCTGAGGACTTTCTCCACCGCCTCGGAGATCGGCATGTCGATCCCCTTGGCGCGGGCGAGCGCCACCAGGGCCTTCGCGGTGGTCGCCCCCTCCACCAGCTTGCCGCCGGCGGCCTCGTCGGGGGACAGGCCCTGGCCGAGGCGCATGCCGAAGGCGAAGTTGCGCGACTGCGCCGAAGAGCAGGTCAGCACCAGGTCGCCGAGGCCCGACAGCCCCATGAGGGTCTCGGGCGTGCCGCCATAGGCGCGGGCGAAGCGCAGGAGCTCGGCGAAGCCGCGGGCGATGAGCGCCGCCTTGGCGCTCTCGCCGAGGCCGCGCCCGACCACGGCGCCGCAGGCGATGGCCAGCACGTTCTTGGCCGCGCCGCCGATCTCGACCCCGCGGATGTCGGTGCGGTGATAGACGCGCAGGGTGGGGCCGGAGAGGGCGGTGGCGATTCCCTCGGCCAGGGCGGCCTCCTTGCAGGCCAGGGTCACGGCGGTGGGCAGGCCGCGCGCCACGTCGTGGGCGAAGCTCGGGCCGGACAGCACCGCGACCGGCGCACCGGGGCGCGCCTCCTCGACCACGTCGCACAGGAAGGCGCCGGTCTCCCGCTCGATCCCCTTGGCGCAGAGCACGAGGGGCGTGGCCGGCGGCAGGAGGCGCGCGAGCGCGGCGGTCATCTCACGGGTGGTCTGGGCCGGAGTCACGAGCAGCACGGATCGGGCCGGGGCGAGATCCGATAGATCGGCGGTGGGCCGGATACGGTCGTTCAGCCTCACGCCGGGCAGGAAACGCTCGTTGGTGCGCGAGGCGGAAAGCTCCGCCGCCTGCTCGGGCGAGCGCATCCACAGCACCACCTCGTTGCCGGCGGACGCGGCCGCATTGGCGAGCGCCGTGCCCCAGGCGCCAGCCCCGGCAATCCCGATCGGAGCAGGCATCAGGCCTTGGCTCCCGCCTCGTCCCGGCTCGAATCGAGAGGCCAGCGGGCGCGGGCGGGGGCCGTGATGTCGTCGATGAGGCCGAGGCGCATGCGCTCGAGGCCGGCCCAGGCGATCATGGCGCCGTTGTCGCCGCACAGGGCCAGGGGCGGGGCCACGAGGCGAAGCCCCGTCTCCACCGCGAGGCGCTGCAGGGCCTGGCGCATGGCCTGGTTGGCGGCGACGCCGCCCGCCACCACCAGGGCGGCGGGATGGCCCGCGATTTCCCGGAAGGCGCGCAGGCCCACGCGGGTGCGGTCCACCACCACGTCGACCACGGCGGCCTGGAAGCTGGCGCAGAGATCCGCGACGTCGCTCTGGGTCAGCGGCGCGATGCGCTCCGCCTCCAGGCGCACGGCGGTCTTGAGGCCGGAGAGCGAGAAGTTCGGCTCGGGCCGTCCCTGCATGGGGCGGGGCAGGGCGAAGCGTTCCGGGTTGCCCTTGGCGGCTTCCGCCTCCACGTGCGGACCGCCCGGATAGGGCAGGCCCAGGAGCTTCGCCACCTTGTCGAAGGCCTCGCCGATGGCGTCGTCGATGGTGGTGCCGATGCGCACGTAATCGCCGACCCCGCGCACGGCCACGAGCTGGGTATGGCCACCCGAGGCCAGGAGCAGCAGATAGGGAAAGCCGATCCCGTCGGTGAGCCGCGCGGTCAGCGCATGCGCCTCCAGGTGGTTCACGGCGAGCAGGGGCTTGCGGGTCACGAGGGACAGGGCCTTGGCGGTGGTCAGGCCCACCAGCACCCCGCCGATGAGGCCGGGGCCGGCCGCCACCGCGATGCCGTCGAGGTCCTTGACGGTGCAGCCGGCGGCCTTGAGCGCCCGCGCCACGAGGCGGTCGATCACCTCCACATGGGCGCGCGCCGCGATCTCCGGCACCACGCCGCCGTAGCGGGCGTGCTCGGCGATCTGGCTCAGGACCTCGTTGGAGAGGATCTCGCCCTTGCCGTCGAAGCCGACGCCGACCACCGCCGCGGCGGTCTCGTCGCAGGTGGTCTCAATCCCGAGAATGCGCATGGTCGTGGTGGCGTCCCTGAGTGATCTTTCGGGCTTCACGGCCCGCCTGTCCTCCCCCTATAGTCCGCCGCGCCGCACAAGATCAAACGCCGATCGCTCTCAGACAAGGAAACCCAGCCAGAATGGCCGACACATCCACCCTGGTCATCGGAACGCGAGGCAGCCCCCTGGCGCTCGCCCAGGCGCACGAGACGCAGGCCCGGCTGGCGGCGTCCCACGGCTGGACGCCCGAGAGGCTGCCGCTCTCGATCATCAAGACCACCGGCGACGCCATTCAGGACCGGCCCCTGTCGGAGGCGGGCGGCAAGGGATTGTTCACCAAGGAACTCGACATCGCGCTCCTCGACGGCTCCATCGACCTCGCCGTCCATTCGGCCAAGGACCTGCCCACGGCGCTTCCCGAGGGCATCGTCATCGCCGGCTACCTGCCGCGCGAGGACGTGCGGGACGCTTTCATCAGCCGCCGCTACGGGAGCCTGCGCGACCTGCCCCAGGGTGCGGTGGTGGGCTCCGCGTCCCTCAGGCGCCAGGCGGAGATCCGCCGCCTGCGGCCCGACCTCCAGGTCACGCTCCTGCGCGGCAACGTGCAGACGCGCCTCGCCAAGCTCGATCGCGGCGAGGTCGATGCGACGCTTCTCGCCATGGCGGGCCTGCGCCGCCTCGGGCTCACCGACCATGTGACCGCCGTTCTCGACGTGGACGACTTCCTGCCGGCTGTGGGGCAGGGCGCCATCGCCATCGCCACCCGTGCCGACGACGAACGGGTCCGCCAGGCGGTCGAGACGATTCTCGATGCGCCGACGGGCCATGCGCTCGCCGCCGAGCGGGCCTTCCTGACGGTGCTCGACGGCTCGTGCCGCACCCCCATCGCGGGCCATGCGCGGCTCGACGGCGGCGCGCTCGAATTCCGAGGGCTCGTGCTGCGTCCCGATGGCTCCGAGACCCTGGAGGCCGTCCGGCGGGGCGACGCGTCCGATGCCGCCGCCCTCGGGCGCGAGGCCGGGCTCGAGCTGCGCTCGCGCATGCCGGCGGGGTTCCTGAACGCCTGATGCGGGTCCTCGTCACACGCTCGCCCGGCGATGCCGAGCGCACCGCGCGGAAGCTCGCGGCGCTGGGGCATGCGCCCGTCGTCGCCCCCGTCACGCGGATCGTGCCGACGGACGAACCCCAGCCCGTGGAGGGCTGGGACGCCCTCGTGGTCACGAGCGCCCATGCCCGCGACGCCCTGGCCTTGCTGCCCGACAAGGCGCCTCAGGTTTTCGCGGTGGGCCCCCACACGGCCGCCGCCGTGCGGGAGGCCGGTTTCGCCGATGTCGTGGCCGCCGAGGGCGATGCCCGTTCCCTCTCCGGGCTGATCCGGGGCTCCCTGCCGGGCGGCAGGACGCTCCTCCACGTCACCGGACGCCACCACAAGGAGGAGCCGGCCGCTTCGCTCGCGGCGGCGGGTTTCCGGGTCTTGGCCTGGAAGGCCTACGAGGCGCAGCGCGTCGAGGTCCTACCTCCATCGGCGATCGGGGCGCTGCGGACTGGCCAAATCGACGCCGCGCTCCATTATTCCCGAAGGAGCGCCGACATTGTCCTTCGGCTGGCGGAGGAGGCAGGCCTGACACCGACCCTTCGGACCTTTCCCCACCTGTGCCTGTCGGCGGACGTGGCGGCATCCTTCCAAGGTCTCGGAATGGCGACCCTCGCCGCCGCCCGGCCGGACGAGGAGGCGCTCCTTGCTTTGCTGAAGGGCCTCCCGTGACGGTCGGCGCCGCTTCGTCTACGATCCTTCAGTGAAGATCATCGTCGTCCAGGCATGGTCCCGAAAACCGGTGGTTTTTCGGAATGATGCCCCAGACAGGGAACGAAACGCTGCGCTCAAGCTTGCCATATTTGCATCTCAAGAGTGATCCGTGACCGATTCATTTGACCCCAAACGTCCGAAATCCTCCCGCAAGAAGCCCGGGCGCGAGCCGGCGACCATCGACCTGAAGGCGACCGTCGTCGATCCAGGCGCCAAGGGTCCCGGCGTAAAGCCGGATGAAACGCAGCCACCGGAACGGAACCCGGCGGCGGAGCCCACGGCCGTGGCCGAGAACGCGGCGGCGGAGCCCTCCGCAACGCTCGATTCGGGGCCGGGAACGGATTCCATCGAAGCCGCAGCGCCCGCTTCGGATGCGCCGGCGCAGGACGGTTCAGGTCGGGACACCCTCGGGAAGGACACCCTGGGCCAGGATGCCGCCGGGCAAGACACTCCCTCGCCGCAGGACATTCCCGTGGCCGAGACGCCGCCCCCGGACAGCCCCGCCTGGGAGAACGCGGCCCGCGACGAGGCCGAGCGGAACGACCCGCAGGGCGCCTCTTCCGGAGCCACGGTGCCCCCGGTCGGCGGGTTCTCGGACGGGCCTTCCCGTGCGGAGCCGGCCCGGCGCAGCAATGTCGGCGCCATGATCGGTTCGGGCCTCCTCGGCGGTCTCGTCGGCGCAGGCCTGCTCTACGGCCTGCAGGAATGGCAGCAGCCCGCCGCGCCCGTGCAGCAGAACGATCAGCGCATCGCCCAGCTGGAGCAGCGCATCGGCGCCCTGTCGCAGCAGCAGGGCGGCGCGCCGGCGAAGCCCGCCGATACCGGCCCGCTGGAGGAGCGCCTCGCGGCGGTCGAATCGGCCACGCAATCCTTCGATCAGCGTCTCCAGGCCGCTCAGGGCGCCGCCGAGCAGGCCACCGCCCAGGCCCAGGAAGCCCTGAACCGGCCGTTGCCCGAGGCTCCCGCGCCGCAGAACGAGGCGGCCGTGGGCGAGCTCTCCGCGCGCCTCGCCGGCGTGGAGGACCAGGTCCAGACCGCCCTTCAGCAGGGGCAGCAGATCCAGCAGGTCCAGGCCGGCCTGCAGCAGGTCCAGTCGGATATCGAGCAGGTCCGGGCCGACATGCAGCAGATCCGCGGCGAGATTCAGAACGCCGCCCAGTCCGCCCAGCAGACCGTGGAGGCGCGTGCGGCGGAACTCGAGCGCCGTCTGGCCGAGCAGAACCAGCGCGCCGCCGAGCAGGAGCAGCGCCTTGCCGACCTGTCCCGCCAAGCCACGGAACGGGCCGAGGCGACGACGCAGCCGGCGATCCGCGTCATCCTGGCCGAACGCCTCGGCACCGCGCTGCGGAACGGGGAGCCGTATGCGGACGTTCTGTCCGCCTTGAGGGGCGCGGAGGCCGAGCCCGGCCGGCTCGGCGCCCTCGAACCCTTCGCCGAGCAGGGCGCGCCGACGGCGGCCGAGCTCGCGCAGAGCTTCGAGCCCCTGGCGGCGACGATGGTGCGCGACGAGCGCCCCGCCGACGGAACCTGGACCGACCGGCTGATGCGCATGGCGGACCGGGTGGTCACCATCCGGCCGGTGGACGCGCCGGAATCCGCCGGCGCCACCGGCACGATCGCCCGGATCCAGCGGGCGCTGGAGCGGGGCAACGTGGCCGAGGCGGTCGCCGCCTGGGAGACGCTGCCCGAGCCGGCGCGGCGCGCCTCCGAGGATTGGGCCCGTCAGGCCAGGGCCCGCGCCGAGGCGGAGGCGGCATCGCAGGCAATCGCCTCCGACGCCGTGACCGCCCTCAACAACCGTACGACGCAGTAAGTAAGGATCTGGCCAGCATGTGGCGCGCTCTCGTCTTTATCGGTCTTCTCTGCCTTGCCGCCTTCGGTGCGGTCTGGCTTGCCGACCGCCCCGGCACGGTCCTGGTCACCTTCGGCGGCTACGAGCTGCAGACCTCGGTCGCGGTGGCGGCCGTCGCGCTGGCGGGCCTCGCGCTTCTGCTCGCGATGATGTGGGCGGCCGTGACCACCATCATGAACCTGCCGTCCCGTCTCAGCTTCGCCTCGAAGGCCCGCCGCCGCGCCCGGGGCTATCAGGCCGTTTCCCGCGGCATGGTGGCGGTCGGCGCGGGCGATCCCATCGCGGCGCGTCGCTATGCGGGCGAGGCCGAGCGCCTGCTGGGTCACGAGCCGCTGACGCTGCTCCTCAAGGCCCAGGCCGCCCAGGTCTCGGGCAACAGGGCCGCGGCGGAGACCGCCTTCAGCCAGATGATGGACGAGGACGAAACCCGCGTGCTCGGCCTGCGGGGCCTCTTCGTGGAGGCGCGCCGGCGCGGCGACAATCTGGCCGCCCGGGAATATGCGTCCGAGGCGGTGCGGATCGCGCCCGCCGCCGCGTGGGCGAGCGACGCCGTTCTCGAGGCGCGCTGCGCCGAAGGCGACTGGCGCGGGGCGCTGGAATCCATCGACCGCCGGGCGTCGCTCGGATTGCTCGACAAGGCCACCGCGAAGCGTCATCGCGCGGTGCTTCTCACCGCCGATGCCCTCGACCGGGCCGAGCGCGATCCGGACGGTGCGCTCAGAAGCAGCCAGGACGCGGTCAAGCTCGCGCCCGATCTCGTGCCCGCCGCGGCCCTTGCCGGAAAGATCCTGTCGCACAAGGGCGACCTGCGCCGCGCCGCCAAGATCGTCGAGACCGCCTGGCGCAGCCAGCCCCATCCGGATCTCGCGGACGTGTACCTCAACCTGAGGCCCGGCGATTCGGCCCTCGACCGCCTGAAGCGCGCCGAGACCCTGCAGCGGCTGTCGAATCACGCGCCCGAGGGCCAGCTCGCGGTGGCG
This sequence comes from Microvirga lenta, assembly GCF_020532555.1. GTDB lineage: Bacteria > Pseudomonadota > Alphaproteobacteria > Rhizobiales > Beijerinckiaceae > Microvirga > Microvirga lenta. Next base: position 1,784 of record NZ_JAJBBR010000003.1, on the reverse strand, counting down.
CGCGCGGCCCTGGAGGCCCGCGAGTTCGAACGGGCCCGCCGTGCCCTCGAACCCCTGCTCGAGGACCGGCCCACCATGCGGGTCTGCCTCCTCATGGCCGATCTGGAACAGGCGGAGCACGGCTCCACCGGCCGCAGCCGCGAATGGCTCGCCCGCGCCACGCGGGCGCCGCGGGATCCGGCCTGGATCGCGGACGGCGTCGTGTCGAACCGCTGGGCGCCGATCTCGCCCGTCACCGGCCGCATCGATGCCTTCGTGTGGCAGGCGCCGCCCGACGTGCTCGTGGCGCCCGAGCTGACCATGAGCGACGATGTCACGGGCGACGTGGACGTGGAGCCCAAGATCCTGCCGCCGATCGTGCCGGACGAGGTCGCGGTCGCTTCCGCAGACGAATCGCCGCAGCCCGCAGAGCCGCAGCCGCCCGAACCGCCCCACACGGAGCAGCCGAAGGTGGAAACCGTGCCCGTTCCGCCCGCGGACGAGGTCGTTCTGGAGCCGGTGAAGAAGGACACGGCACAGGAGCCCGCCAGCGACAAGCCCACCAACGACAAGGCTGCCGAATCGGGCCAGATGCGTCCCGAACCGGTAGTTTTCCCGGCCACGCCGCCCGATGTTCCGAAACTGAAGGAAGCCGGCGGCACCCGGCGCGGATTTTTTCGCTAGGGAAGGCCTTCAAGGCGCGAGCATCCCTTGCCAAGCGTCGGGCTTGGGGTTATGAGGTCGCCCTCTTCGATCGCAAGGTCGCAGCGCCGCAATAGCTCAGCTGGTAGAGCACCTCATTCGTAATGAGGGGGTCGGGGGTTCGAATCCCTCTTGCGGCACCATTCCTTTTTTCCTTGCAAAACAAGGGGCTAGGAGTTAGGCAGGCAAGCCTCCCAGGGCTTGCTGGTTTCCCGGTCTTCACCGGGTGACGGCGACGGGGAGACAGGCTCCGGACCGCAAGGTCCGAGGCCGGATTAGGTTGGAAGTTGGGGCCGTAGCTCAGTTGGGAGAGCGCGTGAATGGCATTCACGAGGTCAGCGGTTCGATCCCGCTCGGCTCCACCAATCTAAAGGACGTTGGAGTGTGCGGGTGTAGCTCAGGGGTAGAGCACAACCTTGCCAAGGTTGGGGTCGAGGGTTCGAATCCCTTCGCCCGCTCCAAACGAACTGATACGCGGGCGTAGCTCAGTCGGTTAGAGTGCCGGCCTGTCACGCCGGAGGTCGCGGGTTCGAGCCCCGTCGCCCGCGCCACTCAGTTCCTTTTCCGGTTCGTCACCGGTTCATTCCCGACATCGATGATCGAACAGGGCAGAAGCAGATTGCGCTCAAAAGAAGAGCGCCTGTCCGGCTGGCGCTCGAGGTAGGCCGCCTTTCGCGACCAGATCCAGGGAGAGCTACACAATGTGCCCCTCGGGGCACGGAAGAAGGCTGCGCCCGAAGCGTAAACAAATCGTTAACCGGCTTAGGACGAGCCCCTGTTCCCGAGGCTCTAGAAACCAGGTGCGGCAGTCTGCCTCAACGCCTCATCCTGAGACGATGCTGGAGGATCGAAGAACGACCGGGTGCTCCCTGGATCATCCTTCGAGACGGCGCTTCGCCTCCTCAGGATGAGGGCTGGAGGCCGGTTTCGATGCGTGAGTGCAACCGGGCTCTCTCTTTCGCATAAATTTGAACTCTGTCGAAGACTCGCCGGAAGCGCCGACCGGCTCCCCTCCCCCTTGTGGGGAGGAGGTGGAGGTGGGGGTGTGGGGGGGCCACCGGGGTGCCTACCCGGCCCCCCCCCCCCCCCCCCCCCACCCCCCC
>NZ_JAJBBR010000002.1 GCF_020532555.1 Microvirga lenta | reverse complement strand
AGGTGGGGGTGTGGGCGCCATCCTGGTTCCAGTCCGGCGCCCACACCCCCACCCTGGCCCTCCCCACAAGGGGGAGGGAAGACCGTCGCGCTGAACACCGCCTCATCCACGACGGCCTCTCACCAGATCCCAACCTCCTCAGGAGAGGCTGCGGGTGTGCGGGACAACCCAACCGGCCGCAACGTTGGATGAGTTTAATCCCAATATAGACAGCTGTTCGCCAAGTAGTCTGAATAGGCGTTCAGGTTACTTGCAGGGAATACGTTCATGAACGTTTTATTCGGAACCACGACATCGAAAAGGACGTTCATTTCCCACGTTTTCTCTGTGATGGAGACTTGAGAAATGCCCAAGAACATCTTGCTGGCGGCAGCCGCCGTCCTGGGCTTCGGAAGCATCATGGCCTCCGGCGCCCCGGCTCAGGCCCAGGTGGGACTCGAGATCGGCCCCGGCGGCGTACGCGTCTACGAGGACCGGCCCCATCGGCCCGTCGTCGAACGTCGTCGTGTGGAGCGTCGCGTCATCGTTGAGGACGAAGGCGAGGATTGCCGGGTGGAGGTGCGTCGCCGCATCAACCGCTTCGGTGAGCGCGAGGTAAGGCGCGTCACGATCTGCGAGTAAGACCACCACGGTCGAACACGGGCGCGACCTGCCGGGCCGCGCCTGTCTTCACGTCTTGGCTTGTTAAAGCACCACGATGCCGGCGTGCTTGGCCTTGTCGTCGGGCTCCACGTGGATCGTGATGAGGGCGTCCTCGACCTCCGCCTTCAGTGCCCGCTCCAGGCGGTCGCAGATGTCGTGGGCATCGGTGACGCTCATGGCGCCCGGGACCACGAGATGGAAGTCGATGAAGGTCATGCGCCCGGCATGGCGCGTGCGCAGGTCGTGGGCCTCGATGGCCCCTTCGGCATTGATCGCGATGATCTCGCGCACCCGGTTCAGAACGGTCTCCGGAAGAGCCTCGTCCATGAGCCCGCCGATGCTCTCCTTCATGAGGCTCCAGCCCGACCAGACGATGTTGAGCGCCACGACGATGGCCAGCGCCGGATCGAGCCAGAGCCATCCCGTCACTGAAACCAGCAGCAGGCCGGCGATGACGCCGGCCGAGGTGATCACGTCCGTGAAGAGGTGGCGTCCGTCGGCGGCGAGCGCCGGCGAGCGCAGGCGGCGTCCCTGCCGGATCAGCACCTGGGCCCAGACCGCATTGATGGTGCTGGCGACCGCGTTGACGGCGAGACCTTCCATCGGCGCATCGATCGCGCGAGGGTCCAGGAGGGTAAAATAGGCCTCCCGCAGAATCGCCAAGGCCGCCACGATGATCAGCACGCCTTCGAGCACGGCCGAGAAATACTCGACCTTGTGGTGGCCGTAGGGGTGGTTGGCGTCGGCGGGCTGGGCGCTCAGGCGCACGGCCAGGAAGGCCGCGATCGCGGTCACCACGTTGATGACGCTCTCCAGGGCATCCGAATAGAGCGCAATGCTGCCCGTGAGGTAATAGGCAGCATATTTCAGGACGAAAACGACGGTTCCGACGAAAATGCTGCCGATGGCAAGTTTCTGGATCTTGTCCATGGCATCGCAGGGCAAAACGGGTCAGCGGGAAAGACGGAGGCGACCTTATAAAGCCGGCGGCTCAGGCCGCAAGGCATTGTTTCTCTTTGCAAATGGCTCGCAAAAGCACTCGCGGCGGCCAAGCCGCTGTGCCTGAAAGCGATCCGTTCCCGAAGGCCCTCAGGCGATCCTGGCAAAACGCGCCGCCAGCCGGTCGTAATAGCCCGCAAGGGAGGGAGCCAGGGTCCGGCAGCGTTCGACGAGCCTGGCCGCGTCCTCCATCTCGCCGGCGCGCAGGCTCGCGAGGAGGCGGGGATGCAGGTCCTCGAGCTCGGCAACCGCCGGATCGGCTCTCCCGTCCGCCGGCGCGACGACCGTGTAGATGGCCGATTCGGTGGCGCGCCCGCGCACGGCGATGCGGTCGAGCTCGATCAGCACGTAATGGTCCCGCACCGCCTCCGCGGTGGCCGGACCGAGGATGAGCGAGACGCCGAACTCCTTCGACAGGCTCTCCAGGCGCGAGGCGAGATTCACCGCGTCGCCGAGGACGGAATAGTCGTAGCGCCAGCGCGAGCCCACATTGCCGACGACGCAATCGCCTGTGTTGATGCCGACGCCCACCGCGAAGCTGGGGGCGTTCTCGCCCTCCTCGCGGCGCAGGGTCCGGTTCAGCTCTCCCACCGCCTCCATCATCCCGAGCGCCGCGCGCACGGCGCGCAGGGGATGGTCCGGATTGCGCAAGGGGGCGTTCCAGAACGCCATCACGCAGTCGCCCATATACTTGTCGATGGTGCCGCGCTCGGCCAGCACGGCTCCCGACAGGGCGTCGAGCAGGCGGTTGATCAGCGTGGTGAGCCGTTCGGGCTCGTCCTTGAGCCGCTCGGACATGCTCGTGAAGCCGCGCACGTCGCAGAACAGGATCGTGAGGTTCCGGCGCTCCCCGCCCAGCTTCAGCGCGCTCGGGTCGCGGGCGAGCTGCGCCACCAGTTCCGGCGCGAGATAGCGGGAAAAGGCCTCCGAGACCGCGTGGCGCAGCTGCCGCTCGCGGATGAAGTCCAGGCCGAAGCGGGCGCCGAAGACGCCGAGCGCCGCCCCCACCGGCAGGGCCGGAGGCGCCCAGATGCGGCCGAAGCGCAGGAGCGCCCAGGCTCCCACGAGAAGCGAAGCGATTCCGAGAACGGCCAGGAAGCCCGCCCGCCTGGACATGCCTCGCAGACAGAGCGCGGCGGCCAGCAGGGCCGAGAGGACGATGAGCCCGGCCATGGCGAGACGGGAGACCGGCACCGCGTAAAGGCCGTGGCGCAGGTTGTCGAGGATCGTCGCCTGAACCTCGACGCCCGCGGTCAGATTGCCGGTGGTCAGGGTATAGGCGGTGGGAAAGGTGTCGGGGGCGCCGGTATCGGCCGAGGTCGCGGCCTTCAGGCTCAGGCCGATGAAGACCGTCTGGCCCCGGAGGCGCCCGGGCGGCAGGAAGGTCTCGGGGTCGAGGGCCTGGTAATAGGAGATTGTCGGGTAGGTCCGGGGCGGTCCGAAATACTGGATCAGCGCCCCCTCCGGCGGCGGAGCGACGGGGGTTCCCGCCAGGCGCAGGGCCTCGGCGGCGAAACCGTCGGGTCCACGGGGCATGAGGCGCAGATAGGCGTCGCCGTCGAGATCGACGGAGGTCACGCCGGGGACGGCACCGGCATCGAGAAAGGGGTCGACGGGATTGACCCGGGTGGTCTGGACGCCCTGGTCGAGAAGGGTCGTCACGTCGTCCGATGCCAGCACGACATCCGGACCGAGGGCGGATGCGAGCGCCCGGTCCGCCTCTTCGGTGGAGGGTTCGGAGAAGATGATGTCGAAGGCGATGACCTTGGCGCCCGCCCGGCGCAGGCTTTCGATGAGCTGCGCGTGCAGGCTGCGCGGCCAGGGCCAGCGCTGCCCCACCTCGGAGAAGGAGGGCTCGTCGATGGCCACGATCACCGCGCCCGGCTGCGGGGGCAGGGGCGGCGCGATGGTCGAGAAGATGTCGTAGAGCCGCCCCTCGACGAGGTGGAACGGCTTGAAGAACGAGACCGGGACGAGCAGGGCTGCGATGAGCCCCGCCATCGCGAAGTGGCGCCAGACCGAATCGTGGCGCCCGTCTCCGTCTTCCGCCGAGCGGCTCTCGGTCACGTCAGAAACGCGCCTTGATGCTCGCAGCGACGGTTCTTCCGGGACCCGGAATGGAGGGTGCGAGCTCGTATCCCCGGTCGAACAGGTTGAGCACCGTCACGCCCAGGAGCAGCCGCCGGTCAGGCGTCTCCCAGGTGACGGAGGCGTCCGTCGTCCAGTAATCGTCGAGCGGCGCACCGGCAATGTTGCCTGCGATGTCTCCGAGGAAGGTCTGTGCCAGGGTCACCTTGAGGCGGCTCGGATGGACGAAGGTGACGCCGGCGCGGGCAAAACGCTCCGCCACGTAAGGAACCGGCAACCCATAGACGTTGCCGGAGCGGATCTCCGACGAGGCGGCGCCGACCGTGCCGAACACGCCGATGCCATGGCCCAGCCAGAGATTGGCCGTCGCGGCCACCCGCTCGATCTTCGCCTCGTCGATGGGGATCGTGTCGAAGCTTTCCGGAATCGGAAGGCTCAACGAGGTCACGTCCTGCCGCTGGTATTCCACCGACGTGAAGAAGCGATCCGACCATTCCGCGTCCCAGCGCAGGGCGAGCGTGTCGGTCCTCCCGCCGACCCCCACGGGGAGGGCGTTCGGGAGGAGACCGACCGTCGTCAGCGGCGCGAGGGTGGATGTGGCCGGCAGGGACACGTCGCTGCGGTAGGCGGCCCGCAGCCAATGGCCCTCGAAGGGCGAGACGCCGATGCCCACGCGGGGCAGGGCGTACATGTCCGAAGGCTCGTTCTCGATGTCGAGCGAAAGGCCCTCGATCCCGGCCTGCGCCTCGAACCAGTCGTTGGGGCGCCAGAAGGCGTCCGCATAGAGCCGCCCGCCGTCGAACGAGGCATCGCCGCCTTCCGCCGGAAGGACGACGCCGTTGAGGCGCCTGTCGACCTGGGCCTTCGTCTCGCCCACGAAGCCCTCGGCTCCATAGCGGAAGGTGAGGTTGTCGAGGCCGAACATGTGGCTCAGGGCGAAAAGGGTCGCGTTCGAGCGGGTCCGCCGGTTCTGGAGCAGCTCGACGAGGGAAAGATTCTCGTCGAAGCCGACGATCTGTTCCCCGATCCGGTCTTCGCTGCGGGCGGCGAAAACGGCGGCCGTGAGCACGTTGCGGTATCCGAAGGTGTGGCTCCAGCCGGCGCCGAGCTGATACTCCGTCGTGTCCCTCATGGCCGCCGTGGCCTGCGTCGGAAATTCGAGGGTGATGGATCCGGGTTCGAGCCTCGCCAGGGTTCCGAAGGCCAGGAACCGGTCGGCGGCGGAGGGAGCCGCTCCGATGAAGAGGGCCGCGTTGTCGAGCCTCTCGTCGTCGAACGAATAGGGCCCGTTGGCCCGCAGGCGTCCGGCCGTGAAGGAGAATGCCGTCGGCACCGGCTCGTTGGAGAAGCCGTTGACCGTCGCGGTCGACTGCCAGCCGATCCGGCCTTCCTGGGAAATGATGCTCCCGCCGATTTCCGCGTCGAGGAACGGGCGCCGCAGGAGGTCGATCCGGCCGATGCGGCCGCCTGCCGCGAGCGGATCGAGAAGCAGGCCCTGAACGATGAGATTGAAGGCGGAGAGGCCGGGATCGGCGCCGGTCTCCACGCTCGAAAGGCTGGGCTCTCCGCTGAGCACATTGGCGCGGACGTTCGCGGCCTGATCGAAATAGCTCGATGACGCGAACGGATCGAAGGTGCGGTCGCCGTAGAAGCGCCCCCATTCGTGCAGGCCGATGAACCGGTAGGCGTCGGCCGGGTAGGATCCGCTTTGCCGGTTGGCCGACAGGCCGGCATAGTCGCCGCCGCGGGCCCGGGAGCGCTTCACGGCCTCGCGGGCGAAGCGGACGGCATCGTCGGCCCGGTACTGGTCCAGGGCGATGGCGGTGCGCACGATCGACGTCACGGGATCGTTCAGGTCGAGCCGGTTCGCATTGTCGAGGGCCTGGTCGGCGAGCTCGACCTCCCCGTTCTGGTAATAGGCGACGGCGGCGGCCACGAGACCGTTGGAATAAGCCGGGTTCGCCGCCGATCCGGCCAGGATCGACTCGATGGCGCCGGGAAGATCGCCCTTCTGCAGGAGGTAGCGGCCCCGCGCGATGTAGGCGACGTGAAACTCGGGATCGAGATCGAGGGCCTTCTCGACCAGCGCCCCGGCCTCCTCGACCCGGCTTTGGTCGAGCAGGTGGATGGCGAGATTGCCATAGGCGATCGGGTCCTCCGGATCGGCCTCGATCGCCTTCCGGAAGGCCGCCTCCGCCTCAAGGGGGGCGTCGAGTTCCGCCTGCACCATGCCGATCTCGTTCCAGATGTCGGCATTGCCCGGAGCCGCTTCGGCGGCCCGATAGAGATCGGCCAGCGCCCCCTTCCGGTCGCTCTCGAGATCCGCCTTGATGCGGCCGCTCATGGCCAGCACCAGATGGTCGCCGGGATCGACCGAACGCGCGCGCTCCACGGATGCGCGCATCTCGTCGTGGCGATTGAGCGCGAGCGACAGTTGCGCGGAGAAGATGGCGAGCCGCGTATCGTTCGGGAATTGCTTCTCCGCCTGCTTTGCGAGTTCGGCGGCGACGTTCAGGTCCTGCTTGAACCCGGCCACGAAGGCATTCGCGAGAGCCGCATCGGCGCTGCTCCGGCCGGTTCTCGGCTCCGTCAGGGCACGTTTGGGATCTGCCAGGGAAGCGGCGATGTAGCGGCCATAGGCCGCCGTCACGCGCCGGGTCGAATCCACGCCCCGTTCGGCGCGGGCCAGCAGGGCGACGGCGTCGCTCCACCGGCGCTCCCGTCCCGCGATCAGTCCCTCGACGAGATCGGCGCGGGCGCGCTGAGATGCCGTCAGCCTGTGCTGGCGGACCTGGGCGAGAGCCTCGGTCGCAATCCGCCGATTGGCGTTGGTGATGGTCACCTCGGCAAGGTTCAGCCAGTCCTCGACGCGACGCGCCTCCGGAGGAATGGCCAGAACGCGAGCGCGTTCCGCGCGGCGGGCGGCGCCGCGCAGGGGGCTCGCCGGCAGCCAGGTGAAGCCGTCGCGCAGAGTCAGATAGAACAGCATCTGCTCGCGGTCGTTCGGCCGGACGAGGATGAACTTGGTCGGGGCCTGGCCGATGGCCGCCACGGCGCCTTCGCCTTGGCGGACCGTGACGGAGCCCTGCGGGTTCGACAGCTCCACCACGCCCTCGAGCACGATCAGCGAGGTCTTGCCCGAGCCGTCCACCGACAGGGACCAGTCGGTCCCGCGGATGGCCGCCACGGCCGCCGGGGTCTTGACGTCGACGCCGGTGCCGCCGCGATTGGCGCGGGCCCAGATGTTGCCGGCCTGGAGGTTGAGCTGCGTCGCCCCGTTGCCGGGTCCGGCGACGTCGTTCACGGTCAGGGTCGAGTTGCGTCCGACGCGGATCTGGGTCTGGTCGGCGAACAGAATGGCCAGGTTGCCGATCGTGTTGGTGCGCAGCACGTCGCCGCCCAGGAGATCCTGCCGGATCTCCGCGGCCCGCCAAGTCTCTTCGCGGGTGAAGCGCAGTTCCTCGCCGCCCTTGGCGGCGACGATGGAGCCGGCCGGGGGAGCCGCTCGCGGGACGGGGGACTGCGCCTGCGCCGCGGCCAAAGAAAGAGCCATGGCGCTGGTGGCGACCAGAAACCGGAGAGAACAGGCGTGCATAGGAAGATCGACTTTAAAGTTACAACATACCCGGGCTAAGCCAACCTTAGCAGGGATAACATAACTTCAAAGCGAATTCCGCAGCGAAATGCCGTGTTTTACGGCACACCGTGAACGCCGCGGCGAAAAAGGAGGGGTGTGCAGCCCTCAGACGGCGGTGCTGCGCGCCATCAGAAGCTTCTGCTTCAGATCGTTCTGCGCGAAGGGCTTCTGCAGCACGGGACGGTCGCGGAAAGTGTCGCGGATGCCGGCGCTGCCGTACCCGGTCGAGAAGACGAACGGGATCGAGCGCTGGGCGAGGGCCTCGGCGACCGGGTAGATCGGCTCGCCGGCGACGTTCACGTCCAGGATGGCGAGGTCGACCTTTTCGCGCGAGACGGCATCGAGGGCCGCAGACAGCCGGGCCGCGGGGCCGATGACCTCGCAACCGAAGTCGAGCAGCATGTCCTCCAGAAGAAGGGAGATTGCCGCTTCATCCTCAACGACGAGAATCCGAAGGCCATTGAGGTCGCCGCTGGTTACGCTTTCGGTCACAGGTCCACTTTCTTCCACGAATGGCTCCGCAAGGGTGTTACGGCAGCCCGAATCAACCGCTTCTATCATCCCCCCGACGCACTGCGAAAGTGCGACGGAAGACTCAAGGACCGAGAGCTAGCCGGCCGTCGTTGAATTTAGGGTGAACGGTCCCAGTTGCAAAGGTCCGGAAGAGCTTGACTTTGCTCGGGAAAGCGATGGCGAGGCACCAGGTCCCTTCACGGCCCCGGTGCGACTCTTCGCCTTGGCCCAGGCCCGGTTCCGCCGCCGGGATCCGGGGCAGGATCCGGAGACGGAAGCCGTCGTGCATACAGGCCATTCGGCAGGAGCCTCTTGCGGAGAATGCCGTCCCGCCCGAATAATCCGCCCCATGTCCGCGATCCCCCGTCCGCATCACGCTTCCACCCTGTCCGCTGCCGCCCTGTTCTCCCACAGGGCCGATACTCAGACGAATCCCGCTCCGGATGGCGCCCATGGCTAGGGCTCAGGCGCGCCGCTCGCGAAAGGCGCCGGTCCTCGTCGTCCTGCACCAGGAGCACTCGACCCCCGGAAGGGTCGGGCGTCTCCTGCAGGAGCGCGGCCATCCCCTCGACATCCGCCGGCCCCGGTTCGGCGATCCGCTGCCCGAAACCCTGGCGGACCATGCCGGCGCCATGATCTTCGGCGGACCGATGAGCGCCAACGACCCCGACGACTTCATCAAGGCCGAGATCGACTGGATCCGCGTGCCCTTGAAGGAGAAGAAGCCCTTTCTCGGCCTCTGCCTGGGGGCGCAGATGCTCGCCAGGCACCTCGGCGCCGGGGTCTGGGCGCATCCGGACGGCCGGGCGGAGATCGGCTATTATCCGCTGCTCCCGACGCCGGCCGGGCAGGCCTTCGGCGAGAGCCTCGGCGCGCCCTGGCCGACGCATGTCTATCACTGGCACCGGGAAGGCTTCGATTGCCCGACGGGCGCCGACACCCTCGCCACGGGCGACGATTTCCCGACCCAGGCCATCCGGGTGGAGGACGCGGCCTTCGGCCTCCAGTTCCACCCGGAGGTGACCCACGCGATGATGTGCCGGTGGACCGTCGTGGCCGCCGAGCGTCTGGAAATGCCCGGGGCTCAGGACCGCATCCGCCAGATCGACGGCCGCTTTCAGCACGACCCCTACGTGGCGCGCTGGCTCGACATGTTCCTCGATCACTGGCTCGCCGAGAATAACTGAGAGCCGGAGATGAATAGCCCCGTTCTACAGAGCGAGCGCTTGTGCTTCCACCCTTGGGATCCGGAGGATTTTCCGCTGCTGGCCGTCCTGCACGGCGACCGAGAGGTGCAGCACTTCCTGCAGATGGGCGATCCGCCATGGGACGAGCCTTATCTGCGGGCGAAGTTCCATGGCTTCCTGGCCGATTACGAAGCCCATGGCTGGACGAAGTTCAAGGTCACGGACAAGGACGGGATCTTCCTCGGCCGTGCCGGGTTCGGGTGCTTTGGCCCGACCGGGGAGCTCGAACTTGGCTACAGCTTCAAGCGCCCGCTCTGGGGGCGGGGCTACGCGACGGAAGCGGCCGCAGCGCTGCTGGCTTGGATCTACCGGGTCGAGCCCGTCGATCACGTCATCGGCTTCGCGGTGGCCGAGCACGGGGCCTCCCGCAGGGTTCTGGAGAAGGCCGGCATGTCCTTCACGGGCATCCGTGACGTCGACGGCATTCCCAACGCCTTCTACCGGCACGATCGCCCGGCCTAACCTCAGGTCGCGTCGAACTCGAACGGCGAGACGCCGCGCTTCATCTCGTCGACGATCAGGGCGTGCATGAGCGGCGGGGCGGCCCGCTGCGGGCAGGCGACCCGCTCGCACAGGCGGCAGTTGATGCCGATGGGGGTCGGGTCCGGCGCCGACAGGTCGAGGCCGCGGGCATAGACGAGCCGGTGGGCGTATTTGAGCTCGCAGCCTAAGCCCACCACGAAATGCGGGTCGGGCATGCCCCAGGGATTGAAGGCGCGCTTGACCGAGCGGGCAACGGAGAACCAGCGCGAGCCGTCCGGCAGTTCGACGATCTGCGTCACCACCTGTCCGGGCGTGCGGAAGGTGGTGTGGAGGTTCCACAAGGGGCAGGTGCCGCCGAACTGCGAGAACGGGAACCGCCCCGACGAGAAGCGCTTGGAGACGTTCCCGGCCGAATCGACCCGCACCAGGAAGAACGGGATGCCCCGTGCTCCGGGCCGTGCGAGGGTGGTGAGCCGGTGCGCCACCTGCTCGAAGCTCGCGCCGAAGCGGGCGCCCAGTACCTCCACGTCGTATCCGAGCGCCTCCGCCGCCGCGTGGAACTTGCCGTAGGGCATCATCAGCGCGCCGGCGAAGTAATTGCCGAAGGAGACGCGCAGGAGGCGTCGCGCCGGCCCGTCCTCGGGCTCGAGCCGCGCCGCCAGGGCATCGATGGCGCCGCGCATCTCCGCGAAGGCGAGCTGGTAGGCGGCCTGGAAGGTGCGGCCCGAGGGATCGACCAGCTCGGAAATCAGGAGCTGGCGCCGGTGATGATCGAAGCGGCGCAACGAATCCGGCATCACGTCGATGGGCATGATCCGCACGCGGATGCTGTGCTTGGCGTGCAGCCGCTCCGCGATGGCGTAGAACGGCTCGTGCCCCGTCAGGGCGAGGTCGGAGGCGAGCGTCTCCGCAGCCTCGTCGAGCTCGGGAAAATGGTTCTTGGCTTCGTGGATGAGGTGCCTCACCCGGTCGACCGGGTTGTCCTGCGGCGCGTCCTCGGCCCGGTCGCGGTCGCTCAGGCGGGGCGTGAGCGCCTCGCTGGCGCCGCGCAGGGAAAGATAGGCCCGGTAGAGACGGTTGACCGCGTCCACCAGGGTCGGGGCGCTTTCCACCGTCTCGCGCAGTTCGAGGCGCGAGACCGGCGCGCTGCGGAAGAGGGGATCGGCGAAGACCTCGTCGAGCTCCGAGACGGTGCGCTCGTGATCGTCCGTGGCGAATTCCCGGGGATCGAGGGAATAGGCATGGGCGAGGCGGATGAGGACCTGCGCGGTGATCGGGCGCTGGTTGCGCTCCATCAGGTTCAGGTAGCTCGGCGACAGCCCGAGCTCCTCGGCCATGCGGGCCTGGCTGAGATTGCGCTCCCGCCGCAGGCGCTTGAGGCGCGGGCCGACAAAAAGCTTTCTGGACTCATCCATTTGTAAACATCTTTACAGGTTTACTTTTCTATTCGTGTCGCGTTGTGACAACTCGACTTTTCTTCCCGAAACATACGTTGAAACAAAGGCTTCTTCAGCGATTAATACTGACAGAAGCTCTGCCGATACCACGAGATTGTGGGCCGCAGACCTCACTTGTCAATGAATGTAAACGGAAGGATAAGACAATGACAGCGCAGACGCCCCCGGGTTCGCTCCACGATCTGGTGCCCTCCGCCCCCGCCGGCCGGTTCGACGGCATCCGCCGTCCCTACTCGGCGGACGACGTGCTTCGGCTGCGCGGGTCCTTCCCCATCGCCCACACGCTCGCGGAGCGCGGCGCCCAGCGCCTGTGGCAGCTCCTGCACGAGCGCCCCTACGTGCATTCCCTCGGCGCCATGACCGGCAACCAGGCCATGCAGATGGCCCGTGCGGGGCTGGAGGCGATCTATCTGTCCGGCTGGCAGGTGGCCGCGGATTCGAACGTGGCCGGCGCCATGTATCCGGACCAGTCGCTCTACCCGGCCAATTCGGGCCCCGAGCTGTGCCGCCGCATCAACCGCACCCTGCAGCGCGCCGACCAGATCGAGCACGCGGAGGGCGGCGCGAAGCGGGACTGGTTCCTGCCCATCGTGGCCGATGCCGAAGCGGGATTCGGCGGGCCGCTCAACACCTTCGAGATCATGAAGGCCTATATCGAGGCCGGCGCGGCGGGCGTGCATTTCGAAGACCAGCTCGCCTCCGAGAAGAAGTGCGGGCATCTGGGCGGCAAGGTGCTGATCCCGACCTCCGCCCATGAGCGCAACCTGACCGCCGCGCGCCTCGCCGCCGACGTGATGGGCACCTCGACCCTGATCATGGCCCGCACGGACGCGGAATCGGCCAAGCTCATCACCTCGGACGTGGACGAGCGCGACCGCCCCTTCATCGAGCCCGACAGCCGCACGCCGGAAGGCTTCTACCGCCTCAAGGACGGCACCGGCCTCGACCATTGCATCGCCCGCGGCCTGGCCTACGCGGAACTCGCCGACCTGCTGTGGTGGGAGACCTCGCACCCGGATCTCGACGATGCGCGCAAATTCGCGGAGGCGATCCACAAGCGCTATCCGGGCAAGCTCCTGGCCTATAACTGCTCGCCGTCCTTCAACTGGAAGAAGAAGCTCGACGACGCCACCATCGCCAAGTTCCAGCGCGAGCTCGGCGCCATGGGCTACAAGTTCCAGTTCGTGACGCTCGCCGGCTTCCACCAGCTCAACTACGGCATGTTCGACCTGGCGAGCGGCTACCGCGACCGCGGCATGGGCGCCTATTCGGAACTCCAGGCGGCCGAATTCGCGGCGGAAGCCGACGGCTACACGGCCACCCGCCACCAGCGCGAGGTCGGCACCGGCTATTTCGACCAGGTTTCGCTGGCGATCACGGGCGGCAAGTCCTCGACGACCGCCATGAGCGATTCCACCGAGACCGCGCAGTTCCACTCGGCCACGAAGCTTCAGGCGGCCGAGTAAGCGTCGAAAAACCCTCACATCCTCTCATCAATGGAGATCGACAATGCATAAGTCACGTTTCTGGGTGGTCGGCGGCGAGTACACCTCCTGCGACTGCGAAACCCTCGTCCAGGGCACCGAGCGGGTGGTCGGCCCCTTCGAGAGCCGCACAGAGGCCGAGCACACCTGGCGCACCCTCTCGGAGGATCACCGGCCGCAGGCCCAGGTGCGCTTCACCATCGCGCAGGAGCCGCCGGCCCTGAGCGCCTGAACCGCTCCACGCCGATCGAATCGCGCGAGGCGCCGCCCGTCCCCAGGAGACGGGCGGCGTCTTGTTGCGCATTCACGCGGTTTTGTCGTCTATTCGGGAGAACTTCTTGGCGGCACCCTCTGCCTAACGGCGGCGAGTGACCTAAAACAGCAGAGCTGTCGCGCCGTCATCCGAGGGAATACCCATGAGAGCCGTCCTGAAATCGCTGACCGCAGCCCTGGCACTGGGCCTGACGGCCATGTCGGCCGCCAAGGCCGACGTCGTCGTCTCCTCCAAGATCGACACCGAGGGTGCGGTTCTGGGCAACATCATCCTGCTCACGCTCAACGCCAACGGCATCAAGACGCAGGACCGCATCCAGCTCGGAGCCACGCCCGTCGTCCGCAAGGCGATCACCGCCGGCGAGATCGACATCTATCCGGAATATACCGGCAATGCCGGCTTCTTCTTCAACAAGGCCGACGACCCGCTCTGGAAGGACGCGGCGAAGGGCTACGAGGCGGCCAAGAAGCTGGACTACGACGCCAACAAGATCGTGTGGCTCACCCCCTCGCCGGCCAACAACACCTGGGCCATCGCCCTGCGCAAGGACGTGGCGGAGCCGAACAAGCTCGCGACCCTCACCGATTTCGGCAAGTGGGTCTCGAACGGCGGCAAGGTGGTGCTCGCGGCATCCGCCGAATTCGTGAACTCCGCCGCGGCTCTTCCGGCCTTCCAGGCGGCCTACGATTTCAAGATGAAGCCCGAGCAGCTCATCGTGCTGTCCGGCGGCGATACGGCCGCGACCATCAAGGCGGCGGCCGAAAAGACCAACGGCGCCAACGCCGCCATGGTCTATGGCACCGACGGCGGCATCGCGCCCTCGGGCCTCGTGGTGCTCGCCGACGACAAGAACGTGCAGCCGGTCTATGCGCCGGCCCCAATCATCCGCGAGGAGGCGCTGAAGGAGAACCCGAAGGTCGCCGAGGTCCTCAAGCCGGTCTTCGAATCCCTCGACCTCACCACCCTGCAGGACCTGAACGCCCGCGTGCAGGTGGGCGGCGAGCCGGCGAGGGCTGTCGCGACCGATTACCTGAAGTCCAAGGGCTTCCTGAAATAGCGCGTCGCCATAGAATGGCGCGATGCGGGCAGGTGACGAAAAGCCGGGCTGATTGTGAACTCGACCTCCTTTCCAGCGAGCACGCTCGGCATGGCTTCCTCCCGCAAGGGTTTCAGGCTTGATCGACTCGGCGGCGTCATCGCCGTGCTGATCGGGCTTGCGCTCTTCGCCGCGCCCTTCGCCACCTACCGCGCCAACCGCATCGTCTCGGGCGAGCCCCGCATGCTGCTCGATGCGCTGCCGCCAGGTCTCGCCTCCGGCGTGCTGGCTGCGGCGCTCGCCGTCGCGGTCATGGCGGCCACCCTCCGGGCGGCGCCAGTCCGGCTCGCCGCCGCCGGTCTCGGATTCGCGGCCGTCGCTCCGGCGATGGGCATGGCCGCGCTCTTCCTCACGCCCGAGGGCAACACCTTCGCCCGCGTCTCGCCGGCCTTCGGCTTCTGGCTCCTGATGCTGGCCTTCGGCCTGCTGGTGGCGGATTCGCTCACGCGCCTGCGCCTCGGTCCATGGGGGCGCCTCGCCGCACTGGGCGTCGCTGCCGCCTTCGTCGCATTGCTGCTCCTGTCGGGGGCCTGGAGCGGCCTCTCGATCATCAAGGAATACGCGGCGCGGTCGGACAGCTTCTGGCGCGAGGCGGGCCAGCATCTCCTTCTCGCGCTCGGATCGCTTTCCGCCGCGCTCCTGGTCGGGCTGCCGACCGGCCTTCTCTGTCACCGTCTTCCGCGCCTGAGATCGGGCACTCTCCAGGTGCTCAACGTGGTTCAGACGGTTCCGAGCATCGCCCTTTTCGGCATCCTGATGGTGCCCCTCGGCTACCTGGCCGCCACCGTACCCCTGGCGGCGGCCTTGGGGATCCGCGGCATCGGCGCCGCTCCCGCCCTGGTGGCGCTGTTCCTCTATTCGCTGCTGCCCATCGTGGCCAACACGGTGGTCGGCCTCGGCCAGGTGCCCGCCGCCGTCGTCGAGGCCGCGCGAGGCATGGGACTGTCCCCGCGACAGCGCCTGCTGCAGGTCGAGCTGCCCCTGGCCCTGCCCGTGATCCTCGCCGGGGTGCGCATCGTCCTCGTCCAGAATCTCGGCCTCGCCACGGTCGCGGCTCTCATCGGCGGAGGAGGGTTCGGCACTTTCGTGTTCCAGGGCATCGGCCAGACCGCCATCGATCTCGTGCTGCTCGGCGCAATTCCGACCGTGGCGCTGGCCTTCGCTGCCGCGGTCGTCCTGGATGCGGCCATCGAACTGGCCAATGGAACCTCCCATGATTGAGATCGAGCGCCTGACGAAGCGTTACGGGAACAGCACCGTCGTCGATGGGGTGACGATGCGGGTCGAGGAGGGATCCATCGCCGTCGTCGTCGGCACGTCGGGGGCTGGCAAATCGACCCTGCTGCGCATGATCAACCGCCTGATCGAGCCGACCTCGGGCCGCGTGCTCATCGACGGGCAGGACACGATGTCCGTCCCCGAGGACGAGCTGAGGCACCGCATCGGCTACGTGATCCAGGGCTACGGGCTCTTCCCGCACCGGACCGTGGCCGAGAACATCGCGACCGTGCCGCGCCTCCTCGGCTGGAACCGGAAGCGCATCGCCGACCGTGTCGAGGAGCTGCTCGATCTCTACCAGCTCGATCCCGCGGAATTCGCGAACAAATACCCCCATGAGCTCTCCGGCGGACAGCAGCAGCGGGTGGGTGTCGCGCGGGCGCTCGCGGCAAGGCCCGCCCTCCTTCTCATGGACGAGCCGTTCGGCGCCCTCGATCCGGTGATCCGCGCCAAGGCGCAGGACGACCTCCTCGCCATCCAGCGCCGCCTCGGCACCACCATCGTGCTGGTGACCCACGACATGGAGGAGGCCTTCCATCTCGGCGACCGGATCGCCGTCATGGACCAGGCCCGCCTGCTTCAATACGCGCCGCCGGCCGAACTGCTCACCCGTCCGGCGGAGGCCTTCGTCGAACGTCTCGTCGGCTCGGCGGAGCGTCCTTTCCGCCTCCTGTCGCTCTCGACGGTGCGGGATGCAACCGAACCGGGTCCCGCGAGCGGCGAGCCGATCGAGGCTTCCGCCAACCTGCGCGAGGCCCTGTCGCGGCTCGTGTGGTGCGGCCGGGATGCGCTGCCGGTCGCCGGTGCCGACGGCGCCGTCATGGGGCGCGTCAGCATCGACGGGATCCTTCGCTTCGGAAGGCCGTCCCGGTGACCAGGCCGTCATCCCTCCTGCGTGTCGCCGCGCTTGCGCTGCTCGCGGTCTTCGTCACGGCGCCGCATCTCTTCGCCTTCGCGTTCGAGCCGCTGACCGAGAACGAGGCGCCCGCCATCTACAACCAGGGCAGCCTGCTCTCCCTCACCCTGTCGCACCTCGTCACGGTTTTCGGCGCCACCCTCGCCAGCACCGCCGTGGCGGTTCTTCTCGGCGTGTTCGTGACGCGGCCCTCGGGTCTCGAATTCCTGCCGCTCTCCCGCAGCCTCGTGCATATCGGTCAGACCTTTCCGCCCATCGCGGTTCTCGCCATCGCGGTTCCGCTCGTCGGGTTCGGGGCGAAGCCGACGCTCATCGCGCTTTTCCTCTATGGTCTCCTGCCGATCTTCGAGAACACCCTTACGGGGCTGACCCAGGTCTCTCCGCTCACGCTGGAGGCCGCCAAGGGCATGGGCATGAGCCCGCGCCGGCGCCTGTTCGAGGTGGAACTGCCCCTGGCCCTGCCGGTGATTCTCGCGGGCGTCAGGCTCTCCGTCGTGATCAATCTCGGCACCGCCACCATCGGGTCGACCGTGGCCGCCAAGGGGCTCGGAGAGGTGATCATCGCCGGGCTGCAATCCAACAACACCGCCTTCATTCTCCAGGGCGGACTCGTCGTCGCACTGCTGGCCGTCCTCATCCATGACGGTCTCATGACGGTGGAGCGTGCCGCCGCGAGAAAGCTTGGCGGTTTCGCAGGCGTGTCATGAAGATTGTTACGTCTTCACTTTGAGGTGAAATTGGAGGCACAAGACCTGATCCAATTTGTATCGCGGCCTATACGCGGCAGAAAACTTTCCCTAAGGTTCGTCCCTTCCATGACACTGCTTGAACGCTTGAAAATCGAAACGCGGACGGCGCACGACCGGATCGAGACGGCCATCGACCTCGACCGGCGAATCGCGTCGCGCGACGGCTATCGGGCGTTGCTCTGCCGTTTCTACGGCTTTCACGTCGCCTGGGAGGGAATGGCGGGCGATTTCGCGCCCGACCCCCACTTCTTCCGCCGGCGCTGCAAGACGGATCTTCTCGTCAAGGACCTGAGGGCGCTCGGCATGACGGCTCGCGAAATCTCCCGGTTGCCCCGGTGCGACAGCCTCATGCCCCTGCCGGCCCCTGCCGCCGTGTGGGGGAGCATGTACGTGGTCGAGGGCTCCACCCTGGGCGGCGCCGTCATCGCGCGCGACGTGGAGCGGCGTCTCGGACTGAACGCTGAGACCGGCTGCGCCTATTTCCGCAGCTACGGACGGGAGACCGCCGTCATGTGGAAGTCCTTCGGCACGATGCTCCTGACGGCCTCCTCGCCGGAGGTGGACGATCTCATCGTCGAGACGGCGAACCGAACCTTCGACGTGATGCACGATTGGCTGTGCGAGGCGCCATGAGCATTCAGACGACGCCCGACATCGACCTGACCGCCTGCGAGCGCGAACCGATCCATATTCCCGGCAGCATCCAGCCTCACGGGATCCTGCTGGCCCTTCGGTCCACGGATCGCGCCCTGGTCTATGCCAGCGCCAACATCGCTTCCCTGCTTGGCCTGGAACCGGCGGCGGTGCTCGGGCGTCCGTTCGGGGATGTCATGCCCGACCTGGCGGCCCGGTTCGACGGCGATCTCGCGGAGCCGGCGCAGCAGGGGACCTCCCGCTATCTCAGAACGATCACGCTGGAAACGAAGCAGGGAGAGCGGGCCTTCGATGCCGTGCTCCACCGCTCGGGCGACTACACCGTCCTGGAACTGGAGGAGGTTCCCGCCGGCTCCAGCGCGAGCCTGGACACCCTCTATCCGACCCTGCGCCGCTTCGTGGAGCAGTTGCAGACCGCCACGACCATCGACGATCTGTGCCGGGTGGCGGCCCAGGACATCCGGCGCCTGACGGGGTTCGACCGCGTTCTCGTCTATCGCTTCGACGAGCAGTGGAACGGCACCGTCATCGCGGAGGATCGCAACGAGAACCTGCCCTCCTATCTCGATCTTCGCTTTCCGGCTTCCGACATACCGGCCCAGGCGCGGGAGCTCTATCGCCGCAACCGCCTGCGCATCATTCCCGATGCCGACTAAACTCCGGTTCCGATCCAGTCGCACGACCCCGCTCCGCTCGATCTCAGCGATTCGGTGCTGCGCAGCGTGTCTCCCGTTCACCTGGAGTACATGCGCAACATGGGTACCTTCGCGTCCATGTCGATCTCGATCCTGCGCGAGGGGGCGCTCTGGGGGCTGATTTCCTGCCACAACAGGGATCCGCGACGGGTTCCGCTGCAGGTCCGCAATGCGTGCGACTTCCTCACGCAGATCTTCTCCCTGCAGCTCGAGGCCCGCGAGAACACCATTCTGGCCGAGAAACGCATCCGTCTGCGCTCCGTGCAGGCGCGTCTCCTCGCCCACATGGCGGCGGAGGACTACTTCATCGACGGGCTGGTGCAGCATCCGGCGGAGCTGATGCTTCTGGCCGGCGCGGAAGGAGCCGCCATCGTTTCCGGAGAGCATTGCTGGCGCCTGGGCCACACGCCCTCGGAGGAGGAGGTGAGAGACCTTTTCGCCTGGCTCTCGACGCATCACGAGGAGGACGTGTTTGCCACCGACGCCTTGTCGGACCACTTCGCCGAGGCGGCGGATTATGCCGACAAGGCAAGCGGCCTTCTCGCCATCTCCATCTCGAAGATGCACGCGAGCTACGTGCTCTGGTTCCGGCCGGAGGTCGTGCAGACCGTGAAATGGGGCGGCGATCCGAACAAACCGGTCCAGGAGGTCGCGGGTGTCCAGCGCCTCCATCCCCGACGCTCCTTCGAGATCTGGAAGGAAACGGTGCGGTGCCGCTCTCTGCCGTGGGATGCGAGCGAGATCGAGGCGGTGAAGGAGCTGCGCAACGCGGTCGTCGGCATCGTCCTGCGCCGGGCCGAGGAACTCGCCTCGCTGACCGACGAGCTGAAGCGCAGCAACAAGGAGCTCGAAGCCTTTTCCTATTCCGTGTCCCACGATCTGCGCGCGCCGTTCCGCCATATCGTCGGCTATTCGGAACTCCTGAAGAAGCAGGAGGCGGACAAGCTCTCCGAGCGCGGGCACCGCTACGTCGATACCATCATCGAATCCGCCTATACGGCCGGAACGCTGGTGGACAACCTTCTCAGCTTCTCCCAGATGGGACGGACCGCGCTGAAGCCTCGGCGCATCGACATGAGGCAAATGGTCGACGAGGTTCGCCAGAGGCTCGCCATGGAGGTGGGCGACCGGCGGGTCTCGTGGCAGATCGGCCATCTGCCTGCGGCGGTCGCCGATCCGATCATGATCCGTCTCGTGATCGAAAACCTCCTGTCGAACGCGGTGAAGTACACCCGCCCGCGGGAGCAGGCCCGGATCGAGATCGGCGCCACCCGGGAGAATGGGGAAGTCGTCTTTTTCGTGCGCGACAATGGCGTCGGTTTCGATATGACCTATGTCGGCAAGCTGTTCGGCGTCTTCCAGCGGCTGCACCGGATCGAGGAGTTCGAGGGAACCGGGATCGGCCTGGCCAATGTCCGCCGCATCGTCGAGCGGCATGGCGGGCGCGCCTGGGCCGAGGGCGTGCTCGACAAAGGCGCCACCTTTTACTTTTCTCTTCCCGATATCGAAGGAGCGGCGTGAATGCCGGAACTGAAACCTATCCTTCTGGTCGAAGACAACCCGAAGGATATCGAGCTCACACTGGCTGCCCTGGAGCAGAGCCAGCTCGCCAACGAGGTCGTGGTCGTTCGCGACGGCGCGGAAGCGCTCGACTTCCTGTACCGGCGCGGAACCCACGAGAGCCGCAACACCAGCGACCCGGCCGTGGTGCTGCTCGATCTCAAGCTGCCCAAGGTCGACGGCCTCGAGGTGCTGGAGAAGGTCAAGGCGGACCCGGTTCTCCGCAACACGCCCGTCGTCATGCTGACCTCCTCCAGGGAGGAGAGCGACGTGGTCCGCAGCTACGAGCTGGGCGTCAACGCATTCGTGGTAAAGCCGGTGGGTTTCCGGGAATTCTTCGACGCCATTCAGGATCTCGGAGTATTCTGGGCCATCCTCAACGAGCCGCCGCCGCGGAACGGCCAATAGAGCGTTCGATGAAGCAGTCCGACGTCGCCCAGTCCGATCGGAGCTTGCGCGTCCTCCTCCTGGAGGACAGCGCCCTCGACGTGGAGCTGGTGACGGAAGCGCTGGCCGCGACAGGACTCGCCGTTACGGTCCACAACGTGGTGGACCGCGCCGACTTCTCGAATGCGGTTCGGGAGACGAGCTGGGACCTGATCCTGGCCGATTACGTCCTTCCCGCCTTCGACGGCCTGAGCGCGCTGAGCCTTGCGCGCGAGCTCTGCCCCGACACGCCTTTCATCTTCGTCTCCGGCACTCTCGGCGAGGAAGTGGCCGTCGAGGCGCTCAAGCGCGGGGCGACGGACTACGTTCTGAAGCAGCGGCTCGAACGCCTGCCCACCACGGTCCTGCGCGCCCTGTCGGAGGCACGCGCCCGGGCCGAGCAGCAGCGCACCCAGGAAGCGCTGCATCGGCTTCTGGAGGAGCGCACCGCCCTCCTGCACGAGCTCGATCACCGGGTGAAGAACAACCTGCAGCTTCTCCTCTCCCTCCTCGGCATCGACATCCGCCAGACCCGGAACAGGGAGGTGCGCGAGGCGCTCGGCTACATGAAGCAGCGGCTCCAGGCTCTCGCGGCGGCTCACCGCGACCTCTACGACGGCCGGGGGGCGGCGCGGTTCGATGCGACGACCTTCGCAAGGAGCCTGTGCGAGGAGCTGACCACGCAGATCGACCGCGTCCGGATCACACCGGAATTCCAGCTGGAGGCCGTGGAGGTCGAGGCGGCGAAGGCGGCGCCGATCGCGCTTCTCTTCAACGAGATCGTCGTCAATGCCCTGACCCATGCCTATGAGCACCGGCACGGCAAGCTGAAGCTGATGATGGGTAACCGCGATGGGCGCCTGCTCTTCCAGCTCTCGGACGATGCCTTCAGTCCGGAGGAAAAGAACGCGGCCCGAAAAGGCAGCACGGGGACGATCCTGAGAGCCCTCGCGCGTCAGCTCAATGCCGACGTGGAATGGCCGGACGACGATCCGGCGACTCTGGTGCGCGTCACCATGCCCATGCAGGGAGGCGGTCAGCACCCATGATTCAGGCAAACCGAACGGCAACCCGAACGACGGAACCGGGCAAATCCTCCGCAGGAAGAGCGCAGACCTCCCTGCGGCAGGTTCTCTGGGTTCTCGTGCTGGCTCTTGCCCTGCCGGCCATTCTGGTGGCCGGAGGCGGGCTCTATTCGGTTTATCGGGCCGAGCAGCGGGCCACCGACCTGCGCCTGCAGGAAATCACCCGCGCCATGTCCCTGTCGCTCGACCGCGAGATCGAGAAGGCCGAGGCCGCCCTGCGTGTTCTGGCGTCCTCGCCCTCCATACGAACCGGCGACTTCGCCGCCTTCCACCGGCAGGCGATGGAGGCCGGGCTTGCGGAGCCGGCCTGGATCGCCCTGTTCGAACCGGACGGCAAGGTGCTGCTGAACACGCGGGTCCCCTACGGCACGCCGCTGCCGGACAGCATTCGTCCGGAAACCATCCGCCGCGTCCAGGAAACGCGCCGGGCCGAGCTGTCGGACCTCGCCGTCCGCCCGGCGACGGGGCAGGCGCTCGTCACCCTGGACGTCCCCGTCGTGATCGACGGCAGGGTCGCCTACATCCTCTCGTCCGCCATCGGGCCGGAGGTCTTTCAGAAGCTCATTCAGGACCAGCGGATCGCGGCCGGCTGGAATGCCGCCGTGCTCGACCGGAGCGGCAAGATCGTCGCGCGCTCCCGGTCGCCGGAGCAGTTCATCGGACAATCGGCCCGCCCGCGGCTCCTCGAGGCGATCACCGCCTCTTCCGAGGGGCAGATCGACAACGTGACTCTCGACGGGATTCCCGCCCGCACGTATTTCAGCCGCTCGCAGCCCTTCGGCTGGTCCTTCATCATCAGCTTGCCGGCCTCCGAACTCCGGGCCGCTCTTCAGCGTCCTCTGATCTGGCTCCTCGTCCTCGCAGGCGTCATCGTGGCGGGCATCGTTCTGGCAGCCCACCTGTCGCGTCAGATCGCGAAACCGGTCGATCAGCTCGTCGCCTCGGCGAAGGCACTGGGCAGGGGCGAGCCGGTGACCGACGCCTCGACCCATGTGCTCGAATTCGATGCGATCCGGAAGGCGCTCGCAGAGGCCGCGACGGCCATCCGGATGCAGAAGCAGTCCCGCGAGGAAGTGATCGCCCATGTGGCGGAGAGCGAAGCTCGCCTGCGCCTGGCGCTCAACGCCGGCGATCTCGGGTCCTGGGAGTTCACCCCGTCGACGGGCGAATTCGTGACCTCAGCGACCTGCCGCGCCAATTTCGGCCGCGCAGCCGACGAGTCTTTCACCTACACGGACCTCGTCGCCTCGATCCATCCGGAGGACCGCGCCAAGCAGGCCGAGGCGGTCGCCGAGGCCATGACGAACCGGACCGACCTTCATGTGGAGTACCGGGTGATCTGGCCGGACGGGAGCGAGCACTGGATCCGGGTCAGCGGCCGCACCCGCATCGGCACGGACGGCTCCCTTTCCATGGTCGGCGTTTCCCAGAACATCACCGAGCGCCGGGAGGCGGACGAACGACAGGCGCTCCTGCTCCACGAGCTGAACCACCGGGTGAAGAACACCCTCGCGACGGTCCAGTCCATCGCCTCGATGACGCGCCGCTCCGCCGAGGCGGGCGATCCGAATGCGTGGGACGCGTTCATGGGACGGCTCCAGGGTCTGGCCAAGACGCACGACCTGCTCACGAGCACCAACTGGAACGGCGCTCTCCTGGAGAACGTGCTGAGGAACGAGCTCGATCCCTATCAGGATCCCATGCAGCAGCGGATCAGGCTGCGCGGGCCCCGGGTCAACCTGCAGCCGAGCGCGGTCCTGGCCATGGGTCTCGCCGTGCACGAGCTGGCCACCAATGCCGTGAAGTACGGCAGTCTCTCCATGATGGAGGGGCGCGTCTCCGTCATGTGGGCGGTGACGACGGGACCGGGGCCGGCCTCGCTCCTGGTGGAGTGGACCGAAAGCGGCGGTCCGCGCGTGAAGCCGCCGGAGCGGCAGGGCTTCGGAACGAAGCTGATTCAACGGGGGCTGGCGCAGCAGTTGGGCGGCGACATCAAGCTCGATTTCGCCCCGGCCGGAATCCGCTGCGTCATCACCTTCCCCCTCAAGTCCGTCGTGGTCGCACTGGACGCGACGGAGGAGAACGAGGAGCGTTACGCATCGTAACGCTCCCGCCGTCCGTCAGTCCTGCTGCCGTTCCACGAAGGCTTCGTCGTAGATCGCCGTGCGCAGGATGCCGTCGCCGCGCACATAGCCGCGATACATGCCCGAGCAGTTGAAGGGCAGGGAGACCGCGCCCGTGCGGTCGACGGCGATGACGCCGCCGGATCCGCCCGCCGGAGCGAGGACATCCACCACCACGGCCCGCGACGCCTCTTCGAGGGATTGGCCCGCATAGCGCAGGCGCGATGCGATCTCGTGGCCCGCGGCGTAGCGGATGAAGATCTCGCCGTGCCCGGTTCCGGAGACCGCGCAGGTCTCGTTATCGGCCCAGGTCCCGGCGCCGATGACCGGGCTGTCGCCGACGCGTCCCGGTGACTTCGCGGTCATGCCCCCTGTGGACGTCGCCGCGGCAAGATTGCCGTTCCGGTCGCGCGCGACGGCGCCGACCGTTCCATGCTTGCGGGACTCGTCCTGATCCTCCGCGCCGCTCCGGCGCATGGCGAGGGTCTCCTGGAGGGCCTGCCAGCGGGCCTCGGTGTAGAAGTAGGACGGCTCCTCGAAGGCGAGGCCCTGCTCGCGGCAGAAGCGCAAGGCGCTGTCGCCGATGAGGAACACATGGCCCGAATGCTCCATGACGGCGCGGGCCGCGAGAATCGGATTGCGCGGACCGCAGATGCCTGCGATGGCGCCCGCGGACCGGTCGCGCCCGTCCATGATCGCGGCATCCATCTCCTGCTTGCCGGCGGACGTATAGACCGCGCCGCGTCCGGCATTGAACAGGGGCTCGTCCTCCAGCGCCATCACGGCGGCGCTCACCGCATCGAGAGCCGTGCCGCCATCGGCCAGTACCACCCGCCCGGCTTCGAGAGCCCGGCGCAGGCCGGCGTGGTACGCAGCCTCGCGCTCGGGCGTCATCTTGCTGCGCAGGATGGTTCCGGCGCCGCCATGGACGGCGAGGACGAAGTCGTTGTCGGATGTGCTGGTCATGGGGTCTCGGACCTAGGTTGAGGACAGGTGTTTCAGGGCGTCGGCGAGGCTGGGGCGGTGATGGCCCGCGCGGCCCGTCATGGGGCCTGCCGCCACGAGTGCGTCGAGCACCGCCTCCTGGGTGGCGTCCGCCATCGCCTCGAAGAGGAGATCGATGCGGTTCTCGTTGAGAATGCCGATCGTCGCGAGGTCGGCCTTCTCGTCATGCGACACGCGATTGGCGGTGGAGAAGCCGAGGGCGATATCGCCGCTGCCGTGACCCCAGAAGGAGCCGAGCCGCGCAAGCCCCACGCCGGCACGGCGGATGACGCGCCTGAGCTGCCGGTCGCTCAGGGGAATGTCGGTTGCCGTGATGATGATGATGGAGCCTTTTTCGGCTGCCGCCGGTTCGGGTACGGCGTCAGGAGACACGCGGGTGCCGTCGGGTAGGCGCAGATCGCCGGAGCGCCCGAAATTGGACAGCACCAGAACGCCGAGATGAAACGGACGTCCGTCGAGGTCCAGTCTCCGCGACGACGTTCCGATCCCGCCCTTGAAGCCGAAGGTGCTCATGCCGCAGCCGGCGCCCACCGCGCCGACGGCGAAATCGGGCGAGGCGTCGTCGAGAGCCGCCTGCGCATCGGCTTCAGTCACCGCAAGCGCCTGGATATCGTTGAGGAACCCGTCGTTGCACTCGAGCACGACCGGGTTCACCGTCGCCGTCTCACGGCCGATATCGGGATTGTTCGCGATGGCATGGCGCACGAGCGTCGTGCAGCAGGTTCCCACCGACAGGGTGTTGGTGAGAAGCAGCGGCGTCTCGATAGTGCCCAGTTCCTCCACCTGCACCAGCCCGGCGCTCTTGCCGAAGCCGTTGAGCACATGGACGGCGGCGACCGGCTTTTCCCGGTAGAGATTCCCCTCGTGAGGAAGGACCGCCGTGACGCCGGTGCGGATGTCGCCGTGATTCAGCGTGCGATGGCCCACCCGCACGCCCGGCACGTCACAGATGCTGTTGCGCTCGCCCGCAGGCAGGGAGCCGCAGGCGAGGCCGAGATCGCGAGCGCGGCGCCCCGTGCTCATCAGGGACATTCCTGTTTCACGTAGGCCGCGATTTCCGCATGGGTCGCGATCCACACGTCGGAGCGCTGAGTGATCTCTTCCAGGAGCTTTTCCAGGATCCAGATACGCGAGCGGTATCCGGTCACGTGCGGATGCATGGTGAGGAGGAACAGGCCGCCCTCCTCGTACGCGCGCTCGAATTCACGGAAGAAGATGTCGTAGACGGCGGTCGGCGGGGTGTGCGGGCGCAGGCCGTTGAAGCGGTGCATGTTGAAATAGACCGCGTCGTCGCGGATCCACTCCACCGGAAGCTCGACGATGCCGGTCGGCTCGCCTTTCTCCACCAGTTCGTAAGGGTCGTCGTCCGCCATGAGGGACGAATCGTAGAGCAGGCCGAGCTCGCGCTCGATCCGCAGCGTGTCGGCGCTGAAGTCCCAGGACGGGGTGCGCAAGCCTACCGGACGCACGCCCGTGATGCGTTCCAGCGTGTCGGCGGCGCGGAACATCAGGTCGCGCTCGGTCTCGTAGGGAAGCTGGCTGTTGAGCTCATGGATCCAGCCGTGAATGCCGATCTCGTGGCCTTCCGCCACCACGCGGCGCTGCTCGTCCTCGTAGAGCAGGGCGGCCACGGCCGGGACGAAGAAGGTGGCCTTGGCGTCATACTTCGCGAGCGCATTGAGAATGCGCGGAACGCCCTGCCGATTGCCGTACTGTCCCTGAGACATGCGGCCGATGGACTTGCCGCCGTCGCGCAGCTCGTTGGTTTCGTGATCCGAGTCGAAGGAGAGCGCCACGGCACACCGGGCGCCGTTCTTCCAGCGCGCCGGTTTCATGGGACGGCCGGCGCGCACGTGTTCCACCTTGCTGCGCCAGGTATTCTCGTCCCAGGTCCAGGGCTGGCTGAGGCCGATGTCGTTCATGGGTTTTCCTCGGAATTCGTTACGTTCTGTTGAAGGTGCGGCGCGCTGTTTCAGGAGCGTCCGCCATCGACGGAAATGATCTGCCCGGAGACCCAGCCGGCGGCATCGGAAGCAAGGAACATCACGGCATCGGCGATGTCCTGCGGACGGCCGAGGCGGCGGGTGTGGATGCTCTCCACCAGCCGCGCCTGCCCCTCGGGACCGTAGCTTTCCCACTGGCGCTGCGTGGCGGGGTTGGACAGGACGAAACCGGGCGCCACGCTGTTGACGGTGACCCCATGGGGGCCGAGCTCGAAGCTCAGCTGCTTCGTCAGTCCGACGAGAGCATGTTTCGATGCCGTGTAGGCCTGAATGCCCGTAAGGCTCGGGCGAAGCCCGGCACCGGACGAGATGTTAACGATCCGCCCGAAGCCCTGGCGCTTCATGTGCGGCGCCACGCCCTGCGAACACCAGAAGGCGCCATGCACGTTGGCCTCGAACAGCACGAGCCAATCCTGCTCGCTCACCTGTTCGATCGGCCTCGCCACCTGGCCACGCACGCCGCCGGCGCAGTTGACCAGAATGTCGATGCCGCCGAGGCTCTCGGCCATCTCGTCCATCACCTGGGCCACGGCGGCGCGGTCGGCGAGGTCCAGGGTGCGGGTGGCCTTGGCGCCGGCCTCGGCGGCAACACGCAGGCCCTCCGCATCGAGGTCGAGGGCCCAGACCTGGGCACCTTCGGCGGCGAGAGCCTGAACGATGGAGCGCCCAATGCCTTGGGCGGCGCCGGTGACGACGGCGCGGCGGTTCGTGAAATCGAGCTTCATGATTCGAGCATCAGATCGAGGGTGGACCAGGATTGTTCGCGGCGGCCGTCCTCGATGTCGTGGATGAGGTCGACGAGCCGGGAGACGGTGGGCGTCGCAATGCCGGCCTCGGTGCCGAGGGTGGCGATGATCGCGATCTGCGCATCGACCTCCGTCTTGCGCTTGCGCACGGCGAGATCGCGCCAGATGCCCGAATGGGTCTTGGCGGTGTGGCGGTTGAACTCCGCCATGGCGGCGACGGAGCGGCGTGCGGCCTCCTCGTCGGCGCCCGGCATGAAGGCGTCGGGGTCGAAACCGTTGAAGCCGAGCGGCCTGACGCCGCGCGCCTTCGCGACCGCCATCACCTCCTGGCCGAGGCGGTGAAACACGGGGAAGTGCTTCTCGGAGGCGAGATTGTCCGACATGGTCTCGTTGGTGAGCGCCGTGGCGAAGAGCAGGGCGCCGTAACCCAGCTTGCCCCAGAGACAGCCCCAGATGTTGTCGGTCAGCACGGCCTGCGGCTCGAAGATGGAGAGCAGGCGGTGATAATCCTTCGCGCGCTCCGTGACGCGTCCGTCGATCTCGCCGATGGCGACCGCGGCGCGATTGCCGAACAGGATGCGGCCCGGCTCCAGCCAATCGGCGCCGAAATTGACGAAGCAGCCGACCGTGCGCTCCGCACCGATCTCCTCGGCGATGACGAGTTCGTTCAGTCCGTTCTGCGCCGACAGCACCGATCCGTCGTCTGCCAGGTGCGGCTTGAGCGCGCGGGCGGCATCGCGGGTATGGTGCGCCTTCACGGCGAGGATGATGCGCCTGAACCGGCCGGACACCTGGTCCGGCGTCACGGCGCGGACCGACTGGCGGAAGGTTTCGACGGGCCCTTCGATGGCGAGGCCGTCCTTGTTCATGGCGTCCACATGAGGCCCGACGATGTCGACGAGCAGCACGTCCTCGCCTGCGCGGGCCAGATAGGCGCCCAGCGTTCCGCCGATGGCGCCGGCGCCCCAGATCAGGATCGTATCGTCGTTCATCACCAGCTCTCGATCAGGGTGCGGGTTTCCTCGATGGCGACGGACCAGATCGCGTCCATCTCCTCATCGGGCCGCTGATAGCGTCCGCCGAAATTGCCGTCGCCGAGGATCTCGCGCACCCCGTCCGGACCGAAGGTGCGCATGCGGTCGAGATCGACCATCGGCTTCTGGTGGTCGGGCTGGGCGATGTTGGGAAGACGCGTCCAGGGGAAGTTCTCCATCCAGGAGGCGTGCGATGCGACCGGATCGATCTCCTTCACCTTCGCGAAGGTGAGCGGCGCGTTCCACCAGTTATGGAACTTGACGCGGCAATCCGGGTTCTGCCCCATCCATTCGATGGCCGCGGTGTGGCCCGGCGTGTTGCCGCCGTGGCCGTTGACGAACAGGATGCGGCGGAAGCCTGTGCGGCGCAGCGAATCGAGAATGTCGGTGAGGATGCGCAGATAGGTGTCCGCCTTCAGCGACACGGTACCCGGATAGGCCATGAAGTACGGCGTGATGCCATAGGCCACCACGGGGAACACGGGCACGCCGAGAGGCTCCGCCGCCTCCAGGGCCACGCGCTCGGCGAGAATGCTGTCGACCGAGAGACTCAGGTAGGCGTGCTGCTCGGTGCAGCCGAGCGGCACGACGGCGCGGTCGTCCGTCTTCAGGTAATCCTCCACCTGAAGCCAATTCATCTCGCTGATTTTCATGCAGGTTGGTCCTCGTTGGTATTCGTTGCCGAACGCAGCCGTTCGATCACCGGCAGCAGGCTCTGCCTGATGGCATGGGGATCGGGCACGTATCGGAATTCGATGGCTTGGCGGCCGGGCGGCAGGAACGCCTTGACCTTCGCCTCCGCGCCGCTGGCGTAAATGGCGACGTCGACCGAGCCGAGAAAGGCCTCGAGATCCGGAGCCGTGATCAGGCGCACGTCGACCTCGGAGACATGGGGCGCGAAGCGCAGCACGCCCGGCTTCATCAGGGCCATGAAGGTGGGGAAGATCGAAACGATGCCCACACGCGCCATCGGGTCGATGGCGGCGAGAAGCTTGCGCGTCTCCTCGGCCGGGATGAAGCTGAGGCCGACGACCGGAATGCCCGTGGGAACCAGGTGCTCGACCTCGCTGCGGCGGTGGGCCAGGGTGATGCAGACATCGCAGGGCTGAGGGAAGGCATCGCCCTCCTGCAGGGCATCGACGGTGGTCACGGCAATCGTGTCGCCCGCGCCGAGATAGTCCTGAATCCGATCCGCGTATTGCTGGGTCGTATCGACGAAGTTCCCCACCATCACGAGCCGGACCGGGCGGGTCGCCGTGCGTCCGCGGGCGGCGCGGGCATTCACGAGGGACGAGACCACCGTGGGGGCGAGCCCGAGCTGCTCGGCCTCTTCGAAAAGCGCCTCGATCCGTTGCTGGATCTTCCGCATGGCCGTGGTGCGCACGCCGTCGCTGATATGTCCGTCGCCCACATAGGTGCCGGCGCCGGGACGCGACTCGATCAGCCCCGCCTCGCGCAATTCCCGATAAACCGTCGCGACCGTCATGTTGGCGATGCCGGCGCGCTCGGCGAGTTCGCGCACGGATGGCAGGCGCTGGCCGGTCGGCAGTTCCCCCAGGGCGATGCCGAACTCGATCAGGCCGCGCAGCTGGATGCCGAGAGGCACGGGAAGCGTGCGGTCGAGCGCGTTCGCAAGACGGGCCAGGATACGATCCTCGGGCGTCTGTTCCGTTCCACTATAACGGTTGCCTACGGAAACGGCAGCTGATGTTTGAGTTTTGAGCACGTCGCAGTTGACTTTGTTTGACGCGGTGACCTACCGTTCTAATCGACAAGAACACCTTGGACGAAAAGTCAGGTTCTTAGCAAGAGGGGATATGCAGTGAAACAAACTTTCAAGCTCGGCGGGGCGCTGGTCGCGGCCCTTCTTCTCGGAACATCCCTCAGCGGCGCCGCTTCGGCGCAGACGCTGACCATGGGTCTGCGCGCCGGTCCCGACTCCATCGATCCGCATTGGTCGACCCTGGGCAGCCAGGCGGAAGCCCTGCGCCACATCTTCGATACGCTCGTCATGTCGGACGAGAACCTCGGGCTGAAGCCCGGCCTCGCCACCTCCTGGAAGCCGATTGACGACACCACCTGGGAGTTCAAGATCCGTGAGGGCGTGAAATTCCATGACGGCTCCGAGCTCACCGCCGAGGACGTGAAATTCTCCATCGACCGCATCCCCGTGGTGACCGGTCCGATGAGCATGACGATCTACACGAAGCAGGTCGAGTCCACGTCGGTCGCCGACAAGTACACCCTGCACGTGAAGACGAAGAAGCCCGCGCCCACCCTGCCGAACGACTTCATCCGCCTCTTCGTGGTGTCGAAGAACATCGGCATGGATGCCCGCAACGAGCAGTTCAACTCCGGCAAGGCCGCCATCGGCACCGGCCCCTACAAGTTCGTCTCCTGGGAGCCGAAGGGCGATCTCGTTCTCGAGCGCTTCGACGGCTATTGGGGCGAGAAGCAGCCGTGGGAGAAGGTGATCCGTAAGGAGATCCCGAACGATCCGGCGCGCATGGCGGCCCTGAAGTCGGGTCAGGTCGATCTTGTCAACTACGTTCCCGCCACCGACTACGCGGCGATGCAGCGGGACAAGTCGGTCGACACCTTCGTGGCCGACTCGGTCTACTTCCTCAATCTCACGCCGAACGTGAAGGAGACCCTTCCGAAGAAGGTGAAGGTCGACGGCAAGGAAATCGAAGCCAATCCGCTGCGCGATCCCAAGGTGCGTGAGGCCATGGACCTCGCCATCGACCGCAAGACGCTTGTGCGCGTCGTGCTCGAAGGTCTGGGCCGCCCGGCCAACCAGCTGATGCCGGCAAGCTTCTTCGGCGGCAACAAGAACCTGCCGGAGCGCCCCTACGACATCGCCAAGGCCAAGAAGCTGCTGGCGGAGGCGGGCTATCCGAACGGCTTCGAGATCGACTTCCACTGCACCAACAACCGCCTGCCGGGCGACTCGGCGGTGTGCGAGGCGCTCTCGCAGATGTGGGCGCGCGCAGGCCTGAAGGTGAACGCCAATGCGCTCAACGGCACGGTGTTCTTCCCGGCTCAGCAGAAGGGCGAGTTCTCCCTGTGGATGAGCGGCTGGGGCACCCTGACGGGTGAAGCCAGCTACACCTACGGCTCGCTGGTGCACACGGCGAACCCGGAGCTCGGCCTCGGCGCGTTCAATAAGCAGGGCTACTCCAACCCCGAGGTGGACAAGCTCCTCCAGGAAGGCGCCCGCACCATGGACGACGCCAAGCGGCGCGAGCTGTTCGAGAAGGTGACGGAAGTCTCCATGAACGACCGTGCGCTGATCCCGACGGTTCAGCTCCAGACGGTCTGGGCCGCGAAGAAGGACAAGCTCACCATTCCGCCTCGCGTCGACCAGGAGACCCTGGCCTACGAGATCAAGCCGAAGAGCTGATCGCAACCGCTGCCGGCCGGGTCAGTCCGGCCGGCCTTCTCTCCGGCTTGGCCGCGTCCTTATGGATCGAGGCCAAGCCGGAAAGTCTTTGTACGATGCATTCCGGGTAGGTGGGCCTGCATCCGTCCGCCTGCTTGTTCATTTGAAGCCATGCACGAGACAGCATGATCGGTTTTTTCATTCAGCGCGTCCTCCAGGCGCTCATGGTCATCGTCGCGATGTCGGTCATCGTGTTCCTGGGCGTCTACGCCATCGGGAACCCGATCGACGTGATGATCGATCCCGCCTCGGACCAAGCCCTGCGCGAGGCGCTGATACAGCGCTATGGCCTCGATCGTCCTCTGATCGAGCAGTATTTCGTCTTCATGGGCAACCTGCTGCAGGGCGACCTCGGCGAGTCCTTCATCTATCGGCTGCCCGTACTCAACCTGATCCTGTCCCGCTTCCCGGCGACGCTCGAACTGGCGCTCACGGCGATGATGATCGCCACCTGCCTCGGGATTCCGCTCGGGCTGTGGGCCGGCTACAAGCCGGATTCCCTCTCGGCCAAGGTCATTATGGCCGTCTCCGTTCTCGGCTTCAGCGTGCCGACCTTCTGGGTCGGGCTGCTGCTCATCATGACCTTCGCGGTCGAGCTCGGCTGGCTGCCCTCGGGCGGACGGGGGCCGGTGACGGAGGTGCTGGGCATGCCGCTCTCCATCACTACGCTGGAAGGCTGGAGCTACATCATCCTGCCGGCGTTCAACCTCGCCCTGTTCAAGCTCGGGCTCCTGATCCGCCTCACCCGCGCAGGCACCATCGAGGTGATGAGCTCGGACTACGTGCGCTTCGCCCGCGCTCAGGGGCTCTCCGAGGGCAAGGTCGTGGGCCTGCACGTCCTGAAGAACATCTCGATTCCGATCGTCACCGTATTCGGTCTCGAACTCGGTTCGACGCTCGCCTTCGCGGTCGTCACCGAGACCGTGTTCAACTGGCCCGGCATGGGCAAGCTCATCATCGATTCCATCACCGTGCTCGATAGGCCCGTGATGGTCGCTTACCTCATCCTCGTGGTGTTCCTGTTCGTCGTGATCAATCTCGTCGTCGATCTGATCTATGGCCAGCTCGATCCGCGCATCCGTGTAAAGGCCGCGTCATGAGCAGCGCTCCCGTCATTACCGCTCCGGTCGAGACCCGCTGGGTCCGGCTCGGCAATTTCTGGTCGGACTTCAAGCAAAACCCCGCCGCCGTTGCAGCTCTGATCGTCATCGTTTCCGTCGTCCTGATGGCGGTTCTCGCGCCTCTCGTGGCGCCCCAGGACCCCTACAACCAGGAAACGCTCGACCTGTTCGACGCCCGACTCGAGCCGGGCGAGGTCGGTTCCGGCGGCTATGTCCATTGGCTCGGCACCGACGCGGCCGGCCGAGACGTGTTCTCGGCCATCCTCTACGGGCTGCGCACGAGCCTCATCGTCGGTGTCATGGCCGGTACGCTCGCGCTCGTCCTCGGCGCCACCGTCGGGCTCGTCGCCGCCTATTACGGTGGTCGCGTCGAGGCGGTCATCATGCGCGTCATCGACCTGCAGCTCTCGCTGCCGGCGATCCTGCTCGCCCTCGTTCTCGTGGCGATGCTGGGGCAGGGGCTGCCCCAGCTGGTGACGGCGCTGGTCGCCGCGCAATATGCCTACTTCGCCCGCACCACCCACGGTGCGGCGAGCGCGGAGCGGCGCAAGGACTACATCGAGGCCGCGCTCTCAACCCCGCTTCCGGCGCGGCAGGTGCTCTTCCGCCACCTGCTTCCCAATGCGCTGCCGCCCCTGATCGTGGTGGCGACCGTGCAGGTGGCGAACTCGATCGCTCTCGAGGCGACCCTGTCGTTCCTGGGTCTCGGCCTTCCGCTGACGCAGCCCTCGCTCGGCTCCCTCATTTCGAACGGCTTCCAGTTCCTGCTCTCGGGCCGCTACTGGATCTCCATCTATCCCGGCATCGCACTGATGCTGACCGTCGTCGCCATCAATCTCGTGGGCGATCAGGTTCGTCACGTCCTGAACCCGAGGCGCAGCCGATGAGCAAGCCTGTCCTGAGCGTCAAAGATCTCCGAACCCAGTTCCACACGCGGACCGGTGTCCTCAAGGCCGTGGATGGCGTCAGCTTCGAGGTCGGGCGCGGCCGCATTCTCGGCCTCGTAGGGGAATCCGGCTCCGGCAAGAGCGTCACCGGCTACTCGATTCTCGGCCTCATCGAGGCCCCGGGCGAGATCGCCGGAGGCGAGGTGCTCTTGAACGGGCAGGATCTGACCCGCCTCAAGGGCGAGGCTATCCGCCGCGTTCGCGGTGCGCAGATCGCCATGGTCTTCCAGGACCCGATGATGACCCTGAACCCGGTTCTCAAGATCGGGACCCAGATGATCGCGGCCGTGCGCGCCCACGACAAGGTGTCCAAGAAAGCGGCCCGCGCCCGGGCGCGCGATGCGCTCGCCAAGGTGGGCATCCCGAGCCCGGAGGAGCGGCTCGACGCCTATCCGCACCAGCTCTCCGGCGGCATGCGCCAGCGCGTGGCCATCGCCATCGCGCTGCTGCACAGTCCGGCGGTGATCATCGCGGACGAGCCCACCACGGCGCTCGACGTGTCGATCCAGGGCCAGATTCTCGCCGAGGTCCGCCGCCTCGCGGATGAGACCGGCACGGCCTTCGTGTGGGTGACGCACGATCTCGCCGTGGTGTCGAGCCTCGCCGACGACATCTGCGTCATGTATGCCGGCCGCGTCGTGGAGACCGGTGCGGCGGCGGACGTGATCGCCGCACCGCGCCATCCCTACACGGCGGGCCTTCTCGCCTCCGTTCCGGCCGAGCACGAGCCAGGAACGAGATTGCCGCAGGTTCCCGGCTCCACCCCCTCCCTCGCCAACCTTCCGGCGGGCTGTGCCTTCGCGCCGCGTTGCTTCAGGGCCGGACCGGCCTGCACGACCACGCCGCCCGTCCAGGATTTCGGAGACGGACGCACCGCCCTTTGCCATTACCCGATTGAGACCGATTCATGTCAGCCGCTCTCCTCGACATCGACCACGTATCGAAGCGCTTCGTAAAGCGCCCGAGCCTCGGCGAGCGTATCGCCGGGGTCATCGGGGCCGGACGCAAGACCGAAATCGTCCGCGCCGTGAGCGACGTCAGCCTCAGCGTGCGCAAGGGCGAGGTCGTGGGCCTCGTCGGCGAATCCGGCTGCGGCAAGTCCACCCTCGGCCGCATCGTCGCCGGGATCTACGCACCGAGCGACGGCAAGATCCTGTTCCAGGACAAGCCGGTCGCCAGGGAGCAGGGGCGGCATACGCAGAAGCTGACGACCCGTGTTCAGATGGTGCATCAGGACCCCTTCGCCAGCCTCAACCCGCGCATGCGCATCGGCGACACGGTGGCCGAAGGGCCCGTCACGCATAAGATCGTGAAGTCCCGCGACGCGGATTCCTACGTGGCCGACATCCTCGGCCGCGTCGGCCTCGATCCGAGCTATCGCCGGCGCTTTCCTCACCAGTTCTCCGGCGGCCAGCGCCAGCGCATCGCGATTGCCCGCGCGCTTGCCATGAAGCCCGACCTCCTGGTGCTCGACGAGCCGGTCGCGTCCCTCGACGTATCGATCCAGGCGCAGGTGCTCAACCTGTTCATGGATCTGCGCCAGGACCTCGACCTGACGGCGATCTTCATCAGCCACGACCTCGGGGTGGTGCGCCACGTCTCCGACCGCGTCGCGATCATGTATCTCGGGCGCATTGTCGAACTCGCGCCGACCGCCGAGCTCTACGCCGCGCCGAACCATCCCTATTCCCGCGCCCTCTTCGAGAGCGTTCCCCGGGTCGGCGTGGGCCGCAAGAGCTTCCATCCCATCGCAGGTGAGATCCCGTCGCCCCTCCACCCGCCGAGCGGCTGCCACTTCCATCCGCGCTGCCCCTTCGCAGGCCCCCGCTGCATAAGGGAGGCGCCGCCCCTTGCCGCCATCGGCCCCGGCCGCTTCTCGGCCTGCCATCTCAACACCGGCGGTACGGAATAACCGAAGAAACGGCACCCCATGACCCAACAGGCTTCCATCGCTGCGCTCAACGAGCGTGTCGCCGCCGTGAACGACGTGCTCAACGCCACGTCGGTTCTCACCTGGGATTCCCGCACCATGATGCCGCCGGGCGGGGCTGAGACGCGCGGATACCAGATCGCGACCCTCACCAGGCTCGCGCGCGACCTTCTCCTGTCTCCCGAGACCGAAGCCGCCTTGGATGCGGCCGAGCAGACCGTCGCCGGATTGGCGGAGGACGCCCCGGCGCGGCGCATCGTGGCGCAGACGCGCCACGCCTTCGAGCACCACCGCCGGGTGCCCGCCTCCCTCATCCAGGAGAGGGCGGCCCTTCGCACCGTGGCCCAGTCCGCCTGGATCGAGGCCCGCGCAAAGAGCGACTTCTCCATCTTCGCGCCGCATCTGGCCAAGACCGTGGAGCTTTCCCGCGCCTATGCCGACTGCATCGGCTGGAGCGAGCATCCCTACGACGCCATGGTATCGATCTACGAGCCGGGCGAGACGGCGGCCAGCCTGAAGGCGCTGTTCGGGACACTGCGCTCCGGTATGCAGCCGATCCTCGACGCGGCCCGGTCGCGTCCCGCGCCGCGTTCCGACTTTCTCTTCCGCGACTTTTCCGAGGAGGGGCAGAAGGCGTTCGGCCTCCGCATGGCGGAAAAGCTCGGCTACGACCTGAGCCGCGGGCGCCTCGACACGACCGTGCATCCGTTCGAGGTTTCGTTCACCCGCAACGACGTGCGCATCACCACGCGCTATAACCGCAACTACCTGCCCGCCTCCCTGTTCGGGACCGCCCACGAGACCGGGCACGGCCTCTACGAGCAGGGCGTCGATCCGGCCTATACCCGCACGACCCTCGCGACGGATCTCGTCGGCCTCTACGCGGTCGGCGGCACGAGCTTCGGGGCGCATGAGTCGCAGTCGCGCCTGTGGGAGAACCACATCGTGCGCAGCCGCACCTTCTGGCAGCTGCACTTCCCGGAGCTGCAACGGCACTTCCCCGATCAGCTCGGAGACGTGACCGCCGAAGAGTTCTACCGCGCGGTCACCCGTGTGGAGCCGGGCTTCATCCGCGTCGAGGCGGACGAGCTGACCTACGATTTCCACATCATGCTGCGCGTCGACATCGAATGCGCGCTCATGGACGGTTCGCTCAAGGTGGCCGACCTGCCGACGGCATGGAACGCCGCAATCAAGCGCGACCTCGATCTCGTCGTGCCCGACGATGCCCGCGGCGTGCTGCAGGATGTGCACTGGTCGACCGGCTATATCGGCTCATTCCCGACCTACACCATCGGCAACGTGATGGCGGCCCAGATCATGGAAACCCTGCGCCGGGAGGATACCTCCCTCGACGCGGCCATCGCGGCCGGCGACTATGCCGGATTGGCGGATGCGCTGCGCAGCAAGGTCTGGCAGCATGGCCGCCGCTTCATGCGGGACGAATTGCTCCAGCGGGAAACGGGACGCGGCCTCGATCCTGCGCCATACCTCGCCTATCTCGACGCGAAGTACGCCCGCTAGGGGCCTCAGTCGGCCGTGCTCCGGTTGCGCGCGTCCTGCGCCAGCCTCACGAGCATGGGGCGCAACTCTTCCGGGCCCGTCAGGGGTTCCGGAAAGGTGAGGCGCACGATTTCGTCCCCGAGGGCCAGCAGAAGCCCCTCGGGATCGATGCCGGTGAGCCTCCAGGCGCCGTCGCGAGCGCCGCACAGCCTCGTGGCATAGAGGGCTACGGCCTCGGAATGGTCGGCGTTCATGTGCTCCACCGCGTCCGCTTCCAGGTCGAGGAGACCGTCGAGGCCGTCCATGGGCGCCAGCACGTCGGCCCGGTCCATCCGGTAGGCCCGCCCGAAGCCGCCATTGAGACTCGCAGATGCGATATCGAGGCGCCAGAACGCGAAGTCCGGAAAGTCCACATAGAGTGAAGCCTTCGGCTGATGCGCCAGATAGCGGCGCCGGATGCGTTCTCCCTCCGGCGAGCTCCGTTGTTCCACCCGTCGGGCCTCCGCAAGCAGCGTGACGCGCGGATGGGCGAGCGGGTCGCCCTTGCCGGAGGAGGAGAGCAGCAGGGAGCAGCGGGCATCCGCCTCCAGAAGTCTGGTGTGAATCGAGAGCTGCGACGTGAGGATCAGCGGGGAGCCGTCCACGTCGGTCGCCACCGCCACGAGGCTGGCGAAGGGAACGCCGCTGGCCCCATCGTTGGTGGCGAGCGCTCCCGATCGGGCCGTCCGTATCAGGTGCTTGGCGATCTGGCGGGCTTCACCATCCACCGGCAGGATCGGGTCCTTCATGCTCTCCATCCCTCGCGACGACGTTGAATCGACAGGCATCATATGATGCCTGCCGTCCGGTCGCGCAAAGCCTCGAACCGGGCGACCTGATCCGCCTTGAGGCTTCTGTCCTCGTTCCGGCCGACGAAGACCTTGAACATGGCCTCGCCCGTCTTGTTGATGAACTGCACGGAGCAGGAGCGCTTGCCGAAGAACGGACGGTCCACGAAATAGATCCACCGGCAATTCTCGGCCCTGATGTGGCCGCCGATGGGGCTGTCCCCATGGATGTTGAAATAGCCCCGCCCGAAGGTTCCGGGCGGGATGCCGCCCTTGCATTCGAACACGCCGTCGCGGGTATGGACCACGAAGGTGATGTCGCCCCAGGTCGTCAGGTCGCTCCAGACATCCTCGAAGGCGCCGCCATCGGCACGAAGGGCGGCGCCCGAGGGGAGGCAGTCGAGGACGTTCTGCAGCGAAACGTCGAGATCGGCCGCAATCGCTTCGAGAACGCCGTCGGGCTTTGCGGCGAGCATGTCCCGGATGCGGGTCTCCGAGGGTGCAGGTTCTGACAGTGCCGTCACCGCCTTCACTCCGCGGCCTTCGGCAGGCGTCCGATGGTCTGGATCACCTCGAAACCCTCGAATTCCGGGTGCCCGAGGGTCAGCGGCTTGTTGGCACCGGTGCTGGCGCGGGTGTGCGAGGCGCGAAACTGGTCGGAGCGGGTCCATGCCTCGAAGTGAGCCTTCGAGGCCCATACCGTGTGCGAGGAGTAGAGCACGTGATCCTCGCGCTCCGGGCCGCGCAGCATGTGGAATTCGACGAAGCCGTCGAGTTCGTGAAGATAGCTTTCGCGTGAAAGCCAGCGCTCCTCGAACTCGGCCGTTGCGTCCTTCAGGACCTTGAAGCGGTTCATGGCAATGAACATGAAAACGAACTCCTTTCCAATCTGGCGCGGCAGGCTACCGGCTTGCGAACTTGACGGTGAGGCCGAACTTGGCTGTCAGGCCCGGGCTCGCATTGCTGTTCAGGTATTGGGTGTACTGCCTGTCGAACAGGTTCTGGATGCTGATGTCGCCGCTGATGTTCTCATCATAGCGGTATGAGGCGAAGAGATCGACCAGTCCGTACCCCTTGGTCGGATTGGTAACCGTCGGCTTGGTGTCGTCGACGAAGGTCAGGCGCGTGCCGATGGTGAGCTTGTCCTCGAGGAAGCGGAAGCCGAGCGTGGTGCTGATCCGGTTCGGGACGACCGAGTTGAGCGGATCTCCCGTAATCTCGTTCCGGCCGCTGATGATCGTGCCTGCGAGGCTGACGAAGCCTCCGCCCCAATCGTAGGCCGCTTCGAGCTCAGCTCCCTGCAGGCGCGCCTGGGCGATGTTCTGGTACTGCTGGTCCTGGACGCCGATCTGGCACAAATGTGGTGCGAACACGCACGCGCTGGCCGGCATGCCGGGAATGAACGGCACGTTGTAGACAGGCCCGACCGCGACGGTATCGATAAAGTCGTCGATCTCGTTGTGGAACACCGCCACCTTGGCACGGAAGCTGTCGCCGGTCTTGAGAAGGTCATCGTACTGGATGTTGACGCCGCCTTCCAGGTTATGGGCGACTTCGGGACGCAGCGTCGGGTTCGGCAGGATGTTGAAGATCGGGAAGGGGTGGACGCCCTGGATCAGGGTTTCGGTGATCGACGGCGCGCGATAGCCTTCAGCGTAGGTGCCGTAGAACTCGATTCCCTTGAAGGGCTCCACGCCCACGGTGATCTTGGGAGAGACGCGCGATCCGTCCGAGCTGACGCCCCCGCCGTTCAGCTCGTAGCTGTCGAACCGAAGGGCGCCTATGGTGCGCAGCCATGGCGTGATCCGCACCTCGTCCTGAATGAAGCCGCCGAACAACCTGCGCTCGCCGGAGGGGGTGAAGGCCGCTCCATAGCCGCCGGCGCGGTCGCTGGTCTCGCCCTGGTCCTGCGCGCCGTCGATGCCGAGGGTCAGAGCGTGGCCGAGCCCGAAGGTGTCGAACCGCGCCGTGTTGTGGATGTCGAAGCCCGCCGTTTCCATGCTGTAGGTCAGGGGAGCGCCCGGCCGCACGCCAAGCGAGCCGTAGGTCGAGCTTGGCGTTATGACGCGCTTCCGGTCCTCTGTCGTGGTGTAGTAGCCCTTCACGCTCAGGTCGAACCACTGGATGTCGGGCCGGCTGAAGCGGTAGCCGAGCGTATAGGTATTGGCCGTGACGTCGTTCTTGAACCTCGTGCCTCTCCCGGTATCGCCGTTGTTCGTGAAATCGTAGTTCTGCAGCAGGGCAGATGCGCTCACCGTATGCCCGTCGGCCGGGTAGAGGTTGAACTTGAACAGACCTGCAGTCAGCTCGGAATCGGAATC
The DNA here is from genome assembly GCF_020532555.1 of Microvirga lenta. Lineage (GTDB taxonomy): Bacteria > Pseudomonadota > Alphaproteobacteria > Rhizobiales > Beijerinckiaceae > Microvirga > Microvirga lenta. The sequence continues at coordinate 404,197 of NZ_JAJBBR010000002.1, read as the reverse complement.
CAGGATCTTGTTGTCGTCGCCGTCGCGGTAATTGTTGGTGTTGCGATACAGAAACTGGCCGAACACGTCCGCAGCCGTTCCGATGCGCGCGCCGACCATGCTGTTGGTGAGCACGCCCGCTCCGTTCGTGCCGATGCCGAGCTTCTGCACGGCGCCGTACGTCTCGTCAGGGTTCAGGATGTCGTCGATATTCCTGGTCCGGAAGGACACGACGCCCCCGATGGCGCCCGAGCCGTAGACGGTGGAGACCGGTCCGCGCACCAGGTCCACCTGGCCGATCAGCTCAGGGTCGAGGTAGAACGTGCCGTTCGCTCCATGGCCGCTCACCTGGTAATCCTGCCGCGCACCGTCCACGAGCACGTTCACGCGGCCGAAATCCTGAAGACCGCGAATGTTGACGGCCTGCCCCGGATCCGTTCCGGTTTCCTGCACCGCCACACCGGGCACGCCCTGAAGGACGTCGGACACGCGCGAGGATTGGAGAAGGTCGATCTGCCGGCGTGTGACGACGCTCGATCCCGCCAGGTCGTTGATCACCCTGTCCTCGGTTTTGCCGGAGGTCACCGTGATCGTATCGAGCATCAGGGTATCACCCTCGCTCTGCACGACGGGCTCGGAAGAGGCGCTCTGCGCCTGGGCGACCGAGGCCAGAGGCGTGCCGGCGAGCGGCGCGAGGACGAGAAGGGCGAGAGGCGAGGTGGACGCGCGAAGGCCTTCGCGCAGGAAGGTAATCATCCTGACGATCCCAGTCTTTCATGATGTTCTTTTTCGTGACTGGCTGGCTCGCGGAGAAATCGAACTCACGCTGGCTGGCTAACGGCCCGCTTCCATCGAAGAGGGTTTGCATCCGATACTCAAATAGAGTAACCGCGTCAATATCAGCTGTCAAAATCGCAGTTTTACATGTTTCTAAACTGCGAATACATGAGACGGTTGCAATTGCTGTAATTTAGAAAAAGTAAAACCTGGAGATCATCGTGCAGAAAGCGCCTCCGTCGCCTGACCGCGCCGGGACATCCTCCACAGTCGCCAAGGAAATCGACGTGATGACCCTGATCGGAACCGGCCGTGAAGTGGTGCTCCTTCACCGCGGGGAGCGCTACCGGTTGCGGGTCACGGCGAACGGCAAGCTGATCCTCACGAAATAGGAGCCTCCCATGACGTCGATGTCCCGCCGCAGCCTCATCCTGGTCTCGGCTCTCATGCTTGCCTCCGTTCCTTCCAGGGCCGTATCCCCGCGCCGGATCGTCAGCATCGGCGGGGCCGTGACCGAAATCCTCTATCGCCTCGGCCGCGAGAGCGAGATCGTCGGTGTGGACACCACGAGCCTGTTTCCCGCCGAGGCGCTCAAGACGAAGGCCAATGTCGGCTATGTTCGCGCCCTGGGGGCGGAGGGCATTCTGTCCCTTGATCCGTCCCTCGTCCTGGCGACCGAGGGAGCCGGGCCGCCCGATGCCATGCGCCTGATCGAGCAGGCGGGCGTTCCGATCGTCCGTGTCAACGACGAGCCGAGCCCCGAGGGAATCGTGCGGAGAATCCGCGACATCGCGAAGGCCGTCGATGCCGGCGAGGCCGGAGACGCACTCGTGCGGGAGGTCGAGCGCGGCTTCGCCCAGCTGTCGCGAAACCGCGCCCAGGTGACGCGCCCCACGCGCGCCCTGTTCGTTCTGTCGCTGCAGAACGGCCGTCCCCTCGTGGGCGGCAAAGGCACGACGGCCGATGCGATGCTGGCCCTCGCAGGCGCCGAGAATGCGGCCTCCTCGCTTCAGGGATGGAAGCCCTTGTCGGACGAGGGGCTGATCGCAGCCGCTCCGGAGGCCATCGTCATGATGAATCACGGTCCGGACGGTGCGGCGCACGATCCGTTCGCGCTTCCGGCCTTTGCCGCCACGCCGGCCGCCGCCAAGCGCAGGCTCGTCGTGATGGATTCCCTCTACCTTCTGGGCTTCGGCCCGCGCACGCCTTCCGCCGCCCAGGATCTGATGGTGGCGCTCCATCCCGATCTGCCGGCCTCGGCCCGGTGGGTGGCACAGCCATGACGGCCCTCGCGGTCCGCGCGATGTCCCACTCCCGTCCTGCCGGGCAGAAAGGAATGCTTCTGACGGGACTCGCCGTTCTGCTCCTCGTCACGGGCCTTCTTGCCATGAGCAGCGGAGCAACCGGCATTCCCGTCGCGCGGGTCCTGGCGGTTCTCTCTGACGCCTTGGGCGAGTCGGATTCAATCCAAGGCGGGGATGCCCTCATCATCCTGCAGGTTCGCCTGCCGCGCCTTTGCCTCGGGGTCTTGGTCGGTGCGGCGCTCGCATCGTCGGGCGCCCTGATGCAAGGGCTGTTTCGCAACCCGCTTGCGGATCCCGGACTGGTGGGCGTTTCGGCCGGCGCGGCCCTCGCGGCCGCCGCGACGATCGTGCTGGGCGATGCCCTTCTTGCGCCGCTGATCGGCCCGCTTCCCTTCGGCGCCCTTCCCATCGGCGCCTTTGCGGGCGGCCTTCTCACGACATTCGGTCTCTATCTCGTCTCGACCCGCGGTGGGCGCACCTCCATCGCCACCATGCTGCTGGCGGGCGTCGCCTTCGGGGCTCTGGCCGGAGCGGTCATGGGGCTCTTCTCCTATCTCAGCGACGACCGGCAGCTGCGCGATCTTTCATTCTGGTCCCTGGGCTCCCTGAGCGGCGCCAGCTGGACCAAGGTGATGACGGTCGCGCCTCTCGTCCTTCCCATGCTTCTCGCGTCGCCGTTTCTCGCGCGGGGCCTGAATGCTCTCGCGCTCGGCGAGGCGGAGGCCTTCCATCTCGGCGTCCCCGTGCAGAGGGTGAAGGCTCTCGCCATTCTCCTGGTCGCCGTCGCGGTCGGCGCTTCGGTCGCGAGTGCGGGAATGATCGGCTTCGTCGGCATCGTGGTTCCCCACGTGCTGAGACTGATGGCGGGGCCCGATCATCGCTTCCTGTTGCCCGCCTCGGCCCTGCTCGGCGGCGCTCTGCTGCTGGCAGCCGACACCGTGGCGCGCACTGTTGTGGCTCCGGCCGAACTGCCGATCGGCATCCTGACCGCCGCCATCGGGGCGCCGTTCTTCCTGTGGCTTCTCCTGCGCCGGCCGGGCGGCTTCTCCCTATGACGGCCATTCTTGAAGCAAAAGGCATGAGCTATCGCGGCGGCGGGCGCCTGCTGGTGAACCGGGTCGACTTCACGGTCGACGCCGGCTGCTTCACCATCGTCGTCGGTCCGAACGGCGCCGGGAAATCGACCCTTCTGAAACTGCTGTGCGGCGAGCTCGCACCCACGGAGGGCGAGATCATGCTGGGCGGCCGCCCGCTCCGGTCGATCCCGCCGTGGCAGCTGGCGCATCTTCGCGCCGTCATGCCTCAGGCGTCGGAACTCGGTTTCCCGTTCTCGGTCCTCGAGGTGGCGAGCCTCGGGGTCGAGGGTATCGGGCGGGGACTGTCCCGCAGCGACCGCCGCCGCATCGCGGAGCAAGCCCTGGAGCGGGCCGATGTCGCCCATCTGGCCCATCGCAACTACCAGACCTTGTCGGGTGGCGAATGCCAGAGAGTTCATTTCGCCCGGGTCCTGGCCCAGCTGGGGGCAGGCCGAACTTTCGAGGACCGCCAGATCCTCTTCCTCGACGAGCCGATTTCAAGCCTCGACCTGAAGCATCAGCTGGCGCTGCTCGAAGAGGCACGCCGGTTGGTGCGGGAGGGGATCGCCGTCGTGGCGGTCCTGCACGATCTGCAGCTTGCCGCGGGACTGACGGATGATCTGGCTCTCATGGACGAGGGCCGGTTGGTCGCCAGGGGGGCGCCCGACCGGGTGCTGACCTCCGAGCGTCTTGCCGCCGTCTTCGGGGTCGGCCTGGTGATGGAAAGCCTGCCGCCCCATCCCTGGGTGCTCGCCGGCAGATCGTGACGGCTCTCACTCGTGCGAGGGATGCAGGGTGAACTCGCGGGCTGCGATTTCCGCCACCACCCTCTCGGCATAGATCTGAAGCTCAGCCCTGTCGCCCCGGGAGAACGTACGGGGCTTCGTGTCCAGAAGGCACAGGGCGCCCAGACGGATATTCTTCATATAGATCAAGGGAGCCCCCGCGTAGAACCGGATGCCCATGTCGCCGGTCACAGCGGGATTGCTCTTGAAGCGATCGTCGGCCCTGGCGTCCTCGACCACGAAGACCTCGTCGCTGAGGATCGTATAGTTGCAGAAGGCGATGTCCCGCGGCGTTTCCGGAAGGCAGATCCCTTGAGCGGACTTGATCCACTGCCGGTCGCGGTCGAGCAGGGTCACCAGGCACATGGGCACGTCGAAATGACGCTGGGCCTCTCCGGTGATGGCGTCGAAGGCCGGATCCGACGCCGTATCGAGAATGCCGGTTTCCAGGAGCGCCGCCAGGCGCTCCTCCTCATGGGGACCGACGGGATAATCCATCGATGAATGTCCTTTGAAAAATCGTTCCGGGAAATGATCCGGCTCGCTATCACTATACGACCGTAAGGGCCGCATCACCTCGGAATATGGGCTTCGGACCCGGCGGCCACCACTTCAGTTAATTTTTCCCTTGGGGAAGGCGGGTTCAACCCCACCATCCGGGTTCCTCGCCGAGAGCAGGGCGCTTTTCACCGCGTGCCAGGCAGGCTTTCGTCTCAGGGCTCGATCCAGGAGCATCGGCCGCACGGCGGCCCCGTCGGGTCGCTTCCTCGCCGTCGCGAGCCAGGTCCTGTCGTCGGATAGACCCCACGTGCTCACGCCGAGGGAGCGGCTCTCCTCCAGCACCAGTTCGAGATAGGCCCGGTAGGTATCCGCGACCATTCCGTCCCGCAGGCGGCGATCCCGTGGGCAGTTCTGGTCGCTCACGTCCATCTCCGTGATCATGACCTTCAGTCCCAAGCCGTCGATTTCCCGCAGGAACGCCCGGAGTTCCGGGTGGTGGCGGGGCTGGTCGGCCGCATCGAGGTGGGATTGAATTCCAAGACACTGGATCGGGGCTCCACGGGCGAGCGCCCGTTCGAGAAGGGCCAGCATGGCCCGGCGTTTCCGTTCGGCGCCGGGCGAGGCATATTCGAGGCCCATCTCGTTCAGGACCAGCACCGCCTCGGGGTCGATTTCGGCCGCCCGTCCGAACGCGACTTCCAGATAGGTCGGCCCGAAAGCCCGGAGAAAGCGCGAGTGGCGCAGGCCATCGCGGCGGCCATGGTCCGTCTCGAGCGGTTCGTTCACGACATCCCAGGAATACACGCGCCCGGCATAGCGCCGGACCACCCGCGTCAGGTGCTCCAGCGCGGCTTCGGCAAAACGCGCATCCGAGGCCTCCCCCAGGTCCTGCGGCACCGATTCGTGCCACCAGAGCGTATGGCCATGAAAGGCGAGGCCGTTCTCGACCGCAAAGGCGACGAGCCGGTCCGACGCCCGGAAGTCAGGGGCATCCGCTCCCCCGATCCGGTCCCACTTCATCTCGTACTCGGGCGTGATGATGCTGCACTCGCGAAGAATTGTGTCGCAGCGCCGTTTCTCCGTCAGATCGGATGTGCAAAGAGCCGTCCCATAGAGTAAATGCCGGTGGGCGGCGGCATCACGGAGGCTGTCGGTTTCAAGCTTGAGCGGTTCCATCGTCCCATGCCGGTATGAGATATCGGCGGTTCTGTCACAATAAAGCGTTCGCTGCCGTCATATCTCGTCCCCCATGAAAATTCGCTACATCCTGCTGACCCTGACGATCTTTCTCGGCGTGGCTCTGCTCGTGGCGGTTTCGGTCCAGATCCGGACCGAGATCCTGCAGCATCAGGCGGCCCAGCGCATGGTCGCGTCCAATGCCGTCCGGGAGCACCTCCTGCTCAACGCCAACGCTCTTGCCCAGGAGCGAAGCCGAACCGTGAGGCTTCTCGTCTCGGGCGAGGCCGATGCCAGGCACCGGGAGGAACTGCAGGAGGCGCGCGCCCGCGTGGATGCCACGCAGGAGGCGGCCGAGCAGGAAATCGTCGAGCGGAGCTCCGACCTGCGTGACCCGGCCCGCAGCTTGGCTTCGCTCTCGGGCGTGGCCCGCGACCTCGACGCCCTGAGACAACAGGCCGACGCCTATCTGTCGGCCGACCCGCAGAACCCTGGCTCGGAACCCGTGCAAAGATGGTTTCGGGAGGCGACGCGCCTGATCGACGAGGTCCAGTCCTTCCGCCTCACATTGTTGCAGCAGGAGCGGCCCCAGGATCCTGCCCTGCGCGCCGAGGCGGTTCTGCGGACCTATGGCGGCGTCCTCAGCGAGAGCATCGCCCGAAATCAGGCCATCCTCACATGGGCCCTGTCTCGTCCCGGCGAGATCAACCCGGCCGAGCTCGAAGCCGTCGGCCGCAATGTCGGGCGGGCGGATCTCGCTTGGGAGCTGATCCAGAGCCAATTGACGGCACCCTTGAGCCCGAGCGTCAGGGAGGCCATTTCGGCCGCTCACGCGAAGTACGACACGACGCTGAGCCCTGTTCAGCAAACGTTGTCGAACGCACTTCAAAGCCAGACCCGCCCCGCCATCAGTGCCCAGGAATGGTACGAGATCGCCCGGCAGGGCTTGCGCAGCATCGCCAACATGCAGCAGGAACTGCTGCGCAGCTCGCGGGACCGTCTCGATCTGGAGCTTGCTCAGTCACGGCGTTCGGTGTTCCTGTGGAGCATTCTTCTGCTCTGCGGTTTCGGGGCCGTTCTCGCCAGTGCTCTCGTCGTGCGCCTGCGGGTCGTCCGGCCGCTGGAGGCTCTGAGCAGCGCCATGCTGCGGCTGGCGGAGAACGACCTGTCGGCTCCGCTGCCTCGCCAGACCCGGTCCGACGAGATCGGGGAGATGAGCGATGCCCTGCGCGTCTTCAAGGCCAATGCGATCCGGCGGCAGCGCTCTCAGCAGGACAAGCAGATGCTGCACGCCCGCCTGAAGGACGCCTACCGTCAGCTGCGAAAGGACCTCGAGGCGGCGGCCGTGATTCAGACGACGATGCTGCCGCCTCCTTCGACCCTGGGAGACGTTCGGTATTGCGGTCTGTTCCGGCCATCGAGCCTGGTTGCCGGCGACACCTACAATGTCGTGCGGCGCAGCGACGGCGGAATCGGCTTCTTCCAGATCGACGTGGCGGGGCATGGAGCGCCCGCGGCTCTCGTCTCCGTCGCGTCGCATCAGATCCTGTCCCAGGCGATCCTGACGAGGCCCGACGGAATGCGCTTGGAGACTCTGGTGGAGCGGATCAATGCCGACTGGCCGGAGGGGCTGCCGTATTTCACCATGGTCGTCGGCGAGATCGACGTTGGCGCGCAACGCGCGGCGATCATTCAGGCCGGACATCCGGCCCCGCTCCTCCTTCGGGCGGACGGGATCGTGGAACCGATCGGCGACGGCGGGTTTCCCGTCGGCATGATCTCTTCGGCCACATACGAGACGCTGGAATTCGACTTCCGGCCCGGCGACCGCCTCCTGGTCTATTCGGACGGCCTCGTGGAGGCCGAGAACCGGGAGGGGGAGCAGTTCTCGGAAGAGCGGCTGCGCGGGCTTGTTCACGAGCATGCCGAAGGGTCGACGGGCATTCTCCTCGACAGCCTCGACCGGGTCTTGCGGAAATGGCGCGGCTCTGAAAGGCTCGATGACGATCTGAGCGTTCTGATGCTGGAACGGTTAAGCGAAAGGACGAATGTCGATGCTCACCTCTGAGCTCCGGAACAATGTGCTTGTCGTCCACGTCACCGAGAAGCGCGTCGACGCCAGCAAGGCACCGCTTTTCAAGGACGAGATGACGAGGTGCATCGACGACGGGCACCATCAACTCGTTCTCGATCTCAGCGGCGTCGACTTCGTCGACAGCTCCGGCCTCGGTGCCATCGTGTCCTGTCTCAAGCGCCTCGGTCCGAGGGGAAGTCTTGCCGTGGCCGGCGCCAAGGGGGCGGTCAGCCGCCTCTTCACCCTCACGCGCATGGACAAGGTCTTCGCCCTGCACGACACGGTCGATGCCGCCGTCGAGCAGCTTTCGGCCTGATGCCTATGTGAGCCGAGAAACCGGAATGGCCCCATCCATCAGCCTTCTGATCGACAGCGATCTCGACAAGGTGGCGCATATCGCTCGCGCCGTCCGCGGAGTCTGCACCGGCCTCCTTGCTGCGGAGGAGGCGGATGCGGTCGAACTCAGCGTCGTGGAGGCGATCAACAACGTCATCAAGCACGGCTACCATGGGCAGCCGGGCCAGGACGTCCAGGTGATCGTCGGCCTTCATCCGGACCGGGTCGTGATCGAGATCGTCGATCACGCGCCGCCGATGCAGGCGGGCCTCATCGAGCAGGCCTCGGAGGACCTGTTCTCGTTCGACGCAACCAATCTCGACGATGTTCCCGAGGGAGGAATGGGGCTGGCGCTCATCCGCATGAACATGGACGAGGTCGAATACAGCGCGGGCAGCGGCGAGAACCGGCTGCGCATGGTCAAGCGGGTCGAGGCGCCCGCAGGTTGAGGCGTTCCCGGGCGCTATGAGGCGGGCGAAAGACGCGCGATGCGGTCCTGCAGCGACGGGAAGGTTGCAGCCGCTAGGCCCAGCGCCGAAACGAGCGAGGCGCTCGATTCGCCACGGTTCTGCTCCATCTCGTCGAGGATCCTCTGGACCTGGGAGAGGGCATCGCCCGGCTCCATCACGCCCAGTTGCACGGCGGCAGCGAAAGACGTGAGCAGTCCGGCCCTGGCCTCGTCGGCGCGGGGCTCCCGCGCGTAGACCTCTTCGGACCGGCGCAGGGCCGACCGGACCGCCGCCTGAAGAGCCGGAGGGGCGGATGCCGAAGCCGCATCGCGTTGCGCCAGTTCGGCGGCGACCCGCGCCTGGATCCGCTGTTCCGTGTCCAAAGCCTCGAGATAGATGATGATGCCAGTGGAAATCGCCAGCGCCAGAACGAAGGTGATCTGTCCGCGCGCCTTGAGAAGACCGTCCTTGAAAGTCACCGTATCGTCTCCACCGGAAGGAGGCTCCGGAAGCCAGGGCAGGGAATTCGGCTGGGATCCCGCAGGCCTTGCCGCCGCTGCGGGGTGGGTAGCATGGCGGAATCGATGTCTCCAGGGTCCGTGACTGGGAAAAGCTCCTGCCGGATCACGATGTTGCTCCCTCCACGATTGCGGCTTCGTAGACCGGGTCCGGCTGCCAGAAGGCGGCTTTGATCATTGGAACCATCGCCAGCGCGTTGCTGATGCCCCATACGGTGTTGGCGATCATGGCCCCGAGCGAATAGCCCTCCCGTCCGGCGGCGAACGCGCTCCAGCCCCAGATCAGGCCGGTCAGGGTCAGCACGACCACCGCGATCTGCCATTTCACGAGGCGGGGATAGCTTCCCACCTGCCGATCCTTGGGCGTGACCGGGAACGAGATCTTCTTGCCCCGGACTACCGTCCACAGAGCCTGGAGGTTCAGCGGGAACATGGCGAGATACCAGGCCCGCCCCTTGGCGTTGGAATTGCCCCACAGCGCCACGAGCTGGGAGAGCTCGTTCAACAGCAGGAACGGCGCGATGTGGATGAAGAAGTCGAGGGAGTAGCCGGAGACGGGCGGGACGCCGGAGAAAAGAAAGACGATCGGCGAGAACAGGAAGACCACGTTCCACAGCGGCGACAGGTACGAGTAGAACGTCGAACCGTACATGAGCCGCTGCGGAAGCGACAGGCCCCCGCGCCGGAACAGCGGGTTGTCGTGGGCCATGATGTCGAGGGTGCCGCCCGCATATTTGAAGCGCTGGATGGTCCAGCTCAGAAGGTCGTTGGGCGACAGCATCCTGGCCTGCACCTTCGGATGCAGGACCGACTTCCACCCGCGCTCGCGGTCGGCGTGGAGCACGATGGAGGTGTAGATGTCCTCCGATACGTGGAACTTGTAGGGCTGGAATTCCTCCTCCAGCGCACCCTGCCAGCGCATCGTGTCGCGGATGGAATCGGCGATGGCCTCCTCGCCGGTCAGGCGGCGGGCGGCGGCCTCGTTGCGTCCCGCGGCTGCGGTGACCTGATCCGACCACTGTCGGAGAGCCGCCTCCATGACGGCTTCGCGCCGATGGATCGATCCGGCCCCGCAGCAGAAGCTGGCATTGGCCCAGTTCCGCCGGCGCAGGATCACGTCGAAGAAGAGCTGAGGGTCGTTGGCGAAGGGGTCCTCTCCGATCTGAACCGGACCGAAGATGCGCTCGAAACCCTTCCCCAGGACGCGTCCGGCGCCGCCCAGCCACCGTTCGAGGGCGGCGGGAAGCGGCACCCCGGGCGGAACGTCGTAGAACCATTGTGGGGTCTGCACCCAGGCCACCTTCGGATCGCGGAAATAGCCGAGGGTCTCTTCCAGGAAGGTCGGAAAGGGCCGCATGTCGGCATCGCAGATCAGGATGAAGTCGCCCGAGGTCGAGGCCATGGCGTTCCTCAGGTTGCCGGCCTTGAACCCCACATTGTCGGAGCGGGTGAGGTAGTTCACACCCTCCTCTTCGGCGACGGCCTGCATGGCGGGCCGCTTTCCGTCGTCCAAAACGTGGATCTGGATGTCGATGGGGTGAGGGTAGGTGAAGGCCTTGGCATCGTGCAGCCCCAGGCGCACCAGCTCGGGATCCTCGCTATAGGTGGCGAAGAACACGTCCACCGTCACCGGCCGGTCGGGCATGTCGGGGTCGTCCGTACAGTCCCGGATGCTCGCGGGCAGAGGGCCGGGCGCCGGAGACTTCGCGGACCACAGGTTGATGGTGAACAGGACAAGGCCCAGGAAGGCCCCTGTCTCCGCGATCAGGAGCGGCACCGAGAACCACAGCGCATCGAAGTTGATCGACCCGAGCCACCGCCATCCGATGTACCAGGTGCCGAACACCAGGCTCGCCGTCGCCAGGAACTGCCACAGGGTTTCGTGCCAGGGCGAATAGGGGAGGGGCGTCCACGGGGTCTGTGTCTGGAAACGCGAGGCGGGGCGGGACAAGCAACAGGTCTCCGGAAAGCGAAAATTCACGAGAGGCCGCCCTCTCCAACGAAGAGGGATATAGGCGCTCTTCAGGTTATGGAAGAAATCTGTCTGGACCAATCGGCAGGGAGAACTAAATTTTACCTGTTATAAGCGCCAATTCCAGATAACTGGAAATCCAGACCTTCCTTCTGCTTCGCGATTCGAGATCCCGATCTATGTTTCCATGTAGGCCCGCCCTTCGCACCCGAATCGCGTGCCTGCTCGTGCTTCTGGGGTTGGGGCTCACGGCTTCCCCGGTCTTCGCGCAGTCTCCCGAGGAGATCGTGGAGGACGCGCGCAGGGCCGCCGGCACGAACGACAACAGGGAGGCCGCCCGGCTTTTCGAGCAGGCCATCGGCCTCGCTCCCGGGCGTCGCGGCGAGTGGCTTGTCGAATATGCGGATCAGCTGGCCTATTCGGGCCGGCCCGCCGAGGCGGTTCCCCTGTACCGGGAGCGCCTGGCCGATCAGGCCCTCGACCAGGACACGCGGCGGAGAATCGAGAAAAGCCTGGCTTTTGCCCTCCTCTGGAGCAGCCAGTTCGAGGAGGCCGTCGAGGCGTGGGAGCGGATCGCCGCCGCCAATCCGGGCGATGCGGAGGCGCGCACCGCCTTGGTGGACGCCGTCATCGGAGCGGCCCGCGCGGCTGCGGAGCGGGGCGAGAGCGGAGAGGCCGTGGCGTCGTTCCGCCGTGCGCTCGAACTCGATCCTGCCAGGCGACAGCAGATCGGCCGCGAATATGCCGACCAGCTCGCTTATTCCGGCGAGCCGCAGCAGGCCGTTCCGATCTATCGTGAAATCCTCGGCAGGCCCGATCTGCCGCCCGAGGAACGGCAGCGCACGACGCGCAATCTCGCCTTCGCGCTCCTGTGGAGCAGTCAGTTCGAGGAGGCGATCCGCGCCTGGGAGCAGATCGTGCAGGCCGCTCCCGGCGACGCCGAGGCGCGCAAGGCGCTGTCGGATGCCTTCGTCGGCGCGGCGCGTCAGGCAGCGGAGCGTTCCCGCAATGCGGACGCCGCCGGATCTTTCCGGCGTGCCATCGACACGGCGCCGCAGCGTCGGCCGGAGCTGCTTCCCGAATACGCGGATCAACTGGCCTATGCCGGCCAGCCGGCTCAGGCGGTGCCGCTCTACCGGGAGGCCCTGTCCCAGGGCAGCCGGTCCGAGCAGGAGCTGCGGCGGATCCGGCGGGGTCTTGCCTTCGCCCTCCTCTGGAGCGGCCAGTTCCCGGAGGCCGCCGCCGCCTTCGAGGAGGTGGTGCGGCAGGCACCCGACGACCCGGAGGCTCGGAAAGGTCTGGCGGATGCGCAGGCGGGGGCGGCGCGACCGCCCGCCACTGCCGGCGGCGGCACCGGGCCGGCTCCGGCAGGTTCCGGAACGCCGGGCGCGACAGCCGACGCGGCGCGAACGCCGTCTCCCGCGCAGCCGACGCCTGCCGAGGCCGCCATTGCCGCCGCACGGGCGGCCGCGGGCCGCGGCGCCAACAAGGAGGCCGTGTCGCAGTTCGAGCGGGCCATCGCCCTCGATCCTTCGAAGCGGCGCGAAATCGCGCGGGAATATGCCGATCAGCTCGCGTATTCCGGCGAGCCGGGCAAGGCGGTCCCGGTCTACCGGGACGTGCTGTCCCGCGGGGATCTCTCGTCCGAAGAGCGTCGGCGGACGACCCGCGCGCTGGCCTTCGCGCTCCTGTGGAGCAGCCCGTTTCAGGAGGCGATCGAGGCCTGGAACGACATTCTGCGCGCGAACCGCGACGATGCCGAAGCGCGCAAGGCGCTTTCCGACGCCTATGTGGGCGCGGCGCGGCAGGCGGCCGAGCGCTCCCGCAATGCCCAGGCGGCGGACTTCTTCCACAGCGCCATCGATACGGCGCCGCAACGCCGGCAGGAATTGCTGCCGGAATACGCGGATCAGATCGCCTATTCCGGGGAGCCCGCCAGGGCCGTGCCGCTGTACCGCGAGGCGCTGCGCTCCGGCGATCGCAGTCCGCAGGAAAATCAGCGCCTGCGGCGCGGTCTCGCATTCGCCCTTCTGTGGAGCAACCAATACCGCGAGGCGATCCCGGCCTGGCAGGCGATCCTGCGTCAGAACCCGCGGGACAGCGAGGCCCGCAAGGCCCTGTCCGACGCTCTCGTCGGGGCGGCCCGGCAGACGGCGGGGCAGGGGCGCAGTGCCGAGGCCGCGACCCTGTTCGAGCGCGCCTTCGCGGTCCTGCCGGCGCGCCGGCAGGAGCTGCTGCGGGAATATGCCGAACAGGTGCTCTATGCCGGTCAGCCGGTGCGAGCCATCCCGCTGTTCCAGGAAATCCTGCAGCGACCGAATCTGGATCCCAAGGAGAGGCGCGACGCGCAGCTCGGTCTTGCCCGTGCTCTTGCCTGGAGCGGCCAGCAGGCTGCGGCGATTCCAGTGTTCACCGAGATCCTCCAGGCCTTCCCGAACGATGTGGAAGCCCTGATCGGCCGGGGCAATGCCCTCAACGACATCACGGAGCACAAGCCGGCGCTGGCGGATTTCGAGGCCGTGCTGCGCCTCCAGCCGGCGAACGCGGATGCGCTCCGCGGCGCTGCGACCGCGGAGCGGTCCATGGGCCGCCCACGGGCTGCCCTGGCGCGCATCGAGCCTCTCCTGGCGGCGGGGGGATCGCAATCCCGCGACGCTCATGATCGCCGCCCAGGCGCGGCGCGAGATGGGGCGTCCGGACCTGTCGCAGAGCTATGCGGAAGCGCTTCTCGCGCGTAAGCCCGGCGACGAGGGTGCCCAGAGACTGCTCGAACAGCTCTTCCTCGAACGCCGCCCGCTGACCACCATCGAGGCATGGCACGCGCGCCGTTCGGACGACCTCGCGATCTCGACCCTGCTGCTCTCTCACGAGCTGACCTTCAACAACGGCCTGACGAAGTTCGGGCCGCAGGGGCGAATCATGCACTTCGAGGGCGGGGACTTTCCCACCGTCGATATCTACAGCATCGGACTGGCCGGGCGGCATCGGTTCGACGATTTCCTCGAGTTCAAGTCGTCGTTCTTCCTGAACCTGGAGGACGAGTCCGACGATCAGGACGTGACGTTCACGCACGAGACGACCTTCAGCCTGATCCCGTCCGATGCCCTCCGGCTCGACATCAACCTGGCCCGGCGCTACCCGGACGAGAACTCGCGTTCCATCGTCAACGACGTGTTTGCGGACGATTTCGAGTTCGCCGTCGACTACACCCCCGACAACGCGTTCCGCGTCAGCGGCCGCGGCATCTACAGCCATTATTCCGACGGCAACGAGCGCCTCTGGGGGCAGGCGGAAATCGCCAAGCGCCTCAGCGCCGATCCCTACCTGTGGATCGGCGCCCGCTACACGGCTTTCGACTTCGCGAAGGTGCTCGACAACGGCTACTGGAATCCGGACCGGTACCAAGCCCTCGAAGCGAGCATTCAGCTCTACGGCACATTGGCGGAGCGCTGGACGTACGATCTTCAAGGGGCGGCCGGCTATGGCTGGAGCGAACCCGGGACCGGAGGTTTCGTCTCGTATGCATCGGCGCGCCTCGCCTACGAATTCGCTCCGCAGGCGTCGTTCGCGCTCTATGCCAACCACACCCTGTCCTATGCCCGCTCCTCGGACAACGACGCTTTCGCCCCGGCGCAGGACGATGAGCCGTGGAGCCGGTTCGCGGTCGGCGCCCAGTTGCGGCTGCGCTGGTAGCGGGAGGCTTGACAGCCCCGTGGCCGCCTGGATGCTAGCCGACTTCGATCACCCGAGGCGGCAGGTCCCATCGTCATGACGAGCGTCAGAGAGCGACTCGAAGAGATTCTCGCGCGGTTGAACCGGCGCGCGTCCGAGGAGCGGGTCTTCCTGCGCATCTACGACGAGGTCGCACGCATTGCCGCCGATGCCGCCGACGCCCGCAGGAGGGCCGGGCTGTCCCTCGGTCCGCTCGATGGCGCCATCGTCTCGATCAAGGATCTGTTCGACGTGGCGGGCGAGGCCACCACGGCCGGATCGATCGTTCTGAAGGACGCCCCTCCCGCGCAGCGGGATGCGGCCATTGTCCGGAGATTGCGGCAGGCCGGCGCGGTGATCATCGGCAAGACCAACATGGTCGAGTTCGCCTTCTCCGGTCTCGGCCTCAACCCGCATTACGGCACGCCCGGCAACGCGGCGGATCCCGACCGGATTCCCGGCGGTTCGTCCTCCGGCGCCGGCGTGAGCGTGGCCGAGGGGACGAGTGACATCTCCATCGGCAGCGACACGGGCGGTTCTGTCCGGATCCCGGCGGCGCTCAACGGCGTGGTCGGCTTCAAGCCGACGGCCCGGCGGGTGCCGCTGGACGGCGCCTTTCCGCTCTCGCCCAGCCTCGACTCCATCGGGCCGCTGGCGCGAAATGTTCAGGATTGCGCCGATGCCGACGCGATCATGGCCGGCGAGGAGCCTCGGACCGTCAAGGCCTTTCCGCTCGCGGGGCTCCGAATCGGCGTGCCGCGCGGCAGGCTCTTCGACGAGCAGGAGCCGATGGTCGGGGATGCCTTCGAGGCGAGCCTGCAGCACCTCGCAAGGGCGGGCGCGAGAATCGTCGAGCACGGCATCGAGGATCTGCTCGCAGCCATGGCGGAGACCACGGTTCACGCCTCGATCGCCTCCATCGAGGCGGCGGAGGTCCATGCCGACTGGCTCGACGAGAGGGCCGAGATGATCGATCCGCGGGTGCGGTGGTGGATTGCCCGAAGCGGCAAGGTCCCGGCGCCCGTCTACATTCGCATGATCCGGCGCCGGCGCGCCCTTGCCGCCGCCATGGACGAGCGGCTCGCTTCCATCGATGTGCTGGCCCTGCCGACGACCACCATCTCGGCTCCTCTGACGGCACCGCTTCTGGATAACGACAAGCTCTACAACCACACCGACTGGCTGGTCCTGCGCAACACGATGTTCGGCAACCAGTTCGATCTGACCGGCATCTCGCTGCCGATCCAGGGCCATGCGCGGCCGGTCGGTCTCATGCTCGTGGCCCGGCATGGCCATGACCATCGGCTGCTGGACATCGCGGCAGGCGTCGAGCGCGAATTGCAGGGCTGATCCGGAGAGACGGGCGCCCGTCGGCCCGGCCCTCCGTTGCTTTTGCTAATGCGTGCGTTCGAGAGCACGGATGATCCCGCGCAGCTCGGCCAGTCCCTTGAGACGGCCGATGGCGGTATAGCCCGGATTGACGCGCCGGTTCGGGTCGAGATCGTCGAGCATGCGATGTCCGTGATCGGGACGGAAGGGCAGGGTCTCGTTTTCCGGCCGGCGACGGTCCTCCGCGAGAAGCGCCTCGATCACCGCCACCATGTCCACGTCGCCGTCGAGATGGTCGGCCTCGTGGAAGCTCAGGCCGTCCGCATCGCGGCGCGTCGCCCGCAGGTGCACGAAGTGAATGCGCTCCGCGAACTGACGCACCATGGCGGGCAGATCGTTGTCGGCGCGCACGCCGAGGCTGCCGGTGCAGAAGCACATGCCGTTCGAGGTGGATGGGACCGCCCGGAACAGCTGGTCGTAATCATCCGCCGTGGAGGCGATCCTGGGCAGCCCGAAGAGCGGGCGCGGCGGGTCGTCAGGGTGCAGGGTCAGCTTCACCCCCAGCCGCTCCGCCGTGGGCGTCACGGCCTCCAGGAAGCCGATCAGATGAGCGCGAAGCCGGTCCGGCGTGATGTCGCCATAAGAGGCGAGGCGGTCGCGGAAGCCGTCGAGGTCGAGAACGTCCGTCGTCCGTCCCGGCAAGCCCGCCGCCATGGTGCTGGTGAGCGTTTCCGCCTCGTCGTCGGTCAGGGCATCGGCGATGACCTTTGCCCGGGCCCGGGTGGCCTCGTCGTAATCCGCCTCGGCGCCTGCGCGCTTCAGGATATGGAGGTCGAAGGCGGCAAGACGGGCCTGATCGAAGCGGAGGGCCGTCGCACCGGTCGGAAGCGGCCAGTCGAGGTCGGTGCGCGTCCAGTCGAGCACCGGCATGAAGTTGTAGCAGACGATCTTCAGCCCGGCGGCTGCCACGGCCTCGAGGCTGGCGATCCAGGTCTCGATGGAGCGGGTGGCGTTTCTGCCCTGGCGCTTCACGTCGTCGGGCACGGGAATGCTTTCGACGACGCTCCAGGTGAGCTTCGTGCGTCCCTGCGGCGTGGCCTCGATCAGGTCGCGGTGGCGTTCGACCTCGGCGCGGGTCCACGCCTCTCCCGGAGGAAGATGGTGCAGGGCCGAGACGATGTCCGTGGCGCCTGCCTGCCGGATGTAGTCGAGTTTCACCGGATCGTCCGATCCGAACCAACGCCATGCCTGCCGCATCGTATCCTCCTTTGTTCACCGGGTTGTTAGCACAGCCTTATTGACTTCCCAAAACGTTTCGGCTGCACTGAAGGCAGGAGATCTGCTCACAGTGTCGAAGCTGAAGCAACTTGCGCAAACGCTGGGTCTGTCGATCACGACTGTGTCGCGGGCGCTCGACGGCTATTCCGATGTGGCTCCCGCCACTCGCGAGCGTGTGCGCGCTGCGGCGCAGGCGATCAACTACCGGCCGAATTCCGCGGCCCGCAGCCTGAGGCGGCGCAGGGCCGAGGCCATCGCGGTCACTCTGCCGCTGGAGCCGGGCCGGTTCGGGCCGGCGGTCTTTCTGAACATGCTCGCAGCCTGCAGCCAGCGTCTGGCGGAGGAGGGGCTCGACCTGATGCTCCTGCCCACGGCGAGCCGCGCGGCGGAGATGGAGACTTACCGACGGCTGATCGAGGGCGGACGCGCGGATGCGGTCATCGTCGTGCGTACCCGTCTCGACGACGAGCGCGTCGCCTTCCTGAAGGAGCGCGGCATTCCTTTCGTCACCCACGGGCGCACGGGCCGTTCCGAGGAACATGCCTATATCGACGGCGACGGCGCGGCCGGGTTCCGCGAGGCGACCCGCCTGCTCGCATCCATGGGGCATCGCCGCATCGCCCATATCGCGGCGCCGCAGGATCTCACCTTCGCTCACCTGCGCCGCAGCGGATGGCTCGCCGGTCTTGCCGAGGAAGGACTGACGGATGCGCTCGAACGCGCCTCCCAGCCGACCGAGGCCGGCGGCTACGAGGCGACCCTGTGGCTTCTGGACCAGCCGACGCCGCCGACGAGCATCCTTTGCGCCACCGACAGCATCGCCATCGGCGCCTTGAGTGCGCTCAAGGACAGGGGCCTCGCCGCCGGACGCGATATCGCCGTGATCGGCCACGACAATCTGCCGTCGGCCGCATTCACGGATCCGCCGCTCTCCACCATGGAGATCGCCACTCCCGATGTGGGGCGGCAGCTCGCCGAAATGCTGATCGCCCGTCTGGGCGGCCGCGACCCGCGCGAGCTTCAGACGATTCTGCCGGTTCGGCAGGTTCCGCGGGCAACCCACGGAACACCGAACTGACGTGAGAGGCTCTCGGCCTCCCGGACCCGGGCCGAGCGCTGCAACGAAGGGGCCGACGGAGGAAACACATGACGCATCAGGTGCCTTTACGCGCCATCGCCGTCGCGGCTGCCTTTCTCGGAGGGCTCGCCGCCGCGCAGGCGCAGGAAACGATCTTCTACTCGACCCAGCTTCGTCCGATCGAGGAAGCCACCAAGGTGCGCGAGGTGCTCCTGGAGGGCCTTTCCGGCAACGTCACCTATGTGGTGGACGAGCCTCCGGCCTTTGCCGTGCGCATGAAGGCCGAGACGCAGGCGGGCAAGCGCACCGCCAGCGTGGTGGGCGCCCTGCACGGCGAGCTCCAGCCGCATGTTCCGGACGACATCCAGCCCATCGACGATGTGGTCGCGAAGGTGGCCGGCCGCGGCATCCCCGCGAGCCTCATGGATCTCGGCAAGCTCGGGACGGGCAAGCAGCAATACATCCCGTGGATGCAGGCGACCTACGTGATGGTCGCCAACAAGCAGGCCCTGCAGTACCTGCCGCAGGGCGCGGATGTGAATACGCTCACCTACGAGCAGCTCCAGCAATGGGCCAAGAACATCGCCGACAAGACCGGACAGCGCCGCCTGGGCTTCCCGGCCGGCCCGACGGGGCTCATGCCGCGTTTCTTCCAGGGATATCTCTATCCGTCCTTCACCGGCGGCGTCGTCACGACCTTCAAGTCGCCCGAGGCCGAGGCGGCCTGGAACGCCATGAAGGAGCTGTGGGCGGTGTCGAACCCCAACTCCACCAACTACAATTTCATGCAGGAGCCCCTGCTCGCGGGCGAGGTCTGGATCGCCTGGGACCACATCGCCCGCGTGAAGGAGGCGCTCACCCTGCAGCCCGACCAATACGTGGCGTTCCCGGCCCCTGCCGGCCCGAAGGGGCGCGGCTACATGCCCGTGATCGCAGGTCTGGCGATCCCGAAGGACTCGCCGAACCGTGAAGGCGCGGTGGCCGTGATCGACCACATGACCAAGCCGGAAACGCAGATCCTGACCGCGACCGAGGTCGGCTTCTTCCCCGTGGTGAAGGCGGAACTGCCGGCCGATCTCGCTCCCGGCATCAAGCAGCTCGCCGCAGCGGTGGACGCGACGCAGAACGCCAAGGACGCGCTCGTCTCCCTGTTGCCCGTCGGCCTCGGCGCCAAGGGCGGCGAGTTCAACAAGGTCTATTCCGACACGTTCCAGCGCATCGTACTGCGCAACGAGCCGGTCCGGACCGTGCTGCAGGAGCAGGCGAAGACGCTCGAAACACTCATGAAGGAGACCGGCGCACCGTGCTGGGCGCCGGACAAGCCGAGCCAGGGCGCCTGCCCCGTCAACTGATCAGCCTCCGGCCCTGGCGGATGCCAATCCGCCGGGGCTTCACCCTGCGGTCGGAGCGGATTCATGCCTGCGCGCACGTCCTGGATACCCTATGCCCTCATCGCGCCGTCGGTCGTCTTTCTCGGCGCGTTTTTTCTCATCCCGCTCGTCCAGACCATATGGCTGTCGTTCTCGGCGGGCGATGAGCTGTCGCTCGCCAATTACGAGCGCATGGTGAACGACCTGAACTTTTCGCTGGCCGTGCGCAACACGTTCCTGCTGACGCTCGTGGTCGTCCCCGTCCAGGTCGTGCTCGCCCTGGCCATGGCGACGATGGTGTCCAAGCTGGAAAAGGGGCGCGACATCGCGCTCTGGATCCTCACCATTCCTTTGGGCATCTCCGATCTGGCGGCGGGCCTCGCCTGGCTCGCGCTTCTGCAGAACACGGGCTACCTGAATTCCGCGCTCTATGCCCTGGGGCTCATTCCCGGACCGGTGGGCTGGCTCTCCCAGGAGACGCCCTGGAGCCTCTTCTTCGCCATCGCGGCCGCCGAAGTCTGGCGCGCGACCGCCATCGTTCTCGTGATCCTGATTGCCGGTCTCCAGCTCATTCCGAAGGAATTCTCCGAGGCCGCCGAAATCTTCGGGGCAAGACCCTGGACGCGCTTTCGCAGGATCACGCTGCCGCTCCTGAAGCCCAGCCTGCAATCGGCGCTCATCCTGCGCACCGTGCTCGCCTTCGAGGTCTTCGCCGTCGTCTACGCCCTCGGCGGGCGCAATTTCCCCGTTCTCGCCGGCGAGGCCTATACCTGGCAGAACGAGAACCAGAACTACGGCGTTGCGGCCGCCTATGCGGTCCTCATCATGGCGATCTCGCTGGCCGCGACCGCCGTCTACCTGCGCGTCCTGCGCACCCGTCCGGAGCAGCTGCCATGACAGCCACCACATCCGAACTTCGGCAGCCCGCATCGGCCCGGGGCGCGACGCTCCCCTCGGCGCGGCGCCTGCTCCTCTGGACCGGGATGGCCGTGCTCCTGGCATGGGTCCTCGTGCCGATCTACTTCGTGGCGCTCGGCGCCTTCGGCGGCAGGCTCGGGGTCTTCCGGTGGCCGAAGACTATCTTCCCGGCCGATTTTTCCGTCGCCTCCATGATGCAGTTCCTCGCCATCGAGGGCGTCCTCAACGCGCTGATCAACTCGCTCATCGCGGCGGGACTGACGGTGCTCTTCTCGGTGCTCCTCGGTGCGCCGGCAGGTTACGCGCTCGCGCGCTACAGCTTCCGCGGTCAGAACGCCTACCGGCTTCTCGTCCTGCTCACCCGCGCCTTTCCCTTGGCGATCCTGGCGCTGCCGCTCACGGTGTCCTTCATCCGTCTCGGCCTGTACGACACGCCTTTCGGCGTTTCCCTCATCCACACGGTGCTGGCGCTGCCCTTCGCGGCCCTGGTGACCCAGAGCCTGTTCATGGGCATTCCGCGCGAATACGAGGAGGCGGCCTGGGTCTTCGGCTGCACGCGGTTCCAGGCCTTCCTGAAGGTGGTGCTGCCGCTGGCCCTTCCCGGGCTCGCCGCCACGGCGATCTTCGCCTTCGTGATCTCCTGGAACGAGGTCTTCGCCGCGTCGATCCTGACCGTGCGCGAACGGACATTGACCGCCTATCTCCTGAGGATCCTCGCCGAGAGCCCGCTGCATTACCGCTTCGCGGGCGGCTTCATTCTCATCATCCCATCCGTGCTCTTCATCTTCGCGGTCAGGAAATACCTGTTCGCGGTGTGGGGCATCGCGAGCAAGTAACGGAGCCTCTCATGGCCGACATCGTCATCGACCGCGTCGTGAAGGAATTCGGCTCCTTCCGCGCGCTTCAGGAAGTCTCCCTCACCGTCCGCGACGGCGAGTTCGTCGCCCTGCTCGGCCCATCGGGCTGCGGCAAGACCACCCTTCTGCGCATCATTGCCGGGCTGGAGAAGCAGAATGCCGGCCGCGTCGTGATCGGCGGGCGCGACGTGAGCGACCTGGCGCCGCGCAGGCGCGGCCTTGCCATGGTGTTCCAGAACTACGCCGTTTTCCCGCACATGACCGTGTTCGAGAACGTGGCTTTCGGCTTGCGCATGCAGAAGGCGCCGCAGGCGGAGGTGAAACGCAAGGTGGAGCGGGCTGCTTCGCTGCTGCATATCGACAGCTACCTCGACCGCTATCCGGCGAAGCTCTCCGGCGGACAGCGCCAGCGCGTGGCGGTGGCCCGCGCCCTCGCCGTCGAGCCCGCGGTGCTGCTCATGGACGAGCCGTTGTCGAACCTCGATGCCCTGCTGCGGCTCGAAATGCGTACGGAGCTGAAGGCCGTCCTGCGCGAGGCCGGCACGACCACGATCTACGTGACCCACGACCAGACCGAGGCCATGGGCCTCGCCGACCGGATCGCGGTGATGTACGGCGGCAAGATCGATCAGATCGGCACGCCCCTCGAAGTCTATGCGACGCCGGCAACCCGGTTCGTCGGAGGCTTCCTCGGCAGTCCGCCGATGAACTTCATCAAGGTGCGCTGTGCGCAGGGAATGGCGCGGATCGGCGAGGCCGCCGTGCCGTGCCCGCCTGCGGACGGAGAGCTGGAACTCGGCCTGCGCGGCGAGGATGCAAGCCTCGACCCAGGCGGCTCGGGCATTCCCTTCGATGTCCGGGTGGTGGAGCCCATGGGGTCGCATCTGCTCCTGACCGGCTCCATCGACGGGCAGCTCGCCCGGATCGTTGCGCCCCCCACCGCCCACGTAACCGCCGGGGAGCGCGTCGCCCTGACCGTCGACCCCTCCCGCCTGACCTGGATCGACGGCGCAACGGGCCGCGCCCTCGCCCGAGCATGAATGGAACGACCATGGACGATATGATCAAGCTCGACAGGGACGAGGCCGCAAGGGCGATCCTCACCCGCAACGATCGCGGCGGCTACACGGTCCCCACCGACCGGCTCTACCCCTTCCAGTGGAACTGGGACTCCGCCTTCGTGGCCATGGGCTTCGCCACCTTCGACGTCGACCGCGCCTATCGCGAGCTGGAGCGGCTGATCGAGGGGCAGTGGGACGACGGGATGATCCCGCATATCGTGTTCCACGCGCCGAGCGACACCTATTTCCCCGGCCCCGAGGTGTGGGGCACGCGGCACCGGATCGCGACCTCGGGCATCACGCAGCCGCCGGTCTTCGGCATGGCGCTTCGCCATGTGCACGAAGCGGCGGTCGAGGCGGGTCTGCCGAATGCGGCGGAGCGCACCCGCAATCTCTTCCAGGCCGCCCTGCGCTCCCACCGCTGGTGGCTGCGCGCGCGCGACCCGGACGGTCTCGGGCTCGTGGCGATTCTTCATCCATGGGAGAGCGGCAGCGACAACTCGCCCGCCTGGGATGCGGCCCTCGCGCGGGTTCCCACCAGCACGACCACGGCCATCCGGCGCAAGGATACCGGCCATGTGGACGCCGCCATGCGGCCCCGGGACGAGGACTACCAGCGCTTCATCCATCTGGTCGATACCTACCGCGAATGCGGCTGGGACCCGCAGCGGCAATGGGCGGTCGCACCCTTCAAGATCGCCGATGTGCAGATGACCGCCATCCTCGCCCGGGCGACCGCCGATCTGATTCATCTGGCCGAAGATTTCGGATGGGAAGCGGAGCGCGCGGAGCTGTCGGAGATGCATGACAGGCTCACTGCAGGCCTCGCCCGCCGCTGGCGGTCCCATCTCTCCCGCTTCGTCTCGCTCGATCTCGTCTCAGGCGAGGATGTGGAGGCTCCGACCCAGGCCTGCTTCATGCCGCTCGTGGCACTGCGGATCGACGATGCGCAGCGCCAGGCCGTTCAGGCCGAGATCGAGCGCTGGCACGAGGGCATGGTCGTGGGCCTGCCCTCGACCGCTCCCTTCTCGCCGGCCTTCGAGCCGAAGCGCTACTGGCGCGGGCCGGTCTGGGCGGTGGTCAACTGGCTCATTGCCGATGGCCTGCGCATGAACGGTCTCGAGAACCTCGCCCAGCGGATCGAGCAGACAACCGTCCGGGCCATCGAGCGGGCCGGCTTCTGCGAATATTTCGATCCCACCACGGGCGAGGGTCTCGGAGGCGACACGTTCTCCTGGACGGCCGCCGCCTATCTCGTGCTGGGCCGGCGCGCGAAGGCGTCCGCCTCGGGAGCGCGCCGATGACGGTCCATGCCCGCCTGAAGGGCCGCTTCGCGCTGATCACCGGTGCGTCCCGAGGGATCGGTCGTGCGGTGGCGGAGCGCTTCGCCGCCGAGGGCGCGACGGTGGCCATCAACCATGTCCGCGACGCAGCCGAAGCCGAGGCCGCCCTCGAAGCCTGCCGGGCGGCTTCGAACGATGCCGGTCATGGGGAGCGGCCCCACGCATTGATCGAGGCCGATGTGAGCTCGGCGACGGCCGTGGATGGAATGATCGAGCGGGCCATCCGCGGCTTCGGGCGTCTCGACATCCTGGTGAACAACGCCGGCATTCAGTCCGAGACCCCCGGCGAGGCCTATGATCCGGCGGTCCTGGAGCGGATCATCGCGGTCAATCTGCTCGGCGCGGCTCACTGCGCCCGGGCTGCCATCCGCCATTTCCTCTCCCGGCCCGGGGGCGGGGTCGTCATCAACACGTCGAGCGCGCACGAGGTCATCCCCAAGCCGGGCTTCCTCGCCTATTCCATGAGCAAGGGCGGCCTGGGCAATCTCACCCGCACGCTGGCTCTTGAATTCGCCGATCGCGGCATCCGCGTGAACGGCGTCGGCCCCGGTGCGACCCTCACGAGCCTCAATGACGCCTGGCGCAACGATCCGGCGCGCCTGAAGAGCGTCGAGAGACACATCCCGATGGGCTATGCGGCGGCGACGGAGGCAATCGCACCGGTCTTCGCCTTCCTGGCCTCGGATGAGGCCGCCTATGTGACAGGCCAGACCCTGTTCGTGGATGGCGGCCTGACGCTTTACGGGGACTTCAAGGAAAACTGGTCGTCGTGATCGGGCCGGTCAGCCTTTATTGACGTTGACACCTCCGGCCCCTGGGCGAAGCTGGTGCGGCTGCGGAGAGCGGGCCGGAACGTTCTCGACGGCTCTGTCGGCCCGGCCTGCCGCTCTTGGCGTTCGCGGTCATTCAGCCAGCGAGGAGACAGCCATGCCGAAATTCGTCATCGAACGTGAAATGCCCGAGGTCGGCCATTTGTCGGACGCGGACTTCAAAGGCGCGGCCCAGAAATCCTGCGACGTGCTGCAGGCCATGGGCCCGGAGGTGCAGTGGATCCAGAGCTTCGTCACCGAGAACAAGATCTACTGCGTCTACCACGCGGCCGACGAGAGCCTCATCCGCGAGCACGCGGAGCGCAGCGGCTTCCCGGCCAGCAAGATCAGCAAGGTCGAGCGCGTGATCGATCCGGCCACCGCCGAGGCTTGACCCAGGGTGGCGGCAGGCCTCTCCCCACGATGGTAGGGGGATCGGAGCGCACCTGCGAACGGAATGCGGCACCTGGTAACGGTGCCGCAACCGCAGTCTCGCAATTTCAGGCGTGACCCCCAACCGCTGCGGCAACCGGAATTGATGCGCGGGCGAAACTGTCCATCTTCGGCTTCGTCTCCACGTCCGTCATCTCCTGTCTGACGCAACGAGAGGAAGGTGCCTCTCAAGTTCCGCAAAAATAGGTGTAGGTGGGTTTCGCAGCGATTCCGCCGACCCTGTGCGAGGTCGGGTGCTTCTGAAAGTCGAACAGGAAAGGTCAGGAAGCCTGCGTGGAACCCTTGCCGACGCCGTTTTGGCCAGATCTTGCGCCGCTGTCGTCGGCTTAGACTGTTCGGCCTAATTGTTGCGCCGCTCGGGATTGGTACATTCGGCCGAACGTAGTTTCTTTCCGAAATAGTTTTCCTGGACGCGCTATGAAGCAGATCATCCTTTCCGGGCGACCGGTTAATCTGCCGTTTGTGCTCGATATGGTTGAGCGTGCAATTGCTGCGGCATTCTTCGGCTTCTTTGCTCTACGATTGCTGAATGCCTATCTGGAAACCGAGACGCCGATTTATCTCCTGTTGCTGTTCTCGGAGTGCCTTGTCGTCGGATTTCTTCTTGTAAGGCGGACGACCAGCGACGTTTCACTGCGCCCTTCCGACTGGTGTGTCGCTGTGGCTGGAACCACCCTTCCACTGCTCGTCACTGCGGGGGGCGAGCCGCTTGTGGACGGCAGCATCTCTGCCGTTTTCATGCTCATTGGGTTGGGCCTCAATATCTGGGCCAAGCTTTCGCTCCGGCGCAGCTTTGGAATAGTCGCAGCGAATAGAGGGGTGAAGACGCGGGGGCCTTACAGCTTCATACGTCACCCGATGTATTTTGGATATGTGGTGACCCAGGTCGGATTCCTCCTTTTCAATCCGACACTCTGGAACCTCATGATCTATGCAGCGGCTTTCATGCTCCAAGTCCTTCGGATCTCGGCGGAAGAGCGTACCCTCTCCCGTGATCCGCAATACGAGGCCTATGCTGAATCGGTCCGATACAGGCTGATCCCCGGCGTTTTCTGAAGGCAGCCTCCATGGAATACCTTCCCGATCTGAAGCGCCTCCTGCTCTTGGTTGTCGTGTTCGTTCCGGCAGAGCGCCTCCTCGCCCTTCGACCAGGGCAGAAGCTCTTTCGGCGCGGCTGGGCGAATGACTTGCTCTACTACGTCGCCAATGGGCCCATCATCGGTCTTGGCATCTCAATCGTTGTTCTCGGCACCATCGTGATGGCCGAGTGGTTGGTTCCTGAATCGATCAGGGAAGCGGTCGCCAGTCAGCCGTACTGGGTCCAGACCCTCGAGGTCATTCTTCTGGCGGATGTGGGCTTTTACGTCGCTCACTTTGCCTTTCACAAAATTCCCTGGCTTTGGAGATTTCACGCAGTTCACCACAGCATCGAGGAGCTGGACTGGCTCGCAGCCCACCGGGTGCACCCGGTCGATCAGATCATCACCAAGGGTGTGTCTCTCCTTCCAATCTTCGCCCTTGGGTTCTCTGGCGTCGCCATCGCCATCTTTGGGCTGATATACGGCTGGCACTCCATTCTGCTTCACGCGAACGTCAAAATTAAATTTGGACCTCTCCGCTGGCTGATCGCCTCTCCGGAATTTCATCACTGGCATCACGCCAACCACCGCGAGGCATACGACAAGAACTTCGCCGGGCAGCTCTCTATCCTCGATGTCGTGTTTCGCACGGCCTATATGCCGAAGGGCAGAATGCCGAGCCGGTACGGAACTGATGATCCGGTACCACATCACTACCTTTCCCAGCTGATCTACCCGTTCGTTCGACGCAAGCCACGCAAGCCGAGCGAGAATATGTCTCCGGTCATCTCGGGCAACAGCCTGCAGCCGGTGAAGGAGTAATCGCGAGGTCTCATGCGTCTGCACGGCAGCATAGGAATGAACGAGGGGCACAGATTGCTTCATCAAGAGTCAATTGAGACTGCTCCTCCTCGCGTCTCATGGGGCGGTAAGCTGCGGTCTCAGCCGTTTTGGCGCGAGTTGCATCGTGAGGTCATGTCGGACCGATGGCTCTATGTGACGATCCTGCTCTACTTCATAGCTGCGCAGCTTCTAGCCGTCGCAACCGGAAATCCCCACAGACTGCGCCCGCTCATGTATTTGACAGGATGGCTGACGACAGTTCTTTCATGCTTGGCGCTGTACCTCCTGGGCTACAGAATCCCGAAGGCGCTCTTGGCTGACCCGCGCCGTCCTTTGAGGGCCATTCTCAATACAGTATCGAGCCTCATGGCGCCCCGTCTGCTCGCTGGCGGGCTGCTCTTGGTCTCCCTCGGAGTGTTCTTCGGCACCTTCACATCGGTCAAGAATCTTCTGCCGGAGATCGTTCCGTTCTGGTCTGATCCTCTCCTTGCCGATATTGACGAAGCTCTACATGGAGGGACAGCGCCCTGGCTCTTGCTCCATCCGTTGATTGGTGATCCTGAAACAACAAGAGCCATCGAGCTGACCTACATGCTTCCCTGGAGCGTTATGATGGCAGGGACCCAGGTTCTGCTTGCCATACATCCGAAGCTGTCCCAGCTCAGGGGGCAATACTACTCGACATACCTGGGGGCCTGGATCCTTCTCGGCAGCGGCCTGGCATGTATCGGCATGTCGGCCGGACCCGTCTATTATGGCGACGTGACTGGCGATAACCACCGTTTCTCAGCCTTGGTGGAGTATCTGTCGTTCAGCGACGGCCTGATCTCCTCGGCTGCGGGGATCCGGAATTATCTCTGGAACGCTTATCAGTCCAAGGATACGTGGCTCTCATCCGGTATTTCCGCCTTTCCAAGCATGCATGTGGCGACCACAACGTTGTTGGCTCTGGCGGGTTGGGTCCTGAATCGGTGGCTGGGTTTCGCTCTGGCGGCATTCTGGCTCGTCATTCTGGTGTCGTCAGTCCATCTGGGCTGGCACTATGCCATCGACGGGTACGTCTCGACCCTCTGCACGATAGCAATTTGGATGGTGGCCGGCCGGTTCTACAGAGGTTCGGAACCCCAAGCAAAAGGTCGTGATCTCTGGTCGCATGCCTAAGTCAAGAGACTGTCGGCCTACCGGCAAAGAAGGATAGTCTGGGTTACGGCTGTAATAGAACCGCGCGAAAGACCGCCTCTTGCTCAAGCGCCGCAGATTTTCAGTGAGTATGGCTATGCTAGAACTGTATCTCCGCTGAATGAGGCGGAAAGACTGAGGCAATCAAAATTATTGTGAAGGATCAACCACTTGAGGCTTGGTGGAGCTGAGGGGATTCGAACCCCTGACCTCTGCAGTGCGATTGCAGCGCTCTCCCATCTGAGCTACAGCCCCGGCCGGTTGTAAACGACCAAGCGGCGGCGTTTTTAGGCCCGCGGGGTTCGGTCTGTCAATCGGAATGCGGTGCATCCGGTCATTCTTTTGCGAGCGGAGCGGTTCGGCTTCATTCCTGGGTTGTTCGGGCCTGCCAGTAACGCTACATGAGCACGGTCCGATCCTGACAGGTTTCCCATGCGCGCACTGCTCGAAGTCATCCTGCTGGCCCTGCAGCTCTACGTCTACCTGATCGTCGCCTCGGCGATCCTGAGCTGGCTGGTCGCCTTCAACGTCGTCAACACCCGCAATGATTTCGTCCGGTCGATCTGGAACTTCCTGGATGCGGTGACGGAACCGGCCCTGAGGCCGATCCGGCAGATCCTGCCCAATCTCGGCGGCGTCGACATCTCTCCGGTCATTCTGATCCTGCTGATCATCTTCATCCAGAAGCTGATCGTGGATTACCTGCTGCCGGCGGCCTTCTGAGGCCTGCCGTGCCTTGGCGGGTGCGCCCGGACGGGCTCGAGCTGCGCGTGCGGGTCACGCCCCGGGGCGGCAGGGACGCCGTCGATGGGGTCGAGACCCTCTCCGACGGAAAGAGGGTTCTGAAGGTCCGGGTGCGGGCCGTGCCGGAGGACGGGGCCGCCAACGAGGCGGTCCGGCGCTTGCTGGCCAAGGCGCTCGGCTGCTCCGCTTCGGCCGTGAGCCTGGAGGCGGGTGCCACGGCCCGGGTGAAGACATTTGCGATTTCAGGCGATGCCCGGGCCCTGACCGGGAGGGTCGCCCTCTTGACGGGACAGGACCCATGAGCGCCACGATCATCGACGGAAAAGCCTATGCGGCGGGCCTGCGGGCCCGGATCGCCGAGGCGGTGGAGGATTTGACGCGCCGGGGCGTGACCCCGGGATTGGCCGTCGTGATCGTCGGCGAGGATCCGGCGAGCCAGCTCTACGTGAAGAACAAGGCGCGTCAGACCGTCGAGGTGGGAATGCGCTCGTTCGAGCACGTGCTGCCGGCCTCCACCGGCGAGGCGGAGCTTCTCGCGCTCGTGGCCCGGCTCAATGCCGATCCGGCGGTGGACGGCATCCTCGTCCAGTTGCCCCTGCCGAAGCAGATCGACGCCCAGAAGGTGATCGAGGCCATCGATCCGGCCAAGGACGTGGACGGCTTCCATCCCATCAATGCCGGCAAGCTGATGACCGGCGTGCCCGGCCTGGTCTCCTGCACGCCGCTCGGGTGCCTTTTGCTCCTCCAGTCCGTGCGCCGGGACCTCGCCGGGCTCGACGCGGTGGTCCTCGGGCGGTCCAACATCGTCGGCAAGCCCATGGCACAGCTCCTCATCGGGCAGAGCTGCACCGTGACGGTGGCCCATTCGAGGACGCGGGATCTGGTCGAGGTCTGCCGCCGGGCGGATGTCCTCGTGGCGGCCGTCGGGCGGCCCGAGATGGTCCGGGGCGACTGGATCAAGCCCGGCGCCATCGTGATCGACGTCGGCATCAACCGGGTGCCCAACCCGGCCGCGGGCGAGGGCAAGACCAAGGTGGTCGGCGACGTGGCTTATGCCGAGGCGGCTGAAATCGCCTCGGCCATCACGCCGGTCCCGGGCGGCGTCGGGCCCATGACCATCGCGTGCCTGCTGCGCAACACCCTTGAGGCGGCTTGCGTCAGGCGCGGCCTGGAGATGCCGTCGCTGGACGTGCGAGCGGCCTGATCGTCAGGCCCCCTTCCGTAAATGCTCCACGAGCTGCCGGGCCGACGGCGGCAGGTCTTTGAGCGAACGGATGCACAGGGTCAGGTCGCGGGCGGCCCAGGGATCCTCCAGGGCGATGGTCGCGATCGCCATGGTCCGGGCGGCGCGCTGGGCCGTGGTCTCGGGCACGATGCCGAGGCCCACGCCTGCCTCCACCATCCGGCAGACCGCATCGAAGCTGCGCAGCTGCACCCGCAGGCGTAAGGGGCGACCGGTGCGGCCCGCCTTTCCGGCGAGAAAGCGCTGCAGGGCGCTTGCCCTGTCGAGGCCGACGAAATCGTGGCCCAGCACCTCGTCGAAGGCGATGGCGGAACTCGCCGCAAGGGGATGGCTCTGTGGCGCGACCAGGACGAACCGGTCGCTGCGGAACGGGTAGGTCTCGAGCCGCCCCGTATCGACCGTGCCGGCCACGATGCCGAGATCGCCCACGCCCTCCGCGATCAGGCCGACGATCTCGTCGCTGAGGCGCTCCTCCAGATCGATGCTGACCTGGGGATGCTCGGCCAGGAAGGCGCTGAGCGCCTCCGGCAGGAACTCGGTGAGGGCATTGGTGTTGGAGAGGATGCGGATCTGCCCGGCCAGTCCGCCCGTATAGGTGCCGAGATCCTCCCGCAGGCGCTCGGCCTGGGTCAACAGGACGCGCGCGTGCTGGAGCAGGGTCCGGCCGGCGGGCGTCGGCACGACACCCTGGCGATTGCGCAGGAGAAGGGGGGCTCCTAGGGATTTCTCCATGTTGCGGATGCGGGTGCTGGCCGCCGCCAGCGCCAGATGGGCGCGCTCCGCCCCATGGGTAATGCTCCCGGCCTCCACCACGTGGCGGAACAGACTGAGGTCGGTCAGGTCGAACTGCATGAATGATCCTTCGTCATCCGCGAAGGTAGATGAGAATAATTACAAATTGCGCAAGGTGCGAGCTTAAAGCACATTTCGCGGCTGACGAAGTGTGTCTGTTGTATCGGATGATCGCAGAACGCCCGTTGCGGCGACGCCGCGCTTCAGATACGAACCGTTCCAAACAAGGCGCAGCCTGCGCCGGCGATCAGGAGCTCATCCCATGGCTGAGGCGAAAGTGGCCCCGAGGCCCTTGTCCCCGCATCTTCAAATCTACCGGTGGTCATGGACCATGGCCATGTCCATCTTCCATCGCGCCACGGGCAGCGCCCTCTATCTCGGCATCGCCCTCTTCGCCGTCTGGCTCGTGGCGCTCGCCTCGGGTCCCGGGCCGTTCGAGACCGTGCAGTGGTTCTTCGGCTCCCCGATCGGGATCCTGATCCTCTTCGGCTATACCTGGGTGCTCATGCACCACATGCTGGGCGGCGTGCGCCATCTGGTCTGGGACTTCGGCCACGGCATGGAGCCGGCCCAGCGGATCAACATGGCCCGCTTCACCCTCATCGGCTCGATCGCGCTCACGGTGCTGATCTGGGTCGTCGCTTTCATCGCTTTCTGAGGAGGCCCGGACCATGGCCGACAACAGGGCTGACACCCGCGTTTCCATGCGCACCCCGCTCGCCCGCGTGAAGGGCCTAGGCGCCTCCGGGCACGGGGTCGAGCATTGGTGGATCCACCGCATGACGGCGGTGTCGAACGTTCCTCTCATCGTCGCCTTCGTGATCATCGTGGCGGCGCTCGCCGGCAGCGACTACCCGCAGGCGCTCGCCATCATTTCCCATCCGCTCACCGCGATCATCCTCATCCTGGCGGTCATCTCGGTGGCGAACCACATGCGGCTGGGAATGCAGATCATCATCGAGGACTACGTCCACGACAAAGGCCTGAAGATTGCAGCCCTCATCGCGAACAATTTCTACGCGGTCATCATTGCAGTCGCCTGCCTCTACGCGATCCTGAAGGTCAGCCTCGCGCGGATCCTGGTTTAGAGCGAAACAGAACGGAAAGAGGAGCACGAGCCCATCGGGGCCTGCTTCGAAGGAGTTTTCACATGGCCCAAGGAACGAACGGCGCCGCCGTCAACGGCAAGGCCTATCAGATCGTCGACCACACCTTCGACGTGGTGGTGGTGGGCGCGGGCGGCGCGGGGCTTCGCGCCACCGTCGGCTGCTCCCAGGCCGGTCTTCGCACCGCATGCATCACCAAGGTGTTCCCGACCCGCTCGCACACCGTCGCCGCGCAGGGCGGCATCTCCGCCTCCCTCGGCAACATGGGGCCGGACGACTGGCGCTGGCACATGTACGACACCGTGAAGGGGTCCGACTGGCTCGGCGACCAGGACGCCATCGAGTATCTCTGCCGCAATGCGCCTGCCGCGGTCTACGAGCTGGAGCACTGGGGCGTGCCCTTCTCCCGCACGGAGGAAGGCAAGATCTACCAGCGCCCCTTCGGCGGCATGACGACCGATTACGGCAAGGGCACCGCCCAGCGCACCTGCGCGGCGGCCGACCGCACGGGCCACGCGATCCTGCATACCCTCTACGGGCAGGCGGTCCGCAACCAGACCAACTTCTTCATCGAGTATTTCGCCCTCGACCTGATGATGGACTCGGACGGCCGCTGCATCGGCGTCGTGGCCCTCAACCAGTCGACCGGCGAAATCCATCGCTTCCGCGCCCACATGACCATCCTGGCCACGGGCGGCTACGGACGCGCCTATTTCTCGGCCACCTCGGCCCATACCTGCACGGGCGACGGCAACGCCATGGTGCTGCGCGCCGGCCTGCCGCTGCAGGACATGGAGTTCGTGCAGTTCCACCCGACCGGCATCTACGGCGCGGGCTGCCTCATCACGGAGGGCGCGCGCGGCGAAGGCGGCTATCTCACCAATTCCGAGGGTGAGCGCTTCATGGAGCGCTATGCGCCCTCGGCCAAGGACCTCGCCTCCCGCGACGTGGTCTCCCGCGCCATGACCATGGAGATCCGCGCCGGACGCGGCGTGGGCAAGAACAAGGACCACATCTACCTCCATCTCGACCACCTCGACCCGAAGATCCTGCACGAGCGCCTGCCCGGCATCTCGGAGAGCGCGAAGATCTTCGCGGGCGTTGACGTGACGAAGGAGCCGATCCCGGTCCTGCCGACCGTGCACTACAACATGGGCGGCATCCCGACGAATTATCACGGCGAGGTGCTGACCCTGAAGAACGGCAACCCGGACACGGTGGTGCCCGGCCTCATGGCTCTCGGCGAGGCGGCCTGCGTCTCCGTGCACGGCGCCAACCGCCTCGGCTCCAACTCGCTCATCGACCTCGTGGTGTTCGGCCGCGCGGCCGGCCTGCGCTGCGCCGAGATCCTGGAGCCGAATGCGCGGCATGCGGATCTGCCGAAGAATGCCGACGAGCTCGCGCTCTCGCGCCTCGACAAGTTCCGCTACGCCAACGGCTCGACCTCGACCGCCGAGCTGCGCCTCCAGATGCAGAAGACCATGCAGAACAACTGCGCGGTGTTCCGCACCGGCGAGGTTCTGGCCGAGGGTCAGAAACTCATCCACCAGGTCTGGAACGGCGCCGCCGACATCAAGGTCACGGACCGCTCGCTGATCTGGAACACCGACCTCCTGGAGACGCTCGAGTTCGACAACCTGATCGGACAGGCGGTCGTCACCATGGAGGGCGCGCTCAACCGTCAGGAATCCCGCGGCGCCCACGCCCGCGAGGACTTCTCCGAGCGCGACGACAAGAACTGGATGAAGCACACCCTCGCCTGGCTCGACGACGCCTCCCACAAGGTGACCCTCGATTACCGGCCCGTGCACACCTACACGATGTCGAACGACATCCAGTACATCGAGCCGAAGGCTCGCGTGTACTAAGGAAGAACGTAAGATGGCTCAGTTCACGCTTCCCAAGAACTCCAAATACACCGAGGGCAAGGCCTGGCCGAAGCCTTCGGCATCCGGCAACGTCCAGGAATTCCGCATCTACCGCTGGAATCCGGACGACGGCGCCAATCCCCGCATCGACACCTACTATGTCGACCGGGACGATTGCGGCCCGATGGTTCTCGATGCCCTCATCTGGATCAAGAACAACGTCGACTCGACCCTGACCTTCCGCCGCTCCTGCCGCGAGGGCATCTGCGGTTCCTGCGCCATGAACATCATGGGCAAGAACACGCTGGCCTGCACCCTCGGCATGGACGATTGCGACGGGGACACCATCAAGATCTATCCCCTGCCGCACATGCCGGTGCTGAAGGACCTCGTGCCTGACCTCACGAGCTTCTTCGCCCAGCACGCCGCAATCGAGCCCTGGCTGCAGACGGAGACCGCCGAGCCCGAGACCGAATGGCGCCAGACTCCCGAGGAGCGCTCCAAGCTCGACGGCCTGTACGAGTGCATTCTCTGCGCCTGCTGCACCACCTCGTGCCCGAGCTACTGGTGGAACGGCGACCGGTTCCTGGGCCCCGCGGCCCTGCTCCAGGCCTATCGCTGGCTCATCGATTCCCGCGACGAATCCACGGGCGAGCGCCTGGACAACCTTCATGACCCGTTCCGGCTCTACCGCTGCCACACGATCATGAACTGCGCCAACACCTGCCCCAAGGGCCTGAACCCGGCCAAGGCCATCGCCGAGATCAAGAAGATGATGGTCGCGCGGGCGGTGTGACGCTTCCTCGCAACACTTCATCGAAAAGGCGCCTCCGGCGCCTTTATTTTTTGGCCTGCCTCCATACTTTGAGGTCCCGGCGCGGACCCGGCTCCTAGGCACACCCTCCAACCTGTGCTTGAAACGTGTCCGCCCATGGGCAATGTCACATACGGCCAAGCATGAGGACGATGATGAAGAGCACCACCTGGATCATGACCGCAACGCTATGCTCCGCATTGGCGCTCGGCGCATGCTCCTCGGCCCGGATCGGCGGCTTCGGATCGTCGCCCGTCCGCAGCGCGAACGCAGCGCCCGTCATGACGCCCGATCCCGTCGAGGCCGTCCCCTCGGGGCCGATCACGTCCTCTCCGCTGCCGCCCATCGACGGCCAGCCGCTGCCTCCTCCGGAAGGCGCGCCCGGAACCATGATGCCCGGCGGGACCGACGTGGCGGGCCTGCCGCCCGCCGCGGCGCCGGCTCCCGCGCCGGCCGCTCCCGCGAGCCGCACTTCCATGGTCGGCGGCTGGACCGCCCGGGACGCCTCCGGCGGAACCTGCCGCGTCCAGCTTTCGAGCACGCCCGCCCTGGATCTCTACCGGGCCTCCACGTCAGGATGCTCCAACCAGGATCTAGCGCGGATCAACGCGTGGGACTACCGGGACGGTGAGGTCTATCTCTACCAGACCGGCGGCTCCGTCGCGGCGCGCCTGCGCGGCTCGTCGGGTTCGCTGAGCGGCGTTCTGGCGAAATCCGGCGCTCCCCTGTCCTTGGGACGATAAGGCATTTGCCCTTGGGGCATGACGGCGGTAACGGTCGTCTTGTGAACGACACCCAGCACCCATCGCCCAGCTCCATCACGGCGCGCTACGAGGCTCTCGTGGCCGCCGAAGCCATCGAGCGCGACCCCGCCCAGGTCGCGCTGCTGCGGCATTTCGAGGCGCTCGCGCAGAGCCTCGAAGGGATGCGGCTGGCGCGCAAGCCCAGCGCCCTGGGCCGCCTCTTCGGCAAGCGCAGTCCGCCGCCCCCTAGGGGCCTCTATGTCTGGGGCTCGGTCGGGCGCGGCAAGACCATGCTCATGGACCTCTTCTTCGAGGCGCTGCCGGTCAGGCGCAAGCGCCGGGTCCACTTCCACGCCTTCATGGCCGACGTCCACGAGCGCATCCATCTCTGGCGGCAGAAGCTCAAGTCGGGCGAGGTGAGGGGGGACGACCCCATCGGGCCCGTGGCCGAGGTCCTTGCCAACGAGGCCTGGGTCCTGTGCTTCGACGAGTTCACCGTCACCGACATCGCCGACGCCATGATCCTGGGACGCCTCTTCACGGCGCTTTTCGCCCATGGGGTGGTGGTCGTCGCCACCTCCAACGTGGAGCCGGACCGGCTCTACGAGGGCGGCTTGAACCGCACTCTGTTCCTGCCCTTCATCGCGCTGCTGAAGGAGCGGATGGAGATCGTCCGCCTCGATGCCCGCACGGATTTCCGCTTGGAAAAGCTGGCCGGAAGCCCGGTCTACTACACCCCCGCCGATGCCCGCTCCCACGAGGCGCTGACCCTGGCCTTCCGCCGGCTCACCGGCCGCCCGCAAGGCGAGCCCGTGACCCTCACCGTGAAGGGGCACCCGGTCGAGGTTCCCCAGGCCGCGGGCGGCGTCGCACGCTTCGGCTTTGCGGATCTCTGCTCCAAACCCCTCGGTGCCGCCGACTACCTGACCATCGCCAACGAGTTCCACACGGTCATCCTCGAGGACATCCCCCGCATGGGGTTCGAGCGGCGCAACGAAGCCAAGCGGTTCATCACGCTCATCGATGCTCTGTACGATGCCCATGTGAAGCTTCTCGCCTCCGCCGAGGCCGAGGCGCCGGACCTCTACAAGGCTGAGACCGGACGCGAGGTGTTCGAGTTCGACAGGACCGTCTCGCGTCTCATCGAGATGCGCTCGGAGGAGTATCTCGGCCAGCCGCA
Organism: Microvirga lenta; assembly: GCF_020532555.1. Classification (GTDB taxonomy): domain Bacteria; phylum Pseudomonadota; class Alphaproteobacteria; order Rhizobiales; family Beijerinckiaceae; genus Microvirga; species Microvirga lenta. The sequence continues at coordinate 367,452 of NZ_JAJBBR010000002.1, read as the reverse complement.
CGGTCGCTCGGATACCGGGCACTCGACCGGACTCGTCGAGACATGAAGCGGCCGAGGGGCGGCTCCGCGCGCCTCGCCGAGGCGGCCACCCCGCCCGACAGCCGCCTGCTCGCCATCGCGGCCGATCATCTGAAGCGCTTCGGCCCGCGGCAGATCACCGTGGTCGATATCGCCGACGCCGCCGGCATGACTCATGCCAACGTCTATCGTTACTTCACCTCCAAGGCCGCCCTCATCGATGCGGTCGCCGGGCAGTGGCTCAAATCCCTTGAGGCCCTGATCGCCGGCATCGCCGATGCGCCCGATCCGGCCGACGACAAGCTGGAGCGCCTCATCCATGCCTGGTCCCAGATGCACCGGGACCTCCTGATCGAAAACCGCCACCTTTTCGACGTCTATTGCACCGCCACGGAGACCTCCCGCCCCCTCGTGCGCAAGCACCGGGCGCGGATGCGCCAGCTCATCGAGCGGGTGATCGACGAAGGAATTGCCACGGGCAAGTTCGAGCCGCGCGACCGGGAGCGCGCCATCGGCTTCGTCAGCGACGCCGCTTATCGCTTCATCAATCCCTTGAACGTCAGGCTGGACGTCGACGTCCCGAAGGACATCCTCGACCTGCGTCTGGCGGCCGTCGTGCGGGTCGTCCAGCGGACCCTGTCGCATGGTATCTTGTGACGCGAATGACAAATTAAGGAAATTGTAACACATTAATCCCGACGTGGTTACGATCCCTAACCCCTTGCCTTGCCACGGGAAATTGCCGCGCTCTGCCCGTTCGAAGGGGCCCAGGGGGCGCAAGTCCTTGCGCTTTAACCTTTTGTTGGCTTGAAGCAGACCCATTTCTGAGTCAAACAGCGCCACCCAAACGAGGCTCGCGCCTTCCCCCTACCCAAGGATAAATCCATGGCTCGTCACAAGATCGCGCTCATCGGTGCTGGCCAGATCGGCGGTACTCTCGCCCATCTCGCTGGCTTGAAGGAACTCGGCGACGTCGTCCTGTTCGACATCGCAGAGGGCATTCCCCAGGGCAAAGGTCTCGACATCGCCGAATCCGCTCCCGTCGACGGGTTCGACGCGAAGTACAAAGGCGCGAACGACTATTCGGCCATCGAAGGCGCGGACGTGATCATCGTCACCGCCGGCGTGCCCCGCAAGCCCGGCATGAGCCGCGACGACCTGATCGGGATCAACCTCAAGGTCATGGAAGCGGTCGGCAACGGCATCAAGCAATATGCTCCCAACGCCTTCGTGATCTGCATCACGAACCCGCTCGACGCCATGGTGTGGGCGCTGCAGAAGTTCTCGGGCCTGAAGCCCGAAAAGATCGTCGGCATGGCCGGCGTCCTGGACTCGGCCCGCTTCCGCCACTTCCTGGCTGAGGAGTTCAACGTTTCGGTCAAGGACGTCACGGCCTTCGTGCTCGGCGGCCACGGCGACGACATGGTGCCGCTGGTGCGCTACTCCACCGTGGCCGGCATTCCGCTGCCCGACCTCGTGAAGATGGGCTGGACCACCCAGGAGAAGCTCGACGCCATGGTCGAGCGCACCCGCAAGGGCGGCGGCGAGATCGTCAACCTGCTCAAGACCGGCTCCGCCTTCTACGCCCCGGCGGCTTCCGCCATCGCCATGGCCGAGAGCTACCTCAAGGACAAGAAGCGCGTTCTGCCCTGCGCGGCCTATCTCAACGGCCAGTACGGCGTGAAGGACATGTTCGTCGGCGTGCCGATCGTGATCGGCGAGAACGGCGTCGAGCGCATCGTCGAGGTCGAGTTCTCCGGCGAGGAGAAGGCGATGTTCGAGAAGTCCGTCGCATCGGTGCAGGGCCTCGTGGACGCCTGCAAGCAGATCAACTCGGCGCTGGCCTAAGAGCCTACACTGATAACGGTCCCCGTTTGCCTCGGGCTCTCGCGGGACGACGGAAGAGAAAAGCTCATGAACATCCATGAATACCAAGGCAAAGCCATCCTGAAGGAGTTCGGTCTGCCGGTCTCCGCTGGCCGGGCCATCTTCTCCCCCGACGAGGCCGAGGCTGCAGCCAAGGAACTCGGCGGCCCGCTCTGGGTCGTGAAGTCCCAGATCCATGCGGGCGGCCGCGGCAAGGGCAAGTTCAAGGAAGCCGATGCCGGCGAGAAGGGCGGCGTGCGCCTCGCCAAGTCCGTGGACGAGGTGAAGCTCTTCGCCCAGCAGATGCTCGGCAAGACGCTCGTCACCATCCAGACGGGCGAGGCCGGCAAGCAGGTCAACCGCCTCTACATCGAGGACGGCTCGGACATCGAGACCGAGCTCTATCTCTCCATGCTCGTCGACCGCGCCACGGGACAGGTCGCCTTCGTCGTCTCGACGGAAGGCGGCATGGACATCGAGCAGGTCGCCCACGACACCCCTGAGAAAATCCTGACCTTCTCGGTCGATCCGGCCACCGGCGTCATGCCCCATCACGGCCGCACGGTCGCCAAGGCGCTCGGCCTCAAGGGCTCGCTGGCGAAGGAAGCCGAGGATCTGGTCACGAAGCTCTACACGGCCTTCATCGCGAAGGACATGGAGATGCTCGAGATCAACCCGCTCATCGTCACCAAGGACGGGCACCTGAAGTGCCTCGACGCGAAAATCTCGTTCGACGGCAACGCCCTCTACCGTCACCCGGACGTCCAGGAACTCCGCGACATCACCGAGGAGGACGAGAAGGAGATCGAGGCGTCCAAGTACGACCTCGCCTACATCGCTCTCGACGGCACCATCGGGTGCATGGTCAACGGCGCCGGTCTCGCCATGGCGACCCTCGACATCATCAAGCTCTACGGCGAGGAGCCGGCGAACTTCCTCGATGTCGGCGGCGGCGCATCGGAGGAGAAGGTCACGGCGGCGTTCAAGATCATCACGGCCGATCCGAACGTGAAGGGCATCCTCGTCAACATCTTCGGCGGCATCATGAAGTGCGACGTCATCGCCCGCGGCGTGCTCGCGGCCGTGAAGGCGGTCGGCCTGCAGGTTCCGCTGGTGGTGCGCCTCGAGGGCACCAATGTCGAGGAAGGCAAGAAGATCATCCGCGAGTCCGGTCTCAACGTCATCCCGGCGGACGACCTCGACGACGCCGCCCAGAAGATCGTCAACGCCGTGCGCGGCGGGAAGTAAGGTTTCGAGCTGATGTCCATCCTGATCGACAAGAACACCAAGGTCATCTGCCAGGGCTTCACCGGCAAGAACGGCACCTTCCACTCCGAGCAGGCCATCGCCTACGGCACCAAGATGGTCGGCGGCACCTCGCCGGGCAAAGGCGGCTCGACGCACCTGAACCTGCCCGTCTTCGACACGGTCATGGAAGCGCGCGAGAAGACCGGCGCCGACGCCTCGGTCGTCTACGTGCCGCCTCCGGGCGCCGCGGATGCGATCTGCGAGGCCATCCAGGCCGAGATCCCGCTCATCGTCTGCATCACCGAGGGCATTCCGGTGCTCGACATGGTGCGCGTGAAGCGTGCGCTCGAGGGTTCCAAGTCGCGCCTCATCGGCCCGAACTGCCCCGGCATCGTCACGGCGGGTGAATCGAAGATCGGCATCATGCCGGCCAACATCTTCAAGCCCGGCTCCGTCGGCATCGTGTCGCGCTCCGGCACGCTCACCTACGAGGCCGTGTTCCAGACCACCAACGAAGGCCTCGGCCAGACGACGGCGGTAGGCATCGGCGGCGACCCGGTGAAGGGCACCGAATTCATCGACGTCCTCGACATGTTCCTGTCCGACCCCAAGACCGAGTCGATCGTCATGATCGGCGAGATCGGCGGATCGGCCGAGGAAGAGGCGGCCGAGTTCATCGCCCGCGAGGCCAAGAAGGGCCGCAAGAAGCCGATGGTCGGCTTCATCGCGGGCCGCACCGCTCCTCCCGGCCGCCGCATGGGCCATGCCGGCGCCATCATCTCGGGCGGCAAGGGCGGCGCGGAAGACAAGATCGCAGCCATGGAGGCCGCGGGCATCCGCGTCTCCCCGTCCCCGGCACGCCTTGGAAAAACCTTGGTTGAGGTGCTGAAGGGCCGATAAGGAAAATAGGCCGCCCCGCAAGGCCGAGGCGGCCAATTCGCACATTTGAATCGAGCATTGCCATGGCACGCCAGGACGCCAACGAAACGTTCCTCAACACCGCTTTCCTCTATGGGGCGAACGCGCCCTACATCGAGGATCTCTATGCCCGCTACGAGAAGGATCCATCTTCGGTGGACGCCGAGTGGCAGGCTTTCTTCGGCGCATTGAAGGACGACAAGCAGGCGGTCGAGAAGAACGCCCGCGGCGCGTCCTGGAAGCGGCCCAACTGGCCCATCCCGGCCAACGGCGAGCTCGTCTCCGCCCTCGACGGCAATTGGGCCCAGGTCGAGAAGGCGGTCGGCGACAAGATCAAGGCGAAGGCTCAGGCCAAGGGCGCCGAGATCAGCCAGGCCGACGTGCAGCAGGCGACCCGCGACTCCGTGCGTGCCATCATGCTGATCCGCGCCTATCGCGTGCGCGGCCACCTGCACGCCAAGCTCGACCCGCTCGACATCAATCCGCGCCCGAACGATCAGGAGCTGCATCCGTCCCATTACGGCTTCACGGAGGCCGACTGGGACCGCAAGATCTTCCTCGACAACGTGCTCGGCCTCGAATTCGGCACGATCCGCGAGATCGTCGGAATCCTGGAGCGCACCTACTGCCACACCCTCGGCGTCGAGTTCATGCACATCTCCGACCCCGTCGAGAAGGCGTGGCTCCAGGAGCGCATCGAGGGGCCGGACAAGGAGATCACCTTCACGAAGGAGGGCAAGCGCGCCATCCTCAACAAGCTCGTGGAGGCCGAAGGCTTCGAGAAGTTCCTCGACCTGAAATACACCGGCACCAAGCGCTTCGGCCTCGACGGCGGCGAGTCGCTGATTCCGGCGCTCGAGCAGATCATCAAGCGCGGCGGCAATCTCGGCGTGAAGGAGATCGTGCTCGGCATGGCCCATCGCGGCCGCCTCAACGTGCTGACCCAGGTCATGGGCAAGCCGCACCGCGCCCTGTTCCACGAGTTCAAGGGCGGTTCCTTCGCGCCCGACGACGTGGAGGGCTCCGGCGACGTGAAGTACCATCTGGGCGCGTCCTCCGACCGCACCTTCGACGGCAACAACGTCCACCTCTCGCTCACCGCCAACCCGTCGCACCTCGAGATCGTCGACCCGGTGGTGCTCGGAAAGGTCCGCGCCAAGCAGGACCAGCACGGCTGCACGCCGGAGAACCGCACCCCGGTCATGCCGCTGCTCATCCACGGCGACGCGGCCTTCGCGGGCCAGGGCGTGGTCGCCGAGTGCCTCGGGCTTTCGGGCCTGCGCGGGCACCGCACGGGCGGCTCGATCCACTTCATCATCAACAACCAGATCGGCTTCACCACCGATCCGCGCTTCTCCCGTTCCTCGCCCTATCCGTCGGACGTGGCGAAGATGGTCGAGGCGCCGATCTTCCACGTGAACGGCGACGATCCGGAGGCCGTGGTCTTCGCCGCGAAGGTCGCGACCGAGTATCGGCAGAAGTTCCAGAAGCCTGTCGTGATCGACATGTTCTGCTACCGTCGCTTCGGCCATAACGAGGGCGACGAGCCGTCCTTCACCCAGCCGCTCATGTACCGCAAGATCCGGTCGCACCCGTCGATCGTGGAGCTCTATTCCCAGAAGCTCCTCGCCGACGGAACCGTGACGCAGGCCGAGTTCGACGAGATGAGGAGCGCCTGGCGCTCCAAGCTCGACACCGAGTTCGACATCGCTTCCAGCTACAAGCCCAACAAGGCGGACTGGCTCGACGGCCGCTGGGCCGGCCTCAAGGCGGTGCGCGAGGACATGGACGATCCGCGTCGCGGCCAGACCGGCGTTTCCGTCGAGACCCTGAAGGACATCGCGAAGGCGCTCACCTCCGTGCCGGAGGGCTTCCACGTCCACCGCACGATCCAGCGCTTCCTCGACAACCGCAAGAAGATGATGGAGACCGGCGAGGGGCTCGACTGGGCCATGGCCGAGGCGCTCGCCTTCGGCTCGCTCCTGCTGGAAGGGCACCGGGTCCGCCTGTCCGGCCAGGACGTGGAGCGCGGCACCTTCTCGCAGCGCCACTCGGTCCTTACCGACCAGGAGAACGAGGAGCGCTACACGCCTCTCAACCACATCCGCGAGGATCAGGCCCGCTACGAGGTCATCAACTCGATGCTCTCCGAGGAGGCGGTGCTCGGCTTCGAGTACGGCTACACCCTCTCCGAGCCGAATGCCCTGACCCTGTGGGAAGCCCAGTTCGGCGACTTCGCCAACGGCGCCCAGGTGGTGTTCGACCAGTTCATCTCGTCGGGCGAGCGCAAGTGGCTGCGCATGTCGGGCCTCGTCTGCCTCCTGCCGCACGGCTACGAAGGCCAGGGTCCCGAGCACTCCTCGGCCCGCCTCGAGCGCTGGCTGCAGATGTGCGCCGAGGACAACATGCAGGTCGCCTACTGCTCGACCCCGTCGAACTACTTCCACGTCCTGCGCCGTCAGCTCAAGCGCGAGTTCCGCAAGCCGCTGATCCTGATGACGCCGAAGTCGCTGCTGCGCCACAAGCGCTGCGTCTCGCGCCTCGACGATATCGCGGAGGGCACCTCGTTCCACCGGGTTCTGCACGACGATGCGCAGCGCCAGGCCGAGGGCGTCAAGCTCGTCAAGGACGACAAGATCCGGCGCGTGGTGATCTGCACGGGCAAGGTCTATTACGACCTGTTCGAGGAACGCGAGAAGCGCGGCATCGACGACGTCTACCTGATGCGCGTCGAGCAGCTCTATCCGTTCCCGGCGAAGTCGCTGGCGGCGGAGCTCGCCCGCTTCAAGAAGGCCGACGTGGTGTGGTGCCAGGAAGAGCCGAAGAACATGGGCTCCTGGACCTTCGTCGAGCCCTATCTCGAATGGGTTCTCAAGACCGCAGGCAGCAAGGTGGACCGTCCCCGCTACGTGGGCCGCGCCGCCTCCGCCGCCACCGCCACCGGCCTGATGTCCAAGCACCAGGCTCAGCTCCAGGCATTCCTCGACGAGGCGTTCGCGGCCTGAACGCCGCGAATTGCCTCAAACCTTTTCAACGGGCGAAAGCCCCCGAAGCGATAAGACGATCATGGCGACCGAAATCCGCGTACCCACCCTTGGTGAATCCGTCTCAGAGGCCACCATCGGCCGCTGGTTCAAGAAGCCCGGCGAAGCCGTCAAGGCCGACGAGCCCGTTCTCGAGCTCGAAACCGACAAGGTGACCCTCGAGGTGAACGCCCCGGCGAGCGGCACCCTCGGCGATATCCTGGCCAAGGACGGCGAGACGGTCACCCCCGGCGCCGTGCTGGGCTCCATCGTGGAAGGCGGCGCTGCCGCTGCCCCGGCGGCTGCCCCCAAGGCGGATGCTCCGAAGACCGAAGCGCCCAAGGCCGCTCCTGCCCCGGCTCCCGCAGCTCCGGGCGCCGCGAAGGACCACGGTCCCGCCGTCGGCCGCATCGCGGCCGAGAGCGGCGTCGATCCCTCGCAGGTCCCCGGCACCGGCAAGGACGGCCGCGTGACCAAGGGCGACATGCTGGCGGCCATCGCCACCGGCGGCGCGGCGGCCCAGGCCCCGAGCGCTCCGGCCCAGATGCGCGCACCCTCCGCCCCGACCGACGCGGAGCGTGAAGAGCGCGTGCGCATGACCAAGCTGCGCCAGACCATCGCGCGCCGCCTGAAGGACGCGCAGAACACCGCCGCCATGCTCACCACGTTCAACGACGTGGACATGAGCGCGGTCATGTCGCTGCGCAGCCAGTACAAGGACGTGTTCGAGAAGAAGCACGGCACCAAGCTCGGTTTCATGGGCTTCTTCACCAAGGCGGTGATCCAGGCGCTCAAGGACGTTCCGGCGGTCAACGCCGAGATCGACGGTCAGGACATCGTCTACAAGAACTACTACCACATCGGCATCGCCGTCGGCACCGAGAAGGGCCTCGTGGTTCCGGTGGTGCGGGACGCGGACGACCTCTCGGTCGCCGGCATCGAGAAGAAGATCGCCGATTTCGGCCGCCGCGCCCGTGACGGCAAGCTCTCCATCGACGAGATGCAGGGCGGCACCTTCACCATCACCAACGGCGGCATCTACGGCTCGCTGATGTCGACGCCGATCCTGAACGCTCCCCAGTCGGGCATCCTGGGCATGCACCGCATCGAGGACCGTCCGGTGGTCAAGAACGGCCAGATCGTGGTGCGCCCGATGATGTATCTGGCGCTGTCCTACGATCACCGCATCGTCGACGGCAAGGAGGCCGTGACCTTCCTGGTCCGCGTGAAGGAGGCGCTGGAAGATCCGGCGCGCCTCGTCCTGGACCTGTAAGCCCGACCATCAATTTTCGCGTCGCGGCCGGGCTCCTCCCGGCCCTCCACGCCTTCGAACCCAGAGCCAAGACGTGGATGCCCGGATCAAGTCCGGGCATGACGTTAAGTGGAGACAAGAAATGTCCTACGATCTCATCGTCATCGGCACCGGCCCCGGCGGCTATGTCTGCGCCATCCGCGCCGCCCAGCTCGGCCTCAAGACGGCCGTCGTCGAGAAGCGCAAGACCCATGGCGGCACCTGCCTGAATGTGGGCTGCATCCCCTCCAAGGCGCTCCTGCACGCCTCGCACATGTTCGAGGATGCGCGGGACCACTTCGCCGATCTCGGCATCGGCGTGAGCGCCCCGAGCCTCGACCTCAAGAAGATGCAGGCCTTCAAGCAGGAAGGCGTCGACGGCAACACCAAGGGCGTCGAGTTCCTGCTCAAGAAGAACAAGATCGACGCCTTCGTGGGCACCGGACGCATCACGGCTCCCGGCAAGGTCGAGGTGAAGGCCGAGGACGGCTCCACCCAGACCCTCGAGACCAAGAACGTGGTCATCGCCACCGGTTCGGACGTCACCCGCCTTCCGGGCATCGAGATCGACGAGAAGGTCGTCGTGTCCTCCACGGGCGCTCTCGAGCTGGACAACGTGCCGAAGCGCCTCGTGGTCATCGGCGCGGGCGTCATCGGCCTGGAGCTCGGCTCCGTGTGGCGCCGCCTCGGCGCCGAGGTGACGGTGGTCGAGTATCTCGACCGCATCCTGCCCGGCATGGATGCCGAAGTGGCCAAGCAGTTCCAGCGCATCCTCGGCAAGCAGGGCTTCCAGTTCAAGCTCGGCGCCAAGGTCACGAAGGTCGAGAAGACCGGCAAGGGCGCGACGCTCACCTTCGAGCCCGCCGCCGGCGGCAATGCGGAAACCATCGAGGCGGACGTGGTGCTCGTCGCCATCGGCCGCGTGCCCTACACGGAAGGGCTCGGCCTCGACGAGGCCGGCGTCGCCAAGGACAATCGTGGCCGCATCGTCACGGACGCCCATTTCGCCACCAACGTTCCCGGCATCTATGCCATCGGCGACGTGATCGCGGGGCCCATGCTCGCCCACAAGGCGGAGGACGAGGGCGTCGCCGTGGCCGAGATCCTGGCCGGCAAGGCCGGTCACGTGAACTACGACGTGATCCCGAGCGTGGTCTACACCTTCCCCGAGGTCGCCTCGGTCGGAAAGACGGAAGAGGAGCTTAAGAGCGCGGGCATCGCCTTCAATGCCGGCAAGTTCCCCTTCACGGCCAACGGCCGCGCCAAGGTCAACCGCACCACGGACGGCTTCGTGAAGATCCTGGCCGACGCCAACACCGACAAGGTGCTGGGCGTCCACATCATCGGTCCGGAAGCCGGCAACCTCATCCACGAGGCGGCCATCGCCATGGAGTTCGGCGCCTCCTCCGAGGACATGGCCCGGACCTGCCATGCGCACCCGACGCTTGCGGAAGCTGTGAAGGAAGCGGCGCTCGCCGTCGAAAAGCGCGCGATCCACATGTAGGATCGGCGCATGGCCAAGCTCCACTTCCTCTACTCAGTGATGAATGCAGGCAAGACGACCCATCTCCTGCAGGTTCGCTACAACTACATCGAGAACGGCGGCCACGTGCTGCTGTTCACGAGCCTGATCGACGACCGTTTCGGCGTCGGCAAGGTCAGGTCTCGCATCGGCATCGAGGCCGATGCGATTCCGTTGAGGAAGGATGAGGCCATCGACGCCATCGTGGCGGCCGAGCACGCCAGAAGGCCGGTCACGGCGGTGCTCATCGACGAGGTGCAGTTCATGACGGCGGACCAGGTCCGTCAGCTCGCCTGGATCGTCGACGAGCTCAAGGTCCCGGTCATGGCCTACGGGCTGAAGAACAACGTTTACGGCACGCTCTTCAGCGACGCCATCGCCACCATCATGGCGCTCGCCGACGATTTCCAGGAGATCAAGCAGCTCTGCCATTGCGGGCGCAAGGCGACCATGATCCTCAAATACGACCGCAACGGCGAGGCCGTGCGTTCGGGCGAGGTGGTCGAGATCGGCGGGGAGGGCCGCTACGTCTCCGTCTGCAGGCCCCACTGGACCGCGGGCGAGATCGGGCCCGCCGCCCGGCAGCTGCTCGTTCCGGCGGTGGCGGCGGAGTAGAGGCTAACCCTTCGTCCGCGCCCGGGGATGGGCCGCGTCGAAGGCATCCATCAACCGCGTGGCATCCACCTTCGTGTAGAGCTGGGTTGTCGAGAGCGAGGCGTGGCCCAGGAGCTCCTGAATGCCGCGCAGGTCGCCGCCCCGGGCCAGCAGGTGCGTCGCGAAGGAATGGCGCAGGGCGTGCGGTGTCGCGCTGTCCGGCAGGCCCAATGCTCCCCGAAGCTCCTCGACCGCGAGCTGGATGATACGGGGCGACAGCGGCCCGCCGCGCGCACCGACGAAGAGCGGCCCTTCCGGCGCCAGAACGTAGGGGCACAGGTGCAGATAATCCTCCACCGCCCGCTGAATCGCGGGAATTACCGGCACGCTGCGCATCTTGCCGCCCTTGCCCGTCACCGTGATCGAATCGGTGCCATGGACCGGTGCGTCCCGGCGCTGAAGGCCGAGGGCCTCCGAGATGCGCAGGCCCGCCCCGTAGAGCAGCGCCAGGACGGCCGCATCCCGCGCGAGGATCCAGGGCTTCCGGTCCCCGCCCGCCCGCAGCTCCGTGTCCGTCACCGCGACGGCGGACGAGGCGGACAGGGGGCGCGGCAGGTTCTTGTCCACCTTCGGGGTGCGAATCGCCGCGAAGGCCGAGGCGGTTCCGTGCCCCTCCCGCTCCAGGTGCCGCGCGAAGGAGCGCAGGGCGGCGAGCTGGCGCATGAGCGAGCGGCTCTGAACCGCCTCCATGCGCCGGGCCGCCAGGAAAGAGCGAATGTCGAGGGGCTTGAGCCCCAGAATCGCCTTCACGCCCGGCGGCTCCCCGAGGTGACCCGTCAGGAACGTCAGGAACTGCCGCAGATCCCGGGAATAGGCCTCGACGGTCTTCGCCGACAGGCGGCGCTCCTTGGCCAGGGAGGCCAGCCATTGCATGGCCTCCTGCCGGGTATCCGCCGCGCCGGGCAGGGCGAGTTCGGTCAATTGCGCTTGAGGTTTTGAGTCTGCCACCGGCCCAGGATCTGCTGTATGAGGTTGCGAGGAGACGGCCTCGATAGGCCGGAGCATAACGACGTCAGGACTAACGCTTCTTGAACGCCGTCACCGTGCTTTGCCCAGGGGAGGGGAAATGACCGACGCGACAGGACTGGTCCCGGGGACCGCCGGCTATGGCGACCAGGCCGATTTCCTGGCGGAACAATACGAGAGCGTGACCTTCGACGAGATCTACGGTCCCCTCACGGAATTCATCCCCGGTTCCGGCAGAGCACTCGACATCGGAGCCGGAACCGGCCGTGACGCGGCAGCTCTCGCGGCAAGAGGGTTCCAGGTTCTGGCCGTCGAACCGACGACCGAGTTGCGGGCGCACGGCCAGCACCTTCATCCGGACCCTAAGATCTCGTGGCTCGACGATTCCCTTCCGGAGCTCTCGAAGGTCCGTGCTCAGGACGGTCTCTACGACCTGATCCTCATGACGGCTGTATGGATGCACCTGGATACCGGGGAACAGGACAGGGCCCTTTCGCGGATCTCGTCGCTTCTGGCTCCGATGGGAATCGTTCTGATGTCGGTCCGCCGCGGGACCGTCCCGGCAGGCCGACGGATGTTCGAGGTGCCGGTGGATCCACTGATCGCCAAAGCTCATGGGCACGGGCTGACCCTGCTCGGAAGGCGTGACACCGGGGACATGTTCGGACGCAATGATGTCACCTGGTCAAAGCTCGCCTTCAAAAAGATGAGCTCCGCTCCGTCGTCTTCGTCGCAAACCACACCCATATCCGTACCTTGATGGTTTCAAGAATCGCCGATGTCCTCATCCCGCTGGCGCTCGATACGGCCTACAGCTACGCGGTTCCGGACGGCCTCGCCCTGAAGGAGGGCGATGTGGTGCAGGTGCCGCTGGCCACCCGCGAGGTGGCCGGGGTGGTCTGGAGCCTGCGCGAAGGGCAGGGCGCCAATTTCAAGAAGGTGACCGGCCTCATCGAGGCGCCCGCCCTGTCGCCGAAGATGCGGAAATTCCTGGATTGGGTGGCCTGGTACACCCTGGCTCCGAAGGGCTCGGCCCTCGCCATGGGCCTCAAGCTCGTGGACGGGGAGCGGCCGGAGGTCGTCCGCGTCGGCGTGAAGCTGGCCGACCGGCTGCCCAAGCGCATGACGCCCGCGCGCCAGAAGGTCATCGAGGCGGCACAGGACGGCGTCGTCAGGCTCAAGAGCGAACTGGCCCACATGGCCGGCGTCAGCGCCGGCGTCGTCGACGGCCTCATCGATGAAGGGACCCTGGAGACCGTCGCCCTGCTGCAGGAGCTGATTGCCGAGGCTCCAGATCCTGACTTCCGCGAGGCGGGTCTCTCGGACGGCCAGAGCGAGGCGGCGGCGGCGCTGATAGCCTCCATGGCCGAGGAGCATCCGCCCGTCACCCTCCTCGAAGGCGTCACCGGCTCCGGCAAGACGGAGGTCTATTTCGAGGCCGTGGCCGAAACCGTGCGCCAGGGACGGCAGGCGCTGATCCTGATGCCGGAAATCGCGCTCACCGCCCAGTTCCTCGACCGATTCGCCGCCCGTTTCGGCGTGAAGCCGGCGACTTGGCATTCGGGAATCACCGGCCGCAAGCGGGAACGCCTCTACGGCGCCATCGCCTCGGGGGAGGCGAAGGTCGTGGCGGGGGCGCGCTCCGCCCTCTTCCTGCCCTATGCCGATCTCGGCCTCATCGTGGTCGATGAGGAGCACGAGACCGCCTACAAGCAGGACGACGGGGTCCATTATCACGCCCGGGACATGGCGGTGGTCCGCGGGCGGATCGAGAACGCCCCCGTGGTGCTCGCCTCCGCGACGCCCTCCATCGAGAGCCGGGTCAACGTGCAGCGCGGACGGTACCGGCACGTGCGGCTGCCGGAGCGCTTCGGCGGGCGGCAGATGCCGCAGATCCGGGCCGTGGACCTGAGGCGGGAGACGATCCCGAAAGGCCGCTGGCTCTCGCCGACCCTGAACCTCTCGATCGAGGACACCCTGGGCCGGGGCGAGCAGGTGCTGCTCTTCCTCAATCGCCGGGGCTATGCGCCGCTCACCCTGTGCCGCGCCTGCGCTCACCGCTACGAGTGCCCCAACTGCTCGGCCTGGCTCGTGGAGCACCGGTTCCGCCGCGCCCTCGTCTGCCATCATTGCGGCCATGTGGAGCGGACGCCGCAGGCCTGCATCTCCTGCGGCAGCGTCGATTCGCTGGTGCCCTGCGGTCCGGGCGTCGAGCGCATCGCCGAGGAGGTGGCCGAGATCTTTCCGGACAAGCGCTGCATCGTCCTGTCGAGCGACATGCCCGGCGGCACCGAGCGCCTGCGCACGGAGCTCGCGGCCATCGCGGCGGGGGAGTTCGACATCGTCATCGGTACCCAGCTCGTGGCCAAAGGGCACAATTTCCCGCTCATGACCCTCGTCGGGGTGCTCGATGCCGATATCGGCCTCACCTCCGGCGACCCCCGGGCGGCGGAGCGCACCTTCCAGATGCTCCAGCAGGTGACCGGCCGCGCCGGCCGCGGCGAGAAGCCGGGGCGGGCCCTGGTCCAGACCTGGCAGCCGGACCATCCGGTGATCGCCGCCCTCGTGTCCGGCGATGCGGAGCGCTTCTACGAGGAGGAGATCCGCGTCCGGGAAATGGCCGGGCTCCCGCCCTTCGGCCGGCTCGCCTCCCTCATCGTGTCGGCGGCCGAGCGCGAGGCGGCCGAGGCCCATGCCCGCGCCATGGCGCTGGTGGCGGAACCTCCGCCCGGCGTGACGGTCCTCGGCCCCGCCGAGGCGCCGCTCGCCCTGATCCGGGGACGCTACCGCTACCGGCTCCTCGTCAAGACGGAGCGGGAGGTCGACCTCCAGGCCTACCTACGCGACTGGATGTCCCGCTGCCCCAAGGTCAGGGGCAACACGAAGGTGGCGATCGACGTCGACCCGCAGAGCTTCCTATGAACGAGAATTTTTCCGAGAGCGCCATGACCAAGACCATTCACTGCATCCGCCACGGGCAATCCACCTTCAACGCCCATTACGAGCTCGAAAGAACAGATCCGCTCCATTTCGACGCGACGCTTTCCGAGCTCGGGCACCGGCAGGTGGCGGAGGCGGCGGCGCATGTGCGGGACGTGCCCTACGAGCTCATCGTCACCTCGCCCCTGACCCGGGCGATCCAGACCACGCTCGGCCTCTTCCGGGATCATCCCTCGGCTTCCCTCATCCGGGTCGAGTGCCTCCACCGGGAGCATCTGGGCAACAGCTGCGATGTCGGCCGCTCGCCGCTCGCCCTGATGGAGGACTTTCCCGGCCTCGCCTTCGACCACCTCGACGAGGTCTGGTGGCACAAGTCGGGCGAGGCCGACGAGCGGGGCATCGTGGTCGAGCCGGAGGAGGTTCTGGTCGAGAGGGTGGACCGGTTCCGCTCCTGGCTGGCGGAGCGCCCGGAGTGCCTGATCGCCGTCGTCGGGCACGGAATGTTCTTCTATCACCTGACCGGCCGGCATCTGCGGAATTGCGAGATCGCAACGCTCGAGTTGTGAGTCCTTCCGGCGGCCGTTCGGGCTCTTCCCCGAACTGTTCGGCCGCACCGGGCCTAGCTCTCCTTGCGCCTGCGGAAAACCCATGCTAGTGCACCCCCGCCTGACGGGCGGAGAGACGTCCCGCTTTGGCTCATTTCCACCGACCTGACGGGTTTCCCGACAGCCCCCAACGGACTGCCGGTTTGAGACCCTTAGGATTTGAGAGAGACGATTGACGTGGCGCAAAGCGGTTCGAATGAAGGACCTCTCCTGTCGGGCGTAGCCTTACGCTACGCCACGGCGCTCTTCGAGCTCGCTCGGGAATCGAATGCCGTCGATGCCGTTGCCGACGACCTCGGCCGCTTCAACGAGCTGATCCAGGGCAGCGAGGACTTGCAGCGCCTGATCCGCAACCCCATCTTCACGGCGGAAGAACAGTCGGGCGCCGTCGATGCCATTCTGAACCGGGCCGGCATTTCCGGCCTGGCCGGCAACTTCATCCGGCTGGTCGCCTCCAAGCGCCGCCTCTTCGCCCTTCCCGACATGATCCGCGCCTACCAGGATCGGGTCTCGGACGCGAAAGGCATCGTCCGGGCGCAGGTCATTCTCGCCGAGACGCCTTCCGACGGCGTGATGAACGAAATCAAGGCGGCGCTGCGCGACGTCGCCAAGGCTGACGTCTCCGTCGACGTCAGGATCGACCCGAGCCTCATCGGCGGCCTCATCGTGAAGATGGGCTCCCGCATGGTGGATGCCTCGGTGCGCACCAAACTCAATTCCATTCGTCTAGCGATGAAAGAGGTCCGCTGATGGACATTCGAGCCGCTGAGATCTCCGCGATCCTCAAAGAGCAGATCAAGAACTTCGGCACCGAGGCCGAGGTCACCGAAGTCGGTCAGGTCCTGTCCGTCGGCGACGGCATTGCCCGTTGCTACGGTCTCGACAACGTCCAGGCCGGCGAGATGGTCGAATTCGAGAGCGGCGTGCGTGGCATGGCCCTCAACCTCGAGACCGACAACGTCGGCGTCGTGATCTTCGGTTCCGACCGCGAGATCGCCGAAGGCCAGACCGTGAAGCGCACGGGCGCCATCGTGGACGTGCCGGTCGGCAAGGGCCTGCTCGGCCGTGTCGTCGACGCCCTCGGCAACCCGATCGACGGCAAGGGCCCGATCCAGTCGACCGAGCGCCGCCGCGTGGACGTGAAGGCCCCGGGCATCATTCCGCGCAAGTCGGTGCACGAGCCGATGGCGACCGGCCTCAAGGCCATCGACGCCCTCATCCCGGTCGGACGCGGCCAGCGCGAGCTGATCATCGGCGACCGCCAGACCGGCAAGACCGCCATCGCCCTCGACACGATCCTGAACCAGAAGCCGCTGAACCAGGGCAACGATGAGTCGCAGAAGCTGTACTGCGTCTACGTGGCCGTCGGTCAGAAGCGCTCCACGGTGGCCCAGTTCGTGAAGGCGCTCGAAGAGAACGGCGCGCTGGAATACTCCATCATCATCGCGGCCACCGCCTCGGACCCGGCCCCGATGCAGTTCCTGGCTCCCTTCTCGGGCTGCGCCATGGGCGAGTTCTTCCGCGACAACGGCATGCATGCCGTGATCGTGTACGACGACCTCTCCAAGCAGGCCGTCGCCTATCGCCAGATGTCGCTGCTTCTGCGCCGTCCGCCGGGCCGCGAGGCCTACCCGGGCGACGTGTTCTACCTGCACTCTCGCCTGCTGGAGCGCGCCGCGAAGCTCAACGACGACAACGGCGCCGGCTCGCTCACCGCCCTGCCGGTCATCGAGACCCAGGCCAACGACGTGTCGGCCTACATCCCGACCAACGTGATCTCGATCACCGACGGTCAGATCTTCCTTGAGACGGACCTGTTCTACCAGGGCATCCGCCCGGCGGTGAACGTCGGCCTCTCGGTGTCCCGCGTGGGCTCCGCGGCCCAGACGAAGGCGATGAAGAAGGTCGCCGGTAAGATCAAGGGCGAGCTGGCCCAGTACCGCGAGATGGCGGCCTTCGCCCAGTTCGGCTCCGACCTCGACGCCACGACCCAGCGCCTGCTGAACCGCGGCTCGCGCCTGACCGAGCTCCTGAAGCAGCCGCAGTTCTCGCCGCTGAAGATGGAAGAGCAGGTCGCGGTGATCTATGCCGGCGTGAACGGCTACCTCGATCAGCTTCCGGTCAACCGGGTGCGCGCCTTCGAGGACGGTCTCCTCAGCCTGCTGCGCGGCAAGCACGCCGACATCCTCGAGTCCATCCGTGCCTCGAAGGACCTGTCGAGCGACACGGAAGCGAAGCTCAAGGACGTCGTCCAGTCCTTCGCCAAGTCGTTCTCGTAAGATCCAGCCGGGATACCGGAGAGGGTAGGGCCGCTCGATGCCGAGCTTAAAAGACCTTCGTAACCGCATCGCCTCCGTCAAGGCGACGCAGAAGATCACCAAGGCCATGCAGATGGTGGCCGCCGCGAAGCTGCGCCGTGCGCAGACCGCGGCGGAAGCCGCGCGTCCTTACGCGCAGCGCATGGCCGAAGTGCTCGGCAACCTCGCGTCCGGCATCACCGTCGGGCCCGAGACGCCGCGTCTCCTGGCCGGCACCGGTTCCGACCGCGTTCACCTGCTGATCGTGTGCACCGCGGAGCGTGGGCTCTGCGGCGCCTTCAACTCCTCCATCTCCCGTCTCGCCCGCGAGCATGCCACCCGGCTCATGGCCGAGGGCAAGACGGTCAAGATCATCTGCGTCGGCAAGAAGGGCTACGACATCCTGCGTCGCCAGTTCTCCCAGCAGATCATCGAGTTCGTCGACCTGCGCTCCGTGCGCCAGATCGGCTTCGAACAGGCGGACATGATCGCCCAGAAGGTGCTCGGCCTGTTCGAGCAGGGCGAGTTCGACGTGGCGACCCTGTTCTACTCCCAGTTCCGCTCCGTCATCGCTCAGATCCCGACCGCGCAGCAGATCGTGCCGACGCAGATCGAAGCCACGGGCGCCGCCTCGGACGCCGTCTACGAGTACGAGCCCGAGGAAGGCGAGATCCTGGAGACGCTCCTGCCGCGGAACCTGACCGTGCAGATCTTCCGCGCGCTCCTGGAAAACGCCGCCTCCGAACAGGGCGCGCGCATGAGCGCCATGGACAATGCGACCCGCAACGCGGGCGAAATGATCAAGAAGCAGACGATGACCTACAACCGGTCCCGTCAGGCGATGATCACCAAGGAACTGATCGAAATCATCTCGGGCGCCGAGGCGCTCTGACGACATCCGAGAGGAGCCAATCATGGCCAACACCGCTACCACTGCCGGTAAAGCGACCGGTCACATTACGCAGGTCATCGGCGCCGTCGTCGACGTGCAGTTCGAAGGCCACCTGCCGGAGATCCTGAACGCTCTCGAGACGACGAACGGCGGCAGCCGTCTGGTGCTCGAAGTGGCTCAGCAGCTCGGCGAGAACACCGTCCGCTGCATCGCCATGGACACCTCCGAGGGCCTCGTCCGCGGCCAGGAGGTCACGGACACGGGCGCCCCGATCTCGGTTCCGGTCGGCACCGCCACCCTCGGCCGCATCATGAACGTCATCGGCGAGCCGGTGGACGAAGCCGGTCCGATCGAGGGCGAAAGCCTCCGCGCCATCCACCAGCCGGCCCCGTCCTACGCCGAGCAGTCCACCGAGGGCCAGATCCTCGTGACGGGCATCAAGGTCGTCGACCTGCTCGCTCCCTACGCGAAGGGCGGTAAGATCGGCCTCTTCGGCGGCGCGGGCGTCGGCAAGACCGTGCTCATCATGGAGCTCATCAACAACGTCGCGAAGGCCCACGGCGGCTACTCCGTGTTCGCCGGCGTCGGCGAGCGCACCCGCGAGGGCAACGACCTCTATCACGAGATGATCGAGTCGAAGGTGAACGTGGATCCCCGCGAGGCCGGTTCGGCCGCCGGGTCCAAGTGCGCCCTCGTCTATGGCCAGATGAACGAGCCTCCGGGCGCCCGCGCCCGCGTCGCGCTCACCGGACTGACCGTCGCCGAGAACTTCCGCGACCAGGGCCAGGACGTGCTGTTCTTCGTGGACAACATCTTCCGCTTCACCCAGGCGGGCTCCGAGGTGTCGGCGCTCCTCGGCCGTATTCCTTCGGCCGTGGGCTACCAGCCGACCCTGTCGACCGACATGGGCGCCCTGCAGGAGCGCATCACCACCACCACCAAGGGCTCGATCACCTCGGTGCAGGCCATCTACGTGCCCGCCGACGACCTGACCGACCCGGCTCCGGCCACCTCCTTCGCCCACCTCGACGCCACGACCGTGCTGTCGCGTTCGATCGCCGAGAAGGGCATCTACCCGGCCGTGGACCCGCTCGACTCCACCTCGCGCATGCTCGACCCCCGCGTCGTCGGCGAGGAGCACTACGAGGTGGCCCGCCGCGTCCAGTCGACCCTGCAGCGCTACAAGTCGCTCCAGGACATCATCGCGATCCTGGGCATGGACGAGCTCTCGGAAGAGGACAAGCTGACCGTGGCCCGCGCCCGCAAGATCGAGCGCTTCCTCAGCCAGCCGTTCCACGTGGCCGAGGTCTTCACCGGCTCCCCCGGCAAGCTCGTGTCCCTCGAGGACACCATCAAGGGCTTCAAGGGTCTGGTCGACGGCCAGTACGACCACCTTCCCGAGGCGGCCTTCTACATGGTCGGCACCATCGAGGAAGCGGTCGAGAAGGCCCAGCGCCTGGCCGCCGAAGCGGCATAAGCCTGCACAAGACATTCCCGGAGCGCCTCGCGCGCTCCGGGTTCTCCGACGACCGAACTCCCCAAGCAATCCCGTGCCGCGTCCCGCGGCGGACAGGATGACGAAGAGCTAAGATGGCGACCTTCAACTTCGAACTCGTCTCCCCTGAGCGTGTGCTGTTCTCAGGCCAGGTCGACGCGGTGATCCTGCCCGCCTCCGACGGCGAGATGACGGTCCTGGCCGGTCACGCCCCGATGATGACGACCCTCAAGACCGGCTTCCTCATCATCACCGACACGCCCGGCAACGGCCGGCGCGTCCTGGTGCGCGGCGGCTTCGCCGACGTGAACCCGAACGGCCTCACCGTCCTCGCCGAGCGCGCCCTGCCGGCCGAGGAGCTGACCCAGGAAATCCTGGACCGGGAGATCCTCCAGGCCGAGATGCAGTACGACGCCACCAACGATCCCGCCGCGAAGCACGCGGCCGAATCGGCGGTCGCCCAGCTGCGGGAGGCCAAGGCGGCCCTGAACTTCTGATCCTGAAACAACCCGGCCCAGCCGGGTTTTTCTTTGCCATGACGCCCGACGCGCCGCTCATTCTGACGCTCGCCATCGACGAGCCGTCCTTCGCCTTCTTCCAGGCGCAGCGGCAGCGCCATTTTCCGCCCGAGCGAAACCATATCCCGGCGCACCTGACGCTCTTCCACAAGCTTCCGGCCGACAAGGAAGGTGCGGTTCTGGCCGCCGTCGCGGAAGCGGCCGCAGCTCAGCCGCCATTCCCGCTCGAGGTCACGGGCCTCCGCTCCCTCGGCCGCGGCGTCGCCTACACCCTGGCGTCTCCGACGCTTGCGCAGCTCCGCCTCGGCCTCGCCAGGCAATGGGCCCTCTGGCTCACCCTTCAGGACCGCCAGAAGCACCAACCGCACATCACGGTCCAGAACAAGGTGGATCCCGAGCAGGCCCGCGCGCTGCTCACGCGCCTCCAGGCCGCGTTTACGCCCTTCACCATCGAGGCGGAAGGCCTCCACCTCTGGCGCTATCGGGGCGGCCCATGGGAGCACCTCCGGACCTGTCCCTTCACGCCCGCGAAGGCCTGAGGGGGGAGGGCTACTCCCCCATCGCGATCAGGTTGGCGTTGCCCCCCGCCGCCGCCGTGTTGATCGTCACGGTCTGCTCGGTGGCGAAGCGCAAAAGGTAGTGCGGCCCGCCCGCCTTCGGGCCCGTGCCCGACAGGCCGTGCCCGCCGAAAGGCTGCACGCCCACCACCGCGCCGATCATGTTGCGGTTCACGTAGACGTTGCCGACCGACAGGCGCTCGACCACCTGCTCGACGGTGGCATCGATGCGCGAATGGACGCCGAGCGTCAGTCCGTATCCCGAGGCGTCGATGGCATCGAGAACCTCGGCGAGGCGGCCCGCCTTGTAGCGGACCACATGCAGGACCGGACCGAACACCTCCTCCGCCAGGTCGTGCGGCTTGTTCAGCTCGAAGATGTGCGGCGCCACATAGGTGCCGGCAGCCGGCGCTTCGCCAGCATAATGCACCTTCGCGGCGCGCTTCATGGCGTTCACGTGGGCTTCCAGCTTCTCCTTCGCCTCCCGGTCGATGACCGGTCCGATATGGGTGGAGATCTCACGGGGATCGGCGAGCTTCAGCTCGCGGGCGCTGCCGGCGATCATCTCGATCATGCGGTCGGCCACGTCCTCCTGCACGCAAAGCAGGCGCAGGGCCGAGCAGCGCTGCCCGGCGGACCGGAAGGCCGACATCGTCACGTCGTCGGCCACCTGCTCGGGAAGAGCCGTGGCATCGACGATCATGGCGTTGATGCCGCCGGTCTCGGCGATCAGCGGCACGATGGCCGCGTCCTTGCCGGCGAGGGTCCGGTTGATGATCCGCGCCACCTCGGTCGAGCCGGTGAAGACCACGCCCGCGACATCCCTGTGCTCCACGAGGCGCGCGCCGACGCGGCCGTCGCCCGGCACCAGATGAAGCGCCGTTTTCGGAATTCCCGCCTCGTGCAGGATCCGCACGGCCAAATCGGCGATCAGGGGCGTCTGCTCGGCAGGCTTCGCCACCACCGCAT
This sequence comes from Microvirga lenta, assembly GCF_020532555.1. GTDB lineage: Bacteria > Pseudomonadota > Alphaproteobacteria > Rhizobiales > Beijerinckiaceae > Microvirga > Microvirga lenta. Next base: position 345,673 of record NZ_JAJBBR010000002.1, on the reverse strand, counting down.
TGCCCGCCATGAGGGCGGCCGTCACCTGCCCGAGGAAGATGGCCAGAGGGAAGTTCCAGGGCGAGATCGCCACGAACACTCCGCGCCCGCGCAGGCGCAGCACGTTGCTTTCTCCCGTGGGGCCGGGCATCGCCTCGCCGGGCCCGAAGAGTGAGCGGCCCTGAACCGCGTAATAGCGGCAGAAATCCACCGCCTCGCGCACCTCCGACAGAGCGTCGTCGAGGGTTTTGCCGGCCTCCGTCTGCAACAGATGGAGCAGGGCGCCGCGGCGGGCCTCCAGCAGATCGGCCGCGCGCATCAGGGCCTTCGCCCGAGCCGGCGCATCCGTGCGGCTCCAGGCGGGGAACCCGGCCCCTGCGGCAGCCATCGCCCTGTCGGCGGTCTCGGGCGAGGCCTCGACCACCTGCCCGACGATAGTCGTGCCGTCGATGGGGCTCACCACCGGGCGCGTCTCGCCGGAAGCGGCCCTGCCGTCGATCAGCGGCTCCGCCCTGTAGGTCTGCCGTGCCCCCTTGGCGATCTCGGCGAGCAGGGCATCGAGAGCGGCCTGGTGGCCGAATTCCACGCCCTTCGAGTTGGCGCGCTCCGGGCCATAGAGGTCGCGGGGCAGCGGCAGTTTCGGGTGCCGGGCATGATCGGCGGATACGATGATGTCGGCCGGGCGCTTGAGGAGCGATTCGACCGGCACGGACGGGTCCGCCGCCACCGACACGAAGGACGAATTCGCCCCGTTCTCCAGCAGGCGCCGCACCAGATAGGCCAGGAGATCCCGGTGGCCGCCGACCGGCGCATAGGCCCGGCAGGCGAGGCCCGGCTCGTCTTCGAGCAGGCGCCCATAGAGCGCCTCGCCCATGCCGTGCAGGCGCTGGAACTCGTAGCCGTCGCGACCGCCGGCCCGCTCGATGATCGAGGCCACGGTCAGGGCGTTGTGGGTGGCGAATTGCGGATAGATGCGCGGGCGAAGCGCCAGCAGCTTCTCGGCGCACGCCATGTAGTTGAGATCCGTCATCGCCTTGCGGGTGAAGACCGGATAATCGTCGAGCCCCCGCTCCTGGGCGCGCTTCACCTCGGTGTCCCAATAGGCGCCCTTCACGAGGCGCACCATCATCTGCCGGTCATAGCGCTCGGCCATGGCCGCGATGGCGTCGATCACGGCGCCGGCGCGCTTCTGATAGCCCTGGATCGCCAGGCCGAAGCCGCTCCAGCCGGCCAGCGACGGATCGGCCAGGACGGCCTCGATGACCTCCAGAGACAATTCGAGACGATCCGCCTCCTCGGCGTCGATGGTGAAGTTGAGGTCGTAGGACTTCGCCTTTTGCGCCAGCTCGACCACGAGGGGCACGAGCTCGCGCATGACCCGCTCGCGGCTCGTGGCCTCATAGCGCGGGTGGAGCGCGGACAGCTTGACCGAGATCCCCGGACGGTTCGGCAGCGGCTCGTTGCCCGCGGAGCGGCCGATGGCGTCGATGGCGGAGGCATAGGAGTCGTAGTAGCGCCGCGCGTCCTCCGCCGTGCGGGCGCCTTCGCCCAGCATGTCGAAGGAATAGCGATAGATCCGGCCCTTGGCAGACCCGGCCCGCTTCAGGGCCTCCTCGATGGTCTGGCCGAGCACGAAGTGGTTGCCCATCACCCGCATGGCTTGGCGTGTCGCCGTGCGCACGGCGGGGAGGCCAAGCCGCTTGGTGAGCTGGCGCAAAATCCCTTCCGGCGTCTCGCCCGGCTGGATCACCCGTGCGGTGATGCCGAGCGCCCACGCGGAGGCCGAGACGAGGAAGGCGTCGGACTTCGCCTCGTGACCGGCGAAATTGCCCTGTCCCAGCTTGTCCTCGATCAACCGGTCGGCGGTGGCGGCGTCGGGCACCCGCAGCAGCGCCTCGGCCAGCACCATCAGCGCAAGCCCCTCCTTGGTGGAGAGCGCGTATTCCCGCAGCATCTCCTCGACGCCGCCCAGGCCCCCGCCCTTGGCGCGGATCGCCTCGATCAGGCGCGTGGCGCGGTGGTCGATCCGCTTCTCCCGCTCCGCCGACAGGCGCGAGCCGGCGAGGAGGCGGGCGGCGATGGCCTCGTCGGCCTCCGCATAAGGTGGGTTGAAGGGCACGGGGTCGGCGGGCTTCAGGCTCATGACGTTCTCCGGAACTCCGGAGAATATAGGAGGCAGGCAACCGTGATTCGATAGCAATAATCGCCGCCTTGCCTTAGATTGCGCGGCAGAACAGCTGAAGATCCGTGAAAATTGTCAGAGATCGACCGAATAGATCGAAAGATCCTGAAGCTCCTCCAGAGCGACGGCCGGATCGCCGCCGTGGATCTGGCCGAAAAGGTGGGCCTGTCTCCGACCTCGACCAGCGAGCGGATGAAGCGTCTGCAGCGGGAGGGATACATCGCCGGGTTCGGGGCGCGGCTCGATCCGCACCGCCTGGGGCTGGAGCTTCTGGTCTTCGTCGAGGTCTCTCTCGACAAGACCACGCCGGACGTGTTCGAGAAATTCGCCGAGGCCGTGCGGCGCGCCCCCGAGGTTCTGGAGTGCCACATGGTGGCCGGGGGGTTCGACTACCTGGTCAAGACCCGCGTCGCCGACATGGCGGCCTACCGCCGCTTCCTCGGCGAGACCCTCCTGGCGCTTCCGGGCGTCAAGGAGACCCGCACCTACGCGGTGATGGAGGAGGTCAAGAGCGACGGGGATCTGCCGGTCTGACCGGCAACGAAAAAGGCGGCTTTCGCCGCCTTTTCCTTGGTCGCATCGTTGGGGCGCTTTAGCCCGTGATGGCCGCCTGTTCGTTCTTCGTCTTCCAGAGGGAGAAGACGACGCCGCCGGCGATCAGGGCGAGCGTGACGCTCAGGGAGATCGTCGGGTCCAGCTTGCCCACGAGCTGGTTCCAGAAGATCTTGCCGCCGATGAAGACGAGCACGAGCGCCAGCGCGTATTTCAGGTAGTGGAACCGGTGCACCATCGCGGCCAGGGCGAAGTAGAGGGCGCGCAGGCCGAGGATCGCCATGATGTTCGCCGTGTAGACCACGAAGGTGTCCGTGGTGATGGCGAAGATCGCCGGAACCGAATCGACCGCGAAGATCAGGTCGGCGATGTTGATCACCACGAGGGCGAGGAAGAGCGGCGTCGCCCAGGTGACGAGCCTGCCGGTCTTCGGATCGGGCTCCCGCACGAAGAAGTGCTGCTCGTGGAGCCGGTCGGTCACCCGCATGTGCTTGCGCAGGAAGCGCACGACGGGGTTCTTCTCGATGTCGGGATCGCTCTCGGGCACGATCAGCATCTTGATGCCCGTGATGATCAGGAACGCGCCGAACACATAGAGAAGCCACGCGTATTCCTGCACCAGCGCCGCGCCGAGCGCGATCATGATGCCGCGAAGCACGATGACGCCGATGATGCCCCAGACCAGGGCACGGTACTGGTATTTCCTCGGAATCGCGAAATAGCTGAAGATCAGCGAGATCACGAAGACGTTGTCGATCGAGAGCGACTTCTCGATGAAGAAGCCGGTGAAGTAGGCGATGCCGGCATGGCTTCCATCCTGGGTGACCAGGAGGCCCGCCTCGAACGCCCACCAGATGTAGGCGCCGAAGAGCACGGCGATGCCGATATAGAAGGCAGAAAGCAGGAGGCTCTGCTTCACGCCGAGCTCTTTATCCTTCCTGTTGAGGATGCCGAGATCGAAGGCGAGCAGAAAGACGACAAGGCTCAGGAAGGCCGTCCACATCCAGACGGGCTTTCCCAGCCATTCCATGAGCAGGAATTCTGGCATAACCGGACCTATGATTGCTGTTTCACGAGCATCGGCTCCGACATCACGGGCGCATGTCGCGTCCCGTCAGAGGGGCCCGGTCACCGATAAGGTGCAGGTAGGGACGACCGTTTTGGGCGTCAAGACCCCAACTTGAGCAGCCGATGTCGTTTTCTTGTTCAGCGGATGCCTTGACGTGCGGTGCAATTCTGCTTGCATGAGCGGGACTTATGAACCCGGACGGCGCGGACCCTCGGCGGTCCTCAGGGCCTCCGATCTCCCGACGACGACGGCAAGAACAGAGGTAGCGGTAATGGTTTTCGATGGTTCGGCAGGAGCCGGATGGTGGATCAGGGGCGTGGTGGCAGGCGCGGCCATGCTTCTCGGCTCGGTCGCAGCCCAGGCGCAGACGCCGGTGCGGTTCACGTTGGATTGGCGCTGGGAGGGGCCGGCGGCTCCCTTCGCGGTCGCGCTCGAAAAGGGGTACTTCAAGGAAGAGGGCCTCGACGTGACCATCGACCCGGCGGCCGGCTCCCGTGAGCCGATCTCCCGGGTGGCCTCGGGCACCTACGATGCCGGCTTCGGCGACATCAATTCCCTGGTGCGGTTCCGGGACGAGAACCCGGATTCCGGCATCAAGGCCGTGATGATGATGTACGACCGGCCGCCCTTCGCAATCATCGGACGCAAGAGCCGCGGCATCACGAAGGACATTTCGAGCCTTCAGGGCCGGACCTTCGGCGCGCCTGCGGCAGACGGCGCCTATGCCCAGTGGCCGATCTTCAAGTCGGTCAACAACATCGACGATTCCAGCATGAAGTTCGAGAATGTGGGCTTCCCGGTGCGCGAGCCGATGCTGGCTCAGGGCGAGGTCGACGCGGTCTTCGGGTTCGCCATGTCGTCCTACATCAACCTGAAGTCCCGCGGCGTGCCGGCGGACGACATCGTCGTCCTGCCCATGAGCGAGTACGGGGTCGATCTCTACGGCAACGCGGTCATCGTCTCCGAGAAGTTCGCCAAGGAGAAGCCCGAGGCGGTCAAGGGCCTGCTGCGCGCGATCATGAAGGGGGTCCAGGATACGATCAAGGACCCGGCCGCCGCGGTCGAGGCCGTCCTCAAGCGCAACGACGTCGCCAAGAAGGACGTGGAGCTGGAGCGCCTCAAGATGGTGCTGGATCAGAACATGATCACGCCCTGGGTGAAGGAGAACGGCTTCGGCGGGATCGACAAGGAGCGGTTCGCCAAGTCCCTCGATCAGATCGGGCTGACCTTCAACTACAAGCAAAAGCCGAAGGCGGAGGACATCTTCACCGACGAGTTCCTTCCTCCCGCCGATCAGAGGAAAGTGAACTGAGCCCGGGCCGGGTCGCGCGAACGATCCGGCCCTTTCTTTCTCCGGCTGACAGATCCTCATGAAGACCTTCGTCGACATTCACGACGTGACCCACGTCTATGCGCGGGCCGAGGACGGCGTTCCGGCCGTCGAGAACCTCAACATCCGGATCCAGGAAGGGGAGTTCGCCGCCATCGTCGGTCCGTCGGGCTGCGGCAAGTCCACCCTCATGAAGCTCGCCACGGGCCTTCAGTTTCCCAGGAAGGGAACCGTGATCGTGGACGGCAAGCAGGTCGGCGCTCCCGTGAAGCTCGCCGGCATGGCCTTCCAGAACCCCACCATGCTGCCCTGGCGCACCACCCTCGACAACATCCTCCTGCCGCTCGAGATCGTGCAGCCGCACCGCTCGCGGCTGCGCAAACACAAGGCGGAGTATGTCGCCAAGGCCGAGGCCCTGCTGGCCCAGGTGGGATTGAAGGGCCAGGGGCACAAATATCCCTGGCAGCTCTCGGGCGGCATGCAGCAGCGCGCCTCCCTGTGCCGCGCGCTGATCCACGAGCCCAAGCTCCTCATGCTCGACGAGCCCTTCGGGGCGCTCGATACCTTCACCCGCGAGGAATTGTGGTGCGTGATCCGCGATCTGCACGCGGCGCAGGGGGTGACGGTCATCCTCGTGACCCACGATCTGCGCGAGGCGGCCTTCCTTGCCGACCGGATCTTCTGCATGAGCGCCCGGCCCGGCCGCATCGTCGCCGAGCGCGAGGTGGAATTTCCCCGGCCCCGCGATCTCGAGATCACCTACACGCCCGAATTTTCGGCCCTCGTTCACGAGCTGCGCGGCCGCATCGCGCAGGCGCGGATGGCGGCCTGAGGTTGCCCATGTCGACCAAACGTCAGCTCGCCCTTGCCCCCTGGATCTTCACCGTCGGCTTCTTCGCCCTGTGGGAGATCGTCTGCCGCGTCCTCGACGTCTCGAGCTTCATCCTGCCGGCGCCCTCGACGATCCTGGAGGCGATCTGGGACTACCGGAACCAGCTCGCCTATCACGCCATGCACACGCTGTGGATGACGATCGCCGGCTTCGGCCTCGCCGTCGTCTTCGGCCTCCTGCTCGGCATGGCGCTCGGCGCCTCGCGGCTCATCAACGCCGGAACCTATCCGCTCCTCGTGGGCTTCAACTCCATCCCCAAGGTCGCGGTGGTGCCCATCCTCGTCTTCTGGTTCGGCGTCGGCTGGGTGCCCCCGGTCATGACGGCCTTCCTGATCTCGTTCTTCCCCATCGTGGTCAACGTGGCGACGGGCATCTCGACGGTGGAGCCCGAGATGGAGGACGTGCTGCGGGCGCTCGGCGCCTCCAAGCGCGACATCATCATGAAGGTGGGCCTGCCCCGGGCGATGCCGTATTTCTTCGGCTCGCTGAAGGTGGCGATCACGCTCGCCTATGTCGGCTCCGTCATCGGCGAGCAGAACGCCTCGAATGTGGGCATCGGCAATCTTCTCACCCGGGCTTCGGCCGCCTTCGAGGTTCCCCTCGTCTGGGCCGCCCTGGTGGTCCTCGCGGTGCTCGGCGTCATCATGTACGTGATCACCGCGCTCATCGAGCAGTCGATGACCGGCTGGGCGCAGCGCTCGCAGATGGCTAACGCCTGAGCGACAGCGGGTTGTCGGACAGGGCCGCGGCGTCGGGCTGGTCGATGCCGGGATTGCCGAGGAAGGCGTTCCAGAGCTTGTCGACCACCTCCCGTTCGAGATCGTCCACGATGAAGACCAGGCGGCTGCGCCGGTCCTCGCTCGGCCAGCGCGGCAGCACCGCCGGCACATGGATCACGTGCTGAACCCCGTGGATCACCACCGGATGCTCCGGGTCCTCGGCGAGGGCCACGAGACCCTTCACCCGCAGGAGCTTGGCTCCCTGAGACGAGCGCAGGAGGTCCAGGAACATGTCGAGGGTGCCCTGGCGGATCGGCCGGTCGCTGGTGAGGCAGAAGGCGCGGATGCGCTCGTCGTGCCGGTTCACGTCGTGGTGGTGATGATGGTGGTCGTGGTGACCATGGCCGTGGTGGTGGTGCCCGTGCTGATGGGCATGGCTTTCCCGCTCGGCCTCCTCGACCGCCTCGGCCTTCAGCCATTCCCGCACGTCGGCGATCCTGCCTTCGAAATCGAAGAGCCCGCCCGCGACGATCGCCTCGGCGGGCGCATCGGCTTCGAGGATCGTGGCGCCCGGATTGAGCTGGCGCACCCGCTCGCGCAGGCGGGCGAGTCCGTCCCGGTCCTCGACGAGGTCCGTCTTCGTCAGGACGATCCGCTCCGCGACCGCCGCCTGTTTCAGGGCCTCCCGATGGGCATCGAGGGTCGCGGCTCCGTTCACGGCGTCGATCACCGTCACCACGCCCTCGACCGCGTAGCGCATGGACAGGTAGGGATGGTAGAGCACCGCATGGAGGATCGGAGCCGGATCGGCGAGGCCGGTGGTCTCGATGATCACGCGCCGGAAGGGTGCGATCCTGCCGTTGTCGCGCTTGCGCAGCAGGTCCTCCAGGGTGGCGATCAGGTCGCCCCGGACGGTGCAGCAGAGGCAGCCCGCCGACAGCAGCACCATGCCCTCGTCCACCGTTTCGACGAGGAGATGGTCGAGCCCGATCTCTCCGAACTCGTTGATGATGACCACCGTGTCCTGGAGGGCCGGATCCTGAAGGAGCCGGTTCAGGAGGGTGGTTTTGCCCGCGCCCAGGAAGCCCGTCAGGATCGTCAGCGGAAGGGGAGCGGGAGGGGTGCGTGGGTCGGTCATGGGGTCAATCCGCGATGGCAACGATGGGCGCGCCCCTGTGGCGGCGCTGCTCCAGCAGGACATTGGCGATGATGGCGGACAGCACCAGGGTGCCGCCCGCCATCTGGAGGACGTCCAGGGTCTCGCCCAGGATGACCGCCGAGGACACGGCCGCCACGACCGGCTCGGTGCAATAGATGATGCCGGCGGCCACCGCCGTGATGCGCCCGAGCGCCAGGAACTGCAGCATGAAGCCGATCAGATAGCCGCCGATGGTCATGCCGACCGCGTAGGGCGCCACCGTCAGGGTGGAGGGCGGGTCGAGCTGGCCGGCCGCGAGGGCGATGAGGGCTGCCGTGGGCAGGACCAGGACGTGGATCCAGAACACCTTCGCCACGACGCCGGTGCGGCGGCAGCGGGCGGCGGCGAAGAACTGGGTGGCCGTGGCGAGACTGGCCGCGAAGGCGAGGGCGAGGCCGCGCCAGTCCAGGTCGCCGAAGGCGGGGCCGACCACCATGACGACGCCGATCGTCGCCACGGCCACCACCGCCAGCAGGGCCGGCGTGAGCTTGGTGCCCTCGACGAAGGGGCTCGCCAGAACGATGAAGATCGGAAAGGTGTAGAACACCACCGCGGCCACCGTGACCGGGATGTAGGCTACCGAGGAAAGATAGCAGACGCCCACGAGGGCCGTGGAAACCCCGAGGAGGGCCAGGGTGCCCCGCTCCTCCCGGGCCGTGGCCAGGGAACGCCGCAGGACGACGGCGGCGATCCCGACGAGCAGCAGCATCAGGAACACGCGGTAGACCACGATGGCCGATCCGCTCGCGCCCGCGAACGAGGCCATCCGGGCATAGACGATGTTGAGGCCGTAGAAGGTCGCCGAGCCGAGGGCGAAAAGCATACCGTGGGCGGGAGAGGCTGGATGGGTCATCGCGGCAACCGGGTTGGGGCCGCACCGTTCGCGCGGTTTGCAGCCGATTGCAAGGGCCCTCCGCCCAAGAAGAAACCGGGCGATCCCTTTCTATGGGAGTTCGCCCGGTTCCGCGTGTCGGTTCTGAGGATCAGTTCTTGGACGATTTGGACTTCGTCGAAGCATCCGCCTTCTGGGGTGCCTTGGCTCCCGCCTTGGTGGCGCTCTTGCCCTCGCCGGTCACCGGCTTCAGGCTGACGCTGGCCCGCGGCTCGTCCTTGCCCTTGGCCTGCGCCTTTTCCTCGCCGGCGTCGTCGCTTTCCGCGGCAGGCTTGGCGGCGGCCTTGGTGGACTTCTTGGCCGGGGCAGCCTTCTTCTTGGTCTTGGCCTTCTGAGCCTCCTCGGCGGCCTTCTCCTTGGCCGCTTCGGCAGCGAGCTCGCTCTCCGAGGGAGGCGTCAGGCCGACCCAAACCCGCTCCGGCTGGACGGCGGAACGCGGGCCGAGGGTCGTGCGCATGGGCTTCGTCGTTCCCGCATAGGCCATCACGTCCGACGAGAAGAGGTTCGGCGTGTTCGTGTTCTCCTCCGCCACGGTCGTCGGGCTGTCCTCTTCCTTCGGCAGGGGGCCGCGCCGGTCGCAGATGACGGGGCGCAGGTCCGGCGGCGTCTGGAGGGACGAGGCGGGCAGGGCCGTCAGCGTCGGATTGGTGAAGTTGACCGAGCTGTTGAAGCCGCGGTCGAACAGGTCGGCGGCCTTCATGGTGCGCTCGTTGGCGGAGGGCGCGCCGAACACCACCGTGATCAGGTGGCGGCCGTTGCGGGTGGCGGTGGCGACCACATTGAAGCCGGAGGAGCAGATGAAGCCGGTCTTCATGCCGTCCGCGCCGGGATAGCGGCCGATGAGGCCGTTGGTGTTGCGCATGATCCGGCGGCCGAACTGGATGGCGCCGATATGGAACAGGTCCTGGTGATCCGGGAATTCGAGCAGGAGCGCGCGGGCGAGGATCGCCATGTCGCGCGCCGTGGTCTGGTTGCGCTCGTCGGGCAGCCCGTGAGGATTGGCGAAATGGCTGCTGCTCATGCCGAGGCGCTGCGCCGTCGCGTTCATCAGCTCGGAGAAGCCGTCGATGGAGCCGCCGAGGTTTTCGGCGATGGTCGCGGCGACATCGTTCGCCGACTTGACCATGATGATCTTGAGCGCATTGTCGAGGCGGATCTGGGTGCCCGGCTTGAAGCCCATCTTGGACGGCGGCTGCGACGCCGCGCTTTCCGAGACCGTCAGAAGCTTGTCCATGCTGGCCTGGCCGCTGCGGATCTGATCGAGCGCCACATAGGTGGTCATCAGCTTGGTGACCGAGGCCGGATACCAGGGATCGGTCGCCCGCTCCGCGTGGAGGACGCGGCCGGACTCAACTTCCACGACGAGAGCCGGAGTACTGGCCCAGGCTGCCCCGCTCACGAGAGCGGCGAAGGCCAGGACGGTCATACGGATGGCTCGGCTTGCGTTCATACGGAACGGCTCCATGAAGTCGATTGTGGCAGAGGGGAGTCCGACGGACCCGCTTGCGCCAGCTAGGCTATTTTTAGTCCTGCGCCCCAGTTATGACCAGGGTCAGAACGGCTTATTGTTCATGAATATCCACCCTTTCTAAGGGATTCCATGGCAAGAGAGTGGCAAGAGCCGCGCGCTTTGAAGATCAATCCATGAATTTATCCCTTCTTTGGATTCCCGTGACCTTGGCCGCTGCCGCGGCCCAGACGGGCCGCAACGCGACGCAGCGCCGCCTGACGGAGCGGATCGGGACCGTGGGCGCGACCCAGGTGCGGTTTCTCTATGGGTTTCCTTTCGCGCTCCTGGCGCTCGCCGGAGCGAGGTTCGCGACGGGCGAATCCGTGCCCGCGCCGGACGCGACCTTCCTGCTCTACGTTCTCGGCGGGGCCGCCACGCAGATCCTGGCAACGGCGTTGATGCTGTCCGCTATGCGCGAGCGCGCCTTCTCGGTGGTGACGGCCTACACGAAGACCGAGCCCGTCCAGGTCGCCCTGTTCGGCCTCGTGCTGCTCGGCGATCCGTTGACGCCCACCATGGCCCTGGCGATCCTCATCGCCACGTCCGGCGTTCTCCTGATGTCGGTGAAGCCGGGCACGGGCCTGGCCTCGGCAGGCCTGCGGCCCGTCATCGCCGGCATCGCGGCGGGAGCCTTCTTCGCCCTTGCCGCCATCGGCTTCCGCGGTGCGATCCTGTCCCTTCCGGAGGGGTCCTTCCTGATGCGGGCGACGACGACCCTGGTCTGGGGGCTCGGGCTGCAGACGGCCATGCTGCTGCTCTGGCTCGGCCTGTTCGACCGCAAGGCGCTTCTTGCGAGCTTCGAGGCCTGGCGCCCGTCCCTCGGCGCGGGCTTCCTGGGGGCGCTTGCCTCCCAGTTCTGGTTCATCGGCTTTGCCCTGACCACGGCCGCCAATGTGCGTACCTTGGCTCTCGTCGAGGTGCTGATGGCGCAGGCCGTGTCCCACCGCTTCATGGCCCAGACCACCACCCGCCGGGAGCTGGCCGGAATGGGGCTCATCCTCGGCGGCGTCGCCATGCTCCTGCTGTCGCAGCGCTGACGTTAAGCGGCTCCGTTCGGGGACCTTCGGAAGGCCCCAGCGGATCGGACCGGCACGATGCCGGTCATCGCTCGCCCGCCTTGATCCATTTGTCGACCGCCGGCGGTCGATAGGACCGGATGGCTTCGATCAGGGCGTCCGGCTCCCGCTCGACGATCAGCATGGCGCGGTGGATCGGCTTGACGAAGCCCCTGTCCACCACGTCGTCGAGGAAGCCTGCCAGCTTGTCGTAGAAGCCGCTCACGTTGAGAAGGGAGCAGGGCTTGCGGTGATAGCCGAGCTGAGCCCAGGTCCAGACCTCGAACAGCTCCTCGAAGGTGCCGAGCCCGCCGGGCAGGGCGACGAAACCGTCGGAGAGTTCCGCCATCAGCGCCTTGCGCTCGTGCATGGAGCCGACGATCCTGAGATCCTTCAGGCCCTTATGGGCGATCTCCTTGTCGACGAGAGCCTGGGGCATCACGCCGATCACGTTCCCGCCCCCGGCCAGGACCGCATCCGCCACCGCCCCCATCAGACCGACCGATGCGCCGCCATAGACCAGGTCGATCTTCTGCTCCGCGAAGGCCGCGCCCAGGGCCTTCGCCGCATCGAGATAGGACGAATCATGGCCCGCGCTGGAGCCGCAGAACACGCAAAGACGCATGGGAGACCTCATTTGAAGGCGCCCTTTGGACCATGAAGGGCCAAGCTCGGGCAAGCCGTTCCGGAGGGCTTCCGGCGAACTTTTCACAGGGCCCGGAAGCCCTCCCTTGCTGCCTTTCCCAAACGGCCCCATCTTCCCTTTCAGATAAAGAGATTCGCGAGGAAACCTCCATGACCGCCTGCATCGTCGGTTGGGCCCACACCCCCTTCGGCAAGCTCGACAACGAGAGCGTCGAGAGCCTTATCGTCCGCGTCGCCAACGAGGCGCTGGACCATGCGGGCCTGGGAGCCGAGGATGTGGACGAGGTGGTCCTCGGCCATTTCAACGGCGGCTTCTCGGCTCAGGACTTCACGGCCTCCCTGGTGTTCCAGGCGAGCGACAGGTTCCGCTTCAAGCCGGCGACGCGGGTCGAGAATGCCTGCGCCACGGGCTCCGCGGCGGTGCATCAGGCCATCAAGACCATCGAGGCCCGGCGCGCCCGCACCGTGCTCGTGGTCGGCGTGGAGCAGATGACGCGCACCCCGGGGCCGGAGATCGGCAACATCCTGCTCAAGGCCTCCTACCTGCCCGAGGACGGAGAGACCAAGGGCGGCTTCGCCGGCGTCTTCGGCCAGATCGCCGGACGCTACTTCCAGCGTTACGGCGACCAGTCCGACGCGCTCGCCATGATCGCCGCGAAGAACCACAAGAACGGCGTCGACAACCCCTATGCGCAGATGCGCAAGGATCTCGGCTTCGACTTCTGCCGGGCCGAGAGCGACAAGAACCCCTTCGTGGCGGGCCCGCTCAAGCGCACGGACTGCTCCCTCGTCTCGGACGGCGCGGCGGCGCTCGTTCTGGCCGACACGGAGACGGCCCTGCGCATGCCCCGGGCGGTCGCCTTCCGGGCCACGGCCCATGCGCAGGACTTCCTGCCCATGTCGAAGCGCGACATCATCCAGTTCGAGGGCTGTGCCGAAGCCTGGCGCCGGGCGCTCGACCAGGCCGGAATCCAGCTCACGGACCTCTCCTTCGTGGAGACCCACGACTGCTTCACCATCGCCGAACTGATCGAATACGAGGCGATGGGGCTGACGGCTCCCGGACAGGGCGCAGTCGCGGTCAAGGAGGGCTGGACGAACCGGGACGGCAAGCTGCCGGTGAACCCTTCCGGCGGCCTCAAGGCCAAGGGTCATCCGATCGGCGCGACCGGCGTCTCCATGCATGCGCTCTCGGCCATGCAGCTCTGCGAGGAGGCCGGCGGGATCCAGGTGAGGAACCCGGTTCTCGGCGGCATCTTCAACATGGGCGGCGCGGCGGTGGCGAACTACGTCAGCGTGCTCGAGCGGATCAAGTAATCCCGCATCCGTCGCCCTATTCCCCCGGCGCTCTCGCCTGGATGGCGAGGGCGTGCAGGCCCCTGTCGAACGCCCCGCTCAGCACCTCGTTGACGAGGCGGTGGCGCTCGACCCGGCTCTTGCCGATGAAGGCCTCCGACACGATATGAATACGGAAGTGAGTTTCGCCCCCCTCGCGCCACCCGGCGTGTCCGTGATGCTGCTCTGACTCGTCCGTGACGGTCAGCTCCGCGGGATGAAGGCGGTTCTGCAATTCCTGCGTGATCCAAGCGGCAAGGGTCATGTTTTGTAGTAAACCTTTTTGAACGGGTCTGCGGCGAAAAGCGCTGAGGCCTTGGCTAGGGGCCTCAGGCCACTCATAATCGCTGTATCATGGATCTCAATTCGCCTCTTTTCGACCGCATCCGCATCAAGCCGTCCTGCGACGAGCCGCGCGAGACCAAGGGACCCGTCTGCGAACATCCGGCCTGCAAGGCGGAGGGGCAGTATCGGGCCCCGAAGGGGCGCGACCACGAGGGGCAGTACTGGCGTTTCTGCCTTCAGCACGTGCGCGAGTACAACGCATCCTACAACTACTTCGCCGGCATGTCCGACACCGCCGTGGCGGCCTACCAGAAGGACGCCATCATTGGCCATCGGCCGACCTGGGCCATGGGCGTGAACGCGTCCGGCAAGAGCGAGGGCGCGGAAGCCAAGGGCGAGGCCCGGGAATGGGCCTATTTCGATCCGCTGGGGATCCTGCGGGGCGAGGACTTCCGCCAGGGGCGCCAGCGCCGGGCGCCGGCCGAGCCCAAGAAGCCCCGCTACACGGGCGCCGTGCGCCGCGCGCTCGACGTGCTCGGCCTCGACGAGACCGCCGAGGGACCGGCCATCAAGGCCCAGTACAAGGCGCTCGTGAAGCAGTTCCATCCGGATGCCAATGGCGGCGACCGCTCCTTCGAGGAGCGTCTGCGCGACATCATCAAGGCGCACGACGTCCTCAAGTCCGCGGGCCTGTGCTGAGAAAGCGCCGAATCCCGTATTACGCAACCCTGTTGAGCACTTGAGAAATTGCGCCATCGCGCCACGGGCGATATGAAGTCCTTGGCAAAGTTAGAAACGAAACGTTCCAAATCCGACCGAGAGGCCCCAATGACGGCAGCAACCGAGACAGTGACCCAAACTCCGGACATGAAAGTGTCCGTGCGACAGGTCTTCGGAATCGACTCGGATCTGGAGGTTCCCGCCTTTTCCCAAGCCGAGGAGCATGTGCCGGATCTCGATCCGGACTACCTCTTCGACCGGGAGACGACGCTCGCCATTCTCGCCGGCTTCGCCCGCAACCGCCGCGTGATGATCACCGGCTATCACGGCACCGGCAAGTCGACCCATATCGAGCAGGTGGCCGCGCGGCTGAACTGGCCGTGCGTGCGCGTCAACCTGGACAGCCACGTGTCGCGTATCGACCTCGTCGGCAAGGACGCCATCGTGCTCAAGGAGGGCAAGCAGGTCACCGCCTTCCAGGACGGCATCCTGCCCTGGGCCCTGCAGAACAACGTGGCGCTCGTGTTCGACGAATACGACGCGGGCCGTCCCGACGTGATGTTCGTGATCCAGCGCATCCTGGAGCAGTCGGGCAAGCTCACGCTCCTCGACCAGAAGCGGGTCATCCGGCCCCATCCGGCCTTCCGGCTCTTCTCGACGGCCAACACGGTGGGCCTGGGCGACACGTCCGGCCTCTATCACGGCACGCAGCAGATCAACCAGGGCCAGATGGACCGCTGGTCCATCGTGACGACCCTGAACTACCTGCCGCACGACAAGGAGGTGGACATCGTCCTCTCCAAGGCCAAGCACTACCAGGACAGCCCGGAGGGCCGCGACATCGTCAACAAGATGGTGCGCGTGGCCGATCTCACCCGCAGCGCCTTCATGAACGGCGACCTCTCGACCGTCATGAGCCCGCGCACGGTGATCACCTGGGCCGAGAACGCCGAGATCTTCGGCGATACGGGATTCGCGTTCCGGGTGACCTTCCTTAACAAGTGCGACGAGCTCGAACGGCCCCTCGTGGCCGAGTTCTATCAGCGCTCCTTCGGCAAGGACCTGCCGGAAAGCGCCGTGAACGTGGCGCTGTCGTAAAGTGTCATCCCGGACGCGCCCGCGGGGCGCGACCCGGGATCGTATGGGAGCTTCGCTGGTTTAGGCGATCCCGGCTCGTCGCTACGCTCCGGCCGGGATGACGGGTAAAGGAATGAGATGTCCATCTCGAACCGCAAGCCAGGTGAGAAGAAGGAAGCGCCGGCGGAGCCGCTGAAGCGCTCCATCGCCGGCGCCATGAAGGCGATTGCCCGCAAGCCGGATCTCGAGGTGACCTTCGCGTCCGACCGTCCGGCTCTCATGGGCGACAAGGCCCGCCTGCCGGAACCGCCGCGGCGGCTGACCACCCAGGACGTGGCGGTCCTGCGCGGCAATGCGGATGCCATGGCCCTGCGCCTCGCCTGCCACGATGCGGTCCTTCACCGCCGGCTCGCCCCGGAGGGCCAGGCCGCCCGTGCGGTCTTCGACGCGGTCGAGCAGGCCCGGGTCGAGTCCATCGGCTCGCGCCGCATGAAGGGCGTCGCCTCCAACATCACGGCGATGCTCGAGGACCGCTACCATCGCGGCGGAAAGTACGAGGACATCACCGACCGCGCCGATGCCCCGCTGGAGGATGCGGTCGCGCTCATGGTGCGCGAGCGCCTGACCGGCGAAAGGCCCCCGCCGGCGGCGGCGAAGATCGTCGAGCTCTGGCGCGATTTCGTCGAGGATCGCGCCGGCCGCGACCTGGACGGGCTGCTCAAGAACATCGAAAGCCAGCGCGATTTCGCCCGCTCCATCCGCGAGCTCCTCTCCTCCCTGGACATGGCCGACGATTCGGCCCTCAACCCGGAGGACGACGAGAGCGAGGAGGAGAACGAGTCCGATCAGGACCAGCAGCAGGGCGAGGGTGAATCGGAGCAGGAAGCCCAGGGCGACCGCGCCGAGGTCGAGGTGAGCGAGGACGCCACCGACGAAATGGAGGACGGCGCCACCGAGGATTCGGACGGCCCCACCGGGGAGATGCCGGAGGAGGCCGAGGAGGCCGATTCCGAGAATGCCGCCGAAGCCTGGCGGCCCCCGTCCCGCCACAACGAAGCCCGCGGACCGGATTACAAACCCTTCACCACCCGGTTCGACGAGGTCATCCATGCGGAGGATCTCTGCGATTCCGACGAGCTGACGCGCCTGCGCGCCTATCTCGACAAGCAGCTCGCCCATCTCCAGGGCGTGGTCGGCCGGCTGGCGAACCGCCTGCAGCGCCGCCTCATGGCCCAGCAGAACCGCGCCTGGGAGTTCGATCTGGAGGAGGGGTCCCTCGATCCGGCACGTCTGCCGCGCGTGGTCATGGACCCGTTCCAGCCCTTGAGCTTCAAGCAGGAGCAGGACACCAACTTCCGCGACACGGTGGTGACGCTGCTTCTCGACAATTCCGGCTCCATGCGCGGCCGTCCGATCACGGTGGCGGCCACCTGCGCCGACATCCTGGCCCGGACGCTGGAGCGCTGCGGCGTCAAGGTGGAGATCCTCGGCTTCACCACCCGGGCCTGGAAGGGCGGTCAGGCGCGCGAGTCCTGGCTGCAGGGCGGCAAGCCCGCCAATCCCGGCCGCCTCAACGACCTGCGCCACATCATCTACAAGTCGGCCGACGCGCCCTGGCGGCGCGCGCGCAAGAACCTCGGCCTGATGATGCGCGAGGGTCTGCTCAAGGAGAACATCGACGGCGAGGCGCTCGACTGGGCGCACAAGCGCCTGCTCGGCCGGCCCGAGCAGCGGCGCATCCTGATGGTGATCTCCGACGGCGCGCCGGTCGACGATTCGACCCTCTCGGTCAATCCGGGCAACTACCTCGAGCGGCACCTGCGCTTCATCATCGAGGAAATCGAGACCCGTTCTCCGGTGGAGCTCATCGCCATCGGCATCGGACACGACGTGACGCGCTATTACCGCCGCGCCGTGACCATCGTCGATGCGGAGGAGCTCGGCGGCGTCATGACCGAGAAGCTCGCGGAGCTCTTCGAGGAGAACCCGCCGCAGGCGACGCGCGCTCCCCGGCGCAGAGCCTTCGCTTGAGGCTGAGCCGGCGCTCGCTCCTGATCGGCGGCGGCGCCCTCACCGCGACCACGATCGCCGCCGGCTTCGGCGCCGCGCTGGTGCCGCGGCCGGCGCCGCTCACAGAGGCCACCGCGATTACGGTCACGGCGACGCCGATCGACCGTCTTTCCGTCTCCAGCCTTGACCGGTCCCGCTTCGGCGCTCTGGAATTCCGGTCGGGCCTGGATCTCCAATCCCCCAATCCCGCCTTCGGCGGGTTCTCGGCTCTCTGGCGCTCGCCCGACGGGCGCCGCCTCGTGGCCGTGGCCGACCATGCCCATTGGCTGCGGGCACAGGTCGAAACCTCGGAAGGGCGGCTCTCCGGCCTGTCCGACGCCGTGCTCGCCCCCCTGCGGCTCGAAGGAGGCAAGCCCCTGGCGGAGTCGCGCTTCTACGACACGGAAAGCCTCGCCGTTTCCGGCAGGACGGCCCTCATTGGCGTGGAGCGCTCCCACGACGTCATCCGCTTCGACTGGGATGGAAAGGGCGGCCTGGAGCGGGGGCGGCCCGTTCCCGTGCCCGAGGAGCTCAAGGACCTTCCCGGAAACCGGGGGCTCGAGGCCATCGGCATCGCCCCGCCGCGCTCGCCCCTTTCCGGCGCCATCGTGGCCGTTGCGGAGCGGGCGGCGAGGGGGGACGAGGCCCCCACGAGGGGCTTCATCCTCACGGGACCTCGGCAGGGGGCGTTCGAGGTGGTTCGCTCCAACGGCTACGAGATCGCCGATCTCGCCTTCCTGCCCGATGGCGACATGCTGCTCCTCGACCGGCGCTTTTCCCTCCTCGGGGCCTTCTCCATCCGGCTGCGCCGGGTCGCCCGGGACGCGATCAGGCCTGGAGCCCTGGTGGACGGTCCCGTCATCTTCGAGAGCGACGCCTCGCTGCAGATCGACAACATGGAAGGTCTCTCGGTGCACCGCGAGGGCGGAGAGACGATCCTGACCCTGATCTCCGACGACAATTTCAGCCCGTTTCAGCGGACGATCCTGCTCGAATTCGCTCTCGTGGGCTGAGGGACGGAGGACGCCGGGCCCACAAAGAAAGAGGCGCTCCCTGGAGCGCCTCTCGAGAATGCAGGTCTTCGTCTTCGGGCCGTCATGCCGCCCGACGGGGCCGGTGCTGCATGAGCGCCAGGATCGCGCCGTAGGGTGCGATGGACAGGGCCGCGAGCCCGAGCTTCACCCCGTAATCGGCCACGGCCAGGCTGACCCAGGGCAGGGCGATGCATTGATCGGCGATGCCGAAGGTGCCCAGGGCGTCGCTGATCGTCAGGCCGAGGCCCGGCACGACGCCGCAATAGAAGGCGAAGGAGAAGAAGATCGCCGTGTCGAGGGCGGACGAGATCACGGACGACACGAAGGGCGGAAGCCACCAGGCCTTGTCCCGCAGGCCCGCGAAGATGCGGATGTCGAGGAGCTGGGCCGCCAGGAAGGCCATGCCCGAGGCCATGGCGATGCGCGGGGTGGCGAGGACGACCGACAGGATCACGGCCAGCACGAAGCCGGCATAGACGACCCGGCGCGCGCCCTGCTGTCCGAAGCGCCGGTTGGACAGGTCGGTGACCAGGAAGGAGAAGGGATAGGTGAAGGCGCCCCAGGTCAGGTAGTCGCCCAGCCCCATATGGGTGAACGGATACTGGACCAGGATATTGGACGAGAGCACGACAACGGTCATGGCCGCGAGCGCGATCATGAAGTCGCGGCGGTTGATCTTCGTCTTCACGGTCATCTCCAGAGCCTCCGGTTCGGCCAGAAACGGCCAAGCCTCGCAGCCAACGCAAAACGGGCGGCTGTGAGGCCGCCCGCAGCGCAGAGCTTTTGCGGTTCGAGATTAACTCGCAGCAGCGAGCTTCTTCTCGATCTCGCGCTTGATCGTGAGGGCGTTCGACGACAGCTCGTCCGCCTTGGCCTTGGCCAGGAAGGCGTCGAGGCCGCCGCGGTGCTCGACCGAGCGCAGCGCATTGGCGGACACGCGCAGGCGCACGGAGCGCTGCAGGGTGTCGGACTGGAGCGTGACGTTGCAGAGGTTCGGCAGGAACTTCCGCTTCGTCTTGCGGTTCGAGTGGCTCACCAGGTGGCCACTCAGCACGGCCTTGCCGGTCAGTTCGCAACGGCGCGACATGGGTTCAATCCTATTGTATCGAGGGGTCGCGGCCTCAAATCTCGCGGGTTTGCTTCAGCGCAGATCCCGCGTGGCCGGACACCAAAAGTCCTTGGAAGGTGCGAGCCTATAGGCCGAAACAGGGCCCCGCGTCAAGAATAGCAGGGTGCCGCATCTCGATTTTTTGCAACATCGTGGTCACGATATGGACTGATTCCCATATGATGTGACATGACACTCCTCCAGGAAAGCCCCATGCGCCTCATCGCCTCCGCATTCATGACCCTGGCCCTTGTCGGCATCGGCACCCCCGGCGAGGCGCAGACCCTCAAGGTGGAGTACGACGTCTCCCTCATCGGCCTGCCGCTCGGGAAGGCCGACCTGTCCTCGTCCTTCGACGGCTCGAAATACAAGATGCAGGCGGCCGTGAAGCTCTCCGGCCTGGCCCGGATGCTCACGGGCGGCAAGGGCGTGGCCACGGCCTCCGGCACCATCGCGGGCTCGCAGCCTCAGCCCGCGAGCTTCGCCGTGACCTCCCGCTCCTCCAGCGACCAGCGGACGGTCCGGATGGGCCTGACCGGTGGCAATGTGGCGGCGGTCGACATTGACCCGCCCATCGACGAGAAGCCCGACCGGGTTCCGGTCAAGGACGGCGACAAGAAGGGGGTGGTCGATCCGGTCAGCGCCCTTCTCATGCCGGCGGTCGCATCGGGGAACCTGATGTCGTCCGCCAACTGCAACCGCACCCTTCCGGTCTTCGACGGCGCCGCCCGGTTCGACGTGGTCCTCAGCTACGCCGAGACCAAGGATGTCGAGCTTCCCGGCTATTCGGGGCCCGTCCTGGTCTGCAACGCCCGTTACGTGCCGATTTCCGGCCACCGCTCCCTGCGCCCCTCCACCAAGTTCATGCAGGACAACCGGGACATGTCGGTCTGGCTTGCTCCCGTCGAGGGGCAGCGCCTGCTCTTCCCGGTGCGGGTCGCCGTGCGCACCATGATCGGCATGAGCGTGGTCGAAGCCTCAAGCTGGTCGGTGGATGGGGGCGCGAAGGTCGTGCCGACCTCCCTGCGGCCCTGAGGACGAAAAGCCTTAAAGTTCAGCGGAAATTCGTTCCGGCTGTGGTGATTCCCGTTTGAAACACCATATAAGGGTCGAGCCTGCAGCTCGGCCCGTGCCGGGTTGCTATCGTCGAGAGGGGCAGCCCGAGCCGATGCCGACCCGCGGTTCCGAAATCCCTCGTTCTCGTTTCCGGGACGAACCCGCACTCTGAAATCAGGCATGGCCCGCCGTTCCCTTCCCCCGCAAATACGCTCGCGCGGCGTAACAGCCGTGCTCGGCCCGACGAATACCGGCAAGACCCACCTCGCCATCGAGCGGATGCTCGGCCACGAGAGCGGCATGATCGGCCTGCCGCTGCGCCTGCTTGCCCGCGAGGTGTATCAGCGCGTGGTGGAGAAGGCCGGCGCCCACAACGTGGCCCTCGTGACCGGCGAGGAGAAGATCAAGCCGGACCGGCCGCGCTACTGGATTTCCACCGTCGAGGCCATGCCGCGGGACCTCGACCTCGCCTTCGTGGCCGTGGACGAGATCCAGCTCGCCAGCGACCTCGACCGGGGCCACGTCTTCACGGACCGTCTCCTGAACCAGCGCGGACGCGAGGAGACCCTGCTCATCGGGTCCAACACCATGCGGCCCCTGATCGAGACGCTCATCCCCGGCGTCCACGTGATCACCCGGCCGAGGCTCTCGAAGCTCACCTTCGCGGGCGAGAAGAAGGTGTCGCGCCTGCCCCGCCGCAGCGCCATCGTGGCCTTCTCGGCCGAGGAGGTCTATGCCATCGCGGAGCTGATCCGGCGCCAGAGCGGAGGCGCGGCGGTCGTCCTGGGGGCGCTCTCGCCCCGCACCCGCAATGCGCAGGTCGAGCTCTACCAGAACGGCGACGTGGATTATCTGATCGCCACGGACGCCGTCGGCATGGGGCTCAATCTCGACGTGGACCACGTGGCCTTCGCGTCCGACAAGAAATACGACGGCTTCCGCTTCCGGAAGCTCTACAACCCGGAGCTGGCCCAGATCGCCGGCCGCGCCGGCCGCCACATGCGCGACGGCACCTTCGGCACCACCGGCCGCTGCCCGCCTTTCGATGCGGAAACCGTCGAGGCCCTGGAGAATCACACCTTCGATCCGCTGCGCATCCTGCAATGGCGCAATCCCGACCTCGATTTCTCCACCCTGGGGCGCCTGCGCGATTCCCTGGGGGAGCAGCCGCGCGAGTTCGGCCTCGTGCGGGCGCCCATGGGCGAGGACGTGGCGGCGCTCGAAGTGCTGGCGCGGGACGACGACATCCAGGCCTTCGCGCGCTCCAAGGTCGCAGTCGAGCGGCTCTGGCAGGTGTGCCAGGTGCCCGATTACAGAAAAGTGTCCCCGCAGACCCATGCGGATCTCGTGGGACAGATCTATCGTTTCCTGATGAAGGACGGCGCCGTTCCGGCGGACTGGTTTTCCCGGCATTTGTCGGCCATGGACCGTACGGACGGCGATATCGACACCCTCTCCAATCGGATAGCACAGGTCCGGACTTGGTCCTTCGTCGCTAACCGTCCCGACTGGTTGAAGGATCCTGAGCATTGGCAGGGTGTTGCGCGTCAGGTAGAGGACAAGCTATCGGACGCGCTCCATGAACGTCTCGCCCAGCGCTTTGTCGACAGGCGAACCAGCGTTCTCATGCGGCGCTTGAGAGAGAACACGATGCTCGAAGCGGAAATTACGACCTCCGGCGATGTCACGGTCGAGGGTCAGCACATCGGTCACCTGCACGGCTTCCATTTCGTGCCTGACCCCCAGGCCGACACGGCGGAGGCCAAGACCCTGCGGAACGCGGCAAGCAAGGCGCTGGCCGGAGAAATCGAGGCGCGGGCCGACCGGTTCGCCGAGACGCCCGACACCACGCTCGTGCTCTCGAACGACGGCACCATCCGCTGGATGGGCGATCCGGTCGCGAAGCTGGAGCCCGGCGACAAGCTCTTCGAGCCCCGCCTGCGCATCCTCTCCGACGAGCAGCTGACGGGGCCGGCCCGCGACAAGGTCGAGAATCGCCTGCGCGCCTGGCTCAAGGCTTATATCGTGCGCCTTCTCGGCCCGCTGATGCAGCTGGAGGAGAGCACGGAGCTCGCGGGTCTGGCCCGGGGCATCGCCTTCCAGATCGGCGAGGCGCTGGGCGTGCTGGAGCGCTCCAAGGTCCTCAACGAGGTGCGCAGCCTCGATCAGGAGGCCCGCGCGGCCCTGCGCAAGGCGGGCATCCGCTTCGGCGCCTATCACCTTTACCTGCCGGCGCTGCTGAAGCCCGCGCCCCGCACCCTGGCGGCGCAGCTCTGGGCGCTGCAGAACGGCGGCCTCGAGCAGAAGGGCATCGACGAGATCGCCCATCTGGCCCAGTCCGGCCGGACCTCGATCCCCGTCGATCACGACATCGCGCCGGGCCTCTACCGCGCCGCCGGCTTCCGGGTCTGCGGCGGACGGGCGGTGCGCGTCGACATCCTGGAGCGCCTGGCGGATCTGATCCGTCCGGCCATGACCTACCGTCCCGGGGTGACCCCCGGCGAGCCCCCTCCGGGCGCGGCGGACGGCGACGGCTTCGTGGCGACGGTGTCCATGACCTCCCTCGTGGGCTGCGCCGGCGAGGATTTCGCCACGATCCTGAAATCGCTGGGCTATGTGGCCGAACGCCGTCCAGGTCCCGCCATCACCACCCCGCTCGCGCAGGCGCCCGAGGCGCCGGCTGCGGCTCCCGAGGGCGGGCCGGAAGCACCTGCGGCCGAGGGCGAGACTGCCGCGGCGGCCGGCGAGACCCCGGCCGAGGAGGCGCCCGTCCTCACGCAGGAGGTCGGCGCCGTCGCCGCGGAGGCTCCGGAAGGCGCGACGAGCGTCAACGAGGCCGTGGAGGCTGCTCAGGAGGTTGCTTCCGAGGGCGCTTCCGAAGCCGCTGCTCCGGCCGAGGGCCAGGAAGGCGCCCCTTCCGGTGAGGCCGCCGCGCCGGCAGAGCCCGAGATGATCGAGGTGTGGCGTCAGGGCCGCCGTCAGCACGAGGGCGGACAGGCCCGCCACGGTCGCGGCCGGCCCAACCGGGGCGAGCGCCAAGACCGCCGTCCCCGCCAGGGCGAGGCTCAGGGCGAGCAGCCTTCGGGCGAGCGTCCGCATCGGCACGGTCCGCGCCCGGATCGCCGTCCCGAGCACCGGGAAGGGCAGGGCGAGGGCGGCAGGCCGCAGAACCGGCCCCCGCGCGCCGGCGGCCGTCCGGACGAGCGCCGTGGTCCCCGGCCCGACAAGCGCCACGAGGGCCGCCGCGACGGCGGACAGGATCGCCGCGAGAAGCAGCCCGACCCGAACTCGCCCTTCGCCAAGCTGATGGCCCTCAAGGCCCAGCTCGAGGACAAGAAATAGGCGATGACGGTCCATGCGTGAGGACCGGCAGCGCCTCGACAAGTGGCTCTGGTTCGCACGTTTCGCGAAGTCCCGGACGCTCGCGGCCAAGCTCGTCGCGAGCGGTTTCGTCCGGGTGAACGGCCAGCGCATCGACAGCCCGGCCAAGGCCGTGGCCGTCGGTGACGTGGTCACCCTGGCTCTGGCCCGGTCCACCCTCGTGGTCCGGGTCGAGGATCTCGGGGCGCGGCGCGGCCCTGCAACGGAAGCAAGGCTGCTCTACCTGAACCTGGAGCCTGGCGACGGAACGCTTGTCAGCGGCGACGACAGCCGCTAGAGCGACGCTGAGCTCCTCTCTTTTCTCGAACTGACCCTCCAAAGGACTGTTCATGACCTACGTCGTCACGGAAAATTGCATCAAGTGCAAATACATGGACTGCGTCGAGGTGTGTCCGGTCGACTGTTTCTACGAGGGCGAGAACATGCTCGTCATCCACCCCGACGAGTGCATCGATTGCGGCGTCTGCGAGCCGGAATGCCCGGCCGAGGCCATCAAGCCGGATGCGGAACCCGGCCTGGAGCAGTGGCTCAAGCTCAATGCCGACATGGCCAAGAGCTGGCCCAACATCACCCAGAAGAAGGATGCGCCCCCGGACGCCAAGGAGTTCGACGGCGTGGCGGGCAAGTACGAGAAGTTCTTCACGCCCAATCCGGGTGAGGGCGATTAAGTCGGTTCGGGTGCGAGCTTGAGCATAATCGCACCTTCTTAACAGTGTTTCTGAAATATTTTTGCTTTTTCGGGCGGACTGTGATAGGGTCCAGTCAATGCCGTCGCATGCGCCCATTCCGTGCGCCGACCCCGCAGGTAGGCTGATCACACGATGAATCAATGATGCATGACCAATGACCTAAGGTAAGCGACGCCTTATGTCATGGGTCGTGGGCGTTTTCTAGCTACTGGCTTAATCAGGGAGTCGAGCGGAACAGTCAAGTTCCGCAACCATTCATTCTCGTTCCTCCGGGGCCCTGCCCGATGGAATACAAGCGCCCTCGCCATGAGGCGAGGACCATGCAAGGAGGCCTCTCTCGCATGACGACCGCCAAGAAGTCCGCCCAGCGCCTGGGTTTTAAAGCCGGCGAAGCAATTGTGTATCCCGCTCACGGCGTCGGCCGCATCACGGCCGTGGAAGAGCAAGAGATCGCGGGCTTTAAACTGGAACTGTTCGTGGTGTCCTTCGACAAGGACAAGATGGTCCTGCGCGTCCCCACCGCGAAAGCCTCCAGCGTCGGCATGCGCAAGCTCGCCGAGCCGGCTCTCGTGCAGAAGGCGCTTGACGTTCTGACCGGTCGTGCCCGCGTGAAGCGCACCATGTGGTCGCGCCGCGCCCAGGAATACGAAGCGAAGATCAATTCCGGCGACCTGATCGCCGTGACCGAGGTCGTGCGCGATCTGTACCGCTCCGAGGCCCAGCCCGAGCAGTCCTACAGCGAGCGTCAGCTCTATGAATCCGCCCTCGACCGCGTCGTCCGCGAGATCGCGGCGGTCAACAAGATCACCGACACCGAGGCCCTGAAGCTCATCGAGCAGAGCCTGGCCAAGTCGCCGCGCCGCGCCAAGGGCGCCGAGGCGGAAGGCGATGCGGATGTCGACGGCGACGACCTGCAGGAAGAGGCCGCCTGATCCAGGCGCCGCCTTCAGGCCCGAAACCCATGGAAAAGCCCGGCTGTCGCGCCGGGCTTTTTTGTTGCGCGGCCCTTGTTTTCAGGGGCCGGGAATCTATTTCCGCAAACTCAGCAGTTCCGGACTGAACTTTTTCCGGCCTCGCTCGTTGTGTCTCTGCCAAGGGAGGACACAATGGGAGAAATCTCTGGGGTTCGTCGCCGGTTCGTCCGCGCCGCCATGAATGCTCCTTTTCTCGAGAGAGAAGAAGAGCATCTTCTTGCCGTGCGCTGGAAGGAACACCGGGACGAGACTGCGCTTCACCAATTGACTGCGGCGCACATGCGCCTCGTGATCGCGCTCGCGGCGCGCTTCCGTCACTATGGGCTGCCGATGGCCGATCTCGTGCAGGAGGGCCATGTGGGCCTTCTCGAGGCCGCCGCCCGTTTCGAGCCCGAACGCGAAGTTCGCTTCTCGACCTATGCGACCTGGTGGATCCGTGCCTCCGTGCAGGACTACATCCTTCGCAACTGGTCAATTGTCCGTGGCGGAACAAGTTCCGCTCAGAAGGCTCTTTTCTTCAACCTGCGCCGCCTGCGCGCCCGCCTGACCCGGGGCGGCGAGGAGCGCATCGCTTCCGACGTTCACGAGAAGATCGCCGAGGCGATCGGCGTCTCCCGCGCGGACGTCGCCCTCATGGATGCCCGCCTCTCGGCTCCGGACACGTCCCTCAACGCTCCCGTTCTCGATGCCGATTCCTCGAATTCGGCCGAGCGGGTCGAGTTCCTGGTGGACAACAGCCCCTTGCCGGACGAGAGCGTGACCGACGTGATCGACACCGAGCGCCGCGTGCGCTGGCTGCAGCAGGCGCTCGAGGTTCTCAACGAACGCGAACTGCGCATCCTGCGCGCCCGCCGTCTCGACGAGGAGCAGGTGACCCTGGAATTCCTCGGCGACCGGCTCGGCATCTCGAAGGAGCGCGTGCGCCAGATCGAGAACCGGGCTCTGGAGAAGCTCAAGCGCGCCCTGATGGAGAAGTACCCGCAGGCCTCCGGCGCCTTCGTCTGAGGCCGGTTCGGCTCCTCCCGAGGAACGACGCCCTGAAATCCTGAAGCCCTGGACGGTCCGGCACGCGGCCCTCCAGGGCTTTCGTTTTCGTCTATTCCACCACGACCTTGTAGCGCTCCCCGACTCTCAAGGGGGCGTTCCGCTCCAATCCGTTCAGCAGCAGGAACCGTTCCAGCGCCCGGTCGACCGGCATGCGCTCGGCGAGCCGCTGCGCCGTGTCGCCTTCCTGCGCCGTCACGACCTGCAGCTTCAGCGGCCGGATCTGGCGCGCTTCGTCGGGCTTGACCTGACGCACGGTGTTGAGGGTCCTCTGGAACATGCTTTCCAGATCTCCCGCTCCGTCGCGCACGGCCATGATCAGGCGATAGGTCGTGTTGCCGATCCGGATCGCCGAGAGGCGGAAGGACCATTCCTTGCCGTTGGAGGTGGCCGTGGCGACGGGAAGGCCGTTGATGGTCGTGGTCTCCAGGCTGCCGGGCTCGATGGTGTCGCTCCAGGTCGAGCGCAGCACCTCCTCCAGGCTCTGGCCGCTCGGCGTGTCGGCCGCGTCGAAGAGCAGGCGCCTGCCGCCGTCCGGAGACGCGCCGAGGACGGCCTCGGACGTATTCTCCAGGGTGAAGCCGTCCGGAGCCTCGAAGGCCACCCCGAGGCGGGCATGGCTGAAGCGGCGGCCCTTGACCACGCCGTCCGCCGGATCGTCGCCGTAGGGAATTCCGTCGATCGCCGCGAGATAGTCCAGACGATCGGTTTCTCCGACGCCGGGAGCGCCGGCGCGCCGGGCCGCCTGGAGCGCGAGGTTGATCCGCTCTCCCGTGCTGGGATGGGACGTCATCCGCTCCGCCCCCGGACCGTCGCTGCGCGACGCGGTCGCGGACCGGTCGAGCGCCGTCAGGAAGCGCGGCGCGCCGTAGGGATCGAACCCGGCCCGCGCCAGAACCTTCACGCCGGCCTGGTCGGCCTCGAGCTCCTGGGAGCGCGAGAAGCTCGCCAGGGACGAACGAGCCTGGCTCTGCACCACGGCCGCCTGCTCGGCGTCGTTCAGCACGTCCTCGGTTACCCGCTTGATCAGGGTCGAGCGGGCCTGCATCTCGTTGCGCTGGGAGGCATGGCGCAGGGTGACGTGGGCGATCTCGTGGGAGAGCACGGCAGCCACCTCGGAGCTGTCGTTCGCCAGGGCCAGGAGGCCCCGGGTGACGTAGAGGCGTCCGTTGGGCAGTGCGAAGGCATTCACCACCGGCGAGTTCAGGATGGTCACCCGGTACGATTCGTCCGGCCGGTCGGTCGCCATGACCAGACGGTTGGTGATGTCCGTGAGAAGGCGCTGGGCCTGCGGCGCCCTGACCTCGCCGCCGAACGCGGCGACCAGGCGTTCATGGTCCCGGTCGCGCGGGCTCTCGGAGCCGATGATGCGGGGCGCATCGGCCGGCAGCGAGGCATCCCCGAGACCGAGGGCCGCGCAGCCCGAAAGCAGGGCCGCGAGCACAGCGCCGCTGGCGATTCGAAGTCCGGTGGGGTGACGTGTTTCGCTCATGCTCGCTCAGCGTGGCAGGCCCTCGCCTGCGAGGCGTTCGATCATCTCAGGAATTACAAGGGTAAGAGCCGCTCCTTGCCAAGGCTCCAAAATGCCTCGGGCCCGGATCCGCCGCCCCCTCAGCGCCGCCGCGTCGAGGCCGCGTCCGCGCATCAGGATCCATGTCCTTCTCGGTATGACAATCGTGAAATCCTCTGCCCAATGCTCCCCGAAATTCAAATAGATTCGTTGTGACCGTTCACCGATGCTGCGGATGCGCCCTTCCACCAGAACGAAGCTGCCGATTCGGGTCCGCAGACGGTCCATGTGCTCTGCATGAATTGGCTTATAGCGGTCATCTTTCCAGAGACCAAGGCTCAGACGGCGCGCCTTTTCCTCAGCGGCAAGGAGATCGCTTCGGCAGAGGGGCGCCCCTGCGCTCGGATCGGCCATGGCAAGCCCCGCCGCGACGAGGCCCTCGCCGAGATCGAGCGGAGTCGAAGGCTCCGCCAGGCGTGCGGCAACGGTCAGGCGCGACCAGCGGTCCCGGTCGGAGCGGCCTTCGATGACGACGGGCTTTCCGGCCTGCACCCGCAGCCAGGCCACGGCCGCCTTGCGCCAGGCCTCGTCCTCGGCGAGGCGAAGACCCGACAGCTTCGCCGGACCGCCCGATTCCAGCACGAGATCGCCCTGCGGCGTGACCTCCCGGATCCGGTCCGTCCGGACCTCGCAGGTTCGCCGCTCCTGTCCGGGCGCGACGCCGCTCGGCTGCCCGACGGCCGGAAGGGGTGCGAGGGCCAGCGCCGCGAAAAATGCACCCCACCCGCGCAATCCAGCCTCCCCGAACGCGGCCAGCATAGCCTGTTCCGTTCAAACGGCCACGCCGGGATTGCACGTCGCGGCGCCTTCACCCATTTACCTGTGGGCGAAATGTGCTACTCCTCGGCTCAAGCGGTCCCGTAGCTCAGCAGGACAGAGCAGCGGTTTCCTAAACCGAAGGTCGGAAGTTCGAGTCTTCCCGGGATCGCCAACCCTCTCGCGTCACGAAGATCCACCGGTCTCAGCAGCAGCCTGCGGGCTCCGTCACCTTCTCCCGCACGCGGACGGTGGCCGTGCCGCAGCCGCAGCCTTCTCCCGTCCTCGCCTTGGCATCCGCATCGGCAGCGCAGCAGGCATCCGCGTCCACGGGGGCCGGGCCGCCGCAGCATGCGGATGACGGCTGGCCGTCGGAAGCCGCAGGGGGCGCCGAGCATACCCCGGTCTCGGGAAGAACGAGGTGGATGTCGTCGGCCGAGGCGAGATCGCCCGCGATGGCCGCCGCGACGGAGCGGACCTGCTCGTAGCCGGTGAGCATCAGGAAGGTCGGCGCGCGCCCGTAGCTCTTGATGCCGACCGTGTAGAAGCCGGGCTCGGGATGGGCGAGCTCGCGGTGTCCGTGCGGCGGCACCGATCCGCAGGAATGCAGGTTGGGGTCGATCAGGGGTCCGAGCGCCTTTGCGCTCTCCAGCCAGGGGTCGAGATCGAGCCTGAGCTCCCGGGTCAGCGCGAGGTCCGGCCGCTGGCCCGTCGCGGCGACGATGCGGTCCACGGGACCGAGCTCGCGGATGCCGTCCCGCGTGTCGCCGCTGACGACGAGCCGCCCGTCCCTCGACCTGACCGCTGTCGTACCGAAGCCCGACACGAGGGCGATGCGCCCGCTCTCCACCAGCGTCCTGAGATTGGCCCCGAGCTCGCCCCGGGCGGGCAGCTGATCGGCGCGCCCGCCGCCATAGACCCGCATCAGGTTGGCGCCGCGCGTCGCCCACAGGATCGTCGTCCGAGGCTCCCGCTCCGCGAGGCGCGCGAGATCGAGGAGCACGTTGGCGGCCGAATGTCCGGCGCCGACCACGAGCACGGCCTTGCCGGCATAGGTCCCGCGGTCGCGGCCGTTCACGTCGGGGATGCCGTAGGCGATATGGTCGGCATGTTCCGCCTCCCCCTCGGCCGGGATGCCGCCCGCCCCGAGGGGATTCGGGCTCGTCCAGGTCCCGGAGGCATCGACGATCGCCCGCGCCAGATCGCGCCGGGTCGTGCCGTCGCCGGTGGAGACGGCGAGCACGAAGGGCTTCGCCTGGCGCCCTGCGCTCGACACCTTGTCGGCGCCCAGCCGGGTGATCGCCTCGACCCGCGCCCGCGTCTCGATGACGGCGGCCATCTCGGGCGTTTCGGCGAGAGGGTTCAGATAGGCTTCGAAGAGCTCCGAACCGGTCGGCATCGCATCGCCGGGAGGCGCGCGCCATCCATGCGTTTCGAGAAGCGCCCGGGCGGCCTCGTCGGTATTGTATTTCCACGGCGAGAACAGGCGCACATGGCCCCAGTCACGGACATGAGCGGCCACCGTCGCGCCGGCCTCATAGACCTTCACGGGAATGCCGCGCCGGATCAGGTGCGCGGCGGCAGCGAGGCCGACCGGACCGGCGCCGATGACGGCAACGGGAAGGGTGTCGATCAGGTCCATGGCATTCCTCCTCATTCTAAACTTCCAAAATTTTGGAAATTAGGGTCAAAAAATCGCCTCACGCGGCCTGTTCTCCGGAAGCGGCGGCACAGCCGGCTTCGGCGCAGCATTCCTCGGCGAGAAAGCCCAGGAGAGCGTCCATGGCCGTGTAGTTGGCGCGGCAGATCAGCGTCGTCGCCTGCCGCTCCTGCGTCACCAGCTCGGTCAGGATCAGCCGGTGCAGATGGTGCGAGAGCGTCGAGGCCGGGATGCCGAGCTTCTCCTGCACCCGGCTCACCGGCAGGCCGTTCGGACCGGCTCGCACGAGCGTCCGGTAGACCTGGAGCCGGGTCGGGTTCCCGAGAGCTTCGAGCTGCTTGGCGGCTTGTTCGAGTTTCATGGAAATATGCTAGCTCCGCCGTAATGCCGCGTCAACCCATATTTCCAGTACCGTCGAAATAACGAAAACAGGCCGAACGCCGCCGCGACGCCTGCCCGCGCTTCACCCGGCCTGGCGTTCCTGTCCGGTGCCGGCGAACGCGCCCGCCACCAGAGGAGGCCCGGCAAGCAGGATCAGCAGCAGGGCCAGCGGCACGGAAAACAGGAAGCCCAACCCGCTATAGCCGAGGGCCCCGACCACGCCGCCCACGAAGAACGAGCCGAGGAGCAGCGTGAGCAGGCGCAGCTTGCCGCGGTCGGCGCTCACCTTCGGCAGGGTGCCGTCGCGGTTCCAATAGGCGAGCTTGCCAAGCTCGATGCCGATATCCGTGACGATGCCGGTCACATGGGTCGTCCTCATGCGCGCGCCGGAAATCTTCGTCACGGTGGCGTTCTGCAGCCCCATGAGAAAACAGAGCAGGGGCACGGCCGCCAGGGCGAGGCCCGGCGAGGGATAGGCGAGCCAGCCCAGCACCCCGAAGCCCAGGAGGAGGGCGGCTTCCAGCATCAGCGGCAGGGCGAAGGGGCTGTCCAGGTGGTGGCGGCGCCCCCAGTTGATGAGAACGGCCGAGAAGCCCGCGCCTGCCACGAAGGGCAGGAGGGCGGCGCAGCCGAGCAGCGCCAGATCGAGGGCGCCGAGGGCCAGATTGTCGGCCATGGCGGAGAGGATGCCGGACATATGCGAGGTGTACTGGCCGACCGCGAGAAACCCGCCGGCATTGACCGCGCCCGCCACGAAGGTCAGGACCATCCCGAGCTGGGTGTCCGCCGCACCGGTTCGCTCGGGGGCGAAGATGCTTCTGGTCGAGCCCACATAGCGGGCCGCGAGGCCATGACCCATTCCCGATGTCTGCGGCGATTCCATCGCCGCAGACCTTAGCCCGATCGTGCCTCCTTCGTCGATCTCCCGCCGTGGTCGCAGCAGGTCTTTGGAGGGAGCCTACAGGCGCTTCGGCGAGAGGGATGCGCGGCGCTCCGATGGCGGAATGCGGACCGTGTCGGTGATCTGCGCCTTACCCACGGACCCGGCGAGGGAATTGCCGCCGACGAAGACCTCGATGTCGCCCGCCTCGACCACATAGGTGCCGTCGTCCAGGTGGAAGCCGAGCTCCTCGACCGGAACGCGCAGCCTGACCTCCTTCGCCTCGCCTGCCTTCAGGGCGATCTTTTCGAAGGCCTTCAGCTCCCGCAGCGGACGGCTGCGGCTGGCCACCGGATCGCGCGTGTAGAGCTGCACCACCTCCTGGCCGTCGCGCGAGCCCGTATTGGTGACGGTGACCGAGACCTCCAGGGTGTCGCCCGACGACAGGCGCGGCGTGACGATGGCGGCGTCCCTGTAGGCGAAGCTCGTGTAGCTGAGACCCCAGCCGAAGGGGTAGAGCGGCGTGACCGCCTCGTCGATGTAGCCGAGAGTGAAACGGTTGTTGGCGAGGGTCGGCCGGCCGGTCGGGAGGCGGTTGTAGTAGATCGGCATCTGCCCGGCGGTCCGCGGCCAGGTGAGGGGGAGCTTCGCGCTGGGATTGGCGTCGCCGAACAGGACGTCCGCAACGGCCGTTCCGCCCTCGGTTCCGGGATACCACGCCATCAGGATCGACGGAATCCGGTCGGCGAGGGCGCCCAGCTCGAGCGGGCGGCCGCCCAGCAGGACCAGGGCGATGGGCTTGCCGGTGGCGGCGAGCGCCTCCAGCACCTCGACCTGCTTGCCGTTGAGGGTCGTGCGGGTGCGGGAGGCGGCCTCTCCCGACAGCTCCTGCGGCTCGCCGAAGACGGCGACCACGAGGTCCGCCGCCTGTGCCGCCGCCACGGCGGCGGGAAGCTGCTCCGTGGTCCGGCAGAACTGGTCGCAGGCGGGCGCATGCGTAACCGCGATTCCCGCTCCTTGAGCCCGCCGGCGGATGCCGTTCAGGATGGTGACGGTGTCCTCGTCATGGCCGCGGGCGGCATGGGGCCCCAGGTGGTCGCGCGGGGAATCGGCGAGGGGGCCGACCACCGCGATGGAGCGGATGCCGGGGGCGACCGGCAGCACGTTGTCCCGGTTCTGGAGCAGGACCAGGGTTTCACGCGTGACCTCGCGGGCGGCCGCGCGGGATTCCGGCGAGGGGAAGACCGAATCGACACGGGAGGGATCCACGTCCGGGCGGTCGAAGAGGCCCAGCCGCATCTTGGTGCGCAGCACGCGCCGGGCAGCCTCGGTCACGACCGCTTCCGGCACGCGGCCCGAGCGCACCTCGTCGGGAAGGTGCTTGATGTAGAGCTGGCCCATCATGTCCATGTCGACGCCGGCCAGGATCGCCTTTCTGGCCGCCTCCGCGCCGTCCGCCGCGATGCCGTGGCCGATGAGCTCATGGATGCCCGCCCAGTCGGAGGTCACGAAGCCGTCGAAGCCCCACTGGTCGCGCAGCACCTCCGTCAGGAGCCAGGGATTGGCGGTGGAGGGCATGCCGTTCAAGGCGTTGAAGGCGGCCATGAAGCTGGCCGAGCCCGCCTTCACGGCGGCGCGGAACGGGGGGAGATAGATGTCGTACATCTCCGCGGGCGGAATGTAGGTGGTGTCGTAGTCGCGTCCACCTTGCGGTGCGCCGTAACCCGCGAAGTGCTTCGTCGAGGTGGCGAGACCGCCCTTGCGGAAGCCCTCCACCCGCGCGGCGGTGAGCACCGATCCGAGATGCGGGTCCTCTCCGAACCCCTCGACGATCCGGCCCCAGCGGCTGTCCCGCGACAGGTCGGCCATGGGCGCGAAGGTCCATTGCACGCCCACATGGGAGGCCTCCTTCGCGGCCCATTCGGAGGCAAGCCGCGACAGGCGCGGACTGAAGGCCGCCGCCTCGCCGAGGGGCAGGGGGAATTGGGTGCGGAAGCCGTGGAGGACGTCGAGGCCGAAGATCGGCGGGATCTTGAGCCGGGACTGGCGTGCGAGCGCCTGGGCCCGGGCAACGTCCTCGGCGTTGTTGAAGTTGAGCAGGGCTCCGGTGCGCCCCGTCGCGATGTCCTCCCAGCGCAGGGGCGGACCATGGGAGATCAGGTTGAGCTGGCCGATCTTTTCCTCGAGGGTCATCTGCCCGAGCAGGTTCTCGACCCGGCGCTCGATCTCGTCCTGCGCGCCCGCTCCCATGGCAGCGCCGAAGAACAGACCGCAGGCAAGGGCAGCCCGCGCTAGGGCCGAGAGACAAAAGAACCGCACCGTCATCTCCATAAGAGGCACGAAAACTTTATCGCGAGAGGATCTCGCTCCATTTTCGTTCGTGCTACAAGGACGAGCGTGGGAAGTGGCGTCTCGACGGCCCCAGGTCAATTCAATTGTTCGAAGGATGAGATGCATCGCCTGCCCTTCACCGTAACGTTCGCGCTGGCGGCCTCCGCCCTCCTCCTGCTCCTGTCGGCTGCGGGCCTGGCCGGCGCCGCCTTCAGCCGGCAG
This sequence comes from Microvirga lenta, assembly GCF_020532555.1. Classification (GTDB taxonomy): domain Bacteria; phylum Pseudomonadota; class Alphaproteobacteria; order Rhizobiales; family Beijerinckiaceae; genus Microvirga; species Microvirga lenta. The sequence goes on along the minus strand of NZ_JAJBBR010000002.1, from coordinate 311,098 downwards.
ACCGATCTGATCCTGCTCTCGGCAGCCGTCTTCACCATCGTCGCGGCCGCCTCCGCCGTGCTGGTGGGGCAGCAGGTGGCTAAACTGCTGCGGGAGACGAAGAAGCCCTACCGTGTTCTGGCGGTGGAGACGCCGCGATCCAGGCCGAAGCAGGATGCTTCCGCGTCGCCTGCCCCGGCCGTATCGGATCCGTCCGACGACGAGCCGGATCTCCGCCGCCTGCAGAAGCTGGAGGCCTTCGAGCACCTGCGCGACGGCATCGTCCACGACCTCAACAACAAGCTGATGGTGATCAGCGCGAACATCGATTCCGTGGCGCGGCACCTGAAGGATCAGCCCGCCCTGCAGCGCAAGCTCCTGTCGGCGCTTGTCGCCTCCGACCAGGCGGCGGGCCTCATCGCCCGGGCGGCCACCTTCGCCCGTCAGCCGCAGGCGCAGGTCAGGCACATCGATCTTGCGGACCGGATCGGGTCCGTCGCCGCGCTCATGAGCCGCTCCCTCCTCCGGGACACGGTCGAACTGCGCCTGAGCGTCGAGGACGGGCTCTGGCCCGTCGAGGTGGACCAGGACGATCTGGAAACGGCCATCGTCAGCCTCAGCGCCTATGCGCGCGATGCCCTGACGCAGGGCGGGGCCATCACCCTCGAGGCACGCAACGTCCAGGTCGAGCGGGGATCACTGACGGATCTCACCCTCGGGGGCGACTTCGTCCAGCTCGTCATCGGCGGCACCGGAGGCGAAGAGGCGATTTCGGGGGGCGAGAGCGGACAGGAACGGGCTTTCACCCTGCGCGACATCGACCTGTCCGCCTGGCTCCGGCTGAGCCGGAGCCTGCACTTCCTCAAGCCGCTCGGCGGCGCCGCGGAGGTTCGCAACACCGACACCGGAACGGCCATCATCCTGTATCTGCCCCGGGCGAAGGCCGTGACCTCCCTCGGGTCCCGGCTGCCCCACGAGGAGGCGGCAGAGAGCGGAGCCGTGCGCCGCGATACCGAGATCCTCGTGGTCGACGACGAGGTCGAGGTGGCGCTGGCCCTGCAATCCATGCTGGAGGAATCCGGCTATGTGACCCGGGTCGCCACCAATGCCGGCCAGGTGATGAAGGGCCTCCAGGTCCGCACGCCGGACCTCGTGCTCACCGATGTCTCCATGCCGGGAACCATGAACGGCATCGTGCTCGCCCGGGAGATCCGTCAGGCCTTTCCGGCGCTGCCGATCCTTCTGATCACCGGCAACCCCGCCGTCGAGGGGGAGGGCGATTATCCGCTTCTTCAGAAGCCCATCGTCAGCCGCGACCTTCATGCGGCGATCCAGCGGCATCTGAAGCCGCCGGAGGAGAACAAGGTCGTGCCGCTGTTCCCCCGGGCGTCTCGGCAGGGCTCCTAGCGAGCTGTGTGAGAGATCGTCTTCGTCGGCTTCAGGCCAGGGCGGCTTCCAGGGGCGCCCGCGCGTTCTTGGACGCTTCGGTCAGGGCGGCGAACAGGCGTTGCTGCGGTTTCTTCCAGACGAGCAGTTCCGGGTGCCACTGCACGCCGAGGAGGAAGGGGGCGCTCTCGCTCTCGACCGCCTGCACGATGCCGCTTTCGTCCTGGGCGGCGACTCTCAGCCCGTCTCCGAGCTTGTCCACGGATTGATGGTGCAGGGCGTTCACCTGGCAGGGGTTGCAGCGCAGGATCCGGTCGAGCTTGGAATCGTGGACGATCGCCACCTGCTTGCGCGGCAGGACGGTGCGCATCTTGGGCGCCTGGACATAGACCTCGTAGATATCCGTATGGAGCGTGCCTCCGAGCGCCACGTTGATCATCTGCGAGCCGCGGCAGATCCCGAGAACCGGCAGCTGCAGGGGCAGGGCGGCTCTCAGGAGGCCGAGCTCCAGCGCGTCCCGGTCGGGATCGATGCGCACGTCCGGCAACACCTGGCCGCCGTAGATCTCGGCGCCGATATCGTCGCCGCCGCCGATGACCAGCCCCTGCAGGGGCTCCTTGGGCAGGGCGTCGCCGGGGGTCAGCCGCACGCTGCGGGCGCCGACCCGCCACAGGGCGAGGCGGTGCATGAGATAGCTGCGCCATCCGCCCCGCCTCGACGTGGTGACACCGATGAGAGGCGGCTTCATGACAGGACGACCTGCTCGACGACGTTGGCCCAGCTCTTGTCCTCGCCCTCGAAGGACAGGTAGGCGGCGCCGACCGAATCCAGCCTGTCCCGGTCGGCCGCCAGCCGCTCCACGGCCACCCAGCGGTTCCAGTCGGGCGCGATGCTCCATCCCGGATCGCTCACGCGGGCGTCGGGCAGCCGGTAGTGAAAGGTCGGCCGGCCGTTGATCTTCTCGTTGGGCAGCACCGCCCGCACCCGTGCGGCGTCGAGATGATGCAGGAGGGGCAGGAGGTCGAGGTCCCGGTTCCGGGTCGGATTGGCTTCGAGGTAGTCGTCGATGAAACGCGGGATGTCGGGCCAGTAATCGGGAGCGGCGATCCGGCGGATGTACTCGACGGGGAAGGGATCCGCGAAGCCGAGGAGGTCGCGGGTCGGGTCCGGCGCGACCTCGCGCCGAAGCCACGGGTTGAGCAGCGCGAAGCTCTTCATGAAGGCGGCGACCGTCGCCGCGTCCTGCCGCGGAATTTCCGGGTTGAAGTGCAGGCCGAAGGCATAGAAGGGACCGTCCTGCGTCCCCTTCGCGCCGGTCTCCCGCAGGATGTCGAGAACCCGGTCCAGCTCCCGCAGGCGGTCGATCGGAACCGGCGCCGAGACGAGCTCGCACGGGACGAGATAGCTGGCCGCGAAGCCGAACCAGGCGGCGATGCGGGGCAGGACCCGGCCCTGCACCTTCTTCCGCTTGGCGGGATGCAGGATGCGGCTGTCGAGCTCGACCGTCATGTCGCCGATGGAGGAGCCCCTGAGCGCGAAGGCGTGGGGGTCCTCCTCCAGGACCTCGCCGCCGAGGGCGCCCTGAAGCGCGCGGACCGTCCTTTCCGCGGACGGGCCGACGAACTCCACCTCCACCCCGACGGTTCGCACATGCCCTTGCTCGTTGTGCAGGATCGGGGGCATCGCGAAGTCGATTGAGGTGGGAAGCGCGGATTGCGCCATCGTAATCTCCGAAACAGCAGTGCTCAGATGAACGGAACCGCTGTGGTCAGGTTCCGCTTCCCTCCGTTTCGCCCGCATCCGCGGCGGGAGGTGTGGTCTTTCGGACGCGCTTGAGGCAAAAGCCTGCCATCATGATTGCGCGAATCGCACCGAAGGAGCGGGCAGCCTGGGCAGCCGAGCTGCGCGCCACCCTGGCCCTGGGCTGGCCCCTGATCCTGACCAACGTGGCCCAGAACGCCCTGATGACGTCCGACGTCATCCTCATGGGCCGGCTCGGCTCGGGGGCGCTGGCGGCGGGGGCGCTCGGCACGAATCTCTACTTCGCCTTCCTCATCTTCGGGATCGGCCTCGTCAGCGCGACCTCGCCGCTGATCGCGGAGGAGCTCGGCCGCAGGCGCCATTCCGTGCGCGAGGTGCGCCGCACCGTGCGCCAGGGCTTCTGGGCCGCCGCCGCCGTGGCGGTGCCGATCTGGATCGTCTCCTGGAACGGCGGGGCGATCCTGCTCGCCATGGGGCAGGAGCCCGTCCTGGCCCGGGAGGCGGGCGAATACATGCGGGCCCTGCAATGGAGCCTGCTGCCGTTCCTGTTCTACCTGGTCCTGCGCTCCTTCCTGTCCGCCCTGGAGCGCCCGGGCTGGGCCCTCGTCATCGGCCTCCTCGCGGTGCCGGTGAATCTCGCGGCGGCCTATTGCCTGATGTTCGGCACCTTCGGCCTGCCGGCTCTCGGCCTCGTCGGCGCCGGCTACGGCACGGTGATCTCGAGCGCCTTCATGTTCGTGGCCCTCGCCGTGGTGATCAGCTACGACCGCCAGCTCAGGCGCTATTTCCTCTTCGGCCGCTTCTGGCGGACGGACTGGCCGCGCTTCCGCACCCTGTGGCGCATCGGCGTTCCCATCGGGCTCACCCTTGCCTTCGAGGTGACCATCTTCAACGCGGCCGCGCTCCTGATGGGGCGGATCGGCGCGAACGAACTCGCCGCCCACGCCATCGTCCTGCAGATCGCATCCTTCTGCTTCATGGTGCCCTTCGGCTTCGGCCAGGCCGTGACGGTGCGCGTCGGACGCGCCTTCGGCGCACAGGACGCGCAGGGCGTCACCCGGGCGGGCTGGACGGCCTTCGCCCTCGGCGTCGGCTTCATGGGCTTCACGGCGATGCTCATGCTCTTCGCGCCGCGTCTCCTGATCGGCCCCTTCCTCGATCTGGACGATCCGGCGAACGCGCCGGTGATCGGATACGCGCTGACCTTCCTGGTATTCGCCGCCATCTTCCAATTGGCGGACGGCGCGCAGGCGGTGGGGTCGGGCATGTTGCGCGGCCTGCAGGATACGCGCGTGCCCATGATCTATGCCGCCTTCGGCTATTGGGGCATCGGCCTTCCGCTCGGCGCGGCGCTGGCCTTCGGAACGGAGCTGCGCGGTATCGGCATCTGGATCGGCCTAGCCACCGGCCTGACGGTGGTCGCCGCGCTGATGCTCTGGCGCTGGCTTCGCCGGGACCGGCTCGGCCTGGTCACGGCGCCGGACGTGGTCCCGGTGCCGGCCTGAACCTCCGTCAGCGCGGGCGTTCGGCCCTCGCGAGGAAGCGCAGCAGCTTCGTGGCCTGGACGAGCCGCTCCTCCGGCGAGTCGGCGGAACGGGTCCAGACGAGACGGTCGTTGCGCCATTCCAGCGCGCCGTTCGACTTGGCGATGGCGCGATCGATCGTGTTCCGGTCCGCCTTGTCGCCGAAGGTCAGGGCAATCGCCTGGGGTCCGGCATCGATCCGCGCCACCGCACGGTCGCGGCACTGCTCCCGCAGACGGGCCAGTGCGACGAGCCGCTCGACCGCCGCCGGCGGCGGGCCGAACCGGTTCCGGATCTCGTCCTCGAGAGCGTCGACCTCGTCCTCGTCCTCCAGCCGCGCCAGGCGTGCATAGAGGTTGATGCGAACCTCGACCTCGGGGACGTAATCTTCGGGGACATGGCCCGGGGCGTCGATGTTCAGTTCCGGCGGAGCCTCGTCCGCGCCGTTTTCGCCGCGGGCTCCGGCCAGGGCCTTGGACAGGAGATGCTGATAGAGCGACACGCCGATCAGCTTCATGTGCCCTGCCTGATCCTCCCCGAAGAGGTCGCCGGCCCCGCGCTGGTCGAGATCGCGGGCGCTGATCGCGAAGCCCGCGCCCAGACGGTCGAGGCTTTCGAGCGTCTCCAACCGCTTGCGCGTGGAGCGTGCGAGGGGACGGGCCGGATCGGTCAGAAGATAGGCGATGCCCCGCACGCGGCTGCGGCCGACCCGGCCCCTAAGCTGGTGAAGCTGGGCCAGCCCGAACCGGTCCGGGTGCCAGATCAGCATCGTGTTCGCGCAGGGCACGTCGAGCCCGCTTTCGATGATGTTGGTCGCCAGCAGGACGTCCCCCCCTCCGTCTGCGAAGCGGACCATGGCGTCGTCGATCTCCGCAGGCGGCATCCCGCCGTGAATGACGACGGTTTCGAGCTCCGGAACGATCTCCGCCAGCCGTCGCGAGAGAGGTTCGATGTCCTCGATGCGCGGGCACACGAAGAAGCTCTGTCCGCCCCGGCGCTGCTCCCGGAGCAGAGCCTCCCGCACCGTCGTCTCGTCGAACGGAATGAGGAAGGTGCGGATCGGCTGGCGCTGCGAGGGCGGCGTCGCGATGACGCTGAGGTCCTGCAACCCGACGAGGGCCGCCTGCAGGGTGCGCGGGATCGGCGTGGCGGTGAGGGTGAGGAGATGGATGTCCTGCGCGAGGTTCCGAAGCTTCGTCTTCTGGGCGGCGCCGAAACGCTGCTCCTCGTCGATCACCACGAGCCCGAGATCGGCGAAGCGGACGCCTCTGCCCGAAAGCGCATGGGTGCCGACCACGATGCGGATCGTCCCGTCGGCGATCCCTACCTTCACGGCTTTCGCGTCCCCAGGGCTGACGAGGCGCGACAGGTGGCCGACCTTGATGCCGAGGCCCTCGAAGCGCCGCTCGAAGGTCTTCACGTGCTGGCGCACCAGCACCGTGGTGGGAGCGACGACGGCGACCTGCTTGCCGGCCAGCGCCGCGGCGGCGGCGGCGCGCAGGGCGACCTCGGTCTTGCCGAAGCCGACATCGCCGCAGACGAGCCGGTTCATGGGGCATCCCGAGGCGAGATCCGTCAGGATGGCGGCAATCGCGGTGGTCTGGTCCGGCGTTTCCGAGAACGGGAAACGGGCCGCGAAGCGTTCGTAGGAGGCTCGCGGCGGCACGAGTTTCGGCGCCTCCGCCTCGTTGCGCGCCTGGACCGCCGCGATGAGCCGGGCCGCGCTCTCGGCGATTTCCGCCTCCACCTTCGCCCGCCTCTTGGCCCAGGCATCCCCGTCGATCCGGTCGAGAGTGACGGCCTCGGCCGAGGCGCCGTAGCGCCAGACCCGGTCCATCTCGTCGACCGGCACCATCAGGGTCGCCTCGTCGGCGTAGGACAGGCGCAGGAGGTCGGCCGCCGTGCCGTCGGCCAGGACGCTTTCGAGGCCGGTGAGGACGCCGAGCCCGTGATCCCGGTGAACGACCACGTCGCCGAGGCGGAATTCGAGCTCGGTGCCGGCGATGTCGGTGGGGCGGATGACCTGTTCGATAGCGGCACGGGCGCGGCTGCCGATCACGTCGGCCGCGGCGATCGCGACGGTTCCGCTCTCCCTGTCCCGGAAGCCTTGGTCGAGGGGGAGCGCCAGCGCCAGAACGCGTCCGGGCGCCGCCTCCACGGCCGACCAGTCCTTCACGGTCTCGACCGGCGTATCGGCGTCGTCCGCGAGCGCCCTCAGAAGCGGGCGCAGATCCGCTTCGCCCGCGCCCGCCAGAACGACCCTGCGGTCCTGATCGAGCTCGTCCAGCACGAAATCGGCGAAGCGGCGGAACGGTCGCGCGTGGGTGGCGAAGACCGGGGGCGGCGCGAGGTCCGGATCGTCGGGATTTTCGGACAGCCGCGTCACGGAAGCGGCGTCGAGATACGCCGCCCATTCCTGTTCGGTCAGGTACAGGCGGTCGGGGGCGAGGGATCTCCCGCCTTCCGCCCGTTCGGGCCGCAGCTTCGTGCGGCTCTCATGGGCGTCCCGGATCTGTTCCCATGCGGCGGCGATGCGTGCCTCGGCTCCCGCGTCGAGGAACACCGACGCATCTGGAAGAAGCGTCGGCAGATCGTCGAGGCGCTCGAAGAACTCCGCAAGCCGGTGCTCCGAGCCAGGGGCGGGAAAGTCTGCTTCTCCCGCTCCCGTCGCGAAGTGCTCGGAGGCAGGAAGCAGCCGCAGCTCCGGCATCTCGCCCTCGGCGAGCTGGCTCGCGGCATCGAACGGGCGCAGGGCGACGATGCGGCCCTCGTCGTGCTCCACCCGGACCGGGGTTTCCGTGCCGGCCGGGTAGATATCGAGAACCTGTCCGCGCAGGGCCGCTTCCCCAGGCTCGTCCACGCGCTCGTCGAGGATGTAGCCGAGGCGCCGGAGCCCTTCCTCGATGCGCTCGTGCGACAGGTCATCGCCCGGTCTCAGGACGAGCTCTGCCCGGGCAAGCTCGGTTCGGGGAGGGACGCGCTGGAGCACGCCAAGCGGCGTGGTGACGAGAATGGGCGCGGTCTTCCGATCCTCCGCGAGCGCCTTGAGGATGGCGAGGCGGCGGCCCATCACGCGCCGGGATGGCGGGGCGCGGTCGTAGGGAAGGCAGTCCCAGCGCGGAAAGAACATCGTGGGCAGATCGGGCGCGAGGACGGCGAGAACTCTGACGAGATCCGCGGCCCTGCGTTCGCTTGCGGCGACGATCAGCATTCCCGATGGGCTGGTCCGGGCCTGCCGCAGGATCGCGAGGGCGCTCTCGCCCAGTCGTCCTGCGGTTTCGATCGTCCGGAAGGTCGGCGCCGACGAGCGGCTCGCTTGTTTCAGGGTCCGGGGCGCCATGGTCTCTCCGCGTTGCACGGGACAACTCGCGGAGGCTCCTCCTGTTCAACCTCGATAGTGCCGCAGGCGCCGGATCAGGATGCGTTCGCGAGCCACGGCACGATCTGCGAGAGATCGACCGGGGCGAAGCGCGTTCCTTCCTCCGTCACGCGCACCTCCTCCACGATGACGCGCCGCCAGCGGGTGAGCTGAGCCAGGGCTTCCTGCACCAGCTCCTCGGGTGCCGAAGCACCTGCGGTGAGACCGATCACCGCCACCCCGTCGATGAAGGACAGCGTCAGGTCGCGCGGATCCTGAAGGAGGAGGGCAGGCCGGCCCTCGCTCTCCGCAACCTCGCACAGGCGGTTGCTGTTCGACGAGTTGCGCGCGCCGCAGACGATGACGCGCTCCGCCCGCTTGGCGATGACCCGCACGGCCATCTGCCGGTTCTGCGTCGCGTAGCAGATCGTCTTGGTGTCGGGCCCCTGGATGGCGGGGAAGCGGGTCTTGAGGGCCGCGATGATCTCGCGCGTATCGTCCACGGACAGAGTGGTCTGGGTGATGTAGGCGACACGCTCCGCGTCGGCGACCTGCACCGTCAACGCTTCCGCCACCGTGGCCACCACGTGGACCGTGCCGTCGATGCGGCCGAGCGTGCCCTCGACCTCCACATGCTGGCGATGGCCGATGACGATCACCTCGCGCCCGGCCCGCGCATGACGCTGCCCTTCCAGATGGACGCGACGGACGAGCGGACATGTGGCGTCGAGCACCGAGAGATTCCGCCGTGCCGCCTCGCGCTCCACCGCCTCCGGGACCCCGTGGGCGCTGAAGATCGCGACGGCGCCGTCGGGGATGTCGGACAGGTCGTCGACGAAGACGGCGCCCTTTTTCCTGAGATCGTCCACCACGCGTCCGTTATGGACGATCTCGTGCCGGACATAGACGGGCTTGCCCGTTCGGGCGAGCGCATCCTCGACACTCTGGATCGCCCGTTCGACGCCGGCGCAGAACCCGCGCGGCGTCGGCAGCAGGACGGTCAGGGGCGCGTGATCGCCGGTCATGCGGCGTCCTCCACCTTGAGCGAATGGGGAAGCGACGCCGGCAGGCGCGTTCTCCGGGCATGGCCGAGCGCGGCCACCGCCTGCTCGCCGGCCGTGACGGCGCTCTCGATGGTGGCCGGCAGGGAGCCGATCCAGTCGCCCGCCAGGGCGACGTTCGAAAGCGGGAGCAGGGGCGGCTGGGGAAGGGGGCTCGCCGCCTGCCGGATCGTGGCGCGCTTCTCCTTCACGACCCGCGCCTCCGGCTGGCGGTCCGCATCCGCCTCGAGACCGAACACGCGCAGGGTCGGGGCGATCTCCCGCCAGATGAGGGCCGCGACCTCCTGGCCGTCCCGGTCGATCACGGAGGCCGCCGCCGAGACCGTGACGCTCACATGGTCGTCCCGCACCAGCACCCATTGGGCCAGCGTGCCGGTGAAGCCGATGAAGCGCGGCCGGTCGAGGCCGCACAGGCGGTAGTGAATGTTGAGGATCGGCTCGAACCGGTCGGGAACGGGGAGCTCGGGCATGAGCCGTGCGATCTCCCATGGCGGCAGCGCCAGGATCACCTGGTCTTCCGGCCCCAGGGCGACGGTCCGGTCGCTCAGGGCCAGACCGATGGCGCGGTTGTTGTTGGTCAGGACCGCCCGCAGGCGCTGCCCCGTGAGGAGAGGCACGCCACGCTTCGTCAGGGTGCGAAGGGCGGGCTCGACGAGGTCTTCGTTCAGTCCATGGCGCGCGACGAGGAGCCTGCCCGACCCCGGACGAAGCAGGCGCCGGATGGCGCAGCCGAGACGCTGGGAGGAGGCATCCGCCGCCGGTGTGTTGAGCACAGCGACCGTGAGGGGCTCGATCAGGTTCTCGAGGATCGGCCGTTCCCCGATCAGGTCGGCCACGGGCCTGTCCGCCGACGAGAAGGCGAGGCGAAGGAGGCATCCGAGGTCGAAAAGCCCGAGGCCCTCGGGCCGACGCGCCGGGTTCAGCCACGACCAGGGAGAAAGGCCGATGCGCCGCGTCCGCCCGCTTCTCGCGCTGTGGATCGGAAGGCCCCCGGGCTCGGGCTCGATCCAGCGATGCCTGGCCTTGACGGCGTCCAGGAAGGCGAGGGCGCGCCGGTTGGCCGCGAAGAGAACATGGGTGCCGTTGTCGTGGCAGAATCCGGCCCCGGGCTGGATCGTCCTGCAGCGCCCGCCCGCCTGGGGCGCGGCCTCGTACAGAAAGGCTTCTCCGCCTTCCGCCGTCACCGCGAGGGCCGCGCTCAGGCCCGCCAGTCCCGCGCCGACGATATGCGTGCGCCTCGCCATCATGCGGCCCTCATGGCTCGGGTGAAGAGCTGCAGTCTGTCCGTGGCCGTCAGCTGAAGCTTGCCGGTCCGCGTGCCCCAGCCGCGGACCTCGAGACGGTCCAGGATGCGCCGATAGCTTTCCATCATCAGGATCGCCGGCTTGAGGCTGGAGCGGTCGAGCCGTGTGAGGGCCTCGTCCGCTGCCGCGAAGGCCGCTCGCGCATCGGCGGCAAGAGTCTCGCAGACGCGGGCGAAACGCGGATCCGCCACGAGCACGGCAGCCGGCGCATCGGTCATGCCCAGCTGGGCGAGGCGCGAGAGGGGAATGTAGACGCGCTCGCGCGCCGCATCCTCGTCCACGTCGCGCAGGATGTTCACGAGCTGCAGCGTACGCCCGAGCTGTACGGCGAAGTCGTGCGCCCGCGGCGCGCCGAAGATGCGAATCGACAGGGCCCCGACCGAACCGGCGACGCGGCGCGCGTACTGGTCCAGGGCGCGGTCGTCGGCAAGGCGGACCCGGTCGGCGCAATCGGTCTCCATGCCGTCGATGAGCGCATGGCATTCCTCCACCGGCAGCTTGTAGAGGCTCGACGCCCGCGCCAGCTCCCGTCCGATCGGCGTCTGCGGCGCGCGGTGGAGACGGTCGATCTCCCGGCGCCACTCGGCCAGGAAGCGGCGCTTCTCCGAAGCCGGCGCGATGCCGTCCGCAATGTCGTCGACGGCGCGGCAGAAGGCGTAGACCGCATGGATGGCGCGGCGGCGCTCCGGCGACAGGCTCTGCATGCCGAGCCGGAAGGAGGAGCCCGAACGCATCACGGCTGCCGCCGTCACGCGGGGATCCGAATTGGCGAGGCGAGCGCCCGTCCCACCGAACCCGCCGAGGAAGGCCCGGGCGGCGTCGATGCGGCCGATCCGGACCCGGGTGAGAACGGGGTCGTGCTGGCGCAGCCGCCGGCTCAGGCGCTCCGCGAGAATGATCGTCGCGATGCTCTGGGCGCGCAGGCGCCGGTTCTGCAGCCGCTCGGGCAGGGCGCGCGCGCGGTCGATCAGATCGTCGACCCGGTCGAGCATGGCGTCGAGAACGTCCCTGCGCCGGGATGCGCGCGAGGGTTCGAAGAAGGCGGTCTCGCCGCCCGCCCGGTCGAGCCACGCGAGCGGGACATAGATGCGGTTGAGGGTCTCCCGGTCGGCACGGCAATCCTGAAGGTGGTTGAGGATCTGCAGCGCGGTGCAGAGGGCGTCTGCGGGTCCTTGAGCCGCCTCGCATTCCCGGTGCAGCCGCAGGAGGAAGCGCCCGACGGGCTCGGCCGACAAGGTGCAGTAGGATGTGAGCTCCGACCAGTCGAGATAGCGCGCCTTGACCACGTCCTGGCGGAAGGCGCGAAGAAGGCTGCGCGCCTCCGCGATGCCGGTGCCGTAGCGCCCGTCCACCGCGTGCAGGCGCGCCGCTTCGGGACAGGCGGCATCGCCCGAGACCAGGGCCTGTTCGAGAGTCTCGAGCCGGATCAGCTTCTCGGGCGCGGACAAGTCTGGAGCATCGGCGATGTCGTCGGCCATGCGCGCGAAACGGTAGAAGGCCAGCACCGCGCCGCGATGCTCGCGCGAGAGCAAGAGGGAGGCGACCGGGAAGTTCTCGTCCTGCGGGCGCTTCGTGGCTTGCAAGGGAGCCATCTCCATATGCGTTACCCTACGGGATAGAGCCTGCCCTTCCACCCGGCGCGGCGTGCCGATCCGATCCGCAGGAGCACGCTCCATTGGATCGCCAGACCCACCAGGATGGTGAAAGGATGCAGGGGAATGGACAATGGGTTCTCGCGCGTCGCCACGGTCACGATGGCGCGAGTGCCCAAGGACAGGAAGGCCGCCAGCGCGATGGGAACTGAAGGGGCGACGGCGAGAAGCACGAACGGCAGGACATGGCCGCCGAAGAGAAGAACGGTCCAGACCGGCAGGGCCACGGGTGTCGCCATTCCCTCATGGGCATTCTTGGCGAAGCCCGCCCAGGCCTCGCGGAAGCTCTTATACATCCGGCAGGAGGCGAGGCGGTCGCCGGGCAGGAGATCGGTCATGTAGCCCTTCCGGCGGAAGAGGCGGGCGAGCTGGATGCCGTCATGGATGAGGGAGCGGATCGCTTCGTGCCCGCCCGCGGCGCGGTAAGCCTGCGCCTCGACGAGAACGAGCTGGCCGCAGGCCGCGCCGAGGCCGGGATCCCGCGAGAGGCGCATGAATCCCATGGGAAGATAGCCGAGCATCAGGAAGTTGATCGTCGGCACGATCAGCCATTCGCCGAGCGACTTCATGACTTGGCGCGGCACGGCGCTCACCAGCTTCGCATCGGTGGCCTGGGCGTGACCGGCAAGGATCGCGGCCGCGTTGGGCGCAAGGCGCACATCCGCATCCGCGAACAGGAAATGCGTGCCGCGCGCGGCCAGCGCAGCGTGATGGCAGGCATGGACCTTTCCGGTCCAGCCGTCCTCCAGGGGAGGAGCCGTGAGGAGCCGCACGCGCCCGTCGCGCGCCGCATAGGCGCGCACGATCTCGGCGGTGGCATCGGTGGAGCCGTCGTCGATCACGAGGACTTCGACCGGCACTCCGACGCTCGCCAGGGCGCAATCCAAGGCCGGCGCAATGTTCGTCGCCTCGTTGCGCGCCGGAACGATGATCGAGACCAGGGTATCCGCCTGCGGACGATGCCTCGGGGTGCCCTGCAGAACGGCGAGGTTCATGAACGCCAGTACGGCGGGGAAAGCGGCCAGCACCAGCAGGACGAGCCCGAGCGCAATCATCATGGACGGTGCCCCTCGTGCGATGGATCGAATCTGCGTCCGGTCAGGGCCGCCGCCACGCGACGCCAGCCGTCATAGATGCCGCCGATGCCGGAACGGCCTTCGAGGACGATCCGGAATCTGTCCGGATCGCGGCTTTCGACATCGGCGCTCAGACGGTCGAGCGTTTCCGCAAGCGTGCTCTCGAGACGTTCCAGGCGGGCGGTGCGGGGCTGACCGACGAGATCGCGTCCCTGCATCGGCGGCCCGAAAGCGATGAAGGCCTCGGCGCCGCGTTCCGCCCAGAAGGCGTATTCGATGGCGAGCGGCACGATGGTGCAGTCAGGGGCGAGTTCGACGAGGCGCGCCACGCCGGGCCTGAGGCCGAGCGGGCGCTCCCGCACGTCGCTGAAGCGGCCCTGCGCAGTGATCCAGAGCGCGCGTCGATGGGAAGAGAGGATGTCCTTGCTCGCCTTGAGAAAGGCCGCCGCGCCTCGCGGCGTGTCGAGGTCCACGCCGAAGGCTCCGATGCGGCTGAAGACGCCGTATTGCTGCAGCATGGCGGCATCGATGGGCGCGTAGCTCTCGTAGTCGGGGAGGAAACGGTCCGCGGCCAGGATGTAAACCGCCGCGTCCCACCAGGCCGGGTGGTTGGAATAGACGACGACCGGGCCCTGCTGCGGCATCGCAGGACTGCCCCACGAGGCGATCCGCAGCGCGTTCATGTGCTGCGTGAAATAGCGGCGGAAATAGGAGAGCATGAAGCGATGGACGACGGCGGAGCGGCGCGCCACCGGAGAGGCCTCCGCGGGCCGGTTCCGGCTTCGTCTTCCGGCTGCTGGGTCCGCTTCCTGTCTCAAGACACTTTCCGTACGTTCTCGCCTTTCACATCCGCATCGAGCGCGTCGGCGGCGATCCAGCCGGACATCATCACCATGGGCATGCCGGGGCCCGGATGGGCGGCGCCGCCCGCGAGGTAGAGCCCGCTCACCTGCCGGCTTCTGTTGCCGGGCTTGAACGCGCCCATGAACTTGCCGTGGCTCGCCAGGCCGTAGATCGCACCGTTCAGCACCTTGTAGCGGTCGTGGATGTCCTGCGGCGTCAGGTGGCGCTCGACGACGATGCGGCTCTCGATGTCCTCCATGCCGGCGGCGCGTTTCAGCTTGTCGAGAATGACCTGCCGGTAGGCGGGGAACATCTGCGACCAGTCGTGATGGGGGCGCAGGTACGGGGTGTGAACGAGCACGTAGAGCGCCTCGCCACCCTCGGGCGCGACGCTCGGGTCCGTGCCCGAGGGGGCCGCGATGTAGCACGTTGGATCGGGCGCGGGCTCGCCCTTGCGATAGATGAAGTCGAATTCCTCCTCCGGATCGCGGGAGAAGACGAAATCGTGATGGAGCAGATGGTCGTAGCGCCGGTCGAGGCCGAGATAGAGCACGACGCCGGAGCAGGCGGGCTCGAAGTCCTTCTTGGCGTAGTGGACGCCGACCTCGCCGCCCACGAGCTCCTGATAGGTGCGGATCGAGTCCATGTTGGAGATGACCCTGTCATAGGCCACCGCGTCCCCGTTCGCGGTCACGAGGCCCGTCACCGCGCCGTTCTCGATCTGGAGGGATTGCACATCCGTGTCGGGCCGGAAGGTCGCACCCAGTTCGGCGGCGAGCTTCGTCAGGGCCTCGGCCACGGCGCGGGTGCCGCCCATGGGATACCAGACGCCCTCGGCCGCCTGCATATGGGCGATGGCGCACAGAACCGCGGGCGATCCGTAGGGAGACGAGCCCACATATTGCGTGAAATGGTCGAGCATCTGCGCGAGACGGTCGTCCTTCACCTTGGAGCGGATCGTGCCGGCGACGGAGGACCCCATGCGCAGGGACAGGACGTCCCGCAGGGTCGCGGGATTCATGTTGGCGCGGATGTTGATCGTGTCGAACAGGTCCTCCACCGGCTTCCAGAAGAAGAAGCGGTTGGAGATGTGATGGAGGTTCTCGGACAGCTCCTGGAACCTCCGGTAGCCGTCGCCCGCCTTCTTGCCGGGCGCGAAACGGTCCATGGCCTCGGCCATGGCGTCGACGTTCTCCAGCAGGTCGATGCGCGAGCCGTCGTCGAAGAAGCAGCGCCATTGCGGGTCCAGGCGCACGAGGTCGAGATAATCGGAGAGATTGCGTCCGGCCTCGGCGAAGATGCGCTCCAGGACGCGCGGAACGGTGAGGATGGTCGGACCCATATCGAAGCGGAAACCGCCTTCGTGCAGCACCGCCGCCTTGCCGCCAAGCCAGGGATTCTTGTCATAGAGGGTGACCCGGTGTCCGCGCGCGGCCGCCACGCAGGCTGCCGCCAATCCCCCCAAACCGCCGCCGATGACGGCTACCGAAGTCCCCTGACTGCTCACGAATGTCCTCCAAGGAAGGCGTTGGTCCGGCCGTGCCCGCTCGTTCGATCGGTCCCGGAGAATGGGGGCATGCTCCTGACTTCTGGTTCTAGGAAGGGCATGGCCCACTTCAAGGCGAGGCACGGGTCATTGATGGGCGCCGCGGGAGCGCCGCAGGAAAAGCCCGCTCCCATGGGGGCCGGATCGACCCGGGAATGCGACGGAGGAGCGGAAGCGTGGTCCTGCATGGCGCCTCTAGCGAACGGGAACGACCACGGTTGTCGCGGGCTCCCGCACGACGATGCGGGCCGCCTCGAAATCGGGGCGCCCGCGCCGGCCTGCGTCGTTCGAGAAGCCGTAGGGCTCGCCGGCAGGCCGATGAAGCTGCGGTCCAGCTTCGCATTGCCGTTGCGGTCATGGAAAACCGCGATGGCATAGGAGCCGGGCTTCACGTTCCTCACCCGCAGCTCGACCCGCCCCGCCGAGGCGGGGCTGCTGGCCCTGTAGGGACAGGTCGCCTCCTCGAAACTCCTGTCGCAGATGCCGGCATAGATCCTGTTGCCGTCCGGCGTGACGCCCTCCGCACGGATCACGAGGGTCGCCGCCTGCGCGGCGGTGCCGGCCAACACGAGAAGTCCTGCAAGGCCGAGGGACCGCATGGCCGCATCCTCACAGGGTGGCTTCGCCGACAGGGGCGAGCAGGGGCTCCTGGCCGGTGTCGCCGGCGCGGCGGCGCTCCCGGTCCTCCAGCAGCAGTCGCGTGGTGATCCGGGCGCCCTCGTAGATCACCGGCAGGCCGCTGCCCGGGTGGGTGCCGCCTCCGACCAGATAGACATTGCGCCCGAAGCGGTTGTTCGGGCGGAAGTAGAGCATCTGCGTCAGGTTGTGCGCCAGATTGAAGGTGGCGCCCTCGAACACGGCGAACTCGTCCTGCCAGTGGGTCGGGGTCACCATGCGCTCGAAGCGGATGCGGCTTTCGATGTCGCCGAGCCCGAGGCGTTTCAGTCGCTCCAGCACGATCCGCCGGTAACGCGGCGCCTCGCGAGCCCAATCGATGCTGCAGCGCAGGTTGGGCACGGGCACCAGCACGTAGAGGCTGGTGTGCCCCTCGGGGGCGAGCGACGGATCGGTCGCGCCGCCATGCTGCACATAGACCGAGGGCTCCTCGGACAGGGTGCCCTCGGTGATCTCGCGGATGTTGCGCTCGTAGTCGCGCGAAAGCAGGATCGTGTGGTGGGCCAGATCGCCGACGCCGCCCTCGATGCCGAGATAGAGCATGAAGGTCGAGCACGAGAGCTTCGCACGGTCGAGCTTCCTGTCGCGCCAGCGCGGGCGCATCGCTTCCGGCACGAGGCGGCGCATGGCGTGCCCGAAATCGCCGTTCACCACGATGGAGCCCGCCGGGACACGCTCGCCTCCCGCCTCGATCCCGACCGCCTCCCCGTTCTCGTAGAGGATGCGGTCGACCGGCGTGTTCAGGCGAATGTCGACGCCCATCTTGCGGGCGACCGCCGCCATGCCCTCCGACACCGCGCCGCACCCGCCGATAGGGTGATAGACCCCGTGCTCGTATTCCAGGAACGACAGGATCGTGAACAGGCTCGGGCACTGGAACGGCGACATGCCCAGGTATTTGGTCTGGAACGAGAAGGCGAGCCGGACGCGCGGGTCCGAAAAGTAGCGCCGGAGGTCCTTGTCCACGCTGGAGAAGGGACGGAGCTTCGGCAGAGCGGCGATCATCGCCGGGGAAACGAGGTCGGCGGGGCTCGAAAAGGCCTGCTCCAGCACCGGGCGGAAGGCTTCCAGCTTGCCCCGGTTATCCTCCAGGAACCGGCGGACGTTCCTTGCATCCTGCGGGGCGAGGCGGGCGATTTCCTGTTCGAGGCGGGTCAGATCGGCCGTGGCGCGGATCTCGCCGCCGCCCTCGAAGACCAGGTGGTACTGAGGATCGAGGCGCTGCATCGCGACATGATCCTCGAGCCGCTCGCCGCAGGCCTCGAAGATGTCCTTGAGGATGCGCGGATAGAGGAAGAAGGTCGGGCCGATATCGAATTTGTACCCGCCGGGCGCCGTGATCGTGCGGGTGCGGCCTCCTACGGCGGCCTCCCGCTCGAAGATCGTGACCGGGATGCCTTCCTTGGCGAGGAGCATGGCGGCCGCAAGACCACCTGGCCCTGCGCCGACGACGGCGACGCGCGACGATGCGGATGGATTGGACATGAAGCGACGGCCCTCATGCGGCGCGTGGCTCCTGGGCCCGGCCGTCTGACCACAATTAGATCAGCTTCTTCGGACGACCAGATCCTCCTGCTGCAGGAGCAGGCGGGAAAAAATCCCTCGGCATGGAACAAAACGCCCGCGAGGCTATTGAGAATCAAGCTTGGCAGCTAATAAGGCTATATGTAAGATTATCCGGTTGGCAAAAAAGTATAGAATACAAAGGGAAAAACGCCGCGCCATATTCTTGCCTTGTTATGCGTCAGCTTGACTGACAAGCACAATACAAGGGGAGACTATCCTTGAAGAAGATCCTCACCCGTGCATCCTGCGTGATGCCTATTCTTTTCATGGCGGCCTGCAACACAACGGACCCCATGGCAACCGGGTCGATCTCACAGGACAAATTCGAGACAGGAAGGCAACTCCAGCGCGGCGTCGCCTCGTGGTACGGCCCAGGCTTTCACGGCCGACGCACGGCGAGCGGCGAGCGCTTCAATTCCGCCGCCATGACGGCAGCGCACCGGTCGCTGCCTTTCGGGACCAGGCTCCGCGTCGTCAACGAGAAGAACGGCCGCTCCGTGGTCGTCAGGATCAACGACCGGGGACCCTTCGCGGGGCGGCGCATCATCGACCTCGCGAAAGGCCCCGCCCAGGCGCTCGGCCTGACGGCGGCGGGCACCGGATACGTCTCCCTGCACAGGCTCGACTAGGGTTAGGCGGTTCTTAATCCCTTGCGGCGATCCTTGGCCTGATTCGGGACCAGGGGTTGCGTATTATGGAATCGAGATCGTCTGAAGCGACGAATGTCGTTCGCTTTCCGGGAGCGCGTTCGTCGGCTTCGCCGCGCCGCGATCAGAGAAGTCTCATGGATGCGGTCTACACCGCCGGATCCCTGCCCATCGCGGCGGACGACCGTGCCACCAAGGTCATGGCGACCCGGCTGACGATCTTCGGATTCGTAGTCATCGACGAGGTCCAGGCCGACGGCACCACCCGGCGACTCCGTCCGTCGGAGGCCATCCACGCCTCGACGGAGCGCCCCTGGCGCATTTCCAAGCTCACCAGCCGCTACATGGTGGACGACAGCCTCCCGGCGTCCGACCGGGACCTCTTCGCCGCCCAGCAGGCCTGAGACCCTCGCCTTCGCCGCAATCGGCCCTAGAACATCCTTCGCCTGCCGGTTCGTGTTCGGCAGGCGAAGCTCAGGGTCCCGGCGATGCATCTGGTTCAACTCCTCCTGCCCCTCGCGGACAACGACGGCCGCCGCTTCGACGGCGCCGCCTATGGGCGCGTGCGCGCCGAGCTGGCGGAGCGGTTCGGCGGCATCACGAGCTTCACCCGGGCGCCGGCGGAAGGCGTCTGGAAGGAGGGCGGCCACACGTCCCACGACGATATCGTCGTTTTCGAGGTCATGGCGCGCGAGCTCGATCATTCCTGGTGGGAGGACTACAGGGCCGAGCTCGAGCGGCGGTTCGACCAGGAAACCATCGTCGTACGGGCCCTCAAGGTCGAGATGCTCTAGCGAGGAACCGGGACGGCATCGCTTCGCTTGTCATCGCAAGAACGGAGAAGCCTGATGTCGAAACCTCTCGTCGTGTCCATTCCCCACAATCTCGGCAAAGCGGAAGCCATGCGACGCCTGCAGGGAGGCCTGACGCGCCTCAAGTCGCAGTTCGGGGACAAGGTCGCCTCCGTGGAGGAAACGTGGAGCGGGGACCGCATGGACTTTCGCGTCGGCGCCATGGGGCAGTCGATCAATGGTCATCTTCAGGTTTTCGAAGAACAGGTGAAGGTTGAAGTCCAATTGCCGTGGCTTTTGGCTATGGTTGCTGAAAAAGCGAAGAACTTCATCCAGAAACAAGGCACGTTGATGCTGGAAAAGAAGTGATCGACTCTGTTCTTGTGAACAGATGCTCACAAGACCGCGCGCAGATGGAACCAAATTGCATCCTCTGCGTTAGATAGTCGATTGCGACCGCGACCCTTCGCCGGTCCGATTCACAAAACTAGCCACATTCATCGCCGCGGACCGTATTTTCTGTCCGATCGTGACAACACATCTGTACCTGAGGATCGCGCTATGCATGAGCGTTTGATAACGCAGTCGCATGCCCTTCGTTCGCCTTTTAAGGCCGAGTCAAAAAAGCCTCTCCTCGTTTGCTTCTCTCACCTTCGCTGGGATTTCGTCTGGCAACGCCCGCAACATCTCCTCAGCCGTGCAGCAAATCACTACGACGTCCTCATCATCGAGGAGCCAGTCTTCAAGCCCGGGATCACCTCCCACATGGACATCAGCGACCGGCCGCAGGGCGTGACCGTCGCCGTGCCGATGCTGCCTGAAGGGCTGTCCCCCGAGGATGTGATCGCCGAACAGCACGATCTGATCGAAGCCCTGATCGGGCGCGAATCCAGCGCTCTGCGCGTGTTCTGGTACTATACGCCCATGGCGATCGCATTCACGAGCGACCTCGAATGCGACCTGTGCATCTACGACAACATGGACGAGCTTTCGCTGTTCCGCGGCGCTTCGCAGGAACTCCTCGATCTGGAGAACGACCTGTTCACCCGCGCCGATCTCGTGTTCACCGGCGGCATGAGCCTGTACGAGGCCAAGCGCAACCGGCACCGCAGCGTCCACGCCTTTCCGTCCTCCATCGACTTCAATCATTTCTCCAAGGCGCGCGGCGTCAAGCAGGATCCAAGCGATCAGGCGCATATTCCCTATCCGCGCCTCGGCTTCTTCGGCGTCATCGACGAGCGCATGGACATCGATCTCGTGGATCAGGTCGCCGCCCTGCGCCCCGATTGGCAGTTCGTGATGATCGGCCCGGTGGTGAAGATCGATCCCGCCACTCTGCCCAAACGGCCCAATATTCACTGGCTCGGCGGCAAGTCCTACAACGAGCTGCCGCAGTACCTGTCCGGCTGGAGCATCGGCTTCATGCCGTTCGCCCTCAACGAGGCGACGAAGTTCATCAGCCCGACGAAGACGCCTGAATTCCTGGCCGCCGGCGTGCCCGTCGTCTCGACCGCGATCACGGACGTGGTGCGGCCTTACGGCGAGAAGGGTCTCGTCGAGATCGCCAGGAGCGCTCAGGAGGCCGTGGAGAAGGTCGAGACGATCCTGAACCGGCCGAAGGAGGCGTGGCTCGCCAAGGTCGACCGCCATCTCGCGTCCGGCTCCTGGGACAAGACCTGGGCTTCCATGCACAAGCTGATGCTGGACGTGACCGGCGATGCGATCACGGATCGCCCCGCTTCCTCGCTTCCGATTTATGCCACCACGCCTGCGGAGTAAGCGAATGTACGATTGGCTGATTGTCGGTGCCGGCTTCGCGGGCAGCGTTCTTGCCGAACGCCTTGCGAACGAGCGCAACGAGCGCGTTCTCCTGATCGACAGGCGCCCCCATATCGGCGGCAATGCCTACGATTGCTACGACGATGACGGGCTTCTGATCCATCGTTATGGTCCGCACATCTTCCACACCAATTCGAAGCAGATCTTCGATTACCTGTCCCGCTTCACCGAATGGCGCTTCTACGAGCACCGGGTGCTGGCGGAGGTGGACGGAATGCTCGTGCCGATTCCGATCAACCTCGACACGGTCAACAAGCTCTACAACCTCAACCTGACCTCTGAGCAGTTGCAGGACTGGTTCGCCCAGCGGGCCGAGAAGGTGGACGAGATCAGGACGTCCGAGGACGTGGTGGTCTCCACGGTCGGCCGCGAATTGTACGAGAAGTTCTTCCGCGGCTATACCCGCAAGCAGTGGGGCCTCGATCCGTCGGAGCTCGACAAGTCGGTGACGTCCCGCGTTCCGACCCGCACCAACAGGGACGATCGCTATTTCGGCGACGAGTTCCAGTTCATGCCGAAGCACGGCTACACGCGCATGTTCGAGAAGATGGTGAGTCATCCGAACATCAACGTGATGACGCAGACGGACTACGAGGACGTGAAGAACGTCGTTCCGCATCGCCGCGTCATCTATACGGGCCCGATCGACGAGTACTTCGATTTCCGGTTCGGGAAGCTGCCTTATCGCTCGCTGCGCTTCGAGCACGTGACGCTCGACAAGGCATGGCACCAGCCCGTGGGCGTGGTGAACTATCCGCAGACGAACGATTACACCCGGATCACGGAGTACAAGCACCTGACGGGCCAGGAGCACACGAAGACCGCCCTGACCTACGAATACCCTTCCGCCGAAGGCGACCCCTACTACCCGATTCCGAAGCCGGAAAACCAGGAGCTCTTCAAGAAATACGAGCGCCTCGCCCTGGCAACGCCGGACGTGTGGTTCGTCGGCCGTCTCGCGACCTATCGCTACTACAACATGGACCAGATCGTCGGGCAGGCCCTCGCCACGTTCCGGCGCATCAACGAGGCTCTTCCAGTCAGCGCCGATACGGCTGATGTCAAAGTCATGACCGCTTCGGCGGCGCTGGCGTCATAGTCGAAACGTCATCGAACAAATCCGCGCTAAGTATGTTGTAAGTCGCACTTTGTAATAGCTCGGAGATGGATGATGAGAGAACCGTTGGAGCTTTGGGGCGGAATCGAATGTACTATCGCAAGAATAGGCGATGACTTCCGCGACCAAAGCCTCGAGACGGGACATCGCGACCGGATCGAGGATCTCGACCGGATCGCAGCCCTCGGTATACGGACAGTTCGGTATCCGGTGCTCTGGGAGGCCATCTCACCCTCCTCTCCGGACGAGGCGGATTTCTCCTGGCACGACACGCGCATCGCCCGGCTGCAGGAACTCGGCATCCGGGCGATTGCCGGCCTTTGCCACCACGGCAGCGGGCCGAGCTATACCGACATGCTCGATCCGGCCTGGCCGGAGCTGCTGGCCCGTCACGCGGCCAACGTGGCGGAGCGCTATCCGCACCTCGATCTCTACACGCCCGTCAACGAACCCCTGACCACGGCCCGGTTCTCGGGGCTCTACGGCCATTGGTATCCGCACGGCACGAGCGACGAGACGTTTCTCAAGATCCTGGTGAACGAATGCAAGGCGACGCTTCTGTCCATGCGCGCCATCCGCAAGTTCCGGCCCGATGCCCAGCTCGTCCAGACGGACGACATGGGCAAGACCTTCTCCACCCCCACGCTCGCCTACCAGGCCGAGCACGAGAACCAGCGCCGCTTCCTCAGTTTCGACCTGCTCTGCGGCATGGTCGACCGCGACCATCCCTGGTGGCCGGTCCTCCTTAGGAACGGCGTGGATCAGGCTGATCTCGAGCTTCTGCTGGAGGGCGATGCCGCGCCGGACATCATCGGCATCAACCATTACCTCACCAGCGAGCGGTATCTGGACGAGCGCATGGCCCGCTATCCCGAGCACCATTGGGGCGGCAACGGCAGGCACCGATATGCGGATGCCGAGGCTGTCCGCATGCCCTTGCCGCCCGAGGATCTCGGCCCTGCCGCCCGGCTGCGCGAGGTCTGGGAACGCTACCGGCGGCCCATGGCCGTCACCGAGGCCCATCACGGCAGCACTCGCGACGACCAGCTCCGCTGGCTCGTGGAGGTGTGGAAAGGTGTCGAGACCCTGCGCGACGAGGGGGCCGACATCCGCGCCGTGACGGTCTGGTCGCTCTTCGGCGCCGTCGACTGGAACAGCCTGCTGACCAGGCGCAACGGCTTCTACGAGCCGGGACCTTTCGACGTGCGGGCTCCCGAGCCCCGGCGCACGGCTCTGGCTCATGCGGCCGAGGCGCTCGCCAAGACGGGCTCGTTCGATCACCCGGTTCTCGACCGTGCCGGCTGGTGGAAGCGCGACATCCGCTTCTATCGTCCGCCGGCACGGAAATCGAATGCCTGCCGCCTCGTCGGCGCGCCGCGCCAGCTCCTGATCACGGGCGCCACCGGAACCCTCGGGCGCGCCTTCTCCCGCCTCTGCGATTTCCGCGGCCTCGACCACACCCTGCTCTCCCGCAACGACATGAACATCGCGGATCCGGCAAGCGTGAAGGCCGCTCTCGCCTGCCACAGGCCCTGGGCGGTCATCAATACGGCCGGCTACGTGCGGGTCGCACAGGCCGAGGACGAGCCCGAACGCTGCTTTCGCGAGAATGCGGTCGGCGCCCATGTCCTGGCGCAGGCCTGCGCCGATCTCGGCATTCCCCTCGTGACCTTCTCCTCCGACCTCGTCTTCGACGGTTCGCTGGACCGCGCCTATGTGGAAAGCGACGAGGTCAATCCCACGACCGTCTATGGGGCCAGCAAGGCCGAGGCGGAGCGCCTCGTCCTGTCGGCCCACGACAAGGCCCTGGTCATTCGCACGAGCGCCTTCTTCGGCCCCTGGGACCGCTACAACTTCGTCTGGTCGATCCTGAACACCCTGAGCCGCGGCGAGGCGGTGGAGGCCAGCGCAGACAGCGTCTCTCCCACTTACGTGCCGGATCTCGTGAATACGTCCCTCGACCTGCTGATCGACGGCGGCACCGGCCTCTGGCACATGGCCAATCTCGGGGAAACCTCCTGGCGCGACCTGGCCGCCATGGCGGCCGAGCGGGCGGGGTTCGATCCGGCCCTCGTGGCGGCGGCGGAAGACAGGCCCACCTTCAGCACGGCCCTCTCCACCGAACGCGGCATCCTCATGCCGAGCCTGGAGAGCGCCCTCGATCGGTTCTTCGCCGAGAACGAGGTCGATTGGTCGGCAGATGCCATGAAGCTCGCGGCCGAGTAATCCCGCACCCGAACCCGCTTCGGCAGGAAAAGCGATGGCCGGTCTCCGCCGGCCATTTTTCTTGCGCGTAAAAAAAGCGGCGCAGGGTTCTCCCTGCGCCGCTCGCGTTTGGAAACAACGAAGGGAGCCTCAGGCCGCCGCTTCGGCTGCCCGCACGGCCTCTTCGAGACGGGGCGACCGCGATTCCACGGCGAGCTCCGTCAGGGCATCCAGCAGCGTCGTCGCGGTGGGATCGGCCATCGGCTCGTCCCGAAGCAGGCGCAGCGTGGAGGCGACGAGGCGTCCGCGTCCGTAGGAGCGTTCCACGCCCAGGGCCACCGGCTTGTGGATCCAGCCGACCACGAGGCCTGCGAAGACACGGGCCTGGAAGTCGAGCAGGTTGCAGCCCGAAATCACGTGGTCGGGCAGCACCCGGTCCATGGTCTCGTCGAGGAGCGGTCCGGAGGGGAAGCGGGCGAAATGGCCCGAGCGCCTCAGCCAGCCGAAGGAGGAGGCCCAGTCGCCCGACCAGAGGGTGCCGGCGCGGGCCTGCACCTTCACGGCCTGCCAGTGCGGGAAGAACGGATAAAGGCTCATGTCCTCCTCAGGCAGGAGCAGGAGCTTCGCGCCCTGGCGCACGTGGTCCACGATCGCCTTGTTGTGGGTGCGCGAGACGATCATCGTCGATTCCTCGAGCGCACGGGCCGGGGTGTAGCCCAGGGCCCGGAACCGCTCGCGGATGTCCTCGTCCGGCGCCCAGACCAGCTCGCGCGAGTAGACCGGCCGGCCGCGCTTCGGGTGGATCGCCAGGTCGAAGTGGTTGTGCGAGATCAGGCGCCCGTCGGACGAGCGGATGTCGAAGCTGATGCGGCGGAGATCCGGCTCGCTCATCTCCGGCAGCGGCACCTCCACCCGGCCGAGATCGAGCACGTGGGGAGCCTCGATGCGCGGAAGGGGCAGGCGCTGCGTCTCGCCGCAGATGCTGATCTCGAGCTGGCAATCCTCCAGGACCGGACCGGCGCCGTGGGCGATGGAAAGGTGAAGGCCCGCCTTCTCGCCGGACCAGTAGGAGGCACGCTCCCATTTGGGCACGATCACCGTGTCCGAGTTGACGATGTGGAAGAGCTCGTGGAACACGCGGGTGTTGCGGCGCATGTCGAGAAGCCCGTTCGACTCCCAGTGGCAGTCGTGCAGCTCGGTGATGACGTAGCCCGCCAGGTTCGGCTTCCGGCGCATCGCCTCGATCTCGTATTTCAGCGCGCGGAACTGCTGCCACTGCGCGGCGATGACGAAGCGGCGGAGGTCGCCGAAGACGCGGTCCAGACTCCAGTCGGAGAAGCGGTTCTCGACCCCGTGGGCGTACATCACGCCCTCGCCCCAGTCGTGGCCGGTCTCGAACCACCACGGCTCCTCGCCCTTCGCGTCGCGCAGGTCCTTCGGATAGGGCAGGCCCCAGTTGCCGAACTCTGAGCACATGAGCGGCTCGCGCCCCGTGATCACCGCATCTCCATGCGGCGAGTAGAGCCAGGAGGCGCGGTTCGACAGTTCGTCCACGAACTGGTCCCACTGGTCCCGGTGGTCGGGATAGGCAGCGTAGAAGTGATAGTCCGCGATGTCGGATTCCACGTGGAAGCTCGGCGCGAGCGGCGAGTTGTCGACCACGAGGCGCATCGGATCGTAGGCCTTGAGCCAGGCGAAGGTGCGCTTCAGCCAGTCGCGGTGATCCGCGTCGTTGACGAGGTCGACGCCCCAGTTCTCGTTGATGATCGTCCAGATGATGATGGACGGGTGGTTCACGTCGCGGTCGACGATGCCCTTCAGGAGCTTTTCCTTGCGTCCACGGGAGCGGTCCGTCGCCATGCCGCCGTTGGGAAGCTCCGTCCAGATGAGCATGCCCATGCGGTCGGCGACGTCGTAATAACGCGGGTCGGCCGCCTTGATGTGGCAGCGCAGGCAGTTGAGGCCGAGTTCCTTCGCCTTGCGGAACTGGTCCTCCAGAAACTCCACCGAGGGTACGGTGCAGATCGTGTCCGGGTAGTAGTCCTGATCGAGCGCGGCGCGCAGATAGAGCGGCTCGCCGTTGAGGTAGAACTTGCCGTTGCGGGTTTCGATGGTGCGGAAGCCGAACCGGTCCGTGATCTCGTCCTTCACCTCGTCGTCCCGGATGAGCTCCAGGCGAACCTCGTACAGGTTCGGCTCGTCCGGCGACCAGGACTTGACGTCGGCGACCGTGAATTCGAACGGCATGCTGGTCACGCCGACCTGCGTCTCGTGCATCTCGTCGAGAACGACCTCGCCGGACGGGCCGCGAACCTCGATGCGGATCTGCGTCGCGCTGGTGAGCGGCCGGGCGAAGAACACCCCCGACGTCACCCGGCCCGTCTCCCGGTTGGGGACCAGGCGAACCCGGCTCATGTGGTCGGTGATGCGCCGCTCGAGGTAGACGGACTGCCAGATGCCCGACAGGGGGCCGTACCAGCTCTGCTTGCCGAACGGGATTTCAGCGAAGGGCGAATCCGGGAACTCGGCCGGGTTGTCGGTCGGCGAGTCGACGCGCACCTTGATCTCGTTGGGACCGGGCTTGAGGAAGCTCGTCACGTCGAAGGAGAAGGGCAGGAAGCCGCCTTCATTCGTGCCGACCTGCTCGCCGTTGATGAAGACCCGCGAGTTGTGGAACACCGCGCCGAAGCGCAGCCATATAGTGTCGTGCAGCCACTCTTCCGCGATCTCGATCGTCCGGCGGTAGATGCCGATGCCGGCACGCATGCGAAGGTCTGAAAACTGAGCCTGCCAGGGACTTGGCACGACGATTTGGCGAACTTCGGCCGGGCCTGACAGCCGGTCATCCGCCACGTGCAAAAATTCCCAGGTTCCATCCAGGCTGATGCGATTGTCGTGCATGACAACTCCTTGAATCAGGGATTACCCAAGGGCGTCCAAAACGGCGAAAACATGGCTGAGGGGCGAAGATCGCGCAGCGGCGCGCGGCCTGCATCATCGCGCCGCGTCTGCTCCTCTTCGGTCGGTCCAACCATAGGCCCCTCGTCCCTGAACATAGTTTATGTAGCCCGTTCCGGAACAACGGCCAGGAACGATCTTGGATCCAGCCGACCGGGGCGATGGCGGACGATTTCCTGAAGCGGAAAACCCGCTGAAGATCGGGGCGGGTCAGGAACCCCCTTTCCGATCTGGCGTTCCCCTCACACAGCCGAGCCTCCCGGCTCGCCCCACCCTGCTTTTTCAATGAGGCTCATATGCGCAAAATCGTTCCTGATGATCGTTCCCGGCAAGGGGCGTCCGGCCGCCCGGTCCTGGGCGTTCTGATCGGCGCTCTGGCCCTCCTCGCCGTGATCGGCGCCGGATACATGATCTGGGTCGGCGCGACCTCTCCCGACAATCCGAGCCAGGAGGCATCCCGCGAGGCGGTGACCGGCTCCCCGTCCGGCGCGGGAGCCAACCCGACGGATCGGATCTCTCCGGCCAACCCGGCCTATCCGGTGCCGGCGGAGCCTTCGGCGACGGGCGCGACCAACCAGTAAGATAGCTTTCCCTTGCGGAAGCGGCCGGGAACGATGTTGTTCATCGCTCCCGGCTTTTTCTTGCCTTGCGCCTGACGGGCGGCGAGTTTTCGCCTCAATGATTCGCATAACCGGCCCGCAAGGGTTTGCGACGAGGCGGACTGAATGACGACTTCCGGAATGCGGCGGCTCCTCGGGGCCGCCTTGGTCACGTTGGGCCTCGCGGCAGGCGGCTTCGCCGCTGCGCAGCAGGCTCCCGCTCCCGTAGCGCCTCCGCCCGCGCAGACCCAGCCTCAGACGCCGCCCGCAGCAACCCCGCCGGCTCCCGCCGCGGAGGCTCCGGCGCTCTCCGCCGACACGCGGCAGGCCCGCGCCCGGCTCGACGGGTACAAGGCCGATCTCGACCAGAAGGAGCTCGCCCTCGAAGGCCGTGTCCTGTCGGACGCGGACCTCCAGAACCTCCGCCAGCAGATCGAGCCCATGATCGCCGACATCCGGGCGGTGATCGACGAGCAGGCCCCGAGGCTCGAGACCAGCCGGGCGCGGCTGGCCCAGCTCGGGCCGAAGCCGAAGGAGGGCGAGCCCGAGGAAAGCGCCGACGTGGCCCGGGACAGGAGCGAGCGCGAGGCCGCCGTGGCCGAACTTGACGAGACCCAGCGGCTCGGACGCGCCCGCCTCGTCCAGGCCGAGCAGCTCATCACGAAGATCAGCGATCAGCGCAGGGCCGGTTTCACCCGTGCGCTCTTCGCGCAGAGCGAGGGGCTCCTCAGCCCGGATCTGTGGATGGACGCAATCCACGCCATCCCGCGCGAGCTGCGGGCGCAGCGGATCACCTTCTCCGACACTCTCGGTCAGCTCCAGCGCAACACCACCCTCGGCGTTCTCCTGATCCTCGGCCTCGCGGTCGGCGTCGGCATCGCTCTCTATGCGGGACGGCGATCCCTCGCCCCCCGGGTGGTGAGGCGGGATCCGTCGATCACCGAGCCGACCCGCCGCCGTCGCCTGCTGGCGGCTCTCGGCGTCCTGCTGCTCGGGGCGATCCCGGCGATTGCCGGAAGCTGGATCGTCTGGGTGGCTTTCAATTCCGCCGACATCTTTCCGCCTCGCCT
The DNA here is from genome assembly GCF_020532555.1 of Microvirga lenta. Taxonomy (GTDB): domain Bacteria; phylum Pseudomonadota; class Alphaproteobacteria; order Rhizobiales; family Beijerinckiaceae; genus Microvirga; species Microvirga lenta. Next base: position 282,142 of record NZ_JAJBBR010000002.1, on the reverse strand, counting down.
GGAGCAGGTGGTCGGGACGCTCCTGCGCGGCATCGCCTTCATCGCCTTCGTCCGCGCGCTGATCGACGCGGTTCTCGCGCCGGAGCGGCCGTCCTGGCGGCTCATTCCGGTTACGGACGCCTCCGCGGCGCGGATCATGAGCTTCTCCGTGACGCTCGCGACGGTCATGGTCGTCGGCAAGGTGTTCGACTCCTTCAACCAGGCCATCGCGGCGGCCCTGCCGATCACGGTCATCACCCGCGCGGTCTTCGCGCTCGCCTCGGCCCTGATCTTCGCCGAGCTGCTGCGCCGGTTCGCCGCGAGAGCGAGCCGCGAGGAGGCCTGCCTCGGACCCTACGTGCCGCAGGAGGTGGATGTCGGCGGGCCGATCCGGACATTGGGCTGGTTCGTCGTCGCGCTCATCGTCGGCAGCGTGCTCGGCGGCTATGTGGCGCTGGCCTCCTTCCTGGTCGATCAGGTGGTCTGGATCTCGATCATCCTGGCCCTTCTGATCCTCGCCATCGCCCTGGCCGACGAGTTCATCGCCGGATCCCTGAGGGGGGAGAGCCGCATCGCCACGACGCTTCAGGCGAATACGGGTCTGCGCCGCCGCTCCCTCGAACAGATCGGCGTTCTGGGCAGCGGTGTCGCCCGTCTGTGCCTCATCATCATGGCGGGTCTGCTGGTGCTGGCGCCCTGGGGCATCGAATCCACCGATCTGGTCGGGTCCCTGAGAGCCGTGTTCTTCGGGTTCAGTGTCGGCGACGTGACCATCTCCCTGTCGGCGATCCTGATCGCGGCCCTGCTCTTCACGGTCGGCGTCATCATCACGCGGCTGATCCAGCGCTGGCTCGACAATACCTTCCTGCCGGCCACCGATCTCGATGCGGGCCTGCGCAACTCGATCCGCACGGCGGCAGGCTATGTGGGCTTCATCGCGGCCACGGTGGTGTCCTTCACCTATCTGGGCCTCAGTCTCGAGCGGCTGACCATCGTCGCAGGCGCCCTCTCGGTCGGTATCGGTTTCGGTCTTCAATCCATCGTCAACAACTTCATCTCGGGCCTGATCCTGCTCTGGGAGCGGCCGATCCGCGTGGGCGATCTCGTGGTGGTGGGCGACGGGGAGGGCTATGTGCGCCGGATCAACGTCCGCTCGACGGAGATCCAGACCGGAGACCGCTCGACCCTGATCGTGCCGAACTCGAACCTCATCTCCGGCATCGTCCGCAACCGGGTCCGCAACGACCGGGTAGGGCGCGTGCTGGTGTCGGTTCCGGTCCCACGCGCCACCTCGGACCCAGACCAGGTGGCGGAGATCATGCGCCGTGCCGCGCTCGCCCATCGCGAGGTCATGAGCGAGCCGCCGCCGCGGGTGTTCTTCAAGAAGGCGACCGAGAACACGATCGACTTCGACCTGATCTGCTTCGTCGACGACATCGACGCCACCGGGCGGGTGTCGAGCGACCTCTACTTCGACATCTTCCGCGAACTGAGGAGGATCGGCGCTCCGCCGGCGCCGTCCGCTGCTCCGCCGGAGGAGCAGGGCGATGCCGGCAAGGAGCCCAAGAGCAGGGATTACGAGGATGAAGCCTTAACCCTTCTCAAGGATAAGTCTTCCGTATGAAACACCTCGCCCTCACCGGACTCGCCGTGCTCGGTCTTGCGGCCTGCCAGAGCCAGCCGCGCCCCGTCGCCAACCGGACGCCCAGCTTCTATCTCTCGATGGCCAAGGCCGACGCGGTGGTGGATGCGGCGGCGGCGCGGGACATGATCAGCGCCTACCGCCGGAACAACGGCCTCGGGCCCCTGACCATCGACCCCGGCCTGCAGGCGGCGGCGGAAGCGGAGGCGAACGCCATGGCAGGGGCCGACAAGCCGAGCTCCGCCGACGCCCTGAAGGCCCGCCTCGCCGCGTCGGGCTTCAAGGCTCCGGCGGCCAATCTCTCGGCCGGCTACCACACGGTGGCGGAAGCCTTCTCGGGCTGGCGGGAAAGCCCCCAGCACAACAGGGTGCTGCTCGACCCGCGCGCGACCCGGATCGGCATCGCGACGGCCTACCGGCCGAACTCGAAATACAAGGTGTACTGGGTGCTGGCCGTCGCGGCGGATTCCTGAAACGCTCCCGCGTTCAGGCTTGGCCGTTGACGCTGCGTCCGCGCAACGCTATAGCCGCGCCATGGTCATGACCCGCCAGCATTCGTCGCGACGCCGCGCCTTCTTCAAGGCCGGTTCGGTGACGCGCGCTTAAAGGGCAACCTCCCTCGTCGACATACCGAAACCGGCCGCTGGAGCGGTTGGTCCCTGTCGGCCCGAGCCTCCGGCCCCCCCTTCCTTCCGGAGACCTCCCATGTACGTCCATCCCGCCTTCAAAGCCGATCCCGACGCCAGCGCCGCCTTCCTCGCCGAGCGCGGCTTCGGCACCCTTGTCGCCGCCGGGGACGGATTTCCCGTCGCGGTCCATGTGCCGTTCCTGTTCGCCCCGTCCGGGACGGGTGGAGTGATCGAGCTGCATGTGGCCCGCGCCAATTCCATCCATGAGACCGTTGCCGCGAATCCGCGCGTTCTCGTCGCCTGCACAGGCCCCGACGCCTATGTTTCGCCCGACTGGTACGGCTCGGCGAACCAGGTCCCGACCTGGAACTACGTCGCCGTCCATGCGGTGGGGCGGGCCCAGCTCATGGACAAGGACTGGCTGCCCGGGCACCTGGAGCGCCTGTCCGCGAAATTCGAGGCCTGGTATCCCAAGAAGCCGTGGACATCGGGGGCCGTGGACCGGCAGCGGCTCGCCGCCATGATGAATGCGATTGTCGGGATCACCGTCGAGGTGGAGGATGTCCAGGGCAACTGGAAGCTCGGGCAGCACAAGGGCAGGGACGATCATGAGGGAGCCGTCGCCGGATTGCGGGCGCAGAACGATCCCGCCGCGACGGCGGTGGCCGACCTCATGGACCGGGCGCGGGGGATCGGCCATGTCTGAACAAAGGCTTGGCCGGGGAATTATCCCAAACATGGTCTTCAGGTAGTCCAGTCATGTGGTTGGTGCGACTCTACTCCCGTGTTCTCGGCCAGCTCGGCTCCGATCTGCGCCTCGGAGCCCTCCTGGCGCTCGCCAATGTGGCGCTCGCCATCTCGGCCTTTGCCGAGCCGATCCTGTTCGGGCGCATCATCGACGTCCTGACCGGGGCCCAGATCCCCGGCCGTCCGCCGATCACCCTGTCGGTCCTGATGCCCCTGATCCTGGCCTGGATCGCCTTCGGTTTCTTCACGATCGGGGCAGGGGTTCTCGTCGCGCTCCATGCCGACCGGCTGTCCCACCGCCGCCGCCTCGCGGTGGTGGCGAACTATTTCGAGCACGTCCTGGAACTGCCCCTGGCGTTCCACACCTCGACCCATTCCGGCCGCGTCCTCAAGGTCATGCTGGAGGGGTCGAACGGCATGGCCTGGCTCTGGCTGGGCTTCTTCCGCGAGCACCTCTCGGCCCTCGTCGCCCTCGGCGTCCTGCTTCCCCTGACGGTCTTCCTCAACTGGCGCCTCGGCCTGCTCCTCGTGGGCCTCGTCGTCGTCTTCACGATTCTCACCGCGATCGTGGTGCGCAAGACCGAGAGCCTGCAGGGCTCCGTGGAGCGCTACCATTCGAGCCTGGCGGAGCACGCCTCGGACGCGCTGGGCAACGTGCCGGTGATCCAGTCCTTCACCCGGGTCGAGGCGGAGACCCGCTCGCTGCGGACCATCATACAGCAGCTGCTCCAGGCCCAGAACCCGGTCCTGTCCTGGTGGGCCATCGCATCCGTGGCGTCCCGGGCGGCGGCGACCATCACGGTCACGGCGATCTTCCTGGTCGGCACGTGGCTCCACCTCAACGGCCTTGCCACCATCGGCGAGGTGGTGATGTTCATGAGCCTCGCCACCATGCTGATCGGGCGGCTGGAACAGGCGGTGAGCTTCGTCAACCAGCTCTTCATGCAGGCGCCGAAGATGGCGGAGTTCTTCGAGATCCTGGACACCGCCCCCGCCGTCCACGACCGCCCGAACGCCAAGAACGTGGAGCGCTTCGGAGGCGCCGTCGCCTTCGAGAACGTGAGCTTTTCCTATGACGGCAAGCGCTCCGCCGTGCAGGACGTGACCTTCGCCATCGCGCCCGGCGAGAACGTGGCGCTGGTGGGCTCCACGGGCTCGGGAAAGTCGACGACGCTCGGGCTCCTGCACCGTGCCTTCGATCCGCAATCGGGCTGCATCCGCATCGACGGCGACGACATCCGCGACATCACGCTCTCGTCCCTTCGCCGCAACATCGGCGTCGTGTTCCAGGAACCGATGCTGTTCGCCCGCACCATTCGCGAGAACCTGCAGGTCGGCAAGCCGGACGCCACGGACGAGGAGATGATCGAGGCGCTGGAGCGGGCCCAGGCCATCGAGTTCATCTCCCGTCAGGCGGATGGTCTCGACACCGTCATCGGTGAGCGGGGCCGCTCCCTCTCCGGCGGCGAGCGCCAGCGCCTGTCCATCGCCCGCGCCCTGCTCAAGAACCCGCCGATCCTGATCCTGGACGAGGCGACGAGCGCCCTCGACGCCGCCACGGAGCAGAAGCTGCAGAAGGCCCTGGACGAGGTCATGAAGGGACGCACCACCTTCGTCATCGCCCACCGCCTCGCCACCATCCGCAACGCCGACCGCATCCTCGTCTTCGATCAGGGGCGCGTCATCGAAAGCGGCACCTTCGACGAACTCGTGGCGAAGGGCGGCCGGTTCGCGGAACTCGCCAGGGCCCAGTTCATGGCCTCCGAGGAGGGGCCCGCGCGAAAGAGGAAGCCGAGACTGGCTTCCGTGACCGAAGGGTGAGAAGCTTTCGGTCCTTCACAGGAGGGGATGTCCCATGGCACAGGCGACCCAGAAGCTGAACATTCCCGGATGGTCGGGATCGGCCTCCACCTCTCAGCGCAAGGTCAACGGCGTTCTCCTCCATTACGTCGAGGCCGGAGCCGCGGATGCTCCGCTCGTCATCCTCCTGCACGGCTTTCCCGATTTCTGGTGGGGCTGGCGGCTCCAGATCGGCCCGCTGGCCGATGCGGGCCTGCGTGTCGTGGCGCCGGATCAGCGCGGCTACAATCTCAGCGGCAAGCCCCTCGGCGTGCGCGCCTACGACCTCGACATCCTGGCGGCCGACATCGTCGCCCTCGCCGATTCCCTCGGCGCCTCGCGGTTTCGCCTCGTGGGGCACGATTTCGGCGGGATCGTCGCATGGCAGATCGCGATGCGGCACCCGGAGCGGGTGGAGCGCCTCGTCGTCATCAACGCGCCGCACCCGGACGTCTTCGGCTCATACCTGCTCCGGCATCCGACCCAGGTGATGCGCAGCCTCTATGCAGGCTTCTTTCAGCTGCCCCTGATGCCCGAGGCCACCCTGTCGGCGGGCAACTACGCCCTCCTGCGCCAGTCCCTCGTCGCCAGCAGCCAGAAGAACGTGTTCTCGTCCGCCGACCTCGATCGCTACGAGCGCGCCTGGGCCGAGCCGGGGGCGCTCACGGCCATGCTCAACTGGTACCGCGCGCTTCCGCGCAGGCCGGGCCGGAGGGATGCACGGGTCTCGGTGCCGACGACGGTGATCTGGGGATTGCGCGACCGCTTTCTGGAGAAGGGGCTGGCGGACGAGAGCCTCGCGCGGTGCGACGACGGCCAGTTCATCGGCTTCGACCGGGCCTCGCACTGGGTGCATCTGGAAGAGGCGGCGGCGGTCAATGCCGCTCTCGCCGCCTCCCTGAAGCCTGAAGCTCGTCAGCCTTCCGCACCATCGCCAGGGGTGTGATCCTGAGCGCCGTGATCCGGTTGCGGGACTTGCGCAGCACCTGGAAGCGGAAGCCGTGGAAGGTGAAGATCTGGCCCGCGTCCGGGATCGCCTGCGCCTCGTGAATGACGAGGCCCGCGATGGTGGTGGCCTCCTCGTCCGGCAGGTTCCAGTCCATGGCCCTGTTGAGGTCGCGCACCGGCACGGAGCCGTCCACGTTCACCGAGCCGTTGGGCTGCGGACGCACGCCCTGCACCGACAGGTCGTGCTCGTCCTTGATGTCGCCTACGATCTCCTCGAGGATGTCCTCCAGGGTCACGAGGCCCATCACCTCCCCGTATTCGTCCACCACGAGGGCGAAGTGGGTCTTCTTGGCGAGGAAGGCCTTGAGCTGGTCGCGCAGGGATGTCGTGTCGGGCACGAACCAGGTTTCGAGCGCGATGGCCTCCACCTTGAGCTTGCTCGCATCGCCGCCGACCGCATCGAGCGCCCGGAGCAGGTCCTTGGCGTGCAGCAAGCCGACGATGTTCTCCTGGCTGCCGCGCCAGAGCGGCATGCGGGTATAGGGCGAGGACAGGACCTCGCGCACGATCTCCTCCGAGGACAGGTCGGCGTTGATGGTGCGCATCTTCGTGCGGTGGACCATCACCTCCGAGACGGTCAGATCCTCCAGGTCGAGGAGGCCGCCCAGCATGTCGCGCTCCACCTTGGCGACGCCGCCCTCCTTGTGCAGGAGGGCGACCTGGCCGCGGATCTCCTCGCTGGCGGAGAGGATCGGCGTGTTCTCGCCGATCCGGATGCCGAAGGGCCGCAGCATGAGCCGCACCATCCGTTCGATGGCGATGGCGAGGGGCCCCAGCATCGCCACCACCCACGACATCGGCCGCGACATGAAGAGCGAGACCGTGTCGGGAGACGAGATGGCGATGGTCTTCGGCAGCACCTCGGCGAACACGATCACCAGCGCCGACATGATGATGGTGGCGTAGAGCGCACCCTCGTCGCCGAAGAGCGCGACCAGGACGCTGGTCGCGAAGGCGGAGACGCCGATATTGACGATGTTGTTGCCGATCAGCACGGTGCCGATGAAGCGCTCGCGCATTTCGAGCAGGCGGTTCACCAGCTTGGCGCGCTTGTCGCCGCCTTTTTCCAGAACCAGCATGCGGGAGCGGGATGCGCCCGTGAACGCGGTCTCGCTCGCCGAAAAGAACGCCGAGAGAAGAAGACAGACGACGACGACCAGGGCGGCCAGCCAGAGATCGCCGGAAGATTCTTCGATCATGATCGTGCTGCGCTGCTTTCACTCGTCAGGAAGGCCCGGACCTTGTCGATCCCGATGCCGGGGGCGATGAAGCTCTGCCCGATGCCCCGGGCAAGGATGAAGGTCAGGGCGCCGCCCTTCACCTTCTTGTCCTGCGCCATGGCGTCGAGAAGATCGTCGACCGTGCCGTATCCGCCGGGAACCTGGTTCAGGCGCGTGGGAAGTCCAGCGGCGGCGAGATGCGCCTCGACCCTTTCCGCGTCCGCCACCGGGCAGAGGCCGAGGGCGGCGGAGAAGCGGAAGGCCTGGGCCAGGCCGATGGCGACACCCTCGCCATGGACCAGACGCCCGGAATCGTAGCGGGTGATCCGCTCCATGGCATGGCCGAAGGTGTGGCCGAGATTGAGGAGCGCCCGGTCGCCGTCCTCCCTCTCGTCGCGAACCACCACGGCGGCCTTGGCCCGGCAGCTCTGCGCCACGGCCTCGTCGCGCTCGGGTCCGCCTGCGAACACGCCCTGCCAGTTGGCCTCGCACCAGGCGAAGAAGGCGGCATCGTCGATGAGGCCGTATTTCACCACCTCCGCATAGCCTGCCCGCATTTCCCGCAAGGGCAGGGTGTCGAGCAGGGCGGTATCGGCCAGGACGAGGCTCGGCTGATGGAAGGCGCCGACGAGGTTCTTGCCGTGGCGCGAATTGATGCCGGTCTTGCCGCCGACGGAGGAATCGACCTGGGACAGGAGGGTGGTCGGCACCTGGACGAACCGGACGCCCCGGCGGACCACCGCGGCCGCGAAGCCGGCGAGGTCGCCCACGACGCCACCGCCCAGGGCGACCACCAGGTCGCCCCGCTCGATCTTCGCCGCCAGAACCGCATCGCAGACCTGTTCCAGCGAGGCGTAGGACTTTGTGGCCTCGCCGGGAGCCACGGTGACGATGGCGGTGCGCAGGCCGTGCTGCCTCAGGGACGCTTCGAGAGCCTCGGCATAGAGGCGGCCGACATTCTCATCGGTCACGATGGCGGCCGCCCGGGCGCCGAGGGCTGCGATCCGCCGCCCGGCCTCGCCGACGAGGCCTCGCCCCACGAGGATGTCGTAGGCCCGGTCCCCGAGGGGAACGGGGACCGTGATGGATGCGTCGGGCATCCGCGCCGCCGCGCCGCTCAATGGGGAGCCCTCCCGCTCTTCTCCAGCCACTCCGTCAGGGCGTCGATGATCTCGGCCACGACCCGGTCGTGGGGCGCCTCGTGGGATTCCACGGTCAGATCGGCCAGGGCATAGATGGGGTGACGCTTTTCCATGAGCAGGCGCATGGTGCCCTCCGGGTCGGGATTCTGGAGCAGGGGGCGGGTGGCGCGCTTGCGGACACGGCGCATGAGCACGTCGAGATCGGCCCGCAGCCAGATGGAGATGCCGTTCTCGGCGATCCCGGCCCGGGTTTCCTCGTTCATGAAGGCCCCGCCGCCGGTGGCGAGCACCATCGGGCCCTCCTGGAGCAGACGGGCGATCACGCGCCGCTCCCCGTCCCGGAAATACTCCTCTCCGTGAATGGAGAAGATGTCGGGGATCGACATTCCCGCGGCGGACTCGATCTCGTTGTCGGCGTCCCGGAAGGGCAGGCCGAGTTTCTGGGCGAGGCGTCGTCCGACGGTACTCTTTCCGGCGCCCATGAGACCGACGAGCACGATGGATCGCGCGCCGAGCTGGCGGCTGATCGGGTGACCGCCCCGGCTCCCGGTGTCCTGCCCGCCGCCTTCATCGAGCGAATTGAAGCGGCTGATCTTGTTCATGGCTCAGTCCTAGCATGGGCCCGAGGCTCTGTCACAAGGGCGTTATCGCCGGGCCGGCCTAGAACTTGCGTAGGGTAAGGACTTGCCTTCCCGGCCCATGCGTGGTTGTAGCGGGATGCAACTGGAGGCTTCCGTTCCCGTGCCGACTTTATTCCGTTTTCTCATCGTCGTTGCCATTCTGGCAGGTCTGGGCTTTGCGGCCGTCTTCGCGCTCGCAACCCTCGTCGAGCCGGAGCCGCGTGAGATCACGGTTCCCATTCCGAGCAGCCGCCTGCCTCCGTCCTCATGAGCGGCGTCCGCCACGCCAATCTCTTTCTGGACATGCTCGCGGCCGAGCGTGGCGCTTCCAAGAACACGCTCGATGCCTATCGGCGCGACCTCGACGATTACCTGGCTTACCTGACCGAGGCCGGCACGGCGCCGGACAGCGCGAGTTCCACGACGATCCGGGGCTTCATGGCCAGCCTCGAGGAGCGCGGCCTCAAGGCCACCTCCGCCGCCCGCCGGCTCTCCGCCGTGCGGCAGTTCCACAAGTTTCTTTACGTGGAAGGCTACGCGCCGGCCGATCCGACCGCAGCCGTCTCCGCGCCCAAGCGCGGGCGGGTCCTGCCGAAGGTGCTGTCCGTCGATCAGGTCGACCGGCTGCTGCAGGTGGCCCACGAGGGGGCCGCCAATCCCGACGCGAGTCCGCCGGAGCGGATCCGGGCCCTGCGCATGGCCTGCCTGCTCGAGCTTCTCTATGCCACGGGCCTGCGCGTCTCCGAACTGATCGCGCTCCCCCGCAGCGCCGCCAAGACCCGGGAGCGATTCCTGGTCGTGCGCGGCAAGGGCGCGAAGGAGCGTCTCGTGCCCTTGACGGAGGCGGCCCGGGAGGCGGCGCGCTCCTACCTCGCCGCGCTGGAGCAGCAAGGCAAGGCGGTGGGCCCCTGGCTGTTCCCGGCCGACAGCGAGAGCGGCCATCTCACCCGGCAGGCCTTCGCCCGCGACCTGAAGGCGGTGGCCGCCGCCGCCGGGCTCCGGTCCGACAAGGTCAGCCCCCACGTCCTGCGCCATGCCTTCGCGAGCCATCTGCTCCAGAACGGCGCCGACCTGCGGGTGGTCCAGGAACTCCTCGGCCATTCCGACATCTCGACGACGCAGATCTACACCCACGTCCTGGACGAGCGCCTGAAGAGCATGGTGCGGGATCTTCATCCCCTGTCGTCGGGGGAGGGGTGAGGCCGGGCTTCAGCGCCGCTTGAGCAGGAACACCCCCTGCTCGCCGAGCAGGTTCCAGGCCCACCAGGGCAGGGTGACGCGGATCGGGCGCCCGCCCGCGTCGAGGGCGACGGCCTTCTCCATGGTCGCGCCGACTTCCCGGCACAGCTCCACGAAGTCGCGGATGGTGCAGAAATGGATGTTCGGCGTGTCGTACCAGGAATAGGGCATGTTCCGGGTCACCGGCATCCGGCCCCGGAAGAAGAGGTCGAACCGCACGCTCCAGTGGCCGAAATTCGGGAACGACACGATGGCCCGGCGCCCGATCCGCAGAAGATGTTCCAGCACGACCTTGGGCTGGCGCGTCGCCTGGATGGTCTGGGACAGGATCACGTAGTCGAAGGCGTCGTCCGGGTAATCGGCCAGGTCCGTGTCGGCGTCGCCCTGGATCACAGGCAGGCCCTTGGCGAGACAGGTGTTCACGCCCTCGCGGGAGATCTCGATCCCGCGCCCGTCGACGCCCTTGCGGTCGCGCAGGAGCGCCAGGAGCGAGCCGTCGCCGCAGCCGATGTCGAGCACCTTCGAGCCGGGCTCCACCATGTCGGTGACGAGGAGGAAGTCGAGGCGATGCCCGGCCCTGTCCTCGGTCGGGGTGAGGAAGGTGGCGGAGGTCATGCGATCCCCCGCGCCCGCGCCGCGGCGTCGATGAAGCCCTGTGCGGCGGCGAACATCTCAGGTTCCTCCAGAAGGAAGGCGTCGTGGCCCTTGTCGCTTTCCACCTCCACGAACCCCACGGAGGCCGCGGCCGCGTTGAGGGCGTGGACGATGGCGCGCGAATCGGAGGTAGGAAACAGCCAGTCGGAGGTGAACGAGATCACGCAGAAGCGGGTCGCCGAGCCCTTGAACGCCTTGGCGAGGCTTCCGCCGTGCTCGGCCGCGAGGTCGAAATAGTCCATCGCCCGCGTGACGTAGAGATAGGAGTTCGCGTCGAAGCGCTCCACGAAGGACAGGCCCTGGTAGCGCAGGTAGCTCTCGATCTGGAAATCCGCGTCGAACGAGAAGGTCGGCGCGTTCCGGTCCTGATAGTTGCGTCCGAACTTCCGGTGCAGGGCCATCTCGGAGAGATAGGTGATGTGCGCGCCCATGCGGGCGACCGCGAGGCCCTTCGAGGGCCGGGTCCCTTCGGTCAGGTAGCGTCCGCCGCGCCAGTCCGGATCGGCCATGACGGCCTGGCGGCCGACCTCGTGGAAGGCGATGTTCTGGGCCGAATGGCGCGCGGCCGTGGCGATCGGCAGGGCCGCGAAGACCCGGTCCGGGTAGCTCGCCGCCCATTGCAGCACCTGCATGCCGCCCATGGAGCCGCCGATGACGCAGAACAGGCTCTCGATCCCCAGCCGGTCGATCAGCGCCGCCTGGGCACGCACCATGTCGCGGATGGTGACCACGGGGAAGTCGAGGGCGTAGGGCTGGCCCGTGACGGGGTTGGTCGAGGCCGGACCCGTGGTGCCCATGCAGCCGCCGATCACGTTGGCGCAGATCACGAAGAAGCGGTCGGTGTCCACGGGCTTTCCGGGACCCACCATGGTGCTCCACCAGCCTGGCTTGCCGGTGAGCGGACTCACATTCGCCACGTGCTGATCCCCGGTCAGCGCATGGCAGATCAGGACCGCGTTGGACCTGTCCGCATTGAGCCGGCCGTAGGTCTGGTAGCCGATCTGCCAGGGGGCGAGGGGCACGCCCGCATCCATCATCAGCGGCTCGTCCGCGCCAAAGCGTGCGACCAGGCTCGACGGATCGTCGACCTGACTGCGCGGTTCGGGAGGTGGAGACAGACGGACCATGATGTTTGAAGAAACGCGTTCGATCTTCCGAACACCGGTAGTGCGGGCGGGCCGGGCCGTCAACGAACATAAAGACACGCCCAAGATGCGTCCGAGGCTTGGCAGCGGCGTTCGGGACTGCGAAAGAAGGACGCCCCTGTTCAGGATCGTCTTTCATGTCCACCGAGAAGCCCGCTCCCTCCCTTGCCGATCTGCGCCAGGAGATCGACCGCATCGACGAGACCATGCACCGGCTCCTGATGGAGCGCGGGACCATCATCGACCGCCTCATCGCCGTGAAGAAGACGTCTGAATCCGGCTCCGCCTTCCGGCCCGGGCGCGAGGCCTCGATGATGCGGGCGCTGGCGGAGCGCCACCAGGGCCTCCTGCCGCTCGACACGGTGGAGGGCATCTGGCGGGTCATCATCGCCACCTTCACCTATGTCCAGGCGCCCTATTCCGTCCATGCGGACGTCTCGGCGGGCGACGCGCCCATGCGCGATTCCGCCCGCTTCCATTTCGGCTTCACGGTGCCCTATCTCACCCATCCGAGCGCGGCGGCGGTGATCGAGGCGGTGGCGGCCTCGCGCGGGGATCTCGGCATCTTCCGGCTGGACCAGGGGGCGACCAGCGGCGCCTGGTGGCGGACGCTCGCCGACCGGGACCGGCCCAAGATCATCGCCCGGCTTCCCTTCATCGAGCGGCCCGACCACCCGGCCGGCACTCCGGTCTTCGTGATCTCGAAGCCGCTCGCGGACACGTCCCTGCGCGACGTGGTGCTCTACGCGGCGCAGTTCGAGCGCTGGCACCGGGGCGCCAACGAGGCGGTGGCGGAGCTTGGGGGCGAGGTGGTGGCGAGCGCCGCCGACGCCAACGGCCTGTCGGAGCTCATCGCCGTGCCCGGCACTGTCGAGCCCGCGCGCCTGCACGACGCCCTGACCGGAGCGGGCGCCAGCCTGTCGCAACTGGCCGAAGTCGGCATCCATGCCGAACGTTTCCGCGTGAAATGAACCGCAAGCTGCGCTAAAGCATCGGACCCAAGAGTGGACTTGCACTTTTGGGCTCAATCCGATGCTTTCTCTATGGATGAGAGCATCGTTCGTCGAAAAACCGGATCCACTTTTTCGCACGATGCTCTAGAGCCACTCCGAACCGATCGATTGCAGGAACCCGAATCCATGGCCGCCCGTCCTGAACCCCGTCCCGGCGTGATGCAGATCGAGGCCTACGTGCCCGGCAAGAGCAATGCCGGAGCCGGGGTCGCGAAGATCCACAAGCTCTCCTCCAACGAGACCCCTCTCGGCCCCTCGCCGAAGGCCGTCGAGGCCATCAGGGGAGCCGATCATTTCGAGCTCTATCCGGACGGCTCGGCCACCAGGCTGCGCGAGGCGATCGCGGCGAAGTACGGCCTCGATCCGAACCGGATCGTCTGCGGCGCCGGCTCCGACGAGCTCCTGTCGCTGATCACCAACGCCTATGTGGGGCCTGGCGACGAGGGCCTGTTCTCGGAGCACGGCTTCCTGGTCTACCGCATCGCGATCCTGGCGGCGGGCGGCACGCCCGTGGTCGCGCCGGAGAAGGACTACCATGCGGATGTGGACGCGATCCTGGCGCGGGTGACGCCGAAGACCAAGATCGTCTTCCTGGCGAACCCGAACAACCCGACCGGAACCTATCTTCCCTTCAGCGAGGTCAAGCGCCTGCACGCGGGTCTGCCGCCCCACGTGGTGCTCGTGCTCGATGCGGCCTATGCGGAATATGTGCGCCGCAACGACTACGAGTCGGGGCTCGAACTCGTCGCCACCTCCGAGAACGTGGTGATGATGCGCACCTTCTCGAAGATCTACGGCCTGGCCAATCTGCGCCTCGGCTGGATGGTGGCTCCCGCCCATATCGTCGACGCGGTCAACCGCATCCGCGGCCCGTTCAATATCAACGGCCCGGCCATGGCCGCCGGCATCGCGGCGATCCAGGACGACCTCCATGTGGGCAAGGCCATCGCCCATAACGAGCAGTGGCTCGCCTGGCTCACCAAGGAGCTCGAGGCGCTTGGCCTGAAGGTCACGCCCAGCGTCGGCAACTTCCTGCTGGTCCACTTCCCGCAGGAGGCCGGCAAGACCGCGAAGGAGGCCGACGCGTTCCTTTCGAGCCGCGGCCTCATCCTGCGCCGGATCGACGCCTATGGGCTGCCCCATGCCCTGCGGCTCACCATCGGCGACGAGGAGGCGAACCGCCTCGTGGTCGAAACCCTGCGCGAATTCCTGAGCGGCCGGAAGCAAGATGCCTGAGCGTCTCGGTCCTCCCCGCGCGACGCCGCTCTTCGAACGCGTCGCGCTGATCGGCCTCGGGCTGATCGGCTCGTCCATCGCCCGCGCGGCGAGGCATCTCAACCTTGCCGGCACGATCGTCGCCGTCGACCGGAACGAGGCGGTGCTGGCGCGGGTGCGCGAGCTCGGCATCGCCGACGAGGCGACGTCCGACTTCGCCGCCGGGGTGCGCGGAGCCGATCTCGTCATCCTCTGCGTGCCGGTGGGGGCGTGCGGGGCCGTCGCTGACGCTATGAAGGACGGGCTCAAGCCCGGCTGCATCGTGTCCGACGTGGGCTCGGTGAAGAAATCCGTGATGGCCCAGGTCGAGCCCCATCTGCCTGCGGGCGTGCATTTCGTTCCGGCCCATCCCGTGGCGGGAACGGAGCATTCCGGCCCCGATGCTGGCTTCTCGACCCTGTTCTTCAATCGCTGGTGCATTCTGACGCCCCCCGAAGGCGCCGACGAAGCGGCGGTGGAGCGGGTGCGCGCGTTCTGGTCCGCCATGGGCTCGAACGTGGAGATCATGACGGCGCAGCACCACGATCTCGTGCTCGCCATCACCAGCCACGTGCCGCATCTCATCGCCTACAACATCGTCGGCACGGCAGCGGATCTGGAGACCGTGACCCAGTCGGAGGTGATCAAGTTCTCGGCCGGCGGCTTTCGCGACTTCACCCGCATCGCCGCCTCCGATCCGACCATGTGGCGCGACGTGTTCCTGCACAACAAGGAGGCCGTGCTGGAAATGCTCGGCCGCCTCAACGAGGACATCGCGCTGCTGGCCCGCGCCATCCGCTGGGGCGAGGGCGACAAGCTGTTCGACCTCTTCACCCGCACCCGGGCCATCCGCCGCGGGATCATCTCGGAAGGGCAGGAAACGCCGGAGCCGGATTTCGGCCGCCGCCGCGGCGATCAGTAGATCGCCGGCAGCGTGACGTTAGGGATGACGAAGGGGCCGAAGGCGAGGCGCCCGTTGTCCAGGCGGACGGGCGGAAGCGGCGAAAGCGCCGGGCGGCCATTCGCCTGTCCCGCGGGGGCTCCCCCGCCCTGACCCAGAAGCGCGCTGAGGAGCGCGCCGTTGCGCCGGCCCATCACGTTGCCCAGGAGGCCGTCCAGCCCGGCCGCCGAGAGGGCGAGCTGGCCCTCGGGGCGGTGTTCCTCGTCGAGCCGCAGCTCGCCTTTCGCCTCCAGGCGGCGGGAGCCCTTGGCCAGGGACAGCATCAGCACGTCGAGCTTGCCGCCGGCGCTGCGCCAGCGCTCGAGCTCCTCGGCCAGGGGACGCCCGCGGAAGCCCTCGGCCTGCGTGACCGTCACGTCGGATTCCAGATCGGTGGCTTCCGTGCCGCCCACCAGGGCGTCGGCCAGGGGAATGCGCGCCTGCCTGACGGAGAGCGCCACATCGTAGGCGTTCTCGGCGCTCCGGGAGGGATTGGGCCTGGCATGGAGTTCCAGGTGCTGACCGGCTGCCGCGATCTCGCCCGCAGGAAGGCCCGTGACCGTGACGTTGGGTGCTTCGGCCACCAGGGAGAGGCGCCGCAGGCCGCCCGGCGCGAGATTGAGGCTGGTCTGCAGGAGATCCCAGGAGCCCTGCACCGTCACGGTTCCGTCCGTCACCCGCAAGGGACCTTGGATCTCGGTGATCACCCGGCGCGGCTGATAGACCTGCGCCACCGCCTCCACCGGCCCGAAGGAGGCGGTCACGGCTCCCTGCTGCAGGGTCAGGGCATCGCAGGTCACTTCGATCCGGAAAGGATAGCCGCCGATGGCCCGGTCCTGGCAGGTCCATTGACGCCCGGCCCGGGCTTCGGCCGCGAGCCAGGTGTCGAGGGCCTCGTCCGCCCGGTTGCGGATCACGAACCAGCCGACGCTCCACGCCACCGCCAGCAGGAGCAGCAGGACGAAGGGCGTGTAGAGCCAGAAACGACTGTGGCGAGCATTCCCGGCGGAAGCGGCTTCATCCATTCACTTTTCTCCTGTTGTCTCGCCTCTTGGTAACTGGTAGCGCCGGAAGCAGGCAAGGTTCGGGCACGCTGGCGGATATGGACAACACCACCGACGATCTGTGGGTCTTCGGCTACGGTTCGCTCATGTGGCGACCCGGCTTCCCGTATATCGAACGCCGTCACGCCCATCTCTACGGCTATCACCGGTCGCTCTGCATCTTCTCGCACGTCCATCGCGGCACGCCCGACCAGCCGGGCCTCGTGCTCGGCCTAGACCGGGGCGGGCGGTGTCACGGGGTCGCGTTCCGCGTGGCTCCCGAAGAGGCCGAGGCCACCATCCACTACCTGAGGGAGCGCGAGCAGGCGACCGCCGTCTATCTCGAACGGCGCCTGCCCGTGCGGCTCGACGACGGCCGGAGCGTCAGGGCCCTGGGCTATGTGGCGGATCGCAAGCATGGGCAATATGCGGGCAAACTGTCCTTCGACGATGTCCTGGGTCTGGTACGCCAGGGAAAGGGCGTCTCGGGGCTCAATCCGGATTATGTGCGCTCCACCCACGAGCACCTTCTGGGAATGGGCATCGTCGATCCGCTGCTCGAGCGGATCACCCGGACGCTTGCTCAGGATTCCGAAGACGACGACGGACTTGCCTAGGAGGCCTGGCTCTCGTCCTCGCGCAGGTCCTCGAGGATGGCCCGGCGCTGCGCCTCGCTTTCCGCGAGCCGATGAACGTGCATCTCCGTCGCGCCGCGCGCCTGGACCAGGCCGACCCAGCGGGTCCGCGTCTGCTCGCTCGGGTGGGAGCTGGCGGTCGCCACGTCGATGACCCGCGCCGTGCCGGTCTCGTCCCGGCGCACCGCCAGGATGACCGCGTTCGTCACGTTCAGGATCTCGCTCTCGTTGAGAGGGTGGACCCCAACGATGTAGCGGCGGCCCGAACGTCCGCGCCATGAACTCAGGGCGAGTGCCGAGTGGAGGCCTGCCGTCGCTCGCAACCGTTCCTCACGCACGTCAGTCCTCCGCGTCCGTTCCTGACGGAGATCCCGCATGGCCGTCGACCATGATATGGTTCGCTTGTTCGCCATTTGTTCTTAATGTAAGAACTCTCGGGCAAAACGTCAAGGATCGCTCGACCCCTTGTGATGTCAGGCTTTGGACAAGCTTGCGGCGGATCCGGCCGGCTGGTCGAGGCCGAGTTCCTTGCGTCCCTCCGCCAGGAGCCGGTCGGAGGCCGATTCGATCCGGTCCTGCATCTCCTTGAAGAAGGCATCGCGGGGCATGCCCGGCGGAAGCGGATCGAGGATCTCGACCCGGATGGTGCCCGGGCGGCGGATGAAGCGGCGCCTCGGCCAGTAGAGGCCGGAATTCAGCGCGACGGGCAGGCAGGGAACGCCGAGGTTCTGGTAGAGATGGGCCACGCCGAACTTGTAGGCGGGAGGGGCCCCGGCCGGCCGGCGGGTCCCTTCGGGGAAGATCAGGATCTGACGGCCGTGACGGGCCTCCTCGCGGGCGCGCGCCGTCATCTGGATCAGGGCCTGCGAGCCCGCCTTGCGGTTCACCGGCACCGAGCCGCCCTTCCAGGTGTACCAGCCGAAGAACGGAATCCACATGAGCTCGCGCTTGAGGATGAAGGCCGGGTCCTCGAAGAGGGGCAGGAGCGCGAAGGTCTCCCACAGGGACTGGTGCTTGGACGCGATGAGAATGCCTCCCGCAGGGATCTTCTCCCGCCCCCGGACCTCGATCTTCGTGCCGGCGATCACCCGCAGCAGCCACAGGGACGTGTGCGCCCAGAGCTTGGCCGCGCTCATGAAGGTCCGGCGCGGCAGCAGCAGGAACGGGAGCAGCAGGATCAGCCACAGCACGAGGTTGAGATAGAACGCGGTGTTGAACAGCAGGGAGCGGAGAACGAGCATGGCTTTCATGGAAAATGAAAAGCGGAGCTTCGAGCTCCGCGAGCGCCCACCTTAGAGCATCGTGCGGAAAAGTGGATCCGGTTAGCACGCGCTCCGGCGCGAGGCGAGCACGGATTTGCCCGGTCGCAGGCGCCTCAGCGCCATTGCGGCTCGGCCGCCACGTGCTGGATCGGCCGGCTGATGATCTGGACCACCGGCGAATGCTCCGGATCGTCCTCGAAGCGGGTTCTCACCCAGACGGCCAGGAACTTCAGGTATTCGGACACGAGCACCCGCGCGGTCGAGGCGTTGCGCCACCAGTCGTGGGGATCGATGGTCGCGGCGACCGGATAGGGGATCTTCTGCAGGTTCGGCAGGGTGTGGTCGAGTTCCACGAGGGTCCGCGGCATGTGGTAGTTCGAGGTGACCACGATCAGGGCGTCGAACTGGTTCTGCTCCGCCCAGCGGCGGGTCTCGATGGCGTTGCCGATGGTGTTGCGGGCCCGGTAGTCCAGGTCCACGCAGCAGTCGAAGAGGCGGCGCTGTCCCGGGTTGAGGCGGGCGATCTCCTCGCGGCTGGTCCTCTCGTTGACGCCCGAAATCAGGAGCCGCTTGGCATAGCCCTTGGCGAGAAGGTCGATCGCGTCGCCGATCCGCTGGGCGCCGCCGGTCAGGGCGACGATGCCGTCCGCGCGGGTCTCCGGCTTCTGCTCGAAACGGTCGAGGGAGTAGACGAAGCAGAGAAAGCCGAGGAATCCAAGGATCAGGCCGGCCGCCACGGTGTAGAAGGCCCACCTCATGGCCCGCCTGATCGGCGACCGCCTGGCAGGTACCGAAGGCGATCCCGACATGGTCCAGCCCCAACCCAAGGCTTCACTGGTGTCTCTGGCGCTCAGAGTCGCCACGCTCTGCGTTTGCGAGGTCATCTCAGCCGAGGATAATGCAGAATGCGGCAAGGGAGAGGCAACCCGTTTTATCCACTGGTAACCATGACCATCAACCATTTCCGTTA
Organism: Microvirga lenta; assembly: GCF_020532555.1. Taxonomy (GTDB): domain Bacteria; phylum Pseudomonadota; class Alphaproteobacteria; order Rhizobiales; family Beijerinckiaceae; genus Microvirga; species Microvirga lenta. Next base: position 263,161 of record NZ_JAJBBR010000002.1, on the reverse strand, counting down.
AGAAAGCGTCTCACGGTCAGGCGGGAGACGATTCCGGTGATGACGGCCACCGCCAGCGCGATCAGGACCACGATGGCATAGCCGCGCCAGCCGATGCTGAACGTGCCGAACAGGGCCTCGATCTGGTCGCCGGCCGGGCTCGCGCGCCAGGACCGGGTGACGAAGCCCAGGAGAACGGTGAGCAGCAGGGCCGCGCCGGCTCCGGCGGCGCTGCCGCGCAGGCCGAGCTTGAAGAACCGCCGCTGGAACTCCCGGGCGATGAAATCGTCGCTGGCGCCCACGAAATGGAGCACCTCCACCACGTCGCGGTTTCCGGCCATGGCGCCCCGGGTCGCGAAGGTGACGGCCAGGCCCGCCGCCACCAGGACCAGCACCACGAGGGCGGCGCCGATGCCGATGATGGTGTTCGCCATGGTGGACAGGCGCGAGACCCAGAGGGCGTGGTCGTCCAGGGTCGCCCCGGGCACCTGCTCCTTCAGGGCCTGCCGGAGCGGCCCGAAATCGGGCCTCGCACGGGCTTCGAGCTTGAGCACGATGAGGCGCGGCACGGGCAGGTCGTCGAAATCGAGGCCGGTGCCGAGCCACGGCTCGAGCAGGCGCTCGGATTCCTCGCGGGTGAAGGCCTGGACGTCCTGCACCCCCGGGGTCTGGCGGGCGAGGGCGACCGCCCGGTCCACATCGGCCTGGATTGCGCGCTGGGCGTTGGGCCGGACCTGGATCGTCACCTCGCGGGCGATGTCCGACCGCCACTGCTCGGAACTGGTGGCGACGAGTTCGGCTCCGCCGGCGCACAGGGCGGCGAGAAAGGTCAGGATGGCGATGACGGCCGCCAGGGCGCGGCCTCCGGCCGAATCGACCGGGACGAGCGGGGCGTTGCGCCGGAGCGAGGCCGGCAGCGGCCTCTGACCCTGCTGCTGTGGCGGAGGCTTCGAGGAGCGCGGAGGCGGAAGATCGCTCATCGGGCTCACTCGTCGATATGAAGCTGCCCGTCCCCGAGCACGAGGCGGCGCACGTTCAGCTGATCCATGAGGCTGAAATCGTGGGTGGCGATGACCACGGAGGTGCCGAGCCGGTTCAGCTCGATGAAGAGGCGCAGGAGACGCCGGGCGAGGGAGGGGTCCACGTTGCCGGTGGGCTCGTCGGCGAGCAGAAGGTCCGGGCGCACGATGAGGGCGCGGGCGATGGCGGCGCGCTGCTTCTCGCCGCCGGACAGCACGGGCGGGAGCATGTGCATGCGGTCGCCGAGACCCACCCAGCGCAGGAGCTCCACGACCTCGTTGCGGTAGCTCGCCTCCTCCTTGCCCTGCACGCGCAGGGGAAGCGCCACGTTCTCGTAGGTGGTCAGGTGGTCGAGGAGCCGGAAGTCCTGGAAGACGACGCCCATGCGCCGCCGCAGGTCGGTCAACTCGTCCTTGGAAATCCGGGAGACGTCCTCCCCGAACAGGGAGATCAGCCCGCGGGTCGGCTTGACCGACAGCAGGATCAGCCGCAGCAGGGTGGTCTTGCCCGCACCCGACGGGCCGGTGAGGAACTGGAAGGAGTGCGGCTCGATGGAGAAGGTCAGGTCGCGCAGGACCTCGGGGCCCATGCCGTAGCGCACGCCCACGTTCTCGAAATGCACGGCCGGCGCCATGCTCTCATCGTCGTCGTTGTCGTAAAACGCCTTCACGCGCTCCCGAGCCGTCCTTCATGGGGTGGATGAAACCACGGCGGACGCTTTCCGCCGCGATGCGATTCGCCATGCTTATCGTCTCTATCCCTTGCGCGCCAACAAATCCGCGGCAGCGATCCGCGACGGCAGGACGCGCCCACGATCCTATGGAATGGTTATCAGGAGGTGAATTGTCCCGGGTTCTTTTCTCGACCTTCGGGGCGGGAGACGTTAAGTCCGTTTGACTTCCCCGCCGGGCCATGGTCGTGAAGGAGGATCTCTTCGCGATGCCCGCGACCCCAAAGCCGCGTATATTCTGGATTAGCTGACGATGACTGCCTCTCCCCGCATCCGGGTTCTCTTCGACGAAAACACAATCGCCCAGCGCATCGAGGAGCTGGCCCGGGAGATCGCGGATTCCAAGCCGGAAAACCTCCTCGTGGTGGCGGTCCTCAAAGGCAGCTTCATGTTCGCCGCCGACCTGATCCGGGCCCTGCACCGGGTCGGCCTGGAGCCCCAGGTCGAGTTCGTGCACCTGTCGAGCTATCTCGACGGAACGGTCTCCTCCGGTCAGGTCACCATCCTGCGCGACGTGGAGAGCGACGTGCGCGGGCGCGACGTGCTGCTCGTGGACGACATCCTGGAATCCGGCCGCACGGTCACCTTCGCCAAGGACCTCCTCATGGCCCGGGGCGCGAAGAAGGTTTCGACCACCGTATTGCTGGAGAAGCCGGGCAAGCGCGCCGTGAGCATCGAGGCCGATTACGTGGGCTTCACCTGCCCCGACCTGTTCGTGGTCGGCTACGGCATGGACGTCGCCCATTCCTACCGCCAGCTTCCCTTCGTCGGCGTGGTCGACCACGCCAACCAGGAACCGGACCTGTTCGACAAGTCCTGAGCCGTAAGCCGCCTCAGCCGTTGAGGTACCAGATCGCCCCGTTCAGGGCGGTCGCATAGGCCACCCAGGCGAGATAGGGCACGAGGAGCCAGGCCGCGACCCGGTCGAGCGGCCAGAAGGCGCGGATCGTCGCCAGGATCGCCACGATCAGGGCCGCGATGACGATCAGGCCCGCCACGGGGCTCCGCGCGCCGAAGAAGGCGAAGGACCACAGGGAGTTCAGGGCGAGCTGCACGAAGAAGGCCGTGACGGCCGCCCTGCGGCCCGGCTGCTCGCGCGGCAGCGAGAGGATGCGCCAGATCGCGTAAGCCATCATCCCGTAGAGCGTCGTCCAGACCGGGGCGAAGAGCCAGTTCGGCGGCGTGAACCATGGCTTCTCGAGCGCCGCATACCAGGTCGGGATGCTGGGTGTCGTCACGAGGCTTCCCGCCACGCTGACCATCACCACGGGCAGGACCGCGATCAGAAAACGTTGGACAGGTGGCGTCGGCCCGCCGGCCAAAGTGGATTGGCCTGGATGCATCATGTCGCAATTCCCTTTATGGGATGAGCTTCGCTGTTCTTTTCGCCCAATCTCATCCTGCCCCCGGAGGTTCCCATGTCGTCTTCGCGCCCGCAATGGTCCAAACGCAGTCTCGCCGCACAGGCGATGGGCCACGTGGATCCGATCACGAAGGCAGTGGTGCCGCCGATCCATGTGGCGACCACCTATATCCGCGACGAGGACAACGCCTATTCCTCCGGCTTCGTCTACGGCCGGCCCGACAACGCCACGGTGCGCGAGGCGGAAGGCGTGCTCGCCATGCTCGAGGAAGCCGAGGCCGGAGCGCTGCTGTTCTCGTCCGGCATGGCGGCGGCGACCGCCGTGTTCCAGGCTCTCAACCCGGGCGACCACATCGTGGCGTCGAAGGTGATGTACTGGGCCCTGCGCAGCTGGCTCATGACGGAAGCCGTGCGCTGGGGCCTGGCGGTCGACTTCGTCGAGACGGACGATCTCGACGCCCTGCGCAAGGCGGTCGTCCCCGGCCGCACCAAGCTCGTCTGGGTCGAGACGCCCTCCAACCCGCTCTGGACCATCACCGATATCGCCGGCGCGGCGGAGATCGCCCATGCGGCGGGCGCCCGGCTCGCGGTCGATTCCACCACCGCCTCGCCCATCCACACCCGTCCGCTGACCCTGGGCGCCGACATCGTGATGCATGCGGCGACCAAGGTGCTCAACGGCCATTCCGACGTGGTGGCCGGGGCGCTCGCGGGCGCCAAGGCGGATGCGTTCTGGGAGAAGGTGGCCTCGATCCGCAAGATGCAGGGCGCCATCCTCGGGCCCTTCGAGGCCTACCTGCTCATGCGCGGCATGAGGACGCTGCACCTGCGCGCGGCCGCCCAGTCCCGCAGCGCCATGGCGCTCGCCGAGCGCCTGTCCGACCACCCGAAGATCGCCCGCGTGCTCTATCCGGGCCTGCCGCAGCATCCGGGCCACGACATCGCCGCCCGGCAGATGGAGGACGGGTTCGGCTACATGCTGTCCGTCCAGCTCAATGAAGGGGAGGCGGCCGCGATCCGCACCGCGGCGCGGGTCCGGCTCTGGAAGCGCGCCACCTCGCTCGGCGGCGTGGAGAGCCTCATCGAGCACCGCGCCTCCATCGAGGGACCGGGCACCCCGTGCCCGCCGGACCTCCTGCGCCTGTCGACGGGGATCGAGGACGTCAACGACCTGTTCCAGGATCTCGACGAGGCCCTGAGGTCCGCTTAGAGCGCTCTCGGCGAGGTGGATCCGGTTCGCCGTCAAAAAGCGCGGCAAAACAAAGAAGAGAGGCGTTTCCGTGCAAATGGAAACGTCCCTGGCCGGCTCACTTGCCCTTGTCACAAAAGTTGTGCTGTTCTCTGCTACGCGAACGCTGTTTCATCAAAGGAATGTCAGCATGACATCGACCCTCACCCGCCGCCGGATCCTGCAGACCGGCGTGGCGGCGGCCGCTCTCACCGGAATGCCCCAGCTTGCATGGGCGGCTGGCCCGGTCGTGAAGCTGCGCATCATGGAGACCACCGACCTCCATGTGAACATCCTGCCTTACGACTATTACCGCGATGCGAAGGACGACGCCGTCGGTCTGGCGCGTACCGCCACCATCGTGAAGGCGGCGCGGGCGGAAGCGAAGAACAGCCTGCTCTTCGACAACGGCGACATGATCCAGGGCTCGCCGCTGGGCGATTTCGTCGCCTATCGGCGCGGCATGAAGAAGGGCGACGTGCACCCGATGGTCGCCGCCATGAACGTGCTGAACTACGATTGCGGCACGCTTGGCAACCACGAGTTCAATTACGGCCTCGAATACCTGCAGAACTCGCTCGGCGCGGCGAAATTCCCGCTGGTCTGCGCCAACGTGATCAAGGCCGACGGCGAGACCATGCTCAAGCCCTGGCTCATCCTCGACCGCGAGGTCACCGATGAGGCCGGCGCCAAGCAGAAGCTGAAGGTGGGCGTCATCGGCTTCGTGCCGCCGCAGATCGTGCAATGGGACAAGGGCCACCTGGACGGCAAGGCCACCACGGTCGACATCGTCGACGCGGCCGAGAAGCACGTGCCCGAGCTCAAGAAGGCCGGGGCCGACATCGTGGTCGCGCTCTGCCATTCCGGCATCGCCGGCGGCGAGCGCAAGGGCGGCGAGGAGAACGCGGCCCTGCATCTCGCGCGCGTCGACGGCATCGACGTCATCCTCACCGGTCATCAGCACTTCGTGTTCCCGGGCGGCAAGGAGTTCAACAACATCGAGGGCGTCGACGCGAAGGCCGGCACGCTCCACGGCAAACCCGCCGTCATGGCCGGCTTCTGGGGCAGCCACCTGGGCGTGGTCGATCTCGAACTGACCAGGGAAGGCAATGCCTGGAAGGTCGCGAACTTCCGCACCGAGGCGCGGCCGATCTACGAGCGCGTCGACCGCAAGGTGGTGCCGAAGGTGGAGTCCGAGGCGGCGGTGATCGCGGCCGTGCAGGCCGATCACGACGCGACGCTCAAATACGTCCGCGAGCCGGTGGGCTCCACGTCGGTGCCGATCCACTCCTATTATTCGCTGGTGGCCGACGACGCTTCCGTGAAGCTCGTGGCGGACGCCCAGTCCTGGTACGTGGCGGACCTGCTCAAGACCACGGAATACAAGGACCTGCCGCTCCTCTCGGCGGCGGCGCCCTTCAAGGCCGGCGGCCGCGGCGGTCCGAACTACTTCACCGAGATCAAGCCCGGCCCGCTCGCCATCAAGGACATGGCGGACATCTACATCTACCCGAACACCATCCGGGCGGTGAAGGTGACCGGCGCCCAGGTGCGTGAGTGGCTGGAGCGCTCGGCGGGTATCTACAACCAAATCGACCCGGCCAAGGGCGGCGAGCAGGACCTGATCAATCCGAAGTTCCCGGCCTACAATTTCGACGTGATCGCGGGCGTTCAGTACCGGATCGACCCGACGCAGGCCTCGCGCTACGACAACGACGGCAAGCTCGTGAATCCGGATGCGCGCCGCATCAAGGACCTGACCTATAACGGCAAGCCCGTGACGGACGACCAACTCTTCATCGTCGCCACCAACAACTACCGCGCGGGCGGCGGCGGCAACTTCCCCGGTAACGACGGCAGCACCATCGTGCTGGACGCTCCGGACCTCACCCGCGACGCGATCATGCGCTACATCATCGACCGCAAGGAAGTGGCCCCGAAGGCCGACGGCTCCTGGTCGCTGGTGACGCCCGCCAACGTCACCATGACCTTCACCACCGGCCCCAACGCCGCCGCCTACCAGCCTGCCGGCATCAAGGTGGAGAAGGTGGGCGACGCGCCCGAGGGCTTCGTGAAGTACCGCATCGTGAGCTGATACCGATGCCGCCGGCCTCTCCCATGGGGGAGGCCGGACTGTCAGGGGCGGTGCAGCGTGAATCTGACCGCGCCCGAGGGGGATGCAGAGGTGCCGTCTCCTGTATCCGACGCCGGGGATCGAAAACTCTCTCGTTGCCTGCACATCGATCACTCTGGAGAGAAGAGAGGCAGGACCTCTCGGTCCGCTGAGAACCGGAGGATCTGCCGCTCCCCGCCGAAGGTCTCTTCCGGCGGCAGGCAGGTCGAGTGGGTACCACTGTCAGAGTAGCCCCAGAGACCTATTCTGGGAATGTGTTCCAGTGGCATAAGCTCCCGCCCCATCGTCCATGACAGAACCAGGGCAGGGGATATGACCAGGACATCCGGCATCGATGCGCAGAAGCTTGATCTCGGCCCCTCCGCGGCCGGCGCCAGGGTGCCGGGCCGCCTCAGGCAGCTGTGGCGTGGCATGGCCGGAAGGATCCATCTGCTGCCGCGCGCGCTCGCCTTCATCAACGATCCGTCCATCGGCCGCGACTACGGGATCGGGCGGCGCGAGAAGTTGCGGCTGCTCCTCGCCTTCGCGCGCAACATCCGTTCCGTCGAGAACCTCTGCACCGTGCCGGAGCATCTGGAGCTCGCGGCGGCGATCCTGCGGCTGCCGCGCACCATGCCGGGGGACGTGGTGGAATGCGGCTGCTACGTGGGCAGCATGTCGGTCAATCTCTCGCTCGCGTGCAAGCTGGTGGGCCGTCGGCTGATCATCTGCGATTCCTTCCAGGGGCTGCCGCCGCCGAAGGATTACGACCGGGCGCACCATGCGGTGCATACGGGCCATACGGACGAGTACTGGGAGGGCCGCTTCGCCGCCTCCCTCGATCTGGTGAAGGACAACCTGCGCCGCTACGGCGCTCTCGACGTGTGCGACTTCGTCGTGGGCTTCTACGACGAATCGTTGAAAGACTTCGACCGTCCGACGGCGCTTGCCTTTCTCGACGTGGACCTGATCGATTCCGTGAAGCCCTGCATCGAGGCGATCTGGCCCCGGATGGCGCCGGGCAGCCGCATGTACGTGCACGAGGCGCGCAACCTGCCCCTCGTGGCGGTGTTCTACGACAACGCCTATTGGCGCGCGGCCGTGGGACAGGACGCGCCGGGCTTCGTCGGCGCCGGCACGGGCCTGCCGCTCTCGGCCCATATCGGCTCCGAGATCGGCTATGCGCAGAAAGGCGCTGAGCGCGAGCGGCTCCAGGCCGCCGCCTGAGCGGAGAACCTTCGGAACATCGTCCCACACGCGAAGTTGGCCCCGCATCTGTCAAGGAAAGGCCGCGCCATGCTTCGCCCGTTGATGCCGTTCGCCCTCTGTCTTCTGCTGTCCGCGTTCGGCATGTCCGGCGCGGCGATCGGCGCAGAGACGGGAGACCTCGAGCGGCTGCGCCAGAGGGCGCTGGAGCTCGTCAACCAGGAGCGGCGCGACCAGGGCCTCGAAACCCTCACCCTGGGCGCCTCCCTCAACGAGGCGGCGCAGAAGCACGCCGAGGACATGCTCGCGCGGGACTACTACTCCCACGTCTCGCCCGAAGGCGACACGGTCCGCGACCGCTACACGGCGGCGGGCGGCAGCCGCTGGAAGGTCGCGGCGGAAAACATCGCCCGCTGCCAGGGCTGCGATTCCCCGCCCACGGTCAGCCGGGTGGAGGAACTGCACCAGGGTTGGATGAACAGCCCGGAGCATCGCGAGAACATCCTCCGGCGCGGCCTCGACATGTTCGGCTTCGGCATCGTGGTCGGCGACGACCGCACCCTCTATGCGGTCCAGACCTTCGCCGGGGCGGGAACGTCGCGGGATCAGCAGCCGCAGGAAGACATGAGCGCCCTCGCGCCCGACCGGCAGAATGCCCTGGCCGTGCAGGAGATCAACAAGGCGCGGGAGGCGCAAGGCGTGCCCGCCCTCGAGACCGACTCCGCCCTCGCCCAGGCGGCTGCCAACCTTCTGCCGGAGCAGGACCTGGCCTCCTTCGAGTCCAGCCGCCTCGACAACCTGATGCAGGCCCTGCCGGACGACGCCCGCACGGACTGGAGCAGCCTCGGCGTCATCGTCGGGTCCTGCGGCGGGTGCGGCACGGCGCCGAACGCCGCCGACATCCGCTCCTTCGTCGATCAATGGCTCGACCAGCCCGAATACCGCGACCGTCTTCTCGACCCCCGCTTCACGGATGCGGGCTTCATCGTCCGTGCCGACGGCGACGGCCTGAAGCGGGCGCTGCTGGTCCTGGGGCAGCGGCGCTGAGGCCGCCCGACGAGGCCCGGCGCACGCTGAACCAAACCTCGCCTGCGAACGTTCGGCTTTCACCTTACCTTCGCAGGAGAAACGTGATGTCGCGCCGTCTCGCCATCGTCGGCCTCGCCGCCGCCTTCAGCCTTCCGGCTCTCGCCCAGCAGGTTCAGCAGAACCAGGCGATCCCCTATTCCGTGAATCCGGTGCCGGCCGAGCAGCAGCTCAACCCGGAGCTGGGACAGAATGCGCGCCAGCGCGAGCAGCGCACGCAGCAGGGCGGTGCGCCGCAGGATACCCGCACGCCCACGCGCCAGGGCGACGCGAGCGCGCCGGCCAGCATGGGACAGCAGCAATCGCAGGCCGACCGCGAGTATGTGCGCCAGGTTCTCGCCGCCAGCACCGTCTCGCTGCAGGAGGCCAATTTCGCCCTCAGCAAGGCCCAGCACCCGCGCGTGAAGCGGTTTGCCGAATTCGAGGCGGCCGAGCAGACGATGCTCACCGAAATCATGCATTCCTTCGCCGATCCGGCCGCCACGGCCTCCACCACGCAGGGCGCCCGGGCCGCCGCCTCCACGGCGCCGGTTCTGCCGCCGGAGAGCGAGGCTGCGATGCAGCGGATGTCGCAGGCCCAGCCCGGTCCCGCCTTCGACCGCGCATTCGTCGCGATGCAGATCGACGGTCACCAGAAGCTGCTCTCGATCCAGGAGCAATACCTGCAGAACAACCCGGGCAACCGGGAACTCGCCAACGTGGCGAAGCTCGCGCGCAACCAGATCCAGGAGCATTTGGCGCTGCTGCAGAACATCCAGGGCGAGCTTGGCCGGTAAGACCTTTTTCCGGTGCTGCGGTTGATCGCTGCGGCGCCGGAACCCCCTCTCCGGAAAGGACGTTGGCCTTCACGAGATGCGGGCATCCGGCCCGCCCAACACGAAGAGAGGAATCCCCATGGCGCAGGACAAGCGGGGCCGTCCCCCTGAACCGGATGTGGATGAGGTCATGGACGATCTGGTCCGGAACGAGACGGGCGACGATTTCGTCGCCGGCCCGACCGCCCGCAACGACATCGGCAACACCAAGCGCGCCGCGGCGAAAGCCAGCGGCATCATGGGCGCCTCGAAGAAGCTCGATCCCGATCTGGACATCGATCATATCGATGACGGCCGGGTGACGAGCGGATCGGCCGCCGGCATCCATGGGTTCAAGGAGGTGCCGCCGGAAGAAGGCGCCGACGATGCCCGCATGACGATGTCGAACGCGGAAATCGCCGAGGGCGTTAACACCACCGCCATCAAGAGCCCGGCCCAGCGTTCGGCGCGGACGGATGCTCCCACCGGTCCCAACGGCATGAGCGGCAACGCGATGGACCGCAAGCGCGTGCCCGCCCCGGGCAACGCGGTGGACGTGCCCAAGGGCACTCTCGTGCGCGGCCACCCGACCGCGAGCCAGTCGGGCAGCAAGTCCCTGTCCTCGACAGGCGACGAAAAGCCGCCGAAGCGCTCCGGCCGGGCCGGCGGGCCGCAAGGCCAGCGCCCCCTGTCGAAGGGCGGCAGCGAAGAGCGCTGATCCCCGTCCCGCTCACATCCAATCGGGGCGGGAGGCGAAAGCCTCCCGCCCCTTTTTCATGCGCCTGACGCATATGAGGCCATCGTCGAAGACATATCGGCTGAAGATCGGGTGACACCGGACCGCCTCTCCCTTTATGGATCGTTCGGCCGCGCCGAAGCGGGCGCAACAAAAGGTGTGAGGAAACGTCCATGGATAGAAGAAAAGTTCTCAAGGGTGCAGGACTGGCCGCAGCCGCCGGAGTCGTGGCTTCGCCCGCGATCGCCCAGGCGCAGCCGGAGATCCGCTGGCGCATGGCCTCGGCCTATCCGAAGAGCCTCGACACCCTCTTCGGCGCCGGCGAGATGATCGCCAAGCGCGTGGCGGCCGCCACCGACAACAAGTTCCAGATCCAGCCTTTTGCTGCGGGCGAGATCGTCGGCGCGCTCCAGACCCTCGACGCCACGCAGAACGGCACCGTCGAGTGCTCCTACACCCTGTCGAGCTTCTTCATCGGCAAGGACCCGACCTTCATGTTCGACACCTCCGTGCCGTGGGGCATGAACGTGCGCCAGCACAATGCCTGGATGTACTACGGCGGCGGCCTCGACCTCGTTCGCGAGTTCATGAAGGATTACAACGTATTCCCGATTCCGGCCGGTCAGACCGGCGCCCAGATGGGCGGCTGGTTCCGGAAGGAGATCAAGACGGCCGAGGATCTCAAGGGCCTCAAGATGCGCATCGCCGGCATGGGCGGCCAGATCATGGCGAAGCTCGGCGTGGTGCCGCAGGTGCTGGCCGCAGGCGACATCTACCCGGCGCTGGAGCGCGGCACCCTCGATGCGGTCGAGTTCTCCGGCCCGCACGACGACGAGAAGCTCGGCTTCGTGAAGGTTGCGCAGTACTACTACTATCCTGGCTTCTGGGAAGGCGGCGCCCAGCCCTCGCTCTACGTGAACATGGACAAGTGGAACTCCCTTCCGGAGCACTACAAGGCCATTCTGGAAGCCGCCTGCGCGGAGGCCAACGCCATGTGCGTGGCGAAGTACGACGCGCAGAACGCGGAGGCGATCCGCCGTCTCGTCGGACAGGGCGTGCAGCTGCGGCCCTTCCCGAAGGACGTGATGGAGCAGAGCTACAAGGAAGCCTTCAAGCTCTACAACGAGATCGCGGCCTCCAACCCGAAGTTCAAGAAGGTCTACGATTCCTGGAGCGCCTTCCGCGAGAAGGAGCTGACCTGGTTCCGCATCGCGGAGCTGCCCTTCGACTACTTCGTCAATTCGCAGCCGATCCAGCGCTGATCGGAAAAGGGGCGGCGCCTGGGCGCCGCCCTTCGCTTTTCGGGATCGGAGTGGGAACTGACGCGTTGTCTTTCCGAGAGAGGGCCATCGCCGCCCTGCAAGGAGAAACGGCATGAACGACAAGCAGCGCGATCGGGAATCGCAGCAGAACGAGACCGGCAAGAAGGACGACAAGCTGCCGGAAAACTCCAAGAAGCACCTCGACGAGAAGCTCGACGAGGGCGTGGAGGAGACCTTCCCCGCCAGCGATCCGGTTTCCGTAAAGATCACCAAGTAAGATCGAGACATTCGGCCGGGCCCCGGAGCCTCAGGCCCGGGGCTTTCGTTCGTTCGGCCGTCAGCTCCGGCTCGCCACCGCCACGCCGAGCGCGGCCAGGGCCATCCCGACCATCTGGATCAGGTTCAGGGTCTCGCCGAACAGCACGAAGGCCATGAGCGCCGCCACCGGCGGCACGAGGTAGAGCAGCGTCGCCACGCCCACCACCGCCCCCTGGCGGATCAGGTAGAGCAGCAGCCCGATCGCCCCGATGGACAGGCCGAACACGGCCCAGGCGAGCGCGCCCAGGAGCGGCAGGGTCGGATCCATCCGCCCTTCTTCCGTCAGCAGCACCAGCGGCGCCGTGACGGCGGCCGCGCCCATGTACTGGATGACCGCATTGACGCGCAGATCCATCGTGCCGCCCGTGCGCTTCTGCCAGATCGTCCCCAGGGTGATCGACAGCATCCCTCCCAGGCAGACCAGGAGCGCCAGGGGCGGCACCCCGCCGTCTCCCAGCTTGGGCAGCACCACGAGGGAGGCGCCGACGAAGCCGATGCCGATCCCGGTCCAGCGGCGCAGGGACACCGTCTCGCCGAGGAGCGGCCCGGCCAGGATGCCGGTGACCAAAGGCTGCAGGCCCGCCACGAGGGCCGAGATGCCTGCCGGAAGGCCGTTCTTCACGGCCCAGAACACTCCGCCGAGATAGAAGCCGTGCAGCAGGGTGCCGGCGATGAGGCTGTTGCGCCAGTCGCGGAAGGTCCGCGGAAGGGACGCCCGGGCGGCCGCCACGATGAGGCCGAGGACCAGGATGGCGAGCAGGTAGCGCACCAGAAGGAAGGTCAGCGGCTCCGCGTGGGGCGCTACGACCCGGGCGACGATGAACCCGGTCGCCCAGATCACGACGAAAAGGGGCGGCGCCAGGCGGATGAGAAGGTTCGCGGAGGACATGAATGAGTTTCCCGGTCCCTGAGGCGAGTAGCGGACGGGTCGCGCAAGTTCAATCGGATCCTGCGCCGGTCCGGCGGGTTCCCTGCAGGGGATATGCGCCCGGAGGCGGTCCCGCGGGCGGGAAAACGGCGCTCCAGGGTTTGAGCTTCGCCGGGCGCGTCTTAGAACCTGTAGGGGCGGCAGGGGCGTTTCTCTCGTCGGGATCGCTCCAACTCCTGTCGCCCGGAGACATGTCCGTTGAACCGTCTGCGCCTCTATTTCGAGATTTTCTCGATCACTGCCAACCGCTTCGTGCTCCACGATGCGTGGGCGATCGCGAGCCATATCGCCCTGTCGGTTCTCACCTCCATGTTCCCGTTCCTCATTCTGATGACGGCGCTGGCTGGTCTCTTCGGCTCCGGGTCTCTTGCCGACGAGGCGGCCGACATCATCCTCGAGGCCTGGCCCCGGGAAATCGCGGAGCCGATCGCCAACGAGGTCCATCAGATCCTCACCGGGCGGCGCAGCGACGTGCTGACCATCGGCCTCGTCCTCGCCCTCTACTTCGCATCCAGCGGCGTGGAGAGCCTGCGGGTCGGCCTCAACCGCGCCTATGGCGTCCGCGAAACAAGGGCATGGTGGCTCACGCGGCTGGAATCCATCGCCTTCGTCATCGGCGGCGCCTTCGTGATGCTGGCGCTCGCGCTGCTGGTCGTGCTGGGGCCCTTCGTCTGGCGCGGCATCCTCTACTGGGTGCCCGCGCTCTCCGTCTTCTCGGAGGTGATCAACTTCCTCAGGCTCGGCGTCGCGACCATCGTCATCGTGGCCGGCCTCCTGATCGCGCACAAATTCGTCCCCGCCGGCCGGCGCAGCTTCCGCGCGGTGCTGCCGGGTGTGGGTGTGACGCTCCTGCTCTGGCTTCTCGGCGGCCTCGTCTTCGGCTGGTACCTGGAATTCTTCCCCGGCGCCTATGCCTCGACCTATGGCGGCCTTGCCACCGCCATGGTGGCGCTCATCTTCCTCTACACGCTCGGGGCGATCTTCCTGTTCGGCGGCGAACTCAACGGCACGATCATCCTCGCCAAGCGCCGGCGCCTGAACGCGGAGCCGAAATCCCCACACATGACCGACGTCATCACCATGCCCTGACGGGCATCCATCCCCATGAAGTCCGATCCTGCTTTGCCCCGCCTGCGCCCCATGCTAAGCCTCGCTGCAGAGCCGGGCGCACCTGGCTCCGGGGCCTAGAAACCCTGTCCGCAAGCGGTCGGCATCGACCGCAACGATGCCTCCCTCACCTTACGGTCGGGGAGGTGTTGGCGCATGTCCAGGGCGAAAGCCTAAAGGCCAATGCGGCCGTCTTGCGGCGGCTTTCTAGCTCCCCGGCCACCAGGGCTCCTGGTGGTCGTTTTGGTTTCAAGGGGGAGTTTTGCCATGGACCAGCCCTATTCCGTCTGGGCCGACCTGCTCAACAAGTTCCACACCTCGTCGGACGCCATCCAGGCCCTTTGGCTCGTCGCTGTTCCGGGAATGGTGCTCGGGGTCACGTGGCTGGTGGTGCGGGGCCTGCGCGACATTGTGCGGGCCATCCGGCGTCCGCGCCCGGAGACCTGGAGCCTCCTCGTCTACGGCGTGGTGCAGGACGCAACCGGCCAGTGGCACGTCATCCGCCAAGGAGACGAGCCGAGGCCGCTCGATTGGCGCAATCCACCGCGTGAGTTGGTGGGGGGCGTGGCGGAGTTCGACTGAGCGCATCCCTCGTCATTCCGGGGCGAGCGTAGCGAGAGCCCGGAACCCATATCCGCTGACGATGCGGAATGAGGCGGAGCGCTCCCCGCTTCTTCCTGACATGTTGGCGGCTATAGGTTCCGGGCTCCGCTGCGCGGCCCCGGAATGACGGGGAGCCTCATATATCCAGCGACGCGTAAAGATCCGACCAATCCGGGTTCATCTCCTCGATCAATCGAATCTTCCAGTCGCGCCGCCATTTCTTCAGGCTCTTCTCCCGCGCGATGGCCTCGTCGATGCGTTCGTAGGTTTCGTACCAGACGAGACGCGTGACGTCGTAGCTGGCTGTAAAACCGGGAATTCTCTTGGCTTTATGTTCGTTCACACGGCGCGCCAGATTGTTGGTGACCCCGAGATAGAGCGTGCCATGGCGGCGGCTGGCCAACAGGTACACGGAGTAGGGCATCGGGACTGTTCGGTAAGAACTCGGAAGACGATACGATGTTTCATACATGTTCGAGCGTCAACATCCGCCTGCCGTCATTCCGGGGCGGCCCGAAGGCCGAGCCCGGAATCCGTAAACGTCAAGATCTCAGAAGAAGAGCTATCAGCCTCCTGGCTCATCCTGCACCGTCGGCGGCTATGGGTTCCGGGCTCCGCTTTGCGGCCCCGGAATGACAGTGGAGGATACCCTCTCCGCCGCTTCCGGACGGGAATGACAGGGGAGTGCAACAAAAACCCCGCGGTCTCCCGCGGGGCTCTTTTCATCTCACCGATATGGGTCAACCTCAGTTCAACCGCACGCCTTCCGGCGGGCGCTCGGTGCCCACCGCGACGTCGCCAATCATCAGGCCCATGGGGCCGGCATGGACCGGCACGGTCTCGCCGTCCTTGACCTCGCCGGAGAGGATCAGCTCGGCCAGCGGGTCCTGCACGTTCTTCTGGATCACGCGCTTCAAGGGACGCGCGCCGTAGGCCGGGTCGTAGCCCTTGTCAGCGAGCCAGTCGCGCGCTTCCGGATCGAGCGTCAGGGTGATCTTGCGCTCGTCGAGGAGCTTCTGCAGGCGCCGCATCTGGATGTCCACGATGGCGCCCATCTCGGACCGCTTCAGCCGGTGGAACAGGATGATCTCGTCCACGCGGTTGAGGAACTCGGGCCGGAAGTGGGAGCGCACCACGCCCATCACCTCGTCGCGCACCTCGTCGGTGTCGTGACCCTCGGTCTGGTTCACCAGATATTCGGCGCCCAGGTTCGAGGTCATGATGATCAGCGTGTTGCGGAAGTCCACGGTGCGGCCTTGCCCGTCCGTGAGGCGCCCGTCGTCGAGCACCTGCAGCAGGACGTTGAACACGTCCGGATGCGCCTTCTCGATCTCGTCGAACAGCACCACCTGGTAGGGCCGGCGGCGGACGGCTTCGGTGAGCGCGCCGCCCTCCTCGTAGCCCACATAGCCGGGAGGCGCGCCGATGAGCCGGGCCACCGAGTGCTTCTCCATGTATTCCGACATGTCGAGGCGGATGAGCGCCGTCTCGTCGTCGAACAGGAAGCCCGCGAGCGCCTTGGTGAGCTCGGTCTTGCCGACGCCGGTGGGGCCGAGGAACATGAACGAGCCGAGCGGCCGGTTCGGGTCCTGCAGGCCGGCGCGGGCGCGGCGCACGGCGGTCGAGACCGCCTCCACCGCCTCGCGCTGGCCGACCACACGCTTGGCGAGCTCCTGCTCCATCTGCAGCAGCTTCTCGCGCTCGCCCTCCAGCATCTTGTCGACGGGCACGCCGGTCCAGCGGGAGACGACACCCGCCACGTGGTCGGGCGTCACCGCCTCTTCCATCAGACCCGCGCCGTCGGCCCGCGCCTCGATGTCGGCGAGCTCCTTCTCCAGTCCCGGAATGATGCCGTAGGAGAGCTCGCCCGCCTTCGCCCAATCGCCCGCGCGCTGCGCGGAGGCCAGCTGGTTGCGCGCCTCGTCGAGCTTCTTCTTCAGCTCGGCGGCGGTGCCGAGCTTGTCCTTCTCGGCCTTCCAGCGCGCCGTGATGGCGGCCGACTGCTCCTCCAGATCCGCCAGCTCCTTCTCCAGCCGCGCGAGGCGGTCCTTGGAGGCGGTGTCGGTCTCTTTCTTGAGCGCCTCCTGCTCGATCTTCAGGCGCACGATCTCGCGGTCGATGTTGTCGAGCTCCTCGGGCTTGGAATCCACCTGCATGCGCAGGCGCGAGGAGGCCTCGTCCACGAGGTCGATGGCCTTGTCCGGCAGGAACCGGTCGGTGATGTAGCGGTTCGACAGGGTCGCGGCCGCGACCAGCGCCGAGTCGGTGATGCGCACGCCGTGATGCTGCTCGTACTTCTCCTTCAGGCCGCGCAGGATCGACACCGTGTCCTCCACGGTGGGCTCGCTCACGAAGACCGGCTGGAAGCGACGGGCCAGCGCCGCGTCCTTCTCCACGTGCTTGCGGTACTCGTCGAGGGTGGTCGCGCCGACGCAGTGCAGCTCGCCGCGCGCCAGCGCGGGCTTGAGCAGGTTCGACGCGTCCATGGCGCCGTCGGCCTTGCCCGCGCCGACGAGCGTGTGCATCTCGTCGATGAACAGGATGATGCCGCCTTCCGCCGACGTGACCTCGCTGAGCACGGCCTTCAGGCGCTCCTCGAACTCGCCGCGATATTTCGCGCCGGCGATCAGCGCGCCCATGTCGAGGGCGAGCAGCTGCTTGTCCTTGAGCGATTCCGGCACGTCGCCGTTGACGATGCGCAGCGCCAGGCCTTCCACGATGGCGGTCTTGCCGACGCCGGGCTCGCCGATGAGCACCGGGTTGTTCTTGGTGCGCCGCGACAGGACCTGGATCGTGCGGCGGATCTCCTCGTCGCGGCCGATGACCGGGTCGAGCTTGCCGTCGCGCGCCGCTTCCGTGAGGTCGCGGGCGTATTTCTTCAGTGCGTCATAGGCGTTCTCCGCCGTCGCGTTGTCGGCGGTGCGGCCCTTGCGCAGGGCATTGATGGCGGTGTTGAGCGCCTGAGCGGTCACGCCCGCCTGGGCGAGGATCTTGCCGGCTTCCGTGTCCTTCTCGAGGGCCAGGGCCAGCAGCATGCGCTCGACGGTGACGTAGGAATCGCCCGCCTTCTCGGCCGTCTTCTCGGCATTGTCGAAGAAGCGCATCAGCTCGCGCGTCGCCTGCGGCTGCGAAGCCGCGCCGGACACCTTCGGCTGCTTGGCGAGCCACTGCTCGACGGCCGCATGGGCCTCGCGGGAGCGGCCGCCGGCGCGGTCGATGAGACCGGCGCAGAGCCCTTCCGGATCGTCGAGCAGAACTTTGAGGACATGCCCCGGAGCCAGCTGCGGGTGACCTTCCCGCATGGCCAGATTTTGAGCCGCCTGCACGAAGCCGCGCGCGCGCTCGGTGTATTTCTCGAAATTCATCGTCATCCCTCCTCAGGTCCGCCCGCCCTCTCCGGAGGCTCGGGCACACCCTGCGATGTCGGACCTTCGCTTTGAAGCATCCGCTGGAGCTTAGGTGGTGTCGTCGATCCGGCGCAACAAGAGGGGGAACCGCCTCGCCGCCCTGGCATTGACCCCCTGAGATTCAGGGAGGT
This sequence comes from Microvirga lenta, assembly GCF_020532555.1. Lineage (GTDB taxonomy): Bacteria > Pseudomonadota > Alphaproteobacteria > Rhizobiales > Beijerinckiaceae > Microvirga > Microvirga lenta. Next base: position 245,150 of record NZ_JAJBBR010000002.1, on the reverse strand, counting down.
TGAGCATGACACGCGATCCGCGTTCGGAAGCCGAGAAAGCCAGGGCCGACCTCGCGCGCAACTCCGAGCTCGGCCTGTCCGTGCCGGAGAGCAAGGTGGAGCGCGAGCCTGCCGTGACGCCCCAAACCTTCGGCGAAAACCGGGTCTCGGGCAGCGAGGCCCTCGGCGAGCCGCCCGTGACCCACCAGACCTTCGGCACGCGCCTGGAAGGCGAAACCTTCGGCGACTCCACGGAGAACGCGCGGGTGCGCAATCCGATGGACCGCACCGCCGAGCAGGTCGAGGCGAGCCGGGATATCGGCGACTCGACCGGAACGATTGCAACCTCCCGGGATATTCCTGTCGATCCCGCCCATGTCGATGCTCCTCCCACCCACCGGAGCAGCGACGAAGACGATGACGTGCTCTCGCGCGCAAAGGAGTAAGAACAATGGGACTTTCCGATCTTTTCGCCCGCTTCAGCCCCAAGAGGCGCCGTGCCGAGAAGGCGCGCGAGGAGCTGCGTGCCAATGCCGAGAAGGCGCTGCGCATGAAGCAGGAAGCCGATACCGGCACGCATATCCCGCCGCACCGGACGGCACATGAGGGCATGCAGCCCCACACCTCGAACGAGGATCACGTCCCGGCCCGCGAAGGCTATTTCCAGCCCGAGCTGAAGCGCACCAAGGTGGCCCGCTCCGGCGACGCCTCCTGATCCCAGGTCGGTCGAGACTGTTCGAAAGCCCCGCCATGGCGGGGCTTTTTCTTTTTCAGCCCTGGAACGCCCGGCGGCAGAGTTTCGCCAGGTCGTCGCGCGCCGTCCACGGGCGGCCCGGGTCCGCGACATAGAGCGAGAACGCGATGGGCGGCAGGGGAGGGAGCCCCAGCCTCGTGCCCACGTCGTCCAGCCGCGGCGCCAGGAGATGCCGGGTCCGGACCGTGATGCCGAGCCCGGCTTCCACGGCCATTTTCAGGCCGGAGAGGCTCGGGCTGGTGAAGACCATGCGATGAGCCCTCCCGGCGGAGGCAAGGCCGTCGATGGCGGCGGAGCGGAACGAGCAGGGCGGATCGAACATCACCAGCGGCACGGGAGCATCCGACGCCAGTTCCAGCCCGTCCCGTCCGATCCAGACCATCGGCACCTCGGTCAGCGTTCCGCCGTCGAGCGGGTGGTCGCGCCGGATCGCGATGGCCAAGTCGATGGTTCCGCCCTGCACGGCGTCGACCAGCCGGGCCGAACGGTCCACCTGCAGGCTCAGCTCCACATCCGGGTGCTCCTGCGCGAAGCGGCCGAGCACGTCCGGAAGGGCGGCCTCGGCGAAGTCCTGCGTGGTGCCGAACCGCAGCGGTCCCCGCGCGGCCGCATCCGGACGGAATGCGACGGCCGCCTCGTCGTTGGCCTGCACGATCCGCCGCGCGAATCCGAGCAGCCGCTCCCCAGCCAGCGTCAGCGCGATCTCGCGGTTGTTGCGGCGGAAAACCGGGGCGCCGAGGTCGGCTTCGAGCCGCTGGATCTGGAGGCTGACGGCCGAGGGCGAGCGCCCCACGAGATCCGCGGCCTCGGCGAAGCTGTGACCATCCGCGATCAGCAGGAAGGACCGGAGAACGCCGGTATCGAGATTGAGCGTGTAGGGCATAACGTTGAGATTAACTCAACGAATGATACCGATAAATCAAATTTTCTAAACTGAAGGGCGGGTGTAGCACTGGGGCTCCAAGAGGAGATTGCATCCATGCCCATCCTGAACCTGAAAGTATCCGCGACCCGCTCCCCGTCTCTCACCCGCGCCCTGTCCGAGGGGCTGGTGGATGCCACCACCCGCATCCTGCGGAAGAACCCCGACATCACGGCGGTGGCGATCGACTACGTCCCGCCGGAGGATTGGATCGTCGGCGGAAGAAGCCTCGCCGAACACCGCAAGGCCAGCTTCTGGCTCGACATCAAGGTGGTGGACGGCACCAACACCAAGGACGAGAAGGCGCTCTACCTGGCCGAAGTGTTCGCCCTCATGGGGCGGCTGCTCGGAGACCTGCATGAGGAGAGCTACGTGCTCGTCCACGAGGTTCCCGCGGATGCCTACGGGTTCGGCGGCCTGACCCAGGAGCACCGCTACATCGCGAACCGGCTCCGGGCTCCCTTGGCCGCATGAGGGGCGGCCGGGCGGTGGCAAGAGGTGCCGCCCGGCCCTCTTGCTGCCTCGGGGAGAGCCCCTTATCCATGAACCATGAACATCCGCATCGCCTCCCTCCAGCGCTACCCCGTCAAGGGGCTCTCTCCCGAACCGCTCGGCTCCGCCTCTCTGATGAAGGGAGGCTATTTCCCGGGCGACCGGCTCTTTGCCGTGGAGAACGGCCCGGCCGGCTTCGACCCGCAGAACCCCGAGCATCAGCCGAAGATCAAGTTTCTGATGCTGATGAAGAACGAGAGCCTGGCCCGGCTCAGGACCCGCTATCTCGACGAGTCGAGCACCCTCGTGATCGAGGAGGGCGGGCGCGAGGTGGCGCGCGGCGATCTCTCGACCCGGGAGGGGCGGCTTTCCATCGAGGCCTTCTTCCGCCGCTTCATGCCGGGCGAACTGCGTGGGCCCCCGAAGGTGCTGGCGGCGCCGGACGGCTTCCGTTTCACCGATTCCCGCAAGGGCTTCGTTTCGCTCATCAACCTGGCGAGCGCGCGGGCTCTGGAGGACGTGGTCGGGGCACCGGTCGATCCGCTGCGGTTCCGGGGCAACGTCCATGTGGAGGGGCTCGGGCCCTGGGAGGAGTTCGACCTCGTCGGCAAGGTGCTCTCGACGCCTTCCGGGGTGCGCCTGAAGGTCACCAAGCGGATCGAGCGCTGCGCGGCCACCAACGTGGACCCCGCCACGGGCATCCGCGACCTGCAGATCCCCCGCAGCCTCATGCAGGCCTACGGCCATTTCGATTGCGGCATCTATGCCGAGGTCCTGGACGGCGGCACCATCGCGCCGGGCGACACCCTGGCGCTCGAGCAGCCCGCCCTCGCGCTGGAATAGGCGGGCAAAGAAAAAGGGAGAGCAGAGCTCTCCCTTTCCGTGTCGCTTCTGAAAAAATTCGCCTTACTCGGCGGCGGAGGTCTTCACCTCGGCCGGCTCGAACCCGGCCTCGGTCTGGGCGTTGGCGGCCTCGATCTCCTGGCGGGTACGGCGGCGGCGGCGGGGACGGGCCACCTCGGCCTCGTCGTTGGCCGCTTCCTGCGGAGCAGGAGCCGGAGCCTTGTCCTCGGTCTCCACGGCGACGGGAGCACGAACCGGATTGGTCAGGAAGGCCGGCAGGCTGCCCGCATCGGAGGCCTCGGCCTCCTCGCGGCGCCGCTCCCGGCGGAACTCGCCGCGGCCGCCGCGCTCCTGGCGCTCACCGCGGTCCTGACGCTCGCTCCGCTCCGGGCGCTCGAAGCGCTCGTTACGGTCCTGGCGCTCGCCGCGCTCCTGACGGGGCTGGTCGTCGCGCTCGCCCCGGTCGAAGTCCTGACGGGGCTGGTCGTCGCGCTGGTAGTCCTGACGGGGGCCGCGGTCGCGCTGGAAGCGCTCGCGCCGGTTGCCGTTGCCGCGATCCTGGCGGTCGCCGCGTTCCTGACGGTCCTGCCGGTCGCCACGATCCTGGCGGTCCTGGCGCTCGCCGCGGTCGAAGCGGGCGGGGCGGTCACCGTCCTGGCGCTGCTCGAAAGGCTGGGGCTGCGAGCCGAGATCGCCGTCCTCGCCGTTGGCGAAGCCGGAGCGCTCTCCCTGAGCGTAGCCATCGTCCTCGCCGTCCTCGTCGAAGGGGCGCTGCTGATAGCCGTACTGCTCGCGCAGCTGCTCCTGGGCAGCGGCGATGATGCGGAAGTAGTGCTCCGCGTGCTGGAAATAGTTCTCGGCCGCCACCGGGTCGCCGCTGGCCTGCGCATCGCGGGCGAGCTGGCTGTACTTCTCGGCAATGTGCTGAGCGGTGCCCCGAATCTTCACGTCCGGCCCGTTCGACTCGTAGCTGCGCGTCAGTGGGTTGGGGCCCTTGTTGTTGTTGTTGTTGCGGCTACGACCGCGCATACGCCTGTTTTGTCCTGGTCTCATTCTGGTCTACGACCCTCGCTGGTTCTTCGAGCCCACGCGATGCAAGCCAATGTTCACCGAACGGGCTTATCGCCCACCGTTCGCGTGGCAACCGTCTGTCGTTCGGCCATGACTGATCGAGCCTTGGCCATCCTTCAGTGTCGGGTTCAAGTGATCACGCCCGGCTGTTCAAAAAGCCCCTGCCTGCGCGATGGATATCGTTTGGTCTTTCGGCATGCTCCTCGAAATGGGAGCTACCGCTTTCTTCAGACCGAGGACGATCTCTAACCCGAATCTAGCGGGTTCTGCCTGGTCCAACAAGCGGTATTTCAGCTTTTCTCGCTCTCGGAGAAGAATCCTTATCCCCTGCGATCATGACCGTTTGAGGGCGACGCACCGGGGATTACTCGATAGATCGTGCGCCACCCGGAGAATTTCAAGGGCATGGGCCCGAGCCAGGCGCTGCAGGGCCTCGGCCTGGTCGTAGCCGATCTCGAGCACCATCAGCCCGCCCGGCACGAGCAGGCGCTTCGCCTCGCCGAGCAGGATTCGGTAGGCGTCGAGCCCGTCCGCGCCTCCGTCGAGGGCGAGCACGGGGTCATGCTCCCGCACCTCGGCGTCGAGCCCCGGAATGACGGGAGAGGCGATATAGGGAGGATTGGAGACGATCAGGTCGAACCGCCCCTGCAGGGCGCTCGCCCAATCGGAGGCCGCGAACAGACTTCTGTCCCCGACGCCGTTCCGCTGGGCGTTCCGGCGGGCGGTGCGGAGCGCGTCGAAGGACCGGTCGATCCCGAGCCCCTCCGCATGGGGCAGCTCGTGGAGCAGGGCGGTCAGGATGCAGCCGGACCCGGTCCCGAAATCGACGATCCGCAGGCGCGCCTGCCGGTCGGGAAGCAGCGCCAGCACCGTCTCGATCAGGGTTTCCGTATCGGGCCGCGGCACCAGGGTTTCGGGCGAGAGGGTGAAGGGCAGGCCCCAGAACTCCCGCTCCCCGACGATGCGCGCGACCGGCTCATGGGCGAGGCGGCGGCGGGCGAAGGCTTCGAGACGCTCCGCCTCGGCCGGCGTCAGGAGCGTGTCGGGGCGGGCGATGAGGTCGGTCGCGGAGATCCCAAGGGCCGCGAGGACCAGCAGGCGGGCATCGAGCCCGGCGGTTCCAAACCCGGCCTCCGTCAGGCGCCGGCGCAGGGCCGCCAGAGCCTCCGCGCGGGTCTGCCCGCCTTTCCCCTCCCCCTTGCGGGGAGGGGTAGGGGTGGGGGTGGTGCCGCTGGGTGACCGATCCGAGGACATGCCTGTATCGGGCCTTGAGCCTGAATGGTTGGACATGGTGCTCCGACTTTCCGATCCCTGCTCCTCGTCCCCTCCCGCACAGGGCACGATTCCAGCGCCGAGTGCAGCGCGAATCGTATCGAGAACGTCATCGATGGCCGTCATGACGTCCCGGTTCGCGAACCGGATCACCTGAAAGCCCCGGCCGTTCAGATAATCCGTCCTGCGCCTGTCGTGAACGGCATTGCATTCGAATCCGTGCTGATTTCCATCAACCTCGATGACCAGTCTCGATCCGAGGCAGCAGAAATCCGCCACGTAGGGGCCGATGGGGACCTGACGCCGGAAGTGCCGCCAGTCAGCGGCAGACGGTGACGCAGATGCCACCAGAGCTTTTTCTCCGGCTCTGTCATGCGGCGGCGCAAGATACGCGCGTGACGCTTTTGACTCTCGGTCGGGCGTTTGGACGGATCCCTGATCCAGCTCTTCACCATAGGTGTTCGTTCAGGAGGCGAAGCCGCCGGTTCCCTTTCGTGGGAAAAGTGCCGCATGAGCGACCGGAAAGTCGGAACGCCTTGTCCGGTTCTGCACCGAAGCTCACAGCCTCGAAATCCTTCACCCAGTCGTTCGACCCCCACCCTAGCCCTCCCCGCGAGGGGGAGGGAACATCCGCGGCGGGTCGTCAACAGAACTATGTATCGGCGCCCCGCCGGTAACGCTCCAGCCGCTCCTCCAGGGTGCCCGTGTGCAGCTCGAACAGGTGGTTGTCGTCGTCGTAGAAATAGAGCGAGCTGCCTTCTCCGGCGACGCGGGGGCGGGATTCGCGGATGGAGAGGCCGAGGGCCTCGATCCGGCGGCGGTACTCGTCCAGGGCGTCCGGGGCGACCTTGAAGGCGATGTGGTTGTAGGTCCTGGTCGGAAGGCTCTCGCCTTCCATGACCGCGATCCATTGACCGCCGGCGACGAAGAACTTTTCGCGCGAGAGGGAGAAGGTGTCGTCCCCCGAGGAATAGACCTCCCGGCCGTCGAGGACCTGCTCGACGATGGCGCTCATGCGCTCCAGGTCGCGGGTGACGAGGGTGATGTGGCTCAGGCCCTCGATCATGCGGCCTCGTCCTGCGCGGCGAGCTGGGCGGCCTGATGCTCGGTCACGAGGGCGTCGATCAGCTCGTCGAGGGCGTTTCCGCTGATGACCTCCTCGAGCTTGTACAGGGTCAGGTTGATCCGGTGGTCGGTCACGCGCCCCTGCGGAAAGTTGTAGGTGCGGATCCGTTCGGAACGGTCGCCGGAGCCGACCTGGGCCTTGCGGTCGGCCGCGCGGGCGGCGTCCTTGGCGGTGCGCTCGGCGTCGTAGAGGCGGGCGCGCAGGAGCGACAGCGCCCGGGCCCGGTTCTTGTGCTGAGAGCGCTCGTCCTGCACGAAGACCACGGTTCCCGTGGGGATATGGGTGATGCGGATCGCCGATTCGGTCTTGTTCACGTGCTGGCCGCCGGCGCCTTGCGCCCGCATCGTCTCGACCTTCAGATCGGCGTCGTTGATGGCGATGTCCACGTCCTCGGCCTCGGGCAGCACGGCGACCGTGGCGGCGGAGGTGTGGATGCGGCCTTGGGTCTCCGTGTCCGGCACGCGCTGCACCCGGTGCACGCCGCTTTCGAACTTCAGGCGCGCGAACACGCCGCGCCCCTTCACCTCGGCCACCACCTCCTTGTAGCCGCCGGCGGTGCCCTCGCTCTCCGAGACGATCTCGACCTTCCAGCCCTTCAGGTCCGCATAGCGGGTGTACATGCGCAGCAGGTCGCCGGCGAACAGGGCGGCCTCGTCGCCGCCGGTGCCGGCGCGGATTTCGAGGATCGCGCTCTTCTCGTCGGCCTCGTCCTTGGGCAGGAGGATGATGCGTAGGGCTTGGGCGGCGTTCTCGAGGTCCTCCCGGGCCTGGGGGAGCTCCTCCTCCGCGAGGGCGCGCATCTCCGGGTCGGTCTTGGGGTCGTCGAGGAGGGCCTGGAGGCCCTTCAGGTTCTCCTCCACCGCATGATAGGCGCGGATGGCCGCCACCACGTCGTCGAGCTCGGCCAGCTCCCGGGACAGGGCCACGAAGGTCTCCGGGTCCGGGCCGGCATTGAGCGTCGCCGTGATGATGTCATGGCGGGCGAGGATGGCGTTCAGGCGTTCAGAGGGAGGGGCGATCGACATCAGACCGGAATACCATGGGTTTCCGCAAAACGGAGGAGCTTCGGGCGCAGCGTATCGCCGCCCCCGTCATGTTCGAGCTCGTCCCTGATCAGCTCGGCGACCTTTCCGGCCTGAAGCTCCAGCAGCATGGCCTTCACCGGGCCGATGGCGGCCGGGGACATGGACAGCGCCCGGAAGCCGAGGCCGATCAGGGCCATCGCCTCCAGGGGCCTGCCGCCGATCTCGCCGCAGATCGTCGCCTGGCAATTGGCCGCCCGCGCCTCCTCGGCCACGTGCTTGAGCGCCCGCAGCATGGGGGCGCTCAGGGGATCGAAGCGGTCGGCCACGCGGCGGTTCTCGCGGTCGATGGCGAAGAGGAACTGCATCAGGTCGTTGGAGCCGACGGAGACGAAATCGGCCAGGGTGCAGATTTCCCTGAGCTGGAAGAGCAGGGAGGGGATTTCGAGCATCACCCCGAGCTTCAGGTCGGAGGGCAGCGGGTGGCCGTGATTGGCGAGGTGCGTCCGTTCCCGCTCCACCAGGGCCTTGGCGCGCACGAACTCGTTGCAGGTGGCGACCATGGGGAACATGATCTTCAACGGCCGTCCGCTGGCCGCCTTCAGGAGTGCCCGCACCTGCGCCCGCAGCAGTCCCGGGCGGTCGAGCCCGATGCGGATGGCGCGCCAGCCCAGGGCCGGGTTCTCCTCCTCCACCGCCTGCATGTAGGGGAGGATCTTGTCGCCGCCGATATCGAGGGTCCGGAAGGTCACGGGCAGGTCGCCCGCCGCCGCGTAGACGGCGCTGTAGAGGGATTGCTGCTCGCTGGCCGAGGGCATCCGCTCGGCAATCATGAACTGCAGCTCGGTGCGGAACAGGCCCACCCCCGCCGCGCCGGTCTCGGCGAGATGCGGCAGGTCGACGAGAAGGCCCGCATTGAGCTGGAGGGTCACCTCGACCCCGTCCTTGGTGACCGCCGGCACGTCCCGGAGCTTGAGATACTGCTCCTGGCGCTTGGCCCGCAGGCGCGCCTTCTCGGCATAGGCCGCCTCGACGTCCGGGTTGGGGCGGATCTGCACCTCGCCCGCCGCGCCGTCAACGATGATGGCATCGCCCTGCTCGGCCAGGGAGGTGACGTTTTCCACCTCGCCCACGGCGGGAATTCCGAGGGCGCGGGCCACGATGGCGATGTGGCTGGTGGGCCCACCCTCTTCGAGCACGAGGCCGCGCAGGCGCGAGCGGTCGTAATCGAGAAGGGCCGCCGGTCCCATGGAGCGGGCGACGAGAATGGCGTTGTCCGGAAGCAGGCCGTGCCCGGCCACGAGATCGCGGCCCACGAGCCGGTGCAGCAGGCGGTTGGCGAGATCGTCGAGATCGTGCAGGCGCTCGCGCAGATAGGGATCCGTCTGGCGCATCATGCGGGCGCGGTTGTCCGACTGCACCCGCTCCACCGCCGCTTCCGCCGTCAGGCCCGACGTCACCGCCTCGCGCATGCGCCGGAGCCAGCCCTGGTCATGGGCGAACATGCGGAAGGTCTCCAGCACCTCCCGGTGCTCGCCGTGATGGGCCACGTCGCCCCGCTCGATCAGCTCGTCGATGGTGGCGCGGACCTCGGCGATGGCGTCTTCCAGGCGCTTGAGCTCGGCCTCCACGTTCTCGGCGATGAGGTTCTTCACCACCACCCGCGGCTCGTGCAGCACCACGTGCCCGAGGCCGACGCCGTCGGCGAGGGCGAGGCCCTTCTGGTGCACCGGCCGCCTGAGCGCGATGCCGGTCTCCACCGGCGCCAGGGCCTGAAGCTCGCCGGAGGCCAGCATCTCGGCCAGCACCATGGCGGTGGTCTGGAGCGCCTCGATCTCCTCTTCCGTATAGACCCGGTAGGTCCGGTTCTGGACCACGAGGACGCCGAGCGTGTTGCCGGCGCGCAGGAGCGGCACGCCCAGGAAGGCGTGGTAGATCTCCTCGCCCGTCTCGGGCTTGTAGGAGAAGGCCGGGTGGCTCTGGGCGTCCGACAGGGCCAGAGGCTCCGCGGTCGCGGCGATCTGGCCCACGAGGCCTTCGCCCGCCCGCATGGTGGTGAGGTGGACGGCTTCCCGGTTCAGGCCTTCGGTGGCGAACAGCTCGAGCACGCCGTCGCCGCGCATCACGTAGACGGAGCACACCTCCGCCACCATGTTCGCGGCGATCAGGATGACGATCTTGTCGAGACGGTCCTGTGCGCCTACCGGCTCCGCCATAATCTCGCGGAGGCGGCGCAGCAGAAGGCGCGGACCGCCGGGAGCGCTTGGCATGAGCTTTTCAGTTCCCGTCCTTGTTGGCCGACGGGCGCACCGGCGGCGAGCGTTGAGTGTCGCAGCCTCACCGACGAGACGTCAATCAGGCTTGATCAAGGCCGTATAGCGAGTGGAGCGTGCGCACGGCAAGCTCCGTGTAGGCCGAGTCGATCAGAACCGAGAACTTGATCTCCGAGGTCGTGATGGCGCGGATGTTGATCCCCTTGTCGGCCAAGGCCTTGAAGGCCCTGGCGGCCACGCCCGCATGGCTTCTCATGCCGACGCCGATGGCCGAAACCTTCACCACGTCGGTGGCGCCCTGCAGGTCGCGGAACTGGATCTCGTCCTTGTGCTCGTTGAGCACCGCGCAGGCCCGCTCGTAGTCGGCGGCCGGGACCGTGAAGGTGATGTCCGTGGTGGTGTTGTTGTCCGACACGACCTGGATGATCATGTCCACGTTCACGTTGGCCTCGGCGAGCGGCACGAAGATCGAGGCGGCGATGCCGGGCTTGTCCGCGACGTTGCGTAACGTGATTTGGGCCTCGTCGCGCGAATAGGCGATGCCCGTCACAACCTGCTGTTCCATGATGTCTTCCTCGTCGCAGATGAGGGTGCCGAGCTTCGGATCGGCGGGGTCGTCGAAGCTGGAGCGCACATAGGTCGGCACCCGGTGCATCATGGCGAGCTCGACCGAGCGGACCTGAAGCACCTTGGCCCCGAGCGAGGCCATTTCCAGCATTTCCTCGTAGGAAACCTTGTCCAGGCGCCGGGCCTTGGACACGATTCGCGGATCGGTGGTGTAGACGCCGTCCACGTCCGTATAGATGTCGCAGCGCTCCGCCTGGATGGCGGCGGCCAGCGCCACGGCGCTGGTGTCCGAGCCGCCGCGCCCCAGGGTGGTCACCCGCTGGGTCGGCTGGTGCAGGCCCTGGAAGCCCGACACAACGGCGATTTCCCGCTCCTTGGTGAAGCCCTGGAGGATCCCGGTGCCGTCGATGGCGGCGATTCGCGCGGAGCCGTGGGCGTCGGAGGTCATGATCGGGATCTGCCAGCCCTGCCAGGAGCGGGCCTTCAGGCCCATTTCCTGAAGGGCGATCGCCAGAAGGCCCGAGGTGACCTGCTCGCCCGAGGCGACGACCACGTCGTATTCCTTCGAATCGTAGAGGGGCGACGCCTCCTTGACCCAGCCGACGAGCTCGTTCGTCTTGCCCGACATGGCGGAGACCACCACGGCCACGTCGTAACCGGCCTCGACCTCGCGTTTGACGTGCCGCGCCACATTGCGGATACGTTCAACCGTGGCGACGGATGTACCGCCGAACTTCATGACGAGACGGGGCATGAGCGAAAAGGCCGTGAGGAGAGGGAAAATTTGCCCCTTCGCGGCGCGAAAAGGCGCGTATACATGACGGCGAGGCTTCGCGCTGTCAACGCGCAGAATTGCATACGTCCTCTCGCTTTCGAGGGGGAGCCAAAGGAGTTTGCCGATGTCCGAGGGCGCATCGACCACCATCGACCCGGCCGAGGTCGCCCGCTTCGAGCGGATCGCCGAGACCTGGTGGGACCCGAAGGGGCCGATGCGGGTCCTCCACAAGTTCAACCCGGTCCGTCTGGCCTATGTGCGGGACGAGGCCTGCCGCCGGTTCGGGCGCGACCCCCGCTCGCCCCGGTCCCTGGAAGGGCTCACGATCCTCGACGTGGGCTGCGGCGGCGGCGTTCTGTCCGAGCCCCTGGCGCGCCTCGGCGCGCGGGTGACCGGCCTCGATCCCGCCCCGACCAACATCTCCGTGGCCCGGCTCCATGCGGAGCGCGCCGGCCTGGAGGTCGATTACCGGAACGAGACGGTGGAATCCGTGGTGGCCAAGGGAGAAGCCTTCGACATGGTGCTGGCCATGGAGGTGGTGGAGCACGTGGCCGACGTGCAGGCCTTCGTGGAGGCCTGTGCCCGGGCCGTGAAGCCGGGCGGAGCGCTCGCCATGGCGACGATCAACCGGACCCTGCGCTCCTTCGCCCTCGCCATCGTGGGCGCGGAATACGTGCTCGGCTGGCTGCCCAAGGGCACCCACGAATGGGACAAGTTCGTCACCCCGGACGAGCTGACCGCCGCCATCGAGAATGCGGGCTTCCGGGTCGCCGACACGACCGGCGTCGCCTACAACCCGCTGCGGGGCGACTGGTCCCTCTCGCGGGACATGGCGGTCAACTACATGCTGCTCGCGGCGCGGGACTGACGGCTCAGGAGGCCGTCTTCCGGCGGCGCTGGCGCGAGGCCAGGATCGCCCCGAGCGTGACGGGGCGGTAGTCGAAGGCGTCCACGCCCACGTCGTACTGGCGCGTCTGGGGCTTCAGCTTGGCGTGGGAGTGGCCGTGCAGGTCGATCCAGCCGCGGCCCATGTTCTTCCAGGTGCGGAAGGCGTAGTGGCACATCACCACCGCATGGCCGTCCACGTGCAGCTCCGCATAGGCCTGGACGCTGTCCCACCCCTTGGCGGCGAGCGTCGCCGGGCCGTCGTTGTTGCCGATGACGAGGTGCTTGCGCCCGTTCAGGAGTCCGAGCAGTTCGTCGATCCGCTCCGGGCGCACATGCAGGGCGAAATCCCCGAGATGCCAGACCTCGTCGTCCGGCGAGACCGTCTCGTTCCAGCGGGCGATGAGCGCCGCGTCATGTTCGGGGATCGTCCCGAATGGTCGCTTGTCGATCCGCAGCACCCGGGGATCGCCGAAATGGGTGTCGCTGGTGAAGAAGAGGGTCATGAACGGATCCGGCGCAGCTTGACGGGCTGCGGCGAAACGGGGTTCGCCGCATGCCGGTTCCTGCCTAACGGGCGCTATACCCGCGGAGCCCGTTATAGACAGCGGTCTGTTCGGGCGTGAGAATATTCCTGGTGGAGAGGTGGTATTTGAGGTGGGCGCCTCTCAGCTTTGCCTGCGTCGCGCCGATGGTGGCCATGGCGTCTTCGAGCGCGGCCGGCGTGATCGTGCCGCTGGAAAAGAGCCGGTCCAGGCTCCGTTCCTGCTCGATCAGGCGCGAGCCGATCCCGATCGTTTCGGCTTTCATGGCTGCATAAAGCTCTGCCACCCGGCTCGTCTGGGAGGGTGAGAGGCCGAGCGCGTCGGCATGTTCGAGCACATGGAGTGGACCTGGATAGCCATTCAGCTCGGCGGCGAGGGCAAGGCCCATGCCGCGCCCGTTCTCCAGGTCGGCGATCTGCTGGTCCGACAGGGCCTTGATCGGGCGCCGCTCGAAACCCGCATAGGGGGAATGCCCGCCCGGGTGACGATGCTGGGCGAGAGCAGGTGCGCCCGACGCCAGGACTGCGAGAACGGCAAAGGTATATCCGATCATGAAGCTCTCCGAAGAAAGCTCCTTTTACGCCCATCTCTCCCGCGGCCGTATGATTGCGATCACACGGCCTGAGGCTTCAGCAGGCGGATGGACGAGTGCGTGCGTGCGATGAGGCGCGCTTCTTCCAGATCGGCCAGTCCCCGGTAGACCGCCTCGCGGCTCAACCCCAGCTCGAAGGCGAGATCCTGGATCCGCGGCGGGAGGCGGACCGATCCGTCCGCTTCGGAGCGGGATTCGAGCAGCAGCAGGATCCGGTCGCGGGCCGAGCGCACACTGCGGAGCTCGAGCTGATGGCGTAGCCCCTGGAGCTGTCGCGCCATCGAAGCGAGAAGGGACGTGGCGCCCGTCGGGTCCCGCTCGACCCATTCCAGAACGGCCTGCTTCGGATAGCAGCGCACGACAGACGCCTCGATGGCGAGGGCGTCGCAGTGATAGCTCTCCGCGAACAGGGACGCCTCGGCGAAGAACTGGCCCGGATGCGAGGTGTGAAGGACGATTCTGCGGCCATCGAAGGTCGTGCGCTCCAGCCTGATCGCTCCGCTCTCGACCCGGAACATGCCCGTCGCAACATCGCCCTGCCGGAACAGGGTTTCACCGGAGGCGAGGTTTCGGGTCCGTGAAGCCGCGTCGTCCCCGATCATGGAAGCGCTAGTTCCGGTCGTCCGGCACGATGGGGAGGGGAAGCACCTGGATGCCTTCCTCGAGGAGCGAGCGCACGTCGGAGCCGTCGGCCTCGCCGTAGATCGACCGCTCCTCCGCCTCGCCGTAGTGGATCTTGCGCGCCTCCTCGGCGAAGCCCTTGCCGACGTTCTCCGCGTTCTGAATCACATGCTCGCGCATGGCGCGGATCATGGCGCGGATTTCCCGCTCCTTCTCCGAGAAGGCCGCGACGGGCTGCGGCTGCGAGGCGGGAGCCTCGGCCTTGTCCGTGCGGGCGATCCGCGGCGCCATGATCTGCTTCTCGACCTTGGCCGAGTCGCAATAGGGACAGGTCACGAAGCCGCGCTTGCGCTGCGTCTCGTACGCGTCGCTCGAGGGAAACCAGCTTTCGAATTCGTGAGCCTGATCGCAGGCCAGGGCATACTTGATCATGACCGGAAGATGGGGAGTTATGGCCTCGCTTTTCAACCCGGACGGACGGCCTAGGCCGATGCGACCTGTCCGACCGGCGCCGGCGCCGGAGCCGGAACCGCCTCGACCCGGAACGGACGCGCGTTCTTGAGGGTCGGGATCCGGCCCCGCGCATCGGCCACGAGGCCCACATCGATCTCAGCGAGGATCACGCCCGGCTCGGTGCCGGCTTCCGCCAGCACGCGGCCCCAGGGATCGACGATGAGGGAGTGTCCGAAGGTCTCACGCCCGTCCTCGTGCAGGCCACCCTGCGCAGCCGAGATCATGAAGGAGCCCGTCTCGATGGCCCGCGACCGGTGCAGTACGTGCCAGTGGGCCTCGCCGGTCTGCTTCGTGAAGCAGGCGGGGGCCGACAGGAAGGACGCGCCGTTCTCGGCCAGCGCCCGGTAGAGCGCGGCGAAGCGCACATCGTAGCAGATGGTCATGCCGAGCCAGCCCCAGGGCGTCTCGGCCAGCACCGCCCGGTCGCCGCCGGTATAGGTGGCGGATTCGCGCCAGCTCTCGCCGTTCGGCAGGTCCACGTCGAAGAGGTGGACCTTGTCGTAGGAGGCGACGATCTCGCCGTCCGGGCCGATCAGGAAGGCGCGGTTGGCGATCTTGTCGCCGTTCTTGATCGCGTTCGAGCCGAGATGAACCACGATGCCCCGCTCCCGGGCCACCTCGCGCAGGGCCAGCAGCGTCGGGTCCTGCTCCTCCGGCCCGACCTTGTCGAACAGGGCCGCCCGCTCGCGCTCCACCAGGGAGGTCATCTCCGGCGTCTGGACGAAATGGGCGCCCTGGGAGGCCGCCTCGCGCACGAGGGCCACCGCGGCGTCGCGGTTCTTGAGGGGATCGCGCCCGGAACGCATCTGGACGCAGGCGGCGGTGAAGCGGGTTGGGGTCATCGGGTCCTCGAATCTCTCGTCAGGCCTGCAATAGCGGCTCGAGCTGGCCCTTGTCATCCAGGGCGTAGAGATCGTCGCAGCCGCCGACATGGCGGTCGCCGATGAAGATCTGCGGCACGCTGGTGCGGCCGCCCGCCCGCTGGACCATCTCGGCGCGCCGGTCGGGCTTCGCCTCGATGTCGATCTCGGTGAAGGCGGCGCCCTTCTCGTCGAGCAGCTTCTTGGCGGCGGCGCAATAGGGGCACCAGCTCTTCGTGTAGATCGTGATGTCGGGCATTCGAGCCTGTCTCCGTGAACCTTCGGGACTGAAGATATAGGAAGCTTCAGGCTTCTGTCACAACTCTGGCGAAGGCGAGAATGTCGACGGAGGCCGCGCCGCCGCGCAGCAGCACCCGGGAGGCGGCGTTCGCGGTTGCGCCCGTGGTGAGCACGTCGTCGATCAGGAGCACCCGCCTGCCATGGAGCCGCGCCTTGGCCTCGGGCGGGACCCGGAAGGCGCCCTGCAGGTTCTCCTGCCGCTGCGCCTTGGTCAGCCCGACCTGACGGCGCGTGCGCTTGACGCGGGCGAGGAGGAACGGGTCGCAGGGCACGCCGCTTTCCGACGAGACCCGGGCCGCCAGCGCCATCGCCTGGTTGAACCGGCGCCGCCACAGGCGCCAGCGGTGGAGCGGGACCGGCACGATCACGTCCGCCTCCGCCAGCAGCTCCGTCCCGGCGCGGGCTATCATGGTGCCCATGGCCGGCGCCAGGTCCAGCCGGTCGTTGTATTTGAGCCGGTGGACGAGAAGGCTCGCGGTCCCGTCGTATTCGGCCACGGCCCGGGCCCGGCCGAAGACCGGCGGATCGGCGATGGCGGCGGGCGACAGGAGCGGCTGGCCGAGATCGACCGCGAAGGGCGTGCCCAGCCGCTCGCAATAGGGCCGCTCGATGAAGCGGATCCCGGCCCAGCAGGCGGCGCAGAGCGCATGGGCCTCGCCCGTGGCCGCCTGGCAGGCGATGCAGGTGGGCGGATAGAGGAGGGCGAGAGCCGACGCGCCCGCCCGGCGGAGGAAGGTTCGCAGCAGGCCCGGTTCGCGCATTCCCGTCATGGAACGGAGCTTAGCCGTGGCGCCGGTCCTGCACATCTCTCTGCCCGGAGGGGCCGAAAGGCTCTTGGTTCTCAGGGCCTTTCACGCCATATCCAGCGCCTCATGAGCGCACCTCTCGTCTTCGACCGTCCCCTCGTCCGCCACCGCCTCGCCCGCGCGGTGAAGGCGGGCTATGCCGATTTCCTGCTCGCCCGCGCCGTCGAGGACCTGGAGGAGCGCCTGTCCACGGTGCTGCGGCCCTTCCCCCTGGCTCTCGACGTCGGAACGCCGACGCCTGCCGTCGCCGAGGCCCTGCGCCTCTCGGGCCGGGCCGAGGAGGTGGTCCGCGTGGCGCCGGTTCCGGAGCCCGGCAGCATCCTGGGCGACGAGGAGCGGTTGCCCGTCGCGGGCGAGCGCTTCGACCTCGCGGTGTCGCTTCTCGCCCTGCAGAGCGTGAACGATCTTCCGGGGGCTCTCGTGCAGATCCGCCGCGCTCTCAAGCCGGACGGGCTCTTCATGGGGGCGCTTCTCGGCGGCGCGACCCTGAACGAGCTGCGCCAGTCCTTCACACAGGCGGAGGCGGAGCTAGAGGGCGGCGTGAGCCCCCGCGTGGCGCCTTTCGCCGACGTGCGCGACCTCGGCGGGCTCTTGCAGCGGGCTGGCTTCGCGCTCCCCGTGGCGGATTCGGAGGTGGTGCGGGTGCGCTACGGCGATCCCTTCGCGCTCATGCGGGACCTGCGCCGGATGGGGTTCACCAATTCGCTCAACGACCGCCGCCGGACGCCCCTGCGCCGCGCCACGCTCCTGCGGACGGCGCAGATCTACGCGGAGCGTTTCGCCGATCCGGACGGCCGGCTGCCCGCCACCTTCGAGATCATCTGGCTGTCCGGCTGGACTCCGCACGAGAGCCAGCAGAAACCCCTGCGGCCCGGCTCGGCCAAGATGCGCCTCGCCGATGCCCTCGGCGTTCCGGAGAACCCGACAGAGGTGCCGAAGAAGGACTGATGCATCGGGGGCTCCCGACACGCCTCTTGGGTTGCCGGCCCGCCGCGCTATTTGCGTTGCCGAGCCCATGAAGCAGGTGCCGCCATGAAAGAGCCCGGACCCGATCATCCGATCACCATCGAGAAGAACCCCCACCGCATCCGGGTCGTCCTCGGCGGCTTCATCGTGGCCGAGACGACGGAGGCCCTGACCCTCCGGGAGGCGACGCTTCCGCCGGTGCTCTACATCCCGCGCAAGGACGTGAGGATGGACCTGATGGATGCCACGGACCACCGGACCCATTGCCCCTACAAGGGAGACGCCTCCTACTTCACCGCGACGGCGGGCGGGCTCGTGCGGGAGAACGCGGCCTGGAGCTATGAGGAGCCGTTTCCCGCCGTCGGCGAGATCGCGGGCTACCTGGCCTTCTACCCCGAGAAGGTGGATGCCATCGAGGAGTTCCGGGACTAGGCGCCTCCTCCGAGAGGTCGTGCGATCCGGGGGCGGCGCAACGCTCTTCCCCGCTCCGGCGCGGGGCGGCCCCGCCTGCGGGAACTTAACCGCGCGGCGCCCGTTGCAGGTACCCCGGGACAGCCGGGACTAGCTTAGGAGACGGTCTTGCCGACGACCATCGCAATCGAATCGAAGCCCGTGACCCTGCGCGGCTTCTTCGTCACTCCCTATCAGCACCTCTATCTGGTGAAGACCGTCACGGACGATGCCGGGCGGGTTCTCGACGAGCGGGTCATCCGCGGCGACGCGGGCGGGGATTTCACCCTCGTGACCCAGGCCGACATTCCGCTCGCGCGGTCCGCCGACGCGCGCGGATCGGAGACGCCGGAGCAGCGCAATCGCACGGAGATCGACCTCGACGGGCGCGACCCCGAGGCCGTGTGGCAGCTCATGGTTCAGCACGCCGTGAACGTGGACAAGGCCGACCTCCTGTACGGGGTCGATTCCTTCGGGTTCAGCACCGGGGACGGCGCCAACAGCAACACCCTCGTGGCATCGGCATTGCACACGGTCGGCATCAATCTCGGCAGGAATCTGCCCGAGGGAGTCACGTTCGACGAAGTGCCGCTCTTCAACCGCCTCGACGAGATGTTCGTGAACGACACCCTCGTCGGCCATGAGGGGAGCGACCGCGTCTATGGCGGCGTCGGCCGGGATACGATCCGGGGCGACGACGGCAGGGATCGCCTCTATGGCGAGTCCGGGTCCGACCACCTGATCGGCGGGGGCGGCAACGACCTGCTCGACGGCTCGACCGGGGCCGATCGCATGGTGGGCGGCGCGGGCGACGACGTCTACCGCGTCGAGAACCGCCGGGATCGGGTCATCGAAACCGACACGAGCGCGGAAGGCGGGATCGACCGGATCGAGGCGAAGGTGAGCTTCAGCCTGTCAGGCTCCGACATGGCCGGCGTCGAGCAGCTCGCTCTGCGCACGGGGCGCGACCTGAGCGGCAGCGGCAACAGCCTCGACAACTACATGTCGGGAAGCTCCGGCGACAACAGGCTCGGCGGCGGCGGCGGAAACGACGTCCTGCGCGGCGGCAGCGGCAACGATATCCTGCGTGGCGGCAGCGGCGCCGACGTCCTCTCCGGGCAGAAGGGGCAAGACACCTTCCTGTACAAGTCCGCAGCGGAGAGTCTCGCCGGCGAGACGACCCGCGACCGCATCCTCGACTTCTCCTCCGGGGACGTGATCGACCTTCGCGACATCGACGCCAGTGTTCTTGCCGACGGCGATCAGGCCTTCACCTTTGTCGGCTCGGGCGGCTTCACCGGAGCCGGGCAGGTGCGGTTCGAGACGGACGCCTTCGGCAACACCGTCGTGCAGGCCGATGTGGACGGCAACCTGACGGCGGATTTCGAAATCCTGCTGCAGAACTACGACGCGAGCCTGACCCGGGACGATTTCCTGCTCTGACCGACAGGCGCCGAGGTCCGGCCCCGGCGCCTGTCCCCAGCTCCGGCCGGGACGAGACTTGTCGTCCCGGCCCGCGCGGGCCAATCTCGGTCCCATGCCCGCTTTTACCTTCAACACCACCCCCTCGGTCGTCTTCGGTTCCGGCAGCATCGCGCGCATCGGCGAGATCGCGGCGGCGCGCCTCGGAGCGCGCGTGGCCCTCGTCACCGATGCGGGGCTGGTGAAGGCGGGGCTGGTGACACCCGCCCTGCAGGCCCTCGAGGCAGCCGAACTCGCGGTCGATGTGTTCGACGGCGTCGTGGCCGATCCGCCGGAGGCGGTCGTGCACGCGGCCGTGGCGCAGGCGCGGGGTTTCGGCGCCGATGGCGTCATCGGCTTCGGGGGCGGATCCTCCCTCGACGTGGCCAAGCTCGTGGCGCTGCTCGCGAAGGGCGGCGAGGATCTCTCCGCTGTCTATGGCGTCGGCATCGCCAAGGGGCCGCGCCTCCCGCTCGTCGCCGTTCCCACCACCGCCGGCACGGGATCCGAGGTCACGCCGATCTCCATCGTCACCACCGGCTCGCACGAGAAGAAGGGCGTCGTCTCGCCGCTCATCATCCCGGATGTCGCGCTCCTCGATCCCGATCTCACCCTGGGCCTGCCGCCGCACGTCACCGCCGCGACCGGGATCGACGCCATGGTGCACGCCATCGAGGCCTATACGTCGCTGAGCCCCAACAACAATCCGGTCTCCCGGGTGCTCGCCGCGGAAGCGCTGCGGCTGCTGGGCCGCAACATCGAGCGCGCGGTGCATCACGGCGACGACCGCGAGGCCCGGGGAGCCATGCTGATCGGCTCCATGCTGGCGGGCCAGGCCTTCGCCAACTCGCCCGTGGCGGCGGTTCACGCGCTGGCCTATCCCATCGGCGGTCATTTCGGCGTTCCGCACGGGCTGTCCAACGCCCTCGTGCTGCCGCACGTGATGCGCTTCAACGCGAGCGCCTGCGAACCTCTTTACGCGGAGCTGGCGCCCCACGCCTTTCCGGCCCTGGAAGGACGCGCCACGGGCGCCGCCTTCGCCGATGCCCTGGCCGAGCTCAGCGCCCGGCTCGGGCTTCAGCCGCGCCTGCGCGATGTGGGCATTCCCCAGGATGCGGTGCCGATGATGGCCGAGGACGCCATGCGCCAGACCCGGCTCCTGGTGAACAATCCGCGCCCGGTCGCGCTCGAAGACGCGCGCGCGATCTACGAAGCCGCATGGTAGGCCGCCCGATGCCGGAGAAGCCCAAGCGCCTGACCCGCGCCGCCTTCAGGCTCTATCGCCTCGTCGCGACCCGCTGGATGGACAACGACGCCTACGGGCACGTGAACAACGTCCATTACTATTCCTATTTCGACACGGCCGTGAACGGGTGGCTCCTCGAGCAGGGGCTGCTCGATTTCCGGAACAGTCCCGTCATCGGTCTCGTGGTCGAGACGGGCTGCACCTATTTCGAAAGCGTCGCCTTCCCCGATGCCCTGGAGGCGGGGATCTCCGTCGCGCATCTCGGACGCTCATCCGTCCGCTACGAGATCGGGATCTTCCGGCAGGGAGAGGAGCAGGCGGCGGCTCAGGGGCATTTCGTCCATGTCTATGTCGACCGCGCAACCCAGCGGCCCGTGGAGATGCCGGCCGAGGTCCGGGCGGCGCTCGGCGCCCTGTCATGACACGTCGGCCGCAAAGGCTGCAGGACGATACTCCGCCCGAATCCGGCCCTCCGTCGGTTCAGCCGAAAGCGAGCATGACCGTGATCAGCGCCCCGAGGGCGACCACGCCGCCCGCGAAGCCTGCGACGGTCAGCGCGTTGTTGAAGTCTCTGCGATCCATGGGGCACCTCCTGGCGTTCGGCCGTGAACTCTCCTAACGCCGGGAAAAGCCGATGGTCTCAGCGTGACCATCGCGAAGGCGATAAGACGCAACGGTCGGGGCTGGGCCGGCCTTCCGGGAGATGATGAGGGAGTTGATGGTCGAGAGGATCTCGTCCGTCTTCCCGGCAAAACGGTCGTCGACCCGGAACGAGCGGCCGGCGATCATTTCATGGGCGCGGGGGTCGATCTCCGGCACGACCTTCAGGAGGCGGTGTCCCGCTGTGCGGAACAGGTCGAGGAAATCGTCGTGCCTCAACCTGTTCATGTACATGTACCTGTTGCCGGCATAGTGCTCCCATGCCCGGTCCGAATACTGCAGGAAGTTGATGGCCGGGATGCTCTGGTCGGCGTGCCAGAAATGATCGCTGTAATCGATGCAGTGAACGAACAGGCCGCTTCGCTTAACGATCCTGTTGCCCTCCTTCAGGATGTCCCTCAGCACGTCTTCCGGAATGTGCTCCAGCGTCGTGTACGACATGTGAAAATCGACCGAACCGTCCTGCAGATCGGTCCTCGCCGCGTCTCCGGGCGCAACGTACTCGATCCGGCACAGGGCGAGGAACGCCTCGATCTCGAACCGGCCTCTCTTCGAGAACCGCACCAGGGCGTCAAGCCGCTCCGGACACAGCAGATCGCCGAAGATGCCCCTGACTTGATCCTGATTGTTGGAAATATACGCGAGGTGCTCCTTCACGATCTCGCCCTTCAGGTAAGGGTTCAGATCGACCGTGACGATCCGCCTCGCGCCCATCAGCCAGAATGCCAGCGGGGCAACGGGTGCGCGCCCCGTACCCACTTCGAAGAAGACCTTGCCCTTGGGGTCGTGTCCAAGGCTTTGGATGTTCTGCCAGATGTGAACGCCTGCATGCAGGCGGCTCAGTGGATCTGACTGCCTGAGCTCCCCGAAATGCCTTTGCATCCAATAATATAGATGAAATGAAACCGAATGCGGGAGAGTGCTGATCGCATTCTGGATACTTGCCTTGAATTTCCAATGCATGATTTTTTCCCTCACGGCGAACGTTTGTTCTTCCGCCTCGTCCTCCATTGCGGGACGGCAAGGCGCCGATTCGTTCGAGGGTGGTTCGCGGGCTTCAGTGTACGCCGTGCCGCCGCGATTGGCCGTTCCTCAACGGGGGTAGGGGAACCCCCATTCGGTGGATGGCCGCAATTGCTCTCGGGAATCCTGGGGGCGGGCGGCGCTCACCGCATGGGCCGGAGCCGTCCGCTGAACGACACCAGGGCGACGCCGGTGAGCACCACCGCTCCGCCGATCATCTCGCGCACGCCGATGGTCTCTCCCAGAAAGAGCACGGCGAGGGTGGCGGTCCAGACCGGCTGGAGATAGCCGACCATCGAGGCTCTCGTCGGACCGGCGCGGCGGATGAGGCGCATGAAGAGCAGGATCGGCAGCGCCGTCGAAACGATCCCCAGGGCCACGAGCGGGGCCGCGCTCGGCGGCACGGCCGCGAAGGCGGACGGACCCGCGAGGGCGAGCGCCAGCACCGTAGCGGGGAGGCCGGAACAGATCTGCTGCCCGAGAGCGAGACGCGCGGGATCCGCATGCCGGATCGAGCGGACATAGAGGTTCGCGGTGGCATAGCTGAGCGCGGTCGCCACCATGGCCAGCGCGCCCCAGGGGCTGAGGCCGCTGTCGGGCAGGGCGGCAGGGCCGATGAGGATGCCCATGCCGGCAAGGCCCACGAGGACCCCGGCGAGGCGCCTGGCGGTCAGCCGCTCGTCGGCGAAGAGCAGGTGCGCCAGCACCGCGACGATGAGCGGCCCGGAAGCCTGGATCATGGCCGCGGGGGCGGTGCCGATCTGCGTCAGCGCAAAGGCCACGAGGACGTTCGGCACCCAGCCGTTGAGGGCGCCGAGAATCGCCCAGTGGCGCCATTCGCCGCGTTCGGGGCGGATGCTCCTGGCCTGCACCGCGAACCAGGAGGCGAGGGCGGACGCGCCCAGCAGCCCGCGCGTGGCGGCGAGCACGAAGGGATTCACCTCACCGCTCAGCTTGATGAACAGAAAGGAGGTGGACCACAGCATCGAGCAGGCGATGAGGTTCGCCACGAGGAAGACGGGGGTCGGGGCCGAGGGAAGCGCGGCGGCTTCCCCCTTCGCGGCGGACATGAGGGCTCTCACACCAGGAGGTCGAGGAGGAACGGGATCAGGGGCTCGTCCGCGGGCGGCATCGGATACTGGCGCAGCTCCTGCGGCTTCACCCATTTCAGGGCCTGGCCCTCCAGGGACTGCACGAAGCCGTCCCAGCGGCGGCACACGTAGAGGGGCATCAGGAGATGGAAGCTCTCATAGGCATGGCTCGCGAAGGTGAGGGGGGCCAGGCACGGCTCCTTCACCGCGATCCCGAGCTCCTCGCGCAGCTCGCGGATGAGGGTCTCCTCCGGCCGCTCGCCGGGCTCCACCTTGCCGCCGGGAAACTCCCACAGGCCGGCGAGCTGCTTCCCCTCGGGGCGCTGGGCCAGGAGGATGCGGTTGTCCTGGTCGACGAGGGCGACGGCGACGACGAGGGTGAGCTTGAGAGGGGGCACAGGGGTGAATCCACGAACGGGCCGGTTGTGACGGGAAGCCTATAGACGGCTTTGGAGCCGGCGCGAACCCATGCTCCGGAGATTTGCGCAGCCGATCCAGGTGCTCCGGCACACATGGCGGAAGCCGGGAGCGACGGGAAGCAGCGCCGCCTCCTTGCCAAGCTGCTTAACGATATGTTGTAACATAAAGAGTTTCGTAGATGAAGCCCCACGACAGCAGGAGGGTATCATGAGGAAGCTCGAACTCGTCAGCGGGCTGGCGGCGGCCGCATTTTTGTTCTTCACCGGCTCGGCCTCGGCGCAGAACTGCTCCGGCGCACCCATCTACTTCAATGGCAGCATTGCGGCGGTGGAGGGCGAGCTGACCGTGAAATCGGGCAAGGGCTGCACCTTCAACATCAACAACATCCCGGGCGCCATCAACGAAACGGTGATCACGCAGAAGCCCAGGGTCGGGAAGGCGGGCGTGCAGGGCTTGACGCCCTATTACGTGGCCAAGCCCGGCTATACGGGCTCTGACGAGTTCTCCTACACGTTCCTCGGAATGGACCAGTATGGCGGCACGATGCGCGTGACGTTCAAGCAGAAGATCACGGTCGTCCCGTAACGCCCGGCCGGATCAGCTCCGGTAGTCGCCGTTGATCTCCACATAGGCCTTGGTGAGGTCGCAGGTCCAGGCCGTGGCCTCGCCGCGGCCGAGGCCGAGATCGACCCGGATCGTGATCTCGTCGCCCTTCATGTAGGCGGAGGTCTTCGCCTCGTCGTAATCGGGGTCGCGGGCACCCTTCACGGCGACCCGGATGTCGCCGAACCAGATGGCGAGCTTGTCGCGCTCGGCCGGCTCGCCGGCCTTGCCGACCGCCATGACGACGCGGCCCCAGTTGGCGTCCTCACCGGCGACCGCGGTCTTCACCAGGGGCGAATTGGCGATGGCCATGGCGATGCGCTTGGCGGAACTGGCGCCCGTGGCGCCCGTCACCTTGACGGTCACGAACTTGCGCGCGCCCTCGCCGTCGCGGGCGACCTGCTGGGCGAGGTCGCAGAGAAGGCTTTCGAGAGCCCCCCGGAACTCCTTCAGGCGCCGGTCGCTCGGCAGCGAGATCGCGGGCGCGCCCCGCTGGGCCGCCGCGCCCGTGGCGAAGAAGAGAAGGGTGTCGGAGGTGGAGGTGTCGCTGTCCACCGTCACGCAGTTGAAGCTCTTGTCGGCGCCCTTCTTCAGGAGGGCCTGCAGCACCGGCGCCGCGATGGGCGCATCGGTGAAGATGAAGGACAGCATGGTGGCCATGTCGGGGGCGATCATGCCGGCGCCCTTGGCGATGCCGTTGATGGTGACCTCGACCCCGCCGATGGTGGCCGTGCGGGTCGCCACCTTCGGGAAGGTGTCGGTGGTCATGATGGCCTTCGCGGCATCGACCCAGGCGGTGGGCTTGGCCTTCTTCTCGCAGGCCTGGAGCACGCCCTCGAACTTGGTCGCGTCGAGGGGCTCGCCGATGACCCCGGTCGAGGCGATGAAGACCTGGGACGCCCGGCAGCCGGCGGCCTCCGCCGCGAGATCGGCCGTCAGCTTCACGGCCTCGGCGCCCTTCTTGCCCGTGAAGGCGTTGGCATTGCCCGAGTTCACCACCAGGGCCCGCGCGGTGCCCTTCGCCAGGTTCTTGCGGCACCAATCCACCGGGGCGGAGGGGCATTTGGAGCGGGTGAACACCCCGGCCACCGCCGTGTCCTTGGCGAGCGCCACATAGAGCACGTCGGTTCGGTTCTTGTATCGGATGCCGGCCTCCGCGGTCGCGATCCTGACGCCTTCGATGGCGGGCAGCGTCGGATGGGACTTGGGCGCGAGGGGGGAGACGGTCTTGGACATGGGGAACTCGAAAGAGCGGGTCGGAATGCCGGACGGGCCTCGCGACCTGTGGTTTTTTAAGGCTTTTTGTCAAGCCCGCGCTTGGTCGGGAATGGCCGGCCGGACGGAACGGGGCCGGTGCCCTGCCGTTGACCCCTCAAACCAACGACGGAGCCTTCCCATGACGAGCAACAAGCATCCCAAGACGAAGCCCGAAGAGCGCCCGCGCAACGACCTCGACGTCGATCCCGGCATCGGACGCTCGAAGGGCTCCTACATGACCGGCGAGGATCCCCGCAATCTCGACGGCGACTCGACCTTCGAGGGCGACGTGAAGAACGAGACGAACCGGGAAGGCGGTGTCGATCCGGGCAAGATGGGCCGGACGAACAAGTAATTCTGCCGGCGCCCCATCGCGGCCAAAACAAAAGGGCAGCTTGCGCTGCCCTTTCCGTTTTTCTTTCCGCTGACGCTTACTGCTGCTGCGGCTTCTGCTCGACCAGGTTGCCCTTGTCGTCGAGGCGCTCGACCTTGGCGTCCTTGCGCAGGCCCATGATCAGGTCCTGCTGCGCCTTGCGCTCGAGATAGGCGTTCACCTGGTCCTTCATCTCCTCGAAGGACGGCACGGGCTTGGTGCGCTTCTCCTCGACCTTGATCACGTGCCAGCCGAACTGGGACTTGACCGGCTCGGAGACCTGGCCGGGCTCCAGCTTGAAGGCGGCTTCCGCGAAGGGCTCGACCATGCGGTCCTTGGTGAAGAAGCCGAGATCGCCGCCGTCGGTCTTGGAGCCGGGGTCCTTGGAGAGCTCGGCCGCGACCTTCGCGAAGTCCTCGCCGCCCTTCACGCGCGCGGCGGCCTTCTTGGCCTCCTCCTCGGATTCCACGAGGATGTGGCGGGCGCGCACCTCCTCCTCCGGGGTGACGTTCTTGGCCGTCTCGTCGTAGAGCTTGCGGGCGGCTTCCGGGGTCACCGCCTTCTGGGCCTCCTGCTCCAGGTACTGGTCCAGCAGGGCCTTGTCCCGGTTGTAGGCGAGCTTGCGGGCGAACTCGGCGCTGTCGCCGACCTTGGCCGCCTCGGCCGCCTTGGCGCCGAGCTTGAGGTCGATCAGGTAGCCGGTCAGGAGCTCGCGCTTCTGGGCCTCCGGAACGTTGGGGAGCTGAAGCGCCGGGTCGGCGGCGGCGACCGCGAGGTCCCCTTCCGTGATCTCGATGCCGTTCACCCGGGCGATCACCTTGCTGGGATCGGCGGGGGTTGCCGCAGGGGCGGCGGGAGCGGCAGGCGCGGCGGGTGCGGTGCCGGTCTGGGCGAAGGCCGCGCCGGCAGCCATCGGCAGGGCGACCCCGAGGGCGAGGAGGCTTTTCCGGACTTGGGTAGAAACTGACATGTCTGATCCTCTGGTGAGCTTTTCTGACCGCTCACGAAGCGCGGCGATCGTTGGCCGAATGTGTTTACGTTTGCAAGGGATGGCATATTTATGTCACAGCATCCCCCGCTCGCGAGGCCTTGATCGAGGCCAAGCTTGTGGAAGCCGGGCTGCGCCACTCGGGCACAGCCTTTAAGATGCGTGTTGGCATAATTAAGTCTATAAGGCGGCTCAAATCGCCCGCTTATCCAGAATCCTGAAAGTCTGAAGGCCCCCGATGTTCGGTTCTCTCGCGAAGAAAATCTTTGGCTCGGTCAACGATCGACGGCTGAAGTCCTACCGGCCGAAAGTGGCGGCCATCAATGCGATGGAGGCCGAGCTCGAAGCCCTCTCGGACGACCAGCTCCGCGCACGGACGGAGGAGTTCAAGGCTCAGCTCGCCCAGGGCAAGACCTTGGACGACATCCTGGTGCCGGCCTTCGCCACCGTCCGCGAGGCCGCCAAGCGCACCCTCGGCCAGCGCCACTTCGACGTGCAGCTCATCGGCGGCATGGTGCTCCACGAGGGGTCCATCGCCGAAATGCGCACCGGCGAGGGCAAGACCCTGGTCGCCACGCTCCCGGTCTATCTCAACGCCCTGGCCGGCAAGGGCGTCCACGTGGTCACGGTGAACGACTACCTCGCCCGCCGCGACTCGGAGTGGATGGGCCAGATCTACCGCTTCCTCGGCCTCTCGGTCGGCGTGATCGTCCACGGGCTCGACGATTCCGAGCGCGCGGCGGCTTACGCTGCGGACATCACCTACGGCACCAACAACGAATACGGCTTCGACTATCTGCGCGACAACATGAAGTACGAGATGGCGCAGATGGTCCAGCGGGGCCACAACTTCGCCATCGTGGACGAGGTGGACTCGATCCTCATCGACGAGGCGCGCACGCCGCTCATCATCTCCGGCCCCCTCGACGACCGCTCCGACCTCTACAACGCCATCGACAAGGTCATCCCGCGCCTCGACAAGAGCGATTACGAGGTGGACGAGAAGCAGCGCTCCGTCGCCCTGACCGAGGACGGCACCGGGAAGATCGAAGAGCTGCTGCGCGTCGAGGGCCTTCTGAAGGAGGGCGACCTCTACGACGCCCAGAACGCGACGCTCGTCCACCACATGAACCAGGCGCTTCGCGCCCACACCCTGTTCCAGCGGGACAAGGACTACATCGTCCGCAACGGCGAGGTGGTCATCATCGACGAGTTCACCGGCCGCATGATGCCGGGCCGGCGCTATTCCGAGGGCCTGCACCAGGCGCTCGAGGCGAAGGAGCACGTCCAGGTCCAGCCGGAGAACCAGACGCTGGCCTCCATCACGTTCCAGAACTATTTCCGCCTCTACGACAAGCTCGGCGGCATGACCGGCACGGCCGCCACGGAGGCCGACGAATTTCTCGAGATCTACAACCTCGAAGTGGTCGAGATCCCGACCAACCGTCCGGTCTCCCGCATCGACGACAGCGACGAGGTCTATCGGACGGCCGAGGAGCGCTACCGCGCGGTCATCCGCGACATCGAGGCCGCCTCCAGCCGGGGCCAGCCGATTCTGGTCGGCACCACCTCCATCGAGAAGTCGGAATATCTGGCCGATCTCCTCGTCAAGGACGGCTACACGCTGATCGACTTCGACAATCCGCTTGCGCTGGAGCCCCTCTACAAGGCCGCACGGGAAGGCAAGGGCACCAAGCACTTCGCGGTGCTGAACGCCCGCTTCCACGAGCAGGAGGCCTTCATCGTGGCCCAGGCCGGCGTGCCGGGCGCGATCACCATCGCCACCAACATGGCCGGCCGCGGTACCGACATCCAGCTCGGCGGTAACGCCCAGATGCGCATCGAGCGCGAGCTCGTAGGGGTCGAGGGCGAGGAGCGGGCGCGGCGCGAGAAGGAGATCGTCGCCGAGATCGCCTCCTTCAAGGAGAAGGCGCTCGCCGCCGGCGGCCTCTACGTGCTCGGCACCGAGCGTCACGAGTCCCGGCGCATCGACAACCAGCTGCGCGGCCGCTCCGGCCGCCAGGGCGACCCGGGCCGCTCCAAGTTCTACCTGTCGCTCCAGGACGACCTGATGCGCATCTTCGGCTCCGACCGCATGGACGGCATGCTGCAGAAGCTCGGCCTCAAGGAGGACGAGGCCATCATCCACCCGTGGATCAACAAGGCCATCGAGCGGGCGCAGGCGAAGGTCGAGGCGCGCAACTTCGACATCCGCAAGAACATCCTGAAATACGACAACGTCATGAACGACCAGCGCAAGGTCGTGTTCGAGCAGCGCAAGGAGTTCATGGCGGAAGAGAGCGTGCGCGAGACCATCGACGACATGCGCCACGGGGTCATCGAGGACATCGTGGCCCGCGCCATCCCCGAGAACGCCTATGCGGAGCAGTGGGACGTCGCGGGTCTGAAGGAGAGCGTGGCCAACCTCCTCAACCTCGATCTGCCGATCGAGGATTGGGCGAAGGAGGAGGGCATCGCCGACGAGGAGATCCGCGAGCGCATCCAGAAGGCGGCCGACGAGGCCTATGCCAAGCGCATCGAGGAGAACACGCCCGACGTGATGAACTACGTCGAGAAGCAGGTTCTCCTGCAGAGCCTCGACCATCTCTGGCGCGAGCACCTCGTGACCCTCGACCACCTGCGTCAGGTCATCGGCTGGCGCGGCCTCGCCCAGCGCGATCCGCTCAACGAGTACAAGTCGGAGGCCTTCGAGCTCTTCAACAACCTGGTCGGCCATTTGCGCGAGCAGGTGACGGGCCAGCTCATGCGCATCCAGGTGGTGTTCCAGCAGCCCGAGCCCGCGCCGCTGCCGCCCATGTTCGCCCAGCACCTCGATCCCGCCACCGGCGAGAACGAGTTCGACATGCCGCAGGGCTCCGCCTTCGGGGCCGGCTCGGCCCTGGGCTTCGCCGCGGCGACCGCTCCCACGGCGCCGACGGAATCCCGCGACCCGAACGACCCCAACACCTGGGGCCGCGTCGGCCGCAACGAGCCCTGCCCCTGCGGCTCCGGCAAGAAGTTCAAGCACTGCCACGGGCAGTTCGTGGCCTGAGGTTTTGGACGAGACGGATAAGGAAAAGCCCGGCTTAGTGCCGGGCTTTTTGCGCCGTGTGCGTCATCCCCGGCGAGCGCAGCGAGGGAAGGGGATCCAGCTTCCAGCGCAACGCCTATGGCTTCCCTTCCCCTGCGAGGGCTTCGCCCTCTCCGGCCGGGAATGACACGAGGAGCGGCGTTTATCCTCTTCCCGCACGTCTGAGGACGACAGGGAGTTCTAACATTGCTCCTTCGCCTCCCCCCGTGGTAGCACTCCTTCAGGAGCCGAGACACGCGGCTCCGGGGGTGTGATAACCCCTCACGAAGCGGCCGGCATCGGCCGCAACGATGCCTTCCCAGCCTATGGCCGGGGAGGCGCTGTCGTATGTCCAGGGCGAAAGCCTAAAGGGCAGCGCAGCCGTCTTCGTGCGGTTTATCACCTCCCCTGGCCACCAGCCCTGCCGGTGGCCCGTGTCCCACCGGGAGGGAAGCCGCCATGTTTTTCAGACGCAAGCCCAAGCCGCCGCTCACCGAGGCCGCGCGCCTTGCCGAGGAAGCCGTCAGGCTCGTCTATCGCTACTGGCACGACCGGCGCTACAGCCCGAGCGAGGCCGATCTGCAGGCGTTTCAGGACCTGCAAATGCGCCTCTTCCGCAGCGCCGCCACAGCCAGACGCATCGCCATCCGCATGGAGCGGCGCCTGAACGGCGAGCCGGAGGTCAACGAGGCGAAGTGGATCCGTTAAGAGCCTGACTCCGCCGCCTCTGTCCGTGCGCGGTTCTCCGGACGTAGCGCGGGTTTTCCCTCCCCTTGTGGGGAGGGTCAGGGTGGGGGTGTGAGCGATAGCCTATGACGGTGTGGCGCCCACACCCCCACCTCCACCTCCTCCCCACCGCAAGTCGGGTGTTCCCGACTTGCGCAAGAGGATGCGGATCTCGGGCAAGCCCGAGGTCCGTGGGGAGGAGAGCAGGGCGGTGCTTCCGGCGTGAGTCTTCAAGCCGGGCGAGGTCCGTGGGGAGGAGAGTGCGTGCTGCGCTGGTGCGAGCCTTCGGACGGACCGGTCCTCATCCCGACTCCGAGCAGGAGCAAGGGTAAGCAGAAAATCCCGTGCCTACTCCGCTGCCTGCGGCAGCTGACGGGCGTCGTAGGCGGCGCGGGCGGCGGCGACGCGGTCGTGGTTGGCGATGGCCCAGGAGCCGAGGGTGCGCAGGGGCACGAGGAGCTCGCGGCCGAGATCGGTGAGCTCGTATTCGACCTTGGGCGGAACCGTGGGATAGACCGTGCGGGTCACGTAGCCGTCGCGCTCCAGGCCGCGCAGGGTCACGGTGAGCATCTTCTGCGAGATGCCGTCCACGGCGCGCTTGATGTCCATGAACCGCTTCCGGCCCCCGCCCAGGAGCACGATGATGAGAATGCTCCACTTGTCGCCCACCAGGGCGATGACGTCGTTCACCAGCCGGCATTGCAGCGGGACGTAGGTATCGCTCGGTTTCATCCAGGTGCCTCGGTGACAAAAAAGTGCCGTCTTGCGCAAGAGACCACACTCTCTCATGTAAAGCCAGTCACTTTTTGATACGAGGTCACTTATGAAAACCGTAGCCGTTCTGGTCGGCTCCCTGCGCCGTGAATCCATCAACCGCAAATTCGCCGAGAGCGTCGCGAAGCTTGCGGCGGGACGGCTGGATTTCCGTTTCGTCGAGATCGGGGACCTGCCGCTCTACAACGACGATCTGTGGCAGAACCCGCCCGAATCGGTGCTGCGCATGAAGCGCGAGATCGAGGCGGCGGACGCGGTTCTCTTCGTCACCCCCGAATACAACCGCTCCTTCTCGCCCGCGATCAAGAACGCCATCGACTGGGGCACCCGGCCCTGGGGCAAGAATTCCTGGGAGGCCAAGCCCGCCGCCCTCATCGGCGCGACGCCCGGCGCGACCGGCGCCGCCGCGGGGCAGAACGCCCTGAAGGGTCTCCTGAACGTGGTCGACACGGTGCTCATGGGCCAGCCCGAGGTCTATTTCACCTACAAGCCGGAGCTTTTCGACGAGAACAACAAC
The DNA here is from genome assembly GCF_020532555.1 of Microvirga lenta. GTDB lineage: Bacteria > Pseudomonadota > Alphaproteobacteria > Rhizobiales > Beijerinckiaceae > Microvirga > Microvirga lenta. The sequence continues at coordinate 213,307 of NZ_JAJBBR010000002.1, read as the reverse complement.
ATCGTCGAGCCCTCGACCAAGGCCTTCCTGAACGGCTGGGTGGATCGCTTCGCCGCCTGGATCGCCCGCACGGCGCAGCCGCGCACCACGGCGCAGGCCGACGCCGCCTGAGGCTGCTCTGCGCGACAGCGGGAGGGACCAGCATCCGGTCCCTCCCGGTCGATGGACGACCCGCGGATCGCCCCCTTCCGTTACGGCTGCTATAGCCGGGATGGATTTCCCCATCGCGAGGCGGCTGCCCATGGAACTCGGCGTCTACACCTTCGGCGAACTGACCCCCGATCCCGCAACGGGGCGTCTCATGTCCCCGGCGCAGCGCCTGCGCGACCTCGTGGAGGAGATCGAGCTCGCCGATCAGGTGGGGCTCGACGTGTTCGGCCTCGGGGAGCATCACCGGGCCGATTACGTGGTCTCCGCTCCGGCGGTGGTGCTCGCGGCGGCGGCGGAGCGCACCCGCACCATCCGCCTCACCAGCGCCGTCTCGGTGCTGAGCTCGGACGATCCCGTGCGCGTCTTCCAGAGCTTCGCGACCCTCGACCTCCTCTCCGGCGGACGCGCCGAGATCATGGCCGGGCGCGGCTCCTTCATCGAATCCTTCCCGCTCTTCGGCTACGATCTCGACGATTACGACACCCTGTTCGCGGAAAAGCTCGACCTGCTCCTGAAGCTGCGGGAGAGCGAGCGCGTGACCTGGGCGGGCCGGCACCGGGCCGCGCTGTCGGACCAGCCGGTCTATCCCCGCCCGGTTCAGCAGCCGATCCCGGTCTGGATCGCGGTCGGCGGCACGCCGCAATCGGTGGTGCGCGCAGGGGTGCTGGGGCTCCCTCTCGCGCTCGGGATCATCGGCGGCCAGCCGGAGCGCTTCGCGCCCCTGGCCTCGCTCTATCGCGAGGCGGCCGCCCGGGCCGGGCACGATCCGGCCGCCCTGAAGATCGGCATCAACACCCATGGCTACATCGCCGACACTTCGCAGCAGGCGGCGGACGAGTTCTTTCCCGCCTATGCCCAGGTGATGTCGCAGCTCGGCCGGGAGCGCGGATGGCCGCCGACGACGCGGCCGCAATTCGAGGCCCTGCGCTCCCCGCGCGGGGCGCTGGCCGTAGGCAGCCCGCAGGAGGTGATCGACAAGATCCTCTTCCAGCACGAACTGTTCGGCCACCACCGCTACCTGGCCCAGTTCAGCGTCGGCACCATGCCGCACGCGCAGATCATGCGGTCCATCGAGCTCATGGGCACCAGGGTCGCCCCCGCGGTCCGGGCCGCGCTCGGCACGCGCTGAGCGCGCTGCAATCCCTTGACTCGGCAGCCGTGCCGCCAAGCTCTATCATCCTGACGGAACAGCCGCCGGACGGCGCCGCCCGCAGTGGGCGCGGTGAGCCGGCCATGCAGGGTGGGAGACGTGACATGAGCGTGCAACAGGATCAGCCGTCTTCCGCGAAGGCGCGGGTGGCCGTGATCGGCCTCGGCTCCATGGGCTTCGGCATGGCCTCGTCCCTCAGGCGCGCAGGGTTCGACGTCGCCGGCTGCGACGTCGACCGGTCGGCCGTCGAGCGCTTCGCCGCAGAGGGCGGTCGCGGCGCGGAGTCTCCGGCGCAGGCCGCCGAGGGGGCGGATATCGTCGTTTCCGTCGTGGTGAACGCGGCGCAGACGGAAGCCGTCCTGTTCGGGCGCGGCGGGGTCGCGCAGGCGATGCCGGAGGGCGCGGTCTTCGTCTCGTCGGCCACCATGGATCCGGAGGCCGCACGCCGCCTCGCCGCCCGGCTCGAAGAGAGCGGCCGCCATTACCTCGATGCCCCCATCAGCGGCGGCGCCCGGCGCGCGGCGGAAGGGGCGCTGACGATCCTCGCCTCGGGCAGCCCTGCCGCCTTCGCCAAGGCCCGCCCCGCCCTCGACGCCATGGCGTCGACCCTCTACGAGCTCGGCGATGCGCCGGGGCAGGGGGCGGCGTTCAAGATGATCAACCAGCTCCTGGCGGGCGTCCACATCGCGGCGGCCTGCGAGGCCATCGCTTTCGCGGCCCGGCAGGGGCTCGACATCGCCAAGGTCTACGAGGTGATCACGGCCTCAGCCGGCAATTCCTGGATGTTCGAGAACCGCGTTCCGCACGTGCTCGACGGCGATTACACCCCGCACAGTGCGGTCGACATCTTCGTCAAGGATCTCGGCATCATCCAGGACATGGCGAGAGCCGCCAAGTTCCCCGTGCCGGTCTCGGCGGCGGCGCTCCAGATGTTCCTCATGACCTCCGCCGCCGGAATGGGCCGCGACGACGACGCCTCCGTCGCCCGCCTCTACGCCCAGGTGACGGGAACGAAGCTGCCGGGCGGGGAGGGGTGAGGGAGGGCGTCTTCGGATAAGCCTCCGATCCGCCGGCGCGGCAGGTCTACCAGGCGCGGATCGGTTGGCATGCCATGTCCTCTGCGGGCCCGAAGGCATATCGGCCGGAGCAGACGGAGACGGACGGCGGAACTCCTGTCGTCTCGAAGAGATCGTATCCTTCCTTTAGGTTTGCCCAAAACGACGCCCAGGGATGATCCGCCTTTGCCGCCAGCCGGGCATCCGTCATGCGAAATGGAAAGACGTGCACGGGGATCTCGGATTGGCCGCCACGAAGCGCGGCCTCGACCACACGATAGATGTCGTCGATGCCCTTGTCGGTCATGGCGTAGCAGCCGATCGACAGGCAGTCGCCATGGACCATCAGGAACGATCCCGTGCGGCCATGAGCCCGGTCGTAGGCATTTGGAAAGCCCAGATTGAAGGCGCGATAATAGGCGCTCCTCGGATTGAGCTGGTCGAGGCCGACCGCATAAAAACCCTCCGGGCTTTGCCTGTCTCCCTCCGCGAGCTTGGGCCCCAAGGTTCCGGACCAGGCGCAGATCGGGTAGCTCGCGAACAAGGCAAACGCCCTGTCACGCAGCAGCCAGACCTCCAATTCCTTCTCCTCCTTGAAGATCCGGATGAAGGCCTGCGTTCCGAGGCGGAAGCCTTTCTCGTTCAACCTGTCCGGAAGGGGCTTCTCCGTGCCATGCCGGAGGCGATGCGCCAGAGGATCCGAAAACAGTCCCACGATTCTAATCGCTCGATCTGAGGCGCTGCTCAGAAGGTCCGGGCGAAGTAGCGCCAATCCGATGGCCGCTGCCAGGGCAATGACGGTTGCTGTCGTGGTGAGACGGCGCATCGAACGCTCTGCTCCGGATGCGGCCTAGCGGGATGAGGCAATGACAGAAAGCCCGCCGGTGAGGGCGGGCTTTTCCGAGTTCCTGGAGCGGTCCTGCAGGATCACTGCACCGCTGCGACGTTCACCTTGGACGGAGCCTGGACCCGCTTCTGCGGCACCGCCTGCGGCTGTGCCGCCGGGGCCGCGACGGGAGCCGCCGCGACGGGCTGGGTCGGACCGGAGGTGGTGAACAGGTCGCCGATGCCGTTGAACATCTTCTTGTAGAACGGCGTCTGCTGCGGACCGGCATCGGCCTGATCGGCCACCGGAACCGCGGCCTGGGCGGCGGGCTCGGCCGGGGGAAGCGAGGCGAAGGCCAGGGCGGCGGACGGCGCTTCCGGCCTCGTCCGGCCGCTGTCGTCGAGGGCGATCTCGCGCGGGCCGGTCAGGCTCTCGGGGCGGCTCACGTCGCCGAACTTGTCGCGCATGCGGGCATCGACCACGAGCGACCCGTCCGCGCCCATGGCGCTGGCAAGCGCCGTGCGGAAGGATTCGTGCGAGTCGCCGTCGTGATAGGCGAGCTTGATCGGCTTCTCGCCCTTGGCCACGAGTTCTGCCACCTGCTGCTCGTCCTGCGCCTGCTTCTGGCGCACGGCGGCGACGACGGTCTCGTCGGAGACGTTGAACTGATAGCGCCCGCCGGCGACCGCGATCCGCGGCTCGTCCTTCGTGACCTCGAAATAGTCGGAACCTTCCTTCAGGTTCTTCCAGAAGCCGATATTCGGGTCGAGGCGGTGCTGCGCCAGGTTCTTCGGCGTCATCCGGAACGGATAGGACTGGAACTGGAAGGCGCGCTGGCCGCTGGCGAAGGCCTCGCGGGCGATGGCGTAGATCTCGGCCACGTTCTGGTCGGTCATAGCGAAGCAGCCGCGCGACGTGCACGAGCCATGCACCATGATGTCGCCGCCGGTGCGACCGAACTGGCGGTCATAGGCGTTCGGATAGCCGGTGTCGAAGGACAGGTAATAGGCGGAGTTGGGGTTCATCTGCGCGGGCGAGACCGTATAGAAGCCCTCGGGCACCTGGCGGTCGCCTTCCTTGGTCTTCGGGCCGAGCTGACCCGACCAGCGGCAGATGGGGTAGGTCTTGAGAAGGGCATAGCGGCCGTCGGAACCGCGCTTCCACACCTCCATCTCCGATTCCTTCTTGTAGGCTCGGATCAGGATGGGATCGCTCTTCGACATCCCCTTGCTCGCCATCAGCGCCATGGCGGCGGGCGGAATCGGCTGCAGATGTCGCGTCGAGCTTCGCGAAAAACCGTCGTCCTGACAGGCGGCGAGCGCGAGCGTCAGGCTCGCGGCCAATGCGATGCGCTTCATCATGGGGGTCCCCGCATTCTGATCTGCCCGAACATTGGTGCCGGACAGTTCCCCAATTTCTCTAAATCGTTAGCCTTAACTCCGCCTTACCGCAAGCGGGGCTGTTATGGAGTTATGCTGAATAGGGGGTAAAAATCCTACTTTTTAGAGCTTGCGGCCGATGTTGAGGAACTTCTCGGCCCGGTGGTCGCGCAGCTCTGCCGGTCCCATGTTGCCGAGGTCGTGCAGGGCCTCCTCGATGGCGCTGCCGGTCGCCTCGATCGTGGCCCGCGGGTCCCGGTGGGCGCCGCCCATGGGCTCGGTGACGATGCCGTCGATGATGCCGAGGCGCAGGAGGTCCTGGGCGGTGATCTTCATGTTGGTGGCGGCGTCCTGCGCCCGGGCGGAATCGCGCCAGAGGATCGAGGCCGCACCTTCGGGCGAGATCACGCTGTAGATCGCGTGCTCCAGCATCAGCACCTTGTTGGCGGTGGCAATCGCGATGGCGCCGCCCGAGCCGCCCTCGCCGATGACGACGGAGACGTTGGGGACGCCGAGGGAGAGCTGCATCTCGGTCGAGCGGGCGATGGCCTCTGCCTGTCCGCGCTCCTCCGCCTCGATGCCCGGATAGGCGCCCGCCGTATCCACGAAGGAGATCACCGGCAGACCGAAGCGGTCGGCCAGCTCCATCAGGCGCACGGCCTTGCGGTAGCCCTCGGGCCGGGCCATGCCGAAATTGTGCCGGATGCGGGTTTCGGTGTTGTGGCCCTTCTCCTGGCCCATGACGCAGACCGGCTGGCCGCGGAAGCGGCCGAAGCCGCCGACGATGGCCTCGTCCTCGGCGAACTTGCGGTCGCCGGCCAGCGGCGTGAACTCGGTGATGAGCCCGGCGCAGTAATCCACGAAATGCGGCCGCTGCGGATGGCGGGCCACCAGGGTCTTCTGCCACGGAGTCAGCTTGGCGTAGAGCTCCTTGAGGGCCTCCGACGCCTTGGCCTCGAGCCGGGTGATGTCGTCGGTGATCGAGACGGCGTCCCGGTTCTCGCCGAGCGCCCGAAGTTCTTCGACCTTGGCTTCCAGTTCGGCAACGGGCTTTTCGAAATCGAGATAGCTGCGCATCAGACTCTGTGGAAATGAAAAACCGGCGCTTCAGGCCAAGGCCCCGCCGGACCGGCGCGGACACTGGCGATTTGGCGGCCCCAAGTCAAGTTGAGGCCGGATTTACCCCCCGAAGACCGCCTGACGCAAGGGGATAGGGCCTCACCCGCGCTCCCAGGTCTCCTGCGCCCGTCGGGCCTGAGCGACCGTTCGCCGGACGGCGTCGGCGATGTCCTGGGGATGGTCCTCGATGGTGAAGTGATATGCGCCCGGGACGACCTGCAGCTCCGCGTCGAGCCGCCGGGCAAGCTCCCTGGCCGATTCCAGGCCGAGCGGATCCCTTTCGCCCCATACCACCGTCGTAGGGCAGCCCAGCGGACGCAGCCGCCGGCCGATCCGGATCGTGTCGGCGGTGTGGAAATGCCTGAGCTGATGGGCCAGCGCCGCGGGACCGTTCTCGCCCGAGTAGGGATGCCAGAACAGCTCTTCCGACTCTGCCGCGACCGTGCGGTTCGTATGGCCCAGATTGGCGAGAGCCGCCCTGAAGATCTGCCTCGCCAGGGCGGGCGGCAGGCGTTCGATCGCGGAAGCGGCGGCCTTGGCGGTCCGCACGGCGGCAACCGGCCAGTTGTCGAAGGCGACGCTGTCCGTGAGGACGAGACCGAGGAACAGGTCCGGGGAGGTCGTCGCGAGATGCTGGACGACCCCGCCGCCATAGTCGTGCGCGACGAAAACCGCGCGTTCGATTCCCTGGTGACGAAGCCACGCCCGCAGATAGAAGGCCTGGGCCGGGATCGAGAGGTCCCGTCCCAGGCCCTCCCGCAGCGAGCCGCCGAAGCCGACCTGCTCCCAGGCGAGGCAGCACACGCCGTCATCCGCCACGAGGGGAATGACGTAGCGCCAGGCGCGGGGATTCGTCGGGAGGCCGTGGACGAAGACGACGGGAAGGCCGGTCGCCGGGTCGCCCCCGTGCTGTTCCCACCGCATGCGGATGCCGTCGACGATGCCGGTCCGCACCCGCTCGCGGGCCGCCCGGCCCGGCCGCGGGGGCGGAAGGGCGCTCCGGGTTCGGGAGATCGCCGCCACGGCGCCCGCCAGAGCCACTCCGCCAAGGAGGAGGAGCCACGTCCGGGACATGCGAGGGGGCGGTCGCATCGGCATCACTCCTCGTCGGGGATGGGTAAGACCGACCAACCATGGCGCCACCGATTGGTTCCCCGCGGCTCCGGATCGCGCCCGAGCCGGCTCAGGCCTCGGGCCCGACGCTCACCCGCGAGGCCCGGGCCGGGACGAGGACCGGGACGCGGCGCTGGCCCGCGTGCCGGACCGCGCGCACGGCGCCGGGCCGGTAGAGCTGCTTCGTGGCCTCCACGATGTGCAGGCCCGCGCCCGGCAGCGAGAAGGTCAGGCCCATTTGCTCCCAGGCCTGGGCGGTGCGCAGGAGGAAGCGGCTGCGCAAGGGGGGCATGTAGAGCGTCTCGGCCCAGGCCTCGGGCGAGAACCAGGTCTGGCGCATGAGGCTCTTGAGCTGCGAACGGCTGTAGGGCTGGCCGTAGCCGAAGGGGGTCGTGTCCATGCGCGCCCACAGGCCGCGCCGGTTGGGGGCGACCAGGATGATCCGCCCGCCGGGGGTCAGGATACGCCAGATCTCGTGCAGGAGCTCGCTCGGGCTCTCCACCGTCTCCAGCGCATGGACCACGAGCACCCGGTCGATGGAGGAATCGGGCAGGGGCATCATGAGCGGGTCGACCAGGGCCGACGCCGAGGCGCCGGTGCTCGGCCAGTTCACCACGCCCTGGCTCGCCGGCATGAAGGCCATCGCCCGCTCGCATTCGGACCGGACGGCGCCCAGATAGGGCGGCGCATAGCCGAGCCCGAGCACGCGCAGCCCCGTCAGCGGCCCCCAGAAGCGGCCGATGGCCCTTCCGACGAAGCGGCGCGTGACGCCGCCCAAGGGGCTGGCATAGAAGCTGCGCAGGTCGGTAATATCGATACTCATCACACCATCTGCCGGCCTGTGGAACGACAAGGACAAAGGCCAAGGTCTGGTTTCGCGGCCGAACTGTCCCATGATAACTCGTGACGCATCAAGCCACGGTCCTTCCATGCCCGCTCAAATCCACGTCTTTCGTTGCCTCAGCGACAATATCGGGGCTCTCGTCCACGATCCCGATACGGGCGCCTGCGCGGCCATCGACGCGCCGGAGGAGGGGCCGATTCTGGAGGCGCTGGCCCGGACGGGCTGGCGGCTTTCGGACATTCTCGTCACCCACAAGCACTGGGACCACGTGCAGGGCATCGAGCCCCTGAAGCGCCGCACCGGCTGCCGGGTCGTCGCGCCGGCCAAGGCGCGGGAGCAGGTGCCGCTCGCCGATGTCCTGGTGGGCGAGGGCGACACGGTTCAGGTCGGAACCCTCCGGGCCCAGGTCTGGGAGACGCCGGGGCACTGCGCCGACCACGTCTCGTACTGGTTCGAGCAGGACGGCGATCTCTTCGCGGGCGACACCCTCTTCACCCTCGGCTGCGGGCGGGTGCTGGAGGGGAGCCACACGGATCTGTGGAACTCCCTGCAGCGCCTTGCGACGCTCCCGGACGGGACGCGGGTCTATTGCGGACACGACTACACCCTCTCGAACGCCCGCTTCGCCCTGGCGGCGGACCCGGACAACGAGGCCCTGAAGGCGCGGGCGGCGGAGGCTGAAGCCGCCAAGGCGGAAGGCCGCTTCCTGGTGCCCACCACCATCGGGCAGGAGAAGGCGACGAACCCCTTCCTGCGGGCTGGCGAGCCCGCTCTCGCCAAGGCCGTCCACAAGGAAGGGGCCGCGCCGGAGGACGTTTTCGGCGCCCTGCGCGAATGGAAGAACAATTTTTGACGCCTGATCACGGATCCGGGAAGCCAGAGAGACGCTCATGAGCGACCACAGCCTCATTCTCGGACTCGAGAGCCGCCTTGTGAATGCATGGCCGTCCTTCGACTACCAGGCCTATGACGGCTGGATCCTGCGGCTCGCGGCCGGCTACACCAAGCGGGCCAATTCCGCGACGCCGTTGCTGCCCGGCGCAAGCCTCGACGAGCCGCTGCTGGTCTACATGGTCGAGCGCTTCATTGCGGCCAATGTGCGCCCGACCTTCCGGCTCAACGGGCTCGAAGGTGCAGGCGTCGATGCGCTGCTCGCCGCGCGCGGGTTCCGGGAAATCGAGCCGACCTGCGTTCTCTCGGCACCCGTCGACGGGGATTGCGAGGTCGATTCCGAGGTCGCCATCGAAGCGAAGGTGTCGAAGCAATGGGTGCGCGAGGCGTCGGAATCCTACGGCGGCGAGAAGGACGACGAGGCCGCCCTCCTGGGCATCGTCTCGCGCATTCGCCAGAAGGCGGCCTTCGCGACCCTGCGTCTCGACGAAAGGCCCGTCGCCTGGGGCCTCGGCGTGGTCGAGCGGGGTTATGTGGGCCTCTACGACATCGTGGTCGCGCCGGACCTGCGCGGCATCGGCCTCGGCCGCCGGGTGGTGCTGAGCCTCATGGCCTGGGGCTGCACGCACGGCGCCCACACGGCCTATCTTCAGGTGCGCGAGGAGAACGAGATCGCCCGCTCGCTCTACGGCGCGCTCGGGTTCCGGCTCGCCTACCGCTACACGCACCGGGTCATGCCGGCGCCCGCTTCCCCGTGAGGGTGGCCACCAGCGCCCCGAGGACGATGAGGCCGCAGGAGGCTGCGAGGGTGAGGGTCGGCTCCGCATAGCCGGCGACGACGAGGAGCAGGGTCGACATCACCGGGGCCGCATAGGAGGCCACGCCGAGCAGGCGGATGTCGCCCCGCTTCATTCCGATGTCCCAGACGTAGAAGGACCCGCCGACGGGGCCGAGGCCCAGCGCCACGAGCGCCAGCCATTGCGTGGTCGTCTCGGGCCAGACGGTCGTCTCGAACAGCAGATGGCAGATGAGGCTGAGCAGCGCCGCCATCAGGCAGAAGCCCGCCACCGCGTCGGTGGGGACCTGGCCGAAGCGGCGGGACAGGACCGAGTACCCTCCCCAGAAGAAGGCGGCGACAATGGCGCAGATGTAGCCGGGAACGTCCTCGGCCCGCACCTCCAGGGAGCCGCGTCCGGCGAAGAGCACGACGACGCCCGCGAATCCGAGCAGCGCTCCGGCGATATGGGCCGGCCGGAGCCGCTCTCCCGGCAGGAGCGCGGAGAACAGGACGATCAGCAGCGGCCAGAGATAGTTGAGCAGGCCCGCCTCCGCGGGCGGCGCCCAGCGCAGGGCGGCGAAATACAGGGCGTGATAGCCGAACAGGCCGCTCAGGCCCAGGGCCCAGACGACCGGCTTCTGCCGCAGGGCCTTGATGCCCTGGGGGCGCACGATCCAGCTCGCCATTCCGACGAGCCCGCCGATCAGGAAGGTCACCGCCACGAGCTGGAACGGAGGGATCCGCCCCGTCGCCACTGTCAGCAGGGCCAGGAGGGACCAGAGAAGGATGGCCGTGAAGCCGATCAGGGTGGCGGTGCGCGTCGTCATGATGCGCCGCCAATAAACGAAAGCTCTCCGTCTGGGGAGAGCTTTCGATGACGATCCGGCGATTCGTCAGGCCATGTACTGGCCGCCGTTCATGCTCAGGGTCGAGCCGGTGATGAAACCGGCCTCGTCGCCGGCCAGGAACACCACGCCGCGGGCGATCTCCTCGGCCTCTCCGAGGCGTCCGACGGGAATCAGCGGCAGGATCTTCGCCTTCAGGACTTCCTCCGGCACCGCGCGCACCATCTCGGTGGCGATGTAGCCGGGCGCGATCACGTTCACGGTGACGCCCTTGTTGGCGTTCTCCAGGGCCAGCGCCTTGGCGAAGCCGATCACGCCCGCCTTGGCGGCGGAGTAGTTGGCCTGCCCCATCTGGCCTTTCTGGCCGTTGATGGAGGAGATGATGATGATGCGGCCGAAATTGCGCTCGCGCATGCCCTCGATCAGGGGGCGCGTGCAGGTGAACATCGAATCGAGGTTCGTGCGGATGACCGCAGACCATTGATCGAAGCTCATCTTGTGGAACATGCCGTCGCGGGTGATGCCGGCGTTGTTCACCAGGATGTCGATGGGGCCGAGATCCTGCTCGATGGACCGGATGCCCGCCTCGCAGGCGGCCGCGTCCGACACGTCGAACTTGTAGACGGGGATTCCGGTGTCGCTCTTGAACTGGTTGGCGGCCTGGTCGTTGCCGCCGTAATTCGCGGCGACCGTGTAGCCTGCGTTCTTGAGGGCTGTCGAAATCGCGGCTCCGATGCCGCGAGTGCCGCCGGTAACCAATGCGACGCGCGCCATATCTGTGTCTCCTTCCCAGGCCGTTGCAATCGAGTCTCTTGTGGACCCGTCAAATGGCAAAGGCGGTCCGGAAACCGGGCCGCCTTGAATCATAGCCTAGGATTCGTTGCTGCGCCTAGACCGGGGCGCGTCGATCGAACGGATTAGCGCTCGAGGCACATGGCGATGCCCATGCCGCCGCCGATGCAGAGGGTCGCGAGGCCCTTGCGGGCGTTGCGGCGGCCCATTTCGTGCAGCAGGGTCACGAGGACGCGGCCGCCCGAGGCGCCGATGGGGTGGCCGATGGCGATGGCGCCGCCGTTGACGTTCACGATGGACGGATCCCAGCCCATGTCCTTGTTGACCGCGAGCGCCTGCGCCGCGAAGGCTTCGTTGGCCTCGACGAGGTCGAGGTCCTGGACCTTCCAGCCGGCCTTCTCCAGCGCCTTGCGCGAGGCCGGGATCGGGCCGGTGCCCATGATGGCGGGATCGACGCCGGCGGTCGCCCAGGAGGCGATGCGGGCGAGCGGGGTCAGGCCGCGGCGCTCGGCCTCGGCTTCCGTCATCAGCACGATGGCGGCGGCGCCGTCGTTGATGCCGGAGGCGTTGCCGGCCGTCACCGTTCCGTCCTTCGAGAAAGCGGGACGCAGCTTGGCGACCGCGTCGATGGTGGTGCCGGCGCGGATGTATTCGTCCTGGTCCACCACGATGTCGCCCTTGCGGGACGAGATCGTCACCGGGGCGATCTCGTCCTTGAAGCGGCCCTCCTTCTGGGCGGCCTCGGCCTTGTTCTGGGAGGCGACCGCGAACTGGTCCTGCTCCTCGCGGGTGAGCTGCCAGCGCTGGGCCACGTTCTCGGCGGTGTTGCCCATGTGGTAGCCGTGGAAGGCGTCCATGAGGCCGTCCTTCAGCATGGTGTCCACGAGCTTGAAGTCGCCCATCTTGGTGCCGGAGCGCATATAGGCGGCGTGGGGCGCCTGGGACATGGATTCCTGCCCGCCCGCCACGATGATGCTGGCGTCGCCGTTGGCGATCTGCTGCATTCCGATGGCGACGGTGCGAAGGCCCGAGCCGCAGAGCTGGTTGAGGCCCCATGCGGTCTTCTCGTGCGGGATGCCGGCGGCCATGGCGGCCTGACGGGCCGGGTTCTGGCCCTGCGCGGCGGTCAGGATCTGCCCGAGGATCACCTCGTCCACCTCGGCCCCGTCCACCTTGGCGCGCGAGAGCGCTTCCTTGATCGCGACGGCTCCCAGGTCGTGGGCGGGCGTGTTGGCGAAGGCGCCGTTGAACGAGCCGACGGGGGTGCGCGCCGCTCCGACGATGACGATGCTGTCTTGGGCCATTCCTGTCTCCTGTGCTGGCGCGCCTGACATTGCGGCCGCCTGTTGATTGTTCGATCAAAGCCCCAGAAAAAGGGAAGTCAAGCGCCCTCTGGTGGGGCATAGTCGAATGGTTGAGGGGGGTTGCGGGTTTGCGCGGGCAGCCATGCAACTAGTATCTAGGCAAAACCGCTGAAGTCCTAGACAATTAGGACAGGGCGGCGCGGGCCGTGCAGGTTTTTCGAGTTCAAAGAGGACCGCATTGGGACACATGGCGACGGAAAAAGAACCGACTGTCATCAAGAAATACGCCAACCGCCGCCTCTACCACACCGGCACATCGACCTATGTCACGCTGGAGGACCTCGCCGGCATGGTGCGCCAGGGCGAGGACTTCGTCGTCTACGATGCGAAATCGGGCGACGACATCACCCGCTCCGTGCTGACGCAGATCATCTTCGAGCAGGAAAACAAGGAGGGGCAGAACCTCCTTCCGGTCACCGTCCTGCGCCAGCTCATCCGCTTCTACGGCGACAGCCTGCAGTCGCTGGTGCCGAGCTACCTGGAATTCTCCATGAACAACCTGTCCCAGGAGCAGCAGAAGCTCCGGGAGCAGATGACCCAGGCCTTCGGCCCCGGAGCCTTCCAGGCCATGGAGGAGCAGGTGCGCAAGAACATGACCTTCTTCTCGGAGGCCATGCGCATGTTCTCGCCCTTCGCCCAGCGACAGGCGGGAGAGGCCGGTTCCAAGACCGAGCCGAAGGGCGAGCCCGCGGGCGAACTCGAAGCCCTGAAGCAGCAGATGGCCGACATGCAGGCCAAGCTCGACAAGCTGGCAGGCAAGTAGATCCCGCCGCTCAGGCCCTCTTGAGGCGCTTGAGGGCCGAATCGGGGAGTGCCGCCGCCTCGGCGGCGCCGAACAGGTCGCCCTGCATGTAATCCACGCCCCAGGCCGCGAGCAGGCGCGCGGACGCCTCGTCGTCCACCCATTCGGCCGCGACCGCGATGCCGAGGTGATGGGCCATGTCGATCAGGGTCCGCATGAACAGCCGGTCGTCCGTGGAGCGCTTGAGCGTCTGGACGAAGACGCCGTCGACCGTCGCGAGGTCGATGGGCAGCGCCCGCAGGGAGGCGAGCGAGGCGTAACCGGTGCCGAAGCCGCTCAGGCCGATACCGAGGCCGAGCGCCTTCATGGCGTTGAGCGGCCCGACGACCTCGCCGGCATCCGCCAGGATCGTCTCCGGCAGGGCGACGATGAGGCGGGAGGCGGTGCCCGGCCGCGCGCCCAGATGGGCCGCCAGCATCGGCAGCCATTCCCGATCCTGCAGGGTTTCCTGGGCAACGGGCAGCACGAGGCGGGCCTCCGGATGACGGGCCAGGTGGTCCGCCGCCAGTTCCAGCATCCGCCCGTCGATCAGCAGGGCCGGATTGACCGTCTCCGCGGCCGGAACCGGGCCGAGGGCCGAGATTCCACCGTTCTCGCCCCGCATCGCGGCGCGGGCCTGGACCAGGGCCGGCTGGCGCGAGGGCGCCTCCACCACCGGCTGGAGGGCGAGGACGAGGCGACGCTCGTTCAGGGCCGCGAGGAGATCGCAGACGGATTGGTCGGAGGCTTTGGACTTCGTCGCATGCCGGGTCTTGTGCAGCACGGCCGGCTCCGACCGGCTCAGGGCCGCTTCCAGCGCCATCTCCGCGAAGCGCAGCAGCTTCACCGCTTCGTAGGTGTGATCCGGCGAGCAGGCGGCGCCGAGATGCAGAATTGCGTAGGGCAGGGCGGCCTGGACGAGAGCCGAGGCGCGCCGCATGGCGCTCATGGCCTCCGTCGCCGGACAGCAGGTGAGGGTGATGGCGAAGCGCGTGGGGGAGAGGATGTCCACATGATCGCCCCGGCGCAGCAGCGGCCGGAGGGAGCGCGCGACCTGTTCCATGGCGACGGACTCGTCGTCGTCGCAGGCGCCGACCATGAGGGTGCAGGTATGGGAGAGCTGCGCCGCCTCGTCGATGTTGTCCTGGATGTGGCGCAGGAGGAGCGACCGGGCCTTGATGGAGGCCGGCAGAAGGTCCTGGGCGCTGGCCGCCGGATCGATCCGCAGCATTCCCCGCAGGACGCAGGGGCGGCCATCGGCGTCGAGCTGCCAGCGGCCCGCATCCTGCACCATCAGCACCCGGTTGGGCGCGAAGCGCAGGGCATAGCGGCTGTCGAAGGACGGCTCGGAGCCGTCCTGCGCGGCGAGGTCGCGGTGGTCGGGGCCGCTTCCGGGCTCCACCAGCTTGGAAAAGGCGTATCCGGTCCGGGGGAGGGCGCCGGGGGGCAGGCCCAGCACCTCCGGCGCATTCGGGCCCCAGGTCATCGCGTCCGAGGCCACGTCCCAGGAATAGACGACCCCTTTCAGGGCCGCCAGCGCGGCCTGCGGCCCGGTGGGCGCCGGGCGCCTGCGCGAGGTGCGGGATACGCCGTTGAAGAGTCCCGCCCGGCCCTGCCGTTTCGTCGCCATGAACGCATACCCTCGACAATGACATGCTGCGGGGCTGAGGCGGCGGCGGGTGCGCGGCCCGGATCGTGCCCCGGAAAATCCAAGGGAGCAGGATCGGACCTCAGGCTTAAGGGACGGTAAAAAACCGCTCGAAAGACAAGCTTGGCCGGTGGATTTCGGGCACAAAAAAACCGGCGCCGAAGCACCGGTTCTTATTGTCGCATGTCGCGCTGCTTACGCTTCGGTCTTCACCTTCAGCACCTGACGGCCGCGATACACGCCGGACTTCAGGTCGATATGGTGAGGACGGCGCAGCTCGCCGGAATCCTTGTCCTCGATGTAGGTCGGGGCCTTCAAGGCATCGGCGGAGCGACGCATGCCGCGCCGCGAAGGCGACGTTTTTCTCTTTGGAACGGCCATTTCTCGTCTCCGGGTCAAAAGCGGAGCGCCCGCTCGAGCCGGGGAACGCTCACATCTCAATCTGATGAGGTTGCGCCTCATACAAGGTCTTGGAGGAAATATCTAGTCCCCCAAGCCCAAGAGCTAACTTTTCAGGCAATCCGTATAGGGCGCCTGACGCGACATGCGCGCCGCGAGCCGTCCTGCCAAGGCCCGGTGGCGACTGCTGGGGCGGCCGGGATTGCGCACGATCGGGTTCGGCAGGGCGGTGGCGAGCAGGGCGGCCTCGCGCTGGGTGAGGTTCTTGGCGGGCTTGCGGAAATAGTGCCGCGCCGCCGCCTCGGCCCCGAAGATGCCCTCGCCCCATTCGGCGATGTTGAGATAGTTCTCCATCATGCGCCGCTTCGACCAGATCAGGTCGAGATAGAGCGCCACCGGAACCTCCATCCCCTTGCGGATGTAGGAGCGGCTCGGCCAAAGGAAGAGGTTCTTGGCCGTCTGCATGGGAATCGTCGAGGCCCCCCGGGAGGGGCCGTCCTCGTCGGCCGCCTCCACGACTTCCCGCAGCTCGACCCAATCCACGCCGTTATGCCCGCAGAAGCGGCTGTCCTCGGAGGTCATGACGGCGAGCGGCAGGTGGGGCGAGATCTCCTCCAGCCCGACATAGTCGCGCTCGACCGGCTGCAGGGTCATCCAGCGGCCCAGCATCAGGGTGGAGACCGGCGGCACGGCCCAGTACAAAAGCCCTAGCCAAAAGACCGCACCCACCCATAAGAGTATCAACCCCAGGCCGATCTGGACGAGGCGGCGCAGAAAACGGGTCACCGTCATCGGAGACCTCTTTCGATCCGCCTGCAGCGTCCATTCCGGCCCGGATTGTCCCTCAGCGATTTTCCCGGACGGGGCTGCCGCACCATCCGAATCCAGGCTCATCATGACGCCATCCACCAGCACTTTCACGGCGCGGCTCGCGCAGGCCGCAGGGGTTGTCGAAGCAGGTCTCGAAGCCTTGCTATCAGACAAAGCCCGCCACGGCGAGATTGCCCGGCCTCCTCGGCTGATGGCCGCCATGCGACATGCGGCCTTAGGCGGCGGCAAGCGCCTGCGTCCGTTTCTCACCCTCGAGGCTGCGCGCCTGCTGGGCCACGATGGCGAGGGGGCCGTCAGGGCCGGCTGCGCCGTCGAGCTCCTGCACTGCTATTCCCTGGTGCACGATGACCTGCCTTCCATGGACGACGACGACCTGCGCCGGGGGCGCCCGACCGTGCACCGGGCCTTCGACGAGGCGACCGCGATCCTGGCGGGCGATGCCCTCCAGACCCTGGCCTTCGAGGTGCTGGCCGATCCCGCGACCGATCCGGATGCGGGCATCCGCTCCGATCTCGTGCTGGGTCTCGCCCGCGCCGCGGGCCTCGGCGGTATGGTGGGCGGCCAGCTCCTCGACCTGTCGGCGGAGGGCCGCTACGGACCGGCGGACCTGTCCGAGGCCGACGTGCGGCTCCTCCAGATGATGAAGACCGGGGCCATCCTGGCCTTTTCCGTCGAGGCGGGCGCCATTCTCGGCCGTGCGGATGCGCCGGCCCGCGCCGGGCTCATGGAGTACGGGCGGGCCCTGGGCGCGGCCTTCCAGGTGGCCGACGACATCCTCGACCGGGAATCCTCCGCCGAGGCCCTGGGCAAACGCACGGGCAAGGACCTGGAAAAGGGCAAGGCCACCCTGGTGGACCTGCTCGGCATGGACGGCGCCCGGCGCGAGTGCCGCCGGCTCGTCGAGAAGGCGCAGGGCGCCCTCGACGGCTTCGGCCCGCAAGGAGAGGTCCTGCGCGACGCGGTGCGCTTCGTGGTCGAGCGGCAGGTCTGAGGTCCCTCAGAGCTCGGGGGTGGGAACCCAAAAACCGAGCTTCCAGTGCCCCGGGCGCCGGTCGTGGGGCGTCATTCCCGCGGGCGTTCCGCCGTTGGCGAGAATGACCTTCCTGGACCCCTCGTTGTCGTCGTCGCAGGTGATCAGCACGCGAGAAAAGCCCTCGGCGCGGGCGAGCGGCAGGATCCGGCGCAGCGCCTCGGTGGCGTAGCCGCGCCGCTGCTTCCAGGGAACGATGGTATAGCCGATATGGCCATAGGCGGTGCGCGGCAGGTCCTCCGTCCCGCGCTGGAAGCGAAAGCCGATCCGGCCGCAGAAATCGCCGTCGCTGATCCAGAAATCGTGCGCCGGCAGGCGGGGAACGTCCCGCCCGTCCGGCAGCCTCACCGTCGGGCTGTTGTAGAGATTGTGGAGAAAGCGCACCGGATCGCGCCGGAGCTGCCTCAGCTGTTCGCGGCTGACGTCCTGGTCGGTGTTGGGCGACCAGCCGCGGGCGAGGGCGTCCTCGTAGGCGGACAGCCACTCCAGGCTGGGGCGGACGAGAGTGATGGAGGGCAGCGTCAGATCGGTCATGGCGGCCGCCAGAGTGGCACCGGACCGCCCGGACCACAACGCCTTAGACGGTCACCTGCGTTCCGACCTCGACCACGCGCCCGGTGGGGATCTGGAAGAAGTCCGTGGCGTCGCTCGCCGATTTGGCCAGGCTGATGAACAGCTTGTCCTGCCAGAGCGGCATGCCCGAATGGGTGGCGGGGCGGATCGAGCGGCGCGAGAGGAAGAACGACGTCGCCATGATGTCGAACTTGAAGCCCTGCTTGCGCAGGATGGCGAGGCCGCGCGGGATGTTGGGCGTCTCCATGTAGCCGTAGTTCAACTGGATGCGCCAGAACGAGTCGCCCACGTCCTCGATGCTCACGCGGTCCTCGTCCTCTACCCGGGGCACGTCCTCGCTCTTCACGGTCAGGATGACGTTCTTCTCGTGCAGCACCTTGTTGTGCTTGAGGTTGTGCAGCAGGGCCGCCGGGGCCGTATCGGGATCGCTCGTCAGGAAGACGGCGGTGCCCTTCACCCGGTGCGGCGGGCTCTTCTCCAGCATCTTCACCAGTTCGAGGAAGGGCACGTCGATCTTGCGGGTCTTCTCGAACAGGATTCCGGTGCCCTTCACCCAAGTCCACATCACCGTGATGAGGACGGAGGCGAGGATGATCGGCACGTAGCCGCCCGTGAAGACCTTCAGCAGGTTGGCGCCGAAGAAGGCCAGATCGATGAACAGGAAGGGCAGCATCACCACGAGCGTCAGGCCGAGCGTCCAGCGCCAGCCCTTCCAGATCACGATGATTGCCAGGATCGCGTCCACCGACATGGCGCCGAAGACGGACACGCCGTAGGCATGGGACAGGTTGCTCGACGAACCGAAGATCAGGACGAGGACGATCACGCCGAACAGCAGGAACGTGTTCACCTTGGGCAGGTAGATCTGGCCCTGGTGCGTCTCCGAGGTGAAGCGGATCTCGAGCCGGGGCAGAAGGCCGAGCTGCACGGCCTGCCGCGTCAGGGAGAAGGCGCCGGTGATGACGGCCTGGCTGGCGATGATGGTGGCGAGCGTCGCCAGGATGATCATCGGAACGAGGGCCCAGTCCGGCACGAGGCGGAACAGGGGCGATTCGGCCGTCTCGGGATGGGACAGGACCATGGCGCCCTGGCCGAAATAATTGATCACGAGGGCCGGGAAGACGATGTAGAGCCAGGCGCTGCGAATCGGCTTGGCGCCGAAATGGCCGAGATCCGCATAAAGGGCTTCGGCGCCGGTCACCGCCAGACAGACGGCTCCGAGCACCGCCAGCGAAACGCTGGGATGATAGTAGAAGAACTGGATGCCGTGCAGCGGATTGATCGCCGTCAGCACCGTCGGATCGTCCGCGATGTGCAGGCCCCCGGCCAGGGCCAGGGCGGCGAACCAGACCAGCATGATCGGCCCGAAGAAGGCCGCGACCCGCCCCGTTCCCCGGCTCTGGACGAGGAAGAGCGCGGTCAGGATCGCCAGGGTGACGGGCACCACGTAGGATTCCAGGGTCGGGGCGACGAGCTTCAGCCCTTCGACCGCCGAGAGGACCGAGATGGCGGGCGTGAGAACCGCGTCGCCGTAGAAGAGCCCGGCGCCGACGATGCCGAGCATCAGGACGATGCCGCGCCTCTGCCGGGTGGCCCGCTGGGCCAGGGCCACCAGGGTGAGCGTTCCGCCCTCGCCGCGGTTGTCGGCGCGCAGGAGGATGAACACGTATTTCGCGGTCACCACCAGGACGAGGGACCACAGGATCAGGGACAGGACGCCCAGGATGATGTCGCGCGTCACGGGCCCGCCGGCGGCGGCGGCGGCGACCGATTCCTTGAAGGCGTAGAGCGGGCTCGTGCCGATGTCCCCGAAGACCACGCCGATGGCTCCGAGCACAAGCGTCCAGAAGCCTGCATGAGCATGGTTTTCGGGGAGAGTGGCCTCCGGCGCGACGGAATCGGCGTGCCCGGGGGCGACAGCGTGTTGATCTGCCATATGATCTACTTTGCGGATGGATCCGCAGACGGCCCTTGTTCAACTGCGTTACGAAACGACGAAGGGAGCCCTTCCTCGCTGGACGCGGCGGCCGTCCGTGCCGGCGCGGCGGCTCTTTAGCACATTGCGCCCGGCCGTAAAACGGAATTCGAGACGGAGTCCCTTTGGGAATAAAGGCTTTGCCAGCTATTCCGCAGCGTCCCGCCCCGCCTGGCCGTAGTTTTTCTCGATATAGTCGAGCACCAGTTTCTGGAAGTCCTGGGCCAGCGTCGGGCCACGCAGGGTCAGGGCCTTCCGGCCGTCGATGAAGACCGGGGCGGCCGGCTGCTCGCCTGTCCCCGGCAGAGAGATGCCGATATTGGCGTGCTTGGACTCGCCGGGGCCGTTCACGATGCAGCCCATGACCGCCACGTTCAGGTTCTCCACGCCCGGATATTGCCGGCGCCATTCCGGCATCGACGTGGAAATCCACGACTGGATGTCCTGCGCCAGCTCCTGGAACACCGACGAGGTGGTGCGTCCGCAGCCCGGGCAGGCGGCCACCAGCGGCACGAAGGTGCGAAAGCCCATGGTCTGGAGCAGTTCCTGGGCCGCCTTGACCTCGAGGGTCCGGTCGCCGCCGGGTTCCGGCGTCAGGGAGAAGCGGATCGTGTCGCCGATGCCCTGCTGGAGCAGGATGCCGATGGCGGCCGAGGAGGCGACGATGCCCTTCGAGCCCATGCCGGCCTCGGTCAGGCCCAGATGAATGGCATAATCGGAGCGGCGGGCCAGTTCCTGGTACACGGCGATCAGGTCCTGAACGGCCGAGACCTTGGCCGACAGGATGATCCGGTCGCGCCCGAGGCCGATCTCCTCGGCGCGGGCCGCCGAGAGGAGGGCGGACTGGATCATGGCCTCGCGGGTGACCCAGCGCATGTCGCGCGGGTTGGCCGAGGCCGCGTTCTCGTTCATCAGGTGGGTCAGGAGCTCCTGGTCGAGGGAGCCCCAGTTGGCGCCGATGCGCACGGCCTTGCCGTGCTTGATCGCCTGCTCGACGATCGCGCCGAACTGCCGGTCCTTCTTCTCCTTGAAGCCCACATTGCCCGGGTTGATCCGGTACTTGTCGAGGGCTTCGGCGCAGGCCGGATGGTCGGCAAGGAGCTGATGGCCGATGTAGTGGAAGTCGCCGACGAGCGGAACGGTGACGCCGAGCCGGTCGAGCCGCTCCCGGATCCTCGGCACGGCCGCCGCGGCCTCGTCGCGGTCCACGGTGATGCGGACGATCTCCGAGCCGGTGCGGGCGAGCGCCGCCACCTGGGCGACGGTCGCGTCCACGTCCGCCGTGTCGGTGTTGGTCATGGACTGGACGACCACCGGAGCGCCTCCGCCGACCGTGACGGAGCCGACCCGCACGCCGACCGTGCGATGGCGCGGGGCGGGGCCCGCCAGGACCTCGGCGGAGGTCCGGATCTCGGGAGACAGGGTGCTGGAAGTCATATGCTGATCCACGGCTGCAGCGGCCCGCTGCCGTGGATTAGCTGATGCCAAAACCCTCGTTCGTCAAGCGCGGCCTCTTGGCCCGCCGACGGAT
The DNA here is from genome assembly GCF_020532555.1 of Microvirga lenta. Lineage (GTDB taxonomy): Bacteria > Pseudomonadota > Alphaproteobacteria > Rhizobiales > Beijerinckiaceae > Microvirga > Microvirga lenta. The sequence continues at coordinate 192,233 of NZ_JAJBBR010000002.1, read as the reverse complement.
CGCTCAGTGGCGCCCGTGGCCATGGCCCTGGCAGCGGCTGCAATGGCCGGCGACCTCCAGGACCTTCGCCCGCGGCTCGAAATCGGCCCGGGACAGGAGATCGGAGAGGGCGCCCGCGAAGGCGGCCGAGGAAGCCGGCTCGACCGTGCCGCAGCCGTCGCAGATCAGATACGCCGTCGCCTCCTGGCTGCCGTCGTCGTGGAGGGTGCTGATATAGGCGTTCCGGCTCGCCAGACGGTGCGCCAGTCCCTGTTCGATCAGGAAGTCCAGGGCGCGATAGACCGTGATCGGCGCCATGCGCCGGGCGTTCGAGGCCAGGAGGTCCGCCAGTTCATAGGCGCCCAGCGGCTTCTGGCTGGAGTAGAGCGCCTCCAGGACGGTCCGGCGGATCGTCGTCAGGCGGACGCCATGGGCCCGGCAGATCGTTTCCGCCCGGGCAAGGGCCTGCGCCGTTTCCTTGGACGGCGCCATGGCCTGAGCCCGGGTGCCGGTATGATGCTCGTAGTTCTTATATGATACAGTATGGGGCATGGTGATCACTCATCATGGACGGTTGGGGGCAGAATTCGAATAACCCTGAAGAATGCACCGTATTTATATAGGTTATATCACTACGTTTTCATAGGGGGTGGGGGCGAATAAAATATCTTTTCACCGGCCGGAGCCCCAAAGAATCACGCTTCGCCGGGCGTTCTGAAGCGCCAGACGCTCGACTTCTTGATCTCGGAATCCTCGAGGGTCCGGGTCACGGGCACCTCGTAGAGGGCAAGCCTCTGCAGGCGCTCCAGGGGCAGATAGCTGCGGCCCGGATCGCCGATGAGAACCGTCGCGCCGCGCCCGTTCAGGGCGAAGAGCCAGTCGGTCACCCGCTGCGCCAGGTCCCGCTCGTAGCAGATGTCGCCGGCGAGCACCGTGTCCCAGCCCTGGTCCTGCCCCACGAGATCGGCCTGGACGGGCTCGATCCCGACCCCGTTGGCCTCTGCATTGAGCCCCATGGCCGCGATGGCGAAGGGGTCGATGTCGCAGGCCGTCACCTGGGCCGCGCCCGCCTTCATGGCCGCGATGGCCACCAGGCCCGATCCGGACGCGAAGTCCAGCACCCGCCGTCCCCGCACGGTTTCCGGATTGTCGAGGATGTAGCGGGCGAGCGCCTGTCCGCCCGCCCAGGCGAAGGCCCAGAAGGGCGGCGGCAGGCCGATCCGTCCGAGCTCCTCCTCCGTTTTCTGCCAGAGCTCGGTGGCCTCGTCGGCCACGTGCAGGACGAGTTCCGGCGCGTGCGGCACGGGCCGCAGGCGGGTTTCGGCACGGATGAAGGCGACCGGATCCGCGATCATGAGGTCAGGGCCGACACGTAGAGCCGTTTGACGGCCTCCATCACGTCCCGCTCCGTAAAGCCGTCGAGCACGCGGGCGCGGGCGGCTTCGCCCAGGCGGGCCACCCGTTCGGGATCGCCGGCGAGGTCGGTCAGGGCATCGGCCAGATCGGCCGCATTCCCGGCGGGAACGAGCATTCCCTCCACCCCGTGGCGGACGAGGGTACGGCAGCCCGGCACGTCGGTGGTCAGGATGGCGCGGCCGCAGGAGGCGGCCTCCAGGAGGGTGCGCGGCAGGCCCTCGCCGCCGCGCGAGGGCAGGCAGGCCACGTGGTGGCCGCGCCAGACGGCGGCCACGTCCCGGGTCGCCCCGTGCCAGGAGATTCCGGGCTCGGCCGCCCATTCCTTCAGGGTCTTTTCCGGAATGGCCTTGGGATTGGAGGGATCGGGGGCGCCGTAGAGGGACAGCTCGACGGCTGCGCCCCGCGCCCGGGCCTGCCGCACCGCCTCGACCGCGAGATCGACGCCTTTAGACCAGAGCATCCGGGCGACGACGGCGACCCTGAGGGGCGGCTGCGGGGGCAGGGGAGCGGGCTTCAAGGCTTCCGGATCGATGCCGGCTCCGCCCACGATGGTGACGTTCGGCCCCGCCGGGTCGAGGCCGATCAGCCTGGGATCGTCCGTGTTCTCGAACAGATAGCGGGTCCCCCGCGTCTCCAGGCCGCGCACCAGCAGGCGGATGGCGCGCTGGGCGAGACGGCCGACGGTGTCCGTGCGCGCGCCGATGAAGCCGAGGCCGGTCAGGGCGTAGACCCGGCGCCCCACCCCGGCCATGCCGGCCGCGAAGCCGCCGGTCAGGATGCCCCGCAGCGCGATGCAATGGACGAGGTCCGCCTTCTCGGCCTTGAGGATCGAGGCGAGCTGGCCGGCGGCATAGCCCGCCGTCATGGGGTTGAGGCTCCGGCGCTCCGCCTGCAGGGGAACCACCTTCGCGCCCGTCGCCTCGATGGCTTCCCGGTGGGCGCGCACGCGGGTGACCACGGTGACCGCGAGGCCGAGTTCCCGCGCCGCACGGGCCATGGGCAGGAAATGCGAGGCGAAGAACCAGTCTTCGGTGACGACGAAGACGAGCTTGCGGCCTTGAACATCGGGAGGAAGCGAAGAGGGCACGGGCAATCCAGAATGAGGGTCCCGGTTCTTCTAGAGCATTTTGCCCGGAAGGGGAGACGGTTTGACGCTCGATGCGCCGGAACCCTCCCGCTCCATGGTCCGTTGCCGTGAGCCGCGAGAACGGAGACGCGCATGAACGAATGGTTGCCGACGATCCTGGGCACGACAGCGGGTCTCCTGTCGACGTCGAGCTTCGCGCCCCAGGTTCTCAAGGCGTGGCGGGAGCGGGACACGGCGGCGATCTCCAAGCGCATGTACATCGTGACCGTCACGGCCTTCGTCCTGTGGACGATCTACGGATTCCTGCTCGGAAGCCTGCCGCTCATCGTCTTCAACCTCCTGAGCCTCGGCATGAGCGCCACGATCCTCGTCCTGAAGATCCGCAACGACCGGCAGGGCGCCAGGGCTGCGGCAACGCAGAGGGAACCGGGGATGGCGCGGTCCGGTTGACCCTTCCCCTGCCGAACCCAAGGCGCGTCATGTTGCTGGATCCGAACACCTCGTCCGAAAACGTCGTCGACCCGCGCGATGCGGCGGAGACGGCAGGGCTTCTCTACGTGTCCGACGAGGAGCCCGGCATCCGGCGCAGGAAGTCCGGCAAGGGCTTCACCTACCAGGGGCCGGATGGAAGGAAGATCGACGACAAGGACACGCTGGCGCGCATCCGCTCCCTCGCGATCCCGCCTGCCTACACGGATGTCTGGATCTGCCCCAAGCCCAACGGGCACATCCAGGCGACCGGCCGCGACGCCAAGGGCCGCAAGCAGTACCGCTACCATCCGGCCTTCCGCGAGATCCGGGAGAGCACGAAGTTCGAGCACATGATCGAGTTCGCGCATGCCCTGCCTGCGATCCGCAAGACCATCGACGAGCACATGAGCCAGCGCGGTCTGCCGCGCGAGAAGGTGCTGGCCACCGTGGTCCACCTTCTCGAGAACACGCTCATCCGCGTGGGCAATTCCGACTATGCCAAGCAGAACAAGAGCTACGGGCTCACCACCCTGCGCGACCCGCACGTGAAGGTGGACGGCACGGAACTGCGCTTTCAGTTCAAGGGCAAGAGCGGCAAGAGCTGGCGGCTCTCCGTGAAGGACCGGCGCATCGCCAAGATCGTGAAGGCCTGCCAGGACCTGCCGGGTCAGGATCTCTTCCAATACCTGGACGAGGAGGGCGAGCAGCAATCCGTGACCTCCGCCGACGTGAACGCCTATCTCAAGGAGGTGACGGGGCGGGACATCACCGCCAAGGATTTCCGCACCTGGGCCGGCACGGTTCTCGCCGCGCTGGCGCTCGCCGAATTCGAGGAATTCGACAGCGAGGCCAAGGCCAAGAAGAACATCCGGCAGGCGATCGAGCAGGTCTCGACGCGCCTCGGCAACACGCCCACCATCTGCCGCAAGTGCTACGTGCATCCGGAAGTGTTCAGCTGCTATCTCGAAGGATCGCTGCTGCTGGAGCTGAAGGAGGAGGTCGAGGCCGAGCTGCGGGACAATCTCGACGGCCTCAGGCCCGAGGAGGCGGCCGTCCTGTCCCTGCTGCAGGCCCGCCTGTCGCAGGAGATCGAAACCACCAAGCGCAAGGCGTCCCGGAAGCGCAAGGCGCATTCGGCCCAGGGCCAGCAGGAGATGCGGGCCTGACGGCCTCGAACATTTTCCTCGCTCCTCGCGTTACGGCTTGGTCATATCCCCATCCGGCGAGGCTCGAAAAATGCGCGTCCACCACCTCAATTGCGGCTGCATGTGTCCGGTCGGCGGACGGCTCATGGACGGCGTCAGCCGTGGGTTCGCGGGACAGCTCGTCTGCCACTGCCTCCTGGTCGAGACGGATGGCGGCCTCGTGCTGGTGGATACGGGCTTCGGCACGCGGGACGTGGAGCGGCCCTACGAGCGGCTGAGCCCGTTCTTCATTCACTTCAACCGCATCCAGTTCGAGCACCGCTACACGGCGCTGGAACAGGTGCGCAGCCGCGGGTTCTCGCCCCGCGACGTGCGCCACATCGTCCTGACCCATCTCGACTTCGACCATGCCGGCGGGCTGGAGGACTTTCCGGAGGCCCGCGTCCATGTGCTGCAGGCCGAGATGGAGGCGGCCGAAATGCGACGCGGCTTCATCAACCGCCGCCGCTATCGTCCCGAGCAATGGGACGAGGTGCGCAACTGGCGCTTCTATGAGCGCGGCGGCGAGCGCTGGTTCGGGTTCGAGGCGGTGCGCGACCTCGACGGCCTGCCGCCCGAGATCCTGATGATTCCCCTCCCGGGTCACACGACAGGCCATGCGGGCGTCGCCATCCGCACGCCCGAGGGCTGGCTGCTCAATGCGGGCGATGCCTATTTCTATCGCCACGAGATGGATCCGGAGCCCCGCTGCACGCCGGGCCTCGCCGCGTATCAGCGGATGATGGAGGTGGACCGGCCGGCGCGTCTTCGCAACCAGGAGCGCCTGCGTGCTCTCGCCAACGACCGGCGCAGCGGCGTGAGAACGTTCTGCAGCCACGACGCGGTCGAACTGGAGGCGCTGTCCCGCCTGAGCACCGGATGGCGTCCGATTTAGGTTGAATCTATTCCTGTGCCGCAGCCCTGCCAAGCGCGTGCGCCTCTGGTCACGGCCTGCGCGCGCCCTAAAAGCAGGAGGGACACCAAGGGGAAGCGGAAATGGAATTCGACGCTCTGATGCTTTCGCGCATCCAGTTCGCGTTCACGGTTGCCTTCCACATCATCTTTCCGGCCTTTACCATCGGCCTCGCCAGCTGGCTAGCGGCGCTGGAATTCAACTGGCTGCGCACGGGCAACCCGCTCTACCGCAACCTCTTCCGCTTCTGGGTGAAGGTCTTCGCGGTCTCGTTCGGTCTCGGTGTGGTGTCGGGAATCGTGATGAGCTACCAGTTCGGGACGAACTGGTCGCGCTATTCCGAATTCACCGGCAACGTGCTCGGTCCCTTGATCGCCTACGAGGTGTTCACCGCCTTCTTCCTCGAAGCGGCCTTCCTCGGCATCATGCTCTTCGGCTGGGAGCGCGTGGGCGACAGGCTCCACTTCTTCGCCACCTGCATGGTGGCGCTCGGCACCCTGTTGTCCGCCTTCTGGATTCTCTCGGCCAATTCCTGGATGCAGACGCCTGCCGGCTATGCGATCGAGAACGGCAAGGCCGTGCCGGTGGACTGGTTCAGCATCATCTTCAATCCGTCCTTCCCCTATCGCTACGCGCATATGGTGATGGGCTGCTATCTCACCACCGCCTTCGCGGTGGCGGGCATGTCCGCCTGGATGCTGCTGCGCCATCCGCACGATGCGCCCGAGGCGAAGCTCGCAGGCTCGCGGCGCTCCATGTCCATGGCGCTCTGGTTCGCCACCATCTTCGTGCCGATCCAGATCGTGATCGGCGACCTTCACGGCCTCGGAGTGCTGGAGTACCAGCCCACCAAGCTCGCCGCCATCGAGGGCAACTGGGAGACGCAGGCCAACATGCCGCTTCGCCTCTTCGCCATCCCCGACGAGGAGGCCGAGACCAACCATTACGAGATTGCGATCCCGAAGATCGGAAGCTGGATCCTCACGCACGCTTATGACGGCGTCGTGCCGGGCCTGAAGGACGTGCCGCGCGACGAGCGCCCGCCGGTCTGGCCCGTCTTCTTCTCCTTCCGCATCATGGTCGCCATCGGTTTCGCGATGCTCGGGATCGGGCTGTGGAGCGTCTATCTGCGCTGGAAGGGCACGCTGTTCACCAACAGAACTTTCCTTACCGCGACGATGATCATGACGCCGTCGGGCTTCGGCGCCGTGCTCTTCGGCTGGTTCACCGCCGAGATCGGCCGCCAGCCCTACGTGGTCTACGGCCTTCTGCGGACGGCCGATGCGGTCTCGCCCGTGTCGGCGGGGGCCGTCACAGCCTCCCTCGCCACCTTCGTGGTCGTCTATGCCTTCGTGTTCGGCTTCGGATCCTACTATCTCGCCAAGCTCCTTCGCCGCGGCCCCGACCCGGTCGAGGACATCCGGGGCGACGATCTGGGCAAGAAGCCCAAGCGGCCCTTCTCCGTTCCCGACGAGGGACTGGAGGGGCGTCCCGGCCACAAACCCCAGCCGGCCGAATAGGAGGCAGCGTCATGTTCGGTTTCGGAACGGAATACGAGGGGCTCGCCTTCTGGCTGCCGCTGGTCTGGGCGGGTCTCATCGCGGTGGCGGTCGCCATGTACGTGATCGTCGACGGGTTCGATCTCGGCGTCGGGATCCTGTTCAAGAGCGCGCACAACGAGAACTGGCGCGACCGCATGATGTTCTCCGTCGCGCCGATCTGGGACGGGAACGAGACCTGGCTCATCCTCGGCGGCGGCGGCCTCTTCGCGGTGTTCCACATCGCCTATGCGGTTCTGATGCCGGCGCTCTACGTGCCCATCATCATGATGCTGATCGCCCTCATCTTCCGCGGCGTGGCGTTCGAGTTCCGCTTCAAGGCCGAGAGGTCGAAGTTCCTGTGGGACAATGCCTTCTTCTTCGGTTCTCTCGTCGCCACCTTCTCCCAGGGCGTGGTGCTCGGCGCCTTCGTGCAGGGCTTCGCCAATGACGGGCGCCAGTTCACCGGCGGCACGTGGGATTTCCTGACGCCCTTCAGCATGCTCACGGGCATCAGCCTGATCTTCGGCTACGGCCTCCTCGGGGCGACCTGGTGCGTGATGAAGACCACCGGGGAGCTCGAGATCTGGGCCCGGCGCATGGCCATCCGGTTCCTCGTCGGGACGATCCTCGCCATGGCGCTGGTCTCGGCCTGGGTGCCGTTCCTCGAAAGGCAGATCGAGGCGCGCTGGTTCTCCTGGCCCAACATCGCCTTCCTGGCGCCGATCCCGCTGATCACCGCCTACACGGCCTATCGGCTCTTCCGCGATCTGGAGGAGGGCCGCCATTACCGGCCGTTCTTCCTGGCAATCGGCCTGTTCCTGCTCGGCTATCTCGGCCTCGGGGTCAGCCTGTTCCCCTACAACGTGCCGCCGAACCTGACCGTCTGGCACACGGCCAACACGGTCAACTCCCAGCTCTTCGCCCTCATCGGCTTCGGCATCGCCATGCCGATGACCTTCGCCTATACGGCCTATGCCTATTACGTGTTCCGCGGCAAGGTGGCGGAGGAGATCCAGGGCGGCGGCTACGGGTATCATTGATGAAGGCCGGACCGACACGCCCGCCGGAGGGGCGCGGCAGGCGCCTCCTCTGGTTCGCGCTCATCTATCTCGTGAGCCTCGCCGCCTTCACGGTGCTCGTCTACGGCCTGCGGGGGATCATTCCCAGATAGGCCCTGGGCTCCCGGTCCTATCGATAGCTGCTGCCGATGATGCCCCGGTCGGTCAGGACCACCCAGTCCCGGCCGCGCCGTTCGATGGCCTCGACCCGGCCGACGCCGGGAACGATGCCGCCGGGGACGACCTCGTAGAGGCGGCGGTTCCGGCCCTCGACGAGGGCCGCGCCGTTGTAGACCTCCCGCAGGACCCATCCGCTGACCGGCTCATTCCGGACCGACTTCACCACGGGGGCGGGAGCCGCTTCCGGCGCGTGGACGGCCGCATCGGTCACGGCCGGCGCCGCTGCGGCAGGCGCGGCAGGCTTGGCGGCCATAGCCGTGAGGGCAGCCATGATCTGGCCTTCCATCCGCTCGAGCCTGGCCTCCAGGGCCGAGGACCGCACGTCGGGATTGCGCAGCGCCGCGGCGAGGGCATCGAGCCTTTCCGCCAGATCTGTCTGGCCGGCCGGTTCCGGCTGCGCAGCGCCGGCCGAATTGTCCTTGAGGGCTGCGAGTTCCGTTCGCACCGCTTCGAGATCGGTGCTCAGCTTGGCGAGGGCTTCCCCGAGAGCGTCCTGGCTGCGGGATGCCTCGAGCCCGGCCCGGTGGAGCGAATCACCATGAGCCTGAGTGCCGGCATAGGAGGCGAACCAGCACGCGCCGATCAGCGCGAGGGCGGCAGCGGCCTGGGGCAGGCGCGCCGAAACGAAACCGCGCCGCCGGGCAGGAGAAGGAACGGAGGCAAGCTTGGCAGATTCGCCATTTTGCGCCGGTTTCGCCGGCTGCTTGGCGCTGGCGATGGCGGCTGCCAGGGCCGCGCTGGCCTTCGGATCGATCCGGACGGGGCCGGCTACCTCTTTTGGGGGAGACGCTTCTCCGGAAGCCTGCTTGCGAGCAACGGACAAATCCTGAGAATGATTTCGCAAGTCCATGGTGTCACCTCATCGGTAGATCACCCTTGTTTAACTATGAAAATTTACCAAAGAGTTACGTTGATACCTTGTGTTCTCTCTATGTTCCCCCTCTAAATGAAGAGTAAAAAAAGAAAGTTAACCGCTTGCAGTGCCTTTTGGTTGACATAATTACATTGAATAGGGTTACAAAAGGCGTGGCGTTACGGAATGCGCCTGCTTGGGGGCACCTGATCTCTATGAGAGTGCGTGAAGAAACCGGAAACTGCTCCGCAGTGAAGGTTGTCTGCTGTCATAGTAAAACACCCCGAAATCGCAGCCGCCTCCGGGCGGAAAGTCTTGTGCAGCACTTTGAGTTCTGCGCGGGATATCGGTAATAATAACATGCGGGCTGTTGTCCGGCCCGACAATGGAAGAAGACATGAAGCAGGCATCGAGAAAATCCAGGGACGACAGCTCGGAAGTCTTCGACGCTCTGAAGGCCAGCAGTCCAGCTTTCATCGGCGTCGCCGTTTTCTCGGCGGTGGTCAACATTCTGGCCCTGACCGGCTCCATCTACATGCTGCAGCTCTACGACCGCGTGCTGTCGAGCCGAAGCATCTCGACCCTCGTCGGCCTCTCGCTGATCGTTCTCGCGGCCTACTTCCTCCAGGGCGGCCTCGACGCCATCCGCGGCAAGATGCTGGCGCGCATCGGCGCCCGTTTCGACGAGCTGCTCTCCCGCCGGATCTTCGACCTCGTGGCGGCGATGCCCCTCAAGGGCGCCCGCCAGGCCGAGAGCCTACAGCCGATCCGCGACCTCGACCAGATCCGCGGATTCCTGTCGAGCCTCGGCCCCACGGCTCTGTTCGACATGCCCTTCATGCCGATCTTCTTCATCGGCTGCTTCATCATTCATCCCTGGCTCGGCTGGATGTCGGTCATCGGCGGCATCGTCATCATCGCCCTGACCCTCTACACGGACTCGAAGAGCAAGGGTCCGTCCTACGAGCTCACCAAGAGCGCCGCCGAACGGCACGCCATGGCGGAGACCAGCCGGCGCAACGCCGAGGTCGTCCGCGCGCTCGGTATGGTCGAGTTCCTGGGCCGCCGCTACGAGGAGGTTCACACCAAGCACGTGGATGACGGCCTGCGCGCCAGCGAATCGACCTCGGGCATCAGCGCCTTCGCCAAGGTCTTCCGCATGATCCTGCAGTCCGGCATCCTGGGCCTCGCCGCCTATCTGGTGATCCAGGGCGAGGTCTCGGGCGGCTCGATGATCGCGGCCTCGATCATGATGTCCCGCGCCCTGGCGCCCATCGAAATCGCCGTCGCGCACTGGAAGGGCTTCACCGCCGCACGCCAGGGCTACCGTCGCCTCGAGCACATCCTGTCGATCATTCCCGCCCAGGAAGACCGCATGCCGCTGCCGGCCCCGAAGGGCGAGCTCGTGGCAGAGGACATCTATGTGGGCGCCCCGGGCAGCAACACGCCCATCGTGGCCGGAGCCTCGTTCCAGCTTCGCGCCGGCCAGGGCCTCGGCCTGATCGGGCCCAGCGCCTCGGGCAAGTCCACCCTGGCCCGCGCCCTCGTGGGCGTGTGGTCGGCCCTGCGCGGCGACATCCGCCTCGACGGCGCGGCCATCGAGCAGTGGGAATCGGACCAGCTCGGCCGCCACATCGGCTATCTCCCGCAGGACGTGGAGCTGTTCGACGGCACGGTGGCCGAGAACATCGCCCGCTTCCAGCCCGACGCGAAGCCGGAGGCCATCATCGCGGCGGCCAAGACGGCCGGCGCGCACGATCTGATCCTCGGCCTGCCGGAGGGCTACAACACCCGGATCGGCGAGAGCGGCACCTCCCTGTCGGGCGGCCAGCGGCAGCGCGTGGCCCTCGCCCGCGCCCTCTACGGCGATCCCTTCCTCGTGGTGCTCGACGAGCCGAATGCCAGCCTCGACGGGGCCGGCGACGAGGCCCTCAACGAAGCCATCCTGTCGGTCCGCAAGCGCGGCGGCATCGTGGTCGTGATCACCCACCGTCCGGCCGCCCTCGGCAACGTGGACGTGGTCGCCATCATGGAAGAGGGACGGATCAAGGCCATCGGTCCGCGGGACGAGGTCCTGCAGGCCGTCATGAAACGTAACACGACGCCGGCTCCGGCTCCCGCACGGGCCGCGCCAGGCGCAGCACCCCAGGCAGCCTCGCTGCGGGAGGTCGGATAAATGTTGATGCAAATCCAGAAGCCGCAGAAACCGTCGCGGCACCAGAAGGCCCTGCGCCGCTCGGCCATCATCGGCACGTCGCTGATCGCCCTGTTCGGCGGCACGATCGGCCTGTGGGCCGCAACCGCCACCCTGTCCGGGGCGGTGGTCGCCGGAGGCCAGTTCGTGGTCGATTCCAGCATCAAGAAGGTGCAGCACCCCGAGGGCGGCATCGTCGGCGAGCTGAAGGTCCGTGACGGCGACCGCGTCTCCGAGGGCGATCTCCTGATCCGCCTGGACGAGACCCTGACCCGCGCCAATCTTCAGGTCGTGGCGAAGCAGCTCGACGAGTTCCTGGCCCGCCAGGCTCGCCTCGAAGCCGAGCGCGACGGCGCGGCACAGGTCGAAACGCCCGCCGAATTCGCCAGCCGTCTCGATGACCCGGCGATCAAGAAGATCATGGGCTCCGAGCGCACCCTCTTCGACGCCCGCAAGGCTGCCCGGGAGGCGCAGAAGGACCAGCTCAAGAAGCGGATCTCCCAGTCGCAGGACGAGATCACCGGCCTCAAGGCGCAGCAGGCCGCGAAGGCCCGCGAGGCCGAGCTCATCAAGGACGAGCTCAAGGGCGTCCGCGAGCTCTACGAGAAGAACCTCGTGCAGCTTCCGCGCCTGAACGCCCTGGAGCGCGACGCCGCCAGCATCGAAGGGCAGCGCGGCCAGCTCATCGCCGCCATCGCCCAGGCCGAGGGCCGCATCGCCGAAACCTCGTTCCAGATCATCCAGATCGACGAGCAGATGCGGGCCGAGGCCATGCAGGAGCTGCGTGAGATCCAGGGCAAGATCGCGGAGTACACCGAGCGCCGCGTGGCGGCCGAGGATCAGCTGAAGCGCATCGAGATCCGTTCGCCCAGTTCCGGCTTCGTCCACCAGCTCAACGTGCACACCGTCGGCGGCGTCATCTCTCCCGCCGAGCCGGTGATGTTCATCGTGCCGGCCAACGAATCCCTCGACCTGGAGGCCCGCGTTCTCCCCAACGAGATCGATCAGGTGGCCATCGGCCAGAAGGCGACCGTGCGCGTCCATGCCACGAACCAGCGCTCGACACCTGAACTGCAGGGAACGGTCACCCGGATCTCGGCGGATGTGTCCCGCGACCAGCAGACCGGCGCGACCTTCTACACGATCCGCATCGGCCTTCCTCCCGAGGAGATCGAGCGGCTCGGCAACCTGAAGCTGATCGCCGGCATGCAGGCCGAGGTCTTCGTGCAGGTCAACGAGCGGACGCCGTTCGAGTACCTCATCAAGCCGCTGGAGGAGCAGGTCGCCCGCGCCTTCCGCGAGCATTAAGCGCCTCCTTCGGGACTGAAAATATCAGAAGCCCGCGGCCGACCTCTCCAGGTTGCCGCGGGCTTTTTTGGGTTGCAGAGGGCTCGGCGGCTCCTTATGCCTTGGCGCGGCGGGCTGGACCTGCTCTGCCTTTCGCCGCCGCACGGCACCAGCGGGCGAAACCAAACAGCCCTCTGAGAGTTTTAAGCTTGGCCGTACGGCTTGTCTTGAACTCCTGCAGGGAAGGGGACCCTTGCGAATCATCGTCCGCTCCGACGGCCCCGCGCTGCCGCGGCACGAAACGCGCCGCGAAGGAATTCGCCCCCGTCCGCGACGGCGAGGAGGGCGGGCCGATTCCTCTCTGCCTGCGCCGGAGCGTCCCGTGAACTTTCGGAGGCGCTGATCGTCAATCCTTACAATGCGCATGCCATGGACGAGGCGGCTCGCGGCGTCCCGACCATGCCCCGCGACGAGCAGCGCGGGCGCATGGGGCTCATGCGCGACCAGGTCCGGGAGCGCAATGGCCGTCGCCGGGCCCGGCAGAGGCTGCTCGCCGCATCCCGGTTGCGCGAGCGGCAGCGCATCCGGCGTCTGGTCGCCGCGGGCCGGGGGCGTGCTCCGGCCAATGTATGAGGTAGCTTTGACACGATCCAATCCTTCCCCACGAACCGACGAATTCGCCCTGTTCCTCGATTTCGACGGCACCCTCGTCGACATCGTGGATCGCCCCGATGCCGTCGCGGTCGATCCGGCCCTGCCGGGCATCCTGACCCGGCTGCAGGAGCGGCTGAACGGTGCGGTCGCCATCATCAGCGGTCGCCCGATCGAGTTCCTCGACAGCCGGCTCAGGCCGCATGTCTTCGACATGGCCGGGCTTCACGGCCTCGAGCATCGCATCGGGGGCAGGTTGTTCCAGTGCGATCCCGACGAGCATCCTCGGCTTCGGGAGACGGCGGCGCGCCTGGAGGAGATCGTGGCCCCGAAGGCCGGTGTCCTCATCGAGGACAAGGGCTGCTCCGTGGCGATCCACTGGCGGCTCGCGCCCCAGGAGAAGGACTTCGCCCTCGCCACCGCCCATGCGGCGGTCGAGGCGCTCGGAAGCGACTATCGGGTCCAGCACGGCAAGGCCGTGGCGGAAATTCTCCCGGCGGCGGCCGGCAAGGGCAAGATCATCGAGAGCTTCCTGCAGCAGGAGCCGTATCGGGGGCGCCGCCCCATCTTCGCCGGGGACGACCTTACCGACGAGAACGGCTTCAGGACGGTGAACGCCCATGGCGGCTTGGCCATCCGCATCGGCGCGGGCGAAACGGTCGCCGGGCTGCGCCTGGGAACGCCTGCGGACCTCAGACATTGCCTGTCGGTATGGGCTTCCGAAGGCACGCCTCCTTTCGACGTGGGTGCTTGAGTCATGCGTTCTCTCGATCTTGCCGTCATCGGCAATTGCACGATCGCAGCCCTGGTGGACCGCCGGGCGCAGATCGTCTGGAACTGCTTTCCGCGATTCGACGGCGATCCCGTCTTCTCCACCCTCCTGGACTGCCCCGAGGAGCATACCGACGCCACCCAGCGCGGTGTCTTCGCCATCGACCAGGTCGGGATGAAGACCTGCGAGCAGACCTATCTCGAAAACACGGCGGTGCTCTGCTCGACCATGACCGACGGCCACGGCAACGTGGTCGAGATCACGGATTTCGTCCCGCGCTTCAAGCATTACGACCGCACCTTCCGGCCGCCGATGCTCATCCGGCGGGTTCGGCCGATCAAGGGTCGGCCGCGCATCCGGGTCAGGCTGCGCCCCCACTTCGACTGGGGCGCGCTGCAGCCGGCGACGACCCGGGGCAGCAACCACATGCGCTTCGTGGGGCCCAACACGTCCCTGCGTCTGACGACGGATGCGCCGATTTCCTACGTGGCGGAGGAGCGGCCCTTCGTGGTGGACCGGCCGATTTCCTTCTTCTTCGGCGAGGACGAGCCCCTGCGCTCCGAGACCGACAGCACGGCCCGGGAATTCCTCGACAAGACCGTGGATTACTGGCGCGACTGGGTCCGCTCCCTGTCGGTCCCCTTCGACTGGCAGGAGGCGGTCATCCGCGCCGCCATCACGCTCAAGCTTTGCAACTACGAAGAGACGGGGGCCATCGTGGCGGCTCTCACCACCTCCATTCCCGAGGCGCCGCACACCAAGCGGAATTGGGACTACCGCTATTGCTGGCTGCGCGACGCCTATTTCGTCATCCAGGCCCTCAACCGGCTCGGCACCACGAAGACGATGGAGGAATACCTCACCTACATCACCAACATCGTCGACGATGCGGACGCGAACCCCGCCCAGAGGGACATGCCGCCGCTCTTCAGCATCACCCGGTCGCCGGAGCTCGACGAGAAGGAGGCTACCGCCCTTGCAGGCTACCGGGGCATGGGCCCCGTGCGCATCGGCAATGCGGCCTATACGCAGATCCAGAACGATGCCTATGGCAGCATCGTTCTCGCCTCCACCCACGCCTTCCTGGACCGCCGGCTGATCCGCACGGGCAACCAGGCGTTCTTCGAGCATCTGGAGGCGCTCGGGCAACGGGCCATCGAAGTGTTCGACCAGCCCGATGCCGGGCCGTGGGAGCTGCGCACGAAGGCGGCGGTCCACACCTTTCCCAGCGTGATGTGCTGGGCGGCCTGCGATCGCCTCGTCAAGATCGCCCGGGCCATGGGACGCGAGGATCGGGCCGCGTACTGGTACGAGCAGGCCGAGCGCATGCACGGCATCATCGATGCCCGCGCCTTCAACAAGGAGAAGGGAACCTTCGTCTCCTCCTTCGACGGCGAGCACCTGGACGCGACCCTGCTGCTGCTGGCGGAACTGGACTTCGTGAAGGCGAGCGATCCGCGCTTCGTCGCGACGGTGGATGCGGTGGGTCGGGCGCTCCGGCGCGGCGACCTCCTCCTGCGTTACGACGTGGAGGACGATTTCGGCCTCATGCACACCGCTTTCATGATCTGCGGTTTCTGGTACGTGGATGCGCTCAATGCCATCGGGCGCAAGCAGGAGGCGGTCGATCTGTTCGAGCGCATTCTGAGCCTCCGTAATTCATTCGGCCTCTTTTCCGAGGATGCCGACTTCACGACCGGCGAGTTATGGGGCAATTTCCCCCAGACCTACTCCATGGTGGGTCTCATCAATTCTGCCGTGCGCCTGAGTCGGAGCTGGGAGGAAGCCTTCTGATGCCGGGGACGCGTGAGAAGCAGAAAGGTCGATAAGGTTTGATGTTCGCGTTTCCCGTTCTGCTCGGCGACATTGGCGGCACCAATGCCCGTTTCGCCATTCTGCCCGCTCCCGGAGAGCCCGTTCACCTTCTGCCGCGGACATTGACCGCGCAGACGCCCGACCCCGTGCAGGCGATCCGAATCGCGCTCCAGGGCTACGAGGGAGCCCCGCCGCGTTCGGCCATGATCGCGGTGGCGACCCGGGTGGATCGGCCCTCCATCCGCCTCACCAACGCGGCCTGGACCATCGATGCGGAGGCCATCGGCAAGGCCCTCGGGCTCGAGCGCGTGACCCTGGTCAACGATTACACCCCGGTGGCGGCATCGGCGGCGGTGCTCGACATGGGGCGCGGCGACCTCGTCCCGCTGGGAGAGCCCATGCCGCCTGGATCGGGCACCCGGGTCGTCCTCGGTCCGGGCACGGGGCTCGGGGCAGGGGCCCTCGTGCCGATCGAGGATCGCCTGGCAATCCTCGCGACGGAGGCCGGACACATGGATTTCGGCCCCATCGACGAGGACGAGATGGGGCTCTGGCCCCATATCCAGCGCGTCGGGGGGCGGGTCTCGGCGGAGGTCGTGCTGTCCGGCCCCGGCCTGTTCCGGCTCGCCAAGGCCTGCGCCGCCGAACATGGGACCGAGTGCCCGTTCACGGTCCCGAACGACATTCTCATGGCGGCCCGCGAGGGCAACGAGCTGGCGCGCCGCACCCTCGACCTGTTCGCCCGCTGCCTCGGGCGCTACGCGGGCGATCTCGCCCTCACTTTCGAGGCCTCCGGCGGCGTCTTCATCGCAGGTGGCATCGCGCCGCGCATCGTCGACGTACTGCAGGCGGGCGGGTTCAGGCGGAACTTCGACCGCAAGGCGCCGCACGATGCCTGGGCGCGCCAGGTGCCGGTCTACGTGATCGTCAATCCGGAGCCGGCCCTGCAGGGGCTGGCAGCCATCGTGACCCATCCGGAGCGCTTCATCTTCCAGTCGCAGGGCTGGGCCGCCGTCTGAGGCCGTTCATGCTGTTCAAGGGCTTCCGGCACTGGTACTGCGGGGGATCCGCCACAGGCCGACCTCCAGCCCGGTTATCATGAGAACAGAACAGATCGCCCTCTCTCCGCTTGCGCCCGGCGCGAGCCTCTCGCTCACGGTTCACCGCTTCGGCGAGGCCGGCGCCCGTCCGCGCGTCTATGTGCAGGCTGCGCTGCATGCGGACGAGATTCCCGGCATGATCACGGCCCATCATCTACGCGAACGCCTCGTCGCGCTCGAGGCCGAGGGCCGGATCGAGGGCGAGATCGTCCTGGTGCCGTCGGCCAATCCCATCGGCCTCGCCCAGAGGGTGCTGGGCGAGCCGATCGGCCGCTTCAACCTGGCGGACGGGGTCAACTTCAACCGGGGCTATCCCTATCTGGTGCCGAAGGTGGCGGAGAGGATCGAGGGCAGGCTGACGGAGGACGGGGAGGCGAATCTTCGCCTGATCCGCGAGGCCCTTCGCGCCGAGCTGAGCGATTGGGAGACGGGGAACGCCGCCGAGGTTCTGAAAAAGACCCTCCTCGGCTTGGCGATCGAGGCCGATCTGGTGCTGGACATGCACTGCGACTCGGAGGCCGTCGTACATCTCTATACCCATACCCGGTCCGCCGAGGCCTTCGCGCCGCTCAACGCGCTGCTCGGCTCCCACGCCTTCCTCCTGGCCGACGAATCGGGGGACGACCCCTTCGACGAGGCCTGCAGCCGCCCCTGGGCCGAACTGGCGGACCGGTTCCCCGACCGGCCGATCCCGTTCGGCTGCCACTCGACCACTCTCGAATTCCGCGGGGAGCGCGATGTGAGTCACGAGTTCGCCCAGGCGGATGCCGCGGCCCTGGTCGATTACATGATCCTGCGCGGAGCCATCGCCGGGGAGGCTCCGAAGCTGCCCGAGCCCCTGTGCCGGCCGACGCCTCTGGCCGCCTCCGAGCCTGTTCAGGCTCCGGCCTCGGGCATCGTCGTGTTCAAGGCGAAGCCCGGAGACAAGCTGAAGGAAGGGGATGCGATCGCCGACATCGTCGATCCGCTGACGGGTGCGGTGACGCCCGCCCGTTCACCCGTCGACGGGGTGATGTTCGCCCGCATCCTGCTGCGCTTCGCCAGCGAGGGGCAGCGTCTCGCCAAGATCGCGGGCACCAATGCCCGGCGTACGGGCAAGCTCCTGAGCGCATGAGCGCAAAAAGAAAGGCCGCCCGAGGGCGGCCTTTCCATTGTCGGTCCGCGGTCCTGATCGACCGCGCCTTTGTGCGTTACGCACGAACCTCGGCAGAGGCCAAGATCCAGGTCACGGCAATCTGGGACCGCTGGGTATGACAATGAGACACTGGATCACCTCCTTTCGTTGTTGACGGGAAAGCCCAATATAGGGTGAGAAGTCCAAGACGTAAGAGGCGGGCCCTGCGGCGTTCTGCCCCCCGTTTCCGAACCCAGAGAATTTGAGAACCATGACCGATCTTCCGGCTCCCGTGAGCCGCCGCCGAACCTTTGCGATCATCTCCCACCCGGACGCGGGCAAGACCACGCTGACCGAGAAGCTCCTGCTTTTCGGAGGCGCGATCCAGCTCGCCGGTGAGGTGAAGGCCAAGAAGAACCGCGTCTCGACCCGCTCCGACTGGATGGGCATCGAGAAGGAGCGCGGGATCTCGGTCGTGACCTCGGTCATGACCTTCGAATACGGCGACTGCGTCTTCAACCTGCTCGACACGCCGGGCCACGAGGACTTCTCGGAGGACACCTACCGGACGCTGACGGCGGTCGACTCGGCCATCATGGTCATCGACGCCGCGAAGGGCATCGAGGCGCGCACCCGCAAGCTGTTCGAGGTTTGCCGGATGCGCGACATCCCCATCGTCACCTTCGTCAACAAGATGGACCGGGAGGCCCGCAATCCCTTCGATCTCCTCGACGAGATCGAGAAGACGCTGGCCCTCGACACGGCGCCGGTCACCTGGCCGATCAGCCAGGGCCGCAACTTCGCCGGTACTTTCGACCTGCGCCGCAACCTCGTGCGCCGCATCGATACGGACGAGGAGCCGACGCAGGTTTCCGGGCCCGACGATCCGGCCCTGCTGGGCCTGCTGCCGCCCGAAGAGGTCGATGCCTGGCAGGAGGAGGTGATGCTGGCGCAGGAGGCCTGCAAGCCCTTCGATCTCGCAGCCTTCCGCGAGGGGCATCTGACGCCGGTCTTCTTCGGCAGCGCCCTTCGGAACTTCGGCGTGCGCGACCTCATCGACTCGCTGGCCGCCTACGCGCCGCCGCCGCGCGGGCAGGAGGCGGACAAGCGGCTCGTCCAGGCGGGCGAGAACCGCATGACCGGCTTCGTGTTCAAGATCCAGGCCAACATGGACCCGAACCACCGGGACCGCATCGCCTTCATGCGGATCTGCTCGGGCAAGCTCCAGCGCGGCATGAAGGCCAAGCTCGTGCGCACGGGCAAGCCCATGAGCCTGAACACGCCGCAATTCTTCTTCGCCCAGGATCGCGCCATCGCGGACGAGGCCTGGGCGGGCGACGTGGTGGGCATTCCGAACCACGGGACGCTGCGCATCGGCGATACGCTCACCGAGGGCGAGGACATCGTGTTCCGGGGCGTGCCGAGCTTCGCGCCGGAAATCCTGCGCCGCATCAAGCTGCAGGATGCCATGAAGGCGAAGAAGCTGCGCGAGGCGCTGCAGCAGATGGCCGAGGAGGGCGTCGTGCAGCTCTTCGTGCCGCAAGACGGCTCGGGCGCCATCGTGGGCGTCGTCGGCGCGCTGCAGCTCGACGTGCTGAAGGAGCGCCTCCAGGGCGAATACGGCCTGCCGATCGACTACGAGCCCACGCGGTTCACCATCTGCCGCTGGATCACGGCGGCGGACCGCACGGAGCTCGACCGCTTCATCGACAGCCATCTCTCGTCCATGGCGCGCGACCTCGACGATGCGCCCGTCTTCATGGCGGCCAACACCTTCAACCTTCAATACGAGATGGACCGCTACAAGGGGATCCAGTTCTCGGACGTGAAGGACTACCAGAAGAAGGCGGCGTAAACCGGTCAGGGGTGAGGTTCGGGAAAGCCGTGGCGGAGACTCAAGGCTTTCAGGATCTCATCCTTGTCCGCGATGAAGCGAAGGCCCCCGCGGGTTCTGCTCGCTAGATCCGCCGGCGCATCCTCGGCCAGGACCAGAAGCGGCAGCGACTGGTTTTCCTCGCCCACGAGGTCGATCACGGCCTTGCGCGGACGCGGCCAGTCCACGCGCTCCACGTCGATGCGCGCGGCCAGGGCCGGAAAAGACGCGAGAATGCCTTCCAGCAAGGCGCAGTCCCAGCAGTAGAAGCGCTTTCCCGGATAGGCCGGGTCCTCGAAGTCGGGCTTGAGCAGAAACAGCCTGTCGCGTGTCGCCGGCGCGGTCTTCATGCCGCCAGACGCCGCTCGGCGAACTGTTCCTGCGTGCGGGCGATATCGGCGAGGGAGGGCAGGCTCGCCTCATTGCCCAGCCGCTGAATGGCGTGTGCGGAAGCCGCGCGCGCGAACACGAAGTGCTCGCGCCAGGGCAGTTCGGGCCGGGCCATGGCTGAATAGACATAGGCGCCATGGAAGATGTCGCCGGCGCCGTTGGTGTCCACGACGGATTCCGGCGGTACCGCAAGGGCAGGCATCACGCTCTCCGCTCCGGTCTCGTCGTACCAGACGAGACCGCGCTCACCGAGCGTCACGCCGCCGATCCGGCAGCCGCGGCCCTTGAGATAGGTCAGCATTTCGCCCGGCGTCATGTCCATCTGCTCACACAGGCGCTCGGCCACGATGGCGACGTCGATGAATTCGAGCAGTTCATGCGTGTTGGAGCGCAGGCCGCCGCCGTCGAGGGAGGTCAGAATGCCGGCCTCGCGGCAGGTGCGGGCATAATGCATCGCCGCGTCGGCCTGGTGGCCGTCGAGATGCAGAGCCATGCAGCCGGTCAGGTTCAGCGGCGGGACCGGGTGCAGGTAGTGATCGTCGCGGCAGCGCACGATGGCGCGCTTGCCGCCCCGCGGCATGATGAAGGACAGGGAGGATTCCGCGACCTTCCGGTGGTGGACGGAGATGCCGTATTTCGCGGCCATGTCCACGAACATGCGCCCCAGCCAGTCGTCCGCGATGGAGGTGAGCAGGTCCGGCGCGATCCCGAGCTTGGCGCAGGCGAAGGCGGCGGTGACGGCATTGCCGCCGAAGGAGATCGCGTAGTCCCGTGCCACGGTCTTTTCGTCGCCGGTCGGAAGCTCGTCCGCCAGGAAGGTCACGTCGATATAGGTCTGGCCAACAAAAAGAGCGTGCATCGCTGAAAATCGTCCCAAGCTCGGTTTCGGACGGGAGAGTCTTGGCCGAGGATGCAGGATTGTGCAAGCGCCCCACCTTGTCTCAGGGGGGCGTCCCGCCCGCCATGATGTGCAGCGCCTCGCGCACGGGTTCCGGTGAGAACCGCAAGGGACCGTCGAACGGGCGCTCCCGGATCCCGATCAGGCCCAGGGAAATCACGACCGCGACGGAGAAGATCGACAGGGCAGCCGCCTGGGCCCTCGGCTTCTCCAGGTGGACGATGCCGATGGCTACCTGGGTCACGAGGGCCAGCAGGATGACGGCGGCCCATTTCGTGCGGTCGGTGCGGTCCCCGCTCAGGGCCAGCCGGTCGTAGCGCGTGCTGCGGAGCTTCAGAACCGTGTCGAGGAGGGCGGTCTGGGCGGCCTGCCCGGCCTCGGCGCCGACCTGGGGGTTGGAGACCCGCGTGAGCAGGTCCAGGAGCGCGGCCCCGGCCTTGGAGGAGCTCTCCTGGGACGCCATGCGGGGCCATTCGTCGTTGACGAGGGCATCCGCATAGAGCTGCGCCGCCGCGCGGATGTCGTTCATGTCCGAAACGGTGGCGATGCTGATGGCGTGAAGCGCCAGAAGCCCGTCCCGTTCGGCCAGGATGGCGCGGCTGGCCTGCCGGTTCCGATCCCAGACATCGTTCGCCAGAAAGCCGGTCAGGAGAGCGAACAGGACCGCGACCGAGCCGAAGAAGGGTGCGACCACGCCGCCGAATGTCGAGGCGCGGGGCCGGGTGAGCTGACCGAAGGAGAGCCAATGGACGAGAAAGGCCGAAGCGGCGAACAAGAGGGCGAGGGCGCCGAAGATGCCCCAGACGGGCATGTCGAGCCATGTGTCGAAGATCACCGCATTCCCCGCATGATGTTGGAACGGTCGAACCTATACGGTTTCGCTTCGGCCGGCCACAAGGCCGGCAGGAGGGGAGATCGTTCAGCTCCTGTGGAGCGTTGCCGCCAGACGGGCGGCGGTCAGCGCGGCGTCGAGGTCGCTTGCGATGAACTCCACCGGCGCCGCGAGATCCTTGCGGAAGGCATCGGCGACGATCCCGTGCAGGCGCGAAGAACCGCCCACGAGCGCGACGGGGCGGGGGCCGAGGCGCTTGATGAGGCAGTTGGCGAGACGTGCCAGCTCCTGACCGGCGTCGCGGAGAATGCCGAGCGCCGTCGGATCGCCTTTCGCCGCCGCCTCCCCGACGGCACGCGCCAGGGAGCCGATCTTGCCCCGGTCGCCGCCATAGACATAGGAACGGACGATGTTCCAGTCCGTGCCGCCGAGCGCATCGGCAAGGCAGGTGCCGAGAAGGGTGGTCCAGCCCTCTCCCGGGGTTTCCTCCTCGGCGCGCAGAACGGCCTTCAGGGCCTCGCGGGCGATCCAGAATCCCGAGCCGCCGTCGTCGATCAGGTTGCCGCGCCCGCCGACCCGGATGACCTCCTTGTCCTCCGACAGGTAGTAGCCGATCGAACCCGTGCCGCTATAGACGAGGATGCCCTCGCCGAGCGCGAAATAGGACAGGTAGGCGATCCACATGTCCTCTGCGACGAAGATCTTTTCCTGCGGCAGGCCGAAGGCCTCCGCGAGGATGGCGCGCATGGTCGCCTCGGCGGGCGTCTCACGGGTCAGGCCGGTGATTCCCGCGATGATCCCGAGGGGATTTCCCGTCTGCGAGACAGCCTGGGCCATGCCCGTGACGATGTGCCTGGCCCGCTCCACGGCGGCGGGGGAGAAGAGGTGGCCCGTCAGCGGCTCGACGGTGCCCTGAGCAATGCACGCGCCGCTTTGGTCCACCAACCGCCAACGCGTGGCGGTTCCGCCCGCGTCGATGCCAAGCCCCAGCGCCATGACATTCCGCCTTCTTCGTTCGGCTGTTCTGTGCGCCGGCCTCAGTCCTTCGATCGGGAGAACTGTGACAGGGCCTGGCGCAAATTTCCACCGCTGCGGGCCAGCGTCGCACGGGCGTCGTCGGGGCTCGCGCCGAGCGCGACGAGGGCTGCCGACTTCAGGTCGCCGTCGGCCTTGCCGAGGGCCTCGATCGCGGTCGCATCGTCGCAACCGGTGATCTGGGACACCATGACCTCGCTCCGCCGCCGCAGCTTGGCATTGGTGGCGCGCATGTCGACCATGAGGCCCCCATAGACACGGCCGAGGCGGACCATGACGAGGGTCGAGAGAAGGTTGAGGATGATCTTCTGCGCCGTGCCGGCCTTCATGCGGGTCGAGCCGGCGATGACCTCCTCGCCGGTCTCGGCCAGGATCGGGTGGGAGCAGGCTTCGAGGATGGGGGCTCCGGCATTGTTGGAGATGCCGATAGTCTGGGCTCCGCGCGCCTTCGCTTCGGTGAGGGCGGCGATGGTGTAGGGCGTACGGCCGCTGGCGGCGACGCCGATGACCACGTCGTCCGCGCCTACATCGGCCTTCTTGACCCCTGCGATGCCCTCCTCGACGGAATCCTCCGCGTTCTCGACCGCCCGCATGATCGCGCCTTCGCCGCCTGCGATCAGGTAGACGATCCTGTCGTCGGGCCAGTTGAAGGTGGGGGGCAGCTCTGTGCCGTCCTGCACGCCGATCCGACCGGATGTGCCCGCGCCCACATAGACGAGCCGGCCGCCGCGGCGCAGCCGCTCGGCTGCGTCCTCTGCGGCGGCGGCAATCGCCGGCAGGGACGGCCTCACCGCCGCAACGGCGGAGAGCTGCCCTTCGTAGAATGCGGAGAGAATGTCGAGGCTGGGCCAGGAATCGAGGTCCTGGAAACGGGTGCTGAAGTTTTCGGTGGCCATCACGATGATCTTTCTAGAGACCAGTATAAGTCCAGTCCGGGGCCCCAGCAATCGCGCCGGCTGCATCCCGGTCCTGCATTCGAGAGATTTTTGACGACGTGCTTAAGACCGCACGCGTGCATCGAACAGGGTTACGACCTGTTCGCCGGTGGCGCGGCGCAAGGCGACGATGCCGCTGTCCTTGTGACGGCTCGGATGCACTCGGTTGGTCAGGAGCGACCATGCCATCTTGCGGTCGAAGTCGATCCACAGGCCGGTGCCCGTGAAGCCCGTATGGCCGATGGTGGCGGGGGAGCACGCATCGCCTCCATGCCAGCCGGCATAGAACCCCTCCCAGCCGACAGTGCGTTTCTCGGACTCCCGGGTGCGAATGGCCTTGAGGGATTGCGCCGAAAGGTCCGAGCCATCCAGGACGGAAAGTGCGAAGTCGAGCACCGCATCGATGGTGCCGAAGAGACCTGCGTGACCCGATGCGCCGCCGAGGGCAAAGGCGTTCTCGTCATGCACCTCGCCGCGAATGACGCGTCCGCGCCACGTGCAGCGCTCGGTCGCTGCGCATTGGCTCGGGTCCGGACGGAAGGTGAAGCCGGCGGGCAGCGGCTGCTCGATCAGGGGCTCGCCCGTGATGCGCTCGATGGCGATGCCGAGCAACATGAAGTTGATGTCGGAATAGACCGGAGGCCCGCTCCGCCACACCCGCTGCAGGATGAAGGCGCGCAGGGTGTTCGGGTCCTGGCCGTAGGTGTAGAGCGGCTCGACCGCCGGCAAGTGGGTCTGGTGCGCAAGACATTGCCGGAAGGTGAGGCACCGCTCGGCGGCGTTCATGTCGTACTGGCGCAGGTCCGGAATAGCCGTCGTCAGCGGATCGTCCAGGCCGATCCTTCCCTGCTCCACGAGATGCAGGATCCGCGTGGTGGTAAAGATCACCTTGGTGAGGGAGGCGAGGTCGAAAACGGTCTCGCGGGCCATCGGCTGCCGCTCGGGCTCGATCTGTGCCGCGCCTTGCCAATGGACGGCGCGGGCGCCGTCCGCTGTCACCAGCCCGAGAGCTGCGCCGGGAATGTTGCCGTCGCCAATGGCGGCGGCTGCGGGCGCGAAGGCCTGCTCGATCAGGTGCGTCAGGGACATGGGTTGCCGATCAGGCCGCGCGGTGCAGCTCGCCGCCCGGCATCGGACGGGGCACGCCCGTGGTCGTCGGAAGGCTCAGGGGCAAACCTTTCGTCGAGCGCACGGCAAGATAGCCGAAGGCCTGGGCCTCGAGAAAGTCGCCGTCCCACCCGACAGTTTCCACCGGTTCGACGCTCACGCCCAGACGCTCGCGCAGGCGGCGCATGAAATGGGCATTCCGCCGCCCGCCGCCGGTGACCAGCCAGCGCAGGGGCGTGCGGGGCACGTGGCGCAACGCGGCCACGACGGATTCGACGGTGAACTCCGCAAGCGTCGCGGCCCCATCCGCGTCGGAGAGCGCTTCCACGCCCTTGGCGCGGGCATGGAAGTCCTGACGATCGAGGGATTTCGGGGCAGGGCGGTCGAAGAAGGGGTTCGTCATGAATTCGGCGACGAGCCTGGGATCGGCCGTGCCGGAGGCGGCAAGCTGCCCGTTCTCGTCGAAGCTCAGGCCTCGCCGACGCAGGACGAAGTCGTCGAGGAGCGCACTGGCCGGGCCGGTATCGAAGGCGATCACCACGTCGCCATCGATATAGGTGACATTGCCGACGCCTCCGAGGTTGAGGATCATCACGGGCTGTTCGAGGCGGCTGGCCAGCGCCCGGTGATAGAGCGGCACGAAAGGAGCGCCTTCTCCGCCGGAGGCCACATCCGCGTGGCGGAAGCGGTCGACCGTGTCGATGCCGAGCTCCTGCGCCACGCGGGCGCCGGTGCCGAGCTGGCGGGTGAAACGGATCTCGGGGCGGTGGTAGACCGTCTGTCCGTGAAAGCCGATGAGGCTCACCTCCGCCGCAGGCACTCCCGCCTCATCCATGAAGCGGCGGATGGCGTGGATGTGCGCCTCGGTCACCGCCCGGTCGAGATCCTCCAGCGGTTCGCTCTGGGCCCGCGCCGGCTCGGCGATCAGATCCTGCAGGCGGCGCCGCAGGTCCTCCGGATAGGAGAAGGTCCGTCCGGGACCGGGGTTGACGATGGTGTCTCCGTCCGTCTCGACGATGGAGACGTCGATGCCATCCATCGACGTGCCGCTGATTACGCCGATTGCCTTGACGGTCGAACGTTGCGCCATCGATGCACTCCAGAAAGCAGGTTGTGCTGCGGACCATACCACATGCCCATCGGCGGTCCAGAGTGGTATGAGATTGGACCATGACAGGTCCACAGCGATGGCCTATAAAACCCTTGCGGCTTGCAAGGGAGAAAAGACGCATGTTCAGGTCAGCACTGCGCAGCGCCATGGGCGCAGGATTCATGGTGGCGGCAATGGCTTCCGCCTCGGCTCAGGTTCTGGAAATCGGCGCGGACAACAGCCCGACCGGTCTCGATCCTCACCTCATCACCGCCTTTCCGAGCTTCATGGTGGTCAACGGCAACATCTATGAGGGCCTCACCGCCGTCGACAAGGATCTGAAGGTCGTTCCGAGCCTCGCCGAATCCTGGACGGTGTCTTCCGACGGCAAGACCTACACGTTCAAGCTGCGCGACAACGTGAAATTCCACGACGGTTCCGCCATGGAAGCCGAGGATGTGGTCTCCACGATCAAACGCGTGCAAAGCAAGGAAATCGCTTCCCCGCTCGCGAGCCGTCTCTCCGCCATCGAGAGCGCCAATGCGGTCGATCCGCGAACCGTGGAGCTGAAGCTGAAGGAGCCCTCTGCGCCGCTGCTCGCCTCGCTCGCCACCATCGCCATCGTTCCGAGCTCGGTCGAAACCAACAAGGACGTGCTGCAGAAGCAGCCGGTCGGCACGGGGCCGTTCAAGTTCCAGGAGTGGCAGCCGAACGGCTTCATTCTCCTCGCCAAGAACGACAACTATTGGCAGCAGGGCCTGCCGAAGCTTTCGGGCCTCAAGTTCAACATCGTGCCTGAATCCGCCACCCGTCAGGTCGGCCTCACCAACGGCCAGTATGCCCTGCTTCCGAACATCGATGCGGCGACGGCGCTGCAGCTCAAGGGCAAGCCGGGCGTCAAGCTCTCGGAGACGCTCGAACTCGCCTATACCCTCATCGGCATGAACGTGTCGAAGCCGCCCTTCGACAACCCGAAGGTGCGCGAAGCGGTGAACTACGCGATCAACCGCCAGGAGATCGTCGATGCGGCGTTGTTCGGCGCCGGCGTTCCCGGCGGCCCGCTTTCGCCGGCTCTGAAATCCTGGGCGCTCGATGTGAACGAGTTCCCCTGCTATTCGCACGATCCGGCCAAGGCCGAAGCCCTGTTGAAGGAATCCGGTGTTTCCCTGCCGATCAACGTCACCATGAACGTCCTGCCGCGCCAGGACATCAAGGACGTTGCCCAGGTCGTTCAGGAGCAACTGAACAAGGTCGGCTTCAATGTCGAATTGAAGAACCAGGAGCAGGGCCAGTTCATTCAGGATTGGCGCAACAGCAACTTCGACATGTTCGCCTCCCTCAATGCGGGCAATCCGGACCCGGACGAGTATTTCTACCGCACGTTCCGCACGGGCGGCTCGACCAACGTGTTCAAGTACTCGGATGCGGAGATCGACCGGCTGCTCGACAGCGCCCGCACCATGCAGGACCAGGCGGAGCGCAAGAAGGCCTACGATCAGGTTCAGAAGAAGCTCGCCTGCTCGGGCCCGGTCGCGCACCTGACCTACGGCACGCTGTTCTCGGCCATGCGCGACAAGCTGCAGGGCTATGAGGTCATGCCGAACCGTTCGCTCTCGACCCTGCGCGACGCAACCTAC
Organism: Microvirga lenta; assembly: GCF_020532555.1. GTDB lineage: Bacteria > Pseudomonadota > Alphaproteobacteria > Rhizobiales > Beijerinckiaceae > Microvirga > Microvirga lenta. The sequence goes on along the minus strand of NZ_JAJBBR010000002.1, from coordinate 164,821 downwards.
TAAGCCTTACCCGCCCCGGCGCCGCCTCCGAAAGCGACGCCGGGGTCTTCTTCGAACGAAGTCTTAATTTAGAGATGAATCGAGTTCTGTTCTCGCGGCTCATCGATCTGGTCGTCGTTCTGTTCGGCGTCTCGATCATCGTGTTTCTGATGATCCGCCTCATCCCCGGCGACGCGGTCGCGATCATGCTCGGCGCCAATACGGAAATCACGCCCGAGCGCATGGCGGAGCTCAAGAGTCGTGTCGGCCTCGACCGCCCGATCGTCGAGCAGTACCTGCTCTGGGCCGGCGCGGCTCTTCGCGGCGATTTCGGAACGTCCCTCTGGACCGGCCGCCCCGTCTCGACGGAGATCATGATCCATCTCTGGCCGACGCTCGAACTGACTTTCCTGTCCCTCTTCATCGGCGCCGTCCTGGCCGTTCCCGTGGGATGCCTGATGGCGCAGACCCGCGGCGGCGCCGCGGATGTGGCGATGCGTGTCGCAGCCATCGCAGGTCTCACCATCCCGTCCTTCTGGCTGGGCATCGTGCTGATCCTGCTGCTGGCGACCCTCGCACCCAGCTTCGCCTCACTCGGCTATGTGCCGTTCACCGAGGATCCCATCGGCAATCTCCAGCGGATGCTGCTACCCTCCATCGCCCTGGCGCTGCCGATCCTCGCCAACCTCTCGCGTCTCGTGCGCTCGGCCATGCTCGATGCGCTGGGGCAGGACTACATCCGGACCGCCCGCGCCAAGGGCCTGAGCGAGCGCAAGGTCGTCTACAAGCACGCCCTGCGCAACGCCCTGATCCCGTTTCTGACCAGCGTCGGAATCATGACCGGCTATCTGCTCGGCGGCGCCATCGTGGTCGAGCAGGTCTTCGCCATCCCCGGCCTTGGCCGCCTCATCCTCGGGGCGATCGCGGAGCGCAACTATCCTGTCATCCAGGCCACCATTCTCGTGGTCACGGCCGGGTTCGTGCTGGTGAACTTCCTGGTCGATCTCCTCTACATCGTCGTCGATCCCCGCGTGAGAGCCTGAGCCGTGTCGCGTCTCGCCAAGAACAAGCTCCTGAGCTTCGCGCTCTTCCTCGTGGTGCTGCAGCTCGTCCTCGCCATCGGCGCTCCCCTGATCGCGCCCTACGATCCCATGGCGCAGAGCATCGCCCGGCGCTTGCGCGGGCCGACCGAGCTCAACTGGCTCGGCACGGACCAGCTTGGACGCGACGTGCTGACCCGCATCCTCTACGGCTACCGCACCTCGCTCATCGCCTGCGTGCTCGCCGTGGGAGTCGCGCTACTCGCAGGCGGCTCGCTCGGTCTCGTCGCCGCCTATTACCGCGGCTGGATCGACCGGATCATCATGCGCGTCATGGACGTGCTTTTCGCCTTTCCGGTCATGCTGCTCGCCATCGGCATCATCGCGGTGCTCGGTCCCCATACCTACAGTGCCGCCGCCGCCATCGCCGTGGTCTATACGCCGATCTTCGCGCGGCTCCTGCGGGGACCGGCGCTGGTCCTGTGCGAAAGCGAATACGTGGCGGGCGCAAGAGCCATCGGCGCATCGGATGCGCGCATCATCTTCCTGCACATCCTGCCGAACCTCGCCTCCGTCATCCTGGTGCAGACGAGCCTGCTGCTCTCCGCGGCCATTCTCGTCGAGGCCTCCCTGTCCTTCCTGGGGCTCGGCACGCAGCCGCCGACGCCCTCGCTCGGCCTAATGCTGTCGGAAGGCCGCAATTTTCTGCAGCTCTCGCCCTGGAGTGCGATCTTTGCGGGCTTTGCGATCCTGTTCCTCTCCTTCGGCTTCAATCTTCTAGGCGATGCTCTGCGCGACACTCTCGACCCGCGCCTGCGAGGCCAATCGTGATCGTCAGATGCGCCGACGCCGAGGACATTCCGGCGCTGGCCAGGGTCGCCGAGCGTTCCTACCGAGCTGCCTTTCGGGATATTCTGGAAGGGAGCGTTCTCGCTGGTCGAGATGCCGCCTTCTTCAGCGACCGCTTCGCGTCATCCTGGAAACGGATGCTCGTCGTCGTTCGCCGGGATGCTCCAATCGGCTTCCTGCTCATGACTGACGGGCATATCGACATGCTGTTCATGGATCCCGATGCCGTCGGCAGGGGGCGGGTGCGCTGCTTCTGCAACGGGCTGAGTGCCTGGGTGCGAAAAGCCTGGAATGCTTTCGCGACAACCACGGCGCCCGGAGGTTCTACGAGCGACACGGCTGGCGCCTCGCGCGGGAATACGAGCGCGCCTTTGCGGGACGCGAGCGTAGCTTCGTCCTGTATGAGAAGCCTTAGAGCGAAACCACGCGCCCGGTCCGAACAGCCTCGTCGGCCGCGAGCACGATGCGCAAGGACCGGACTGCATCGTTCATGTGATCGGTCAGATCGAGGTCCTCGTCGATGGCGTGGAGCAGATAACGCTGCTCGCGTTCGCATAGATCGTCATGGTTCGGCTCGTCCGCCGTGTCGATCCTCTCGTCCTCCTTGGCGAAGGTTCCGTCCGGCTTCAGTGCGGCGTGGTGGAGCAGGATCTGGTTCGTCTTCGTATGGGCGTTGATGTCGGCCGATTTGATGTCTCCGGCGGTCTCGGCCATGACGATGCTGACGCTGCCTTTCGGGCCGATGACGTCCTTCACGAAATAGGCCGTCTCGCTCATCATCGGACCCCAGCCGGCCTCGTACCAGCCGACTGATCCGTCGTCGAAGGTCACATGGAGATGGCCGTAATTGTACATGCCCTCCGGCATGTCGTCGGTCAGCCGCGTGCCGACCCCATGCACCTGGACCGGTTTCGCCCGGGTAATCTGGCACATCACATCGACGTAATGAACGCCGCAATCCACGATGGGCGAGAGCGATTGCAGGAGCCTCTTGTGGGCGTCCCAGGCCGCGCCGCTCGATTGCTGATTGAGGTTCATGCGGAAGACGTGAGGTGTTCCGAGGGTCTTCGCAAGCTCGATGAATTTGATCCAGGACGGGTGATGGCGAAGAATGTAGCCGATGACGAGTTTGCGCCTAGTCCGGATCGCCGTCTCGACCACGCGTTCCGCATCCGCCACCGTATCGGCGAGCGGCTTTTCCACGAAGACATGCGCTCCAGCCTCCATGGCCTTTATGGCGTAGGGGGCGTGGGTGTCCGACCAGGTATTGATGGAGACCACGTCGGGTCTGGTTGCGGTCAGCGCCTCCTCGAAATCCGTGAAACGGGGGGCTTGCTGCAGCGGGGCGGGAAGCTGCAGATCCTCGACGTTGCGGGTGCAAAGGCCTACGATCTCATAGCCGTCGATCCGGGAATAGGCGAGGGCGTGGGACATTCCCATATTGCCGAGACCGACGACGAGAACCCGCTTCACGCTCATCAGGACACCTCTTCTTGCTTATTCGCTGTCGCCGTCGATCCAGGTCTGGCGTACGTGCAGGCCTTCGTCGAGAAGGACAAGACTCGCGCTATAGCCTGGAGCGATGCGGCCGAGTTCGTGGTCCATGCGCAGGAAGGCCGCGGGAGCGAGAGAGGCCATCCGCAATACGTCCGGCAGGCCCAGGCCGAGGCGGGTCACGCTGTTGCGCACGGCGCTGGCCATATCGAGATCGGAGCCCGCGAGCGTTCCGTCCCCCGTGGTCAGCTTCCCGTCCTTTCGGTAGATCGTGCGCCCGTGCAGCTCGAAATGGGTCAGGTCCGTTCCGGTCACCGACATGGCGTCGGTCACGAGCATCATGCCTTCCATTCCCTTCGCCGCAATCGCGATGCGCAGGGATGCGTCGCTCACGTGATGGCCATCGACGATGAGTCCGCACCAGGTGCCCCTGCTGTCGAGGGCTGCACCCACCGGCCCGGGTTCCCGGCCGGCGAAAGGCGGCATCGCGTTGAACAGATGGGTAAAGCCCCTCAGGCCGTGCCGGCAGGCCTCCATGATAGTGTCATAGTCGCCGGCGGTGTGTCCGGCGCAGACCAGGATTCCGGCGGCAGCGAGCCGGGCGATCATCTCCATGCCGTTGCATTCGGGCGCCAACGTCACCAGGGTTCGGCCTTCCTGGAGCGAGGTGAGGATACGAAGATCCTCCTCCTCCATCGGGCGCATGTAATCGGGGTTGTGAACGCCCTTGCGCTCCCGATTGATGAAGGGCCCTTCCACATGGATGCCGAGCACGCCTGGAGTGCGTGCGGCCAGCGCCGCCCGCATGGCCTCCACGGCCTCCGCCATGCGCTCGCGGGTATCGGTGATGAAGGTCGGCAGGAGACCGACCGTACCGAAGGATCGGTGCGCCTGCGCAATGGCTCGGATGCACTCGACGCTGCGCACGTCGTTGAACAGCATCCCGCCGCCGCCATTGACCTGCACGTCGATGAAGCCTGGCGCGAGGAGACCCTCGATCCGGCGCCGCTCGATTCCGGCGCCGAGGTCCGTCTCGTGTGGAACGGCGAGGATGCGGCCGTTCTCGACGACGACCGCGCGCCCTTCGAGGATGTGGTTCCCGTCGAAGACGCGGGCTCCCGTCAGAGCGAAGGGCATCATACGGTCTCCGTCACCTTGCGCAGGCGGGGAGGGTTGTCCGGATTGCGCCCCCGTGACAGGGCGATGGCGTTCACCAGGGGGTAGAAGCTCTGAATCATGGCGATCGGCGCGAGATAAGGATGGGTGTTCTCGACCGACGGCAGCATGACGGCGGCGGGTCCCTCCGCTGCGCCCGCCACGACGACTGGAACTCCCTGCTCCTTGAGCTTGGTGACGAGATCGTTGACGCCGCTCAGGGTCTCGTCGCGCTGGCTGAGAACCAGGATCGGGAAGTGATCGCCCGCCAGCGTCCAGGGGCCGTGCATCAGCTCTGCGGAGCTCATGGCCTCGGCATGGACCCCCGAGGTCTCTTTCAGCTTGAGCGCCGCTTCCTGCGCCACGGCGAAGCCGACCCCGCGCCCGACGACGAAGAGGTTGTCAGCCTGCGACAGGAGCGGAAGAGCCTCCGACCAGTCTGTGGCCGAGGCCTGCGCCAGCACGTCCGGCAGCGTATCGAGCGCCTTCAGCAACTCCTCGTCCTGCGACCAGTGCGCCACGAGTTGCAGCCCGGCCGCCAGCGCGGCGATGAAGGATTTGGTTGCTGCGACGCTCTTCTCCGGTCCGGCATGAAGGGGCAGCACGATCTCGCAGGTCGAAGCCAGGGGAGAGGACGTGTCGTTGACGAGCGCCACCGTGAGCGCGCCGTCCTCGCGTCCCGCATTGGCGAGATGCAGGATATCCGGGCTGCGGCCCGACTGAGAGACGGCGAGAAAGAGCGCGTCGCGCATACGCGGCCGCGCCTCGTAGACGGAGGTCACCGATGGGCCGACGGAAGCCGTCACGAGGCCTGAATGGATCTCGAGCAGATACTTGGCGAAGGTCGCCGCATTGTCCGAGCTGCCGCGGGCGCAGGTCACGGCGAAGGGCGGCGGCGCGGAGCGAAGACGCTCGCCGAGATCGCGGCAGAGAGCGGCATTGCTCTCGAGAAGGCGCGCGACCACCTGCGGAGCCTCCCGCGCCTCCCGCAGCATGGCCGTCATGGCAGGAGCGGAGTTGTTCTCGTCAGACATCATCACTTTGCATCCGGTCGGGCTGGCTGATGGTCAGCTCGGCCACGAAGTCATAGGCATCGCCCCGGTAATAGGACGAGGTGAATTCCACGGCCTCGCCCGAGGCCGTGAAGGAGCGGCGTTCGATGTAGAGCGCCGGGCTTTGGTTGGGAACATGCAGCAGCGATGCCTGTTCCTCCGTCAGGAGGACGGCGTGCAGCCGCTGCAGGGCGCGGCTGGGCATGACGCCATGTTCGTGAAGCACGGCATAGAGCGATTGCTTCACGAGGGAGGGATCGGGCAGAAAGCGGCTCGGGACGACCGCATGCTCGATGGCCATCGGAATACCGTCGGCCAGCCGAAGCCTGTTCACGCGACTCACCAGGTCGCCTGGCGACAACCCGAGCGCCATCAGCTCGTTTGGAGCCGCCGGTCCGATGGATCGACTCAGGAGCACCGCCGAGGAGGGCAGGCCGCGGGCGGACATGTCGTCCGTGAAGCTCGACAGCCGTGACAGGGGCTGTTCGAGCCGCATCTGCGGCGCGATGAAAGTGCCGGACCCCCAGCGTTGTACCAGGACACCCTTCTTGACCAGTCCCGTGATGGCCTTTCGGACCGTGACCCTGGAAATGCCGAGCTGCTTCGCGAGATCCCGCTCCCCCGGGAGAGCGTCGTCCGCCTTGATCGTTCCCTTCCTGACAGCATCCTCGATGGATTGCTGGAGCTGAAGGTAGAGTGGCGTGGGATTGCTCTCGTCGAGGAGAATGAGAGGCAATGCCTCAGAGGCCTGTTCGATCATTCCTGCCTCCGCTTTGAGCTGTCCGTCCCAGAAGAATCGCGCCGTCGAGTGCATCGGCTGCCGGAGGCACGATGGCATGCTGCAACGGCGGCGGGAGCCAGGGGCGCAGGGGTTCGGCAAGGCCGCCGAAGATGCATAGCGCAGGGGCGCCGAGATCGAGCAGGCGGGTTGCGATCTGCGCCATCTCGTCGGCCGCGTTCCGGATCAGCTCGAGTCCGATCGGGTCGCGGCGCTGGGCATGTTCCAGGACCAGGGGAGCATAGCGCGCATAGTCGCTCGGACGAGCCTTGCCGACCCAATCGACGAGAATCTCGGGATCATCGTTGAACTCGGCCAGAACGGTTCGGGACAGGGGGGTGGCGGGGATGCGCCCGTCATAGGCCCAGATGGTGCGCCGGAGTATTTCGCGGCCGATCGCGGCGCCGCTGCCCTCATCGGAAATCTCATAGCCCCAGCCGCCGACATACTGGCGCCGTCCCCCGACGCAGCCATACCCGCAGGAGCCGGTTCCGACGATCAGGATGGCTCCATCGCCGCCGCCGAAGGCACCGAGCCATGCGGTGTGGGCATCCGTGTCGATGGCGAAGGAGGCAAAGGGGTGGGGGCGGGAGAGCAGGCGTTCGACGGCACTTTTCTGCCCGGCTCCGGCGGCGCCCATGCCGGCCGGTATCCGCCGGAGATCCTCTTCCTGGAGGCCCGCTTGACGAACCGCTTCGCGGCATGCGGTGAGAATCGAATTCCAGACCAAATCGGGATCGAGCCGAATGTTCGAGGGGCCGCCAGAGCCTTCCCCCAGCAAGTTGCCCTTGTCATCGCGAAGCCGCGCCCGGCACTTCGTGCCGCCGCCGTCGATGCCAAGGAAAAGGAACTCACTCATCGCTTATGGTCTTGGGTCGTTCAAACGGGAGAGGCGGTGCTCACAGGGGCGTCACCATGCCACTTAATGTCCAGTTCGTGAAGGGGCGCCAGTTTGCAATGCCCAACCTCTTTCCGGTCGCGGCCGCAGAGGAAGATGTCATGTAGGGCGGTTCTGTCGAACGGGAGATAGGACGATGGTTCTAGAGAACAGGGCTTGAAAGGTCTATTGTGTTTCACTTCAGGCGATACCAATATGAGGTCACTTGTCCGTGTTCATTTCAGGTGAAACAGTCGTCGGGTTCGCCGGAAGATCAAGAACGCGTCAACGCGCACCGGACAATCAGGGAATCGATACGAGGCGCTTCTCGAAGCGCCCCGCGCACCGGAGGACTGAACAAGATGAAATCCCTTCACACCAAGACGATTTTGCGCCGGGTCGCACATCTGGCCGCCACGGCCTCGTTGGCCACTCTCGCTTTCGTGGGGACGGCTGCGGCGCAGACCCTCACCATCGAGAGCTGGCGCAACGATGATGCGGATGTCTGGAACAACAAGATCATTCCGGCCTTCAACAAGAAGCATCCGAACATCAAGGTCCAGTTCAAGGCCGATCCGCCGACCGAGTACAACGCCGCTCTCAACGCGCGCCTGGCCGGCGGCACCGCGGGCGACCTCATCACCTGCCGCCCCTTTGATGCCTCGCTCGACCTGTTCAAGAAGGGGCAACTCGTCTCCGTCAATGACGTGAAGGGCATCGAAAACTTCTCCGACGTGGCGAAAAGCGCTTGGTCCACGGACGACGGAAGCACGACCTTCTGCATGCCGATGGCCTCCGTGATCCACGGCTTCATCTACAACAAGGAGATCTTCGACGAGCTGAAGCTCACGCCGCCTAAAACAATGGCGGAGTTCCACACGGTACTCGACAAGATCAAGGCCGACGGAAAGTACACGCCCATCGCCATGGGCACCGCCGACCAGTGGGAGGCCGCCACCATGGGCTTCCAGAATATCGGCGTGAACTACTGGAAGGGCGAAGAAGGCCGCAAGGCGCTCATCGAGGGCAAGCAGAAATTCACCGACCCGGCCTATGTGAAGACCTTTGCCGAACTGGCAAGCTGGGCGCCCTACATGGGCAACGGCTATCAGTCGCAGAAGTACCCCGACACCCAGAATCTCTTCACCCTCGGCCGCGCGGCCATCTATCCCGCCGGTTCCTGGGACGTGCCGATCTTCCGCAAGGATGCTGACTTCGAGTTCGACGCATTCGCTCCCCCGCTGCCGGAGGGAGCCAGCAAGTGCTATATCAGCGACCATACGGATATCGCTCTCGGCATCAACGCGAAGTCGAAGAACGTGGAAGCGGCCAAGACCTTCCTATCCTGGGTGGCCTCTCCGGAATTCGCTGAAATCTACGCCAACGAGCTTCCGGGATTCTTCCCTCTTTCGAAGGCCAAGGTCGACGTGAAGGATCCGGTCGCGGCCAAGTTCGTGGGCTGGCGCAACGACTGCGAGAGCTCGATCCGCAATTCCTACCAGATCCTGTCGCGCGGCACTCCCAACCTCGAGAACGAGCTGTGGAACGTCAGCGCGCAGGTCATGAACGGGACCATGAAGCCCGAGGAGGCTGCGAAGAAAGTCCAGGACGGGCTCGCGAGCTGGTACGAGCCGCACAAGAAGTAAGCGCTTTGCACGAGGCGGGCTGCAGCTCCCGGCAGCCCGCCATTTCGTTTTCCCACGGACCGTTTCAGCATGTCGGATATCGCCGCCTCCGGTGTCCCGGTGGAAAGCACCGCTCAGCGTTCGCGCTTTCCGGTTCATATCCTGGTGTTTCTCGCACCTGCGCTGGTCATCTACACGGCTTTCTCGATCTATCCGCTGATCGATACGATCCGACTCAGCCTCTATGCGGGTGACGAGACGGGCGCGCGCTATTTCGTCGGCCTGGGCAATTTCACGACGCTTCTGACCGATCCCGTCTGGGCGGATCAGTTCTGGAACGCGCTACGCAACAACCTGATCTTCTTCGCCATTCATATGGTGGTGCAGAACGGAATCGGTCTGGGACTCGCGATGCTGCTCAGCCTGCCGCACCTCACCGGCGGCAGCGTCTACCGCACGCTTCTGTTCCTGCCGACCATGCTGTCCGTCGTCATCATCGGCTTCATCTGGCAGTTGATCCTCAATCCGCTTTGGGGCATTGCCGAAACGCTCCTCCAGGCCATCGGGCTGGGGAGCCTCTTCGGGCCGTGGCTCGGGCAGGAATCGACCGCGCTGCTGACGGTCTCCCTCATTTCCGTGTGGCAGTTCGTCGGTATTCCGATGATGCTGATCTACGCGGCATTGATCAATATTCCGGACGATCTCCTGGACGCGGCGACGGTGGACGGAGCAGGGCCCTTCAGCGTTTTCTGGTTCGTGCGCCTGCCGTTGATCCTGCCGACGCTGGGGGTGGTTTCCATCCTAACCTTCGTGGCCAATTTCAATGCCTTCGATCTGATCTACGCGATCAAGGGGGCGCTGGCGGGGCCGAATTTCTCCACGGACATCCTCGGAACCTTCTTCTACCGCACTTTCTTCGGCTATCAGCTTCAAATGGGCAGCCCGACCATGGGCGCGACGGTGGCGACGGCCATGCTCGTCATCATCCTCATCGGAGTGCTGATCTATCTCTTCGGCGTGCAGCGGCGCCTGCAGCGGCACACATTCTGAGGGCGCCATGAAAGCAAATGTCCGCCCCAGCCGTATCGCCGTCCATATCGCCCTGATCCTCTACACGATCCTGGCTATCGGGCCGATCGTTCTCATTCTCATCAATGCCTTCAAGACCCGGCGCGCGATCTTTGCCGATCCTCTCGGCTTTCCGGACGCTCGTACCTTCACCACCATCGGCTTCGACCGCGTGTTCTCCAACTCGGATTTCGGCCTCTACTTCTTCAACAGCTTCACGGTCACGATCGTGTCCTTGGGACTGATCATCCTCATCGGCGCCATGGCCGCGTGGGCGCTGACGGAATACCGCTTCTGGGGCAATACCCTTCTCAGCCTCTATCTCGCCATCGGCATCATGGTGCCGATCCGCCTGGGCAGCGTGAGCATTCTGCAGATGATGGTGGAGCTCAACCTGGTCAACACTCTTACGGCGCTCATCCTCGTCTACGTGGCGCAGGGGCTGCCGCTCGCGATCCTGATCCTCGGCGAGTTCATCCAGCAGATTCCGAAGGACCTGCGCGATGCGGCCCGCTGCGATGGAGTGAGCGAGTACCGCATATTCGGCAGCATCATCCTGCCCCTGATCCGTCCTGCTATTGCGACGGTCGCCGTATTCACCATGGTACCGATCTGGAACGACCTCTGGTTCCCGCTGATCCTGGCGCCGGGCGACGGCAAGCAGACCGTGACGCTCGGCGTGCAGCAGTTCATCGGTCAATACGTGACCGACTGGAATGCGGTCCTCGCCTCGCTGACCCTGGCCATCGCGCCCATCCTCGTCCTCTATCTCCTCTTCTCACGCTACCTCGTCCGCGGTCTGACGGCCGGGGCGGTCAAGTGAGGCGTGCGTCGCCTCCTCTGCGGATCTGAACCACATGGCTGACGTCTCACTCCACAGCATCGCAAAGTCCTTCGGCACGGCGGAGATCCTGCGCGACATCAACCTGACCGTGGACGACGGAGAGTTCGTGGTCTTCGTCGGCCCCTCGGGCTGCGGCAAGTCCACCCTCCTGCGCATCATCGCAGGGCTCGAGCCGGTGAGCGGAGGCGAGATCCGGATCGGCGGAAGGCGCGTCAACGAGATGCCTCCGGCCGAGCGCAAGATCGCCATGGTGTTCCAATCCTATGCGCTCTACCCGCATATGTCCGTCTACAAGAACATGGCGTTCGGGCTGAAGTTCGCCAAAACCAACAAGGCGGAGGTCGACCGCCGCGTGCGGCAGGCCGCGGAAATCCTGAAGCTGTCGGCTCTGCTCGACCGAAAGCCGAGGGAACTGTCGGGCGGGCAGCGGCAGCGTGTGGCCATTGGCCGGGCCATCGTGCGTGAGCCCAGCGTTTTCCTGTTCGACGAGCCGCTCTCGAACTTGGATGCGGCGCTGCGGGTCAACACACGGCTCGAGATTGCCAAGCTCCATCGGGACCTCGGGGCGACGATGATCTACGTCACCCACGACCAGGTCGAGGCCATGACCCTGGCCTCCAAGATCGTCGTCCTCAACCATGGGCGCATCGAGCAGGTTGGGGCTCCGCTCGAGCTCTACCGGCACCCCCGCAACCTGTTTGTGGCGGGCTTCATCGGCTCCCCTCGGATGAACTTCATCAAGGGCCAGGTCCTCGGGCTGGACGATACCGGTGCGACCATCGCCTTTGCCGGGGCGCAGGCCGAGGTTCGAACGAGGCTCGGGGCACTGAAGGCGGGAGACGAAGTCACCATTGGCGTAAGACCCGAGCACATGGCGGAGAGGGCGGCGGAAACCATCGCGCTCCAAGGCCGGATCGATGCGGTGGAGAGACTGGGCGAGGCAAGTTTCGTCTATATGCGTCTCGACGGGGGTGAGGATGTGATCGTGCGAGCCCCCGGCGATGAGCCCGCGGTGCCGGGCGAGCGCTTCACAGCCTATCTGTCCCGCGAGACACTGTATGTCTTCGATGCCGCCGGCCAGGCCGTGATACCGACTTCCCGTTCCATGCTCTAAGGGATTAGAGTGGATCGTGGCGACGTCATGAGATGCTCGTGGCCACAAGCCGACATGTGCCGAGCCGAGCCCTGACAGAGCGAGGCTTCCCGAGCATCCGAACACGGCATGCTCGACCAGATCAGGGATGGACCGCCAATGAGCGCCGATAACGCTACGCTGAAAGAGAAGCTGCTGGACCAGTGGCAGAAGATTGCGGTCGATCTCGTGAGGGAAGGAGTGCCTGCCGAAGTGGTCTTTGAAACCATGCTCACCGTCGGACTTGCCGGCCAGGTAGAAATCTACGGCAAGGATGGCGCGGCAACGAAGCTCGCCGCGATAGCGCAACAGCTCTCGGAACAGGCAAGGCAGGAGGCCGAGGCCCTGCGCGAGGCATCGTCCGCGACGAAGAACTGAACTGACGCCGGTACTGTAAGGACGACAAGAACGATGGTTCATGCTGAAGCCGCGGCTGCCGCTCTGCTCAAGGAGCACGATGACCGGACGCCGTTCCACTCTATCCGTGCCGATTATTCAATCGACGACCTGGACGATGCTTACGAGATCCAGGCAAGCCTCGTCAGGCGCCTTCGCGAACGAAACAATGCGGACATCGCAGGATACAAGATCGGCCTGACCTCTCCGCGCATGCAGACCATGTGCGGCATTCCGCATCCTATCGGCGGCTCCGTTCTCCGAAACCGCGTGCATGCCTCAGGAGGCAAGGCCGTGCTGTCCGATTTCGTTCATCTCGGGGTCGAGTGCGAGATTGCCGTTCGGATCGGTCGCGATCTCAGCGACGGACACCTGCCTTCCACCGTCGGGGAAATGGCAGAGGCCATCGCCGGCATCGCTCCGGCACTTGAGCTCGTGGAGGATCGCCAGGCGGACTACAAGTCTCTCGACATGCTCACGCTGGTTGCCGACAATTCTTGGAATGCCGGTGTCGTTCTCGGCGAATTTCGCGAGAGCTGGCCCGATTTGGAGGCCGTCGAGGGCGTCGTCGAGCGGAACGGCGAGGTTCTCGACCGGGGGCACGGCCGTGACGTGATGGGGCATCCTTTCGTGCCCCTGCTTTGGCTTTGCCGGCACCTTGCTAAGCGCGGGAACACCTTACGGGCCGGCGATATCGTGATGACGGGCAGCATGACCCCGACGTATTTCCCTTCCTCGGACGAGTCGATCCGCTTCTCGCTCGGCTCCTTAGGGGCCGTCGAATACCGGTTCAAGGCTCGGGACTGACAGGGCAATCGCCTCAGGTCCGGGTCAAGCCGTCCGGGCTCTGGACCAGCACGAAACCCACGTCAGTCATGGACAAGGGAGCCGAGGAGTGTTTTCCGCCTTTTCACCCGTCCTTGTATCTGCAACAGATCGTTGGATCCCTCATGCCGTTCCTGTCCGGTGGAGATAATCCATGTTCCTGACCAACCAAGACGTGGCCGAGCTGACCGAGTGGCGGCGCAAGCTGCACCGAATGCCGGAATTGTCCGGGCAGGAGGCGGAGACGGCGCAGGAGGTTCAGGCCTTCCTGTCGACGACGGGCCCGGATCGGATCATGTCAGGGCTCGGCGGGCATGGCGTTGCGGCAATCTATAATGGCCGGGAGCCGGGGCCGACGGTGATGGTCCGGGCGGAACTCGACGGCCTTCCGATCGAGGAGATATCGGATGTCCCCCATCGCTCGGCCGTCCCGGGGAGGGCGCATCTGTGCGGCCATGATGGACACATGGCCGTTCTCGCCGCCCTGGCGCGGGGGCTGGGCCGCCAGCGCCCTCAGCGCGGACGCGTGGTCCTGCTGTTCCAGCCGGCCGAGGAGGATGGGTCCGGAGCCGCCGCGGTCGTGGCTGATCCGAAGTTCCTCGACATCAAGCCGGATCTTGCCTTCGCGCTGCACAACCTGCCTGGAATGCCCCTCGGGCGGGTCGCTCTCGCCGAGGGGCCAGTAAACTGCGCCTCGCGGGGAATGAGCATCACCCTCACCGGGAAGACGGCCCATGCCTCGATGCCTGAATTCGGAGTCTCGCCAGTCCATGCGACGGCGAAACTAATGCCGGCGCTCACGGGCCTTGGTGGCGGGACGGTCTTCGAGGAGGGGTTCGCCATGGTAACCGTGACCCACGCCAGAATCGGCGAGCCAGCCTTCGGCGTCGCGCCGGGACGGGCTGAAATCTGGGCCACGCTGCGGACGCTGACCGATGCCGGGATGGATGATCTCTGTGCAAGAGCGGAGGGGCTGGCGACATCGGTTGCCCGGGAGAGCGGCCTCGGCATCGAAACCGCCTATCACGACATCTTCCACCATTGCGAGAATGCGCCCGAAGCCGTTGCCCAACTGCGCCGCGCTCTCGATCTTGAAGGCATCCCTTACGACAGGGGCGATCTGCCGATCCGTGCCTCGGAGGATTTCGGGCGTTTCGGCCAGAACGCTCCGGCGGCGATGTTCTTCCTGGGGGCAGGCGAGAAGCACCCGAGCCTCCACAACCCCGACTACGATTTTCCGGACGATCTGATCGGAATCGGAGCGCGGGTGTTCATGCGAACCCTGCGCAACATCCTTGGATAAGGCGACGAGCAGAGATGCGGTGGGGTTCTCACGAGGAGACTCCACTGCGAGGAAGACGGCTTGATAAAGGACTAGAGGCCCTGATGCCGCTCCGAAGCCGGAGCGAGAGGCTCGTCCAAACCCGCATTCAGGTGACCGGTGGCCCACATCGCCGCCTGAGTCCGGTTGGCTGCGCCGATCTTCCGAAGAATGGTCTTCACGTGCACTTTGACCGTCGCCTCGGCAACGTCGAGCTTGCGCGCGATGATCTTGTTCGGCGCGCCTTCCATCAGACAGCGCAGGATCTCAGCTTCCCTGTTCGAGAGCTTGTGAGCTTTCGTATCGAGCAGCCTCACCGGTGCGGCCGCGGCCGAATCATCAGGCTGATGTTTACGGCTGCGGGATGCTTGGGAAAGCAGCTCAAGTGCCAGCCCGGCCGGGACGAAGGTTTCGCCCAACATCACCAGTTCAAGCACCTTGACGAGGGCAGCCTGGCTGATGGATGTCGTGCAGAGGCCGTCCAGGCCCGCCTCGTAAACCCGGAACAATTCCTTGGGCTCGAGATCGTCAGCAAGGGCGACCACTCGCGCCGCTGAGCATCGGGACTTCACGGCCGAAACAATATCCGCCAACTCATCGGCGGAACGGCTTTCCCCAATGATGAAGAGAAGAGGCGCGGCGTCGGCGGGAGCGGATGGAACGGACCTGTACTCGACGATCTCGTCGGAGACGAGGAAGCATGTGTCTGCAAGCATCTGTGTGATACCTGCGCGAATAACCGAGTTCTTGCAGATCAGGAGAGTTTTCACGTGCTGGCCCGGAGCATTGATCGATGAAAGCATATGTTCTCCAAAGCTACTGTCAATTCTTATCAGCCGTCCTGCCGTCACTTGCCATCGTTGAATGCGTCACTGGCGAGCGTCGTTTGGATTCGATATGATTTGAATGGTGGAGCGCGACGGCGGGATACGCAAAGCGCAAGAAGCTTGGCTTTAACGCAGAAGCTGGCAAATGGTTCCTCTAAAGGACTACTTCCATTTGCGTTTTATTGAGGCGCGATGTGGCTCTGGCCAAAGCTTGCCGCCTCTGTGTACAGGAGAACCTCCTGGTTGATGTGATATCGTTTTTATTTGTTGCCGCTTGGACGACGCGGGAAAGAGCGGATCGGTTCTGGAATATCGTGGCGCCGTCGAATTGTGCGGAAGCAAAGCGAAGGCATGCCGAAATGCTCGGCCGCCGGAGTGCCGCACCTGATGGATTGACCCGGTTGAAGCCCGTCGGCCGGTCTACTGCGCGTTCGACTTATCGGAGCGCGATCCTGTCGTCTCGACGAGACAGACGAGAACGAAGATGGCCAGGACGACGATCATCTCGGCTCCTTGCGTGACCCATGCAGGCGCATCGCTCAAGAAGAGGAGCGTCAGACCGGATGTGATGAGTGCGAGGAGAGTGCCTGAAATCAGCATAGCTGTGATCCATCGATCGTAGGGCGGTGTTTAACTCGGCTTTTCTGAACGGAGCCTGTACAGAACGGCTCTCCCACTCGCGAGCGGGCTTCCGAGACCCGATAAACGCTCCGGTCCGGGCAGGAAGATCAGAGTGTGTTCTGAAGAGCAGCCTGCGTTGTCGGATCGGGTCCGAACTCCTCCCCGTATTCGACCGCGAGAAGTGCTGCCAATCGGGTGCGTGCGCGGTTGACGCGGCTCTTTATCGTGCCGACCGCAACGCCGCAGATTTCCGCCGCCTCCTCGTAGGAGAGTCCCTGCGCTCCTACGAGGAGCAGGGCCTCCCGCTGATCGATGGGAATTCGCGCCAGGGCCTTCCTGAAATCCTCGAAGTCGAGGCGGGAACCTTGTTCTGGCGGGGCCGACAGGCGGGCGGCGTAGGACCCGTCCGCATCCTCGACCTCGCGCCGCCGACGACGGTATTCGGAGTGAAACAGGTTGCGCAGGATCGTGAAGAGCCAGGCGTTGAGATTCGTGCCGGGCTCGAACCGGTCGATCTTCGCGATCGCGCGCGTAAGGGTATCCTGTATCAGATCGTCGGCACGGTCGGCGTTGTTGGTCAGGGAAATGGCGAAGGCGCGCAATTGCGGAACCGCTGCCAGAATCTCGTCGCGGAGGGATGGGTCCAAGGTCAATGGAGAGACCTCCGTGCCGCTTTCGGATCGATCAGGGCGAGAAGCCGATCCGGCACCGGCTCACGCAGCGCCTCGTCGTAAAGCTTTCGCAGTTCCTGTCCGATCCTGTCCTGGACCGAGCGATCGAGCTTGACCTCCGGCGCAAGCATCTGCCCACAGCGCAAAGGGGGCTGCGGCCGGGAGCACGGGGTCTTCTCATCCTCGTCATCGCACATGGGAAGTCTCGCTGCCCAAGTTCCACCGTGCGCCTTCAACCGATTAACTTATGTTAGGTTCCAGTAGAGTCTCCGCCGGAATTGCGGTCGTGACAGATTACTTTGCGGGCTTAAGAATGAAGTCTATGACGAAGCGCGCATCGGCCCGCAATTTGTGGAACGATGTTGCAGCTGCCGAGCAGTATTGGGCTGAGATCCCGCCGCTATCCAGCCGGGTTGATCAGTCTCTCAACAGCGAGAGCGATCTATTGTGTTCCCGGAGGCATGATGTAAGGCACATCCTCGGGACCGGGCGGAGGTTCGTTCTCAGGAGCATCGCGCCCAGGGCTGGAGGGCTCGTCAGCTGGAACTTTGGGCATCGGGTCGATGGTGGGCAGGGGCGAAGGCGTGTCTGTCTGCGGGGTGTCGGACATGGTGACTCGATCCAGGTAGGTTGCCTTTGGCAAATCGCCGCGGCCGAATGCGTTCCCTTCCTAATTGCTTGGTGTGATCGCCAGAGGCGGAACGTCGGTGGCAAACGGAAAGGCCGCGCCTGGTCCTTGAGATAGACCTAGGCGCGGCCCCGGCCCGTTTCTGCCCCACGGGAGACCCTGGGCTAAGAGCCAACCTTGACAGGAATGGGGCGCTGGTGGCGCAAAAGTTAATTCTGTTCCTGGGGTAAGGTCGCGAGCAGGATCTCATTCCTCTCGCAAAGTCGTGTCGCGACGAGAGAGTCTTCCCTCGCCAGCGTCATAAAGCGCCTTCAGACCGTGGCGGAATGTGGGGTAGCGAAGCGTTACGCCCAGATCCGTCTTGATGCGCGTGTTCCGGATCCTCTTATTGTCCTCATAGAAGGAGCGGGCCATCGGGGTCAAATCGGCCTCTTCGAATGGCACCTCGGGAGGAGGGGGACAGCCGAGGAGGTGGGCTGCATAGGTGATGACATCCTGGGGAGGTCCGGGCTCGTCGTCCGCCACGTTGTAGATCGCGTTTCTGCTTGGGCGCTCCATCGATGACAGAAGGACCTGCGCAATATCGTCCATATGGATGCGGTTGAACACCTGTCCTGGCTTGACGATGCGCTGGGCGGTGCCGTCTGCGATCCGTTGGAGGGCGTTGCGACCGGGGCCATAGATGCCGGCGAGACGAAAGATCTGGATGGAGAGGCTGGCCCTCTCCCCAAGCGCGAGCCATTGCCGCTCGGCGGCAAGACGGTGTCGGGATCGGGGCGTGCCAGGATCGGGCGGAGATCGTTCATCGATCCAACCGCCCTGCGCATCGCCGTAGACCCCGACTGTTGAGAGATAGCCGATCCAGCGCAGGCGAGACGAGGACGCGATGTGGGCTGCAAAGCGCCGCAACACGGGATCCTCTCCCCCGGTCGGGGGCACGCAGACGAGGAGGGCGTCTGCGGCGTCGAGCTGGTCGGGAATGCGAGGATCGAAATCCGTGTCGCTGAAGCGATAAGTCGAAGGCCCGGAGCTCTCGGACGGCTGGGAATCCTCCGGGGAGCGGGATGTGCCGGAGATCCGCGCAAAGCGGTCCCCGTAGGCGCCGATGAACCGGCGCGCTGTGTAGCCGAGGCCGAAGATAAAGAGATTCATGCGGACGCGGCCGTGGAAAACCCGGACACGGCTTTGGACCAGGCGCGGAGCCACCCGAGACCGTCCTCGGTTCTTCCGCGCGGCTTGTACTCGGCGCCTATCCAGCCACCGTATCCGATCCGCTCAAGAGTCCGGAGGATCTCCGGGTAATTGACCTCACCCTCGTCGGGTTCTGCGCGGCTGGGCACGGCTGCGACCTGCACATGCCCGATGAGCTCGAGATGCGTCTCGAGTCTTCGGATCAGATCTCCTTGCGTGATCTGGATATGATAGCAGTCGAACATGATCTTCACGTTCGATCTGCCGACCTTCTCGATGATCGATGCCGCTTGCTCGATGCGGTGGAGAAAATAGCCTGGTTTGTCGCGGTGGTTGATCGGCTCGATGAGGATGGTCATCGAAGCTTGAGCAGCCCTGTCGGCTGCGGCTTTCAGGTTCGCGACGAATGTCTGCTCGGCCCGCACCAAATCGTCCGGCGCCACCGCTCCGGCCATGCAGTGAACGGAGCTCGCGCCAATCGCGGTACCGTATGAAAGAGCCTGTTCCACAGCCTGCTGGAACTCGCCTTCGCGGCCGGGCAGGGCTCCCAGGCCGAAATCGCCCGCAGCGGCATTGCCGACCGGCGTGTTCAGTCCGAGCATCGTCAGCTCGCTTCGTGAGAGAGCACTGCGCATCTCCGGTGCCGGCACTTGGTAGGGCCAGTGCATTTCGACGCCTGTAAAGCCCGCAGCCGCGGCTGCAGCAATCCGCTTGGTCTCGGAAAGCTCGGTGAAAAGGAAGCCTAGATTCGCTGAAAAGCGGTGCATCGGTCTGTCCGGGTGGGGAGGGGGCTGGCTCCGGTATCGAAGAATACCACGATAGCAATTGTGATGGGTCCGACCTTATGTTGCAATACGCGCGGCTCGGTCGGCGGCTTGGAAGAGCGGGGCCGTTGGCGGGATGATCCAGAGAGGCACTGACGATGCTGCTTGGCGTGATTGCAGACGACTTTACCGGAGCGAGCGACATCGCCAACACGATCGCCAAGGGGCACGGCCCTGAGGGCGGCCTCCGGACGGTCCAGTATTTGGGAATCCCCTCGACGGTTGCGTCTCCCGAGGTCGAGGCCGGCGTCATCTCCCTGAAAAGCCGCTCGATTCCGGTGCGCGAGGCCGTGTCCCAGTCCCTCGCTGCTCTGGACTGGTTGCTGGCGCAAGGATGCCGGCAGATCATCTTCAAATACTGCTCGACCTTCGATTCGACACCCGAGGGCAATATCGGGCCTGTCGCCGAGGCCCTGGCGCAGCGCCTCGGCGTGAAGGGCGTGATCGCCTGTCCGGCCTTTCCGGAGACGGGGCGCACCATCTACAAGGGCCATCTTTTCGTGGGCGACCGCCTGCTGAACGAGTCCGGCATGGAGAATCATCCGCTCAATCCCATGACGGATGCGAACCTCCGACGGTGGCTGGCGCTGCAATGCAAGGAGCCGGTCGGGCTCGTGGACTGGTCCGTCGTGCGCGAAGGGGCCGGGGCGATCCGAGGCGCCCTTGAAACGATGGCCGAGCAGGGACAGCGTCTCGTCATCGTGGACGTGCTGACCGATGACGATCTCCTCGCCATCGGCAAAGCCAGCGCCGAAACGGCGCTCCTGACCGGAGGCTCCGGCATCGCCCTGGGCCTGCCGCGCAACTTCATCGAGGCAGGACTGGCCAAAGGCGGGCGGCCGCAGGTGGCACCCGTCGATGGATCCTCGGCGATCCTGGCCGGCAGTTGCTCGCGCGCAACCCTGAAGCAGATCGAAGTGCACGCGAAGGATCACCCGACCCTTGCAATCGACGTGAATGACGTGATGAGCGGCAGGCTGTCCGCGGAGGACCTTGCCTCCTTCCTGGAGCGGAATGCAGGCCAGGCACCGCTCGTCTACTCTTCGGCCCAGCCGGAGCAGGTCGCGGCCTATCAGCGGAAGTATGGACGCGAAGACGTCGCGCACAAGCTGGATGGCATCTTTGCCATGACCGCTAGGCGGCTGTTCGATGCCGGCATGCGCCGCATCGTGGTCGCTGGCGGAGAAACCTCGGGAGCCGTCGTGTCGGCCCTCGGAATCGCGTCCTTCCAGATCGGACCGGAGATCGATCCCGGTGTGCCGGTCCTCGTAGCAGCAGACGGAAAAGAAATCGCCATGGCCCTCAAGTCCGGCAACTTCGGCGCACCCGACTTCTTCAGCAAGGCGCTGAAGGCCATGTCCGGGCCGGCGTGAGGAGCAGGTCATGAGCGACGAGACCCGCCTGCGCGAAGCCATCGCCCGGTACGGAGCGATCCTTTACCAGCGCGGGCTTGCGCACGGAACGGCCGGCAACATCTCGGTGCGTCTGGACGATGGCAGCATTCTCGTGACGCCCACCAATTCATGCCTTGGCTTTCTCGACCCCGGACGCATATCCAAAGTGGGGAATGACGGGACAGTGCTTGCAGGCGATCCGCCGTCGAAGGAAGCCTTCTTTCATCTCGCCGTCTATCAGGAGCGGTCTGCGGCTCAGGCCATCGTGCACCTCCACTGCACCCATTCGGTTGCCGTTTCCTGCCTGTGCCACGAGGACACGGGGAATGTCCTGCCGCCCCTCACCGCGTACCACGTCATGCGAATCGGGAAGCTGCCGCTGGTACCCTATTTCCGGCCAGGAGACCGCGCCCTGGCGGAAGCGGTTCGAAACGCGGCGCGCGACCATGCCGCCATGCTGCTGGCCAATCACGGCCCCATCGTTTCAGCCAGGTCGCTGGAGGAGGCGGTCTACAACAGCGAGGAGTTGGAAGAGACGGCGAAGCTGTTCTTCCTCATTGGCAATCGCCCTTCGCGGCCGCTCACATGCGAGGCCGTCGAGGAATTGAACAGAGTGTTCCCCAGTTGAAAGGGCCGTCCGCTCACGCGGGCTGAAACCCGCTTGAACACGCGCCGGGATCAATCGGAGGTTCGGATCCAGTTGATCGTGGGCTTCTCGCGCCACATGGAGCGTTCGAGATAGGTGCTGACGATGTGCTGAACCCGCGCGAGCGATGTTTCGTCCTCGGCTTCCACCACCAGCATCAGCGCGTGCCTTGCCGTCTGCAGGGAGCAGTGCCCAAAGCCGAACTCGGCTCGTCCTTCTCGGGCGGAATAGCTTGCCGGAACCTCCTGGGAGAGGTGCTTGCAGAGCTGAGCCAGGTAGCGGTCGGGCACCATCGTGCCGACACTTGCTTCCGATCTCAGTACTGCCATGGATCCCATTCCTGCGAGGTTCTGAATCGACGAAGGCGCCGTTCAGAGCTGTCCATTGCAAGATGCCTCATGGCTGGCCTGAAACTCAACTAGAAAATCGTTGACCACATGTCCTGTGCATCTTCATGTTGTATCGTTTTAGTCATGCGCATCGGACCTCCTGCTGCTGCAGATAATCCGGGACGGCGGCGGCTGCCATGGGAGGCGCGTAGAGGTAGCCTTGCGCCTGGGTGCAGCCTTTCTCGCGCAGGAAGCTCGCTTGTCCTGCGGTCTCGACACCCTCGGCAACGACGTTCATGCCCAGACCCCGTCCGAGCTGGATGACGGCCAGAACGATGGCGGTGCTGTCCGCATCATTCTCGAGATCCCGCACGAAGCCTTGATCGATCTTGATGTCGTCGATGGGAAACTGCTTGAGATGGAGAAGGGAGGCATATCCCGTTCCGAAATCGTCGAGGGCGATTCTGACTCCGCTCTCGTGAAACTGCCGGAGTGCCGTGACCACATGGGGGGCATTGCGCCCGAGGAAGACAGTCTCGGTGATCTCCACCTCGAGACGCTCGCTCGGGACGCCCGCGTCATGGAGAATGTCGAGGAACCGCTTCGCCAAACCGACCCAATTGAATTGGGCGGTCGAGAGATTGACGGCGATCCGACCGCAATCCACGCCGGCATCGAGCCAGCGCCTGATATCGGCCGCCACATGCCGGAGAAGGTGTTCTCCGAAGGTGACCGAGAGCTCGGAATCCTCGAATGCGGCCAGAAAGGATGCCGGAGTCAGCAGGCCATGAACGGGGTGGTGCCAACGCGCCAAAGCCTCGAACCCGGTCGTCCTGCCGGTTTTGAGGTCGACCTTGGGCTGGTTGAACGGAACGATCTGCCCGTCGCGCAGAGCGCCCTGGATGTCCCGCGTGATGCTGGTTCTTTCCTCCAGCTGCGCTCTCATGTCGGGGGAGTAGATCTCGGCTCTGCCGCGGCCGAGGGCCTTGGCCGTCCGAAGCGCCAGCCCGGCATCCTTCATAAGGTCCGACGGCTGCCTGTCGTGATCGGGATAGCTCGCAATCCCGATGCTGACCTGACACGACAGGAGATCTCCCTGATGAGCGAACGGGCGCCTCATATCCGTCAGGATGCGGTCGACCATGGCCTGGGCCGCATCTGAAGACGGTGGCTCGGCAAGGATGAGGACGAACTCTCCACCGCCCAGCCTCGCAACGATATCGCAGCTCTCGATCAGAGGATTGAGGCGGTCTGCGGCTTCCTTGATCAGGGCATCGCCGGCGAGATGGCCCATCGTTTCGTTCGTGTTCCTGAGGTCGTCCAGATCGACGAGGAGGAGCGTAAGGCTCGAGCCGTTGCGCTCGGCCTGGGCGAGATCCTGCTCCAGCCGGCTCTGGAAGTAGGCCCGATTGGGAAGCCCTGTCAGCGGATCGTGGCTCGCCGCGCGCCAGATCTTTTCCTCGGAGGCTTTACGTTCCGTGATGTCGACGACGCTCGAAATGATATGGGGCTCGCCGGCGATTTCCAGGGCCATTCCCGCCAGGAGAACGGTCCGGATCGAACCGTCGGCCAGTCGTATCCGCGTCTCGAAATTGCTGATCTGCCCGTCTTTCCGAATCCGGGCGAGAAAGACGTCCCGATCCCTGGGGTCGGCGTAGAATTCCTGGGTGGTCCGGATGCCGAGAGAACGCTGCGTCGCGCCCACATAGCGGACGGCCGCATCGTTCGTCTCGACGATGGTCCCATCCACTCGGACGACGAGAAGAGGGATGGGAACAGTCTTGAAAAGAGTTTCGAACATCGCCCGGCTGTCGGCGAGCTCGTTCTTCGCGCGCCGCTCGGCCTGCGTGGCGGACCACTCCATGCGCTGCAGGCGGTTCGAACGCGACACCACGAGAAACAGCGCCAGGTTCAGGATGGTCATCAGGAGAATCAGACCGATTGGCGATGATCCGGCAGGCTCGGGAAGCATGTATCCGAAGAGCACCATCACGCTGGACCCGATCCCCGAGGCTATCGTCCAGCGGAATGCGGTCGGGACGGCGAGATAGTAGATCGAAGGCAGCATCAGAACGGCGAAGAGCGCGAGTTCGGTGTGGGAGCTCACGAGGACGGCGACCGCGGCGCCGTTGATCCATTCCCAGGCGATCATGGATCGTTGGGCCTGCCGGAATGTCTTTGCGCGGCTGATGCTCCAGAAGCACACGAGTGCAATCAGCACTACGACGAGGCGTGCCGGAAACGTGGTCTGAAAATTGGACTCTCCGTAGAGGCTCCAGTCGCTGATAAAGAATGCCGCGTTCAGGCACGCGGAGAGAAGAAACAGCAAACGCGTGTGCCGCAGCGTCTCGGGCAGACGCTCCGCCTGGAACGCAGCTTCGCGCTCAGGATTGCGGAATTCCCCGCCGAATGGTGTCAGGCGTTGTGCTGGCATATTTGCCACTGTGTTTCATAAGTCTCAAAGTCTCGTTAACGGCAAAGGCGCCGGAAGCACAGCGCTGCTTACGATTCCGGGAGGGATGCGGCAATTTTCTTCGCCAGGGAGCCATGCAGGATCTCCGATGGGGTGCCTGAGGCCTGGACCCGGCCGTTGGCCACGAAGGCCATTCGGTCGGCCAGGCCTGCAACGTCCTCGGGCGTGTGGATCGTCATCAGGATGGTGACAGGACGCTTTCGGCGCAATTCGTCCACCAGTTGCACCATGCTGCGGCGAAGATCTGGGTCGAGGCTGCTGAAGGGTTCGTCGAGAAGGATGAGGGGACGCCCTGAGACGAGGGCTCGCGCCAGCGCCACCCTTTGACGCTGCCCACCCGACATCTCGCCCGGCTTGCGCCGGTCGAATCCCTCCAGCCCCACCGCGGAGAGCGCCTCGGAAACGGATGCCCGCTCCGCACTGCTAAGTCGCAGAGACGGATGCAACCCCAGGGCGATATTCTCGGCCGCGTTCAGGTGCGGAAACAGGTTATGATCCTGAAACACGATAGCGACCGGCCGCTCGGCTGGCTCCAGAGGCAGAAGATCGCGGCCATTCAGCGACAGCTTGCCGCTCTGCGGGTGCTCGAACCCGGCAATCATGTGGAGCAGGGTCGTCTTCCCGCCGCCCGAAGGGCCGATAACCGCGCAGAGGCTCCCTGGCTCCACGGCCAGCGAGTAGTCGGCCGTGAAGTCGGGCCATGTCAGACGACAGTTCTCAATCACCAGCATGGGACAGCCGACTGGAAATATGGGCAAGAAGGAATGCGATCAGGACAATGAACAAGCCGACGGCCGCGGCCTCGTCCAAACGGTAGGATCCGAGTCGCTCGTACAGGAGATAGGGGAGCGTGCGAAGCTCAGGGCCGCCAAAGAGGGCGATGATGCCGAAATCGCCGAAGGAGAGCGCCATGGCCAGTGCGAAGCCCGCGCCCATGGGCCGCTTGAGAACGGGCCAGTCCATGATCCGCAGCTTGGCCGTCCCGGTGACGCCGAGCGAAGCCGCAAGACGGCCGTAGCGTTCCTCGGCCACCATCAGACGGGGCGTGATGTAGCGGTAGGCGAAAGGAAGGGCGGCAAGGCCGTTGATCAGGGGAAGGAGGATCAGGCCGGCGGTTGCCGGATCGGCCATGCGCCGGACGAGGAGAAAGAGGCCCGCCGTCAGCGCGAAGGGGGGAACCGCCAGCAGGGTGCTGGGGAGGAAATCGTACAAGGCGGCCAGCCGTGGCGAGCGCAGCGCGAATCTCTGGCGCCGCGCCGCCGTTCCCAACGCGAGGGCGAGAAGACAAGCCAGCGTGCCCGCAATCGCAGCTATGGCAAGACTCGTCGCGAAGGCCTGGAGCAGGTCCGCGTCCATGACGGCCAGGATATGCTGCGATCCGCCCAGGACGCTCAATGCAAGCGGCAGGATGAAGAGAGCCCCTATGAAAAGGACGGCGGCATCCATCGCCTTGAGACGGGGATTGCGGGCATCCGGGCGGCGAACGAGGCTGCGGATGGTGTGCGTGCCGGGCGGTCTCACGAAGGCCCAGTTGAGAAGCCCGGTCAGCAAGAGACAGATCACGAGCTGGATCAGGGCGAGCCAGGCGGCACGACCGAAATCCAGGTCGATCTTCAGCGCCTCGTAGATCGCGACCTCGAGCGTGGCGCGGCTCGGACCGCCGCCGAGCGCAAGCACGATGGCGAAGCTCTTGAAACACATGAGGAAGACGAGGCTGGCGACACCCGGAATTTCGGCGCGCAGGACAGGCCAATCGAGATGACGGAAGATCTGCCCCGGCGTGAATCCCAAGACCATCGCGAGGCGCCAGTGCTCGGCGGGAACCAGGTGCAGGGCATCCAGCGTGATCCGCGCCACGAAGGGGGCATTCAGAAACACATGCGCGATGAGGATGCCGGGATATCCGAAGATATTGAAGCCGGTGCTCCAGCCCATCAGGCCCAGAGCATCGGCCAGCCATCCGCTGCGACCATAGATGGCCAATACGGCGAAGACCGCTACGACGGTCGGAATCACCATCGTGGTGCTCAAGGCCGCCAGCACGAGTTCCCGGCCCGGAAAACGGCGTCGTGCGAGGGCAAGGGCCAGGGCGATGCCGAGCGTGAGCGAGAGGACCGTCGAAAGGCCCGCTTGAATGACCGAGAAGGCGAGAATGCGGGCGAGATAGGGGCCGATGGAGAGAAGGGCGGGCTTCCCTCCATCGACCGTTGCAAGGGCAGTGAAGCCGCCTGCCACGAGAGCCACGATGGCGAGCGCGACCAGGTTCCCGGGATGAGGCGGCTTGAGGCGCATCGACCGGATCAGCGGGCCGCTGCGTTGAGCCACGCGTCGGTGAAGGCGCGGCGGTTCTGCTGCACTTCCTCGGGCGTGAAGAGGAGTGCCTTCTCAGGCTGGACGAGACCCTTGAAAGCCGCCGGCAGACCCGTCTGCGGGGTCTTGGCAGGCATCATCCAGTTTCCCTCCGGCATCGCGGACTGGAACGGTTCACTAAGCACGAACTCCATGAACTTCTTCGCCAGTTCCGGCTGCTTCGTGGTGCGGGTCATTCCGGCGAGTTCCACATGCAGGTAGTGCCCCTCGGCGAAGGCGGCGGCTTTGTAGTTCTCCTTCTTCTCCGCCACGATGTGGTAGGCCGGGGACGTGGTGTAGGACATCACCATGTCGGCCTCGCCCTTCATGAACAGGCCGTAAGCCTCGGACCACCCCTTGGTGAAGGTGACGATGCGCGGCTTCAGCTGCGTCCAAGCCTCTTCGGCCTTGTCGCCGTAGACCTGACGCATCCAGAGCAGAAAGCCGAGGCCGGGGGCGCTGGTGCGGGGGTCCTGCAGCACGATCTTGGGCCCGTTCGGGTTCTCGACCAGCTCCTTCAGGCTCTTTGGTGGATTGGACAGCTTGGTGGAGTCGTAGACGAAGGCCAGATAGCCCCAGTCGAAGGGGATGAAGGTCTCATCGGACCATTCGATCGGGAGAGACAAATCGCTCACCTTCACGCCGTGCGGAGCGAAAATGCCGAGAGCCTTGGCTTCCGCGGCGAGGTTCATGTCGAGGCCGACCACCGCATCGGCCTTGGTGTCCTCGCCCTCGAGACGAAGCCGCCCGACCATGCTGCCCGCATCCTCGGACGTGACCCAGACGAGTTCGCAGGCGCAGATCGCCTCGAAGCGTTCCTTGACCGTTTTTCCCGGGCCGTATTTCCCGGCGAAAGAGCTGTAGGTGTAGACCGTCAGGGTCGGCTTGGATTGCGCGTAGGCCGCGCCCGCTGCCACACAGACCGAGACAAGGGTGAAAAGAAGCCGTCGTAACATCAGGGATGCTCCCATGCGTGAGACAAGCCGGATCGGCGGCACAACTTGCACGGGGCGCAGCTTGATCTGCGATGCATGCTCATTCCCTCCGCCGGTATGACCCGGATCAGGTTCGACGGGTCGGCGGCCTTGCCACCTCTCAGCCTCGAAAGAGGCTCCCCGTGAGACATGTTGCTTGTAGAACAGTTGCGGCATTGGAACAAGCATAGCCGCGCATGTATCAGGCGCATGGCGCCGCCGGTGGAATACCGATTGTTGTTCCTCTCCGTTTCTGGTCGGATGAGGCAGGTGTTTCGAGGGAGCTTCCATGGCCGGTTCAGTTTCGACCTACGATGTCGCCGTCATCGGGCTTGGCGCTATGGGAGCGGCAGCGCTCTACCAGCTTGCGAAACGGGGCGTGCGGGCCATCGGGATCGACCGCTTCGCGCCACCCCATGATCAGGGCTCGACCCACGGCGAGACCCGCATCACCCGCCAGGCCATCGGCGAGGGCGAGGTCTATGTGCCGCTGGCGCTCCGCTCCCACGAGATCTGGCGGGAGCTGGAGGCGGAAACCGGCGAGCGTCTCCTGACGCAGAATGGGTGCCTGATCATCGGGTCGGAGGCCTTGCGGGCCGAGGGGAGCGTTCGGGTCGATTTTCTCGCACGGACGCTTCGCGCGGCGCAGCAATACGGCATTCCGCACGAGGTGCTCGATGCGGCCGAGATCCGGCGGCGCTTTCCGCAGTTCAAGGCGCACGAGGGTGAAATCGGCTATCTCGAGCCCGGTGGCGGATACCTCAACCCAGAGCGCTGTGTGGCAGCCCAGCTTGCCCGCGCCCGCGCTCTGGGAGCCACGGTGCGAACCGGCACCGCCGTCGTCTCCATCGCGCAGGGCGGTCATGGTGTCCGGATCGCGACGGATCATGGGGAGATCGAGGCCGGTCAGGCGGTCGTCTCCGCCGGTTCCTGGGCCCCCGCCTTGCTGGGGCCGCCTGTCGACAAGCTGCTCGCGCCGACCCGACAGGTCATGCACTGGTTTCCGGTGCAGGAGGACCTCGCGTCGGCCTGGGTCGGCAGCCCGGTCTTCATCTGGGCGCATGGATCCGGCGCAAGCGACTTCTTCTATGGCTTCCCGTCCCTGCCTGGGAGCGGAACCGTCAAGACAGCGGGGGAGCAGTACGACGAGACGGCGGATCCCGATCGGGTCGAGCGGCGCGTCGGGCCGGACGAACCCCGAGCGATGCGCGACAAGCATCTTGCAGGTCGGCTGGAGGGGCTTCGGCCGGATGCAGCCAAGTCCATCACCTGCCTCTACACGGTCACACCCGACTCGAACTTCCTGATCGACCGGCATCCCGACCATGACCGCATCCTGGTCGTGTCTCCATGCTCAGGCCACGGTTTCAAGCACTCGGCCGCCATCGGAGAGGCTGTCGCCCAGCTCATGACGACGGGAGGCAGTGCCGTGGACCTGTCTCCCTTCTCCCTGTCCCGTTTCGTCTCGGTGAATGCAGCCTGAAGTCCAGGATATACTCTCCGTTCATAGAGGTATCCTGAGAAAATACTTCCCCCGCCTTCTTCTTGTTGCCGCCGGCGCCCCATCTAAATATGGCTAAGCTATGCTTGGTTCATTTTAGATCTAGGGCGTCATAGGTTCGACACATGGAAGGCTTGCCGACAGTTTATGCCCTGGCGTGCTTGCTGGCCGTCGCAGCCTGTCTTTCCGTTCTCGGTGTCGGGGCTGTCCGGAGAGCCAACCGCTCCTCAAGAACGCGTGGATCATCGAAGCAGGGGCCGCAGACGGCATTCACGATCTCCGATCCCACCAGTCCCATCGGGCATCTTGCCGGCACGTTCGGCGAAATGGCGGCCAAGCTCGGCCTGGGAGAGCCCGAGCGTGCCAGGATCATGCGCGCTCTGCGCGAAGGCGAAGAGCGCCTGCAGGTGGCCCAGGACGTCGCCGGGCTTGGAGTCTGGGACTGGGATCATCTGTCCGGCAGGATCGCCTGGTCGCCCCAGATGTTTCGCGTCACGGGCCTGTCTCCTGAATTGGGAGAGGCCGATCTCCTTTCCGCATGGCTCAATGCCCTCCATCCCGAAGACAGGGGACGAATGGAACGGGAGGTGATGCACCTTTTGCGCAGTCTGCAGCCCTTGACCGCCGAATATCGGATCATCGATTCGGACGGGTCGCTGCGCTGGCTCCTGATGCGGGCTCAATCCCTTCCGGATGACGCCGGCAAACCGCTTCGCACGGTGATCGTCAATCTCGACATCACGCCAAGCAAGGAGAGCGAGGCGCGCGAGCGGTTTCTTCTCGCACTGAGTGATCGAATCCGGGACCTCATACGGCCTGGCGAGATCCTGGCGACGGTGACGGAATCCCTCGGTCGGCACCTGAGCGTCTGCCGCCTGGGCTATGGGGAGGTCAGCGCTTCCACGATGGTTCTGACGCCTCTGGCCGACTGGCATGTCGACGGTCTGCCCGCCGACAGGAAGCCATATGCTCTGACCTCCTTCGGACCCGTTCTCGGAGACGAGTTGAGGGCCGGCCGCACCGTGGTCGTCGGCAGCATCGCCTCCGATCCGAGGATCGAGGGTTGCCGCGGCGCCTTCATGGCGATCCAGGTCGCGGCCTTCATCTGTGTCCCCCTGGTCAAGGAAGGACAATTGCGAGCGGTGCTCTATGCTCAGAGCACCGCGCCCCGTCACTGGCCGCCATGTGAGATCGAGCTATGCCGCGACGTTGCGGAGCGGGCTTGGGCCGCCTTCGAGCGGGCACGCTCCAATGCCCGCCAGAACCTGCTCATCAACGAGCTGAACCACCGCGTCAAGAATACGTTGGCGACGGTACAATCCATCGCGGCACAAAGCTTCAAGTCCGGGCAATCGAAGGCTGCGCAGGAGGCTTTCGAAGCCCGCCTGTTCGCGCTGTCGAAAACTCACGACGTCCTGACTCGTGAGAACTGGGAAGGCGCTAACCTCTACGACATCGTGGCCGAGGCGATGGCGCCCTACGCCAAGGATCACGCCGAGCGCTTCAGGATCGCCGGCGAGCCCCTGCAGCTTCGGCCGCGCATGGCTCTGACGCTTGCGATGGCAATGCACGAGCTTTCGACGAATGCGGCCAAATACGGCGCGTTCTCCACCGAAACCGGTCATGTGGATGTCCGTTGGCATGTGGACGGGGCGGGTGATGTCAGGCACCTGATCCTGCACTGGCAGGAGTGGGGCGGCCCTCAGGTTCAGGTGCCGGCCCGCAAAGGCTTCGGCTCCCGTCTGATCGAGCGCGGACTGACGCGCGAACTCGGCGGCGAGGTCGATCTCGATTACCGCTCCGACGGACTTGTCTGCGCGTTTCGCATTCCGCTGCCCGATAAGGAAGAGGGCGGAACCGACGATATTCTGGGCCTCGCCTGACGCAGGAGATGAGGAACGGCTTACCTCCTCGCCCGTTCTGAAACCACACCAGGAACAGGTCATGCCCTTGCTAGAACATGGTCCCTTGAACGAGCGCACGGTGCATCTTTGCATCGACATGCAGCGCATCTTCTCGACGGAAGGCCCGTGGCCCACGCCTTGGATGGAGCGTGTGCTTCCGACAGTGGAGCGGATCGTCGAGCGTTTCCCGGAAAGGACGGTCTTCACGCGCTTCATCACGCCGGAGCGCCCGGAGGACATGCCCGGCACTTGGCGCCAGTATTACGAGCGCTGGCGCGAGACGACCCGGGAGCGCCTGGATCCGCACATGCTGGATCTGATGCCTCCTCTGGCGCGGTTCGTTCCTCCGGCGACCGTTATCGACAAACCGGTCTATTCGGCCTTCGCCGGCCACAAGCTGGCGGAGCTTCTGCACCACAGAGGTGCGGATACTCTGGTGGTGACCGGTTCCGAGACAGATGTTTGCGTCCTTGCCACCGTGCTGGGAGCCGTGGATCACGGTTACCGGGTCGTGATCGTCGCCGACGGCTTGTGCAGTTCGTCGGACGAGGGGCACGATACGCTCCTCGCCCTCTATAGCAAGCGGTTCAACCAGCAGATCGAGACCGCTGACAGCGAGACGATCCTCTCATCCTGGCGGGAATGAGGGCAGGGGCCGACGATGCCGTGCTACCTGCGCGGTCCCTTGTCCTTCCCGGATGTCTGAGCGAGGCTCGCGCGCCGCAGGGCATCCGCGAGGGCTCCGCCGGAAGATGCCTGCGCACTCTGCCCGGCCGGCT
Organism: Microvirga lenta; assembly: GCF_020532555.1. Classification (GTDB taxonomy): domain Bacteria; phylum Pseudomonadota; class Alphaproteobacteria; order Rhizobiales; family Beijerinckiaceae; genus Microvirga; species Microvirga lenta. The sequence continues at coordinate 133,275 of NZ_JAJBBR010000002.1, read as the reverse complement.
TCCTGTCGCCGCCGGAGTTGCGCGCCTTCTGGAAGGACTGGCGGTTCTCGTCGCCACGGCCTGCCGGCCGCTTCTCGACCGGGTCTCCCATGCGCATGGTCAGGGAGATCCGTTTGCGAGGCTTGTCGACTTCGAGCACTTTCACGCGCACGATGTCGCCGGGTTTCACGACGTCGCGCGGATCCTTCACGAAGGTGTCCGACAGGGCGGAGATATGCACCAAGCCATCCTGGTGGACGCCCACATCCACGAAGGCCCCGAAGGCGGCCACGTTGGTCACCACGCCTTCCAGCATCATGCCCGGCGTCAGGTCGTTGATTGTCTCGACGCCCTCCATGAAGGTCGCCGTCTTGAATTCCGGACGAGGGTCGCGGCCGGGCTTTTCCAGCTCGCTCAGAATGTCCTTGACGGTCGGAACGCCGAACTTCTCGTCCGTGAAGCTCTCGGGCCTGAGCTTCTTCAGGACTCCGCCATTGCCGATGAGAACCTTGATGTCGCTTTTCGTCGCTTCGAGGATCCGGCGCACGACGGGATACGCTTCCGGGTGGACGCCGGATGCATCCAGCGGATCGTCTCCATTCGGAATGCGGAGGAAGCCCGCCGCCTGCTCGAAGGTCTTCGGACCGAGACCCGACACCTTGGTAAGAGCCTTGCGCGTCTTGAAGGGGCCATTGGCATCGCGGTGCGCGACGATGTTCTGCGCAACCCACTCGCCCAGCCCCGACACCCGCGCGAGCAGGGGAGCGGAGGCGGTGTTGAGATCCACGCCGACCGCGTTCACGCAGTCTTCGACCACGGCATCGAGGGAGCGTGAGAGCTTGTACTCGGCAAGGTCGTGCTGATACTGCCCGACGCCGATCGATTTGGGGTCGATCTTTACGAGCTCTGCCAGCGGATCCTGCAGGCGCCGTGCGATCGAGACGGCCCCGCGCAGCGACACGTCGAGATCGGGCAGTTCCTGGCTTGCATAGGCGGATGCGGAATAGACCGAGGCGCCTGCTTCCGAAACCATGATCTTGGTCAGCTTCAGGTCCGGGTGCTTCGAGACCAGTTCCCCGGCGAGCTTGTCGGTCTCACGGGAGGCGGTGCCGTTGCCGATGGCGACGAGCTCGACCTTGTGGATTCGGCACAGGCGGGCAAGCGTCGCGATGGATTCGTCCCATTGCCGCCTGGGTTCGTGCGGATAGATGGTGTCCGTCGCCACCACCTTGCCGGTGGCGTCCACCACCGCGACCTTGACGCCTGTGCGGTAGCCCGGGTCAAGACCCAGGGTCGGGCGGGTTCCGGCGGGTGCGGCCAGAAGCAGATCGCGCAGATTGCCCGCGAAGACCTTCACGGCCTCGTCCTCGGCGAGCTGCCAGAGGCGCATCTTCATGTCGAGCTCGATCGAGAACCGCAGCTTCGTGCGCCAGGCCCAGCGCACGGTCTCCAGAAGCCAGCGGTCGCCTGGGCGGCCTTTGTCTTCGATGCCGAAGGTCAGCGCCGTGCGGCCCTCGTAGGAGCTGACATAGCCCGGCTCGGCACTGTTCGGGTCCTCGTCCATGCGAAGATCGAGGATCTCCTCCTTCTCTCCGCGGAAGAGGGCCAGGATCCGATGCGACGGCAGCTTGGTGAGCGGCTCGGAGAAGTCGAAATAGTCGGCGAACTTCGCCCCATCCACCTTCTTGCCCTCGCGAACCGTCGAGGTGAGGCGGCCGCGCTGCCAATAGGTCTCGCGAAGGGCTCCCAAAAGTTCCGCGCTCTCTGCGAAGCGCTCCACCAGAATGGCCCGGGCACCCTCCAGAGCGGCTTCGGGTGTCGCGATGTCCTTGTCCGTGTTGACGAAGCCCGCGGCGGATTCCTTGGGGTCGCGGCTGGGGTCGGTGAGCAGGAGGTCGGCCAGGGGCTCGAGCCCGGCTTCCTTTGCGATCTGCGCCTTGGTCCTGCGCTTCGGCTTGTAGGGAAGATAGAGATCTTCCAGGCGCGCCTTGGTGTCGGCGGCGTTGATCTGCTGGGCCAGCTCGTCCGTCAGTTTGCCCTGCTCGCGAATGCTGTCGAGGATCGTCTTGCGGCGGTCCTCGAGCTCGCGCAGATAGCGCAGGCGCTCCTCCAGGGTGCGCAGCTGCGCATCGTCCAGAGTGCCGGTCACTTCCTTCCGGTAGCGAGCGATGAAGGGCACCGTCGCCCCGCCGTCGAGCAGGTCGATGGCGGCCTTCACCTGCCATTCCTGAACATTCAGTTCGCTGGCGATGCGCTGACCGATGGATAACATGACAATCTCCGACTGAGCCGAGGCGCGGCTTCTACGGTGCCAGGCATCCCCTGGTCAACTGGAGGCAGACTGCCGCAGGGGAAAGCCATTGCGGGGAAATTTCCCTTGGCGAGGCGCAGCTTGGAGGATAGACCGTCCGGCCCCGTCAGCCCGATTTCGAGAGATCATCATGCCTTCCGCCACCAACGATCTGTCCATCGGAATCGACTTCGGCACCAGCAATACGGTCGTCGCGCTTGCGGATTCCCGAGGACGCGTCGAAGCCCTGACGTTCGACCACAGGGGCAGCGACCTCAAGGTCTATGTCACAGCCCTGTGCTTCTGGGACGAGCGCCATGGAAACGGCGTCCGGACCGAGGTCGAGGGCGGGCCTTGGGCCATTGATCAGTTCCTGGAGGGCCTGACGGCGCATCGCTTCATCCAGTCCTTCAAGACCTTCGCGGCGAGCCAGTCCTTTCAGGAAACCCGGATCTTCCGCGAGCGATACCGGTTCGAGGATCTTCTGAGCACCTTCCTGCGCACCCTGAAGCGGCACGGAGGCGAAAGGTTCGATCTCTCGGCCGGCAATGTGGTGATCGGCCGGCCGGTGCAATTCGCCGGGACCCATCCGGACGATGCCCTCGCCATGAGCCGCTACCGGGCTGCTTTCAGCAAACTGGGGGCGGACCACGCCCACTACGTCTACGAGCCTGTGGGGGCGGCCTTTTTCTATGCCCAACAGCTGAACCACGATGCGACGGTTCTGGTGGCGGATTTCGGCGGCGGCACGAGCGATTTTTCCGTCATGCGTTTCTCGCGCGCCAGCGGCGTTCTTCGCGCCGAACCGCTGGGGCATGCCGGTGTCGGCATCGCCGGAGATGCCTTCGACTACCGGATCGTCGATCAGGTCGTGTCGCCCCGGCTCGGCAAGGGCGGGAGCTACCGCTCCATGGGCAAGGTCCTGTCGATCCCGAACCATTACTACGCCAACTTCGCCCGCTGGAACCAGCTGGCTATGATGAAGGGCAGCGGCGACCTGAAGGAGCTGCGGGAGCTCGCCCGGGCGGCCCTCGATCCGGAGCCCCTCGAAAAGTTCATCGACATCGTCGAGTACGATCTGGGATTTGCCCTCTATCGCGCTGTCTCTTCGGCGAAAGTGGCTCTTTCGGCCCATGAGGAGACGGAATTCCACTTCACGGGCGAGGGCGTCGATATTCGGGCGACCATCACTCGCCGCGACTTCGAGACATGGATCGCCGACGATGTAGCCCGGATCGAGAGCACGGTCGATCAGGCTCTGGCGCAGGCCGGGGTGGAGGCCGGTGAGATCGAGAGGGTGTTCCTGACCGGGGGAACGTCCTTCGTTCCGGCCATTCGCCGTCTCTTCATCGACCGCTTCGGCGAGGATCGGCTGATGTCGGCGGATCAGTTCGAATCGATCGCCTACGGACTTGCCCTCATCGGACAGACGGCGGACCCGGAACGGTGGTCGGTGGCCGGTTCGGTGGCCGCCCCGTCATAGCCGGGGAACTCCTAGTATCTGGATCCGCTGTGTCATCACCGATCTGCTGAAGCGCGGCCACGCTATCGCCGCGGGGGCTGCCCAACAGCGGTACCCCGCCCAGGAACCCGCTTCTGCCTCATGTGTTGGAACATCGAAGCCTGGAACTCACGAGGAGAGTGCCATGTCTCGCGGTGACAAGTCCGCCTATACGGAGAAGCAGAAGCGCAAGGCCGAGCATATCGAGGAATCCTACGAGAGCCGTGGCGTCTCGGAGAAGGAAGCCGAGCGGCGCGCATGGGCCACCGTCAACAAGCAGGACGGCGGCGGCAAGAAGAGCGGCTCTGGGCATAAATAAGTTGCTCCGGGGCTTTTCGGCGCTCGCCGAATAGCCTCGATCCCAGCGGGGCCATGGTGCCCTTGCGGCAAGATCCACCACGAATCGGCAACATGAGCGGTGCACTGGCCGGAAAGCCGGTGTAAGGAAGACGCCGGCTTCCATCCCTCGTTGCCCTCTCATGGAGGAAATCTTGCTCACAAGCTCTGCCGCCGGCGTCTATGTCATCTGCCCCACCCCTTTCGAGGCGGACGGGCGTCTCGACACCGCCTCCACCGATCGCATGGTCGAGGCTTACCTGAACGCCGGAGCCACGGGCCTGACGATCCTGGGCATCATGGGCGAATCGCCGAAGCTGGCGGCCGAGGAATCGCTCGCCTTCGCCAGGCAGGTCATCGCCACCGTCGCCGGCCGGGTGCCCGTTGTCGTCGGCGTTTCGGCCGCAGGCTTCGCCGCCATGTCGGCCCTGTCCGGCAAGGTCATGGACGCGGGCGCGGCCGGGGTCATGATTGCCCCGCCCTCCGGCCTCCGGACCGATGACCAGATCGTCTCCTATTACGCGGATGCCGCCGAGGCCATCGGGGCGGACGTGCCTTTCGTGATCCAGGACTACCCGCTCGTCACCAATGTGGTGATGACGCCCAAGGTGATCATGCGGATCATCGAGCAGAACCCGTCCTGCGTCATGCTCAAGCACGAGGACTGGCCGGGCCTCGACAAGATCACGACTCTGCGCCGCGCCAGCGCGGAGGGCCAGGTGCGCCGGGTCTCGATCCTGTGCGGCAATGGCGGCCTCTTCCTGCCCTTCGAGGTCGAGCGCGGCGCGGACGGCGCGATGACGGGCTATGCCTATCCGGAAATGCTCGTCGGCGTGGTCAACCTCATCAAGCAGGGGCGCCGTCAGGAGGCCCATGACCTCTTCGACCGCCATCTGCCGCTCGTGCGATACGAGACCCAGCCCAATGTCGGGCTCGCCGTGCGCAAATACGTGCTGAAGAAGCGCGGCATCATCGCATCGGACACGCTGCGCAAGCCCGGACCGAAATTGAGCCCGGAGACGATCGCGGATATCGATTGGCTAATGGAGCGCATCGAGCGCTCGCAACAGGGGAGCCTTGCGGCATGAAGACAGGTTTGGAGGGGAAGCGCGCGCTCGTTCTCGGCGCGAGCAAGGGGCTGGGCTTCGGCATCGCCCAGGGCTTGGCGGACGAGGGCGCTCGCGTCGCCATCGCCAGCCGGACGATGGACGGGTCGAAGGCCGCCGCCGAGAAGATCGGAAAGGGTGTCCTGCCCTTCATCTGCGATACGAGCAAGGTCGATCAGGTCGATGCGCTCGTCAAGGACGTGACCGAGGCGCTGGGCGGCGTCGACATCCTCGTCCTCAACAGCGGCGGCCCGCCGCCCGGAAAGGCGCAGGGCGTGGCGAGCGACCAATGGCGTGCTTCGTTCGATGCCATGTTCGTCAACCTCGTCCGGATCGCCGACCAGCTTCTGCCCGGCATGATCGAACGCAAGTTCGGCCGCATCATCTCCGTCATCTCGTCCGGCGTGATCCAGCCGATCCCGAATCTTGCCATCTCCAATGCCATCCGCCCGGCGCTCGTCGGCTGGGGCAAGACGCTGGCGGCCGAGGTCGCTTCATCTGGCGTGACCGTCAATGCCGTTGCCCCTGGCCGTATCGCGACTGACCGCCTGAAGCAGCTCGATGCCGCCAACGCGGAGAGAACAGGCCGCTCCGTCGAGGAGGTTGCAACCGCAGCGCGGGCCGGCATTCCTGCGGGCCGCTATGGTGAAATCGAGGAATTCGCAGCTGCTGCCGTTTTCCTCGCCAGCGAGAAGGCCTCGTTCATGACCGGCTCGATCCTGCGCGTGGACGGCGGACAGATTTCCTCCATCTGATGCAGGCGGCCAGGGTGAGGGCGTACCTCACCCTGCCCGTCCCATGGCTGATTCCCCACACCGCCTGCACGGCCTTCTTGCAGGCGGGTGGCGCAGAGCATCGCCGCCGGTAACGTAAGTTTGTTCCCTGGCATCCCTGCGGCTTCTATGAGGTGCGCCTGATCGCTGTTAGGCTTTCCCGGCATCCTGGGAGGAAGCCATGACGCTGCTCAAGATGATCGAGGTCGCGGCCGAGTCCGATCGGAGCTGGGAGGATGCTGCAAGGCGTGCCGTAAAGATCGCTTCGCAGACGATCCGCAATATCCGCTCCATTTCCATCACGAGCTTCGATGCTACCGTCTCGGACGACGAGATCATGGTCTACCGCGTGAATGCCAAGATCTCCTTTGCCCTCGAGGCCGCGGACGAATGACGCGGGCGGGCTGACGATCAGGAACTCGGCCGGCGAGCGCCCTCGGGCTCGCCGACCAGCAGATCGGCAATGGAGAGTCCGGCTTCCGACATTGCTCCTTCCTCAATAGGAAAGCAGCAGCGGAACCGGAGAGGCCTTCAACATCGACTGAGTGACGCCTCCCAGCACCAACTGCCTCCATCGGGAGTGAACGAAGCCTCCCATCACGACCATGTCGGCTTTGAACAGGCCGATCTGGGATCGGATAGTCTCACCGGCATCGCCGTTCTGCACCCCCAGTTCCTTGACGGTGCAGTTGACGCCGTGGCGGGTCAGATGCGGCGCGAGATCCGCTCCGGTTGAGGAGAGATCTTTCTCCCCCGAGACCGATAGGATTTCCACTTGTTCCGCCGCTCGCAGCAAGGGGAGTGCGTCGTGAACCGCACGGGTCGCCCGCACGCTCCCGTCCCAGGCCACGACGATCCTGCCGGGCTCAAACGTCTCGAAGCCCTGGGGTACGATCAGCAGGGGGCGCCCACCGTTGAAGAGAGCCTCCTCAAGGAAACCTCGGCCCAGGCTCAGCGGGTCCGGTTCGGCGTCGAGAACGGTGATGTCGTGAACGCGGGTTCTCACGGCAAGAGATGCAGCCAGTTCCGGATAATGCCGCTGAAGGACATCGACATTGCAGCCCACGCCTGCGGCCGTCGCCTCCTGCCGCGCCAGTTCGACGGCAGCCTTGGAGGCCTCGTGAAGACGCTGGTTCTCCGCTGCGACCAAGCCGGATGCGACATTGCTGACGAAGGCGTGGGTAACCGTCATCTCCGGCGTGAGAGCGCAGATGGAGGCGTGGGCCTCGGCCTGACGGGCCAGTGAAAGGCCGTATCGCAATGCGAACGAGGGTCGTTCATCGTCGTGAGAAAATCCGATCAGGATGCTTTTGAGGCCTTCAACCATCAATCCGGCTCCTTTTCTCGCTGTGTTTCCAACCGATGAGTCCATCTTCGTATTGATTATAGTCAAAGCGGCCGAAAAGATCCCCTTCGGGGACATTATTGCGCTCTTCGCCGGTTGCTGGAGCCGCTCCTGCGCCCGGCCCTGTCGCCGGCAGCCACCTTCACCCCACTGAGGAAGGCCGGGCAGAAGCGTGTCGTGAAAGGACGTGGCTGCTCAGGGCGAAACGAAGTATCGCTTTACATCTCTGGGGGAACTGTTCCTGGAATGCCGATCGGCTCTCCGGGAGGCGGAGACTCGTCAGGAGTTCCGGGCGGGATGCTCAAGGGTTCCTCGCGGTCCGGGACACCGGCGGGAGCAGGCTCGGGTGTAACCGGGTCAGGCCCTGGGGCTGGAATGTCGGGGCGTGGTTCCGAGGGGGAGGGCGTATCGGCCATGAGATCATCCCTTCGTTCGTCGCTCCGTCCGAGGAGGCAATTCTGTTCGTTTCAGGGGGGGCATCGCAGAGCATGTCGTCGATCACCCCTCCCGGGGGAACTGACGAGCGCCGGTAAAGGATCCAAACGTGAGCCGAAATCCCGAGAACCATTGCGGGGATGAACGGGTTTCAATGGCTGGAGAAGATCACGAGAGACTCAGGGCGTGAAGACCATGTATTCCCTCTCCGTCGGACTGGCCTGCTTCCCCACCATCGGCATCGGAGGCGCGGGCAGCCATGGCGGCGGGACCGGCTCCATCTGCAGCGGCCGTCCCTTGCCCGATGAGTTCTATCCGAAGCCGCCGCCAACCGAACCTGCACCTGTTCTGCCCTCTCCGCCGGACGCCCCGCAGCCGCAGGAGCCTCCTGCCATTCCGTCGCCGTTGCCGGAGCAGGCGCCGGATCCCAAGAGGCCTGTCGTCCACCCGACTCCTCCACCGGAGGTCCCGAGCCGCTGAGGCATGTGCGGAGCCGCGGGCCTGCCCGACTGACCGAGCGGGTGTGGGTCCGATCCAGGCTGAAGATGAGACTGCAGATTTGAGCCTCCAAGGGGCATGAATCAGTCATGCCGGCGGTGGAAGGCGGGCGAAGCATAAATCCCTTGTGACGTTCTCTTTTCCTGTCGCCATGAGTGCATACGTGGCTATATCAATTCTGGAATCGCAAGAACGGGCAGGCATGCCCAATGAGAGGGAGCGCCCGAAATGGACCACCTGTCCTCGCAAGTCGACTTGGCCGAAGTTCTTCCCGCGGATCGATTCGAGGGAGCGCTTGCAGGCCGTATCTGGCGGCCCGGGATAGGACCCTCCGTCGTCGCGATACGGAATGACGGCGTGATCGACATCTCATCATCCTGTGCCACCATGAGCGAGCTTGCCGCCGCGGACGACCCGGCGCGGACGCTCAAGAACGCGGAGGGCGAACGGGTCGGGGCGCTGGAAGACATCCTGGCCAATACGCCTCCCGACCGACGCGACTCGTCGAAGCCCTGGTTTCTCGCGCCTGTCGACCTTCAGGTGATCAAGGCGGCAGGCGTCACCTTCGCGGTGTCCATGCTCGAACGCGTAATCGAGGAGCGGGCACGGGGCGACGCCAGTGCCGCCGCCGCCATCCGCGCGGAAGTGAGCCGGCTCGTGGGGGACGACCTCAGTCGGCTCAAGCCCGGCTCCCCCGAGGCGATGGACCTCAAGGCGGTGCTCGTGGCCCAGGGCGCCTGGAGCCAATACCTGGAAGTCGGAATCGGTCCCGACGCGGAGGTCTTCACCAAAGCGCCGACACTCTCGGCGGTGGGGCCGTTCATGGATGCGGGCATCCATCCGAAGTCGACCTGGAACAATCCGGAACCCGAAGTGGTGGTGGTCGTGGCCCCGACCGGCAGGATCGTCGGGGCGACGCTGGGCAACGATGTCAATCTGCGCGACTTCGAAGGCCGATCCGCATTGCTTCTGTCCAAGGCCAAGGACAACAATGCATCATGCGCGATAGGGCCCTTCATCCGCTTCTTCGACGAGAGCTTCTCTCTCGACGACGTGCGCCAGACCACGGTCACGTTGACGGTCGAAGGCGAGGACGGGTTCAAGCTTGAGGGGGCGTCTTCCATATCGAAGATCAGTCGCGATCCCGAAGATCTTGTCAGGCAGACCATCGGCCCTAATCATCAGTATCCCGACGGCTTCGTGCTCTTCCTCGGGACGATGTTCGCACCCACGCAGGACCGGGATGAAGTGGGAATGGGATTCACCCACAAGACGGGGGACATCGTCACCATCGCGGCACCGAAGCTCGGGGCGCTGGTTAATCGCGTGAGACCAAGCTCCGATTGTGAGCCCTGGACCTTCGGGCTGAGCGCCTTCATGGCCAATCTGGCCGGGCGCGGCCTTATCAAGACATGAACGGGAACGGCACCATGACGAAGAACTACATTGCTGGGGAGTGGGTTGGCGCGTCCGAGGCTTCGGCGGACATCAACCCCTCCAATACAGGCGACATCGTGGGTGAGTTCGCCCGTGCCGGCGCAGTTGAGGCTGAAGCCGCCATTGCCGCGGCGCATGAGGCCTTCCCGGCCTGGTCGCGCTCCTCCATCCAGCAGCGCCACGACATCCTCAAAACTGTCGGCGACGAGATCCTCGCCCGCAAGGAGGAGCTTGGACGCCTCCTCTCCCGGGAGGAGGGCAAGACGCTGCCCGAGGGCATCGGCGAGGTGATCCGCGCGGGGCAGATCTTCCACTTCTTCGCCGGCGAGTGCTTGCGCATGGCTGGCGACAAGGTGCCCTCCGTGCGCCCCCTCGTCGACGTGGAGGTCACCCGAGAGCCGGTGGGCGTGGTCGGGCTGATCACGCCCTGGAACTTCCCCATCGCCATTCCGGCCTGGAAGATCGCCCCGGCGCTGGCCTACGGTAACACCGTGGTGTTCAAGCCGGCGGAGCTTGTGCCGGCCTCGGCCCACGCCCTGTCCGAGATCATCATCCGGGCCGGCGTGCCCGCAGGCGTGTTCAACCTGGTGATGGGGCGAGGCTCCGTCGTGGGCGAGGCGATGCTGAACAGCCCCAAGGTGTCGGCCATCTCGTTCACCGGCTCGGTGCCCACGGGACGCCGAGTGGCCCAGACCTGCATCACCTCGGACCCGATGAAGAAGCTGCAGCTCGAGATGGGCGGCAAGAACCCCATGGTGGTGCTGGACGATGCTGACCTGAAGGTGGCGGTGGAATGCGCCGTCAATGGCGCTTTCTTCTCCACGGGGCAGCGCTGCACGGCCTCGTCGCGGCTGATCGTGACCGAGGGCATCCACGACCGGTTCGTGGCCGCCCTGACGGAGCGGATGCAGGGGCTGGTGGTGGACGACGCCTTGAAGCCCGGGACGCAGATCGGGCCTGTGGTGGATCAGAACCAGCTCGACCAGGATCTGAAATATATCCGCATCGGCCAGGACGAGGGCGCGAAACTCGTGGCGGGCGGGGAGTTGCTGAACCGGGATAGCCCGGGCTTCTACCTGGCGCCGGCGCTGTTCACGGAGGTGGACAACCGGATGCGGGTGGCCCGCGAGGAGATTTTCGGGCCGGTGGCGACGGTGATCCGGGCGCGAGGCTACGACGAGGCGCTGGAGATCGCCAACGACACGCCTTTCGGGCTTTCTGCCGGCATCTGCACCACGAGCCTGAAATATGCTGGTCACTTCAAGCGCAATTCCGAGGCCGGCATGGTGATGGTGAACCTGCCGACCGCCGGGGTGGACTACCACGTGCCGTTCGGCGGGCGGAAGGGCTCGTCCTATGGTCCGCGTGAGCAGGGGCGGTATGCACAGGAGTTCTACACCACCGTGAAGACCGCATATACCTTCGACGGCAACGAAGCATACGTTCCGAAAACCACCGCAAGCGAATAAGCGAACGGCAGGGGGTAGGGTTCAGGCCTACGTCGTTTTCACGCCGCCGCGGGCGCGAGAGGCGTGCGCGGCCTGTTTCTCTACCCCTTTCGGCTTATATGATGCCTCTGCATCGGCAGGAATGAATTCGCTTGAGTGCCAATCTTAACTTTCTGATCAATTTTGCCTTTGAAGTGCCACGATAAGTACTAATTGTATTCTCTCGATTTGCCTGAACTACTCGTCTCCTCTGGAACATAATTTCGTATCTTCATATTGAATGGGAACGAAATACTGTTCCAGGCAGGGGAATGTGTGCTGAGTTCTAGGTAAAGCCGAGCGTTCATTCATGGCTGCTAGCAAAGAGCTCAATCAAAATGAGTACCTCCCGTCGCTATCTGATTGCTTCGTCCTTGGCCCGTCTCATCCGCAAGGAAAGAGGAGGCAATCGCGTCACGGAGGGCCATTTTCCCAATCAGGCCGATCGTAGCTCCTATGTCATCGTCGAAGGTGACAAGGGCAGCCTCGTTCTGATCACCGGCGGGCCCGACGGACCGGTCGAGGAGCGTACGGATGTCCCTCGCGCCCATGCCGAGGCCCTGCTCGACGTCACGCCCGGAAAGGTCGATTACGTCCGGTCGCATCTGACCGTCGGCACCCGTGACATTCACATCAACCGCTATGTGACGCCGGGGCCTCTGGATCTCATCGCCGTCGAGTTCGAGAGCGAAGAGGAGGCGCGCGATTTCCGGCCTCTGGCTTGGTTCGGTCCCGATGTGACGGCCGACACCGTTTACCAGAACAGGACGATCGCTCTCGAAGGTCTCCCCCCTATTCCCGATGTCTCGATCTCGAACGGCGCCCTCAACAGCCTGCTCGACACTCTCGAGAACCGCTACAGCCCGCCGCGCGCCTATGCCCCCGCAGTGCCGGGAAGAGCTTCTGGAGATGCCGGACGACGTGCGGGTCCGCCTGCGCCTCCGCAGGAGAATGCCTCGCGCAGGCAGGGAGCGCCTGCGGGCAAGAACGAGCACGTGCCGGCAGAAGCCGATTTGGCCGACGACGAGGGCAACGATTTGAACCTCAACATCGAGGACAACGTCATCCGCGAACTCGCCCGCTCGCTTCGGCCGCAGCGGCGGTAAGCAGCTGAGGGCCGCAACGGCCCTCAAGAGCCGAATCCAAAGGCCTCAGCTCGGGAGAACGACGCAGCTGCCCCCAGCCTTGCGGATCTTATCGCAGAGCTGGTTCGCTTCGTTGCGTGATGTTGCAGGGGCGCGCACCCGGTAGAAGGTGCGTGTTCCGCGATGGCGCAGCCTCGTCCCGATGATCATGGGCCGGATTTCCCCCAGGACAGCCGCATAGGCTTGGCGGGCGCGAGCGAAGCTGGCGAGAGCCCTGCTCTTGGAGAAGTTGCCGGCGAGTTGAACGCCCCAGGGGGCGAACGGCGCCTCCTCCGGCGCGCCCCGTCCGGGCTGCCGGAGAAGGGCCACGACTTGCATGCATTTCTGCGGGTTTGCGGCATCCGCGTCGTCGGTCTGCAGATTCAGTTCCTCCTTCAGGTCAGCGGCCCAGTCCTCGGCGGACCGGCCTGTGATCCTGAACACGTAGTTCCTCGTTTCAGCCGGTAATCCTCCTCGGCCCGAAAGCCATGAAGCGACGCGGGCGGGGCCGCCGTTATAGGCCGCCGCAGCGAGGCCAAGATTGCCGAAGCGGTCTGTGAGTTCGTGGATGAACTTGGCCGCTTCGGGGATGGCCTGCTCAGGGTCGAAGGGATCGGCCAAGCCCCGTTCCCGTGCGGTGCCCGGCATGAACTGAGCCACACCCTGCGCGCCGGCGGGGCTGATCGCACCCGTGCGGAAGGAGCTTTCCTGCCAGATGAGCTTCGTGAGGAAGTCGGTCGGGATTTGGCGTGCCGCCGCAGCATTGTCGATGAGACGGCACAAGGCCTGCTCAACGGTTTCCGTCGAAGGCGCTCCCAGGGCAGATGCCCAGGAGAACACGAGACTACAGAGAGCAAGCCGGAAGCGCATGGATGACCTCTGGCGAGAACTAGGGTTCCAGCTCTGGATTGCTTGGCTGATCGTAACCTGAACCTTGTGATTTAGGCACGACGTGCGCTTGTCCAGAGCGGAACCGGTCGAAACCAGACAATCCCTGTTCAGCGACTCTGCGCGGGCGCCAGCGAATGTCCATCGCCGGCGCTGCACTCATGCTTCTCTTCCTGCGCGTCTCGCGCTCGTCCGGCAACGGAGCGCAAGCCGGGCCGATCCCGCGGGCTCGTGAGGGCGCTCAGGTGATGACGGTGGGAGCTTCGAGACCGGTATAATGGGAGATCTCGGCGATCGCGTTTGCCGCCGCGACGACAGGCGCCAGAACCTCCGCCGTAGGGAGCGAGTGGCGGTTCGGATCCGGTTCGAACCGCTCCATGTAGACGCGGAGCGTCGCGCCCGAGGTGCCGGTGCCGGAGAGACGGAATACGGCCCGGGCATCCTCCTCGAAGAGGATCCGAACTCCCTGTCGCGGCGTCACGGAGCCGTCGACCGGATCGGTGTAGGAGAAGTCGTCGCAGCCTGCGACGGTCAGTCCGGCAAATTGCTGGCCCGGGAGCTTCGAGAGCTTCCCGCGCAGATTGTCCATCAGGTCATTGGCGGCTTTCGTTTCAAGGTCTTCATAGTCGTGGCGGGAGTAGTAGTCCCGTCCGAAGGCTGCCCAGTGATCCCGTACGATCTGATCGGCCGGTTTCTCAAGCGCCGCCAGAATGTTGAGCCAGAGGAGCACGGCCCAGAGGCCATCCTTCTCTCGAATATGGTCGGAGCCTGTGCCGGCGCTTTCTTCGCCGCACAGGGTGATCAGCCCCGCATCCAGGAGATTGGCGAAAAACTTCCATCCGGTGGGGGTCTCATACGCCTTGATGCCGAGCTTGGCCGCCACCCGGTCGGCCGCGCGACTCGTCGGCATCGAGCGGGCAACGCCTGCAAGGCCCCTGGAATAACCCGGAGCTAGGTGCGCATGGGCCGTGAGGATCGCCAAGCTGTCGCTCGGCGTCACGAAGAGTCCTGGGGCGACGATCATGTTCCGGTCGCCATCGCCATCCGACGCGGCTCCGAAGTCAGGGGCATCGGGGCCGTGCATAAGGTCCATGAGGTCGTGCGCGTGAACCGGATTGGGGTCCGGATGATGGCCGCCGAAATCGGGCTTCGGCTCCCCGTTCACGACGGTGCCCGCGGGGGCGCCGAGACGCCCTTCGAGGATCGCCTTCGCGTAAGGGCCGGTCACGGCGCTCAAGGCGTCGAAACGCATGCGGAAGCCGGAGCGGAAGAGGCGCGAAACCCGGTCGAAATCGATGAGGGTCTCCATCAACTCCGCGTAATCCTCGACCGAATCGATCACCTGAACCGTCGCGTCGCCGAGGCGGGTCTCTCCCAGGCGCCCGAGATCGACGTCGGACGCCTCGATGATCTTGTACTCGGAAATCCCGCTGGCCCGCTTGAAAACGGCTTCTGTGAAGGTCTCGGGAGCCGGGCCCCCATGCGCCATGTTGAACTTGATTCCGAAATCCCCGTCGGGCCCGCCAGGATTGTGGCTGGCAGACAGCACGAGGCCGCCCACGGCCTTGTACTTGCGGATGATGCAGGACGCCGCGGGAGTCGAGAGAAGGCCGTTCTGGCCGACGAGAATGCGGCTGAAACCGTTTGCTGCAGCCATTTTCAGAGCCGTCTGAATGACGGTTTCATTGAAGAACCGGCCGTCGCCGCCGATAACGAGCGTCGCGCCCTGAGCGCCCTCGACGGTATCGAAGACCGCCTGAATGAAGTTCTCGACGTATCGAGGCTGCTGGAACACGGTGACTTTCTTCCGCAAGCCTGAGGTGCCTGGGCGCTGGTCGGAAAAAGGAGTCGTCGGAACGCGATTGGTCACCATGAGCGCTTGTCTCTTCCTTTAGTTCGTTTTGGCCTTCGGAGCCTTTTCTGACCCAGTCGGCGCTCTCCTGTTTGGCGGATGTTCGGGAGAGCAGCCAAGGTGCCAGATAGGTGAAATCCACTACAATCGATCAGAACCATCCCGAATCCGCCGGGCGAGGCTGGCGGTAGGGCCTCTCAGGGCGGTTTCGGGCGAATGTATATGGAACCACCCGAAGGAGGGTCGAGCCCTCGACATCTGCATGGGCGTACCCATGTTAGAGGCGGCGCGGCCTCGGCCCGCCTCAAGAAGGCAGGAAGGACTATTCTGCCTTCATTCAGCCTCCAAAGGGCACCAAGAGATGAAGAGCGGCCTCCCAGCCCGAGGCCTTTTCCATTGCAGTTTTGGTAAGCGGTGAGTTCATGCGCAACAAGTCCCTGTCCCTTTCTGTCGGCCTTGCCGTGGCACTCGCCTGTTCCTCCCCGACGGCTGCTCAGCAGGCCTCCGATCCGCTCACGAGATTTCTCGACGGTGTTTTCAAGCGCGATGCCGCTCGCCCGTCCGCGCCTGCGGAGACGGTTGCGCCTCAGCCGGTCGCTCGCCCTGAGCCGTTACCGTCTCGGGCATCCCCGCAGGCAAAGCCGCAGACCGCCTCCAAACCGAATTCGACTGCGCCGCAGCGGCAGCAGCCTCGAAGCGCCGGGCGCAATGACGCACCGGCAAGGCCGGCGGTGGTCGAGCCGCGGAAAGCCGCTGCGCCGGCGGCTCCCGCGAAGACGGCCGTTGTCGAGCAGCCGAGGACCGTGACCTCCGCACCGCCGGCAGAGCCCGCTGTATCGTCCGAGGCCACGAAGGCGAGTCTCACAGCGGCGAAGGCGCCGGCTGCGCCCCGAGTGGCGGCGCAGTCCATTCCGAACTCGCCCGCCGCCGCTCTTGAGAGGGTGAATGCCTATTTCAACAGCATCGATCAGCTGACGGCACATTTCGTGCAAAGCAGCACCAATGGGCAGCGCTCCGAAGGGACCCTGTCCCTCAAGCGTCCGGGGCAGCTCCACTTCGCCTATGCGCCGCCCAGCACCCTGGAAGTCGTCTCCGATGGTCGTTCGGTTGCCGTGCGCGACAAGAAGCTCGGCACCAACGATGTCTATTCCATCCGCCAGACGCCCCTGAAATTTCTCGTACAGGATCGTGTCGACCTGGCAAAGGACACCAAGGTCCAGGACGTGCAGGTGGGCTCCGATGGAATGATCACGGTCCGTTTCGAGGACAGTGCCACACTGGGCGGGACCTCCAAGATCACCCTTCGCTTCGACGCCCGCGCGAATGCCCTGAAGCAATGGACCGTGCTCGATGCCCAGGGATACGAGACGACTGTCGTCCTTTCCGACCTCAACGTCTCGCGCCGGACAAGCGCCGAGGCCGCCAACTGATTGGGACGCCATCAGGCAATCGGGCATGAAGAAGGCCACCCCTCCGCCGAGGGGTGGCCTTCATTTCGTCCGGGCAGTCGTCAGAACAGAAAGTCGCCGCGATCGATCAGGGAGAGTTTGGTGTTGAGAACCGCGATCGAGTAGTCGCCGGCCTGGATCAGCACATCGTCGCGAACTCCGTCATTGTCAGTATCCGCCCGCCGGATCTTCAACTTGGAGAAGGACAGATCGTTGGAGCGCAGGTCGATCCGGTCTTTGCCGTTCTGGAAGTCCATGACCCGATCGGAGCCCCACTTGCCTCGAAAGGAGAACACGTCGGCATCCTTGCCGCCGTAGAGACGGTCGTTGCCATCCCCACCCTGGAGGACATCGCGCCCGGCCCGTCCATACAGGGCATCGTTGCCCGCCTTGCCCGACATGCGGTCATTGCCCGAACCGCCGTCGAGGCGGTCGTTCCCGGCCTGGCCGTACAGACAGTCGTTCCCGCCGAGACCCTTGATGATGTCGGCATCCGATGTGCCGAACAGCCTGTTGCCGCCGGAGGTGCCCGATATTTGGTTCGTGGTGGGGGACGAGGTCGAGACGCTCGTCGGCGTCCCGCCCGCCGCAGCCGGGTTGACCAGATCGAGCTTGACGTTCGTCGTGTCGATGGTGACCTGATAAGTCGTCGTAGCCAGGCCTGATCCTGAGAAGGTGACCGTGTAGGAGCCGGCCGGGAGATCGATCTGGTAGCCTCCGGCGCTCATCGTCGCGGTCGTATAGGTTTGCCCGGTCGAGCTTACCGCCTTCACGGCAATATTCGCGAGGCCCTCGCCAGGATCGTAGAATTTGTCTCCATCGCCGTCCCGAAATGCCACTCCCGTCAGCAGGGATCCTGATCCAGATCTCGCGAAGTTCTCGGTGACGAAGGCGCTCTCCCGGCCCTGGTAATCGCCGATCTCGAAACCGATGCCGATTTCCTTGAAGGAGGCATTCAGGAGATTGGTGCGGTGTCCCGGGCTGTTCATGAGGTTGGTGTGCAGCAGGAGCACTTCATCCTGAGATCCCTGTGGGGCTCTCGTCGTCGCCCATGCGATGTTCTCGGCCGAAGCCCAGGACCCTGCAAACCGGAATCCAGCATCGGTCATCCGCTGCGTGGCGCTCGATCCGCCAGAGCCGGTGTGAGAGAAGGTGTCTGACGAGAGCATCCACAGGCTGTGCTTCTCGGCCGCCGTCAGGAGGTTCGCGTCGAAGGCAAGAGCCTGGGCCCCGGTCTTTGCCCGCTCGGCATTGATCAACTCGAGCAGGTACTGCTCGTTGGCGCTGGGCTGCGTCATAGAGGATCCTTTGCTGGGTTCCGTTTGAGGAACTCCTGTTCTGTCTTCAGGTCTGCCGAGCCGCCCTGGTAACGGCCCGGCAAAGCCAGCGCTAAAAGGGAAGTGTGTCCTCTATCCGGCACAAGCGGGGCCATTCGGGGCAATTCGGCCCGCTTTCTGCCCCAATAGGATTATCTGCAAAGGGCTCAGCGAACGGAGCTCGATCGCAAAGGCGCGCCAGGGAATTTCGTGCGCGCCCCGCTACCGACTGGGTGCATCAGAAGGAGAGGCCTGCTAGCGATAGCGGCCCTGACGTTGAAGCACTTCGATCTTGTAGCCGTCGGGGTCCTGAACGAAGAAGAACTTGGCCAACACGACGCCGTCGTGCTCCAGCTGCTTGACTGGAGTTGGAGAGAAGCCGAGACCCTCAAGGCGCTGGCGCTCCAGTTCGACGTCATCGACGGCGAAGGCAATATGCCCGTAGCCGTCGCCGAGGGAATAAGGATCCTTCCGGCCGTGATTGACGGTGAGTTCGAGTTCGAAGTCGCTCTCGGCGTTTCGCATGTAGACGAGGCTGAAACCGTCAAAGGCGAACCTGTCCACGATGCCGAGCCCGAAGGCCTTGGAATAGAAGCCCACCGAGCGTTCCTCATCCAGAACGCGGACCATGGAATGGATGGCTTTGGCCATGGTGAATCCTTCGCAGTTGACGCCGGGGTTGTTCGAGCAAGCAGAATGATGGCTTTCTCAAAGCATCATTCTCCCCGCAGGGCAACGGGACCTGCAACTCCGACGGACTGGAAGCCGTGCAATCGCCGGGGAGACGATCTGTCTCCCCGGGATGCCGATGGGATGCGATTCGATCAGCGTCTCAGTTCGGCAGTCGCAGTGGAGCGCTGCGAGAGGCGATCGGATGCGAGAAGGGCTGCCTCGACGCGATTGCGGACCTGCAGCTTTTGGAGAATGTTGGTGAGGTGGTGCTTGATGGTCTTCTCGCTGAGATCGAGCTTGTTCCCGATTTCCTTGTTGCTGCGCCCCTCCACGAGAATGGAAAGGATTTGCTCCTCGCGAGGTGTCAGATCGGAGAAACGGTCCGGCCGCTTCTCCTCGCGCGCGGGAGGCGTGCCGGAGCGCATCAGCAGCTTGGCCGCAAGGCTTGGAGAGACATAGCTCTCCCCCTGACTGATCAAGCGAACGGTCTGGACAAGCTCGGGACCGCTCGTTCCCTTGAGAAGATAGCCGCGAGCCCCGCGCTTCAAGGCCGAGCAGACCTGCTCCTCGTCCGCCACTACCGTCAGCATCAAGGTTCTGACCATGGGGTGGTGCTGGGCGATGGCCTCAACTGCATTCATTCCGCCGCCCGGCATCGTCATGTCGAGCACCAGCACGTCAGGTTGTTGCTCGGTCGCGATGCGGAGGGCGTCGGCAGCGGAGGCTCCCTGGCCGACAACCTCGAAGTCAGGCTGCGCCGCCAGGGTAAAGATCACGCCATCCCGATAAAGGGGATGATCGTCGACAACTCCGACTCGGATTTTGCTATTCATCGGTTTCCCCCCTGGTAAGTGGTAGACAGGCCGTGAGCCGTGTACCCGCGCCGGGCGCACTGTTCACCGTCATCGTTCCGCCAATGCTCTCGATACGGTCCCAGAGCCCGGTCAAGCCCAGACGGCGCTGGCCACCCGAAACGGTATGAACCGGCATTCCCGGCCCGTCATCGGCAACTTCGATCATGATGGCTTTTCCATCCCACCATGCCGAAACCTGCTGGCCTTTCCCGCCCGCATGACGAAAGGCATTGTTGAGACCTTCCTGCACGAACCGGCAAAGGCAGATCTTTACGATATGCGGCACATCAGCCGGCAGATCCGAGATCCGGCAGGCGACACCCGTCCGGGTTCTGCGCTCGTGATCCTGCGCTATGTGGCGCAAGGATTCGGTGAGCGTGAGATCTTGGAGCTGAGGCAGGAGAAGACCGGCGCAAAAGTTGCGAATGTCGCTCAGGGCATCCGAAAGCGCGCCTCTGATCGTGGCGAGATTTTCGCTGTCCCTGCCCGAGGGGTTCAAGGCATCGAGACGCAAAAGAGCCAGCCCGATCAATTGGGCCGTCCCGTCATGCAGATCGTAACCGAGTCTGCGAATGAAGCGCTCGTTGTCTTCCGCCGCGTTGCGGGCTGCGCGTTCGATGCGCGAACGAAGTGCCTCGTTCTGCTTGAGCAGTTCCGACAGCTGCGACACGCGCTGCGTCAGCGACATGCGTTGCTCGTCGATTGTTCGGCTTCCATTGGCGACAATGGAGAACAGGGCCGTCATCATGGCAAGCGTCACCAGCGCAGTCATTGCCCAGCTGTGCCACTCCGCCTTCGAGAGCTGGGCCTGGTACTCGCCCGCGTTCTCATAGAATTCGAGAACGGCGATGATGTTGCCGCTTCGGCTCTCCCGCACGGGAACATAAACCTCGAGCAGGGGGACATCGCTGGCGCGTTCCCGGGCATTCTCTGCATGCTGGCCATCGACGAATGCGGCCGCAATCCGCCCTTCCCATGCCTGCTTCAAATTCGGCTTCAGGGGGAAGGTTCTACCTACGAGGCTCCTGTCCGTGCTGTAGATGACGAAGCCGTCGTGATTCCAGATTTTGACGGAAGTGACGTTGAGGCGGGTGACGGCACTCTCGATCGCCTGGTTGAGAGCCGTGAGGCTTCCGGCCGAGAGGGAGTCGCCGGAGGCGAGCTCCTGCAGATGCGGGGTGAGAAGGCTGTTGATGTAAAGAGCTGACGATGCCGCGGCGATCTCGGCAACGCCGTTTTCGATCTTCCGCGTCACCCACGATCCTAAAGTGAACATCCCGACCAGGAGAACGCCGAAGGCAACCATGATGAATTGCCTGGCAAGGCTGTGCCTCAGCCAGAACAGGCGCGCTGGCTCCGAGCCTAACCTCATCTCCTGGAAAGCATACACCCCTGACCCGCCCCAATTATTCGTCTGCAGTTCTAGGTTATATAGGACTTTCTGCCGGCACAATTAAGCATTCGATAACAATTAAGTGGTATGTAAATGATACACTATTCATATTTAAGAAGCAGCGATGTGTTTGCTGGATAACTAACCAATTTGAGAATTGGATTTAGCCCGGAAAACAGCGCTAAACCTCTGTGCTGTTCCAGCATGAGGCCTTCTGCGCAACTAGCCGCGGCGTTGGAATTCATTGCCGATATAGTTTGATTTGCGCCGGATCTTAGGTCAACACGCCGCCCCCTCTGCGGATGAGGTCATCTGGCCGCAAGCAAAAGATATTTCGCTTTGCGTGCAAAGGGTTCTCTCCGGATGTGAGGGGGCGGCTCACTTCATGCTCAAAAGGAGTAGTGCGAAGGAGCGCAGGCAGCCGCTTCCCTTGTCGCGCGGCTCTCCTTCTTGAACGCCTCCTCATGTCGCGCCTCCTGCCACTTTGTACGTAGCTGCATCGCTATCGTGCGCGCGAAGACAAAGCGACTTCAGTCCAATCGGAATACGACCTTGGTCCTAAAGACCAGGGCCTTCAGTCGCTGTCCTGCAAGCCTTCAGACCGTATGGCGCTAAGCCCATCAGTTCGCCCAACATGTGTCGGGCTGCAGTCAGTATTGCGGCAAAAAAGAGGGCAGGAGGCAAGCATGGTCAATCTCGTTAAGCACGATCTAGAATTCATCTTGAAGCAGATCAAGATTGCGGAGGCTCACTCCGCCGGCACCCCACTCAACGAGATTCGCGTCGACGATCAGGGCAACGTGTTGACGCCCGGCGACGAAGGCTATGCTACGGCCGTTCCTGCCATCAGCCATCCGCTTGCGCCGTATGGCCTGCGCACCGTCGATGGCAGCTTCAACAATCTGACGGCAGACCGCGACCAGTGGGGCGCATCCGACAATGTCTTTGAGCGCGTCACCGATCCGTTCTGGAGGAACGAGGGCGATGATCAGATCGTCTTCGGACCCGGCGTCATCTACAACAACAACGATTACGGCCAGTCCGGCGGCACGCCGCCCGCACAGGGGCAGCCAGCGCCCGGTACAGTGATTGACGCGGATCCGCGCATCATCTCGAACCTGATCGTCGATCAGACTCTGGACAATCCCGCTGCCATCTATGCCGCTCTGGTTCATGCAGGCGTCACAGGTGCGGCCCTGATGCCGGCTCTCAACGAGATCAGGGCGGCCAAGGAGGCACTCGACGCCGCTCTGGAGAATGCGGGGCCGACGCCGGCTGAAATTCTCGCTCTTCAGGAAGCGCTGACCGAAGCAGAGGCAGCTGCAGTTGCGGCGCAGGCTGCTGCCGATGCCGCGCAGGCACAGGCCGCTTCGAACCAAGCCGCATATGATCTCGCGCTTGCCGATGTGGCTGCCGCTCAATTGGGCGTGAACGCCGCCCAGGCCAGTCTCCTCGAACTGCTCGTGGGCGACGGTATCCCCAATGAGGAGCAGCAGGCGGAGATCGACCAGGCGATCGCGGCTCTCGAAACTGCGGGAAACGAACTCCAGACAAAGCAATCGGCAGCCACGGACGCCCAGGCGATCGCCCAGGCGTCGAGCGCAGCGGCTGATGCAGCCAATGCCCTCTCGGCTCAGGCGGCTGCTCAAGTTGTCGCAGCAGAGCTGGCTCTCACTGCCGCACAGGAGGCAAGCTCCGGCGCAAATGCGGACATCACGGCTGCTCGCAACGCGCTGAATGCCGCGCTGGCAGAACACGGTGTCGAAATGGACGGCAGCAGCGTCGTCCTTCCCAACGTGGCTCCCGATGAAGGCCTTTCGGCGCCCTATAACAGCTGGTTCACGCTGTTCGGGCAGTTTTTCGATCACGGCCTCGATCTCGTCCAAAAGAGCGGTAACGGCACGGTCTATATCCCGCTTCAACCTGACGACCCGCTTTATGTCGAAGGCAGCCCCACCAACTTCATGGCCGTGACCCGCACGAGCGGAGACGCCAACAATGTCACGACGCCTTGGGTCGACCAGAATCAGACCTACGGTTCCACCGCATCGAAGCAGCTCTTCATGCGCGAGTATCAGATGGTCGATGGCGAGCCGCTCGCGACCGGCAAGCTGCTCGAAGGTACCCGCGGACTCGCCACTTGGGCAGACGTCAAGGAGCAGGCGCGCACCAAGCTCGGTTTCGAACTGACGGATGCCGACGTCGGCGCTATCCCCGTCTTCGCCGTTGACGCCTATGGCGAATTCATTCGTGGTCCGAACGGTCTGCCCCAGGTGCTCGCCGCATTCGACGTCAATGGAAACCCGATCTGGGTTGAGGGTGATCTCGACAACCCGGTCAATCCATCGGCCATACAGTTGCCTGTCGGCACGGTCATCAAAGGAACGGGCACTTCCACCAATGTAATCGAGGCTGGCGAAACGGTCTCGGCGGCACGGACGGCCCACGCCTTCCTCGATGATATTGCTCACGCAGCCGTACCGGTTCTGGCTGGCGGCGTTCTGCAGGCCGACGGCGACAATGCGGTCGGATACAGTGGCGGCTTCAACAGCCGCGGCGGCCAGACCGCCTATGATAACGAGCTGCTCGACGCGCACTACATCACCGGCGATGGCCGCGGAAACGAGAATATCGGCCTCACCGCGGTCCATCACGTGTTCCATTCGGAGCACAATCACCTAGTCGACCAGGTGAAGCAGAAGGCGCTGGAATCGGGCGACTTGGCCTTCCTCAACGAATGGCTGCGTGTCCCGGTGAACGCAATACCTTCGGATGCAGCTGGTGTTGCTGCTCTGCAGTGGGATGGCGAGCGTCTGTTCCAGGCGGCGCGGTTCACGAACGAGATGGAGTACCAGCACCTCGTCTTCGAGGAGTTCGCCCGTAAGGTTCAGCCGGACGTGGACGCCTTCGTCTTCAACCCGTCGACCGACATCAATCCGGCGATTTTCGCCGAGTTCGCGCACGTCGTATACCGCTTCGGCCACTCGATGCTCAACCAGACGGTTGATCAGATCGATCCGAACGGCAATGTCACCAACATGACGCTGTTCGATGCGTTCCTAAACCCGCTCGCGTTCGGATCTGCGGATATCGACCACAATGCGGCTGCCGGCGCCATCGTCCGGGGAATGACCAGTCAGGTCGGCAACGAGATCGACGAATTCGTTACCGACGTGCTGCGCAATCAGCTTCTTGGCATCCCGCTCGACCTCGCGGCCATCAACATCGCCCGCGGACGTGATGCCGGAATTCCGCCGCTGAACGAAGCGCGGCGGCAGTTCAAGGAGGCCGCGAACGGTGACACGCAGCTCGACCCCTACACGAGCTGGATGGATTTCGCACTTAACCTCAAGAATCCGGCCTCGATCGTCAACTTCATCGCCGCATACGGCACCCATGCCACGATCACAGGGGCTCAGACTGCCGAAGCCAAGCGCGATGCGGCATGGAAGCTCGTCTTCGGCGACGCGAGCCTGAACGAAGAGGATCGCCAGGCCTTCCTCAACGCGACGGGGCAATACGCCACGAAGCTCGGCGGTCTCGAAGACGTCGACCTCTGGGTCGGCGGTCTGGCCGAAAAGAAGATGGCCTTCGGCGGCATGCTCGGATCGACTTTCTCGTTCATCTTTGAGCTGCAACTCGAGAATTTGCAGAATGCCGACCGGTTCTACTATCTCTCCCGCGTCCAAGGGCTGAACCTGCTCAACGAGCTGGAGAACAACTCTTTCGCCAAGATGGTGCTGAACAACACCGACCTGGCGGAGACGGGCTATGCCGTTCCGGGCGACATCTTCTCGGTGCCGGACCACGTCATGTACGTGGACAAGAACGTGCAGAACCAGTTCGGCCATCTCGACCCCGTGCACGACGATCCTGTCCTCGAGGCGGTCTCGAAACTCGTCGAGCGTGTGGACGCCGATGGCGACGGTGTGGCCGAGTACATCCGTTACAACGGGAACGATCACGTCCTGATCCAGGGCACGAACGAGAATGATCATATCGTGGCCGGCGGTGGTGATGACAGCGTTTGGGGTCGGGACGGCAATGACCGGATCGAAGCCGGCTACGGCGTCGATCGGATCCATGGCGGCAAAGGCGACGACATCATCACCAATTCCGGCACGGACATCGGTGAAGTCGACATGCTGCATGGCGAGGAGGGCAACGACGTCATTCATGGCGGTTCCGGCCTCGCTCTGATCTTCGGCAACGAAGGTCAGGACTTCCTGATAACCGGCCCGGATGGAAAGGAGGCCTTCGGTGGCCTGGGCAACGACTTCATCCTGGGCGGCGAAGGTGGCGACTTCCTCCTCGGCAATGAAGGAGACGACTGGCTTGAGGCCGGAAACGGCTTCGACACCACGGCAGGCGACAACTCCGAGCTCTTCTTCAACTCGACCATCATCGGCCACGACGTGATGTTCGCAGGCCAGAACGAGCATGATTTCGACGCCGAATCCGGCGACGACATCATGGTCCAGGGCGAGAGCGTCATGCGCAACGAGGGCATGTGGGGCTTCGACTGGGCGATCCACAAAGGCAGCAACGAGGCGGCAGACGCCGATCTCCTGCGGCCGATCTTCACCACCGATCAGCAGGACATCCTTCGCAACCGTTACGATGCGGTGGAGGCGCTCTCCGGCTGGAAGAAGAACGACGTCCTGAAGGGCGACAATCGCGGCGCCGTCGACCCGGAAGAGGAGGGCGGAAACGGCCTTGCGGGCGCCGAGAACACGATGCTGAATCACGAGCTGACCCAAGCGGGCGTCAATCGGATCGACGGCATGCGAGAGCTGCTCGGAGACTGGGCTGCGGCTCCGACTGCGGGCGATCTCGAGGCGCAGATTGCCTTCGACGACGGCAACATCCTACTCGGTGGCGGCGGCAGCGACGTCATCGAGGGACGTGGCGGCAACGACGTCATCGACGGTGACAGCTGGCTCAATGTCCGCATCCGGATTACGCATGAGGGGCAGACCTACACGACTGAGGGAATGGCCCAGAAGGTCTATCTCGAGACGGATTTCGTGGAAGGGGTCCTCGTCGAAGGCGCGGTTGCGCAGTTCGGCGGCAAGACGCTCGACGCCCTGATGCTCGACCGGACGCTGAACCCGGGACAGCTCTCGATTGTCCGCGAGATCGTCAAGGATGACGGTGTCGGTGACACGGACGTGGCGGTCTACTGGGACGTGGTGGACAATTACTCCTTCGCCCGCAACGCGGATGGTTCCGTGATTGTCTCTCACACCGGCTTCGATCAGGGCGATGTGCCTGCTGGCTCCAACCTTGTGTCGGACGGCGTCGATAAGCTGCGGAACATCGAGAAGTTGCGTTTCTCGGACGGCAACGGCGGCACGGTCGAGTACAACATCGACGAGCTCTTCAACCGTCCGGCCACTGGCGTGCCGGTGATCAGCGACACGTCTCCCACGGAAGGCCAAGTCCTGACCGTCAACACGAGCGGCATCCAGGATCTCAACGGCCTGGGCGCCTTCTCCTACCAGTGGCAGTCTTCTGCCAATGGAACGGCCTGGACCGACATTGCTGGCGCCACTGGAGCGACCTTCACGCCACAGGACCTTCCCGGGACCGCCTTCGGCGCCCAGGCCGGGCTCCAGCTCAGGGTGGTGGTGAGCTTCACCGACGGCCGTGGAAACCCGGAATCAGTCACCTCGGCGGCCACGCGGCCGGTGGGTGTGAACTGGGACGGCAATTTCGCCTCCAATAACACGCTCAATGGCACGGCAGGCGACGATATCGGCGAAGGCGTCGGCCCCTTCTTCTTCTTCGGAGGAAACGACGTCCTGAACGGTAACGGCGGCGACGACCTTCTCGATGGCGCCGGCGGCAACGACGTCCTGAATGGCGGCACCGGCAACGATGTCCTCGTCGGCGGGGGCGGCACTGACGCAGCTGTCTTCTCGGGTCCGGTCGGCAACTACAGCTTCGCGCTCAACGGCACGAACCTGGTCGTTACCGATAATGTCGGAACGGACGGGACGGATACGCTGAGCGGGATCGAAGACCTCCGATTCGGAGCTCAAGAGCTCTCTCTGATCCAGGGCACCAACGGCAACAACAACCAGCTGATCGGTTCCGCCGGAGCAGATCTGGTGCTGGGCTTCGACGGCAACGACAACATCGATGCCGGTCTCGGGAACGACGTAATCCTCGCCGGCAACGGCAACGATACGATCAACTGGGATGCCAACGCATTCGGTGCCACCGACGGTAGAGACATCATCGATGGCGGAGCCGGAGAGGATACTTTCGACATCGACGGTCGCGCCGGTGCCGAGACCTTCCGTGTCTACACCCGAGCGGCGGCGGTTGCTGCCGGCATGACCGGCCTTGCGGAGAACACCGAGATCGTGATCACCCGCAACGGGACGAACAATGCTTCGATCGTAGCGGAACTCGATAACATCGAGGAAATCATGATCGGGACCCGAAGTGTCGCAGTCCCCGGTGGCCCGGCCGGTGGAGGCGCCGGTGGCGGTGATACGGTTCAAATCATCGGCGATTTCACCCAGACGAGCCTGAACTTCAACACCATCACGATCGACGGTGACGAAGGCGACGACACGGTCGATATCTCGGGCCTGACTTCGGCCCACAGGATCGTGTTCCGCTCCAACGGCGGCAACGACACCATTGTCGGCACCCTCCGCGCTCAGGACGTGATCGAGTTGCCTCCGGGCATGAAGCCGGAGGATTTTACCAGCACTGGGAACGATGACGGCACGGTTACGCTCGCCAGCGCCAATCATCGGATCACCTATATGGGGTCCGGCACTCCGATCATCCGGGAATGCACGGCCGAGCCACCTGTGCAGAACCCGGACGAAACCGGGGAGCTGATTGCCAAGGATGACAGCTTCACGATCAAGAAAGGTGAGGTTCTCACCCTCACGGCTGCGGCTCTTCTCGGCAATGACGTGGCTCCCGAAGGCGCCCAACTGGTCCTGCGGTCGGTCGATGAGGACGAACACGGTGAGGTGGTCCTCAACGAGGACGGCACGATCACCTTCACGCCTAAGGCGGGCTTCACCGGCTATGCTTCCTTTACCTACCTGATGATGGACGGCCAAGGCAGCTACGACGAAGGCAAGGTGTTGATCAAGGTCGAGAAGGCGACATCTGATCCGATTACGCCTCCTGCTGAGCAGCCCCCTGTTGAGCAGCCTCCTGTCGAACAGCCGCCGGTAGAGCAGCCGCTTCCTGCCAATCCTCCGGCACCCGTCGATATGGTTGTCAGGGGTGGCCGCGGGCACGACCGGCTCCATGGCGACGATGGCAACGATCAGCTCTACGGCAACAGTGGAAACGATCGTCTCTATGGTCACAATGGCAATGACCGCCTCTATGGAAACAATGGCAACGATCGCCTCTATGGTGACGAAGGCGTTGACCGGATGTGGGGCGGCCGCGGCAACGACACCTACGAGGTCGATCATCGCCAGGATCGGGCCTACGAGAGCCGTGGGCAGGGTATCGATACGGTCAAAGCTTCCGTGTCCTACTCCCTCTCCGCTCACGTGGAGAAGCTGACCCTCACCGGCGCAGCGAACATCAGCGGCACCGGAAACGGCCTCAACAACAGTCTGACCGGCAACTCAGGAGACAATTCTCTCAAGGGCGGATCCGGCCATGACACGCTCAAGGGCATGAGCGGTGACGACAAGCTCTTCGGGCAAAGAGGCAACGACAAGCTCCTGGGCGGCGCCGGCGACGACATGCTCAAGGGCGGAGGTGGCGACGATAGGCTCACCGGCAACTCGGGGCAGGATGTGTTCATCTTCGAGCGGAACGGCGGGCGGGACACCGTCACTGACTTCCGCGACGGCGATGACAGGCTCGACGTGAGCCGCCTCTCCGGTGTTGAGAGCATGTCGGATCTGAACGTGTGGCAGATGGGTAGCGACGTCATGATCTGGCGCGGCTCCGACATCCTCATCCTCAAGGGCGTCAACGCATCCGACCTCGACAACAGCGACTTCATCTTCTGATGGGTCCTGGCTGAGATCGGCGCAGGCCCGCCGGGAGCAACAGCCCCCCATCGCTCCCGGCGGGTTTCTCTCAAAGCACATGTAGCCGGCGCCCTCTCGAGGGGCAGCCGGAATGCCAAACCCGAAGCATCTCATTCGAGGAATCTCGATGACCAGCCCCCTCAAGAAACGTCTCAGCATCCTGGCGACCTCGCGCGGAGCCTTCCTGGGGGTCGCGCTGCTGAGTGGTCTCATCAACCTGCTTTATCTGTCCGGCTCCGTCTTCATGATGGAGGTCTATGACCGGGTTCTTCCAAGCCGGAGCATCCCGACGCTGGTCGGTCTCTCCATCATCATCGTCGTGCTCTACCTGTTTCAGGGAATGTTCGACATGATCCGAGGACGCATTCTCGCCCGCGTCGGCGCGGCCGTGGACGAGGATCTGAGCCAGCAGGTATTCCAGAGCCAGCTACATGCTCCTCTCAAGGCCCGTAGTGAAGGCGACGGTCAGCAGCCGCTGCGGGACCTCGATCAGATCAGGGCCTTTCTCGCCGGTGGTGGACCCTCCGCGCTCTTCGACCTGCCCTGGATGCCGCTTTACCTCCTGGTCTGCTTCGGCTTCCATCCGTGGATCGGGCTTGTCGCTCTAGGCGGTGCGGTACTCCTCGTCACCATTACGCTTCTGACCGAAGTTCTGACGCGGGATGCTTCCAAGGAGGCGGTTGGCGCGGCGCTTCTTCGCAACGGCATTTCCGAGGGCGCACGCCGCAATGCGGAGGTCGTCCAGGCCATGGGAATGGCGCGGCGCATCGGAGTGCGGTGGGGCGATGCCAATGCTCGTTACCTCGCGTTCCAGCAGAAAACGTCTGACGTGTCCGGCGGCTTCGGAGCCATGTCGAAGGTGCTGCGCATGCTCCTGCAATCCGCTGTTCTTGCCGTCGGCGCCTATCTGGTCATCGATGGGCAGGCGACAGGCGGTATCATGATCGCGAGCTCGATCCTGACCTCCCGCGCCCTTGCGCCGGTCGAGTTGGCGATCGCCAACTGGAAAGGCTTCGTGAGCGCACGTCAGGGCTGGCGTCGTCTTCGGGAGCTGCTGAACGAGGCGGGCCAGAAAGGGGAGCCGTTGAAGCTGCCCGCTCCCCGCATGGTTCTGTCGATCGAGAATGCCGGAACGGGTGCGCCTGGCAGCCAGCGATTTGCCATCCAGGATGTTTCCTTCCAACTCCAGGCAGGATCCGGCCTCGGCATCATCGGCCCCAGCGCCTCCGGCAAGTCCTCGTTGGCTCGCATGCTGGTCGGCGTCTGGCCCACATGGCGGGGCAAAGTCCGTCTCGACAGCGCGGCACTGGAGCAGTGGCTGCCCGAGGATCTGGGACATCACATCGGCTACCTGCCGCAGGATGTGGAGCTCTTCGCCGGAACGGTTGCGCAGAACATCTCCCGCTTCCATCCCGATCCCGATCCCAAGGCCGTCATCGCCGCGGCCAGGGCTGCCAACGTGCACGAGATGATCCTTCATTTGCCGGACGGGTACGAGACGCAGGTGGGCGATGCCGGAGCGGCCTTGTCCGGCGGTCAGCGTCAGCGCATCGCCTTGGCTCGGGCACTTTATGGAAATCCCTTCCTCGTGGTGCTCGACGAGCCGAACTCCAACCTGGATGCCGAAGGTGAGCAGGCTCTTACGGCGGCGATCCTGAATGTGCGGGCACGTGGTGGAGTCGTGGTGGTGATCGCCCACCGTCCAAGTGCCCTGGCGGGCGTCGATTTGGTGCTCGTTATGGGAGAGGGGCGCGTCCAAAGCTTTGGGCCGAAGGATGAGGTTCTGAGCAAGGTGCTGCGTCCGGTGCCGGCGCCGCAGGCCTCGGAGCCGAGGATGCCCTCTGCCTCCCCGTTGAAAGTCGTTGAAGGTATGGGAGTCGCGTCATGAACCCGGTCACAAAATCAAAGGCCCGCAGCTCCATCCGTCGGCATACGCTGGTGGCAGTATCGTCCGCCGCTTTCCTGGTGGGTGGTCTCGGAGGCTGGGCAGCCGTAACGGAGCTTTCAGGGGCTGTCGTGGCGCCGGGCTCAGTCGTGGTGGACAGCCACGTCAAGAAGGTCCAGCACCCCACCGGAGGCGTGGTCGGTGAGATCCACGCTCGCGACGGCGACCGTGTGCGGGCCGGCGATGTCGTCATTCGTCTCGATGAGACAGTTGCCCGCGCCAACCTGTCCATGGTTGCCAAGAGCCTGGACGAGCTTGCTGCGAGACAGGCGCGCCTCGAAGCCGAGCGCGATGGGCTGAAGGACGTGGTCTTTCAGGCTTCTCTGAAAAACCGCCTGGATGAACCGGAGCTCGTCAGCCTGCTGAGGGGTGAGCAGCGCCTCTTCGAATCCCGGCGCGATGCGAGATCCGGTCAAAAGGCCCAGCTGAAGGAGCGGGTCTCCCAGCTTCAGGAGCAGATCGACGGCCTGAACCTCCAGGCAGCCGCGAAGGCCGACGAGATCAAGCTGATTCAGGACGAGTTGGCCGGCGTCGAGCAGCTGTGGCGCAAGAACCTCGTGCCGATCACGCGCGTGACGGCGCTCAAGCGCGAGGAGACGCGCCTGAGGGGCGAGCGCGGGCAGCTCATCTCCAACGTCGCCCAGGCCAAAGGCCGCATCAGCGAAACGGCGCTCCAGATCATCCAGATCGACCAGGATCTCAGAAGCGAGGTTTCCAAGGAGCTGCGCGAGGTTCAGGCGAAGATCGCGGAGCTTGTAGAGCGCAAGGTCGCAGCCGAGGACCAGCTCAAACGGATCGATATTCGCGCTCCACAGGACGGCATCGTGCACCAGTCCATGGTTCATACCGTCGGAGGCGTGATCAATGCGGGCGATCCCTTGATGCTGATCGTCCCGGAGACGGACGAGCTCTCGATCGAGGTGAAGGTTTCGCCGCAGGACATCGATCAGCTTCAGCCGGGATTGGAAACCGTTCTGCGTCTTTCCGCCTTCAACCAGCGCACGACCCCGGAGCTCAAGGGCAAAGTAAGCCTGATCGCCGCCGACCTCGTCGTGGATCAGCGCTCGGGTGCTCAGTACTATCCGGTGCGGGTGGCGTTCGCAGAGGGCGAGCGCGAAAGACTCGGCAATGCGAAGCTCATGCCGGGCATGCCGGTGGAGGGCTTTATCCAAACCGGTTACAGAACGGTGTTCTCCTATCTCACGAAACCGATCAGCGACAATCTGGTCAAGGCGTTCCGCGAAGAATGATCATCGCAACAAAACGGGGCGCCCAGCGCCCCGTTTCCATATTCGTGCAGCCGGTTCGACGACTCCCTGGTAGCCCCCGGTCACTCGCCTCCGCTCATGGCCGAGCGGATGACATTGTCGGAAGCCAGATCGCCGGGGCTGTATCCCAGAAGCTCGGCCAGACGCGTGCGAGCCCGGTTGACGCGGCTCTTGATCGTTCCGACGGCCGTTCCGCAGATCGCGGCAGTCTCCTCGTAGGAAAGACCTTCCGCGCCGACCAGGAGCAGCGCTTCGCGCTGTTCAGGAACGAGCCGCTCAAGGGCGCTGCGGAGATCCTGGACGTGCAGATTGTCCATCTGATCCGGCACGGTTTTAAGCTGAGCCGCATAAGCTCCGTCGCTGTCCTCCACCTCGCGTGACCGTTTGCGGTGCTCGGAGAAGAAGGAATTGCGGAGGATCGTGAACAGCCAGGCGTTGAGGTTCGTCCCAGGCTGGAAGCTGCCGCGCTTGCTCCAAGCTCTCAGAACCGTGTCCTGGACCAGATCGTCCGCCCGGTGCGGATTGCCGGTCAATGAGAGCGCGAAGGCGCGCAGGTTGGGCAAGGCGTTCAGAATGCCGTCCCGAAAAGCAGGCTCGACCGTCTCGCCTTGGTCGGCAAGAGCTTTCTCCAACTGCTTGACGAGTTCCTTGAGCCGGTCCGGTAGATGCTCCGTACCGGCTTCATCATAAAGAGCTTTCAGATGTCGTCCGAGATGGACCCGGATATCTGGACCGAGTTTCGGCTGATGGGGCTCGGTCGCAGAAAATGACATCGACGCGGCGTGATTGGACATGGCACCTGCAGATTGACAATGTTGTGGGCAATATCTTTCAACGCCAAGCTCGTCCGGTTGGTTCCGACATTGATCCAATTAGTATCTCGGCGGACCTTGCGGCTAAGCTTGCATCAGTATTCCCACTCTGCACCGACGCCGACCGCCGTGTTGCCGCTTGCTCCGACTTCTCCCTGCACACGAATGCGGCGGGTCACGTCGATATCGACCGAGATACCGCTTTGCTCCGTTGAGGCGCCGGCCTTCACACCGACACTAATGCGATCGCTGATCGCCCTGGATATGCCGATCGTCGGGCCGCCCTCTGCTCCGAGAGAAATGTCGAGCCCTTCTACGCCGAGGGAGCGGCGCAGGCTCTCAAAAACCCCATCCCCACCGCTGCCGGAAAACTGTGCCGCTACTTGCGCCAGCTGCAGTGCCTGAGTGGCGGACAAGCCGCCCGAGGCCTTGGCGAAGAGGAGCCTGGAGAGAACCTCGTCCTGGGGAAGGTCGGGATCGGACGTGAAGGTGAATTGCGGCTCCCTGGCAGAACCAGTCACACCGATCCGGGCGGTCACGTCGCCGGCGCGGGTTTCTGCCAGGAAATCGAGCTCCGGAGTCAGGTCTCCCGTGAACGTGAGGCGGCCGCGTGTGAAGTCGAGGCGGGTGCCGACGACCGACAGCCGGCCGCGGCGCAGGTTGAACGCGCCAATGGCGACGGGATTGTCCAGGGTTCCGGTCAGTTGGAGGTCGCCGCCGAGCTCCGCGTCGATGCCGCGCCCACGCACGAAGATGCGGCTCGGTGCAACCACCGTCAGATCAAGAATGGCATTGAAAACGGACGATTGTCGTGTTCCGGCTTCGACTCTCGCTTTCTGCGCAAGACGTGCCGCGACGATCGGCGGAGGGTTGACGTGCCGCGTCCCCTCGATCGGCCGGATTGTGGCGGGGAGCCGTTCGGGAACGGTCACGTCCATCGACAGGATCAGCACTTGACCGCTGATTCTGGGGTTCTGGGCCAGGGGACCCGATAGGGTGAGATCGAGATTGGCCGTGGTCGTGACGATCTCGTTCGAGACCAGCTCCGCCCTCCGACCAGTGACGCGGATATCTCCTGGAAATCCAGCTTCGGGATCGAGGGCGACGCGCCCGCTGGCGGACAGGGTGCCGCCGTTGCGCGTCGTGGCCGAGAACCGTTCGATGGAGATGTCGGTGCCGCGGGCGACGAAGCGGCCCTGGATGTTGTCCAGGCGTATTCCCTGGAGGAGATCCCGGAAGCTCCCGCCCGACAGGGTCAGTGTGCCGTTGACCGCGGGCTCGCTGAGCGTGCCGCCGATCCGGAGATCGAGTGCGGCATTGCCTGTGACCTGGCGGCCTGTTGCCGACAGGAAGCTGTTGGCGATGCTGAGATCGACGCGACCTTGTGCCGAGAGGTCAAGGACGCCCGTCCCGAGGGGCACTGTTCCTGTCACGCGCAGCGTGCCGGCGCGTCCTGCATTGATGGTGCCCTCAACGGTTGTTGCTCCACCGGTCAGACGACCCTGGGCGGAAATGTCGAGGGGAGGGGCTCCAAGGTCGCGGGCTTGCGCAGCAACAAGCCGCGTAAGGCGCAGACGCCACTCGCCGGTCGGAGCGCTGGCCGTACCGCCGATTTGGGCGGTTCCATCCAGTGTTCCGGACAGTCCTGTACCTGGGACGAAGATATCGACGGCAGAAAGAGGCACGGACTGAGCCGCAAGGCGGAGGTCGAGGGTCGATCCGGCCCGCCCGTCGACGGAAATTCTTCCGCGATCGACGCCAAGCACAAGCTCGCGTACCGCAACGCCGTCATCGGCAAATGTGATTGTCGTCGGCTGCGCCAGCGCGATCTGGCGTCGATCGCGACGGGCCGTAAAGGCCGTCAGATCGAACCGAATCGGCGTCTCGGGCACGAGCCTGCCGCGTGCATCGAGGGAGAAGCCGCGTGCCTCCGCGGTGAGGGTGATTTCGCTGGCAGCGGGAGTTCCCGCCGCATCGAGTCTGATCCGCGAAAACGTTTCGCCCGCAACGACTGCTCTGTCGATGGCAATGGCGGCATCGACCACGGGTCTGGTATACAGATCGGCGATGGAGGCTCGTGCATTCAGCCTCTCGATTGATATGTCCGCGAGCCTCAGCCGTGCACCCTGCGCCTCGAGCTGCGCGTTCTGGCGACCGTCCACGACCTCGAGTGTCACGTCAGCGTTCAGATCCCCTGTCAGAGGGGTCAGCACGAGAGGCGACAAGTCGTTCAAGTCACGGGCATCGATCCGCAGACGCCCGGTCGCCAGATTGGTGGCATCGAGTGCGGCATTGCCGCTCACCGCGACGGATCCGACGTTGAGATTCAGCTCATCCAGGAGCCATCCACCTTCATTCCGCTTTGCCACGTGAACCGTGCCGTTCGCAGGTTTCCGGTCGACTTCTCCGGACAGGTTCACGCGCGCATCGAGAAGGCCCAACAGATCGTTGGCCGTGGCGTCCAGGGTCAGGTTCGAAATCGGCCGTCCCAGCGCGGTGGCGTCGCTCAGATTGGCCCGAAGGGTCGCATTGGGGCGGTCGAGGGTGCCGGACAGCTTCGCAACGATCTCACCCCTGCCGGTGAGGCGTGGATCTGCCCTTCGCAGATCCGGAAGGTTGATGTCGGCGTCGAGGGCAAGGGCGTTGGGTGTCGCCTCCCCGTCAAGCCTGGCGCTCGCATGGGCGCCCACGAGGCGGAGGTTCTGAAAGGTCACCCCTCCATTGGGGAGCAGGCGAACCCCTCCGGAGAGAGCGAGGCGGCCGCCGGCAAGACGGTCGATAGCATCGATGCCGGTGGCAAAGCGGGAGGCATTCCCGTCGATCGTCGCAAGAGTCGGGCCGTCCGAGAGAAGCCCCTCCACTTGCGCGCTCAGGTCGAGCTCCCCCCTTAGCCGCAAGGAGGCCAGTTCGCCGAAGCGCGACAGGTCAGGGGCCTGGACAGTCAGCCGGCCCACTGCATCCTGCGTCCCCAAGCGTCCGGAATAGGACGCCTCCATGGAAGGCGTGGACAGGCGGGCGGTCTCGATGTCCGTGGCTCCGTCAGGCGCCGCGCTGCCCCTGAAGGTAAGTGTCAGTTCATTGCCGACTGCCCGAGCAAGGGAAGGGTCCGCGAGCGCGACGCCCCTTGCCCTCGCATCCGCGACCAAGGCAATCCGCGTAGAGGGCTCGGACAGCAATCCGTTGGGTGTCGCCGAAAAAGATGCGGTGAGTTCCTCCATGCGCCCGGCAGGAACCTGGACGTCCTCCGCCTGAAGGTCGCCGGCGATGCGCGGGCTCGTCAGAGGGCCGCTCACAGTGCCGTCGAAGACAAGGGTGCGGATTTCGGCTCCACCGGCGACCGTTCGGCCCTGGTCCGTCGGCACCGCTCGCGCCGAGAGCCTGAGGTCGACGTTTTGATCGGCAGAGAGGCTTCCTGTCGCATCGAGCCGCGCAGTGCGGGAGACGATCGAGAGCTGGGAAATGTTAACGGCGCCATTGTCGGCAAAGGTCGCGTTCGCATCCAGCTCGGTATTGCCCGCAAAGACCGGGGCAATGACGTCCGGCAGGAGACCCTCTATGCGGGCGTTCAGGTCAAGTCCGAGACGGCGCACGTCGCCCTGCCGGCGCAGATTGGCCGAGCCGACGGCGCCGATGGTGTCCCCCGCGTTGAAGGTGAGCTGGGCCGCAAAATCATCGAGCGGGCCCTGGCCCGTCAGGTCGAGTTGCACCGGAGGGAGGCCGGGAATGTTTGCGGCTCGTGCCAGAATGCCGCCTTCAGGCTCGTTCAGGGAGAAATTGAGGTCCAGCCTTTCCGAGGCATAGGTCAGGCGTGCGACGAAAGTTCCCGGTGCGTCCAGCCGCCGGGCGTCGAATCTCAGGTTGAGGCCCTCCGCGGGATTCCCGAGAGAGGCCTCTCCGGAGGCGGTGAGGCGCGCCGCTACCCCTAGGATCGGCTGACCGAGAGTCAGCTCCTGAAGGGAAAAATCTTCAATCTGCACCTTGACCGGAAGCTCCGGCAGGAGAGGCTCATCCGCACCTGCAACCGTCTCGTCTGCGGGAATGGGACGGCGCAAGATCTGGACCTGTCCGATGTCGAGGGTGTCGATCTCCAGGCGGCGGGAGAGGAGAGCGAGGCGACGCCAGACGATGCGCGCTCGGTCGAGCCTGAACCACACGCCCTCACGGTCGGAAATGGTGATGTCCCTGATCGTCGCGTCGGAGGAGAGTGCCCCCTCGACGGCGCCGATGGATACCTGAGTGCTGGGGGTCGACAGGGCGCGCGAGATGAGCCCCGCAAGAAAACCCCGGTCGGCTTCGTCGCTTCGCGTTCCCAACGTGAGGGTGAACAGGATCGCGCCTGCAAGCAGGAGGATCAGCGGGATCATGAAGCGGCGCATGGAGGTCATCAAAAGGCCTGTCCTATGCTCACGTAGAGCGAGAGCGGCTTGTCGCCGGGGCGACGGTCGAGCGGCGCGGCAATATCGAGACGGATCGGGCCGATGGCTGTGTAGTAGCGCAGGCCCAACCCGGCCGACACGCGGATCCTCTCACTGAAATCCGGGAAGCTCGATTCGAACGCCCCGCCCGCATCGATGAAGGGCACGATCCCGATCGTATCCGTGATCTTGATGCGGGCTTCCAGGGAGGCTTCCAAAAGGGAACGTCCGCCGACAACCTGTCCAAGGGGGCCTATCGGGCCAAGGCTTCGATAGCGGAAGCCGCGGACGGATCCGCCGCCGCCCGCGAAGAAGCGGAAGTTTGCGGGGATCTCGTCGAGATCGGCGCCCGTGATCGAGCCGAGGCCGATGCGCCCGGCCAGGATGTAGCGGGCATCTTCGTCGAGAGCATAGTAGGTGGAGGCTGTGGCCCGGCTGACCACCATGCCTACGCTCGAGCCGAGGAATTCAGGATAGGGCGAAACCGATGCGTTGATGCGAAATCCCTGGGTCGGGTCCAGCGGGCGGTCGGTCGAGTCGTAGGTGAGGGAGGCGGGCGTGCCGACCACGAGATAGTCGATCTGACCGAGTACGTCGCTCGTCTGTCCGCGCTGAACCTGAAAGCCGGCCTGTGCGGAAAAGGTACTGCTGAACCGGTGCCGGATGAAGGCCGTGCCGTCGATGAGACGACTCGTATAGCCGCCATAGCGGTCGCCGCCGGTCCGGTCGCGCTCGATGAGGCCGTCGATCAGGAGGTCGTTGCGTGTGCCCCCGAGAGCGGGCTTGAGGAAGCTGGCCCTGAAGCGGCCGCCGATATCGGACCGCTCCAGATCTCCGACCCGCTTGATCCGTGTGCCGTCGTTCCGCGGGGCCAGGAATATATCCGCTTCAAGACGCAGGCGCTCGGCGCCCCCGAAAAGGTTGCGGTGTTCCCAATAGCCGCGAACCGCCGGGCCATCGATGGTCGAATAGCGGGCGGAGAAGCCCACGACGCGCGGGGCCCTCTCGGTCACCTCCACGAAGATCGGCAGGCGTCCATACTCATCTAGTGTCTCAGCCTCCCGAATCCGGACGGAACTGAGGGCCTGGATGGTGCCGACCGACTTGCGGGTGTCGGCCAGGGCATCCGGGGAATAGGGATCTCCCGGCTCCAAGTAGATGAACGACCTCACCACGGCCGGATCGACGTTCTGGGTGCCGGTGACGGTGATGTTGCCGATGGGGGCGATAGGCCCCGGATCGAGAGAATAGGAGACATCCATCAGGCGCGTGGGATGGAAGACGACCGGATCGATCGCCACCGCTTTGGCGAGCGGGCGGGACTGGGCGCGGAAATGATCCACCATCCGCGCCTGCGCCGCCCTCAGGTCCGCCGCCCGGGCCGGATCGCCTGGTTCGAGCTTGACGACGCGGGGAGGCAATTCCTGGGCGGAGAACGGACGCCGTGTGCGGGCATCGCTGACCTCGATGTCTCGAAGCTCGAAGAGGACGCCCGGATCCACTCTCGCCACGACCGGAACGACGGCGCGGTTGCGGTAGCTTTCGGCCACGCGGATCGCTGCGGTCGGGTCGCTGTCAATCCGCAAAACCGTGCCGCCGATCTCGAAGACCATGTTGGCGTTATAGTATCCGAGCCCCCAGAGGGCATCGAGCAATGGACCGAAATCCGCTTGCGCGCGCCTGACCAGCGCATCCCCGTCGACTGGAGCATCGCCGCGAAGCCTGTAGAGGGTCGAGGCGTTCTCCAGGGCCCGCTCGACATCGTCCGGGTCGCCCGCGACTTGGAAAGTCAGCGCATAGGGAACGGTGCTCGGCGAAATTGCGGGAGGCGTATCTCTCGATCCGAAGAGACCGAAGAAGTCGAACGCCCGCGCATCCTGGCTCGCAAAGCCGGTGATGCAAAAGAGACCTGCTGAGAGAAGGACGGCTTTGCGCCAGGGCGGTAACTGCATTCGGTACTCCGGATGCCACAAACAGGGGCATCAATGCGGAAAATTTGTGATTGTGACGAGCCGCAATGTCTTATTCTGGCTGAAATAGTGGACGGTTCAATGATTGGGGTAGGGCAGGGACGTTTAGGGTTAATGGAGATTCGGCTTGCAGGGAAAGGAATGGCCCCCCTCTTAACTCATTGCAGTGAGGGAGAGGAAGCGGTAGCAAAGTTGCGGTTTTGGAGAGAGTTGTCTTGGACTGGGACAAGATCAGGTTGTTCTAT
Organism: Microvirga lenta; assembly: GCF_020532555.1. Lineage (GTDB taxonomy): Bacteria > Pseudomonadota > Alphaproteobacteria > Rhizobiales > Beijerinckiaceae > Microvirga > Microvirga lenta. Next base: position 93,856 of record NZ_JAJBBR010000002.1, on the reverse strand, counting down.
GAAGTGGCCGAGGCGGGAAGCTTCACCCGTGCCGGCGAGCATCTCGGGCTGAACCAATCCTCGGTCAGCCGTCACATCAGCGCTCTCGAGCGCGAGCTCAAGGTGCCTCTCTTCCACCGCCATGCGCGCGGGCTCATTCTGACCGAGCATGGAGATATTCTCTTCAGGACGGCGCAGGACATGCTCCGGCGCATCGAGTCGACCCGCAGCCGCCTCGACGAGACGAGCGAGTTGCCCACCGGGAACCTCAAAGTGACGGCGACCGTCGGCATCGGCGCCATGTGGCTTGCGAGGCGGGTCTCCGAGTTCCTGAGCCTCTATCCCGAGGTGCGGATTCAACTGATCGTGACCAATGAGGAGCTCGATCTGGCCATGCGGGAGGCCGATGTCGCGATCCGCCTTCGCCGCCCCTCACAGCCCGATTTGATCCAGCGGCGCCTCTTCACGGTGCATTATCACGCCTATGCATCGCATTCCTACATCGAGAGGTTCGGCGAGCCGGCCAATCTCGAGGATCTCGACAACCACCGTATCGTCTGCCTGGGCGGAAACCAGCCGTCCTTCATCCTGGCGGTTCATCAGCTCGCGACAATGGGCCGGGACCCGAAGGATCCACGCCCGCGGCATTTCATCGTCAACGACAGCCTGGCTCTCCGGGTCGCGATCGAGGCCGGCGCCGGCATCGGCATGGCGCCTGCCTATGCGATGGAAGGCAATTCGAATGTTACGCAGGTGCTGCGGGATGTCGAAATGCCGACACTGGACAGCTACATGGTCTATCCCGAGGAGCTGCGCTCGGTGGCCCGCGTTCAGGTCTTTCGGGACTTTCTCGTCGCCAAGGCACAGCGCTGGTCCCATTGAGGGAGGTGCATCGGCGCCGTTCAGCGAACTCGGGGCGATGTGACTGCATTCCTGCTACACGCGTGTGTGCGGCCAGAGCCATGCGCCCTTGGAACATTCCTGAACTGTCCCCGGTTTCACACCCGAGCGCAGCAGTAGGAGTGTGACGGGATGGAAATGATGGCTCGCCTTGGATATGGGGCTCGTGGCATCGTGTATTGTCTCGTCGGGGGATTGGCCCTGCTGGCCGCCTTTGGATCGGGCGGCCAGACCGGAGGCAGCAGGAGCGCCCTTCACTCACTCCTGTCGCAACCCTTCGGAACCGCCTGGTTGATCGCCATCGCGATCGGCCTTTTCGGCTTTTCGGCATGGCGCGTCGTGGAGGCCCTCACGGATGCGGATCACCGTGGAACCGAGTGGAAGGCACTGAGCGTCCGCGCGGCTCATCTGCTGAGCGGGGGCATCTATGCCAGCCTTGCCGTCTTCGCGATCAACCTCGCCCTGGGATGGAGCGGTGGCGGCGGCGAGGATCAGGCTGCACGCGGATGGACCGCATGGCTCCTGTCGCAACCTTTCGGGCGATGGATGGTCGGCCTGATCGGTGCGGCCGTTGTTGCAACGGGACTTGGATTCATCTGGAAAGGCTGGCGCAGCAACGTCACCGACTATCTTTCACTTCCATCTGGTGCCGATCATTGGGCGGTGCCTCTGGGGCGACTTGGTTTCGCGGCTCGTGGAGTTGTCTTCGTCCTGGTCGGAGGATTTCTGATCCTGGCAGCCTGGCACAGCAATTCTGCGGAGGTGCGCGGGCTTGGGGGAGCTCTCCAGAGCCTGCAGGGTCAGCCCTTCGGCTGGGCGCTGCTCGGGATCGTCGCGGCGGGTCTATTCGCCTTCGGAGTCTTCGGCCTCGTTCAGGCCCGCTACCGACGTCTCGATGCTCCCGACTGGGACGATGCGCGCAATGCCGTAACCGATGGTGTTCGCGCTCTCAAACCAGGCAGCTGACCCGAAGGGGCGGGCGCTCGCGATCCATGGACGGGCTCCCCGGATCAGAGATATGCGATGAGGCGACCAGCGAGCAGGGCCGCGATCCAGGCGACCAGCGATACCACCGCATAAGCCCGAGCATCCGGCGGCAGAGCATCCTTGCGCAGGACGCCGCCGAAGCGGGCATGAAACAGCGCAACATTGACGAGCCCCAGGGCGATGAACCCGAGCTTGACGTAGAAAGCCGGATTGATCCCGAGCGCCCGCGCCTCGACGGCGAGCAGGATCGTCCCTGTCGGGATCTGCAGGGCCAGGCCCGCCGCCGCAAGGGGGATGGCGAAGCGGCCGACCTGCCAGGCATGCCGCCCGCGCTCCACCAGAACCTTGAGATCGAAAACCGCGATGCTGCCGACGACGAGCGAGGATCCGAGCACGTGCAGCAGGTTGGCGACCGTGAACATCCAGGCGGAGTGGCGTGCGGTGTGCCCGAGCCAGGATTCTTCCAGTGCGCCCAGCAGGTCGAGATACATCGTGAGCTAGCGCAGCTCGAAGGTCTTGCCGCCGGCTGTAATCCGCTCCGCCCGCATTTCATTCTCGACCCGCGTGGAGGGGTAGCCCTCGACCGTGATGCTGGTTCCTGGTTTGAGCATGTCTTCGCTCAAGCCGCGGGCGCTCATGCGGAAAGGAGGGGCCAGAACCGCATCCCAGCTCTTGCCTCTATCGTCGACCACGATCTGCACATGGGGATTTTGCCATTCCACACTTTGCACGGTGCTGCTGAGGGTGAGCTTTCGCGCCGCGTCATAGCTTCCCCAGCCGTGATGGGCCAGGGCGACGCCGCCCAAGGGAAGGGCACCGAGAAGACATAGGGCCGTCAGCTTGTATCTCATGATGATGCTCCTTCGTTTCAGGCGCAATCGACGCGAAGAGAGATAGAGTCCACCTCAATGGCTGGAGCGTCAAGACGGCCAAGCGATACGCGCCGGACCATCCCCTTGACATTGCGTGGCGATGTCCAAGGTGAGCGAGACAGCCTCGCTCGTCGGGTCACATCCAAGGGTTTGCCATGACCTCCCCCGTCGTCATCGCCGTCGCCATCACAGGTTCCGTGCCGCGCAAGAGGGACAATCCCGCCGTGCCGATCTCGCCTTCTGAGCAGATCGAGTCGACACAGGAGGCCTACGAGGCCGGGGCCACTCTGGTGCACATCCACGTTCGCAATGATGACGAGACGCCTTCATCGGATCCGGAGCGTTTCGCTATCGTCCAGGAAGGCATTGCCAAGCACTGCCCGGGCATGATCATCCAGTTCTCGACCGGCGGGAGGGGGCGGGATCCGAGTCAGAGAGGGAGTGCTCTCTACCTCAGGCCGGACATGGCATCGCTTTCGACAGGCTCCGTCAACTTTCCCACTATCGTCTATGAGAACCACACCACCTTCGTGGAGGGGCTGGCAGGACGGATGAAGGAGTTCGGGATCAAGCCGGAGATCGAGATTTTCGACCTGTCTCACCTGCACGGCGCCCGACGCCTCATCGACCGGGGTCTGATGGACGAGCGGCCTCACGTGCAGTTCGTCATGGGTGTCCAGAATGCGCTGCTGGCCGAGGAGCATCTGCTCGACATTCTCCTCGGTGAGCTGAGGCGCCTCATGCCCCTGGCCACCTGGACCGCGGCAGGGATCGGACGGCATCAGGCGCGGGTGATGGACTGGGCTCTCATCCGGGGTGCCGATTCCGTGCGTACGGGCCTGGAGGACAACATCCGGATCACGAAGGAGCGCTTGGCAGCAGGCAACGCGGAGCTGGTCGAATATGCCGTCCTGGCGGTCGAACGGCGCGGGCGGCGAGCTGCGAGGCCCGAGGAGGCTCGCGCGCTCCTCGGATTGAGGCCCTCTCATGCCTCCGGAGAGCTCGTGAACTCTTGAGCGCTCAGAGCTTGTCTCGCCCTGAAGGTGCTCCGAGGTCGAGAACGGGCCCCTTCGGAACGATGCCTGAGGGATTGATCATGCGGTGGCTCTCGTAATAATGCCGCTTGATGTGCTGCATATCCACCGTCTCGGAGATGCCCGGAGTCTGGTAGAGGTCTCGGAGGTACGCAGAAAGATTGGGATAACCGGCGATCCTCCGCAGATTGCATTTGAAGTGGCCGACATAGACGGTATCGAAGCGCACGAGGGTCGTGAAGAGACGCCAGTCGGCTTCGGTTTGCCGGCCGCCTGTGAGATAGCGCCGGGACTCCAGCAAACCGTCGAGCCAGTCGAGAGTGTCGAACAGAGAGGTGACGGCTTCCTCGTAGGCTTCCTGCCGGGTGGCAAAGCCGGCCTTGTAGACGCCGTTATTGACCGTGTCGTAGATGCGGGCGTTGAGCTCATCAATTTCCGCCCTCAACTCCTCCGGGTAATAGTCACCCGGTGTCGCGCCGATGCCGTCGAAGGCATGATTGAGCATGCGGATGATCTCGGCAGACTCGTTATTGACGATTGTCCCCTGCGCCTTGTCCCACAATACGGGTACGGTGACCTTTCCCGTGTAGTCGGGATCCGCCGCCGTGTAGACCTGATGCAGATAGCGGGCGCCCTGGATCGGGTCCTGGATCACGCCCGGCCCCTCCTCAAAGGTCCATCCGTTCTCCAGCATCAGCCAGTTAACGACCGAAAGGCCGATCATCCCCTCCAAACCTTTCAGCTTGCGGAAGATCAGGGCCCGGTGGGCCCAGGGGCAGGCGAGGGAGATGTAGAGATGATAACGTCCCGGTTCGGCCTTGAAGCCGCCTTTTCCTGTAGGGCCCGGCGAGCCGTCGGCCGTGATCCAGTTGCGGAAGGCGGAGTCCTTTCGGATGAAGCGTCCGTCGGAGCTCTTGGAGACCAGAGGCTGATCGTGCCAGACGCCGTTGACCAGAGCACCCATCGTTCTCTCCTTGGCATGAACCGAGGCTTGTCAGCCTGTTGCTAGAGGCATGCGCCGCCGAACTCTATTGCCCTCTGCGAGGTTCCGGTCAAATAGGGCTGCGGAGGCCGCGGCCAAGCGCCATGGCACACGGCGCTTTCTGTGAGCGGTCTCCGGTGCTGCTTCCCTGCAAGTCTTGCAGGCGATGCCCGGATGATGGACAAGGGGCGCACTCGGGTTGCTAGACGGCGCAGCAGGACAATGACATTCACCGCTAAAATCCTCCTCCTTGGGTCGGGCGAACTCGGCAAGGAGTTCGCGATCTCCGCCAAACGCTATGGCTGCCATGTCATTGCGTGCGACCACTACGCCAATGCACCGGCGATGCAGGTGTCCGACGTTGCGGAAGTCTTCTCCATGCTCGATGCGGACAGGCTCAGAAGCGTGATCGAGAAGCATCGGCCCGACTATATCGTGCCGGAGGTGGAGGCGATCCGAACGGAGGTTTTGCAGGAGTTCGAGGACAAGGGCTTCGCCGTCGTGCCTTCGGCCCGCGCCACCTACATGACCATGAACCGTGATCGCATTCGAGAGGTGGCGGCCACGGAGCTCGGCCTTCGGACATCGAAATACCGGTATGCCGAGTCCCTGGAGGAGGTCCGAGCCGCCGCGGAGCATACGGGGTTCCCCTGTGTCATCAAACCGGTCATGTCGTCGTCCGGCAAGGGGCAGAGCAATGCCAATTCGGCCGACGAGCTGGAGAGGGCCTGGACCTATGCCGTCGACAACATGAGGGGCGATCGCAAGAAGGTGATCGTCGAGGAGTTCATTCGCTTCGAATACGAAATCACTCTCCTGACGGTGCGCACCCGCGACGGCGTCAAGTTCTGCGAGCCGATCGGCCACCGGCAGGAGCGTGGCGATTATCAGGAATCCTGGCAGCCGACGCCAATGTCCGACAGGCTTCTTCAGGAAGCGAGGGACATGGCGGAAAAGGTCGTCGACAATCTCGGAGGCTATGGGATCTTCGGCGTCGAGTTCTTCGTCACCCGGGACGAGGTCATCTTCTCGGAACTTTCTCCCAGGCCGCATGATACGGGGATGGTCACGCTCATTTCCCAGAACCTGTCCGAGTTCGATCTCCATGCCAGGGCCATTCTTGGACTGCCCATTTCCAGCATCACGCTTCGTGGCCCTTCGGCCTCGGCCGTGATCCTGGCCGATCGCGAGGCGGACAGCTTCTCCATCCAGGGGATCGGCGATGCACTTCGGCAGGAGCCGGAGAACGGCGAAGTCGAGGTGCGGATCTTTGGCAAGCCCACAACCCGTCCATACCGGCGGATGGGAGTGGCGCTGGCCTGTGCCGACACGACCGATCGTGCCCGGGATTACGCCCGCAGAGCCGCCGAACGCGTGAAGATCATCTACTGATCGACATGCGAACGGCTCACGCTCGAACAGCCCCTCGGGTATGCTGAGCGGGCGAATCATCAGTAACAGGTAGGCTCCCGCTCATGGTCTCGTTTTTCAAAGATCTATGGATGCGCCTTGCCGGAGGCGGAGGCGCGCCTGACGGAAAGGAGCTCTCGGCGGAGCCTGTCGAATACAAGGGCTACCGGATTCGACCGGCTCCCTATCCGGCCAAAGGCCAGTATCAGACCGCCGGCGTGATCGAGAAGGAGATCGGCGGCGAGATGAAGGCGCATCGCTTCGTGCGTGCCGAAACCCACGCGAGCAAGGATGATGCGGTCTCGTTCGCCATTGCGAAGGCCCAGCAGATCATCGACGAGCAGGGCGACCGCATCTTTTCGTAAGGTCATCCTTTCAGGCTGGATCTTTAAGGAGAGGCGCCAAGCAGATCCTGTTCTCAGGCTTCCGCTTTCACACTGGCGATTTCCGTGGCGATTTGGCGGTGCGGCTGGCTGGTATTGGCTCCCGAGCGCCTCAGACGGTGCCGCAGGCGGAAGCGATCTGCGCGATAATAGGCCCGCGAGCATTCGAGGGCCTCGCCGCTGTCGGAATAGATGATGCGTTCCACGAGAATGAGCGGGTGCCCCGTCTGAACGCCGAGCATATCCGCCCTGAACCCGTCGGCGACGATGAACTCGATGACCTCGTCCGCCTCCACCGCCTCGACGTCATAGAGCCGCTCGATCAGCGCATAGAGTGGCTGGGAGAGGTCCGCCTGCAGGAGTTTGGGGGCGATCCGTGCGGGAACGAAGGTGGTGCGGAAGGCCGCAGGCTGGTCATCCGCCGAGAGGAGCTTGCGGATCTTGTGCACCTGATCCGCCGACCGAAGGCCGAGCTTTGCCATGATCCAGTCCGGAGCAGGGACCGTCTCCGCACTGTAGACGCTGATGTTGCGGGGATCCGCCGCATCGAAGCCGGACAGCAGGAAGTGCTCTGGATCGGTGAGCGGCTCGGCCAAGCGCGGCGCCAGCACGAAAGTCCCGCGACCCTGCTTCTTCTGAAGAAAACCCTCGTCGACCAGGGCCGAGATCGCCTGACGCACCGTAATGCGTGAGAGGTCGTAGTGCTCGCAAAGCTCGCTCTCGGAGGGGATCTGGTCCCCGGGCTGAAGATCGAACGTCACGTAGTCGCGCAGGGCGTGCTTCAACTGGAGCCACAGAGGTGTGCTGCCGGTCCCCCTCAGAGGATGAAGGTTGGGGCCTGTATCCGTCATTGAAGCACCTTTCCTGCGAGTCCCGCCCGGGCATCGCCACTCGTCTCGAAAAGTCTCTTTATCGAACTTGACATGGAAGGAAAGCCAGACCTAGTCTCAACACGTCTTATGACGTCATAATAAGCTATCGAACGGAGGAAGCAACCATGCATACGATCGGAAGACTATCGACTCGGTTCAGCCGCCGCCTCATCATGATGGGGGCAGCCTCTGCAACCGCCGCTTTGATGCTTGGCAGCCAACCGGTCCTTGCGCAGGGCAAGGCACCGACCGGTCCCATCGAAATCACCTCCGGCACGAGCCCCGGCGGCACGCCGGACGTCCTGATGCGCCGCGCCGCGAAAATCCTCAACGAAGAGAAGATCATCACCAATCCGATCGTCGTGCAGAACCGTACCGGCGGGTCCTGGATGGTTGCAGCCAACTGGGTGCTGAACAAGAAGGGCGACGACAACACGGTCCTCACCATCGCCCAGCCCATTCTCACCACGCCGATCACGACCGGCCAGCCGACGGTCTACGACAAGCTCACGCCCATCAGTATGTTCATCCAGGGCGATCTTCTCATCGCCGTGCAGCCCAACTCCCCTGCGAACAACCTGAAGGAGTTCATCGATCTGGCAAAGCAGCGCGAGCGCAGCGTCAAGGTCGCAGGCGCGCAGGCAGGATCGACCGATCACATGGTGACCGGGCTGGTCGAGAAGGCCGGCAACGTGAAGCTGAACTACGTTCCCTTCGACGGCGGTGGCGCTGCGACGTCCGCCTTCCTTGGAGGCAACGTCGATATGATCGTCCTGCCGCCCAGCGAAGCTCTGCCCCTCATCAAGAGCAACAAGGCGAAGCTGCTTGCGGTCCTGAGCGAGAATCGCCGGAAGGAGCCGGAGTTCAAGGATGTCCCGACTGCCAAGGAGCAGGGCTTCGATATCGTGTGGGGTCAGTCCTGGGGTCTTGCCGGTCCGCCGGACATGGATCCTGAGCTCGTGAAGTTCTGGGACGATGCCATCCAGAAGCTCGTGAAGACCGACGCTTGGCAGGCCATGGTCGACGAGATGTTCCTGCGCAGCGAGGTCGTGCCGGCCAGCCAGGCGAAGGAGCATATGGCTGAACTGCACCAAGAGCATCTTGCCCTCCTGCGTGATCTCGGCCTCGCCAAGTAAGCCGGATCCAGGTCATGAAAACTGCGGATATCGTCAGCGCGGTTGTCATGCTCGTCCTGTCGGGGGTGGTCTTCGCGACCACCCGCGACTTGCCATATTGGGCGGATTTCGCGCCCGGATCGGCCTTTGCGCCGTTCTGGGTGGCCGCGACGGGTGCCGTCCTCTCCATCGCGTTGCTCGTCAGCGCCCTGCGCCGGCCGGCCGGACCGCCCGTCGACTGGCCTGACCGCACCGGATTCCAGCGGGTGATCCTGACGGCCGGAGGCCTCTGGGCCGTCATCGTCGCGGCTCCGTTCCTCGGGCTGGTGGCCACCGCCGTTCTGTTCATGTTGTTCTTGCTTCTCGTCGTCGAGCGCCGCCGCCTTCTGCCCAGTCTCTTCACCACCGCGGTTACGACGGCGCTCGTCTATGGCGTGTTCGTTGCATGGCTCGGGATCGCTTTTCCCAAGGGCTTGCTGGGCGTCTGACGCCATCAGGGATCGTATTCGATGATCGATGCACTTGCTTCTCTCGGCCAAGGCTTTCAGGTGGCTCTGGCGCCGATGAACCTCATGTTCATCTTCATCGGCGTCTGCCTCGGCCAGCTGATCGGCGCTCTGCCGGGGCTCGGCCCCTCGGCCGGCATGGCACTTCTCCTGCCGATCACCTTCGGCATTCCGCCCGTCACCGCAATCATGATGCTGGCCGGCATCATGTATGGCGGCATGTATGGCGGGACCCTGACATCCGTGCTCGTCAACGTGCCCGGCGAGGCAGCCTCCGTCATGACGGCGGTCGACGGTCACAAGCTCGCCAAGAAGGGCAGGGCCGGTGCCGCTCTCAGCGTCTCAGCCATCGGATCGTTCCTGGCGGGTATCGGAGCCGTCACCGCTCTGGTCTTCGTGACTCCCCCACTGGCGGAGTTCGCGCTCAGCTTCTCGTCTCCCGAGTATTTCCTTCTCGCCACCCTGGGCATCACGGCCACGGCAAGCATCGGATCGGGCTCTCCGCTCAAGGCGATCCTGATGGCGGTCTTCGGCCTTATGATCGCGCTGATCGGCACCGACCCGATCCTCGGAAGCTCCCGTCTGACGTTCGGCGTCACGGAACTGCTCGACGGCATCGACTTCCTGCCGGTGGCGATCGGCATCTTCGGTGTCGCCGAAGTTCTGGCCTCCCTGGAGCGAAGCTACGATTCCGAGCCGATCAAGACACGGCTGCGCGACATGTGGCTCAGTGCGAAGGACTGGGCCGAATGCCGCGTCGCCATCCTGCGCGGGGGCTTTCTAGGTTTCTTCATCGGGCTGATGCCGGGTGCGGGGCCGACCGTGGCCTCTATCCTCGCCTATGTCACGGAAAAGCGCTTCAGCAAACACCCGGAACGATTCGGAGAGGGCGCTCTCGATGGTGTCGCGGCCGCGGAATCAGCCAATAACTCGGCAGCTCACGGAGCTCTCATCCCGATGCTCGCACTCGGCATCCCGGGATCCGCATCGACGGCGGTGCTGCTCGCGGCATTGGTCCTTCAGGGCATCCGCCCCGGCCCCACGCTTCTCGTCGAGCAGGCGGATCTCGTCTGGGGGCTCATCGCCAGCATGTTCGTCGGCAACATCATCCTGCTGATCCTCAACCTGCCGCTTGCGCCGGTATTCGCCGCACTGCTGCGGATCCCCTACGAGTATCTGGCGCCGGGCATCCTCGTGATCTCGCTCGTCGGCGCCTATGCGACGACCCTGAGCCTGTTCAATGTCGGCCTGACGCTCTTCTTCGGAATGGTCGGCTATCTCATGATCAAGGCCGATCTGCCGCGAGCCCCTGTCGTGCTCGCAGTCGTGCTGGCGCAGCTGATGGAGTCGTCGCTGCGACAGTCTCTCATGCTCTCGGAAGGGAGCCTCGTGATCTTCGTGCAGCGCCCGCTGTCGGCGATCCTCCTCCTCCTCGTCATAGGCTCTCTGTTGCTCCCGTTGCTGAACATGCTGACGCGCCGTCGCGTCGCCCGCCGCAACCGGCGCGAAGGCTCCATTTCCATCGCAACCAAATAGGAATCCCCATGACTTCCGTTCGTACCATCGATGTCCATGCGCATATCCTCACTGAGGAGATGATGCGCCTCATGCGGCGCGAGGCGCCTGATATCGGGCCGACGCTGAGCGAGGTCGACGAGCATGGCGGGGTGCTCCAAGTCGGCAGCATCGTCCAGCGTCCCTTTCCCCGCGGGGCTTGGGATCTGGAACTCCGCCTGCGGGACATGGACCAGGCGGAAGTGGACATGCAGGTCCTCTCCGTCTGTCCGCAGACCTTCCTCTATGACCGAGATCCTGCCCTGACCGCGGCCCTGTCGTCCATTCAGAACGACGAGATCGCAAAGATCGTGCGCCAGCATCCGGACCGCTTCCTCGGCATCGCCACGCTGCCGATGCAGGATCCCGAGCGCGCGGTCACCGAACTGCGCCGGGCCATGACGCAGCTGGGCCTCAGCGGTGCTCAGATCGGTTCCCACGTGGAAGGGCGCAATCTGGACGATCCGGCTCTCGAGCCGCTTTGGGCCGCGGCGGAAGAGCTCGGCGCCTTCATCCTGGTCCATCCGCAGAAAACCGCAGCCGGAGACCGGCTCAAATCCTACTATCTCAAGAACTTGATCGGGAATCCGCTCGATACGACGATCGCCGCCGCATCACTGGTTTTCGGGGGTGTCTTGGAGCGCCATCCAAACCTGAAGTTCTGCTTTGCGCATGGCGGTGGCTTCATGCCCTATCAGACCGGGCGCATGAACCACGGATATGACGTGCGCGCCGAGGGCAAGGTCAATCTGAAGGAGCCTCCGGAGGTCTCCATCCGCCGTCTCTATTTCGACTGCATCCTGCATTTCGAGCCGGCGCTGCGTTACTTGGTCGACACCTTCGGCGCCGACCACGTACTGCTCGGCAGCGACTACCCGTTCGACATGGGGACGATGGACGGTGTCCGGCAGATCCGTGCCTTGAGGGCGACGCCGGAGGAGCGCAACCTTATCCTGGGCGAAGCGGCAGCGGTGCTCCTTGGGCAGCAAGGCGCTCCCGTCAAGCGAGCTGCCCAAGCCGGTTAGCAGCCGATGCCGACCCACGGAGGCGAACGGCCGGAGCAAGCTCACTCTCCTGGTGAGTTTGCTCCGTCGAGCCGCGAGAGCGGACATCGCTATCGGTGGGTCATTCTGTCGGTCGGCGTTCTTGCTCAGGCGGCTCTCGCTGCCCTGCAGCACGGGTTGCCGGCCCTCGGCCCTATTCTGCGAACGCGTTTCGATCTGACGCTCCCCGAGATCGGATTGGTTCTCGCTTCCTCAAACTGGGGCATCATGAGCACGCTCCTGCTCTGGGGGGCGCTCGCGGATCGCTGGGGCGAGCGCCTTGTGATCGCCGCCGGTCTCGGTGGCAGTGCTGTTGCCATCATTGCCGCATCTCAGGCTGCGGATGTCACGGAACTCGTTCTCTGGCTGATCTTGGCCGGTGCGCTTGGTTCCGCAGCTTCCGCGGCCTCAGGCCGTGCCGTGATGCACTGGTTTTCCCGGCGGGAGCGCGGCTTTGCCCTCGGCATTCGTCAGATGGCGATCCCTCTGGGAAGTGCCGTGGCTGCTCTCTCGCTCCCGCTGATCGCCGCGGCCGCGGGGCTCGATGCGGCCCTTTTCGCGCTTGCGGGAGCGGCCGGGCTCGGAGCTGTGTGCGCAGCTCTGCTGTTGTCTTCGTCTCCAGGCGCCAGCGGCGAAATCAGCCTCGTCGTTCCGCTATCGCCCCTGCGCGACGGCGTGCTCTGGCGTCTTGCCTTCTGCTCCGGACTTCTGGTGTGCAGCCAGGTGGCCATGAATGGTTTCGTCGTTCTGCTCCTGAACGAGTATCGTGGAATCGCCCTTGGACCGGCGGCACTTGTGCTCGCAGCCATCAATCTGGGAGGAGGCGCGGCGCGCGTGTTGGTCGGCCGCCTTTCGGACCGCTCCGGTCGACGGTTGCCGCCGATCCGCAAGCAGGCGCTCTGGTTGGCCTCGGCTCTGATGGCTTCCGCGCTGCTGATCGATGCACCTCTGCCGTTGCTAATTCCTGCATTGGTCGCAGCAGGAGTGTTCGCCCTCAGCTGGAACGGGCTCGCCATGACCGCCGCGGCCGAGATGGCAGGTCAAGCCCGAGCCGGCTTGGCCATCGGATTGCAGGGAACCGTCATCCGTGTCGTGAGCGCCGGAGCGGGCGTGGCTTTCGGCTTCGCCGTGGAGCAGACCGGCTCTTGGGCTCTCGCAATCCTGCTTCTCGGATTGCTGCCTCTCATCAGCTACAGCCTCATGGCTCCTCTGTCTGGGGAGGAGGAGCGCAGGCTCCTGCCCTTGGACCCCGCGCGCCCGGCGACCTCTCCACCCGCTTGAGGTGGGGGACCCTACCACTCCAGCGAGGGATGCTGGCGACGCTGATCTTCCCGCAACGCATGCGTCTCGGCAAGGATCTCGCGCAGAAGCTTCACGACTCGACCCACGAGGGCAAAGCCCCCGAAGGGGCTCGAGAAGGGCTTCAGAACGCTGACGGTGGACATAGTACTGGACTCCAGGAGGCACAGAATTGCTCTATCGCGCCGCCTTATACTTTGGGCGGCGCAGCATGCAATATGCTGCGCTGCAGCGGAGACATGTCCCAGGGGCAAAACTAAATGAAAAACGACGGTCTCAGACTGGCTGACGCACCTGTTCCACTCCGTTCCAAAGGGCATTCAGGCGAAGGGTTTCCTGCTCCAGCACCGCCAGGAAGGTTTCTGCTGCAGCGGAAAGCGGCTGCCGGGCCGGTTCGATCAGGACGAGATCCGTTTCCAGGGACGGCTGTGCCAGCGGATTGATGACATAGTGCCGGCTCGCGATGTCGTTCGCCATCATGACTCCGGGAAGGACCGTAACCCAGTCGGAGCTTGCGACGAGATCGAGGGTGCCGAGCATGGCATCGAGCTCCAACATCCGGCCGATCTTGACCCCATTGGAGGAGAAATAGGTCTCCAGGCTGCGTCGGCGCGTATTCTGTCCGGTCGGCACCACGATCTTCAGCGTGCCCAAGTCGGACAGACGCACAGGAGCCATATGCCGGACGTCGAGTTGCCCCTTGGACACGAGAACCTCCGGCGTCCGGGCGAGAAGACGGCTCTTAAGACCCATCGCATCGGCAAAGGCGGGAACAACGGCAAAATCCAGTTCTCCCGCTCGGACCTGCTGCGTCAGCACGGCTGAGTAGGCTTCGGTGATGCGCACCACCACGTTGGGATGAGCCTCCATGAACTTGGCCAGGGCCGGGGCCATGGCGCATCGCGTCATCGTCGGCATGAGGCCGACCGTGATTTCCCCCTCGAGACCGCTACCGAAGTTCATCAGGGCCCGCGTCGCGGCCTCGTTGCTGCGGAGCACATCGATACAGTGTCGATAATAGCTGTCCCCTGCGGGTGTCGGGATCACGCCGCCTGGACCACGGGCGAAGAGCTTGACCCCGAAGCGACTCTCGATCTTGCGAACATGCTGGGACACCCCCGACTGGGTGGCATTCTCGCGAGTCGCCGCCGCAGTGAACGAGCGCTCCTCGTAAACGGCGACGAACAGACGGATATCGCGCAGGCTCTCGAGCATTGGGCTATCACGATCTATAATGGCGAGAAGTAGATCATATCATTTTATCGTCTGACGAGTCGAGGTTATCTTCAAGATTAAAGCCATCCTCCCATCGCCCGGCTCAGCGTCGGCAAGCATAGGATGATCCGATCACATGACCCAGCAGATGAGTCCCCGTAAGGTCGAGGACCCTCGCCATCTCCGCCAGGCACTGGGGCGCTTCGCGACCGGCGTCACCGTCGTCACGACCTGCTCGCCGACCGGCAAGCTGGAGGGACTGACGGCCAACTCCTTCTCGTCGGTTTCGCTCGATCCGCCCCTGGTGCTCTGGAGCTTGCAGAAGCGGGCTCCATCTCTCGAGAGTTTCCGCTCTTCCGGGCACTTCGTCGTGAACGTTCTCGGTGCGCATCAGCACGACCATTGTCAGCATTTCGCGCGGCCCTCCCAGAACAAGTTTCAGGACGTTCCGCATGAGATCGGCCTTGGCGGCTGCCCCGTGTTGGACGACTGCATCGCCACCTTCGAGTGCTCCACTCACAGCATCGTCGAGGGCGGCGACCACCTGATCTTCATCGGACGGGTCGAAAGAGCCGTCTACCGGGACGGCGAGCCGCTCATCTTCAGCGCAGGCTCCTTCTGCGTTCCGTCACAGTTCCAACAGCCAGAAACCGCCTCAGAGGCGCGGACAACAGGACGATCCTCATTCGTCCAAAGGGAGTGCTGCTCATGAAGCTAGGCTTCTTCACGATGCCGATCCATCCGGTTGAACGTAATCTCACGGAGACACTCAAGGAGGATCGCGAGCTGGCGCTCATCGCCGACCGTCTCGGCTTCGTTGAAGGCTATTTCGGCGAGCATGTCACGGACGCGGCAGAGACGATTTCGTCGTCGCTGATCTTCATTGCGTGGCTCCTGAACGAGACGAAGAACATCAAGCTGGGATCCGGCACCATCAACCTGCCCAACCACCATCCGGCCATGGTTGCAGGTGAGGTCGCCATGATCGACCACATGGCGGAGGGGCGGTTCATCATGGGCATCAGCCCGGGTGGACTTCTTTCCGATGCGGAGGTCTTCGGGAACCTCGACAAAGATCGCACCGCGATGTTCGTTGAGGCCATCGATCACATCCTGAACATCTGGGCTGGAGAGCCCCCCTACAACCTCAAGGGCGAGCACTGGACGATCTCGACCGAGCGCACCCACATTCCGGAACTGGGCCAAGGCTACATCCACAAGCCCTACCAAAAGCCGCATCCCCCGATCGTCGTCACTGCCGTTGCGCCTTTCTCGAAGGGTGTAAGCGAGGCGGCGGCCCGCGGCTGGGATCCGATTTCGGCGAACTTCCTTCTGCCGAAGTGGGTCAAATCGCACTGGCCGAAATATGTGGAGGGCTGCGAGAAGGGCGGGCGTATCGCGGATCCGGCGAACTGGCGCGTCGCGAAGAGCATCTTCGTCGCCGAGGACATGGCGACCGCCCGGCGCTACGCCACAGAACCGGGAAGCCCCTACTACAATTACTACCGGTCACTCGCCACCAAGCTGATCAAGAATGGCCGCGCCAATCTGTTCAAGGCGGACCAGAACGCGCCGGATTCTTCCGTCACTGTGGAAAGCGTCGTCGACCAGCTGATCATCTGGGGCACGCCGGAGAAGGTGACGGACGATCTCTTGGCCTTCCGCGATGAAATCGGCGATTTCGGCACCCTGCTTTATGCAGGGCATGACTGGGCGGACCGCAATCTTGCCGTCAGATCGATGGAGCTGATGGCGGAAAAGGTCCTGCCTGCCGTCAACAGCTCGATTGTCTCGGCAACGGCCGCCGCGTGATGACGATGCAGAAGGAAATGCGCGTATCCGCGAATGGAGCGGAGTTCCGGGTCCTGATCGATGGTCCCGAGGAGAAGCCTTGGCTGACATGTCTCCACTCTCTCGCGACCCGGGCTGAACTCTGGGACGACCAGATCGCGGAGCTGACGAAGACTTTCAGGGTCCTGCGCATCGATGCGCGTGGGCACGGGCGCTCCGAGCCTGTCGAGGGACCCTACAGCTTCGATCAGCTTGCCAAGGATGTCGTCGCCATCTGGGACCGTCTCGGGATCGAGAGGTCGGCGGTGCTCGGCCTCTCCATGGGCGGCATGACGGCCTTCGGACTGGCGCTCGACCACACGTCGCGCGTGACCCGGATCGTTGCGGCGGACTGTCGCTCGGATGCTCCGGACTTCTTCAGGAACATGTGGACCGACCGTCAAAAGATTCTGCACGAGAAGGGGATGGAGGCCATTGCCGAGATCACGATCCCGAGCTGGCTGACCGAGGAGACGCGTAACACCCGGCCCGACCGAGTCGAGCGGGTGCGCGGCATGATTCTCGAAACGTCGAGAGAGGGCTATATCGGTGCGACGGAAGCCTTGCGTGCCCTGAACTACAAGGATCGTTTGTCCGAGATCAGGTGTCCCACCTGCCTCGTGGTCGGGGCTGCCGACGGTCCGCATCCCACTGAGATGCGTTCCATGGCGGAGCGTATCCCGGGCGTTCGCTTCATCGAAATCCCGGCTGCCGCGCACCTCGCCAATGTCGAGAATCCTGAAGCCTTCAACAAAACGGTTTGCAGCTTTCTGTCGGAGTAGGGGCGGCACTATCGGGAGGGAACTATGATTCGAGCGGCAATCGTGGGTCTGGGGTGGTGGGGCAAGCACATTGTCCGACGCATGAAGGGTTCGCAGAAGCTCAAGCTCATTGTCGCTCTCGACTCCTCCGATGCTCATGCCGCTTTTGCGGCAGAGCATGGCCTTCGCTTCACGACGGATTGGGACGACGTGCTGAGCGATCCTACTATCGATGCGGTCATTCTCTGCACGCCGCATTCCATGCATACGCAGCAGGTCCTGGCTGCCGCCGCCGCCGGAAAGCACGTCTTCTGCGAAAAGCCTCTGGCTCTGACGCGGGAGGATGCCGAGCTTTCGGTCGAGGCTTGCCGTGCAGCCGGAGTTCTGCTGGGGATCGGTCACGAGCGTCGTTTCGAGCCGGCGTCGATCGAGCTTCGCCGGATGGTCAAGGAAGGCGCTCTCGGAACCATCATGCATGTCGAGGCCAATTTCAGCCATGACAAGCTTGCAAATGTTTCGGAAAGCGACTGGAGAGCCTCGCCCGCTGATGCGCCGGCAGCCGGGATGACGGCGATGGGGATCCACCTGACTGATCTTTATCTCGATCTTTTCGGACCCATTGCCGAAGTCTATGCGCAGACTTCGCAGCGGGTATCGAAGCGTTCCAATGGAGATGTGGTCTCCGTCCAGATGCGTTTCGCGTCCGGGGCCACAGGCTACCTCAATGCGATTCTCGTCACTCCTCTCTACATCGGTATGACGGTCTTCGGCTCTGACGCGTGGGTGGAAATCCGCAACCATACCCACCCCGACACGCCGGGCTTGACCACGCTGACTTACCAGCACCGCAACGGGTATCACGATATGATCGAGTTTCCCTGGGAGGACACGGTGCGCAGGAACCTCGAGGTCTTCGCGGATGCCGTAGAGAACGGAACCCGTTATCCTTTCAGCGATGGGCAGAAGGTTGCGAATATCGCTACGCTCGAAGCGATCTGCATCTCGGCGGCGAGCAATATGCCTGTTCCCGTCGAAAGCGCCAGTGGTGCCCGCACCCGCGCCATCGCTTTTACGGTTTGAAACACTGCCGGCGGCCGACCGCCAGGCTTAAGCACTGAGAAAAAGGAAGGCGAAAGAAAAATGAAGCAGGTCGAAGTCGGGGTGATCGGCACCGGATGGGTTGGCGGCATCCGTGCCGAGACGCTGGCGCGGTCCGCGCTGGTGGACAAACTCCATATCTGTGAAATTCGCCCCGATCGGCTGGCTGAGGTCAAGGCCCTCACGAACCCGGCAACGGCTACGCTCGACTATCAGGATATCGTCCGGAACGACAACATTCAGGTGGTCTTCATTTCAACGACGCCGGAACCGACCCATTTCCCGATTGCGCGCGACTGCCTGAAGGCCGGCAAGCATGTGATGCTGGAAAAGCCGATCGCACTTGAGATGTGGGAGGCGGACGAACTGATCGCCATTGCCAAGCGCAACAACGTCAAGTTTACCATCGGCTATTCGCAGCGCTTCAACCCGAAAATTGCCTTTGCGAAGAAAAAGATCGCCGATGGAACGCTCGGCAAGGTCGTGAACGTGATGGTGAGCCGCCATCTGTCGCGCAGCCTCGGCAAGAAAATTGCCTCTCGCGTCAAGCTTTCTCCGGCCGCGATGGAGTCGACCCACGACCTGGATTTCGTATTCTGGCTGCTGGAGCCGGCCAGGCCCGTTCGGCTCTACTCTCAAGGCGCGTATGGCTACATGGAGGCTATCAACGGCTCCTATGACTGCATGTGGACGACTGTCACCATGGACAATGGGACGCTCGTCGTCATCGGCGGCGGCTGGAACCTGCCGCCGAGCTACCCGAATTTCAGCTCGACCTGGATCGAGATCACCGGGACCGAGGGGGCGCTCATTCTCGACGACACCCATCGGGACAATTGGTTGAACACGGTCTCCGAAGGAACGCGCTATCCCATGTCGACCATGCCGGGCGAGCAGGTGGACCACGTCTTTGCGGGCCAGATGGGGCCTGAGACGATCCACTTCCTGGAATCCATCCTTCTCGACAGACCGGTGATGGTGGCCCCTGAGCACGCGCGCATGGTCATGGAGGCCTATACGGCTGCCGACCTGTCGGCGGAAATCAACGAGCCTGTCGACCTGCCGCTCTCTAATCGGTCGATTGCAGCCATCGCGGATCTAAAGGGAGGACATAAACTTGAAAAAGTCGGCTAAAGGCATCGGTCTTGCGATCATCGGCGCAGGACGCGTCGGATTATTCCGGGGTGAGGTGGCCGCGCGCCATCCCGCCGTCGAGTGGATCGGTATTGCAGAGATCAACCCCGAACGGGCCAAGTTGGTCGCGGACAAAGTCGGCGCCGACTTCGTCACCTCCGACTACCGTGAGCTCCTGCGGCGTCCTGAGGTCAATGCGGTCATCATCGCAACGGACGAGCATCTCCATGTCGATCCGATCATGGCGGCAGTGGAACGCGGCGTGCCGATGCTGATCGAGAAGCCGCTGGCGACTGACCTAGCCGAGTCGGCAAGGGTCTTGCAGGCCATCGAGGCAGCCGGGATCGACGCGGTGGTCGGCTACACTCAGCGCTTCCGCCGCAAATGGCTTTCGGCCAAGGAGAAGGTGCGGGTCGGAGCCCTCGGGGACGTGACGCTCGTCACATCACGCGCTTTCATGAACCGCTTGGTCGCTATCGACAACTACAAGCGCACCGACGACCCATCGACGATCTCGCCGATGGTGATCTCCGGGACACATGCCCTCGACATTGTCATGTGGTACATGGAGGAAAAGACGCCGGTCGAGGTATATGCCCGTTCTGTCGACAAGGTGCTGGGGCCGGAATATGGCGGGATCGATGCCACCGCCGGGATGATCATGTTCTCGGACGGCAGCGTTTATCACCTCAACATCTCCTGGGCGCTGCCCGTGACTTGGCCCGGTGCGGTCTACAGCCTCGAGGTCGGCATCAACGGCACGGATGGCGTGATTACGATCGACGACACACACCGCGACATCGTGATGGCCGTGTCTGCACCCCAATCGGAAGGGTATGCGCCGGATCAGCGGCGTCTCGTCGACTTCCTCGGCAGCTACCCACCGGGAGACATGGCGTTGGGCGAGTTGCGCGGGCCCATGCGCGAGGAAACGGATTCCTGGCTCAATCGGGTTTCGCTCGGACTGCCGACACAAGCCGCAACGGCTGCGGAGGCACACCGGAATCTCATGCTGACCAAGGCGCTCGATTTGTCCGCCAAGCTCAAGCGCCCCGTGCAGCTTCCGCTCGAGCCGGAGCTCGGCCTGGCTGCTGCATAGTCGATAATGCTCAAGTGGAAAGGCCTACCCCGGTTTCCTGGGGCAGGCCTTTTGTCGTTATAAGCAGCGCTTGAACTCAGAAGCCTTTGACGGCTTGCTGCGTATGCTCGACTTCGGGAGCGATTTCAAAGCAATGGCTGACGAGGCGACGCCATTCCTGGAAGTCTTCGGAGCTCCTGAAGTCGACCGTGTGGTTCTCAAGGGTCTCCCACTGGACGAACAGGCGGTATCGGCTCGGCTTCTCGATGGAGCGCTGCAGCTCCATGCTGATGCAGCCTTTTGCCCGCTGAAAGAGCGGAGCCGCCTTGGTCACGCCGACTTCGAAATCAGCCTCCATGCCTGGCTTTACGTCGATCTGCGCGATCTCGAGGATCATCACGGCCTCCCTATTGGGCAAAGACTCCCGTGCCTTTGCCGGTCATGAATGAGAACAATCTGAACGGTTAAGCCTGGAGGGAGGAAATTCCAAGCTGGTTCGCCAAGCCGTCGAGCTTTTGGCGAAGCTCGGGAGAGAGTGGGACGCCGTCCCGCTGGCGGCTCTCATAGCGAACCACTCGCTGCTCGCCCGGAATGCGGATCTCGTCGAAGCCGGGCAGCCTCTCCGAATTGCGCAGATCCCTGAGATGACGGTCGACCTCGGCCTTGAACGTTTCAAGCGGCGTGAAGCGGGAGACATCGATGGCGACGATGAAATGCCCCGTATTCGTTTCCGTGGTCGCATCGGCGTTGAAATCAACCACGTCGCGCCCGAAGGCCGCTCCGTTCAATGTTCCGGCCAAAAGGCCCAGGATCAATGCAAGTCCGCTGCCCTTGTACCCGCCGATGGGCAGGAGGAGCCCTTCGCTGCTGCGCTTGGGGTCCTTCAGGGGAGTTCCGTCCGCGCGGTTGATCATCCATCCTTCAGGAATGCTCTTTCCCTGGAGGGCATAGTTCTTGATGGTGCCGTAGGACACCATCGTCGTCGCAATATCGAGAATGACCGGAGGCTCTTCTCCCGCAGGAATGCCTACCGCAAGCGGATTGGTCCCCAACAAGGCCTCGACGCCGCCCCAGATCGCCATGTGATTGGCGCTGGCTACAGCGGAGTAGAGCCCGATCATTCCGTGCTCCACGGGCATGGTGGCATAAAGGGCTGCCGGTCCTGCATGGTTTGAGTGATGCGCTCCGACCCAGGCAACACCGTTTTCCCGCGCGATCTCGATGGCAGCCTCCGCGGCACGGGACATCACGAGGTGGCCCATGCCATTGTCTCCGTCGACGAGGGCCGTTGCGGGAGCTGTCCGCTCGACGCGGATTACGGGCTTCGGATTGATGCCGCCAGCCTGGATGCGCTGCACATATTGAGGCAGACGAAAGATGCCGTGGGCATCGGCCCCGGTCAGATCGGCTTCGGTCATGAGCTCGGCGACCTTCGCGGCGTCGGCTTCAGGAAGGCCAACCTTCCGAAGCGCCTGCTCGATGAAGGTTCGGATTGCGGCGCTGGGGACCCGATCCGAGGTGGTGATTGTGGCCGTGAGTGCGCTCATGGAGCAATTCTCTTGGCATGCTCGGAGGCAACCGGACGGGTTTCTCCCGTTGCGACCAGTGTTCTCGTCGCGTCCACCGAGGCATAGGTCCAGAAGATACGCATCGGTTCCGTGTCGGATGCATTGCGGAAGCGGTGCGGCACGTCGGAGGGAATCCAGGTCGTGTCGTGCGGACCAAGCTCATATTCCATACCATCGATCTCGGCGATGGCACGGCCCTCGAGGATCATTACGCTCTCCTCGCAGTTATGGCTGTGGAGAGGGATCGCCGCGCCCGGCTCGAAGGATGTGATGCCATTCAGGAGACTCGTGGAGCCGATCCCCTTTGTCACGAGAGGGATGGTCCGCGCCCCGCCTCCGCGGTCGGCCGGTTTGATTTCGGCAGGGCGCAAAACCGCACCAGCCGCTGCCTTCGTCTCACTCATGCCTCGTCTCCACCCTTTCGTTTCGTTCACTCGGACAAGGTCACGCGGGTCGCGTCCTGCGCCGGGCCGATCCAGATCGTCTTGATGTTCGTGAATTCGCGAATACCGAAGACCCCGAGTTCGCGTCCGTATCCGGATTTCTTGATACCGCCGAAGGGAAGTCTCGGATCCGACGCGACCATGCCGTTGATGAACACCGCGCCTGCCTCGATACGGCGGGCAAGAACCCGGGCTCGCTCAAGATCGCCCGTCCAAAGGGCGGCGCCGAGGCCGAACTCCGTCCTGTTGGCGAGTTCGACTGCCTCCTCCGCATTCCGCACACGAATGATCGCTGCGGCCGGTCCGAAGGTTTCCTCGACGAAGGCTGCCATATCGGGGGTAACACGGTCGAGAACCGTCGGTGCATAATAGAAACCGGGTCGATCCAGGGGGTGCCCGCCCGTAAGTAGTTCGGCTCCGGCTGCGACGGAGCGCTCGACCTGCGAGTGCAGGTCGTCGCGCAAATTGGCCCTCGCCATGGGGCCGATATTGCAGTCGCGTCTCATGGGATCGTCAACGACGAGTGCCTCGACTTTCGCGCACAGGGCCGCGGCAAAGGCATCGGCCACGCTCTCCTCGACAATAAAGCGCTTTGCGGCGATGCAGCTCTGTCCGACGTTCAGAAAGCGGGCTCGGACCGCTACCGCCGCTGCCGCTTCCACATCGGCATCGGCGAGAACGATGAACGGATCCGATCCTCCGAGTTCCAGCACCTGTTTCTTGATCTGCCGGCCTGCCTGGCTCGCGACCAGACTTCCGACCTCGGTGGAGCCCGTAAGGGTCACCGCGGCGATGCGTGGATCCTCGATGAGGCCCTCGACTGCGGAGGCTCCGACGATGAGCGTACGAAAGAGACCCGTGGGGGCGCCGGCGTCCCGCAGCACCTCTTCGATGGCCAGAGCGCACTGAGGCACGTTGCTGGCATGCTTCAGGACCGCACCGTTCCCGGCCGCCAGGGCAGGGGCGAGGAAGCGGAAGAGCTGCCAAAAGGGATAGTTCCAGGGCATGATTGCGAGAATGACGCCCAACGGATCAAAGACGACCATGCTCTCCGATGCATTGCTGGGAACCTGCTCGGGAGCTAGGAAGCGCTCAGCCTGTGCGGCGTAGAAGTCGCAGTTCCAGGCGCATTTCTCGACCTCGGCCTCGGCTTCGAGGATGGGCTTTCCCATTTCCGATGTGATGAGGCTGGCGTAGTGCGCTTTCCTCGAACGCAAAACCTTGGCAGCCTTCGTCAAGAGCCTGACCCGCTCGCTGACTGGTACGTGTGCCCACGCCCGCTGCGCCTGTGAGGCCTCCTCGAGAGCCTGCTCGATATCATCGGGCTGGTACTCTTCGAAACTCGCAATGACTTTGCCTGTGGCGGGATTGACCGAGTCGATCAACTTCGGTTTGCGAAGAGCTGTTTCAAGCACGGACGGCACTCCCTTCATCCGACCATTCTGGCGAGGCTTTCTGCCATGTGGCAGTCGTGCCAAGTCAGCTGGTCTGATCCTCAAGACCTGAGCACCCAATAAGGGCCAATTTTCAACCGGCCGCCGATCAGGATGAGAGGTCATATAACGTCATATGACAAGAAGTGTAGGAAGTCGCTTGGCGATGTGTCAAGCCGCCTTTGTCATCAGGGCTGTCCCGGTCCTCATCAGTCCTGCAATGGTTTCCCATGAGCCCGCGCGGGCCTCTGCCGCGGGCGGAGAGGCCGGATCAGCAAGCCACTGAACTCGCGTCGAGGTCTTCCAAGCCGCCGCTCACCGGGGTGAGAGCGGGCTTCCGCTTCCGCCGCCGCCCGATTGCCGCATTCAGTTCCGCACCAAGGATGAAGATGGCCGCGGATAACTGCAGGAAGATCAGAGCCGTCAGGATGCCGGCCAAACCGCCATAGGTTGTCTTCAGGTGCGTGAAGCGCGCCAGGTACTCGCCGAAGAGCGTAGCGCTTCCTAACCAGAGGAGAACGGTCATGGTGATGCCAGGGACGACATCGCGCAGGCGGGGGCGCTCATCGGGAAGCCAGAGATGGGTCACGAAGAGGCCTATGATCAGAACAACCGAGGCGAGGCTGAAACGGATGGTGTCGTAGGTCACCCTGACGCCTTTCAGGTCCGTCACGTAGGAGGCGGTCGTTCGCCATATCGAAGGCCACAGGACGATCAGGACCGCCGATGCGACCAGAGCGCCCGCCCCGATCAGAACGAACGAAACGCCGATCATTCGTCTGAGCCACCAGGGACGCGAGCGCTGCACCCCGTAAGCGCGATCCAAGGCCACGCTCAAGCTTTCGACCCCATTCGCCGCCACCAGGATGGTCAGCCCGGCGCCGATGGTCAAAAGGCTGCTGCGGGCGAGAAGTACCTTGTTCGCCTCCTTGGCGAGGGGGCCAGCCACGCCGTTGGGCCAGAAATCGAAAAGAAGGTGAATGATGTGATCGGAGATACGCCCTGCTCCGAGCAAACCCGCGAGCCCAGCAACGCAGACCAGGAACGGAAAGAGCGCGATCACGAGCGACAGGGCCACGTGACTGGCAAGCGCCATCCCGTCGTTTCGAGAAAAGCTCGTGAAGGTGTCGGCAAGAATCGTCGAGGCTGCCCGGATGGGAGCAGAAATGAGAGAAAATGACACGTGGGCTGCCTCCGGACCGTTACGGCCTGTCTACGGCAATTGTGGTTACAGAATGGCTGTTACCCTGTCACTCTCGTCACGTCCGGCCCGTTCCGAGCCAAATGGTACGAAGGTCGATATCCTCCTGTGAACCTTTGCGGTGCCCCAACGTTAGCGTGGGCATCGCTCGGGAGGGTGACGTGGCACGCATATCGAGATCTGCCATTGCGTTCGCTTTCTTCTGGGGGAGCGGCGTATCGGTCACGGATGCCCACGACTGGTATCCAATAACCTGCTGCAGCGAAAAGGATTGCCGCGCCCTGATCGAGGCGAATGGAGAAACCGTTCTGGAATCCATCGCCGGCTGGGAACTCTGGGACGGCCGGGTCGTCCCACGGGATGCCGCCAAGCCCTCTCCGGGCGGCAAGTTCCATCTCTGCGAAAACCCCGCAAAGCAGGTCCTTTGTTTCTTTGCCCCTCCGGGCGCCTCCTGAGCGAAGGCGGGTCGCGGGAGCATGGAACTATTGATCCGTTTTCTCGTACACCGTGATCTTGGGTGAGAACGAGCGAGCCCTATTTGAGGTCGTCGGAGCGGCCTCTTGCTCTGGTCTGCAGGACCGTATCCGGCTCACCGGTCGCGACGGCAGAGTGCCGGCCACCGGCCTTCGCGGTGGAGGGAGGCATGCGGAAAGAGAGGAGATATTGATGAGTGGTAAGAACGGCCCGCTGAAGGTTGCGGCTATGGCGGATCTTCATATCAAGGAGACCCAGAAAGCACCTCACCGAGAACTCTTCTCCGAGATTTCAGAGAATGCGGACGTTCTGGTGCTCGCGGGTGATCTGACGGATCTGGGCAAGCCGCGCGAGGCCGAGATCCTGGTAGAGGATCTGAGGTATTGCACCATTCCAGTGGTGGCGGTGCTCGGCAATCATGACTATGAGTGCGGTCAAGTCGAGAAGGTGACCCAGATCGTCCGGGATGCGGGCGTCCACGTTCTCGATGGCAGTTCCGTCGAGATCGGAGGAGTCGGTTTCGTGGGTGTGAAAGGCTTTGCCGGGGGCTTCGGCCGCCGGATGCTCGGAGCCTTCGGAGAGCCGGCCTACAAGCAATTCGTCTCGGAGACGGTCAATGAGGCCCTGCGCCTGGAGAACGCCATGCGAGCCGTGCGCAGCGAGCGCTCCCTGGTCGTGCTTCACTATGCTCCGATCACCGAGACGATCGAAGGCGAGCCGCTGGAGATCTATCCGTTCCTGGGATCGTCTCGTCTGGCCGAGATCATAGACCGCTTCAAGGTCAGCGCCGTCGTCCACGGCCATGCCCATATCGGAAAGTACGAGGGCCGGACACCCGGAGGACAGCCCGTCTACAACGTGGCTTCCCATATCGAGAAGCCGACTGGTCGCCCTTACGGAATCCTCGAACTCTGAGCCGGCCGCTTCCTGTCCGCAGTTTCAGGAAGACGAACCGGAAAACCTGATGTTGCTCGTCTCCCGGAACCTCGGAGCTTACCTGAAGAGCAGCACCGGGATCTTGCAGCGCTGGATCATGGCCGTGGTCGTGCTGCCGACGACGAGATTGCGGATGCGGGTGTGGCCATAGGCTCCCATCACGAGAAGGTCGATCCCATCCTTCTCGACCTTGTCCCCAATCACCTCCTCGGGGCTGCCCTGCAATAGGTGCGACTGAACCTTGAAGCCGGCGTCCCGCAGCCGTCCTGCGGCGGCATCCAGATGGAAGCGAGGCTCGCCCTCCCGGGCGCCGACCATGAGCATCTCGCAATCCAGGCCCCTCAGGAGAGGATCCCGGATCACATGCTCCACCGCCTTGTTGGCGCTGGCGCCGCCGTCATAAGCGATGAGGACGCGGCTGATCGGGCGGAAAGCCCGTGCGGCCACCAGGATCGGTTTATGGCTGGCGCGAACGACCCGCTCCAGATTCGATCCGAGGTGTCCCTTGGCGAAATCGGCAGCCTCGCCTCTTTTGCCGATCATCAGGAGGTCGGCGTCCGCCTCGAATTCCCCGACCGCCTCGACGATATCGCCGTTGCGGAGCTTGGTGGATACCTCCTTGACGTTGGCGTCCTTCAGGCGCGCCTTGGCCTCGTCGAGCAGGAGCCGTCCGCGCCTGAGCGCAAGTTTGGACCTCTGCTCGTCGAGGGCGGCCAGCTCCGTCAGGAGCTCGTCGCGCTCGTCCACGTTCAGGTTTCCACTCAGATCCGCCGGTGCGCTGGCGACCTGACGGCGGCCCAAGACGTGCAGTACCTCGACTGAGCCCGAAACCCGGTTCGCCGCCCAGGCAGCAAGATCGCAGACGCTCTGGGCGTAGATGGACCCGTCGATGAAGGCGAGTATCTTGGTCATGGCATTTCTCCCTTAGTGGCCCATTAGGCGCTCAAGGGCGCCGGGCTTATCATGAATGGCGAGCTTATCGACGATCGTCGCGCTCGCTTCATTGAGGCCGATGATCTCGACCTCGGTGCCTTCGCGGCGGAACTTGAGGACGACCGTATCGAGTGCAGCCACCCCGGACAAATCCCAAATGTGGGAGCGACTCACATCGATCCGGACGCGCTCCAGCGCTTCCTTGAAGTCGAAGGCGGCCGTGAAGTCCTCGGCCGAGGCAAAGAAGACCTGCCCCTCGACGATATAGGTCCGCTCGAGCTCGTCTTCGGAAACGGTCGAAGTCACGCGGAAGATCTGCGCCACCTTGGAAGCGAAGAAGATGCCCGACAGAAGCACACCGATTAGGACGCCGATGGCGAGGTTATGGGTGAAGACAACCCCGGCGACGGTCGCAAGCATGACGATGCTGGATCGGCGCGGATGAACGGCCAGATCCTTGAGCGACGTCCAGCTGAAAGTCCCTATGGACACCATGATCATGATTGCCACGAGGGCTGCCATGGGGATGATGCTGACCCAGTCGCCGAGAACGACAATCAGGAAGAGAAGGAAGATCCCGGCACTGAAGGTGGAGAGACGTCCACGCCCGCCGGATTTCACGTTGATGACCGATTGGCCGATCATGGCGCAACCTGCCATGCCGCCAAGGAAGCCGGTGATGAAGTTGGCGATGCCTTGGCCGATGCATTCCCGGTTTTTGTCGCTGGGCGTATCGGTCAGCTCATCGACGATGGAGGCCGTCATAAGGGATTCCAGAAGACCGACAGCGGCTACGGCGGCCGAATACGGCAGGACGATCAGAAACGTCTCCAGATTCAGAGGCACGTCCGGCAGCAGAAAGACAGGCAGGGTCGAGGGCAATTCGCCCATGTCGCCGACGGTGCGCAGATCCAATCCGAATGCCAGTGAAATGGCAGTGAGGACAACGATGCAGACGAGCGGCGAAGGAATGGCCTTCGTGAGGCGAGGAAACAGGTAGATGATGGCCAGCCCGCCTGCCACCATCACATAGGTCAGCCACGGGACCCCGATCAACTCAGGCAATTGGGCCATGAAGATCAGGATCGCCAGCGCGTTGACGAAGCCCGTCATGACGGAACGCGATACGAAGCGCATGAGATGACCCAGGCGGAGAAGACCCGCCAAGACCTGGATGACTCCTGCCAGAATCGTCGCAAAGAGCAGGTATTGCAGCCCATGCTCCTTCACCAGTGTGATCATCAGCACGGCCGTGGCTGCGGTGGCGGCCGAGATCATGCCCGGGCGGCCGCCCACGAAGGCGATGATGACTGCAATGGAGAACGACGCGTAGAGGCCGATCTTGGGGTCGACGCCGGCGATGATCGAGAAGGCGATGGCTTCGGGAATGAGGGCGAGGGCAACGACGAGACCTGCGAGAAGGTCGCCACGAATGTTGCCGAACCACTCGGAGCGGAGGCGAGCGAAAGACATAGGCTGGAAACTCCAAGGCGCTCTCCGGCCAAGGAGGCCGAGAGTTAGAAATGGGAAGAAGGAGATAG
This sequence comes from Microvirga lenta, assembly GCF_020532555.1. Taxonomy (GTDB): domain Bacteria; phylum Pseudomonadota; class Alphaproteobacteria; order Rhizobiales; family Beijerinckiaceae; genus Microvirga; species Microvirga lenta. The sequence continues at coordinate 65,275 of NZ_JAJBBR010000002.1, read as the reverse complement.
GTGCGCGAGGCGCACGGCAGCGAGCTGGATTGGGCCGATCAACACCATGCGTGCCGCAGGCCCGAATGGGCGCGGCAAGACATATGAATGTGGTGGATCAGCCTACATCGGATCGCTTAATGCTCGGGGGATATCATGCTGCAATGCAGCATTCGAGTGCCGCACTCCTAACATGCTCGGACAGGAATGGGAAGTCTCGCCTGGACGCGAAGTTGCATGTTCTTTGGTCAACCTGCCTATGGTGCTGGGACTTACGTGTTTTTTGTGCGCTCGCTCGGCCTGGGGCCTCAGGGCTTTGACGAAAGCGCGCCAGCCTTTACCCAGTGTTAACCGACCCAATCGAGCCTGCTCCCAAGGCAGTCGCCGATATTCCCGAATTCGAAATTGGACAGGGCCTTATCGTTGCAGCAACGGTCTCTCATTCATCTCGTCGCCATTATGGTCCGCTCGCGGACCGTATTCGCTAGGCTTTTCGCTTTCTTCCTGCTTCTGCTTCCGGCTCAGGGGCTGGCCAATTCACGCTACGCCGCCATCGTGTGGGACATCACGTCCGGAAAGGTGCTCTACTCCGATGCCGCCGACGAGCGACGTTATCCCGCGTCGCTCACCAAGATGATGACGCTCTATGTCCTGTTCGAGGATCTGGAGAGGGGTAGGGTGAAGCTGAACACGCCTCTCAAGGTCTCCGCCCACGCGGCTGGGCAAGTGCCGACAAAGCTTGGGTTGCGTGCAGGGCGGACCATCGCGGTCGAGCATGCCATCAAGGCTCTCGTGACGCGTTCGGCCAACGACGCGGCTGTCGTGATCGCAGAGAACTTGGCAGGAAGCGAGAAAGCCTTTGCGGAACGCATGACCCGGACCGCTCACGAGCTCGGCATGGCCAACACTCAGTTCCGCAATGCGTCCGGTCTTCCCGACCCGGGGCAAGTCACCACCGCACGAGACATGATGATCCTCGGCGCCGCGCTTCAGGTCCGGTTCCCGCGTTACTATGCTTATTTCAAGACGCGCTCCTTCACCTATCAGGGACGGACCTACAGGAGCCACAACCGGCTTGTGGGGAAGATCAAGGGCGTCGACGGCATCAAGACGGGCTACATCCGTGCCTCCGGCTTCAACCTGGTGACTTCGGCGCGGCGTGGAGGACGCAAGGTGGTCGCCGTGGTCTTAGGCGGCCGAACGGCTAAGAGCCGAGACCAGCACATGGCCTCGCTCATCTCGCGCTACCTGCCGAAGGCGCAAGCCGGAAAGGGCTATGCGCAGGAAATCCTCATGGCGGTCAGGAGGTCTCCGGTGATGGTGGCTTCCGCCGATCCCGCCGTAGTGACGGCAGCGGCAACGGCCACCACGACTCCGGTGGCGGAGAAGAGTGCTCCGACTGCCGCGGGACCGGCTGCACGCAGCTCCGGATATGCGATTCAGATCGGTGCGCTTCCCAGCAGCGATGCGGCCGTGGAGATGCTGAAGACCGCGCAAAGCAAGTACGGCGATATTCTAGAGGGCGTCGAACCGGTGACGGAGCCTTACAAGACCTTCGTTCGCGCCCGTTTTGCCGGATTCACGGATCGCAAGGCTGCGCAGGACGCTTGTGACAAGCTGCGGGAGAGGGAGGTGCCTTGCCTGGCGCTTGAGCTCTGACACAGTTCTTGTCAGAACAGGACCGGCGAGGAGGCCGCCGGTCTCATCGTGCTATCTCGCCCCCAGTCTCAGCGCGGTCTGGAGCTGGAGCGGCGTGTGGCATTCTGCCGGCTTTCCTTCGTCCTCTCCTCTCCTTTCTCTTTTTGTCCCTTTTGTTGGTGAGGGCGGCCTCCAGGAGGTACGGTGCATGGATCGCGTTCTCCTGGTAGACGTGATGTCGCTGGAATGGCGCTCCTGCACGGAGCTTTCCCTGTTCGAGAACGATCACGCGCCCCGACATGCGGATGGTCTCCGGCCGGTGGGCAATGACGATGCGCGTGATCCCCATGGCCCTGAAAGCCGCATTCACCGTTTTTTCCCGCTCAACGTCCAGATGGCTCGTGGCTTCGTCAAGCAATAGAATGCCTGGTTGGCGGTAGAGTGCACGCGCGATCACCACACGCTGCTTCTGGCCCCCGGAGAGAACAGTGCCCATGTCGCCGATCAGCGTAGCGTACCCCATGGGCATGGCCGCGATATCATCGTGAACGGCTGCCTGCTTGGCGCAAAGCATAATGCGATCGATATCAGGCTGCTCGGAGAAGAAGCTGATGTTGTCGGCAATGGAGCCGGCGAAGAGTTGGTCGTCCTGCATGACGACGCCAATCATGGCTCGGTAATTCTCCAGACCGATTCGGGCGAGAGGCTCTCCGTCGATCAAAATCTCGCCGTGGCAGGGCTTGATCAGGCCGGTCAGCAGCTTCAGGAGCGTCGACTTGCCACCTCCGGACGGCCCTACGATCGCGACTGATTCCCGAGCCTCGATGCGAAGATTGACGTTGTCGAGAACCCACGGATCCTGTTCGTTGTAGCGGAAGCTGACATTCCTCAGCTCGATGGTCGGAGGGCGCTGACCTCCTGGTGCCGGCACGAGGGAGGTGCGCGTCTCCGGCTCCGTGAGCGCGATGTCAGCCAGGCGCTCTGCGTGAAGACGCAGCATCTTCAGGTCTACGGCCCGGTCGATGAGAATGCTCACGCGGCTGATGAATTGGTCCTTATAGGCGATGAAGGCCAGAAGCAGGCCCACGGAAAGAGTGTTGTCCAAAACCTGTCTGGCACCGAGCCAGATGATCAGGATCTTGAGGATCCCCATGAGCAGCATGTTGCCGGTCCGGAAGAGGAACCTGAGCTTCTCCGCCGTCAGATTTCGATTGGTTGTCTCGACCAGAAGATTCAGCCAATGGGCGCGACGGTCTTCCTGGCCATTGAAGAGCTTGATCGTGCGGATGCCGCGCAAGGTCTCGAGGAAGTGCGTGTCGAGTCTTGCCTCCCAAACGATGGCCTCCATGGAGGCTTGGCGCAACGGAGTGTACAAGGCCCAGCGCAGAATGCCGTACAAGGCGGCTCCGGCGAGAACGATTGCCGTCATGCCCGGTGCAATCACCAGCATGATGGCGAGGGTGAGGCCCACCATCAGGCCGTCCATGATCGCCTCGATCAGCTCGGTGGTGATCGCATCGAGGATCGTCTCCTGAGAATGGAATCTCGATGTTACGTCACCCAGGTGACGGGCCTCGAAGAACGATGGGGACAGACTGATGAGATGGGAGAACAGGTTCGCCCGCGACTGGACCTTCAACGTGGCGCTCAGGCCCATCAGCATCCAGCTGCGCATCGCCGTGATCGTCGTCTGCAACAGCAGCAGAAGCAGAAATCCGAGGACGAGAGTGAGGAGGAGATCGCGGTCTGCCGCGACAAGCGCGTGGTCGACGACCCAGCCCAGAAAGAGGGGGCCGGCCATCGCGAATACCTCGATCGCCAATGCAAGCGACAATTGATGAGACAGGGCCCTCTTGACCCCGACCATGCGTCCGAGCAGCTTCCGGAGGCGAACCCTTGGCGGGGCGGCGGCAGGCTCGAACCGATCTGTCGGGTACAGCTCAAGGGCAATGCCCGTAAAATGGCGCGAAAGCTCCGCTTCCTTCATGCGGATAATGCCTATGGCCGGGTCGTGAATGACGGCACCCGACCGTCCGATGCTGACCAGAACGACGAAGTGGTTCAGGTCCCAGTGCAGGATGCAGGGGAGTCGGAGCTTTGGCAGCTCCTCCATGTCGAGGCGTAGCGGCCGAGTGGCGAAGCCGAGTTGATCGGCAATGCGGACGAGCTCCTTGAGTGTCGCACCTTTCAGCGAAAGGCCGTAGCGCCGACGCAGATCAGCCAGATCCGCCTCGTAGCCGAAATAGCCGGCGACCATCGCGAGGCTCGCAAGGCCGCATTCGGAAGCTTCCGTCTGCAGAAGCATCGGGGTTCGTCGTCCCCATCCGAGGTTCAGGCGTTCGGCGGCGCTCATCCGGCCCACTTTCCACTGATGCTGAACAAGGGCTCAAGCATCCACTCCACCAGCCGGCGGCTTTCGAGAAGCACGTCCGCTTCGAGCTGCATCCCCGGCTGCAGCGGCATCGACTTGCCATAGGCAGTGACGTTCTGCTGGGAGAGATCGACCGTGACCCGGTAGACCGGCTCGTTCGTTCCATAGAGGGTCGTCAGTCCGCTAAGCTGCTGGGTCATTTCCGCCGGGCTCATGGCGGAGCGCGATACGGAAACCACGACACCTTGGTGAAACCCGAACTTCTGATAAGGGAAAGCCTCGTAACGCAGATGCACCCTCTGGCCTTCGCGCAGGAAGCCGACGGCGCGACTCGGACTGAAGAGCTGCGCCTGCAAGGTCGCGCCCGCCGGAACGATATTCATGAGCGGAACACTGGGCTGGGCGCTGCCGCCGCTTTCGACCTGCATTCCCGTAACGGTGCCATCCTGAGGTGCCAAAATCACGATTTCCCGGCGCTCCTCCGCTTCCGCCAGTTCCTGCTCCAACAGAGCGACGTTGCGTTCGATCTCGGCAAGCTGCGTGAGGCGCCGGAGCGGGATTTCACGCAAAGAGGCGGTCAGCTGGAGATGCTCCCGCTGAAGTGCGGCTTGAGTCCGCTCCAGCCCTTGCAGCTTGGCGTTTTCCTGGATTCGCTCCCGTTCGGCCTCCTCCAGGCGAGGCTCCGGGACGATATCCTTGGCGCGCATGGCCCGCATCCTCTTGGCCACCCTCTCGCTGAGCTGGATGCGCGATCGTTGCAGGTCCATCTCCTGCGCCAGGTACTTCTGCTCGTCCTCCAGGGCCGCGATGCGGCGCATCAGATCAGCCGCCTGCTGAGAAAAGAGGCGCTCCTGGACAGTCTTTTCTTCGGCCATGCTGTTCCTGCGCTTCGTGAGACGGTCGACCACCTCCTGTCGTGTCGCACCTACAGTCAGGCTCTGCATCTCCGTGGAAATGGCCAGAAGCGGTGCGCCCTTTCTGACCTCCGTACCCTCCTTCACATGAACCTGCGTGATGACGCCGCCCTGGGGCGCAAAAACCCGCACAAGTCCCTGCTGGGGCACCAGCCACCCGTTGATGCGGGCCTTCCGGGTATAGGAGGTAAAGAACAGGAGCCCGAGCACCGCCGCCGTCGCGACCAGTGCGAGAGAAGCGAACATCCAGTGCGTGATCCGCGGCTCCAACAGCACGGTTCCGAGCCACTGGGACTGGTGCTCCACCATCACCTCAGGTCTGAACAGGGGCTGGGCCGGGGCTGGAGCTGGCGTTCCCCTGCGCTCGACTTCCGAGGGCACCGTCTGCTTGGGGCTGATGATCGTATCAGTCTGCAACTTGGTGGTCCTGTACCTCGAAGCGCACATCGATCATTTGAAGAGGGCAAGGGATGCGATGCACCTTCCTTATCCTCGGGTCGAGGAAGTCCTTGAGGAGCGGAGGGCGTGCCGACTTGAAGTAGAAGGCTGGCTCCTCCTGGACATCGCTTCCGGCGATGAGGTTGAGCTCATCCCGGCGCGTTACGGTTTGGATGATGCAGGGAGCATGGGTCACTCCGTGAGCGAGCAAGGCGAAAGCACGGTGGTGGCCATTGTGCAGGACGAGGCGGTTATCGGACTGAATCGCCGTCAGGAAGTTGGAGCTGAAGCCCACGACGAGGCCAACGACCATGGCCGAGGCGCCGAAGCGCACGCCCCCGGCGATCTGGTCGGCGCGGAGCAGAATGGCCTCGCGAAAACGGAGGTCCGACGATTCCGAGGTGAAAGAGAAGCGTGTATCTCCGATGCGCCGGACCCCGACATTGGGCCCCGGGCGATCTATGGGATGGCAGAACCGGAATACTTCATCGTTGGACGGTTTCGCCGAGAGGTGCTCCCTCAGCCGGTTGACATGGGTAAGGTTCACGTGCGGCTGCGCGACGACGAGGTGCTGCAGTTCGACCATGGCCAGCCGGGTCGGCAGAACGTCGTAGGCGCGGCGGTAGCAAGGGTCTTCCCTCAGCGCGTCGGCGAGAGGCTCCAGCGAAGATGGAAGGTCGAGGATTTCGATGCGATCGGCGAGGCCGGCCTCGCCGGTCTCCAGCTCATAGTAGTAATCGTTGGCCCTGCGCCATTCATCCACGAGAGCCGAGCGCGGCAAGCTTCTCCCATCGACGACGGTATCCTGCATGTAGCTAAGATACTGATGCAGCGGCGGCTGGCCCAAGAGCCAAAGCTCCTCTTGTACCGCGTCGTCCTGCGCAGATGGAATGGCCCAGCCGGGAAGCGCATCCATGCCCTGCTCCCTCAGGTTTGTCGTTGGAATGCCGTCGATGGTCGAATAATCAGTCTGTTGATGTCGGCGCGGCGGGGGCCGCCGCGCCGGTGCTGATCAACGATCAGAGCATAGCGCGATGCTTCTTGCTCTTGCTGCGGCTGTAGCTCTTGCTCTTGCTCTTGCTTCTGCTCTTGCTGCCTTTCTTGTGCTTGTGCTTGCGACCACAGCCCTTGCCGCCGGCCCCATAAACGTGGCCCAGTTCTTCCATGCTCAAGTCACGCATTTTGAAACTCCCGATGGGTGATGGTTATGAACATGCGCCTCGAGTGCAGAAGCAAGAATTCATGCGAATCTCTGGCGCACAGACATAAGAATTCTGCTAGAAGATTTGTTCAATATCTAAAAAGAACTAGCGGAACTGGGCTAGTAAACATAAGGTATAAGGCGCAGTATTATGTAGTTAGCTGAAAGTTGTGCTAAAGCTTTCTTTGAGATTTGCTCGCATAATCGTGATCGAGGCGAATTTGGCAAAGATAAGTCCCCGCCGAACCAGACAGGTTCGAACGAAGGGATAGAGCTTGTTCCAGTGTTCTGCGGCGTTCCTCACATGTGGCGTTTCGACCGTGCTTCTTGCGGCGGCACGGCCTTCTGCTCATAGACGCCTGGGCTTTTTGCTTATTCCTTTGCCACACCATCTTTTCGCCGGCTCATGATCGCTGCCGCCGAATTGCTGCTCCAGAGTATAGGTGGCTACGAAATGGCTACCGCCGATGAACGGTCATCGAAGCGGGAATATGGGCCCAGTATAGGACGTCTGTGAACAGGCCATTCCACAGGGCTCGTCACATGGTGGTGATCCTTCGAGCAGATCATGAATGAAATAGAGGCGCTGATTCAGCCCAAGATACCGGCCCTGCGCCGCTATGCCTTTGCGCTCACCCGCGACAACGATCTCGCCGACGACTTGGTTCAGGACTGTCTGGAGCATGCGGTCCGACGATGGCATATCCGCGCAGCCGACGAGAACCTTCGCGCATGGCTCTTCGCGATCCTCCACAACGTCTTCATTTCGCATGTGCGATATTGCTCACGGCGAGGGGCGCAGGTCGATTTCACATGCATGGAAGATCCACCTTCCAGGGATGGAGTGCAGGAGCGCCGCCTGGAAGTGCGAGATGCTTTGAGCGGACTCGCGCAGTTGCCAGCTGAGCAGCGCGACGTTCTCCTGCTCGTGGGCGTCGAGGAGATGTCCTATGCCGAAGCTGCGCAAGTGCTGGGAATCCCGATCGGGACGGTCATGTCTCGACTGAGCCGTGGCCGGGAAGGTTTGCGTCGGATCTTGGAGACTGGGCAAGCAGAGACGTTGAGGAGCGTCAAGTGAGCACTGCCGAACGACATATAGAGGAGGGCGAGCTGCAGGCCTATGTCGACCGCAGGCTCGAACCGGAGCGGCGTGCCGCCGTAGAGGCTTATCTTCGTACAAATCCGAAGACCGCCAGTCGCATCGGGTCCTACTGCCGTCATCGGCAAGACCTCAAGGATCTTCTCGACACGGTTGCCGAGAAGCCCGTTCCTCGTCGCTTACATATCGGCACCATAGCTGCAGGTGTTCGGCAGCAAAGATTCGCGCGTTATCGGCAGGTGGCCGTGATCTGCCTCTGCATAGCGACCGGGTTGCTGCTGGGGTGGTTCCTGGGCGGAATGCGCAGCATCGACGTTCTGGGTCTATCCGCCCAAGCGGATGGATTGAAACGAGATGCGATTGCCGCACATCGCTTTCTCTCGACCGACATCCAGCCCAGCGCCGTCCTGACGGCCGGGGATGCCCAGCTACGCCGCTGGCTGCTGAGAAGATTGGGAGCTCCCTTCGCCGTTCCGGACCTGACTGCGTTCGGGCTGAACTTCCTGGGCGGGCGTATCCTCCCGTACCGAAAGGACAACGCCATTGCCTTGCTGCTCTATGGTGATGGACGAGGCGTCCGAGTGACGGTTTATATGAGAGCCGGAGAACACGTTGAAACAAACCTTCGTTCCGCACGGATCGAGGATACGCCCGTCTTCTATTGGCTGGATAATCGCTGCGGATACGTCATTGCCGCCACGGCGGATCTTGACAGGTTGCCAAGCGTGGCGGCTGTCGTGTTCGACCACTTCGAGTCATCCGCAAGTAAAAAGTCCGCTCTCTAGGGGCTCGGCGGGAGTACAAGGGTACTCTTATAGTGAAGTGAGTGCCCTGGTTGCTGCTACAGCAGGCTTTCCTCGATCTGGCAGTCAAGTCCCATGGTCCCAGCGGTGTTGCGCACAGTCGCCAGGCACAGACCCGCCTGTTCGGGTGGGACGAATACGGCAAAGCGCGTCACGTAGAGTCCTCCATTCTCCTCGGGGAGCTTACGTGCTTCGAGGCGGACGATGTTGGCCGCATACTGCTTGAACACCTCGGACAGGCGAGCCACCAAACCGAGCTGGTCACCCCCGCTGATAGTGATCCGGTGAGATACGTTGCCGGTTGGCCCTGGGCTAGGATCGAAGGCGTAAGGCACAGCGCGAATTTCGGCTCCCTCAAGTTCAGGAACCTGCTTCAGGCCGGTTTCGAGTTCCTGCGCCGTCACCCCTTCCGGCAGCTCGCAAACGGCCACGAACTCCGCGCCTGATCCAAGGGCCGCGAAAGCCGTGTCGCGCAGGTTCACGCCTGCGCCGAACAGGTGATCCGCAATCGCAGCAACCAGTCCGACCCTGTCGGGGCCAAGCACGGATACTAATGCAATCGAGACCATCGTGTCCTCCAAACCGCGCTTTTCATCCTGCATGCTACAGGAGGTCTGGCGGGGCTTTCAATCGAGTCAGGCACATTGCACTGTCGTATGTCCGGTAGGCAGCACACTCTCACCGCGAAGGGCGGCGGGCCTAATATACTCCGTCGGCCTGCAGGGCCTCTGCGCGGATCTCTTCCGTCAGCTGTGCCTTAAGATTAGAGAACTCAGGACTCGTCTTCATGCGATAATGACGAGGATGAGGCAGGTCGACCGGTATATCGGCCTTGATTCGGCCCGGACGGGCGGTCATTACAACCACCCGTGAAGCGAGAAAGATCGCCTCCTCGATATCATGGGTTACGAAGAGAACAGTCTTGCGCTCCCGCTCCCATATGCCGAGCAGCAGCTCCTGCATCAGGGCACGGGTTTGGTTGTCCAGCGCCCCAAACGGCTCATCGAGGAGCAGGATGGCGGGGTCGTTCGCCAAGGCTCTGGCAATGGCCGTACGCTGCTGCATTCCGCCTGAGAGTTGCTTGGGATAGTGGTTCTCGAAACCGCGAAGGCCCACCTTTTCGGTGTAGGAGGCTACAATATCCTGCCGCTCGGATTTGGGGATCCCCTTCTCACGAAGCCCATAGGCAATGTTCTCGGCGATCGTCAGCCATGGGAACAGGGTGTAGGACTGGAAGACCATGCCGCGGTCGGCGCCTGGCCCGGTGATCTCGCGGCCCTCCAGGAGAACGCGGCCCGCGCTCGGGCGATCAAGGCCGGCCACGATGCGCAGGAGGGTGGACTTGCCGCAACCGGACGGCCCCAGAATGGTGATGAAGTCGTTGCGGGCGACATTCAGGCTGGTCGGCTCCAGTGCTCGAATGGGAGCGCCGCCCCGCACACCAGGGAAGACGCGCGATACGCTCTCGATGCTCAGGATCGTATCGGTCATGCGAGCCGCCACGGAAAGAGCGCCCGGTTGAGGCCCTTGAACAGGAAATCGGAAATCAGGCCGATGACGCCGATCACGATGATGCCGAAGATCATCTGCCCCGTCGCCATCAAGGCTTGGCTGTCTATGATCATATGGCCGATGCCGGAGGATGAACCGATCAACTCCGCCACAATCACGTAGGTCCAGGCCCAACCGAGAACGAGTCTCAGAATTTCGGCGATCTCGGGTGCATTGGCCGGAAGCAGGACGCGCTTGACGATTCCCATGTCTGTGGATCCCAGCGTGTAAGCGGCTTCCACCAGGTCGCGGCGGGTATTGCCGACAGCGACGGCAATCATGAGGATGATTTGGAAGAAGGAGCCGATGAAGATGACGAGAAGCTTTTGGAACTCGCCGATCCCTGCCCACAGGATGAGAAGCGGCACGAAGGCGGATGCCGGCAGGTAGCGAGCGAAGGAGACAAAAGGTTCGAGAAATGCCTCAAATGGCTTGTAGGCCCCCATCATCAAGCCAATGGGAACGGCGATGACCGCAGCCATGATGAAGCCTCCGACCACGCGCCACACTGTAACGGCGATATCCGCCGCAAAGCCGAACCGGGTGAGCAACAGCCATCCATCCTGCATCATGGTGATCGGATCGGCCAGGAAAGTCCTTGAGACGAAGCCGCCTAGCGTCGCCACCGCCCAGGCGACGACGAAGATGACGAAGAAGGAGACGCCGAGCACGATCCGTGTGCCCTGGCCGACAGGTTCGAGAGGACGAGGCATGAGAGGTCAGTTCCGTCGCCCGGACTGCTGTTACAGCGGCCGGTCCGACAACGTAGAGCAAAGATCAGGACGACGGCCCGCCCATGCGGGCCGTCGCGGACGAGTCGTCGCGGTTACTGGATGAAGCTGGTGTCGGCAAGGGCATCCATGTCGGGCTTCTGTTTGATGACGCCGATCTCCAGCAGCAGGTCGGCGGCCTCGTTGGAGAAGGTCTTGAACTCGCCCTCGAAGAACTTCTTGTTGGCCTCCCGATCCTGCCAGCGCAGGAACTGCGCGGACTTACCGAACGCTTCACCCGTCTGCTTCACGTCGGCGCCCATGATCTCGTAGGCCTTGGCCTGATCCTTGGCGATCATGTCGAGAGCCTCGAAGTAGCTATCGGCCAGAGCCTTGGCGGCCTTCGGATTCTCGCTGAGGAACTTCGGGGTGCAGCCGAAGGTGTCCATCACCATCGGGTAGTCGAGAGTGGTGGCAATGATCTTACCGGCTTGCGGCGCCGCACGTACGGAGGAAAGATACGGTTCATAGGTCATGGCAGCATCGTTCTGACCTGCGATGAAGGCCTGTGCGGCCGGGCCAGGCTCCATGTTGACGACGGTGACATCCTTCATCGACAAGCCGTTCTTCTTCAGCATCCATGCGAGGGCAAAATAAGGCGACGTGCCGGGCGCCGAGGCCGCCACCGTTTTGCCCTTGACGTCCTTGATCGAGTTGACGTCGTTGCGCACGACCATGCCGTCGGCACCATAGCTCTTGTCGAGCTGGAAGATCTGCTTCGTAGGTACGCCGTTCGCGTTCCACACGATCCAGGTTTCCACCGTCGTGGCTGCGCATTGGATGTCGCCGGACTGGATTGCGAGGTGGCGGCTCGCTTGCGGGACCTTCTTGATCGTCGCGTCGAGACCGTTCTTCTTGAAGATGCCGGCTTCCTTCGCGAGGGTAAGAGGCGCAAAGCCTGTCCAGCCCGAGATGCCGATTGCTACCTTCGTCTCCTGGGCGGAGGCGGAGCCTGCCGCCAGCGCCAACAGCGCGAACCCACCGATTATCGCCTTCATTCCTGCCTCCATCTGTTCATCCCACCTTGATCCGACGACGCCCTCTGGAAGATTTTACTGTTGCCTCGTCTGACTCAGGGCGAGCGGCCGGAATGGCACCACGCTCGCACTCCGATGTCAAATGTATAGACATGAGGACATGCTGCATGTTTCCGCATCACGGGTGGCGATCGCCCTCTCTTGCCGAATCTTCGGGCACGATCTCGACCAGAATCGACTGACCAGTCCCGGAAAGCTGGATCATCTCCGATCCCGGATCGAGGACGAGGGTATCGAGGGGGTGAAGCGAGTGCACGACATCCCCTACGAACACGTCGAGCGATGCTTCCACGGCGGTAACGAAAGCCGCGCAGGCATCTTCCGACAGGAGCATCACTCCGCTCCTCACCGTTCGTGTCCGATGGGTGAAGCGGCCACGTCGTGTCATCACGTTCAGATCGCGGATTCCCCCTGACAGGAGCCTGCCGAGGGTGGCGTCATCCCCTGCGAAGGAGAGCTTGGCGAGCGCTCCCTCGAGGCGGTATGGCACGCCCTCGACATCCAGTTCGATACCGTTTCCTTCAAGCACGATCAGCGTACGATCGATCCCGGGAAAGGTTGAGAAAGGGCCGTCAGAGGCCACGTCCGCCATGCTGATACGCCACCCGAAAGCATCGAAGCCCAACCCCTCGGGGAAGGCGGCAAGCTCTGCGGTGGTGCCGCCGCCATTCTTCCATGGAATCCTGACGAGATCGCCGGAACGGATCACCCGGGTGCTCATAAGACGATCGCCCTAGCGCAGGCTCGGCAGGTTGAGGTTGAACTCGCGGGCGCAGTCGATGGCCATGTCGTAGCCCGCATCCGCGTGCCGCATGACACCGGTCGCGGGGTCGTTCCACAGCACTCGCTCAATGCGCTTGGCGGCCTCGGGCGTGCCGTCGCAGACGATCACCATGCCGGAATGCTGCGAAAAGCCCATCCCGACGCCACCGCCATGGTGGAGCGATACCCAGGTAGCACCGGACGCGCAGTTGAGAAGAGCATTCAGGAGTGGCCAATCCGACACCGCATCCGAGCCATCCTTCATCGCCTCCGTCTCCCGGTTCGGACTCGCGACCGAGCCGGAATCGAGATGATCGCGGCCAATGACGACTGGGGCCTTCAACTCCCCCTTGGCCACCATCTCGTTGAAGGCAAGGCCCAGGCGGTGGCGGTCGCCGAGGCCGACCCAGCAAATGCGCGCCGGCAATCCCTGGAACTTGATCCGCTCGCGCGCCATGTCGAGCCAGTTGTGCAGATGCTTGTTGTCGGGCAACAACTCCTTCACTTTGGCGTCGGTCCGGTAGATGTCCTCCGGGTCACCCGAGAGGGCCGCCCAACGGAACGGTCCGATGCCGCGGCAGAAAAGAGGGCGGATATAGGCCGGAACGAAACCCGGGAAGGCGAAGGCGTCCTCGACACCTTCCTCCTTCGCCATCTGGCGGATATTGTTGCCGTAATCGAGAGTCGGAACACCCGACTTGTGGAAGTCCAGCATGGCGCGCACGTGCTCCGCCATCGAGCGTTTGGCGGCGTGCTCCACCATCTTCGGGTTGGTCTCGCGCTTCGCCTCCCAATCGGCCAACGACCAGCCCTTCGGCAGATAGCCGTTGACGGGGTCATGCGCCGAGGTTTGGTCCGTCACTACGTCCGGCCGGATACCCCGGCGGTAGATCTCGGGGAAGATCTCGGCCGCGTTTCCGAGAAGCCCGACGGAGACAGGCTTCCTGTCGCGGCAGGATTGCTCGATCATGGCGAGTGCTTCGTCGAGACTGTCCGCCCGGCAATCGAGATAGCGGGTTTTCAGACGCATCTCGATGCGGCTTGCCTGACATTCGACCGCCAGGCAAGAGGCCCCTGCCATGGTGGCCGCGAGGGGCTGCGCCCCGCCCATGCCGCCTAAGCCCGCGGTGAGGATCCAACGCCCGGAGAGGTCGCCGTTGTAATGTTGTCGCCCCACCTCGACGAAGGTTTCGTAGGTGCCCTGAACGATGCCCTGTGTGCCGATATAGATCCATGATCCGGCGGTCATTTGGCCGTACATCATGAGCCCCTTGCGGTCGAGCTCGTGAAACTTGTCCCAGTTCGCCCAGTGCGGAACGAGGTTGGAGTTGGCGATCAGCACGCGCGGCGCATCCGCATGAGTCCGGAAGACCCCGACGGGCTTGCCCGACTGCACCAGCAATGTCTCGTCGTCGTCTAGGTTCTTCAAGGCGGCCGTGATGCGGTCGAAGCTGTCCCAGTCGCGTGCGGCGCGGCCGATGCCGCCATAGACGACGAGTTCGCCCGGCTTCTCCGCCACGTCGGGATCGAGGTTGTTCATCAGCATGCGAAGGGGCGCTTCCGTCAGCCAGCTCTTGGCTGAGAGTTCAGTGCCGTGGGCAGCGCGGATCACGCGGGCATTGTCGATGCGTGTCATGGAATCGTCCTCGATCAGGCTTTTGATTTCGCGAAAGTCAGGCAGGCTTTCAGAATGCGAACGAGTTGGTCCCGCATGGGTGCGGCATAGGTCTCATCATAGGCGGCTGGCCACTGACCCTCTGCTACAGGACCGAGCGGCTCTCTCATGTAGCCGCGGCAGGCAAGCTCCATCTGCACGGCGTGCACGCCGTTCTCCGGCTGACCGAGGTTGCGGGTGATGTAGCCGCCTTTGAAGCGACCGTTGACCACGTGGCTGAACTCGCTCGTGGTGCAGATCCGCTCGACCTCCTCGCTCAGCGCTCCGTCGCAGGTCGTTCCACCATTCGTGCCTATGTTGAAGTGCGGCAGCGTGCCCTCGAAGAGGCGCGGGATGACTGACCGTATGGAGTGGCAGTCGTAGACGACGACGGCAGGGTGCGCAGACCGCAGGCGATCGACCTCGGCCCTGAGCGTGGCATGGTAAGGCTCGAAGAAGTGATTGCGGCGTTCCTCGATGCTTGCGTGGTCCGGCTCGGCGCCAGGGTGGTAGAGCGGCTCGCCGTCGAAGGTGGTGGTCGGGCAAAGTTCGGTTGTCGCCTGCCCAGGATAGAGCGATACCCCGGACGGATCGCGGTTGACGTCAATGACGGTTCGGGAGATCGAGGTACGAATGACGGTCGCGCCCAGACTGGCGGCGAAGTCGTATAGGTGCTCGATCCACCAGTCCGCATCTTTGCGGGCAAGCCAGGATGAGACGAGCCCCTGCTCATATTCCGCCGGGATATCGGTGCCGGTATGCGGCAGGCTAACGAGGAGCGGGGCGTCTCCACGTGTCAGCGAGAGCCAGGAGGGGCGATCCGTTTCGATCATAAGCGCCTTTCCTTCTACGC
This sequence comes from Microvirga lenta, assembly GCF_020532555.1. Taxonomy (GTDB): domain Bacteria; phylum Pseudomonadota; class Alphaproteobacteria; order Rhizobiales; family Beijerinckiaceae; genus Microvirga; species Microvirga lenta. The sequence continues at coordinate 50,205 of NZ_JAJBBR010000002.1, read as the reverse complement.
CACATCTTCGGCAACGAAAGGCAGCATGTCGCTCCCGACGGCGGATGCGAGCGCTCCCGAGACCACGAGAGCCGCCGCCCGCTCCATGTCGGGAGTCATGTGCCGATCATCATTCAAGGGAGGGACGTCAGACCGCAGGAGGGCGCGCGCGCGCTCCAGGCTTTCACTCGAACGCATGGGGGCGTGGAAATCGCAACCCTGAACGGCAGCGAGCAATTCGATTCCGATCACGTTGGCCGCGTTGGTCGCCATGGGCAGGAGGCGCCGCGCTCCATGAGTGGCCATGGAGACATGATCCTCCTGATTGGCCGATGTGGGGATCGAATCGACGCTCGCCGGGTAAGCGCGCTGCTTGTTTTCCGACACCAGGGCGGCGGCAGTGACCTGCGGGATCATGAAGCCGGAATTGAGGCCTGGCTTCGGAGTCAGGAAGGCAGGCAGGCCTGAAAGGGTAGGATCAACCAGCATGGCGATGCGCCGCTCCGCGAGGGAGCCGATCTCGCACAGCGCCATGGCGATCATGTCGGCCGCGAAGGCTACCGGTTCCGCATGGAAGTTGCCACCGGAGATGACCTCGCCCGTTTCGGAGAAGACAAGCGGGTTATCGGATACGCCGTTGGCTTCGGTGCTGAGTGTGCTGCCGGCTTGGCGCAGTAGGTCGAGCACGGCGCCCATCACCTGTGGCTGGCAGCGCAGGCAGTAGGGATCCTGGACGCGATCGTCATTGGTCAGATGCGACGCGCGGATAGCGCTGCCCTCCATCAGTATGCGCAGCGCGGCGGCGACCTCCGCCTGCCCTCGGTGGCGTCGCAGCTGTTGGATGCGCGCGTCGAAAGGACCGTCCGATCCCTTCGCCGCATCGGTCGCCAGGGCACCGGTGACGATGGCGGCCCGGAACACCTGCTCTGCCTCGAACAAGCCTGCCAGCGCAAGTGCAGTCGAAACCTGCGTGCCGTTGAGCAGGGCAAGTCCCTCCTTGGGCCCAAGGACGAGAGGGGCCATGCCCGCCTCGGCCAAGGCCTTTGTCGCCGGCAGGCGCGTGCCATGGAGGAAGATTTCGCCTACGCCCATCAAAGCGGCCGTCATATGCGCGAGCGGGGCGAGGTCGCCCGACGCACCGACGGACCCCTGGGCCGGAATGACCGGAACGAGGCTCGACTCAAGGCAGGCGGCGAGATGCTCGATGGTGGACCATCGCACGCCCGAGGCACCCTGCGCCAAGCTCGCGAGCTTGAGGGCCATTACCAGCCTGACGACCGCAATGGGCAAGGGCTCGCCCATACCTGCGGCGTGCGATAGCACGATGTTGCGCTGAAGCGTCGCGAGATCCGCCTGTCCGATACGGACGCTCGCAAGCCTTCCGAATCCGGTGTTGATGCCATAGACCGGGTCGCCCTTCGCGACGATGGCATCGATTGTCTTGGCGCCGGCCTCCACCTGCGGACGGCAAGCCTCGTCCAGGGAGACGGCGGCGCCGAAATAAACCTGGCGCCACTGAGTCAGGCGCACGGAGCCGGGGACGAGCGTTACTGTTCCGGTCACTGTCCTCTCCATATGCGGGTGTGCAGCGGGTTGAAACCGATCCGGTAGACGAGCTCGGCCGGGCGGTCGATGTTCCAGATGGCGAGGTCGCAGGCCTTGCCAGGTTCGAGCGTGCCGATCTCGTCCAGGCGTCCAAGCGCGCGGGCAGCCTCACGGGTCACCCCGGCAAGGCACTCCTCGACCGTCAGGCGAAACAGCGTCGCGCCCATATTCATCGTGAGCAGGAGCGACGTCAGCGGCGATGTGCCGGGATTGCAGTCGGTGGCGAGCGCCATCCGTGTTCCGTGCCGCCGAAAAGTCTCGACGGGCGGAGCCTGCGTTTCACGCAGCATATAGAACGCTCCCGGCAGCAGCACCGCGACCGTGCCAGCCTGCGCCATGGCGGCGGCTCCGTTGTCATCCGTGTATTCCAGATGGTCGGCGGAAAGTGCTCCGAACCCGGCAGCGAGCTTCGCGCCGCCGAGATTCGAGAGCTGATCCGCGTGAAGCTTGGTGCTTAAGCCCAGTTCCCGAGCGACGGCGAACACGCGTGCAGTCTGTTCGGGCGAGAAGGCGATTCCCTCGCAGAAGGCATCGACGGCATCGGCGAGGCCTTCCCGGGCGATGGCGGGAAGCATCTCCTCGCACACCTTGCCGATGTAAGCATCCTTGTCACCATTCGCTTCCGGCGGCAGAGCGTGGGCACCGAGGAAGGTGGTTGTGACCGTGACGGCACGTTCGTCAGAGAGACGCTTCGCGGCACGCAGCATCCGCGCCTCTGTTTCGAGGTCGAGGCCGTAGCCTGACTTGATTTCGACCGTGGTGCAGCCCTCGGCCAGGAGGTGGTCGAGCCGGGGAAGGGCGCTGGCGACGAGGTCGTCCTCGGTCGCGGCTCGGGTCGCCTTCACGGTGGAGACGATTCCACCACCTGCGCGGGCGATCTCCTCATAGCTCGCGCCCTTGAGGCGCAGTTCGAACTCGTGCGCCCGATCGCCCCCAAAGACAAGGTGGGTGTGGCAATCCACCAGGCCCGGTGTAACCCATCGCCCTTCGCAGTCGATGCGCTCGGCGGCATCCCAATCGGTGGGAAGATTCTCTGCCGGACCGACGAAAGCAATGTGCCCGCCCGTTGCGCCTACCGCTCCGCCCTCGATGATGCCGAGGCCGTCCGCGTCTCCGGCGAGCGTCGCAAGCCGAGCGTTAAACCAGATCCGGTCGAAGCGCATGTTCCTCCTCCGCGGACGCATCCAATTGTCTATACATAATCGCGGAGAACCATTATTGTCCAGCCGAGTCCGAACAAGCTTCAAGGGTAGGTGTCAGCAGTGCAGAGGCTTCTTCTCGATCATGCCCTCCTTCCGGGCGGTTGGGCCCGGGACGTGGCCGTCGATGTCGAGAACGGCACATTCGCGGCCGTTCGCCCGGACTCGTCGTCCGAGGGACGGGAGCGCATTACCGGTATTGCGCTGCCGGGACTTCCCAACCTGCACAGTCATACGTTCCAGCGCGGCATGGCTGGTCTTGCGGAAACGCGAGGCCCCGAGGGCGACAGCTTTTGGACGTGGCGGCAGGTGATGTACCGCTTCCTCGGCAATCTCACGCCGGAGAATGTCGAAGCGATCGCGGCCCATGCGATGATGGAGATGCTCGAAGCCGGCTTCACAGCCCTGGCGGAGTTCCATTACCTCCACCATGGCACAGACGGCCGGGCCTATGACAACCCGGCCGAACTTGCTGAGCGCATTGCAGCGGCGGCCGCCGCGACGGGCATGGGTCTCACTCTTCTGCCGGTGTTCTATGCACAGGGCGGTTTCGGGGGAGTTCCGCCGGGCGAGGGGCAGCGGCGGTTCATCAGCGATGTGGCCATGTACGAGCGCCTCGTCCGTGGTGCCCGTAGAGCAGTCGCAGGTCTCGACGACGCGCGAGTCGGCATTGCGCCGCACAGCCTCCGCGCAGTGACGCCGCATAGCCTGCGCGAGATCCTATCAACCACGACTGAGGGGCCGATCCATATCCACATCGCCGAGCAGGTAAAGGAGGTGGAGGACTGCCTCGCCTGGTCCGGGCAGCGTCCTGTTGCATGGTTGCTCGACCATGCCGCCGTCGATGCCCGCTGGTGCCTGATCCATGCGACTCACCTCGACGAGAGCGAGACACGCAATCTTGCGGCAACGAGAGCCGTCGCGGGGCTGTGTCCTCTGACGGAGGCCAATCTCGGCGATGGCATCTTCGAAGGTGTCGGTTTTCTCCAGGCCGGTGGCCGCTTCGGAGTCGGCTCCGATTCGAATGTCGAGATCAGCGCGTCCGGAGAGCTCAAGCAGTTCGAATACAGCCAGCGACTGAAGTATAGGGCCCGCAACATTCTTGCGCAGCATGAAGGCCAGTCCACCGGGGGCGTTCTTTACCGTGGGGCTCTGGAAGGCGGAGCCGCTGCCCTCAACCGGCGGATCGGAGCCATCGAAGAGGGCTGCCGGGCGGATGTCGTCGTGCTCGATGCCGCACATCCGGATCTCGCGGCCCTGTCTGGCGACCGCTGGCTCGATGCGTACATCTTCGTCGCCGGCAAGACAGCCATCGACAGGGTGATTGTCGGCGGTAAAGAGGTCGTCGTGAACGGGCGGCACCACGCCCGTGAGAGCATCGTCGCGCGCTATACCTCTGCGATGAGGCAGGTCCTGGCATGACCGAAGCGCCCCTGAAAGTTCCTGCTGGCGCCAAGCAGCATCTCTACCAGCGGATCCGTGACGACATCGAGGCACGCATCATGTCGGGTGAGTGGCCCCCGGGACACCGAGTGCCCTTCGAGCATGAACTGATGGCCGAGTACGGCTGCTCGCGTATGACCGTGAACAAGGTGCTGTCCACTCTGGCCGCCAACGGACTGATCACGCGGCGCCGTAGGGCAGGGTCCGTCGTCGCGGAGCCGAGCAAGGAGCGGGCTGTGCTGGAGATCCAGGACTTCGCGTTTGACGCTGCGCGGACAGGCAGCATTTATCGTTTCAGGATCCTGCACCGCGCAGTCGAACGCCTCGACAGCACGGCTGCGCAACGAATAGGCTTGCCGGCGGGCTCTCAGGTCCTCAGCGTCGTCACCATCCACCTGATCGACGGCTTGCCGGGCGCCTATGAGGAGCGTCTCATCAATCTCGCCGCCGTTCCCGAAGCGAGTGAGGAAGCTTTCGTAGGGGATCCACCGGGCACATGGCTGCTGCGGCGGGTGCCCTGGACGGATGCCGAGCATATCGTCCGGGCCGTGAATGCCGACCGCACACTTGCCCGGCATCTCCATCTCCAGAGTGGGGACGCCTGTCTGGTGCTTGAGCGGAGGACTTGGCAGGCCGGCACTTTCATTACCGAGGCGCGGATAACTTATCCAGGCAGCCGGCACCACCTGGTTGGGCGGTTCTCTCCCGCAGGTCAGGGAACACCTACGGGTCTTGCGGTTCCTTGAGGCCGCCTCATCACAGCCTTGGCGTAGATGCGCACCCTTGCAAAGAAGCTAAAGGACCTTGTGCCCGAGAGTGGTCCCAGCGCGCCAGCGCAACGCTTTGCTCGGTCATGAAAACGACGGTTCGGAGTTTCCTGAAGGGCAAATAGGAGCGTGGCTGCGAGGTCGCCCGCGATTACCAGTTCCGTCGCGCTTCTCCTTGACGAGGGTCATCCTGAAAGTAGGGCTGCCCATCATGAGAATAGTCGTGAGCGCGTGCCGGAGGATCCTTCACCCAGCGTTGTTCCGGCTCAGGTTTTGAGAGGCCGTTGAGAAGGTCGAGGCTCCCCTGCAGGACTGAGCGTGCAGCATCCACAGCTATATCCGCAACGTCGCGCAGACGGAGATCGCCGATGCTACCGCTGGAGCGGTGCCCTGGCTGCTCATAAGGTGACGTTTGATCCCCATGGTAGCGGCCGCTTCCACCCATCAGATCCGAAAAGATGCCGGCGCTCCCAAGAACGAGGATCAGGATTATGGGAACGGCAAAGCGAAGGGCCAAGCCAATGACCCTAGAGACGATCGCAAAACCGATAATCAGGACGATGACCGTGGTGATGATGCCCGTATCCAAACCCTCTATCTCCCTTTCGGCTCCGGTTTGAGTAGAGGCCATTAAGGATTTCGACGGCCTTTTTGTGGTGGCTCTCTGCTAAAGATGAGAAATCGCCACCCAGCGTCGATCCGCTGTTCCACGGTCAAGCTCGCGCGCTTGCCCTCCGCCTCGGGCGAGGTGCTCCCAGATCATTTTGGTACGGCAGCCAAGAATCCTCCTGGTGCTCACGATCTCCCATTCACCACGATGCTGGACTGGTGCCAGAGAGTGTGATCGGGAAGAGGTGCCCGCTCACCCATCAGCTTGGATATCGTCAAAAACAGAACAGAGGACCTCGGCTGACTAACAGGATCCGCTAGAAATTGACGCGGTCGCCTCCCTTCAACGACAGCATTCTGCGTGCGTCGTCCGGAGTGGCGATCTCGAGCCCGAGCCCTTCGATGATCTGGCGCGCCAACATAACCTGCTGCGCATTGGATTCGGCAAGCTTGCCCGGCCCAATCCAGAGCGAATCCTCGAGCCCGACACGCACGTTGCCTCCCATGGCTGCGGCTTGAGCAGCAATAGCGAGTTGGTTCTTGCCGGCACCGAGTACCGACCACTGATAGTCGCTTCCGAACAGTCGATCAGCGGTTCGCTTCATATGCACCACGTCTTCTGGGTGGGGGCCGATGCCACCAAGAAGGCCGAAGACGCTTTGGACGAAAAGAGGCGGCTTGATGAGTCCGCGGTCTACGAAGTGAGCGAGGGTGTAGAGGTGTCCGATGTCATAGCACTCGATCTCGAAGCGGGTGCCGTTCTCGGCGCAGGTGGTCAGAATGTACTCGATATCGGCGAAGGTGTTACGAAAGATCCTGTCGCGCGAGCCTTCGAGATATGGCTGTTCCCAGTCGTGCTGGAACTCCTTGAAGCGGCTGAGCATCGGATAGAGCCCAAAGTTCATCGAACCCATGTTGAGGGATGCGACCTCCGGCTTGTAGTGGGCCGCTGGTCGGACCCGCTCCTCTACCAGCATGGTTGGTGCGCCGCCCGTCGTGATGTTGATGACGCAATCGGAGCGCTGCTTCACGACCTGCAGAAAGGGGGCGAAGGCCTCCGGGGACTGGTCGGGTCTGCCTGTCTTCGGATCACGCGCATGCAGATGGACAATCGCGGCACCTGCCTCGGCCGCGCCGATAGCAGCCTCCGCGATCTCCTCCGGTGTAACCGGAAGATGAGGGGACATGGAGGGCGTATGAATGGCACCGGTAACGGCGCAGGTGATGATGACTTTGCGGGCCATGGGCGTCTTCCTCGAGGAGATCACATTTCTGCTTGGGAGTTCTTGTGAGCTTTCAGCGCAGCCAAACGCCTGTCTCGCCATGCGGAGCGGCGAGTGAGCGCTTCAAGTGCCGGCGCATCACCCCAGGCTTCCAGGATGCGCTTCACGTTCTCCTCGTCCCAGACAAGCGGCTTGGCCGGGTCTTCGGTGAGGCGGCGATAGAAGCCGGTGTAGCGCCTGCAGTAATCTGCAATGCCGCCCGGTGCGTTGAGTTCGATCGTCTCGAAAGGGCCGAGAAAAGACCAGCGCAAGCCCAAACCGTCCTTGAGCGTCTTGTCGAGATCCTGTGGGCTCACCACACCGTCGCCAACGAGCCTGAACGCCTCTGCCAGCAGAGCGCCCTGGAGCCGATTGAGGACAAAGCCTTCGACCTCACGGTTGACGATGATCGGAACCTGCTCGACGCTTTGATAGATTTCGCGTGCACGGGAAACTGTTTCAGGAGCCGTCCAGGGGGCTCCGCAGAGCTCGACGAGCGGCACGAGGTGAGGAGGATTGACGGGATGCGCCACAAGGCAGCGGGAGCGACCTGAAAGCGCCTCTGTGAACTGTGATGCAACGATCGCTGAGGTCGAGGATGCAAGGATCGCGTCCGCCGGCGCGAGGCGATCGAGTTCGGCAAATATGGCGCGCTTGATGTCAACGGACTCAGGACCATTCTCCTGGACGAGGTCGACACCGTGGACGGCCTCTGCGATTGAAGGCACAGCAATCACACGCCCGGCTGCAAAGGCAGGATCCGTTGCGAGGCCGTGGCTCGCAAGCTCTTCAAGCCCTGCGCGAACCAGACGGGGAGTATTCTCAAGTGTCTCCGCACTCGGATCGGTGATGCGCACATCCCAGCCAGAGCGGGCGAACACCATCGCCCAAGAGCGGCCGATCAGTCCTGCACCAATGATAGCGACACTTGGCATTCAATCGTCTCCGTAAACGGTCACAGCCACAGGACCTTGCGGCGAAGCGCAAGATCGTCCCGCAGATCCTTCGATGGGCCGGTATGGATAACCCGCCCCCGTTCGAGCGCGACCGTTCTGTCAGAGAGGGCCAACGCAAGATCGAGATGATGGTCGACAATGATGATCGAAACCTCATGCCTGAGCTTGTCGAAACTCTCGAAGAGCTGCTCAACGATCGCCGGGGCGAGACCCTCGAAGGGTTCATCGAGAAGGAGTACCTTCACATCGCCCGAGAGTGCGCGTGCGACGGCCACCATCTGCTGCTCGCCGCCGGAGAGGAAGTCCGCCGGCGTGTCGAGCCGTTCCCGGATGCGGGGAAAGTACTCGAAGATCCTGTCCAAGTCCCAGCGAACGCCGTGGCCAGTCTCGCGCTTTAGCCGCCCGAGCTCAAGATTCTGCGCCACGGTCATTCCGGCGAAGAGCCCGCGCCCTTGCGGTACGTAACCGATGCCGAGACGGGCAATGGCGGCCGAAGGCTGTCCCGCGATCTCTTTCTCGTCGAGCCTGATCGAGCCCGAGGAAGGTGGTGAGATTCCGATCAGTGTCTTGAGCAAAGTCGATTTGCCTGCGCCGTTACGACCAAGCAGAGCGATGATCTCGTGCTGGCGCACGTCGAAGGATACGTCCGTCAGCACGTGGCTCTTTCCGTAGAAGGTGTTGACCTCCGTGACGGTGAGCACGGTTGAAGTCTCGGCTGCACTTGCCCGGGATTTGGCCGCAACAGCCGTCGTGCCAGACCCGATGTAGATCTCTTGAACTTGCGGGTTTGACCGGGCGTCCTCGACATTTCCATCGACGAGCACCTCGCCCGCATTCATCACGGTGACGGCGTCGGCGATCTGGAACACCCGGTCTATATCGTGCTCCACAAGCAGGGTTGGTACATCAAGAGAGATGCGCTTGATGATGTCGCCGATGCGCTGGCGTTCGGCGGCAGCAAGACCCGCGAGAGGCTCGTCGAGCAGAAGCACTCTCGGCCTGGTCGCGAGCGCTAGCCCCATGTCCAGGAGGCGCTGACCGCCATAGGAGAGCGCCCCGGCTTCTGCCCTCTCGATCCCGGCAACGCCGAGATAGCGGATCACTGCCAGGGTCTCGCTCTCGATCTGCCTGATCGATCTAGCCGCTGTCCAAGGGTTGAAGCGCTGCGGGTGGCGCGCCTGCACAGCAAGGCGGATATTCTCCTCGACGGACAGTGCAGGGAAAAGATTCGTGATCTGGAACGAACGTCCTATACCGGCCTGGGTGATGGCCTCAGGGGAGAGGCCGGCGATGGACCGCCCCCGGAGAACCACGTCGCCCTCGTCCGGATTGTAGAAGCCGGATAGCAGGTTGAATGCAGTTGTCTTTCCGGCGCCGTTCGGACCGATCAGGGCATGAAGACTGCGGTCCCGGACGGCAATGTTCACGTGCTCGACGGCTTTGAGCGCCCCAAAGCTCTTGGTGATCCCCCGGGCTTCCAGCACCACTCCGTCGACGTGGTCCGGTGGTTTGAGGAAGGAGGGCAAGGGCTCGTCCGTGAGAGTGCGTCCAGCCATAGCAGCTTCTTCCGTTACCTTGGGGCGGAAGGGCGCAATGATCCGCTGCGCAATTCCGACCAGCCCCGTCGGAGACAGGACAATGAAGCCAACGAAGAGAATGCCGAAATAGAACAGCCAGTGCGGGGTCCAGATCGACAGGAACTCACGAAAGAGGATGTAGAAGAGGGCGCCCAGGGCTGGCCCCAGAAAGCTGCGCATTCCCCCGATCACCACCATGGCGATCAACTCACCCGAGAATGCGACCGAGAGAGGTTCCGCCGAGGCAAAACGGTGGTTGAAGACCGACAGGACGCCCGCGATGCCGACCACCACGGCGGAAACAACGAAACCGAGCAGCTTGTAACGGTTTGTCGGGTATCCAAGAAAGCGCGCGCGCTGCTCGTTCTCGCGGATCGCCACCAGGACGCTGCCGACCGGTGAGCCGTGAAAGCGCAGCAGGGAGAAGCAGACTGCCAAAGCAACCGCCGCGACGAACCAGTAGTAGGTCCAGTCGGAGACGAGATCGAGGCCAAGCGTGCCGGTTCGCACCACGCCTCCGAGGCCGCTCTCTCCTCCTGTCAATGCCGTCCAGCGGTAGGCGATTGCAAACAGCATGGCTGCCAGCGCCAAGGTCAGCAACGAGAAGTAGACACCACGTCGACGAAGAATGAGGGCTCCGAGAAGAAGCGATACGACTCCGATGAAAACAATGGCGAAAAGGGCCGGAAAGACGACGCCTCCGGGAAACCAATGGATCTGGCTCAGCGCAGCGGCATAGGCTCCGAGCCCGAACCACACGCCATGCCCAAAGGATACGAGGCCGGTGTGGCCCACCAGGACATTCAGTCCCAAACAAGCGATCGCAAACACCACCACATCGATCGACGAGCGAAGTGGAAGGCCAATGGGATCGAGGATCCAGGGCAGCAGGACAAGCGCGGCTGCTGCAATCAGGAGAAGCCAGTAATCCTTGCGCATCGACCTACTCGAATTTCTGGATACGTTCGCCGAGCAGACCGCGAGGCCGCAGGAGCAGCACGAGGGCCATCAGCATATACATCGAAGCTTCGCCGGCAGGCGGGAAGAAGTAGATGGTGACACCGCGCACCACGCCCACAAGAGCGGCGGCGGCGATTACGCCCCAGAAGGAGCCTAGCCCGCCGATCACGACGACCACGAAGGCAGCGGTGAGAATCTCCGCTCCCATGGCCGGATGAACACCTGAGATCGGCGCCAGCAGGACACCGGCGAGGGCCGCCAAGCCGACGCCGATCGCGGCGATGGCCGTCATGTACGGCTGAAGCGATATGCCGAGCGCTCCCACCATGTCGGGATTCTGCACGCCTGCACGAACGACACGACCGAAAGCCGTGCGATAGACGAGGAACCATGTGGCGATGACCGCCGCCAGTGCCACTCCGAAGATGATGAGGCGGTAGCGTGGGTAGATGAAGTTGCCGAGGAGGATCTGCCCTCTGAACTCCGTCGGAATCGAGAAGGGCAGGGGGGCTGCTCCAAAGATCATTCGCAGGCTTTGCTCGATGATCATGGCCAGGCCGAATGTCAGCAGCAGGCTGAGAATGGGATCCGAGCGGTAGAAACGCCGGAAGAGCAGGCGTTCGATCACGACTCCCAGGAGTGCAACGAGCAGGGGGGACGCAACAAAGGCACCGGCAAAGCCGATCCGGGGGGCCAGCGTCACGGCGAGGTATGCGCCAATGGCGTAGAATGCGCCATGGGCGAGATTCACGATTCCACCGAGGGAGAAGATCAGGGAGAGACCCAGCGCTATCAGGAGATAGTACGCGCCGACCAACAGGCCGTTCAGTACCTGCTCGAGGAGGAAGACGAACGCCAAGCGATACTCCTTTTCCATCCGGAAGGCTCCTGCGGTGAGGAGCGGGAACTCAGGGAAAGCGGAATGTCATGTTCCCACCGGGCCGGGCGGCATTGGCCGTCCGGCCCGGTGGGTGCGCTGCCGTTTTATGCCGGCATCTTGCAGGTGCCGTCCTTCGGCGGAGCTAGAACTTCGAGGTCCTCGCTCGGGCCGGGCACCGAGCCAAGTGGCTCATAGATGTCCCACTGGTTGCTCATCTTGTCCGGGTCCTTGGCACGGACGGCATACATCTCCTGCACCATCTGGTTGTCATAGGGGCGGAAGTAGCCTTCCCGACTCTTCAGGATGTCGAACTTCGCACCCTTGCGCAGATGCTCAGCGAGCTTCTGCGGGTCCGTGGACTTCAATTCCTCGAAGGACTGAGCAACAATCCTGAGGGAGTTGTAGTCGCCCCAGGATTGGTTCTCCGGCGGCTTCCCATATGCCTTGCTGAAGGATTCAACGAACCTCTTTGATGAGGGAGTGTCCACCATGTGATGCCAGATCAGCGGCCAGATGCCTGAGAAGTTGCCCTTGCCGGCACCCCAGGCCACGGCCGTGTCGAACCCAAAGCCGGTAATCGGGAACTGGAGGCCGTACTCGGCATATTGCTTGATGAAGTTCGTGATCTGGTTCCCGGCGAGATTGGAAGCGACGATATCGGGTTGAGCCTGCCGGATCTTGAGCAGATAGGGGCTGAAGTCGGTCGCATCCGTGGGGACGAGTTCCTCCCCAATGAACTCTCCGCCGTTCTCCGATACGAACTTCTTGGCCACCTTGAAGAGATCGTGTCCGAAGGCGTAGTCGGCCGTCAGGGAGTACCACTTCTTTCCCTTGATCATGTTCTCGTTTTTCAGGTAGGTGCCGACTGCCGTGACCATCATCGAGTTCGCGGCTTCGATATGGAACATGAACGGGTTGCAGCTCTCTCCGCGCAGGGCATCTGAATTGGCGCCGGTGTTGATGAACACCGTCTTGGTTCGGTTGGCGACTTGGCCGATGGCGAGGGCGGAAGCCGATGAGATTTCGCCGATGATCATCGCGACCTTGTCCCGCTCGATCAGGCGCTCGGCCTTGGCGGACGCGGTCTGGGGGTTCACGGAATCTTCGATCACAAGCTCGATCTTGCGGCCCATCACGCCCCCGGCGGCATTGATCTCGTCAGCCGCAAGCTTCACGCCCATCTGAGCAAATTCCCCGAGCGGGCCTAGAAATCCCGTGATTGGCGTGAGGTGTCCGATGCGGATCACATCGGATTGCGCCTTGACGATCGCAGGCATTCCGAGACCAACGAGCGCAGTGGTGCCGGCCGCTCCCTTAAGGAGCGTACGGCGAGTCAAGTCATGTGAATGTGCCATGGCCGTTTCCTTCCTCCTATTTCGTGTCGCGGTTCTTGCCGCGATCTGTGATCACAGTTAGGGTGTCTTAAAATGAGTAACTTGTCGAGCCCCCGAACTTCCGAAACTCCCCTGGCTATCGCTCAGATCGGCCGGTTGGAGCGCATTACTCTGGGTGAGCGTGTTCACGCCGAACTGCGAGAACTCCTCATGAGCGGCGAGCTTGCTCCCGGTCAGAAGATGTCCCTCCGTAGCGTTGCCGAAACGCTTGGCGTTTCGATGATGCCGGTGCGGGAGGCCGTTGCACGGCTTGTCGCCGACCAATCTTTGGAGGTGCTGCCCAACCGCGCCGTGCGCGTGCCGCTGATGACCCTTTCGCGCTTCCGCGAACTGACGGCCGTGAGGCTCGCAGTCGAGGGCTTCGCCGCCGAGGAAGCCGCGCGCCGTCGCACGAGCCAGGATATGGCCGAGATCAAGCGCTTCGAAGAGGCTTTTCTATCGGAGGCGCGCAGTCCAAACCCTCAAGCGGACCAAGCGGTTCGAGCAAACAAGGAGCTTCATTTCGCGGTCTATCGGGCAACGAGCCTGTCGACATTGGTTGGAATCATAGAAGGTCTCTGGTTGAAGATTGGGCCGGTGCTCAACTTCGATCTCAAGATCTCCCCCGAGCGGCTCCGAACCGGAGGTGCGCCTGAACACCACCGTAAGCTCGTGGCGGCCGTCGAAGCCGGCAATGAGGCGGCCGCACGCAATGCGCTCGTCAACGATATTACGGGTGCCGCCTCTTTCATCGAAAGCACCGGACGTCTGCTGGATTAGAGTGATGCCGATCGTTCGACACGCTTTCCTTCATTGGTACATCAATGCGACGGCCTCTCGACTTGGCCGGGACCGTCCTGGAAAGGGAGAAGACAATGGACCTTGGGATCGCCGGATCGCGGGTGCTGGTGACGGCCGGGGCGGCAGGAATCGGACTTGAAATCGCTCGGGCCTTCTTGCGCGAAGGGGCTCGCGTACACGTCTGCGACGTTGACCGTGCCGCTCTCGATGGGATCACCTCGAGCGACCCCGATCTGACCTCCTCCTATGGGGACGTCACCGACAGGACAGGGATCGCGAAAGTATTCGAGGATGCACTGGGAGCCCTCGGCGGGTTGGATATCCTCATCAATAACGCTGGCATAGCGGGGCCTACGGGCCGGGTAGAAGAGATCAATCCTGACGATTGGGATCGCTGCCTCGATGTATGCATCACCGGACAGTTCAACTGCACTCGCTTGGCTGTGCCTCACCTCAGAAAGAGCCAGAATGCGTCGATCGTGAACATCTCGTCCGCGGCGGGCCGGTTCGGTTTTCCCCTGCGCTCCCCGTATGCCGCAGCGAAGTGGGCGGTTATCGGGTTTACGAAGTCGCTTTCTCGGGAACTGGGCGAGGACGGTATCCGCGTGAACGCAGTACTGCCGGGAATTGTCGCGGGTGACCGGCAGCGTAGAGTATTGGAGGCGAAAGCTCAGCAAATCGGGGTTCCATACGCTGAGATGGAGCGTAGGGCTCTCGCGAACGCCTCTTTGAAAGAGTACGTGACGGCACAGCAACTTGCCGATCAGATTGTCTTCCTTTGCTCTCCACGTGGACGGACGATTTCCGGTCAAGCCATCTCCATCGATGGCGATCTCCAGGCGCTCTTCTGAATGAGTCTTCTCAATTGTTCTTGAGGCCGTGATGGATCCCCGTACCTTCCTTCTTGACCGGGTCCTGCCCTTTTGGGCCGAGCGGGCCTATGATCCAAAGCATGGGGGATATTTCACCGAGCTTACTCATGAAGGCCATCCTGTTTCGGAGGATAGGCGTTTCTGCCTTGTTCAAGCGCGGATGCTATATACTTTCAGCCATGCCTATTGGCTCTCGCGCGAGGACTGGGCTCTCGCCGCTGCCGAGCGAGCGCTCGATTTCATGTTGAGACGTCTCAAACAACCGGACGGAGCATTCGCGACTGCGGCCTACCTTCGCGGTAATGAGGAGAAGTTTGATCTCGTCGACTTTTATGACCAAGCCTTCGTGCTTTTCGGCCTCGCTTGGTGGCACCGAGCGAGCGGCGATGCCGATGCGCTCCCCTTGGCGCGAGCGGCACTTTCCGCTCTGGACCGCAGCTTGAAGGATGCGGCTCACGGTGGATGGAAGGAGGCTACCAAGCAGAATGGCCCGCGTCGGCAGAACCCTCACATGCACCTTCTCGAAGCAATGATCGCTTGGTTCGAGACAAGCGGTGACGAGGTATGGCTCGTGCCGGCGCGGGAAATCATACGATTGTTCGAAGACCGCTTCTTCGACGCCTCAACCGGGACACTGCGGGAGTTCTTCAACGACGATTTTTCCCCTGCTCCGGGCTTGGCAGGCCAGATACGCGAGCCAGGGCATCATTTCGAATGGGTTTGGCTCCTGCATCACTATGACCGACTGACCGTCTGCGACGGTCTTATCGATGCGGCCGAGCGCCTCTACAAGACGGCGCGCAGATGCGGAGTTGATCATGAAGGATCGGTTGTCGAAGCAATGGATCCCCAGGGGGAGGTGCTCAGGTCAGGACGCCTGCTGTGGCCGCAGACCGAAGCTGTGAAGGCTGCTCTGGCTCGGACTGAGTTCCTCGATGCCGATCCATCCGAAGCGGATTACTTTCTCGCCACGATGATGGCTACCCACTTTCCAGGGGCTGGGCCACTTTGGATCAATCACATCTCCAGCGGAGGTGAGCCCCTCTCGGAAGGTGTGCCTACAAGGCTCCTGTATCATCTGACACTCTGCATCGCCGAATATGAACGGGTGCGCAAGCAGCCGGTAAGTAAGGCATAGGATGCAATGCCATGATGCCGAGAGGCCAGATATAGGGCCGTAGCGGAGCGGAAAAACGCTCCAACTCTGCTCAATGCGTCACAGAAGGACCCAAAGACGATCGGCAGCCATATGCGCAAGAGACGCACCTAACATCTTCACGAGCGCTGGCCGCAATCCAAAACTCCGCAGTCTTTATAATTGACGTTAGCCATCGGAGGCAGATTATTGGTCTCGTTGTGGTGCGTGCCGCACTTCAACCATGGAAGAGGATCGACGAGCACAGCAAGAGAGGTATCAGCCCTATGCTCGCATGGTCTAGAGACGGGAATGGAAACGAACAAGGGGAGTGGAACATGATTACGCGTAGGCTGCTCGGAGCCTTCTTTGCGGCCGCCATCGCTAGCGGCCCTGCCTTGGCGCAGAACTATCCAGAACGGGAACTCACAGGGATCATCATGTGGGGTGCAGGTGGCGCAACAGACGTGGTCGCGCGTGCGATCACTCCTAGTGCCGAGAAGGCACTCGGACAGCCAATCGTCCTGCAGAACAGGCCCGGTGGCGTAGGAGCCATCTCGACGGCCTATGTGAACTCGCAGCCTGCAGATGGCTATACGCTCCTCTATGGAGCGGAAAACCCGCAGATCCACAAGGTCATGGGTCTCTCACAAATCGACTACAAGGACTTCTTCCCCGTCAATGTGATCGCCCGCGGTATCGCTGTCGTGGTGGCCAATAACAATACGCCGTGGAGCTCGTTGAAGGAGCTTGTCGAAGATGCGCAAAAGCGTCCGGGAGCCATCAAGATGGGGTCGACGGGTCCTGGCGGCGTCGCCCATGTCGTCAACACCATGTTGAGCAATGTGACTCCCTTTCGCGTTGCCTCAATCCCGTTCGACGGAGAGGGGCCTGGCATCACGGCTCTGCAAGGAGGGCATGTCGATTACATGCCGGTCGGGCTCAGCGCGGCCGCCGAACACATCAAGGCAGGGCGTGTGAAAGTGCTCGCAGTGGTAAATGCGGAGTCGCTTGAAACCTTGCCCAACGTTCCGCCGATCACCCGCGACTTTCCGCAGTTCGCGAAGTTCCTGCCCTGGGGACCCTTTTATGGCGTGTTCGTCAAGAAGGGAGCGCCGGAAGCAGCAAAGGCCAAACTGGTCGAGGCCTTCAAGCAGGCCGCGGGCAACGAGCAATTCACAAAAATGATGGTCGATCGCGGCAATGTCATGATGAACATCTCCGGAGAGGAGGCGGATGACTTTCTGGCGAAGTACCAGGCGGTCACATCATGGACGCTCCATGAGGCAGGGGCGGCAAAGAAGTCGCCGGAGGAGTTCCAAATTCCTCGTCCATAGAGGTAGGCGTAAGAATGGGCTCTATGCACATCCCATAGGGCCCATTCCCCAGTTCCGTCGCTCGTGTGCTCTACTAAGGAGCGTGGCCATGAACATCCTGCCCCGCCCACGACAGCCAGGCGAAACGATTTTCGCTTACCTGCTGCTCCTGTTCAGCCTGTTCGTTTTCTGGGAGGCCTACAAGATCTCCGGCTTCTCTTCCGCCAGCTCAGCCGGTGTGTTCCCGATGTGCGCGGCCGCGGTTATGCTCTTCGCATCGGTACTCACGATTGTCAGGACGCAAAGAGCGACCGCATACCAGCGCGAGCCTGGATTGTCGAAGGTCCGAGATTTCAGAAATAAGATTGTTCCGGCAAACATCATAGTTTTTGTTGCGCTTCTAGTCGCCTATACCATAGCCCTCGATGCGGCTGGTTTTCTCCTCTCGTCGTTCCTCTTTTTGTTTCTTTCCATCGCATACCTATACAGGCGTGGTCCTCTTGTTGCCCTCCTCATTGCAGCAGGTGGTCTGGTCGTCATTTACGTTGTGTTCCGCATGATCTTTACCGTAGTGCTGCCGAAAGGGTGGCTCTTCCAATGAGTGCAGACCTCTCCAACTTCCTGATGGTCTGGACCCAGCCGGACTTCTTCGCTCTCACAGCCATCGGCGTATTCGCGGGTATCTATATCGGCGCCATTCCAGGTCTGTCGGTCACGATGGCGGTCTCCATTCTGATCTCCTTCACATTCTCCTGGGACGTGAACCCAGCCCTTGCCCTGATCGGGGGGATCTTCATGGGCGGTGTCTATGGTGGATCTCGGAGCGCGATCCTCCTCAACATTCCTGGGGCTCCGAGTGCGATTGCAACAGCATTCGACGGCTACCCGCTCGCGAAGCGCGGCGAGGCCGGAATCGCGATCGGCATCAGCACGGTCATGTCTGTTGTGGGGGGCTTCCTCGGCATCGTAGCGCTGGCGGTCGGTGCGCCGGCCATCTCGGAGTTTGCGCTTCTCTTCGCGCCTCGAGACTATTTTTTGCTCGCCATCATGGGGCTGCTGTTGGTCGGCAGCCTCTCCGGAGAGTCGGTTGCCAAAGGCTTGTTCGCAGGTGCGCTAGGAGTTGCAATCGGCATGGTCGGGCTCGACCCGATGACTGCTGAGAGCCGCTTTACCTTCGACACTATCGAGCTGATGAACGGCATTCCGTATGTGGTCGCAATGATCGGTCTTTTCGGTATTTCCGAAGCGCTCGTTCAATTGCATCATCTCGAGACTCCGCTGGTGAAGCAGGATGTTTCGCGGATCGTTCCGCCGTGGTCTCTCGTCCGGAAATACCTGCCGCTCGCGTTTCGCAGTTCAGCAACAGGCATTGTTATTGGAGCGCTACCCGGAACCGGAGGGGATATCGCGGCTCTCATGGCCTATGATCAGGCCAAACGGTCCGTGAAGAATCCATCCCATCCGTTCGGCCATGGAGCTTATGAGGGGCTCGTTGCACCAGAGGCGGCCAACAATGCTGCAGTAGGCGGTGCATTCATCCCGATGCTGACACTTGGCATTCCTGGCGATGCCGTCACCGCAGTGATCATCGGGGCTCTGTATATCCATGGCCTGAAGCCCGGTCCCATGATGATGATCGAGACGCCACACCTCTTCTGGTTTACCGTCGGCAATCTGACGCTTGCAACGATTTTCCTTTTGATCTTTGGTCTCATGGGCATCCGCTTGTTCGTCAAGATGGTCGAATGCCCAAAAGGTGTACTGATCCCACTGATCGTCATTCTCTCTGTGGTCGGAACCTACTCGATTCAGAACAGCGTGGTGCACGTCTATTGGATGCTTGGGTTCGGAATCGCTGGCTATTTCCTCAAGACCTACGGGTTCGAGGTCGGCCCCATCATCTTGGGAATGATCCTCGGCCCGCTCATGGACGCTTCCTATCGCAGGGCCGTCTTATCTACGCAGGACAGCTTTTCCCTGTTTCTATGGGACCTTGTCTCAAACCCGATCACCTTCGTGCTGGCCGCTTCGGTCGTCCTCCTGCTTCTGAGCCAGACGCCGTTCTGGAGGCCTGCGAGAACCGGCTTGCTGCGCGTGATGTGGCGGCGAGGTGGCGGGTTGCCGTCGCTCTAAGGCATGCGGCCTCACTGCAATTGCCGGCATCGTGCGATGCCGGCAACTTCGGTCCAGTCAGTGGGCGGCGTCTGTCTTCCGTAACACCGTCGCCTTGCTGTGCTAGCTCGATGCCTTTTTGACGAACCGGCCGTCGAATGTGGCTGCGAGGTCAATCTTGGCGTCACGTAGCTCCGGATCGAGCTGCTTGAGCATGTCCATGACGCTTTCCATGCCGCTCGCCGGCACGATCCCGTCGCGAGAGTAACTCTCCAGGGAGTTCTGCACCGCCTTCAGATACAGCGGCTTGTCTCCAAGGTGATATTCGGGTGGCACTGTCTCTGCGACATCCTCCGGCTTTGCCGTTTGGAGCCATTTGAGCGACTTTATGAAGGCATTGACGAGCCGCTGTGCCGTCACCGGGTTGGCGTCTATGAACTCCTTCTTGGTATAGAGGGTTGCTGCCGGGTTCGATCCTCCGAAGAGGGCTCGTGTGCCTGCCTCGGTGCGTGTATCGATGAGGATGGTAATATCGCCTTCCGATTCCAGCTTGGAGATTACAGGGTCAAGGTGGGAGATCACGTCGATCTCACCCTTCTGCATGGCCGCTACGGCGCTTGCACCCGATCCGATGCCGATGAAGGCTGCGTCAGTCGGCTTCAGACCCGCCTTCACCATGGCGTACTGAGTCGTCAGTGCAGTGGAAGAGCCGGGAGCCGTAACGCCGATCTTGAGCCCCTTGAAGTCGGCGGCGGACTTCACCTGCCCCGCCTTGTCCTTCTTGACGGCGATCACGATGGCTGGGAAACGGCCGAGTTCGGTGATTGCGACCACATCCTGGCCCTTGGCCTGCATGCGGATGGTGTGCTCATAGGCACCCGTCACGACGTCGACGGATCCGCCGATCAGCGCTTGGAGCGACTTGGCACCACCCCCGAAATCGTTGATCTCGACGTCGAGGCCCTCTTCCTTGAAGAAGCCCTTCCGCTCCGCGATGGTTAGCGGGAGGTAATAAAGTAGCGGCTTGCCGCCGACGCCCAAGGTGACTTTGCTTTTCTCAGGCTTTGTCTGCGCAAACGCATTTGGGGCTAGTCCCGCAGCCAAGGCGGCTGCGCCGGTTCCGATGAGAAATGTACGGCGTTCCATCCCGATCTCCTGCTTGTCTGCAGTTTTGAGGACGAGAAGGATTCCTTATCCTTGCCCGTTTGTCGATGGGGCAGGGCGCCAAACGAGCAGCCGCCTTTCGACGAGGGTGACCAGCGCGTCGATGAGGATCACGAAGATCGAAAGGATGACCATGCCCGCGAAGACGCCGGTGACGTCGAACACGCTCTCCGCCTCGTGGATCTTGTAGCCGAGCCCTGCCGACGAGCCGAGATACTCGCCTACCACCGCCCCCACGAGAGCAAAGCCTACGGAGGTGTGCAGGGACGAGAACATCCACGTCAGGGCTGCCGGCCAATAGACATGCCGTAGCAGTTGACGTTCATTCATGCCCAGCATGCGCGCATTGGCCAGAACGACCGGGCTCACCTCGCGCACGCCCTGGTACACATTGAAGAACACGATGAAGAAGACCAGGGTGAAGCCGAGTGCCACTTTCGACCAGATTCCCAGGCCGAACCACAGGGCAAAAATAGGTGCAAGCACCACTCGCGGTAGAGCATTCGCGGCCTTGATATAAGGATCGAACACGGCGGCCAGCAATTCGCGTCGGGCGAACAGAAATCCGAAAAGGATTCCACCGCAGGCTCCGAAAACGAAAGCCAGAACGGTCTCCACGAGCGTAATCCAGAGATGCCCCCAGATTTCGCCGGACGAGAATTCCTTCCAGACCCGAGCCAGCACGTCGGTAGGGGTCGAGAAGAAGAATTGCGTTTGCCTGGTCGGCGCGAAGATGGGGTAGGCCGTGAGAATGTGCCAGATCAGCAGAAAGCCGAGACCCACTGCAAACTGGAGGAGAATCAACTTCGCCCGGTTCATGCGGAGGCTCCCTCTCCCTGCGCGTAGGCCTTTTGCACTTCGGTGCGCAGGCTTGCCCAGATCTCCTTGTGGATGTGATGGAAGGATGGTTCGAGCCGCACCTCGGCAATGTCGCGCGGGCGCGGCAGCATCACGGGAAATTCTCCGATGATGCGCGCTGCCGGACCGGCCGACATGACAACCACCCGGTCGGCGAGTGCTATCGCCTCTTCCAGGTCGTGGGTCACGAAGAGAACCGCCTTGCGATTGGCGGCCCACAGATCCAGAAGCAGGTTGCCCATGATCTGCCGGGTCTGCGCGTCCAAAGGCCCAAAGGGCTCGTCCATCAGAAGAATTTCAGGATCGCGGATCAGCATCTGCGCCAGGGCGACCCGCTTCCTTTGCCCGCCCGAGAGCATATGCGGATAGCGATCCACGAAGGCCGCGAGGCCGACTCGACGCAGCCACTCGCGCGCTTTCAGTTCGGCTTCGGCGCGGGACACCCCCTTGGGTTCCAGTGCCACGGCGACGTTCTGCAGCGCTGTTTTCCAAGGCATCAGCGCGTCCTGCTGGAAAAGATAGCCCGCACGCGCGTTGAGGCCGGCTAGTGGCGATCCGAAAATCTCGACCTCTCCATCTGACGGCTTGAGGAGTCCCGCCGAAGCGTTGAGCAAGGTGGACTTCCCGCAACCTGTCGGTCCAACGATGGCGACGAATTCTCCGGGTTTCACGGAAAGGTCTATTGATCTTACAGCCGTGTAGCCGGCTCCCTTCGCGCCAAAGGTGATGGCGACGTCGCGGAGCGATACGGCTGGAGCAGTCGATGACACGGGCATGGTTCTAGGCGTTTCCTGCGCCTTTTGGTGGCGCTTGTGAGCATCCTAAAGGCTCGTCCATCGATGGCAAGTGCAGCTGGATAAGGATGTTCATCGGCCCATGAGGCACGGTGTAGTTATGTTGTTGCCTCTGAATCTGGTGTTCGTCACCCTGAGAGCCCGGACGCCTGTTGAACTTCGAAAGGCGACATGCAACCGTCGGCCGCCTCCACTTCTGCAGGAAAGAGCCATGATCCAGATGATCAGCCCAGAGAGTCTGACGGTGCTTGTGACCGGCGCGACAGCCGGCTTTGGTGCCGCCGTGTGCCGCCGGTTCCATGAGGCGGGGGCGAAAGTGATCGGTACGGGACGTCGCGAGGATCGCTTAGCTGCGCTGAAGACCGAACTGGGAGAACGCTGCCACACGGTTCAACTCGATGTCATGGATCGGCAGGCCGTGTTCGAGGTCCTTGGAACGCTTCCGGCGCCCTTCGACCAGCCCAACGTATGCGTGGTGAATGCCGGGCTGGCCTTGGGGCTCCAGCCGGCGCACGAGGCGGATATCGCTGATTGGGAGCAGATGATCGCCACGAACATAAACGGAGCAGTCTCGACGGTGCGAGCCGTTCTGCCGGGCATGGTTGCCCGCGATGAAGGGCATCTGGTGCTCATAGGGTCGGTGGCCGGCGACTACCCGTATCCCGGAGGGAACGTGTATGGCGCCACGAAAGCCTTCGTGAAACAGTTCGCACTCAACTTGCGCGCCGACCTGATCGGCTCGAACGTACGGGTCACCAATATCGAGCCGGGAATGGCCGAAACCGAATTCTCGATGGTGCGGCTGAAAGGGGATCAGGAGCGGGCCGGAAAAGTCTACGAGGGTCTTACCCCGATGGCGGCGGAGGACATCGCTGAAACGATCTTCTGGTCCTGCACCCTCCCGCGGCACCTGAACATCAATCGCATGCAGATGATGCCTGTCATGCAGGCCTTCTCTCCTTTCGCAGTAAAAAGACGCTGACACTTTCCCCGGGCTCTGGAGGTAGGACTTCGCGTTCTTGCAGGATCTCCATGAAACAGAAAGGAAACGGGTGGCCATAAACGTTCGGCCGGCACGGCAAGTCGACGCGCAAGCGATCGCACGGTTGCATTATCAGATGTGGCGCGCGACCTATCGCAGACTTGCTCCTGAATCCGCCTGCCGGACGCTGACGGAGCAGGTTCGCCTCTCGCGGTGGCAGGACATGCTTGCGCGCGAAACGAGAGGGCGCTCGATACTGGTGGCGGAGGTGGATGGAAATCTGGCCGGCTTCGGTTTCGCCGGGGCGGCGTCTCACGCGATTTTCCAGAATAGAGCCGAAGTCAAATTTCTATATGTCGGAACCGATTACAAGCGGATGGGCATCGGCCGCATTCTGCTGGTCAAACTCGCGCGCGACATGGTGGACTTCGGCTACAGCGGCATGGCGCTAGGTGTTGTAATCGGAAATGATCCGGCTATCGGCTTCTACGAAGCCATGGGAGGCCGGAGGGTTGGGCACTATACCGATCCGGGCCCGGTATGGCGCTCGGAGAATTTCGTCTATGTATGGGATGATCTGCGAGCATTGCTGGCGCTCGAAACCTGAAGTGCACAGGTCCGAAGCAGTGGCTTTTCCTGAAGCACTACTTTCAACAGCATCCGGACTCAAAAGGAAACGGGCCTGAGCTCTTCCCGCACAGGCCCGTCATTCAGAGGAGCTTAGCTCTGGCCTTGGTTGATCGCAATCGGCGAGAGCTTGTTGGCCTGGAGACCGTACTTCTTCAGGATTTCATCGTAGATGCCCTTCTGCTGAAGACGATCAAGGCCTTCCTTCACGGCATCGCGCAGCTGGGTCTCGGTCTTCAGGACCGGAATGCCGGAGAGCGACGTCGTGAATGCATCACCGATCAGAACGTAGGTGTTCGGCTCCTGTGCCTGGAAATATGGCAGGGTTTCATTGCCTTGCACTGCTGCATCCAGCCGCTGGGTCTTGAGCTGCGTACGAGCGTCCGCCGAGCCTTCGGTCCCGATCACTTCGATGGCAGGCTTGCCTTTGGCGACGCAATTGGCCTGGCTCCATTCCCCGATCTGACGGGGCCAGTTTGTGGAGCGGCTGGCACCGACCTTCTTGCCGCAGAGATCCTCGGGAGACTTGATGGTCGCGGCCATGGCTGGCGTGGTGTAGAACTGCGCGCCGGACTTCATATAGTCGACGAAGTCAACGATCTCGCGCCGGGCCGGCAGGTCGCTCATGCCCGCCAGCGCCAGGTCGACGCGCCCGGTCTGGAGCGAGGGGATCATCTGGGCAAAGGCAATTTCCTGCCACTCGATGTCGACGCCGAGTTCCTTGGCAAGGGCCTCGCCGAGCTCGATATCAAAACCCGTGAGCTTGTTGGTGGCCGGGTCCTTGAAGGTAATCGGCGCATAGTTCGGCATCGTCGCGACGACGATCTTGCCGGCTTTCTTGATCCGATCCGGAAGCTCCGCCGCCTGGGACGGAGATGCTAAGCCGAGTGCGAGTGCGCTCGCCAGCAAACCTGCAATGAGTTTCATGTTCGTCGGTCCTTTTCCTGGGAACGGTTTTTCATGCGAGAACCGCGGCAATGAAGTCGCGGGTTCGCTGTTGTTGCGGATGCACAAGCACCTCTTGCGGCGAGCCCCGTTCCACGATGGCCCCCCGATCCATGAACACCACTTCATTCGCCACTTCCCGGGCGAAGCCAAGTTCGTGAGTCACGACGATCATGGTCATGCCAGAACTGGCTAGGTCCCGCATCACGGCAAGAACTTCTCCCACGAGCTCCGGGTCGAGGGCCGAGGTCGGTTCATCGAACAGCATCAGTTTCGGCTTCATGGCAAGCGCGCGGGCAATTGCGACACGCTGCTGCTGACCGCCGGAGAGCTCGGACGGATAGGCATCACGCTTGGCCTCGAGCCCCACCCGCTCCAGAAGGGCCATGGCTTCATCGACGACTTCGTTGCGGCGGCGCCTCTGCACTGTCACCGGGCCCTCGATGATGTTCTCGAGCGCGGTCATGTGCTGGAAAAGGTTGAATCGCTGGAAGACCATTCCACTCGCCAGTCGCTGGCGGGCGATCTCGGAATCCGTCAGTTCGTACAGCTTGTTGCCGACGCGGCGATATCCGATCAACTCCCCATCGACCCATATCGCGCCGGAGTCGATCCGTTCCAGCTGATTGATGCAGCGAAGTAGCGTGCTCTTGCCAGATCCTGATGGGCCGACGATGCAAAGCACCTGACCTGCGGGAATTTCGATCGAGACGCCGTCGAGCGCCTGAACGGAACCGAAGGTTTTGCGGACATCCGCCGCGACGACGATCGGAATCATGGCTCAACTCTCCGTGGCGGGCCGAGCAGCCGGGCGCGCTCTACGACGACTCTGTCCCTTGGCAAAGTAGCGTTCAAGGAAATGCTGTCCGACGCTGAGGACCGTGACGATCATCAGATACCATGCTGCCGCAACGATCAGGAGTTCGATTACCCGAGCATTGGCGTAGTAGATTGTCTGCGCATTGCGTAGCACCTCGGCATAACCAATGACGCTTGCAATCGAGGTGAGCTTGACCATGCTGATCACCTCGTTACCCACGGGCGGAATGATAACGCGCATTGCCTGCGGAAGAATAATGCGGCGCAGTGTCGTCAGGCGGGTCATGCCGATGGACTTGGCGGCTTCCGTCTGTCCGGCGTCGACCGAGAGGATTCCGGAGCGCACGACTTCCGCCGTATAGGCGCCCTGATTGATGCCCAGCCCGAGGAGCGTGGCCACGAACGGCGTCATCACGTCCACCATGCGCGCCTCGAAGAGCCCGGGAATTCCGACCCGCGGGAAGACAAGGGCCAGGTTGAACCAGATCAGGAGCTGGAGAAGCAGCGGCGTGCCCCGGAAGAACCAGATATAGAACACCGCCACACCCTTGAGGACGGGGTTCGGGGACATGACCATGATCGCGAACAGAACGCCCAGTGCGATCCCAAGCGCCATGGCGCAGAACGTCATGATGATCGTATTGACCAGACCATCGAGAATGGACTGAGCAGTGAAGAACTGTCCAACGACCTTCCAGTCGATCTGCCCTTCCGCGAAGGCCTTCGCGACATAGATGAAGGCGATGAGAATCAGGAGGCTGGCAATCCAGCGTCCATAGTGCCGGCGCGGTACATGGGTCAGGTGCGCGATGGACGGATCGAAGCGTTGGGCCTCGGTGCTCGTTCCCGTTGCGGATTGTGCGGCGGCGCTGCTCATCCGGTTGTCCTCGCTTTTTTAAGTCCGCGGCCCGTCATAATGTATCGCCCACTTCCTCTGATCGTGAAAAAGCGAGCGCAGGCGGGCAAGTTGTTCGTTCACTCGTTCGGGTGCCGTGCCCCCATAGGCATTGCGTGCGGTGACTGCCGCCTCGGGCGTCAAGCAGGATTTGATCGATGCGTCAAGGCGTGGGTCCACAGTGGCAAATTCCTCGTCGGAAAGGTCTTCGAGACCAATTCCGCGATCTTCGCAATAACGAACGAGGCCGCCCGTGATCTCATGAGCTTCGGAAAACGGCACGCCCCGGCGTGCAAGCCAGTCGGCCACCTCCGTCGCCAGGGTA
Organism: Microvirga lenta; assembly: GCF_020532555.1. Classification (GTDB taxonomy): domain Bacteria; phylum Pseudomonadota; class Alphaproteobacteria; order Rhizobiales; family Beijerinckiaceae; genus Microvirga; species Microvirga lenta. The sequence continues at coordinate 23,950 of NZ_JAJBBR010000002.1, read as the reverse complement.
AAGCCCTCGGTCGCCTGACGCTTCAGCTCCTCGACATTGACCCTCATGGTGCGGACCATGCCTGCCATGGCAGGCAACACAGCGGCGAGAGTATCGACTGCCTCGAAGGCGGCTCGCTTATCTTCGGCGAGGTCGCGGTTATATGCAAATGGCAAACCCTTAAGTGCCGTGAGCATCGTCGTAAGGCTGCCAATGAGCCGTGCGGAGCGCCCCCGCGTCAGTTCCGCAATGTCGGCGTTCTTTTTCTGCGGCATGATGGACGATCCGGTTGCATAGGCATCGTCGAGCTCGATCCAGCGAAACTGCCGCGAAGACCAAAGGAATATTTCCTCGGCAAGACGTGAGAGGTTCACTCCGAGCATTGCCGTCACGAACAGGAATTCCGCGACGTGATCGCGGCTGCCGACTGCGTCGATGGAGTTCTCGCACGGGCCGTCATAGCCGAGCTCGCGGGCGGACAATTCCGGTTGTCTTGCGAGCGCCGAGCCGGCCAGCGCGGCGGCTCCCAGCGGTGATCGGGCCGACCGACGGTCCCAGTCTCGCAGCCGCTCGATGTCACGCGCGAAGCCCTGGGCATGGGCAAGGAGTTGATGGGCGAAGCTGACAGGCTGAGCCGGCTGGAGATGTGTGAAGCCGGGCGCTAACGTGAAGATGTGCCGTTCAGCCTGGTGGGCCAAAGCCTCCTGCAGACCTAAGAGGTCGAGAGCCATGCGGCGGCTTCTGTCCCGCAGGTAGAGCTTGAGATCGTTCGCCGCCTGATCGTTGCGCGAGCGGCCCGCCCGCAGCTTGCCTCCCAGGGGGCCGAGCCGCTCCATCAGGATCCGCTCCAGGAAGGTATGCACATCCTCGTCCGTGCTGGAAGGGTGGATCGCTCCCGCTTGTATGTCTGTTCCGATCGAGGCGAGAGCTGCCTGGATACGTTCACCCTCCGCCTTCTCGATCAAACCGGAACGGACGAGTTCCCGCGCATGCGCCGACGATGCGACCAGATCATAGGGCGCAAGTCGAAAGTGGCTCGTCTCGGACCGTGAAAGGTTCATGAGCTCGGGAGACGGATCGGAACGAAACCTCGACGCCCACAAGACCTTTGGTGCTGTCATCGCAACTCTCCCTTTCACTTGGTGTCCCAAGGGAGAGGATCGGTGACAAATGAAAAATAGTCGCCTTTCTATTCCATTGTGGAATAGAAAGGCATTCTGTTCCAACTCGTCGATACTGCCGGTTTGTCCATGAGCATCCAGCGCCTCCCAAGCTCCATGACGTCACTGAGAGTGCTCCTTGCCATTGCCGAACATGGCACTGCTTCAGGAGCTGCTCAGGCTGTGAACCTGACGCAAAGCGCGGTCAGCAAGCATCTGCGTACCCTGGAGGAGACGCTGGGCGCCGTGTTCTTTACCCGCGGGAGCCGAGGCTTGGTGCCGACGGAGGCCGGAAGGATCTATATCAAGCATGCTCGCCTGGCTCTTGCGGAACTCGAGGCTGCGGGTGCGCGGATCTCGGCCTTGAAGGCATCGCCCTGGTCAGTGCGGCTTCATGTGCTCCCGATCATCGGCGACCGGTGGCTCGTGCCACGTTTTTCGCGCTTCGCCGAGCTCCATCCTGAAATCGACGTGCAGTTCACGAACTTTGTTACGGCTGATACCACGGAGGCAGCCGATGGTGTGTTCCGGTTCGGGGAGGGGCACTGGCCGGGGCAAAAGGAAGATTACCTTTTCGGACGCAATGTCGCTCTCGTCGGTGCGCCCTCGCTCCTCTCCCGCATGGGCGGTATCGTGACGGCGCAGGATGTCCGCCGATATACCGTCCTCGATCATTTCCAGACGCCGCTGCGCTGGAGCGAGTTCGCGTCTGCGCAGGGGCTTAGTGATTTTGAGCCCACTCACACCATCCGTTTCGGATTCTATTCCTTGGTTATTCGGGCGGCGATCTCCGGCCAGGGGCTCGCCTTGGTCCCACGGCGTCTCGTGCAGGAGGAACTTGAGAGCGGTCGATTGGTCAATCCCGCCGGCCTCGGGTTCAAAAGCCGCAATGCTTATTGGTTCACGACACCGGAGGATCGCCCCATGCGCGCCGGCCTGCAGGCCTTTCATCGATGGCTGCTGGCCGAGGTGCGGGCGTCCTGAGGAAAGCAGGAGCGGCCACGCTTCCGAGCCCTCGCAACTGAAAACCGGCAGGCGCCCACCCACGGGAGCCGAGTCGGTCGATCGTTGCAACTCATTCCAGTGGCCCAGTCCTCCTTCATGGCTCAAGGCGAGCGCGACCACTGACGCGGATCCCCTCTTCCAGACTGTCGGCTGGAGAGGGCTCGACAAAGTTCGTCCATCGAGGCGAGGCTGTGGATAGGGCGGAATTCATGCACGTACGGCAGCATCGCCCGGATGCCGGAGGCGCGAGGTTCGAAGGCATCGAAACGCAGTAGCGGGTTCAGCCAGATCAGACGCCGACAGGAGCGCTTCAGGCGGTCCATCTCGAAGGTCAGTTGATCTGTCACCTCCCGTTCCAGTCCATCGGTGAAGAGCAATACGACGGCACCCTGTCCAAGAACCCTACGGGACCAATGGCGGTTGAACTCGTGCAGGGCCTGGGCGATCCGCGTTCCTCCCTCCCAGTCCTGTACCCGTTTCGACGCACGGGCAAGCGCCTCATCCGGATCCCGGCCTGTCAACTCGCGGCTGATATTGGTCAAGCGAGTAGCAAACACGAAGGAGTGGACGCGCCGTCTCTTCTCGGCAATTGCATGCAGAAAATGCAGGAAGAGACGGGTATAGTCCGCCATTGAGCCCGAGATGTCCATCAATGCCACCACGGGCGGGTGTCGCACGGCCGGCTTACGATATGCGAGATCAATTGCAGCCCCTCCTCCACGCAGTGATTGTCGGAAGGTACGACGCGGGTCGATCCGGCGGCTCTTGCGATCTGCCAAGAAGCGGCGCGTCATAACCGTGTCGTCGGGCATGCAAAGCTCGTTGATCAAATGTTTGGCCCGGGCGATCTCATCAGCCGACATTTGGGCGAAATCCTTCGCCTTCAGAACTTCCCGGTCCGAGACGGTGAGACGCGCAGAGATTTCCGTCTGCTCGAGGGGTTCCGGCTGCCTCGACTGGGGAGTGGCCAAGGCTTCGGCCACCCGCAAAGCGCCCGCTTTCGGCTTCTCCTCCTTCTTCGCTCCTCCAGGGGATATGGGCGACATCTGGGCAATGAGCTTCTCAAGCAATGCACGCCGCCGCCAGAAGATTTTGAAAGCCTGATCGAAGAGAATGCTATGTTCATGTCGCTTCACGAAGACGGCATGAAGGGTCCAGTAGAAATCCTCTCGGCTCCCGATCTGGGCAGCCTCGACCGCTGTGATCGCATCGAGAACAGCCCCTGGCCCTACCGGTAGGCCCGCGCTGCGCAATGCTCGCGCAAAATAGGCGATGTTTTCCGCAAAATGGCCTTCGCCCTGTCGGACGGCCGCACCCGTCACGCCGGGACCCTCAACTCGCTCAGCACCCGATCGAGCATTTCCTTGGCGCGGCTCCCCTGCATTCTTTGGATGTCGTCCTGGTACTTCAGCAGAACGCCGAGCGTGTCCGAGACGAGAGCTGGGTCGAGCGCCACCGCGTCAAGCTCCACCAAGGCGGAAGCCCAATCCAGCGTTTCTGCGACACCCGGTGCCTTGAACAGATCTTCCTTTCGGATCGCCTGAACGAATCCGACAATCTCCTTCGACAGACGTCCGGATGCATCCGGCACGCGGCTCTTCAGGATCGCAAGTTCACGCCTGGCGTCGGGGTAGTCGACCCAGTGATAGAGACAGCGGCGCTTGAGCGCATCGTGAATCTCCCGCGTACGGTTCGACGTGATGACGACGATCGGCGGGTGCTCTGCCCGAACGGTTCCCAACTCCGGAATGGTCACTTGGGAGTCCGACAGCACCTCGAGGAGGAATGCTTCGAAGGCTTCGTCGGTGCGGTCGAGTTCGTCGATCAGGAGAACCGGAGCTCCGGCGGCGTCCGCCTCGAGGGCCTGCAGCAGCGGCCTTTTTACGAGATACCGCTCCGAGAACAACTCGCCTTCAAGTGTATCGCGATGCACCGCCCCACCGGCCTCGGCGAGCCGGATCGCCATCATCTGTCCTGCATAATTCCATTCGTAGACGGCGGCGGCTATGTCGAGTCCTTCGTAGCACTGCAGGCGGATGAGGCGCCGCCCCAGGGTCGTGGACAGGACTTTCGCGATCTCCGTCTTGCCGACTCCGGCTTCCCCTTCCAAAAGGAGCGGCCGCCCGAGTTTCAGCGCAAGAAAAAGGATTGTCGCGAGGGGGCGGTCGGCAACATATCCTGCGCTCTCCAAGAGCGCCAACGTCTCGTCGATGGATCCGGGTCGTTCAGCCACGGGATTCTCTGCTCCATTGGAACGCCATGCCCGGGCTATGGCCCGGGCATGTAAACCTCAACGCTCCCTCCGGTTCTGTCGTCATGGTGGCCTGAGCGCGGAGCGGAGGCGCTCAGCCGCGGGAGGCGGCGGCCTGTACGGCGCGCCGTGCCATAATGCCGACGAGATGCGCGCGATAGGCCGCGTCCGCATGAATGTCGCCGTTCATGCCTTCGGGCGGTATGATGATCCCCTCAAGGGCATCGGGGGCGAAGTGCCGGCTCAGGGACTGTTCCATCTCCGGCACCCGGAAGACGCCGTCCGCGCCGGCCCCCGTCACGGCTAATCGGACGTCGTTACCGCGCTCTGCGACGAACACACCGACCAGAGCGTAGCGGGACGCCGGGTGGCGGAACTTGGCATAGGCGGCGCGAGAGGGGATCGGGAACGAGACCCTTGTGATGATCTCGCCTTCTTCCAGAGCCGTTGTGAAGATCCCCTGGAAGAAGTCGTCCGCCGCGATTTCCCGCTTGTTGGTGATGATCGTGGCGTTCAGGGCAAGGCAGGCCGCCGGATAATCCGCGGACGGATCGTTGTTGGCGACCGAGCCGCCGATCGTGCCGCGGTGACGCACATGCGGGTCGCCGATCAACTCAGCCATCTCGGCGAGAGCCGGGATCGACTCGCGGATCTCGCTCGAATTCACGACCTCCGCATGTTTGGTCATGGCGCCGATGGTGATCGATTCGGCGGAGCGCTCTATCCCGTGAAGCTCTGCGATCTGGCTGAGGTCTATCAGACTGGCTGGGGCGGCAAGGCGCATCTTCATGGTCGGCAGAAGGGTATGCCCTCCTGCCAGGAACTTGACGTCCTCGACTTCGGTGGCGAGGGTCGCTGCTTGCCCGATGCTCGTCGGGCGATGATATTCGAAGGCGTACATCGCAGTTCTCCCTTATTCGGCCGCCATGGGCATGTGCGCTTTCCGCACCGCGCGCCAGACAGCCTGGGGTGTTGCGGGCATGGAAATGTCCTCGTGGCCGAGCGCATCCGTGATCGCATTGATGACGGCTGGTGGCGCGGCTATGGCGCCGGCCTCGCCGCAGCCCTTGATTCCGAGCGGATTGGAGGGGCAGGGCGTTACAGTCACGTCGACCTGGAATGACGGCAGGTCGGCGGCGCGCGGCATGCAGTAATCGTTGAAGCTGGCCGTCACGAGCTGACCGCTTTGGTCATAGACGGCTCCCTCCAGGAGCGCCTGCCCGACACCTTGTGCGATGCCGCCATGGACCTGACCCTCGACGATCATCGGATTGATGATCACCCCGAAATCGTCCACGGCCGTCCAGCGCTCGATGGTGGTGACGCCCGTATCGGGATCGATCTCCACCTCGCAAATATGCACTCCTGCCGGAAAGGTGAAATTGGTGGGATCGTAGAATGCTCCCTCCTTCAGTCCTGGCTCCAGATCCTGGCCGGAGAACTTGTGAGCGATGTAGGCCTGCAGCGCCACCTCTCCGAAGCCGAGAGCCCGGTCCGTGCCGGCCACTCCGAACTTGCCGTCCTTGAACTCGATATCGCCCTCGGCCGCCTCGAGCACATGGGCCGCCACTTTCTTGCCCTTTGCAATGACCTTATCGAGGGCTTTGGCAATAGCCGACATGCCTACGGCACCAGAACGCGAGCCATAGGTGCCCATGCCGAACTGCACCTTGTCGGTGTCGCCGTGAACGATGCTGACCTGGTCGATCGGGATACCCAAACGGTCCGAGACGAGCTGGGCAAACGTGGTCTCATGGCCCTGCCCGTGGCTGTGGGAGCCGGTGAGAACCTCGACGGATCCCGTCGGATTCACCCGCACTTCCGCAGATTCCCACAATCCTACGCCCGCACCGAGCGATCCTACGGCCTGCGAGGGAGCAATGCCGCAGGCCTCGATGTAGCTTGAAAAGCCGATGCCCCGCAACCTGCCGCGACGTGCGCTGTCGCGCTTTCTCTCGCTGAAATTCGCAAAGTCGGCGAGTTCCAGCGCCTTATCCAGCGAGGCGGCATAATCCCCCGTATCGTAGGCCATGATGACCGGAGTTTGATGCGGAAACTGCGTGATGTAGTTCCGCCTGCGGAACTCGGCGGGGTCTTGGCCGAGTTCGCGAGCGGTCTTCTCGACGAGGCGCTCGACGACAAAGGTGGCCTCGGGACGGCCAGCGCCGCGATAGGCATCGACGGGCGCCGTGTTCGTGTAGACTCCATCCACCTCGCAGTAAATCGCCGGGATATCGTACTGGCCGGAAAGGAGAGGGGCATAAAGATAGGTCGGAACGGACGACGAGAAGGTGGAGAGATACGCCCCGAGATTGGCAATGGTATGAACCCTCAGGCCGAGGATCTTGCCGCTGTCGTCCGTTGCCAGTTCGGCGCGTGTGACGTGGTCTCGACCGTGCGCATCCGAGAGAAAGGCTTCCGTACGGTCCGACGTCCATTTCACAGGCCGCTTGACCTTCTTTGCCGCCCACACGCAGACTGTCTCTTCGGCATAGATGAAGATCTTCGAGCCGAAGCCGCCGCCGACATCAGGAGCGATGACGCGCAGTTTGTGCTCGGGTGCCACACCGATGAAGGCGGACAGGACGAGGCGCGCCACGTGGGGATTCTGGCTCGTCGTGTAGAGGGTGTAGTTGTCCGTTCCCGGGTCGTACTCGCCGAGTGCAGCGCGGGGCTCGATCGGGTTCGGCACAAGCCGGTTGTTGACGAGGTCGATCTTGGTGACGTGTTTCGCCTGTGCGAATGCGGCATCGGTCGCGTCCTTGTCGCCGAGATGCCAGTTGAACACGGTGTTGTCGGACGAGACATCGTGGACCTGAACCGACGAGTTCTGTGCCTCAGCGGTCTCGACCACCGCTGGGAGAACGTCGTAGTCGACCACAATCGCCTCAGCGGCGTCCTTCGCCTGCGCCAGGGTTTCCGCGATCACGACAGCCACGTGGTCGCCGACATAGCGCACCTTATCCTGGGCAAGCGCCGGATGAGGACCGGCCTTCATCGGGGAGCCGTCCTTGGAATGGATCATCCAGCCGCAGATAAGGCCGCCGATCTTGTCCGCGGCGAGGTCGTCGCCCGTGAAGACGGCCAGGACACCGGGCATGACAAGTGCCGGGCCTGTATCGATGGACCGGATCGCCGCATGTGCATGGGGCGAGCGCAGAAAATAGGCATAAGCTTGACCGGGTCTGTTGAAGTCGTCCACGTAGCGCCCTTGGCCGGTGACGAAACGCTGATCTTCCTTGCGGCGTACGGGCGCGCCGATCCCTGTCGCGGTCATGATGTCCTCCCTTATGTCGTCTGCCCTCGCCGGAGAGGCGGAGCCAGCGTGGGAACCTCGAAGAATGCTCCGGAGACAAGGCGCCTGCTTCGAGGCTCGCCGCTACTGCATCCTCATCCGAGGGGCGTTGTGCCTTGGGCGAGCCTGCCGGCGGTGCCTTATTCTGCTGCCTGCCGGACAGGGTTTTGGACCATGGCCTGAGCTCCGGCGGCAACGGCCTTGACGATGTTGTGGTAGCCTGTGCAGCGGCACAGGTTGCCTTCTAATTCGGCGCGAATGGTCTGTTCGTCGAGGTTGGAGCCCTTTCGGTTCACCATATCGACAGCCGCCATGATCATGCCGGGGGTGCAGTAACCGCATTGCAGCCCATGATGCTCGCGGAAAGCCGCCTGCATCGGGTGCAATTCGCCTCCTTGGGCAAGGCCCTCGATTGTAGTCACGACGCTGGCGTCCGCTTGCACGGCCAGAACGGTACAGGCTTTTACGGCTTGACCATTCAGGTGTACGACGCAGGCGCCGCACTGGCTGGTGTCGCAACCGACATGCGTGCCGGTGAGGCGGAGATTTTCGCGCAGGAACTGCACGAGTAGGGTTCGGGGGTCGACGTCTGCGGTGACGGATTGACCGTTCACCGTCAAGGAGACGGTGGTCATGCTTGATTTCCTCCACGGACGCCGGCAACCCGGCCAACCTTTAGGTGGTCTCAGGCACCGGCAGGTATTCTTGTTGGACGACCGAGAAATACGATCCGTCGACAGCAAGTGTGAACCGCGATTCTGAAGCGGTCAAGCATTGGAACGATGTGCGGGGGCGCCAGGCAAGAACCGGCTAAGCGGCAGTTTCCGCAGGTGAGAGGATCTTGGCGAAATTCGCAAAGAATTCATCGGCGTACTTCTTCGCGACTCCGTTGATCAGGCGCCCTCCCAACTGAGCGATCTTGCCCCCGACATGGGCCTCGACATCATAGGTCAGCCGAGTACCTCCTTCGACATCCTCCAGACGAACCCTTGCGCCGCCTTTTGCCCAGCCAGCGATGCCGCCCTGGCCTTCGCCGCTGATGGTGTAGCCATTCGGCGGGTCGAGATCGGACAGCGTCACCCCGCCTTTGAAGGTCGCCTTGACGGGACCGACCGCAACCTTGGCGGTTGCCTGGAACTGCGTGTCGCTCACCTTCTCCAGGTCTTGGCAGCCAGGAATGCATGCCTTCAGGATATCCGGATCGTTCAGTGCATTCCACACCGTCACCCGATCCACCGCTAAAAAGACTTCCCCCTCCATCTTCATGGTCATGCTACCCTCCCTTGTCTTCGACCAGCATTGATGAGGAGTATGGAGCAAATCGGCCGGTGCGCCACCCGTCCCGTTTTGTTGCAATGCCGTTGATGCTTGTTGCAGTGCATCAGAGTTCTTGGATACGAGCGAGGCATGGCCGCCAGAAGCAGCGCCGGTGCGCGACGCGCTTCTCCCGGCTGTCGACATGGGCGCGGCGATCTCCAGATCTTCCAAATCCGGATCAAGTCCATTGAGTGGACCCCGGTTGCAGTCCCATCGTGGGAAATGGCAGTATTGGTTGCAGACTTCATCCTGCAAATGGCTCTTCCCGTTTTGGAGCTCCCATGCTCTCGACCGATGCGGATATCCTGAAGACAGCAGAGGCCTGGCGGCGTGCAGGCAAAGGCGTTGCAATCGCAACCGTTGTCGAGACCTGGGGTTCGGCTCCTCGGCCTGTTGGCAGCCACCTTGTCATCGACCAGGATACGAACTTCCTCGGATCCGTCTCGGGCGGCTGTGTGGAGGGCGCGGTCATCACGGAGGCTTCTGAGGTCATTGCCGACGGAAAACCGCGGATGCTAGAGTTCGGAGTCGCTGACGAGACGGCTTGGCAGGTCGGGCTTTCCTGCGGCGGACGGATCAGGATCTATGTCGAGCGGGTAGACTGAAGTGACCGCAGCCGGCTGCTCGCACCTTCCCTCGATACCGGAGCCCGAGAAGAGGCATGTCCGCCTCTCGTTCAGAGAGCAGCGGTGATGTTGCACATTGTGCCGGAAGGAGGGTGACGGAGCGACATGCGTTTGGATCTCCTTTCCGGTCTCAATGCGGAGCAGGCCGCCCGACGTCCGGCGATCCTTATCACCGACCTCGCCTCGGGCGAGCAGCGCCTCGTCCGGGCTAAAGACATTCGGAACGATCCCCTGGAGGACGAACTGCAGGAGTATCTGCGGCTTGGCAAAAGCGGCCTGCTGGAGAAGGAGGGGCATCAGTTCTTCCTGACAGTCCAGGTGCCGCCGGTGAAGGTCGTCATCGTCGGCGCCGTTCACATCAGTCAGGCCCTGGCTCCCCTGATGAGGGGTGTGGATCTTGATGCTATCATCATCGACCCGCGTACGGCCTTCGCGACACCTGAGCGTTTCCCGGACGTCACGGTGCTGGCCGAATGGCCGGATGCAGTCCTGCCCGGCATGAGTCTGGATCGCTATACCGCGATGGTGGCGCTCACCCACGACCCCAAGATCGACGATCCGGCGCTCTCCGCCGCTTTACGCTCATCATGCTTCTATATCGGTGCTCTCGGCTCCAGGAAAACCCATGAGCGCCGCACCCAGCGTCTGATGGCGGCCGGCTTCACGGACGCCGATATTGCCCGCATCCATGCGCCGATCGGCCTCGATATCGGTGCCGTCTCACCTGCTGAGATCGCCGTTTCCATTCTTGCTGAAATCATAGCGACTCTTCGCCGGGATCGGAGGCGGGCGGCGTGAAGTTCGGCCTCGTATCCGTGGAGGAAGCCGTTGGAGCGCTTGCTGCCCACAGCGTGCGTGCGGGTGGGCTGGTGGTCAGAAAAGGGAGTTTGGTCTCCCCCGAAGTCGCGTCGCATCTAAAGCGCGCCGGTATCGAGCAGATCATTGCCGCTCGGCTGGAGCCTGGTGATATCGGCGAGGATGAAGCTGCCTGGCGACTTGCCAAGGCGCTGGCCGGAGAGAATGTCCTTGTCGAGCGCCCCTTCACCGGACGCTCCAACCTATACGCGACGACCTCGGGAGTTCTGCTGATCGACCTCGAAGCCATCAATGGCTTCAACGCGATCGACGAGGCCATGACGGTCGCAACCCTGCCAGCGTACAAGGCCGTTGCTGCGGGCGAGATGATCGGCACCGTCAAGATCATTCCCTATGCGGTCCCGGAAATCCTCCTGCAGGATGGCCTTGCCAGAGCGGGTGCAGGAGGCTTGCGGATCGCCTCATACACACGCCGCCATATAGGAGTGATCTCGACCATTCTGCCGGGCCTCAAGCCCAGCATCATCGACAAGACCATTGCCGTGCTCGCCAAGCGACTGGAGCCGGCGGGCGCAACTGTCGCCTGGGATAAACGCGTGCCTCACGACGCGCCTGCGCTGGCGCAAGAGCTCGCGCATCAGGCAACTGGCGATTCTTATCCGATCATTGTGTTCGGGGCTTCCGCCATTGCCGACCGCTGCGACGTCATTCCGTCAGCCATCGAGATGGCCGGCGGACACGTGGAGCATTTCGGAATGCCTGTCGACCCGGGAAACCTGCTCCTCATCGGGTCCATTGCAGGCAAACCCATCATCGGCGCTCCAGGCTGCGCCCGCTCTCCTAGGGAGAACGGGTTCGACTGGGTTCTCCAGCGCATCTTGGCGGATGTGCCCGTTACCCGTGCCGACATCACGTCTCTGGGGGTTGGAGGGCTCCTCATGGAAATCGGCACCCGGCCGCAGCCGCGTGCCGGAGGTGAAAGTGAGGACGAGGAGTGAGCGACGTTGCGGCGATTGTTCTGGCGGCCGGCCGGGGCACCCGGTTCGGGCAGGAGCCCAAACTGCTGGCCCACATCGCCGGCAAGCCTCTTGTGCGCCACGTGGTCGAGGCCGCGGTCATGTCCGTGGCTCACCCGGTGATCGTGGTCACCGGTCATCGGGCGAGTGAGATTCAGACCTCGCTGCAGGGACTTCCGGTCGAGACTGTCTACAATGCTTTCTATGCAGACGGGCTTTCGACCTCGCTCCAGACGGGCTTCGCTGCGTTGCCCGCAAACGCCAAGGCAGGAGTCGTTCTTCTCGGAGACATGCCGCTGATCAAAACGGACCTCATCGATGCGCTTGTGAAGAACTGGCGGGATCTGAATGAGCCGGCGGCGCTGGTGCCGACCCTGAAAGGCCGACGCGGTAACCCGGTCGTGCTCTCGCGGGAGCTGGAATGGTTGATCGAAGGGCTCTCTGGGGATATCGGCGCCGGGCAAGCCCTTCGCGGGCGCGCCGATGTATTGGAGTGGCCGACCGCAGATCCGGCCGTGCTCCAGGATATCGATACATCGGACGAGATCCGCAAGCTCCAGCAACTTTAGAATTTGCGTCCTGGAGGGACACTTCTCGACGCGGTGACCGACACGGGCGGGCCGGGCTGCCACCTCGTTGCCAGAGTTGTCTGGTGGGGTCGTGGAACCCCGCTGCAGGCGCTTCGTTGAGGCTCAAAGAGCTTGTCTCTGGCGCAGGTTCTTCGGCGTTCGGCCCGTCCATCGGCCCTTAGGAGCGCTCGCCGACGAGAATTTCTGTCATGGCGAGACGCGTCGATAACTTTAGGTGAATCCACACAGGCCCCGGCGATCGAAGGAGAACCTGCCATGGCGAAAGAGATTCTGTGCAGCTTCGGCATCGACGTCGATGCCGTCGCAGGATGGCTTGGAAGTTATGGTGGCGAGGATTCGCCGGATGATATTTCCCGCGGTCTGTTTGCGGGTGAGGTCGGCAGTCCGCGTCTGCTGCAACTGTTCGATCGCTTCGGCATCAAGACGACCTGGTTCATCCCTGGCCATTCTATTGAGACCTTTCCCAAGCAGATGCAGGCGGTTGCCGATGCAGGTCACGAAATAGGAATACATGGTTACAGCCATGAGAACCCGATCTCGATGACCCGAGAGCAGGAGACGGAGGTCCTCGACAAGTGCATCGAGCTTGTGACCCAGCTTTCAGGCCGACGGCCTACCGGATACGTGGCTCCGTGGTGGGAGTTCTCGACCGTCACCAACGAGCTTCTGCTCGAACGTGGCATCAAATACGACCACTCATTGATGCACCATGATTTCCAACCTTATTACGTTCGCGTCGGAGATCGGTGGACAAAGATCGACTATTCGAAAAAGGCCTCCGACTGGATGAAGCCGCTTGTGCGAGGAGAGGAGACCGATCTCATCGAGATTCCGGCGAGTTGGTATCTCGACGATCTGCCGCCCATGATGTTCATCAAGGCGTCGCCGAACAGTCATGGCTTCGTCAATCCGCGTGACATCGAGCAGCTATGGAGAGATCAGTTCGACTGGGTCTACCGCGAATACGACTATGCCGTATTCCCGATTACGATCCATCCGGATGTTTCCGGCCGCCCGCAGGTCCTGATGATGTTGGAGCGGCTTTTCCACCACATGACGAGCCACCCCGGTGTCCGCTTCGTCACCATGGACGAGATCGCGGACGATTTCGCGAGGCGCTTTCCGCGAAAGGGGTCGCTCAAGACCGGTGTGCCTGAGCAGGCAGGCTGATTGGACAGGAAGAGAACTGGCATGTGCGCATTATGCGGCGTTCTCGGTGGCTCGGACCATTGGACGGATGCCATCGCCCGCCCCGGAGTGTTCAGTCGCAACCCGGAGGCTGCGGAGCGCCGCCGCGAGCGCTCGCGGCGAGTGCAGTGCGCCAATAAGCTACTGACGTTTTATGGGCTCAGGCTGCGAGATTGGCAGGGCTCGGCATTTCTGCTCAGTTCTGCAACGGGAAAGACAGAGATTGTCGATCATCTAGCCCATTTGTGGATCAAGGCTGAGAGGCTGACCGGCCGCAAGTGCGATCCTCTTGACCCAGCGCTGATCGCAAGACTCGAGGCCTCTGGTGACTGACGAGGTAACCCTGACACCCGTCAACCTGATCACCGGGTTTTTGGGCTCAGGCAAGACGACCCTGCTTCAGCGGCTCCTGAGCGATCCGGCACTGGCCGATACGGCGGTTCTGATCAACGAGTTCGGCGAGGTCGGGCTGGACCATCATCTTCTCGAACGCATCGACGATACGATGGTGCTCCTGCAATCCGGATGCCTGTGCTGCACGATCCGGGGTGAGCTCTCCTCCGCGATCGGAGATCTGCACTCCAAACGCGAATGCGGCGCCATTCCCTTTTTCCGGCGGATGATCATCGAGAGCACGGGGTTGGCCGATCCATTCCCCATCCTGTCGACCGTGCATGCCGATCCGGTGCTGAAGCATCACTTCCGTCTCGGCAATGTTATCGCCACTGTCGATGCGGTGAACGGCGAGGCTCAACTCTCTCGCCAACCGGAGAGCGTGAAGCAGGTTGCCGTCGCGGACCGGCTGGTCGTCACCAAAACGGATATCGCTGACGAGGTGACGGTTATTTCGCTTGTCGACCATATACGTCAGCTAAATCCATCCGCTCCCCTCTGGTGCTCTCCTCAGACGATACTGGATATCGAGGCGCTGCTGTCGCACGATCTGTTTCAACTGGCCGGAAAGAGCGCGGCGGCGCAGCACTGGTTCTCCGCAGAGATCACTCGAACCGGAACGCAAGACCATCATGTTCACGACCCTAACCGTCATGGTATCGGCATCCAAGCCTTTGCAGTCGTGTTCGATGAGCCAGTCGACTGGACGCTGTTCGGAATCTGGCTCACCATGCTGCTGAACAGGCATGGGGCTGCGATCCTGCGCGTGAAGGGCATACTCAACATCGCAGGTTCATCAGCGCCGGTGGCCGTTCACGGCGTGCAGCACCTTGTTCATCCGCCAATCCATATGATGTCATGGCCCGACGAGGATCGGCGCTCACGACTTGTCTTCATCGTAGACGGACTCGACCGGGCCCTGATCGAGCGGTCCCTCTCTGCTTTCCTTCGTCTTGGTGCCGCCTAATAGCCGTTACTTGGTTTCGGCGCGATCCCGTTGCGAACCTGTCCGGCCCCTCCTGCAGATCGGGCACATCCGCGTTCTCGGCCTCAAGCGCTTGTGGCTGTTGGGACATCGCCGGTGCCGAGATCCCAATAGAGGCCGGCCATCATGGCGAGTCCCTCTCGGGCGATTGCAGTCGGAAGATGCTCGTTCGGGGCATGTTGCGAGCAGCCGGGATAGGAATGCGGCACCCAGATCGTCCGCAGTTGCAGGATTTCCGAGAAGATGTCGTTCGGCAGCGATCCGCCGAGATTCGGCAGGATTGCGGGCTTCTTGTTCGTCGTCCTGGCAAGCGAGTTTACAGCCCAGGAGACCCAGGCATCTTCCGGATCGAGGCGCGTGGCGTGGAAGATCTCCTCACGGCTCTTGGTGATCCGGACCATGGAGAACCCATGCCGGTCAAGGTGACGGCGCAATGCCGGCAGAACCTCGTCCGGGTCGATACCCACGACGAACCGCAACTGGCAGCGGGCCCAGGCACTTGGCGGAACAGCGTTGACGGGAGTTTCAGGATTGCCGGACTTCATGGCGAGCACATCGAAGGAGCACCAGCCGAAAACCTGCTCGGCAGGCGTCAATCCCGGTTCGCCCCAATGAGGATCGATGCTCGGGCCGTCGGGCCCTCCGTCTACCTCGCAGTCGGCAAGGACTCGACGGACCGAGGTCGGGATCTCCTCGGGTACCCATTCGGGAATCCGGATCTGCCCGGTCGGGGAGACGATCGTGGCGATGGCATGCGCAAGCTGGATGGCAGGATCGGAGAGAAGGCCGCCCCAGTTTCCGGAATGGTGTCCGCCATCGCGGGCATCGATCGTCAGATCGAAAGTGATTCCGCCCCGGGAGCCGAGGAAAACCGTCGGGCGTTCGGCATTGAGGCGCGGTCCATCGGAGGCGATGAGCAGGTCCGCCTTCATGAGCTCTTTCTGCTCGGAGCAGAGCTCGCGTAGGCCAGGGGAGCCCACCTCCTCGCCCATCTCGATGAGATACTTGGCGTTAAAGCCGAGCTTCCCACGAGTCTCGATCACGGCTCGTAGTCCGGCAATATTGATGATGTGCTGTCCCTTGTTGTCAACCACGCCGCGTCCATACCAGCGGTCGTCGACCTCCGTCAGAGACCACGGAGAGAGGCCTTCGTTCCACTCTTTGTCGAGGCCGCGGATAACGTCGCCATGCCCATAACCGAAGACAGTCGGCAGTCTGGGATCCTCGATCCGCTCAGCGAAGAGGAAGGGACCCTTGGCCTTGGGGTGATGCAGGGTCGTGCACCTGAAGCCGAGGTTTTCGAGGAGCGGACGCATCTCGCGCTCGATATAGCTCGCGAGAACATCGGCTCTGTCCGGATGTTGACTTTCCGTCGGCATGGCGATCAGGCGAGCCAGATCTGCCTTGAGCGCTCCGGAATCGAAATAGGTCTCAGCCTTCGCAATGGCCGCTTCACGAGACATCGAGGTGTTTTCCTTTCGCCCTGGTACTCAGCCGGCTGATGCGCCGGATAACAATGTGTTCTGTTTCTGATTGAAGATTGCACAAATCTCTCAAGTCGGAAAATGTAGAAATATCAAACGCGCACCTGCAAATGCGCTCCGCCACAACGGCACGATGTGCCGACGTCCTACGGAGGAGTTTCACGCATGATCACAATCGACCACATCCTTTCCGCGCAGGAACGCATCGCGCCTTTCATCAGGCGCACTCCCACGCTGCCGGCAATACAGATGCGCGATCCCGGCGGGCTCGAGGGGCGCGTCACGCTGAAGCTGGAACTCCTGCAGGCAGCGGGATCGTTCAAGGCGCGAGGCGCCATGAACCGGCTGATGACGCTTTCCCCCGAACGACTGGAGAACGGATTGGTGACGGCTTCCGGCGGTAACCATGGGTTGGCCGTTGCTCGCACGGCCTATGTGGCTGGAGTTAAGGCGAAGGTCTTTCTGCCCTCCAACGTGGCGCCCGACAAGGTAGCGAAGTTGAAGGGGTGGAACGCGGCCGTCGAAATCGTCGGATCGGTGTGGGACGAAGCCAATGAGGCTGCTCTGGCCTTCGCGGCCGAGACCGATGCCACTTACGTGCACCCGTTCAGCGATCCGGCCGTTGTCGCGGGTCAGGGCACACTTGGGCTCGAGATACTGGACGACATGCCGGACGTGGATATCCTCCTGGTTGCCATTGGGGGAGGCGGGCTCATCACCGGCCTTTCTACCGCCGTGAAGGCCCGGCGCCCCGAAGCCAGAGTGATCGGGATCGAACCGGTCGGTTCTCCCACATTGCGGGCCTGTCTCGATGCGCAGCGCCTCGTCGCGCTCGACGATGTCAGCACGAGAGTTCCGACCATGGCCTGCCGGCGAACGGATGAGGCCATCTTTCAGGTGGTGAGCCGCAATGTGGATGATATCGTTCTCGTCACCGATGATGAGATGCAGGAAGCGGCGCGCTGGCTCTGGTTCGAGTTCGGCATCGCGGCCGATCTGTCAGGCGCGGCGTCGATTGCGGCCCTGAGGACAGGACGAATTCCGCAGGCGGGAAATTCCCATGTCTGCGCCCTGATCTGCGGGGCGGGAGCCGATGGAATCTCGTAGCTGAATACTCCTGCAGATTGTTCACAGCCCTCTAGCCGCCACTGCAGCCTTTTTGCCTGTCGGCTACTATGTTGTAGCGGCGGATCGACTCGATCTAGGATCTGTCATGACTGTCGTCAGGATTTCGAAAACCGTCATGGTTGCGGCCATCGGGCTCTTTGCAAGCCTCGTTGCCTTCGGAAACATCACCGATTACGGGACCAATTTTGCTTTCGTTCAACATGTCCTATCCATGGATACGGTGTTCCCGGGAACATCCATCGGATATCGAGCGGTCACGAATCCGTCTCTTCATCACGCCGCCTATATGACCATCATTGCCGCAGAGGCGATCGTGGCTGGGCTCTGCTGGTTCGGAGCGGCGAGGATGTTCAGGCAGATCGGAATGTCTGCCGCTGCTTTCAACCGTTCGAAGGGAGCGGCCGTTGCCGGGCTGACGCTTGGCTTCTTGATCTGGCAGGTCGGCTTTATGTCGATCGGCGGCGAATGGTTCGGAATGTGGATGTCGCAACAGTGGAATGGTGTTCCGTCAGCCTTTCGCTTCGCCGTCACGATCATGGCAGTCCTGATTTACGTCGTCATGCCCGATGGAGATTGAGAGACGGCTGTCCATTTTCGTGCGGCCGTGACCGCTCATCGCGAGCACGAACGGTGAATCGTACCACGACGCGCGAAGCTGGCGTCGAAGACAACGTAATATCGAGGCGATTGGGGCGAGCCCTGCGATGCGTCCCGGAACCACGACTTGCGACAGACGGGACTGCCGCAGCATCTCAAGCCGTTAGCCTTAACGCCTACGAAGACGAGCTTGTTTGAGCGGAGGGCTGTTGTCGCATCCCCATTGGGTGTTTCTTGGGCTATGGGTCGTACGCTGCGTCCAACACCATCGCAAGAACGAAGAACAACGAGTCTGCTGCGGGGCAATTTACCATGTCGGTACGTGTCAATGAGGTCTGTGCGCCCGTCTGGGATGAGGCTGCTCGCCTCAATGCGGTTCGCAGCCTGGAGATGTTGGACACAGAGCCCGAGACAGCATTCAACGACATCGTGAATCTTGCATCCCGGATCTGCGATGCTCCATTGGCGGCCATCAGCCTGCTCGACGAGCGCCGGCAATGGTTCAAGGCCGGGATCGGCCTGGATGTCCGAGAGACGACGCTCGATATCTCTTTCTGTACCCACACCATTCGACAGACGGGCGTCTTTATCGTTCCCGATGCGACAGAGGACGCGCGCTTCTGCAGCAATCCTCTTGTAACAATGAAGCCGCATATTCGTCTTTACGCGGGAACTCCCCTCGTCAGCGAGGAGGGCCTGCCGCTCGGCACGCTTTGCATCGCGGACACCAAGGCGCGGCCAGACGGACTCACGGAGCTGCAGTCTGCAGCGCTCCTCACCTTGGCACGCGCTGCGGTGCGGGAACTGGAGCTTCGCCAGACGAGCAGGATCCTGACCCAGCGGGGGAAGGCGTTCGAGACGGTCGTCGACGCGCTGCCGCAGATGGCGTGGGCCGCCAGCGCGAATGGAAGGTTCGAGTACCGGAACAAGCATTACTACGAATTCATCGGGGTGCCTCCGGATTCCACGGAGTGGAGCAGCGTCGCCCATCCTGATGACCAGGAGCGGGTTCTTGTCAGATGGAATCGCTGCTTGAGCACCGGGGAACCGTATCAGGCGGAGTATCGCCTCCGTCACCATTCCGGTGAATACCGATGGATCCTGGCTCGTGCGCACCCGATCCGCGATAGGCACGGGAATATTGAGCGGTGGATCGGCACCAGCACCGACATCCATGCCGTCAAGACGGCTGAAGCCACCCTGGCGCGGGAGGAGGAGCGGCATCGAGCCCTTCTCGAGGCGAGTTCAGTCGTCCTCTGGGTCGCCACACCAGATGGCATGATCACGGAAACGAAAGGCTGGCAGGAGGTCACGGGGCAGGAGAAGAGTGACTATGTCGGGCTTGGCAGCGTCGACACGCTTCACCCCGATGATCGTGCCCGCATCGAGCAGGCATGGCTGAAGGCAGTCTCCGCAGGGGTGCCTTACGAGGCCGAGTGCCGTGTGCGGCAAGCGGGTGGCGAGTACCGCTGGATGCAGACGAGAGCCGTGCCGGTCAGGAACCCGGATGGTACGATCAGGGAGTGGGTCGGCGGTCTCTCCGATATCCATGACAGAAAGGATGCAGAAGAGCAGCTTCGGGCGAGCGAAAAACGGCTGCGGCTTGCCATGCAGGCGGGCCGTATGGTGGCCTGGGAGCAGGATCTCGCTGCTGAATACGTCACGCGCTCCGAGAACTCCATCGATGTGCTCGGGATCGGGTCCGGCCCACCTCAGGAGTTTCTGGAGCGCGTCCACCCAGAGGATCTGCCGGCGCGCGATCAGCTGCTTGCGGAAATCGCCGAGAAGGGCACGGAGACAAGTGAGTTCCGCTATATCCTGCCGGACGGCCGGACCTTGTGGCTTGCAACCCGTGGAGAGAGGGTGGGGACGGACCGCATCGTCGGTGTCACATTCGACATCACCGACCGCAAGGCGGCCGAGGAGGAGGTTTGGCGAGTTGCCAACCACGATCCGCTGACCGGGCTTCCCAATCGCGTCCTCTTCCAGCGCCGCCTCGAACAGGCGTTGACCAGAGCCAAGCAGAACGGCACCTGCGTCGGTCTGCTGATGATCGATCTGGACGATTTCAAGGACGTCAACGATACCCTCGGCCATGGTGCAGGTGACGCGCTGCTGGTGGAAACGGCCAATCGTCTGGTCCCGATGATGCGTGAATGCGACATGGTCGCGAGGCTCGGAGGAGACGAGTTCGCCGTTCTGGTCACCGATCCGCTGAAGCTCCACAATACGGTGAGCCTTGCCGAGATCATCATCAAACGCTTCAGGCAACCCTTTGCCTACGAGGGGCGAACGATCAGCGGTCAGGCAAGCATCGGCGTCGCCGCTTTCCCCGACCATGACGACGAGCCCGCAGAACTGATGAAAGACGCGGACATCGCGTTATACCGTGCCAAGGCCGAAGGCCGTAATCGCGTGGTCACCTATTCTCCCGAAATGCGAGCCATGACCGAGCAGCGGTTGGCAATCGGGCGTGAGATGAGATCCGCCATCTCGCAGGATCAGATCATCCCGGTCTACCAGCCCAAGGTGTGTCTCAAGACCGGAAGAATCGTGGGGTTCGAGGCGCTTGCACGGTGGGATCATCCGACCCGGGGCCTCCTGACGCCAGGCACCTTCGGCGTGGCCTTCGACGATCCGGAACTGGCGAAAACGATCGGCAAGCGATTGATCGGGAAGGTCGCTTCCGACATCCTCAAGTGGCTCAGTGCCGGCTTCGACCCGGGCCGGGTCGCCGTCAATCTCTCCAGTGCGGAATTCAGTCAGCCTGACATGGCCGACGAGGTTCTCCACATCCTTGCTCTGGCGAAGATTCCCACGAAACACTTTGAGGTGGAGGTCACCGAGCGGGTCCTGCTCGAAAGCCGGTTCGGCATGGTGTCCGATGCGCTGACGCAATTCCACCGGCAAGGAGTTCAGATCGCTCTGGACGATTTCGGCACGGGATATGCCTCGCTGGCTCACCTCAAGCAGTTTCCCGTCGACCATATCAAGATCGATCAGAGCTTCGTGAGCGGCCTGGAGCAGAACGGAGACGATGCGGCGATCGTGGCCGCCGTCATCGGCCTCAGCGGAAGCCTGAACCTGCAGGTCACCGCCGAGGGAGTGGAAACCGAGGGGCAGGCACGACGGCTGCGCGAGATGGGCTGCAACAATGCCCAAGGGTACCTCTTCGCCAAGCCGGTGTTCGGGGCGGAGGTGGCCGAGCTTCTGGCAGGGTGGGATCCAGAACGACTAAGCGCGATGGGGATCCGCTGAGCGCCTCCCGGCTCCGGCCTATGAACGATAGGAGTATCCTGGAGACGTGGCGCCGAGCCGTGGAGATGGATCACGTCGTGCAATGTGCCGATTTGAGCGTGTAGACCAATTCGCGGGCAGGTTTCGGGCGTCCGAAATAGTAGCCTTGGGCTTCCGTGCAGCCGGCAGCCCGGATCTGGCGGAACTGATCCTCGGTCTCCACGCCCTCGGCGACGGTGGACATCCTCAGGCCGGCACCGAGACTGGCGATCGACTGTACGATGACGAACGAGTCGGCCTGGGAGGGGATGTCCCGCACGAAGGATTGATCGATCTTGATCTTGTCGAAAGGAAAGCCGCGCAGGTACCCGACTGACGAATAGCCGGTTCCGAAATCATCCATGGCGATGCGGACCCCAAGCCGGCGCAACTGGTACAGAACCGCCAAGGTCGCCTCGTTCTCCTGGAGCAGGGACGACTCCGTAATTTCGAGCTCCAGTCGGTCGGGGGAAAGGCCTGTCCTTGCCAACGCACCGCTGACGCTCTGCACGAGAGACCGGCTTCTGAACTGGAGCGGCGAGAGATTGACCGCAACCTTCATGTCACGGGGCCACTTGCTCGCCTCTGCACAGGCTTGGTTCAAGACCCACTCGCCAAGAGGCGAGATCAAACCGATATCCTCGGCAATCGGAATGAACTCCGCCGGCGAAATCATGCCCCGCAGGGGGTGATGCCAACGAAGAAGGGCCTCGAACCCGCTGATTTCCTCCGTCTCGATATTGATCTGGGGCTGATAGAACAGCTCGAACTCGTCGTGTGCCAAAGCCCTGCGCAGGTCCACCTCGAGGATGCGACGGGCGTGCAGACGAACTTCCATCTCCGGCTCGAAATAGCGAAAGGTGCCGCGTCCCTGCGACTTGGCCTCGTAGAGGGCCAGGTCGGCATGCTTCAAAAGCTGGTCGGGGGTCACGATCCCGTTGCCTGCGGCAGCGATGCCGATGCTCGTGCCGATGACGATTTCATGCCCGTCGATGACATAGGGGGCGCTCAGCTCTTCCACGATCCTCGACGCTTGAGCGGCGCAGGATTCCATGCTTTCGATGGGCTGCTGCAGGATTGCGAATTCGTCGCCGCCGAGACGGGCGGCAATGTCGCCGGTTCCCAGGCATCCCCGAAGGCGATCGGCTACGACCTTCAGAAGATAATCGCCGACTTCGTGCCCAAGCGCATCGTTGACGTTCTTGAAGCGATCCAGATCAAGGCAGAGGACGGCAAAATCCCTTCCCTGCTGCCGGAAGGCCTGAAGAGCCACCTCCAGCTTCTCGCGGAACAATACGCGGTTCGGAAGATCGGTCAGCGCGTCGTGATTGGCCGCATGAGCGAGACTGCCGGCAAGGACATGGAGATCCGCATGCGCTTTTCCCAGAAGCCGGTTATGTCTGTTCAGGAGTGCGATCATGACGATCCCGAACAGGATCAGGCTGATGGCAAGTCCGGAGAAGAGCCAGTGCAGACGGATGAGCTCCTGCTGATCCCGCGCAACCCGTTCCGCCTCAAGATTGTGCGCGAAGGATGCGAGTTGAATCAGCCGAGGCTCCAGAGGCGCCAGAACTTCGAGCGCTTGCCGAGCAGCGCCTGGCCGGTCGAGGGTCTCCATGAGTGGCTGCACGGCGGCCAAGGCGCTGGCAAGGTTGCGCAGCGTGTCTTGGTGATCGGGAGCCGACTGAACGAAGGTCTGGAAGGCTCCCTCCAGTAGAATCTTCGTCCTGTTTAGAATGATGTCGTACCGAAGCAGGACCTCGTCCTTGTCGCTTTCGCCGTGTTGATCCTCGAAGACTACCAGGTGTCGCTCGAGGCGCATGAATTCGGTGACGGCCTGGCTTACCTGAAACGCCGGATTGTAGTGGGAAATTTCCCTCAACAATTCCTGGCGCTCCACCACCAGAGCCGAGATGTAGAGCGTCGCTATGAGAAAGCTTCCGACTGTAAAAACGAAGAATATCTTCAGTGCGCGTAACGATACGATCATGGCTCTGGTGTGCTCGCCCGTCGGAAAGATGAGATTGAAATTCAGTGCTCAACATTCATTCTGAATAATGGCTGCCCACTTGCGCCTAGGCATAGGCGAGTGAAGCGCCCGTTATGTGAGGGCGCCCATTCCTGCTACTCCGGATCGGCGAATTTCGTCAGCCGACGCTTTCGCCGCGATAGATGCAGCCCTCCGACGAGCCTGTCATGCCGCGCTTGAGCTCAACTTCTTCAAGTCCGGGAAAGCGAGGCTTCACCAAACGCCAGATATAGGTCGTGATGTTTTCAAGTGACGCGATCCCGATTTCCGGAACGAGATCGAGATTGGCATGATCCAACCCGGTCCCGTGCTCGCCCTTGATTTCTTTGATGAAATTTTCGACATCGTAGAGATTGACCGGCCAGCCATAGGTCTCGTCGGTCGCTCCCCCGAAGGTGAGCCTTGCGATGAAGGTATGTCCGTGCAAGCCCGAATAGGGTTGCACCGAGTGAGCAGCCTCAAACGTAAACTCGCAGTATGTCTTCATCCGTCTTGCTCCGGCCGACCGCTTCTCGTGTTGGCTGATGTGTGTTTCGCATCATTGCAGCGCGTGTATACGAAGGTCGCGGTTTCGAATGAAGTATCATCTTTGCATGGCTGCCGGCCTTTGCGGTGCTCTTGGAAAACCGTCCCGGCTCGATCAACCGTCGCATGGCGAAAGTTGAAGGTCTTCGATGTTTCTTTGTTGCGCGAAGGCGCATGAGACGGCTTGCGCCCAACGCCTGCCTTGCCCCTTCCGGATCGGGCGGGAGACGCCGAAGGCGTCTCCCGCCCCGGGTCACCTAGGCGCGGTGTGCGCCATGGGCCGCCCTCTA
>NZ_JAJBBR010000001.1 GCF_020532555.1 Microvirga lenta | reverse complement strand
CGCGCCGGGGGGCCCGCCCCCCCCCCCCCCCGCGGCGGCCCGGCCCGGGGGGGGGCCCCCCCCCCCCCCCCCCCCCCCCCGCCCGGGTTCAGCTAGGCGATGTGGGCGCCTTGGGCCGCCGTATAGATCGTGTAGACCGATTGGCTGCCGCAGATGAAGAGCCGGTTGCGGTGCTTTCCGACGAACGTCAAATTCGCGCATGCCTCCGGCATGAGAATTTGGCCAAGCTTGACGCCGTCCGGGGCATAGACGTGAATGCCGTCGATGCCTGCGCCGCCGAACGCGGTTGCCGCCCAGATATTGCCATCCACATCGGCGCGAATGCCGTCATGAAAGCCCTTCTCGAGCGTTGTGAAGACCTGCCGGTTGGCGAGCCTGCGGCCGTCGTCCTCCACATCCCACGAGATGATCCGCGCCGGCTCCGGATGGTGGGTGGCCGCCGTGTCTGCGACGTAGAGCTTCCTGTAGTCGGGCGAGAAGCAGAGACCGTTGGGCTTGAAGATCTCATCCGTCAGTCTCGTAAGAGTGCGGGATCGGGGGTCCAGGTGATAGACGCTGGTGGGCAGTTCCAGTTCGCGAACATTTCCCTCATACCACCAGTGGCTGCCGTATCCCGGATCCGTGAAGATGATCCCGCCTGTCGCGGGATGCACGACGGCATCGTTCGGTGCGTTCAGGGGTTTGCCGTCGTAGCTCTCCGCCAGCACTTCCGGCTCGCCCTGCCAGCCATAGCGGACGACGCGCGCCGTCGAATGCTCGCACGAGATCTGCCGGCCCTCGAAATCGAATGTGTTGCCGTTGGAAAAGTGTGCGGGGACCCGTAGCGGCGTGACCGCGCCGGTCACTTCGTCCCAGCGCATCTGGCGGTCGTTGGGGATGTCGGAGAACACCACATAACGGCCTACGCCGTTCCAGGCGGAGCCTTCCGCCCAGAGAGAGCCCGTCCACTGGCGCTGCAGCGGAGTATTGCCGATCATGTACTTGCGGAACCGTTCGTCGAGGACTTTCCAGGCCTCGTCCGGATACCGCTGGGGTTCCGGCGCCGACTGGGAGACGGCGGGGCTCGAAGCCAGGCTCGCAACAGCGGCCAGTCCACCTATGAAGCTGCGTCGATCGAAATCCATGGGACCCTCCCTCGGAAGCAGTCGTTCTTCGCCCCCTCAGCTCAGGCCCGTTCGTCAGGCTCACATATCACAGGCAGAATCTCACCGATTCCCAACCTCGGCAATACAAATGCACACGGTTGGAAGCGCCGGTGACGATTCCGGTCTCGTCGGGAGATGGCTTCATTCGGGATCTGGTCCGGGCGAGCCCTCGGGATGTCTCGCGCCGACGGCGCTGACTTCCGGTCCATGGCGGGCTTTCGTGGGTTGCGAGGGGCGCCGCGGGCATGGCCCCTTTTCCGCATCGTACGCGTGGGACGGTCCGAGATGATCTTCGGCGCGAAGCCTCCGGGCCGGATGGTCGATGCCGCCCCACTATTCACGAGGGCGTTCGGTTTTACAGTGAAGTGGCGGAGGGAGAGGGATTCGAACCCTCGATACGGTTTCCCGTATACACACTTTCCAGGCGTGCGCCTTCAACCACTCGGCCACCCCTCCAGCATGGAGCCCGCTGGGCGGGCTCGGACATTTCAGGCGCCGATTCCGGCCCCGAAGTCCCCGCATCACCTGCGGAGCGGACCGTGTATCTCCAAATGGCCGCCGAATGCAAGATCCAATTGTGAGAAGTTGCGATGGGCTGGCTTTGCCATTCTTTGAAAACGCACTAAAGTGACCCTATCCGTTCATATAGGTGCGTTTTGAAGTTCCTTGCTCGTACCCTGGGCCTCGTACTGGTCGCCGCCGGCTTCATCGGTCTGGTGATCGACGGCACGCGCTCGATCGTCAACAATGGTATATCGTTTGCGTCCGTCGGCACGATGATGGGAACGTTCTTTCCCGGAGGCGTCGCCGAGCTGGAGAGCCGTGTCGCCCAGCCGTCCCTCGCTTGGCTCTGGGATCCGATCATGGTCTCCCTCCTTCAGCTTCCGGCTTCCCTGACCGGATTCCTGCTGGGGGCGCTCCTTCTGTGGTTGGGGCAGAGATCGATGGAGCCGATTGGGTATCTCGCCGGCCGCTGAGCGTCTCACACGATAGTGACGGCCGCCGCTCTCCCGTCCGGCGCAAGAGCACTTACATTCATGGGGCACCACGAGAAGAAGCCCCATGTTCAATTTCCTCAAGCGCCTCGACCTTCCGACCAAAGCGGATGCCCTGCCGGGCCGTTCCACTCCGCTCCCGACCGCGGAGCGTCATTTCGTCAATGGCCGCCCCCTTCAGGGACCGTATCCCGAGGGCATGAAGCAGGCCCTGTTCGGGCTTGGCTGTTTCTGGGGCGCGGAGCGCAAGTTCTGGCAGATGGAGGACGGGATCTGGGTCACTGCCGTCGGCTACGCTGCCGGAATCACGCCCAATCCGACCTATGAAGAGGTTTGCTCCGGCCTGACGGGCCACAACGAAGTGGTCCTGGTCGTGTACGACCCGGCGAAAGTTTCCTACGAGGCTCTCCTGAAGACGTTCTGGGAAAACCACGACCCGACCCAGGGCATGCGCCAGGGCAACGATGTGGGCACCCAATACCGGTCCGGCATCTACGTGTTCGACGAGGACCAGCGCCGGTCCGCCGAGGCTTCGAAGCAAGCTTACGCCGAGGCGCTGGCGAGCCGGGGCTACGGCCCCGTCACCACGGAAATCCTCGCCGCGCCGCCCTTCTACTTCGCCGAGGACTATCACCAGCAGTATCTCGCGAAGAACCCCGGCGGCTATTGCGGCCTTGGCGGCACGGGCGTGTCCTGCCAGATCGGCACCGGCATCGCCGCCGCCTAGGTCAGCGCACGTCGCATCGTTCTCAGGAGCCGCTTCCACACCCGTGGAGGCGGCTCTTTTCGTTGGCATCGAATGCCAGGCGGCCAGGTCTCACGGGGCCACCAGGACCTGACGGCACTCGGCCGGGAGCTGCGCCATCCGGAGGGGCGGGCGCGGCTTGCCGGGCTTCGGGAAAAGCATGTCGCGGGTGAACCAGCGCGAGAGCTCCGCTCCGCAGCCGTCGCCGCCGGGAGGTGGGTCCTGATCGGAGCACCCGGCTTCGCCACTGGGACAGGCGAGGCGGATGTGGAAGTGATAATTGTGCCCCCACATGGGCCGCACCTTCGTCAGCCAAGCGCGGTCCTCTCCGGCCTCGCGACAGAGCGCTTTCTTGATGGCCGGGTTGACGAAGATGCGCGCGACGCGGCGTTCCTTGGCGGCAGCCCGAATGAGGGCGGTATGCTGCGGCGTCCAGACCTCGGGATCGACGTCCAGCCGATCCTCGCGGACCACGTTCGTGGCCGACATCTCCTCCCGCTCCAGCCGTGTGAGGCGGCGGTTGGGCATGGGGGTCAGCCAGATATCCGCGTCGAGGCCGATCTGGTGCGAAGCATGGCCGGTGAGCATGGGGCCGCCACGGGGTTGCGAGATATCGCCCACGAGAAGGCCGGGCCAGCCGTTGATCCGGGGCACCCGCGCGGAGAGGTCCTGCAGCAGGTTCACCAGTTGCGGATGGCCCCAATTGCGGTTCCGGGAAAGGCGCATCACCTGCCACGTCTCGCCATCGATGGGCACAGCGGTCGCGCCGGCGACGCAACCGCGGGCATAGCTGCCGATAGCGCGCGCCTGAAGCGAGGCGGGCGTATCGCGCCGCCCGAACAGCTCCTTGGCCGGCACCGACGGATCGTTGGGGTTGGTCAGGGGCGGCAGGGGCTTGGGCGTGAGCGTTCCCTTGTCCTGGGCCGATGCGGTGCCGCCGATGACCAGGGCGACGGCGAGAGGGAGAATTCGAATCGCATTCATGGGGCAAGGCTAACCCGACCTCGTGCGGTCCGGAATGGCCTTCGGCCGCCACATCATGTCGCTTGCTGCCAGAAGGGCAGGGGCCGGCGGGAGGCCGGCCCCTGCAGGTCGTCGGCGACTAGTGCCGCGGTTGAGGCCGGCGCTCGGTGTCCTGCCGCTGGCTGATGTGGCCAGGGCCGAAGGAGCGCTTGTCATGTCCGTTTCCGACCTTCCGGGTGGATTTGGCAGGCTGGAACGGAGGCCGGGGGCGTAGATGCTGGCTGCGGCTCGTGCGCTGGCTCCTGCGGGGCATAAGAGCAGCCGCGATGGCGGCGCCGATGCCGGCCATCACCAGAGCGACCGCGAAGGGATGGAGCTGCGCCTCCAGCAGAAGGCTGGTCTTGCGCGGCTCGCCGCGCAGGGACGAGTATTCGTCACCGTCCTCCCTGGCCTGGTAGAGATTGTCCCGCATGCGCCCGCGTTCGGACGCCTCCGTGGTCTGGGCGGCGTAGCCGGTCCATTCCATGGCCTTGTCGGTGAGGCGGGGGGCCACCTTGCCCATGGCGCCGATCACCCATCCGCCGAAGCCGATGGTGAGCTCGCGCCGCTGGTGCTCCGACGCGAAGACGATCGCCTTCGCCACAAGGTGCGGATCGTAGGCCGGCGGCGGAACGCGCGGTTCGTCGTCGAGGTAGTTGCGGGCATGCTCGATATAGGGCGTATCGATGGACGACGGCTTGATGAGCGTCACCCAGACCGGGGTCCCGGCGCTCTCCAGCTCCATGCGCAGGCCGTCGGTGAAGCCCTTCACCGCATGCTTGGAGGCCGAGTACTGGGTCTGCAGCATCATGGCCCGCTCGGACAGGACGCTGCCGACATTGATGATGGTGCCGCCGCGGTTGCGCAGATGCTGGGCCGCGATGAGGGAACCGTTGACGACGCCCCAGTAATTGACGTCGAAGAGCTGCCGCTGGTCCTCGAGCGGGATCTCCTCCAGCGCCCCGTACAGGGCGACGGCGGCGTCGTTCACCCAGGTGTCGAAGCCGCCGAAGGTCTCGATGGCCGTCCGGGCGACCCGCTCCAGATCCTCCCGCTTGCTCACATCGGCCGGAACGGCGATGGCGCGGGTTCCGCCCTGGCTCAACTCCTCCGCAAGTCCGCGCAGAGATTCCTCGTTGCGGGCCACCAGGACCAGTCCCTTGGCTCCCCGCGAGGCGAACATGCGCGCCGTTGCAAGGCCGATACCGCTGGACGCGCCGGTGATGACGACGACCTGCTCCTTCACGCTCTTCTGACGAACGGCCATCTGTTGTCTCCTTATGTATCCCTGCAAATGCGGGTCAACGTCAGGAGGTATGAGCGGTTCCTATGGCAACGCTTCCGCAGGCGCCGCTTCCAGGGCCGGATGAACGCCGAAAAGCTTGCAGCCCCTGGGAACGTCTTCGGAACCGCCTTTTTTACCAGAACGTTGCCTTGGCATCTCGACAGTGGAAGGGAGAGAGACGATGCAGACCACGGCACAGACCGGCGACGTTCGCGAAACCCAAAGCCTGATCGCCAGCGACAAGGTGGAGGGAACCCCCGTGCGCCGCTCGGACGGCGAGAAGATTGGAACCATCGAGCGCGTGATGATCGAGAAGCGGTCTGGAAGGGTCGCTTATGCGGTCATGAGCTTTGGCGGATTCATGGGGCTCGGCGAGGAATACTACACGCTGCCCTGGGGCGTCCTGACGTACAATACGGAGCTCGACGCCTATGAGCTCAATCTCACCGAGGATCAGCTGCGTGGCGCCCCGCGCCGCACCGCCGAGGGTCACGACGCATCCTACGATCGCGAGTGGGAGGAGCACGTCCACCGGTACTACAATGCCACGCCCTATTGGGGCGAGAGCGACCCGATGAGCACGGGCCGGTAACGAGAAAAGCCCATCTTGCAACGAAAATCGCCCGGCCGAGACCGGGCGATTTTTTGTGCCGCAGCGCCGGACGACAGAGGCTTCCGCCTCCGTCCCGGCGCCTGCGGCAGTCTGTGTCAGCGCTTCGACGAGCCGCCCTTGCGGGAGCTGCCGGACGAACGCTTCGTGCCGACGGTGCCGGACTTCTTCGTGGAAGAGGTGCGGCTCGAGGCAGCGGCGGCGCGCTTCGTCGGCTTGGCCGAGCTGCGGGCCTTGGAGGCTGCGCCCTTGGCAGGAGCCTTCGCGCCGCTCTTGGCTGCGCCGCGGCTCGAGGAGCGGGCCGAGGTCTTCGAGGCCGAAGAACGGGCGCTGGTCGAACGCGAGGCGCTCTTCGATCCGCTGCGGGCGGAGGTCGAACGCGAGGCCGCCGGCTTCTTGGCAGCCGACTTCGTGGACTTCGTGGACTTCGTGGCCGCCTTGGTCGTGGACTTGGCGGCCGACTTGGCCGGCGCCTTCTTGGCGGACGAACGCGAGGTCGTGGACTTCGCAGCCGTCTTCTTGGCTCCGGACTTCGCCGCAGTCTTCTTGGCGCCGGACTTCGCAGCGGTCTTGGCCGAGGACTTCACGGCCGTCCTCGACGAGGACTTGGCAGCGGTCTTGGACGATTTCGCTGCGGTCTTGGACGACTTCGCAGCCGTCTTCGTTCCGGCCTTCTTTGCGGCCGTGCTCTTCGAAGCCGTGCTCTTCGAGCCGGACTTCGCAGCGCTCTTCGCTGCGCCCGAACGGGACGAGGTGCCCGTCGATTTCGCCGCGCTCTTGCGCGCCGTGGAAGCGCCGGTCTTCTTGGCGCCGGATTTCGCGGAGGATTTGGAGCCTCCGGTCTTCTTGGCACTGGACGAGCTGCGGCGAGCGCTGCTCTTCTTCGCGCCGGATTTGGTGCTGGTCGCACCAGTGTCACCCGTGAACAGCATCGTCAGCGGGTTTGACTTGTCGTCTGTCGGCATAGCCGCCTCCTTCAAGGGCCTTCGCGTGCAACCGTCACGCTTGCAAGGCAACGTCGTTATACCAAGGGGGTTCCGATTATCGGAAAGTGTAGAAAGTAGAACGCGTATGTTTTCTGTGGATACTTTATGCTCAGCATCCGTCAGGACTTGCGCTTCCGAGGCTCAACGACGGTCTCGTCAGATGACTCGGCAGCGCGTTGCTTGTTCCGCTCTCAATGTCTTTCCGATGTCTTAAGGATGAGTGAAAGAGAGAAAATAAAGATGATATTTCAATAACTTGAGCGATAATAGGGTGCGGTGCGATTTTGATCGCCGCACCTCTGGGAACTGCCCCTAAGTCCGTGTTTCGCCACCAGGAATCCTGCTCGTCGCATGTCGAATCCTGCAGGCTCGAAGAGGCTGAAAAAAAGTTGTCGCCCTCATCCGAAAAAGTGCGCTTCGGAGCCGCATGATCGTCTGCGGCGACGAAGGAGCGATTCAAGAATCACACGCATGATTGCGTGACGTTGGGGCACATGCATGTGCCGGTTTTGTCGTCGACGTCGGCCATGCAGCGCCAGCGTGCCACGCTCGAACGCGTCGTTCGACACTTCACGCGGTCGGCGAGGCGCGGTATCGGGAGACATTCACATCGACTGGTTCGCCGTGCCCCACCGCAGCATTCTCGCCGTCGTCTTCTGGATGAGCGGCGCACTCCTCTCCTTCTCGGCATCGGCCGTCGCCGTGCGGGCTCTCTCGCCCACCTTCTCGGTGTTCGAGATCCTGTTCGTCCGCAACGCGGCAGGCGTGGTCGTCCTCCTGGCTTTCGCACTTGCCAGACCGGAGCTGAGACCTGGCTTGAAGCCGAGGCGCTTCGGCATGCATCTCGCCCGCAACGTCCTGCATTTCGCGGGCACCGATGCCTGGGCCTTCAGCATCACGCTGCTGCCGCTCGCAACCGTCTTCGCGCTCGAGTTCACCACGCCGGCCTGGGTTGCGCTGCTGGCCATTCCGCTGCTTCACGAGCGCATGAATCGAGGGCGTCTCGCCGCCGTCGTTCTCGGCTTCGGCGGCGTTCTCGTCATCCTGCGTCCGGGTCTCGAGACCCTGCAGCCTGCAAGTCTTCTCGTGCTCGCCGTCGCCTTCACCTTCGCCCTCGTGGCCATCATGACGAAGCGCCTGACCCGGACGGAGAGCACGTTCTCGATCCTCTTCTTCATGAACCTGATGCAGCTCCCCATGAACCTCCTGGGCGTGAGCGGGGCGTTCTGGCAAAGAATGGAGCTGTCGCAGACGCTGCCTTTCATCGGCATCTGCGCCGGCGGCCTGCTCTCGCATTACTGCCTCACCAACGCTTACCGACATGGGGATGCAAGCATGGTCGTCCCCCTCGACTTCCTCCGCATTCCTTTGATCGCCGTGGTCGGCTGGCAGCTCTACGGCGAGCCGCTCGATCCCTTTGTCTTCATCGGGAGTGCCTGCATCATCGTCGGCATTCTCTACAGCCTGCGCTTCGAGGCCCAATCGAAATGACCTGGTCGCCCCAACAGGATGCCGCCCTCAAGGCCGTCGCCGATTGGCTCCGGCGCGGAGACAAACCGGTCTTCCGTCTGTTCGGCTATGCGGGTACGGGCAAGACGACGCTCGCCCGTCACATCGCCGAAGGGGTCGATGGCGAGGTCGCGTTCGGCGCCTATACCGGCAAGGCCGCCCTCGTGCTGCGCTCGAAAGGCTGCGCGGATGCCTCCACCATTCATTCCATGATCTACCGCTCGCGCGAGTCCGACGAGGGTGGGCCGCAATTCGTGCTCAACCGGCAGAGCCAAGCGGCGAAGGCCGACCTGATCGTGATCGACGAATGCTCGATGGTGGACGAGGAGCTCGGGCGCGATCTCCTGTCCTTCGGGCAGCCCGTCCTCGTGCTCGGCGATCCCGCGCAGTTGCCGCCCGTGAAGGGCGGCGGCTTCTTCACCGAGGCGCCGCCCGACGTGATGCTCACCGAGGTTCACAGGCAGGCGAAGGACGATCCCATCATCCACATGTCGATGACCGTGCGGGAGGGGGGACGGCTGGAGCCCGGAACGTATGGCGAGAGCCGCGTCATCCGTCGCCGCGAGATCGACGCCCCAACCGTGATGGCCGCCGATCAGGTCCTCGTCGGCCTCAACAAGACCCGCCGTCTCTACAACACGCGCCTGCGGGAGCTGAACGGTTACCGCAGCCCCATGCCCGCGGCGGGCGAGAAGCTCGTCTGTCTGCGCAACGACAAGACCAAGGGTCTGCTCAACGGGGGCACCTGGAGCATCCAGGCCCTGCGCGGCATCCGCAACGACTTCATCCGCATGGACGTGCTGGCCGACGACGATGCGCGCCGCAGATCGGTGGAAGTCTCCGTGCACAAGGCTTTCTTCGAAGGCGGCGAGGAGGAGGTCCCGTTCGTCCTGCGCCGGGAGTCCGACGAGTTCACCTTCGGTTATGCGCTGACCGTTCACAAGGCGCAGGGCTCGCAGTGGGACAATCTGGTTCTCTTCGACGAATCCTATGCCTTCCGCGAGCACCGCAGCCGCTGGCTCTATACCGGGCTGACTCGGGCTGCCGAAAAGGTGACGGTGGTCATGTGAGGGGCCTGCCCGCCGACGGGGGAGCGCATCGTCACCCGAAGGCTCTGCGGATGCCGTCGGGCCCGGCCCTCCCAGGCCTGGCGGAGGAGAACGTGGAACCACGCCTGCAGTGAGAACTTATGCCTTCGGCTGAACCGTTCTACTCAGGGGCAAGCGCCATGCTGAAATGGGCACTGATCTTTCTCGTCATCTCCCTCGTGGCAGGAGCCCTGGGCTTCACGGGAGTGGCATCCGGAGCCCGCACCATCGCCAAGGTCCTGTTCGGCATCTTCCTCGTCATCTTCATCATCTTCGTGCTCCTGGCCTGGGGAGCGGGCGAACTGATCTTCTGACATCGCGGGCCGATAGGACTGGCGAGAGACGGCCTCGCGCGGGCGACGCATGCGCTCAGCGCATGAAATCCTTGCTTCTGCCTGCCTGTCACCTTTTTCACAGGGCTTTATGAGGGTGGTAGCTCAACTCGTACAATTTTCGGCGCTCTCTTGAAACTTTATGTCTCGAAAGGCCCGCCGAGGATATGAAAAGGAAGAAGGCCCACCCATGAAACGTCGCGCATTCCTCCAGGCTGCAACAATCGGCATGGCCGCGGGAACGGTGGCCAAGCCCGCTATCGCCCAGTCCGCTCCGGAGATCCGCTGGCGTCTGACCTCCGCCTTCCCGAAGTCCCTCGACACGCTGTTCGGGGGCAGTGAGCTTCTCGCCAAATACGTGGCGGAGGCCACCGACGGGAAATTCATCATCCAGCCCTTCGCCTCGGGCGAGATCGTCGGCACGCCGCAGGCGGCGGATGCGGTGGGTAGCGGCACCGTGGAGATGACCCACACCTGCTCGTACTACTACGTGGGCAAGGATCCGACCTTCGCCATCGGCACCAATCTGCCTTTCGGAATGAACTCGCGCCAGACCAATGCCTGGCTCTATCACGGCAACGGCAACAATCTGCTCAACGAGTTCTACGCCAAGCACAACCTGTTCGCGCTGCCCGCCGGCAACACGGGCGCGCAGATGGGCGGCTGGTTCCGCAAGGAGATCAAGACGGTCGACGACCTGAAGGGCCTCAAGATGCGCATCGCCGGCCTGGCCGGTCAGATCATGGGCAAGCTCGGCGTGGTGCCGCAGCAGATCGCGGGCGGCGATCTCTACCCGTCCCTCGAGCGCGGCACCATCGACGCCGCCGAATGGGTGGCGCCGTACGACGACGAGAAGCTCGGCCTCAACAAGGTGGCGCCGTACTACTATTATCCCGGTTTCTGGGAGGGCGGGCCGGCGATCCACTTCTTCATCAACCTGCAGAAGTGGAACGAACTGCCGAAGGCCTACCAAGCTGCCATCGTGGCGGCGGCCGGCTATGCGAACGTGGACACGCAGGCGAAATACGATGCCCGCAATCCGGCCGCTTTGCGGAGCCTCGTCGGCGCCGGGGCTCAGCTCCGGCCGTTCTCTCCCGAGATCATGGACGCGGCCTACAAGGCGGCCAACGAGATCTACGACCAGCTCTCGGCGTCCAACCCCGAGTTCAAGAAGCTCTACGACAGCTACAAGGCGTTCCGCGGCGAGGAGTATCTCTGGTTCCAGGTGGCCGAATACGCCTACGACACCTTCATGATCCGCGCCCGCGCGCGCGGCTGAAGAACCGGGTGAGCGCCGCCGGCGCTCACCCTCTCTCCGTTATTGGCTCATGGCCGTCGACGGATCGTCGCCTGCGAGCCGCGATGCGAAATAGGCGATGGTCCTCGCATAGACCTGAGACTTGTTCCACTCGCGAATGGCGGCGAAATTGGCGGTGCCGGGAGACCAGTCCTGCCCCCTGACCCAACCGTGCCCGCGCAGATAATTGGCCGTGGAGGCCAATGCGTCCGCCGAGCTGCGCAGGATGTCCGCCCGCCCGTCGCCGTCGAAGTCCACCGCGTACTTGATGTAGGACGAGGGCATGAACTGGGTCTGCCCCAACTCTCCCGCCCAGGCCCCGCGCATCTGCGACGGCGCCAGATCGCCCCGATCCACGATCCTCAACGCATCGAAAAGGTGCGCCTGGAACATCTCCGTCCGACGGCAATCGTAGGCG
The DNA here is from genome assembly GCF_020532555.1 of Microvirga lenta. Classification (GTDB taxonomy): domain Bacteria; phylum Pseudomonadota; class Alphaproteobacteria; order Rhizobiales; family Beijerinckiaceae; genus Microvirga; species Microvirga lenta. Next base: position 572,769 of record NZ_JAJBBR010000001.1, on the reverse strand, counting down.
AGCGTCGCCACCGAACGGATGACCGGCAGATTGCCTTTGACCTGCCCGAAATCCGTTTCGAGACCCCAGATCGCCACGAGAACGGGACCCGGCACGCCGAAGCGCTGCTCGATGCGCGAGAGCAGTCCCGCATGGCGCTTGAGCATGGTGGCGCCTGTCTTCAGGCGGTAGGACGACACCATCCGCCCGGCGAACTGCTCGAAGCTCTGCTTGAACACGCGCTGGCCGCGATCCTTGTTGATCACGCCCTGGTCGAAGCTGACGCCGGCCAGGCCGGTTCTCACCGCCTGAGGCGAGATGCCTTGTTCCACTGCCTCGCGTCCGATGTCCCCGAGCCATTTCTCGAAGCCGGCCGGATCGCGGCAGGTTGCGGCCGAGGCCTGTCCTGCGGCGAGCAGGATGGCTGCCGTAAGAGAGGCGCGCACGATTGCTGCTGGCATCATCTTTCTCCCAGTGTCGTACCGTCCTGATGGCGAGGTAGGGCCATGCTTGCGCAACTCAAGGCCGAGGGCTGCGATCGGAGGCAACCACGGGCCCGCGAAAGCGTTGCAACAGCAGCAAGCGCAGCGCAGGGAGGGTTCGATGGCGGCTTTGCCTCAAGGGCTGGGAACGCTCGTCTCCCGCGTTGCGGTCATCTTCTCATGTGTTGCCGCTACGGCGGCCCAGGCGGGCACCCTTGCCGTCGAGCCGGTCGCATGGGGAAGCGCCGTCGAACTCCGCCATCACGGCGCCATGGGTGAAACCCGTCTGCTCAATCGGGTGACCCCCCATCTCTGCTTTTCGCTGTCCCTTCCGCAGGAATGGCGGCTGACCGGGGAGGAAGGGGGCACGAGCCTGGAGGCGGTCTCGTTCAGGGCCAAGCTCGACGTGAGCCTCCGGTCCGCGCACGACCTGCAGGACCTGCCGCAAACTGATCTCGCCCACCGCGACGCCGCCTTCCTGCAGCGGGACTACGAAGGATTGCTGGGACGGCCTGCGCAATCCGTCTCGTTGACGTCTCCCGTTCCGGGCGCCACGCGCTGGAGCGCCACCTGGGTCGATGCGAACCTGCCGACCGCTGCTCGCGCCATGACGATCGAGACCTATATCGTGCCGCTCTCGAAGGAGTGGGTGCTCGAACTTTCCCTTGACGACGTTCCCACGGGCGAGGCCCATGACGCGCTCGTCCAGCGGCTCCTGACGGGGCTGCAGGTGAGGGCCGGCGCCGCCTGCCGGGGATAAGCCGGGCCCAAGGTTTCGCCGTCTTCCCGTTGTCATCGACCGGCGCCTATCGATAATGGCATGGGGAGGACGTCATGGACGTGATCATCTACCACAATCCTCAGTGCGGGACGTCGCGCAACACGCTGGGCCTGATCCGCAATGCCGGGATCGAGCCGCATGTGATCGAATACCTCAAGACGCCACCGACCCGGCTGCTGCTCCGGCAGCTCATCGAGCGGATGGGCATCTCCGTCCGCGATACGATCCGCGAGAAGGGAACGCCCTACCGGGAACTCGGGCTCGACGATCCGGCGCTGAGCGATGACCAGCTTCTCGATGCCATGATGGAGCACCCGATCCTGATCAACCGCCCCATCGTGGTGACGCCCGCAGGCGTCAAGCTCTGCCGCCCTTCGGAAGCCGTGCTCGACATCCTGCCGGCGCCGCAGCTCGGCGAGTTCCGCAAGGAAGACGGAGAACTCGTCGTGGATGCCGCAGGACGGCGTGCGGCAACCGTCTGAAGTTCCGCTGCGGAAGGAACAAGCCGGCCCGGCTCAGGTTCATGGTGGGGCATCTCCGAACCCGAGGAAGGGCAGCTCATGGAACTTGAAGGAAAGGTGGCGCTGGTGACCGGCGCTGGATCCGGCATCGGCAGGGCGACGGCGTTCCTTCTGGCGAAGGAAGGCGCGCGCGTCGGCGTTCTGAGCCACACGGAAGACGAGATCCGCGAGGCCGCGGAGGAGATCAGGAACGCCGGCGGCGAGGCCATTCCGCTCGTAGCCGACATTGCCGACGAAGACCAGATGAAGAAGGCCGTTGCGGACCTCGTCGAGGCCTACGGTCGTCTCGACATCGTCTTCGCCAATGCAGGCATCAATGGCGTCTGGGCTCCCATCGACGATCTCCAGCCGGCGGAATGGGATCGCACCGTCAACACCAACCTGCGCGGTACTTACCTCACGCTTCATTACACGGTGCCGCACCTGAAGCGGGCCAATGGCGGCTCCATCGTCGTCACGGCCTCCATCAACGGCACGCGCACCTTCACCAGCGCGGGGGCGACGGCCTATTCGGCCACGAAGGCGGCACAGGTCGCCATGGTGCAGATGCTGGCCGTCGAGCTCGCCAAGCACCGCATCCGCGTCAATGTCGTGTGTCCGGGCCGGATCGACACGGAAATCACGGAGAACACCGACAAGCGCAACACCGGCGAGGCCGAGGTCGCGGCGGAATATCCCGACGGCAACATCCCGCTCACCGGCGGCGAGTCGGGAACGAGCGAGGAAGTGGCTCAGCTCGTGCTCTTCCTCGCCACGGACCGCTCCCGACACATCACCGGCACGCCGGTCTGGATCGACGGCGGGCAGTCGCTTCTCGTGTAGGCCCGGCCCTCAGCGGGCGCCCAGTTCCGTCCCCACGGGCACGGCAGGTTCCGGCACGAAGCTCTCCTTGCTCGCGGGCGAGGGGCGCTGCAGGCTGCGATAGATGCCCCAGAGGGCCATGAGCGCCTGGGCCGCGACAATGACGTAAGGCAGCCCGATGCGCCCGAACGCGGTCATCGCCATGCCGGCGATGACCGGACCCGCCGCAGCGCCGATCCCCTGCAGAATGAGGAGGCCGCCCGCGGCGGCCACGAACTCGCCGGGCCTGACCATGTCGTTCACATGCGCGATGACGATGCTGTAGGTGGGAATGACGCTGCCGCCGAAGACGACCACGTAGAAGCAGACCAGCCACAGCGGAATGTCTGACGGAACGAAATTGACGAGGGCGAGCAGGATGACCGATGCCATGGCGGACGCGCCGATGATCACGTGGCGCCGGTCCATGCGGTCGGAAAGCCAGCCCAGGGGCCATGTGGTGACGAAGCCGCCGAGGGTGCCGCAGGCCATGATAATGGCGATGCCGACCGTATCCGCGCCGCGCGCCGCGGCCCAGACCGGCCCCAGGGCGAAGAACGAGCTCGTGGTGATGCCGCACAGGATGGCGGCCACGACTCCGAAGGGCGACAGGCGGTAGAGGCGCCTCAGGTCGATCTTCACCTCGCCGACGGCGTCGGTTGGCGCGGTCGCCCGCGACAGGGCGACGGGCACGAGAGCGAGCGAGATGAGAATGGCCACGAGACAGAACAGCCGGAAGCCCGCAGGATCGCTCGCGGGCAGAAGCATCTGTCCGCCGATCCCGGCGATGAGCCCGGTCATGCCGTAGAGCCCCAGGATCTGCCCGCGCGTCTGCGGGGCCGCGGAGGCGTTGAGCCAGCTCTCCACGACGACGAACAGGCCCGCGAAGCAGAAGCCCGTCAGCGCCCGTGCGACGATCCAGACCAGTGGGTCGATGACGAGCAGATGCAGAAGCGCCGCCGATGCCGCGACGGCCGCGAGCCCCGCGAAGGTTCGGGTGTGCCCCACCTGCTGGATGACGTGGCCGGCCCAGAGCGAGCCGAGCACGATCCCCACCCAGAACGCCGCGCCCACGGCGCCGACCTCCGCAGGGGAGAAGCCTTCCAGGCTGCCGCGGACGCTGAGCAGCGTGCCTTGAAGGGTGTTGCCGGTCTGCATGAGAGCATAGCCGATCAGGAGCGCGAGCAAGGTCGGAAGCGTCGTGCGCAAAGACGAAGACATGAATCATCCCTCACGAGATGTTGGCTTGGACATTGCGGTGTTCAGAGTGAAATCCCCGTTGTGGCGGCCTGCGAACGGGATTGGCGCTGCCGTGACGGCGTCGTGGGTCAGCTCCGGACCGGCGCAGGATTGGTGCCTTGTGTGCGGGGTGAACTCCCGATGCCGGATGCAGTTCCCCGAGCCCCATATGTGCTATTTCGTGAATATTTTTCGCAACAATACGACTTTAGTCCTTAATATATGTTATGAATTTGCGCCAATATCCTACCTCTTATGGTTGATGTTGCCATCGTTGAAATAAGTAAACAAACTACTATTCAGAACGGATCTTCCTTATTACTATTTAAATTACTGAGCGCGCCGCTGGCCCGAGGTGGAGGGAGTGGCTGATGCACCGAGACAGCGAATTGGCTGTGCAGGCGAAGGACATCCGCAGAAACCTGCGGAAGCGTCTGCCATGTCTCAGGACGGCTGCGCACCTGGAAGGTCCTGCGGCCCCGCTTCGACGCGAAGATCCGGCAATCAGACCGGGCCCGGCGCCGGATGCGGCCCGGACACGGATGGCGCTCGACGGTCCTGACCTCCTGCAGGCTCTGCCGGCTGCCCTCTCCGTGACCGATGCTGAGGGGTGGCGCCCCGTCCTCGGTCCGGGTCGCCGGTGCGGTTCCTGGCGTGTCCACCGGGCCGACGGAACGCCGCTCCCGCACGACTGCCGTCCCATGGCCGTTGCCCTGCGCGAGAACAGGGAGTTGCGGGATATGGATGCCATTGCAGAGAGGCCAGTCGGAAGCCGGGTTCGCCTCACATCGTACCCGACCCTGTTGCGCAGTGCCTCCAACATACCGGTCGGGGTTCGCAACATCCTGATCGATATCAGTCCGTTCCAGGGGCGAGACAATCAAGCCTGCTGAGGTTTTTCATGCGTTGCTTTTTCAACTTTTCCACGCAGCACGACAGTTTAATCGACGAAGAGGGAGTGGAGGTGTCCAGTCTCGATCACGTCCATTCCGAGGCTTTGCAGGCGATACAGGAAATCTCTCAGGATGCCGGAGCACCGGAGGTCGATTGGAGCGATTGGACCCTGAGCGTAACGGACCCGTCCGGTCAGGTCCTGCTCACGCTTGCTCTCGAGACGATCGTCTCCAAAGAGGCTCCGCCTCTGCAGTAGTGCTGCCTGAGGGGGCGCGTCCGACATGAAAATGGCACGCACGGCCTTCCGACCGGCGTGCCATTCGAGATGACCGAACGGATTCTTCCTCAGCTGTCCATCTTGAGGGCGGCGATGAAGGCTTCCTGCGGGATGTCCACCTTGCCGAACTGGCGCATCCGCTTCTTGCCTTCCTTCTGCTTGTCGAGAAGCTTGCGCTTGCGCGAGGCGTCGCCGCCGTAGCATTTGGCGGTCACGTCCTTGCGCAGGGCGCGGATGGTTTCGCGGGCGATGATCTTGCCGCCGATGGCGGCCTGGACCGGGATCTGGAACATGTGCGGCGGGATCAGCTCCTTGAGCTTCTCGCACATGGCGCGGCCGCGGCCCTCGGCCCGGTCGCGGTGGACCAGCATGGAGAGCGCATCGACGGGCTCCGCGTTGACCAGCACCGACATCTTCACCAGATCGCCCTCGCGGTAGTCGGAGATGTGGTAATCGAAGGAGGCGTAGCCCTTCGAGATCGACTTCAGGCGGTCGTAGAAATCGAACACCACCTCGTTGAGCGGCAGGTCGTAGACCACCATGGCGCGCTTGCCGACATAGTTCAGGTCGATCTGGATGCCACGCCGCTCCTGGCACAGCTTGAGCACCGAGCCGAGATAATCGTCCGGAGTCAGGATGGTGGCGCGGATCCACGGCTCCTCGATGGCCTCGATCTTCATCACGTCCGGCATGTCGGCCGGGTTGTGCAGCTCGATGGTCGAACCGTCGCGCAGCTTCAGGTGATAGACCACGGAAGGCGCGGTGGAGATGAGGTCCAGGTTGAATTCGCGCTCGAGGCGCTCCTGAATGATTTCGAGATGGAGCAAACCCAGGAAGCCGCAGCGGAAGCCGAAACCGAGCGCGGCGGAGGTTTCCATCTCGTAGGAGAAGCTGGCGTCGTTCAGGCGCAGCTTGCCCATGGCGGCGCGCAGGTTTTCGAATTCCGCAGCGTCAACAGGAAAGAGGCCGCAGAACACTACCGGCTGCACGGGCTTGAAGCCCGGCAGGGCCTCGGCCGTGGGCTTGCGGTCGTCGGTGATGGTGTCGCCGACGCGGGTATCGGCCACTTCCTTGATCGAGGCGGTGAAGAAGCCGACCTCGCCGGGACCGAGCTGGGCCATCTCCTGCATCTTCGGGGAGAACACGCCGACCCGGTCGAGGCTGTAGGAAGCGCCGGTCCCCATCATCTTGATGGTCTGGCCCTTCTTCATGGTGCCGTCGACGATGCGCACGAGAACGACCACGCCGAGATAGGCGTCGTACCAGGAATCGACCAGGAGAGCCTTCAGCGGCGCGTCCGGGTCGCCCTTGGGCGGCGGCAGCTTCTGGACGATCGCCTCCAGCACGCCCTCGATGTTGAGGCCGGTCTTGGCCGAGATCGGCACGGCGTCCGACGCGTCGATGCCGATCACCTCCTCGATCTGCTCCTTGATCCGGTCCGGATCGGCGGCGGGGAGGTCGATCTTGTTGAGGACCGGCACGATCTCGTGGTTGGCGTCGATGGCCTGGTAGACGTTGGCCAGGGTCTGGGCCTCCACGCCCTGGGAGGCGTCGACCACCAGGAGCGAGCCTTCGCACGCGGCCAGGGAGCGCGAGACCTCATAGGCGAAGTCCACGTGGCCGGGGGTGTCCATCAGGTTCAGGATGTAGGTCTTACCGTCCTGCGCCTTGTATTCCAGGCGCACGGTCTGCGCCTTGATGGTGATGCCGCGCTCGCGCTCGATGTCCATGTTGTCGAGCACCTGCTCCGTCATCTCGCGAGCGGAAAGCGCCCCCGTGGTCTGGATCAGACGGTCGGCCAATGTGGACTTCCCGTGGTCGATATGGGCCACGATGGAGAAGTTCCGGATGTTGTCGAAGGTGCGAGCGGTCATAATCTTGCAAGAATAAGAGCTGTTGCGGCCGCAATAGCAGCATGGCCCCCTAAAGCCAAGGGAAGCCGATGCCGCGTGGGCGACCGGGCCTCGAAGATGGGCTCGCACGCGCGGGAATGCGAGTCTCCATGAGACGGGGCGGCCCTTTTGTCGCCCGTGTCCGGTCCCGATGGGAATTCGGCGCCGGTGGGCTATTCTGGATTGCGGGATCTCCTGATCGGGAAGGCGGCCATGGCGGAAACCTCGGCAGTTGCGTCGTCTGCGGAGCACGCGGCCGCTCCGGGGCGCCCGGCCCTGCACAGGACGATCGGTCCGGTCCAGATGACCCTCTACGGCCTCGGCAGCATGCTGGGATCGGGAATCTACGGCCTCCTGGGGCAGGCTGCCGGACAGGTGGGAAATGCGGTCTGGCTGGCCTTTCTCGTCGCTCTCGTGGCTGCGCTGCTGACGGCGCTGAGCTATGCCTCCCTCGGCTCGCGCTATCCCCACGCGGGCGGAGCCGCCTATGTGACCGAGCGCGCCTACCGCTCGCCCCTGGCCGGCTTCGTGGTGGGGCTCGCGGTCGCCTGCTCGGCCCTCACGTCCGTCGCCACCCAGTCCCGCGTCTTCGCCGCCAACCTGACCACCCTGACCGGCGGAGGCGAGGGGACTGCGACGCTGCTGGCCATCGGGTTCCTGCTGCTCCTCACGGGACTGGTCCTGCGGGGCATCCGCGAATCCATGTGGGTCAACGTGCTGTGCACCTGCATCGAGGCGGGCGGCCTTCTCCTCGTCGTCGCCGTCGGCATCCGCTTCTGGGGATCCGTCGACCTCTTCGAAACCCCGCCGCCCGGCGAGGGGGCGAGCGACGTCATGATCCTTCTCGTGCTCCAGGGGGCGGTGCTGACCTTCTTCGCCTTCATCGGGTTCGAGGACACGATCAATGTCGCGGAGGAGTGTCGCGATCCCCAGCGCACCATCCCGATCGGACTGATCACCGCCATGGCCGTCGCGGCCGTGATCTACGTGGCCGTCGCCATCACGGCGGTCTCCGTGGTGTCCTGGCGGGAGCTTGCGGCCGCGCCCGGTCCGCTGACGGCCGTGATGGCGCGCGCCGCGCCCTGGCTTCCGCCCATCGTCTACACGGCAATCACGCTGTTCGCGGTCGCGAATACGGCGCTCGTCAATTATGTAACGGCATCGCGCCTTGCCTACGGCATGGCCCATCAGGGTCTGCTGCCGGCCTGGCTCGGCAGGGTTCATGCGACCCGGCGAACGCCGCATTTCGCGATCCTTACCCTGTTCGCGGTCGTGGCGCCGCTCGCGTTGATCGGCACCATCGGCCAGCTCGCATCCGCAACGGTGCTGATGCTGCTCACCGTCTTCGCGGCGGTCAACGGAGCGCTCTTCCTGCTGAAGCGGCGCGCGGGCGAGCCCGAAGGGCGGTTCGAGATTCCCCTCTTCGTGCCCGTCCTGGGGGTTCTGGTCTGCGCCGGGCTCGTTCTGGTGCGCGTGACCACAGGCGATTGGCGCGCGAGCGTCCTGGCGGGGGCGCTTCTCCTCGGGATCTTCGCAGTCTACGCCGTGCTGCGGCCCAGGGCCGCGACGGAGCCGCCGGTCTAGCGCCGCCGTCGGGGAGAACCGCGGCAGCCCTCTTCAGCGCGGGCTGGCCGATGCCCGCGCGAGGCCAGGAAGCGTGCCGTCCCGCGAGAGGCGGTTGGAGCGCCACTCGCTGGGAGATGTGCCGGCCACCCGGCGGAATTCCCTGTTGAAGTTCGACTTCGTCTGAAAGCCGGCCTTGAACATGACAGTGGTGATCGGCTCCTCCGTCTCGGCCAGGAGGCGGCACGCCTCGGCAATCGGCACGCGGAGCTGGCGAGCATGATCGCTGCCGCCTTCAAGCGGCACCTGCAGGAACGCCCCGGGGCGGAGGCTAGCGGCCCCGCTCCAGAATCCGCGAGATGACCTTGGCGGTGTAGTCGACCATCGGCACGATCCTGGCATAGTTGAGCCGGGTCGGGCCGATGACGCCGAGCACGCCGACGATCTTCTGGCTGCCGTCGCGGAAGGGGGCGGCGATCATGGACGAGCCGGAGAGCGAGAACAGCTTGTTCTCCGAGCCGATGAAGATGCGCACGCCTTCGCCGCTCTCGGCGCGGCTGAGGAGGTCGATCACGTCCGTCTGCGTCTCCAGGTCGGAGAAGAGCAGGCGGATCCTGTCCAGGTCCTCGGCCGCCTTCAGGTCGTCGAGGAGATTGGCCTGGCCGCGCACGATGAGCTGGCGGGTCCCGGCGGAACCGACGGTGGTGGCGAGCCCCGCCTCCACGAGCCGGGCGGTCAAGTCGTCGAGCTCCCGCTCCATCTGTTCCCGGCGGGTCTCGATCTCGCGCCTGACGTCGCCGAGGGTCCGGCCCTGGATGCAGGCATTGAGGAAGTTTCCCGCCTCCACCAGAGCCCCGGCGGGCAGGCCCGGCGGCAGGTCGAGGAGGCGGTTTTCCACCGATCCGTCCTCGGACACGAGCACCACGAGGGCGCGGGTGGGGTCGAGGCGCACGAATTCGATGTGCTTCAGGCGCGCATTGGACTTGGAGGTTACGACGACGCCCGCGCCGCGCGAGACGCCGGACAGGAGGGCCGAGGCCTCCGTGAGGGCGGTCTCGAGGGTGTGGCCCGAGGCGGCGGCCTTCATCTGCGCCTCGATATGGGCGCGCTCCTCGGCCGTGACGTCGCCGAGCTCCATCATGGCATCGACGAAGAAGCGCAGGCCCGTCTCGGTCGGCAGGCGCCCGGCGCTGGTATGCGGCGCGAAGATCAGGCCCGCCGCTTCGAGATCCGCCATCACGTTGCGGATCGAGGCGGGGGAGAGCGTCATCGGCAGGATGCGCGAGAGATTGCGCGAGCCCACGGGCTCGCCGGTCATGAGATAGGTCTCGACGATCTGGCGGAAGATTTCGCGCGACCGGTCGTTCAGCTCGGCGATGGCGCGAAGCTCGGACAGGTTGGAAGGGGAACCCGGGACATGCATTCGGCGGTTCTTCGATCCTCGTCAGGCAACCTTGCTGGTGGGCATTATGTGCGGATGCGGAGCCCATAAGGCAAGCCTGCGCTTGCCTTCGTCCCATGCCAGCTTCTAAGACGCTTCCCAGGTTTTCATTCGAGGTGAGGTTTCCCATGCGTCCGTCCAACCGCGCTCCCGACGAGTTGCGTCCCGTCACGCTGGAGCGCGGCGTCGCGCGCTACGCGGAAGGGTCCTGCATGGTGTCCTTCGGCAACACCCGCGTTCTCTGCACCGCCTCGCTCGAGGAAAAGGGGCCGCCCTGGCTGCGCGGCACCGGCAAGGGCTGGGTGACGGCGGAATATTCCATGCTGCCGCGCGCCACCCACGAGCGCACCCGCCGCGAGGTCAATTCCGGCAAGCCGTCCGGCCGCACCCAGGAAATTCAGCGCCTCATCGGCCGTTCGCTGCGCGCGGTGGTCAACCTGCCCGCCATGGGCGAGCGGCAGATCGTGGTCGACTGCGACGTGATCCAGGCCGACGGAGGGACCCGCACCGCCTCCATCACGGGCGCCTGGGTGGCCCTGCACGACTGCTTCGCCTGGATGCAGAGCCGCTCGATCATCTCGATCAATCCCCTGCGCGAGCCGGTGGCCGCCATTTCCTGCGGGATCTACCAGGGCCAGCCGGTGCTCGACCTCGATTATGCGGAGGATTCCGCCGCCGAGACCGACGCCAATTTCGTCATTACCGGCTCCGGCGGCATTGTCGAGGTGCAGGGCACGGCCGAAGGCAAGCCGTTCTCGGAGGACGAGTTCATGAACCTCCTGCGCCTCGCCAAGGCCGGCGTGGCGCAACTCGTCGACCTGCAGAAGCAGACGGTGGCCTGATCATGCCCCGTCAGCTCACCGGCAAGGTCGTCATCGCGACCCACAATCCTGGCAAGCTGCGCGAGATGAGGGAGCTTCTCGCGCCCTTCGGCATCGAGGCGGTCTCGGCGGGCGAGCTCGGCCTGCCCGAGCCCGACGAGACCGGCCACATGTTCGCCGAGAACGCGGCCATCAAGGCCCATGCGGCCGCCAAGGCCACGGGCCTGCCGGCGATTTCGGACGATTCGGGGCTCTGCGTCGATGCGCTCGACGGCGCTCCGGGCCTGTTCACAGCCAATTGGGCGGGGCCGAACAAGGATTTCCCCGGCGCCATGGCGCGGGTCGAGCGCGAGCTGCAGAAGCGTGGCGTGACGGAGACGGGCAACCGGAAGGCCCATTTCGTCTCCGCCCTGGTGGTCGCCTGGCCGGACGGGCACGAGGAGCTGTTCGAGGGACGGGTCTTCGGTCAGGTCGCCTGGCCGCCGCGCGGAACGCAAGGATTCGGCTACGATCCCATGTTCCAGCCCGATGGATATGCCGAGACCTTCGGAGAGATCTCCTCGGAGGAGAAGCACGGCATCGACTGGTCGAAGCCGGAGCCCCAGGCGCTGTCCCACCGGGCGCGGGCCTTCGTGAAGCTGGCGGCCGGGTGCCTGCGCCGGGCCTGAAACGCAACGGAGCGCCCCGAGGGGCGCTCCGTCCGAGGCTTGGCCGAGCCGTTTTTTAGGCGTTCGACTGACCGTCGTTCCGCTCGGAGCGGCGGCGGGCCATGAAGGCGTCGAACTCCTCGCGGTCCTTGGCCCGCTTCAGCTCCTCGACGAAATCGCGGAAGGCGCGAGCCTCCTCGTCGAGCTTGCGGCGCTCCTCCTCGAGGCGACGCAGCTCGTTGCGACGGTACTCCTCGAAGGCGGCGTTGCCGGTGCCGGCGCCGAAGCCGCCCGCGGAGCGGTTGGACGCGAAAAGATCATCCGTCACGCGGCTGAAGTTCTCGCGGAAATAGGCTTTCGCCTCGTCGTATTTTGGATATCCCATGAGTTTCCAAACCAAATAGGCCAGCGCGAGCGGCCAGAACCAGATGAAGCCCAGGACGATTCCGGCGATTTCCAACGCGCGCCGGGGCGGACGCCCGCAGCGGCGTTGAGCGCCGTTGTTCCAGGGGCCCGAATTCGGGCCCGTGTTCCAGGCGGTTGAAGCAGAATCAGACATCGAAGGGTCCCGCTATGTTAATGCTAACAACATTTACATGCGGGGCCCTGGCCGCGCTTTCAAGACATGGCGGCCAGATATTTTTCGAAGGAATCCGTGCGGGCTAGCGGGCAGGGTCGCCCTGGCCCCGCTGCAGGGCGCCGTGGACGAGGGCGAGCACGCCGGCGCGAAGCAGTTCGTACTTGTCGGGAAGGCCCGGCCCCTTCGGCAGCTGTCCCGCCGCGTCCAGGGTGGCGATGCCGTGGGACAGGGCCCAGACCTCGATGGCGACGAAGCGCACGTCGACGCCCTTGAATCCGTCGGGAAAGGTGTCGGACAGGGCATGGACCAGGAAATCGAAGGCATTGCCGCCCGAAGGCTTCTCCGCGGGCTTGGCCTCCGCTTTGGGACCGCCGGGGGCACAGGCCCCGCCATCCGCGGGCTTGGCCGAGAACATGGCGGCATAGAAGCCGGGCTCCTGCTCGGCGAAGGCCAGATAGGCCTCGCCCATGCGGGTGAAGCGCTCCAGCGGCGTGCCGTCGCTCTGCAGGGCGCGACCGAGCCGGTTGGACAGCTCCGTGAAGCCGCGGAAGGCGACTTCGGCCACCAGGGCCTCGCGGCCGCGGAAATGCCGGTAGAGCGCCGCCGGCGTCACGCCCACGAGCTTGGCCGCATCGGCCAGGGTGAAGCCCCCGATGCCCCGCTCGGCGATGAAGCGCTGGGCTGCCTCGATCAGCGCTTCCTTCAGATTGCCGTGGTGGTAGCCCTGCCGGTCGAAGGGGGCACGCCAGTGACGCATGATGATACCTGTACTTCCTTGGCCGAACTCTAGACCGCCTGCCCGGGCGAAGCCAGCCGAGAGCCCTTAGAACATGAACCGCGGCGGAGGAAAGAGGTTCAGAAATGGCGCGCCCGACCGTTGCCGCCGTCACGGCCGGAGGCGGCACGGCCGGGATGCGGCAAGGGCGAGGGTGACGTTCAGGCCCGGAACTGCCATATACGGCCCATGATCGAGCATCCGACGCGCGATGCGGGCTTCGGCGTCTATGTCCATTGGCCCTTCTGCGCCTCCAAATGTCCCTATTGCGACTTCAACAGCCATGTCCGCCATCAGCCGGTGGACCAGGAACGGTTCCTCGCGGCCTTCCGGCAGGAGATCGCCCACAATGCGGCGCGCATTCCCGGCCGGACCGTCACCAGCATCTTCTTCGGCGGGGGCACGCCCTCGCTCATGAAGCCGGAAACGGTGGGCGCCATTCTCGACGCCATCGGCGGCGCCTGGGCGATCGATCCCGGCGCCGAGGTGACCCTGGAGGCCAATCCGACCAGCGTCGAGGCGGACCGCTTCCGCGGCTACCGGGCGGCCGGCATCAACCGGGTGTCGCTGGGCGTCCAGGCGCTCAACGACCCGGACCTGCGCCGGCTCGGGCGCATGCACTCGGTCGAGGAGGCGCTGGCGGCGGTGAAGATCGCGGCCTCCATCTTCGAGCGCTATTCCTTCGACCTGATCTATGCCCGGCCCAACCAGACCCCGGAGGAGTGGCGCGCGGAGCTGAAGCAGGCCATCGGCCACGCGGTGGAGCACCTCTCGCTCTACCAGCTCACCATTGAGCCCGGCACCTGGTTCCAACGACTCTACGATGCCGGCAAGATCACGATTCCGGACGAGGAGACGGGCAGGGCGCTCTACGACGTCACGCAGGAGGTCTGCGAGGCGCATGGGCTGCCCGCCTACGAGATTTCCAACCACGCCCGGCCGGGCGCCGAATCCCGCCACAACCTCGTCTACTGGCGCTACGGCGAATATGCCGGCATCGGCCCCGGCGCCCATGGCCGCCTCGTCACCGGCAATGCGCGGCTGGCGACCTCGACTGAGAAGCACCCCGAGACCTGGCTGGCGCAGGTGGAGCGCGAGGGGCACGGCATCGTCGAGGAGGAGGTCCTGACCTCGGAGGCCGAGGGCGACGAGTTCCTGCTCATGGGGCTTCGCCTGAAGGAGGGCATCGACCCGCGCCGCTACACGGCCTTCACCGGGCGGGAGCTCAACGCGCGCAAGGTGCGCCACCTCGTGGAGGATGGCCTCATCCGCACCGAGGGCAACCGCCTCGCGGTGACGCGGGAGGGATTTCCGGTGCTCAACGCGGTGATTGCGGAACTGGCGGCGTAAGCGCTGCCGTCCTTCGCCATGGCCGGACTCGATCCGGCCATTCACGTCTTTGAAAACGATGGCGGGAGGCGCCTATCGCTTCACCTTCGCCTCGATCGCGTCCCACACGTTCACCGCGAGATCCGGCCCGCCGAGGCGCTTGATGGCGCGCACGCCCGTGGGGGCGGTCACGTTGATCTCGGTCAGGTTGCCGTCGATCACGTCGATGCCCACGAGGATGAGGCCCATCTGCTTCAGGTGGGGGCCGATGGTCTCGCAGATCTCGCGCTCGCGCGGCGTCAGGTCCGTGGGCTTCGCGGCGCCGCCGCGCACCATGTTGGAGCGGATGTCGTTGGCGGCCGGAACGCGGTTGACAGCGCCCGCCGCCTCGCCGTCGATGAGGATGATGCGCTTGTCGCCTTCCGTCACCTTCGGCAGGAATCGCTGGATCACCCAGGGCTCGCGGAAGGTGGCGGCGAAGAGGTCGTAGAGCGAGCCGAAATTCGGATCTTCCCGGCCGATCTTGAACACGCTCGCGCCGCCGTGCCCGTAGAGCGGCTTCATGACCACGTCGCCGTGCTCGCGCCGGAACTCCTCGATCTCCTGCTTGTCGCGGGAGATCAGGGTCGTGGGCATGAGATGCGGAAACTGCGTGACGAAGAGCTTTTCCGGCGCGTTGCGCACATGGGTGGGGTCGTTCACCACGAGCGTCTTCGGGTGGATGCGCTCCAGCATGTGGGTCGCGGTGATGTAGGCGAGGTCGAAGGGCGGGTCCTGGCGCATGAGCACCACGTCGACCGTGGAGAGATCGACCCGTTCCGGCTCGGCAAGGGTGAAGTGGTCGCCCTCCACGTCCCGCGCCTCGACCGCCTCGGCCATCGCCGTCACCGCCCCGTCGCGCATGGACAGGCGGTCGGGAGTGTAGTGCAGGACGCGATGCCCGCGCCGTTGCGCCTCGAGGAGCAGCGCGAAGCCCGTATCGCCGGCAATCTTGATGTTCTTGATGTGGTCCATCTGGACCGCGACGGTCAGGGTCATGCGTCAGTCTCCGTGAGATCCGGGTTATTGGCCCGAAATGGATCAATGGCAACAGGCTCTCTTGCGCCGGTCGAACGAAATGGGGATCGGCGCGTTGTCCCCGGCCCTTCCCAGGAGCGCACCTCCCTTGCCGACAGGCACGACCGCCTACATTTCTGACAAGTCATGACACGCCGCGCCCTTCTGATCGTGAATTCCAAGAGCCGCAGCGGCGAGGCCCAGTGCCGATTCGCCATCGAGCGACTGAAGGCGCACGATATCGAGCCCATTCACGTGGAATGCCACAAGCGCGAGGACATGGGCTCCATCATCGTCGAACATGCCGATAGGGTGGATTGCGTGGTGGTCGGCGGGGGCGACGGAACGATCAATGCGGCGGCGTTCGGCGTGATCGAGGCCAACCTGCCCCTCGGCATCCTGCCCCTGGGCACCGCCAACGATCTCGCCCGCACCCTGGGCATTCCCTTCGATCTCGATGATGCGGCGGACGTCATCGCCGCCGGCAAGACCCGCAGGATCGATCTGGGCATCGTCAACGGCGAACCGTTCTTCAACGTGGCGAGCATCGGCCTCTCGGCCGATCTGGCGAAGAGGCTCACGCGGGACATCAAGCGGCGCTTCGGCCGTCTCGGCTATGCACTCGTGGCCATGAACGTGCTGGCGCAGGCGCGCCCCTTCCGCGCCACCATCACCAGCGACAAGGAGGCCATCCGCGTCAGGACCCTGCAGATCGCGGTCGGCAACGGGCGGTATTACGGCGGCGGCAACGCGGTCGAGAAGGATGCGGCGATCGACGATCAGCATCTCGATCTCTACAGCCTCGAATTCGACCGCGCCTGGAAGATGGCCTTCATGGCGCGGTCCTTCCGCAGCGGCGAGCACGGCGCCTGGCGCGAGGTCCGCGCTATCCGGGCGAAGGAGTTCGACATCCGCACCCGGCGTCCCCGCTCGGTCAATGCCGATGGCGAGATCGTCACGAAGACGCCGGCGCATTTTTCCATCAAACCCTGTGCCGTCACCGTTTTCGCGCCCTGACTTCAGCGCCATTCGGTGAGGGAGGGCGGCAGGACCGCCCCGGTGCTCTCGTCGGGGGCAGGCTGCTCGCTCTTCCATGAGCGGCCGTAGCGAACCACGCCCTCGACCTCTCCGCGGGCCAGGCCGATGTCGTGGAGAGCCGCGTCGTCGAGAGAGGCGAGCAGGCGCATGTCGCGGCGCGCGCGGATCTCGCTCATCACCAGGGCTGCAAGGCGGCTCAGCAACCCCGGACCCTTCCTTTCACGCGATCCGGCAAGCCGGGGGGCCGCTTCGCGGGTCATGCTCAGAGACATGGTTCTCTCCATCGGTTGGGCCGGTGAGGATCCGAGAGGCGAGCGCCGTCCTTCGCCGGACGGGTGTCCGGCGTGGCGATGCAGGTCTTGATCTTCGAATCCTCGGGGCCGTGGGCCGTTGCCGTGCTCGTCGGGAGCTTTCCGTCAGCGGCGATGAGAGAACTCTACGCCTGTGCCTTGCATAACGGAAACGAATGTTCATTATATTGAAGATAACAGAGTTTTATGGAGGCTTCCCATGCCCCACAACCTCGACGTCAGCCTGCTGCGGGCCTTCGTGGCCGTGGTCGACGCGGGCGGCATGACCGCCGCTGCGGGTCTGCTCAATCTCACCCAGGCGGCCGTGAGCCAGCAGATCAAGCGCCTCGAAGACATGGTGGGCGACGCGCTCATCACCCGCGACCGGCGCGGCATGAAGCTGACGGCGGCGGGCGAGCGCCTGTTCGGGCGCGCCAAGCGGATGCTCGCCCTCAACGACGAGATCTGGACCGAGATCACGACCCCCGTCTACGAGGGCGAGGTGCGGCTCGGAATCCCGAGCGACATCATCACCACCTACCTGCCCACCTTTCTCAAGGGCTTCGCGCGCAGCTACCCGCGCGTGCAGATCACCCTGCGGAGCGGGTCGAGCGCGAAGCTCCGTTCGGAACTCGCCGCCGGCAAGGTGGATGTGGTGCTCGCCACCGAGATGAGCTGCGATCCGGATGGCGAGAACCTCATCATGGACCGGCTGGTCTGGGTCGGCGCCCCGGGCGGCGAGGCGGCGCGGCAGCGGCCGCTTCCCGTGTCGATCGGCTGTTCCGATTGCGCCTTCCGTGCCCCCATCCGCGAGGCCCTGCAGCAGGCCGGCATCGAGTGGCGCTCCGCCTCCGAGGTGACGAACACCTCCGCTCAGGTGGCGACGGTCGCCGCCGATATTGCCGTCATGGCCTGGATGGCCTCCACCGTTCCCGAAAACCTCGAGGTGCTGGGCCGCGAATCGGGGCTGCCCGCGCTCCCGCCCTTCACGGTGAACCTCTACCTGCCGAAGAACGGCGGCGGCCCCATCGTCCAGGAAATGGCACGCCATATCCGCCAGGCGCTCGCCGTGCCGCGGCGCATGGTGGCCTAGGACATCTCCAGCTCGAACGCCCCCGCCACGTGCCACGGCCACCGGCGGGGGGCGAGGAAGACCGCATCGGCCCGCCAGGTCTTGGCGGCGGCCCAGGGATGGCGCGAGAGCCAGGCCCGGGCGGCGCGGGAGAAGCGACGGCGCTTGGCGGGCGTGATCGCGGTGAGTGCGTCGTCCATCCGGCCGCGCGCCTTCACCTCCACGAACGCGATGGTGTCGCCGCGCATGGCGATGAGGTCGATTTCGCCGCCCGCGGCCGCATAGCGGCGGGCGAGGGGGCGGTAGCCCTTCGACAGCAGGAACAGCAGCGCGATCAGCTCGGCCCTGTGGCCGCGCAGGAAGGTGGCGCGCCGGCGCTCGACGGCGTTTCTCATGCGTCCTTCTTGGCGAGCGCGAGGGCGCGGGCATAGACCTCGCGCTTCGGCATGTTCAGCTCCGCCGCCACGAGCGCCGCCGCATCCTTGATCGAGTGGTGCTTCAGGGCGGCCTCCAGCTTGCCGTCGAGGGCCGCGTCGGCCTCGGCCGCGTGCATTTCCTTGCTGGCCTCGCCGATCAGCACCACGATCTCGCCCTTGGGCGGTCCTTCCTCGGCGAATTGCCTCGCCAGTTCCGGCAGGGTGCCGCGCCGGATGGTCTCGAACAGCTTGGTCAGTTCGCGCGCCACCACGGCCTGGCGCTCGCCCAGCACGTCGGCGGCGTCGGCCAGCATCTCTGGCAGGCGGTGCGGGCCTTCGAACAGCATCAGCGTGCCCGGAATCGATGCGATTTCGGCGAGCCGCGAGCGGCGCGCGCCGCTTTTCGCCGGCAGGAAGCCCTCGAAGAAGAAGCGGTCGGTGGGCAGGCCCGACACGACGAGCGCCGTGAGAATGGCCGAAGGGCCGGGAATGGGCGTCACCGGCAGGCCTTCCTCGATGGCGGCCTGCACGAGCTTGTAGCCCGGGTCGGAGACCAGGGGCGTGCCTGCATCCGATACCAGCGCGAGGGCCTGTCCCTCGCGGATGCGCTGCACCATGCGCTCGCGGACGGCGTCGGTGGAGTGCTCGTGATAGGCCAGGAGAGGGGTCGTGATGCCGTAATGGGCCAGCAGGGTCTTGGTGACCCGCGTGTCCTCGGCCAGAACCGCATCGGCGGCGGCGAGCACGTTCAGGCCGCGCAGGGAAATGTCCTTCAGGTTGCCGATGGGGGTCGCCACCACGTAGAGGCCGGGCGACAGGGGCTCGGCCTCGGCGGCGAGGCCGAAGGCCGTGAAGGTGCTGACGCGCGCGGCAGGGTCCCGCCGCTTGGTCCTGTTGTCGATTCTCTGGGTCATCGTTCGCTACTGTCGCATGAAGGCCCGTTCCGGCGAAAGCCGCAGGCCGTGGAAACAATGTTTACTTTTACCGGCCATGATCGGCGTGTTTGTCGATAGGCTGCTTCCATGGGGGCTTGGGAGATGGCACGGTTTTCTCCTCGTTCGATCCGCGGCTCGAAGAGCCGGCGCACCTGGGCTGCCGCCCTGGCCGCCACCCTGCTGCTGTCCGGCTGCATCGGGTCCGGCAGCATGGTTCCCCCGCGTTCCGTCGGCCGGAATGCGGCCGCTCCTCCGCCTCCGCCCGAGACCCTCTACGAGGCCGATCCGGCTGCACCCGCCGGGCCCGCCGGTACCCTGCCGGGGGCCATGCCCATGGCGTCGGGCGGGACGACCATCGGCAGCGGCCCGGTCCGGGTCGCGCTCATCCTGCCGCTGACCGGGCAGGGGCAGAGCGCCGTGGCGGCGCAGAGCATGAAGAATGCCGCCGATCTGGCCCTGGCCGAGGCCGGAAGCAGCGAGATCACCGTGCTCGTGAAGGACGACCGCGGCACGCCCGAGGGCGCGAGCGAGGCCGCGAGCCAGGCCGTCGCGGAAGGCGCCGAGCTGATCCTCGGCCCGCTCTTCGCCAGCTCCGTCCAGGCGGCCGGACAGGTGGCCCGCCAGTCGGCGAAGCCCGTCGTCGCCTTCTCGACGGATACGAGCGTCGCTGCGCCCGGCGTCTATCTCCTGAGTTTCCTGGTCCAGGCCGAGGTGGACCGCATTGTCTCCTACGCGGCCTCGCAGGGCCGCCGCTCGGTGGCGGCGCTCATCCCCGAGACGACTTACGGCCGCGTGGCCGAGGCCCAGTTCCAGCAGGCGGCGGCCCGCCACGGGCTTCGCGTGGTCGCCGTCGAGCGCTACCCGGCCGGACAGCCGCACGGGGCCGTGCAGCGCCTGGCCCACACGATCGCCGGGGCGGCGCCTCAGGCGGATTCGGTGTTCATCCCCGAGAGCGGCGACGGCCTGCCGATGGTGGCGCAGGCCCTCCAGACCGTGGGGTTCGATCCTCAGCGGGTGAAGCCTCTCGGCACGGGCATCTGGAACGAGGCGCGGGTCTATGCGCTTCCCGCCCTGCAGGGCGGCTGGTTCGCCGCGCCCGACAACCGCGGCTTCGAGGCTTTCGCCGCGCGCTACCGCGCCCGCTTCAACACGGACCCGATCCGCCTCGCCACGCTCTCCTACGACGCGGTGACCCTTGCCGTGGCGCTCAACCGCGCGCGGGGTGCGCAGCGCTTCGCGGAGGGCACGCTCACCGATCCGTCGGGCTTTGCCGGCGCCGATGGCGTGTTCCGCTTCAAGCCCGACGGCACCAACGACCGCGCCCTCGCCGTGCAGGAGATCCGCGGCGGCGCCACCGTGATGGTGAGCGGGGCGCCGCGCACGCTCATGGCGAGCAACTAGCCTCAAGCCGCCGGCTGTCGCGACAGGGTGGCGCTCAGGGCCGGCTTGTTGTTGAGGGTCTGGAACACCACGCAGTAGCGCTCGGTCAGCTTGAGGAGCTGATCGATTTTCTCCTGCGGCGCGTCGGTGTCGACCTCGAAGGTCAGGCGGATGTCCTTGAAGCCCACGGGCGCCGTCTTGTCGACCCCGAGCGTGCCGCGGAAATCGAGATCGCCCTCGGCCTTCACGGCGCCATGGCGCAGGTCGATCTCGAGCGCGGTCGCCACGGCCTTGAGGGTCACGCCCGCGCAGGCCACGAGCGCCTCGAGCAGCATGTCGCCCGAACAGAGTTCCGCTCCCGAGCCGCCGGTAGCCGGGTGAAGTCCGGCCACAGCGAGGGCGCGGCCGGTCTCGACCTTGCAGGCGATGTGCTGGTCGTCGAGGGTGCCTTGCGCCTTCAGGGTGATGACGGCGGCGTTCGGGTCGTTGCGGTATTGATCCTTCAGCGGGGCCTGGAGGGCGCGCAGTTCGGTCGAGTCCATGATGTTGTCCTTGGATTGTGTCACCACCAGAGCGCGGCGGCCTGGCGGTCCTTTTCACGCTGAGGCTGTTTTTGCGGCGGATTGAGCGATTGGTCCAGTGCCGACAGCACGCGGCGCACCGAGGATTCGAACGGCAGCCCCGATTTGTCGCGCGGGCGAGCGAGACTCAAGGACAATTCGTCGAAGATGCGCCCGGGTTTCGGCTGCATCACGATGGCCCGGTCGGCCAGCGTCACGGCCTCCTGCACGTCGTGCGTCACGAGAACGACGATGGGCCGCGTCTCCTCCCACAGGCCGAGCAGGTGCTCGTGCAGGCTCGCGCGGGTGAAGGCGTCCAGGGCCGAGAACGGCTCGTCGAGGAGGAGCACCTTCGGGTTGGTCACGAAGGCGCGGGCGATGGCGACGCGCTGCTGCTGGCCGCCGGAGAGATCGCGCGGCCAGCGGTCGGCATGCTCCACGAGGCCGATCTTCTCCAGTGCATGCGCGACCCGCGCCTTGCGCTCGGCGGCGCTCACGCCGTCGAGGCCGAAGGCGATGTTGTCGGACACCGTCAGCCAGGGCAGGAGGCGCGGCTCCTGGAACACGATGCCGATGGCCGGGTGAGGGCCCGAGAGCACTTCGTCGTCCAGGCGGATCGTGCCCGCGCTGGCCCGGTCGAGGCCGGCGATGAGGCGCAGCAAGGTGGTCTTGCCGCAGCCCGAGCCGCCGATCAGCGCGACGATCTCGGCCTCGCGGACGGAGAGGTTGATGTCGGACAGCGCCCGCGTCCCGTCGGCATAGGTCTTGGAGAGGTGTTCGAGGTTCAGCATGTCAGAAACCTCCCGTCAGCGCTGGGCAGTTCGCGCCGTCATTCCGGGACGGCCGGAGGCCGAGCCCGGAACCCATAGACGCCAACCGTTCAAGAGATGTCGCGCGCGACCCGCTGCGCCTGCCTTGCTTGCGGCTGCGGCTCCGGGTTCCGGGCTCCGCTGCGCGGCCCCGGAATGACGGCGGGGAGGCGAGGTTCGGCATCACAGGCGCTCCCGCACGGTGTCCTGCCAGCGCACCAGCGGCTTGGTGCCGTAGACGAGCAGGCTGTCGGCGATCTTGCCCAGAAGCGCGAAGGCGATGATGGCGGCGAGGATCTGGTCGGGCTTGCCCATCTGCTGGCCGTCGACGAGGAGATAGCCCAGCCCCTCCGAGGCGCCCATGAACTCGGCCGCGACCACGAACATGAAGCCGAGGCCGAGGCCCGAGCGCAGGGCGATCAGCGCCTCCGGCAGGACGGCCGGAAGCAGGATGCGCCGGGCGAGCTGCGTGCGCGACAGGCGGAAGACGTGGCCGACCTCGACCAGCTTGCGGTCGACGGAGAGGATCGCGCCCGCGATGCCGAGATAGACCGGAAAGAACACGCCGACCGCGATCAGCGCCACCTTCGATTCCTCGAAGATGCCGAGCCACAGGATGAAGAGCGGCACCCAGGCGATGGAGGGGATCGCGCGCAGCGCCTGCAGAGTCGGGTCGAGCAGGCGGCGCATCGTGGTGCTGGTGCCCGAGACCGCCCCGATCGCGATGCCCGCGGCGGCGCCGATGACGAAGCCGATCAGGATGCGCCAGAGCGTGGCCCAGACATGGGTCCACAGCTCGCCGGTCTCGGCGAGCGCCAGAAGCGTTGCGGCGATGCGGCTCGGCGGCGGTACGAGGCGGCCCTGCGCGAGGCCCAGGGCGACGGCGGCTTCCCACAGCAGCGCAATGGCGATGGGCAGCAAAAAGCCGAGAAGAATGCGCCAATCGAAGGCCTGGCGCTTCTTCCCGGCAAGGGGAGGGGCCGCGAGAGCGGCGGCACCCTTATGGGAGGACCAGGCGTGGCTTTGGGCTTGGCCTGTCACGGCGCTCTCCCGTGATGAAGCTTATCGAGAGGCGGTCGCGAAGCTGCGGTCGATCAGGGAATCGACGGCGGCCTTCACGTCCGTGTCGGCGGCGATGACCCCCGCCTGCTGCAGGGCGAGGCCGGCGGCCAGGATCGTGTCGACCTGCGGCTGCCCGATGGTGGAGTGCGTCAGCTCCGTGCGCTCGAGCTGACGCTCGATCACCGGCTCGGGCAGCTTGGTGTAGGACACGAGGATCTTCTTCAGCTCTTCCGGATTGGCGAGCGCATAGGCCCGCGCCTCCTCATAGGCCTTCAGCACCTTCCCGACGAGGGCCGGGTTCTCCTTGGCGAAGGCCTCGCGGACGTTGAGGATGCCCCAGGTGTTCGCGGCCGCATTGCGGTAGAACAGCTTGGCGCCGCTCTCCACCTCGGCTGCCGCCATCAGCGGATCGAGGCCGGCCCAGGCATCCACGTCGCCGCGCTCCAGCGCGGTGCGTCCGTCGGGATGCTGGAGCAGAACCAGCTTCACGTCCTTCTCGGTGAGCTTGGCGTCCTGCAGGGCGCGCACCAGGAAGATGTGCGGATCGGTGCCGCGGGTCACCGCGACGCGCTTGCCCTTCAGGTCCTCGACCTTCGCGATCTCGGAATTCTTGCCCGCGACGAGGGCCGTCCATTCGGGGCGGGAATAGACGTAGATCGACTTGATCGGGTTGCCGTTGATCTTGCCGATCAGCGCCGCGGCCCCGGCCGTGGAGCCGAAATCGATGGATCCGGCATTGAGGAATTCGAGGGCCTTGTTGGAGCCGAGCGACTGCACCCAGCGGACCTTGATGCCGTCCTTGGCGAGTTCCTTTTCCAGGAAGCCCTTGTCCTTCAGGACGAGGCTGACAGGGTTGTAGGTGGCGAAGTCCAGGCGCACTTCCTCCACCTGCGCGGAGGCGGCGGTGGCGAAGGATGAAAGTCCGGTGGCGAGGGAGGCGGCGAGGAGAAGGCGGCGGGTCAGGCTCATCGGTATCGGGTCCCATGTTCCGCGCATGGGAGCTCGCAACCCGAGGGTTCCGGCGCCCGGCGCTTTAGCTGCACTTGTTTCGCGCCCGCAAGCTGCTTGCTCAAATCGGCGCGTGTCCTTTTTGTAGAACTGTTCGTTTCTTTTGTCAAACATCGTCTTGTAAAAAGAACAAACCAGATGCTGCGACGAATGTCCACCGGGTAGGCCATGGGCGAAGCCCCCGCGAAATGGTAAGCCGGGACACGCGTTCAAGCACGGTCGCCCATGTCCAGCCTCTCCGTCGAGACCATTCTCCAGAATCTGGGTCGCGAGCCCTTGCGGGACCCGGGTCTCCTGCGCTCCCGCCTGGTGCCCGAACTCAGGAGATTCCTCGACGAAGGCCATGCCGCGGCCGAGGCGCGGCTCCTCGAAAACCAGAACGGCCTCGACTGCGCCCGCTATCTCTCCAAGCAGATGGACGCGCTCGTCCGCGGCGTCCACGACGCGGTGGTGAGGCATCTCTATCCGGCCAACAACCCGTCCATGGGCGAGCGCCTCGCCGTGGTGGCGACCGGCGGCTACGGGCGCGGGACGCTCGCGCCCGGCTCGGATGTCGATCTCCTGTTCCTGCTGCCCTACAAGCAGACGGCCTGGAGCGAGAGCGTGGTCGAGGCCATGCTCTACGTGTTCTGGGACCTGAAGCTGAAGGTCGGGCACGCCACCCGCTCGGTGGAGGACTGCATCCGGGAAGCGGCGGCGGACATGACCATCCGCACCTCCCTCCTCGAAGCGCGCTTCCTGTTCGGCGACCCGATGCTCTACGACACGCTCATGGAGCGCTTCGACCGGGAGATCGTCGCCACCTCGGCTGCCGACTTCGTGGACGCGAAGCTCAAGGAGCGCGATGCCCGCGTCGCCAAGGCCGGCGCCTCCCGCTACCTGGTCGAGCCGAACGTCAAGGACGGCAAGGGCGGCCTGCGCGACCTGAACACGCTCTTCTGGATCGCCAAATACGTCTATCGCGTCCGGGAGCCGGAGGAGCTGGTGAAGGCCGGGCTCTTCACGCCGGACGAGTTCAACCTCTTCGCCCGCTGCGAGGAGTTCCTGTGGCGCGTGCGCTGCCATCTGCACTTCGCCACGGGACGGGCCGAGGAACGGCTGACCTTCGACCACCAGCGCGTCATTGCCCAGCGGATCGGCTTCACGGGACGCAGCGGCCTGTCGGCCGTCGAGCGTTTCATGAAGGCTTATTTTCGCATCGCGAAGGATGTGGGCGACCTCACCGCCATCGTGTGCGCCGAGCTCGAGGCGCGCCAGGCCAAGCGCCGTCCGGTGCTCGACCGCATGTTCGGACGCTTCCGCCGCCGCCGCGGCGGAGCGCTCGCCGAGCAAGGCTTCGTCATCGACAACGACCGCATCAACGTCAGCGACGAGACGGCGTTCGAGCGCGACCCGGTCAACCTCATCCGCCTGTTCTGGCTCGCCGACCGGCACAACCTGCCGATCCATCCGGACGCGACCCGGCTCGCGACGCGCTCCCTGTCGCTGATCGGCCCCACCTTGCGCAACGACCGCGAGGCGAACCGGCTGTTCCTCGATATTCTCACCTCCAAGAACGTGCCGGAAGTGGTGCTGCGCCGCATGAACGAGGCGGGCGTGCTCGGGCGCTTTATTCCCGATTTCGGCCGCATCGTCGCGATGATGCAGTTCAACATGTACCACCACTACACGGTGGACGAGCACCTGATCCGCTCCATCGGTATCCTGACCGAGATCGAGACGGGGCAGTTCGGCAACGAGCATCCGCTCGTGAACCAGATCTTCTCCTCCATCCAGAACCGCCGCGCGCTCTACGTGGCCGTGTTCCTGCACGACATCGCCAAGGGCCGCCCGCAGGACCATTCGGAGGCCGGCGCCACGATCGCCCGCAAGCTCGGCCCGCGCTTCGGCCTGACCGAGGCCGAGACCAACACCGTGGCGTGGCTGATCGAGCACCACCTCCTGATGTCGAACACGGCGCAGAGCCGCGACCTCTCGGACCCGGCCACGATCAAGAGCTTCGCCGAGGTGGTGCAGACCATGGAGCGCCTCAAGCTGCTCCTCGTCCTCACGGTGGCGGACATCCGCGCCGTGGGACCGGGCGTCTGGACCGGCTGGAAGGGGCAGCTCCTGCGCACCCTCTATCACGAGACCGAAGTGGTGCTGGGCGGCGGCGCGACGGATCTCGCCCGCTCCGAGCGGGTGCGCCTGGCGCAGGAGCAGCTTCGCGCCCAGCTCGCCGACTGGCCGCAGGACGTGTTCGAGGCCTATGCGGCCCGCCACACGCCCGCCTACTGGCTCAAGACCGACGAGGACCGGCGCGCGAAACAGGCCCGTTTCGTCCGCCGGGCCGAGGAGGCCGGACGCACGGTCACCACCTGTTTCGAGACCGACCAGTTCCGGGGCGTGACGGAGCTCACCGTCCTGTCGCCGGACCATCCGCGCCTGCTCGCCATCATCACCGGCGCCTGCGCGGCGGCAGGCGGCAACATCGTCGACGCGCAGATCTTCACCACCACGGACGGCATGGCCCTCGACACCATCGTGCTGTCGCGCGCCTTCGACCGGGACGAGGACGAGCTGCGCCGCGCCGAGAGGGTCGCCACCGCCATCGAGCGCGCCCTGAAGGGCGAGGTGAAGATCGCCGACCTCGTGGACGGCAAGCGCCCGGCCAAGGAGCGCGCCAAGGCCTTCCACGTGCCGCCGGAGGTCTCCATCGACAATTCCCTGTCGAACCGCCAGACGGTGATCGAAATCTCCGGACTGGACCGGCCGGGCCTGCTCTACGATCTCACCACGGCCCTGGGGAAGCTCAACCTCAACATCGCCTCGGCGCACATCGTCACCTTCGGCGAAAAGGCCGTGGACGTGTTCTACGTGACCGATCTCACCGGCACCAAGGTGACCCACGCCAGCCGCCAGGCCACCATCCGCCGGACCCTGCTCGACGTGTTCAAGGCGGAGGAAACTGCCCCGCTTCAGCGGCGCAGCGCTTGATTTGTGGTTCCCGCGACCTGATATGTGGCCCGACCCCTTTTCCTCCATCTCAGTTGATCGACGATGAAGCCGAACGACACGGAAAACCAGAACACGACGCCTCAGGCGGAGGCTGCGGAGCCCGCAGAGGCCGCAGCCGGTGCCGCGGCGAACGACGCCGAGGCGCAAGCCTCGCCGGATCCCATCGCCGTCCTGGAAGCCGAGAAGGCGGACCTGAAGGACAAGTTCCTGCGCCTGATGGCGGACATGGAGAACCTTCGCCGCCGCACCGAGCGCGAGGTGGCCGATGCCCGCACCTATGCGGTGACGAACTTCGCCCGCGACATGCTCAACGTGGCCGACAACGTCCGCCGCGCCATCGAGAGCGTGCCCGAGGATGCCCGGGCCGGCGCCGAGGGCGCCTTCAAGGGCCTGATCGAGGGCATCGACCTCACCGAGCGCGACCTGCTCAAGACCCTGGAGCGCCACGGGGTGAAGCGGCTCGATCCGCAGGGCCAGAAATTCGATCCCAACGTGCATCAGGCCATGTTCGAGGTGCCGAACCCGGACGTGCCCAGCGGCACGGTGGTCCAGGTGGTGCAGTCGGGCTACGTCATCGGCGACCGGGTCCTGCGCCCGGCCCTGGTGGGCGTGGCCAAGGGCGGCCCCAAGGCGGCCAACGGCGCCGAAGGCGCGGACAATCCTTCCGCCGCCTCCTAACCCCGCTTGATCCCCAGCCTGTCCTTCGAGACCCTCGGGGTCGCCGTTTTCGCGCTCACCGGCGCCCTGATGGCGGCCCGCAAGGGCATGGACCCGTTCGGGTTCGCGCTCCTCGCCACCGTGACGGGCGTGGGCGGCGGCACCCTGCGGGATCTCCTCATCGGAGCGGATCCGGTCTTCTGGGTCGGCGATCCGGGCGACGTGCTGGTCTGCCTGCTGGTGGCGGCTGCCGTCTTCGCGCTCGGGCCCGGCCGGGTCGCGGCGCTCGAAGGCGGGCGCCGGGGACGGACGCTCCTGTGGGCCGATGCCCTGGGGCTCGCCCTCTTCGCCATCGTCGGCACGGGCAAGGCCCTCGCGGCGGGCGTGCCGGCGCTCTCCGCCATCGCCTTGGGGACCATCACCGCCACTTTCGGCGGCATCATCCGCGACATCCTGGCCGGAACCACGCCCCTCGTGCTGCGCCAGGAAATCTACGTAACCGCCGCCGCCCTCGGCGCTGCCGTCATGGTCGTCCTGCAGGGAATCGGCCTGGACCCGTTCGCCTCGGCCGGCGCAGGCTTCGCCGCGAGCTTCTCCTTGCGGGCGCTGGCGCTCCTGCGCGGCTGGACGCTGCCGGCCTTCCCGCGGCGGGACTGACCGGAAAGGAACCGGTCCGGCATCCTGCCGTTGCCCCCGGATCACTCCGGGAGGCGAGATGCGCTTTCTACCGACGCGCCTGCACGGCATCATCGACTATCTCTGGGGCGCGGCGCTGACGGCGAGCCCCTGGCTCTTCGGCTTCGCCGACGTGACGGCGGCCAAATGGGTCGCCATCGTGTTCGGGCTCGGAGCCATTCTGTACAGCCTCGTCACCCGCTACGAAGTGGGGTTTCTGCCCCTGCTGCCCATGCCCCTGCATCTCGGCCTGGACGGCGTGGCCGGCTTCATCCTGGCCATCACGCCGTGGGGCTTCGGTTTCGCGGAGCAGGTCTATCTGCCGCACGTCGCGTTCGGGCTGTTCTCCGTCGCGGCGAGCCTGGTCACCCGCACGGAGCCGACGCGGGCTGCCGCCGTGAGCAGCTTCAACGTCGGCAGTTAGGCTCCGGCGATCAGGGATTCATGTCGATGCTGTCGATCAGGGTGCGGAAGCGCGGCATCACCTGTTCGCGCTTCTCGTCCCGCACCACGCCGACCATGCGCACGTAGCGGTCGGAATCGAACCGGATCGTCTGCATCACCACCACGGGCTCGCCCGAGGCCCTGTCCTTGGCCCGCGCCACGATCTCGTGCCAGTCCTGGCCCTTGAGGCGGAAGGAATCGGCGCGTTCCAGGACGATGTCCTTGAGCACCTCGTTGGAGTAGAGCGCGGCTCGGGCGAACTGCTCGCGCGGCTCTCCCGCACGCGGCGGGGGCTGCAGGGAGACGGCTAGGATCGCGATCGGCTGCTCCACGGCCTCGATCGTGTCCTTCGGCCCTTCGGTGAAGAGGGCGGCGTTGCCCGACATCACCCGCACGGGCCGGAAGCCGGCCTTGTCGGCGATCCGGAACGGCAGGGCGGAAACCTGCTCCTCGAGGGAGATCGGCCCGCGCAACGAGACGCTGGTCAGGGCGTCGCGCATCTGTTCCTCGCTGTAGCCGTCCTTGCCGCCCTCGACCTGCGCGATCAGCAGGGCGGTCAGGTCCTTGCCCTTGAGGGCCAGCACCCATTTGCGGCCCTTGACGGGCCCCGTCATGGCGCCCGCGACGAGGATTCCCGTCGCATCGCCGACCTTGAGGGTCTCCCGGGCCGTCACGTCGAGCCCCTGGCGCCTGAGGGCGTCCTTCGTCATTCCCGCCGCCAGCTGCTCATAGGCCCCGGCCGGCATCTCCACGAGGGTGATCGCGGCCGCCCGCTCCTCGTTCTCGAAGCCGGTGAAGCGCTTGGACAGCACCATGTCCTGCGGCGGCACGATGCCGACCCGCGAGGCGGGCGGAAACACGGGCTCGGCCGCCAGGGCGGCCTGAAGGGACAGGACGATGCCTATGGTACCGGCTGCGAAAGCTTTCAGTCTCATGAGGTCCTCCGGGTATTCTTCTCCCTTAGGCTTAAAGCGGCTTCTCCACCCGGCGCAAGGTCAGATTGAGCCGCCCGCCCTGCGGCAGCAGATCGGAGGTCTCGGGGATCAGGCGGTCGATCCCGTGGTGGATCAGCCGGGCCGGGCCGCCGAACACGATGGCGTCGCCCGAGCGCAGGCGGACCGACTTGGTCGGGTCCCTCCGGTCGAGGCCGCCATAGCGGAACAGGGCGGTGTCCCCGAGGGACAGGGACACGACGGGGGCGTCGAAGGCCTCCTCGTCCTTGTCCTGGTGCATCCCCATGCGGGCCTTGGGCTCGTAGAAATTGATCAGGCAGGCATCGGGCGGGTGGGAATAGCCGCTCAGCTCCTCCCAGGCGCGAAGCACCCGATCCGGCATGGCGGGCCAGGGTTCGCCGGTTTCGGGATGCGTCGGCTGATAGCGGTAGCCCTGGACGTCCGAGACCCAACCGAGGCGGCCGCAATTGGTCATGCGCACGGAGAACGGCTTGCCCGTGCGCGGCATCCGCGGCGTGTAGAGCGGCGCCGCCCGGGTGATCCCGCGCAAGGCTTCGAGCAGCCTCTCCTGTGCGGAGCGGTCGAGATAGTCGGGGTGATAGACGAGGCCGGGCGCGAGGGTGATGGAGGACATGAGAATCTTCTACCCTGAGCACCCCTCCGTCGTCATTCCGGAGCCGCGAGGCGGAGCCCGGAATGACGGATGGCGCTCGTTCAGGCCGTCAGCACCTTCTTGTCGGCCACCGTGGTGTCGGCGTTCAGGTTGTAGACCAGCGGGATGCCGGTCGCGAGCTCCATGGACGGGATCGTCTCCGGCGTCAGGCCGTCGAGCACCATCACGAGGGCGCGCAGGGAGTTGCCGTGGGCGGCCACCAGCACGCGCTCGCCGCGCATGACCCGGGGCAGGATCTCGCGCATGTAGTAGGGCAGCACGCGGGCGACCGTGTCCTTCAGGCTCTCGCCGCCGGGCGGCTGCACGTCGTAGGAGCGGCGCCACAGATGGACCTGCTCCTCGCCCCAGCGGGCGCGGGCGTCGTCCTTGTTGAGACCGGCGAGCTCGCCGTAATCGCGCTCGTTCAGGGCCTGGTCGGCGACGGTCTTCAGCTCCGGCTGGCCGATCTCTTCCAGGATCAGCTTGCAGGTGCGCTGGGCCCGGGACAGATCCGACGTGAAGGCGATGTCGAACTGGACGCCCATCTCCTTCAGGCGCCGGCCTGCGGTGCGGGCCTCCTCGATGCCGAGCTCCGTCAGGCCCGGGTCCTTCCAGCCCGTGAACAGGTTCTTGAGGTTCCATTCGCTCTGGCCGTGGCGTGCGAGGACGAGAAGGCGGTTCATGTCGGGGCGTCTCCAGCTGTCGGGAAAAATGGCGGGTCGGGTTACAAACTGCTGAGGCCGAGCACGTCGGCCATGGTGTAGTAGCCGGGCTTCTTGTCGAAGCCCCAGAGGGCGGCCCTGACGGCGCCGCGGGCGAAGATGCCCCGGTCCTCCGCCCGGTGGGAGAGTTCAAGGCGCTCGCCCTGGCCGGCGAAGATCACCGAATGGTCGCCGACCACGGAGCCGCCGCGCAGGGTCGCGAAGCCGATATCGCCCGGCACCCGCGCGCCCGTATGCCCGTCGCGGCTGCGCACCGAGCGCTCCTTCAGGGAAATCCTGCGGCCTTCCGCGGCGGCCTCGCCGAGCAGGAGCGCGGTGCCGGAGGGCGCATCCACCTTCATGCGGTGGTGCATCTCCAGGATCTCGATGTCGAAATCCTCGCCCAGGGTCGCCGCGACCTTGCGCACGAGGCCGGCGAGCAGGTTCACGCCGAGGGACATGTTGCCGGATTGCACGATGCGGGCATGGCGCGCCGCCGCCTCCAGCTTGGCGAAATCCGCCTCCTGCAGGCCGGTCGTGCCGATCACGTGGACGATGCGGGCCTGGGCGGCGAGCGCCGCGAAGGCCACCGTCGCGGCCGGAGCCGTGAAGTCGAGCACGCCGTCGGCCTGAGCGAAGACGGGGAGCGGATCGTCCGTCACCGGGACGCCGAGAGAGCCGGTTCCGGCGAGCAGCCCGGCATCCTGCCCGACCGCGTCCGATCCCTTGCGCTCGATGGCGCCCGCGAGGCGGCAGCCCTCCGCTTCGGCCACGGCCCTGATGAGCATGCGCCCCATGCGCCCGGCCGCGCCCACCACGACGAGTCGCATCTCGGTCATGCTCAGCTCTCCTTCAACGGCTCTGGATATAGCGGGGCGGCCCGGTCCTGCAAAGCTGCGAGCCGCCTGATCATCAAAATCCGCCGTGCGGGATCGAATCCGGCGGCAATCTCGCTCTCGAGGAGGTTCCGGAGCCCCGGCGAGGCCTGGCCGGCCGGCACCGCGACGAAGCCGAGCCTTTCATAGAAGGGGCCGTTGAACGGAATGAGCCGGTCGGTGGTCAGGGCCGCCGCCGGAAAGGACGCCTCCCGCGCATGGTCCATGGCGGCCTGCATCAGCCGCCGTCCGAGACCGGCGCCCTGGTGCTCGCGCGCGACGCTCATTTCCTTCACGAAAAGACAGAGATCGACGGTCTGGGCCGCCAGAAAGCCGACCGGGACGTCATGCCGGTCGGCCGCGACCCAGAGGAGGCCGGCGTCGCAGCACGCCGTCAGGATCCGAGGCGGCACCACCTCGGAAGGGTCGGGAATGGCCCCCAGGGCGGCGAAATACGTGATCGCGGCGGAGCGCTCCACCTCGGCGAGACGGTCGAGATCGTCCATGCGGCCGAGGCGGATCGTGTACGCCTCAGGGATCATGCGGGCTGAGGCCCGTCATAGCCCTCGATGACGATGATGTCGGCAACCGCGTGTCCGTCCCTCTCGGCCTTGGCGGCCTGATATTCGGGCGAGTCCCAGCAGGCCAGGGCTGCCTCGTAGCTCGGAAACTCGATCACCACATTGCGGGCGCGGGCTTCGCCCTCCACGGCCTTGAGCGCGCCGCCGCGCACCAGGAAGCGGGCGCCGTATTTGGCGAAGGCCGTCGCATTGGCCGCCACGTAGTTCTTGTAGGCGTCCGGGTTCGTCACATCGACCCGGCCGATCCAGTATCCCTTGACCATCACTCGGCTCCTTCCACGAGAACGAACTCGGCCACGCAGGCGCCGTCGCGCTTCGCCTTCGCGGCCTGATATTCGGGCGAATGATAATAGCGGCGCGCCTGCTCCATCGAGTCGAATTCGATCACCACGTTGCGGGGCCGCGCCTCGCCCTCCAACGCCTCGTAGGCGCCGCCGCGCGCAAGGGGCCTGCCGTCGTACTTGGCGATCGCCTCGGTCGCCCCCTTGGCATATTCCGCATAGGCTTCCGGGTCCGTTACGGTGACGCGGGCGATGACATAGGCTTTCGGCATGGGCGGGTCCTTCGATCGGGATGGCGCAACGAACGCCAGCGCGGCCCCGGCGTCAATAGCCGTCGAGCAGCTCCGGCAATTCGTCGACGAGGGTGTCGCGGGCGTGGAACCCGGCCGGCCCCTTGCCTCTGGGATGGTCGGTCACGAGCCTAGCGAAGATGAACCGGTCCTCGCCCCGGCTCGCCCATCCGACGAACCAGCCGAACTGTCGGTTGCGGTCGCGCTTGCCGCTCACGGTCATGCGCAGGCCGGTCCCGGTCTTGCCGTGCACGGTCCAGCCGTCGTCGGCCGCGAAGGTCGGCAGCAGCGCTGCCGCCGCGTCCATGGCCTGCGGCGAGACGGGCAGTTCGTGCCTGAGGAGCTTTCTGAGGAAGACGACCTGCTCCAGGGGCGAGATGCGCAGGGAGGAGCTCAGCCAGGCATGGGTCAGGCCGTTGTCGCGGCCGGGATCTCCGGTGACGTTCCGGTTGCCGTAGGCCAGCCGCTCCACGTAATTGGCGAACCGCTCCTGGCCGAGGGCGCGGGTGAGCTCCTGGGAGTACCACACCACCGAATCCCGCATCCACGCGGTCGGATCGGTGGTTTTGCGCCAGCCCTCCATCGGAGCGGCGTATTCCTGGCGATAGGGCAGGGCCGGGTCGTGCGGACCCTTCAGATACCCGCTGTCGTAGCCCATGACGGCGAGCGCGATCTTGAAGGTGGAGGCGGGGCTGACCCGCATGCCGCATTCGCCGATCCGCTGCAGGAGACGGCCGGTCTCGGCGTCGGCGATGAGGGTGCAGGTGCGTGCCAGGGCCGGGCCGGACAGCACGAGAAGGCCCAGCACGAGGGCGGCTCGCATGGTTCGCATCGGTAAAGCCATCGGTGCTGCGTCAGGCGGCGGCCTGGGCGATGTCGTTCACGATGGCCTCGGCCGCCGCGCGCGGATCCGCCGCCTTGACGATGGGGCGGGCCACCACGAGATGGTCGGCGCCGAGCCGGATGCCCTCGGCGGGCGTCACCACGCGCTTCTGGTCTCCCGCATCCGCGCCGGCCGGACGGATGCCCGGCGTCACGATCAGGCGGTCGGGTCCGACGACGGCGCGCACGCGCTCCGCCTCCGGGGCGGCGCAGACGATGCCGTCGACGCCGAGATCGCGCGCCTGACCGGCGCGGCGCGCCACGAGATCGGCCGGTTTCGTGCCGGGCGCGTAGCCCGCTTCGAGGAGGTCCTGCTCGTCGTAGGAGGTCAGCACCGTCACGGCCAGGATCTTCAGGGGCGAGCCGGCCTTGCCGGCCACGGCCGCCCGCATGGTCTGCGGGTAGGCGTGAACCGTGAGCAGCGTGGCGCCGAGGCGGGCGACGGAGCGCACGCCCTCCTCGACCGTGTTGCCGATGTCGTGGAGCTTGAGGTCGAGGAAGACCTTCTTGCCGTCGGCGATCAGGTCCCGCGCCAGGTCGAAGCCGCCCGCATAGGCGAGCTGATAGCCGATCTTGTAGAAGGTGGCCGCGTCTCCGATGCGCCCGACGATCCGCCGCGCCTCGTCGACCGAGGGAACATCGAGGCCGATGATGAGCTTGTCGCGAATGTCCCCTGCCGGAGTGGTATCCATACGAAGGGGCATTGCGGGACTCATCATGGTGCGTTCGCCTTGTTGTAGACCCAGACCCGGGCCGGGGGGAGATTGCGCCAGATGCGGTTCGAGGCACGAGCCTTGTAGGCTTCCGACCGGGCCGGGATCGGCGGCACGACCGCATAGGTGAACTGGATGAAGGGAGCGTCCGGGTGCATCATGGCCTGCGCCCGCTCGAGCAGGTCGAGGCGCTGGTCCATGGGCTTGGTGAAGAGCGGCAGGCTGGAAACGGTCGCCGCGGCCGGCTCGTTCAGCACGCCGGACAGGGTCTCCTGCAGGTCGTAGGCGTCGCCCTGGACGATGGTGGCCTTGGGAAAGCGCCGCTTCAGGAGCTGGCAGAAATCCGGGCTGTACTCGACCAGCACGAGCCGGTCCTGCGCCACGCCGCGCCGGATCAAGGCGTCGGTCACGGGGCCGGTGCCGGGGCCGAGCTCGATGACGGGGCCGGGAACCCGCGGGTCCACGAAGGCCGCCATGGTGCGGGCGAGAGCCTTGCCGGAGGGCATGACTGCCCCCACCACGAGCGGCCGTTCCAGCCAAGAGCGGAGGAAACGGGCTTCATCTTCGAATCGGTCCTTGCCGACTGGCAATTTCCGGGGCCTGGGCCGTTGGAAAGACTGAAGCACTGAGAGGACCCCTCAAACGGGCGGATCACAAGGGTTCTTTAGAACTCAAAGAAAACGACCGTCAAGTTAAGTGGATCCACTCAACCCGTCGAAGAATTCACGGACCCGGGTGAAAAAGCCCGAACTTTCCGGGTGATTCTCCTTGGAGCACTCCTGTTCGAACTCCATCAGGAGCTCGCGCTGGCGCTTGGTGAGTTTCTGCGGAGTTTCCACAACAACCTGAATGTAGAGGTCGCCCACGTCGCGCGAGCGCAGCACCGGCATGCCCTTGCCGCGCAGGCGGAACTGCTTGCCCGACTGGGTGCCTTCGGGAACCTTGACCAGGGCGTCGGTGCCGCCGAGGGTCGGCACGTTGAACTCGCCGCCGAGCGCCGCGGTCACCATCGAGATGGGCACGCGGCAGAACAGATCCGCCCCGTCACGCTGGAAGAACGGGTGCGGTTTCAGCGAAAGGAAGATGTAGAGATCGCCCGGCGGCCCGCCGCGCAGGCCCGCCTCGCCCTCTCCGGCCAGGCGGATGCGGGTGCCATCCTCGACGCCGGCCGGAATGTTGACCGACAGCGTGCGCTCGCGCGTCACGCGGCCCGCGCCGCCGCAATTGGGGCACGGATCGTCGATGATCTCGCCGCGCCCGTGGCAGTTCGGGCAGGTGCGTTCGATGGAGAAGAAGCCCTGTGTGGCCCGCACGCGGCCCGCGCCCGCACAGGTGGGGCAGGTCTTGGGCTTCGAGCCTGCTTTCGCGCCGCTGCCCGAACAGACCTCGCAGGTGATGGAGGTCGGGATCTTGAGTTCGGCGGTCTTGCCGTGGAAGGCCTCGTCGAGAGAGATTTCCAGGTTGTAGCGCATATCGGCGCCGCGCTCGCGTCCGCCGGTGCCGCGGGCGCCGCCGCGTCCGCGGGTCTCGCCGAAGAAATTCTCGAAGATGTCCGACATGAAGTCGGAGAAATCGTTGCCGAAGCCCGGACCGCCCGCGCCTCCGTTGGCGAAGGCGGCGTGGCCGAAACGGTCGTAGGCCGCCCGCTTCTGCGCGTCGGAGAGGGTCTGGTAGGCCTCGTTGATTTCCTTGAACTTGACCTCGGCTTCCTGATCGCCCGGATTGCGGTCGGGATGGTACTGCATCGCCAGCTTGCGGAAGGCGGATTTCATCTCCGCCTCAGTGCAGGTCCGCGAGACGCCGAGAACCTCGTAATAATCGCGCTTGGACATTTTTTCGCCTTGCCCCTAGGCCTCCGACATTGTCGCGGCCGGGCGGACCCGGCCGTCGCAATCGTAAAAAGGAGCGCCCCTTGGATACGCGATCCCCGGGACGAGCCCGGGGATGACGTCGTATGTGGTTTAAGCCCGCTTCTTCTTGTCGCCTTCGTCGACTTCCTGGAAGTCGGCGTCGATGACATCGTCCTTCGGGGCTTCGCCCTCGGCCTGCTCGCCGCCGCCTTCACCGCCGCCCTGCTGGGCCTGGTACATGGCTTCGCCGAGCTTCATGGAAGCCTGCATCAGGTCCGTGGTGC
Source organism: Microvirga lenta (assembly GCF_020532555.1). GTDB lineage: Bacteria > Pseudomonadota > Alphaproteobacteria > Rhizobiales > Beijerinckiaceae > Microvirga > Microvirga lenta. The sequence continues at coordinate 536,247 of NZ_JAJBBR010000001.1, read as the reverse complement.
GGGCCTTGATGACCTCGGCATCCTCGCCGGCCAGGGCCTGGCGGAGCGCGTCGATGGCGGTCTCGATGCCCTGCCTGTCGGACTCGGAGACCTTGTCGCCGTATTCCTTCAGGGACTTCTCGGTGGCGTGGATCAGGCTCTCGCCCTGGTTCCGGGCCTCGACCAGCTCGCGGCGCTTCTTGTCCTCGGCGGCATGGGCCTCGGCGTCCTTCACCATCTTCTCGATGTCGGCGTCCGAGAGGCCGCCCGAGGCCTGGATGCGGATCTGCTGCTCCTTGCCGGTGGCCTTGTCCTTCGCGGTGACGTTCACGATGCCGTTCGCGTCGATGTCGAAGGTCACCTCGATCTGCGGCACGCCGCGCGGGGCCGGCGGAATGCCCATCAGGTCGAACTGGCCGAGCAGCTTGTTGTCCGCGGCCATCTCGCGCTCGCCCTGGAAGACGCGGATCGTCACGGCGTTCTGGTTGTCCTCGGCGGTCGAGAACACCTGGCTCTTCTTCGTCGGGATCGTCGTGTTGCGGTCGATCAGACGGGTGAACACGCCGCCGAGCGTCTCGATGCCGAGCGAGAGCGGGGTCACGTCGAGGAGCAGGACGTCCTTCACGTCGCCCTGGAGCACGCCGGCCTGGACCGCGGCGCCGATGGCCACGACCTCGTCCGGGTTCACGCCCTTATGGGGCTCCTTGCCGAAGAAGTTCTTCACGACTTCCTGGATCTTCGGCATGCGGGTCATGCCGCCGACGAGAACCACTTCGTCGATCTGACCGGCCGAGAGGCCGGCATCCTTGAGCGCCTTGCGGCAGGGCTCGATGGTCTTCTGCACCAGGTCGTCCACGAGCGACTCGAACTTGGCGCGCGAGAGCTTCATGGCGAGGTGCTTCGGACCCGACGCATCCGCCGTGATGTAGGGCAGGTTGATCTCGGTCTGGCTGGCGGAGGAGAGCTCGATCTTGGCCTTCTCGGCGGCTTCCTTCAGGCGCTGCAGGGCGAGCTTGTCCTTCGTCAGGTCGATGCCCTGCTCCTTCTTGAACTCGGCCGCGAGGTACTCGACGAGGCGCATGTCGAAGTCTTCACCGCCCAGGAAGGTGTCGCCGTTGGTGGACTTCACCTCGAACACGCCGTCGCCGATCTCGAGGATCGACACGTCGAAGGTGCCGCCGCCGAGGTCGTAGACCGCGATCGTGCCGTGCTGCTTCTTGTCGAGGCCGTAGGCCAGAGCGGCCGCCGTCGGCTCGTTGATGATGCGCAGCACGTCGAGACCGGCGATCTTGCCGGCGTCCTTGGTGGCCTGGCGCTGGGCGTCGTTGAAGTAGGCCGGAACCGTGATGACGGCCTGCGTCACCGGCTGGCCGAGATAGGCCTCTGCCGTCTCCTTCATCTTCTGAAGGGTGAAGGCGGAAATCTGGGATGGCGAATAGGTCTTGCCGTCGGCCTCGACCCAGGCGTCGTTGTTGCCGCCCTTGACGATCTTGTAGGGAACGAGGCCCATGTCCTTCTTGGTCATGGGGTCGTCGAAGGTGCGCCCGATGAGGCGCTTGATGGCGAAGAAGGTGCGCTCCGGGTTCGTGACCGCCTGGCGCTTGGCCGGCTGGCCGACGAGGCGCTCGCCTTCGTCCGTGAAGGCCACGATGGACGGGGTCGTCCGCGCGCCTTCCGCGTTCTCGATGACTTTGGCCTGCGAGCCTTCCATCACGGCGACGCAGGAATTGGTGGTGCCGAGGTCGATACCAATGACCTTACCCATGGCGGGATCCCTCACTTTCAAGCAGACCGCCGAGCCCTAAAAGCAGCTCGGCCCATGGCTGTTTCGTTGAACATGCGATCGACAGGAGGCGTCCGCTGGGGCCGCCCCTGTGCTGGCGCTGATATAAGAAGGGGTTTTCGGGGCTGCAAGACGATGATGGGGGCTTGTTTCACCTCGATCCGTCGGAGCCGGGAGCTGTTGCAGGTCTGCAATAGGGGGGAGGGTGATCTCGCGGAGTGCCACCGCCGTCATTCCGGGGCGAGCGTTGCGAGAGCCCGGAACCCATAAGCACCGGCGCTGCAGAACGGAGTAGAGCGCAGGGCGTCCTTTTCCTGAAATGTTGGTGGCTATGGGTTCCGGGCTCGGCCTCTGGCCGCCCCGGAATGACGTCCAAAGCTCACCCTCCGAACGCCCCAGCTTCCCAGCCCAGGATCGCCTGCTTGCGGGTCAGGCCCCAGTGGTAGCCGGTGAGTGCGCCGGAGCGGCCCAGCACCCGGTGGCAGGGGACCACGAAGGAGATCGGGTTCTTGCCCACCGCGGCCCCGACGGCCCGGCAGGCCGAGGGCTTGCCGATGTGGCGGGCGATGTCCGAATAGGTGGTGGCCCGGTCGCGGGGGATGCGCAGCAGGGTCTGCCAGACCCGGACCTCGAAATCGGTGCCGATCAGGACCACCCGCAGGGGCTGTTCCGACTGCCAGCGGGACGGATCGAAGATCCGCCGGGCGAGCGGGGCCGTGGCCGCCTCGTCCTCCACGTATTCCGCCTTGGGCCAGCGGCGGGTCATGTCGGCCAGCGCCGCCTGCCGGTCGCCGTCGTCCACGAAACCGAGGCCCGCGAGGCCCCGCTCGGTCCCGATCAGGATTGCCTCTCCGAACGGGGAGGGGTGAAAGCCGAAGCGCATGGTGAGCCCGGCGCCGCCGGCCTTGTAGTCGCCCGGCGTCATGGCCTCGTGGGTGACGAACAGGTCGTGCAGCCGCGCCGGCCCCGACAGGCCGACCTCGTAGGCGGTGTCGAGCACGCTGGCGGAGGCCGCGAGCAGGGCCTTGGCGTTGTCGAGGGTGATCGCCTGGAGGAACGCCTTGGGGCTCAGGCCGGCCCAGCGCCGGAAGAGATGGTGCACGTGGGTGGTGGACAGACCCACATGGTCGGCGATGGCCTCCAGCGAGGGCTGCTCGCGCCAGCGCTCCGAGATGAACGCGATGATGCGGCGGACCCGCTCGTAATCGGCCTGGGGCCCCTCCGGCAGGTCGACGGCGGAGGATTCGATGGTGATGTCGCGCAGGGTATCGAGCATGGGCTTATCCTCTTGAGACCCATCCTAGCGATCCCGGCACGGACCGACACCCGTTTCCTGTGGCGGGGGCTCTCAACGGTGCCGCTCATGCGCGCATTCGCCATGGTCGCCCAGGACCTGGATGACCCGGCATTCGCCGACGCGGCCGTGGCTGCATTCCGTCACCATGCGCTGGAGTTCGGTTCGCAGGGCCGTGAGCTGCGCGATCCGCCGCTCCACCTCGGCGAGGTGCCGGCGGGCGATGGCGTCGGCCTCGGCGCAGGACTGGTCCGGATTCCCGCTCATGGCGAGAAGCTCGCGGATCGCCTCGACCTCGAAGCCGAGCTCGCGGGCATGGCGGATGAAGTTGAGCCGCGAGACCTCCGGCTGGCCGTAGCGCCGCTGCTGGCCCTCAGTGCGGGGCGGGGCGGGCATGAGCCCGACCTGCTCGTAATAGCGGATCGTCGGCACCTTCACCCCGCTCTGCCGCGACAGCTCTCCGATGGAAATGTTCATCGTCTCCTCTCGACCCTCCAGCCGCTGGAGCATGTAGGCTCCTTCGCGATGGATGGAAAGAAGAGCCCGATGCCGGCGCCCGACGCGGCTCGGCAAAAAGGAAAGGCGCCCGGCCCCTCGCGAGAAGGGTCGGGCGCCTTTTGCCATCGGACAGCCTGGGCGGGGGCGGGGCTGCCCTCATGCATGGGTTAGATGGTGAAGAAGTCCGAGGCCGACAGCGCCAGACCCGGCGTGACCTTGGCGAACTGAACCGCCGCGCCGCTGCCGTTGCCGTCCGCATCGTACGACAGCACGCCCGTGCTCTGGTCGTAGATGATGTGGTCGTTGTGATCGAGCGCCTTGGTGCCGACCTTGAACACGTCCTTGCCGAGTTCCTGCACCCAGAGCGACGTGAACACCTTCGACGAGAACATGATCTTGTCGACCCCGGGGGTGAAGTCGGTGATCGTGTCGACGTTCGACGGTCCGAGGACGTCGTCGAAGATGAAGGTGTCGCTGCCGGCGCCGCCGGTCAGGATGTCGTTGCCGCCATTGCCGTCGATCCGGTCGTTGCCGCCGTTGCCGATGATGGTGTGGGCGATGTCGCCCTGCGGGGCGAACAGATCCTCGCCCGCGGCCGTGCCGGTGATCGTGGTGCTCGGCTGGGTCGGTGCCGGGTTGGACGGAAGCGTCGCCTCCGGCTGCGCCGGTGCCGGTGCAGGTGCCGGTGCAGGTGCGGAGACCGTGCCCGCCACCGTCACGAAGTCCGTGTGCGACAGCGCCGTGCCGGGCTTCACCTTGGCGAAGAGCACCTTGGCTCCGCTGCCGTTGCCGTCGGCGTCGTAGAAGATCTCGCCGGTGGTCTGGTTGTAGATGATGTGATCGTTGTGATCGGCCGCCGCCGTTCCGACCTTGAACACGTCCTTGCCGAGCGCCTGCACCCAGAGCGACTTGAAGATGTCGCTCGAGAGGTGGATCTTGTCGGTGCCGGGGGTGAAGTCCATCAGGCTGTCGACGTTGGTCGAACCCAGGGCCGTATCGAACACGAAGATGTCGGCGCCCGCGCCGCCATAGAGCGCGTCCGAGCCCAGCTTGCCCGCGATGGTGTCGTTGCCGTTTCCACCGACGATCTTGGAGGCCTTGCTGGTGCCGACAAGGGTGTCGTTACCCGTGGTGCCGTTGATGGTCTCGCCCGTCGTCGGCTCGGCCCAGGGAGCCGTCGGCGTCGGGGTAGGAGTGGGGGTGGGCGTCGGCGTCGGCGTGGGGGCCGGGGTTGCGGTGTCGGTGGGCGCGCCGTGCTTGGCGGCCGTGGCGCTGGTGCCATAGGACAGATCCGGCGACTTCACGTTGTAGGCGATGGTCTCTCCGCCGGACGGCGAGGAGCGGTACACGCCCATGTTCCAGTGCGTGGTGCTCTGGCCGGAATAGCCTACCGCGCCGGTGTAGCTCACCACCTTCTGGCCATCGAGCCAGACGTTGACGTAGCCGCCGCCCGAGGGGGCGAACTTCACGTCGATCTTGATGTCGTACCAGTGACCGCGCTTGATGTTCGACGGCAGCTCGATCTCGCGCTCGCCGCTGTCGGAGCGGATCACGAAGGACAGCCTCTCGTCGCCGCGCAGGCCGAAGTCGAACGGACCCGACTTGTTCATGCCCGAATGGAGCTGGCCGAGCGACATCCACTTGGCGGTGTTGGCCGAGCCCGGCTCGATCATGAAGTCGTAGGCGATCGAGAAGTGGCTGGCGGCGCCGCCGATGGACTGGCGCAGGGACTGGCTGATCTCGGAGCGCTCCGAGCCGGCCACGTCGGTGAAGCGCGAGGAGGAGAACTGGTCGCCCTTGCGCACTTCGAAGCGGTAGATGTCGCTGGTGGGGTTGTAGGCGAAGCTGTGATTGTACTCGGCGCTGACCATGAAAGCGTAGTTGTCCATGACGAACGTGTCGTTGTCATAGGTGGTCGGACGCCATTGAGACGCTGAAAATGTCATTGGATTGTGCCCCTTCATGTCCCTCTTTTGCGAGGGTTCTTGAAGTATTAATTTCAGACTTATACTTGGTTCGGACAGACAAATATTCTGGTTATAGAATTAAAACAGTCTGTCCGGCGGGTGGGATGCTTGAACCAAATAATTCAAGCGAACGACCGTCGAATACCCAGGCTCCCGAAAAGGTGTCTTGCGATATTTGGACAGTTATTTGTGATTTTGCGCCAGGTTGATCTTCTGTGGACGGAGTATGTCTGAAGCTGGTCTACATGCCGGGCTCGGTGTGGCGTAAACTTGGCGGCATTGTGTCTTTCGGCCGCGACGCGCCCCGCTTCCAAGTGGCGATTCGCGAGTGTGAAGGCACGCGCAAGGAGATTCGCCGGCTGCTTCCGGCTATTTGGGGGTATCCGGCCGCCGCTCGGCAGGCGGCAAGGGAGCAGGGATAGGGCGGCAGCGGCATCGAAGCGTCCACCGGCGCTCTTCGCCCCGTGGACCAGGCGTGGGATACTCAACAGGCGAGCAGATCCGGGTGAGGGGGCAAGGCTGCCGGATGAAGCGGTGCTCAGCGCGACCTCCTTCCCTCCCCCTTGTGGGGAGGGCCAGGGTGGGGGTGTGAGCGCCGAACCTTCATAGGCTATCGCTCACACCCCCACCTCCACCTCCTCCCCACAAGGGGGAGGAGAGCAGGTTGGCGCCACCCCGTCATGGCCGGGCCTGTCCCGGCCATCCACGCCTTCAAGCGGCGTTGGGTGTCTCCACGCCGTCATTCCGGGGCCGCGCAGCGGAGCCCGGAACCCATAAACACCGATGCATCCGAAGGGATGAACGGCGTCCCGCCTCGTTCTGCGCCGTCAGCGGCTATGGGTTTCCGGCTTCGCGCGGCCCTTCGGGTCGGGTCCGGCCTGCGGCCGTCCCGGAATGACGGCAGTGCACACCTTTGTCATTCCCGGCCGGAGCGCAGCGGAGGGGAAGGGAATCCACCGATCGCACCAGCCGAAGAATGGATCCCCTTCCCGCACTTCATGCACCGGGGATGACAGCGGGGCGTCTGGTGGACGGCGGATCATGTTCCCACTTTGTTCTTGACACTCGTGCCAAGCTAAGCTATATCGTTCGTGTCCGGTCCACCGAGGGGCGCGCTCGCGAGGCGTCGTGATTGTGGGACCGGACACGGTCCTGCGCCGGAGGGGAACGCACCCTCCTGCGGCAGGAGGCCCAGGCACAAGCCCTGGGGCCGGAGCGGGTCGCAGGCCCGGCCGCACCAGGCGTGCGGCGTTCGCCTGCGGCCGTTCACGGACCAGCGCCGCCTGTTCGCCTGAAAAGAACCGTGCGCGAGGGGCCATCCGGCTCTTCTCCATCTCCACCACCACCCTTCGAGCCGGTTCGCTCCTCGCGACCCCTCGATCCCGCACGGTTCCGCGCAGCACGCCCGGAGCCCGAAAACCCGTGCCTTTTCCAGCCTCGTTCCATACCTGTGTCGGTGCCGATTCTCCGCAGAGCCGAGAAAGGAGATTCATGTTCCATACCGGCTCTTGCCTTCTCCCGGCTGTCCCTTCGTCCGAGACCTCGCGGCGCGCCCTCGCGCAAACGGACCGCGGCTCAATAGCCCCGCTTCACATCCGCCAGAGCCCGGCCGAGGGCATCGGCCAGGGATTCCCGCTCGGGCGGGGAGAGGTCGTGGGCGAAGACCACCTTCTGGCCACGGGAGGTCAGGGTCAGCTCCTGCAGGCCGAACTCGTCGTCCTCCTGCCGGTTCACCCGGGTCCAGAGCGGATTGAAGCGCCATTCCCGCACCTCGCCCCGGTGCGTGACCTTGCGCAGGAGAAGGCGGATCGGCGTCAGTTCCAGGAGCTCGAAGGCCTCGCCCTGTCGGTAGCTGACCCGGAACGCGATATAGAGGCCGAGGAAATCGAGGCCGAAGAAGCCGGCCACGGGCCAGAAGCCCATGACGAGGAAGGGAATGCTGGCAACCAGGGAGGTGAGGCACACGAGGACCATCACGATCCTGAAGCCCTGCGGGCTCAGGGACCGGTGCGGCCGGATCACGGCCGAGAAGACGGGGCGCTCGAACCGCTCGGAGTCCGCCGATGTCAGCTTGCCGCTTGCCATAGTCCAGATATAACGCAGACATGTCCGATCTGAAGCGGTCACCCCGCCGTATTTCCAAACCGAAGGCAAGTCCCGCCGCGCCCGCGAAGGGTGCGGCCAAAACGCCGCGCGCCCGCGCGCCCAAGCCGGTCGACCGGACGACGATGATCGAGATCTTCCGCCGCTTCCACGAGGCGATGCCGGAGCCCAAGGGCGAACTCGAACACACCAATCCCTACACGCTGCTCGTCGCCGTGGCGCTCTCCGCCCAGGCGACGGACGTGGGCGTCAACAAGGCCACCCGCGAGCTGTTCCGCATTGCCGATACGCCGCAGAAGATGCTGGCCCTGGGCGAGGACGGGCTGAAGGCGCACATCAAGAGCCTGAACTTCTTCAACACCAAGGCGAAGCACGTCATCGCCTTCTCCCGCAGGCTGGTGGAGGAATTCGGCGGCGAGGTGCCGAACTCCGTCGAGATCCTGGAAAGTTTTCCGGGCGTCGGGCGCAAGACCGCGAGCGTGGTGGTCAACATCGCGTTCGGCGATCCGCGCGTCGCGGTCGACACGCATATCTTCCGCGTCACCAACCGCATCCCGCTCGCCGTCACCAGGACGCCGCTGGACACGCAGGTGGCGCTCGAGGCCCTGATCCCGGACGAATACCGGCTCCACGCCCATCACTGGCTGATCCTGCACGGCCGCTACGTGTGCAAGGCGCACAAGCCCGAGTGCTGGCGCTGCCCGATCAGCGACCTGTGCCGCTATCCGGACAAGACGCTGGGATAGGAGAGGCGAGGCGGCAGCCGCCTCACCCGAAGACGATCAGGCCGGCGAGACCGGCGGCGCCGACGACGATGCGCCACAGGGCGAACGGCACGTAGCCGTGGCGCGACACGTAGTCGAGCAGGACCTTCACCACCACGAGCGCCGACAGGAAGGCTGAAACGAAGCCTGCCGCGATGATCGCGACATCGTTGGCGGACAGGATGTCGTAGTTCTTCAGCAGGTCGTAGGCGAAGGCGCCGCCCATGGTCGGCATGGCGAGGAAGAACGAGAACTCCGCCGCCGCCCGCTTGCTCGCGCCCAGCAGCATCGCGCCCACGATGGTGGCTCCCGAGCGCGAGACGCCCGGCACCATCGCCATGCACTGGATGAAGCCTATCTTGAGGTACATCGAAAGGGGAAAACGGGTCGCGTCCCGATGCTCTTCCTTCAGCGGCAACCCGTCGACCAGGAGCAGCACGAAGCCGCCCGCGATCAGCGTCATGCACACGATCCAGGGATTGAAGAGCACCTCCTTGATGAAGCCGTGCAGCACGGCGCCGATGAGCGCCGCGGGCAGGAACGCGATGAGGACGCCGATGACGAAACGGCGCGCATCCGGGTCGTGCGGCAGGGCCTTGGCGATGGTCCAGAGCCTGTTGAAGTAGACCGTCAGGATCGCCAGGATCGCGCCGAGCTGGATCAGCACCTCGAAGGTCTTGCCGGTGGATTCGAAGCCGAGGAAGTGGCCGACGAGGAGCAGGTGCCCGGTGGACGAGACCGGCAGGAACTCGGTCAGTCCTTCGATGAGGCCCAGGAAAAGAGCCTCGATGATTTGCGTCATCGTTGAAAATCCTTGAATCGGCGCCAGATGCAGGGGTGTACCCCGGACTGTCAAGGAGGCTTGCGCATGCTGTGCCGCCGGCTTGCATCCGGCACATGGGATTCACCAAAACTCCTTACCGACCCTTAACGAAGCGCGGCCTTATTCTCGCCCTCTGTTTCGCGTCTGACACGCTCATGGCCATCCTGCACTCCTATCCCTTCTGCCCGCACTCGCGGTTTGCCCGTTTGATCCTGGCCGAGCTGGGGATTGGCGCACATATTCTCGAGGAGAAGCCATGGGAGCGGCGCATGCCGTTCCTCGAGATCAACCCGAGCGGATCGCTTCCTCTCTTCATCGACGAGGATGGGCTGGCGGTGCCGGGCGCCTCCATCATCGCGGAATATCTCGACGACACCCGCGGCGAGGCCATCGGCCATCGGCGCCTCATGCCGCAGGACCCGGTGCAGCGGGTCGAGGTGCGCCGTCTCCTGGAATGGTTCCTGGTCAAGTTCCACGACGAGGTTTCCGCCTATCTCGCCACAGAAAAGATCTATAAGCGGTTCATGCCCGCCGAACTGGGTGGCGGTCCCCCCGATATGGGGGCGATTCGCGCGGCGCGCACCAATGTGCGATACCACCTCACCTATATCGGTTACTTGATTGCACAGCGGAACTGGCTGGCGGGCGACCAGATGACCTATGCGGATCTGGCGGCGGCTGCCCATCTGTCTGTGGTGGATTATCTCGGCGACGTGCCATGGGACGAGAACGAGACAGCGAAGTATTGGTACGCCCGGGTGAAGTCCCGGCCGTCCTTTCGCGCGCTCCTGGCGGACCGGGTGCCCGGGATGGCGCCGGCGGCGCATTACGACAACCTCGACTTCTAGACGGCGAGGCGCTCAAGCGCGCGCTCGCCGAGCGGGCGCAGGCCCTGGGGTTCGACATCGTGCGCATTGCGCGGCCCGATGCGATCCCGCTCGCGGCCGGGCGCCTCCAGGCCTGGCTCGCCGAAGGCCATCACGGCTCCATGGAATGGATGGCGGAAACTGCCGAGCGCCGGGCCGATCCCCGGACCCTCTGGCCCGAGGTGAGGAGCATCGTCCTGCTCGGCCTGAACTACGGGCCGACCGAGGACCCGCTCGCGGCGCTGGCGATGAAGGACCGCGCCTCGATCTCCGTCTATGCCCGCAACCGCGACTATCACGAAGTCATCAAGGGCAAGCTGAAGGAGGCCGCGGGCTTCCTCGCGTCCCGCGCCGGGTCGGACGTGAAGGTGTTCGTCGATACCGCTCCCGTGATGGAGAAGCCGCTGGCCGCCGCCGCCGGCCTCGGCTGGCAGGGCAAGCACACGGTCGTCGTCTCGCGGGAATTCGGCAACTGGCTCTTCCTCGGGGCGATCTTCACCACGGCGGAACTCCCTGCGGACGATCCTGAGCGTGACCATTGCGGCTCCTGCCGCCGCTGCCTCGACATCTGCCCGACCAACGCCTTCCCGGCGCCCTACCAGCTCGATGCCCGCCGCTGCGTCTCGTACCTGACCATCGAGCACAAGGGGCACATTCCCGAAGAGCTGCGGCCCGGCATCGGCAACCGGGTCTTCGGCTGCGACGATTGTCTGGCGGTCTGCCCGTGGAACAAGTTCGCCCAGGCCGGACGCGAGGCGCGGCTCGTGCAGCGCGAGGATCTCGCCGCCCTGCCGCTGGCGGAGCTCGCCCGGCTCGACGATCCCGCCTTCCGCACCCGGTTCTCCGGCACGCCGATCAAGCGCACGGGGCGCGACCGGTTCGTCCGCAACGTGCTGATCGCCATCGGCAATTCGGGAGACGTGGCGCTGGCGGAGGAGGCCGTGCGTCTCCTCGACGATCCATCGCCGCTCGTGCGCGGCATGGCCGTCTGGGCGATCGGCCGCCTGCTCCCGGCGGAGGCGGTCGCGGCCCATCGCGAGAAGCGGATGGCGCAGGAGGCGGATGCGGACGTGCGCAGCGAATGGCGCCGCACCGCGGACGGGACCGCTCAGGTGGCGTGACGGTTCGCGCCCGGTCCGAAATGGTCGATGTAGCGCGGGCTGATGGCCGAGACCGGCAGGATCACCAGCACGTCCGTGGTGCCGAATTCCCGGTCGATCACCGCGCCCCGGCCGAAGCTGGCGCCGAGGCGGAGATAGCCCTTGATCATGGGCGGCAGCGCGTGCAGCGCCGCCTTCGGATCGATCGCATCCCTGGAGAGAAGGTCCATGGGGGTGAAGCGCTCGGGCAGGGCGCTGGCCTGCCACTCGGCGGGCGCGGAGGCGAAGTGGTGCAGGAAGCTCAAGGGCAGCGCGAGCTGCTGCGGGTCCGTGCCCTCCAGGCTGGCGCAGCCGATCATCACGTCGATCCCGAAATGCAGCACGTAGGCCCAGATGCCGTGCCACAGGAGCTCGACCGTGCGCTTGTTGCGGTAGGGCTTGAGCACGCAGGAGCGGCCCAGTTCGAGGAAGCGCAGATCCCGATGCGCCTCGATCAGCGGAGCGATGTCGTATTCGCCGGCGGTGTAGAAGCCCCAGTTCCGGTCCGCCACCTCCTGGCGCAGGAGGCGGTAGGTGCCGACGACCTTCGGCTTCGCACCGCGCGGCGATTTCGCCTTCACGTCGTGGTCGAGCACGAGCAGGTGGTCGCAGAGGGTGTCGTAATCGTCGATGTCCCGGCGCGAAACGAGGGAGATGCTGTTCGGGACCGCCGACATCTCTTCGTAGAACACCTTGAAGCGCAGTTTCTGCGCCTGCCGGATCTCCTGGGTGGTGGTGGCGAGGCGGACTTCGAGGGAGCCGATCCGGCCCAGTACCGGATTGAGATGGCCGTAGTCGCGAACCTTCTTCGCGAGGCCGGGAACGAAGCGGCTCATGTCGTCGAGGTGCGGCGTATCGGCTGCAGGAACCAGGGGACTCGTGCCCGCTTCGGGCAACGGGGAGAGACTCATCGAAACCTCGCTCGAATGGGGACCGGAACCTGGGCCGGATGCCTTGCGCCGTGACATAGAGCTCATTTCGAACGGTTTTGTGACACGAGATATCGAGGAAATAAGGCGGCTAATCAAGGTTCGTCCATGAGTTTCCCGTGCTTCAGGCGGCCGCCGGATGACGGTCGGCATGAGCACGATAGGAGAGGGCCTCGGCCAGATGAATGCGCCTGACCCTGTCCTCGCCGTCGAGGTCCGCCAATGTGCGTGCCACCTTCAGCACCCGGTGGAAGCCGCGGGCCGAGAGGCGCATGGCATTGGCCGCGTCGCGGATCAGGGCCAGGCCTTCCGCATCCGGCCGGGCGACCTCCTCGAGGAGGGGGGCGGGGCAGGCGGCGTTGGTGGAGACGCCCTCGAGCCCGAGGGCGGCATAGCGCCTGGACTGGCGGTCGCGCGCCTCCGCAACACGCGCGGCCACCTCGGCCGATCCTTCGACCGGCGGCGGCAGGATCAGGTCCGCGGCCGTGACGGCCGGCACGTCGATGACGAGGTCGATGCGGTCGAGCAGGGGCCCCGACAGGCGCGCCTGGTACTGGGCGATGCAGCGCTCGTTGGGCTGGCGGCGGCAGACATAGCCCGGCTCGGTTGCCTGGCCGCACCGGCAGGGATTCATGGCCGCCACGAGCTGGAAGCGCGCCGGATAGGTGACCCGGTGATTGGCGCGGGCGATGAGGATTTCGCCCGCTTCCAGGGGCTGCCTGAGGGAATCGAGCACCTGCGGCTGGAACTCCGGCAGCTCGTCCAGGAACAGGACCCCGTGATGGGCGAGCGAGGCCTCCCCCGGACGCGCGTTCAGCCCGCCGCCCACGAGGGCCGCCATGGAGGCGGAGTGATGCGGCGCCCGGAAGGGGCGGCGGTCCGACAGGGCGCCGTTCGCCAGGAGCCCCGCCACGGACTGGATCATCGACACCTCCAGCAGCTCCCGAGGGGCGAGCGGCGGCAGGATCGAGGGGAGGCGCTGGGCCAGCATGGACTTTCCGGCGCCGGGCGGGCCGTTCATGAGCAGGTTATGGGCGCCGGCGGCGGCGATTTCGAGGGTGCGTTTCGCGCTCTCCTGGCCCTTGATGTCGCGCAGATCGGGGAGGGCGCCGGAGAGGGGCATGATCGCGGGCTCCGGCCGGGCCATGACCTGGGTGCCCTTGAAGTGGTTGGCGAGCTGGATCAGGGAGCGGGGCGCCAGGATCTCGATGTCCCGGCTCGCCCAGGCGGCTTCCGGTCCGCTGGCGGCGGGGCAGATCAGCCCGTGCCGGCGCTCGAAGGCCGCCATGGCGGCGGGAAGCACGCCCGCGACCGGCGTGATCGAGCCGTCGAGGGCCAACTCGCCCAGAACCGTATACCCGTTGAGCGCATCCGCCGGAACGGCCCCGATGGCCGCCATGATGCCCAGCGCGATCGGCAGGTCGTAATGGCTCCCCTCCTTGGGGAGGTCGGCGGGCGCGAGATTGACCGTGATCCGCTTGGCCGGCAGGGCCAGCCCCGAAGCGATCAGGGCCGAGCGGACCCGCTCGCGGGACTCGGCCACGGCCTTGTCCGGCAGCCCGACGACCATGAAGGCGACGTTGCCGGGAGAGATCTGGACCTGAACATCGACCGCCCGCGCTTCGATGCCCTCGAAGGCGACGGTTGAAATGCGCGTGACCATGAGGCGTGCCTCCCTGAAGCCAGCCCCGTTCTTAGCGTGATCGTTTGAAACTGAATAGCGTTTCGTTAAGCATCCGATCATCTTTGCCGCAGGGAAGCCGGCAGCCGGGAACCCTTGCCACGGCGTGACGTTGAGTCGGACTGGGGCAAGAGAACCGGGCCGGAGAGCCCGGGAATCGAACCCCGACCGGATGGGAGGAGATCGCCGTGGCAAGGGACGACACGATTTCGCTTGAGCACAGGCCTTCGCGCCTCCCATGAAGCCGTAGATCGCGTCGGTCAGAGAAGATCATGCTGGCGAAGTCCTCCTCCTCCGAAACCGACGTAAGGCAAGAGATCGACATCGGCGCAGACGGAGCCTTTCAGACGGCTCTCCGGTCGCTGCGGACGGCCGTGGTGATGACCGATCCCCGCCAGGCCGACGATCCGATCGTCTTCGTCAACGACGCCTTCTCCCGCATGACCGGCTATCCCGCCGAAGAGGTGGTCGGCCTGAACTGCCGCTTCCTGCAGGGTCCCGAGACGGACCAGGCGACGGTTGCCGCCATCGATGCCGCCCTTCGCGCCGGCGAGGGCATCGAGACGGAAGTCCTCAATTACCGCAAGGACGGCTCCCCTTTCTGGAATGCCCTTGCCATCAGCCCGGTCCATGACCGGGACGGCAATCTCCGCCATTTCATCTCGCTTCAAAGCGACATCACCGCCAAGAAGGAGGCCGAGCTCGAGCTGGCAAGGACGAAGGCCGATCTGGAGGAGCGGATCGAGAACCAGATCCTGGACCTGCAATCGGCCCTCGATCAGAAGACGGCGCTGCTCCATGAGGTGGAGCACAGGGTCAAGAACAACCTCCAGGTCATCTCGTCCATCGTGCTCCTGAAGGCGCGACGCCTGAAGAGCCCCGAAAGCCGGAGGGTCCTGCAGGAGCTGGCGGAGCGCATCAGTGCGCTCTCGACCGTCCACAGGCTCCTTTACACGTCCGGGGACGTGAGCCGGTTCGACTTCGCAGCCTTCACCCACGAGCTGATTCCCGAATTGTCGGCGGGCCTGCCCCTCGGACAGGTCGAGCTCGATCTCGACGTGGAGCCCGTCAGCGTCTCGGCCGCAAAGGCGGCCTCTCTCGCCCTCCTTCTCAACGAGCTCGTCGGCAACGCCGTGAAGCACGCCTTTCCCGAGGGGCGCAAAGGGACGTTGACAATCGAGATCGGGAAAACCGAAAAGGGCCTCGAACTCGCGGTTGCGGATGATGGTGTCGGTTTCGACGGGGCGGTCCTCCACGAAGGCGGACTCGGCCGGACGCTGATCGACATGCTCGTCCGCCAATTGAAAGGTCACTTGACCTGGCTCGACACGAAGCCAGGTTTACGCGTCGAAATCGTCGTGCCGTTGGACGCGGAGGAAATCCAGTTTGAGTCCTAGCAAATCCCTGCGCATCCTTGTTGTCGAAGACGAGATCCTGATCGCCCTGGAGCTGGAAAGCCTGCTGCAGGATCTGGGTCACGACGTTATCGGCATCGCGGCCTCCTGCGAGGAGGCCGTGGCCATGGGCAAGAACCTCGCCCCCGATCTCGCCTTCGTGGACATCC
Source organism: Microvirga lenta (assembly GCF_020532555.1). Classification (GTDB taxonomy): domain Bacteria; phylum Pseudomonadota; class Alphaproteobacteria; order Rhizobiales; family Beijerinckiaceae; genus Microvirga; species Microvirga lenta. Next base: position 520,857 of record NZ_JAJBBR010000001.1, on the reverse strand, counting down.
ACCTGTCCGACGGCCCGACCGGCGTCGACGTGTCCCGCTGCCTGACGGGAGAACTCGGCGTCACCGTCCTGTTCATGACGGCGAACGCCAAGCGCATTCCCGAGGACTGCGCCGGCGCCTGCGGGGTCATTGCCAAGCCCTACACGGAGCGCGGCGTCAGGGAGGCCCTGGCCTATATCACCTCCGAGCAGCAGGACGAGCGGCAGGCCGCCCGTACGATGACCTTCGTTCCCTTTGGCGCCCTGCGCCGGGAAGACAATCCCCAGGTCTCCTGAGTCCTCGGATCAGCGCTCCGACTTGAGGCGGTAGAGCGCCTCCAGCGCTTCGCGAGGCGTCATCTGGTCGGGGTCGAGGGCGTCGAGGGCCTCGCGCAGGGAATCCGCTTGCGCCGGGGCGGGGGGCTCCTGGCGGAGCGGCACCGCGAACAGGGGCAGGTCGTCGACGAGCGCCTTCTTCGGGCTCTCCCGGTCGGACCGCTCCAGCTCGCTCAGGATCGTCTTGGCCCGATCCACCACCGCCGTCGGCAGCCCGGCGAGACGCGCCACCTGCAGGCCGTAGGACCGGTCGGCGGCACCGGGCACGACCTCGTGCAGGAACACCACTTCCCCGTTCCACTCCGTCACTTTCAAGGTCGCGTTGGAAACGCGGGCCAGGCGGTCGGCCAGGGCCGTCAGCTCATGAAAGTGGGTGGCGAACAGAGCCCGGCAGCGGTTCGCCTCGTGCAGATGCTCGATGGCGGCCCAGGCGATGGAGAGGCCGTCGAATGTGGCCGTGCCGCGGCCGATCTCGTCGAGGATCACGAGGGAGCGGGGCGTGGCCTGGTTGAGGATCGCGGCCGTTTCCACCATCTCGACCATGAAGGTCGAGCGTCCGCGCGCCAGGTCGTCCGCCGCGCCGACGCGGGAGAAGAGCCGGTCGACGATTCCGATATGGGCCTCCTTCGCCGGAACGAAGGACCCCATCTGCGCCAGCACGACGATGAGGGCGTTCTGGCGCAGATAGGTGGATTTGCCGCCCATATTGGGGCCGGTGATCAGAAGGATGTGCCCGGCATCGCGGCCCGAGAGGTCGGAATCGTTGGCGATGAAAGCCGCGCCCTCGCGCTTGAGCGCGGCCTCCACCACCGGGTGGCGCCCGCCCTTGATCCTGAAGGCGAGGCTCGTGTCGATCACGGGCCGGCGCCAATCGAGCCGCACGGCGAGATCCGCCAGGGCCGCCGTCACGTCCACGACGGCCAGCGCCTCGGCGGCGGTGGCGATATCGGCCGAGAGATCGAGCAGTTCCTGGGCCATGTCGTCGAAAAGGCCGAGTTCGATCTTGAGCGCCCGGTCCGACGCGGAGGCGATCTTGGATTCGAGCTCTCCCAGTTCCATGGTGGAGAAGCGCATGGCGCCAGCCATGGTCTGGCGGTGGACGAAGGTGTCCTTCCACGGCTCCTTCAGCAGGTCCTCGCCCACGTTCTGCGGCACTTCGACGAAGTAGCCGATCATGTGGTTGTGTTTCACCCGCAGGGTCCGGCAGCCCGTCTCCGATGCGTAGCGCGTCTGCAGGGCGGCGATGAAGCGGCGGGAATCGTGCTGGAGCTCGCGGAGCTCGTCCAGGTTCTGGTCGAAACCCGTGCGGATGAAGCCGCCGTCGCGCTTGAGCAGCGGCAGGTCCTCCGCAAGCGCCGCCGCGAGCCGGTCGGCCGCATCCGTGCGCAGCGACTGCAGCCGTTCCGCGGCGTGTCGGAGGTCCTTCGGCAGGTCCGGGGTGATCGCGAGTTCGAGGCCCAGATCCCGCGCCGCGAAGAGGCCGTCGCGCACGCAGGCGAGGTCGCGGGGCCCGCCCCGTCCGAGGCTGAGGCGCGAGAGCGCCCGGGCCAGGTCCGGCGAGCGCTTGAGGATGCGCCGCAGGCGGTCGCGCAGGTCTCCGTTGTCCACGAGGGCGGCGACGGCATCCTGTCGGTCCTGGATCTGGTGCGGATCGGTGAGGGGACCCGCCAGGCGCTCGGCGAGGCAGCGGGCACCGCCCGGGGTCACCGTGCAGTCGATGGTCGCCAGAAGGCTCCCGGCGCGCTCGCCGGAAAGGGTGCGCGTGAGTTCGAGATTGGCCCGGGTGGCGGAATCGATCGCCAGGGTCGCGCCCGCATCCTCCCGGGTCGGCGGGTTGAGGATCGGGCGACTGCCGATCTGGGTCTTCTCGATATAGAACAGGGCGCTGCCGGCCGCCGTGATCTCGGCCCGGCCGAAGGAGCCGAAGGAATCGAGCGTCGCGACGCCGAAATGGTCCTTCAGGCGCCGCTCGGCCGATGCGGGATCGAGGCCTTCGCGGGACAGCGGCGTGATCGAGGCCCGGGTGTCGCGCCAGAACGCCGCCAGTTCCGGATCGTCGTGGATGACGTCCGGCACCAGGATTTCGCGGGGGTCGAACCGGGCGATCTCGGCCGGGAGGCCCGCCGCATCCGTCTCGCTCAGGACGAAATGGCCGGTGGAAATGTCGACGGCGGCAAGGCCGTAGCACCATTGCGTATCCGAGACGCGCCGGCGCGCGATGGCGAGGAAGTAGTTGGCCCGGCCCGGTTCGAGCAGGCGCTCCTCGGTGATCGTGCCGGGCGTGACGAGGCGCACCACGTCCCGGCGCACGACCGATTTGGAACCCCGCTTCTTCGCCTCGGCCGGATCCTCGGTCTGCTCGCACACCGCGACCCGGTGGCCGAGGCCGATCAGGCGCTGCAGGTAATCGTCGGCCCGGTCCACGGGCACGCCGCACATGGGAATGTCCTGGCCCTGGTGCTTTCCGCGCTTGGTCAGCACGATCCCGAGGGATTGGCTCGCGATCTCCGCATCCTCGAAGAACAGCTCGTAGAAGTCTCCCATGCGGTAGAACAGGAGGCTGTCCGGATTGGCCGCCTTGATCTCGATGTACTGGGCCATCATGGGCGTGACGCGGCTGTCCTGCGCCGCCTTCGAGGCGGCGGGCTCTGGCTTCGCGGGAGTTCCGGGCGGCTGGTAGAGGGCTTGGGATGACATGCCTTCCTCTTACCAAAGTGGGCCGCGCCTTTCACCCGTGTCACAGGGTCCACGGAAAGGGTGTGGACAAGTCTTGAGGAAATCCCGCTCCATGCCTTAAGGTCGCAGGTCCTACGGAAACGCCCAGCCACAAAGACGATAACTCCATGACCGATCAGCCCTCGTCTCGCCGCAGCCGCCCGACTTTCACGGATCAGGAGGCGCTGCAGTTCCACGCGCAGGGCCGACCGGGAAAACTGGAGGTGGTTCCCACCAAGCCCATGGCGACCCAGCGGGACCTGTCGCTGGCCTATTCGCCGGGCGTTGCGGTGCCCGTTCTCGCCATCGCGGAGGATCCGTCCCGCGCCTTCGACTACACCACCCGCTCGAACATGGTGGCGGTGATCTCGAACGGCACGGCCATTCTCGGCCTCGGCAATCTCGGCGCGCTCGCCTCGAAGCCGGTGATGGAAGGCAAATCGGTCCTCTTCAAGCGCTTCGCCGACGTGGATTCCATCGATCTCGAGGTCGACACGGAGGATCCGGACGCGTTCATCAACTGCGTGCGCTATCTCGGTCCCTCCTTCGGCGGCATCAATCTCGAGGACATCAAGGCTCCGGAATGCTTCATCATCGAAGAGCGCCTGCGCGAGATGATGGACATTCCCGTCTTTCATGACGACCAGCACGGCACGGCCATCATCGCCGCCGCCGGCCTCATCAACGCGCTCCATCTGACCGGGCGCGACATGGCGGAGACCAAGCTCGTGGTCAACGGCGCGGGCGCGGCGGGCATCGCCTGCACGGAACTCCTCAAGGCCATGGGCTTCGCGCCCAACAACGTCATCCTCTGCGACACCAAGGGCGTGATCTACCGGGGCCGGACGGAGGGCATGAACCAGTGGAAATCGGCCCATGCGGCCGAGACCGACGCCCGCTCCCTCGCGGACGCCCTGAGGGGCGCGGACGCGGTGTTCGGCCTGTCCGCCAAGGGGGCCTTCACGGACGAGATGATCCGCTCCATGGCGCCCAATCCGATCATCTTCGCCATGGCCAACCCCGATCCGGAGATCACGCCGGAGGAGGTCGCCCGCATCCGCGACGACGTGATCATCGCCACGGGCCGCTCCGACTACCCGAACCAGGTCAACAACGTCCTGGGGTTCCCCTACATCTTCCGCGGCGCGCTGGACGTGCAGGCGACCACCATCAACATGGAGATGAAGATCGCGGCGGCGCAGGCCCTGGCGGAGCTCGCCCGGGAGGACGTGCCCGACGAGGTCGCGGCCGCCTATCAGGGCGCGCGTCCGCGCTTCGGGCGCGAATACATCATTCCCGTGCCCTTCGATCCGCGCCTGATCCACACGATCCCGATGGCGGTGGCGAAGGCCGCCATGGATACGGGCGTCGCCCGTCGTCCCATCGTGGACATGCGCGCCTACAAGGCGCAGCTCTCCGCCCGGCGCGATCCCGTGGCCGGCACCCTCAACCGCATCTTCGAGCGCGTGCGCAAGTTCCCGAAGCGGGTCGTCTTCGCCGAGGGCGAGGAGGAGCAGGTGATCCGCGCCGCGCTCTCCTTCGTCAACCAGGGGCTCGGGCGGGCGATCCTCGTCGGCCGCGAGGACCGCATCCACGAAACCGCGTCGGCGGCGGGCATCGAGCTGGAGGGGCGCGAGGGCATCGAGATCCACAATGCCCGGCTTTCCTCGCGCAACAGCACCTATGCACAGTTCCTGTACGAGCGCCTGCAGCGCAAAGGCTATCTGTTCCGGGACTGTCAGCGCCTGATCAACCAGGACCGCAACCACTTCGCCGCCTCCATGGTCGCCCTGGGCGACGCGGATGCGATGGTGACCGGCGCGACGCGCAACTACTCCACCGCGCTCGCGGACGTGCGCCACGTGATCGACGCCAAGCCGGGGCACCGGGTCATCGGCATTTCGCTCTGCCTGACGCGGAGCCACAACGTGCTCGTGGCGGACACCGCCATCCACGAGATGCCGAGCGCCCAGGAACTGGCCGAGATCGCCATCGAGGCGGCCGGCGTCGCCCGCCGCCTCGGCTACGAGCCCCGCGTGGCGCTCCTCTCCTTCTCCACCTTCGGCCATCCCCGGGCGGAGCGGGCGGAGAAGATCCAGGAGGCGGTCCAGATCCTCGACGGCATGCGCCTGGATTTCGAGTATGACGGCGAGATGTCCGCCGACGTGGCGTTGAACCGGGACCTGATGGTGCAGTATCCGTTCAGCCGGCTCACGGGGCCGGCCAACGTCCTGGTCATGCCGGCTTTCCATTCGGCCTCGATTTCCACCAAGATGCTGCAGGAACTCGGCGGCGCGATGGTGCTGGGACCGCTCGTCGTCGGCCTCGACAAGCCGGTCCAGATCGTCTCCCTCGGCGCGACCGATGCCGACATCGTCAACATGGCGGCGCTTGCGGCCTACAACATCGGCGGGTGACCCCGCCGATGGCGCCTTCCCGGAGGCGCCCGATTTTGAGAATAGCCTTACACCTCCGGAAAGGCTAAATCCTCCGCGAAGCCGTTTGGGGGATAAGTCTTGACTACCGAGAAGCCAAAGATCGTCGTGTTCGATGTGGGCAATGTTCTGCTGCGCTGGGACCCGCGCAATCTCTACCGCCGCATCTTCGACGACGAGGCGCAGATGGAGTGGTTCCTGTCCACGATCTGCACCAGCCAGTGGAACATCGAGCAGGATCGCGGCCGCGACTGGGACGAGGCGGTCGCCCTTCTGGTGAAGGACTACCCCGACCACGAGACGCCGATCCGCGCCTTTCATGAGCGGTGGCACGAGACCGTCGCCGGCGTTATCGAGGAAAACGTGGCCCTGCTCGGGCGGCTGCGGGAGGCCGGCGTTCCGACCTATTGCATCACCAATTTCTCCGGGGCGAAGTTCGTCGAGGCGAAGGAGCGCTATCCCTTCCTGGCCAGCTTCGACGGCGTCATCGTCTCGGGCGACGAGCGCATGCTGAAGCCGGATGCGGAAATCTACCGCCTGCTGCTCGACCGCTACGGACTGAAGGCGCAGGACTGCATCTTCATCGACGATTCCAAGGCCAACGTGGAAGGCGCCCGCGCCGTCGGCATGCACGCGATCCACTATGCCGAGCCGATGGATCTGGCGGCCGAGCTGCGCAAGCACGGCATCGAAGTCTGAGAGCGGGCTTGCCCTCTCGGCGGTGTTGAGCGATCAGGCCTCATGCGCGCCTTCGACACGTCCCTGCCCATCGACGCCGTTCTAGCCGAGCTGACCGGGAAGCTGCGGGAGCGTCCGAACGCGGTCCTCGTCGCCCCTCCGGGCGCGGGCAAGACGACGCGCGTTCCCCTGGCCCTCCTCGACGAGCCCTGGGTCGGGGGCGGAAAGCTCATTCTGCTGGAGCCGCGCCGCCTGGCGGCGCGGGCCGCGGCGGCCCGCATGGCGCAGACCCTGGGCGAGGCGGTCGGCGAGACGGTCGGCCTGCGCGTCCGCCTGGGATCGAAGATCAGTAGCAGGACCCGGATCGAGGTGGTGACCGAAGGCGTGTTCGCCCGCATGATCCTGGACGATCCGTCCCTGGAGGGCGTGGCGGCGGTCCTGTTCGACGAGTTCCACGAGCGCTCGCTCGATGCGGATCTGGGGCTCGCGCTCGCCCTCGACGCGCAGGGAGGCCTGAGGGAGGACCTGCGCCTCCTCGTCATGTCCGCGACCCTCGACGGCGCCCGGGTTGCGCGGCTCCTCGGCGACGCCCCCGTGGTGGAATCCGAGGGCAGGGCCTTTCCGGTCGAGACCCGCTATCTCGGGCGGGATCCCAACCGGCGCATCGAGGAGCAGCTCGCGGATGCCGTCACGCGGGCGCTGCGGGCCGAACCCGGCTCCATCCTCGTCTTCCTGCCGGGGCAGGGCGAAATCCGCCGTCTCGAAACGCTCCTGCGCGAGCGGGTCGCCGATCCCGCCGTCGACATCGCGCCGCTCTACGGCGCCCTCGACCGGGGCGAGCAGGATCTCGCCGTCAGCCCGGCCAAGCCCGGCCGCCGCAAGGTGGTGCTCGCGACTTCCATCGCCGAGACGTCGCTGACCATCGAAGGCGTGCGCGTGGTGGTGGATTCCGGGCTCGCCCGTGTCCCCGTCTTCGAGCCGAATATCGGCCTGACCCGGCTGGAGACCGTGCGCGTCTCGCGCGCCGCCGCCGATCAGCGCCGGGGCCGCGCCGGGCGAACCGAACCGGGGGTGTGCTACCGCCTTTGGGAGGAGGCGGCCACGGGGGCGCTCGAAGCCTATGCCCGGCCGGAGATCCTCTCCGCCGATCTCGCGCCGCTGCTGCTCGACTGCGCGGCCTGGGGCGTTGCCGACCCGACGACGCTCGCCTTCCTCGATCCGCCACCCCGCCCGGCCCTGAAGGAGGCGCGCACGCTGCTGCAGCAACTCCATGCGCTCGACGATGACGGGCGGATCACGGAAACGGGGCGGCGCCTGCGCAACCTCCCGCTGCCGCCGCGTCTCGCGCGAATGGTGCTCGTCGCGGGCGAGACCGGGCAGGCGCGGGATGCGGCCGATCTTGCCGCAATCCTGGTGGAGCGGGGCCTCGGCGGGGATGCGGCGGACCTGACCGAGCGGGTGGAGCGCTTCCGGCGCGACCGCTCGAAACGGGCCGAGGACATGCGGCGGATGGCGCAGGGCTGGGCCAGGAGCGCCGCGCAGGGAAGGGGTGAGGCCCGCTCGGTCGGCGCGCTGCTGACGCTGGCCTATCCCGACCGTCTCGCCAAGGCGAGGGGCAAGACGGGTGAGTATCTGATGGCCAATGGCCGGGGCGCCGCCCTGGAGCCGCACGACAGGCTGGCAAAGGAGCCCTATCTGGCCATCGCCGAAATTTCCGGCGGAGCCGCGGCGGCACGGATCCTGGCGGCCGCTCCGATCGCGCCGGAGGAGATCGAAGCCTGCCTCGGCGGCGACATCGAGCAGCGCGAGGAGGTCGTCTTCGACCGGCAGGCCCGGGCCCTGCGGGCGCGAGCGATCCGGCGCTACGGGGCTCTTTCCCTGAACGAGCGGCCCCTGCCGGTTCCGGCGACGGAGGCGGCGGCCCGCAGCCTCGCGGAGGGTCTGGGGTCTCTGGGGGTCGAGGCCCTGCCTTTCTCGAAGGCGCTGGCGCAGTGGCGCGAGCGCGTCATGTTCCTCCGCCGGGCGGAGGGAGACGAGTGGCCGGACCTCTCCGACGAGGCGCTGATCGCCGGCATCGAGGACTGGCTTGCGCCGCATCTCGTCGGGAGAAGCGGCCTCGGCGACATCGGCGCCGATCTCCTGAGCGAAGCGATGCGGTCGCTGCTGCCGTGGAACCTGCAGCGGCGCCTCGATGCGGAGGCGCCGACCCATCTCGAAGTCCCGACCGGATCGCAGATCCCCATCGACTACGGAGCCGAGGAAGGACCGGTCCTGGCCGTTCGCGTGCAGGAGCTGTTCGGTCTGGACAAGCATCCGACCATTGCCGGCGGCCGGGTGCCGCTGATCCTCCACCTGCTCTCGCCGGCGCAGCGGCCGATCCAGATCACGCGGGATCTCCCCGGCTTCTGGCGCGGGTCCTGGGCCGCCGTGCGGGCGGATATGCGCGGGCAATATCCGAAGCATCCCTGGCCGGAGGACCCGGTGACGGCGCCGCCCACCCGCCGGGCCAAGCCCCGGGGGACCTAAGAGTCGAATGTGGCGATCAGCCGTTCCGCCGTTGCGGGATTGAGGGCCATGGGAATGTTGTAGACGAGGGCAAGGCGCATCAGCGCCTTCACGTCCACGTCGTGCGGGTGGGGCGAGAGCGGATCGACGAAGAAGAACAGGACGTCGACCTTTCCCTCCGCGATCATCGCGCCGATCTGCTGGTCCCCACCGAGGGGGCCGCTCTTGAGGCGCGTCACGGAGAGGGACGCACACTTCTCCATCACCCGGCTGCCGGTCGTTCCCGTCGCGAAGAGCTCGAAGGGGCGCAGGGCGTTCTCGTGCATGGCCACGAAGCGGGCCATGTCGTCCTTCTTGGCGTCGTGGGCCACGAGCGCCAGCGTCAGTTTCGTCATGGTCGGTCTGTCAGTTGTTCCAGCGGTCCCGCCACTGCATCTCGCCGGACAGGCAATTGGTGCGTGGCGTGTCCTGAATGCGCTTGATGAGGGATCCCTCAGGCTCGGGAGGGGTGAGATTGGCGATCTCGAGGAGGATCTTGGTCTTGATCGCTTCGATGAGCTGGTCGCGCTCCCGCACCGGTACCATGAACGCCCCCTGACCGCCGATCACGCAGTCCTTGTAGTAGACGTCGAGCTCCGGGATGTCGAGATAGCCGGGCTTGCGCAGCATGATGGGGAGCCCGTTGATCGTGATCCCCTTTGCCAGGGCCTCGTCGCGGGCCTGGACGACCGCACGGCCCTGGTTGTTGGGGCCGTCGCCCGACACGTCGATGACGCGGCGCGTCGCCTCGAACCCGCTCTCCTCCTGCAGCTTGACGCTGAAGTCGATGGCGCCGGAAATGGAGGTGCGCTGGGCGCGGCGCAGGGGCACCGTGGCGATCCTGTCGGCGAAGGCCATCAGGCTTTCCGAGTTGTCGAGAACCGTCCAGGGAACGATCACCTTCTGCTCCATCGAGCCGGACCATTCCATGTAGGTGACCGCGATCCTTCCGAGCATTCCGCCCCGGATCGCCTCGTGAACGAGCTGGGAGCGGAAGGCCTGCGCGAAGCCCTCCCGCTGGAGAGCCTGCTCTTCCGTGTCCATGGAAAACGAGATGTCGACCGCCACCACGAGGGCGAGGTCCACCTCGGTCTGGGCCTCGGCTTCGGAGGGAAGGGCGAAGAGGGAGCACAGCAGGGCCAGCCCTGCGACGAGAGAAGTGCAGCCGCGGCGAACCATCGAACTCTCCTCTTCGGAGCAGGGTCGGTTCTGAGGATTGCCGGCTTCCCAGGCCAGCTCAAGGTTAAGTCTGCTTCCCCCTCACGAGTTCCAGCGCAGCTTGAAAGACAGCATCCGCGTCCAGATGGGTGGTGTCCAGCGTCAGGGCGTCGTCCGCGGCCTTGAGAGGAGCGTTGCTGCGGTTCATGTCCCGCTCGTCGCGCCGGCGGATGTCGTCGAGGATCGTCTCGTAGGGCGGGGCCTCGCCCCGCTTGGTGAGTTCGAGATGCCGCCGCTTCGCCCGCTCCTCGGGGCTGGCCGTGATGAAGAGCTTCACGTCCGCATGAGGGCAGACCACCGTTCCGATGTCCCGTCCGTCGAGCACGGCGCCGGGCTCCTGGTCGCCGAACTGGCGCTGGAACGCCAGCAGGGCGTCCCTGACAGGCTGATAGGCCGAAACGACGGAGGCGGCCTCTCCCATTTCGGCGCCGCGCAGGCGCGGGTCGTCCAGGTGGGTGACGTCGAGCTCCCGTGCCACGAGAGCCGCCGCGTCCCGGTCGGTGAGGGCGACGCCCCTGTCCAGCAGGACGCGGGCCACGGCCCGGTACAGGAGCCCGGTGTCGAGATGCGCGAAGCCGAAATGCTCGGCGAGACGCTTGCCGAGGGTGCCTTTGCCCGATGCTGCGGGACCGTCGATGGCGATGATCATGCGGCGGCTCAATCCTGGATCGCGGCGCCGAGTTCGCGCATGAGCGGTATGAAGGACGGGAAACTCGTGGCGATCATGGCGCCGTCGTCGACGGTCACGGGCTCCCGGGCTGCAAGCCCCATGACGAGAAACGACATGGCGATGCGGTGGTCGAGATGGGTCTTGACCGGATTGCCGCCGCCGCGAACCCGTCCGCCGGAGCCGTGGACGATGAGGTCGTCGCCCTCGATCTCGTGTTCGACGCCCGCCTCGGCCAACCCTGCCGCGACGGCTGCGAGACGGTCGGATTCCTTGACCCTGAGTTCGTGAAGCCCCTGCATCCTGGTGGTGCCCTCCGCGAAGGAGGCCGCGACCGCGAGGATCGGGTATTCGTCGATCATGGCCGGCGCCCGCGCGGCGGGAACCGTCACGCCCGTCAGGCGGCTCGCCTGCACGCGCAGGTCCGCCACGGTCTCCCCGCCCTCGTCGCGCTCGTTCAGTCGCTCGATCGACGCGCCCATCTCAAGGAGCGTCGTGATGAGGCCCGTGCGCAGGGGGTTCATCATCACTCCCTCGATCACGATATCGGAGCCGGGAGTGATCAGGGCCGCCACGAGGGGGAAGGCGGCGGATGAGGGGTCCGTCGGAACCACGACCGTGGAGCCGCGAAGCTCGGGCTGTCCCTGAAGGGTGACGGCGCGGCCATCCTCTCCATGGGGCTGGACGTCCACCGTGGCGCCGAAGTGACGGAGCATCCGCTCCGTGTGGTCGCGGGTCGCCTCGCGCTCGATCACGGTCGTCCGGCCGGGGGAGTTCAGGCCCGCCAGCAGGATCGCCGACTTGATCTGGGCCGAGGCCGCGGGGGTCTCGTAGGTGATCGGGATGGTCTCGCGCGGCCCGCGCAGGGTCAGCGGCACCCGGCCGCCCTCGGCCTCGCTGACCACCGTGACGCCCATGCGCACCAGAGGATCGAGAATGCGGCGCATGGGACGCTTGCGCAGGGAGGCGTCGCCATCGAAGGTCGCGGTGATGGGATGGCTGCCGGCGACCCCCATCATGAGCCGCGAGCCCGTGCCCGCATTGCCGAAATCGAGAACGCCTGCGGGCTCGCTCAGGCCGCCGATGCCCGCGCCCCGGATGCGCCAGCGCCCCGGCGCCTCCCGCGTGATACCGGCTCCCAGGGCCTTGCAGGCTTCCGCCGTGCGCAGCACGTCCTCGCCCTCGAGGAGGCCCTCGACCCGCGTCTCCCCGATGGCCAGCAGGCCGAAGATCATGGAGCGATGGGAGATGGATTTGTCGCCCGGCACGCGGATGCGTCCCTTCAGGGCCGTTCCCGCCTTGCTCGTGACCGGTGATGCCAAGCCATGCGCGTGCGACATTCTTGCTTCCTCTCGTCCTTCGGGGCGGCTCCTAACACGGGGTTTCGGTGCCGTCATCCCGAAGCTGTCCCCGATGGGGCCATCCGCTGCAATTTCCTATTTGACAAGGGATGCCCCCGCGACTAACGGAGCGTTCCCGACCATCACTTCGAAGGTAGACCCCCGTGGCCAAACCGGAACTCGGCTTGAAGCGCCAGTGCATGAGCTGCGGCGCGAAATTCTACGATCTCAACAAGGACCCTGCGGTGTGCCCGAAATGCGGCACCGTGTTCCAGGCGACGGCTCTGGCCCGTGCCCCGGCGCCTGTGGTGGCCCGCAGCACCGACGACGACGAGAGCGATATCGAATCAGTGGGTCCGGAGCTGGTTTCCCTGGATGAGGTCGAGGCCAGCGAGGCCGACAAGGATCTGCCGTCGGACGACGACATCGACGTGGGCGACGACGTGGCCGACGACGACACCTTCCTCGAGGACGAGGAGGAGGGCGACGACGACGTTTCCGATCTGATCGACAGCGATCTGGAGGACGACGAAGAGGCTTGAACCTCCCGTCAGACCCGACTATAGAGACGCCGCTGCTTCGGCGGCTTCCCCTGCGGCGACACCCAAGCGCCGCAACCGGAGTGGGGCCATAGCTCAGTTGGGAGAGCGCTTGAATGGCATTCAAGAGGTCGGCGGTTCGATTCCGCCTGGCTCCACCAAATTTTCCGCAGACAGCAGAATCCCGACGTATTCCTCTCCACGGTCATGGCTGCGGATGTGAAACTTCCGCCGGTTCGCCCGGGAAGCCGCGTTCCATGGTCGTGTCCACCTCCAGGATGGAGCGCCGCAGGGAACGGACGAGCAGCGCCATCACGGCGATCATCAGGCCGCAGACCAGGGCCGTGCTCGGCCCGATCACGTGCAGGATCCTCGTTCCCGGCAGGTCCGGCTGCCAGATGAAGTAGCCGATCAGATAACCCTCGTCCGACCTGAGCTCGACCGATGTCTCGTCCGCCCTCGGCGTGTCGGAGCGCGAAAAGCGCAAGCCCTCGATCAGGTTGCGTTCGGACAGGCGCTTCAGGAAGTCGCCGTCCAGAAAACGGACGCTGACGAGGATGAACTCGCTTCCGGGCCTGCGTGCCATGTTGTCCGAATGAGGCACGATCTTCATGACGCTGACCGCCGCCGGGCGCCCGAGCAGCTCGAGAAGGTGAGCGTCGTATTCCGCCCTGCCTGTCGTTACGTAAGTCGTATCCGGAGGCCGCAGGACGTGAGGGCGATGCGGCGATTCCGAATGCCCGCGCAGGCCGTGGAGGAGTCCTTCGAGGCTTGGTCTGAGCAGGTTGAATTCCCGCGGGGAGGCCCGCTTGCCGCCGATCGTGGCGTAGATCGGCGCATTGGCCGCGTCGAGCAGATAGACCTGATCCTGCCCGAAGGTGAGGTGCAGCCAGATCCCGATATTGTCGTCGATCCACTGCCAGTCGGGAGCGGGCTTTTCCAGCTCCTGCAGCGCATCGTCCCAGACGGCGACCATCTCCTGCTGCTGCGCGAGCTCGCCGACGATGGCCCTGATGTGGCGCTCCGTCGTCCGCAACTGGCGCTCGACCGACAAGTCGTTGCTCTGGCGAACGGCCCAGAACAGGGCGAATGCCGCGAGAGCAAGGCTCGCCACCGTCACGGCCGTGACGGGAAGGACGACCCGGGACCTGAACTGCCGGTCCGGATACCTTGTCGAAGATAAACTCACGCCTCGTCCTCGCTGAAGCAGTTGCCACCAGGGCGCCGTGGTGAAAGGCACATGCAATGCCGCCCTCGACCGCCCCCGGCTGATCTCGCTGTTCGGGTGCGCGCGAGACCGGGGCCCTGAGGGCGATGGCCTGCCGGGTGCCTCTGGGCTCCTTCGACAGTCCCTGCCTGCAACGCCGGCCTTCGCTCCACGTCGAACCTCATTGGTTTATGCGGTTGCCGACGCACTGGTCCATTCAGCCCCATGATCTAAGACAGGACCGATTTCACCTAGGCCAAACGGTCTAGGCCGTTCCGCCATCAGATTTCGGCGCGCCGGCTCGGCCGGCTCGGCCGGAGTCTCATGCCTTCGAGGCGACATGCTCGCATTGCCGGTCGCGGAGCAGGCCGGCAATGGCCGAGCGGGTCTCCTGGGTCACCCTCCTGGCGGTCAGCAGGGATGCCGATATGTCCCCTCCGCTGAGGCATGCCTGCTCCAGGGAGCTGCAAAATTTCGAGAACTCCGAGAATCCCAAGAGAGCGGCCTGCGAGACCAGGGCATGGGCACGCTGCGCCAGCTCGTGAGGCTCGTACTGATGCGCGGATGCGAACGTCGTCTCGAGCTGCTCGTCGAACCTGGCGAGCCACTGGTTGACGCGATCCGCCCCCATCATGTCGACGAAATCGCGAAAGTCCTTCTCGTTGAAGGATTCCGGTTCTTGTGCCGTCGTGTCCGGGGATCCAGCCGTCTCATCTCCCGCAGGCAGCCATTCCGCCAGCTTCCTGAGCAGGTCGTCCCGTCTGACGGGCTTGCCTACATGGCCGTTCATGCCGGCCTCCTTGAACTGCTGAATCTGGGGCGGCAGCACATTGGCGGTCATGGCGAGGATGGGGATTCGTCCTGCCGGATGATCGAGAGCGCGGATCTTCCGTGTCGCGGTGATGCCGTCCATCCCGGGCATCTGCACATCCATCAGGACGAGGTCGTAGGGTTTGATCTGGACCGCCGCGACGGCCTCGTATCCGTTCGTGACCGTATCGACCTCGTGCCCCGCGGCCACGAGCAGCCCTTTCGCCAGCTCCTGGTTGACCTCGATGTCCTCGGCCAGAAGAATGCGCGCCGGTGCGGTCGCCGGGATCTTCTTGGCCTGCCGCTGCTGCTGGACGAGGTGCTCCGCCCGCTGCAGCGCCACCTCGATCCAGAAGGTCGAACCTTTGCCCTCTTCGCTTTCCACTCCGATTTCGCCGCCCATCAGTTCGATGAGACGCTTGGAGATCGCGAGACCGAGGCCGGTGCCGCCGAACTCCCTTCTGATGGAGCGGTCGACCTGTGAAAAGCGCTTGAACAGGCGGTCGCGCTTCTCCGGCGCAATTCCGATTCCCGTGTCAATGATGGAGATGCGGATCAGCTCTCCGCGCTCGGAACGGCCCTTGTGCTGGACGTGGGCCGTGATGTGCCCCACACGCGTGAACTTCACGGCGTTGTTCAGCAGGTTCAGCAGGATCTGGCGGAGCCGCGCTTCGTCCCCGAGCACGACGTCGGGAATGTCCGGGTCGCATTCCGTCCGGATGGGGACGCCTTTCCTGCCGGCCCCGCTGCTGACGATGGAGACGGTATCATCGATGAGGGACAGGAAGGAGAATGGCTCCTGCCGGAGCTGGATCTGATTGGCCTCGATGCTCGACAGGTCGAGGACGTCGTTGGCGATCGTCAAAAGAGCCGAGCCCGCCACCTGGATCAGCTCCGCATAGCGCCGCTGCTCCCGGCTCAGCTCCTCGTCGAGAAGGCGCTCGGTATAGCCGATGATGCCGTTGAGGGGCGTGCGGATTTCATGGCTCATGGTCGCCAGGAAGTCGGTCTTGGCATTGTTGGCGAGCCGCGCTTCGGCCAGGGCGCTCTCGGCGACGTCCTTGGCCGCCTTGAGCTCGCCCTCGCGGTCGGTGATGGCTTCCGCCATCCGGCCCAGGATCCGGGCGAGGAGCCTGACCTCGCCGGCCCCTGTGGTCGAGGCGCGTATGCTGAAGTCTCCGCTCTCGAAGGCCTTGGCCATGAACGACAGATCGCGCAGGGGCCGGAAGATGAGGATTTCCGCACCAAGAAGGCCGAGCATGACCGATCCGCCGATGATGATGGTGATCAGGCTCAGGCGATAGCGAAGAACGCCGTCTATGGCGCCGATCACGGCCGCCCGGTCCAGGCCGATGGCAAGGACGGCATCCGTGCCCGGGAGGGTCCGAAAGACGAACAGGCGCTGGACCCCGAACAGATCGAGCGCCTCCGAGCTTCCTTCGAGGGAGTCGAGGGCCTTCTGAACGGCGGGCCGGTCGCGGACGCTCGCCCCGACCAGCTCTCGGATCTGGGGGTGATGCGCGATGAGCGTTCCCTTCTGGTCGACGAGGAACATGCTGACGTCGAGGGTGGGGTCGACCTGCAGGGGGGAACGCTCCTGAAAGACGCCCGGGAACATGCCGAGGGACAGGACGCCCACGACCTCGCCGCTCCGCACGATCGGGGCTGCCGCCACCATGGCAAGGGCTCCGGTCCGGCGGTCCGTGGTCAACTCGCTCAGGACGAAATCCGCCCCGCTCAGCGCTTTCTTGAAGTACTCCCGGTCATGCAGGTCGGGGAGTTTGGTGTCTGCCCGGTCCGCGCAGACGGCGCTGCCGTCCGGTGAGGACAGCCTGAGCGAGTGGATCCATCGGTGGAGCGCCATGTGGTTCGCCAGGAAGGCGTCGCAGACCGGCCCTCCGGCGCCGACTTCCGGCATCTCCGTGAGGAAGCGCAGCACCCCCCGCGCTTCCTCGATCACCTCGCGTTGTCTCTCCACCGTATAGGCTGCGAGCAGTTCCGCGCGTTCGCGGGTGACCTTGAGGGCCATGTCCCGTTCGTCGCCTGCGAATTGCACAAGAGCGACCACGAGGGGCGCCAGGGCGGCGATGCCGATCAGCAGAAAGCGCCAGAACAGGCTTCTGTGATGCAGCCAACCTAACGCCACCCTGCTTTTGATCGCATGCCTCCGGGTCCCGAAGATCCGCACGCGACGGAGATCCATTGCCCGGGACGCCCGCTCAGGCGCTCAGAAGAAGGCGGCGGCGGTTCGGATAGGGGCGGGCGCCCGCAACAGCGGCTGCGGCGCGGTTGTTGACGCCGAAATAGCGGAAGATGGCCGCCATGTGGATTTTGACCGTCCCTTCGCCAAGACCGAGCGCGAGGGCGATTTCCTTGTTGGATTTGCCCTGGATCAGAAGGTCCAGCACATTCTGCTGCCGAGGCGTCAGGGCATGGACGGGTTCGTGCGGCGCGGCGGGCGGCTCCTCTGCGATCTCCCCCATGGCTTCTTCCTGGGCCAGGTCGACCTCGGCGAGCGAGGGGGGCACGTAGATGCTTCCGGCGAAGACGGTTTGAAGCGCATTCGTGAGGTCGCCGATGCTCAGGCTCTTGAGCATGTATCCGTGAACGCCAGCTTCCAGGGCGAGCAGGATGTCTCGCCGGGAGCTCGAACCGGAAATGACCGCCACCCGGGTCTGCGGGAAGCACTCCCGAACGGCTCTCAGGTTCGTCGGGGTTCTCATGCCCGGCATGGCCAGGTCGAAGAGCGCGGCACTGGTTTCGACATTGTCGCCGAGGCAATCCAGCGCCTCGTCGAGAGAGGCGGCTTCCACGACCCTCGAAAAGCCGAGCTGGCGGGTGAGAATCGTCCCAACAGCCATCCTGAAGTACGCGTCGTCGTCGGCGACGAGGCCTACTCGCATGGAGGTTTCCATCGAAAGTCTCCCATGTTGTTCAAGTCCTGCCTGCGATCAGCCGGTCTCGCTGTTGATACTGTGTAGCGATTTCAGCGGCCGACGCCATGTGCATGCGAAGGCGGGAACTCTTTATGGCAGATATAACGTTGCAATATCTAAAACTAAGTTTCAGGCAAAAGGCAAGGAATGACTCGAGGTTTTCCGATGCGGGGCAGGCAGGGCCGGAACTTTGCACCGTTCCTTTGCCTTACGTGGGGGAGCTCAACCCCGTGGGGAATGCGCCACGCTCGCTCAGCCGGCCAGAAGTTGTCTAGACAACTTCTTATTTATCTGACTCTTCAGCAGGTTAGTC
The DNA here is from genome assembly GCF_020532555.1 of Microvirga lenta. GTDB lineage: Bacteria > Pseudomonadota > Alphaproteobacteria > Rhizobiales > Beijerinckiaceae > Microvirga > Microvirga lenta. The sequence continues at coordinate 503,141 of NZ_JAJBBR010000001.1, read as the reverse complement.
GATGGCGTCGTGCGACGGCTCGGTCCGAGAGGCGGATTTGCCTGCAACAGGGAATGTCACACGTAGAGTTGTACGGGCGAATGGTTCCGGATCCGGGCCGCTTGCAAGCGTGCAAAGTCTGCATTGCACGTCGCAGTATGTCCGGAGCGTGAAGGTGCCGGTGTGGGCACAGCAAAAAGGCCCGGGTTTCCCCGGGCCTTTCCGTTTGCCGAAACGGCAGGTCTCAGTACGTGCCGAACTTGAAGTTCAGCTTGGCGCGCGCCACGAAGAACTCGTTCTCCTCGTCGCGGTTGTTCGGGACGGACACCGCCGTACGATCGGCGCCAAGAGCAGGAACGTAGCTGCCGATGAAGGTGCCGTTGTTGCCGCCGTCCAGGTTGACCCACAGGCCTTCGATGCCCGCCGTCAGGTTGTTGGTGAAGGCATATTCCATACCCGCACCCAGCACCCAGCCGGTGCGCACGTCGTCGTCGTTGACGAAGCCGTTGAAGCCGTTGAAGCCGCTGTTGTCGTCAGCTCCGCCATAGGCGAAACCGCCGGTGGCGTAGATGAGAGCGCGGTCGAAGGCCACACCGAGACGGGCGCGGACGGTGCCGAACCAGTCGATGCCGCCGGCAGCGCCGGCCGGGATGAATGTCGGCGGGAAGCCGGGCGGCACGAACGCGACACCCTCGCTGCCGCCGAGATCGGCCCACTGCAGGTCGGCCTCGACACCGGCCACGAAGGAGCCGAACTGATAGTTGTAGCCGATCTGGCCGCCGCCGACGAAGCCTTCACCGCTGTCTTCGCCGAACCTGAGAACGCCGCTCGTGCCGGCGAAGGGCGCCGCGAAGGTGCCGGCAGGCACGAAGATCGAGCTCCGATTGTTCTCATGCCAGCCGTAGCCGGCGTTCACGCCCACGTAGAAGCCGGTCCAGGTGAAGATCGGAACGGGAGCAATGATCGGAGCCGGAGGAGCCGTCCGGATCGGAAGGTCTGCAGCCGAGGCGGCGGACACGGCAAGAGCCGTGCCGGCCGTTGCGGCAAGAAGGCCGAAAACGAGCTTTCTCATAATCGTCATCCCTTGTGTGAGGAGTCACGCGTGTCAGTCTATGTGGACGCTGAAGCATTCGGCTATGACAATGCTGCAACACTTGCAGATTTGTTTTTATGCAAGGCGGCATACCAAAGTGGTAAAACCTTTCCGCCTCATAGGAATGTATGATGAAACTATGCGAAGACATTAGGAAAAAAAGACGAGAAGTCTTTGTTGATTGACACAACAGAAACCATATGTCCTAATCGAAATGTTTTCGGATCGACACTTCCGAAGGCGAGGAGATCACTTAACCCTGCCCATCCGGGCAGGGTTTTTTGTTTTGCGGATTCAGTTGCGCCTTGAGAAAACGGCCCGATTTGCTCAAGGAAGATCGATTCTGAGGCCTGCTCCTATGAAGTTCGAGCCGGATTCTCTCGGGGCGATGACGCCGAAAATTCCGGACCGGTGATGGATCCGCGGGACGAAGTAGACCCCTGGCAGCGAGGCGTGGGAAAATTCGGCTTCGAACGCGAGATAGTTGAGGAAGCGCGTGGGCTCGACACGGAAGCTTCCTTCCAGCGCCGGCCGTTCCGAGGCGTAGGACAGGCCTTCCCCCACGGCGAAATTGACGCTCAGGCCTCCGAACAGAGGGATTTGCCCGGTCCGAAACATGATCGCGACCGTTCCCTCCCAATGGCTTTGGCTGCCGAAGTGGCGAAGAACCTGCCCTTCGATCTCGATCCTGTTCCCGCGGAAGGCGAAATCGGTGCCGGGAACAGGGATCGAGAACGAGGGAACGATCACCCTTGCCAGGCCTGCGCCGACGAAATTCGCATCCTCGAAGGTCAGGTTTCCCCTGAAGGAGCGCTCCGGCACGTCGAGGAGATCGGTATTCGCCCATCGGCTCGCATAGCCGGTGACGTGCCACATCCGCTCCGGGCTCTGTGCGGCTGTGGGGCCGGCCAGGCCGAGGGACGCGAGACAGCTTATCTGGAGAAACCAGAGCGTCTTCGAAATCGGCGGCCTGAAAAAGCGACGGGGCACGGCCTGAAATCCCTGCGGCTAACCAATCGATGTTCTGGTCGAATGCAATGTCGGATCTTGTCTTGGACCTTCGTACATCTTGCGCCAAGTGGAGGTCGTCTTCTAGTCCCCTTGGGCCATCTGCAAATTTTCCTCTCGCTCCGAAGTGCGGTCGAGGGGAGGGGTCATCTTCTCTTTTTGTCCGGTGGCACTAAGCTACGAACAGGTCACAACCGACGAAAGCGGGAAAGATGAAGCGCGTCCAGACGAGCGGTCTCCAGATTGCACCGGTCCTCCATGATTTCATTGAGCGCGAGGCGCTGAACGGAACGGGAGTCTCGGCCGATGCCTTCTGGAGCGGGCTGTCCACTCTCGTGAGGGAATTCGCCCCCCGCAACCGGAACCTTCTCGCCGTGAGGGACGATCTGCAGGGCCGGATCGACGAGTACCACCGGTCGAGAGCCGGCAGGGCCTTCGATCCGGCGGAGTACGAGGCCTTCCTGCGGGAGATCGGATACATCCGGCCCGAGCCGGACGATTTCGCGGTTTCGACCCGCAGCATCGATGACGAGATTGCCCGGACCGCCGGGCCTCAGCTCGTGGTGCCGGTCTCGAATGCGCGCTATGCCCTGAACGCCGCCAATGCCCGCTGGGGCAGCCTCTATGACGCTCTCTACGGCACGGACGCCATTCCCGAGGAGGGCGGCGCGACGCAGGGAGGGGGCTACAACAAGGTGCGCGGCGCCCAGGTGGTCGAGCGGGCGCGGGAGTTCCTCGACCGGGCCGCTCCGCTCGCAGGGGGCAGCCACAAGGATGCCAGCGCCTACGCGATCGAAGGCGGTGCGCTGACAATCCGGCTTCAGGACGGCGGGGAAACGGCTCTTGCGGACGTGACCCAGCTTGTCGGCTACCAGGGCGAGGCCGCCAATCCCTCCGCGATTCTGCTGCGGCACAACGGCCTGCATCTCGACATCAGGATCGACAGGACCAGTCCGATCGGAGCCGACGATCCGGCCGGCGTTGCCGACGTGGTGATCGAATCCGCTCTTTCCACCATCATGGACCTGGAGGACAGCGTCGCGGCCGTCGACGCCGACGACAAGGTGCTGGTCTACCGGAACTGGCTGGGGCTGATGCGCGGCGACCTGAGCGAGAGCTTCGAGAAGGGCGGCAGGACGGTCGAGCGGCGCCTCAATCCCGATCGGGCCTACAGGATGCCGAACGGCGGCGAGGTCCGCCTGCACGGCCGCAGCCTGATGCTGGTGCGCAACGTCGGCCATCACATGTTCACGGATGCGGTGCTCGACGAGACGGAACAGGAGATCCCCGAGACGATCCTCGACGCGGCCGTCACGAGCCTCATCGCGATGCACGACCTGCGCGGCACGGGCGAGTTGCGCAACAGCCGCACGGGGTCGGTCTACATCGTGAAGCCCAAGATGCACGGGCCCGACGAGGTCGCCTTCGCCAACGATCTGTTCGCCGCCGTCGAGGACATGCTCTCGCTGTCCCGCAATACCCTGAAGATGGGCATCATGGACGAGGAGCGGCGAACGACCGTCAACCTCAAGGCCTGCATCGCCGCCGCGGCGGAGCGCATCTTCTTCATCAATACGGGCTTCCTCGACCGCACCGGCGACGAGATCCACACCTCCATGGAGGCGGGTCCCATGGTGCGCAAGAACGACATGAAGGGGACGCCCTGGATCAAGGCCTACGAGGACAACAACGTCGATGTGGGCCTCGCCTGCGGATTGCCGGGGCACGCGCAGATCGGCAAGGGCATGTGGGCGGCTCCGGACAAGATGGCCGACATGATGGTCCAGAAGATCGGACATCCTCAGGCCGGCGCCAACACCGCCTGGGTGCCGTCTCCGACCGCCGCCACGCTCCATGCCCTGCACTACCATCAGGTGGACGTGCATGCCCGCCAGGAGGAGCTGAAACAGCGCTCGCCCGCCAAACTGGCGGACATCCTCACCATTCCCGTCTCGCAGTCCAACTGGGCGCCGGACGCGGTGCAGCAGGAACTCGACAACAACTGCCAGGGCATTCTCGGATATGTGGTGCGCTGGATCGATCAGGGCGTGGGCTGCTCCAAGGTGCCGGACATCCATGACGTCGGCCTGATGGAGGATCGCGCGACGCTGCGCATCTCCAGCCAGCATCTCGCCAACTGGCTCCGGCACGGCATCGTGACCCAGGACCAGGTCATGCAGACCCTGCGCCGCATGGCGGAGGTCGTCGACCGGCAGAATGCGGGCGATCCGCTCTACCGTCCGATGGCGCCGGGCTTCGACGGCCCGGCCTTCCAGGCCGCGTCCGATCTCGTGTTCAAGGGGCGCGAACAGCCGAACGGCTATACGGAATGGATTCTCCACGAGCGCCGCCGCGAGGCCAAGGCATCCGGTGCGCCGGACCGGGTCGATGCCAGCGGCGTCAGGACGGCCTGATCGAGTTCTGGAAGGCGATGGGACGACAGGCCGGGAGGCCTGTCACCAAGCTTACATGGAACCGTTCTAAACCGCTGTCATCTCACATGGGAGAAGCGGATATGGACGAGAAGATGACCCGTCTTCGCGCAAGCGAGCTGGAAGATTCAGGCGATGTCGGCAACAACCCGACCGCAAACCTCACCATGGGCGAGGTCATCGCCGCGCGCTTCAACCGGCGCGATCTGCTCCGCGGCTCGCTCGCCGTTGCGGCGATTTCCGCCACTCTGGGCCAGCGCGCCCTCGCGGCCAACGAGCAGCCTGCCAAGAAGGGCATGGCCCCGTCGTTCGACTTCAAGGAAATCGAGGCGGGCGTCGACGAGACCCACCACGTCGCCGAAGGCTATGACGCCCAGGTCCTGCTGCGCTGGGGCGACCCGATCTTCGCCGATGCGCCCGACTTCGATCCCATGTCGCAAAGCGCGCAGAAGCAGAGCCGCCAGTTCGGCTACAACACCGACTTCGTCGGCTACATCCCCATCGACGGGTCGAGCGATCACGGCCTGCTCGTCGTCAATCACGAATACACCAACGAGGAGCTGATGTTCCCCGGCATCGGCGTGCAGGATTCCAAGGACGTCAACTTCTCGAAGATGACGAAGGACCTCGTCGATATCGAGATGGCGGCCCATGGCGGCGCGGTGGTGGAAATCCAGCGCCGCAACGGCCGCTGGGAGGTCGTGAAGGATTCCAGGTACAACCGCCGCATCACGGCCGAGACGCCGATGGACATCACGGGTCCGGCGGCCGGTCACGAGCGGATGAAGACCGCCGCCGACCCGAGCGGCCGCCGTGTCCACGGCATGGTCAACAACTGCGCCGGCGGCGTCACCCCCTGGGGAACGTGGCTGAGCTGCGAAGAGAACTTCAACGGCTACTTCTGGGGCAAGGTCGCCGACGATCATGCCGAGGCCAAGAACTACAAGCGCTATGGCCTCGGATCCCCCGCCTATGCCTGGGGCAAGTTCCACGACCGTTTCGACGTCGCCAAGGAGCCCAACGAGCCCAACCGTTTCGGCTGGGTGGTCGAGATCGACCCCTTCGATCCGACCTTCGTGCCGAAGAAGCGTACGGCGCTCGGGCGCACCAAGCACGAGGGCGCTGCCGGCATCACGAACCAGGACGGCCGCTATGTCGTCTATCTGGGCGACGACGAGCGCTTCGACTACGTCTACAAGTTCGTCACGGCCGGAAAGGTGAACCGGGAAGACCGCGCCGCCAATTTCGGCCTCCTCGATGAAGGCACGCTCTACGTCGCCAAGTACAACCCGGATGGAACGGGCGAGTGGCTCTCCCTCGTCCATGGCGAGGGGCCGCTGACGGAAGCGAACGGCTTCCGGAGCCAGGCCGACGTTCTCATCGAGACGAGGCGCGCGGCCGATCTCCAGGGCGCGACCAAGATGGACCGCCCCGAGGACATCGAGGCCAATCCGGCCACGAACCGCGTCTACGTCATGCTGACGAACAACACCCGCCGCAAGGAGGAGCAGGTCGATCCCGCCAACCCGCGCGCCAACAATGCGTTCGGCCACATCGTCGAAATGATGCCCGAAGGCGGCGACCATGCCGCGAAGACCTTTGCCTGGGAGGTGCTGGTCAAGTGCGGCGATCCCTCCGTGGCTTCGGTCGGCGCGACCTTCTCGTCGGAGACGACCAGGAACGGCTGGTTCGGCATGCCCGACAACTGCGCCATCGACAGTCAGGGACGTCTCTGGATCTCGACGGACGGCAACAGCGCCAAGGCGACGGGCCGCGCGGACGGTCTCTGGGCTCTCGAGACGGAAGGTGAGCTGCGCGGCACGTCCAAGCACTTCTTCCGCGTGCCGCTTGGTGCGGAGATGTGCGGTCCCTGCTTCACGCCCAACGACGAGACGCTCTTCCTGGCCGTGCAGCATCCGGCCGAGGTGGACGAGGGCGCCCCGTCGACCTTCGAGAATCCCGCCACGCGCTGGCCGGACTTCAAGGACAACATGCCGACGCGTCCCTCGGTTCTCGTCATCACGAAACAGGGCGGCGGCAAGATCGCCTGAGCCTGAAAACAACAAGGGCGGCCCCGGGGCCGCCCTTCTTTCCTTGCCTGGGCAGCGGGCGCGATGCCGCTCCTCCGCTGCCGTTCCGATGGGTCGGGCGTCCCGGGCTACCGGGTCTCGGCCTTGGCCTTCTTGCGGCGCTTCTTGGCCTGCTTGTCTTCGGTCGTGTTCTTGTCCTCAGGGACGGCGGCGTTTTCCGGCAGAAGCGACTGGGCGACGCCGGCGACGGTCTCCGTTGCGATCTCCGCGGCGGAGCTCGCCAGCTTCTTGGTGACGGAGGCCGCTTCCGAACCGGCTTCGGCCGTAGCCTTCTTGGCCCGGGTGATCTTCTTCGCAACCGGCTGGTGGCGCGTGAGGGCGACAGCCGCCGCCCCGGCGGCGGCCACGAGGGCGTCCGCGAGAATCCGGCGTCCGATCTCCGAGTGGAGAAGCTCGTCGAGCCAGCCGGGCTTGCGCAGATCCTTCGGGAGCTTCAATCCCAGCGCGCTGGAGGGGGACTTGGTCTTCTTCTTTGCCATCCGGGCAATCCATTCAAGAGGTTCAACAGAGGAGAGGCCCTGTTCATGGAACGAGAATGATGACAGTTCTATTGCAGTTATTTGACAGGCTTCTCAATTTTCCTAGCCGGCTCACCTGGCAGAGGCGTCTCGGAGAATCCGTGGCCGACCGTCACGAGGCCGCGGTCTCCGGCGTTCTCGGGGCCAGCGCATCCACAGCGCCGCCGATGAGGTTCACGCTCAGGAGGTGCTCCGTCGTCAGGTCGAAACGCACGGGCACGAGAGCGGTCGGGAGGGACGAGATCCAGTCCTTCATCTGGCGCGCCGCCGTAACCGCCTCTTCCCGTTCGACGGCCTTGAAGCGCACGGACGTTCCCGGGCGCAGCTGGGCGAAGCGGTCGAGATCGGCGCTGATGATCGTCGCGATCTTCGGATAGCCGCCTGCCGTCTGCCGGTCGCGCATGAGAACGATGGGCTGGCCGTTTCCCGGCACCTGAATGTGGCCGGTCACGATTCCGTCGGACACGATGTTGAAGCCCTTGGCGTGCTCGATCTGCGGCCCCGTCAGCTGGAAGCCCATTCGGTCGGCCTGCGGGCTGACGGTGAACTCCCCTTCCAGGAGGGTGCGGATCGCCGCCGGGGTGAAGTAGTCGTCCTGCGGTCCGAGCATCACGCGGATCGGGGCATCCGTTGGCGGTGCCTCGAGCGGCAGGTGCATCAGCTCGCCGGGCTGCGCCTCCGCCTTGCAGGAGAGCCGGTCTCCGGGCCGGAGCGGGGCTCCGTCGAGGCCGCCGAGGCGCGACCGCAGGTGAAAGGACAGGCTACCGAGCTGCGGCTCGACCGCGAAGCCTCCGGCGATGGCCAGATACGCGAACGTCCCGGTCCGGGCGTGGCCGACCTGGGCTTCCTGCCCCTCCCTGAGGAGCGCCGCTGTATTGGGCGCGACCTGCACTCCGTCGATGCTCAAGGAGCAGTCGGCGCCGACCACCGCGATCCGGAGATCGCCACCGCTGCACGTGAACGTGCCGCCGAGATTCACGAACTCGATGGCGGCGATTTCAGGCGGGTTGCCGACGAGAATGTTGGCGGCGGCCAGGGAACGCGCGTCCATGGCTCCCGAGGGGGAGACGCCGAACCTCTGATAGCCGTGGCGCCCGCGATCCTGCAGGCTGGTCATGGGCCCGCAGGCTTTGACAACGAGATCGATCATGGGCGGATCTCCTCGGCCACGACGCCGCCGGCCTGCGCCTCGCGATCGAGCATATCCCAGCGAGACGTATCGACAGGCTCGAACACGACCTCGTCTCCCGCTCCGAGCAGGAAGGCCGGGTCGCGCTCCGGGGCATAACTGCGCACGGGCGTGCGCCCGAGTATGTGCCAGCCGCTGGGGCATTCGATCGAGCCGACTGCCGCCTGCGCGCCGCCGATGATGATCGAGCCGCTTGGAATCTTCGCGCGCGGCTGCGTCCGACGCGGGGTGGCGAGGGTGGGATCGAGCCCCCCGAGATAGGCGAAGCCCGGCAGAAATCCGATCATGTAGACCCGGTAGACCGCGCCGGCATGGCGGTCGATGACCTGCCGCGGCGTCAGACCGTGCCGTTCGGCGACATCTTCGAGATCGATCCCGTATTCACCGCCATAGACGACCGGGATGCGCCAGCGCCTGCCGGTGGAGGCGCGGGGGGCGAGGCCCTGGGCCTCTGCCGTCAGGAGGGCCGCAAGGGCATCATAATCCGTGAGCGTGGGATCGAACTGCACCAGCAGCGAACGGTAGGTCGGCACCGTTTCCAGCAGGCCGGCCGGGGAGCGCATCCGCAGGGCATCGTCGAGCGCAAGGACCTTGCCGTTGATGTCCGGATCGATGGTTTCTCCGAACTCGACGGATAGGGCGCTGTCGCCGCAGGCGAGAATTCTCGGTGTTTGCACGATACCTCGTCGGATGGGCTGAAATCGGGCCACTGGCCCTTCTCACATCGGTGAAAATCCTTCAACGGCAAGGGAAGGATGCAGGCATGCGCCTGAAGCATGTATCGAGAGGGGGCGTCCGGCAACCTTCATTCTCGATCCAAGGTCGATTGACCCTCCTCCGGCGCCTCATGTTATGTCAAAACCTCGATCCATGCCGAACCTCGAGGCATATCCGGAGCATTTCATGACTTTGAAATCCAAGACCGCCGTTGTCACGGGCTCGACCAGCGGCATCGGCCTTGCCATCGCGCGCGCCCTCGCCAAGGAAGGCGCCTCCATCGTTCTCAACGGCTTCGGACCGGCGGACGAGATCGAGAAGACGCGGGCCGGGCTCGAGAGCGAGTTCGGCGTCAAGGCCATCCATTCGCCTGCCGACATGTCGAAGCCCGAGGAGATCGCCGACATGATCCGTCTGGCGGAGGAGACCTTCGGCGGCGTCGACATTCTCGTGAACAATGCGGGCATCCAGTTCGTCTCCCCGATCGAGGACTTCCCGATCGAGAAGTGGGACCAGATCATCGCGATCAACCTCTCCTCGGCCTTCCACGCGATCCGCGCCGCCGTGCCGGGGATGAAGGCCCGCAAGTGGGGGCGCATCATCAACACGGCCTCGGCCCATTCCCTCGTCGCCTCGCCGTTCAAGGCGGCCTACGTCGCCGCCAAGCACGGGGTCGTCGGGCTGACGAAGACGGTTTCGCTGGAGCTGGCGACCCACGGCGTGACGGTCAACTGCATCAGCCCGGGCTATGTCTGGACACCGCTCGTGGAGAAGCAGATCCCCGACACCATGAAGGCGAGGGGGCTCACCAAGGAGCAGGTCATCAACGACGTGCTGCTGGAGGCTCAGCCGACCAAGCAGTTCGTGACGGCCGATCAGGTCGCGGCCGCCGCCGTCTTCCTCTGCTCCGATGCGGCCAGCCAGATCACCGGCGCCAATCTCTCCATGGATGGCGGCTGGACCGCAAAGTAGTCGCCTCGCCGGTTCGCGGGGGCGCTAGGCCCTCGCGAACGCGTCGGTGGCTTCGATGAGGTGGTGGGTGATGCCGGGCTCGGTCATGGCGTGGCCTGCATCCGGCACCATGATGAACCTGGCCTCCGGCCAGGCCTTGTGCAGGTCCCATGCCGTCCTGGGCGGCGTGGCGATGTCGTAGCGCCCCTGGACGATGACGCCGGGGATGTCCTTCAGCCGGTGGGCGTCGCGGATGAGCTGTCCTTCGTCGAAGAAGCCCTCGTTGACGAAGTAATGGTTCTCGATCCGGGCGAAGGCGAGGGCGTAATGCCCGTCGCCGAACTGGTCGCTGTAGTCTTGGCTCGGCATGAGGGTGATCGTCTCGCCTTCCCACAGGCTCCAAGCCTTGGCGGCTTCCATCTGGATCACGGGATCCTCGTGGGTGAGGCGCTTGCGGTAGGCGGCCATGAGGTCGCCGTGCTCCTCCGGGGGAATAGGCGCCAGGAACCGCTCCCACTTGTCCGGAAACATCCAGGACGCGCCTTCCTGGTAGTACCAGAGCAGCTCTGCGCGGCGCAGGGTGAAGATGCCCCGCAGCACCAGTTCGCTCACCCGTTCCGGGTGCGTTTCCGCATAGGCGAGCGCAAGGGTGCTGCCCCAGGACCCGCCGAAGACCATCCACTTCTCGACGCCCAGCATCTCGCGCAGGCGTTCGATATCCGCCACCAGATGCCAGGTGGTGTTGGCCTCGAGGCTCGCATAGGGCGTGGAGCGCCCGCAGCCGCGCTGGTCGAACAGCAGGATGCGGTACTTCTCCGGATCGAACAGCCGGCGCTGCGTCGGCGAGCAGCCTCCGCCAGGTCCGCCGTGAAGGAAGACGACAGGCTTGCCGTCGGGGTTTCCGCAGAGCTCCCAATAGACCCGGTGTCCGTCGCCCACATCGAGCAGGCCATGATCGTAGGGTTCGATTTCGGGGTAGAGGGTGCGCATCGGGAGGGCTCCAGGAATGAATGCTCTTCAATAGCCGGGCACCCGGCTCCTGTCAGCCGGCGCCTTCTCTCCTGAGCCGGCTCAGGAAATCAGGACAACTTGCTTAAATCAGTAGCGCGTCGTCGGAGTGTCATATAATTTTGCAACTGGGGAACACGGGCCGAACCCGGACCACAATGGAGGAATATGATGTTGACCAAGCGCGCCGGCTTGAAGCTGGCCACGGCCTTTGCCGCACTCATGGTCGCAGGCACGGCGCACGCCGCCGAGAAGCTGCGGCTCCTGACCTGGGCTGATTACGCTCCGAAGGACATTATCGAGCAGTTCACCAAGGAGACGGGCATCGAGGTCGAGGTCACGCTCTCCAACAACGAGGAGATGATCTCGAAGCTGCGTGCCACTCAGGGGGCCGGCTTCGACCTCGTGCAGCCGAGCCAGGACCGCATTGCCGGGCCGCAGCAGGAATTCGGCATCTACAAGCCGCTCGATCTTTCCAAGATCAAGACGGACCAGTTCATCGGCTCGATGCTCGAAGCCACGAAGAAGAACACGACCGTCGACGGCAAGGTCTACGGCGTACCCCACATCTGGGGCACGGACGGCTTGGTCGTGAACACCAAGGCGGCTCCCAACGTCGCCGACTACACCGACCTCTGCAGCGATGCGGTCGCCGGAAAGGCGAGCTTCCGCGCCAAGCGTCCGACCCTTATCGCCTTCGCGTTCGCCAACGGCATGGATCCCTTCGCCGCCTACAACGATCCGAAGGCCTACACGGAGATGATGGAGAAGGTCGGCGCCAAGCTCGCGGACTGCAAGAAGAACGTGAAGTTCTTCTGGGACGGCAAGGACCAGCTCCTCAATGCCATCCGGTCCGGCGAAGTCGTCGCCGCCATGGCCTGGGATACGGGCGGCTGGAAGCTCAACTCCGAAAACCCGGAGATCAAGTTCGTCGCTCCGAAGTCCGGTGCGCTGGGCTGGGTCGATACCTATGCGATCCCGGCCAAGGGCCGCAACGACGACGCAGCCTACAAGTGGATCAACTTCAACATGCGTCCCGAGATCGCCGCGAAGGTGGCGGCTGCCGCCGGCAACTTCACGGCCTCCAACGGCGCGGACAAGCTCATGCAGGGCAAGCTGAAGGATCAGTTCGCCGAGAGCTTCCCGAAGGCCGCCATCGACAACATCAAGTGGTACCCGGCGGTGCCGGCCGGCATCGAGGAAATCGAGGGCAAGATCCTCGACCGTCTGAAGGCCGGCTCGTAACCACCTCCTCTGCGGATCACCATCCCCCGGCCGGTCCGGGGGATGGCTTTTTTACGTTTGTGGCGTCCATGACATCTCCTCCGGATCTCGACCTTCTCAACATCACGAAACGGTTCGGCTCCCATCGGGCCGTCGACGACGTGACCTTCAGCGTCGCTCCCGGCGAGTTCTTTTCCATCCTCGGGCCGTCCGGATGCGGCAAGACCACGCTCATGCGCATGATCGCGGGTTTCGAGGATCCGACATCGGGGGATATCCGCATTCGCGACAAGTCCATGATCGGGGTTCCGGCCAATCGCCGTCCGGTCAACATGGTCTTTCAGAGCCTCGCGCTCTTCCCGATGATGAGCGTCGGCGAGAACATCGCCTACGGGCTCACGTGCCGCGGCGTCGCCCGCGCCGAAGCGGAGAAGCGGGCCAACCGCATGCTGGAGCGCGTCGGCCTGAAGGGTTTCGGCGACCGTCGGGTGACCGCGCTCTCGGGCGGCCAACGTCAGCGCGTGGCGATTGCCCGCTGCCTTGTCCTGGAGCCGACCCTGGTTCTTCTCGACGAGCCCCTCGGGGCGCTCGACCTCAAGCTGCGCGAGCACATGAAGATCGAGCTCAAGCAGCTGCAGGCGACCTTCAACACCACCTTCGCCTACATCACCCACGACCAGTCCGAAGCCCTCGTCATGTCGGATCGCATCGCCGTCATGAACCAGGGGCGCTTCGAGCAGGTGGGAAGTCCGCGCGAGCTCTACCACAACCCGGCCACGCCCTTCGTGGCGAGCTTCGTGGGCGAGACGAACCGCTGGCAGGGTGAGATTGCTTCCACCGCGGGCGGCACGGTCGCATTGCGGCTTCCCTCCGGCGCGACAATCATGGGGGAGGGGGCTGCTTCGCAGAAATCCGCTCTTGCCTTCGTCCGCCCGGAGGCCATCGCCCTGTCCCAGGATCAGGCTGCTCTCGGCACGCTTCCGAACCGTTTCGAGGGCCGCGTCGCTGCGGTGCTGTTCGACGGGGCCAATTCGAGCCTGCTCGTCGAGACGCCCGGCTTCGACGAGCCCGTGCGCGCGGTGCTGCCCCAGGCCGGGCCGCTGGCCGGCATCGCGGTCGGCGCGCCGATCCATCTCGGCTGGGCGTCCCAAGCGACGAAGGTCTTCGCCGCATGAGATCGGCGCAGCGCCTGACCCTCTTCCTCCTGATGGCTCCGGCCGTGCTCTGGCTGGGGCTGCTCATCGTCCTGCCGCACGTGGAGATCCTCATCCTCTCCTTCAGCGAGAGGGTGGCGCCGCGGGTCTATGCCTTCGGCGCCGGAAACTATCTCGAATTCTTCACCGAGCCGCTCTATTGGCGCACCTTCGCCCGCACGGCGATCATGTCGATCCTCGTCACGGCGATCACGCTCGTGCTGGCTTTTCCCATCGCGCTCTACATCGCCCGCGTGGCGCGGGGACCGACGAAGGCGATGCTCCTCCTCCTGTGCCTGCTGCCGTTCTGGGTGTCGGAACTCGTGCGCACGCTGGGCTGGATGATGCTGCTGCGGGAGACCGGGGTGATTTCCTATCTGCTGCGCATGACCGGCCTCGCCGATCAGCCGGTCGAGATGCTCTACAACGACGGAGCCGTGATCCTCGGCCTCGTCTATGGCGGGCTGCTCTTCATGATCGTGCCGCTCGCCAACGCGCTGGAGAGCCTGGAGCCCGCCGTGGTCGAGGCGGGCTTCGATCTGGGCGGCAGCCGATGGACCGTGCTCCGGCGCATCGTCATTCCCCATGCGATGCCGGGCATCGTCGCGGGCTCGATTATCGTCTTCATGCTGACGGTGGGCAATTTCGCGACGCCGGTGCTGCTCGGCGGCAAGAACGGGCTGTGGTTCACGGAGCAGATCTACGCCCAGTTCATCACTCGCTTCAACTGGCCGCAAGGAGCCGCCTTCGGCATGCTCCTCCTGCTGCTGTCCTCCACCATCGTGTGGGTGGGCCTGCGCCTGACGGGGCAGAGCCTGGGCACGACCTTGAGGCAGGCCTGAGATGAACCGTCCGTCCTTCGTCTGGAAGCTCTACATCGCGGCGTTCTACGTGTTCCTGTTCGCGCCGCTCCTGGTCGTGGCGATCTTCGCCTTCAATGCCAGCCCGTTCCCCTCGCCGCCGTGGCGGGGCTTCACCCTGGCCTGGTTCATCGGCGACGGATCCGCCTTCGGCAAGCCGGGGGTCCTGATGGACCCGATCTGGCTCACGAGCATCGGCAACAGTCTCAAGGTGGCGATTCCCGTCGCCCTGCTCGCCGTCGTCGTCGGCACCGTGAACGCCTGGGTGCTCGAGCGGGCGGAATTCCGCGGCAAGACCTTTCTGGCCATGATGATGCTGTGGCCGCTGGTCATCCCCGGCGTCGTGCTCGGCATCTCGATCCTGGCCTTCTTTTCCCGCGTCGCGAACGGGCTCGAGGACTGGCTTCAGACCGATCTCGATCCTCTCCGTCCGGGCCTGCCGCTCGTGATCCTCGGGCAGCTCTCGTTCATTCTCACGATCTCGACCCTGATCATTGCGGCGCGGCTGCGGAAGTTCGACCGCTCGCTGGAGGAGGCGGCGCTCGACCTCGGGGCCAGCCGGGCGAGGGTCCTGCGGACGATCACGCTGCCGTTCCTGAAACCCGCCCTCATCGGCGCGGGTCTCGTCGCGCTCCTCATGTCGTTCGAGAACTTCAACACGACCCTGATGCTCGTCGGCTCCGACGCACCGCTGCCGATCACCATGTACGGCCAGATGCGCGAGGGCGCCTCGCCGGCGATCAACGCTGTCAGCCTCTTCCTGATGCTCGGGGTCGGCGGGATCGCGAGCCTCTTCGCCCTGACCTCGAAGGCGGAGGCTTGAGGCCCGGGGCTCAGTAGCCCCAGGTCCGCTCCAGGACGTTGACCCAGTTCTCGTAGCAGAGCTTGCGCACGGTGGCCTCGTCGTAGCCGTGGCGGCGCATGGCATCGACGAGGCGCGGCAGGCCGCGCACGTCGCCGATCTCGGCCGGGATCGTCGCGCCGTCGAAATCCGAGCCCAACCCGACGCCGTCAACGCCCACATGCTCGATGAGGTGATCCATGTGGCGGATCATCTCTTCCAGCGGCGTGTCGTCGTTGCGCATCCCGTCGGGGCGGATGAAGGAGGTCGCGAAGTTGACGCCGACCATGCCGCGGCTCTCGCGGATGGCGGCGAGCTGCTTGTCGGTCAGGTTGCGGGAATGGGGGCAGACCGCATGGGCATTGGAGTGGGTCGCCACCAGAGGCGCATCGCTCATCTTCGCGACGTCCCAGAAGCCCTTCTCGTTGAGGTGCGAGAGGTCGAGCATGATCTTGAGCCGGTTGCAGGCCCGGACGAGTTCCCGTCCGTGGTCCGTCAATCCAGGACCTGTATCCGGAGACGACGGATAGCGGAACGGGACGCCATGGCCGAAGATGTTGGAGCGGCTCCAGACCGGCCCGATCGAGCGCAGGCCGCTGCCGTAGAGCACGTCCAGCATGTACAGGTCCGGGTCGATGCCTTCGGCCCCTTCGATGTGGAGAATGGCCGCGAGTATCCCGCTGTCGATGCAATGGCGGATGTCGGACGCGCTCCGGCAGACCTTCACCTCGCCCTTCGAGGCGCGCTCGATCCGCAGGAGCAGGGACGCCATGTGCACCGTCACCTGCTGGCTCGGCGAGAGCTCGAGCTGGGGCGGCAGGGGCACGTCGTATTGCGGCCGGGCCATGAGGGCATCGATGTCGATGCCGCCCGTATTATCGGACGGGACATAAACGGCGAAGAACCCGCCGACGAAGCCACCCTCCTTCATCCGGGGCCAGTCGAGGTGGCCGATATTGTCGCCTTCGAGAAAAGCCTTCTCGGGCTCGGCCCTTCCGCGCATCAGGCGAAGAAGAACGTCGTTGTGGCCATCGAAGACCGGCATCAGGGGAGTGCGGGGCATGGGTCAGTTCAACCGGGTTGACGTCGGACGGAAGGATCAGATGGCCAGAGGTGCAGGCGCCTCTCGCGAGAAGCCCTGGCTCGCCTGGATCAGCGATTGCGTGTAGCTGTTCGAGGCTTGGCCTGACCGGAGCGCCACGGAGGTGGTCTCCTCGACGGCTTCGCCGTGCTGCATCACCAGCAGCCGCTCGCAGAGATGCGCGACCACGGCAAGGTCGTGGCTCACCAGAATGTAGGTCAGCCCCAGCTCGCGCCGCAGGTCGTCGAGCAGATTGAGGATTTCCGCCTGCACGGAGGCGTCCAGCGCCGAAGTCGGCTCGTCGAGCAGCAGAACCTTCGGGCGCAGGATGAGCGCGCGGGCGATGGCGACGCGCTGGCGCTGGCCGCCGGAGAGCTGGTGCGGATAGCGGAACCGGAAGGAGGGGCCGAGCCCCACTTCCTTCAGTGCCTGGAGGATCCGCGCCTCCGCATCCTTCTCCCCATGGATGGCGAGGGGCTCCGAGAGGGTCCGATCCACCGTGTGACGGGGGTGGAGCGAGGCATAAGGGTCCTGAAACACCATCTGGACCGTGCGATAGAAGCTCTTCTCGCGCGGCGTCTTCACTTCCTTTCCATCCACCCGGACATGCCCGCCCGAGATCGGCGCCAGACCGCAGATGGCGCGCAGGACCGTCGACTTGCCGGATCCGGATTCGCCCACCAGCCCGTAGGACGCGCCGGCCTCCACATGAAAGCTGACGTTCTTGACCGCCTCGACGCGAAGGCGGCCCGTTCCGTAGACGACTTTGAGGTTCTGAATATCGAGCATCGGATCTGTCACTGCGCCCAGGCGGGGTCGCGGTTCAGGGTGGGAAGCGGACGCACGTCGTTCGCCAGCGTCGGCAGGCAGCTCATGAGCCCCTGGGTATAGGGGTGCTTCGCCTCACGCAGATGCTTGGCCTGCAGTTCCTCGACCACGCGGCCCGCATACATCACGAGCACCCGGTCGCAGAATGAGGAGACCAGCTTCAGATCGTGCGAGATGAAGATGAGCCCCATGCCGCGCTCCGAAACGAGTTCGTCCAGGATGCGCAGGACCTCCATCGAAACGGTCACGTCCAGGGCCGAAGTCGGCTCGTCGGCGATGAGGAGGTCCGGCTCGGTCACGAGCATCATGGCGATCATGGCCCGCTGCCCCATGCCGCCCGACACCTCGTGCGGATAGAGAGCGAAGACGCGGCCGGGATCGCGCATCTTCACGGCTTCCAGCATGGCGAGAGCCCGGTCCCGCGCCTCGCCGCGGCCGGCCTTCCTCGCATGGGCCCGGTAGGCCTCGATGATCTGCTCGCCGATGGTCATGACCGGGTTCAGCGAGTATTTCGGGTCCTGCATCACCATGCTGATGCGCCCGCCGCGCAGCTCGCGCAGCGTCCGCTTCGAGGCGGTGAGAAGATCGATGCCGTCGAACGCGAGGCGCTGGGCCGTCACCTCGCCGGGCGGCGGGGTGAGACCCAGGATCGCGCGCCCGGTCTGCGACTTGCCGGAACCCGACTCGCCGACGATGCCGAGGCGCTCGCGGCCGAGTTGGAACGACACGCCCCGCACCGCTTCCACGGTGCCGGTGCGAAGGTGGAAGCGGACGCGCAGGTCTTCGACGTCGAGAAGCGGCTTGGTCATTTGGCGGCCTTCGGATCGAGAACGTCGCGCAGGCCGTCGCCCAGCAGGTTGAAGCCGAGGCTCACCACGAAGATGGCGATGCCCGGCATGGCGGCGACCCACCATTGGTCGATGAGGTAGTTGCGTCCGGTCGCGACCATGGCGCCCCATTCGGGCATCGGCGGCTGAGCGCCGAGGCCGAGGAAGCCGAGGCCGGCGGCGGTCAGGATGATGCCCGCCATGTCGAGGGTGACGCGGATGATGAGGGACGAGATGCAGAGCGGCACCACGTGGCCCAGGATGATCCGCGGCGTCGAGGCACCCTGGAGCTTTACCGCCGCGATGAAATCGCTGTTGCGGATGGTGAGGGTTTCGGCGCGTGCGATACGGGCATAGGGCGGCCACGAAGTGATGGCGATGGCGATCACCGCGTTCTCGATGCCCGGACCCAGGGCGGCCACGAAAGCCAGCGCGAGGATCAGGCGCGGGAAGGCGAGGAAGATGTCGGTGATCCGCATCAGGACCGTATCGACCCAGCCGCCGAGATAGCCGGACACCGTGCCGACCAGCAGGCCGATCGGTGTCGCGATGAGAGCCACCAGCACGATGACCCACAGGGTGATGCGGGAGCCGTAGACCACGCGCGAGAAGATATCCCGCGCCAGGTCGTCCGTGCCGAACCAGTGTTCCGCGCTCGGCGGCAGAAGCCGCTCCGTTCGCAGATCTCCGCCCGCGATCGGGGAATAGGGCGCGATCAGGTCGGCGAAGATGGCGACCAGGATCAGCAGCACGACGATGCCGAGGCCCAGCACGGCCAGCGGGTTCTTGGTGAAGGCGCGCCAGCCGAGATAGCCGCGGCCGAGGCGAGCCTGCCAGCGGGAGCTCGGCTCCGGCGAAAGAAGCCAGGCCTGCGTGGCGGACGGTTGCGGAAAGGGAGGGGCGCCGACCATCAGCGTGTCCTCGGATCAAGAAGGCGGTAGAGCAGATCGGACACCAGGTTGAGCAGCACGAAGACGGCGCCGATCACGAGGGTGCCGCCGAGCACGGCGTTCATGTCCGCATTCTGCAGGGAGTTGGTGATGTACTGGCCGAGTCCCGGCCAGGCGAAGACCGTCTCGGTCAGCACGGAGCCCTCGAGCAGGTTCGCGTAGGAGAGGGCGATCACGGTCACGAGGGGAACGGCCGCATTGCGCAAGGCATGGCGCCAGATTACCCGCATCTCCGAGAGACCCTTCACCCGCGCGGCGATCACGTATTCCTGCGCCAGCTCGTTCAGCATGAAGGAGCGGGTCATGCGGCTGATATAGGCGAGCGAGAAATAGCCGAGGAGGCAGGCCGGAAGCGCGATGTGCGAGACCGCGTCCCAGAACGCATCCCACTGCCCCTGCATCGCGGTGTCGAGAAGAACGATGCCCGTGACGGGGGTATAGAGATAGGAATAGGTCACGTCGATGCGGCCCGGCCCGCCGACCCAGCCGAGTTTCGCGTAGAACAGGAGCAGGCTCATGAGGCCGAGCCAGAAGATCGGCACGGAATAGCCGACAAGGCCGAGAAGGCGCACGAGCTGATCGATGAGGCTGCCGCGTTTCACGGCGGCCAGCACACCGAGCGGGATGCCGAGCAGCGTTCCGATGATCGTGCCGAGGGTGGCAAGCTCGAGGGTCGCGGGAAACACGTTCGCAATGTCCGTCATCACCGGATTGGTGGTCAGGACGGAATTCCCGAAATCGCCGGTGACGGCCTTCTTCACGTAGATGCCGAATTGCTGGATCAGCGGCAGATCGAGACCCAGTTCCTCACGCGCCCTCTCGTAGACATGGGCCGGAGCACGGTCGCCGACGATGGCGATGACCGGATCGATCGGCACGACGCGGCCGATGAAGAAGGTGACGGCAATCAGACCGAGCAGGGTCGTCGCCAGCACGAGAAGGAACTGTGCGGTCCTTTTAAGGAAGGAGCGGAGGGCATCGTGCCCTCCGCTCCGAGTCATCGTTTCAGAAGCCATTGAAAATTTAGTTCTTCTTGGCCTGGGCCACGCTGTTGGTATCGAACGAAGGACCGATCACGACGCCATCCACATTCTTGCGCATGGCCATGTTCTCGATCTGCTGCAGGAAGATCACGTAGGGGCCGTCGTCGAGAACCGCCTGCTGCAGCTCCTTGTACATCTGAGCGCGCTTCTCGGGGTCCTTCTCCATCACCGCAGCGCGGGTCTTGGCCGTCAGCGGGCCCGGATCCCAGGCATTGCGCCACGCCAGCGGCTTCGCCGAAGCATTGTCCGCGTTGTTGTCGTTCGCCGCGAAGGTGTCGGCGTTGGTGTTCGGATCCTGATAATCCGCGCCCCACTGGCCGATATAGATGTCGTGCTGGCGGGCACGATACTTGGTCAGGGTCTGCTTGCCGTCGCCCGGGATGATCTCCAGCTTGATGCCGGCCTGCGCGAAGGTCTGTTGGATCGCCTGCGCCATGGCCGTGATGTCGGCGGTGGAGCGGGTATCCATGGTCACCGTGAAGCCGTCCTTCAGGCCGGCCTGGGCCAGAAGCTCCTTCGCCTTGGCGACGTCGAGCTTGTAGGGGTTCTCGTTGACCGCGCCGAGGAAGCCCTCCGGCAGGAAGGCCTGATGGACCTCCGCCTTGTTCTTCATGATCGTGTCCGCGATCGCGGCATAATCGACGAGATATTTCAGGGCCTTGCGAACCTCGGGCTTGGCGAGGTTCGGGTTCTTCTGGTTCAGGCCCAGGTAGTACAGCGTACCCTTGGCGCCGGAATCGACCTCGATGTTCGGGTCCTTCGAGACGGCGGCGAGCTCCTCGGGGTTGAGGTTGCGCGCGATGTCGACGTCGCCCTTCTCCAGCAGGAGGCGCTGGGTGGCCGTTTCCTTGATATGGCGATAGATCACGCGGGCCAGCGGGGTCTTCTTGTCGTAGTTCGGGTTGCGCTCGAGAACGACGACCTCGTTCGCCTTCCAGTCGCGGATCGAGAACGGGCCGGAACCGGCATAATGCGTCTTGAGCCAGTTATAGCCCAGGTCGCCGTCCTTCTCGTTCTGCATCACGAGCTTCTTGTCGACGACGGAGGCGACGGTGGAGGTCAGCGCGTAAAGGACGAAGCTCGGCGCATAGGCCTTGTCGAGCTCCATGGTGACCTCGTACGGGCCGGTCTGCTTGATCTTGTCCTTCACGTTGTCCTTCGTCAGCCCGAACTGGCCGAGGATGAAGGCCGGGGACTTGTCGAGGATGACGGCGCGCTGAAGGGAGAACGCCACGTCCTCGGCGGTCAGCGGGTTGCCGGAGGCGAACTTCTTGCCTTCGCGGATCTTGAAGGTGATCGTCTTCCCGTCGGGGGAAACCGTCCAGGACTCGGCCACCTCGCCATAGATCTTCGAGACGTCCTTGGGATCGTAGTTGATCAGGCGCTCATAGGTGTTGCCGGCGATCTCGGAGGCGGTGAACTCGAAGATCTCGGCCGGATCGAGCGTGATGATGTCGTCGATCTGCCAGGCCTGGACGAGCGTGTCCGGCGGCGTCGCCGCCTTCACGGCCGAGAACGACGTCGCCATGGTGGCCACCATGGCGGCTGATAGGAGAAATTTCGGAAGTCGCTTCATCGTCAATTCCCTCGCGGCGCTGGGGTGCGCCTGTTGTGCGTCGGTAAGAATGCAAATCAAACAGGCTCTGTCGAGTCAATCAACTGGTTTTAAACTGGCAAACATTGCGCAAGGTGATTAATGCACGGGCACGAGGATGCGGCTTGGCGGCAAGGCCCGGCTGTGGCAAAGCTCCTGAACCTCAATCCTGGATGAAACAAAGTGTCCGACGAAGCCAAGAAGCCCGGTGCCAACACCATGTGGGGAGGGCGCTTCTCCTCATCGCCCAGCGCGCTCATGGAGGCGATCAATGCCTCCATCGATTTCGACAAGCGCTTGGCCTCACAGGACATTCAGGGCTCGATCGCGCACAGCGCCATGCTGGCGAAACAGGGCATCATCGCCGAGAGCGACCGGGACGCGATCCATGCGGGATTGCAGCGGGTCCTGGGGGAGATCGAGACCGGCGGCTTCGCCTTCTCGAAGGCCCTCGAAGACATTCACATGAACGTGGAGAGCCGTCTGCGGGAGATCGTCGGAGACCCGGCGGCGCGGCTTCACACCGCACGCAGCCGCAACGATCAGGTCGCCACCGACACGCGTCTCTGGGTGCGCGACGCCCATGACCGCACCGACGAGCAACTGACGAAGCTCCTCACCGCGCTCCTCGACAAGGCCGAGCCGCACGCCGCGACCGTCATGCCCGGCTTCACCCACCTGCAGAGCGCCCAGCCCGTGACCTTCGGTCACCATCTCATGGCCTATGTGGAAATGTTCGGCCGCGACCGCGGCCGCATTCGCGACTCCCGCAGGCGCCTGAACGAGAGCCCTCTCGGCGCCGGCGCCCTGGCCGGAACCTCGTTCCCCATCGACCGGCACATGACCGCGCAGGCGCTGGGGTTCGACGGCCCGACCCGCAATTCCCTCGATTCCGTGTCCGACCGGGACAGCATCCTGGAATTTCTCTCGATCGCCTCGATCTGCGCCGTCCACCTGTCGCGGCTGGCGGAGGAGATCATCATCTGGATGTCGGCGCCCTTCGGGTTCGTGCGGCTGCCGGACCGCTGGACCACCGGTTCCAGCATGATGCCGCAGAAGCGCAACCCGGACGCGGCCGAACTGGTACGCGGCAAGACCGGGCGGATCGTCGGCTCGCTCATGTCCCTCCTGACCGTGATGAAGGGTCTTCCGCTCGCCTATGCGAAGGACACCCAGGAGGACAAGGAGCCGCTGTTCGATGCCGCGGACACCCTCGAGATCGTCCTTGCCGCCATGACGGGCATGATCCAGGACCTGGAGCCGGTGCCGGAGCGCATGGCCGCCGTGGCCGGAGCCGGCTACTCCACCGCTACCGATCTCGCCGACTGGGTCGTGCGGAGTCTCAACATTCCCTTCCGTGATGCTCACCACATCACCGGGCGGATCGTTTCGGAGGCGGAGCGGCGCGGCTGCAGCCTCGAAGACCTGCCTCTCGACGCCATGCAGGCGGTCGAGCCCCGGATCCATCAGGGCATCTACGATGTTCTCGGCGTGGAGAACTCCGTCCGTTCGCGCACGAGCTTCGGCGGCACCTCGCCCGTCCGCGTGTCCGAGCAGATCGCCTGGTGGCGGGAGCGCCTCTGATCCGGCGCGTCCGCCGCCGCACGCTTGAAAGACAATTTTAGCCATAACCGGGCGGCCGCGAAGGGCTTGCCGGGCGTGGGGCTTGATCGCCCCCTTGAGCATATCCATATTGCTGAGAGCGAACCTGTCATGGTCGCTTGAGTGCCGCAGGAGCGGGCTCAAAACCACCCGAAGTGCCTCTAACCTTGGGCTTCGAACATGTCGCGTCAGTCGCCTTTTGGGCATCCGTTTCTGTTAGGCTTCGATGAGATCGAGCAGGCGCTCGACCGGGTCGCAAAGGCAGCAGGGGACGGGTATCCGCCCTACAACATCGAGCGTCTGGCTCGAACCGAGCACGCCCCCGAGCGTCTCCGGATCACTCTTGCGGTCGCCGGCTTCACCCGGGACCAGCTGGAGGTGACTTTGGAGGAAAACCAGCTCGTCATCAGGGGGCGGCAGACCGACGACAAGGCAAGGCACTTCCTACATCGCGGCATCGCCGCCCGTCAGTTCCAGCGCGCCTTCCTCCTCGTCGACGGCATGGAGGTTCTCGGCGCCGACTTGTCCAACGGATTGCTGTCGATCGATCTGGCCCGTCCCGAGCCGGAGCGGATCATCCGCAAGATCGATATCATCAGCCAGGACAAGGCGTGACGGCGTCCGCAAAGGAGAGGACCATGAACCACAACACCAAGATCCATCCTGAGATCCCCCTGAACGCGGCGGAATTGGCCACGTTGGGCGAGGGCCAGATGGCCTATGTGAAGCCCCTGCGCTCGGACGACGTCGCAAGGCTCTTCCCCCAGGCGCCGAAGATCCAGCCCGGCCTGCAACTCTTCGCACTCCTGTCCGCCAGCGGCGAGCCCATCGTCCTGACCGACACCCGCGATGCGGCCGTGGCCAATGCCTGGGCCCACGATCTCGAGACGGTGAGCCTCCACTAAGGCTCACCTCTCGCCTCAGACGATCGCCTCGATCGCCCCGATCAGGCGCTCCAGATCCTCCGGCCGGGAAAGGCGGTGATCTCCATCCTTGATGAGGGTAAGAGAAACGCTGTCCCCCGGCAGGTGCTCCACGAGCTGCAGCGCGTGCTGCCACGGCACGTCGGGATCCTCCATCCCCTGCAGGATGTGGACGGGGCAGCCCGTCTGGATCGGCCCGCCGAAGAGAAGATGATGGCGGCCGTCCTCGATCAGTCCCTTCGTGATCGGATAGGGATCCTCCGAGTACGCCGAGGGGCGGTGATAGACGCCGGTCTCCTCGACGGCCCGCTTGATGTCTTCCGGAAACCGATCCCACATCAGTCTTTCCGTGAAATCCACCGCGGGAGCGATCAGCACCATTCCCACCGGGCTGAGGTCCGGACGCGCCGCCATCAGGCGCCGTGCGGTCAGAAGGGCGATCCACCCTCCCATCGAGGAGCCGACGAGGATGGGCCTGCCGGTGACGAACCGCTCCAGGACCTGGAGCGTATCCTCCAGCCAGCGGGAGATGGTGCCGTCCTCGAAGGCTCCGCCCGACTCGCCATGGCCGCTATAGTCGAAGCGCAGGAAACTGCGCCCGGTTCGCTCCGCCCACTCGTCCAGAAAGGCCGCCTTCGTGGAACGCATGTCCGATTTGAAGCCGCCGAGCCAGACGACCGGAGGGCCCTTGCCCTCCCGTATGAGCACAGCAATCTGACGCGCCTCGGCCCCCTGGCCGACGGTGTGGCTTTGCGGCATGGTTAACTCATCCTCAACTGCTTTGACGCAACGTTTACGCATGATTCTCCGACAAAGGCTCTTACATCTGTGAGTTTTTCAACGCGACCCGGCGGAGGGATGGCGTTTCCGACCTCCCAGTTCCATCCGCTGGCGGGACGGACGATCCTCCAGATCATTCCAGAGCTCGAGGCCGGCGGTGCGGAGCGCACCACCGTGGACATCGCCGAGGGGCTTGCCCAGGCGGGAGCCCGGGCCCTGGTGGCGACCGAAGGCGGGCGCCTCGTCGGCGAGCTTCAGGCCAAGGGCGGCGTCTGGATACCCTTTCGCGCCGCGACCAAGAATCCGTTCTCCATGATGGTCAACGTGCGGCGGCTCGCCCGCATCTGCTACCACGAGAGAGTGGCTCTCATCCACGCCCGCTCCCGTGCCCCCGCCTGGGTCGCCCTGGGGGCTGCGCGCTCGCTCAACCTTCCCTTCGTGACGACCTATCACGGAAGCTATTCCGGCCGGTCGTCGGTGAAGGTTCTCTACAATTCCGTGATGGCGCGCGGCGACGCGATCATCGCCAACTCATATTATACGGGCGACCTGATCCGGTCGGTCTATCCCCAGGCCGCGGATCGGATCCGGGTCATCCATCGCGGAACGGACTTCTCCGTGTTCTCGCCCTCCGCGGTCGCTCCCGAGAGGGTGGAGAACCTGCGGAAGGTCTGGAACGTCGCTCCTCACGAGCGGATCGTGCTTCTGGCGGCGCGCCTGACGGGCTGGAAAGGCCAGAAGATCCTCATCGAGACGGCGGCCAAGCTTCGCGACCAGGGGGTGAGGGACGTGGCCTACATCCTGGCCGGCGACCCCCAGGGACGCGATTCATACGTTCGTGACCTGGAAAATCTCATCGAAGCCCGCAAGCTGACGGGTGTCGTCCGCCGGGTGGGGCACTGCACCGACATGCCGGCGGCCTTCCTGGCCGCGTCGGTCGTGACCGTTCCCTCCACGGAGCCGGAGGCCTTCGGCCGTTCGGCCGTGGAGGCCCAGGCCATGGGAACGCCCGTCGTCGTGTCGGATCTCGGCGCCGTGCCGGAGACGGTCCTGTCCCCGCCCGCGGTCCAGTCCCATGAACGGACGGGCTGGCGGATCCCGCCGGCCGATGCGGATGCCCTGGCGGAGGCCGTGGGCGAGGCCCTGGGGCTGGGCGCCAGCGCCCGAATCGCGCTGGGAGCCCGTGCGCGGGCTCATGTGGAGCACCACTTTTCGCTGGAGCGGATGGTCGCCAGCACGCTGGATGTGTATTCCGAGCAGCTGGAAGGCCATTTCACGCGCAGAACAAGTTGACTTCGCGCGCATTTGCGCGAAATGTCAGGTTATCCGTGGCAAAAGTCGAGCATGAGTCAGCGGGCCCCGTCAGTGGCCGCCATTCCCGACTGAGCCCGTCAAACAGGAGATACGAGCCATTCGCAGACCAATGAGACCGATGCCGGTTCCGCAGAAAGACGGACCGCGCGCCAACCGAGACATTCGCGGTGTTCGCGAAGTGCAGCTGATTGACGAATCCGGCCAGAACAAGGGTGTGATGCCCTTCTTCGACGCATTGCGCCTGGCCGAGGATGCGGGGCTCGATCTGGTGGAGATCGCCCCCAACTCGTCCCCGCCGGTCTGCAAGATCCTCGACTACGGCAAGTATCGCTTCCTGGAGCAGAAGAAGGCCGCCGAGGCGCGCAAGAAGCAGAAGACCGTCGAGGTCAAGGAGGTCAAGCTGCGCCCGGGCATCGACGATCACGATTACGACGTCAAGATGCGGGCCATGAAGGGCTTCTTCGAGGAAGGGAACAAGGTCAAGATCACCTTGCGCTTCCGCGGCCGCGAGATGGCGCACCAGGACCTGGGCCTGAAGGTCCTGGACCGGGTCAAGTCCGACGTGGGCGATCTCGCTAAGGTCGAGCAGGAGCCGAATTTCGAAGGCCGTCAGGTCGTCATGGTCCTGGCGCCGCGGTAAGCCGCCGGCCGGGACGGAATTCGTGGCCGTCGGGCAACCGGCGGCCATTGCTTTTTGGGCGGTCTTCTGCCATAAGCCGCCCTTCATCGAACCGCCCGGCTGATTAAGGGCTGCCGTGGCGGTTTGTTTTGCTCATAGCAGCAATGAAAAGGCCGAAAGGGCGGTTCGCCCCCTCGCGGCCTGTCCAAAGGAGAGCCAAATGCCCAAGCTGAAGACGAAGTCGGGCGCGAAAAAGCGCTTCAAGATCACTGGCACCGGCAAGGTCGTTTACGCCCAGGCCGGCAAGCGCCACGGGATGATCAAGCGGACCAACAAGCAGATCCGCAACCTGCGCGGCACCAACGTCCTGTTCGAGGGCGATGCGTACAACGTGAAGAAGTACTTCCTGCCGAACGGCTAAGGCGGTCTCTTACATCCCTGATTTTGAAGGAGTTTTTAAATGGCCCGCGTCAAACGGGGCGTTACCGCCCACGCCAAGCACAAGAAGGTTCTGAAGGCCGCCAAGGGTTTCTACGGCCGCCGCAAGAATACTATCCGCATCGCCAAGCAGGCGGTCGAGAAGAGCATGCAGTATGCTTATCGCGACCGTAAGAACAAGAAGCGCACGTTCCGCGCTCTGTGGATCCAGCGTCTCAACGCGGCGGTCCGCGAGCACGGCCTGACCTATTCCCGATTTATCGACGGTCTCGGCAAGGCCGGGGTCGAGGTCGATCGCAAGGTCCTGTCCGAAATGGCCATCCACGAGCCGGCGGCCTTCGCCGCTTACGTGGAGCGCGCCAAGGCCTCCCTGCCTCAGCAGGCGGCTGCGTAAGGACAACCTGGCTTCGGCGCGGCGGGGATCTCCCGTCGCGCCGCCCTTTCCCGCCACCGAGACCATCCGCACCGACGGCCCGAAGGCCGTCATTGACATTTTGCGGCTCGGAAGGCTTGACGGTTCCCGTGCCGCGCATCACTCAAGCGCTTGCATCTGGCAAGGGACCGATGACCGATCTCAATCAACTCGAACGTGACCTGCTGACCCAGGTCGAAGCTGCCGGCGACGAAGCGGCTCTCGAATCCGTGCGCGTCTCCGCGCTCGGCAAGAAGGGCTCCGTCTCCGAACTGCTCAAGACCCTCGGCGCCATGACGCCCGAGGAGCGCAAGGAGCGCGGCCCTCTCATCAACGGCCTGCGCGACAAGGTGCAGACCGCCATCGCGGCCCGGCGGGACACCCTGGCCGAGGCAGCCCTCGAGGCCCGGCTCGCCGCCGAGCGCATCGACGTGACGCTGCCCGTGCCGGAGGCTCCCGAGAGCCGCGGGCGCATCCACCCGATCAGCCAGGTGATCGAGGAGCTGACGGCGATCTTCGCCGATATGGGCTTCTCCGTGGCCGAGGGGCCGGACATCGAGACGGACTACCTCAACTTCACGGCCCTGAACTTCCCCGTCGGCCACCCGGCCCGGGAGATGCACGACACCTTCTTCCTCGCCCCGGACGAGAAGGGCGAGCGCAAGGTGCTGCGCACCCACACCTCGCCGGTGCAGATCCGCACCATGACCAGCCAGGCGCCGCCGATCCGGGTCATCATCCCGGGCCGGACCTACCGTCATGACTCCGACCAGACCCACACGCCGATGTTCCATCAGGTGGAGGGCCTCGTCATCGACAAGCAGGCCAACATCGCGCACCTGAAGTGGATCCTGGAAGAGTTCTGCAAGGCCTTCTTCGAGGTCGACCAGGTGAAGATGCGCTTCCGCCCGTCCTTCTTCCCCTTCACCGAGCCTTCGGCCGAGGTGGACATCCAGTGCTCGCGCAAGGGCGGCGAAATCCGCTTCGGCGAGGGCGAGGACTGGCTCGAAATCCTCGGCTGCGGAATGGTGCACCCGAACGTGCTGCGCAATTGCGGCCTCGATCCCGACGAGTACCAGGGCTTCGCCTGGGGCATGGGGATCGACCGCATCGCCATGCTGAAATACGGCATGCCGGATCTGCGCCCCTTCTTCGAGGCGGATGTGCGCTGGCTGAACCATTACGGCTTCCGCCCGCTCGACATTCCGAGCCTCGTGAGCGGCCTGACGGCGTAAAAGGAGAGCAACGATGAAATTCACCCTCTCCTGGCTCAAGGATCACCTCGAGACCACGGCTTCTCTCGACGAGATCGTGGAGACGCTCACCCGCATCGGCCTGGAGGTCGAGGGCGTGGAGGACAAGGCGAAGACCCTGGCGCCCTACAAGGTGGCCTATGTGGTCTCCGCCGAGCAGCACCCCAATGCCGATCGCCTGCGCGTCTGCGTGGTCGATACGGGCGAGGGCGCCCCGATCCAGGTGGTCTGCGGCGCTCCCAATGCCCGCACCGGCATGAAGAGCGTGTTCGCGCCTCCCGGCACCTACATTCCGGGCAAGAACATCACCCTCGGCATCGGCACGATCCGTGGCGTCGAGAGCCGGGGCATGCTGTGCTCGGCCGCGGAACTCGAGATCTCCGACGATCACGACGGCATCATCGACCTGCCCGAGGATGCGCCGGTCGGTCAGGCCTACGCGGCCTATGCGGGTCTCGACGACCCGGTGATCGAGATCAACCTCACGCCGAACCGGCCGGACTGCACCTCGATCCACGGCATCGCCCGCGATCTTGCCGCTGCGGGTCTCGGCACGCTCAAGGACGGAACGGTTCCGTCCGCCGCGGGGAAGGGGGCCTGCCCGGTCTCGGTGACCCTGGACTTCGCCTCCGGGGACGAGAATCTGTGCCCGACCTTCGCGCTCCGCCTCGTGCGCGGCGTGAAGAACGGCCCGTCCCCCGAATGGATGCAGCGCCGGCTTCTCTCCATCGGCCTCCGGCCGATCAACGCGCTCGTCGACATCACCAACTACGTGACCTTCGACCGGGGCCGTCCGCTCCACGTCTTCGACGCCAGGAAGGTGAAGGGCAACCTCACCGTCCGGCGGGCGAAGGAGGGTGAGGAGGTGCTGGCCCTCGACGGGCGCACCTACAGGCTCGATCCTGGCACCGTGGTCATCGCCGACGAGGCCGGCGTCGAGTCGATCGCCGGCATCATGGGCGGCGAGCATTCCGGCTGCGACGAGACCACCACGGACGTGCTGATCGAATCCGCTCTGTGGGACCCGCTCAACATCGCGCAGAGCGGCCGGAAGCTCGGCATCATCACCGATGCCCGCTACCGCTTCGAGCGCGGCGTCGATCCGGAATTCACCGTGCCGGGGCTCGATCTGGCGACCAAGCTGGTTCTCGATCTCTGCGGGGGCGAACCGACGGAGGCCACGGTGGCGGGCGAGGTGCCCGACACCAGCCGGGCGATCGACTTCCCCTGGTCGGAGGTGCCGCGCCTGTCGGGGCTCGACGTGCAGCCGTCGGAATCGAAGCAGATCCTGGAAAAGCTGGGCTTCGGCCTGTCCGGCTCGGGCGACCGGGTCAGCGTCACGCCGCCGTCCTGGCGGCCGGATATCGAGGGCAAGGCCGACCTGGTCGAGGAGGTGATCCGCATCGCCGGCGTCGACCGCATCGAGCCGAAGCCGCTGCCGCGCCTCGAGGCTGCGGTCGCCAAGCCGATCCTGACCCTGATCCAGAAGCGCACCCGGCTCGCCAAGCGCACGCTGGCGGTCCGCGGTCTGGTGGAGGCCGTGACATGGTCCTTCATCGCCAAGCACGAGGCGGAGCTTTTCGGGGGCGGCGATGCGCGTCTGGCGCTGGCCAACCCGATCGCATCCGAGCTTTCGGACATGCGCCCGAGCCTGCTGCCGGGCCTGATGAAGGCCGCGCAACGCAATGCGGATCGCGGATTCGGCGATGTCGCCCTGTTCGAGGTCGGCCAGACCTTCTCTTCGGATGAGCCGGAGGGCCAGAACGTCAAGGCGGCGGCCGTCCGTCGCGGCACCGCAAGGGCCGAGGGCGTGGGCCGCCATTGGAACGGCGGCGGGCAAACCGTCGATGCCTTCGATGCCAAGGCCGATGTCATGGCGCTGCTGGCGACGCTCGGCATTCCGGCCGGCGGCCTGCAGGTCGTCGCCGGCGGTCCCGCCTGGTTCCATCCCGGCCGCTCGGCCACCCTCCAGTTCGGCCCCAAGAACGTGGTCGGCGCCTTCGGCGAAATCCACCCGAAGGTGCTCAAGGCGCTCGATCTCAAGGGGCCCCTGGTCGGCTTCGAGCTGAACCTGGATGCACTTCCGCCACCGAAGGCGAAGCCCACCAAGATGAAGCCGAAGCTGGCGCTGTCCGATTTCCAGCCGGTCACCCGCGACTTCGCCTTCGTGGTGGGCCGTCAGGTGCAGGCCGGAGACATCGTGAAGGCGGCTCAGGGCGCCGAGCGCCAGCTCATCGTGGGCGTCGACGTGTTCGATATCTACGAAGGCACCGGCATCGACCCGGACAAGAAGTCCGTCGCCATCGCCGTGACGCTCCAGCCGACCGAGAAGACGCTGACCGACACCGAGATCGAAGCCGTCTCGGCCAAGATCGTCGGCGAGGTCTCCAAGAAGACCGGCGCGGTCCTGCGGGGGTGACCCCTTGGCAGTCATCCCGGGGCCGCGCAGCGGAACCCGGGATCGCCCTCGGAACAGGGCGCTTTACTCGTCCTTCAATCCCGGATCGCGGTTCTGCCCGATTCGGGATGCCGATTGGGATCTAGGGAACGAACTCTTCCGCCAAGTCGCGCCACTCGGGGTTGTCGCGCTCGATCAGCTCAATTTTCCAGGCTCGCCGCCATTTTTTGAGCTGCTTTTCACGGGCAATGGCCGTCAAAGGGTCGTCGAAGACTTCGAAGTAAACGAGCCGATCCACATTATAGCGGGCGGTAAACCCAAGGATGGTATGGGTTTTATGCTCAAACACCCGCTTATGCAGATCGCTGGTTATGCCGATATAAAGCGGCCCGTCCTTTCGCGTCGCCAAGATATAGACGTAGAAGGCTTCAGCCATCTGCGAGCTTTCCGAACGATCCCGGATCTTCGCTGCGCTCCGTCCGGGATGACGCCGGTGGGGTACCGCTCAACGGATTGTTCTCGTCCCAGCCGTAGCGGACCGTATCGAACCGCATCGAGCGGGCATCCACCATCAGAAGCCGGCCGACGAGGCTCTCGCCGAAGCCGGTGATCTCTCGGATCGCCTCCATGGCCATCAGGCTGCCCATGACCCCGGCCAGCGCCCCCAGGACGCCGGCCTCGGCGCAGGTCGGGATCGCACCCGGCGGAGGCGGGGAGGGGAAGAGGCAGCGATAGGTCGGGTTCGGCCGCCCGTCCGGTCCCGCCTCATGGGCCCGGATCGTGGTAAGCGAGCCGTCGAACTGCCCGAGGGCCGCCGTGACGAGGGGCTTGCCCTCGAAGAAACAGGCGTCCGAGACCGCATAGCGGGTCTCGAAGTTGTCCGATCCGTCCGCCACCACATCGTATGAGCCGACCAGGCTGCGGGCATTCGTCTCCGTCAGGCGGCTGGCATGAACCTCCACGGCCACGTGGGGGTTGATCCGCCGGACCGCCTCCGCCGCGCTCTCCGCCTTGGGGCGTCCGAGGTCGGCCATTCCATGGATGACCTGCCGCTGAAGATTGGACAGGGAGACCTCGTCGTCGTCCACGATGCCGATCGTGCCGATCCCCGCCGCGGCCAGATACTGGATCAGCGGCGCACCCAGGCCGCCGGCGCCGATCACGAGTATGCGAGCGGCCTTGAGCTTGAGCTGCCCGGGGCCGCCGATATCGCGAAGGACCAGATGCCGGGCGTAACGTTCGATTTCGTCGCTGGAGAGGGTCATGGCCAGACCTTATCGACATGCGCGCGCCTATCAACCATTCTGGGAGGAATTGACCGGTGCGGCTTGACAGGCGCTTGGCGGCATGGCCCTTCCCGTGCCATCGTCAAGGCGCAACCGGGTAACAAAGCCGGCGTCAAACAGGGAACTTTGCCGATGACAGTCACCAAATTCGGTCTTGCACTCGCAGGCCTCGCTTTTTCCGCTACGGCAGTTTTTGCTCAGCAGCCAGCCTTCAAGCCCGCCGTCGTCTACGATCTCGGCGGCAAGTTCGACAAATCCTTCAACGAAGGCGTTCACGCGGGCGCGGAGAAGTACAAGAAGGACACGGGCACCGAATATCGCGATTTCGAACCCCAGAACGATGCGCAGCGTGAGCAGGCGCTCCGCCGCTTCGCCCGCGACGGCTACTCGCCGATCGTGGCGGTGGGCTTCAGCCAGGAATCGGCCCTGAAGAAGGTGGCCGAGGAATTCCCGAAGACGCAGTTCGCCATCATCGACGCCGTGGTCGAGAAGCCGAACGTGCAGTCCATCGTGTTCAAGGAGCACGAGGGCTCGTTCCTGGTCGGTCTCCTCGCCGCCATGGCCTCCAAGACCGACAAGGTCGGCTTCGTCGGCGGCATGGACATTCCGCTCATCCGCAAATTCGCCTGCGGCTACGTCCAGGGCGTGAAGCACGCCGAGCCCAACACCGAAGTGTTCCAGAACATGACCGGCACCACTGGCGCTGCCTGGAACGACCCTGTGAAGGGCGGCGAACTCGCCAAGAGCCAGATCGACCGTGGCGCGGACGTGATCTACCACGCGGCAGGCGGCACCGGTGTCGGCGTTCTGCGCGCTGCCGCGGATGCGGGCAAGCTCGGCATCGGCGTCGACTCCAACCAGAACGGTATGCACCCGGGCAAGGTCCTGACCTCGATGGTCAAGCGTGTCGACAACGCCACTTACAACGTGTTCGATCAGGCCAAGAAGGGCACCTTCAAGTCCGGCGTCTCCGTGCTCGGCCTCAAGGAGGACGGCGTGGCCTGGGCGCTCGACGAGCACAACAAGGCGCTCATCACCCCCGAGATGAAGGCTGCTGCCGACAAGGCCGCCGAGGGCATCAAGTCCGGCGCCATCAAGGTCCACGACTACATGTCGGACTCGAAGTGCCCGGTCTAAGATAAAGTCTCGCCGGACGCCGGTTTTCATGCCGGCGTCCGGAACTGTTTTGACGATAGTTTCTTCATGTTTCTGATCCCGGCATCCACGCGCACCGGCCGGGAGGATGTTTGAGGCTCATGTCCCCCGCCATCCAACTGTCCGACATCAACAAGCGCTTCGGCGAGGTTCATGCCAACAAGGACGTGAATCTCACCGTCGAGCGCGGCACGATCCACGGCATCGTCGGCGAGAACGGCGCGGGCAAGTCGACGCTCATGTCGATCCTCTACGGGTTTTACGAAGCGGATTCCGGCGAGGTCCGGGTCGGCGGCAAGCCCGTCGCGATCCGCTCCCCCGCCGACGCCATTCATGTGGGCATCGGCATGGTCCACCAGCACTTCATGCTGGTGGAGACATTGACCGTGGTCGAGAACGTGATGCTCGGCGCCGAAGGCGGGACGATGCTGCGCGCGGGCGAAGCGAAGGTGCGGGCAGAGCTCGCGCGTCTGGCGCGGGACTACGGCCTGGAAATCGACGTGGATGCCATCGTGGGCGACCTCTCCGTCGGCCTGCAGCAGCGCGTCGAGATCCTCAAGGCTCTCTATCGCGGGGCGGACATCCTCATCCTCGACGAGCCGACGGCGGTGCTGACGCCGCCGGAGGCGGATGCGCTTTTCGAACTGCTCCAGGCCCTGAAGGGCCAGGGCAAGACGGTCATTCTCATCACCCACAAGCTGCGCGAGATCATGGCCGTGACCGACCGCGTCTCGGTCATGCGCCGCGGCGAGATGGTCGCCACCGTGGAGACCAAGGATACATCTCCGCCGGAGCTTGCGGAGCTCATGGTCGGGCGGCGCGTCCTGCTGCGGGTCGAGAAGTCCGAACGCCAGCCGGGAGCGCCCCTGCTCGAAGTCGAGAACCTCTCCGTCATCGACCATCGCGGCGTGCAGCGGGTTGCGAGCGCCTCCTTCAAGGTCCATGCGGGCGAGATCGTCGGTATCGCCGGCGTCGCCGGCAACGGACAGAGCGAATTGCTCGAAGCGCTCGCCGGAATGCGGCAGCCCACGGTCGGCACCATCCGGTTCGAGGGGCGCCACATCCGCCTCAGGGACTACAATCCGCACCACATGCGGCAGCTCGGGCTGCTCCACGTGCCGGAGGACCGGCTGCGCATGGGGCTCGTTCCGGCCTTTCCGGCTTTCGAGAGCGCGGTGCTCGGCTTCAGCGACGAGCCGCATCTCGGCCGCGGGCCGATCCTCGACCACGACCGCATGGTCGCGGATCTCGCCGCCAAGATGGAGCATTACGATGTCCGCCCGCCGGCGCCCCGGCTGAAGACGTCGAAATTCTCCGGCGGCAACCAGCAGAAGATCGTGCTGGCCCGCGAGATCGAGCGGAACCCGAAGGTGCTTCTGGTCGGCCAGCCGACACGCGGCGTCGATATCGGCGCCATCGAGTTCATCCACCGCCGCCTGATCGCCCTGCGGGATGCCGGCGTCGGCATCCTCCTCGTCTCGGTCGAGCTCGACGAGATCATGAACCTGTCCGACCGCATCCTCACCATGTGCGGCGGCCAGATCACCGGCGAGCGCAAGCCTTCGGAGACCAGCGAGCAGGATCTCGGCCTCCTGATGGCCGGCGTCGCCGACGAGGCCGCGTGATGCAGCCACGCCTTTCCCTCGTCACCCTGGGCGTCGCCGACATCGCCAGATCGCGTGCCTTCTACGAGGCCTGGGGCTGGAAGGCGTCCTCGATCAGCCAGCCGCAGGTCGTCTTCTTCCAGGCGAACGGGCTGGCGCTTGCGCTCTTCGGCCGTGGGGATCTCGCGAAGGATGCCGGCGTGGAGGATCGCCCGACCGGGTTTTCCGCCGTCACGCTGGCCTACAACGCGCGCTCGAAGGCGGAGGCGGATCAGGTCTATGCCCGCGCCGTCGAGGCCGGAGCTCATCCCGTCAAGCCGCTGCAGGATGTGTTCTGGGGCGGCTACTCGGGCTATTTCTCCGATCCGGATGGGCACCTTTGGGAGGTGGCCTGGAATCCGTCCTTTCCTCTCGATGAGCAGGGCCATCTGTTCCTGCCGGATAGTCTGACGTGAGCGCTCCCATCGACCTGCCCAAATGGGCCGACACCGTCGTCGTGCCTGCTCTCTCTGTCGTTGCGGCCTTTCTCGTCGCCGGTCTCGTCGTGCTGGGCATCGGCGAAAACCCGCTGACGGCGACGCGCGTGCTCCTTCAGGGAAGTCTCGGCACAGGGGAGGGGCTCGGCTTCACCCTGTTCTACATGACGGATTTCATCTTCGTCGGGCTCGCCGTGGCCGTGGCCTTCCATGCGGGCCTGTTCAACATCGGCGGCGAGGGTCAGGCGACCCTGGCGGGGCTAGGGGTGGCGCTCGTTCTCAACAACCTCACCTTCCTGCCGGGCTTCCTGCTGATCCCGCTCGGCATCTTGGGCGCAGCCGCCTTCGGCGCGGCATGGGCCGCGATCCCGGGCTATCTCCAGGCCAAGCGCGGCAGCCACATCGTCATCACGACGATCATGTTCAACTGGCTCGCCAGCGTGCTGATCGTCTATCTGCTCGTGAACGTGCTGCGCGAACCGCAATCCATGAACCCGGAAACGCGGGCCTTTCCCGAGCAGTCCTACATTCCGTTCATGCACGAGGCGCTGGGCGCCTTCGGCATCCAGGTGCCGCCGTCCCAGCTCAACCTCACCCTGTTCCTGGCGCTGGCCGCCGCCTACGGCGTGTGGCTCCTCATCTACCGCTCGCGTCTTGGCTATGCGATCCGCGTGGTCGGCGCGAACCCGACGGCGGCGGTCTATGCAGGCATCTCTCCCGCACGGATCATCATCATCGCCATGGTGATCTCGGGCGCCCTCGCCGGAGGCCTCGCGGTCAACGAACTGATGGGCTACCAGCATCGCCTGCTGCTCGAGTTCACGGCGGGTTACGGATTCGTGGGAATCGCGGTGGCCCTGATGGGACGTGCGCACCCGGTGGGTATCATCCTGGCTTCGCTGCTGTTCGGCATCCTCTATCAGGGCGGCGCGGAACTCGCCTTCGAGCAGCCTGCCATCACCCGCGACATGGTGGTGGTCATCGGCGGCATCATCATTCTTTTTGCGGGAGCCCTGGACGGGCTGTTCCGACGCCTCGTGGCCCAGGCCATGACGCGGTCGCGGTTGGCGAGGGCCTGAAGCCATGGATCTCGGCACCATCGTCACCATCTTCGACTCGTCCCTGCGGCTGTCCATTCCTCTTCTGGCCGCGTGTCTGGCGGGCCTCTGGTCCGAGCGCTCGGGGGTGGTCGATATCGGCCTCGAGGGCAAGATGCTGGTCGCGGCCTTCGCGGCCGCCGCCGCATCCTATGCGTTCGGCTCGGCCTGGATCGGCCTTTTCGCCGGCATCGGAGCCTCCATCGTCTTCGCCCTGATCCATGGCTTCGCCTCCATCAGCCAGCGCGGCAATCAGATCGTCTCCGGCGTCGCCATCAACATGCTCGCCGCGGGACTGACGGCCATCGTCGGCAACGCCTGGTACGGACAGGGCGGACGGACGCCGCCGCTCGAGGGCGAGCAGCGCTTCGGGGACGTGATCCTCGGGCATTCGGCGCTGGTCTACATCGTGCTCCTCGCCGTGCCGCTGACCTGGTTCGTGCTGGGGCGCACTCGCTTCGGGCTGCGCCTGCGGGCAGTCGGCGAGAACCCGGCCGCCGTCGATACGGCGGGCATCTCGGTCACGGGTCTGCGCTATGCCGCGGTCGTCATCGGCGGTGTCCTGTGCGGCTTCGCGGGAGCCTATCTGTCCGTCGGCCAATCGGCGGGCTTCCTGCCCAACATGACGGCAGGCAAGGGCTTCATTGCGCTTGCGGCGCTGATCTTCGCCAAGTGGCGCGCGTGGCCGGCGCTCGGAGCCTGCTTCCTGTTCGGCCTTCTGGACGCGGTCGCCATCCGCCTCCAGGGTATCGCGCTCCCCGGCATCGGCGAGGTGCCGGTGCAGGCCATCCAGGCCTTGCCGTATCTCATGACCGTCATCCTGCTCGCAGGCGTCATCGGAACCGCCATTCCGCCTCGCGCGTCCGGCATTCCCTACGTGAAGGAGCGCTGACATGCCCTCGATCGATGCGCTTTTCGAAGCCGCGAAGGCGATTCAGGCCAAGGCCTATGCCCCCTATTCCCGCTTCAAGGTAGGGGCCGCCATCGCGACGCCCGATGGCAAGGTCTTCACCGGCTGCAACGTGGAGAACGCGGCCTATCCGGTCGGGAGCTGCGCGGAGGCAGGCGCCATTTCGGCGATGATCGCGGCCGGCGGGAGCCGTATCGCGCAGATCGTCGTGATGGGCGAGGGCGAGAATCTGGTCACGCCCTGCGGCGGCTGCCGCCAGCGCATCCGCGAATTCGCGATGCCCGATACGCCGATCCACATCGCGGGACCCGAGGGAATCCGGAAGAGCTTCACGCTCGATGAGCTGTTGCCCTTCTCGTTCGGACCCGACAATTTAGGTGCTCGATAAGAGATTTGAGATGCAGCAGAACGTTCAGGAGGCGGCCGAATTCGCGCGCGCCCGCGGCTTCGACGGCCGCTTCGACGCCGCCTTCGTGCTCGGCACCGGGCTCGGCCCTCTGGTCGATGAGCTCAGCGACCCGGTGAGCCTGCCTTACGCGGAGATTCCGCACTTTCCCAGGAGCGGCGTGTCGGGCCATGCGGGCCGCCTCGTGGCCGGCACCCTGGAAGGCAAAAGGGTTCTCCTGTTCCAGGGACGGGCGCATTACTACGAGACGGGCGATGCGGGCGCCATGCGGGTGCCGGTCGCCTTCGTCAAGGAACTCGGTGTTTCCACCCTTGTCCTGACCAATGCCGCCGGCTCCGTCCGCCCGGAGATACGCCCGGGCAGCCTCGTGGCGATCGGCGATCATCTCAATCTCTCGGGCAGCAACCCGCTGCTGCGCGATCACACGGAGGGGCGCTTCGTCTCCCTCACGGGCGCCTATGACGAAGACCTGCGCCGGACGCTGCAGAAAGCAGCCGGAAAGATCGGCCTCGAACTGCCCGAGGGCGTCTATGCGTGGCTCTCCGGCCCGAGCTTCGAGACGCCCGCCGAAATCAGGATGGTTCAGATCCTGGGCGGCGATCTCGTCGGCATGTCCACGGTGCCGGAAGTGATCCTCGCGCGCTATTACGGCCTCCGGGTCGCGGCGGTGTCCGTCGTCACCAACCTGGCGGCCGGAATCGAGGGAGCCTCGCCCTCGCATCAGGAGACCAAGGACACGG
Organism: Microvirga lenta; assembly: GCF_020532555.1. Taxonomy (GTDB): domain Bacteria; phylum Pseudomonadota; class Alphaproteobacteria; order Rhizobiales; family Beijerinckiaceae; genus Microvirga; species Microvirga lenta. The sequence continues at coordinate 464,302 of NZ_JAJBBR010000001.1, read as the reverse complement.
CGGCCGAGGCCTCGGACAAGTTCAAGCGTCTCATTCGTGCATTCGTTGCGGAGCTCTCCCATGTCTGATGTCGGAACGGCCGAGCGCGCCTTGCGCTGCCTGGATCTCACGGACCTGACGGACAACTGCACCGATCAGGCCATCGACGCCCTCTGCGCCAAGGCTCTCGATCCGCGCGGGCCTGTGGCTGCGGTCTGCGTCTGGCCGCAATTCGTCGTCCGTGCGCGGGAGACGCTGCGCGGCTCGTCCGTTCGCATCGCGACCGTCGTGAACTTCCCCGGCGGCGGCGAGGATGTGGGACGCGTCACGGACGACGTACAGGAAGCGCTGGCCGACGGCGCGAACGAGATCGACCTCGTGCTGCCCTACGATGCCCTGCGCCGCGGCAATCCTGCGATTGCGGCCGAGATGATCGAGGCCGTGCGTGAGATGACCGATCAAGGCCGCCTGCTCAAGGTCATCCTGGAAACCGGTGAGTTGAAGGAGCCGGCCCTGATCGAGAAGGAGAGCCGCCTCGCGGTCGATGCCGGGGCGGACTTCATCAAGACCTCGACGGGAAAAACGCCGGTTTCGGCCACGCCCGAAGCCGCCGAGATCATGCTGAACGTCATCAAGGCGTCCGGCCGCCCTGTCGGGCTGAAGCCCTCGGGCGGCATCCGCACGCTCGCCGACGCCAAGATCTATCTCGACCTTGCCGACCGCATCATGGGACCGGGCTGGGCGACGCCGCAGACATTCCGCATCGGCGCCAGCAGCGTCTATGATGCGCTCATCGCCGCCATCGAGGGACGGGCCAGCACGGCAGCCGTCGGAACCTACTGACATGACCCACCTCCCGCAGGAAATCATCCGCCGCAAGCGCGACGGCGGCGTGCTCGCAGCCGAGGACATCCACAGCTTCATCGAAGGCCTCACGTCGGGCCGCGTCTCCGAGGGGCAGGCGGCATCCTTTGCAATGGCGGTGTTCTTCCGCGGCCTTTCGATTCCGGAGCGCGTGGCGCTGACCCAGGCCATGACGCAATCGGGGGAAGTGCTGAAGTGGAACCTGCCCGGGCCGGTGCTCGACAAGCACTCCACGGGCGGCGTGGGCGACACGATCAGCCTCGCGCTCGCTCCCGCCGTGGCCGCGTGCGGCGGCTATGTGCCGATGATCTCGGGCCGAGGCTTGGGCCATACCGGCGGAACGCTCGATAAGCTCGATTCCATTCCCGGCTACGTGTCGCAGCCCGACATCGAAACGTTCCGGCGCGTCACCGCCGAGATCGGCTGCGCCATCATCGGGCAGACGGCCGATCTCGCACCGGCCGACAAGCGCCTGTACTCGATCCGCGACGTGACCGCGACCGTGGAATCCATCGATCTCATCACCGCCTCCATCCTGTCCAAGAAGCTCGCCGCCGGCCTGCAGGGCCTCGTCATGGACGTGAAGTTCGGCTCCGGCGCCTTCATGGACAATGCCGCCGACGCACGCGCCCTGGCGGAGAGCCTCGTTCTCGTCGCGAACGGCGCCGGACTGCCTACGAGCGCGCTGCTGACCGACATGAACGAACCCCTGGCATCGGCCGCCGGAAATGCGGTCGAGGTCCGGTACATCGCCGATTACCTCACGGGCCGCCGCCGCGAGGCCCGCTTTCACGAGGTGAACGTGGAGCTGTGCGCGGAAATGCTCGTTCTGGGCAGGCTCGCCTCGGGCATTGCGGACGCCCACGCCAGGATCGAGGACGCCATCTCGTCGGGCAAGGCGGCTGAGATTTTCCAGCGCATGGTCGTTGCGCTCGGCGGGCCTGCCGACCTTCTCGATCACCCCGGCCAGCATCTCAAGGCCGCTCCCGTCATCCGCCCGGTCCATGCGGAGCGGCCGGGCACCGTGCAGACGATCGCGACCCGCGACGTCGGCGTTGCCGTCGTGGCGCTCGGCGGAGGACGGACCCGGCCGCAGGATCCCGTCGATCATGCGGTCGGCCTGACCGATCTCGCCGGGATCGGAGAGACGGTCGACCGGGAGCGCCCGCTCGGCATCGTCCATGCCCGCAGCGAAGAGGCCGCAGAAGCCGCCGCTCGCCATCTTCGCGCCGCCTACGGCGTCGGCGACGGAGCGGTCGAGCCCGGCGCCATCGTCCTCGAACGGATCGGAGCTTCCGCGTGACCTTGCTCGTTGCTCTCACCTGGCAGCCGGAGCCATGGGTGGAACGCTTCAGGGCGCACCTGCCCGGGCGCGAGATCGTGGTGCTCGGCGAGGATCTCGACAGAAGCAGCGTGCGCTATGTGGCGACCTGGGGCCCCAAGCCCGGCAGCCTCTCGGGGCTGCCCGCGCTGGAGGCGATCTTCTCGCTCGGGGCCGGCGTCGATCATCTGATGGGCTATCCCGATCTGCCTGACGTGCCCATCGTGCGCGTCTCCCAGGACGATCTCACCCATCGCATGAGCGAATACGTGGTGATGCACTGCCTCATCCATCTGCGCGACCAGCGCCGCTACGATGCCGATCAACGCGCCAGGCGCTGGGACGGGGAACGGGCTCCGCCGATTGCGGGCGATGTGCGCGTCGGCGTGATGGGCTTCGGCGTCCTGGGCCAGGACGCGGCGAGAAAGCTCAAGGTCATGGGCTTCGATGTGGCCGGCTGGAGTCGCAGCCCGAAATCGGTCGAAGGCTTCGAGGTCTATTCGGGAGAGGATGGCCTCCGCGCATTCCTCGCCCGCACGGACATCCTGGTGAGCCTGCTCCCCCTCACTCCCGAGACACGCGGCATCCTCAATCGCAGCCTGTTCGAGAAGCTTGCCCGCGACGGGCGCCTCGGCGGACCGATCCTGATCAATGCCGGGCGGGGCGGCTCCCAGGTGGAGGCGGACATCGTCGCCTGCCTCGACGACGGGACGCTGAAGGCCGCAACCCTCGACGTGTTCGAGGTGGAGCCCCTGCCGCAGGATTCGCCGCTCTGGACGCATCCGCGCGTCACGGTCACGCCGCATAATTCGGCGGTGAGCGATCCAGAGATGACCGCGCGCTACATCGCCGACCAGATCCGCCGCCACGAGGCGGGGCAGCCGTTCCAGAACGTGGTGGACCGCACGCGCGGTTATTAGCCGAGCCGCTTGATCGCGCTGATCGGGCCGTAGCTGGTTTTCCGGATGCGTTCCTCGGCCACGGCCAAGGGCTCGATAGAGACCGTCATGCTGTGACCGGTCGCATGGATGAGGCGGCTCTCGTCCAGCATCAGGCCCACATGCCCCTTCCAGAATACGAGGTCGCCGCGCTTGAGGCCGCCGAGGTCGGGGCGCACCTCGACCGCCGTTCCAAGCTGCTCTTCCTGCATGTCGCTGTCCCGGGGCGCCTTGATGCCCGCAGCCGTTAGCACGGTCTGGGTGAGGCCGGAGCAGTCGAGGCCGGTGCTCGTCTTGCCTCCCCAAAGGTAAGGCGAATGGAGGAAGCGTTCGGCCACGGCGACGTAGTCGCTCTCGTGGCTGTCGAGGTCGGACAGGTGCGCGGCGAAGACCCAGCCGCCGGTGGCGAGGCGGGCGTAGTCGCCCTGAAATTCCGTGATCGCCAGCTTCGAATTGAGGGTCAGGCAGCCCAGGTCGGGCAGCTTCAGATTGGGGCCGGGATACACGAAGGTGCGGATGGCGCCGACCCGGTGGGTCGGCGCAGGACCCGACTCGCCCAAGGCCTCGCTCGGCAGGTAGCCCACATAGCCGTCGTCGTGGAGCTGGACCCAGGACCAGCCCTCGTGCTCGTCGTAGACGGTCACGCCTTCGCCCATGATCGCCTGCGTATCGACCGGAGCCTCCCGCGACGGGTGCCGGTGCAGGGATGCGTAGGGGACGGCAACGCACATGGGGGTGCCGGTGGCGAAACGCTCCGCTTCCACCTGCCCGCGCAGCTTCTCGTCGGCCAGGTCCGGACGGAAGGGCGTGATGCGGCGGTCGAAGGTCATAGGGGCAGCTCCTTGGCGCGGGCAGTGATAATGTCTCCTAACCGCTCCACCGCCAACGCGCCAGCCACCGTGCGCTGAATGATGACATTGCGCCGATCCGTCTCATCCCGGCGGCGGGAAACCAGGTCGAGCTTGCCCATGGTGTCGAGCGCGCGCGTGATGACGGGCTTGGTCACGCCGAGCTTCTTGGCGAGCCCGCGTACCGTGTGCGGCGGCGTCTCCAGGTAGATGGTCAGCAGAATGGCCATCTGACGCGCGGACAGGTCCTCGCCCTGATGCACCAGGTCGAGATGCACGTCGTGCCAGAGCTTGAGGGATTGGAAAGCACGCAACTCGACAGGCATGGCTGCACCGCTCGTTTCGGGCCCGCATTATTGGCCCTGGAGCAGGCGGTGCAACCGCTCTTCGGAACTATGCTTTAGGAACCGTATCGCTGCTTGAGCAGGGCATAGATCAGCCGCGCCGCCTGCACCTCGCCTCCTTCGGGGCGGGCGGGCTTGGCGGAGCTGTTCCAGGCGAAGATGTCGAAATGGACATAGGCCTTCGCCGCGCTCACGAAGCGGCGGAGGAACAGGGCGGCGGTGATCGAACCGGCCAGGGGACCGCCGGTGTTGTTCATATCGGCGAATTTCGAGTCCAGCTGGCTCTGATACGGCGCCCAGAGGGGAAGCCGCCAGACCGGATCGTTCACGGCCATGCCGCACTCGGCGATCTCCGCCGCCAGCGCATCGTCGTCCGTGAAGAAGGGCGGAAGCTCGGGGCCCAGGGCAACGCGCGCCGCGCCCGTGAGGGTCGCGAAATCCACGACCAGCTCGGGGCTCTCCTCGTCCGCGAGCGCCAGGGCGTCGGCCAGGATGAGGCGTCCCTCGGCATCCGTGTTGCCGATCTCGACCGTGATGCCCTTGCGGCTGTTCAGGATGTCGCCGGGACGGAAGGCGTTGCTGGAGATCGAGTTCTCGACGGCAGGGATGAGCACGCGCAGACGGACCGGAAGGTCGGAGCCCATGATCATGGCGGCCAGAGCGAGCGTCGCGGCCGCGCCGCCCATGTCCTTCCTCATTAGGAGCATGGACGAGGACGGCTTGATGTCGAGGCCGCCGGTGTCGAAAGCCACGCCCTTGCCGACGAGCGTGATGCGCGGCGCATCCTCCCGCCCCCAGGTGAAGTCGATGAGGCGCGGCGGCGTGGCCGAGGCGCGGCCGACCGCGTGAATCATCGGGAAGTTCTGCTTGAGCAGATCGTCGCCGACGATGCTGCTGAAGGCGGCGCCGTGCTTGTCCGCGAGCTTCCGGGCGGCGGCCTCGATCCCGTCGGGGCCGAGATCGCTGGTCGGCGTGTTCACGAGGTCCCGGCCCATGGCAACGGCATCGGCGATGCGGGACACCTCGTCCGCATCGACCCCGCTCGGCACGACCAGGCGAGCCGATTTGGCCGGGCGCTTGCGATAGCGATTGAACGAGTAGGAGCCGAGCAGCCACGCCAGAGCGGCAAGGGCGGGGTCGGGTGCTTCGGTCTCGAAGCGGTAGACGCCGTCCGGAAGCAGAGCGGGCAGCTTGCCGACGAGGAAGGGGTTGGGGTGCTTGGCACCGTCCCCATCGAGGCCGAAGACGGCGCCCAGCAGGCCTCCATCCGCATCCGGCAGCAGGCAATGGCTGCCTGCCTTCGCCTCGAACCCTTGAGCCTTCGCGAAGTTCTGAGCAGCGGCCGGGAGATCGGTCGCCAGCTGAGGCCACGTTGCTTCGCTCACGAGCCAAATCGGCAGCGAACTTTCCGTCGAGGAGGCGAGAAGGGGGTGGTGCATCGGTGAAATCTCGGCGAGGGGAACGAAGGGGCGGGTCTATGCTGCGGCCTGCGCATGGTGGCGCACGATTCGCGCAAGGCCTGCGATGAGAGCCTGCTTCGGAGCGCGGATCTGCGCCGCGATGCCATGGCGCGCGAGAGCGCGGACATAGAGGTCGGCTCGCGGGGCATCGGCCAGGATCGTCACGGAGGCAGGCTTGTCGAACTGGAACAGGGCACTGTTGATCTCGTCCCCCGTGAGGAGGCCCGAGAGGTAGGGGCCCAGCAGATTGGTTTCCATGCGCCCGGACACCACGGCCGCGCGGGCGCCGAAGAGCAGGTGAAGGAGGCCGACCCGCCGGTCGCCCGTCTCGCCGCTGTTGCGGGCCGCCGCATCCAAGCCCAGATCGAACCCCTTCGGGTCGCCGGGCTCCGTTGCGGGCCGCCCGATCATGGAATGCTCGCGGAGCAGGGCGTACATCTCGCCCGTCATGTAGGTGGCGAAGCGCTGGACGCGTCCCGCCCGCATCTCGATCCACTTCGGGTGGGTGCCGGGCGAGCAGACGATCCCGTCCTCCACGCCGGAGCCGAGCACCAGCGTTTCCTCTCCGCGCATGACGTCGGAGGCGCCGGGCGCCGGTTCGCAGAAGAGGCCGGGCACGATATGGGCCTTGCGCCCGCCGTCCAGATCCACGGGGATCATCGCCTGCGCGATTTCCGCCGGGCCTGCGGGGCAGGTGGCATAGGGCGCCATGACCCAGCCTTCGCGGCTTCCGACCATGCCCACGAGGAGAACCGGCGCCGCGGGCTCTGCTTCGAGCCAGCGTCCGCATTGCCGCAGGAAGACGCCGCGATGCTCTCCCGCCTTCAGGGCGGACACTCCCTCGTCGGAGGAGACCTCGTCGAGAATGGTCTCGTTCTCGATGAGATATCCGCGGAAGCGGGTGGTTCCCCAATCGGCGACGATGAAGCGCAAGGCCGGCAATCCCCTGGTTTTCAGAGAGGGCTTAACAGAACAGGCGTTCAGCGCGTTCCATACATCCGGTCGCCGGCGTCGCCGAGGCCCGGAACGATGTAGCCGTGATCGTTGAGATGGCTGTCGACGGCGGCCGTCCAGATATGGACGTCGGGGTGCGCGCCGCGCAGCTTCTCGATGCCTTCGGGGGCTGCGAGCAGGCACACGAAACGCAGATCCTTCGCTCCGCGCTCCTTGAGCCGGTCGATGGCGGCCACGGCGGAGTTCGCCGTGGCGAGCATGGGATCGAGCACGAGCACCATGCGGTCGGCGAGATCGGAGGGCGCCTTGAAGTAGTACTCCACCGCCTGCAGCGAATCCGGGTCGCGGTAGAGGCCGATATGGGCGACGCGCGCGGCGGGGACCAGGGTCAGCATTCCGTCGAGAAAGCCGACGCCGGCCCGCAGGATCGGCGCGAAGACCAGCTTCTTGCCGGCGATCTGCGCCCCTTCCATTGTGGTCATCGGCGTTTCGATCTCGATCCGCTCCATGGGAAGGTCGCGGGTCACCTCATAGCAGAGGAGCATGCCGATCTCGTTGAGGAGCTGGCGGAATCCCTTCGTGGAACGCTCCTTGTCCCGCATCAGCGTCAGCTTGTGCTGAACCAGCGGATGATCGACCACGGTCACGCCCTGCATGCTCTTTCCCTCTTTGAAGCTCGTGTGCTGGTTCATCTAAAACACCGTTCCGTCGCTGATGATCGTGAGGGGCGGCGAGCCGTCCTGGCGCCGCTCCCTGGCCAGTCTGCGCCCGGTCGCCCAGGTGCCGCCTTCGAGCACCTTCGCGAGCGGAAAATCCTCCGCCTTGAAGCCCAGCCTGGACCTGATCGGATCGGCAATGCGGTCGAGAAGGGCAACCGTCAAGGCCCGCCACTCGACGACGAGCGTCGAATCGACGGTGTGGGAGCGCTCGGTATCCGCCGGATCCTTCAAGGCCAGCACGCCTGAATCGAGGAAGAGGCCGCCGTTGCGATATTCGGGCAGGCCGGTGAGGCCATCGACCTCCACGACCGTGTAGCCCGCCCATTCCAGGGGCTCGATCAGCGAGTAGGCCAGCCATTGGGACAGCTTGTGAAAAGGCACCAGGCCTTTGGTCACGTCGGGCGCCTCGACCAGCGGATGGCGCCAGGTATCGCCGAGGTCGACGCCGCCGAGGGTGATGCGGCCGGGCCAGATCGGGCCGAGATGGTCGAGAAGGGCATCCAGAATGGAGGTCGCCCGAATCGTGTCGCCCTCGGCGGTCTCCGCAATCACGTCGAAGAGGCCGCCCGGACGCGGATCGTCATGCTGACCGAAGATGTCCGGATTGGTCGCGACGACCCGGCCGAGGCGGTTGAGCAGGGAAGCCCGGCCCTCGACTCCGATCAGGGGATTGTCCTGCGTCACCTGAAATCCGGATGCCAGATCGTCCGGCGCAAGAGTGAGCAGAACATCCGCATCGACGCGGAAAGGATCCTCGGGCCGGCTGGAAAAGGCGCCGCCGATGAACATGTCGAAGCTTGCGACGGCCAGGCCTTCCGACCGGATATAGGTTTCGCCCGTTCGCCCTTCTTCGTAGCGCCACTGCGCGCCGGCACCGGCATCGAGCAGCACCGAGACGATGGCGAGGTCGAACGCGGAACGGGCCATGGCGGCGGCGTCGGGCCAGGGGGCCCCGTGCATCACCGCGTCCCACCGGTCGTGACCTCCCGCGGAGAAGTGGCGCCAGCGGGCATGGAAGGGGATCTCGAGGGCGGGATAGGCCTCACGGATCGTGGCGACGACCTCGTCGGCGCAAGAGTCGAGCCGGTCGAGATGAACGTTGAAATGCCGGAGGCGGCCGTCGAGGCCATGCCGGAGAATCTGGTGAGACCTGTCGCGAACGGCCGCGGCGGACAACAGGCTGCGGGCGGCTTGTGTTTCCGAGGAAATATTCAGCTGATCCGTCACGCAAGGCCCCGATGCTTCCGAAGGAGAAGCGTTAGCATAGAGTGAGGCTCCGCAGCACTCTCGCACGGAGCCGTTTGAAGAGAAGGTTAAGAGCTAGAAGCGCTCGAGGTCGCGGCCCTTCACCTTGTCGAGTTCCGAGGCATCGGGCGCGCCGTCGGGAGTGTAGTAGCCGGCCGCCTTCTTCGCCTCCAGCTCCACCTGCGCATCCGGAGGCACCAGCTCGGGCGGGATGGGGACACGCTCCACCACCTCGATTCCGGAACCCGTGATGGCGTCGTACTTCATGTTCGACATGGACATGAGCCGGTCGATGCGGCGGATGCCGAGCCAGTGCAGCACGTCGGGCATGAGCTGCTGGAAGCGCGCGTCCTGCACCCCGGCCACGCACTCGGTACGCTCGAAATAGGTGGTTGCGGAATCGCCACCCTCCTGCCGTTTGCGGGCATTGTAGACGAGGAACTTCGTGACCTCGCCGAGCGCCCGCCCTTCCTTGCGGTTATAGGCGATGACGCCGACGCCGCCGGACTGGGCCTCGCGCACGCATTCCTCGATGCCGTGGACCAGATAGGGACGGCAGGTGCAGATGTCGGAGCCGAACACGTCCGACCCGTTGCACTCGTCGTGCACGCGGCAGGCGATCCTGCGCTTCGGATCGCTCAGGCCCGCCACGTCGCCGATGATGTAGACGGTGGTGTTGCCGATCGGCGGCAGGAAGACGCTCATGTCCGGGCGCGTGACGAGCTCCGGGAACATGCCGCCCGTCTGCTCGAACAGGGTGCGCCGCAACTCGCCCTCGGAGCAGCCGAACCGAGCCGCGATGCCGGGCAGGTACCAGACCGGATCGACCGCCACCTTCGTGACGGAGATGTCGCCCGATTCATGCAGGACGCCACCGTCGGCCTTCAGGCGGCTGGAGCCCATGGCGGAGAGGATCTCCGGCATGTTGAGGCGCGCCTTGGTGACCGCGATGGTGGGGCGGATGTCGACGCCTCCCGCAATCTCGTCCTTGAAGACCTGCCCGACCATGTGCCCCCAGGGATCCAGGGAGACGATCTTGCCGGGCTCGAACCATTGCGGATGGGGGCCGATCTCCGTGGTGGGGTGGGTGTTGTGCAGATCGGGCCGCGCCACGGGATTGAGGGCGCGGGCGGAGATCGCAAGGGCCCTGTAGAGCGAATAGGAGCCGCCATGGGCCCCGATCACGTTACGGTCTGCGGGATTGGTCACCGACCCGATGATGGGGCCGCGCTCCCTCGGATTTTCGGCTCCCCACTTGATCGGATGGCGGCTTGTGGCGGCTGAAGGCTCCGGGTGGGACGTAAGCCGGATATGGGTCGAGCGGTTGGGTGAGCTCATAAAATCATCTTCCACGCGTGAACGGGAAGACTCCCCATGGACCGTCCGGAGAGTCTCCTTACGATCTATGGGAATCTGATCCAAAGTTGCGGGCGCGTCAATGACCCCCGGTCCACGCCGGGCGTCTAGAGCCAGGATCGGCCTTTTCCCGCATGGCCGACATCGAGATGGGCCAGCACACTGGCTCCGATATCGGCGAAGCTGCTGCGCTTGCCGATGGCGGCCGGCTCGACCTCCGGCCCGAAGCACAGGATCGGGATGTTCTCCCGCGTGTGGTCCGTGCCCTGCCAGGAGGGATCGTTGCCGTGATCGGCGGCGATGATGACGAGATCGCCCGGTTCGAGGACGGCCTCGATCTCCGGAACGCGCCGGTCGAAGGCCTCCAGCGCCGCCGCATAGCCGGGAATGTCGCGGCGGTGGCCGTACTCGCTGTCGAAATCGACCAGATTGGCGAAGACGAAGCCGCCGTCGCCCAGACCCCGCATGGCGTCGATGGCGGCCGACAGGCAGGCGTCGTTGCCGTTGGGCTTGATTTCCCGCCCTGTGCCGCGGTGGGCGAAGATGTCGCCGATCTTGCCGACGGTGACGACCGGGCGGCCCGCCTTCGCCAGCGTGTCGAGAATGGTGTCGGATGGGGGAGGGGTGGCGAAATCCTTGCGGTTGCCCGTGCGCCTGAAGCCCTCCTCGGGCGAGCCGACGAAGGGGCGGGCGATGACCCGGCCGATCTTGTACCGGTCGCAGAGCTCGCGCCCGATGCGGCAGAGGTCGTAGAGCCGCTCCAGCCCGAAGGTTTCCTCATGGGCGGCGATCTGCAGCACGCTGTCGACGGAGGTGTAGCAGATCGGCTTTCCCGTCCGCATGTGCTCGGCGCCGAACTCGTCGATGATCTCCGTGCCCGACGCGTGCTTGTCGCCGAGAATTCCGGGAAGCTTGCCCCGTTCGATCAGCGCATCCGTCAGCTCCTTCGGAAAGGACGGAACGGTGTTCGGGAAGTAGCCCCAGTCGAAGGCGACCGGCACGCCTGCGATCTCCCAGTGACCCGAGGGTGTGTCCTTGCCTTTCGAGGTCTCGATGCCGTAGCCCCAGGCGCCCTTCAAGGGGCCCTTCGGCTCCAGATTGGGCGGGATCCTGCCCGTGGACGCCTCGCAGGCGAGGCCGAGGCCGAGCGCCGCCATATGGGGCAGATGGAGCGGACCCTGGCGCAGGCCCGCCCGGTCGCCGCGGCCCGTGGCGCAGGCCTCCGCAATGTGCCCGACCGTATCGGCGCCCGCATCGCCATAGGCGGCAGCGTCCTGCGCTCCGCCGATGCCGACGGAATCGAGCACGATGAGAAGGGCGCGGGGCATGGTGTCTGTCCTTCGGGTCAGGGAGTCACGACCGATACTGCATTACGGCCGCAGTGGCGACCCCTGCTCGCCGTGGGGGTGTCCCTCATGGGCGTGCCCCTCATCATCGTGCGCATGGGGCCTGGGCGGGCATTCCGGGCCATGCAAGGACCCGCCGGAGGCATGGATTTCGATCTGGATCGTCGCGTGCCCGATGCCGAAATGCTCCTGCAACTCCCGCTGCACGTCGGCCAGGAAACGGTCTCCGGGGTGGCCACCGGGCATGGCCAGGTGCACCGTCAGGGCGGTCTCGGTCGTGCTCATGGCCCAGATGTGCAGGTGGTGCACGCGGGCGACGCCCGGGAGTTCGGCCAGGAACCGCCGAACCTCGGCCACGCCAATGCCCTGCGGCACTCCATGGAGCGACAGCGTCAGGGACTGGCGCAGCAGATCCCAGGTGCTCCAGACGATGACGCCGGCGATGACGAGGCTGAGGACGGGGTCGATCCAGGTCGCTTCGGTCCACAGGATCGCCGCACCGGCAAGCACGACGCCCAGCGAAACCGCCGCGTCGGCCACCATGTGCAGGAAGGCGCCGCGGATGTTGAGATCCTGGTGGCTGCCGCGCATGAAAAGAAAGGCGGTGAAGCCGTTCACGATGATCCCGATGCCGGCCACGATCATGACCGTGAAGGCCGCGACAGGAGCAGGGTTCATCAGGCGGCTGATGGATTCCCAGACGATGCCGCCGACCGCGACCAGGAGCAGGAGCGCGTTGAAGAGAGCCGCGAGGATCGAGCTCGAACGCAATCCATACGTGAATCTCTCGGTCGGGCTGCGCTTGGTGAGCAAGGCCGCGCCCCAGGCGATGGCGAGGCCGAGCACATCGCTCAGGTTATGGCCCGCATCCGACAGGAGCGCCATGGAATCCGCGAGGAACCCATAGACGGCTTCGATAATGACGAAGCCGAGATTGAGAACGATCCCGATGACGAAGGCGCGGCCATGCCCGGCCTGATGGGCATGGTCGTGGTGGGAATGGCCTGCTTGGTGGTGATGTGCGTGCATGGTCCGACCGCCCAGCCTCACTGCCTGACGGCGCCGGCTCCGACCGTCTCGAGGTTGAAGGCCGCGGCGAAGAGAGCCCGGGTATACTCCGTCTTCGGCTCCGCGAAGATGCTCTCGGCCGAACCCTCCTCGACGATCTGGCCGTTCTGCATGACCACCACGTGGTTCGCGAGCGCCCGCACCACCTTCAGGTCGTGGCTGATGAACATATAGGCGAGATTGCGGCGCTTCTGGAGGTCGCGCAGAAGCTCCACGATCTGCGCCTGGACCGACATGTCGAGAGCGGAGGTGGGCTCGTCGAGCATGATGAATTCCGGCTCCAGGGCCATGGCGCGGGCGATGGCGATGCGCTGGCGCTGACCGCCCGAGAATTCGTGCGGGTAGCGGTCCATCGTCGCCGGATCGAGCCCCACATCGTGCAGGGCGCGGGCGACCACGTTGCGCCGCTCGCCATAGGAAAGGCCCTTGTCCTGCACGAGCAGCCCTTCCTCGACGATCTCCGCCACCGACATGCGCGGCGACAGGGAGCCGTAGGGATCCTGGAACACGACCTGCAGGTTCTTGCGCATCGGCCTGATCTCGTTCGCGCGAAGACCGTCGATGCGCTTGCCGAGGAAGACGACCGGCCCTTCCGACGCGACGAGCCGCAGGATCGCAAGTCCCAGAGTCGTCTTGCCGGACCCCGACTCGCCGACCACGCCGACGGTCTCCCCCTTGCGGATGCGCACGGACACGCCGTCGACGGCCTTCACATGGCCGACGGTCTTGCGGAAGAAGCCGCGCTTGATCGGAAACCACACCTTGATCGGGCCCGCATCGACGACGACCGGCGCATCGGTCGGCACGGGATTGCCGCGGCCCTTCGGCTCCGCTGCCAGAAGCCTCTGGGTGTAGGGATGCTGGGGATGGCCGAACACCTCCTCGACCGTTCCCTGCTCCACGATCTTGCCCTGCAGCATGACGCAGACACGGTCCGCCACCTTGCGGACGATGCCGAGATCGTGGGTGATGAACAGCATGGCCATGCCGAGCCTGCTCTTGAGCTCCGCGAGCAGCTTCAGGATCTGGGCCTGAACCGTCACGTCGAGAGCCGTCGTCGGCTCGTCGGCGATGAAGAGATCCGGCTCGTTTGCAAGCGCCATGGCGATCATGACGCGCTGACGCTGGCCGCCGGAGAGCTGATGCGGATAGGCGCCGAGCCGGCTCTCCGCGTCGCGGATGCCGACGAGGTCGAGGAGTTCGAGCGTGCGGGCGCGGGCATCCCGATCGGACATGCCGCGATGGAGCTTGAGGATCTCGCCCACCTGCCGTTCGATGGTGTGGAGCGGGTTGAGCGATGTCATCGGCTCCTGGAACACCATGGCGATGTCGTCGCCGCGAACCTTCCGCATCTCGTTCTCGTCGGCGGCGATCAGGTCCTTGCCCTTGAAGAGGACGCGCCCGGACGGATGATGTGCGGTCGGATAAGGCAGGAGCTTGAGGATCGACAAGGCCGAGACGGACTTGCCGGAGCCGGATTCGCCGACGAGCGCCACCGTCTCGCCAGCCCTGATGTCGAAGGAGATGCGGTCGACCGCAAGCGTGTCCCGCTCTCCCTGGCGGAAGGCGACCGACAGATCCTGAACCGAAAGAAGGGGCTCCGTCATCGGAAGGCCTTTCTGGGGTCGAAGGCGTCGCGCACGGCCTCGCCGACGAAGATGAGGAGGCTCAGCATGAGCGCGATCACGAAGAAGCCGGTGAGCCCGAGCCACGGCGCCTGAAGGTTGGCCTTGCCCTGAGCGAGCAGCTCACCCAGCGACGGAGATCCCGGAGGCAGGCCGAAGCCGAGGAAGTCGAGGGAGGTCAGGGTCGTGATCGAGCCGTTGAGGATGAAGGGCAGGAAGGTCAGCGTGGCCACCATCGCATTCGGCAGGAGATGCTTGAACATGATGGTGGCGTTGGACAGCCCGAGGGCGCGCGCGGCGCGCACATATTCGAAGTTCCTGGCCCGCAGGAATTCCGCCCGCACGACGCCCACGAGGGAGACCCAGGAGAAGAGCAGCAGGATGCCCAGGAGCACGAAGAAGCTCGGCGTGATGATGGACGAGATGATGATCAGCAGGTAGAGCGCCGGAATCGCGGTCCAGATCTCGATGAAGCGCTGGAAGAGAAGGTCGACCCAGCCGCCGAAATAGCCCTGCACGGCGCCGGCCAGGACCCCGATGACCGACGAGATGCTGGCGAGCGCAAGGCCGAACAGAACCGAGATGCGGAAGCCGTAGATCAGGCGCGCCACCACGTCCCGGCCCTGATCGTCGGTGCCGAGCCAGTTCCACTCGATGTCGCTGCAGCCGGTGCCGCCGGTGCGCTCCGCGATCGGGCGGCACTGCTCGTCCGTCAGCATCCAGGTCGGAGGCGCCGGGGCGGGCACCGGCAGGTCCAGATTGTGGGTGTTGTAGGAGAAGCGGATCGGCGCCCACAGGAGCCAGCCGTTCTCCTGGATTTCCTGGGAGATGACGGGATCGCGGTAATCGGTCTGCGCCAGGAAGCCGCCGAATTTCTCCTCCGGATAGTCGACGAAGGCCGGGTACAGCAGCTCGCCCTTGTAGGAGGCCAGGATCGGCCTGTCGTTGGCGATGAATTCCGCAAACAGGCTCAAGGTGAAGAGCACCAAGAAGATCCAGAACGACCAGTAGCCGCGCCGGTTGGCCTTGAAGTTCTCCAGCCGGCGCCGGTTGAGCGGCGAAAGACGGATGAAGCCCTGGCGCGGAAGCGGCGGCGCCACCGGGATGCTGGCGGCAGGGGAGACGACGGGAACGTTCTCGTTCATCTCATGCCTCCCGTGTCTCGAAATCGATGCGGGGATCGATCCAGGTATAGGTGAGGTCCGAGACCAGGTTCACCACGAGGCCCACGAGCGAGAAGATGTAGAGATTGGCGAAGACCACGGGATAGTCGCGGTTCACGATCGACTCGAAGGAGAGAAGGCCCAGGCCGTCGAGGGAGAAGATCGTCTCGATGAGGAGAGCGCCGGCGAAGAACGCGCCGATGAAGGCGCCCGGGAAGCCCGCGATCACGATCAGCATGGCGTTGCGGAAGACGTGGCCGTAGAGCACCTGCCGTTCCGACAGGCCCTTCATCCGAGCGGTGAGCACGTATTGCTTGCGGATCTCGTCGAGAAACGAGTTCTTCGTGAGCAGGGTCGAGGTGGCGAAGGCGCCCAGCGCCATGGCGGTGATGGGCAGGGCGATGTGCCAGAAATAGTCGAGGATCTTGCCCGCGAGCGAGAGCTGCTCCCAGTTCTCCGAGGTCAGGCCGCGCAAGGGGAAGATCTGCCAGAAGGAGCCGCCCGCGAAGAGCACGATCAGGAGGATCGCGAAGAGAAAGCCCGGAATCGCATAGCCGACGATGACGACGGCGGATGTCCAGATGTCGAAGGTGGAACCGTCCCTCACGGCCTTCTTGATGCCGAGCGGAACCGAAATGGCATAGGACAGGAGCGTCATCCAGAGCCCGAGGGAGATCGAAACCGGCAACTTCTCCTTGATGAGCTCCAGCACCGAGATGTCGCGGAAATAGCTCTTGCCGAAATCGAAGCGGGCATAATCCCAGAGCATCTTGAGGAAGCGCTCGTGGGCCGGCTTGTCGAAGCCGAACTGGGTCTCCAGCTGCTTGATGAATTGCGGGTCGAGGCCCTGCGCGCCGCGATAGCGGGAGGAGGTGGTGTCTCCGCCGCCGCCTCCGGGGGCGCCTTGCCCGCCCGAGAAGTCGCCGCCGCCGCCGGAGATGCGGGAGGTGGCGCCCGAATCCTGTCCCTGCAGCTGCGCGATGATGCGCTCGACAGGGCCGCCCGGGGCGAATTGCACGATCACGAAGGAGATGAGCATGATCCCCAGAAGGGTCGGGATCATGAGGAGGATGCGGCGCGCGATGTATGCGAGCATCAAGCACCCGCCCGTGCACGGCCGATGCGGCCGAGATGGGTGTCGCTGAAGCCGGAGGCGTATTTCAAGCCGTATCCTAACATGCGGTCAAACCCGATATGAGCGGCCCAGATCGCGGCCATGCCCAGGAAGATAGGGCTGTCGAGCAACAGCCCAACCCCGGCCAGGGCCGCCGGTCCGACGGTCGAATGCAGGATATTGTAGACCATAGCCCCCAGCCGAGGACCAGCCCCATAGGCGGCAAAGCTTGCATCGGGAGCGAAGAACAGGATCGCGTAAAGCCACCAGGACAGGCCCGTGAGGCCGTAGGCCGCCGTCGCCGCGGCGAGCAGCGCCACGCCTTCCGCACGCAGGAACACTCGGGGAGCGCCGGTCACGGCAGGTGTTTCGAGTAGTCTCTCCAAGCTTATCCTCGTCCGATCCGTTTCGCCTTCTCCGCATCATACCACCATATTCCAGGTGCGCCCGATCCGAAGCGCGGCTTCGTTTCGGGACGGGAGAACTGATCCCAATAGGCGAGCCAGTCTTCGGCCTTGTACCACATGGGAACCCAGTAATGGCCGGAGCGGAGAACCCGGTCGAGCGCCCGGCAGGCGATGACGAGGTCGGGCCGGGTCTTGGCCTGGGAGATGCGCTCGATCAGGGCGTCCACGGCGGGATGGGCGATTCCTGCGATGTTGCGGCTTCCCGGCGTCTGCGCGGCCTGCGAGCCATAGACGATGCGCAGGCCGTCGCCCGGCGTCGCCGAACCGCCGAGGCTGCGGCTTGCCATGTCGAAGTCGAACTCGTCCATCCGGCGCTGATACTGGGCCGCATCCACGATCCTCGACCGGGCCTCGATGCCGAGCCGCTTCAGATTGGCCTGGAACGGCTGGGTATGCGGCTGCAGGGCGGACTGGAAATCGAGAAACTCGATGGTGAAGGGCTGCCCGTTCGGCAGTTTCAGCACGCCGCCCTCGCGCTTGCATCCGGCCGCCCGCAGGAGCTCGTCCGCGCGGCGCAGGAGCCTGCGGTCCTGCCCCGAGCCGTCGGAGACCGGCGGCACGGGCGGCTCGCCGAAGACGGAGGCGGGAAGCTTGTCGCGGAACGGTTCCAGGAGCGCCAGCTCCTCGGGAGAGGGCGCACCGACCGCCTTCATGTCGGTGTTCTCGAAATACGACGTGGTGCGCTCGTAGGCGCCGAACATGATGTTCGTGTTCGTCCATTCGAAATCGAAGGCGAGGCCGATGGCTTCCCGAATGCGCGGGTCCTTGAAGGCGTCGCGGCGGGTGTTGAAGTACCAGCCCTGGATGGAGACCGGGGACTCGTTCGGGATCTCCTCCTTCTTCACGCGTCCTTCGCGGACGGCCGGGAAGTCGTATCCCGTCGCCCAGATCCGCGAGGTGTATTCCTCGTGGAAGTTGAGCGTGCCGTTCTTGAAGGCTTCGAAGGCGACCGTGCGGTCGCGGAAGTACTCGTAGCGGATGCGGTCGAAGTTGTTCTGGCCGACATTCACCGGCAGATCCTTGGCCCAGTAATCCGGCACGCGCTCGAACTCGATGAAGCGCCCCTGCTCGAACCGTCCGACCTTGTAAGGGCCCGAGCCGAGCGGCGCTTCCAGGGTGGAGGCCTCGAAGTCGCGTCCCTGCCAGTAGCGCTCGGAGAAGATCGGCATTCCCGCGACGGTCAGATGCAGGTCCCGGCTCCGCTCCGGAGAGAGCTGCACCCGCAGCACGTCCTCCGCCTCCGCTTCGGCGGAAGCCATCTGGGTGAGGATGGAGCGGAAGATCGGGTGCCCCTTTTCCTTGAGCACGTTCAAGGAGAACGCCGCATCCCGCGCGGTCAGCCGCGATCCGTCATGGAAGCGCGCCTCGGGGCGCAGGATGAAGCGGTAGGTCAGCCTGTCGTCGGAGATGCGGATGCTCTTGGCGACGAGCCCGTAAAGGGCGTCGGGCTCGTCGCCCGATCCGGCCATGAGGGTGTCGAAGGTGCCGCTCATGCCGGCGGCGCCGTCCCCCCTCAGCACGTAGATGTTGAGGGTGTTGAAGGTGTCGAAGTTCTGATTGCCGATGGCCTGCTTGATCTGGACCGCAAGCGTGCCGCCCTTGGGGGCCGCGGGGTTCACATAGGCGAAATGCTTGAAGTCGGGGCCGTATTTCAGGTCGCCGAAGCTGGAGAGGCCATGGGTCTCGGTCTCGCCGCCTTCCTGCGCCCAGGCGAAGCGGGGCAGGCCGGCGAGGGCCATGGCGGCCACACCGCTCTGGAGAAGGGTTCGGCGTGTCGGCTGCGTCATCGGGGTGCTCCGGTCTTGGCGGCCTTGGCCTCGTCGTACCACCAGATGGTGGGGAAGGCGGCTCCGCCGTAGCGCGGCATCGTTTCGGGATGGCTGAAGCGGTCCCATCGCGCGGTCCGCTGCTTCAGATAGGTCCATTGCGGGACCATGTAGTCGTGGGCGAGCAGAACGCGGTCCAGGGCCTTGGTGGCGGCCACCAGCTCGGCGCGGTCCTTGGCGAAGATGACCCGGTCGATGAGGGCGTCGACGCCCGGATCGGCGATGCCGGCGAGGTTGCGCGAGCCCTCCCGCTGCGCCGCCTGGGAGCCCCAGTATTCGCGCTGCTCGTTGCCCGGGGACAGGGATTCGGGCCAGACGCTGGAGATGACGTCGAAGTCGAAGGAGCGGACGCGGTTGACATACTGGACGTCGTCGACCGTTCGCACCGACGTGACGATGCCCAGGCGGTCGAGCGCCGCCTTGTAGGGCAGGAAGACGCGCTCGTCGTTCGGGGAATCGGCCAGAAGCTCGATCGTCAGGGTCTCGCCCTTGGCATTCACCCGGCGGCGGTCCTTCAGTTCCCATCCCGCCTCGCGCAGGAGCCTGTCGGCCTCGCGCAGGTTCTCGCGGATCGCCGTGGGCGAGTCGCTGACCGGGTTGGTGTAGGATGTCGTGAAGACCTGAGGCGGCACCTTGTCGCGCACGCTTTCGAGGATCGCCAGTTCCTGTCCCTCCGGCAGGCCCGAGGATGCGATCTCCAGGCCGTGGAAGTAGCTCGAGACCCGCTCGTACTGACCGGAGAAGATGGTCTTGTTGATCTCCTCGTAGGGAAAGGCCAGATTGAGGGCACGGCGCACCCGCTGGTCCTTGAACTTGTCCCGCCGCAGGTTCAGCACGAAGGCCTGCATGACGCCTGTCGCGCGCAGGGGGAACTCCTCCAGGATCACGCGGCCTTCCCGGCGGGCCGGAAAGTCGTACCCTGTGGCCCAGTTGCGGGCGCTGTTCTCGGTGCGGAAGTCGATCCGGTCGCCTTTGAAAGCCTCCAGCAGCACCGTCGCGTCCCGGTAGTACTCGTTGCGGATCTCGTCGAAGTTGTGCTGCCCGACATTCACGTTGAGGTTCGCGCCCCAATAGTCCTTCACACGCTCGTAGGTGGCGCTGCGCCCGGCCTCGAAGCTCTTGAGGCGGTAGGGACCCGAGCCCAGCGGCGGTTCGAGGGTGGTCTGCGTGATGTCACGCTTGCGCCCGTCCGGCGCCGTGCCCTCCCACCAGTGCTTCGGAAGCACGAGAAGCTGCCCCATGATCTGCGGCAGCTCGCGGTTGCCCTTCTCGTCGAAGGTGAACCGCACCTCGCGCTCGCCCACCTTCTCGGCCTTGGTCACATTGGCGTAATAGAAGGCGTAGGTCGGGCTGTTCTCCTTCAGGGTCTCGAAGGAGAAGATGACGTCCTCCGCCGTGACCGGCTTGCCGTCGTGCCAGCGCGCCTCGGGGCGCAGGCGGAAGGTCACGGACGAGTAGTCCTCGGGATAGGAGAAGGACTCGGCCAGGAGGCCGTAGGAGGCGCTCGGCTCATCGAGGGAGGAGGTGGTCAGGGTCTCGTAGACGAGCCCGAGGCCCTGCTCCGGGGCGCCTTTGACCCCGGCGACCACGATGTTGAAGCTGTCGAAGGTGCCCTGGGCGCCGAGCCGGACCAGCCCGCCCTTCGGGGCGTTCGGGTTCACGTAGTCGAAATGCTTGAAATCCGGGGGGTACTTGGGCTCTTCGAGCAGACCGGAGCCATGCCGCCACCGCGCTTCCTGGGCCGCAAGGGGAGAAGAAGCCAGGCACGCGGCCAGGAGGCTCAGCAGAATGGTTCGGAACAAAAAGCGTCTCCCTCGTCGGGGCTTCCATCGGTCAGGTACATTTTTGTCCAGAACCCGACGAGCGCAAGGGACGAGGCGCAAAAGAAAAGCCGGGCCGCCAGGGCCCGGCTTCAAGATTGCGAGAGATCGCTTCGCCGTCTTACTGAGCGGCAGGCTGAGCGGCAGGCTGACCAGCCGGCGGAGCGGCAGGCTGGGCCGCAGGCTCGGCCGCCGGAAGCGGCACAGGGTTGTCGGAGAGGGTCCGCATATAGGCGAGGAGATCCGCACGGTCCTGGGCCGTGGCAATGCCCGCGAAGGCCATGATGGTGCCGGGGACGGCCTGCTTCGGATTGTGAACGAAGGCGTCGAGCGCCTCATAGGTCCACTCGCCGCCCTTTTCCTTCAGGGCCGCCGAGTAGTTGAAGCCGGCGTGAGAGGCGACGGGGCGGCCGACGATGCCGTAGAGGTTCGGGCCGACCTTGTTGGCGCCGCCGTTCTCGAAGGTGTGGCAGGAGGCGCACTTGCGCGCCTGGGCCTGACCCTTGGCCGGGTCGGCCCGGGCCAGGAGAACCGGGAGAGGCTCGGCCGGGGCGGCCGGAGCGGCGCCTGCGCCGGCGGCCTCGTCGGGAGCCGGAAGATCGTAGCCCGCGACTTCGGGCCTCTCGGGGGCGAACAGGCCGCCAGCGATGACGTTGACGCCGACCACGAAGAGAAGCGTACCGAAGACGGCGCCCGCGATCTTATTGGTCTCGATATTCATGAATTAGGCTCTCCTCGCCTTGGGAAACCGGCGGAACCAGCGCAACGGGTGGGTCGAGCGCGGGCGGGTGCCCGCGACGGGGCGTTGCTTAGCCGTAGAGATAGGGTTTTGACAATGGGGTTTTCTGGTGTTTTCGCCGGTCTCGTCGTCGCAGAGCGATCTTTAGGGCCCGAAACGGTCGCGGCCACCCCGTAGGGCGCCTTGCCGCAGGACGGGAAGACGTCAGGGCGCCCATGACAAAACGGCCACGCCTTGTTAAGGACGCGCAGCTTCCATCCGAGCGTCCTCCATGTCCGATCCTCTCGTCCTGATCCCGGCGCGCCTCGCCGCAACCCGCCTGCCGAACAAGCCCCTGGCCGACATCGCGGGCGAGCCCATGATCGTCCATGTCTGGCGCAGGGCGGTCGAGGCGGGAATCGGCCCCGTCGCCGTTGCGACCGACGCCCCGGACATCGCCGACGCCGTCGCTCGGGCGGGAGGGACGGCGGTCATGACCCGGGCCGACCACGCCTCGGGTTCCGACCGCATCTTCGAGGCTGTGGAAAAGCTCGATCCGGAGGGGCGGCACGACGTGGTCGTGAACGTCCAGGGTGACCTGCCCACCATCGATCCCGCCGCCATCGCGGCCTCGGTCACGCCCCTCGCGGACGCGACCGTCGATCTCGCGACCCTGGTGGCCCTCATCCACCGGGACGAGGAACGGACCAATCCGAACGTGGTCAAGATGGTGGGCAGCGAAGTCGCGCCCGGCCGCTTCCGCGCCCTCTACTTCACCCGCGCCACCGCACCCTACGGCGAAGGGGCCCTCTACCATCATATCGGGCTCTACGCATATCGCCGCAGGGCTCTGCAACGGTTCGTCGGCCTGCCTCCGTCCCGGCTCGAGCTTCGCGAGAAGCTGGAGCAGCTGCGCGCGCTGGAGGCGGGCATGCGCATCGATGCCGTCGTGGTGAACGACGTGCCGCTGGGGGTCGATACTCCCGAGGATCTGGAAAGGGCGCGCGACATCATTTCTGCGCGGAGAACATCATGAACAAGATCATTTCGTTCCAGGGCGAGCCCGGGGCCAATTCCCACACCGCCTGCGAGGAGGCCCGTCCCGACTGGCAGATCCTGCCCTGCGCGACCTTCGAGGATGCCTTCGCGGCCGTGATCGAGGGGCAGGCGGGGCTGGCCATGATCCCGATCGAGAACTCGATCGCCGGCCGCGTGGCGGACATCCACCACCTGCTGCCGACCTCGGGCCTGCACATCGTCGGCGAGCACTTCCTTCCCATCCATTTCCAGCTCATGAGCGTGGCCGAGGCCGACCTCGGCACGATCAAGAGCGTGCACAGCCATGTCCACGCGCTGGGCCAGTGCCGCAAGATCATCCGCAAGCTCGGCCTCAAGGCCCATGTGGCGGGTGACACCGCGGGCTCCGCCCGGGAGGTGTCCGAGTGGAAGGACCCGACCAAGGCCTCCCTCGCGCCCCGCATGGCGGCCAAGATCTACGGCCTGAAGATCCTGGCCGAGGACGTGGAGGACGAGGCGCACAACACGACCCGCTTCGTCATCCTGTCCAAGACGCCGCAATGGGCTCCGGCCGGACAGGGGCCGGCGGTCACGTCCTTCATCTTCCGCGTCCGCAACCTCCCGGCCGCGCTCTACAAGGCGCTCGGCGGCTTCGCGACGAACGGCGTCAACATGACCAAGCTCGAAAGCTACATGCTCGAGGGCGATTTCACGGCCACTCAATTCTATGCCGAGGTCGACGGCCATCCGGAGGACCCGAACCTCAAGCTGGCGCTCGAAGAGCTCGAGTTCTTCTCGCGCGAACTGCGCATCCTCGGCGTCTATCCGGCCGATCCCTTCCGCGAGAAGATCAAGGAAGCGGCGGAGTGACGGTCATCGTCCGCGACGGCCGCGAAGCGGATGTGGAGGGCATCGCCCGGGTCCACGTCCAGGGCTGGCGGGAATCCTACGGGGACTTCCTGTCGCCCGAGGCCCTTGCCGGTCTCTCGGTCGAGGAGCGGGCGCGGATGTGGCGGTCGATTCTGGCCACGCCCGACCCCAAGGGGAAGCTCCTCGTCGCCGAGGCGCTCGGCGGGGAGATCGTCGGCTTCGCCCGCGGCGGGCCCGTCAGTCCGAAGGGCGCCGATCTTCTCGGAACCGAGACCGAGATCTTCGCCATCTACCTGCTCGATCGCGTGAAGCGGCAGGGCATCGGCCGCAGGCTGATGGCCGGCATCTTCGGCCACCTGGCCGAGCAGGGCTTCGGCTCCACCGGGTTATGGGTTCTGAAGGACAACCTCCCGGCCCGCCGTTTCTACGAGGCGCTCGGAGGCGTTGCCGGCCGCGAGCAGTCCTTCGACCTGCGCGGGCAGATGGTGACCGAGGTCGCCTATCGTTTCGAGCCCATCCCGCATTCTACCTGAGGCGCTCAGGCCTTTACCCATTCGCGGATCAGGTGGTTGGCGATGGCGATGGGGGAGGGCGCGGCGAAATCCTCGTGCGTGCCGTCCAACATGCGGCGGATATCGTCCTTGGTGAACCAGCGGGCGTCCTCCAATTCGTCCTTGTCGATGTCGATCTCGTCCGTCAGCGCTTCGCCGACGCAGCCGATCATGATGGAGGAGGGGAAGGGCCAGGGCTGGGACGCGAGGTAGCGCACCTCGCCGACGCGGATGCCGGCCTCCTCGAAGGTTTCCCGCCGAACCGCGGCCTCGATGGTCTCACCCGGCTCCAGGAAGCCGGCGAGGCAGGAATACATCTTTTCCGGAAAACGGGCCTGACGGCCGAGCAGGCATTTGTCCCCGCGCGAGACCAGCATGATCACGACGGGGTCGGTCCGGGGGAAATGCTGGGCGCCGCAGGCGGCGCAGTCGCGGCGGAAACCGGCCTGGGCGGCTTGCGTGGGCGCCCCGCAATTGGCGCAGAAGCGGTGCCGGTTGTGCCAGTCGAGCATGGATTTCGCCATGGCGAGCAGACCGAGCTCTTCCGCCGGCACGAGGCCGCGGACCGCGATGGAGCGCAGGTCGGCCACCGCGAAGGACGGATCGTCCTGGAACAGCTCCGCCGCCTCCGGCGCCGCCAGGGTGGCGACGACGGGACGGCCGCCCATGGTGCCGAGAAAGACCTGTTCCTTGTGGGCGGAAAGGCGCCCCAGAGTCGAGGCCGGCAGCAGGCCCGTGCCGGGCTCTCCGGCCAGGAGGATCGGCAGGTCGCCCGCCACCAGCACCATGGCGGTCTGCGGGTCCTTGGCGAACCGGTCGAGAAGGCTCGGGTCGCGCTCGGAGCTGTGGCGCACGAGGGGGTTGGTGATGTAGCCGATCGGCATGGTCATGGAGGGTCAGGCTTCTGCGAAAAGGGTGGCGGCGCGTTCGATCAGGGCGGTGGCGGCGTGGGCCGGATAGGGCGTCCGGGTGCCATGGCCCCAGACAGGCCCCGGCCAGGCAGGATCGGAGCGGAAGCGCCCGATCACATGGACATGGAGCTGGGTGACGATGTTGCCCAGGGCGCCCACATTCACCTTGTCGGGCTTGGAGAGGGCGGTCATGACCTTGGTCGCGATTCGGATCTCCTGCATCAGCTGCACGGCCTGCTCGTCCGAGAGGTCCGTCAGCTCGCTGGCGCCGCCGATGCGGGGCACCAGCACGAACCAGGGAAAACGGGCGTCGTTCAGGAGCAGGACCGAGGACAGGGAGAGGTCCCCGATCGGGATCGTATCGGCGTCGAGCCGGGAATCGAGCTGGAAGGCTGAGGTCATGGCGCCACGTTAGCCGAGCTTGGCGGCCAATGCCTATCCCCGACTTGAGCCTGCATCCTCGGTGGTGAGTGAGTGCGCCGTCATTCCGGGATGGCGGAGCCAGGCCCGGAACCCATAGCCGCCTGCGCCTCAGAAATGAGCGGCGAACGTCCCGCCTCATTCCGCATCGCTGCGTTTATGGGTTCCAGGTTCCGCTTGCGCGGCCCCGGAATGACAGGGCGTCACGCTTGGCCGAACTTCGAACCGAGTCGCCACTGCGGCTCAATGCGGCTTGCGTTCGGATTGCGAAACCCTCATATAGGCGGTGGGAGGTTGGCGAGGGACGTCTCACTCGCCAACCGGGTCAGGTCCGGAAGGAAGCAGCCCTAACGAGACCGAACGGGTCTTCGTCCAGCCTCCCACCCCGGCGCTTCCGCAAGCGCCCAATGTGATCCCAAGCCTTGCAGCCGATGGACGAAACCACAGCCGGCACGCCCCTGATCGACGAGCCGGCCTTGCCGGGTTTCCCTCCTGCGCCCGTGGCGGCGCCGGCCTCGCCCTACCGCGTCCTCGCCCGGAAATACCGCCCCCGCACCTTCGACGATCTGATCGGCCAGGAAGCGATGGTCCGCACGCTCTCGAACGCGTTCGAGGCCGGGCGCATTCCGCAGGCCTGGATGCTGACCGGGGTGCGCGGCGTCGGCAAGACCACGACCGCCCGCATTCTCGCCCGCGGCCTCAACTATCAGAAGCCCGACGGCACCGGCGGCCCGACGATCCACATGCCCGAGCTCGGCCTCCACTGCGAGGCGATCATGGAATCGCGCCACGTGGACGTGCTGGAGATGGACGCCGCGTCCCATACCGGCATCGACGACGTTCGCCAGATCATCGACGGCATCCGCTACTCGCCGGTTTCGGCCCGGTACAAGGTCTACATCATCGACGAGGTCCACATGCTCTCGGAGAAGGCGTTCAACGCCTTCCTGAAGACGCTGGAGGAGCCGCCGCCGCACGCCAAGTTCATCTTCGCCACCACCGAGATCCGCAAGGTTCCCGTCACGATCCTGTCCCGTTGCCAGCGCTTCGACCTGCGCCGCATCGAGGCGGACAAGCTCGTGGCCCATCTCGGCCGCATCTGCGACGCGGAAGGCGTCACCGCCGATCAGGAGGCGCTGGCCGCCATCGCCCGCGCGGCCGAGGGCTCGGCGCGCGATTCCCTGTCCCTGCTCGATCAGGCCATCGCCCATGGGGCGGGAATCGTGCAGGCCGAGACCGTCCGCGACATGCTGGGCCTCGCCGACCGCACCCAGGTGATCGACCTGTTCGAGGCGGTCATGCGCGGCGACGTGCCGGCGGCCTTCGCGGGCCTGCGCGCGCAATACGATTCCGGCGCCGATCCCGGCGTCATCCTGTCGGATCTCGCCGCCTTCTCGCACGTGGTCACGCGCCTGAAGCTGATCCCCGATGCGGCCAAGGATCCGGCCCTGTCGGAGATCGAGCGGAGCCGGGGCACGGATTTCGCCCAGAAGCTCACCGTGCGGACCCTGTCCCGCGCCTGGCAGATCCTTCTGAAGGGCATTCCCGAGGTCCAGGCTTCGAGCCGCCCCGTCGCGGCGGCCGAGATGGTGCTCGTCCGCCTGGCCTATGCGGCCGACCTGCCGACCCCGGACGAGGCTCTTCGCGCCCTGAAGGACGGCGCGCCGCTGCCCGCCGGCGGCCCGCCGGCACCGTCCGCCAGCCCATCCCCTCCCGCCACGTCGGGCAACATGGCGCTCGCCACGTCCCAGCCCAGGCCGCAGCCGAGGCCCGACCCCTCCGGGGGCGCGCCGGCCCTGCGCCTGCGCCGCTTCGAGGACGTGGTCGCCCTCGCCGGGGAGAAGCGGGAGATCGTTCTCAAGTCCGCCCTCGAGCGGGATGTCCGTCTCGTCCGGTTCGAGGAGGGCAGCATCGAGCTCAGCCTCGCCGAGGGCGGCAGCCGCACCATCGCCAACGATCTTGCCCGCGCCCTCCAGCTCTGGACGGGGCAGCGCTGGATGGTCGCCCTGTCCTCGGAAGAGGGGGCGCCGACCCTGCACGAGCAGGCGGCCACCGCCGAGCGGGAGCGCAAGGAAGGCGCGGCGAGCCATCCGCTCGTTCAGGCGGTCCTCGCCAAATTTCCGGGAGCGAAGATCGTCAACGTGGTCGAGCGCTCCGACAAGGCGGACGAGGGCGGCGTGATCGACGCCGAAGCGGAGATCCTCGGCGAGGCCGATGCGATCGACGCGCACGAGACCGAAGCCGACGACGATCTGGATTAGAGGGAACGGACATGAAGGACATCATGGGACTCATGAAGCAGGCTCAGGCGATGCAGCAGAAGCTGCAGGATGCTCAGGCCGAGCTGGAGAACGTGGAGGTCGAGGGCACGGCCGGCGGCGGCGCCGTGACCGTGAAGGTGTCCGGCAAGGGCGAGATGCGGGGGATCAGCATCGATTCCTCGCTCATGAACCCGGACGAGAAGGAAATTCTCGAAGACCTCATCGTCGCCGCCATGAACGATGCCCGCGGCAAGGCCGACCGGGCCGCGCAGGAGCGGATGGCGGAGCTGACCAAGGGCCTGCCGCTGCCGCCCGGCATGAAGCTGTTCTGAGGACTGAATGGCCCAACACGTTGCCGGACCTGAAATCGAGCGCCTGATCCAGCTGCTGGCCCGCCTGCCGGGCCTCGGCCCCCGCTCGGCCCGACGCGCGGCGCTGCACCTCATCAAGAAGCGCGAGACCC
Source organism: Microvirga lenta (assembly GCF_020532555.1). Classification (GTDB taxonomy): domain Bacteria; phylum Pseudomonadota; class Alphaproteobacteria; order Rhizobiales; family Beijerinckiaceae; genus Microvirga; species Microvirga lenta. The sequence continues at coordinate 436,634 of NZ_JAJBBR010000001.1, read as the reverse complement.
TGCTCAATCCCCTGAGCGACGCCATGCGCGTCGCCAACGAGCGGATCGTGGTGTGCTCGTCCTGCGGCAACGTGGACACGTCCGACCCCTGCACCGTCTGCAAGGACCCGAGGCGCGACGCCTCGATCCTCGTGGTGGTGGAGGACGTGTCGGACCTCTGGGCCCTCGAGCGCTCCGGCGCCGTGAATGCGCTCTACCATGTGCTCGGCGGCGTTCTCTCGCCCCTCGACGGGGTCAGGCCCGAGCACCTCAACCTGGACCGCCTCGTCGCCCGCGCCTCGGAGCCCGGCGTCACGGAGGTCATTCTCGCCCTCAACGCCACCGTCGATGGGCAGACGACGGCCCATTACATCACCGAACTCCTCGGCCATCTGCCGGTGAAGGTGACGAAGCTCGCCCACGGCGTCCCCGTCGGCGGCGAGCTCGATTATCTCGACGAGGGCACCCTGTCGGCCGCGATCCGGCAGCGCACGAGCTTTTGAAGCCTCCGCCATCCTTCAAGGCCGAGGGACCCGTTCCCGCGCGTCCGGGCGCCGGCGCCCTGGCCTGCCTGCCGTTGAGGCAGAGTCTCAGGTGACAGGCTCGGCCGCCGTTGCTAATCACTCCCCATCTCAGCCCTTTCCCGAGTGATCCATGTCCAACACCGACCTCGCCCAAACCATCGACGCCGCCTGGGAAGACCGGGCCAACGTGAACCCCTCCACCAAGGGCGCGGTTCGCGAGGCCGTGGAGCAGGCGCTCCACCTTCTCGATTCCGGCAAGGCCCGCGTGGCGGAGAAAACCGGCGGCGACTGGCAGGTGCATCAGTGGCTGAAGAAGGCCGTGCTGCTCTCCTTCCGCCTCAACGACATGACCGTCATCAAGGGCGGTCCCGGCGATGCGGTCTGGTGGGACAAGGTGCCGTCGAAGTTCGACGGATGGACCGAGACCGAATTCAAGGCGGCGGGCTTTCGCGCCGTGCCGAACTGCACCGTTCGCCGCGGCGCCTATATCGCGCCGGGCGTCGTCCTGATGCCGTCCTTCGTCAATCTCGGCGCCTATGTGGACGAGGGCACCATGGTCGATACCTGGGCGACGGTCGGCTCCTGCGCCCAGATCGGCAGGAACGTGCATCTCTCCGGCGGCGTCGGCATCGGCGGCGTGCTGGAGCCGCTCCAGGCCAATCCCACCATCATCGAGGACAACTGCTTCATCGGCGCCCGCTCCGAGGTGGTCGAGGGCGTCGTGGTGGGCGAAGGCTCGGTGCTCTCCATGGGCGTCTTCATCTCGGCCTCGACCAAGATCATCGACCGCAGCACCGGCGAGGTCTTCGTCGGCCGGGTGCCTCCCTACTCGGTGGTCGTGCCCGGCTCCCTTCCCGGCAAGCCGCAGCCGGACGGCACGCCCACCCCATCGCTCTACTGCGCCGTCATCGTGAAGCGCGTCGATGCCCAGACCCGCGCCAAGACCGGCATCAACGAGCTGCTGCGGGACTGACCAGTCTGGTGCCATCACCTGATTTGATGATATATCATATCATCAAATCAGGTGGGCTATGAACTATCTCAGGCTTTTCTTCAGCTTCTTCGGGCGAATCCGACGCACGGTGTATTGGGGCGGATTGGTCTTCAACATCCTCGCCTTTCTGACTGTCTTCTTCATTGCGGATTCCATCGTCCTGAAATCGGGCGGGCATCTTTACGCTCAAGCCTTCAAGAAGTGTCTTCTCATCAGTGCTGTGATCGCATTGACCGTCTCGGCCCTGTCCCTGCATGTCCGGCGCGCGCGAGACAGGGGCCTGAACGGGTGGTGGGGTGCCTTGGGGTTTGGTGTCGTCGGGCTGAGCGGTTGGTGGATCGGACACATTTTGCCGATCATGCTCAAGGATCCGATGTACTTGCTGCCAGCCAGTCCAGCCTCAGCAGCACTGGCGTTTGTTCTCTTTCAGTTTGGCGTTATTCGGGGCCCAAATGGCTCCAACGAATCGGGCCCTGATCCACGCGTGGAGGACGCCATGGAGGAGATGCGCCTCATGTCGCGGAACTGACATGAGGTGGACCGGCTGGCATGCCGACCCTGTCTCCACCGCACGGTCATCTTGAGGCGAGCCGATGCGTGGACCTGCGCCGAGACCGGCGCCACGAACCGTGCGATAGGAGCACCGAGGGCGACTTGATCTCCCTAAGACACCGCATAGATATGATATAAGATATCACTAAGGCGGTGTCCGGTGAGTGCTTTCGCCCTTTTCTTCAGCTTCCGTGGACGCATCAACCGTGCACGGTACTGGTTCGCGATGCTCGTTCTCACGGGGATTGTTGCTGTCCTGGGCGTGAGCATCGGTTATCTGGACGATGGGCGGGGCTGGACTGATTACGCTGTCCTGGCTCTTGTCTTTCTCGTTGTCGTCTATTCGGGCTTCGCAGTCAGTGCGAAGAGGCTTCATGACCGGGACAAGAGCGGCTGGCTGCTGTTGTACCTGCTGGCTCCCGCGCTGATTTTAGCACCTGCCGAAGCGATGCAGAATCGCCTCATCGTTCTTGCCGGAACTCTTTTCTCGTGGGCTGTCAGCATCTGGTTCCTGATCGAGCTCGGCATCCTGCCGGGCAGCGCAGGGCCGAACAGGTTCGGGGAAGATCCTCTCGCGCGCGGTTTCGATTCGAGACTCCCTTCGAAGTGAATATTGGAATTGATTTCCAGCCCGATCGTGCTTCATGGAAGCATGACGCACAGCACCTCGCCCCTCTCCCTCGCCCAATCCCTCCTGCGCTGCCCTTCCGTGACGCCCGAGGAGGGCGGGGCGCTCGCTTTCATCGAGGGCGTGCTGAAGGAAGCGGGATTCGAGGTGCACCGGCCGGTCTTTTCGGCACCCGGCACGCCGGACGTGGAGAACCTCTATGCCCGCTACGGCTCGGGAGAGCCCTACCTGCTCTTCGCGGGCCATACGGACGTGGTGCCGCCCGGCGATGCGAGCCGGTGGCGGCACGATCCGTTCGGCGGCGAGATCGTCGGTGGTGAACTCTACGGGCGCGGCGCGGTCGACATGAAGGGCGGCATCGCCTGCATGATGGCGGCGGCGCTGGACTTCATCCGTGAGCGGCCCGATTTCTGCGGCTCCATCGGCTTCTTCATCACCGGCGACGAGGAAGGCCCTGCCGTCAACGGCACGGTGAAACTGCTCGAATGGGCGAAGGCGCGGGGCGAGCGCTTCAGCCATTGCATCCTCGGCGAGCCGACGAATCCCAACCGGCTCGGCGACATGATCAAGATCGGCCGCCGCGGCTCGCTCACCGGCCGGATCGTCGTCGAGGGCAAGCAGGGGCACGTGGCCTATCCGCATCTCGCCGACAACCCGATCCCCGGAATGATGCGCCTGCTGGACGGTCTGCTGCGCGAGCCGCTCGACAAGGGCACCGAGCATTTCGACGCCTCCAATCTCGAAGTCACGACGGTCGATGTGGGCAACCCGGCCACGAACGTCATCCCGGCCGAGGCGCGGGCGACGTTCAACATCCGCTTCAACGACCTCTGGACCCCGCAGAGCCTCGAGGACGAGATCGCGCGGCGCCTGCGCGAGGCGGCAGGAAATACGGTGCGCTACTCACTTGTTGTTGAACCCACCAACGCCGTGGCCTTCCTCACCGAACCAAACGCCTTCGTCGGATTTATCAGTGATGCCATCGAGGCAGAGACGGGACAGCGTCCCGCCCTCTCCACCACGGGCGGCACGTCGGATGCGCGTTTCATCGTGAAGGACTGTCCGGTCGTCGAGTTCGGCCTCGTCGGACAGACCATGCACCAGGTCGACGAGCGGGTCGCCGTCGCCGATCTCGACCGGCTTGCGGGAATCTACCGCAAGGTGCTGGACGCCTATTTCACCCGGTCTCCCTGAGCCTACCCAAGCGGGATGATATTCGACTAAAGTCGATATCGGGTCGGAACGATTTGCGGCCTTGGCCGGTTTTGCGTGAGAAAACCGCAATCCCGGGGGCTGTTCATGATCGTCACCGCCGATGAAGTAAACCGCTCGTTCAAGGGAACCATCGATCTGCTCAACAGCAGAGCGGAGGGGCTGAAATCCTTCGACATGAGCGAGCGCGGGTTCTGGCGCTCCTTCTCGGCGATCTGGCTGACGCTTCCCGCCTACATCGTCTCCCTGGCCTTCGAGCGGCTTCGCCTCGGCCTTGTGGACCCGGACCGGACCCTGCTCGACAGCGTCTGGATCGATGCGGTGGTGGCGCTCGGTCACGTGGCGGGCTTCATCGCCCTGCCGGTGGCCATGATCTGGGTGACCCGGGGCCTGCGGCTCACTCACCGCTACGTGCCCTTCGTCATCGTCACGAACTGGATCACGGTCGCCGGAATGCTGGTGCTCTCGGTTCCGGCCATGCTCCTGCTGCTGGGATGGGCGACGCCGGCTCTGGCCAGCCTGTTCGGCCTCGCGTTCTCCATCATCGTCCTGCGGCTGCAATGGTTCGCCACCAAGGCGACGCTGGGCGTGCACGGCCTCATCGCCTTCGGGATCGTTATCCTCGGGCTCGTGCTCAATTCCGTCGTGGGAAGCGCGATGCGGGGCCTGCTCGGCTGAAGCGCCGGACCCACTTTTTCGCACGATGCTCTAGTCGGGATAATCGACGCCGATCAGGTAGAGCCCCGTCGACGGGGCCATGGGACCGCAGCGCTTGCGGTCCCGCGCATCCAGCGCCGCCCGTACGTCCTCCACGGCCCAGCGGCCGGCCCCGACCCGCTCCAGCGTGCCGACCATCGAGCGGACCTGATGGTGGAGGAAGGAGCGGGCGGAGGCGTAGACACGGATTTCGTCGCCGATCCGCTCCACGTCGAGCCGGTCGAGGGTGCGGATCGGGCTGTTCGCCTGGCACTCGGCGGCGCGGAACGTGGTGAAGTCGTGCCGCCCGATGAGCGCCTGGGCCGCCTCGTGCATGGCGCCGGCATCGAGCTTCCATGCCACGTGCCAGACCCGGTTGACCTCGAGGGCAGCCGGCGCCCGACGGTTGAGGATCCGGTAGACGTAGTGGCGTTTGACGGCCGAGAGCCGGGCATTGAACGTGTCCGCCACCTGCTCCGCCGCCAGGATCGCCACGGGGGCGGGCTTCAGATGCGCGTTGGTCGCGTCGCGGACCGTGTCCGTGCGCCAATCCTTGCCGAGATCCACGTGGATGACCTGATGCGTCGCATGGACGCCCGAGTCGGTGCGCCCGGCGCAATGGACCCGCACCTTTTCCCCTGCGAATTTCTCGATCGCCTCCTCGACCGCCTGCTGCACCGAGAGACCGTTGGTCTGGTGCTGCCAGCCGGTGAACGGCGTGCCGTCATATTCCACGACGAGCTTGAAGCGGGGCATGTCAGGACAGCTCCGCGAAGGCGGGGGCGTAGGCGACCGGCCCGCGTGCCTCCTTGCCCCTGTCCGAGAGGGGAAGGGCCTGGAGATAGAGGCCGTCATAGGGCGTCTCGAATGCCCTTGCCGCCTCCGGCGCGAAACCGAAGCGGCCGTAATAGGCGGGGTCGCCGAGGACCAGGGCCAGGTCCCATCCGGATTGCGACAGCCGCCGCAGGCTGTCGGCGACCAGGGCGGCGCCGATGCCCTGCTTCTGCGCGTGGGGATCGACGGCCAGGGGCGCCAGGGCGCAGGCCCCGATGGACGGCATCTCGACAAGGCTCAGGCGTGAGAAGGCGATATGGCCGACGGGCCGGTCGGTGCAGGCGACGAGGGACAGGGTCAGGTCGCCGTCTCTCTCCAGCCGCTCCACCAGCTCGGCCTCCGCCTCCTGCCCGAAGGCGGCGACATGGATCGCGTGAATCGCAGACCGGTCGCCGGGCTCGGCGGGGCGGACCTGCACCGAGGACGTCATGCGAAACGGGCTCCGGGCTCGAGCCGCACGCCGCGGAAGAACTCCTCGGCGCTCATGGGAGCCTTGCCGGCGCGCTGGACCTGGATCAGCCGGACCGCCCCGTCGCCGCAGGCCACGACGCCCTTGGCATCGACGAGGCTTCCCGGTGCGCCCGCGCCCTCGCTTTTCGCCGCCCGCAGAACCTTCACCCGCTCGGTGCCCTTGCCGAAATCCGCGGTGAAGAAGGCGCCCGGAAAGGGGGAGAGGCCGCGGATATGGTCGTGCACCGCCTGGGCGGGCTTCGCCCAATCGATCCGTCCGTCCTCGTTGGCGAGCTTGTGGGCATAGGTCACGCCTTCCTCGGGCTGAGGCGTGAAGCTCAGGCCCCCGCGGGAGAGGGCGGCCAGCGCCCGCACCATGAGGTCGGCACCCAGAACCATCAGCCTGTCGTGCAGCTCGCCGGCATTCATGTCGGGGGCAATCGCCACGCGCTCGGCCATGGCGACGGGCCCGGTGTCGAGGCCTTCCTCCATCTTCATGACCGCGACGCCGGTCTCGGCATCTCCGGCCATGATCGCCCGCTGGATCGGGGCCGCGCCGCGCCAGCGCGGCAGGAGGGAGGCATGAAGGTTGAGGCAGCCGAGTTCCGGCGCTTCCAGGATCGGCTTCGGCAGGATCATGCCGTAGGCCACCACCACGGCCACATCGGCCCCATGGGCCCGGAAGGTCTCGGCGGCCTCGTCGCTGCGCAGGGTCTTCGGCGTCAGGACCGGGAGCCCGAACCGTTCCGCCATCCTGTGGACGGGGGAGGGCTTCAGCTCCATCCCGCGTCCTGCGGCGGCGGGCGGACGGGTATAGACCGCCACGACCTCGTGTCCCTGGCCGACGATCTCGGAGAGCGTCGGCACGGCGAAATCGGGCGTTCCCATGAAGACGACGCGAAGGCTCATGCGCCGCCTGCTCCGCGCTTGGCGGCCTTCTTGAACTTGGTCATGACCCGGTCGCGCTTGAGCTTGGAGAGGTGGTCGATGAAGAGCACCCCGTTGAGATGGTCGATCTCGTGCTGCACGCAGGTCGCCATCAGATCCTCGGCGTCCTGCTCGACGATCTCGCCCTTGAGGTTCATGTAGCGGAACCGCACCCGGTCCGGCCGCTCGACCTCCTCGTAATATTCGGGAATCGACAGGCAGCCTTCCTCGTAGACCCGCTTCTCCTCCGAGGCCCACAGGATCTCGGGGTTGATCAGAACCATCGGCTCGCGCTCGCCTTCGGTCTTGGACACGTCCATGGTGACCATGCGCAGGGGCACGCCGATCTGGATGGCGGCGAGGCCGACGCCGGGGGCGTCGTACATGGTCTCCAGCATGTCGTCGGCGAGCTGCCGGATTTCGTCCGTGATCTCTTTCACGGGCTCCGACATCACGCGGAGCTTGGGGTCGGGGAGGATGACGAGAGGTTTGATGGTCATGATCGCGGGAGATAAGGGCTCGGGTCGGGATGGTCAAATCGTTCGTCTTATGTTCGGATGCTCCCGTCAACCGGAAGTTCCACGTCCATGAACGATGTCGTCCTGAGTATCGGCTCCCATCCCCTGACGCTGGGTCAGATCGTGATCGGAGCAGCGGCGACGAGCATCTTTCTTCTCTTCGTCGTGACCCTGCTCCTCCTCAAGACGCGGCGGGAGCGGACCCTGGAGGCGGCCATCGCGGACGAGCGCGCCCGGGAGATGGACGACAAGGTCTCCGAACTGACCCGGATCCAGGCGGAGATGACCGGGCGGATGCAGACCATCGCGGAGGTGTTCGGCACCCGGCAGAGCGATTTCGTGCGGCTGATCTCCGAGCGGATCGACGGGCTGCAGCACCGGATGGGGCAGGGGCTCGAAGCCACCGCCCGGCACCAAACGGAAAACCTCTCCAGGCTCAACGAGCGGCTCGCCGTCATCGACGCGGCGCAGAAGAACCTGACGGACCTCACCGGCCAGATCGTCGGGCTGAAGGACATCCTCTCCAACAAGCAGAGCCGCGGCGCCTACGGCCAGGGCCGCATGGAGGCCATCATCCGGGACGGTCTGCCCCCGAGCGCCTTCCAATTCCAGCCGACGCTCTCCAACCGCACCCGTCCCGATTGCCTTGTCCGCCTGCCCGGAGACGACAGGGGCCTCGTGATCGACGCCAAGTTCCCTCTCGAAGGCTTCACCCAGTTTCGGGACGCGAAGGGGGAGGACACCCGCCTGCGGGCGGCCGCCAAGGTGCGCAGCGACATGCTCGTCCACGTGAAGGACATCGCCGAGAAATACCTCATCCCGGGCGAGACGCAGGACATCGCCATGCTGTTCGTGCCGGCCGAGTCGATCTATGCGGATCTGGCCGAGCATTTCGACGATGTGGTGCAGAAGGCGCACCGGGCCCGCATCGTCATCGTGTCGCCGTCGCTGCTCACCCTCGCCATCCAGGTCATGCAGGCCCTCGTGCGGGATGCCCGCATCCGCGAGGAGGCGCGGGTGATCCAGGTCGAGGTGCAGAAGCTTCTTGAGGATATCGAGCGGCTCGACGGGCGCGTGGCGAAGCTCGACGCCCATTTCCGGCAGGCGCAGGACGACGTGGCCCAGATCAGGGTTTCGACCGACAAGATCGTGAAGCGCGGCCAGAAGATCGAGATGCTCGAATTCGAGGACGGCGAAGCGGGAGCCCGGGCCGAGCTGCTTCGTCTTCAGGGGCGCAACCTGCGGGCCGTGGACTGAGCCCGCCCGCCTGCATTCTCCCGCCCGCTCCTTGGAGGGAACCCGGGCGAAGCGTGGAACTGCCTCGAACGCCGCGACGTTCTTCCAGCGTTATGCTAGGCGCAGCGTCACTGCGAGCGCTTTGTGCCGACTTGCCTCACATCAACGGAAGGATATGCGCCATGGGCCTTTTATCGAAGGACATCAAGACCTTGGATGACCTCTTCATCCATACTCTGCAGGACATCTATTACGCCGAGCAGCAGATCACGAAGGCTCTGCCCCAGATGATCGGCAAGGTGAGCGACCCGCAGCTGAAACAGGCCTTCCAGACCCACCTTGGCGAAACCGAGCAGCAGATTCAGATGGTGGAGCAGGTCTTCCGCATGCATGGCCACGACCCCAAGGGCGTGACCTGCCCGGCCATCGACGGCATCATCGACGAGGCTCAGGACATCGCCGGCGACATCGACGATCCGCAGGTTCTCGATGCGGCGCTGCTGGCGGCGGCCCAGGCCGTCGAGCACTACGAGATCACCCGCTACGGCACCCTCGTCGCCTGGGCGAAGCAGCTCGGGCGCGAAGACTGCGCCAGCGTGCTCCATCAGATCCTGGAGCAGGAAAAGGCGACCGATCAGAAGCTCAATCGCATCGCGGAGAGCAAGATCAACACCCAGGCCGCCTAAAGCTGAAGGCCTCGGACTGAACTGAGAGGACGGCGGCCTTCAGGCCGCCGTTCTTTTGTTCGGGAGCCGTCGCGTCGGCTGGAGATCAGCGCCGGGGCGCTTCCGACAGGCAGAGTTCGAGGAAATCGGCCAGGTCGTTGGTGATGTAGTCGATATGGGGCATCTTCACCGCCTCCTGCTCGAACTCCTCGCGGAAGGGGTCGATGGTCGGCGGCACGATGAGGGTGGTCGTCATGCCGAGTTCATGGGGGACGACCAGGTTCTTGGCGATGTCCTCGAACATGGCCGCGCGGGAGGGTTCGACCGCGTGCTTCTCGAGGAAGATCTCATAGGCGCGCCGGTCCGGCTTGGGCACGAAGTTCGAGGCCGCGATGTCGAAGACGTCCTCGAAATGGTCGAGAATGCCGATCTTCTTCGCCACGTTCTCGGCGTGCTTGCGCGACCCGTTGGTGAGGATGAGCTTCCGTCCGGGAAGCTTCTCGATGGCTTTCCCGAGGTTTTCGTTCAGCTCGATGTCGGTGTGGTCGATGTCGTGGGCGAAATCGAGGAAGTCGTACGGGTCGACGTCGTATTCGTCGATCAGGGCGCGCAGGGTGGTCCCGTATTTATGGTAGAAGAACTTCTGCAGGGACCGGGCCGACAGGCCGTCGATGCCGAAGAGCTCCGCGATATAGAGCGTGATCCGGTCGTCGATCTGGGGCCAGACCCGGGAGGTGTGCGGGTAAAGGGTGTTGTCGAGGTCGAAGATCCACGTTTCCACATGCGAGAAGGGCCGCGACTCGGCGGAGGATATGTGGGGCTCGACAGGTGGGATCGCGTTCATGACCATCAAGATAGCAATGGGGCCGATATGGCCCCACTGAATCTCATATAAGGACGGAACAGAGTTCCGGAAAGGGCTAGCTTCGCCGGATCAGGGTTCCCGCGCCGTGATCGGTGAACAGCTCCAGCAGGACCGAATGGGGCACCTTGCCGTCCAGGATGACCACCGCCTCGACGCCCTTTTCGAGGGCATAGATGCAGGTCTCGATCTTCGGGATCATGCCGTCGGTGATGGTGCCGTCGGCGATCAGGCGGCGGCAATCCTCGATCGTCATCTCGGGAATGAGGTTCTTGTTCTTGTCGAGGACGCCCGGAACGTCGGTCAGGAGCAGAAGGCGCTTGGCCATCATGGCGCCCGCGATGGCGCCCGCGAACGTGTCGGCGTTCACGTTGTAGGTCTGGCCGTCCTGCCCCACGGCGACCGGTGCGAGCACAGGGATCAGCTCGGCGCTCAGGACCTGGTCCAGAACCGCCCGGTTCACCTTCTCCGGCTCGCCGACGAAGCCGAGATCGACCACCTTCTCGATGTTGGAATCGGGATCGACGGTCGTGCGGGTGACCTTGCGGGCGGTGACCATGTTGCCGTCCTTGCCGCACAGGCCCACGGCCTTGCCGCCCTCGGCGCCGATCCAGCCGACGATCTGCTTGTTGATGGAGCCGGCCAGCACCATCTCGACGACCTCGACGGTCGCCTGGTCCGTCACGCGCAGGCCGGCCTTGAACTCGGACTTGATCCCGAGCTTGTCCAGCATCTTGCCGATCTGAGGCCCGCCGCCATGGACGACGATGGGCTTGATGCCCGACTGCTCCAGCAGGACCACGTCCTCGGCGAAATCTTCCGCGGCGGCGCGGTCTCCCATGGCGTGGCCGCCATACTTGATCACGACCACCTCCTGGTCGTAGCGCTGCATATGGGGCAGCGCTTGCACAAGCACTTCGGCCTGCACATGGACATCGGGGAGCTGATCGGGCGTAGGCGACGAGGACATGGGCGGCTCCAGCGCGTGGCAACGACAAACGGCCTGCCTTCTAGCCCAGCTCCGAGGCTCTGGAAACAGAGACTTCGGTTCAGCGGCGCAGAAGTGCGGAGGCGCCCACCAGAATCCAGCCGATCATCAGCAGGATGCCCCCGGTGGGGGCGGCCATGGGCGCCAGGGCGACTCCGGAGAACGCCCGCCGGGAGAGATCGCCGCAGAACAGCGCGAGCCCGAGGACGAGCACGAAGCCGGCGAGCCGCGCGAAGCCGGGGCTGACGGCGCCGATCTGGGACAGGGCCACGAGGGCCAGAAGGGCCGGAGCGTGGAACAGCAGGAACTGGGCCGCGGTGGTGAGATTGCCCCCGGTCACATGCGCCGCCGCGGCCGACAGGCCGACACCCAGGAGCCCCGACACGGCCGCCAGGACGATCAGGATGCGTTCGGGCAGGCTCATTCCACGCCCCGTTCGTTCAGGAGCTGGGCGATCCCGGCGCGCAGCTCGGGAATGCCGGCGCCCGAGCGGCTGGAAGTGGGCATGATCACGGGATAGGCCGCGGCCCGCTTGGCGATCTTGCCGGCCGTGTCGGCGATGCGCTTCTCCAGCTCGCCCGCCTTCAGTTCGTCCGCCTTGGTCAGGACGACCTGATAGGAGACCGCGGCCTTGTCGAGGGTTTCGAGAACCCCCTCGTCGACCGGCTTGATGCCGTGGCGGGCGTCGATCAGCACGAAGACGCGGGCGAGGCTGGCGCGGCCGCGCAGATAGTCGTGAATCAGCTGCGTCCAGGCCTGGACCTTCTCCTTCTCGACCGCGGCATAGCCGTAGCCCGGCATGTCCACGAGGTGGAAGCGCCCGCCGATGTCGAAGAAGTTGAGCTGCTGGGTCCGGCCCGGGGTGTGGGACGTGCGAGCGAGGGTGTTTCGCCCCGTCAAGGCATTGACCAGGCTCGATTTTCCCACATTCGAGCGGCCCGCGAAGGCGATCTCCACCTTCGTCATGGGCGGCAGGTTCTTCAGGGAGTTCGCAGCCCAGATGAAGTCCGCCTCGCCCGCGAAGAGTTTGCGGCCGGTTTCGAGAAAGGGGTCGGTTTCAGGTGCCATATCGCTCATGCGGATCCTTATCGACGCTCGAAGGCCGTTCATCAAGGCATTCGGTGCCGGTTCGCCGGCAGGCATCCTCTTTTGCGCGTCATTTCCAGAAAGGCTTCAGCGCCGGCAGGTCGCGGCCTGCGGCATCGGCCTTGGAGAGAAGCTTCTTCATCCGGCGCCTAGCATGATCCGGGTCCTGCTCCGCCAGGGAGGGGATCAGGGAGCTCCCGACCGCGATGTCGTTCATCGCGCCGAGGAGGTCCTGGAGTCTTTCGAGGGCCGAGAGCATGGCCTTCCGGCGCCGTTTGACCCCGCCTGACGTGAACAGCGGCGCGAAGAACTCGGAGCCGTAGCGCAGTTTCTTGATCCTGATGCGCAGCCTGTGTCTTCCCTCGTCGTCGAGATCCGCCAGATGTCCCGCCTGCCTGCGGATCTTCTTCCAGCGGCGCGAGAGCTCCTTCCGGGCGTGGTCCCGGGCCAGACGGGAGGTCGGGGAATCGTCGGACAGCCATTCGCCGGCCTCGATCCAGGCTGCGACCTTGAGGATCGCCTGCATGAAACGGGGGGATTCGAGCGCCTCCATGAGCGCCTCGTATGCGCGGGCACGATGGGCCTCGATCTCCTCCCGCTGGTCCTCCGGCAGGTCCGGACCGTCCGGATCGCTCAGCCTTTCGAGCAGGACGTCGAGGTCGCGGGCGGGGCCGAGGCACCTGCCCATCCACCGGAGATCCTGCGTGACCGCCTCGGTCTGCGGGCCGCCGAGCAGGTCCTTGAACAGCGACATCGCGGCCCGAAGCCGCCGAATGCCCACGCGCATCTGATGCACAGATTCCGGATCCCGCGTGCGGCGCAGGACGGCTTCGTTGAGCACCATCTGCGACAGGCACGACCGTGCGACGACCTGAAAGGCCTCGGCGCAGGAGGCATCCGGGTCCATCTCGATCTTGTCGGCGCGGGCGGGCTGCGGGGCGGCCCGGTCGAGAAGGCCGTAGCCCCGCTCGGACTTGGTGACGGGCGCAAGCCGCAGCGGCACCGCCTCCGAGAGATCCAGGGCCAGGGTGAAGAGGGAGGAGGGGTCGCCCTCCTTCAGCTCCAGCTCGAGCTCGGCAAAGCGCAGGGTTTGGCTGCCTGCCCGCGCCTTCGCGTCGTCGAGGGCGAGTTCCACCAGCGCAGCATCGTGGCGGACCATGAAGGCTCGCCGCTCCGTCTCGATGCTGAAGGCCGGCTTGATGCTCCCGCGAAGCGCCTCGTCCGCCGCGAAGGGGGCGAGGGGCGTGCCGGTCGCGGCATCGAAATCGATCGCACTGTCCTCCACGGGGCTTTCCCATTCGCTCCGGTCGAGGGCGAGACCTCGTGCCCCGTGCTCGGCCTTGATCGTCTGGACGTGGCGGCCGTTCCGGCGGCGGACCCGCAGGCTCAGCCCCGCATGGCGCAGGGCAAGGTCCGGCGTATCGAAGTAGACGGCATGAAGCTGGCCGCTCTGTTCCGGATCGGGTTGGGCCTGGGCCAGCAGGGGATGTTCGAGAAGGCGCGAGGTCTCGCCCGAGGCGACTTCCAGCTTGAGCTCGATCTCGCGCGGCGCTCCCCCGTCCTTGGGAGACCCGCCTGCCGCACCTTTGGACACGCTCATGAATCCAACCGCTCCGTCATTCCGACGATCCATATAGGACCGCGGCGACGGCATTGAAGGCGATGGCCTAAGCGGCGTTCCTGAGAGCCTCCAGATCCGCGCCGCGGATCGCATCGAGGTTGCGGGTGATCCGGTCGATCTCCCAATCCCACCAGCGGATGGAGAGAAGCTCCGCCACCACCTCGTCGGCGAACCGCTGCCGGACGACCTTGGCCGGATTGCCGCCGACGATGGCATAGGGCGGCACGTCGGCGGCGACCACCGATTTCGCCGCCACGACGGCGCCGTCGCCGACGGTCACGCCGGGCATGATCGTCGCCTCGTGCCCGATCCAGACGTCGTTGCCGATGACGGTGTCGCCCTTGAAGCCCGCCTGGATCGTCGCCCAGTCGAAGCCTTCCTCCCAGCCGTGTCCGAAGATGTTGAACGGGTAGGTCGAGAACCCGGTCATGGCGTGGTTCGCGCCGTTCATGATGAAGGTGACGCCGGTGGCGATGGCGCAGAACCTGCCGATGACGAGCCGGTCCCCCATGAAGTCGTAATGGTGGAGCACGCACCGTTCCACGAAGGCTTCCGGGCCCTCCGGGTCGTCGTAATAGCTGAAGTCGCCGACCTCGATATTCGCCTGCCTGACGAAGGCCTTGAGGAAGCCGACCCGGGGATGTCCGGGAACCGGATGGGGCGTGAGAGGATCGGGCCCGGCGGCCGGCATCGTGATCTCCATGGCACAAAGAAAAATCCCCGGGACAGGGCCCGGGGATGATGTTCGCGGTCGGTGATCAGCCCTTGGCGGGGCTCTTCCTGTTGAACGTGCTGCGCAGGTTGTCCCAGAGTTCGATCTTCACGCCGTTGCGCTTCATGATGAAGGCCTGCTGGGTGACCGAGAGCAGGTTGTTCCAGGCCCAGTAGATCACGAGGCCGGCGGGGAACGAGCCCAGCATGAAGGTGAAGATCACCGGCATCCAGGCGAAGACCTGCTTCTGGACCGGGTCCGGCGGCTCCGGGTTCATCTTCATCTGCAGCCACATGGTGATGCCCATGATGATCGGCCACACGCCGATCATGAGGAACGAGCCCAGCACCGGGACGGCGCCCGGGTTGTAGGGCAGCAGGCCGAACAGGTTGAAGATGGACGTCGGATCGGGAGCCGCGAGGTCGCGGATCCAGCCGAAGAACGGCGCATGGCGCATTTCGATGGTGACGAAGAGCACCTTGTAGAGCGCGAAGAAGACCGGGATCTGGATCAGGACCGGCCAGCAGCCGGCGACCGGATTGATCTTCTCCTTCTTGTAGAGCTCCATCAGCGCCTGCTGCTGCTTCATCTTGTCGTCGGCATAGCGCTCGCGGATCGAGGCCATCTCCGGCTGCACGGCCTTCATCTTCGCCATGGAGGCGTAGGACTTGTTCGCCAGCGGGAAGAAGATGAGCTTCAGGACCACCGTCACGAGCAGGATCGCGACGCCGAAATTGCCGAACAGGCGATAGAAGAAGTCGAGGACCTTAAAGAGCGGCTTGGTGATGAAGTAGAACCAGCCCCAGTCGATCAGGAGATCGAAGTTCTTGATGTTGAGGGCTTCGCCGTAATTGTCGACGACGGCGACTTCCTTCGCGCCGGCGAAGAGCCGCTGGGTCACCTCGGTCGTGGCGCCGGGCGCCAGGGTCTGCGCAGCACCCAGCATGTTGGCCTGGTAGGTCTGGCCATTGGGCGCCTGCCGCATGGTGAAGGAGCCCTGATAGACCTGGGTCTGATCCGGGATGACGGCCGCGGCCCAGTACTTGTCGGTGATGCCGACGAAGCCGCCGGTGACGCTGTCCCACACCTTGCCGACGGTGTTCTGGCCCGGAACGGCCTCCTCCTTGTCGAGATTCGCGTAGGTGTATTCCTGCAGGCCCTGGTCGCCCAGGACGCCGATCAAGCCCTCGTGCAGCACGTAATAGCCGAGCGTCGTCGGCTTGCCGTGGCGGGAAACGAGGCCGTAGGGATGCAGGGTCACGGCGGCGGAGCCGCGGTTCTCCACCTCGTTCTTCACGGTGAACATGGACTTTTCGTCCACGGAGACGATGCGGCGGAACACGAGGCCCTGGCCGTTGTCCCAGGTGAGGGTCACGGGCGAGGAGGGGGTCAGGGTCTGCTTGTCGGCGGTCCAGATCGTGTCCGGTCCCGGGAGCGGGCCCGCCTGCGTGCCGACCCAGCCGAAATCCGCATAATAGGGGTTCGGGCTGCCGGAGGGCGAGAACAGCACGATGTTCGGGCTGCGAGGATCGACCGTCTCGCGGTAGTGCTTGAGCGCCACGTCGTCGACGCGACCGCCGCGCAGGTTGATCGAGCCGGCGATGGACGGGGTGTCGATGGCGACGCGCGGCGAGCGGGCAAGCGCGGCCTCGCGGGACTCGACCACCGGCGCCACCGGAGCGCCGGGAACGGTTCCCGGAACGGGAGCGGAGGGCCCGCCGGCCTGGCTCGGGGTCGGGGCGGTCGGGTTGACCTGCGTGGATTGCTGCTGCTGGTTCGCGAGACGCTGTCTCTCAGCCTCGGGAGCGGCGAAAAAGTACTGCCAACCGATCAAAACCGCCACCGACAGCACGATGGCTACGATGAGGTTTCTGTTATCTTCACGCATGGGAATGTCCGCGACGCTCGCCGTTGGAGGGAGGTGAGGAGGAAACTGAACGATCCGGGGGCCGCGCACTCTTCGGCTTGGTTACAACCCGTAATGCACGCCGAAGGTCGTCGACGAGCACATCGTAATCAGCGGTCAGGATGTCGCGGCGTCCGATGATCACGACATCCATGTTGGTGCCGGCAAAGCCTTCGCCCGCTTCCTGGCAGACGCTGCGAAGCCGGCGCTTGATCCGGTTGCGTTCCGTGGCATGGCCGACCCGCTTCGTCACCGTGAGGCCGAAGCGCAGGCCAAGAGCCAGATCGTCGCGCGGACGGCCCTGGACCGTCATCCGTTCCGTATGAAAGCGGCGGCCAGAGGCCGCCGCGACGAAGTCAGGTCGTTTCGTCAGGCGCCCGATCAAGCCTGCGCGTGACCCGCGCACCGGGCAGTCCTTACCGCTGCTTACGCCGAAAGGCGCTTGCGGCCATGGGCGCGGCGAGCAGCAATGACCTTGCGGCCGCCCTTGGTCGCCATGCGCGCACGGAAGCCGTGGCGGCGCTTGCGAACCAGCTTGCTCGGTTGATACGTCCTCTTCACGGCACTTCTCCGATCGAATGGGGCTGCGCTGCCTCAAGGCTCGCGCCCGTCTGAAATCCTTGGGGTTTCCCCCGAAACTGTCTCGAAAAAACGATCAGCGCCCAAGAAGAGCGCTGTCAGCTTGCGGGCTTATGACGGAAGGATGGGCCAAAGTCAACGCCGGTCCCGTCTTTTCGGAAGCGAAACCCGGGACCCTCACGGCGGTTTGAGGGCGGTTTGGGCTTGGCCTTGTCGGGCGCTACATAGTAGGGCGGTCATTCAGGAGCAAGCGTGGCAGAAGACGGAAAAAATCGCGAGGATTCCGATCCGGGGCTCAGCCCCTGGCGTTTCCTGCCGCTGGCGCTGGTCGTGATCGCCGTCGCGGCCATTTTCGCCACGGGGCTTCACCGTTCCCTGACCTTCGAGGCCTTCATCGACTACCAGGGCCGTCTCGAGCAGATGGTCGCGGCTCACCGCCTGAAGATGCTCGGGCTTTACGTTCTCGTCTATGTGGGGGCGGTCACGCTCTCTCTGCCCGTATCCGCCTTCCTGACGGCGATCGGCGGCTATCTCTTCGGCTATGTCGTGGGGACCGGGGCCGCGGCGGTCTCGGCCACTCTTGGGGCCACGAGCATCTTCCTGATCGCCCGGACCTCCCTGGGGCAGCCGCTCCTCAACCGTGCAGGCCCGAGGATCCGGAGCCTTGCGGATGGCTTCCGGAAGCGGGCCTTCTCCTATCTGCTGTTCCTTCGCCTCATGCCGGTCGTGCCGTTCTGGCTGACCAACCTCGCGGCGGCGTTCTGCGGCATCGGCCTGAGGAAGTTCGTTCTCGCCACCCAGATCGGCATGCTCCCGGCATCCTTTGCCTTCGCCTTTGCCGGATCGGGCCTCGAAGAGGTGATCGAAGTGCAGGCGCGGGCCCGCGCGCAGTGCCTCGCGGGAGGCGGGGGCGCCTGCGCGGTGGACTTCGACGTCAAGAGCCTTCTGACGACCGAACTGATGATCGCGCTCGGGGTGCTGAGCGTGCTGGCGCTTGCGCCGATTCTCTACAAACGCCTGCAGGAGCGCCGGACCAGGGGGACGACGGGTGAAGAAAACGTACAAGCTTAGCCGTGAGCCCGAGGTGCTCAGGCCGGATCTCTGCATCATCGGCGCCGGGTCGGCGGGCCTGTCGGTCGCCGCCATCGCCGCCTCCTTCGGAGCGTCCGTCGTGCTCGTCGAGAAGAGCCGGATGGGCGGGGAATGCCTCAATGTCGGCTGCGTGCCCTCGAAGGCGCTGATCGCCGCCGCCCAGCAGGCTCATGCCTTTCGCCATGCCGAACGCTTCGGCATCGGCTCGGGAGACGATCCGGCCGTCGATTTCGCCAAGGTCCACCGGCACGTAAAGGGCGTGATCGCCGCCATCGCACCCATGGATTCCGTGGAGCGCTACACCGCCATGGGCGTGCAGGTGATCCAGGCGGAGGCGAGCTTCACGGACGGCCGCACGGTGACGGCCGGAGGCAAGACGATCCAGGCCCGGCGCTTCGTTATCGCCTCCGGCTCCCGGCCGGCCGTCCCGCCGATCCCGGGCTTCGACCAGGTTTCATATTTCACCAACGACACGATCTTCGATCTCGCCGAGAAGCCGGAGCACCTCGTCGTCATCGGCGGAGGCGCCATCGGGGTCGAACTCGCCCAGGCCTACCGGCGCCTGGGCGCAAGGGTCACGGTTCTCGAGGCGGGCGAGCGCATTCTGAGCCGGGAAGACCCGGAAATGGCCGCCGTCGTGGAGCGTGCCCTCAGACGGGAGGGTGTCGCTCTTCGGGTCGGCAGCGCCATTGCCCGGATCGAACCGCGCCCGGATTCCCGTTTCGCGGTCGTGCTCGAGGAAGGCGAGAGCGTCGAGGGCAGTCACCTGCTCGTGGCGACCGGCCGCCAAGCCGTCACCGAGGGGCTCGGCCTCGAGGCCGCCGGGGTCGAGTCGGATCCCACCGGGATCCTCGTGGGGCGGGACCTGAAGACCTCGAACGCCAGGATCTATGCCATCGGCGACTGCGTCGGCGGCGACGGCGCGATGGGGCGCTTCACCCATGCGGCGAATCACCAGGCCGGACTCGTGATCCGCAACGCCCTGTTCCGGCTGCCGATCCGCTGGAGCCGGGCTCCCATCCCCCGCGTGACCTATACCGACCCGGAGCTGGCCGCCGTGGGGCTGACGGAGGAGGAGGCGAAGGCCGCCCACAAGGCCATCCGAATCCTGCGCTGGAGCTTTGCCGACAACGACCGGGCACGGGCGGAGGGGGCCACGGAGGGGCACGTGAAGGCCGTCGTGACGCCGCGGGGCCGAATTCTGGGCTGCGCCATTGCAGGGCGCCATGCCGGCGAACTCATCATGCCGTGGGTCATGGCGCTGTCGAAGGGGTCCAAGGTTTCGGAATTGGCCGGTTTGGTCTATCCCTATCCCACTCTCTCCGAGGTGACGAAGGGTGCTGCAGTGGAGTTCTTGAAGCCTTCGACACAGAATCCGTGGTTGCGGCGGCTGATCGGCCTCGTCCGCCGCTTGGGGTGAGAGCTGAATGCGCATGGAGCAGCCGCATCCGGTGAGATGGCGCCTCTGGAGTCACTTCGGACTCTCGGCGCGCCTGCTCCTTTTGACCATTCTGTTCGTCATGATCGCGGAGGTGCTGATCTATGTGCCCTCCATCGCCAATTACCGCCTGACCTGGCTCAACGACCGGCTGGCCGCGGCGCAGATCGCGGCCCTCGTTCTCGATGCGGCGCCGGAGGAGGGGATTTCGGAGGAGCTGGAAATGCGGCTCCTCGACGGTGTCGGAGCAAGAGCCATCGCGCTCCGGGCCGGCGGGCGGAGAAGCCTGCTCGCCGCCGGCGACGTGCCCGCCGAGGTCGAGAAGAGCGTCGATCTGCGGACGGTGCGGTGGAGCGATCTCGTCCGGGACGCCTTTCACGACCTCTTCTTCGCCAGCGACCAGCCGATCCGGGTCATCGGGTCCGGAATGGGCGTGGATTTCGTGGAGCTCATTCTCGATCCGCGTCCCTTGCGCGCGGCCATGCTCGACGTGTCGCGCAACATCCTGCTCCTCTCGCTGCTGATCTCCGCCATCACGGCATCCTTCGTCTATCTCACGCTGCAATGGGTCATCGTGCGCCCCGTGCGGCGTCTCACCGGCAATATCGCCGAGTTCTCCGGCCATCCGGAGGATGCCTCGCGGGTGATCAAGCCGACGAATCGCGCGGACGAGATCGGGCTCGCGGAGCAGGCGCTTGCCCGCATGGAGACGACGCTCGCGGACGAGCTGCGCCAGAAGCGGCGCCTGGCCCAGCTCGGCCTCGCGGTCAGCAAGATCAATCACGAGCTGAGGAACATGCTCACGACGGCCCAGCTCCTGACGGACCGGCTCGACCGCGGGCGCGGCAACGACGAAGCGGTGCAGCGGATCGCGCCGCGCCTCGTGGCGACCCTCGACCGGGCCATCGCCTTCTGCGAATCGACCTTGGCCTATGGGCGGGCCACGGAGCATCTGCCGCAGCGACGTCTCATTCCGCTGGCTCCCGTGATCGACGACCTGGCGCACCTGACCGATCTGGCCCCGGAGGTCGGCATCGGCTTCGACGCCGAGGTGCCCGAGGATCTGATGGTGGATGCGGATCCCGACCAGCTGTCCCGCATCCTGGTGAACCTGATCCGCAATGCGGTGCAGGCCCTCAGCCAGACGGGCGCGGTGGAGGGACATCCGTGCGTCAAGGTGAAGGCCGCCCGCGAGGGCAGGAGCGTCACCATCCTGGTCGAGGACAACGGCCCCGGAATTCCGGAGCGCATCCGCGGGGATCTCTTCACGCCCTTCCAGGGCTCGGCCCGCAAGGGCGGAGCAGGGCTCGGCCTCTCCATCGCATCCGAACTCGTCGGCCTTCACGGCGGCGCGATCGCTCTCGACCCGGTCCGGATCGGCACCCGGTTCATGATCACGATCCCGGATCGAGACGCGCCGGAAGAGACAGTTTGAAGGAACGTGCAGATCTTTTCACAATCGGGCTTGCCAACAGCGTCAGAACCCTTTAAGTCAGCCGCCTCAGCCGATGTTGCTCCCCGCGAGCAACTGCTGAAAAAGCGCCCGTAGCTCAGCTGGATAGAGCACCAGACTACGAATCTGGGGGTCAGAGGTTCGAATCCTTTCGGGCGCGCCATTTCCTTACGAAGCCGGGCATTGTGAGCCTGGCTGACACGTCCTCCCAATCAGCAGCATCAACGACCGGTTCCTTGGGAGCGCGGATCGCGATTCGATCCGAACCGATTCACATCCATTCCTGAACGGACACCGCCGGAGCCGCAGGCACGCGCGACGCGAATCGCTTTCGGCCAAGCGCGCCGCGGTTCCGCTGACGCACGCCGAATGCAGCTAGTCCGCCTCGCGCCTGACTTGCCCCACCCGGTTCAACACCTCTCGGGGAATGCCGTAATCCTTCACGACAGCCTCCCAGTTCCGGAGCCCGCAGAGCTCCCGCTGGATCATGAAGGCCCAGACCCGGTCAGCGGCCTCGTCCAGCAATGCACGACGGCGATGGTTTCCGTCCGGTCCATGCTCCCCGGCATCGAAGGTCCTCAACGCCGCAAGAGCCCGCTCGACCTGGCCGCTCAAGCTCCCCAAAGCGTGTGCCTTCTGCTCGCGAAGCTCGTAATCGAGCACGTTCCAGCCGTTCTCCGGCTGGAGGCCGGTCGAGAGGCTCTGGGGAATGCGAACTGCCATTTCGTGTCTCCGCAAGGCGTGGCAACGCGAGGAAGATGGTGTCGCCGTCTTCACGGGTGAACGCGACACCCTGGCGCAACTCCCCGCAGAGGTCGAGCCTGTGCCGACGCGCCCGGCTGCGAGAAGACGCGACCTGCTCCGGCTCATCGGCCACGAGCAGATCGTGCATGGCCTGGCGGAGCTTTCGCCGGATCGATCGGTGCCTTGTCACATCCCTGTCAGCCACGGCCGCTAGAGCACCAAATCATCATGCAGCGCTACTTCTTCGACATCACCGACGGGAAACGCTCCTATCCGGATCCGCTGGGCATCGAGCTGCCGGGTCCAATCGCGGCCCGACAGCACGCGCTCGACGATGCGCGCGCCCTGTTGGAGAGCTGGATGGTTCGAAGCGCCTTGCCGTGGCGCATCGAGGTTCATGACGCCAGTGGCGCCGTCATCTGCGTCGTCAGGCTCGCAGAGGCTGCGGTCTCCGAGGCAAAGCCGCTCTTCTGCGACGACGAGGAACTGGCGGAGGTTGCGTTCATCGCCTCATCGGATCTGTCCCGGCCCTACGTCTAGACGGTGTCTGGAAATTCGGGTGGTTCCCATCTGAAGGGGCATGACAGCCCTTAGCTACGACACCGACCTGAGCGATGCGGAGTGGGCGATCCTGGCGCCCCTCCTGGCCCCTACGACCCGCCGCGGGCGGCCCCGCAAGCATGACCTGCGGCTGGTACTGAATGCCGTCCTCTATGTCCTGCGCGGTGGCGAGCCCTGGCGGCTGTTGCCACACGAGTATCCGCCTTGGCAGAGCGTGTATGATCACTTCCGGCGATGGCGCCAGCGCGACACGTGGCGGTCCATCAATGATGCCCTACGCACCCGGGCCCGGATGCTGGCCGGGCGCAGTCCAGAACCGCACGCTGCCATCATCGACAGCCAGACCGCCCGCACCAGTGAGGCCGGCGGCGAGCGCGGTTATGACGGTGGCAAGCGGATCTCCGGCCGTAAGCGCCATCTGGTGGTCGACACGCAGGGGCTGATCCTGCACGTGCTCATCCACCCAGCTGATGTGCATGACCGTCGTGCGGCCGAAGCTGTGTTGGCAGACCTGAGAGACCGCTATCCGGATGTGGAGTGTCTGTTTGCCGACATGGGCTATCAGGGGCTGGCCGCCTGGCTGGCGAAAGAGCTCGGATGGACGCTGCTGATCGTGAAGCGGCCGCGGCGTTGGGCATGGGTGCCGGCTGATCAACCCGCGCCGGAAATGCCAGCTAGGTTTGCGGTTCTGCCGCAGCGCTGGATTGTCGAGCGTACCTTTGCGTGGCTCGTGCGCAACCGCCGCTTGGCCAAGGACTGGGAGGGCCTGCCGTCGACCACCGAGACGTGGATTTATCTCGCCATGTGCCGCCTCATGACCAAAAGATTAGTCCATGCCGCAGCTTAATTTCCAGACACCCTCTAGATCCGTTTCCACTTGCGTGGAATCGGAGCCGAACGCTCCGCGAGCCGGCGCGTCATGGTTGCGTCATGCAAGCTTCAACGCATCGTCATTCGGCCTTCCTATCGATGCCCGGTCATTGCCGATTCTCACGGCGACGGATAGGCGCCGGCGGCATCGCGGACGGACCTGTGTCGATGCCTTGCGCCTCCGAAGACCCGGACGGCGCCGGCGGTCGCGGCCTGACATCGCCGTCGCCCTGGCCTAGCATGGGAGCGCCGCGGCCGACGGGTCGCGGCGCCCCGACGTTTCCTCAACAACCAGTCGGTCCCTCAGCATTCAATGTCCCCTCGCTACGCCCTCTATTTCACGCCGCCTCCCGGTTCGGAGCTCGCCGGGCTCGGCGCAGCCGTTCTCGGTTACGATTGCCATTCGGGTGAGTTCGTCGCCCAGCCGCCCCTGCGGGGCATCGACCCGGAGGAACTTCGCACGCATACGGCCGAACCGCGCCGCTATGGATTCCACGGCACGCTCAAGGCGCCGTTTTCCCTGAAAGAGGGGGCGAGTCTCGATGATCTCAAGAACGCGGTTCGCGACTTCGCGTCCGACCACCGGGCCTTTGCGGCAGGGACGCTCTCACCGCGCCCGCTCGGCCGCTTCATCGCCTTGACCCTCGACATGCCGTCCGTCGAACTGTCCCTGTTCGCGGCCGAGTGCGTCGCGGCGCTCGACGGGTTTCGCGCCCCGCTCAGCGAGAGGGATCTCCAGCGCCGCGAGGCCGCCAATCTTTCGGCCCGGCAGCGGAACCTGCTGATGCGGTGGGGATATCCTTACGTGTTCGACCAGTTCCGCTTCCACATGACGCTGACGGGTCCGCTGCCGCAGGAGCGCGTGGGAGCGTGGCTCGAGAGCCTCGAACACCGGATGGGTGAGGAAAGAACGCTTCTGATGGATTCGATCACTCTCCTGGAGCAGGCGGGCCCGGACGAGCCATTCCGCGTCGTGTCGCGCATCGGCCTCGGAGGACAGGAATGAGCGCCAAACAGCTTTCCGAGACTCCGACCGTCGATCCCACCGCCCGGCTGCGCGACTGCCGTCTCGGGCGCTATACGGAGGTGGGCGCCAGGACCACGATGGTCGAGACGACCCTCGGCGACTATTCCTACATCGTCCACGACGGCGAGACGGCGTACACGACCATCGGCAAGTTCTGCTCGATCGCCTCGCATGTGAGGATCAATCCCGGCAATCACCCGATGTGGCGGGCGAGCCAGGCGCATTTCTCCTATCGCTCGCGGCAATACTGGCCGGAGGAGGATGACGAGGAGACCTTCTTCGACTGGCGTCGATCCCATGCGGTCGCGATCGGCCACGACGTCTGGATCGGCCACGGCGTGGTGGTTCTTCCGGGCAAGACCATCGGGACCGGCGCGATCCTCGGGGCGGGAGCCATCGTGACCCGCGACGTCGCGCCCTACACCATCGTGGGCGGCAATCCGGCCAGGGTCATTCGGCGCCGGTTCGACGAGAGCGTCTCGGAGAGGCTGCAGGAACTGGCCTGGTGGGATTGGGACCACGAACGCCTGCGACGGGGTCTCCGCGATTTCCGCGAGCTGTCGGTCGAGGCGTTTCTCGACCGATACGAAGGAACGTAGCGAATGTCATTCGAGCGTCGTGTAACGGTCATTGGGCTTTCATTCGGGATGGCTACATCGGCCTCAACACACGAGGTGAAGCCATGCTCATCATTGACGGTCTGTCGCGGCGGTTCGGCCCCAAGATCGCGGTCGATCAGGTCAGCCTGACCATTCAGCCCGGCTCCTTCGTCGGCGTCATCGGACGCTCCGGCGCGGGAAAATCGACGCTCCTTCGGCTCGTCAACCGGCTGATCGACCCCTCGTCCGGACGGATCGTCTTCGACGGGGCGAACGTCTCGGATCTTCGTGGACAGGATCTCCGCGACTGGCGTGCGCGTTGCGCCATGATCTTCCAGCAGTTCAACCTCGTCGGCCGTCTCGACGTTCTCACCAACGTGATGATGGGCCGGCTCAACCGGATCCCGAGCCACCGCTCGCTGCTGAAGCTGTGGAGCGAAGAAGACAAGGCCATCGCCCTGTCGGCGCTGGAGCAGTTCGACATGGCGGGGCTCGCGGCACAGCGTGCCGAACAGCTTTCGGGCGGACAGCAGCAGCGCGTCGCGATTGCGCGCGCCCTGGTGCAGCAGCCCGACATCATCCTGGCCGACGAGCCGATCGCCTCGCTCGACCCCCGCAACACCCGCCTCGTGATGGATGCGCTCGCGCGCATCAATCGCGAGTACGGCATCACCGTTCTGTGCAACCTCCATTCCCTCGATCTGGCGCGCACCTATTGCGACCGACTCGTCGGCATGGCGGAAGGTCGGGTGGTCTTCGACGGCGGCCCGAGCGACCTCACCGACGACGTGAGCCGCCAGCTCTACGGCCTGGAATCGGGCGACGTGGTCGATGTGGAGCTGGACGTCGAGGTCGCGCCGCGTGGCCGAGTTCCCGCCTACGCGGCCTGAACCGTAACCCGGCGCGGCTGCCCGGGACCTTCCTTTCATTCTCTCGAACGTACACCAAGGAGACTGTCGTCATGATCACTCGTCGCCTCATGCTCGGCGCGGCCGCCGCGCTCGCCCTCTCGGGAGCGGCCCAGGCGCAGGACTGGAAGTCCCAATATCCGGAACTCGTCTACGCCATCATCCCGGCCGAGAACGCCTCCGGCGTGACGGACCGCTGGACGCCGTTCGTCAATTATCTCTCGAAGGAGCTCGGCACGAAGGTCACGCTGCGCATCGCCAACGACTACGCGGCCGTCATCGAAGGCCAGCGCTCGGGCAACATCCACATCGCCCAGTACGGCCCGGCCTCCTACGCCCGCGCCTATGTGACCGGCGCCAAGATCGAGCCCTTCGCCATCGAGACCAATCTGGACGGCACCAAGGGCTATCACTCGGTCCTGTGGGTGAAGGCCGGCTCCCCCTACAAGGAGATCGGAGACCTCAAGGGCAAGAACCTGTGCCTCGTCGATCCCAACTCCACTTCGGGCAACAACGTGCCGCGCTTCGCCATGAACAAGATGGGCATCAAGCCCGAGGAGTTCTTCAGCAAGGTCGTCTATGCCGGCAGCCACGAGAATGCGGTTATCGGGGTTCAGCAGGGCACCTGCGATGCGGCCTTCAACTGGTGGAACGACGAGAACGAGTCCAACCTCCAGCGCATGGCCCGCAAGGAGATGGTCAAGGCGGACGACTTCCGCATGATCTTCAAGTCCGACCAGATCGTGAACTCGCCCTTCGCGTACCTGACGGATCTCCCGGCCGACCTGAAGGCCAAGATCAAGCAGGCCGTGCTCGAGATGCCGAAGAGGGATCCCGAGGCCTTCAAGAAGATCTACGACGGCAAGCAGGGTCCCTGGGATTCGGTCGACCACAAGGCTTACGAGCCGATCGTCGAGCTCATCGGCTTCGTCGACTCGCTCCGCAAGCGCTCCTGACCTCTCGCGATGTTTCAAAGCGGCCCGCTCGTTCGAGCGGGCCGCCTTTTCTGAACGGATCCCATGGCCACATCATTCTCACGTCTGCCGGACGACAGGCTCGCGCCATACGCCCGGGCCTACGACGATGCGAACAGGAAGAAGCGTGTCCAGGCCATTCTCTTTTTGGGCATCGTCGCCGGCCTGACGCTCCTCTCGGGTGCGGTCGCCGAGGTCGACCTCTTCAAGCTGTTCGGGAATCTCGGCAATTTCTTCAGCTATTTCGACCGCATCCTCACCTTCGACAGCGGGCCGATGGTGGGCCGCCGGGTCTGGACGGATCCGTCCGAGTGGCTCTGGGGCCTCGGCAAGTGGCTGAGCCTTCTCGGCGACACGATCCTGATCGCCTATCTCGGGACGATGCTGGGAGCCATCGGGGCATTCCTGCTCTGCTTCTCCGCCTCGACCAACCTGATGCCGAACGCCTGGCTGCGGGGCCTTGTGAAGCGCGTCTTCGAGTTCTGCCGCACGGTCCCCGAGATCGTCTTCGCGCTCATCTTCATCATTGCTTTCGGGCTTGGCCCGGTGCCGGGCGTTCTCGCGATCGCCATTCACACGATGGGAGCGCTCGGCAAGCTCTTCGCCGAGGTCGTCGAGAACATCGACATGAAGCCGGTCGAGGGGTGCACGGCGACGGGCGCGGGCTTCAGCGACACGATCCGCTTCGCAGTCGTCCCGCAGGTTCTGTCGAACTTCGCGAGCTACACGCTCCTGCGGTTCGAGATCAATGTCCGCGGCGCATCGGTGATGGGCTTCGTCGGAGCGGGCGGAATCGGCCAGGACCTGATCGAGGCGATCCGGAAATTCTATTATGCCGACGTTTCCGCGCTCCTTCTCCTGATCATCCTGACCGTCGTGCTGATCGACCTGGGCACCGAGCGCCTGCGCCATGCCCTCATCAGCCGGGAGGAACGGCCATGAATCGATCCCCGAAGCTCGCGGTGCAGGACCTGCACGCCCTGAAGTCGCGGCACGCGGCCGTCTTCGCGCCCTCATGGGCGACACGGTCGGCGACGATCGCGACGGTTGCGGTTCTGGCCGGTCTCTTCGTCTTCGGCTTCTGGCGCCTGGACTTCTCGTTTACCAAGCTGGTGTCCGGCATCGGACAGCTGGGCGTCCTGATCTGGCTCATGATCCCGCCCGATCCGGGCAGCTGGGCGCGCTTCGTCACATTCCTGGGCGCTCTCGCGGAGACGGTCGCCATCGCCTTCCTCGGAACGCTGCTCGCGGCACTGATCGCCTTCCCGATCGGTTTCGTGGCGGCGCGGAACACCACGGTCAACCGCATCGTCCGCTTCGCGTCGCGTCGGGTTCTCGACGGCATCCGCGGCATCGACACGCTGATCTGGGCGCTGCTGTGGATCAACGTGGTCGGGCTCGGCCCCTTCGCCGGAGTGCTCGCCATCATGACGGCCGATATCGGCACCTTCGGCAAGCTCTTCTCGGAGGCGATCGAGGCGGCCGACAGGAAGCCGGTCGAGGGGATCGTCTCGACAGGCGGCGCGCGGCTGCACCAGATCCGGTTCGGAGTGCTGCCGCAGGTCCTGCCGGTGATTGCCGGGCAGGTTCTCTATTTCTTCGAGTCGAACACCCGGTCGAGCACGATCATCGGTATCGTCGGCGCCGGGGGCATCGGCCTCCACCTCGCGGAGCAGATCCGCACGCTCGAATGGCAGGCGGTGTCGTTCCTCGTGATCATGATCCTGATCACGGTCGCGGTGATCGACGCGGTTTCGGTGCGGCTGCGTTCGGCCATCATCGGCCGGCCGCAGCGCGCTGCCGCATGACGCAAGTCAGGGCTCTATGACGAGGTCGACCCTGTCGGCCGCGAAGAGGGAGCGGGTCGCCTGGATCCGCTGACCGCGCTGGTTCACGTTGACGCTGTCGATCACGAGCACCACGCGCCCGACGGCGAGATCGAGATGGGCCGCCTCGTCGGCGGTCGCGGTCCGGGCGGAAATGCGCGTCGAGAGCCGGGAGTAGTCGGACACCGCGTGCCGCGCATAGGCCCGGGTCAGCGAGCCCGTCCGTCGGTAGGTCTCGTCGAGACCGGCGAAGCGCGGAAGCGGCAGCCAGGTCCGCGCCACCGAGATCGGGACCTCGTCCGCCCGATGGAGGGTAACGAGTTGCAGAACCGGTGCGCCGATCTTCACGCCGAGAGCCTCGGCGACCTCCGGGTTCGCCTCGGCCTCGGCCGAGTGGATCAGTTCGCCCCGGGCCTCGCGCCCGACGCGGGCCATGGCCTCCGAGAACCGGGTCTTGGGGCCGATGGGATAATGGAGGGGCTTGGCTTCCACGAAGGTGCCGCCGCCCTGCGTCGCACGCACGAGACCACGCTCGGACAGGGCCGCCACGGCCCGACGCACCGTGTGGCGGTTGACGCCGAAGCGCTCCGCGAACTGCGTCTCGCTCGGCAGCTTTTCGCCCGGCCCGTAGCGGCCCTCCGCAATGGCTGCCTCGATGCTGTCGGCGATCTGCCGCCATGCCGTCAGACCGGCGCCGCGACGAAGCGGCTGAGGGTCCTGAAGGGGTCTGCCCGTCATAAAAGCTTCATGCCTCCATGTTGTATATACGTCTATACAACTAGACGAGATCTCTGCCAATGAGGATCGCACCCATGGCTCCTTCCCAATCCGCTTCTCCACCGCCCGAGCTCCCGCGCGACCCCATGGTCGCGCGCCGGCAGGCCGTCATGGCCCTCTGCGCCGACGGAACCCTAGACGATCTCGAGGCGGTGATGGACGCCCTCGCCTACGAAGGAGCCGTGGAGGATCTCCGCCGTCCGGAAACGGGACTCGTCATGGTCCGCGGCCGGATGGGCGGCGACGGCAATCCGTTCAATTTCGGCGAGGCGACCGTCACCCGCGCGGCCGTTCGGCTTCAGAGCGGAGAGACCGGCTTCGCCTACCAACTGGGGCGCGACGTGAAGAAAGCCCGGCTCGCCGCGATCCTCGACGCCCTGGTGCAGAACCCGCGATATGGCCGCGAGGTCGAGCGCGCCATGGACCCTCTTCGCACCCGCTTGGCCGGGGAACGCAGCACGCGCGAACGCCGGACCGCGGCCACGCGGGTCAACTTCTTCACGATGGTCCGGGGAGAAGACCAATGACAGCGCTCGCGCACGGTTTCGGCGATCCGGTGACCGATGCTCAGCAGGTGTTTCATGCGGCCATGAACGCCCTCGCGCGGCCAGGTCGTCCTCAGCCCCTGACGAGCGGCCTCGAGCCGCCCCGGCCGATGACGCCGGAACTGGCCGCCATCGCCCTTGCTCTTGCGGATCATGAAGCCCCGATCTGGCTCGACCCCGCGCTCGCGGCCGCTTCGGGTGCCGCCGATTTCCTACGCTTCCATACCGGTGCGGCCGTGGTGGCGGATCCCGGCCGAGCGGCCTTCGCGCTCATCGCCGATCCCGGAATGCCGCTGCCCGTCGAGCAGTTCGCGCTCGGCACGGCCGAGTTCCCGGACCGGTCCACGACCCTCGTCATCGCCGTGGAGGATCTCTCCGACACGAACGGCTGGGTCTTGCGCGGACCTGGAATCGCGGACCGCCAGAGCCTGCTGGCGGCGCCGTGGCCCCATGCCCTCGCCGACATCGTCCGGCTCAACAGCGCCGTCTTCCCCCGCGGGTTGGACGTGCTGCTCGCCGCGCCCGGGCGGATCGTCGGCCTGCCGCGCTCCACGCGCTTCGTCGAGGAGATCTGACCATGTATGTAGCCGTCAAAGGTGGCGAGGCCGCCATCGACAATGCGCACCGGCTCCTCGCCCATGAGCGGCGTGGCGATCCGTCGGTGCCCGAACTGTCCGTGACGCAGGTTTCCGAGCAGCTCGGCCTGCTCGTCGACCGCGTGATGACGGAAGGATCGCTCTACGACCGGGCTCTTGCGGCGCTCGCCCTCAAGCAGGCACGGGGCGATCTGATCGAGGCGGTGTTCCTCGTCCGCGCCTTCCGGACGACGCTCCCCCGCTTCGGTTACTCGCAGCCCGTCGACACGGCCCGCATGGAGATCCGCCGCCGGATCTCCGCCACCTACAAGGACCTGCCGGGCGGGCAGGTGCTGGGCCCGACTTTCGATTACACCCACCGCCTGCT
Source organism: Microvirga lenta (assembly GCF_020532555.1). Taxonomy (GTDB): domain Bacteria; phylum Pseudomonadota; class Alphaproteobacteria; order Rhizobiales; family Beijerinckiaceae; genus Microvirga; species Microvirga lenta. Next base: position 405,888 of record NZ_JAJBBR010000001.1, on the reverse strand, counting down.
CGATTTCATGCTGGAGGCGAACGGCGAGCCACCGCAGCCGCCGGCGGAAGCCGATGCCGGTGCGGCGGAAGGCGACATGCCGCGCGTGACGGACCTTCTCGATGCGGAGGGGCTGATCGAGCCTTCGAGCGCGTCGGATTGCGACACGGTCGGCGACCTCACGCGGGAACCCCTGACCTTCCCGGCGGATCGCGACCTGCGCCTGCAGGCGCTGGCGCGGGGCGACGAAGGCTTCATCCTGGCCCTCGGCTACTCGACCCAGCGCGGCTATGGCCGCACGCATCCGTTCGTCAGCGAGGTTCGGGTCGGCGAGGTGGCGGTCGAACTCGTGCCGGAGGAGATCGGTTTCGCGGTTCCGCTCGGTCGCCTGACCGTGACGGAGTGCCAGATGGTCAATCAGTTCAAGGGCAGCGCCGCCACGCCGCCGCAGTTCACACGCGGCTACGGCCTCGTCTTCGGCCAGAGCGAGCGCAAGGCCATGGCCATGTCCCTGGTCGACCGCAGCCTGCGGGCCCGCGAACTCGGGGAGGATGCGGTCGCTCCCGCGCAGGACGAGGAGTTCGTGCTCTCCCATGCCGACAACCTTCAGGCGACGGGCTTCGTCGAGCACCTGAAACTGCCCCATTACGTCGATTTCCAGGCGGAACTCGATCTCGTGCGCCGCATGCGCGCCGAGCATGAGGCCAATCATCCCTATCCTCTGTCGGAGGCCGCAGAATGACCGCGCAATCGGCAACGCATACCGCCCCGGAGACCGGCTACAACTTCGCCTATCTGGACGAACAGACCAAGCGCATGATCCGCCGGGCAATCCTGAAGGCCATTGCGGTTCCGGGATACCAGGTGCCCTTCGCGTCGCGCGAGATGCCCATGCCCTACGGCTGGGGAACGGGCGGCGTGCAGGTGACTGCGTCGATCCTCGGCCCGGACGACGTGCTCAAGGTGATCGACCAGGGTTCGGACGACACCACGAATGCGGTGTCGATCCGGAAGTTCTTCAAGCGCACCGCTGGCGTCAGAACCACAACCCGCACGGGGGAGGCGACCGTCATCCAGACCCGCCACCGCATCCCGGAGCAGCCGCTGGGCGAGGGGCAGGTGATCGTCTACCAGGTGCCGATCCCGGAGCCCCTGCGCTTCCTCGAGCCGCGCGAAACCGAAACGCGCAAGCTCCACGCGCTCGCGGAATACGGCCTCATGCACGTGAAGCTGTACGAGGACATCGCGCGGCATGGCCATATCGCCACGACCTACGCCTATCCGGTCGAGGTTGCCGGGCGCTACATCATGGACCCGTCGCCGACACCGAAATTCGACAATCCGAAGATGCACATGATGGCTGGGCTGCAGCTCTTCGGCGCCGGCCGGGAGAAGCGCATCTATGCCATCCCGCCTTATACGCAGGTGCGAAGTCTCGATTTCGAGGATCATCCGTTCCGCATCCAGACATTCAGCCACCCCTGCGCCCTCTGCGCGGCCGAAGGGGTCTATCTCGACGAGGTCGTCATGGACGATCGCGGCGGGCGGATGTTCGTCTGCTCCGATACCGATTCCTGCGAGGAGCGGCGCGAACAGGGCCACCGGGGGGCCATGCTGGCCGACACCCCCGCAGCCCTCAAGGGGGAGAGCTCCCATGTCTGATACACCGCTGCTTTCCGTCTCGGGGCTGACCAAGCACTTCGGCCACCGGATCGGCTGCGCCGACGTTTCCTTCGACCTGTACGAAGGCGAGGTGCTCGCCATCGTGGGCGAATCCGGCTCCGGCAAGTCCACGCTCCTCAACCTTCTCGCGACGGAGCTGTCGCCGACCCGAGGCGGCATTCGCTACCGCATGCGTGACGGTGCCATGAGAGACCTTCTCGCGATGAGCGAGGCCGAGCGGCGCTTTCTTCTCAGAACCGACTGGGGTTTCGTCCGGCAGGACGCGACGCACGGGTTGCGGATGAACGTCTCCGCAGGCGGCAACGTGGGCGAGCGTCTCATGGCGGTCGGCCAGCGTCACTACGGGCGGATCCGCGGCACCGCCTTCGACTGGCTCGAACGCGTCGAGATCGAGACGGACCGGATCGACGATACGCCGAAGGCATTCTCCGGCGGGATGCGCCAGCGCCTTCAGATCGCCCGCAACCTCGTCACCCATCCTCGGCTCGTGTTCATGGACGAGCCGACCTCCGGCCTCGACGCCTCCGTCCAGGCCCGCCTGCTCGACCTCATCCGCAACCTCGTCAGCGAACTGGGCCTGGCGGTGATCATCGTGACCCACGATCTCGCCGTGGCAAGGCTGCTGTCGCACCGGGTGATGGTGATGAAAAGCGGCCGCGTGATCGAGACGGGACTTACCGACCAGGTCCTCGACGATCCGCGCGAGCTCTACACCCAGCTCCTCGTTTCCTCCGTTCTGGTGGTCTGAACATGCCCCCGCACCTCACGCTCGAACGCGTCTCGAAATCCTTCACCCTGCACCTTCATGGCGGCGCCATGCTGGAGGTCGTGTCCGACGTCAGCCTCTCGGCCGGTCCCGGCGAGTGCGTCGTTCTCGGCGGGCCCTCAGGTGCAGGGAAATCGTCTCTCCTGAAGATCATCTACGGCAACTATCGCTGCGATTCCGGCCGCGTCCTGGTGCAGGACGGCAGCGAGACGGTGGACGTGGCGGCCGCCGAACCCCGCCGCATCCTCGCCCTTCGTCGGTCGGTCATGGGCTATGTCAGCCAGTTCCTGCGCGTCATTCCGCGCGTCGGCGCTCTCGACATCGTGGCCGGTGCCGGCCGGCAGGGCGGGCTCGATGCCGAAACAGCCGCGCAGCGGGCCAAGGAACTGCTCACGGTGCTGAACGTGCCGGAGCGGCTCTGGGGGCTTCCTCCGGCGACGTTCTCGGGCGGCGAGCAGCAGCGGATCAACATTGCGCGCGGGTTGATCGCGGATCGGTCGCTCCTTCTTCTCGACGAACCTACCGCATCGCTCGACGCCCGGAACCGGGCCGTGGTCATCGATCTGATCGAGAACAAGAAGCGCAGCGGCACCGCGATCGTCGGCATCTTTCACGACGACGAGGTTCGCGAGGCTCTCGCCACCACTGTCGTCGATGTGACGCAGTTTGCCGCTAAGGCTGCCTGAGTGAATTTGGGGGACAAGGACATGGATCCGGTCACGGTCATCGAAAACGCCGAGATCGTGCTGCCCGAGCGCATCATGCGGGGGTGGCTTGCGGTCGCCGATGGGCAGATTGAGGAGATCGGGGAGGGAAAGGCGCCGGAGCGCGGCATCGACCTCGACGGCGACTATCTCATTCCGGGCCTTATCGAGTTGCATACGGACCATCTGGAGAGCCACTACGCACCGCGTCCCAAGGTGCGCTGGCACCCGCTCGGAGCCGTGCTCGCCTACGACGCCCAGATCGCCTCGTCGGGAATCACGACGGTGTTCGACAGCCTGCGTGCCGGCGTCGACGTGGATGGCGGCGGGCTCGGTGCGGAACTCGTCGAGCTCGCGGAGGCCATCGACGAGGCACGGCGGCATCGCCTGTTCCGCTGCGACCACCTTACCCATCTGCGGTGCGAAATTCCGTCCCCCGACGTGGTCGAGACGGTCGAGAACTTCGTCGCGCGCTATCCCGTCGGTCTCATGTCGCTCATGGACCATACGCCGGGTCAGCGCCAGTTCCGGGATATCGGCAAGTACTTCAATTATTACGGCGGGAAGACCGGCAAGACCGCCGACGAGATCAATGTGGCGGTCGCGGAGAAGCAGCGCGTGAACGGCGAGCGCGCCGCGGTCAACCGCCCGGCGCTCGTGGGGCTGGCGCAGCAACGCGGCATCCCGCTGGCGAGCCACGACGACACGACTCTCGACGAGGTCGACCAGTCGATCAAGGAGGGCGTCGTCCTGGCCGAATTCCCGACGACCGTCGAGGCCGCCAAGGCGAGCCATCGCCAGGGCATCACCGTCATGATGGGAGCGCCGAACCTCATCAGAGGCGGCTCTCATTCCGGAAACGTCGCGGCCGAGACGCTCGCACAGGAGGGTGTCCTCGACATCCTGTCGTCCGACTATGTGCCGGCGAGCCTGCTGATGGCGGCATTCGAACTTCCACGGCGCATCCGGTCGATCTCCCTGCCGGAGGCTATCCGGACCGTGACCAGGAACCCGGCCCAGGCCACGGGCCTGAAGGATCGCGGCGAGATCGGCGCCGGAAAACGGGCCGACCTCGTCCGGGTGCGCGTGACCGGCGAAACGCCCGTCGTTCGCCAGGTCTGGCGCTCGGGAAACAGGATCGTCTGAAAATGACGGGCGGGTTCGTTTTCGTCGTCGGGCCGAGCGGAGCCGGGAAGGATACCCTGCTTGCGCTCGCCCAGGCCGAGCTGTCGGGCGACAACCGCTTCCTTTTCCCGCGCCGGCTGGTGACGCGCTCGTCATCGGCCTGGGAAGAGCATGACACGATCACCGAGGAGGAGTTCGAAGCCGGGCAGGCTGAGGGACGCTTCACCCTGTCGTGGAAGGCGCACGGACACGGCTACGCGCTTCCCGGATCCTGTCTTCAGGCGGTCCGGGTCGGCTGTCTCGTCGTATGCAACATCTCGCGGACGCTCGTGGACGATGCGCGTCGGCGCCTTCCGAACGTCGCCGTCGTGGAGGTCACCGCACCTCGCGCTGTTCTCGCGGAAAGGCTCGCGAAGCGGAACAGAACCGACGATGCCAACCTGGAGGCCCGATTGGCACGTTCGAGCGAGGTCGGACCTGTCCAAGCCGATCTGACCGTCGTCAACGACCGGAGCCCGGAAGTGGGAGCGGGCCAGTTGATCGCGTTCCTCCGCAGCCGGGCAATGTCCTCGAGCGCCCCGTACGAGGCCCGATCGGGCCTCGTGAGTTGAGGGACAGCGGCAGCGGAATGAGCGGCGCGGAACCACCGGTGCAGCCATCCGGACGGACCGCCTCCGCAATGTCGGGGCTGTCCGCTCCCGTCTTGGAGACACTGGCGCACGTCGCAAAGGAGCTGACCGTCGCCGACGGTCCATGGTGGCTGATCGGCGGTGCCGCCGCAGGGCTGCATGGGGCGGAGGACGGCGCGATTGCCGATATCGATATCATCATGAGCCCGCGCGACGCGCGAAAAGTCCTCGCGTGCCTGAAGGTCGTGCCGGAGCAGGATGGGGGGACCGATCTGTTCCGGTCGGAAATCTTTGGGCGCTGGAGCGATCCGCCGCTGACGGTCGATCTCATGGGCGGCATGGAGGTTCTCGCGGCCGGGGGCTGGCGGCGTGTAGAACCGGCGACCCGCGAGGCGAGCCGTGTAGGCGGACAACTCGTCTACACGCCCTCGCGCGCGGAACTGATCGACATTCTGCGATTGTTCGGACGTCCGAAGGATCTGGCCAGGGCAAGGAGACTCTCCGAGGCGGGCTGACCCTGTGTCGGCAAGGGCGGCGTGTCTGTCCCCTGCGACAATCGTGCACCGCACAATCCCGGCCCTGCAGCGTTGGGCTCTGGCACAACGGAGATGCAGGATGATGAGCCGTCCTTTGCCGCCCTCATGGAGCCGCAGGCGCACGCGATACGATCCGCCGGGCATAGAAGAAGCCGTTGCGGCAGCCCAAGGACTGACCGACGACATCGACAGTCAGGTCGAGATCGCCGCGCAGTTGATGGGCTTTTCGGAGGATGAGGTCAGGCCGTCCGTCATCGAAGCGTCTGCTCGATCCCGTATGCACCTCATGGCGCCAGCGCCAATCCCGGCCACGTCGAAAAGGACCGTTACGATCGTACGAAGAAGTCCTCGCCTGCCGTCCACGAGGGACGCGGAACGCCGCCGCTGACGATCCGGCCCGTCCCGCGGCAGGTGTGAAGACAATCATAAAAAGCACAACGGAAACACCAGGAAGGCTCTCACTCAGGAGCCGCAACATGATCCTCGTTCCCCTTCTCAATCTAGCCTTCCGCTCGCTCACGACCGCCTTCGGGCGCTTCCGTCCCGGACCGTCGTGGCGCGACCGGATACGGGGCCGCCTGAGGCAGCTCCGGCACGACCTCATGCCCACGGATGCGGAGCGCGACAGCCGGTACCTCGACGAGGCTTGTGACCTGTACGACCTGGAACATCGGATCCGGGAGCTGGACCGGCCCAGGCAGCCCGCGCCCCATCCCTTCCACCCGCTCGGGGACAGACGACGCGGCTGCCCGTGAAGGGCATGGGTGGCCTCGGTCACAGGTCCGTCGCTCTCCCGCAGGATACGGCTGACCATGTCTTGGGCAGGTGCGGGCGCTCCGGCCTGTTCCATGCCGGTGCTGCATTGCTGTATCGGCGGAGTCTCATGTTGCACCGCAGCAACCAAGGCCGCGTTGAAGCGTTCAGAAGTCTTCCAGCCGGGTCAGACGATCCGGCTGGCCCTGCCGCCCCAATGACCGACCCCCAACAAAGCACGCGGCAGCATGGAGGCAAAACATGACTGTTCTCGATCCCGCCGGTTTGTCCTGCGGCGCTCCTGCCGGCTATCCGCGGGCAATGCGTCATGATGCTGCCGTGAGGAACAAGGCTGCCCGCCCAAGACGGATTTCGCTGGCGCTGCAGGGCGGCGGCGCATTCGGTGCCTTCACCTGGGGCGTTCTCGACCGGCTTCTCGAAGCGAAGGTTCCGCTCGACAGCGTGAGCGGGGCCAGTGCCGGCGCGATGAACGCCGTGCTGCTTGCCTCGGGGCTGGCGCAGGGCGGCGAGGACGGAGCGCGGGCCGCTCTCGAGCGGTTCTGGCGACGGGTCAGCGAGGCAGGAGGGCGGAGCCGCCTGTTCTCGCCGCTTCTGTCGCAGGTCGCCTCGCAGCTCTCGCCCTATCAGTTCAATCCCTTCGACCTGAATCCCTTGCGCGACATTCTCACCAGCGAGGTCGACATCGAGGCCGTGCGCGCCGGGGCGCATGTGCGGCTGCTGCTTGGAGCGACACGGGTCCGTGACGGAGCGCTGCGCATCTTTCGCAACAAGGACCTCACCTACGACGTCGTGCTCGCCTCCGCGTGCCTGCCGCAGCTCCATCAAGCGGTGTCCATCGACGGCGAGCCGCACTGGGACGGCGGCTATGCGGCCAATCCCCCGTTGATGCCGGTCGTGACCGCCACACGGGCATCGGACCTGATGGTCGTGCAGATCATTCCGGCCCATCATGCGGAACTGCCGACCACCTCACCGGAAATTCAGAAGCGTCTGAGCCAGATCACCTTCAACAGCTCGCTGCAGCGGGACATGGATGCCCTGTCGCTGATGACCCAGCTCTGCCAGGAGGGGGACATGCAGAACTCGCGCCTCGGTCGCAAGCTCCGGCGCCTGACGCTGCATCGGCTTGTCGCGGAGGATCATGTGGGCGGGTTGAGCCAGTTCAGCTTTCTGAACACCGAATGGGCGCATCTTCAGCGGCTCCGGGATCACGGCCGGGCGGCCGTGGAGACCTGGCTTGCGGGCCGGTCGGTGCCGACCGGCCCGCAAGCGTGAGGCGGACCACGGCAGACATGCCGTGGCTAGTTCATGGCCCTGTTCGGGTCTCGCCCATTGCGCGACGAGGGTGCGCTTACCGCGCCTTCACGGCCGTATCCGGGAAGTCGCTGAACAGGCCGTCGACGCCGAGTGCATAGAACGCCTTGTACTCCGCCGCAGGGTCGCCCTCGAACGACGCGGCCAGGCGCTTCGGCTCGTTGCGGAATGTCCACGTGTAGACCATCAGGCCCGCCGCATGGGCGTCCTTGACGATGCTCGTCGGCGCGGCGACCACCCGATCCCGCTCGTCCATCGCGCCGTCGCCGTTGAGGTCGTCCGGCTTGCCGTCGTTGTTCTGATCGACCTGCTTGGTCGGGAGGATATACGGCTTCCAGGGGGCAAGGATGTCGGCGTAGGTCTTGACCTCGGCCAAGCCTTCCTTGGTGATCAGGTCCTTGTAGGTGCGCTTGTCGCCGACCACGACGAAGTCGTAGGGCTGCGCATAGGGCGCGCCGAGGACGATGTTGCCGTCCTTGTCCACGTCCTCCGCGTCGAGGAGCTGCGCCAGCTTCACGTTCGTCTTGGTGCGGAGATACTTGAGGTTCGCAACCTCGAAGCTCTGGATCACCACGGGGTGCGACTTCTCGGTCCAGCCGGCGGCCTTGAGGGTTTCCACGAGACGGTCTTCCAGGGGAAGGCCCAGCGCTGCATGGAATGTCGAGTGCTTCGTCTCCGGCGCGATTCCGACGGTGCGGCCACGGGCGCCGGATTCCGCCTTCACGAGATCGATCACCTCCTTGAGGGTCGGGATCTGGAACTGGCCGTTCTTGGACTGGTCGCGGTCGGACATGGCCTGTTTGGCGCGAAGCTGCTTAATTTCGGCCAGGGTGAAGTCGCCGGCAAACCAGTCGGTCGTGTCCACGCCGTCGACCTTGCGGGTCGTCTTGCGGGATGCGAATTCCGGCCGGCTGGCGACATCTGTGGTCCCGCTCAGCATCGGCTCGTGGCGAGCGATGAGAACGCCGTCCTTGGTGGAGACGAGATCGGGCTCAACGAAATCGGCTCCCATCTCGATCGCCATCTTGTAGGCTTCGAGCGTGTGCTCGGGGAGATAGCCGCTCGCGCCGCGATGCGCGACCACGAGCGTCGGCTCGCCCGTGAGCGTCCTCTCCTGGGCGATGGATGGCCCCGCCAGCGCCGACATGACGGCAGCAGCGGTCAGTATGGTTGTCTTTTTCATAACGTCCTCCTCCAACTGGAGATATTCGCACCCGATGCATTCCTCGGCAAAGCGAGATTGCAGCTTGTTCATGACAGGAGGATTGCGCCCTCCGACGGCCGCGCTGCGGTGCGGTGCACGTCCCGCTGACGATCCTAGGTACGGAGCGTCATTCGGAAACAAATCCACGCCATGGCGTTCTAGGACGAGCAAGCGGTGCGGAGAGCCTCATGGCGGTTGGAAGAGCTGAGCAGAAGCTGGACGGAAACATCGTGCAGGGTCTCGCGGCCGGAATTCTGGCAGGGCTTGCCGCATCGTATGCCATGAACGCATTCCAGTCGGCCATCAGTCGTCGGCAACGGTCCGAGCCTCAGCCGGAGCCGAGGAGGACACAGGGGTACAACGATGCCGACCCGGCTACGGCGAGGGCTGCGTCCATATTGTCCGAGAACGCCTTCCGCCACCGTCTCTCACCCCGTCAGAAGGACGTCGCCGGCCCGGTCGTGCATTATGCCGTCGGCGCAGCGCTCGGAGGCCTCTATGGCGTTGCGGCCGAGCTTGAGCCCCGGGTGACGACCGGTGCCGGTCTTCCTTTCGGAGCCGCTGTTGCAGCGGTGCTTGACGAGGGCATCGTCCCAGCCGCCGGCCTGTCGGGGCCGCCTTGGGAGTCCTCTGCCTCGACGCATCTCTACTCACTCGGATCGCACCTCGTCTTCGGTCTGACGGCGGAAGTCGTCCGACGCAGCGTGCGCAGTCTTTCGACCTGAGGCGGCTTCGGCTTCGGCGTCGGGCATCCGTGCCGGCTTCCCGATCCAACCCCCCAGAGGTTGTCACGATGCGCTGTGAGGCCTGCAGGAACCTTGGCGAGCATGGAATGTTGGTAAAGGTTTGTTGGTGATTGCCGCCGGGTTGACGGCCCATTGACGGGATTGTCGCGGCAGTCCTTATGCTTCGGCCTGATCGATCCTTGGCAGGACCATTGGGCTCACCGTGCCAAGGGAGGTCTGGATGGGTGCCGGCCAAAGTAGCGCAGCAACCCTGCCCGAGAGAGTTGCCATCACGCTCACCGTCAACGGCGAGACCCGGCGGCTGGAGGTTCTGCCCTGGACGGTCCTGCTGGATCTTCTGCGCGATCATCTCGGCCTGACGGGAACCAAGAAGGGCTGCGACCATGGGCAGTGCGGAGCCTGCACGGTTCTGATCGACGGCAAACGGATCAATTCCTGCATGGCGTTTGCCGTGATGAAGGACGGTTCGCACATCACGACCGTCGAGGGACTGGCCAGGAATGGGGCGCTGCACCCTCTGCAACAGGCTTTCATCGATCACGATGCCTTCCAGTGCGGCTACTGCACGCCCGGGCAGATCTGCTCCGGTGTTGCTCTCATCGAAGAGGGAAGGGCGCAGACGCGCGATGAAATCCGCGAGCTGATGAGCGGCAACATCTGCCGCTGCGGCGCCTACACGAACATCGTCGATGCCATCGAGCAGGTCATCGGATCCGATGCGGAGGCCGCGCGATGAATCGCTTCTCCTATGTGCGGGCGGGAAGCATCGAGGAGGCCGTGCGGGAAGCCGCGGCCGATCCTGCCGTCCGCTTCATTGCCGGCGGCACCAACCTCATCGACCTGATGAAGTACAATGTGGAGCGGCCTACCCGCCTCGTCGACATAACACGGCTGCCGCTGAACCGGATCGAAGAGACCGATGGCGGCGGCCTTCGTCTCGGCGCTCTCGTGACCAACGCCGAGGCCGCCTACGATCCCCGCATTCAGGATCGGTATCCGCTGCTCTCCAGTGCGCTCCTGGCCGGTGCCTCGCCCCAATTGCGCAACTCGGCCACAACCGGGGGCAATCTCCTGCAGCGCACCCGCTGCTATTATTTCTACGACCCCGGCACGCCCTGCAACAAACGGGAGCCCGGCACGGGCTGCCCGGCGGCCTTCGGGCGGAATCGAATTCACGCCATCCTGGGGACGAGCGAGCATTGCATCGCGACCCATCCGTCCGACATGGCCGTCGCCCTCGCCGCTCTGGAGGCTGTCGTTCACGTGGCAGGTCCCGAGGGCGAGCGGGAAATCCCTCTGTCCGAGTTTCACCGCCTGCCGGGCGACAGGCCTGAGATCGACACCACCCTCCGGCATGGGGAGATCATCACGGCCGTCGAGCTTCCGCCGGGAGGCTACGGACGCAACTACACCTATCTCAAGCTGAGAGACCGTCTCTCCTATGCCTTTGCGCTCGTTTCCGTTGCCGCCGCCCTCCGCATGGATGGCACAACTGTCGAGGAGGCGAGGCTCGCCCTCGGCGGCGTGGCCCACAAGCCGTGGCGCGATCCGGAAGCCGAGGCGATGCTGCGTGGGCATCCGGCCACCGCCGAGCGCTTTGCAGCCGTCGCGGATCACATCCTGAAGGATGCCAGAGGCTACGAGGACAATGCCTTCAAGATCGATCTCGCCAAGAGAGCGATCATCCGGGCGCTGACGCAAGCCGCCGCCGGAACACCTCAGTCTCAAGTCGACAAGCGGATCCAGTGAGGGCAAGCCCATGCAGCAGCCAACAGGTTACATCGGCACTCCTCAAAGCCGGGTCGACGGGCGCGCCAAGGTCACGGGCGAAGCGAAATACGCGGCGGAGTTCGATGCTCCGGATCTCGCATACGGCATCGTCGTCACAAGCGCGATCGCCAAGGGCCGCATCAAATCCGTCGACACGTCGGCGGCGCTCGCCGTGGCGGGTGTGCTCCAGGTCTTTACCCATGAGAACCGGGCCAAGACCGCATGGTTCGACCGCAACTTCCGCGACGAGACGGCTCCTCCCGGCTCGCCTTTCCGGCCGCTTTACGACGACCGGGTGATCTATAGCGCACAGCCCATCGCGCTCGTTGTCGCCGAGGAATTCGAGATTGCGGCCTATGCGGCCTCGCTCGTGCGGGTCGAGTATGAGACCGAGACCCATATGACGGATCTCGACGTCAAGCGCCACGAGGCCTATGTGCCGCCTCGCAAGCGTTCGAACGTGAAGCCGCCTCCGAGCCCGCGCGGCGATGCCGAGGGAGCTTTCGCGCAGGCGCCGCTCAAGGTCCACGCCGAGTACCGGGTCGCCATCGAGCACCACAATCCGATGGAGACCCATGCCTCGACGGTCGTTTACGAACAGGACGGGACGCTCACCATCCACGACAAGACCCAAGGAGCGCAGAACAGCCAGAGTTACGTGTCGAGCGTCTTCGGACTTTCCAGCAGCCAGGTGCGCGTCGTTACGCCTTTCGTCGGCGGCGCCTTCGGCTCCGGTCTGCGGCCGCAATACCAGCTTTTCCTCGCCGTCATGGCTGCGCTCGAACTCAAACGCTCGGTTCGTGTGGTTCTGACCCGCGACCAGATGTTCACCTTCGGCTACAGACCGCTGACGATCCAGACGATCTCGCTGGGAGCGAACCCGGACGGGAAGCTCGTATCCCTCATGCACGACGCCGTCCAGACGACCTCCACCTTCGAGGATTATCAGGAGGTTGTCGTGAACTGGTCGAACCTTCTCTACCACTGCGATAACGTCAAGCTGACCTACAAGCTGGCGCAGGTCGATACCTATACGCCCATCGACATGCGGGCGCCCGGAGCGGCTCTTGGAGTCACGGCCATCGAGACGGCGATGGACGAACTCGCCTACGCGACTGGGATCGATCCGATCGAGCTGCGCCTGCGGAACTATGCCGAGACGGACGAGGCCGACAACAAGAGCTTCACCAGCAAGGAGCTCAGAGCCTGTTATCAGCTGGGAGCGGAACGTTTCGGTTGGGCCAGGCGGAGCCCCGAGCCGCGCTCCATGCGCGACGGGCGCGAACTCGTTGGCTGGGGCATGGCCAGCGGGGTCTGGGAGGCCGTGATGCAGAAGACCGCTGCGCGTGCCGTTCTGACCCGGGACGGCAAGCTCGAGGTCGCCTCCGCCACCACCGACATCGGTACCGGCACCTACACGATCCTGACCCAGATCGCAGCCGAGACCCTCGGGCTTCGGATGGAGGACGTCACGACGAAGATCGGGGATTCCGACCTGCCGAAATCTCCCGTCGAGGGCGGATCCTGGACGGCCGCCTCCGCAGGCTCAGCCGTGCAGAAGGCCTGCCTCTCCGTGCGGGAGACGCTCTTCAAACATGCGCGGCAGATGGATGAGTCCCCGCTGGCAAACGCGAGCATCGAACAGGTGATGTTCGCCGATGGGCGCATTTGCCTGATGAACGATCCGAGTGCCGCCGTCACCTTCGCCGAGGCCATGCAGGCCAGCGGCGTCGACAAGGTCGAGGCGGAGGAGAACGCGAGCCCTGGCCTGCTGGCGAGCATGCGCTATTCCGGCTACTCGCATTCCGCGATCTTCGCCGAGGTCAAGGTGGACGAGGAACTCGGCATCATCCGGGTGACGCGGATCGTCAATGCGGTTGCGGCCGGGACCATCCTGAATCCCAAGACGGCGCGCAGTCAGATTCTGGGCGGCGTCGTGTTCGGGATCGGGATGGCGCTGGAGGAGGAATCCCTGCTCGACCACAATCTCGGCCGCTTCATGAACCACAATCTTGCCGAGTATCACGTGCCGGTGAACGCGGATGTATTCGACATCGACGTGATCTTCGTGCTGGAGCACGAGGACAAGCTCAATTCGCTGGGCGTCAAAGGCCTGGGCGAGATCGGCGTCGTCGGCACGGCCGCGGCCATCGGCAACGCCATCTATCACGCCACGGGCAAACGCATCCGCGAGTATCCCATCACCATCGACAAGCTGCTCGGGTAGCCTGAATCGCACGTACCGCGAAACCCACTCAGCTCTTTGGCGCGATGTTGATCTTGAACCACTTCTCGGACAGCTTCCTCACCGTGCCGTCCTTGATGGCGGCCTGGATCGCCTCGTCGAAGGACTTTTTCAGTTCGGTGTCCTCCTGGCGCAGGCCGACGCCGACGCCATCGCCCTGGACGCCGCCGCTGATGGCGGGGCCGACGAGCGCGTAGTCCTTGAACTCCGGCTTATCGAGCGTGCCGATGATCGCCGTGGCGTCGGCCAGAACCGCATCGATGCGGCCGGCAAGAAGGTCGAGGTCGTGCTGCTCGGTTGTCTTGTACTCACGGATCTCCGCCGTGCCCTTCAGGTACTTCTCGGCGAAATCCGGATGGGTCGTGGAGACCTGCACGCCGATGGTCTTGCCCTCCAGGAGCGGCTTGGTGGCCTCGATGGCCCTCTCGGCCTCGTCCTTCTGCTTGACGAGATCGTAAGCCTCGCCCGTGCCCGGCATCTGCGCCAGGGGCGAGCTCTTCGCCACGAGGTAGCCGTTGGGGGAGACGGCATAGGGACCGGCGAAGGCGATGACCTTCTTGCGTTCGTCGGTGATGCTCATGCCGGCCATGATGGCGTCGTACTTCTTGGCCTGCAGCGCCGGGATGATGCCGTCCCAGTCCTGGGCCACGATCTCGCACTTCACCTTCATGCGGCTGCAGAGCTCGTTGGCCAGATCGATGTCGAACCCTTCGAGCTTGCCGCCGGGGCCGGTGAAGTTCCACGGGGCATAGGCGCCCTCGGTGGCGATCCTGACGGTCTTTTCCTGGGCTGCGGCGGAGCCGGCTGCGAGGGCGGAGCCGACAAGGGCAAGGCTGACGATTCTGGCGAATTTCATGGCTGTTCCCCGGTTCGCGTGGGCCTCTGCAGCGAGGCAGCTCGTCATGCCGTTGCAGGAGGCAAGGCTCAGGGTGCGGCCAAAGCCGGATCGATGGCAAGATGCGGAAACGCTCTTTCTGCCGTAACGGCAGCCAGGCTCGGAGCAAGAAAAAAGGCTGCCGTTGCCAGCAGCCCGAAGTTTAGGGAGGAAACGCCCAAGAAGGGCAGCAGCACCACGACGCCAATCGTCATGCTGCACTGCAATAGATAGTTTATGCCTGAACCCTGTTCAAGGATAAAAGGGCAGCATCGCTGCCCAATTTTTCGGCGCCGTGCCGGCTCAGGCCTCAGCCGGCGGCGTGACGCCGAGGTCGCTCAGCTTGGCCCGCACATCCGTGACCGAGCGCTTGAGCTTGAGGCTGATGACCGAAACCGGAAACCCTTCCTTGGCGAGGGCAATGAGCGATTGGACGGCTTCGAAGGACCAGGTCGATGCGCTGGTGTCCATGATATTCTCCTCCGTTCGAACAACAGGCTGCAAAGGTTATCCGCAAGTGCGGCGAGATCATGGATGCGGCAAAAGCGATGCATCAATGCTTTGGGGAAGAAGCGGGGGAGACGTAAGTTCCTGTATCTCCTCGGTGTTGCCTGGCTAAATGAAAGGGTTTCTTTCTCTGTTTCTCCAACGGAGACGCGATTTCGGACATGCCCTTCCGACCTGCTGCTGTGTAGAAGTGCGGTGCGGCAACTTGCGCGGGCAAAACGTTAACCATTCATTACCACGGCGTTTCTACGTCAGCGCCAAGTAAATGTTGCCTCTTGCTACGTGCGAAACGGCACATTTCCGAGACTCCCCCTTTGTTCGGATAGTAGCGTTATTTCATGTCATGAGATTCATAGGTCCCCTGTTCACAAGGGGATTCGAACAATGACGTACAGGATCTGGGGAACTGAGAGTATCGCTCAGCTTGGGGGAGCTGACTTCGATAATGTCGTAGCGGCCTTGCCTAATGGTGGCTATGTTGCCGCCTTTTTTGCGAACACTTCAATATATTTTCAACGTTATGACGGCGCCGGCGCAAAGCTCGGCGCGCCAGTACATGTTGCGGCGGAGAACGGCGTTAATCTCGATGATATAGATGTTCATGCGATCGGTCCAAATGGCAATTTCGCTATCGCATGGGCAGAGAATGTTGGGACAACTTCCAGTGCCGTTAAGGTGATTGTCTTCAATGCCGACGGTTTGCGTTTTGCTGGACCCATTAATATAGCCAGCTTCGGGGGGAGTGGTGATCGCTCGGATGTCCCATCAATTGTTGGGGCAGATGATGGCGGCTTCGTCGCCGTTTACAACGATCCGACCAATGCAGCTGGAGTCAAGTTGAGTGTTTATGATGCGGACGGCACCTTTGTGAGGGCACTCGATCTTAGTACGCCGGACGGACATCTCGGTGATATTACCAAGATTGGTACTAACAAGTACGTCGTCAGCTACCAGACTAATAACGATGACAAAATCAAACACAAGATTGTTGATCTCGGTGTCGCGAACCCTATAGGTCCCGAAATCGAGGTTGGTGTTGGTACAATTTCCGATGTTGTTCAGTGGGTCAATGGCGGTTACGCAGTGATCTACAAAGTGGCTGGAGGTGATAACTCCGTTGCCGTTCAGGCTAAATTCTTCGAAGCGAATGGAGCGCCTGCCGGCAATATGGTTACCATCACGTCCAATGGTGAGCGTGCCCATGACAACTTTGAGGCAACAGCGCTCAGAGATGGCCGAATTGCCGTTGTCTATTCGGAGCGAGTTGGGAATCCTACCGGCACACCTTCCGACTTCGGCGACATCTTTCTCAAGATCATCAACACGGATGGCAGCACTACCGCGCCACTTCTGATCAACTCGGATGCCACGACCGATACCAATGATGCTCAGGTCGTACCTTCCGTCACTGAAATGGCCGATGGCCGCTTGGCTCTGAGTTGGCACGACAGGTACAACCAGGATCGAGTGCTGACGAATATCGTCGACGTGCGCGAAGCAGCCGTCACCGTGAACGGCACGTCCGGCAACGATGTCTATGCCGGCTCCGAATATCACGGCAACGTCCTGAACGGCCATGGCGGCAATGACAAGCTCATTGGCGGCAGCGGCAGCGATGCCCTGGATGGTGGTGAAGGCATCGACGTCGCATCCTACGAGCGTTCCGCGGCGGGTGTGATCGTCAGTCTCGCGGGCGGCCCCGGGATCGGTGGCGACGCTGCTGGCGACACCTATGCGAATATCGAGAACGTCATCGGTTCGCAGCACGGCGATACCATCACCGGCGACGATGCCGCGAACCATCTCTGGGGTCTCGGCGGCGACGACGTCATCAGCGGCAACGACGGCAACGACTCCCTCTACGGCGGAACGGGCGAGGATGTCCTTTCCGGCGGTTCGGGCTTCGACTACCTGCGCGGCGATGCCGGCAACGATACCCTCGATGGCGGGGCCGACAACGACTTCCTCGACGGCGGCGTCGGCTTCGACTTCCTGGTCGGCAATGTGGGCGACGACACGCTCAACGGCGGGGCCGACAATGACGTCCTCGATGGTGGCCTAGGTTCCGACAACCTGATCGGAGATCTCGGTGACGACGCTCTCTTTGGAGGAGACGGCAACGACATCCTGATCGGCGGCGTCGGCAACGACCGTCTCGACGGTGGGGCCGGCAACGACAAGCTCTACGGCAAGGAGGGCAAGGACTTCCTGGTGGGCGGCTCCGGCAGGGACATCTTCGTGTTCGACACCCGGCCGAACAAGAGGACGAACCTCGACACGGTCGACGACTTCAACGTCAGGGACGACAGCATCTATCTCGAGAACAAGTATTTCAAGAAGCTGGGCAAGAAGGGCAGCGAGAGCAAGCCAGCCAAACTGAAGAGGGACTTCTTCAAGGTCGGCACCAAGGCGTTGGATAAGAACGACCACCTCGTCTACAATAAGAAGAAGGGCATTCTGTACTACGATGCCGACGGGTCGGGCCGCTCCAAAGCCGTCGAGATCGCCAAGCTCGATAAGAACCTCAAGATGTCCTACAAGGATTTCTTCGTCATCTGACGTTTCTTGCCGGAAGCTTCCCGGTCGGCCGGGCAACCTTCCGGCCTTTCAGTTGAAAGCACCCGCCGGCGCGAGCTCCGGCGGGTGCTTTTTCGTTCCGGGTCGGGAGGGTTCGAGAGGCGGCCAAAGGGGCCGCTGCTCCTGCGGGCGCGGGATGCGGGGGCCGCCCCTCGGACGGACCGTCCGGCTGCCCCTCCTTCGAGGCGCAGGCGCGGCCGCTCCTCGCAGGGCCATGCGCCGGGCTTCTAGGAGAGAGATCACAAAATAAAAGGGGCCCGCGCAACCTTAGCCACGGGTCCGGCGTTCCCCGTCGAGCCATCCACCACAGGGGTTCCTCATGAGCATTATCTGGACGATCATCATCGGCTTTATCGCGGGCGTCATCGCCAAGTTCATCATGCCCGGTCGGAACGAGCCCTCCGGCTTCATCCTGACCACGATCCTGGGCATCGTGGGCGCGTTCGTCGCGACCTATCTCGGCCAGGCCATCGGCTGGTATCGCGCGGATGAGGGGGCGGGTCTCATCGGTGCCGTGGTCGGCGCGATCATCGTGCTGTTCATCTACGGCATGATCGCCGGCCGCAGCCGCTCCTCCAACACCTACTGATCACGGCCTCGTCCGATCATCCTGCGGGCCACTGCCTCTGCGCCGTGGCCCGCGAATTTTCGTCAGCTCCGGTGGGAGATGCGCCCAGAGGAGCCTTCCGGGCCCATGAGGGCAGCCTTGACCGGGCAGTTTCCGACATATCCGCTCCAAGCCAGGTAGGACCCGCCGAGGAGGGCGACCACGTTGAGGAGCGGGTTGGGGCGAGGCTTCACGCCGGCCGCCGCGAGGCCGAGGCCGACAGCGATATAGGCGCCGCGTTCCGCCATGGACAGGTTGTGTTCGCCATCGGAATGGCCGCTCATGTTTTTCAAGGGAATTCTCCTTCTTTCGCCTGACTTTCGCCTGACCCGAACGCCACGCGGGGCGCGACGGTTCCGCTCCGGGAAGGAGTCTCGTGAGGTCGCGGAACCACCAATCTTGGCTGTCGTTGAGTCCACTCTCAACCAAGGAGCTCTAGCGATGGCAGCGAAGGAAAAGACACTCGAAGACCTGTTCCTCCATACTTTGAAGGATGTCTATTACGCGGAGAAGCAGATCCTGAAAGCCTTGCCGAAGATGGCGAAGGCGGCCGAGTCCGATGAGCTGAGGCAGGCCTTCGAGACACACCGGGAAGAAACCGAAGGCCAGATCGAGCGGCTGGAAGAGGTCTTCAAGATGCTGGGCAAGGCGGCTCGCGGCGTACAGTGCGAGGCGATCAACGGCATCATCGAAGAAGGCAAGGAAGTCATGGAGGACTTCGCCGACAGCGTCGCCCTCGATGCGGGCATCCTGGCGGCCGCGCAGGCGGTCGAGCACTACGAGATCACCCGTTACGGCTC
The DNA here is from genome assembly GCF_020532555.1 of Microvirga lenta. GTDB lineage: Bacteria > Pseudomonadota > Alphaproteobacteria > Rhizobiales > Beijerinckiaceae > Microvirga > Microvirga lenta. The sequence continues at coordinate 387,048 of NZ_JAJBBR010000001.1, read as the reverse complement.
GCTCAGGACCTGGGCCGAGGAACTCGGCATGAAGGATGCGGTCCGCCTTATCGAACAGAACCTCGAGGAGGAGAAGAAGACCGACAAGCTGCTGACCCAGCTGGCCGAGGCGCGGGTCAACACCAAGGCCGCCTGATCCTTATCCCGGTTGCGGACGAGCGGACCCCGCGCCCGACAGGTGCGGGGTTTTTCGCGTCGGCGCTCCATTCCTCATGCGCATCCTGGCGGGCAGAACCGGATCCGCTTTTCTGCGGGCTGCCTACCGCGTGCCTGACGAAGCCTGCCCAAGGCGAGCTTCGGCCGCATCCGCGGTCAGCGTCAGGCACAAGCCGCCGCCCTGCCGCAGTTCGAGAGACGCTTTCATCCCCGCCGGATCCTTGATGAGATGGATGAAGGCCGAGAGCCTCAGCCGCGTCGCAGGCGAGAGCTGAGGAACGACGCCCTGAAGCGCCGAACAGGCCCCGCCTGCGAGTTCCTCGTAGGCGAAGGAGCCAAGAAAGCTGCCTTGACCGGGCGAGGTTCCGCTTTCCGTTCCAGACGGGCGTTCGGTCGAGGGCAGGCGGGAGGGCAGGGAGGCCGGCTCACAAGAGGCGGCGCTCGGCAGGTCCGAGGTTGACGGGGGCATGGCGTCTCTCAAAAGGCTTGCGGGTCCAGGGGCATTGAACGGCGTGACCGCATCCCGCCGGCGCCGCAGCAGCTCCCGCAGGATGTCGGGTGCTCCCCCGGGATCGGTCGTGTCCCGGCGAAGCTTGCAACTCATAAGATGAAATATGAACTAAATCAACCAGGAGTTATATCGGGACATGCGGGAATTCGATCCCGCCCTTCAGGCGGCGGAGCCGTGCAGCGCCGCCCATAATCGTTACCCCTTCCGGCTTATCGATTCACGCGCGAGTGAACACCGGGACACCCTCGAACGTTGCCGTCTGAGACGGGGCATGGGCAAATACTCCAACAGTCCTTGGAGTATGGGGAACCTGCCGCGCTTCTAGTGGTTACTTCCTCACGATTGAGAGAGGTTGACCATGGGCGTCGGACAGCAAAACAGTAATGGAAATGGCCAGAAAGATATCCGTGGCGATGATTGGGACGCGTTGAAGGAAGACGTCGGCGGTGTGGCAGGCGCTGCAGTCGAGCGGGGTCGTCACTTCATCGATGCGGCTCGCGATCAGGCCACCGATTATGCGGATCGCCGCAAGGACGACATTGCTCAGTCGGTTGCGGACTTCGCCAACTCGCTGCGGGATTCGACGGGATCCTTCGAGGAGCGGCCGAATATCCGCGCCGTCGTCGACAGCGCCGCCGAGGGTCTGGAGACCCTGGCCGACACGATCCGCGAGCGCAGCTTCGCCGATATCTTCAACGACTTCGAAGGCATGGTCCGCCGCCGTCCGGCAACTGTTGCGGCCGTGTCCGTCGCCGTCGGCTTCCTGACGGCCCGCTTCATCAAGAGCACGGCTGAAGAGCTCAGGCACGATCAGAACATCTCCGGTCCTGCGCGGGGCGGCGGCAGTCGCGGTCGCTCGAAGCAGGGTCAGGGCTCGCGGGCTCGGGCGAGCGTCTGACGGAGGGCAGCATGACAGCAAACGGCAATCAGACAATCCAGGGCCTCGTCGGTGAGGCTCTGCGCGAGTCGACCGATCTCGCGCAGAAGGAGTTCGCTCTCTTCCGCACGGAAATGACTCAAAACGTCCGGACGATCTTCGTCGGACTCGCCATGGTGGTCGTGGCGGCGATCTTTGCGATTGCCGCGATCATCCTGTTCACGGATGCGCTTGTCGATTGGCTGGCGACCGTCGTCAATTCGGAGGCGCTTGCCGCTCTGATCGTCGGCGGCGTCATGGCCGTCATCGCCATCGGGCTCGGCCTCTACGGGCGTCACGCCATGTCGTCGACCCCGTTGTCGCCTCAGAGGACCGTCCGCTCGCTCAAGCGCGATGCCGAAGTGCTGTCCGAAAGGGTCACGGGATGACACAAGACCTGCACGATCTGGAAAAAGACATCGAGCAAAGCCGCGCGAAGCTCGACCTGACCATCGACCGCCTCCAGGACCGGATGTCGGTTTCGGGTGTGGTCGACGACATGCTGGGCACGGCACGGGCAGGCCGCTATGCGCCGCTCTTCGACAATGTCCTCCTGACCATCAAGCGAAACCCCGTTCCGGTCATGTTGATCGCCGCGGGGATCGGCCTTCTCGTCCACCGCCTCGGGCGGCCGCAGCCGCTGCCGCGCCGGAGCACCCACGTGGTCGTCGACGAGGACCTGGTGGCGGAGCCCCTCGATACCCGTGTCTACAGTGCGGGTGCCACGACCCTGCAGTCGCCGGATGAGCCGTATGAGCCCCGGCGCACGATGAATTCCCGCATCTAACGAACGTATAGGAGCTTTCGATGGCTGATCCCAAGAATGAACCCGGCAAGACTTCCTCGACCGAAAAGCGGACGACGGGGAGCGATTCCGGAACGGGTTCGAAGATTTCGGCCGGCACCTCCGTCGGCAATGTCGGCCAGCCTCCGATGCCCCATGCTCACGAGGATACGAAGCCGGCGCAGAGCTCCACGCTCGCATCGCACACCTCCAAACCGCTCGGCGGAACCGACAGGACCCATTCCGCCGGCCAGTCCGATCAGGACCGCTCCGGCAAGGAACAATCCGGCTCGGCGGGCAAGAGCCAGCAGGGTGCGGGTGCTCAGGCCAGCGAGCAGGCCCGCAACGCAGCCGATCAGGCTCGCGAGAAGGCCTCGGACGCCTACGAGGGCGCGTCCGAATGGGCTCAGGACACCTACGAGCGGGTGTCGGGTTGGGCTTCCGGCTCCGGCAGCCGCCGCGGCGGCCAGTCCCGCCGGACGAGCCGCATGCGCAGCCGCTCCGGGACGAGCTTCGGCAACATGCGCGGCGGCGTTCAGCAATACGTCGCGGAGAACCCGATGGTGGTCGGCCTGGTCGGCCTCGCGGCCGGTCTCGCCCTGGGCGCCCTGCTGCCGCGCACCCGCCGCGAGAACGAGGTCTTCGGCGAGTGGGCCGACGAGGTCCGCAGCCAGGGCCTCCGCTACGCCCGCGAAGCCGCCGACATGGGACGGGAATACATCGAAGAGAGCCTCGGCGGCGACGATGCTCAATCCGGGGGGCGCGGGAACGGGTTCCAGGCGGACCAGCCCGGCACCAATCGCCACTGAGCCGTTCCTCGGCAATCTCGAAGCGCCGGCCTTGTGCCGGCGCTTTTTCATTACACGGGAGCCTGGGGTGGCCGGTGCTCCGCAGGCCGCGGGCCAATGCTGATCTTCCGTAAGGGAAGCTTAACCTTAACTCCTTGAAGTCAGTGCCCTTTCCTTCGACTTCTGGAACTACTGTGCTCCAAATGCCGTTCTCCATCTGTTTTCCAATAGCATTGCGTCCGCAAGCGTACCGAATGCGCCGGGAGGACGAATAAAAATCCGAATTGGATTTATTGATGGAGTGATGGTGTGCGGGTTCTGATTCTAGAAGATGATCCATTCATTGCGCTTGACCTGCAGGCGATAGTCGAAGGCGAGGGGCACGAAGTAGTCGGAGTGTTCGAGTCCATCGCCGAGGCCCAGGAACACCTGGAGGACAAATTCGATTACGCTCTGCTCGATATCGATATCGTTGGCGGAAAGACGTTCGGAATTGCCGCGGAATTGCTGGAGCGGCGGATTCCTTTTGCGTTCGTGTCGGCGTCCCGTCCGGCGGAGGTGCCTCCAGGCCTGAGAGGGGCTTCGTTCATCCCGAAGCCTTTCGAGGAGAGAGCCATCCGCAAGTCGATCGCCGAGGCTGCGCATGACCGATTCTCGTTCCACTGAGACGTCCCGAGGCCGGAGGCGCGCTTCTTGACCGAAGCGTCGGACTGCACGAGCGCCGCGTCGGCCCTGAGCAGCCCCCGGCTGGGCTTCTGCTGCAAATATGTCCCTGAGCCCGGCGAAGGACGACCGGCGACGGCCCCGGAGCTGAACACCACGTCGGTGACCATGGCCTATCTGGGACGCCTGGGCGGCGCGGCTGCCTACGACAAGCTGGCCTCGGTGGTCTCCCACAATCTCGGGGCGGTCCGACGGCAGATCGAGCATGTCGCCGCGCGTCCTCGCATCGAGCGCCTGCATCGCCTGTCGAGCGACCTGCTGCCCGGCTATACGCATCCCACGTGCCGTGACTACTACCGGGATTCGGACCTGCGGGGGATGATCGAGGAAAGCCTCGCCGCGACCGGGCGGATCGCCCGGGAGGGAGGGGTGCGGCTGAGCATGCATCCCGGCCAGTTCTGCGTCATCGCCTCGGCCAACCCCTCCGCTCTCGCGAACGGGGTCGCGGAGTTCGAGTATCACGCCGAGGTGATGGGGCTTCTCGGCTACGACGGAGGCTGGCATCCCGACGGGGCGCATATCAACATCCATGCGGGGGCGAGAGCCGTCGGAGCCGAAGGGTTTCGAGAGGGCCTGACCCGCCTTTCCGAAACGGCGCGCAATCTCATCACGGTCGAGAACGACGAAGTCAGTTACGGTCTCGACGACCTTCTGCCGCTCGCGGACGACCTGCCGCTCGTGCTCGACCTTCATCACCACTGGATTGCGAGCAGGGGCGAGTACATCGAGCCCGACGACCCGCGCATCCGGCAGATCGTTCGCTCCTGGCGCGGCGTCCGGCCCGTGAGCCATGTCAGTGTGTCGCGCGAGGACCTCCTGCCGGATCACGACACCCAGACCCGGCCCGATTTCGCCAGGCTCGTCGGCAGCGGCCTGCGCCCGAGGGACCTTCGCGCCCACTCGGACCTGATGTGGAACGACGCGGTCAACGATTGGGTCGCCGGCCACCTGAAATGGTCGGACTTCGAGGTCGAGGCCAAGCTGAAGAACCTCGCCTCCGAGGGGCTGGCCCGCTACGTCGAGGCGCGTCGGCCACGGCCTTAGCCGTGGCCGGAGGATCCGGGGCGCCGCCTCCTTGCTGCAAGCCTCCGGCAAGGCAGACGTCCTATCTTGTCGCAGGACCTCGAAGACGATTGCTCAGGGAGCGCCGGGAGGCTCCGGGGCGGTCGGCCCTTTCGCCGGGCCGGGCTTGGACGCCCGATCCCGGGCTGGGAAACGAAAGAGGTCCGCAAGTGGTTGGAACCAAGTCGCTGCTGCAGCGTTAGTGAGCGATGTATAAAGAGTTCAAGAAACCATGTCCGAGGACCAGTCCACAGTTCTTTTGGTCGAAGACGAGCCCCTGATCCGTCTTTTCATCGCCGAGCTTCTTGAGGATGCAGGTTTCAGAGTGGTCGAGGCCGCCAACGCCACGGAGGCCCTGGTCATCCTGGAGGCCGGCCTGCGCGTCAACGTGCTCCTGACGGATGTGGAGATGCCGGTCGGCTGCAATGGTTTCGAGCTGGCCCACAAGGTTCATGAGACCTGGCCCGAGGCTGAAATACTCATCATGTCGGGCCGGCAATGGCCGGCCTTCGGGGACCTGCCGCCCGGAGCGGCCTTCCTGGCGAAGCCGTGCCCGAACGAGGCCATCGTCTCGCATGTCCACTCGGCCGCCGAGCGCACCCGCAGGGTCCACCCCCTGGCCCGGGGGATGCAGGCCTCCCATGAGGCTGCCGCAAAGATTTTGCCCTTCCCAAAGACCGCTTGATCCACAGGCCCGTCTTGCTGATGGCACGGAGCGGACATAAGCTCTGCCCATATTGGCTTCCTGGTCGAAGGTTCGGAGCTTAGGAACAGCGTCCGAAAGCCTGAACGGGCGCAGCCAATGGACTTTTCACGGCCAGACCCGCTGCTGTCGAAGAGTAACTCACCCACCCTCGGAGGAATCTATGCCGACCAAGACTACAGACGGAAAAGCCGGTGCGAAGAAGCCTGCGGCCAAGGCAGCCGCCAAGACTGGCGGAGCCAAGCCCAACGCTCTCCAGAAGCCCTTGCAGCCTTCGAAGGAGCTGGCGGCCATCGTCGGTTCGGACCCGCTTCCGCGCGGCGAGGTGGTGAGCAAGATGTGGGACTACATCAAGAAGAACAACCTCCAGAATCCCGAGAACAAGCGCGAGATCCTGGCCGACGACAAGCTTCAGCCGATCTTCGGCAAGAGCAAGGTGACGATGTTCGAAATGAACAAGCACCTCGCCCAGCACCTGAAGTAACGGCGCCGTCCGCCGCCTTCAGGATGCCTGCCGCCATGCGGCTATCGGCAGGATATCCGGCCGCTGCCCTGGGGCCATGCCCCAGGGATCCACCGCCCACTCCCGCCCTGTCTTCCTTTCCCCGATCACCGCCGTCGTGTGGGGATAGCGTCCATCGATGAAGAAGCCGCGGGATTGCGGCCGTTGGACCCGATGGTGGACGAGGAGGCCCTGATCCTGCAGGACCAGGAGCAGACTGGTCGTGTTCGCGCTCTCGTCCAGACAGTCCATCTGACCATGCACCCCCGACATCTGTGGCGGTGAGCCCGGCAGGTCGGGTCTGCCGCCGAACTGGCGTGCCAGGTAGGCCGTGTAGGACCTCACCACGTCGCCGATGGCTTTCCTCTCCGCTTCGGGCGACGTGCGCGCGCCCCTCAGGGTGCCTCTTGCACGGGTGAGCAGGGCGGTATCGACGACAAGGGCCATTCTACGAGCGCAGCCATAGCCGTGACATGCGATGATTCGGGTCTGTGCCGGCGGAACGTAGCCCTGCTCGCCGAACCAGGCCTGCGCCGTTTGGGCCGCATGGGCGTGGAAGGGCAGGGCGAGGGCCAGAATCAGCGACAGCCTCGAAATGAAAAGTGGCGCGAGTGTCATGATGGGAGTACCTATCGCCCTTAAGCTGTGCGGCGCTTCCGTTAAGATAGGTCAAACGAGGGGGCTGCCTACCGGCCAAGGTCGTTCGTTCCTGCAATCGGAGCCCCCATGTCCCGCATCGTCTTCCTCAACGGCTCGTTCCTCCCGATCGAGGAGGCCAGGGTTCCCTTCATGGATCGGGGCTTTCTGTTCGGGGACGGCGTCTACGAAGGGATCGGCGTTCTCGACGGCCGCCTGATCGACAACGAGGCTCATCTCGAGCGCCTGGAGCGCTCCCTGCGCGAGGTTCGGATCCCCAATCCCTATTCACGGGCGGAATGGACGCGCATCCAGGAGGAGCTGGTGCAGCGCAACGGGATGACGGAGGGCTTCGTGTACTTCCAAGTCACCCGTGGGGTGGCCGAACGGGACTTCTTCTTTCCGGAAGAGGCCCGGCCGACCGTTGCGATGTTCACCCAGGCGAAGTCCATCGCCCAGTCTCCCGCGGCCGAGAAGGGGATCGCCGTCGTCACGGTGCCGGATCAGCGCTGGGAGCGGCGGGATATCAAATCCATCAACCTCCTCGCCCAGGTCCTCGCCAAGCAGGCCGCCAAGGAGGCCGGAGCCCAGGAAGCCTGGATGGTCCAGGACGGGTTCGTGACCGAGGGCGGTTCGTCGAGCGCGTTCATCGTCACGAAGGCAGGCAGCATCGTGGTCAGGCCCCTGTCCAATGCGATCCTGCCCGGCATCACCCGCCGGTCACTGCTGCAATTGTCGCGCGAGGACGGCATCGTTCTCGAGGAGCGCCTGTTCACGGTGGAGGAGGCCTATGAGGCGGCCGAGGCCTTCCTGACCAGTGCCTCCAACTTCGTCCTCCCCGTCGTCCGGATCGACGGACGTCCCGTCGGCGATGGAAAACCCGGCCCGGTCACGCAAAGGCTGCGCCAGCTCTACCTTCGGATGGCGGCTTCTCCGGCCCTGGCGGCGGAATAGAGCGACCGGAACCTCGACTGTCATGGCCCGTTCCCTTTGAAAGGAGACGAGCCATGAGGCGAACGCTGATCTTCACGATTATGATGGCCGGCAGCTTTACAGTCGCCGGCGCGCAGACGCCGAGCCTGCAGCAGCAGGCTCCCAACATGCCGCCACTCGAGAGAATGCCGCCCGAGAAGATCGAGCCCGCCGACCCGAGCTCGACCGGCTCCACAGATACCCTGAGCGACAAGCTGCAAGAGACGGAGGGCGTCATCCGGCCGCCCGTCACGAGCACGCCCGACATGCGCGTTCCGGCGCCGGAGCCGAACCCGGGCACGACCCCGGTCATTCCGCCGCCGGGCAGCCCGGGCGGAAATCAGAACGTCCAGCCCAGATAGGCCATCGGGGGGAGGCTTACTTCCCGGCCGATTTGCGCCGCTTGCCATTGCCGGACTTGTTGCCGGACCGGCCATTGCCGTTCTGCATGATCCGGTCCGCAACCTCGGTGATGCGGCGGCGCAATTCCTCGTTCTGCGTTTCGAGGCCCTCGAAGCCGACGATCTTCGCGCGGGCCTCGTCCCGCTCGGCCTCGATCTCGCGGATGTGCTGCTCCAGGATCAGGCCGCGCTCCTGTTCCGCCGTCAGGCTCTTGGCGAGCTGCGCCAGGCGCTGACGCTCATCGGACAGTTCGTTGTGGCGCTCGCCGAGGGCGCGCTCGAAATCGTTGCCCCGGGCGGTCTGGGTCATCAGGCGGGTTTCGAGGTCCGAGATCGTGATGCGCTTGGCGTCGAGCTCGCTCAGGGCTGCAGTCAGGCGCCGCTCGAGATCGTGCGACTGGGTCTCCAGGGCCGTGACCCTCTCCTCCGTCCGCAGGAGCTCTCCCTTGGTCCTCGAGAGATCGGTCTGGGACCTTTCGAGCTCCCGGCGCGTGTCGGACAGCTCGTCCAGGGTGGCGCGGTGGGCGTTTTCCAGGGCCGCGAGCGTCTCACGCGTCGCGGCGAGCAAGGTGCGGGTCTGTGCCAGGTCCTCCTCGGTGCCGCCAAGCCGTCCCTGGGTGTCCGCCAGCTCCGCTTCGAGCTGCGCGATCGTCTGGTCGCGGTCGGCGACCACTCCTTCGAGGGTCTCGATCCGGACCGCCCTTCGGCCGAGCTCCTCCATGCTCTGGTGCTTGACGGCCAGAGCCTCCTCGGCCTTGCGCTCGATGCGCCGCTGCAGAACCGCGAATTCGGCGCGCAGGTGGTCCTTCTCGGCGGTCAGTTCGGAGACGGACAGCGGAAAGAGAGCCTCGGCCCGCCGACGCGCGAGGCGCTCGGCACGGGCGTTGATGGCTGGAATGATGAGAAGCGCGATCAGGGTTGCCGCAAGAAACCCCAGCGCAAAGATCATGACGGTTTCGACCACGCGGACGCAAACTCCAAGGTGCCTGACCGGAAAAGGCTCAAGCACCTTGCCTTGTGCCTGCGCAGCCTTCCAGAGCTCTTCTGCCCCAGACTGCCGGTTCTAGCGCATTCTAGAACGGATTCCAGGTCGGTTCGGGCGTGAACTTGAGATAGCCCATATTGACGCCGAGCCTCGCGCCGACCCCGGTCCGGATCGGAACGACCACCATTTCGTCGGCCTTCGCGGCCGAAACGCCGAAGCCGCCGATCAGATAGGCCGAGCCGTCGAGGCCGACGAAGCGCCGGTAGAGGGAATCCGTGCTGGGAAGGTTGTAGACCAGCATCATGGTGCGGGCGCCCTCGCCGCCGACGTCGAAGCCGAGGGAGGGCCCCTGCCAGAAGATGCGGCGCTGCCCGGCATTGCGGGTGAAGAGCTTGCCTTCGCCGTAGCGAAGGCCGCCGAAGAAGGCGCCGGAGGCCTCCTGGCCGAGAATATAGCCGTTCGGCTCACCCCACCGGCGCACGGCTTCCTGGACGGCCAGCGCCAGTCCGCGGGCCGCGGAGCCGAAGAACTGATGGCCGGATTCGATCAGATCGTTCGAGTTGTAGGAGTTCGGATCGCCGGGATTGGCCGCATAGGCAGGCTGGATGCTCTGGGCAGCGACCTGGCTGGGCGTGGCGCCGAACAGGGCGGCGGCCGCAGCCGCCACAAGAAACATGTAACGCGAGCGCATGAAGCTATCTCCTCGCAAGAGACGCCGGGCCTGTCGGCTCCGGCACGGGGCGGAGAAGGAGGTCTCGAAGACGAGCTGCAAACCTTCCGTCGAGCCGGGAGCTTAAGCCCATCAACCCTAACAATCTCTGTATGAGGGTCGGCCCGCGGTACCGTGGGCCGATCTTTTCGAGGATGCGCTAGGAGGAGGCTACGGGCAGAGCAAGGCGGGGGGCCAGAGCGACGTCGCCCAGGGCCGCGAAGGGCCCGTTCCGGTAGCCCCGGTCCTCATGGCCGTAGGTCAGGGGGATGCCCCCGGGGCCCACCACGCAGCCGCCGGCGCGGGAGAGGATATGGTCGCCCGCAGCCGTGTCCCATTCCATGGTGGGACCGCAGCGGACATAGACATCCGCCTCGCCCGAGGCGATGAGACAGAATTTCAGGGCGGACGATGCCATTCGTCTGGTGCCGATGGAAAGCGTCGAGAGGCAAGCTTCCGTAGCGTCATCCCCATGGCGGCGGCTCACGAGGGCGACCAGATCCTGAGCGGGAGCGGGTCGGGCTTTGACCTCCTTCCAGGCGAGGCTTTCTCCTGCGGAATCGGGGACCGGAGCGGACCGAGTGGTGGTGCCGGCGGCCCAGACGATCCCCATGGCAGGCGCCGCTACGACCGCCGCGATGGGCCTGGAGCCCTGGATGAGGGCGATGTTCACGCTGTACTCGCCGGTCCCCCGGATATAGTCGCTCGTCCCGTCGAGGGGATCGACCAGAAAGAAGTAATCGTCGGGCTCGACGGTGCTGGCGGTTTCCTCGGCAATGACCGGGATGCCGTTCCAGACTTCGCCGATGCGCCGGATGATCAGTTCCTCGGCGGCCAGATCCGCGGCGGTGGTCGGGGTGCCGTCGTCCTTGATCCGGCTTTCGATCAGGGCGCGCTCCAGTCGTCGCAGGACGTGCCCGGCTTCCAGGGCGATCCCAGCGAGCCTGAGCGCAATTGCATCGGTATCATTGTCGTCGAGCCGCATCATGGCTTTCCTGCCCGTTCCTGCGCCAGGAGACGATCCGTCATGCCCGCTTTTCAAAGAACTCATTGCCGGTTATCCGGTTCATGTTTTCTTTCCTCGTCAGCTGTCACCATGCCGGTCGAACTCCCGATTTCATGCGTGTATAGCTGAACCTACGTCATTCCGGAGCCCTCATGGCCACGATTTCGCTCGATTCCCTCGACCTCGCCGCTCTTCTCTGCTCGCGCGTCTGCCATGACGTGATTTCTCCCGTCGGAGCGATCGTGAACGGGCTCGAGGTTTTGGAGGACGACAACGACGCTTCCATGCGGGAATTCGCCCTCGACCTGATCCAGAAGAGCGCCAGGCAGGCCTCTGCGCGGCTCCAGTTCGCCCGTCTCGCCTTCGGAGCCGCCGGATCCGCCGGAGCCTCCATCGACCTCGGCGATGCCGAGCAGGTGGCCCGCGGGCTCTTCCTGGACGACAAGATTTCCTTCGCCTGGTCGGCGCCGCGGCTGCTCTTCCCGAAGAACCGGGTCAAGCTCCTCCTCAACCTCATCATGATCGCCATCACGGCCATCCCGCGCGGCGGCTCCATCGCCGCGAACGTGTCGGGCGATGCGGAGCGGTGCGAGTTCATCATCAAGGCGAAGGGGCTCAATGCCCGCATCCCGGCCCATTCGGAGGCTCTGCTCGCCGGCGATTCCGAGAGCGGCACGGTCGATGCGCACGGCATCCAGATCTACTATGCCGGCATGGTCGCCCGCGCTTCGGGCATGTCCATCGCGTTCAGCATCGAGGGCGACGAGGTGACGATCCGCGCCGTGACGGAATAGGCGACGGCTCTAACCCGATCGGTCACAACAAAAAGCCCGGCGAAAGCCGGGCTTTTTGTTGGAACTGGGGACGTTCCTGATCAGACGGCCATTCGCACGTCGGAGTCGCCGGGCTCGCGCAGCACGTAGCCGCGGCCCCAGACCGTCTCGATGTAGTTCTTGCCCTGCGAGGCATTGGCGAGCTTCTTGCGGAGCTTGCAGATGAAGACGTCGATGATCTTCAGCTCCGGCTCGTCCATGCCGCCATAGAGGTGGTTGAGGAACATCTCCTTCGTGAGGGTCGTGCCCTTACGCAGGGAGAGGAGTTCCAGCATCTGGTATTCCTTGCCCGTGAGGTGGACGCGAGCGCCTCCCACTTCGACGGTCTTGGTATCGAGATTGACGATCAGGTCGCCGGTGGTGATGACCGACTGCGCGTGACCCTTGGAGCGGCGCACGATCGCATGGATGCGGGCGACGAGCTCGTCCTTGTGGAACGGCTTGGTCAGGTAGTCGTCGGCGCCGAAGCCCAGGCCCTTCACCTTGTCTTCCGTGCCGGCCATGCCGGACAGAATCAGGATCGGAGTCTTCACCTTCGCGACCCGCAGGGTCCGCAGGACCTCGTAGCCCGACATGTCGGGGAGGTTCAGGTCGAGAAGGATGATGTCGTAGTCGTAAAGCTTGCCGAGGTCGACGCCCTCTTCCCCGAGATCCGTCGCATAGACGTTGAAATTCTCGGACTTCAGCATCAGCTCGATGCTCTGCGCAGTTGCGCTGTCGTCTTCGATCAGAAGTACGCGCATGTTTAATCCCCAGCCCTTGCCCTTGGGCCACTGAGCAACCGTGAGCTGCCCATTCGCCACAGGGCCTGTGGCGAATGCCCTTCTGAACTGATTCGCAACGCTAATGCAGAATGGTTAACAAACCCTGATTCTGACATGCAAGCTCTTAACGACTCGACCTCGACAATCGATCGTCCGAAGCTCCTGTCCTGTGGATTCTGCGTTACCATCCGGAATCGCGCCGCATCATCAGAAAGCTTTGTTCTTGAGGCTTTCAGGCCCCGTCCGGCTGCTCTCCGAAGAGCCGCAGCCGTAACGAGACCAGTCTTAACGAAACCGGTAAACGAAACGTTGACGAACCCGGCCGGTACAGGCTCCACGAGAGCTATTTCCGCCAGTGTCCTGTATTTCCAGAATTTTTTCGCCTCTTCGGTAAGGAAGGGTCAACTTCCATGGGCGATGGTTGCCCATGCCTGGCGGATAACTGAGCGATCCGTGCGGCAGATGAAACAGCGACGTGTGGAGTTCAATCAAGATGAAGTCGCGGGATACGCTCATCCGCCTCAAGCGCTTTCAGGTCGACGATAAACGCCGGAGAGTGGCGCAAATCGAGATGATGATCGCAGAGTTCGACCGCATGGCGGCTGACCTTGATCGAGAAATCGCTGCGGAAGAGCAAAAAGCCGGGATCACTGATCCGAACCATTTCGCCTATCCGACCTATGCCCGCGCCGCTGCACAGCGACGCGACAACCTGCGCCAGTCGGCGGAGAATCTGCATACGCAGCTCGACGATGCCAAAGCCGAACTCGGCGAGGCCTTCGAAGAGCTGAAACGAGCCGAAAGCCTGGAGGACCGGGAGCGCTCCGCCGAGCGCACGCTGGAAACCGTCATCGGTCATACCGGTCAGGCACGCACCCTGCGCGCTTCTGCTTGAAGTCTTGTTACCGATCCTTGCAAGGACGCGCCGGTGCCGGTGCGTCCTTTTTCATTTGGGCCCTGCAAGGACCGGAACGTGCGGCGCCGCCTCGAGAGGAAGAAATCCCAGCAGCCTTGGATCGTCCGCCACCTCGATGGCACGCTTGTAGGCAGTGAAGCCCGAGCGCAGGTAGAAGGTGAGGGCGGAGGGATGGTCGAGCGAGCAGGTATGGACGAAGAAGCGCGCGATCGGCCGGGCGAAGGCGCGCCGGAGCGCCTCGGTCATGAGATAGCGGCCGGCACCTTGGCCGATGATCCCGGGCACAAGCCCGAGGAAAGCCAGTTCTGCTTCATTCTGCGAACGGAAATCGAGTTCGAGGAGGCCGACATCGCCCGTGCCGTCGTTCAAGGCATAGGCCTCGACCGCAGGGTCACCGAGGATTGAGGCCAGATCGCCGTCGGGCATGACCGCACGGCTGAACCAGAGCCAGTCTTCGCCGATCCGGCGGAACAGCCTGCGATAGCGGACGAGATCGTGGTCGATGCGCTCCAGGGACAAGCCTTCCGGGGCCCTCACGGGAGAAAGCCGCGGAGGCTCATGCATCTCCAGGTACGTCACGACCGTGGCGATTTTTCCCGGCGGCAGGTTGGTATAACCGTTCAGGTCGAGCGCTACCGGTCTTGTCGTCATGTCGTCCGCCGCTGGATCTCTCGATGAGGCGAAAGTGCTCTCTCACGGGTGACACGGGAGGGCAACCGGAAGATGGCGGCCGCATCGTACCCGGTGAGGGTTCCTGCTCTTCCGGACGGCAGCAGGCGCAGAGGTTCAGCAGCGCTTTCCTGCAGGATTCGGACCGGCTGCGGGTATCGAGTGGTGCGCCTCAATATCCCCTTGCGGCTTCAGAGGTTCTTGGGGCACAGAGGGGGGAAGGGAAGGAGATTGGCCAACTCAATGAAAAATGTGCGTGAGTTCATCTGGCCCGCGATCGGGCTTCTGGCGGTCATCGTTTCCGGTTGGCTTCTTTACAACGAGCTTCGCGGTCTGTCGCTGGACGACGTTTGGGACAGCCTGACGGCGATTCCCGGCGAGCGCTATGCCTTGGCCGGCCTCTCCACCCTCGTCGCCTATATCGCCTTGGCTTGGTACGACCGGATCGCCCTCCTGCACCTGGGCGTTCGCCACATCTCGTGGCTTTTCGTTTCCATCACCTCGTTCACGACCTATGCCCTGTCGCACAATATCGGTGCATCGGTGTTCTCTGGGGCGGTCGTGCGCTACAGGGCCTATACCTCGAAGGGCCTGAGCGCGGCCCAGATCGCGGTGCTGGTCGCTCTCTGCTCCTTCACCTTCGGCCTCGGCACCATTCTGCTCGGCGGCGTGGTCCTGACGCTCGACCCGACGCTCCTGCATAGGCTCGAAGAACTCCTGCCGGCTGCGCTCACGAACCCCGCGACGGCACGGGTCGTCGGTCTGCTGCTCCTCGGATTCGTCGCGCTCTATGCGGCAGGCTCCATCCTGCACCTGCCGCCGCTCGTCATCCGCAAGGCGAAGCTCGAATATCCCCGCCCCGCCATCATGGGGCGGCAGCTCATCGCAGCTCCGCTCGAATTGCTGGGAGCGGCGGGCATCATCTACTTCGCCCTCCCGGCCCAGCTCGAGCCGAGTTTCATCGTAGTGCTGGCCGTGTTCCTGGCCTCGTTCTCGGCGGCTCTCGTCAGCCATGCTCCGGGAGGGCTGGGCGTTTTCGAGCTCGTCTTCCTGACGGCGATGCCCGATATCCCGAAGGCCGACGTCCTGGCTGCTCTCATCGTCTTCCGTCTCTTCTACCTCCTGATCCCGTTCGCGATCTCGCTGATCGTCGTTCTCCTCTTCGAGCGGGCGCGCTTGGCGCAGGCATGGAGAACCCGGGCCGGAGACGGCCAGGTTCCTCCGGCGCCGCTGGCATGAGGGAGCCATGACGTTCCTCGGCCGACGGCTAAGGTTCGGCCTTTCGACCCTCCTGGGTCCAAAGCCTCTGGGGTTCTTTATTCCTTACCGATACGCGGCAAGCGTCACGCCGACCGACTATCCGGCCTTGCGCCCGGTCTTCGACGCGGCGCGCCCGACCTTCGCCGATCTTCTCGACACCATCGAAAGCCATGCGGACGACCTTCGACGCATCCTGAAGGGGAGGGGGCCGGCACGGTTCGACCAGGATTGGTTTCCGCGGCTCGATGCTGCGGCCGCCTATGCCCTCGTGCGGCGGGAAAAGCCTCGTCGGATCGTCGAGATCGGCTCGGGCCACTCGACGCGGTTCATGGCCCGAGCGGTGCAGGACGGAGGCCTTGCCACACGCATCATCTGCATCGATCCGTCCCCGCGAGCAGCCCTTACCCAACTCGACGTCGAGCATCGGCCCATTCTCCTGGAAGAGGCCGATCCTGCCGTGTTCGATGCGCTCGGGGAGGGCGACATCCTCTTCATCGACTCGAGCCATATCGCGATGCCCGGCACCGATGTGGATCGCCTGCTGCTGAACGTTCTGCCGCGCCTTGCTCCCGGCACCCTGATCCATATCCACGACATCACCCTTCCCGATGCCTATCCGGAAGTGTGGTCATGGCGCTCGTACAACGAGCAGATTCCCGTCGGCACGCTGCTTCAGGGCGGGGCCTACGAGCTCGTCTTCGCAAGTCACTTCGTCGCCAAGGAGGTTTTGCCGACGGTCGGAGCCGGGATCCTCGCCGACCTGCCGCTCGGCCCGGGCGCTCACGAGACGAGCCTGTGGCTGCGAAAGCGGGGGAGGTGATCGGCCGTTCAGGCTGAGACGATGGCTTTCGCTCAGGAGACGGTGGACGGTCTCTGCCCCGGCTCCGGCACGAGGATGCCCGCATCCGCATATTCGTTCAGCTTGTTGCGCAGGGTGCGGATCGAAATTCCGAGGAGCTTGGCCGCATGGGTCCTGTTGCCGAGGCAGTGATCCAGCGTGTCGATGATGAGGTGACGCTCCACCTCGGCCACCGTCCGGCCGACGAGCAGATGCCTCGGAGGAGCGGCCGCCGGCCCCTGCGGCGGGACGGAGGACTCCCGGAACTGTCCGTGTGGCGATGTCGACCGGCTCGAAGACGCGGAGGCTGAAGGCAATGCAGGACCTGTCTGGATAGGAATGCTTAGCAACAATTTCCCAATCTATGGTTAGGAATTGCTTAACGTGGCGGCAGGTCGGCGGATAAACGAAAAAGGCGCCGCCCTTTCGGCAGCGCCTGCGATGGAGATCCCTGCGAAAGGGTTACTGGCGGTATTGCTGGATGCGCGTGGTGCGGAGTCCGGCGAGGCCGTGCTGGTCGATGGACAGCTGCCAGCTCAGGAATTCCTCCGTGGTCAGCGTATAGCGCTGGCAGGCTTCCTCTAGGCTCAGCAGACCGCCGCGGACGGCGGCAACGACTTCGGCCTTGCGGCGGATGACCCATCGACGTGTGGACGATGGAGGAAGGTCGGCAATCGTCAGGGGACTGCCGTCAGGCCCAATGACATACTTGACCCTTGGGCGGTGGGGTTCGGTCATGATACGCTCACACAAAAATTCAACGACCTCGTTAGGCTCGAAGCTACGCCACGGCGCTTAATGTTTTCCTAAACGCCGCAGGGCTCGTTCCGAGGGTGCCCAGATTTAGCCATAATAGTTAAAGCCCTCTTATTGGCCGCCGCGCTCTGGAACATTGAAACGGCAATCGCTATACAAGGATTTTGGCCCCTCCCGTGCGCCGCCTTGAACGGCGCCTCTGGATGGAACGATGCTCAACTCACTCGGACTTCCCAAGGAGCCGTCCCAGACTCGCGTCGTGGTCGCGATGTCGGGCGGCGTCGACTCTTCCGTCGTGGCGGCGCTTCTCAAGCGCGAAGGCTACGACGTGCTCGGCATAACGCTGCAGCTCTACGACCACGGCGCTGCCGTGCACCGCAAAGGCGCCTGCTGCGCCGGGCAGGACATCTACGATGCCCGCCGCGTCGCGGAGATGATCGGCATTCCCCATTACGTGCTCGATTACGAAGAGCGCTTCCGCGCGGCCGTGATCGACCGCTTCACTCAGAGCTATCTGGCGGGTGAAACCCCGATCCCCTGCGTGGAGTGCAACCGCTCCATCAAGTTCCGGGACCTCCTGGACACCGCCAAGGAGCTCGGAGCGGACATCCTCGCCACGGGCCACTACGTGGCGAGCCGTGCCCTGCCGGACGGACGCCGTGCCCTTCACCGCGCCGCCGACCCGGACCGGGACCAGAGCTACTTCCTCTATGCCACGACGCCCGAGCAGCTGAGCCTCCTCCGGTTCCCGCTCGGCGAACTGCCGAAGGACGAGACGCGGGCGCTGGCCCGGGAGTTCGGCCTCATGGTGGCCGAGAAGGCCGACAGCCAGGACATCTGCTTCGTCACGCAGGGGCGCTACAGCGACGTCATCGAGCGTCTGAAGCCCGGAGCCGTCCAGGGCGGCGAGATCGTCCACGTGGACGGCCGGGTCCTGGGGCGTCACGAGGGCATCATCCATTACACGGTCGGGCAGCGGAAGGGGCTGGGCCTCTCCGTCGGCGAGCCGCTCTACGTGGTCCGGCTGGACGCCAAGGAGGCGCGGGTCGTGGTCGGGCCGCGGGAGGCACTCGCAACCCGCCTGATCCGCATCGGCGACGTGAACTGGCTGGGCGACGAGCCGCTCGAGAGCCTGGGGGAGGGGGGCATGGAGGTGGCCGTGCGCGTCCGCTCCACCAGGGACCCCCGTCCGGCGATCCTTCGGTTCTCGGGAACCGGCACTACTGTCGAGCTGTTGTCGGCGGAAGATGGGGTGTCTCCCGGTCAAGCTTGTGTCATCTATGAGAGCGATGCTCCTCGGGCACGGGTGCTTGGCGGGGGCACCATCGCTCGCACCGCAGCCGAAGCCGCGCCCGCCGCGGCCTGAGGCGCTCATCTAGGGAAACTCTATGACGGATGGACCGACCACGGCCCTGATGCGCAAGGCTTATGCGCGTTGGGCCCCGATCTACGACCTTGTCTACGACAAGCTGACCGAGCCGGCCGCCCGCGCCGCCGTCAACGCCGCGGTCGCCTGTGGCCCTAAGGTCCTGGAGGCCGGGGTCGGAACGGGGCTGTCGCTCGGCTATTATCCGAGCCACGCGGAGGTCTATGGGGTCGATTTGTCCGAGGACATGCTGCGCCGTGCTCAGGCGAAGGTCGACAAGCGGGGCCTTACCCATGTGAAGAGCCTGCAGGTGATGGATGTCACCCGCCTCGGTTTCCCGGATGCGATGTTCGATGCCGTCACGGCCCAGTTCATCATCACGCTCGTGCCCGAACCGGAAACGGCCCTGTCGGAATTCGCGCGAGTGCTGAAGCCCGGCGGCGAAATCGTTCTTGCCAACCACTTCGGCCAGCCTTCCGGTCCCGTCGCCGCCATGGAGGAACTGGCCTCGCCCGTGGTGAAGGCCATCGGCTGGAGTTCTGCCTTCAAGGCCTCCCGCGTCGAGGCGTGGGCGCGGGAGACGGGCTTCATGGATGTGGTCGAACTGAAGCCTCTCTTCCCTGCCGGCTTTTTCAAGCTGATGCGCATCAGGAAGCGCGCCTAAAGACCGCGGAACACGTGACTCCCGCGGCTTCCGCCCTATTTTCAGGGTAGGAATCGATCAATATTCAGCGAAAGTCAGCTCCAATGCGCATCTTCATGTTCGCGTCCCAGGCCAAGGACGATCTTCATGCCTTCGCGGGTGACGAGGCCGGAAGCAAGCTTCCTGCCAAGTATGGCCCATGGGGATTGACCGGTGCGCTCCAGTCCCGGGAAGCGCCGCCGCACAAGTTCTCGCGCCGCGTCATCGAGCAGGCGATCTCGGCCGAGGGATTCCAGCTCTGGCGCACCAAGCCCAAGGGCTGATCCTCCGGGAAGCGGGGCTCTTGCCTCGCTTCCCCTCCTCGTTCGCGGCTGCAGGAGCGGGCGAGGACGCGCAGGCGAGAAAAGATGAACTTGGCCGCGGGTCTTCCTTGACAGGGGGCATCAACCTTCCCTATATCGCCCTGGCCTGACGCGGGGTTCGCCCCGCCATCTGGGGCGGAGTAGCTCAGTTGGTCAGAGCAGAGGAATCATAATCCTTGTGTCGGGGGTTCAAATCCCTCCTCCGCTACCACTTCTAAGTCCTTATACTTCAACGATTAGAACCGGATTTTAGGAGATCTGACGTCTCCTTGGTATGAGCACTTAAGGTCCTGGCTATACCAACTTTATACCAACCAACCATTCCAGATATCCAAGGCCAGTCCCGAGAGATTCTGCCCCAATTCGTGGCAGGGTCATAGACTGAGAGCGAGCAGCCAAACCGGAAATTATTTCTGGTTTGAGCTGTGTTGTTCCCGCACACGAGCAGATCGGGGGCGGTACGCTGGCGACGAATCGGCCACATCACTTCCAGTAGTCTCTGGTTGATTGGCATCAAGTTGTTCTCGTCTCTTCTCCCTCAGGCGTCGGTACACCTCGGTACTTGAGGCCGGTGGCGCCGATGGAGCCCACTGTCCTTCAGGCTTTTCGGTCGAAGTCGCTTCCTTTTCTGCAACCAGCCTGTCCAGCCGGGCTTGGGCCTTTGGCGACAAGTGGTGGTTCGTCACGGTGATTCCGCGAAGTAGGCACGCGATTGTCACCTCATCCCGATAGGCACGATCGCCCCAGACCTCGACCTCGCGCCAACCATGGCGTTCTGCGGCTGCCGCCGTCTCCATCGCGGCGGCAGCGGTAATGGGTCCCCGAAGATAAATGGCGTCCCCGGTGTCGATCAGCGAACTGCCATCCTGGAGATCCAGCCAGAGACGTCCTCGATGCTCGTCGTAACGAGCCCGTGCGATCTCGGCGACGGCCGCGGCCTCAATCCATGCTCCACCATGCCAAGCTCGGAGAACCGCTGCCCGTCGATCCCGACGGGCTTCAGCCTTCTCTGCCGCTCGGGCTGGGTTGATGCGTGGGCCTCGGCGGCTCCGCAGAGACCGCTCGATCACTGTGATCTCGGTGTTGGTGGCGTCCAGCTCCGCCTTGGCCGCCTCCCACTCCTTTCGCAAGTGGCGATGGTGCTGGAGAGCAGCCAAGGCTTCGGTCGGAGTTCCCGTGCGTTTCATGGCCTCCCAGTTCCATCGGGGCAGTTCCGGCTCTGGGGCAGGACGATTCCGCTCGGCATTCGAGCGGGCGTCCGCCGCATAGTCGATGCCATAACTCCGGCAGAAGGTCGTGAGGCGCTCAGCCATCATTTCCCGGACGATCCGTCCATCCCGCTCGCGAAGCCAGTCATTCCAGGTCCGCTCCTTCCGTTTCGCGAAGCCGTCACCCTCGATTCGGCGTAGTGTCGCAAGTCCATGAACGTTGACATTGCGTCCGCCGTCGCTCGCCGGACTGTCATGAACATCAATCTGGAGGATCATTCCTCTCTCACTGAAGGGCTCGTAAACATGCCGGATGCAAGCCTCCCATAGGGAACGTGGAACCTGTCGCGGCATCGACAGGTCAATGATCCGCGCCTCCTGGGCGTCGACCCGCTTCTCCATCGCGGCAGCCCGCCGCCAGACTTCCCCAGGATCGCGCGCCCATTCCGGTGTGCTGTCGGGGCACAGCATGACAGTCATGGCGTGCTCCGCTCGCTTCCGGGAGTAGTCGAACCGGTGGCCCTCATGGTCGACAAGGCGGCCGCAGGATTGGTACGCGGATCGCTTCACGGCGGAATGGCCCTCCGATCGGCTGACAACACCAAGCTGAACACGAAAGAACCCCGTCATGATCGCCTCCGCCGGCGGGAACGGGAACCGCCGTGAAATTCTTTTCGAGCCACGTTGCGACAGCAATGTATAGGCGAGCCTGCCTACTCGGTTTCTTCTCCCCGTGCTGGCAAGCTTGAGCTCGCTCTCGTGCTAGTCAAAGCGCCGGTTACTCTATTCCTGTCGACCACGGCGAAGGGGGACAGAAGGATGGACAATCTCGAACGAAGGCTGGAGCTGGCACGTGTGAGAGAAAGGAATGCCCGGGCGCGAGTTGCACGCCTGCGCCGGTCTCTCGATCGCTCCAATCGCAGGACGGCGAACCAAATGAAATTCACGCTCGGTGCCGCGATGTTGGCTCTTGCGGAATCCGGTCGCGGTGATGCGATGGTAGATGCCTTCCGGCGCTGGCTCGACGTGTACCTGTCCCGTGATCAGGATCGAGCGATCCTTGTCGGCACAGTCTTTGATCCGAGCCATCGGAGGTCGACCGATGGAGTGGCATAATTCAAAACGGAAAAAGAACCGTCATGGATTGCGGTCTCCTCGACGACAGATTGGTGCGTGTATCCCAGTGGCCATGCGTCGCGCTCGTAGGGCGAAGGAGCGGGCGCCACGGCTCCCGTGTTTGCCAGAGATCGTTTTCCTTACTGTCATTGCAGGGTTGCTCGCCAGGGCGGCCCTGCTCGCGATCTCTGCCCCGAGCACGCGGCCGTCGCCCTCTCGGACTGTGTCTGAAGGCGGCGAGCAATCACCCCGACCCGTAGACTTCAGCGGCTCTCCCGGAACGGATCGGACCGCAGGCATTATTCACGGGCAAACTCCGCGAGACTACCTGCCGCCGCTGTCCATCGGTGACCTGGAGCTTGCCCGGGCACTCGACTTTCTGATCCGGAATAGAGGCAGCCAGGGGCCAGTGGCAGACCGACGATGGCAAGTTGTTGAACGCTTTTCTCTGCCCCTGGCAGTCTACCTTCGAGAAGTTGATGATCGCTCCCGCTGGGGCGACCTTCGCAATGAGATCCGGCGCACACAGGTGTCCTGCGTGCGTACCCCCGATCCATCTGAGAGAGACCTTAATCGGGAGTATCTGGTGAAGGTGGCGATGGTGGCTGATACCTGGGTTGATCGAGGCTGGAATCTGCTCGCCGAGTTGGAGACGGCGAAGAAAGACTCAAGTTCGCCGAAACTGATTCTGGATCCGTCGGAGGACCAGGAACACCTTACGGCGCCCAGCTTCAAAACCTAGTGGCGTGAATTCACATGAACGCCCGCGGGTGAGGGCAAAGCAGACGTACGCGTGATGTCCGGAATGTGCCAAAACGCGACGTTCCGGTGGCCGACACAAGAATGGTGTCTTGTTTGGAGCCGGCACTCCTGAGACCATCCTGCCCATTGGGTATTGGGACCCGGGCGAAGGGGTTAAGGCGTGGGGCCACTTCATGCCGGAGGCGGCGCTTTCGAAAGGTCCAAGCCTTGGAGGCCTTTATCGTGCTGGCGCGAACAGAACTGCTGAGCTAGGTTCCCGCCATGACTCAGCCCACCCCTTCCCTCGACCTTACCAGTTGCGATCGGGAGCCCATCCATGTTCCCGGATCCATCCAACCGCACGGCATCCTTCTCGCGCTCGACTCCGAGACGCTGGCCATCCAACAAGGGGCGGGTGAGACAAGGGATGCTGTCGGACGGGCTGTCGATGGGCTTGCCGGCGAGCATGCTGAAGCGGTCCTCGGCGCACAGGCGGTCCACCTGATCCACTCCGCGGGCGTACAATCAACGGAGCCCCTCTATCTGGGAAACATCCCTGCCCCTGCCGATCCATCCAGGCATCTGGATGTGACCGCCCACCGGCGCGACGGGGTTCTCATCCTGGAACTGGAGCCCAGCACCCCTCATCCCGAGACTGCGGCCCAGACGCTGGCCACGGTGCGCCGGATCAGCGCCGAGCTCGATGCCGCGCCCGACCTGGCCCGGCTCGTCCAGGCTGCCAGCCGGGAGTTCCGGCGCCTCACAGGCTTCGACCGGGTGATGATCTACAGCTTCCTCGACGACGGCTCCGGCGCCGTAGTGGCGGAGGCCAAGGCCGACAGCCTGGATCCGTTTCTCAACCACCGCTATCCCGCCTCGGACATTCCGAAACAGGCCCGGGCGCTCTACCTTCAGAACCTCATCCGGGTCATTCCGGACGTGGACTACCGGCCAGTTCCCCTCGTCCCGCCGCTCAATCCCGCAACCGGCAGGCCGCTCGACATGAGCGACTGCTCGCTGCGGAGCGTCTCGCCCATTCACGTACAGTACCTCAAGAACATGGGGGTGGCGGCGTCCATGTCGGTGTCACTTGTCGTGGACGGAGCCCTGTGGGGCCTCATCGCTTGCCATCATGCCTCGCCCAAGCTGGTGCCCTACGAGCTGCGGGAAAGCTGCAAGCATGTGGGGCAGATCCTGAGCCAGCAGGTCAAGGCACGGGAGGATGCCGAGCGGCACCGGCAGACGGCCCGCCTCAGCGTTGCCCGTGACGAATTCCTGGAGGGGCTCGCGCGAGCGGGATCCACTGAGAACGGCCTGCTGGATGCTGTTGCCGATCTGAAGAAGCTGATCCCCTCCGATGGGGCTGCGGTTGTGTTCCGAGGCAAGGTGAGCCAGGCAAGCTATGCCCCATCTGAGGCTCAGACCCGCGAGCTGGCGGACCGGCTGCTCCGATCTGACCTGTCCGACCCTTTTGCCACCAACAGCCTTGTGCGGCACCACAGCCCGGCCGAGGCCTATGCGGCGCAGGCGAGCGGATTGCTGGCGACGGTCGTGTCCCACGAGGATCCGCTCGTCCTGCTCTGGTTCCGGGCCGAGCACATCGAGACGATCAACTGGGCAGGCAATCCCCACAAGCCGGCGGAGCCGGGCGAGGGCATGGGCCAGCTCACGCCTCGTGCCTCGTTCGAGACCTGGAAGGAGACGGTGCGGCACCAGTCCCGGGCTTGGTCGATAGCCGAAGTCGAAGCGGCCCGCAGGCTGCGGCGCGCTGTGCTGGATCTGCGCCAACAGGCCGCCCTGAAGGAGCTGAATGTGCAGCTCCGGCGAACCCTTGCCGACAGGGAAGTGCTGCTCAGCCAGAAGGACCTGCTGATGCAGGAGGTTCACCATCGAGTCCAGAACAGCCTCCAGCTCGTCAATTCCATGCTCCAGCTTCAGGTCCGACAGACCTCCGACGCGCAGGTCAAGGCGCAGTTTGAGGAGGCAACCCGGCGCATCATGGCGGTGAGCACCGTCCATCAGCACCTGTGGCGGTCGGATCAGATCCAGAGCATCGACTTCGGATCCTACCTGGAGGAGCTGCGGGAGGGTCTGCTGGAGGCCTGGGGGCAGGCGTGGGCCGAGCACATCAAGGTGTATGCCGGACAGGTGCTGGTGCCGACCAATGAGGCCGTGGTCCTGGCGCTGGTGGTCACCGAGCTTCTGACGAATGCGGTGAAGTACGCCTATGCGGGTGCGCCGGGTCCGATTGACGTGATTGCCAGAGAGGACGGCCAGAAGGTCCTGCGGGTCACTGTAGAAGACCAGGGTGTCGGCATGCCAGGTGAGGCTGCTCCGAAAAGCGGGCTTGGATCGCGGCTGGTGCGCTCACTGATTGGGCAGCTTGGGGGTGAGCTGGAGGTGAAGAGCCGGTCGCCCGGCACCGCCATCATCTTGACTGTGCCGTTAGCAGCTAGAACAAACCATAGCTGATCTTCTCGTGTCGCTTGATACCGAAAGATGATCCCCTTGAGCTCGCAACGTCAGTTCAGGGTCAAGCTCGGTAGTACCGCAGGCCAGAACGAAGGTCCGCTCATCCCAGCAGTGCGGAATTACGGCTAAGGTCAGCCCCGTGCCATGAGGCGACCTTCCGGGATTTCGGTTCAATTTCGCAGAAGGCTGTTGATGGAACGACAGCTTTGCCCCGAGGCGACCTAAGGTGGATCATTGAAGCACTACTGGAATGAGCGAGGCGAGAAGAAGTAGTGCCATAGTTACATTGAAGGCCCTTAGAGCACGGTCAGACCGCAGGAAGTGGCGAGCGGACGAGCCGATCAATGCCCAGACGGCACCACATGGCATACTTAGGACTGCAAATAGAACGGTGAATGCCATACTCATCATTAAGGCATTCCATTCCTCTGATGCTGCACCGAACGCCACGATCCCACTTGCGCCACCCAACCAGACCTTCGGGTTCAGCGCCTGAAAGAGAACTGCCTGAATAAAATTCAGTGGCCGAGCGCCTTCCGTTTCAGAAGCAGCCTTCGGACGACTGGTGGCGATTTTGAACGCGAGATAGGCCAGATATGTGACGCCGCCCCACTTCAAGACATTGCGGAAGGTATCGTTTTCCAGCAGTTGGCTACCAAACAGACTGAGACCGAGAAGTATGGCTCCGATGCCAACGCCCGTGCCCAAAATATGCGGAAGGGCTCTACTGAATCCATGATTGGCCCCAGTAGTCGTGAGCAGCATGTTGTTCGGCCCCGGAGAACCGGATGAGGCCACAGAAAAGAAGATGACAGACAGTATCCAGCTTGCAGTCAAAGCTCAGCCTCACTTTAGCAGTGAGCCTCATTACCGAAAATGACACTGCTGCGCGATTAAATTTGACGCCTAGCGTTCTGGCTTCCAGAGACACCGATACCCATGTCACGCGCGTGAGGTAATCGTCCGTGAATTGCGCGTAACCCCCCTTTCTGGATCAAACCAGGCGCTCCCACCGCAAACGGGGCTGCCTCAATCCATACAGTGATCGCGACGCTAAACGGGAATGGCCAGCCCCGACGCGGCCGGGATACCCTGGTGTCCGCCTTTACCTGGCAGAGGGATGTGGAACGAAGCTGAGCCGCCTGCCGTTGCTGTTCGATGAACCTGCAACACGGTAGAGCCTCGCCCCGCATGCCCCACTCCGATCTCCGCATCGTCATCCTCGTCGTCGAGGACGAGCCGCTCGTCCGCATGTTCCTCGCCGACGCCCTCGACGATGCCGGGTACAAGGTCTTCGAGGCCGTGAACGCGGATGAGGCGGTAACCCTCCTGCAAGCGCGCCCCGATATCCAGGCCGTCGTCACCGACATCGAGATGCCGGGCTCGATGAACGGCATCGGGCTGGCCCGGCCCGTTCGGGAGCGGTGGCCGGGAATCGGGCTTTTGGTCACCTCGTGACGGGTGCGCCCCGGCCCTGACGACCTGCCGGCGGACGTGGAGTTCCTCGCCAAGCCCCACCTGCTCGACACTGTCATCGCCTTAATTCGGCAGATGGACACCTCGCAGATGATAGAGGCTGTACCGAACGCCGCGTAAACCGATAATCCACCACAATCCCATCACACCGGATCGGCCATGAACGAGTTTCAGGAGAACAAGGCAGACACCCCTGAGCGAACCGTCGCCGAACGGCACATCGAAGCCGTACGGCAGCAGGGTGGCCTGTTTGTCGAGGCCGTTCGTCGGACACGCATGCCGATGCTCGTGACCGATGCCACCCTGCCCGGCAATCCTATCGTCTTTGCCAACCACTCCTTCGTCGACTTGTCGGGCTACAGCATGGATGAGCTGCTCGGACAGGATCCGCACTTCATGAACGGCGAAGGCACCGACCCGGAGGCCATCCGGCGCTATCAGGCTGCGGTCATGAAAGGCCGAGACGAGACGCTGGAGATTCTTCAGTACCGGAAGGACGGCACCCCGTTTCGGGCGATGCTGTTCGCCAGTCCCGTGGATGACGGCCAGGGCACCGTCACCAATCACTTTCTCTCCTACCTCGACATCACCCGCCGCTACGACGCCGAGGAGACCCTGCGGACGCTGACCACTGAACTGGAAGAACGGGTCGCAGCCAGAACTGGGGAGCTGGAAGCTGCCAATAAGAGGCTCTCCGCTCTTGTCGCCGAGCGGGAGATGCTGCTGGTGGAGGTCAACCACCGGGCCAAGAACAGCCTGGCCATCGCAGCCTCACTCCTGGCCATTCAGGGCCGACGGCAGCCAGACCCGGCCGTCAGAGCCCTCTTCGAGGAGGCTCAGGATCGTCTCAACGCTATGGCGCGGGTCCATGACCTGCTCAGCAAGTCGGAAAGGACCCAGCACATCGATGTCTCGACGTACGTGGCCGATCTGTGCGGCGCCTTGCGACCCATCACCGGGGACGATGACCGCGTGAGCCTGAAGGCGGACATCGACCAAGGTATTCTGGTAGATGCCGACACGGCGGTCCCGCTCGGTATCGTTCTGACCGAACTCATCACCAATGCCGTGAAGTACGCCTTTCCGGCACCAAGGTCGGGAACGATCCTCGTCGGGGCAAACCGCAGCCGCCCTGGGTGGGTTGAACTGACCGTTCGGGATGACGGGGTTGGGATGCTCAGCCTTCGGGAGGGATCGCTCGGCTACGGCCTAGTTCGATCACTCGTCCAACAGATTCGAGGCCAAATCGATGTCAGAAACGATGCCGGACTGGTGGTGACGGTCTCATTCCCTGAGGCAGCGCAACAGACGGCGTAATTCCGATCAGCCCGTTCCTGAACCTGGATTGTGGGTCTGTTCAGCGTATTGGCAGGACTTGCCAAAAGGCACTGGCGGCAGCCTGGCATAGGGCGAATCTGACCCGTCGCCCAGAGCCGCCGCAGAACAACCGCCTGATTAGGCCTCCCTAGCGAGGCGTTGGCCAATCCAATCCCGAGCCATGTCCAGGTTGGAGAACAGCGGGTGGCTTCCACCATCCAGGCGGCCAAAGCCGGCCTCCAGGTACCATTGCCCCGGAGCCACTTCGTTCTCGTGCGAGAGACGCACCAGGACCGCCACCAGCCGCTGCTCCTCATCGAGGACCATCATGCCTTCTTCATCAAAGCCTGTTGCAACACGCATAGGCTGAAAGGTGAGGATCATGCGGCGG
This sequence comes from Microvirga lenta, assembly GCF_020532555.1. GTDB lineage: Bacteria > Pseudomonadota > Alphaproteobacteria > Rhizobiales > Beijerinckiaceae > Microvirga > Microvirga lenta. The sequence continues at coordinate 359,066 of NZ_JAJBBR010000001.1, read as the reverse complement.
CCTGATGGCTCTCCAGGTGAAGGTAGGTGGGATCGAAGTCCCCTGCCTTCTTCAACGTCTCCCAATCGGGAATGTTCAACCGCTCGCCTTTCAGCTCAATCAGGCCATCGGCTCGCATGGCTTTTACGACTCGGTTGACATGCACCGGTGTGATGCCGAGCGCATCGGCGATCTCGCTTTGGGTGATCGGAAACTCACAGCTATAGCCGTTGACCAGCCCGACCGCCCTTAGACGCTCCAGCATCTCGCACATGAGGTGGGCGATGCGGGGGTAGGCTTCGCGCTGGCCGATGCTGGTCATCCACTCCCGGAAGACTGCCCCGTCGATCAGGGTCTCGCGCCAGAAGGCACTGGCGATCCGGTAGTGGCGCTTGCACAGCTTGTGCAGATCCTCATGGGTGATGAACCCGACGCTGCATGGAGTGATGGTGCCGAGGCTGTTGTCCAGTACCTTCAGGTGCAGGCTTTGCAGGTCGGGAATATCACCGGGGATCTGGAAGTTGTGGATCTGGCGCTTGCCGTCTCCAGTCATCTTGTAGGTGCAGGTGAAGCCGCTCAGGATCAAGCAGGAGCGGGAGGGGCGATCCCCTTGGCGCACGATGTCCTGACCTTCCTTGATGGCCGTGATCTGCATCGGCAAGGTTTCGAGAGCCTGACGCTCGTCACTTGTGAGCGTGAAGCTGCTCTCCAGCTTGCGTATAAGGATTGCAGTCGTGAATTGGTGCGTGGCGTCCATGATGACGCTCCCCTGGGTGACAGGCGGGAGCACACGGATCTCTCAGGCATCAGCGCCTATGATCGGTTGCTGATGCTAAAACATTGATATCACACAAATCAAAGACTGTCATTGATCTATGTTTTATTTGTTCCGACCTTGAAGATGGCTGAATTCATTGATTGTTTTACGAACTGGGTCGCGTGTAACGAGCCTCTATGTGCGCCAAGCATATCGCTCCAGACAGCGAACGTCAGTTTTGGGTCAATCCGGGAAATCTGCTGCCCGTCAGGACCGTCCAGTATGCCCCGCCAGAACTGACATTCGGTTTACTTCCGGGAAGTGCCATTAGCTGCCGTTCCGCCGCGGCGCACTCTGGAATGTCAAGCCTCCGACGCGAGACGAACTATACTCAACTCGCACGCAGGAGATTTCAAATCGATGCCCGCCAGTCTTTGTCGTGGCCTGGCGGGCTGTTGTGCTTACATTTCCCTCCCAGTAAGCGACGCTCGGATGGGGGAGCGGATCCAATGAGCCAAGGCTGGGTTGTCCTGTAAGCAACCTGAGCTGAGAGCACCGTATCATGGCTGGCCCGGCCCTTCCCCCACCCGTTGCACAGCCCGCGAGTTCCCCTCTTCTGACCGCCGGCGGTATCGTCCTGGCCATCGGAGGGCTTTACGTCGGGCGAGACATCTTCATCCCTTTTGCCCTCGCCATACTCCTGAGCTTTGCGCTTACGCCTTTGGTCAATTGGCTCCGGCGCCTGAAGCTGCCCCGGATCGCCGCGGTGCTGATTGCCGTCACCGTTGCCTTCATCGCCATCGGCGGCATTGGCTTCGTTGTTGGCAGTCAACTTGTCCAACTTGCCAACAACCTACCGTCTTACCAGACGACCATCACCCAGAAGATCCGATCTTTGCAGCAGTCGGCGACCGGCGGCGGTGTTATTGAAAGGGTCACCACCACGATCCAGGATCTCGGCAAGGAAATCTCCGGCGAGGGGCGACCCGAGGACAAGCCGGCGCAGGCACCTGGCTCTGCGCTCGGCGGAAGCACACCGCAGGAACCGATCACTGTCAGGCTGGAGCCTCCCGGCCCCCGCCCGCTGGAGATGATCCAGACTATCGTTGGCCCGCTGCTGGCGCCGCTCGCGACCGCCGGCCTGGTCATCATCTTCGTGATTTTCGTGCTGCTCGAGCGGGAGGATCTGCGCGACCGCTTCATCAAGCTTGCCGGAGCAGGTGATCTCCAGAAGAGCACCCAGGCCATCAACGATGCGGCCGCCCGGGTCAGCCGCTATCTCCTGATGCAGCTCCTGGTGAACCTGACCTACGGGGTTCCGATCGGGCTTGCCCTTTACTTCATCGGCGTACCAAACGCGGTGCTGTGGGGCTTGCTCGCCGCAGTGCTGCGGTTCGTTCCCTATCTCGGTCCCTTTTTGGCAGCCCTCTTCCCCATTGCCCTTTCCATTGCGGTCGATCCCGGCTGGACCATGCTGTTCTGGGTCGTCGGACTATTCCTTCTGGCGGAGCTCGTCAGCAACAACATCATCGAGCCGTGGCTCTACGGCTCCAGCACAGGCCTGTCGTCGCTCGCCATTATCATGGCGGCGATTTTCTGGACGACCTTGTGGGGTCCGGTCGGGCTGTTCCTGGCGACACCTCTCACGGTCTGCCTGATCGTCATTGGCCGCTACGTGCCGCGTCTCGAGTTTCTAGGCATCCTCCTGGGCAGCGACCCGGTTCTTGCACCGGAAGAGCGTCTCTATCAGCGTCTTCTCGCCGGCAATCTGGAGGAGGCAGTCGAACTGGCCGAGGACTACGTCGACGAGCACTCCTCGCGTGAGTTCTACGACAATGTCGCCATCCCCGCTCTTCGCTTGGCAGAGAACGACCGCCAACGCAGCACCACGGACACCAATTACAGACGTCTCGTTGCCGATACGGCAATCTGTGTCGTTCGGGAGATCGAGGACCAGGTTCGGGAGAAGGCAGCCTCCGGTGACCAAGCGAACGCAGGAACTGGCAAGGACCTTTTGCCGCCTGCCGATGAGGCGCAACAGCCGTCGCTCCTCTGTGTGGCCGGGCGCACGGAGCTTGATCGTGCGGCGGCCGAGATGATGGCGCAGGTGCTCAGGGAACGCGGCATTGGTGCGCGTGTCCTGCCGCCAATCGCCGTCAGCCAAGGGGCCCTGGAGCAGCTCGATCTTCAGGGTGTGGACGTCGTCTGCCTATCCTATCTCCACCCGCAGCCGCAGGTGTATGCCCGGTATATCTGCCGTCGCCTCCGGCGCCGGGCACCCCATATGAAGCTCGCGGTCTGCTGCTGGAACCCAGCACCGAGTACAGAGCAGACGCTTGCGCTCCCGAAAGAGATGGCGGCTGATGCGGCATTCAGCTCCCTGGAAGCTTGGACCAACCAAGTGGATGCATGGGTCTCGCGCCCGACATCCGCAGCGGGAACGTCCCCGATCCATCCCGCCACGGAGCAAGAGCAGCTTGTTGCGCTGCACGACCTCGGCCTGACCTCCGTGAGCGCACGGCGCTTCGAAGAGATCTCCAGGACAGTCGCCCAGGCCTTTGGCGCGCCGATCGCCCTCGTGTCGCTGGCCGACGAGGTCCGCCATTCCAGGGATGAAGCAACTGGTACCCCCGTGAGTCACCAGGCCATCGAGCACTCCGCTCACGGGACGTTGGATGCATACGTCGTAGCGGCGAACGAGGTGATCGTGTCCGAAGATGTCACCGAGGACTCCCGGTTCGCCGACGATCCGCTTGTTCTGGAGAAGGGCATTCGCTTTTATGCCGGAGCTCCATTGCGGACGTCTTCCGGGTTGGCCGTTGGTTGCCTCTCCGTTATCGACACCAAACCACGCGAATTCCCGGAACCTGACCGCCAACGCCTTCAGGAAATGGCTGACGAGCTGGTGGCTATCCTCGGCCAGGGACAGCCTTCAAGCATGGCCGTATGAAGGTCTGCTTCAGTCCCTTTAGGGTAGAAGTCAGCTTAGGTCAGCCTGGTGCCAAACTCTGCCCTCACGGTGATCGTCGCCTGAGGGCGACTGGAATGCCACTGGTCGACCGGATCGTCTTACGATCCAAGCTTGGCTGGAAAGCGCACGCCAATCCGCGTCCTGCGCTCGCCCTCGATGGTCAAGGTGCCATTGAGACTGCGGGCCATGCCTTCGATCAGCCGCATGCCCATGGACCCTGGGCGCCGAGTGGCAGGTAGGCCCACGCCATTATCCTCGATGGAAAGAAGCACGTCACCTCCTTCCTGATGCAACCCAACACGAACCGCACCTCGCCGCTTGTCGGGAAAGGCATGCTTGAGAGCGTTGGTGATCGCCTCGCCGGCAATTAGGGCTACGTTGATGGCCCGATCAACATCCAAGGTAATGTCATCCGCGTCGCTCGTGAGTTCAATGCGATGATCCTCCGGGCTCCGGAGATGGCCGAAGTTCAGGCATAGCTCCGTCAGGTAGGCGGCCATGTCGACTAACTGCACATCGTTGCTGTTCTGGCGGTAGAGAAGCTCGTGAATGCGGGCAAGGTGGTCGAGCCGCTGAATGGCGTTCTCCAGCGCTTCCGAGACACCGGGATTGCCCTGGCGTACCATCTGAAGGCGCAGCATCGAGATTGCCATGGTGATGCTGTTCTTGGCCCGGTGATTGATCTCGTGCAGCAGCACGTTCCTTTGGCCGAGAAGCTTATCCTTCTCTCGAACGCTCTCCGTCAGGACACTTTCCAGGGCACGTCGGCGGTCCAGTTCGGTCTGGAGTTCCTGGGTTCGTTCCCTAACTCGGCTCTCCAGCATCTCGTTCAGGCGCCGGGTGCGGCGCTCGGCCCTGACGCGGCGGGTGATGTCCCAGAACGACGCGAAGTGCTGGATCACACCGCCTTGGTCGTCGTGAACAGGGCTGACGAACTGGGCTGCCCAGACCTCTCGGCCGCTCTTGGCCCGAAGCCGGACCTCAAGGTTGAGAGGCTCGTCCACGATCATGGCGGCCCGGATGAGCCGCTCCACCTCAGGATCAGTGTCGGGACCAGTCAGAAAGAAGTAGTTCTGTCCCAAGACCTCCTCGCGGGAGTACCCGAAGAGGTCGATGAAGGATTGGTTGACGTAAACGATGGGATTGCCGCTCACCGTGGGGTCGGTGACCACCATGGGCATGCGGGTGGCTTCGACCGCGGCGACGAACGGGCCGCCGCTCCGCTGGAAGGCCTGTACCCGTTCCTCCGCTCGTCCCTGATCGGCATCGGCGGATTCCAGGTCCCGCTCCACTTCCTTGTACTCCGGTTGGCAGCCCCGGGGGTAACGCCCACGGGCCAAGCTCGTTCACTAATATCATACACCTCGGTCGCAGCCGAAGCTCCACCAGCAGGCACGCTGCAAAGCTTGCCGGCTCGCTTATGGAGAGCCTGTCGAGTGCGTTCTCAAAGGTCTGGTCCCCGCATCGCGACGAGGGCCAGCGCCTCAGGATCAACGCGACCAGGTCTATCGCGCCACGGCTGCCAGGTCTCCCGTCAACGATGTCCCCGGGAAGATGACACGGGGTTCCTATCTGCGGCGGTGTGTTCCCTGACACCAAAGCCAGCCGCAACTCCCGAACGGACCCGCCTTCTTCCAGGATGCGGCGGATCACTCTCGCCCGACTAAGGGAATGTCTGTTGTGGGTCACACCGAGAATTCCGGCAGCTCCTTGCGGAGGTCAGCTCGTGTAGCTTGTCCGGACCTTCCGGTCCCCGACTGGTAGACCAGCACTGGGGGCCCTGACGGTACAAAACCCGTAATGTCAGAGCTGTCTCAACGCCTCGTTAAATTTTTTCTCCTGTCCGGGAACTTTTCTCGAAACCTCGACCTCATGTGGGGGTCAAGACAAACAGGAGAGTTCTTTGACCTCACGACGCCACCATCTCAAACCCTTCGACTACGGGCACATTTCGATCGCAGACAAGGAGGCTCTGCGCGGCTGCGCCTCCGCCATTGCTGTGATTGCCAGGAAGACCAACCTCCAGATCCTCGAACTCGGCGAGATCCTTGAGCGGGCCAAGGCATTGGTGCCCCGTGGATTCGAGAGGTGGGTGTCCCGGGAGTGTCAGATGACACCCAAAACGGCTGGGAACTACATCAGGGTTCACCAGCGTTTCGGCAGCCGGCGCGACAGCATCGCGGATTTGGGCATCAAGCCCACCACGCTGGTCAAGCTGGCGACCGCACCGGATGAGGTGGTCGACGAGATCTTCAGTCGGCTGGAGGCCGGGGAGACTCTCATCGGCCGCGACGTCGAGCAGATCCTCCGTGCCGGCCGCCCTCTTAAGAATGCGAAGAGCCAAGTGGAGGAGACTGTCCACGAACCCGGGCGGAAGGGGCTGATCGCGTTCCTGACCGGATGCATGCGGACGAGCGTCGACGAGTGGATTGAACGCCTGACTGCGCTTCATGCCAAGGTCGAGGCAGCGATGCCCGACGGAAAGGTCAAGAAGCGCTTCCACAAGGGGGAGCTCGTGAAGGCTGTTGCCTGGGAGGCGACGTGGCTCCGGATTGAGCTGGAACGCATGTCCGGCTGCGAGTTTTGGAACAAAGCCAATCAGTACCTCGGCAAGGCCTGGAAGGATCGCCCCCAATGGCCGGAGGGCCGCTGGCAGGATGTCAATGATGCCTTGCTCACGCTCGAACGGAGCGAAAGAATTAATGTCGATGACCTCGTGAGCGCTCTTCGCTCTGAGGTCCTTCCCGCACTGGGATGGGCCTTGGGACGTGATCCGGTTCTGGCTGAGGACGGGCAAACGCTCCCGCCTGAGTTCGTGCGTGAGATGGATCGTTTGGGCATCGGGGCCGCCGTGATCGAGGCTGGGGATCCCATTGGGGAACCCGACAATCAACATGCCGACCCAGTTGCGGAGCCGAACATTGAGCTGGCGATCGCCACCTGTCAGGTTGAAACGGGCGCCTGTCCGGCGGTGCAGACCGATTCCATCGTGCTCCCGACTGACCTGACCGCATCGGTCATTCCGCCTATCGATCCGGTCTCTGGCATTTCGACTGGGGCAAGTAGCGAGGGCGGGAAGGGAAAGGGCTTCAAGCGTCCGCCGGTTGTTCCGCCGCGCCCGTCGAGGGAAGGATCCGCGTCTGGGAGTGGTCCTCTCCCGTGATGGGACCACTCCCTTAAACGACCATCGTTCCACCTCGGTACAGGAAGGGACACAGTTCTCCGGCTCGGTGCAGGTATGATCTTGCCCGGGCCGAAGGCCGGGTTGCTTTTTATCTATACACTGTCTTTTACACCTCACCGGTGCCGGCCTTGATGAGAGACTCGACAGCCGCCCAATGCTTGAGGACGGTTGGCCGGGACAGGCCTGAGCGCCGGGCGATCTCAGACTTGGTGATAGGCGCTCCCTCGGCGAGGGCGGTTTGCACCGCGGAGCGGAGGGTTTCAACAGCGCGCGAGGCACGCAGGGCTGCGGCGTAGCGGCCGCCAATGGCCTGCCGGCTGGCGGTCCCAGCCACTCCGTCGACATCAGGGGTGCAGGCCCCTCGGTCCTTGGAGGCATCGCGAGCAACCCGGCTCGCATTCCAGTGATCGGCGGCATAGGTGGTGACGCGGTACAGGATGGCCTGGGCCTGTTTGGGATTGTCGGCAACTTGGCTCGCACGGCCGACCAGAGTGTTGAACAGCTTCTCTGCCAAACGATCGCGGTCCTTGCTCGCAATGGACAGGACGTAAATCTGGTCACCCTGGTTGTGCAGATCTCGCAACAGCGCGAACACCCACTCCTGGAGCGTGGTGAACAGGATGTTCGAGGCTTTCCTCTCCATCCCGGACAGAGCAGCGGCGCTCTCGCGGATCATAGTGGTCCGGCTCGTTGTCGTGTCGACCCAGCCAGCCCATTCCGACAGGTCCGGGAAGATCGTTTCGTTCCAGGTGCGATAGGACCAGAAAAACGAAAGGGGATTCTTGATCCGCATCGCATTCGACAGGGCACCGGGATCGGCGCCGAGTGGCAGGAACTCCTTCGTGATGCCTGCATGGACGCCCCGCCAGAGGCTCATGATGTCCCGACGGCAGCGCGGGTCGCTGGGGTCGAACCACACGCTGGATTGGTAAGGCAGCAGGTAAATGACATGGGGACGCTCGATTCGGCCGTCCGGCAACTCGAAGGCGACGATGATGTGCGGTAGGCATGGCAGCCTGAGCTGTTCGATCTCGTACCGCAGCGCGTCCCAGGACGGGAACGTGACATCGAGGTCGATCCGGAAGACGCCCCTGACCTTGCCGTTCATCACGATCCAGGGATTGTCGAGGCTGAGCAGCTTCGAGTCGCCCTTGGTCATGATGTCCTTCGTGCGGCCGCTCATGAGGCGCGACGTCCGTGGCGTGAGCTGAACGATGCGACGCAGGACATGGCTCTGGTCCGAGCGGAGGCCAAACTCCTTGAAGGGCGTCCTGTATCGCCCGCCAATTTCCTCGCCGAAGCACTGGAAGCCGTCGGTCAGGCGCCGATGGACCAGATCGCGGCGTGACAGCACTCGGTCGGCGAAGAAGGTGTCACCGTCTCTCGGTGCAGCGGACAGGCGGCGTTCCCTGATCCCGGACATGGCGTCGCGCAGCCATTGAGCTTCAGCCCAACGAGTCTCGAACACTCGAACGCATTCAGGGACCGTGTCGCGAGAGCGAGAGGCGGCCGCATTGCTCGGAACGTCAACATTTTTGGCTTCAGGGGTAGAAGGGGGCGTCGGCTGGCCGGGGATATGTCCCGGCCTCCGGGTCACCGCAGGGACCCTCGCATCACTTTGACGTGGACGATGCCGACAAGCATTCTATTCGTGCTCCAGAAAGCGCCGGGGAGGGCCGCCACAGCCCGATGATCCGGCGCTTTCCTATTGATGAGAACTGTCGGCGAAGCGGAGGACAAGCCCCTTTCCGCGGTGGCGATCCAATCGGGCCGCGCTCATGAGACTCAGCCCAAGGAACCCTACGCCAGACGCACAACTTCCCTACGGATTTCACCTTCAAGTAGGGAAGTTGTGTAGGGAAGTGCTCCACGATGTTAGGGATGGTGCTTGGATGCCGTACTGCATCAGGTGAGCTCTTACCAAGGGCATGGTCGCATGAGCGCGTCATCACAGCTATTCAGATCGCAACTGCCTACCCCCATCAACCTGCCTCATCGAAGTCATCGGGCTCGACGTCATTGTCCTTCAAAGCTCTGAGCTTGCTGAGATCGATCTTAACAGGAATGCGAGAGGTTACTGCCTTCGCCTGATCTGCGGCTGCTTGGGCTGCGGCCTCTTCACGGGCGACCTCTAGTTCTTTCCGGCGATACCAAGGCAGGTTTCTGGTCGGATGGCGGAGCAAGCTTTTCCGGTTGAGTCCCCATTCCTCGTCGCAGGCTGCAAACACAGCCTCGGTCCAGGCTGTCATAGCTTCTCGCTTAAGTTCAAGGCGCTGGGAACGGTTGTAGACCAATCGTGTCACGTCAGCTTGATGGAATTCGACGCCTCCCGGAACACCGGATGAATGGTCCAGCACAGCCGACGCGGCGTCTCCCCGGATGGACATGTCGGACAAGATCGTTGCCAGAGAGCGCCGGAGGTCATGGGGGGAGAAATCGGGGATGCCCTCTAACAGATCAGGCGTAGACCTCGCTCGACCGATTTCATCCAATCCCCGAAGGCGCCGAATGAGTAGATTGACGGAAGAATCATAGACGTGAATGTCGTCGGCAGGATTAGAGGTTGCCGATTCCTCGGATGCTTGGCTGTGACGCCTGCCTCTTCGCTCCGACGGAAAGACCCATTGTGAGCTGGGACGGACCGCCATCGCGCGATCGAGGATCATGACCACGCGGGGTGGGATTGGCAGGGCGTGAAAGCGCTTCGACTTCATTGAGCCGGCAGGGAACGCGACGATCTTCCATCCAGCGGCATTGGGATCATCGACCAGGTGCGATGTTAGGATGGACATTGAGGCGCTCGTCCTCTGGGCCGTCAACACGATCCACCAAAGCGCGGCAAGGATTGCTTTCGAAGGCGCCTTGTTGTTGAGCCGCTTCGGCAAGACCTGGTTCGTTTCAGCTATGTGGAGAACCTTCGCGATCTGCTCTAGGGTCAGAAGACGGGTCCGGGCCTGCTCTACGTGGAGCGACTCGACCTCTGTCCACCAAGCTGGGATTCCACCAAGGCCGGATGATCCCTTGTGGAAGCGTTTAGCCCAACTCAGGGCCGCGCGAGAGTAGTTGACGACCTTGCGGCTTGAGGTCCCGCCATTTTCCTTCATAACGGCATCGCGGATTGCCTCAATATCATCGGCCGCGATCTGGCGGAGAAGCTTGGTCTTGAGCCGATCGAATGGTGGCAAGGTCAGGTGGCGACGGGCGTCCTTAATCGAGCTGTCCGAAGGAGGCTTGGTGCCATAGCGCTTCTTCTTCGGCTGTGAGACGTGGTCCTCGATGTAACGCTGGACTAGGTCCGGCCATTTCCATTCCCCTGCCTCGGCAGCCTTGCGAGCTTCGATGTCCGCAGTTGCAGCTCTATGGTCCCGCCCAGCATGACGCGAGGCGATATATGCGGAGGGGTCGTCACCAATCTTGAGCATAGCTCGAACGACACGAGCCTTCTCCCTGGCTGTTTTCGCTGTCTTAATATCAGCCAGCTTCCCCAGGGACTTTGTCTTTCCATTCCACTTCAATATCCAAGAGGCCGAGCCTCCTTGGATCCGAAGGGACAACCCCTTCTCTATGACATCAGCGAAAACAAGGGGATCGGCTGAGGTGTAAGTTCCTGCCAAGGCGGCGGCCGCGGCCTGTTCAATTTGTGTTGGTCCGATCTCCACCCGGGACGACGGCATTCTGCACCTTCACTTGGTAACTTTGGGAGCGCGCGGGAGAATAGCGACATACCAAGTTCATACCAATAGAAACTTTGGCCTTTGAACCGGATGTTTGCGAGTTATGTTGTCTTGCAGATGAACAATTCCAGCGAAATTTAGCCCGTTTAAGGCTTTCCGCAATCACATTGGCCTTGGAAAGGCGAAGTGGATAAATAGAAAATAGGAATCATAATCCTTGTGTCGGGGGTTCAAATCCCTCCTCCGCTACCATCCCATCCGGAAAATTCGAAAAGCTTCGGTCAGCCTCTCCTGAGAGGCTTCCGGTCGTCATTTGTGAGCATGGCGGCTTTGCAGGCTGATGCCATGACCCAGCGCTCAAGCAAGGGGCCTGAGACGGTCGGCCCATGCCGGCGGAGCGGCGTTCCCGGAGCAGCGCGATCCCTGGGCAGACAGGACCTCACGTGCTCCGGTTCGGTCGAGCAGAGCGACTGACTTACAGCACCTCGAGAACCTTCTGCGGCGCAGGAGCAGCCTGGCCGGCATAGCGGCGGATCATGGTGGCGCAGAACTCGGCGAACTCCTCCTTCACCTGGGGAGCGCTCGTATGGTGCGGCGCGATCCCGCGATGCTCAGGCGTAAAGCAGAAGGTCACCGTGACATCGAAATCGGCAAGCGCCTCCATCTGACGGTCGAACCAGTCGAGGGCATTGGGGCGGAAGCTGTCCGCCCAGGACAGGCCCGTACGCAGATGCTTCACGCCGAGGCGCTTCATCCATGCGACGGCGTCGTCCAGACGATGATCCTCGAAATGGAACCACTGGCAGAGCCCCATCTCGGAAGCATGCTTCGCATACTCTTCGAGAGCAGGTTTCGGGGACCCGTCCTCGCGGAGGAGGCCCATGTAGAAATGGCGGTAATAGGATGAGCCTTCCGCCTCGCGGTGCCGGGTCGTCGCGCCCCAGGCGCGAGGGAGATCGTAGAGGCTGTACCAGTGAATCCGAGGCACCTCGCCGATCAGAAGCTCCGCGGTGCGTTTCAGACCCCAGACCTGCACCTCCTCGGCTCCGAAGGTCGAGATTCCGACCTCCGTCACCCAGATCGGCTTGTCCGTCACGGCGCGGATCTCGTCGATCTTAGACGGCCATTCGTGGATCTGCCAGAGGTTCCAGTCCAGGGGAAAGCCATGGACGGCCACGACGTCGATATGGTCCAGAACGCCACGGTTCGACAGATTCTGGATGAACGCGGGATCAATCGGCGAGATGCCGCCAAGAACCCGCGGCAGGGTCGGGTTCTCGGCCTTGATGGCTTGGCCTGCGGCAATGGCCATCTCGGCAAAGAGCCCCCATTCCGGGTCGATTTCCGGATCCCAATGGGATTTATTGTTGGGCTCGTTCCAGATCATTGCGGCTTCAATCATGGCGTGCTCCCTTTGGCCGGGTAGACCGCTCCTGCCCCATGTGGAGCATCGACGCGGCGACAGATGTAAACTTCAGTCTCAGGATGCTGCACGATCTCGAAGCCGGCGCTGCGAAGCATCGCTTCCACGCAGGCTGCGTTCGGCGCCCACCAGTTGGTCGGATCGTCCGCATAACGATGCTCGATGAAGTGCATCTTCGGATACCTGGGATCGTCGAAATGCTCGGTCTCCCAGAAGGTATAGTTCTCCTCGACCGGAAAGGATTCCGCCGAACCGCGCTGCATCGACTGGAAGACGAGCATGTCCTTCGCCACATGCTCGTGGATGAGATCGAGTGCGAGGAGCGGATGGCGCAGATGATAGAGAACCCCCATGAAGAGCACGATGTCGAAGCGCTCTCCGAGCGAGCCGAGGTCGTAGACCGAGAGCTTGCGAAACTCGATGTCGTGCCCGGTCTGCTGCGCAGCGAACCGTGCCTGGGCAAGATAGGTGTCGTCGAAGTCCACGCCGAGCACCCGGCTTGCTCCGCGTTTCTTCATCTCGATGGAGTAGAAGCCGCCGTTGCAGCCGATATCGAGAACGGACTTTCCTGTCAGGTCCTGCGGGACCGCGTCGGCGAAGCGCTGCCACTTCACAGCCGGATAGTTGCCGAGGAAGTGGTTCGGCGCAGTCCAGACACCGCCAAGTTCGATGTTGTGAAACCACGGGCCCAGCGCCTCGGCTCGCCGGCGGATCTCATCGATGGAAGTTGGATCGATCGCGTTCATGGCAGAACTCTATTCTCTCGTTTCGTCATGGAGGGCGTGATGGAGGGTGCAGAAGGCTGCTCCTGCACCGCGAAGTCCGGCACATCCTGCATTTCTGTCGGGACGGCTCAGGGGCAGGGGCACGAGGAGGGCATAGGGAATGCTGGCATGAGACATCATGCGGCCACCACCTCGTTGAGGCGCAACACCTTCGCGCCCCAATCCGCGACGGTGACGGTGCTGATCGACGCCGGATCGATGTCGAAGCGGCCGTATGCATCGATCGGCATCCCGAGATAATAGAGCAGCGCCGCCTTGATCACGTCGCCATGACTCACGAGCACGACCGGACGGCCGGAATAGGTCTTGCGCATCTGCTCCATGGCGCCGACGATCCGGGCCTGAACCTCAAGCATCGTCTCGCCATCGGGAGGCCGCGTGACGCTGCGGGCGCTGTTCCACTGCTTCCAGAGGGGAACAGGGGTCAGTTCGTCGAAGCTCATACCCGACCATCCGCCGAATTCGATCTCGACGATGGGCTCGCAGATTTCGAGCGGACGGCCGATGCGGGCTGCGATGGGCTCAGCCGTCTCCCTCGCTCGTTCAAGGGGACTCGTCAGGACCGCGGCGACGTTCTCGTTTGCGAGACGTTCCGAAAGACGTTCGGCCTGAGCCTTGCCGACGGAGCCGAGAGAAACTCCTGGCATGCGTCCGCAGAGAACCGTTCCCACTCTGTCATGGGCGGCATGCCGCACGAGGAAGAAGGTGGTGGTCACGCCTGCATCTCCGCGGCGTCACTCATCGTCGCCATTGATGAACCGAATGGTCCTCTCGCGGGCCTCGCTGTCGGTGAACTGCTGCGGCGGTGATTTCATGAAATAGCTGGAAGGCCCGGTGAGGGCGCCGCCGATCTTGCGGTCCATCGCCAGCTTGGCGCAGCGCACGGCGTCGATGACGATGCCCGCCGAGTTCGGCGAGTCCCAGACTTCGAGCTTGAGTTCGACGTTGAGCGGAACTCCGCCGAACGTGGTGCCTTCCATGCGGATGTACGCCCACTTGCGATCGGTGAGCCACGGCACGTGGTCGCTCGGGCCAACGTGAATGTCGCCGGCGGGCAGCGGGATGTCGAGCTGACTCGAGACGGCCTGCGTCTTCGAGATTTTCTTCGATTCCAGCCGCTCGCGCTCGAGCATGTTCTGGAAATCGGTGTTGCCGCCGAAATTGAGCTGATAGGTCCGATCGAGGCGAACGCCGCGCTCGCGGAAGAGATTGGCCAGGACGCGATGAACGATGGTGGCGCCGACCTGGCTCTTGATGTCGTCGCCCACGATCGGAAGACCCCTCTCCTCGAAGCGCTTCCGCCATTCGGGATCGGACGCGATGAACACGGGAATGCAGTTCACGAAGGCGCAGCCGGCCTCCAGCGCGCGCTCTGCATACCATTCCGTGGCCTTCTGCGAGCCCACCGGCAGGTAGGACACCAGGACATCCGTTCCCGACTGGCGGAGAACTTCGGTCACATCCGCTTCTTCTTCCTCGGATTCGGCAATCTCATCCCGCAGGTACTTGCCCAGGCCATCGAGCGTCTTGCCCCGGCGAACGATGATCCCGCTTTGGGGGACGGCAGCGAAGCGTTGGGTATTGTTCGGCTCCGCAAAAATCGCATCCGCCACGTCGCGGCCCACCTTGGAGGCATTCACGTCGAAGGCAGCCGATACCTCAACGTCGCTGATGTGATAGCCGCCGAGCTCTATGTTCATGAGCCCCGGAATCGGTTCGTTTCCTTTGGCGTCTCGATAGTAGGAGAGCCCCTGCACGAATGAGGATGCGCAGTTGCCGACGCCGACGATCCCGACACGGACCTTTCCTGAACTCATGGCGGCTTTCCCCTTGTTGGCGGACGGATGCTGGTACTCCTTCAGGCTGGCACAGCCGCAGGCAGTCAGCATCGGGCCCGGCTCCTAGTCCCCAAGCTTAGCCGTCAACGCCGCAACGGCGCAGGTTGTTCCGTCGGGGCCTCCGCGATGAGACTCTTGTCTTTGCCCCGGGCTGCTCAAACTACCCTTCCAGCAGGAACAAAGAAGATGCTTTGGCGTTTGTTTAGCGAAAGGCCAAGCTTGGGCCGGAATCCGTGTGGGTCGATCGAGGATGGCTGGTGCTCGCTGTGAAGTCGAGTCTGCATCCGAGAGTATCGACAGCTCATGTGGCTGCCCGGTCGAAGGCGAGGCCTCATTCCCAGTTACCTACCCTCCGACCCCTGGTTCGGAAACCAATCTGGAGTGACCCGTGGCAGATACGATCCTCATTACCGGCGGTGCGGGCTTCATCGGCCGTTATGTCGCGCGGGCCTGCTTGGAGCGAGGGCATCGGGTGCGTGTCCTCGACAGCCTTATCGAGCAGGTGCATGGCGACAGGACGCAGGCCGACGGGCTCGATCCCGAGGTTGAGGTCGTCGTCGGCGACGTTCGTGACGAGACCGCGATCCTGCGCGCGCTCAAGGGTGTGACCAAGGTGGTGCACCTCGCGGCCGAGGTCGGCGTGGGCCAAAGCATGTACGCGGTCGACCGCTATGTCTCGGTGAACGATTACGGCACGGCGGTCTTGTTCCAGCAGCTCATCGACAACCCTGTCAAACGGGTGGTCGTCGCGTCTTCCATGAGCATCTACGGCGAGGGGCTCTACAAGGACGCCGACGGGCGGCTGATGGAGGATGTCGTTCGCGTGCCGCGAGCCAGCGAGAATGCCTCCTGGGATCCGCTCGACGCGCAGGGACGCCCTCTCATTCCGGTTCCCACTCCCGAGTGGAAGCGCCCGGCTCTGGCGTCGGTCTATGCTCTGTCCAAGTACGTGCAGGAGCGCCTGACGCTGACCCTTGCTCCCGCCTATGGCATGGAAGGCGTGGCGCTCAGGCTCTGGAACGTCTACGGGCCCGGACAGGCGCTCTCCAATCCTTATACAGGTGTTCTCGCCATCTTCTCCTCGCGGCTCCACAACGGTCAGCCGCCCATGATCTTCGAGGATGGGCAGCAGCGCCGTGACTTCGTGCATGTCGAGGACGTGGCTCAGGCCTTCCTTCTTGCGCTTGAGCACGAGAAGGCGCCGGGGGGCGTGTTCAATGTCGGCAGCGGCCAGGACCGGACGGTGTGCGAGGTCGCGGAGCTTCTCGGCAAGGCCATGAACCGGCCGATCGAGCCCGAGATCGCCGGCAAGGCCCGCATCGGCGACATTCGCCACTGCATTGCCGATATCAGCAAGATTCAGCAGGAATTGGGCTATGCCCCCCGCCGTGACTTTTCGGAGGGTCTGGCGGAGCTGGCCGAATGGGTTGCGAAGCAGGAGGCCAAGGATCTCGTTCAGGAGGCCCGCAAGGAACTCGAGTCCCGGGGACTCGTCGCATGAGGCAGGACGATCATCCCAGCGCGCCGGCCATTCTGCGCCGCCGCCCGATCCTTGTGACTGGCGGCGCCGGTTTCATCGGATCGAACCTGGCTGACCGCTTCGCGCGCGAAGGCCACGATGTGCTCGTCTACGACGCGCTCGCCCGGCCGGGCGTCGATGCGAACCTGGAGTGGCTCAAGAAGCGTCATCCCGGCAAGATATCCGCCGTCGTCGCGGACATCCGGGATGAGGCGACGCTTGCCGATGTCGCCCAGGAGGCGCAGGCCGTCTTTCACATGGCCGCTCAGGTGGCGGTCACGACGAGCCTCGTCGATCCGCGTGAGGATTTCGAAATCAACGTCCGCGGAACGTTGAACCTCCTCGATGCGCTCCGTCGGCGCAGCGAACCGGTCCCGCTCGTCTTTGCCTCTACCAACAAGGTCTATGGCGACCTTGCCGATGTCGAACTGGACAAGACGAACGACTCCTATGTGCCGCGCGATCCAGAGATCAGAAATGCCGGCATCGGGGAAGGGCGCCCCCTCGATTTCCACACACCCTATGGCTGCTCCAAGGGCGCGGCCGATCAGTACGTTCTCGATTATGCTCGGTCCTTCGGGGTGCCGACCTGCGTTCTGCGCATGAGCTGCATCTATGGTCAGCGGCAGATGGGCACCGAGGACCAGGGCTGGGTGGCGCATTTCCTGATCCGAGCCTTGAGGGGAGAGCCGATCTCCATCTACGGCGACGGTTGCCAGGTGCGTGACGTCCTCGACATCTCGGATGCGGTCGAGGCTTATGTTTCCGCATGGAGAAACATCGATGCCGTCCAGGGTCGGGCATTCAATCTGGGCGGAGGGCCGGCGAACGCGATCAGCCTCAGACAGCTTCTGTGCCACATCGAGGATCTGCTGGGGCACCCTGTCGAGACGACCTATTCCGACTGGCGTGCGGGTGACCAGCGCTACTACGTCTCCGACACGCGTCTCCTGACCCGCGAGCTCGGGTTGAATGCCCCAACACCTTGGCGCAAAGGCGTTGCCGCCCTTGCCCAGTGGCTGCAGGAGGAAAGGGGACACGGAAAGGCCGGGCAATCCAATTTCCGCCGCCATGCCGCGGAGGCCTTGTCATGAGATGCGCCTCAAGCTGGCCGAGCCCGCTCGCTCAAGCGCAGGAGCAGGTGGCGTGCGGCACGACCAGCAGACAGACTGGCGACCGTCGCTCCCCGGCGGCCGGGTGCTCCGGCGTCTTCTTCCGTGACCGTGCATTCACACCGAATGGTCTGGAGGCCGCGTGTCTGCAGATTTGAACACTGGCTCAGATCTGCGGGTATTCATGACGGCCGATGCCGTTGGTGGCGTCTGGCAGTATGCCCTCGATCTGGCCGATGGCCTGCGCGCCCATCAGGTGGAAGTCACGCTCGCAGTGCTTGGTCCTGCGCCATCGGAGGATCAGCAGGCGATGGCTGAGGCCATCGGCGTCAAGCTGATCCTGACGGGACTTCCTCTCGATTGGACCGCCACCCGCCGTAGCGAGGTCGAGGAGGCTGCGAGGATTGCCGCCCGCATCGCCGCGCAGGCTGCCCCGGATCTGATCCACCTCAACAGTCCGGCCTTGGCTGGAGGAGCGGATTTTCCCGCTCCCGTCGTGGCGGTCTGCCATTCCTGCGTCGCCACGTGGTGGCAGGCGGTTCGCTCCGGACCTCTCCCGGACGAATTCACATGGCGCACGGAACTCGTTCGGCAGGGTTACCGTGCGGCAGACATGCTGATAGCTCCGACATTGGCTTTTGCCCGTGCGACAGCAGACGTCTACGAGCTCGAGAGAGGGCCCGCCGTCGTACGGAACGGACGGCGTGGAGGGCTGGTCTGCGAGCCGGCATCCTCTGAGCCGGCCGCCTTCACCGCCGGGCGGCTTTGGGACGATGGCAAGAATATTGCCACCATCGATCGTGCTGCCGCGCGGTTGTCGATCCCGGTTTTGGCTGCAGGTCCGCTTGACGGGCCGAACGGCGCCCGCGTTCACGTCGAGCATGCCCGTACGCTGGGCAGGCTGAGCGACGAGGAAATCCGAACCCATCTCAGCAAAAGGCCGATCTTCGTTTCGGCCGCTCGCTATGAACCGTTCGGTCTTGCGGTGTTGGAGGCGGCACAGGCCGGCTGTGCGCTCGTCCTCTCCGACATTCCGACATTCCGCGAACTCTGGGACGGTGTAGCTGCCTTCGTTCCACCTGACGACGACGAGGCCCTTGGGAACGCAGTCGAGCATTTCGCTTCACACTCGGAGCTGCGCGTGCAGCAAGGTCTCGCGGCCCGGGAGCGGGCGAAGAGCTACAGCGTCGAAGCGATGAGCGCCGGCATCTTGGCCGCGTATCGCTCCCTGCTCCAGTCGAAGATCCGTAAATCCTCTCTCGAGGAAGCCGCTGCATGAAAATTGTCTACTTCACCCATTCGCTGGCCTCATGCTGGAATCATGGCAACGCACATTTCCTGCGAGGCGTCCTACGGGAGCTAGCAAGCCGCGGCCATGAAGTAACGGCTTACGAGCCTGCAGGAGCCTGGAGCCTGGATAACCTCCTGAAGGATCATGGTGAAAAAGGGCTTTCCTCCTATCGCAGTCTTTACCCCGAGTTGTCGTCGAACACGTTCAATGAGGATATCGATCTCGATGAGACCCTGGCCGGTGCGGATGTGGTCATCGTGCATGAATGGAACGATCCCTGGCTCGTCGCTGCGATTGGCAGGCTGCGCCGGGGAGGGGCGCCCTTCACATTGCTCTTCCACGACACCCACCACAGAGCCGTGAGCGATCCGAAGGCGATCAAGCAGTTCGATCTCGATGGCTATGACGGCGTTCTCGCCTTCGGCGAGACGCTTGCCGAAGTCTACCGTCGCTGGGGCTGGGGCACCCGGGTTTACGTCTGGCATGAGGCCGCCGATACGAAGCTCTTCCGCCCGCCCGCGGAGGAGAGCGATCGGAAAGGGCTCGTCTGGATCGGCAATTGGGGGGACGGCGAGCGCAGTGCTGAGCTGGAGAGTTTTCTCCTGCGGCCGGCGAGGACCGTTGCATTGCCGCTAGAGATCTATGGCGTCCGCTATCCCGAAGAAGCTCTCGCAATGCTCGACCGGTATGGCGTGGCCTATCGCGGCTGGCTGCCGAACGCCCGGGCTCCGGAGGTTTTCGCACGCCACTTGGCAACGGTTCATGTGCCCCGCCGGTTCTACGTCGACATGCTTCCCGGCATCCCGACCATCCGCGTCTTCGAGGCGCTGGCCTGCGGCATTCCACTCGTGTCTGCACCCTGGCAGGACAGCGAGGGGCTGTTCAGGCCCGGGACGGACTACCTGGTTGCCGAGAGTGAGGCGCAGATGGAGCGCCATTTGAGAGCCATCAACAGCGATCCCGATCTCCGGAAGTCCCTGGTGGAGAACGGTTTGGCCGCTATCCGCAACCGCCATTCCTGCGCCCACAGGGTCGATCAGCTTCTTGCCATCCTTGCCACATACGGTGCCGCCGCGCCGACGGAGATGTCCGCATGAAAATCGCGTTTTACGGGTCCAGCCTTCTGTCTTCCTACTGGAACGGGGCCGCCACTTACTACCGCGGCATGCTCAGCGATCTTGCGCGACGCGGATACAGCATCACCTTCTATGAGCCGGATGCCTTCGATCGCCAGAAGCATCGGGACATCGAGCCGCCGGAATGGGCCGAAGTGAAGGTCTATCCTGCAACCGAGGAGGCATTGCGTGCGGTCATCGCGGAGGCGGCACGAGCCGATGTTGTCGTGAAGGCATCAGGTGTCGGAGTCTTCGACAATGAACTTCTGGAGGGCGTCGTCGCCGCCTCGCGGCCCGAGGCGATCCGCATTTTCTGGGACGTCGATGCTCCCGCAACGCTCTCCGAGCTGAGGGAAAGTCCGGATCATCCGCTGCATCGCACCATGCCGGCGCTGGACCTCGTTCTCACCTATGGTGGAGGTCCGCCGGTCGTTGAAGCCTATGAGGGGTTCGGTGCACGGCGGTGCATACCGATCTACAATGCGCTTGATCCTTCGACCCACCATCCTGTTCCGGCGGATGAGCGTTTCAAGGCGGATCTCTCCTTTCTCGGCAACCGTCTCCCGGACCGTGAAGCGCGTGTGGAGCACTTCTTCCTGGAGCCGGCCGCCCGTCTGCCGAATCGCAGCTTCCTCATTGGCGGCAACGGGTGGGAAACGAAGGGAATGCCGGCCAATGTGCGCCACATCGGCCACGTCTACACGCGTGACCACAACGCGTTCAATACAAGCCCGCTGGCCGTTCTCAATATCGCCCGTGATTCCATGGCGACGACGGGCTTTTCCCCCGCGACCCGCGTATTCGAGGCTGCAGGCGCAGGGGCATGCCTGATTACCGATGCCTGGGTCGGCCTAGAGCTCTTTCTCAAAGAAGGCGAGGAGGTTCTCGTCGCGCGTGACGGCAAAGACGTCGCCGACCATGTCGAGGCTCTGACACCGGCACGCGCCAAAGCCATCGGCGATGCGGCGCGAGAGCGCATCTTGAAGGAACACACCTACGCGCGCCGTGGCGCCGAGGTCGACGCCATCTTTCGCCAGCAGGCTTCACAGAAGCAGGAAAGGAGCGTTGCGTGACGAGGCTCCAGGTTGTCGTCATTGGGCTGAGTCTCTCTTCCTCCTGGGGAAATGGCCATGCCACCACGTTTCGGGCGCTGCTAAAGGCTTTCGCCGCACGTGGCCATGAGGTGCTCTTCCTCGAGAGGGACGTCCCCTGGTATGCGGCCCATCGTGACCTCTCGAACCCGGACTTCTGCCAGCTGGAATTCTATACCAGCCTGGCCGATCTCGCTCGCTACAAGGACAAAGTCGCGAATGCCGATGCTGTCATCGCGGGCTCCTATGTGCCGGAAGGCGTCGCTGTCGGCGAATGGGTTCAGAACACAGCAAAAGGCGTGACGGCCTTCTACGACATCGACACGCCGGTCACGCTCGCGAAACTGGAGCGTGGAGACTATGAGTATCTCGCGCCGAAGCTGATCCCTGGTTACGACGTCTACTTCTCGTTCACAGGCGGCCCGACGCTGGATCTCCTCATGGATCACTACGGCTCACCGGCGGCGCGGGCGCTATATTGCTCCGTCGACCCTGAGGCCTACCCCGTATTGAGCCGGGAGAAACGTTGGGACCTCAGCTATCTTGGGACATACAGCCCGGATCGGCAGCCGACACTGGAGCGTCTTCTGGTCGAGACGGCGCGGCGTGTGCCACATATGCGCTTCGTCGTGGCCGGTCCTCAATATCCGGAAGACATTCAATGGCCGGAAAACGTCGAGCGGATAGACCACGTCCCTCCGAGCGATCATCCTGCCTTCTATGCCGCAAGCCGCTTCACTTTGAACGTGACACGCGCGGATATGATCCACGCAGGCTTCAGCCCGAGCGTACGCCTGTTCGAAGCTGCCGCCTGCGCGACCCCGATCATCTCGGACGTATGGGCGAGTCTCGACACTCTTCTTCTGCCAGGACGGGAGATCGTTCTCGCTGAAAGGGCGGATGACGTCATCGAAGCCCTTTGTGGGTGGTCTGATGCCAAGCGCGCGGCGCTTGGAGCCGCCGCTCAAGCAAGAATCTTGGCGGAGCATACCGCAGCTCATCGCGCTCTCTCGATGGAGGGCGGTCTTCTCGAAGCTCTGCATCGCAGAAGCCATGAGCACAGGCCCGTCCTGCAAGCCGCATCCGGAATCTGAGAATAGATTCTATGGATAAGGTTGAACAAATGCCAAGCTTTTGGGTTGGAGCAACAAAGGCTTAAGTCTTCAGTATCGCGTTGTGATCTAGTAAGGAGACGTCTTCATGAAGAACGGCAAAAGCAAGCTCGTCCTTGTCACGGGTGGAGCCGGATTTCTCGGGTCCCACTTGTGCGATGCCCTTCTCAGTGAAGGCGCTCACGTGGTTGCCGTCGATAACTTTCTCACAGGGCGTAAGCAGAATCTCCGTCATCTTGAGCGAGAGCCCCGCTTCGATCTGATCGATAGCGACATCATCAGGCCCCTGCCTGCCCGACTGCGCTCGAAGCGGACGAAGTTCGATCAGATCTTTAATCTGGCGTGCGCAGCGTCACCCCCTCACTACCAAGCCGATCCAGAGCACACGATGCTGACCAGCGTCGTCGGCACTCACAATCTCCTTACCTTTGCCGAGGCAACGGGAGCGCGCTTCTTCCTCGCATCCACAAGCGAGATTTACGGGGATCCCGAAGTCCACCCCCAAACGGAGAGCTATTGGGGCAACGTGAATCCGACCGGCCCGCGGGCCTGCTACGACGAAGGAAAGCGAGCAGCGGAGACGCTGACTTTCGACTTCGAGCGGTCTGGCCGAGCAGAGGTGCGTGTGGCGCGTATTTTCAACACGTACGGTCCCAGGATGCGCGCGGATGATGGTCGCGTCGTCTCCAACGTCATCTGCCAGGCCCTCGCGGGCGACGACATCACCGTCTATGGGGATGGAAGCCAGACCAGGTCGTTCTGCTACGTGTCGGACCTGATCGACGGGTTCATGCGCCTTATGGCCTATGACGGCGTTCTGCCCGGTCCGGTCAATCTCGGCAACCCGGTTGAGCTCACGGTCGGAGATCTGGCAAACCGTGTCCTGTCGATGACCGGCTCTTCCTCCAGGATCGTCAGGCGGCCATTGCCGGTGGACGATCCCCGTCGCCGCCGTCCTGATATTACCCGTGCAAGACAACTCCTGGGCTGGAACCCGGCGACGCCTCTCGAAAGCGGCCTTAAAGCCACCATCGCTTGGTTCTCCGAGGAGCAGAAGAGCGAGAGCAAATTCACCCGTACTCCCGCGGCGCTCGACGGTGCAATTCCGCTCAGCTAGTGGAGCAGACCCGCGCGGTCGCATCGGTTCTTGAAAAGAACAGGGATGATTCCTGTGGAACTCCGGATTGGAGAGCTCACATGAATCATCCCTCTATCGGCTGCTCCTTCGTCACGGCTTGACTTGGATTTTATCCTTTTTTGCCGCTACCTCACATGAGGTATTCTCTATAGGAGACAGATCCTCCGCCCGTCCGACCATATGGTCATCCGTCGGTTGCGAATCGACGGTAACAGGTCTGAAGGATCGCGAAACGTCGGTTCGTGTCGATGCCGTTCAGCCTCAATAATCCTTTCAGCGCAGACAGATAGGAGACATCGGCTTTAACGAGGATCCTTATACGCCTCGTCGGCCGCCCTTGAAATGCGATACATACGAATGGGTGAGCGAGCCACATCTCGTCGCCGGAACTCAGCCTCCCGCCGGCTCCCCGCGCATTGACCGTCCTGAGTCCCCATGAGAGCTTTTCAGCAGAAAACCTAGCAGATACTCACGGCATTTTTTGCCAGTGCTTGTTCCGTTGAAGGAAAGCCATGTGTGGCATTGCCGGATTCCTCTTCTCGTCTCGGTCGCAGATAAATGATCCGGCTCATGTCCTTCAGAGGATGACAACCAGCCTTGTCAGCCGTGGTCCCGATGACGAGGGGCACTGGCTGGATGTTGCGGCCGGCGTTGCCTTGGGCCATCGGCGCCTCAGCATCATCGACCTGTCCCCGGCAGGCCATCAGCCAATGGCATCCGCGAGCGGGCGCTATGTGCTCACCTTCAACGGAGAGATCTACAATCATCTTGAGATCAGAGAAGAACTGCGTCGAGCCGGCTTCGCAGATTCCGCGGGAGGTGCTTGGAGAGGAACCTCGGATACGGAGAGCCTTCTTGCCGCGATCGAGGCCTGGGGGATCAGAGGAGCGCTCCATCGTTGCGTCGGGATGTTCGCCTTGGCCCTCTGGGACAAGGCTGACCGCTCGCTGACGTTGGCAAGAGACCGGCTTGGCGAGAAGCCTCTCTATTATGGGCACTGGGGCGGGATGTTCGTATTCGCCTCAGAGCTCAAGGCCCTCCATGCAATCCCCGGCTTCTCTCCTTCCACCGATCACGCTGCCGTGTGGCACTATTTCTGTCAGAAGGCGGTGCCTGCACCGTTATCGATCTATGAGGGCATCAGAAAGCTTGGGCCAGGGCAGGTTCTGACCCTGCCTGCCGCCGAGAATCCCACCTTCGGCAATGTCAGGCTGGACGACTACTGGTCTCTCCAGGATGCGCTGCGGGCGGAGCCATTCCGCGGTTCGGCTGAGGATGCCGTGGATGAGTTGAGGCGGCTCATGCTCCAGTCCATCGCATCCCAGATGGTAGCCGATGTGCCAGTCGGAGCTTTCCTGTCGGGGGGCATCGACTCGAGCACGGTTGTCGCTTTGATGCAGTCGGTTTCGGATCGCAAGGTGCAGACCTATTCCATCGGCTTCGAAGAGGCGGATTTCAACGAAGCGGCTCATGCGGCGCAGGTGGCGAACCACCTTGGAACGCAGCATAAGGAGCTGACTGTCACAGCGGGGGATGCCCTCGCGATGATTCCCAAGCTGGCGAATATATGGGACGAGCCCTTTGCCGACAGCTCCCAGATCCCGACAGCCCTATTGACGGCACTCGCACGTCGTGAGGTCACCGTCGCCTTGAGCGGAGACGGGGGCGACGAGTTGTTCTGCGGCTATAAACGTCAGCTTACCGCCTCGGCTATCGAGCGGCTTCCGGCCAAGGCCTTGCTGAGCACCCTCCTGCTGGCATTCGGATCGTCGGCCGCTCAGAATGTGCTTCGGTCCCTTCCCGTCGGGCAATTGCCGAAGTCGGTTGCGAACCGCCTCAGGATTCTCTCGGAGACACTGGCCTTCGACGACCCTGCTCAGCGCTACATGGCACTAGCATTCCAGCCGGATCAGTGGACGCTCGTTCTCAGCGACCGAAGAGAAGGATACATGAGCGCGGCGGCACCTTCTCTATCGGCCGGACGAGACATGCTGTCCCTCGCCTCTGCCTTCGACACGCTGACTTACCTCCCCACCGACATCCTTGCGAAGGTCGACAGAGCCGCCATGGCGGTCGGCCTGGAGACAAGAGTGCCGCTGCTCGACCACAGGATCGTCGAATTCGCCTTCTCTCTGCCCTCGTCCTACAAAGTCCGTGGTGGTCGAACCAAATGGCCCCTTCGTCGGATCCTGGAGGGCCATGTTCCGACCGAACTGACGGACAGGCCCAAAATGGGTTTCAGCGTGCCCATTGGCGAGTGGCTCAAGGGCCCTCTCCGGTCCTGGGCCGGGGATCTGCTCTTCGCCAAACAGCATAAGGATGAGTTCCTGAACACGAGGATGGTGGAGAATATCTGGCGGGATCATCAGGCGGGAAGATGGAACTACGAGGATCACCTGTGGCGTGTGCTGATGTTCCGTGCATGGCAGACGCGCTATGAGTGAAAGAAAGGTCAAAGTTCTGGTCTTTATCCCCGCTCTCGTGCCCGGGGGGGCCGAGCGGGTCACTGCGACGCTGCTGCGAAACCTGTCTCGGAGCAGGTTTGATGTTTCCCTTGCAGTGGTGAACCAGCAAAATTCCGTCTTTGCCGACGAGTTGCCAGCCGACATCTCCGTCACGGACCTGAAGGCACCGCGGTTGCGCTACGCGTTGCACAGGATCGTCCGTCATATTTGGCAGGTCAGGCCGGACGTGGTCTTCTCGACAATCGACTACTTCAATGTCGCTTTGGGGAGTACCCGGCACTTCTGGCCACGCCATACACGCTTCATTGCCCGGCCGACCATTCTCTTCAGTGCGGCACTGGAGCGAAACCGCCAGCCCATTCTATGGCGCATGCTTTCCAGGGTTGCTCTCTTCAATACCGACCTGATGATCTTTCAGTCCCCGGAAATGGAGCAGGACTACCGGAAATCTCTGAACTGGTTCGGCGGAGCCGCCGCAGTCATTCCCAACCCTCTTGATTTCGCCTTCGTCCGGGAGCGGGCAGCGAGTGGATCAGATGAGCCGAACTATGACCCGAGCGTCTTCAATCTCGTCGCTGCAGGAAGACTTGAAGACCAGAAGGGTTTCGACTCAGCCATAGAAGCGATAGCGCTCGCCAGGAACAAGGATCTCCACCTTACGATCCTGGGTGAAGGATCGTTGCGGCAGTCGCTGGAGGATCAAGCTCGGAGGATGGGCGTTGAAGAGCGGGTGCGCCTGATTGGGTACCGGCACAACCCGTATCCCTATTATGCACAAGCCGACGGATTTCTCCTGTCATCGCGCTTCGAGGGTTTTCCCAACGTTGTCTTGGAGGCGCTCTCCTGCGGGACGCCCGTCGTAGCGACACCTGTCGCGGGACTGGCTCCCATTCTGGAGAACATTCCTCAGTGCGAGATCACTGCAGATCATACACCTTCCTCCATTGCGGAGGCGATCGACAGATTCCGCAGCCGAGCACATCAGCGAGTGTCTGCGGATGTCGTCAGCCAATTCGATGTGCGGCAGGTCGTGCTGAAATACGAGGAACTATTTGATACCCGGTCCTTCGCCTTGAGAGGTGCCGGTCGTGGGTGGAGTTTGGCGCAATGACTTGCGTGAAGTCGCAGGCACCTGCTCATCGGTGAGGGCTGAATGAAAGCCTCTTTCTGCAATGCGAGCACCGCATCGCATCGGAGGGTCGACCCACTCGGCCTGGGCCTGATGCTGTTCGCAGGGCTGAACCTGAACGGCGTCATTCTGCTGTTCCTGGGAGCGGAAGCGTTCCTGTCGCCGATCATTCTCCTGCTGACGATCATCATGTGCATCAAATATGCGCGGATTGCCTATGTAACTCCAAGTTATTTGCTCTTTGCCCTCACAGTCGCTTCGTACCTGCTCTTTGGAGGATTGGCTGGAATCCTCGGGTCGAATTTCAATTCAAGCTATATAACATCCTATGGAGCAACGATCCTGCTCGTCTCGGCCATCCATTTCTGGCTGGCCTCCGTTGATGAGGCAGAGCTCACCAGGATTTTGACCATTCTCAAGAACATCCTTCTTGTCTCTTGTGTCATGGTGATCCTATCGGACGTCATCAGGCCCTATCAGGTCACACCGATGATGCCCGGCATTGATGCGGACCAGCTCAGGCAGGGAATGGAGTCGGCCGACCGCGCGTCAGGGTTCTTCGAGAACCCGAACGAAGCGGCGATGATAGCCCTCTACTGTATCGTTCTGATCGCTGCGCTTCCCAGCAGCAGTCTCCCACTGCGACTCGTTCAGGGTGCTGTCGCGGTCGTCGCCCTGATCATGACCTTTTCCAAGGCAGGGATGTTGACGCTCCTTGTTCTCACTGCGCTTTTTCTGCTGACGAGAAGATCATTCATGACCCTCGTCCTTTCCGCAGTCGGCCTCGTTCTTGTCTTCTCGGGTCTCTGGTTCGTATTCGAGAACGATCTCCTCAACCTCTCCTGGGAGCAGCGCGAGCGCCTGTCTGATGTCCTGAACCTGGCAGGCGGTGAGATCAATGAAAGGTCGACAACCGGCCGCAATGTGCTCTTTGAGATGGGCTTCGAGAAGATCACGAGCAACTTCCCCTGGGGAGCAGGGCTCGGCGAGTTCCATGCCATGGAGGGTGGGGTCCGCAAGGTGGCCGGCGGAATTGAGGTCAATGAATGGCTGGGGATTCATAACACCTTTCTCATGATCGCTGGCGAAGGGGGAATGGTTCCTCTCGTGATGCTCCTGGTCTTTCTCCTCTCGTTGCTGACCTACGGCGTTTCCGCCCCACATCGAGGCATCGTCTATGGTTTTACGATCATTTTGATGAGCGACATGATGGTATCCCATCATGTCCTGCTCCTCCGCTTTGCCGATATGTTCCTGGGAGTGGTCTTGGCCCTCCTGGCTTTCTCGCCACGCCATGCAAATGTGAAGTACAGCATGCTGCCGCGCATGTCGTAACACCTAGGTCTTATCAGATCCTACCGTCACGGGTGGGCGTCGTGTCTAGTCAGCGGACGTCTGAAGTTCATGTCATTCGAGCGTTATCGTTCTGACTGGAAATTATTTTCCTGGAACATCAAGCGGGGCCTGGAAAACCGCCCGATTACTTCAGCCACTTCTGGAGTAGTCCGAACTCGTCGGTTGCGACGCGTGGCGGGGAGTGGCGCGATGGGGCATTCTTAACCTGTCAAATCTGGAGTGCTGAATCGCCGTTGTCGGCAGACATGCCAAGAATGATGTAATTGCGGGTGCTCGGTAGCATCGCCAATTTGATTGTTGGAATGCCTGCTGGTTTGGCTCGGCGAGCCATGCACTCCAAAGCTCTCAGGACAGGCTTTGGGGATGATGTATCAAGGAAACGATGGAGCTCCTGAGCTTCCTTCTACGTCGCCGCAAAGAGAGCGGCTAGCAGGTGCTGGGGAGCATGCTCCTCAGGCACCCTACCTGCTCAGAAGCAGCCGCTCTGCCGCGGCAGGCACCCAGCCGCGAGAGCACGGCCTCTCGGAAGCTGGGCAGACAAGATCTCGTCTTGAGCAGCCCCAAGCTCGGCCATCGTCATTGAGAGAGGCTCATGGAACTCTGAGTCGAGGCAGAGGTGACGCTGCCAGAACGATCGGTAGGGTCGTTGGGGCGGTCCGCCGCCATTTCCTGCTTGCTGCTGCAATAGCGATAGGGATGGTCGTGCTGACAACCGGAATCGTGCTGAGCCTCGCGGAAAAGTACACGGCGACGGCACTGCTCGTCGTCGATCAAAGGGATCTCCGCCTCTTGGGACTCGACACGCCTGCTCCTGCGGCCGCTTCGCCAAACGTGGACAGCGAAGTCGAGATTATGAAGTCGCCCAGCATCGCACAAGAAGTCGCATCTCGCCTGAATCTTGCAAGCGATCCTCGTTTCGTTGCGGGCGCCGAAGGTGACGAAAGCGTGATCTCACAGTTCGTAGGTGGCACGCTCAACGTCTTCAAGTCATCGTTGCAGTCGGGATTTGGGATGCTCGGCGATGAAAGCGTCGGCCCTGAGGGACAGGATGCTCTCGAATCCGGGAAGACTGACCCGAATGCCATCGCGGCCAGGGCCCTGCAAAGGATCACGACGGTTCGCAGGCGCGGCCTGACGAACGTGATTGCCATCGACGTCACGGCAGAGAGCCCCTCGGAAGCCGCTCGGCTCGCCAATGCTTATGCGGAGACATACATCGACGGCCAGGTTCGCGCCAAGCTTCGTTCTGCTGAGCGTGCGGAAGCGGCACTTACCGAACGCGTCTCTGAACTCGGCGAAGCCTTGCGTCGTTCCGAGACGCAGATCAAAGCATTTGCAATGGCGCAGGCATCGCAACCTAATGATGATGCCAGCCGCCGCGACGTCGACCGGGTTCAAGGCAGCATCGCCTCCACGACTCGTGAGCTCAACTCGCTGACTACGCGTTTGAGAGAGATCGAGGGTTTCATCGCGTCCCAGAACTATGCGTCACTGGGGCAGTCGCTCTCTATCCCTGAAATGGTTGTTATGGATGAGCAGCGGCGAACTCTCGAGCAGAGGATTCAGCGCCCTTCCGAGGGTGACAGGGAGCGTTCCGATCTCCGCCAGAGGCTGGAACTGGTCAACTCCCAACTGCAGGCTCTCAGCGCACAGCGCATAGAGCCTATCCGGAGACAGTTCGAGGCAGGAAACGAAAGGCTCGCCTCCCTACGCCAGGAGCTGGAGAGAGTCATCCAGAGGACCGACCCCTCGACCGACATCTCGGTCAACCTGTTCCGTCTTCAGCAAGAAGCAGCGTCGACACGGCAGCTTTATCAAGAGTATCTCGGCCGCTTGAAGGCATTGGCGCAGCAGAGGAACATCGTTTCTCCCGATGTCCATGTCGTCGCTGCCGCCAGTGCTCCCCCTGTCAAGAGTTTCCCGCCACGTACGATTCTTGTTCTGCTCGGAGGAGCGGCCGGCCTTGTGCTCGCAGTCGGAGCGGCATATGCGCGAGACAATTATCCTGCCAACCTCAAGTCGGAAGATGAGCTTGAGGAGGCAACGGGTCTTCGCTGCTCTGCCATCGTTCCCGCGATCAAGCGAGGCTCCGGACGGGGTGGCATTGCCCCCGAGGACGAGATCTTCGACCGGCCGACATCGGAGTTCTCCGAAGCAATCCGGAGATTGCGAGTATCCATAGCCGCAGGCAGCAGTGAGAGCTTCAAATCTCTTCTCGTAACATCCTCTCATCCGGCGGAAGGTAAATCGACCATCGCCCTGTCGTTGGCGCGAACGGCTGCTGAGGCAGGTCTCAAGGTCGCCCTCTTGGACTGCAACTTTCGCGATCCGGTTCTGCATAGTCGATTGGGATTGGACAACCGCAACGGCCTTGCCCAGCTTCTGCTATCCCCTGGAGTTATATCCGCACCACTGATTTCGGCGGACCCACGTTCCACGTGCTCTGTCATTACCAGTGGGGATCTGGCGGATATTCCACCCGATCGTCCACTTCAATCGGCGCGACTCGGCAAAATTCTGCGGGAGCTGGGAAGCAATTTCGATCTGATCGTTCTCGATACGCCGTCCGCCGGATTGGTCGCTGATCCGCTCATGCTCGTCCATCATGTCGATGCTGTTCTCGTGGTCGCACGTGCAGGGCGTACTGCGCCGGAGAATGTTCGGAGCCTTGTCGATGAGGTCACACACATAAGTAACAAGAATGTCTTCACTGCCCTGAATTTCGCATCGTGAGAAATGGTGTTGGCGCACTGAAGTGAAACGATTCAGGTGAACGGATCCTGCTCTGGGTTCAGCGGATCATGTGATGGTGGAGGCTGCGATGTGCGGTATAACAGGATATCTCGGCCGGTTTGACGAAGCCGAACTTGAGGGGATGAGCCGTCGGATCGCTCACCGTGGACCTGATGGTGCCGGGCGTTGGGTTTCCGAGGACAGACAAGTCGGTCTGGCGCACCGGCGCCTTTCGATCATTGATCTTACATCCGCGGCTAGTCAGCCCATGGCGGAGGATGACGTCGTGCTCATCTACAACGGCGAGCTCTACAACTATGTCGAGCTGCGTGAAAAGATGATGCAGGCCGGGATCCGCTTCAAAACGCGCTCAGATACGGAGGTCGTTCTCAAGATGTACCTCTGGAAGGGTGTCGATATGTTGACATCCCTCAACGGAATATTCGCGTTCGCGATCTGGGACAAACGGTCTCGAACCTTGTTTGCTGCGCGGGATGGGATCGGGGTGAAGCCTTTCTACTACACCGAGACCGCTCGCGGACTTCTGTTCTCCAGCGAGATCAAGTCGTTTCTTGATATCCATGATGTCGATTGGTCCGTCGATCCGGAGGGCTTGCGGGCCTACATGACCTATCACTGGAGTCCCGGTGAGGCGACCATGATCAAGAGTGTGCGAAAGCTGCTCCCAGGTCACGCCTTCGTCGCGCGAGGTCAGCGGATCGAGAGCATGTGGTCGTTCTACGATCTGCCTTATGCGAGCGCGCCCCAGGAGATGAGTGCGGAAGAAGCGATATCGATCGTTCATGACGGGGTTAAGAACGCCGTGGAACGTCAGATGATCGCGGATGTACCTGTCGGAGCATTTCTTTCCGGCGGCCTTGACTCAAGTTCCGTGGTTGCATTCGCGAAAGCGAGCGCCAGGGGCGGCCGGCTACCCTGCTTCACGATTCGCTTTGATCGCGCCGACGCCCGGCAGGAGGGGATTGAGGACGACCTGCCTTATGCTCATCGGGTTGCACGGCATATTGGTGTCGATCTCGAAGAGGTCTCCGTCGGCCCGGATAGTCTCAACCTTTTGCCTGACATGATCTACATGATGGATGAGCCTCAGGCCGACGTATCGCCCATCAACGCCTATCTCATAAGCTCTGTTGCGCGGAAGCAGGGGATCAAGGTCCTCCTGTCCGGGATGGGGGGCGACGATATCTTTACCGGGTATAGGCGGCATTATGCTCTCGAACAGGAGCGATATTGGCGATGGCTGCCCGGCGCGGCGCGTGCCACTGTCGCGCAAATAGCAAGTCACATGCCCGTGCGCATTCCCCTCATGCGCCAGATGCGAAAAGCGCTTTCCTATGCACACTTGCCACAAAGGGAGCGGATTGCCAGCTACTTCTACTGGGGACACCCTGACCTTGTCGCATCGTTGCTTGCTCCTGACCTAAGACAGGAGCTCGCCGGCGAGGGAGTTGAAGCTCCGCTCGTGGCAGCCCTGGAGCGATTGCCGGCAGCAACCCCTCTCACGAACCAGATGCTCTACCTGGATGGAAAGTTCTTCGTACCGGATCACAACCTGAACTTCTTCGACAAGGTGTCGATGGCCTGTGGAGTCGAGTGCAGGGTTCCGCTGCTCGACATCGAACTGGTGAAGATCGCAGCGGCACTTCCGACCCGGTTCAAGCAAGCCGGGAGAGAGGGAAAGTGGGTCTTCAAAAAGGCAATGGAGGCTCATCTGCCTCATCAGGCGATCTATCGCCCGAAGACCGGATTCGGCATGCCTTTGAGAACCTGGATGCGAAATGAGCTCAGAGATCTGCAGGAGGATCTGCTGTCTCCTCAAGTGATACGGAGCCGAGGTTTCTTCGACCCACAGGAGGTCCAGAAGCTTAGAGCTGCCAATGAAAGCGGTCATGTGGATGGATCGTATACATTGCTGTCCCTCATGAGCATCGAATTGTGGGGACGCATCTTCCTAGACCGTACGATGACACCTGCAGCCGGCATTCCCACTTCTGGTGAGAGGCATCTCGACACAGGCATTCCCGAAGTCGCCTGACAGACCTGAGAGTTGCGCTGAACCTGCCTCTATCGGAGGTAACGGACACGAGAGGATACAGTGAGCCATTCATCGAGCAGCTTCGGGCGCCAGGTTCACAAGGATGGATCAGCGGGGATTCTCCCGCACTCGTTGCTTGCTGCCGGCTCCGCTGGTGCGGGGCGTTTGATCAGGCTCCTGTCGACCAACTGGCTGACCGTCATCTGCTACCACCGCGTCCTAGTGCCGGGAGACTTGCTCTTTCAAGGCTACAAGCCGACAATTAGTGCGACGCGGGACAATTTTGCGCAGCAGATGGATTTCCTGCGTATGCATTACAACCCTATCTCTCTGCGTGACCTCGTCGCTTGGCTTGACGAGGGACGGGCAATGCCGCCACGTCCGGTCATCGTTACGTTCGATGATGGTTATCGGGACAATGGAAGCATTGCATGGCCCATCATGCAGGATCGCGGCATTCCTGCCGTTATATTCCTGGCAACGAATCACATTGGAACAGGGCGACCCTTCATCTGGGATCTCGCCGCCTATCTCTTCTCGAAGGCAGCTCCGGGCACGTTCGACCTCCCACTGATCGGGCAGGCGGAGCTTCGGGCAGCGGCAGAGCGCGATGCCGCAACCGACGCGTGGGTGGAGGCCGTTAAGCGCCAGCCTGGATCGAAAAGAACAGATGCCGTTCATGAACTGTCTGTTGCGCTGGATGTGCCCATCCCGTCCCCCAATACGTTCGAGCATCTCTATCTCAACTGGTCCGAGGTTCGAGATCTCGCCCGGCAAGGGGTAGAGTTCGGCGCTCACACGCACACGCATCCGATTCTGACGAGCCTGCCGCAGGAGGAGGCTTCCAGGGAGATCGCCACGTCGGTTGAGCATTTGACGCGTCATCTCGGCGCCAAGCCGCTGGGTTTCGCTTATCCGAATGGTTCCGTAAGAGACTACTCGGCAGCGCATGGAGGAGCGGTCGAAGCTGAAGGGCTTCCACTGGCGTTCAGTCTGGAGCCGGGACCGGTATCCCTTTCACAGGTGCCGCGGCGCCGGATGGCTGTTCCTCGGGTTTACGTCGGAATGCAGGATACAATGCCTCGCTTCATCGCAAAGCTGGCGGGCTTGGCTCGGGTCAGCCATGTCGTCCGTCCTCCGCAATCAACTGCATATCCCTTAAACCGCCTGAAGGTCGCCTTCGAGGCGCGAAGTCAAACACGTGGAGCTGGTTGTTCATGAGAATCATCTATCTTCACCAATACTTTTTCACTCGGTCGATGATTGGAGTTGCCGGCAACCGTTCCTACGAGTTCGCGCGACGCTTGGTGGCGATGGGGCATCAGGTCGAGATGGTGACATCTTATACCCATGCACGGGAGAATGATCCTGCGGAGTGGTTCGAGACAGTGGAGGAAGGAATTCGCGTTCACTGGCTCCCTGTTCCGTACTCGAACAAGATGGGCTTCAGAAAGCGGATACAGGCGTTCTTCCGCTTTGCGGTCGGCGCATCTCGGAAAGCTGCGTCGATCGACGCAGATGTCGTATTTGCAACCAGCGGACCGCTGACCATTGCACTTCCCGGCATTTATGCCTCTTGGCTGCGTAAGGTCCCGATGGTGTTCGAAGTGCGTGACCTTTGGCCCGAGGGTGCCATTCAGCTCGGAGTTCTTACCAATCCAATTGGGAAGAGGCTGGCTCGCGGACTTGAACGTCTGGCATATGGCTGGGCCCGTCATATTGTGGCGCTTTCTCCCGGAATGCGGGACGGTATTGTAGATGCGGGGGTTCCCGAGAATAAGATCACGGTCATCCCAAACGCTGCGGACTTGGACCTTTTCCATCCGGACATCGATGGCAGCGAGATGAAGAAGAGTATCGGGATTCAGGGGCGCTTTTCGCTCGCGTATATAGGAACGATGGGACTCGCCAACGGTCTTGGGTTCGTCTTGGACGCAGCCGCTGAACTGAAGCGGCGGAACGAAAACGATATCGTCTTCGTCTTGCACGGGGATGGGATGGAGCGAGCAAATCTTGAGGCGCGCGCAATCCGGGAGGGGCTCGATAATGTCGTTTTCTCCGGCCCGACGCCTAAGCACCTTACAGCCGAGGTAGTTGCGACAGCCGACGTCTGCATGACGATCTTCAAGAATGTTCCGGTGCTTCGAACCTGCTCTCCCAATAAGTTGTTCGACGCACTAGCCGCAGGCAAGCCGATCCTCACCAATATGCCAGGGTGGTTAGGTGAGATTGCCGAGGGGCATAGAACGGGTGTTCTCGTAGAGCCGGATAATGCTTCTGACTTCGCCGACAAGGCTGTTTGGATGCGCGACAATCCGCAAACGTTATTGGAGTTTCAGCATAATGCGCGCCGTCTTGCAGAGGAGCAGTTTTCGAGAGATGTGTTAGCGCGGCGTCTTGAGGCGACTCTTGCGCAGGCTATGGCGCCGTCCTCACGCCACGCGCCTGTGAAGATCGTGCCTGCAGGCAAGGGTGAGCCTACATAGGGATGTTATCTCTTGCAAACTATCGCTTATCGGGCCGGCATCAAGCTCTGATAGATCGATAGAACCCTGCTTGTCGTGTTCTCTTCCGATACATCGCCAGCCCGAGTCGAGCCATTGGAACGAGCCCCTGTCTTCAACACATCAATAATTGCCTCCCCAATGACCTTCGGGTCCGAAGGGACGATTCTGGAGGGTTCAACGCCCGCCAGGAGTTCTTTTACGTCGCCCACGTCAACTGAGACGACAGGCAGATTGCAGGCAAGGGCCTCCTTGACGACCGTGGGAGATCCCTCCCAGTCGCTCGTGAGGAGTAAGCAGTCGCATCCATTCATATAGAGCGGGATCTGCTCTGGAGCGACTTTGCTGACCGGGACGAGATCAATGTCGGGAATAGCTGATCGAGCGTGATCGATCGCGCTCTCCGCGAGCGAGAGGCGTTTGCCCGCTGGGCGCCCCCCAAGATTGAAGAAGACCAGTTTGCTGTCCAGGCTCCATCCGAGCTTCCGCCGAGCCTCAAGTTGCGGGATCGGCTTGAACAACGAAAGATCGACGCCATCGAAGATGATGGAGGTGGGGCAGGGGCGAGCCCAAAGCCTGTCTTGGAGCTGCTGACTGACGCATATCACATGTTTTGCTCGTAGCACCGAAACTTGGGAGAAGAGACGACCTACCAGGCTCCGCAGAAAGCCGATGTCGCTTGTCGGGTTCAAATCGCTGCCACGGAAGCTGATGACGAGTGGGTGCGCCGATCCCATCGCGCAGAAAAGCGCCGTCATCGTGCCATAGTGGGCATGCACGACATCGGGATCGAACTGCTTGACGGCTTGCCTGAACCGTCTCAGTTCTCGAAAGACTTCACTGGGCGATGTGCGCGAGGAAAGGAAGAAGGTCCTTACCTTCACGCCTCTCTTCTCGAGAGACGACATTTGGCGCCTGGCGAAAACCATGCTGCTCCGGTCGTTCTCATCGCCTGGAATGACGGCTAACACCCTTGGCATGGCAGCTGCGGAGTTCGGACCGCTCCAAGCGGTATGAGTTGCATTCTCGCTATCGTGGAGCATCTTTCAGCCGTGCCTGTTCCAACTTCGGATAAGAGTCGCGCGCCTGCACGCCGTAGGACAACGAGCATTTCGCCGCTTCGCCCCAGGATGCCCCACAGACTACTTGACTGCCACAGAAGACGTCAGGCTTGTAAGGAGTAGTACCAAGGTGGGTTGGCTCCGTCGTCCATCGGCATTGTTGACTGCTTTCCCTCGTGCGAGACTACATCCCCGGCGCTGATGAAAGGCGTCAATGATTGCTGTCACCGTTAGGCGTCTGACATGCCTCGGGGTAGGAACGACCAGTTACCGAGAGACGCTCCCGTCAGATCTCCGACTACAACCGGAGTGCTCTCAAAGCTTGCCGCGGATCGGGCCGCTCTCGTGGGGTTGGACGTAGGTCATTTATTCCGTAAGGCTGGAATTTCAGCCGTGACGGCAACCGGTTCGGAGAGCCGGATTAATGTTCGCAATCAAATTGAGTTTCTCAACGTCACTGCAGAGGCCCTCCAGGACAAGTTGCTGGGGTTCCATCTTGCCAGAGAAAGCGACCTGCGAGAGCTTGGCGCACTCTATTACGTGATGGCTTCGGCCGCTAAACTGGGTGAGACTGTCGACTATGCAGTGCGGTACAGCTTCGTCATCAACGATGCGATTCAAATCCACAAAGCGGCAAACTCACTGTCTATGGAGTTCGAGCATGTAGGCGTGGAGCGCCACATCGATACTCACCAGATCGAATTCTGGGCGACAAGTCTTCTACGTATGGCAAGGATCTTCACAGGACGGGAACTCGTTCCCGTCTCGGCTGAGTTTCTTCATCAGAGCAAGGGCGATGTGTCCGAGCTGGAGCGATACTATGGATGCGGGGTCAATTTCGGATCTCAAAGGGACAGAATCGTCTTCGACCCACAGGATGCTGAACTGCGTAATGCAACGGCAGACCCATTCCTGAACAAATTTCTAGTCGAGTACTATGAAGGGATCCTTGACCGCCGACAGCTGAAACAAAACCCTCTCCGTATCCGGGTCGAGAATGCTATCACTCCTCGCCTGCCGCACGGTGCGGCAGTCGTCGGCAATATCGCGAGCGATCTCGGTATGAGCGCGCGGACGCTGTCGAGAAGGCTTGCCGAAGAGGGGCTGACATTCAGCGGAATCCTCGACGATATTCGTTCAAATCTTGCTATTCGGTATCTGCAGAACAACGATCTGTCGATCTCCCAAATTGCGTGGCTCCTCGGTTACACAGAGGTGAGTTCGTTCGTCCACGCTTTCCAGCGTTGGACAGGAAAATCACCGACTCATTTGAGACGACAGATTGTGCAGGGCGATGGCACGGAGGAAAATCACAAAGTGGATTCACAGTAGGTTCTTCGCCTCGAGTGACAGCTCCTCTGGCAAGGATACCGATGTCACCTCAGGGTTTGTCGACGATCTGCCTCCATATGGGCATATAGGGTTACTCCTTCTGTGGGTGCCATGTTCTATAGAAATTCCCTCAGCGGGTGCGCTAGATTAGAACTGCTTAAGTAACCCGGCGAGCGCATAATACTCTGTAAGACCACGGATACTGGAGCCACTTCGACTGCTGAGGAGAGGCGATTGTGGAATCTTTGCGGACAATCGTTCCTGAATCTGGCGATGTAGGTTTGCCCTATCACGAGCTTATGGGCTCGGACTCCGCCAGATTTGCCGATTTGTCAGTCATCACGAGTGTTGACGACCTTGCTAGCTACACTGCGGATCTAGAGGACCTTGCGAGCGATCTAGCTGTTCAGAACCCTTCCTATGAGCCGTGGGTATTACTCCCTATCGTTAGAGCTTCTGCCGAACGCCGCAGCTTCGTGTTCGTGCTGGCTTTCGAAAGTCACCGGGTGCACGGGCGGCGGTTGGTTGGCTTTTTTCCATTTGAACGGATTTCGATACATTCTTTGATGCCCGTTTCGTGCCTTCGGCTTTGGGCAGATCCTTTCAATTATCTCAATGCCAGATGCGATCCGCTTATCAGGTGCGGAAATGAAGCCTGCATCCAGGACATGCTCAATTGGTTCATGCAGGGCGGTGCCCATGCAGAATTGCTCAATCTGCGCGGCTTGACGGATGGAACTTCCATTGCAGCCGCCGTTACGCGCTACCTGTCGACATCAGAGCTGACGCATACTCACAGCACCATCGAATCTCACCTCTACCGGCGCCATTCTGATGCAAAATCTTACATGGATCACGTCTTCTCCACAAAAAGCCAGCAAACTTTGCGCCGGTACGAGAGGCGTCTGCGGGAGCTGGGGCCCATAGAATACTCGGACGTGACGGAGCATACGGATATCGAGGTGCTGGCCGACGAGTTCATCGACCTGGAGGACAGGGGATGGAAGGGGCAGCAAGGAGTATCTGTTGCCTCTTACGGCCATCGCGATCTCGTCAAGGGTATCCTTTTAGAGGCACACAGACGCAATCGCCTCTCACTGCTGACGCTGCGCATTGCGAAGAAGGTCATCGCCGCACGATGCGTGGTTCTGGCGAAGCCAGGCAGTTTCCTGTTCAAGCTGACGTATGATGAGAGCGAGACCTACTCGAAGCGATCGCCCGGTCTCCTGTTGGAGCTGGAAGCCATCCGCAGAATGCATTCGGACGGTGAGTTGCTCGGTCATCAGGTCGAGTGGATGGATACCTGCGCGTCGCCCTATTCGTCGATCTTCGGCAGAAGCCGATCCGATGCGCTGAAGGTTCACCGGTTTCTGGTCGCGAGGCCAAGAACCATTGGGGCGATAATGCTCGCGATGCTGCCGCACATGTTGATCCTGAGGGATGCGCTCCGGACGCACGGTTCGCAACTTGTGCATCGGGTGAAAGCTTGGCGCACGCGAAGAGGAGGTGTTCGCGGTGCCACTTAGGACTTGCGTAGAAACGAGCTC
Organism: Microvirga lenta; assembly: GCF_020532555.1. Taxonomy (GTDB): domain Bacteria; phylum Pseudomonadota; class Alphaproteobacteria; order Rhizobiales; family Beijerinckiaceae; genus Microvirga; species Microvirga lenta. Next base: position 319,894 of record NZ_JAJBBR010000001.1, on the reverse strand, counting down.
CCGTTCAGCCGCCGGTTCTCGGGAAGTCCCCGTTTCGATATCCATCGATCCTGCGCCCAGCCACCTCTTGTGGGCTGAACTGCAGGCAGCCACTCGGGATAGTGTTGATGATGTTCAATCGTAGGAAGTGCCGAAGCGAGCCGAATGGTATGCGCCAGTTGATCCTGATGGCCATAATGCTGGCTCTCTTCATTCCGAGGACGGCATTGGCGGACTATCTCGTGGCGCCCGGGGACACTCTCGAAATTTCGATAGCCAGCCTGCCGGAGTTTCGCCAGAGAACGCAGGTCAACATGGAGGGGCAGATCACTTATCCTCTTGTAGGCAGCATTGGCGTCGCAGGTCTCTCTCTGAGCGATATACAGACAAAGCTGAAGAACGAGTTGGCCAACAAATCAGTCCGCAGCCGTTCTTCCGACGGAACCGAGAGGATCGTCTACGTCTATCCGGAGGAGGTATCCGTCGTCATTGCTGAGTATCGCCCTGTCTATGTCAATGGCGACGTGTCAAAGCCTGGCGAACTACCCTACCGTCCCCGCATGACGGTACGGCAGGCTATAGCTCTCGCCGGAGGCCTGGACACGCTGAGGTTCCGGACACGAGATCCTAACCTTGAGGAGGTGGATCTACGGACAGAGAGTAATCTCCTGCGCGAAGAGCTGATGAGGCAAGAGGTGCTGGTAGCGCGTTTAGCTGCCGAGCTGAAGGGCGAGCCTGAGTTTCAGGTCCGCGATGAGGAGGCTGCGGCTCAGCCGATATCAAGGAACGAAAGGGCTCAGGCTGAGGAACTCAAGCTCGCCCTGATCGATCACGACCGGGAAATAAAATCTCTTGGGCGATCACTGGAGCAAACGCAAGCACAGGCCGCTACGCTCGGACGTCTGCAGGAGCAGCTGACGAAAAGCTATGAGCAGCAGGCGGAGGAGGTCGCCAGGTTAAGGTCATCGTTCGAGCGAGGTCTCGCTTCTGTCGCACGCATCGCGGAAGAGCAAAGAGCCCTCGCATTCGCATCCGAGCGCCTGCTGCAGACCGAGGCGCAGTTGAGCTTGGTAAAGAAGGATGAAGAGGAGCAGCGTCGGCAGTTGCAGAAGGCCGAAGACCAGCGGCGTTTGAAGCTCATGCGCGACCTGCAAGAGGCTGAAACGAAGCTCCATGACCTTAAGGCAAAGATCCGAGCTGCCGATGAAAAGATTCTTTACGTTGGTTCCCTCAGGTCCCGGTTAGCGTCGGATTCGCTCGGCAGGCCCCGCGTCCAGATCTTCCGAAACAGCAAGCAAGCCTGGGAGGGACGTGAAGTCGATGAGGACACGGAGCTTGTGCCCGGAGACGTTGTAGAAGTCACCCTGCGGCAAGCCCCAGCGATGAGGGCTCTGCCATAGTCTGGCTCAGCCGTCATGATCTCGGCATGTAGGACTCGAACTGTCCTCATCGGTAAATCCACTGCCGCAGAACTTTTTGGAATCTGGTAGATGCAGAATCTGCAGAAGGCTTCGACTTCACACGCTGCGAATTTCCGCCTTCTGCGGGCTGCAGACGTTCGGCCAGAGGACATTTCGGCCTGGAAGACGCTCGTGCAGGAGGCTGTCGAGCCGAATCCGTTCTTCGAGCCTGAATTCGTACTGCCGTTGTCTGAGGCACGGCCGGAAGACAATGTGCACTTGGTGGTCGTGGAACAGGCCAACCGTTGGACTTTTTGCTTGCCTGTCGTCATCAGGTGGGGGTGGCGCAAGATGCCAGTGCCCGTCATGGCGACATGGCTCAGTCAGTATACTTTCCTTGGAACGCCCTTGATAGCAGCCAGCGAAGGGCCAGCACCCCTGCTTAGGTTGCTTCAGGGAGTGCAGCACGCGCGCGCCGGCCTTTTGGTCTTCGAGTGGGTTGCCGCTAATGGGCCTGTTTCGTCAATGCTGAGGCAGGTGCTGTCGCAATGTGGCAGCCCGTTTGTCCAATGGGAGCGGTATGAACGCGCCGCTCTAGGCCGAGACGTGACGTGCAATCCGCATCTATCGAATAAACGGCGCGCGGAATTGGGGCGGAAGCGAAGAGCTCTAGAACGAGAATGTGGTGGTGTGCTGAAGCTCGTTGACCGAACAGGAGATCCATCCGCAGTCGACGAGTTTCTGGAATTGGAGGCGTCAGGCTGGAAGGGGAGTGAAGGCACTGCAATCGCGTCCCGTGCGGCGGACATCGCATTCTTCCGTAAGGCTTGCAGCGCCATGGCGGAGGCGGGCCATCTGCAGATGCTGGCTCTGATGGGGAATCGAGCGGTAGCGATGCAGTGCAATTTCGTCTCCGGAAACAGCCTTTTCGGCTTCAGGATGTGCTATGATGAGACGCTTTCCCGCTTCTCTCCGGGTGCGTTGTTGCTGTTCGATGCGATTACTCACTTTTACGATAGCAAGGCCGTTTGGTTCGACTCCTGTACTGCTCCGGATAATGAACTGTGCAACCGTCTGATGCATGAGCGTCAGACGATCGAGACACTCCTCGTCGGAGGCGCGGATCCTATCGGAACGACGCTGGTGGTCACGATGCGAACCGCGTCAGTCCTGCGGCAGGCACGGGGCAACATGAGGAGCGCAGGACGCTTATTGAGCTCTCGCCGCTGGATGCATCATCTGCGTGTGCGGCAGGCCGGCAGTGGTTGAGGTTGAGCCGAGATACTCGCCTGAGCCGGATTTGGACGATCGCTGCAGATAATCCTGCTCACATCGAAACAGCTCTTCGGATCGCGGCATCATCCAACTCGTTGCGAGGCGTCATCTCGTGCTGAGGGGAATGCGCGTCTGCATCTGCTGGAACCAGGATCGTCTCTACATTCGGTTCTGCTGCTGCATCGGCTAGACGCTGTTCCAGCGAGAGTTGCGCGAGGCCGCGTTTGCGTGCTTCGGGGTGAGTATAGTCGTCCAGCAGCACACAGGAATTTAGCGGCGCCTCAATTGTATCAAAGGGGGCGACCTTGTGACCGCTCTTCGGCAGGCTGAGCCAAGAACAATGCAGGAGAACGCCGCCCTCCACGATTGTGTACGCGCGGTCGCCCGCCTCAAGTCGCTGTGAGGCTGCGAGAAGAAACTCCATCTTGCTTCGGTCATTCCTGCTTTCGGGTTCATAGCACAAAAGATCCGAAATGCAGTTGATGTTGCAGACGTTCCTGGAGCTGATCTGGCGCGCGCGCTCCAGCGAGACGGTGTTGAAGTGCATGATGGGGAGTCTGCCGGTCCTATAGGTCGATCGCAGAAGTCCGTCCGGGAGCAGACCACGCAAGCCATAGCGGGAGATTTGCTTTCGATATGAGCTCAGAGCCTGCCCATGACGGCCCAGAGCCTGAGTTGCTGCCGCACGGATCCGTACCCTGAGCCAGTGCCAGAGGAAATCGAAACGGTCGAGATGGACGCTAAGCACATATACCTGATCGTAATGATCTGCCGAGCGATCCTTGTACATATCGCCGCCTGGAGTCAGGTCGAGCTCCAAGAGGCCCTGCCTCCCAAGGGTCTGCGCCAGAAGAAGGATGAGGATCTTTCCAGGGGAGTGTTCAGCGAGAAAAGGGGAATGTGCCAGAACCCCAACCGAGACCGACGTGCGGCTGATCAGGCCGATATTGGCGGCGGCTACGGCATCGCCCACTTTCAAAATCGAGACATGTGCGATGCCCGGCTTTTCCAGAAGCTTCAAACAGAACTCTCTCTTCTGGGGGTCCTCTTTGAAGGGCAGAGACGAGTTTATGGCTCCTTGGCGCAGGTCGCAATACTCGGCAATCGAGTCGATATAACGCTCGAGCTCGCTGCGTGTCCGAACCTCAACGAGCGACAGGGGAGCTGTCTTCCTGAGACGGTTGATGCGGCTCTTATTGCTTTTCTTCCTCAATGAATCTTCGACAGAGCTGCCAGGCCCAAGTGTCAGGACCGGGCGCTTCTTCTCGACGATGAATGCTCGCGAGTTGTGCCGCGCCTTGTTGCACCACTGCACCGGGGAGCCAGGCGGAAGATATTGGAGGTGCAGCCGACATCCGGGAAAATCCGATGCCAGAACATCCAAAGCTGCCTCTATGAACGACGTGGAATTGAGATCCGTCGCAATCCAAACCTGATATTCAGCCTGCTCGGCACCCACGTGAACAATCTTGCCGGACGCTCTCTCAATCGCGAGGGGTAGAAGTCCAATAAGTCGTCCGACCTCATCGTGTTCTACGATGAGAAGGGGTTCAAAGCGCGCGATGTAGGCTGCAAACCAAGCTTCAGCGAAGCCTGGGGATTGGCATGCGGTGCTCCAAGGGCATTGTTTGACAAGCGCAGACCAAGCCTGTTCGAAGGCCTCGTTGATCAACAGTTCTCCGGCCATCTCTCCACGGATCAGGTCAACGCTGGATCTCCAGGGGTAAATACTTGAGCCGGTCATGCTGTATTTCCCGCGAAAATACGATGGTAAGAGCTATCTTCAGCGGTTCTATGAGAATAGATTGCAAAAGCAAGCTCTAAGGGGGGAAATTTCTATCATAAATATTTTACAATCGCATACAAAGCGTGATCAAGCGATAAAAGAATATCTGAAATGATAATGGGTATATTCTGCTGAGTAATGTGAACTACCACCTCAGTATATTTGAACTTCTATAGAATAGGCTGGTTGTCCAGCATATCATGCTCCATAACGTGCAAAGCATCGACATCTGTCTTTTTTGAGGCGGCTGGTTCCATAGAGCGGAACGATCGGGAGGTCATCTGTGGCGAATAGTTCCAAGATTCCCCTCCAGAGCACTGCGAGAGGAACTGGGCTCAGCCCCGCCTATGTGCCTGCGGAAAGGCCTCTCCGCCTGTTCATCGGGCCGGCGATTGCCGCTTTGATAGGGCTGCTTTGTTCGATCCAGTCTGCCTTGTTCCTAGGCTTCATCCTCGGCCTAGGCCCATCGGATTCTCGAATCGTTCTTACTATCGTCACCGTAACGGCGCTCAATACATCGGCGGTGGTCACGATTGCCGCATTCGCCCAAAGGGGCTCCACGTCGCGGCTGCTTCTGGCTTTCATATTTAGTTTTATTGCACATTTTACCTGGTTCGCATTTGCTGCAGGGCTGAAGCAGGACATCGCCTGGAGTTTCGTGCCGGCGACGTACATTGCAGCGGTGGCCTGCAGCATCGCCGTAGATCCATTGCGAAGGATTGCTCGACCGCGAAAGATCGGAGCTGTCGCTGCTGGTCTGTCGCCGGAGATCCTGCGGCGGCTTGATGTGGGCGTCGAGATCATCTCCGATCCTGCCGCTGCCGTTTCCCGGTACGATGTCATACTCGTGGACTTCGGCGTGGCGTTGCCGCCGGAATGGACGCGATACATCTCCTTGGCGGCCATGTCGAACTGCGAGCTTCGTCATGTCCGCAACTATGTGATCGACCGTTCCGCATACCTCCTGCCTGAGGATGTCGAGCCTGATGTCCTTCGGCATCATCTTCAAAGAAGCGCGTCATATGCACCGCTCAAACGCTGTATCGATATTGGCGCCTCGCTTCTGATGGCGCCAATAGCTTTCATGCTGGGCGGTGCAGCGGCTTTGGCGATTGCCGTCACTATGGGGCGCCCGATTATTTTCGCTCAGGACAGAGTGGGGCGGAACGGCCGAATATTCCGCATGTACAAACTGCGTACGATGAGCGTGCATAATACGGGTGGCAAACAGATTGCGACCTCAAAGAGCGACTGCAGGGTAACACCACTCGGCAAGGTGCTTCGCCGCTACCGGATCGACGAGTTGCCGCAACTTTTCAATATCTTGAAAGGCGATATGAGCCTAATCGGGCCTCGGCCGGAGCAGCCCCAGCTCGTCTCGGAGTACCAGCAGATCATCCCCCATTACGATCTGCGTCACGCCGTACAGCCGGGGCTCTCCGGTTGGGCTCAGGTCAGCTACGGATATGCATCCACGGTCGAAGAAACGCGCGCGAAACTGACATACGACCTGTTCTACGTTCGGGAGTACGGTCTATCCCTTGATGTCGAGATCGCCGTCGCAACGATCTGGACGCTTCTGGCGGGTCGAAATGTCCGGTAACGCCATGGCAGTCGCAGACATTCCAGTCGCCTCTCCTCGCGCATACGCTGAGCGGGCGGACGGGGAGCTGAGGGTGACGACGGCCTCTAATGTCGCAGACCTCGCTCCACATATCGATTGTTGGAACGAGCTCGCCTCAAAGGCTCCTCAGCGGATTCCCTGTCTGATGCCAGGGTGGGTCAAGGCCTTTCTGGAGCATCGCGTAAAGCCTGGGGAGCATTGGCTCTGTAGCTTCGCCTACGAAGGAGAGAGACTCGTCGGTGTGCTGCCTGTCATTGCCAGAGCGCACCCGCTTCTTGGTACGCGCCGGCCCGTACTGCATACGCTGTATGACGACTTGACACCATCTGGTGATGTCTTGCTGGCTCCCGACCGTGCGGAGGCGGCGCTGCAGTCGCTTTTCTCAGAGCTTCGAAATCTGATCCCTGGTCACCTCGGTCTCACCTTGAGCGGAGTTCGGCAGGGATCTCCTGTTCTGCGGGCCCTCCAACATGGTGCGGATGGCTACGTCAGGTATCGTGGCACACGTTCCTCATACTCATATCTCAATGTGCAAGGCGATTACGGACAGTACTTCGCGGGTCTGGGAAATATGCGCCGCAATCTCAAGCGGTTCCGCAAGAAGCTCGAAGGGCATGGGTCCGTCCTGGTTGAGCTCAGGAAAGGCTACCCGGCGGCAAGTGAGCTCCTAGGCGAGTTCATAGAGCTCGAGGCATCCGGCTGGAAGGGGCGCAATGGAACGGCGATGGCCGATAATCCTGGAGCGGTCGCGTTCTACAAAGCCTTGGCAGAAAACCTGGGGTCGGATGAGGAGTTCGAATGGTATGTCATTCGGGTCAACAATCGTGTCGTGGCGGCTCAAATGTGCATCCGATGCGGCGAGGCTCTTATGCTGGCCAAGATCGCTTTCGACGAAACCTATGCGGATTGCAGGCCCGGTCATCTCCTGACGGGTGAAGTCTTGAGGGATGTTTTCTCTCGCCAGGATGTCGCGGAGGTGAACCATCTCAGCAATGCCGACTGGGAAGGATTCTGGAGGATGAGCCATGACGAATACGTCGATGTTCATCTCGTGCGAAAAAGCGCTATGTCCACGCTGTTTCAAATGCCTCGCGCGGCGGTACATTTCGCCTACCAAAGTTATGTCCGCCCACGGATCCCGCAGAGGATCAAGAGGATCTATCGCGCGTTCAAGCGAAGAGGCGATCGAAAGCCGCTGCGCAGCGCCACCAGTCGCTCCGTCAGGCAGGATGAGAAGAGATAGACGGCCGAGTTCCAGGTGGCTTCACCTTGCCGGAATCTGAGGGCCACGCTCGAAGCTGCCGAAACGATTCTACGGGGGGCGAACACAGGAGCTCCCACAATTCTGTCAGCTAAGCGAGCAGAGGAGGCCGGCATGAGGAACATTGGAATCAAGTCTGTGGCGAGGGCCTCTGGATCATGGCTTTCTGGGATTCTCCTGACCACGTACATGCTGCTCTCTGCAACAGTTGCGACGGCCTCGGACTGGCGGCCTGTCATCGCACCTCTCACCATAGGCGGGCATTATTACGAGCCGGCCTCGGCAGCCTCGAATCATCAAGCGATCCAGCTATCCAAATCTCAGACTGCCCTGCTTCGTTTTACGGTCCGCCGAGGGGAGAACTCACGCTGGGATGCGAAAGAAGGATCTGCTGTCGACAGAGCTGAGCTCACGGGGTGGGCTCAACCTAATCCTCTTGGGAAAGATGTCTGGATCTCCTATGCCCAAAGAATTCTCCCGGGAGAGCCGGTAACATCAAGATGGTGTGTGATCGGCCAGATGCATGCCACGACCCAGGCTGGCGACCGGGGCTCTTCACCGCCGTTCGCCTTGCAGTTGCTGCCTGGCGATGTGTTCATGATATCGACTCGCTACGTTGCCGCGGCAAGACATACAGTTAATCCGGACGAGACGATCCGTTATTCCGGCGCCATTGAACGGGACCGCTGGTATCGGCATGTGTTCCGCTTGCGCTTCGGCTACAAGGGCGATGCCATTCTTCAGTGGTGGCGCGACGGCGTGTTGATGCTCGACCTAACCGATTTCTCCATGGGGTATAATGACCCTGAAGGGCCATACTGGCAGTTTGGGATCTATCGGAATACCTCTCCAGAGGATCTAACGATCGAGTACCGCGATGTCGAAGTCAGTCAGACCTCCTTGGCTCACCGGATCGCTCCGCCTTTATCAAAAGAAACTGCGTCAGACCTGAAATTGATGAGGTAGCTTGCAGGGTATTGGCAGCTCCCAGCGGCGCCTTTAGTCATGAGGAGGGGCGCGGAACTATTTACGCTCTTGGGTAATAAGCGCGGAATTGTGTATTATTGAGCCCGTAAAGTCGCGTGCTGCTAAACAGAAATATTAAGCTTTTACTCCTCACGTTGGCGGTCCTGTACCTCAAAAGCGCTAGAGCCTACTCCTTTTTCATCAATAGTCGCAAAGAGGTTAATTTGTATAATTGAGGACAGATTTCAAAAAAGGATCTTTCGCATGACACGATCTGCGTCGCTGGTGCCAACGATCCTTGTTTGTAAAAACTCAATGCTTCGAGAAGGGCTGAAGCATACTCTTTCGACTACTCGCTTCAGGGTGTGCTCGGAGGGTGATGGTGACGGTCAGGATGAGACTGACAAGGCTCCATCCCTGTTCGTTGTCGATATCAATCTTCACCAGCAAGCCACTTCCGATTTCATCCGGGATATCAAGAGCCGCTACCCGACTTGCCGCACAGTTGTGTTGGCCGAAGAGTTCGATCTGCAAAGCATGATGTCAATGCTGCAGTCCGGAGCCGACGGCTACTGCCTTTCGACGGTGTCGTGTGAAGTCTTGGTCAAATATCTCGATCTCGTCATGTTGGGAGAAAAAGTATTCCCGTCGACTTCCGTGCTCATGGATTTGTCGGCAGGAAAGCTCTCGCGTGTAGAGCGGCCAGTATCAGCCGAGACGCCGGACAATTTGCAGATTATCTCAGCCGGAGCTCCCATTCGAACGCTGTCAAGCCGAGAGGCGGAGATTCTGCATTGTCTGATGCAGGGCGCCCCCAATAAGATTATTGCGCGAAAGCTTGAAGTTGCGGAAGCCACTGTGAAGGTTCACATCAAGGCGATTCTCAGAAAGATCCGCGTCACGAACCGCACACAGGCTGCTATGTGGGCTGTTGCGCACCTCCCGGCCGCCGGCGCATCCGACGAGTCTTGGACATCCCGCTGAAGGGTTTGGTTTATGACAGGTGCGAAGCGCGCGAGGTTCTTTGTATTGCTCGATATGAAGAGCCGTCCTGGGCCGTCGGGGCGGGGGGTTGAAATTGACTTTCCCTATGAAAGCGCGTCCAGGGTGTTGGAGATCAGTGCAGGACACCGCCGAGATTGATCGTGAACAGAATGTTCCCGAATGCATCGGTAACTTCGAGGCTCCAATTCGCCCATTCGTTCGAAGCCGAGTCGTCCTCGTCTCGCAATTCGTCTATTGCTTTCAGGGCCTGGATACGGGCTTGCTCGATGTCCCTGACTTCAATCCCATCCTGGTCTGTGATTTTCTCGCTGCCATTTACGAGGTTGAAGTAGCATCTCATCGTTAGGGGCAGAGTCTCCCGCGCAGATTCTGAAATGGTGTTTCTGTGAACTTTAGCGGCCATGCTGTCAGCGCCGATTTCTAACATGTGTTAAGTCTACAGATTTTCACTGTCCAGCCCGATCTGCAGATCTTCCTACGCTCATGCTGTGGTGCAATTCACCCGCAGGAGGTACACACGTACCGAATCGCAGGCTCAGTGCAGCAAGCTTGACCGATTTAGCTCCGTAGCAGGAACCAACCCGGAGGCTTGCCTCAAGGTGGGTTCGAATAAACGTCCCTTACCGTAAATGAAGTTTTGCATCCTGCAAAGAATTTAATGTTTTTATAGCCTTTCGGACCTCAGTCCAATTGTCCTGAAAGATTTTGTAAGTTAATTTTCTGAGTGATGGGATGTTCGCTGAAGCGGTTGGCGAGCAGGGGCCAGAGGGCTCTAAGATGCGGAAGAATTACGACCAAGACTCTTTGTCCGATCAGAGCGGATCCGAAAGTGGTACATACACGAGATCTGCGGAGGAAACTCAGGTGGGTGATCCGAACGGTGCGGTGGGTGCTCGACTGCAGATTGTCCCAACCCTCTTGGTTGAGCCCAATACATTGCTGAGAGAGGGGCTGAAGAGGATACTATCGGAGACGCCTTATAGTCCCGTTGCATCTGCAGCAAGTCTCGACGAAGTTCGAGGCACCTGGGCAGCCGGCGCCGATCCTTTTCTGCTGATCATGGACGCTGCCAACGATCACGATTCAAAGTGCAATCAGGTCTCGCAGCTCAAGGCGGATCTGCCGACCGCGCGTGTGGTCATGCTCGTCGACTACTACGATCTGAAGCGCGTTCTAGCTGCTTTCCAGGCGGGAGCCGATGGCTATCTCGTCAAGTCTGTCTCATGCGAGGTTCTTGTCAAATCACTCGACCTCGTCATGCTCGGGGAGGCTGTCTTTCCGTCCGCTATCCTCAATCTCCTGCGCGAGCATTCGGCCGTAGAGGATGAAAGCAGTGCCGAGCAGCAGGATGACGACCAGGAAAGCCCTCCCAGAGGCCTGTCTGTTCGCGAGACTGTCATTCTCCGTTGCCTCATGGAGGGTGATTCGAACAAGCTGATCGCACGAAAGTTCGATATCACGGAGGCCACGGTCAAGGTCCACGTCAAGGCGATTCTCCGCAAGATCCGCGCCAAGAATCGGACACAAGCCGCTATCTGGGCAGCAAGTCATCTGCCGTCGAACGGCCGCGGCGCAGCGAGGTCGTAATCGGGATGAGGACGCTTGTCCGTCCTCATCCCGATGCCATGATCGACTGCAGCCCCTCTCGCAGAGATGTGGAAGGCATCAAGCCGAGTATGTCTTTGAGGCGGGAGGGATCGCCGACGGAGATCATGATGTCCCCGGCTCGTGCCGGTCCATTGGCGACGGTCAACCCTGGCTGAACCAGATCGGCGACGGAGTCGGCAAGCTTTCGGATCGAGGTCGCCTGTCCGGTGCAGACATTGCTGATTTCCGCAGACGCGGTTCTTTGATCAAGCAGTCGCTCCATGGCTCTGCGGCATGCTTTGACGGCATCGGCGACGAAGACGAAATCCCGCACCTGATCTCCCGTTCCGTGGATGAGGACGGGAGCTCCATTGAGAGCGTTGCGCATGAAGACCGCGATCACGCCGGAGTAGGGCGAGTGCGGATCCTGTCGCGGGCCGTATATATTGAAAAAACGAAGACCGAAGGATCTCAGGTCTCTCGTCCTCGCACCGGCTGCTGCGTGCAGCTCCATCGCGTATTTGTCGGCGCCATAGGCCGAGATCGGTCTTTTTGGAGCGTCCTCATCGATGGGGGTTCGATCAACGTCGCCGTAGATCGCTGACGAGGAGGCATAGACAACGGGGATATTGTGCTCCGCAGCCAGTTCGAAGATGCCGACTGAGGCGGAGAGATTGATGCTGTGGGAGTCGCGCCACTGCTGGGTGCATTTGGGGACCGATGCGACTGCGGCCAGATGAAAGATGCCGGTACATCCTCGGGCTGCTTCCTGGAGCAAGGAGCCATCCCTGATATCTCCCACGATCAACTCCGCAGCCTCTGTCAGATTGCTGCGATGGCCTGTCGAAAGGTTGTCGAGAACAACAACCTCAGCTCCATCGCCAACCAAGGCCTCTGCCAAATGGGAGCCAATGAAGCCGCAACCGCCGGTTAGCAGAAAGCGCTCGGGCATCGCACACCTCTCGGCAGGTTTTGTTGCGGGAAACGGTCGGCTGAAACTCGTGATCCAGCCAAATCAGGATTTTCAGATCCTTCTTCCACTTTATGAGAACTAGGGATTCTTGCCCAGTCGTACGGGGGATATCTCCTGCGGTAGTTCTTTTTTGAGGATGGCCGATTCATCCCTTGAGTTAGTCGCACAAGCCGATATGTTACTATGATTCATTTTTGGCCTGCTGGGGCAAAGGGAGCAGGCAGCAGCCGTGCCTGTGCGAATATGGGTAAGATCATCCCGGTTCTGCTTTCCGGAGGCGTCGGGGCTCGCTTGTGGCCTCTGTCGGATCGAGTGAGGCCCAAGCAGTTCCTGCCCCTGATTGGATCAATGTCTCCCTTTCAGGAGGCTGTTCAGCGTGTTTGTTGCCCGTCGCTGTTCGAAGCGCCTTTGATCATCGCTTCTCTCAAACATCAGTCTCTTGTTGCGGAGCAAATCCGTTCGGCAGGTAATGCGGTCTCAAAGATCATTCTTGAGCCTACTGGGCGCAATACTGCTCCAGCAGCTACCATTGCAGCCATGATTGCTGCCCGGACAGATCCTGATGGCATCATGTTGCTGATGCCTACGGATCATTCGATTTCCGATATTGATGGGTTTCGTTCAACAGTAGCAGCAGGGCTAGAAGCCGCCAAAGCAGGCGCTTTCGTACTGTTCGGGATAAGCCCCAACGCTCCAAGCACGGGGTTCGGCTATGTCCATATTGGCAAATCCCAGACGGATGGTTCCGCCCCTCGCAAGGTGCTTGCGTTCAAGGAAAAGCCTGATGCGGAGACAGCAGCGGCCTATCTGCGCTCCGGTGAATACCTCTGGAACAGCGGCATTTTTCTGCTTCCAGTCCGTGAATTCCTGGCCGAGATGGAAAGGCTGGAGCCTGGGCTTCTACGGTCATGTGAGATCGCACTTGCATCCTGCGAGACTGATCAGGGCTGCCTTCGTCTCGATGCGCAGGCCTATGCCGAAGTGCCGAGCCTCTCCATCGATCATGCGGTCATGGAGAAGACCGATCGGGCTGTTATCCTGGAGGCACAATTTAGCTGGCGCGATCTCGGGACGTGGTCGGCTCTTTGGGAAGCCAGTGCGAAGAACCAGGACGGTACTGCTGCTCATGGCGAGACCATTCTGTGCGAGACGCGAAATTGCTATGTCCGATCAGAGGGACCGGTGATTGCGGCGCTAGGAATTCAGGGCCTCGTAGTGGTGGCGACGCAGGAGATCGTCCTTATCATGGATAAGAGACGTGATCAGGAAATCACGGCGCTCGTCGAACTCCATGAACTGTCCCCGGGGTCTAAGCCTGGCGAAGTCAGGCGCTAAGCGGACCGCAAGAGCTGCGTGTTCTGTGCAGTCTGATCTTCCAGGATCATGGCAGCGCCCTTCTCGGCAATCATCATCGTTGGCGAGTTCGTGTTGCCGCTGGTGATGGCCGGCATCACGGAGGCGTCGATGACCCGAAGCCCTTCGATACCCCGGACCCGCAGGCGGGAATCTGTGACGGCGAGCGGGTCGTTCTCCGTTCCCATTTTAGCTGTGCCGACTGGATGGAAGATTGTGGTTCCGATATCGCGCGCGCCATGAAGTAGTTCTTCGTCGGTCGTCAGGTGGGCGCCCGGCCTGTATTCCTGAGGGTTGTATCTTTGCAGAGCTGGCATCGAGACAATCCTTCGCACGAGGCGCAGCGCGTCAACAGCAACCTGCTGATCTTCCAAGGTGGCGAGATAGTTCGGCCTGATCGAGGGAGGAGCCGACGGATCCGGGCTCCTGAGTTTGACGCTGCCGCGGCTGGTCGGGCGGAGGTTGCAGACGCTCGCCGTAAAGGCCGGGAACGGATGAGGCTCCTCTCCGAATTTGTCGAGCGACAGGGGCTGAATGTGAAATTGGAGGTTCGGAGTGGCGTAATCGGGTGAGGAGCGGGTGAAGGCGCCAAGCTGCGATGGCGCCATGGTCAGCGGGCCCCGCCGAAACAGCGCGTATTCCAGTGCCATATAGCCCTTCTTCACCCAGGAGCGATAATCCTCGTTCAGGGTTCGGACTCCCTCGACGCGGTAGATCGGACGAAGCTGGAGATGGTCCTGGAGGTTCTCGCCCACTCCGGGGAGATGATAGAGCACTTCGATGCCGTTTTGCTGCAGCAGGGCACCGTCTCCGATGCCGGAAAGCTGGAGCAGTTTAGGCGAGGCAATGGCGCCCGCCGATAGAATGACCTCGCGCCTTGCCCGGATCTGGCGCAGTTGGCCGTTCTGGAGAAACTCGACACCGACAGCCCGTCGGCCTTCGAAGAGAATGCGCGTGGCATGCGCATGTGTTTCGACCTTCAGGTTCTGGCGCGAGAGCGCCGGTCTGAGGAAGCCTCGGGCGGCGGACCAGCGCCGACCGTTCTTCTGGTTCACGTGAAAGTAGGCCACGCCCTCGTTGCTTCCTGTGTTGAAGTCCTCCGTGCGAGGGATGCCAGCTTCGACGGCAGCCTCGATGAAGGAATCCAACAGCTCCCAACGTATGCGCGGCTGATCCACGCGCCACTCGCCACCGGCGCCGTGGTGCTCTCCTTCGCCGAGATAATGGTCCAGGTGCCGACGGAAGATACCCCTGACGTCGTCCCAGCCCCAGCCCTCGAGGCCCATCTGGCGCCAGTTGTCGTAATCCTCTCGCTGCCCTCTCATGTAGATCATGGCATTGATGGCCGAGCATCCTCCAAGGACCTTGCCGCGTGGATAGTTGAGGGCACGCCCGTTCAATCCGGGCTCTTCCTCTGTCTTGAACATCCAGTCCGCGCGAGGGTTGCCGATCGCGAACAGGTAGCCGACGGGAATATGAAACCAGATCCAGTTATCCTTGCCGCCGGCCTCGAGCAGGCAGACGGTATTTCTCGCATCCCTGGATAGCCTGTTGGCGAGAACGCAGCCCGCCGACCCTGCGCCGACGATCACATAATCGTAAAAATCGTTTGCTGACATGGCTAAGCTCAACAGCAGGCGGTCTTTGTGGAATGGCAGGCCCGCAACCGCTCATTCCCAGAGATTCTAACCTGTTTTACGTTTCATGAGGGCCATTATTTCGCCGACGATGCCCCGGCGGAAGACCAGAACGCAAACGACGAAGATGATGCCGATCAGGACCGTGACGGGAAAGTCCGATGCGGCAAGATAGTTCTGCAGGGCAATCACGAGACCTGCGCCCACGGCAGGCCCTATCAAGGTTCCGATTCCGCCGAGCAGCGTCATGAGGATGACCTCCCCCGACATCTGCCATTGGACATCGGTCAAGGTCGCGAACTGGAAGACAATGGCCTTTGTTGCACCTGCGAGCCCTGCCAGAGCGGCCGACATGACGAAGGCGCCGAGCTTGTAGCGGTCGACACGATAGCCGAGAGAAATAGCTCGTCTCTCGTTCTCCCGGATGGCCTGTAGAATGTTCCCGAAAGGCGAATGCACGATGCGCCAGATGGCAAAGAAGCCGAAGAGGAATACGGCCAAGGTAAAGTAATACATGGCCAGTGGCTGATTGAGATCGATGAGGCCGAGAAGGTGTCCGCGAGGAACGCCCTGGATGCCATCCTCACCATGGGTGAACGGTGCCTGCAGGCAGATGAAGGCAAACATCTGCCCGAGGGCGAGCGTGATCATCGCAAAGTAGATGCCCTGCCGGCGAATGGCCAGAAAGCCCACGATGAGGCCGAGAGCGGCAGCGCCTGCCGCGCCGAGCAGAATTCCGGCCAAAGGCTCCCAGCCCCAAACCTTGACGGCGTGAGCCGTGAAGTATGCGGCGCCGCCGAAGAAAGTCGCATGGCCGAACGACAGCAGACCGACATAGCCGATCAGCAGGTTGAACGCGCAGGCGAAGAGCGCGAAGCACAGCACGTTCATCATGAGGACGGGATAGACCGCGAACGGGGCGGCGACGAGGGCCGCAATGGCGACTGCCCCAAAGACCACGGATAAAGCCCGGGGCCGGGGCTGCTCGGCAAGATACTGTGTTCCGACAGCCATGATGTTACTCCTCTCGGCCGAAGAGGCCCGCCGGCCTGACGAGCAGAACGATGGCCATGATGACGAAGATCACGATGCTCGAAGCTTCAGGGTAGAAAACCTTCGTGAGGCCCTCGAGGACGCCCAGCACGTAGCCCGTCACGATGGCTCCGAGGATCGAGCCCATGCCGCCCACGACGACGACGGCGAAAACGATGATGATGAGATTCGAGCCCATGAGAGGACTCACCTGATAGATGGGAGCGGCAAGCACGCCTGCGAGAGCGGCAAGTCCAGCACCAAGTCCATAGGTCAAGGTCAGGAGCCGAGGCACGTTCACGCCGAATGCCTGGACCAGAGTCGCGTTCTCTGTCGCGGCCCGCAGGTAGGCGCCGAGACGAGTCTTCTCGATCAGAAGCCACGTGCCAATGCAAATCACCAGCGATGCGACCACCACCCAGCCGCGATAGATGGGCAGGAACATGAAGCCCAGATTGATGCCTCCTGAGAGTTGGGCGGGAGGTGCGTATGGCTTGCCTGCAGCCCCAAACCAGTAGCGGAACATGCCTTCGAAGATGAGGGCCAGCCCGAATGTCAAAAGCAACCCGTAGAGCGGGTCGATGCTGTAGAGCCGGCTCAACATGGTGCGCTCGATCACAACGGCGACCGCGCCGACGATCAGAGGTGCGAGAATCAGGGCCGGCCAGTAGCCGATGCCCGCATAGTTGAGAAGGAGATACGCGGCGAAGGCGCCGAGCATGTACTGGGCGCCGTGGGCGAAGTTGATGACACGCAGCAGACCGAAGATCACGGCCAGGCCAAGGCTTAAAAGAGCATAGAACGATCCGTTGATGAGACCGATCAGGATCTGCCCGTAAAGGGCAGGGGCGGGAATGCCGAAAATTGTGCTCATGCTTCGTTCACACCCCGAGGACTTCGTGGAGCTGATCCATGTTCGCGTCGAGTTGATGACCAGGGAAGGAGTTCACCATCCGCCCATCCTCCATGAGGTAGAACCGGTCGGCCACCTTGCGGGCGAAACGAAAGTTCTGCTCCACGAGCAAGATCGTCATGCCGCGTTCCTTCAACTCGACCAGTACATCGCCGATGCGCTGCACGATGACAGGGGCAAGGCCTTCCGTCGGCTCGTCGAGGAGCAGGACCCTCGCGCCTGTTCTCAGGATGCGGGCAATGGCCAGCATCTGCTGCTCTCCACCCGACAGCTTCGTGCCCTGGCTCGTGCGGCGCTCATAAAGATTGGGAAAGAGGCGGTATATCTCGTCGACGCTCATGCCGTTATCCGCCACCGCAGGAGGCAGCATGAGGTTCTCGGCAACGTTGAGACTGGCAAAAATGCCTCGCTCTTCGGGGACATAGCCGAGACCTGACTGCGCGACGCGGTGGAGCGGCAGATTGAGAAGATCCTGCCCCCGGAGCCGAATGACCCCCTCCCGCCGCCGTAGGATCCCCATGATCGCCCGCAGGGTCGTGGTCTTGCCTGCTCCATTGCGACCGAGCAGGGTCACCGTCTCGCCTTCGCGAATGTCGAGGTCGACCCCGTGCAGGACGTGGCTCTCGCCGTACCAGGCGTTAAGCCCGCGAACTTCCAGAAGAGGCGCCTCAGTCATGCTCGGTTCCCATGTAAGCTTCGCGCACACGCGGGTCCGCGCTGACCGTCTCGTAGGATCCGTCGGCAAGGATCTCGCCTCGCGCCAGAACCGTCACTCTGTCGCATAGATCGGCAACGACATTCAGATTGTGCTCGACCATGAGAACCGTCCGGTCCCGGGCGATGCGACGGATCAGATCGGAAATGCGGCCGATATCTTCATGCCCCATGCCGGCCATGGGCTCGTCGAGCAGCAACATGGCAGGGTCGAGAGCAAGTGTTGTTGCGATCTCGAGTGCACGCTTGCGTCCATAGGACAGCTCAACGGCAGGCAAATGGGCGTAATTCGCGAGGCCGACGGCGTCGATCAGGGCCATGGCTCGCTCGTCCAGGACCGACAGGGCTGAGGACGAGCGCCAGAACTGGGTTGCCAGATTGGACGGGCGCTGGAGGGCGATGCGGACGTTGTCGAGCACCGTCAGATGAGGAAACACCGCCGAGATCTGGAACGACCGGACAAGTCCGAGGCGGGCGACTTCCGCCGGCTTGAGGGGGGTGATGTCACTGCCGCGAAACGTGATTTGCCCTCGGGTCGGCGTCAGGAACTTGGTCAGCAGGTTGAAGACGGTCGTCTTGCCGGCTCCGTTCGGGCCGATAAGGGCGTGCACCGTCCCCTCGTTGACGGCGATGGTGACGTTGTTCACGGCGACAAAGCCGCGAAATTCCATGGTGAGGCCGGTGGCACTCAAAATTGGCTGGGTACTGACCATCGTACGGTCGATCATCTCGCGCAAGATATAGGCGACAGTGGATGAGAACGATGCGCCGGGCAGAAACCCTGCCGCGCGGTGCACCGTAAACGGACGGCGGGGACGGACATGCCGTCCCCGCCGTCTCGCAAGCCTTACTGAGTCAGCTGACAGCCGCTCTCAGCCGCCTTGATGAAGGCCTCGTCGCCGGGCACCTTGGCGAGCTGGGTGTACATGTCCCACTCGCTCTTGCTCTCTCCCGGCTTCTTCACCTGGAAGAGGTACATGTCGTAGACCATGCGGCCGTTGGGAAGAACCTTGCCGTTCTTGGCGAACACGTCCTCGACAGGCATCTCGTGCAGGGCTTTGGCGACCGGCTCCGTCGCATCCGTTCCGGCCTTCTGAATCGCCTTGAGGTACTGCAGCACGGCCGAATAGGTTCCGACATGGATCATGTTCGGCATGCGGCCGGTCTTTTCCATGAACCTCTTGCCGAACGCGCGGTTCTCGTCGCTCTGATCCCAGTACCATCCTTCGGTCAGGGTCAGGCCCTGGGCCGCCTGGAGGCCGAGTCCATGGACTTCCGCCAACGTGAAGAGGAGCGCCGCGAGGCGCTGACCGCTCTGCGTCAGGCCGAATTCAGCGGCCTGCTTGATCGCGTTCGACGTATCGAGGCCGGCATTGGCCATGCCAACCACGTTGGCGCCGGAACTCTGCGCCTGGAGCAGGAACGACGAGAAGTCGTTGGCGCTCAAAGGATGCCGCACGGCCCCGAGAACCTCGCCGCCCTTGGATTTCACGAACTTCGAGGTTTCGTTTTCGAGGGAGTAGCCGAAGGCGTAGTCGGCCGTCAGGAAGAACCATTTGTTGCCGCCATTTTCCACCAGCGCTCCGCCGGTGCCGACGGCCAGGGCGTGCGTATCATAGGCCCAGTGGAAGCCGTAGGGGGAACATTGCTTACCGGTCAGGTCGGTGGTTGCGGCACCGGTGACGATGTTGATTTTTTTCTTGTCCTTTGAGAGGCCCTGAACCGCGAGAGCCACGGACGAAGTCGTCAGCTCCATGATGGCGTCGACGTTCTCGGCGTCATACCATTGCCGCGCGATGCTGGCGGCCACGTCCGGCTTGTTCTGATGGTCGGCGCTGACGATCTCGATCGGAGCGCCCAGAACCTTTCCGCCGAAATCCTGCACCGCCATGCGCGCGGCCTCGACGGAGTACTTTCCTCCGAAATCGGCATAGACACCCGATTGATCGTTCAGGATGCCGATCTTGACGACGCCGTTGGATACCTGCTGCTGCGCATAGGCCGACGAAGCCAGTACGGTGCAGCTTAGGGCGAACAGAACCTTCTTGAGAACTTTCATTGCTTCCTTCCCTTTCACTCTTGGAAGGCTCATGCGTGCCGAGCCTTCTTGTTATGGCGGTATCGTGGAGCCACGATCGAAGATGGTCAAGGAAGATAGGCGACCTATCCCGCTGAGGAATAAGGCGGAGGTTCATCCTAAAGTCGCACGTCGGACCCGGTCCGAGCCTGCGGGGCGAGCCTGAGCCGGGTCATTCTGCGACCATGGGGCAGCCATTGCATTCAGATCAGCCCTGTTCGGTACTGTCCGGCGGTTCACACGGCTTGTTCAAAAGCTTATATGGCATCTCGCCATCCGCCCTTGCTGTGGGCCTCTTCGTGGAGCCACCCGATGACTGTTCATCAAAAACCCGTCGACCGTCGTGTTCTCGATCTGAAGGATCCCTCGCTTCTCGTAAGCAAAGCCTATGTAGCGGGCGAATGGATCGATGCGCCGGACGGCAAGACCATCCCGGTCACGGACCCCTTCGACGGAGCCCTGATCGCCGAGGTGCCCGATCTCGGCCCCGAGGCGGCCCGCCGTGCCATCGATAAGGCCCATGAGGTGCAGAAGGAATGGGCCGCCCGCACGGCCAAGGAGCGCAGCCAGGTTCTCAAGCGCTGGTACGATCTCATCATGGCCAATGCGGACGATCTGGCCCTCATTCTCACCACGGAGCAGGGCAAGCCGCTGGCCGAAGCCAAGGGCGAGGTGGTTTCCAATGCAGCCTATATCGAGTGGTTTGCCGAAGAGGCCAAACGTATCAACGGCGACATTATTCCTCAGGCGCGTGGCGATCAGCGCATCGTCGTCCTGAAGCAGCCCGTCGGCGTCTGCGCTGCGATCACGCCCTGGAACTTTCCTAACGGCATGATCACCCGCAAGGCTGGTCCCGCTCTGGCAGCCGGTTGCACCATGGTCCTCAAGCCGGCTGCACAGACACCGCTCTCGGCCTTCGCGCTCGCCGTCCTGGCGGAGCGGGCGGGGGTCCCGAAGGGAGCCTTTTCCGTCGTGACGGGCGACGCTCAGCCGATCGGCAAGGAATTCTGCCATAATCCGAAGGTCGCCAAGATCACATTCACGGGCTCGACCAATGTGGGCCGCTGGCTGATGAAGGAGGCCGGAGACAGCATCAAGCGCCTGTCGCTGGAACTCGGCGGAAATGCGCCGTTCATCGTCTTCGACGATGCCGATCTCGATGCGGCGGTCGAGGGGGCGATGATCTCGAAGTTCCGCAATGCGGGTCAGACCTGCGTCTGCGCCAACCGGATCTATGTGCAGGAGGGCGTGGCGGACGCCTTTGCCGAGAAGCTGGTCGCCAAGGCGAAGGAGTTGCGGCTGGGGCGCGGCACGGAGACCGGCGTGAGCATGGGCCCCCTCATCGACGATCGCGCCGTCGCCAAGATGGAGGAGCATGTGGCCGACGCCCTCGCCAAGGGCGGCAAGGTCATTGCCGGCGGCAAGCGGTCCGATCTCGGCAGCACGTTCTTCGAGCCGACCGTGATGACAGGCATCACCCAGTCCATGAAGGTGGCCAAGGAGGAGACCTTCGCACCCTTGGCGCCCATCATCCGCTTCAAGGATGAGGCGGACGTGATCGCCATGGCCAACGACACGGAATTCGGCCTCGCATCGTATTTCTATGCCAAGGACATGGCGCGGGTCTGGCGTGTCGCAGAGGCGTTGGAGAGCGGCATGGTCGGCGTCAACACGGGGCTCATCGCCAATGAGATGGCCCCCTTCGGCGGTGTGAAACAGTCCGGCTTGGGGCGTGAGGGCTCTAGATACGGGATCGAAGGGTTCCTCGAGCTCAAATACATCTGCCTGAGCGGCATTTGAGCCATGAAGGGTCCGGTGGATCGCTCCACCGGGCCCTTTCAATTCTGGGTGTAGGCGTCCCGATACTCACTCCGCCAGCGTCATCGCGATAGGCTGATGGTCCGAGGCCGTCGTTTCCACATCGACGCGGACATCGGCGATCTGATCGGCGATGTCCTCGGAAACGAAGATGAAGTCGCGGCAATGGGGTCCTTGAGGCCATTGCTGGGCGTCGCCCACGCCGGCCGTCGGGGCGTGCGGGACGTTCCCATGCCGTGCTGTCCAGGCATCCACGAAGGAAGAAATATCCGCTGCGATCGGCATCTGCATGCGGGCATAGAGATCGTCTTCCGGGACCAGATTGAAGTCGCCGCAGATGATCGCCCCGACGGGCGCCGCAAGCGTGCGGTAGGGGCCGCTTGAGGTGTCGCGGAACGACAACCGATCTCTCCGCGTGCTCTCGGCATGCAGCTCCCTCATCCGCTCCACTTGCACGGCCCGTTGGGCCGTGGAGTGGAACTCCAAATGGCATGTCGTGATCCGGACCGGGCCTGACTTAGCGGCAACGGTGACTTCCAGGGCCTGACGCTGCATGCTCCTGACCTCGTCCGCAGGCCACGGCAGCATGTGACTGGTGACCTGTAGCACCGGCAGGCACGAGAGGATCATATTGCCGAAGACCTGGGGAACGCCGTTCTTGTCGAACATCTCGACCGCAGGGCGGAAGACGGGAGTGTAGCCGGGAAGGAGGTCCGCCAAGATCCCGGGCTGGTCCTCGCCCCCGTCCTGAGATGGGAAGCCACGCGAGATCTCCTGAAAGCAGAACACATCCGCATCGCAGAGCGAGCGCGCCGTAGCGACGATCCGGCTCAGATCGACTTTGCCATCGCAGCCCAGGCCCCATTGAATATTCCAGGTCACGAGTTTCATCAGAATCTTCCTGCGATTGCGGATTCGATTTGTTTCGCACCTCCTGCAAGCATTCAGGCGGAGTCTTTCCGTTGCTTGGCCTGCAGCAGGAAGGCTGCGAGTTCGGCAAAGCCGTCGCCCGAATGTCCTTGCGTGATGTAGGCCGGCTTGTTCTTCAGCCGATGCGCGAAGGTGTGGACGTTGGCGACCCCAACACTCAGGGGAAAGGCTGCGAACATGGGCTCGTCGTTGGGCGAATCCCCTGCAAAGACCACGCTTTCCTGTGCCTCGTGCCAGCCGATGCCGAAAACCTCGGCCAAGAGAGTCTTTGCCATGCTGAGCTTGTCATAGGCCCCGAACCAACCGTTGACATGAATGGAACTGACCTTCGCCTGTGCCCCGGCTCTTTCGAAGATGGCGACGATCCTGTCCACTTCCGTTTCCGGCAGAGCCGGCACATCCTCACAGAAGTCGATGGCGAGATCGGCCACCCGATAGGCTTGGTCGCTGGCAAGGGCGGAGCCGGGAACCGTAGTGAGGACCTCCCGTTCAATCTCGCTCAACCGGACACGGTTCTGCTTCAGTTCCTGCGGCTGAGCCCAGAAGTGCTGGTGCATCTTCCTCCGGTGACGGTCGTATCTGAAATAGAACGCGCCGTTCTCGCCGACCACGGCATCCACCGGCCACATTCGGGCGATATGATCGCACCAGCCCGCCGGTCGTCCCGTCACGGGCACGACCGTGAAGCCTGCACGGTGCAGCGCCTCGAGCGCGCCGTAGGCGGAGGCCGTCAGCACTCCTTCCGTCGTGATCGTATCGTCGATATCCGTCAGGACGACACGGACGGCGCGCGCCTGCTCGAGCGGAAACTGCGAGAGGGGTTTCAACGCTCGGCCCCTTTGGATCCGGAGACGTGGCAGAAGGAGGGCAACTTGCGCATCGATAGGGCATCCTGAACGGGAATTCCGAGATCTGCCGCGAACCTAGAAGGCGGGTTTCGGCAGATCAAGCAGGGTTGTCGGGACCAAGTCGATTTTCTCCGGCCCTGGTGCTTATATGGTCAGGATCACGAGACGTTTCGGGTTTTCGGCAGCGTACAAGGACAGGGATATGGGGATTGAAAGGACGGTGTTCGGCGCCATCGAGGGGCGGCCTGTCGAGGCCTACCGGCTTGAGAGCGGTGTTCTGCGTGCGCGCGTCATCACCTACGGGGCAATCCTCAGCGAACTGCACGTTCCAGATCGTACCGGCCGCATGGACGATGTTGTGCTCGGCTATGATGATCTGCCGTCCTACCTCCAGTATCGCGGCTCCGCCGGTGCTATCTGCGGGCGCTACGCCAACAGGATCGCCCTGGGGCGGTTCCCGCTTGATGGGGAACTGTACTCGCTCTCCGTCAACGAAGCTCCCAATCACATCCACGGCGGGTTCCGAGGGTTCAATAAGCAGATCTGGACTGCGGAGCCTGACACGGAAGGCAATGCAATTCGCCTGACCTTGGACAGCCCGGACGGGGACGAGGGTTATCCCGGACGCGTGGCCGCATCCGTCACCTACCGCCTGACCGACGAGTCTGCCCTGGAGATCGTCCTGGAGGCGACCACCGACCGGCCGACGATCATCAACTTGGTCTACCATGGTTATTGGAATCTGGCAGGCCACAGCTCAGGCAGCATCCGCGATCAGCATCTCCTCATCGAGGCCGACCACTACACGCCAGTGGGTCCCGGCAAGATCCCGACCGGCGAGATTGCCCCCGTAGCCGGTACGGCGTTCGACTTCAGAAATGAAAGGCCGATCGGCCTGGCCATCGACGACACATCCCAGTTGCCCGAGGCCGGTTACGATCACAACTTCTGTCTCCGGGGGGAGAGCGGAAGACTTCGCCGTGCAGCGCGTGCCGTAGACCCGGGTACTGGGCGAGGATTGGAGATCTGGACGGATCGACCCGGCGTCCAGTTCTACACCGCCAATCACTTCGAGAAGGCGCCTGCTATCGGGAAGGGCGGGGCCGTCTACGGCAAGCATGCCGGGTTCGCGCTCGAGACGCAGGTCTATCCCAACTCTCCCAACGAGCCGCATTTTCCCAATGCCATCCTCAGGCCCGGCGAGACCTATCGGCATGTCATGCGCGTGCCGTTCTTCACGTCCTGATTTCCTCCCGATGAAAGCCCTGCAAAGGAACGCCATGCCGAACGAATCCGAGATCCTCCATGCGCTGTTCAAGGCGGCATTGAGCGCTGCGCTACCGGACGGGAAGTTCGACGGTCGGCTGCCGCCGAAGCCGAAGGGGCGAACCATCGTCGTCGGGGCAGGAAAGGCGTCCGCACGCATGGCTGCGGCCTTCGAGCAGGCCTGGACTCGCACGGGAGCAGGCTGCGAGGGATTGGTCGTCACGCGATACGGGCACGCGGTGCCGACCACCTCCACCGAGGTCGTCGAGGCCTCTCATCCGGTCCCGGACGAGGCGGGACTGAATGCTGCAGGACGCATTCTGCAGCTTGCCGAGAATGCCGGCCCCGAAGATCTCGTGGTCGCTCTCGTCTCTGGCGGGGCCTCGGCGCTCCTTTCTCTCCCGGCAGAGGGGGTGACGCTTGCCGACAAGCAGGCGCTGAACCGGGCGCTCCTGAAGTCGGGCGCCCCCATCGGCGAGATGAACCTGGTGCGCAAGTCCCTTTCGGCCATCAAGGGAGGGCGGCTTGCGGCAAGCGCCGGCAGGGCGCAACTCGTGACGTACCTGATCTCCGACGTACCGGGAGACGATCCGTCCAGCATCGGTTCGGGGCCGACCATTCCCGAGACAGTCGATCCCGAAGCGGCTCTTTCGATCCTGCGCAAATACGACATCGATGTACCGCCGCACATAGCCGCAGCCATCAAGGCCAATGCGGTGCATCGTCCTGCCGCAGGCGGCCCGGTGCACATGCTTGCCACGCCGAAGATGGCCCTGGACGCTGCAGCGGCGAAGGCGCGCGAATTCGGGCTCAATCCCCTTGTGCTCGGAGATGCCATAGAGGGGGAGGCGCGGGAGGTGGGGCGCGTGATGGCGGGCATCGCGCATTCCGTCCTGCAGCACGACGAGCCGATTGCTCGCCCCTGCGTTCTCCTCTCGGGCGGGGAGACGACGGTGACGGTCCGCGGCCAGGGGCGGGGCGGGCGCAACGCCGAGTTCCTGCTGGCCCTGGCGCTTGCGCTGAAGGGAGAAAGGAGCGTGTCAGCGATGGCATGCGATACGGATGGGATCGACGGATCGGAAGACAATGCCGGAGCGTGGTTCGACGCATCCCTCCTCCCGATTGCGCGGGAGAAAGGGATCGATCTGACATCCCTTCTTGCGGGCAATGATGCTTACACCGCGTTCGAACGGCTCGAGCGGCTTGTGGTGACGGGGCCGACGCTTACAAATGTGAACGATTTTCGCGCCATCCTCATTCGCTAGCAGGAGGGTTGCGGAGCGTCCTTCCGACTTTGCTTCATATGTCGGCGCCGAGATCAACGGGAGACCCGTCGGGGAGGATGAGAGCAACGGTCGTTCCTGCTCCCTCCTTGCTGTCGAGCCTCACGCTTCCCCCGTGCAGCTTGAGAATGTGCCAAACGAGACTCAGTCCCAGCCCTGTTCCGGGCATGTGCTTGACGTTCCGCCCCCGGAAAAAGGGCTGCATGAGGTAGGGGAGATCCCCTTCCGGAACGCCCATCCCCTGGTCGGTGACCTCAATCATGATGTTTCCGTCGCGCTTGCGGCTCCTGACGATGATCGGGCAGTCCACCGGCGAGTACTTCATGGCGTTCGACAGAATGATGGCGAGCGCCTGCTCCAGAAGGACCGGATCGCCGACGAAGACGTCGGGAAGGTCCTGAAGGTCGGTTTGAAAGGGTCTGCTCAGCTCCTGGTTGCGGTGCTCCTGACAGACCCGCCGCACGAGGTTCTCGAGGTTGAACAGGTTGAGACTGGGTGTCAGGGCCCCCGAATTGATCCGGGTATAGGACATGATCGTTTCGATCAATTCTTGGAGGCGCAGGCTTGCACGCCAGATCTTTTCCGACCGCTCCTGAACGTCCTCCGTGCTGAGGCGGTTGGCCCGCCTCATCAGGCCCTGGGCGAGCGTGGAGATTGTCGATAGCGGAGTCATGAGCTGGTGCGCGAGCAGGGACATACGGTCGAGATGCCGGGAGGGGTCCCGCCGAGCTTCGTTGCCGGGGGGCGTCTTGTTCGGTCGCGGGTGCTTCTCGGGGGGCGTCTTGGACTCGGGCAAGGGATCAGGGCTCAACGTTACATAAGGATATAACGTTTTTATGTCGCTCCCTCGGTTTGTGTAGAGCCTGCGAGACGACAGGTGCGGGAGGGCACGCGCCTGAGGTCGAGGAGCGAGAGGTGCCAGCCTCCCCAGCTTGTCTGTAGTGAGCGGAGCGCTGCCGGAAGCAGCGCTGGTCCTTATCTGTTGTAACTGTTGCGCTTTTTGGGTGCCGGCCAGGCGGAAAGGGATGTAATCGGCTCGCCTCGTGGGCGAAGTGGCGGGATTTTCTCTACCGATAGTTTTCCGAAACCCTTGCTCTTCTCAAACGTTCCCCTTCGGGTGCTTCGACTATTTGAGGAGAATGATGATGGATAACGATCGCGTCGAAGGCAGCATGAAGAACGTCAAGGGCAAGATGAAGGAAGGTCTCGGCAAGGCCACGGGCGATTCCAAGATGGAATCCGAGGGCAAGATGGATAAGGCCGAAGGCAAGATCCAGAACACCATCGGCGGCATCAAGGATTCCTTCCGCCAGAACAACGATTGATCCGGCGGATCAATCTGCGGACAGGCCCGGCTTCAGGCTGGGCCTTTTGCGTTCTCAGGCCTCCTTACGGATCAGGAAGACCAAGCTGGGGCCGTCCTGTCTCTGATCTTCGATAATGTCACCCGTCTCTCGGACAAGGTTGGGCAGATCGATGGACGACAGAGGATCCGTGGCCACGACGAGGAGCTTCTCGCCGGGCTGCAGTCCGCGGAGGGCCTTGCGGGTTCGCAGAACCGGGAGCGGACATTTCAGGCCTGAAAGATCGAGTTCTATCATGCGGATCCTCGGTGGCCGCTACGTAGACGGCGACGGGGCGTTCTAGCGGCTGTCCGCATCCCCGACAACTCGCTCTGCCTCTGCGAGATCGGCTGCAGTGTTGATGTTGAAGAATGGGTCGGCCGCTTCGATGTTCCACTCGGCACTGGCTGCACCATGCGTGTCCGCCCATTCTCGTATGCTCCGCAGCTTCCTGGCGACGAGGGCATCGCGGAGATCCTCCCGCAGGTCCACGGACCACAATCCGACAGCGTAGTGGGTGCGCGGTCCGGATGAGGCCCAGGCGATGGAGGTGCCGGCTGCGGCCCGCGCTTGGTGCAGGCGTGACACGAGGTCTTCCGGTATGAAGGGCGTGTCGCAGGGGACGCTTGCCACCCATTGAATTCCAGGCTTGGCGGTTGCCGCCCATTCGAGGGCGGCCAGGAGACCGGCAAGCGGGCCCGGATTGCCGGGGACCGGGTCCGGCACGACCGGCCGACCCAGTCTCTCGAAGCGTTCGGGATGACCGTTCGCATTGATGACGACCTCATCGCATTGGGGGCTGAGGCGTTCAAGTACATGGTTCAGGAGAGGGCGGCCCCGGAGCGGTTGAAGCGACTTGTCAGCGCCCTCCATTCGCCGTGCGAGGCCTCCGGCCAGGACGACACCGAGAGTCGGGGGATAGACCTGCGGCACGCCGTCCGCCATCACTCGATGACGATGCGGGGAGCGGGCCTCGCCGGGGCGCCGCCGGACAGCGCCGTCCAGATCTGTCCAGCCATGTCTTTGTAGATCCTGGCGTGCGGGCCTTTGGGATCGGTCGCGACCACGGGGCGTCCCGCATCGGACAATTCGCGGATCGACATGTTGAGCGGCACTTCGCCCAGGAAGGGTACGCCCAGACGCTCGGCCTCCGATCGCGCCCCTCCGTGGCCGAAGATGTGCGAACTCTGCCCGCAATGGGGGCACACGAAGGTGGCCATGTTCTCCACGATGCCGAGGATGGGGATCTCGACCCGCTTGAACATGGAAACGCCACGCCTGGCGTCGATCAGGGCCAGGTCCTGCGGGGTGGACACGATGACGGCTCCGGCAAGGGGCGTGGCCTGGGCCATGGTCAGTTGCGCATCCCCGGTGCCGGGGGGCATGTCTACCACGAGCACGTCCAGATCGCCCCAGGCGACCTCGCGCAGCATCTGCGTGATCGCCGACATTACCATGGGGCCGCGCCAGATCATGGCCGCCTCCTCGTCGACCAGGAAGCCGATCGACATCAGCTTGATGCCATAGGCTTCCATCGGTTCGAGGATGCGGCCCTCCAGGAGCTGCGGCTTTCCGTGAACGCCGAACAGCTTCGGCATGGAAGGGCCATAGATGTCCGCATCCAGAAGGCCCACCTTCAGCCCGAGCGACTTTAGTCCGAGAGCCAGATTGCAGGCGGTGGTGGACTTGCCCACGCCCCCTTTTCCAGAGGCGACGGCAATCACATGCTTGACGCCCGGGATGCGTTGCGTCCTGGGTTGGGCGGCCGCCTGAGGACGCCGGGGCGCCGCGGCGGAAGGAGTTCCCGCTCCAGCGCCGCCAGGGCGGTCCGCGGTAAGGCTGGCGAAGACGCCTTTCACCCCGGGAAGTCCCTGAACGGCGGCCTCCGCGGCCTGGCGCACCCGTTCCATGCCGGCCGCCTCGGACGGGTCGATCGCGATCGAGAACATGACGCGAGCCGCATCGTCGACCACGATGTCGGACAGGCGGCCGGAAGCCACCAGGCTCGTCCCGCCCGCATCGACAGGAATGGTCGAGAGCGCCTGAAGCACATGTTCACGGGTAATTGCCACGATGGAGTCTCCTGCACCGGATCTCGGGATGTCTGCCCGTCATGTATAGCCTGTGCACTCCTGCGTTAAGGCATAAGCGTTCACGCGTGCACGATATCCCGAACCAAAGCGCACCTTGTCCGTTGTTCACCGTGTCCCTTGGAAGTCGGTCTGATCCGGCCGGCGGCCCACGCCGTTGTCTGGCGGGGCTAAGTGGAATTCCCCAATCCGCTGCTGCCGCCCCGAGGGCCTGTGACGAGATCGAGGAGACAAAGATGCACCAACACGGCCATAACGATCCCAACGCGAAGAAGCTCTACGAGCTGATCAAGGACGTGAAGATCGCCATGATGACCACCGTCGATACCGACGGCACTCTCCACAGCCGGCCCATGCACAGCCAGGAAGCCGACGAGCATGGAGATCTCTGGTTCTTCACGCAGATCCAGTCTCCCAAGATCACGGAAGTCTCCCGGGACAACGAGGTCAATCTCGCCTATTCCGACCCGAGCAGCCAGACCTACGTCTCCGTGTCGGGGAAAGCGGAGGTCGTCCGGGACCGCGCGAAGATCGAGGAAAAGTGGTCGGAGCCCCTGCGGGCGTGGTTTCCGGAAGGTGTCGACGACCCGCAGATCGCCCTGATCCGCGTCCACCCGGTCAAGGGCGAGTACTGGGACAGCCCCTCGTCCACCCTGGTTCACCTGTATGGCTACGCCAAAGCTGCCGTAACCGGCCAGCAGCCGGATCCGGGCGATCAGGCGAAAGTCAATCTGCGCTGATATCGGTAGATAGATCTCGAAAGAACTGGGGCCGCCTCGCGGCCCCTTTTCATTTCAGTCTTTCGTCGTTTCATAAGCTTAAGTATAGTGGAATCAGTAGAGTGAACTGCGCAGAAAGATTACGGATCGAACCATAATAACGGTGCTTGAGGGGGCGAACCCGGGGAGGGAACGATGAAAGCCATCTGGCTTGCCGCCGTCTCGACAGTTGCTCTTGCGTCCCAAGTTCTCGCTCAGCCTGCTGCCCAATCGCCGACGAGCAATCTCGAAAAGCTCTCATCCTTCCAGAGTACTTGAACGGTGGAGCCCAAGCCCATTCCACAGGAAGGGCGCCGCGCCGACGCCATTCGGCGCAATCTGGAAAAGATCAAGCTGCCTGAAGGCTTCAAGATCGACCTCTATGCGCTCGTTCCCGACGCACGCCACATGGCAGTCGGTCCTTCGACTGGCGTCGTGTTCGTCGGCACGCGCAAGAACAACGTCTATGTCGCCACCGATCGCGACAAGGACAGGGTGGCCGACGAGGTCAAACAGTTTGCTCCATCCGTCGCCTTCAAGATTCCGAACGGCGTCTGTTTCTCGCGCGATGGCATCCTGTACGTCGCTGAGCAGAACCGCGTGCTGCAGTTTCCGGCAGCTGAATTCTTCTACGAGGGCCCCGACGTGGCTGCTTTCGTGGTCGCCAAGCAGGGGGATCTCATTCCCGCAGCCGAGGAAAGCTACAATCACACCGCAAGGGTGTGCCGGGTCGGACCGGACAACAAGCTCTACATCGCTCTTGGTCAGCCGTTCAACGTGCCGCCCAAGGACAAGATGGACCTCTACAAGCGCACGGGCATAGGCGGCATCGTCCGCATGGACCAGGATGGCAAGAACAAGGAGGTTTACGCCACCGGTATTCGCAATTCCGTCGGAATGGATTTCAACCCGAGCGACAAGACCTTGTGGTTCACCGACAACCAAGTTGACGGCATGGGCGACGATCAGCCGCCCGGAGAGGTCAACCGGATCACCGAGATGGGGCAGGATTTCGGCTTTCCCTATTACGGCGGCGGTGCCATCCGGACAGTCGAGTACAAGGACGACCCGATACCCTCGGGTGTCGTCGCGCCCCAGGTCGAGATGACGGCTCATGCGGCCGATCTCGGGATGGTGTTCTATACCGGGAAAATGTTCCCTCAACAGTATCAGGGCGGCATCTTCTCGGCGCAGCATGGATCGTGGAACCGCACGACTCCTGTCGGTGCCCGGGTCATGTTTACGCCTGCGAAGCCGGATGGCACGGCCGACGAGCCCCGGGTTTTCGCTGAAGGCTGGCTCACGGAAAACGGCGAGTATCTCGGAAGGCCCGTCGACGTCGCCACTCTGCCCGACGGCTCGCTCCTGGTGTCCGACGACACGGCCGGAGCGATCTATCGCATCTCCTACGAAAACCAGTAACCGATCTCCTGGCAGGCATGCTCTATCGGCATGCCTGCTCCTTTGGGGCTGAAGAGATGAAAAACGTCTGCGCCGTAGCTGTGTTTGGGGGCGTCCTGAGCAGCTTCGTCTCCGTTCCGGCCGATGCGGCGGACCCTCACGCGGGGCGCCAGAAAGTCGTCGTATGCCAGGCATGTCATGGCATGGACGGTCTTTCGAAGAACCCCGAGGCGCCGAACCTCGCCGGTCAGGTTGAAGGCTACTTGGTCAAGACGCTCAAGGATTATCGCTCGCTGGAACGCAGGCACGAGTCGATGAACATTGTAGCGAAGGACCTTTCTGACGAGGATATCGCCAACGTGGCCGCCTATTATGCCTCGATTCAAGTCGATGTTCTGCCGCCATAAGATCCGGCAGGGCCGAATCCCGTAGCCGGGCACCCTTTCATCGCAGGCATCCCTTCGCTATTGTCGCGCCTCCGGAAACGGCGAGGAGCAGGCGATGGTGGACATCGCGACCAGGGTCTACAACCATACTTGGAAGATCGATCCGATCGTCCGGTCCGTTCTGGACACGGATTTCTACAAGCTTCTGATGGCGCAGACGATCTTTCGCCGCCATCGGGACGTGCAGGTGACCTTCGGGATCCATAACCGCACCACCCGCATCCGCTTGGGGGATATCATCGACGCGGGCGAGTTGCGGGAGCAGCTTGACCATGTGCGCTCCTTGTCCCTGACCCGGGGTGAGTCCACCTGGCTGCGTGGCAACACGTTCTACGGCAAGCGGCAGATGTTCTCGCCGGAATTCATGGACTGGCTCGAGACCTTCCGCTTCCCGGAATACCTGCTCGAAAAGCAGAACGGTCAATACGTCCTCACCTTCCATGGTCCGTGGATCGAGACCACCATGTGGGAGATCCCGGCGCTCGCCATCCTGAACGAACTGCGCTCGCGCGGCGTCCTCAAGAGCATGGGCAAATTCGAGCTGCAGGTTCTCTATGCCCGCGCCATGACCAGGGTTTGGGAGAAGATCGAGCGGCTGAGGAAGCTGCCGGATCTCTCCATCGCCGATTTCGGCACCCGCCGCAGGCACGGTTATCTTTGGCAGGATTGGTGCGTTCAGGCGATGATCGAAGGGCTCGGGTCCTCCTTCCTCGGCACCTCCAACTGCCTGATCGCATTGAAGCGTGAGGTGGAGGCCGTGGGCACCAATGCCCACGAACTGCCGATGGTCTATGCCGCTCTTGCCGACAGCGACGAGGAACTAGCTCAGGCCCCCTACCGCGTCCTCGCCGACTGGCAGGAGGATTACCAGGGCAACCTTCTCGTGATCCTGCCCGACACCTACGGCACCACGAACTTCCTGCAGAACGCTCCCGATTGGGTTGCCTCCTGGACCGGTATCCGTGTCGATTCCAAGGAGCCCATCGAAGGCGGCGAGGAGGCTATCGAATGGTGGCGTCAACGCGGCCAGAACCCCAAGGAGAAACTGGCGATCTTCTCCGACGGTCTCGACGTGGAAGTGATCGAGCGCATCCACCGGCACTTCCAGGGCCGCATGCGCATCGGCTACGGCTGGGGCACGCTTCTGACCAACGACTTCCGTGGTCTGGCTCCGGACGGAAGCCTCGATCCGATCTCCATCGTCTGCAAGGTCATCTCGGCTGACGGACGACCGACGGTGAAGCTGTCGGACAATCCCACGAAGGCCATGGGGCCGAAGGCTGAAATCGAACGCTACAAACGCGTCTTTCAAGTCGGCACGCAACAGGCGCAGCCGGTGCTGGTGTAATGCGCATGAAAATCGATCTGAACTGCGATATGGGCGAAGGCTTCGGTCCCTGGCCCATGGGCGACGACGAGGCGATGCTCGACATCGTGTCCTCCGCCAACATCGCCTGCGGCTTCCATGCCGGCGATCCGTCCATCATGTTCCGCACGGCGGAGATCGCGAAGCGGAAAGGCGTCGCCGTCGGCGCGCATCCCGGCTTCAATGACCTCCAGGGGTTCGGACGCCGCGTGATCCGCGGCGACAGCCCGGCCGAGATCGAGCGCATGGTCGCCTATCAGATCGGCGCCATGCAGGCCGTCGCCTCCCTTGCGGGACACAAGGTCACTTACGTAAAAGCCCATGGCTCGCTGAACAACATGGCGAACGAGGACGACGACTTGGCGCTCGCCATCGCCCGCGCCATCAAGGGCGTGGACGGCAGTCTCGTGAACGTTTGCATGCCGGGCCTTCTCATGGAGAAGGCGTCCGAAAAGATCGGCGTGCCCGTGGCGCGCGAGTTCTTCGCGGATCGCACCTACGAGGACAACGGAACCCTGACCAGCCGCAAGAAGCCCGGCTCCGTCCTGCACGACGCCGAGGCCGCGGCCGAGCGCGTGCTGCAGACACTCCAGGAAAGCGCCGTCACGACGGTCACGGGCAAGCGCATTCCCATTCGGGTCGACACGGTCTGCGTTCATGGGGACGAGCCGAGCGCCGTCGCGATGGCGCGGACGATCAGGGCGAAGCTCGAGGCGAACGGCATCACCATCGCGCCCTTCACAGAGTTCTGACCTTGTCGTTCAAGGACCACTTCTCGACCCGGTCCGGCGATTACGCAGCCTATCGTCCGACATATCCTCCGGCTGTCGTCGATTTTCTGGCAGGTCTCTGCCCGGCTCCCGGTGCGGCACTCGACGTCGGCTGCGGCACGGGACAGCTATCCGTTCTGCTGGCGGAGAGGTTCGACCGCGTCATCGCCACGGATGCAAGCCCGCAGCAGATCGGAAAGGCGCAGCCTCACGCACGTGTCGAATACCGTGTCGCACCGGCGGAGCAATGTGGCCTTCCACCAGCCTCGGTCGATCTCGTCACCGCAGCCCAGGCCGCCCACTGGTTCGATCTTCCGGCATTCTACGAGGAGGTTCGCCGCGTCGGAAAACCCGGCGCCGTCCTTGCGCTGATCACCTACGGCGTCGTGCGAGCCGATCCGGAGATCGACCCGACGATCCAGCATTTCTACAAGGATGTGGTCGGACCGTATTGGCCACCGGAGCGGCGGCATGTGGAGGATGGCTACCGCGCCTTCGCATTCCCATTCCAGGAACTCACTGCCCCAGTTCTTGCAATCGAAGTGAGCTGGCGTGCGGCGGATTTCACTGGCTACACGGAAACATGGTCCGCGGTAAAAGAAGCGGAGAAGGCGCTCGGCCGAGAGCCGATCGAGAGCTTTCATCGCGACCTGCTCGAAGCATGGGGCGACCCGGAACGGCGCCGCACGATCCGGTTCCCCTTGTCCTTTCGCGTCGGGCGGCTTTAGAAGCCGGATTTCTCGAACGCCCGGGACAGGAACGGTATGAGCGCCGCCAGCGTCTCCTCTGGCGCTTCCTCAGCGAGGTAGTGGCCGCAATCGATGCCGTGTCCCTGCACGTCGTCAGCCCAAGCGCGCCACACCTCGCAGACATCGTACCAGCGTTCCAGGCCGTTCCTGAGCCCCCACAGGGCCAGCACCGGACAGGCGATGCGCTTTCCGGCCTTCTGGTCCATCTCGTCCAGTTGCATGTCGATGGTCGCGCCCGCACGGTAGTCCTCGCACATGGCGTGGATCGTCTCCGGTTTGGAGTAGCAGCGCCGGTACTCGGCAAGGGCAGCCTCGTCGAACATGGAGCGACCGCGGCGCAGATAGAACGCATCGGGATCCGCACCGATCAGCCGCTCCGGCAGATCATGCGGCTGCGCCAGGAAGAACCAGTGCCAGTACCCCATGGCGAAGGCCATGTCCGTGCGCTGGAAATGCTCGGCCGTGGGCAGGATGTCCAGAACCGACAGCGCCACGATGCGCTCCGGGTGATCCAACGCCATCCGGTAGGCACATCTGCCGCCGCGATCATGGCCGACAACGGCGAACCGCTCGAAGCCGAGGATCTGCATGACCTCGACCTGATCCCGCGCCATGGCTCGCTTCGAGTACGGGGCGTGGTCGGCCGTCGTCGGAGGCTTCGAACTGTCGCCGTAGCCGCGCAGGTCGGCGCAGACCACCGTATAGGTTTCTGCCAGACGCGGTGCGATCCGGTGCCACATCGCGTGGGTCTGCGGGTGACCGTGCAGAAGAAGCAGGGGAGGGCCGTTTCCTTTGTGTCGTAGATTGATGACGGCTTCGGATGTCGCGATCTGCCGGTGCGTGAAATCTTCGAACATGTCTCATTCCAAGGCTGACACGATCAGACCAGTTGCATCCTGTCCACATCCACAAGGCCGAAATCGGAGATCTTGAGGTGCGGGATGACCGGCAGTGGCAGGAACGCCACCTGAAGGAAAGGCTCCGCCAGGGTCACTCCGAGGCCCTTGGCCGCGTCCCTCAGAGGATAGAGCGCGTCGCGCACGTCCTCGTAGGTCTTGTCGCTCATGAGGCCTGCGATCGGCAATGCGAGCTCAGCGCGAACGGTGCCGTCGGACACGACCACAAAGCCGCCCTGTATCTCCCGCAGGCGATTGATCGCGACGGCCATGTCGCTGTCGTCGGCTCCGACTACGCAGATGTTGTGGCTGTCGTGTCCCACCGATGAGGCAATGGCGCCGCGCTTCAAGCCGAAGCCCTTTACAAACCCCAAGCCGATATTGTGGTTGATCCCGTGGCGGGCCACCACTGCGACCTTCACCACGTCCTGCCCAGGATCAATCCGGAGCATTCCATTCTGCACGGGCAGGTTTAGGCTCAGATGCTCCGTGATGATCTTTCCCGGAATGACGCCGATGACCTCGGCCTTGCCGGTCGAGCTCTCGACCCGGAACTGCTCAGGCGAAACAGGCGCCGCCTTCACGCTGTTGAGCCCGACGGGAACAATCGTCTCGCGGGTCGTGAAAAGCGTCTCATCAACCAGATGCCCGCCGGCGATCACGTCGGAGACGGCGCAGGCTTCGAGATCGTCCAATAGAACGATGTCGGCGCGCTTGCCCGGCGCGATCATGCCTCGGTCGTTCAGGCCGAACGCATGGGCCGCAGTCAGCGAAGCGGCCCTATAGGCGGCCAGCGGCTCGCAGCCCAACGAAATCAGCGTCCGGATCATGAAGTCGAGATGGCCCTCCTCGGCGATGTCGAGGGGATTGCGGTCGTCGGTGCACAGAGCCAGGAAGGGAGATGTCTGGACCGAGAGGAGCGGCGCCAGCGCATGCAGGTCCTTCGAGACGGAACCTTCGCGGATCAGCACGGTCATGCCCTTGCGGATCTTCTCCAGCGCCTCCTCGGCCGTCGTGGTTTCATGATCGGTGCGGATGCCGGCGGCAAGATAGCCGTTGAGATCGAGGCCGCGTACCAAAGGCGCGTGCCCGTCGATGTGCCGGCCGGCAAAGGCTTCGATCTTCGCCAAGCAAGAGGGATCCGCAGCCAGCAGGCCGGGAAAGTTCATGAACTCCGCAAGGCCGATCACCTTGGGATGGTCGCGGTAGCGGGCCAGATCGCCCGCCTCGATCCGGGCTCCGGATGTTTCCAGATGCGTCGCCGGCACGCAGCTCGAAAGCTGCACGCGCAGATCCATGATCATCCGATCCGCGCACGAGAGAAAATAATCGAACGCCGCGGTGCCGATGACGTTCGCCATTTCATGCGGGTCGCAGATCGCCGTCGTCACCCCGTGAGGAAGAACGCAGCGGTCGAACTCCAGCGGCGTGACGAGGGAAGACTCCACATGAAGGTGGGTGTCGATGAAGCCTGGCACTGCGATGCGCCCGCGCCCGTCGATCGTATGTGTGCCCTTGAACCGTCCATAGGTGCCGACGATGGTATCGCGGCAGATGGCGATATCCGTCTGCGCCAGGGATCCTGTCACAAGATCCAGCAGGCGGACGTCGGTGATGACGAGATCGGCGGGAGCGGAGCCGCGGCCCTGGGCGATGCGCGCCGCGGTCGTTGTAGCGTCAGGCTTTCTCGTCATGCAGCTCCAAGGTCCCTACCAGCTCCGGCGCTGTCCATTGTCGATATGGATGATGCCGTTTCGGTAGACCTTAAGGCCACCCACTTCCGGACGCGAGCGTAAATACGCCATCACGCCCCTGGCTCGGGTGCGGACGCGGAAATCGATGGCGCGGCAGGCGAGATGAAGGGATTGCCGTGCGCCGCCAGCCTTTCGGTTCCGGGTTCTGCTGCGGTGCGTGGATTCCACGCTGACGGGGCCGAACTTGGCGGCGACCGCTGCAACCACCTCGCGAAGATCGCCAGGAAGGCACTTGGTCGGGGCGCTTGCCCGGACGAGGATCGCTCCCCGCTCCACGAAGGAATAAAAACTGGAGAGGTTTCGCAGGGCGGGGTTGCCGGGACTCGGCAGGCTTCCCGTGACGCCGGGGTCGAGGCGGTTCTGCGGCGGCAGGTTCGCATACTGGCTCGTCGGAGCGTCGCCCCCTTCCGCAAGAGCCGGTGCAGACATCGCACCGGCCATCAAGGCGCCGGTCACGAACACAAGCGACACTGCTCGATGAAATCGAGGATTGGTGCTCATCGGGTCCTCCCCGTATTGAGCCCCCACGTTTAACGGTCGTCAGATGACCGCCCTTTTGGCATTTTGCCTGTTATTGGCCGTTATTCGGCGTTCGAGGCTGTTACTTAGGCCGAATAATCGAAGTTCAATCCCGTGTTGGCAACTATCCCGTGGAGGTAAATCAAATTAATAAACTTCAAGTTGTGAAATTGTGCTTCCTTGTATCGTAAGCGAAACAAAGATATATTATCGAAAACATATGAAATGTTATTAAGTATGTCAAATCTTGCGCTTCCGCAGGGCAGTACACACATTCCCTCTGTTGCGTTGCAGGAGTTGCGACGTGGAGGAGAATGGATGCACGCTGCTCAGGGCGCCTTTTTCGATGCCATCAAGACTGCCGGCCCTCGCCGGGAGGATGCGATTGCACGCATTACGCTGCTCGCCAAACTGCTGGACAGCGCTTTCTTCGTTCCTGGACTGAACCGACGCGTGGGCATCGATTCCGTGATCGGTCTCGTTCCAGGCGTGGGCGACGCCATTTCGACCCTGCTCGCGAGCTACATCATCTGGGAGGCTCGCCAGCTCGGCCTGCCCCGGTGGAAGATCGCGCGCATGATCGGCAACGTGGCGGTGGATACCGCTGTCGGCGCAATTCCCATCGCCGGCGATCTGTTCGACGTCTACTTCAAAGCCAATGAGCGCAACCTGCGCATCATTCACGAGCATCTCGGCATGCCGAAGCGCGGTCCACGCGAGATCGACGGCACCGCCGTGCGGGTCGAGGAGCGCTGACGATGAGACGCCTGCTCTGGATCGTAGCGTGGATCGGCGTGGCGGTGTGGTCGCTCTTCGCTTGGGGAGCCTATGGCCTTTTCGACTTCTTCGGCGGCGTTGCCGTGCGTAACGCCGATGTGGTGAGCACTCATCCCGAGACGGTCGAGTGGCTGTCCTGGGCGCTGACGATGCTCAAGGGCCTCGGCCTCGCCGCGATCACGATCGTCTGGGCGACCGTGTCACTGCTGATCCTGGCCGTTCCTGCCATCCTGGGGCTTTTCCTGGGGCGGTCCCGAGCCGAGATCCGCTCGGAGAACTGGAACCTCCAGCGCCGGCACCACCATGCCGACCGGCGGGACGGGGAGGTCCTCCCGCCACAGGCGCCCATGCGCCGGATCGAGAGACGCTGATCCCTAGCGATGGCTCGAGATGAACTGCTTGAAGCGCTCCGACTTCGGCGCTTCGAACACCTCCGCCGGACGGCCTTCCTCTTCCACGACGCCCTTGTGCAGGAACACGACCCGGTTGGACACCTCGCGGGCGAAACCCATCTCGTGCGTCACCACGAGCATGGTGCGCCCTTCCTCCGCAAGCGAGCGCATGACACGCAGCACTTCGCCGACCAGTTCCGGATCCAAGGCGGAGGTGGGTTCGTCGAACAGCATCACCTGGGGCCGCATGGCGAGCGCCCTGGCGATGGCCGCGCGCTGCTGCTGGCCGCCGGAGAGGTGCGAGGGGTACTGGTTGCGCTTGTCGACGATGCCGACCTTCGCCAGCAGCTCTTCCGCTTCGGCGATGCACTCCGCCTTCGGACGCTTCTGAACGTGCACCGGGGCTTCGATGACGTTCTCCAGGATCGTCATGTGGGACCAGAGATTGAAGCTCTGGAAAACCATCGCGACCTTTGAGCGGATTCGGTCCACCTGCCGCTGATCGGCAGGCTCCATCCCGCGTCGGCTCTTCCTCAGCTTGATCGTCTCGCCGCCGATCTGGACGTCGCCGGAATCCGGCACCTCCAGCATGTTGATGCAGCGGAGCATGGTCGACTTGCCCGAGCCGGATGCGCCCAGGATCGAGATGACGTCGCCTTCCTTCGCGCTGAGCGACACGCCCTTGAGAACCTCCAGCGATCCGAAGCTCTTGCGGAGATTGCTGATGGAGACGGCGGTGGTTTCGGACGACAAGGACGAGACTCCGTTAGACATGGGCGGCCTCCAGACGCGGCTCCACTGCCGGCGGTCGGCGCAGGTGAGGCGAGAGCCACCACTCGATGGCCATGACGATGCGCGTGATGATGAAGTTGATGATCA
Organism: Microvirga lenta; assembly: GCF_020532555.1. Taxonomy (GTDB): domain Bacteria; phylum Pseudomonadota; class Alphaproteobacteria; order Rhizobiales; family Beijerinckiaceae; genus Microvirga; species Microvirga lenta. The sequence goes on along the minus strand of NZ_JAJBBR010000001.1, from coordinate 280,027 downwards.
GGTAGATCAGTCCGGCGACGACGAAGATTTCGACGGCACGGAAGGTCTGCGAGATCAGTTTGGCCGCGATGCCGGTCACTTCCATCATCGTGATGATCGAAGCCAACGACGTCGCCTTCACCATGAGGATGATCTCGCTGCCATAGGCGGGGAGCGCCTGACGGACCGCGATGGGAAAGACGATGCGGCGGAAGAGCAGGAAGCCCGACATGCCGCAGGCGCGGGCTGCCTCCACCTGCTGGTGCGGCACGGATTGCAGGCCGCCGCGAATGATTTCGCTCGCATAGGCCGCGGTGTTGAGGGTCAGCGCCAGCACCGCGCACCAATAGGGCTCGCGGAAGAAGATCCAGAGCCCCCATTCCTGAAGGGCTGGGCGGAACTGCCCGAGGCCGTAGTAGATCAGGAAGATCTGCACGAGCAGCGGCGTTCCGCGGAACACGAACACATAGGCCTGCGCCACCGCGGCGAGCACGCTCACGCCCGACAAGCGCATGAGCGCGAGGATCATGGCGAAGACCGTGCCGAACGCCACGGAAGTGAAGGCCAGGTTCAGCGTCAGCGGCACGCCACTCAGGAGACTTAGGAAAGTTTCCTTCATGAAGGCGAAATCCATCAGGAAGCCCTCCGGATGCCGCGCATCGAATGGTTTTCCGCACGCTGGAAGAGATACGTGGAAACCCAGGTGATCAGGAGATAGAGCACCGCCGCCGTGAGATAGAAGTCGAACGGGCGGCGCGTGGAGCCGGCCGCGATGTGCGACTGGCGCAGCAGCTCGACGAGACCGGTGACGGAGATGAGAGCCGATTCCTTCAGCACCAGCTGCCAGGTATTGCCGAGGCCGGGAATGGCGTAGCGCAGGACCTGGGGGGCGATGATGCGGCGGAACATGAGCCAGCGGTGCATGCCCACGGACCGCGCCGCTTCGATCTCGCCCTTGCTGACGACCTGATAGGCGCCGCGGAAGACTTCGGCCTGGTAGGCGCCCGAGATGATGCCGATGGCGAGGGCGCCGGTGACGAAGGCCGGAACGCCGATGAAGCCCTCCGCGCCGAACAGGCTGCCGATGGCGCCGAGCGCCGCGCTGCCGCCGAAATAGAAAAGATAGATGACGAGGAGGTCCGGGATGCCGCGCAGGACGGTCGTGTATCCGTCGGCGATGCCGCGGATCGCGAGGTTTCCTCCGACCTTCGCCCACGCCACGAACGTTCCGACGACCGAGCCGATGAGAAAGCCGCATACGGCCACGGCGAGGGTCATGCCCGTTGCGGTGAGAAGAGCCCATCCCCAGCCGTTGGGGCCAAAGCCGACGAGCTCGAAGTAGCTCAGCTGCTGCACGCTTCAACTTTCCTGATTTCGTCTCCCCTTCGCCGGAAAGCTAAGGGCGAGACAGCATTCGTCACATCCGGCACCCGTAATGCCGAAACGTCCCGGATCCGTATAGTGCGATCCGGGACGTCGATTTCCGCACGCTCCCGTCAGGCCTGGGGAGTGGCGTCGATCTTGAACCACTTCTCGGACAGCTTCTTCACCGTACCGTCCTTGATGGCGGCCTGGATCGCCTCGTCGAAGGACTTCTTCAACTCGGCATCGTCCTTGCGCATGCCCACCGCGACGCCGCGGCCCAGCACGTCGCCGCGCATGCCCGTTCCGGTGATGACCATGTCCTTGAACTCAGGCTTTTCCTGCGTGGCCTTCAGGGCGCCATGACCGGCGAAGATGGCGTCGACGCGACCGGCGGTCAGGTCGAGGTCGTGCTGCTCGGTGGTCTTGTACTCGCGGATCTCGACGACGTCCTTCAGGTACTTCTCCAGGAACTGCGAGTTCACGGTCGATCCCTGAACGCCGACGGTCTTGCCCTTCAGGAGCGGCTTCCAGGCCTCGATGGCCTTCTTGGCGGCCTCGGGGTCCTTGTCGATGCTCACGGTCGTGCCGGTGCCCGGCAGCTTGGCGAGGGGGGAATCCTTCATCACGCCCCAGCCGTGCGGGGTGGACGCATAGGGAAGCGAGAAGTTGATCACTTCCAGACGCTTGTCGGTGATGTTCATGCCAGCCATGATGGCGTCGTACTTCTTGGCCTGCAGCGCCGGAATGATGCCGTCCCAGTCCTGGGCCATGATCTCGCACTTCACCTTCATGCGCGCGCACAGGTCGTTGGCCAGATCGATCTCGAACCCTTCGAGCTTGCCGCCGGGGCCGGTGAAGTTCCACGGAGCGTAGGCGCCCTCGGTGGCAATCTTGACAGTCCTCTCCTGTGCCGCCGCTCCGCCAAGCGCAAGAGCAGAGGCCAGAAGTCCAAGGCCGAATGCTTTGAACAGTTTCATCGTCGTTCCCTGTTGGTGGCTTCAACTGAGCCTTTTTCGACGAGACCGCTAGGGCAGGCCCCGCCACTTCGAAAAGCTAACAGTCAAAAGCTAAGCCAGCGCAAGTCCCAATCGTGCCGAATAAAGCGGCCGAAATGGCGTTTTCCGTCGCAGTGGGGGCGGATTTCGGACAAAAAAGGCGCGGCCGGAGCCGCGCCTTTCCAATCCTGGATCGAGATCTCAGCTCTTCGGGGTGGTGTCGATCTTGAACCACTTCTCCGACAGCTTCTTCACCGTGCCGTCCTTGATGGCGGCCTGGATGGCCTCGTTGAAGGATTTCTTCAGCTCGGTATCGTCCTTGCGCAGGCCGACGCCCACGCCCTCGCCCAGCATGCCGCCGGTGATGGAGGGGCCGACGAGAACATAGTCCTTGAACTCGGGCTTCTCCAGCGTGCCGATGATGGCCGTGGCGTCGGCGAGGACGGCGTCGATGCGGCCCGCAGCCAGATCGAGGTCGTGCTGCTCGGTCGTCTTGTACTCACGGACGTCGGCCATGCCCTTCAGGTACTTATCGGCGAAGTTCGAGTGGATGGTCGATCCCTGGACGCCGACGGTCTTGCCCTTCAGGGTCTGCGCGCTGGCCTGGATGGCCTTCTCGGCCGCAGCCTGCTGGGTGCCGAGGTTATAGGCCTCGCCCGTGCCGGGCATCTTGGCGAGCGGCGAGTTCTTCGCCACGAGATAGCCGTTCGGGGAATTGGCATAGGGGCCGGCGAAGTCGATGACTTCCTTGCGCTTCGGCGTAATGCTCATGCCGGCCATGATGGCATCGTACTTCTTGGCCTGCAGCGCCGGGATGATGCCGTCCCAGTCCTGGGCCATGATCTCGCACTTCACCTTCATGCGCGCGCACAGGTCGTTGGCCAGATCGATCTCGAACCCTTCGAGCTTGCCGCCGGGGCCGGTGAAGTTCCACGGAGCGTAGGCGCCCTCGGTGGCAATCTTGACAGTCCTCTCCTGCGCCGCCGCTCCGCCAAGCGCAAGAGCAGAGCCGACCAGGGCCAGACTGAGGGTTTTGAAGAACGTCATTGTTGTTCCCTTATATTTGGAAGCCCGTGCTGGAGGCGGGCCTTGCTTCCCGCGATCCGGGATCGCGTCGGAACGCAGTAACGGTCAAACTCGAAAAAAAGGCAAGCGCCGGTTGCAGGGGGCGGGCGGCGCCGGGGTGTCCGGTTCCCGCCCTCTAAAAGTGCCGTAACGTCAGATACATCCACCGGGATTGCGGAGACCGGCCCGACAGCCCTTGCGAACCGCGCCGCAAGACGCAATGAGTAGGGACGTTTTCAGGGAGCGGGAATGGCGATCCAGACAAAGGCGGGGGTGGCTCTCCTAGAGGCGCTGGCGGCGCGGCTCGGGGCCGGATCTGTTCTGACGGATGCTGGGGATATCGGCGGCCACCTCGTCGAGAGCCGGGGGCTTTATCAGGGCGAGGCTCTCGCGGTGGTCCGCCCGCGCAGCCCCGAGGAGGTCGCGTTCGTGGTCCGCCGATGCGCCGAAGCCGGCATCCCGATCGTGCCGCAGGGCGGCAATACGGGGCTGGTCGGAGGCGGCGTTCCCTATGGCGGCATCGTCCTGGCCCTGGCGCGCCTCGACACCATTCGAGAGGTCGACCCGCTCAACGCGACCATCACCGTCGAGGCGGGCTGCATCCTCAGGTCCGTCCACGAGGCAGCCGAGCGGGTCGGGTATCATTTCCCCCTGTCTCTTCCATCCGAGGGCTCGTGCCGCATCGGCGGCAATCTCGCGACCAACGCGGGGGGAACCGCGGTTCTGCGCTACGGCAACATGCGCGAACTGACGCTGGGGCTCGAGGTCGTGCTCGCCGACGGACGGATCTGGAACGGCCTGAAGGGACTGCGCAAGGACAATACGGGCTACGATCTCCGGAATCTTTTCATCGGCTCCGAAGGCACTCTGGGGATCATCACGGCCGCCGTCCTCAAGCTTTTCCCCAAACCGCAGGCTCGCAGCACCGCCTTCATCGGCTGCTCGTCGCCGCATCGCGCGCTGGCCCTCTTCGAGCACCTGCGCACCGAGGCGGGCGATCACCTGACGACGTTCGAATACATGACGGATTTCGGCCTGGAGATCGTGCTCAAGCACAAGCCCGCCTCGGTCCGTCCGCTGGCCGATCGCCACCCGTCCTATGCCCTGATCGAATTGTCGTCGCCGCAGGCCGATGCCGATCTTCAAGGGCAGCTGGAAACGATCCTCGGAAAGGCTCTCGAAGACGGGCTCATCGAAGACGCGACGATCAGCACGAGCGGCGCGCAGAGCGCGGCCCTCTGGTCCCTGCGCGAGGACCTGTCCGAGGTCCAGCGCCTCGAGGGCGGCTCGATCAAGCACGATGTCTCCGTGCCGGTCTCGAAGGTGGCCGGGTTCATCGAGACGGCTTCAGCAGCCTGCGAAGCGCAAATGTCGGGGATCCGCGTCTGCGCATTCGGCCATTTCGGGGACGGCAACATCCACTTCAACCTGTCCCAGCCCGTCGGCATGGACAAGGGTGCCTTCCTGGCCGAGTGGGGACGGTTCAACCGCATCGTCCACGACATCGTCCACCGCATGAACGGGTCCATCTCGGCCGAGCACGGCATCGGCCTCATCAAGCGCGACGAGCTTCCTCTCTACAAGGATCCTGTCGCCCTCGACCTCATGCGCACCCTCAAGCGGACGCTCGATCCGCGGAACATCCTCAATCCCGGCAAGGTCGTCGCCATTGACGCGGACCATCCCGCAACTCTTCCGGCTCTGACAGGACATCCATGAAAACGATCGATCTTTTGGCCATCGGCGAACCGTTGATGGAGTTCGCCGAGGTTCAGCGGAATGGCGAGCGCCTGTATCTGCCGGGCTTCGGGGGCGACGTCTCCAACACGGCCGTCGCGGCCGCGCGCCAGGGCGCGAAGACCGCCATCTTCACGGCGCTGGGGAGCGATCCTTTCGGCCAGGATTTCCTCAGGCTCTGGAGCGAGGAGGGAGTGGATCATTCCTCCGTCATCCTTCGCGAGGACGGGCGGACCGGGGTCTACTTCATCACCTATGGCGAGGAGGGGCACGTCTTCTCCTACGCCCGTGCCGGATCCGCCGCGAGCCTCGTGCGGGCGCGGGAACTTCCTCTGTCGCAAATCGCCGCCGCGCGCGTGCTGCATGCATCGGGCATCAGCCAGGCGATCTCGGAGAGCTGTGCGGATGCGGTCTTCGCCGCCATCCGTCACGCGCGGGAGAACGGCACGGTCGTCAGTTACGACACAAATCTGCGGCTGCGGCTGTGGCCCTTGGACCGGGCGCGCGCCATCATCAACGGGACGGCCGCCCTTTCGGACATCGCCCTGCCGGGGCTCGATGATGCGCGACAGCTGACGGGCCTGGAGCGGCCGGAGGAGATCTGCGCCTTCTATCTCGACCTGGGTTGCGGAATCGTCGCGCTGACGATGGGCAAGTCCGGCACCATGGTCGCCACGTCGGAGCGTGTGGAGGTCATTGCCGCCCGTCCGGTCGAGGCGGTCGACGCCACAGGCGCGGGGGATACCTTCGACGGAGCATTCCTGGCGGAGTGGCTCGCCCATCGCGACCCGTTCCGGGCGGCGGCCTATGCCAATGCGGCGGCCGCTCTGTCGACCCTGGGGCATGGGGCCGTCGCGCCGATGCCCAGGCGCGAGCGGGTCGAGGCTTTTCTTCACGCGTCCTGAGATGCGAAACGGCGGGCCCGAGGGCCCGCCGCTGCTGAAGACCTGTCGTGCTGCCGCTTAGCGACGGCGGACTGCCGCGCCGGGCAGGCTGCGGGCTTCGGCGTAGTGATGCTGGAGATGCGGGATGACCTGCACGGCGAACTGGCGGAGCGCCGGATCGTTTCCGGTCTGCGCATAGGTGGTGTAGAGCGCCAGCGCCTGCTCGTGCGCCATGCGCTGATACTGGCCGTAGAGGCGGTCGAACTGCGAGCCGCTGGTGGAGGCCAGCTGGTTCAGCATGGCGGCCTTCTGGGCGTCGAGCTGAACGGGGAGCTGCATCGGCGCAGACGAGATCGCGCCTGTTGCCTGAACGTCGCTCGCAGAGGCCGCTCCGGCCGTCGCGCCGACGCCCGCACCCACCGCAGCGCCGACCGGGCCGCCGACGAGCGCACCCACGCCTGCGCCGGCAAGCGCGCCGCCAGCCGGGCTGGCGCTACCTGCGCCTGCACCGCCTGCAACCGAGCCAGCCGTCGCACCGATGCCGGCGCCGACAGCAGCACCCACCGGGCCGCCGACAAGCGCACCGATGCCCGCGCCGGCCAGGGTGCCGGAGACAGCGCCGCCGATCATCTCACCAGACGCAGCATAGACCGCACGGCCGCCGTTGAGCGCTTCGCTCGTCATGCCGTGATCCCGGATCATCTGCTGTGCATAGCTGCGGACGAGGGAGTTGCGGGAACGCTCAATGGCGAGGCGGCTCGACGCGATCTCGAACGCGTCGGACTGCATGGCCATCATGCGGAAGGTCTGGCTGTCGATCGTCTGCGCGACGGCCGGTGCCGAAACGGTCGCAAACACTGCCGCGAGGGCAAGATATTTCTTCATGGGAAGAGCTCCTGTTTCCGGGTTGCAGATCACCGCGGCAAGCCGAACGGGCTCGCGAAAGGCATAGGTGGCTGCTGCACCCCGTCAACGACGAAGCATCTGGGCGGTTCCAAAATAGGAAATAATCTTATCATAGTACAAGCTTGACCGTTAAGCTTGGCCTATTGATGAAGATTGTGCGCGTATACAGAAGAAAGGAAGCTCAAGTCTTTACGTTGTTGGGCGGGAGTGCTCAGGCAACTGCGATGATTTCGGCGCCGGTCGCCTGCATGAGAGCTTTGGGGTCTGTCGAGAACACCGCGCGCGGTGTGCCTGCCGCCGCCCAGACGATGTCGTGCCCGAGCAGGTCGCGATCGACCAACGTGCGCAGGGGCATGGCATGTCCGAAAGGCGGGATGCCGCCGATGGCATAGCCCGTCCACGAACGCACCTGCGCCGCATCCGGGCGGAGCAGCGCCTCGCCGATGTGCCCGGCCACTCCCTCTTCGTCGACACGGTTCTTGCCCGACACGAGAAGCAGATAGGGCTGTCCGCTCCCGGCGCCCTGAAACACCAGGGACTTTACGATCTGCGCCACATCGCAGCCGCAGGCTGCCGCGGCCTCCTCGGCGGTGCGTGTCGATTGCGGCATTTCCAGAATCGAGATCGAGAGGCCCAGCCTTTCGGCGGCGGCCTGGACCCGCTGGCTGCTCGAGGTCAGGGGAGCGTTCATGGGCCCTCGTGAGGTTGACGGATGCGGCCGAGGGAGAGCATGCCCATGCCGCCGACACTGCCGTCGGGCTTCAGGCCGCGCAATTCCGCCTTGAGGAGAAAGCCCGTTTCATCCTGCTCGACGGTGAAGAGATGGTAGCCCGCCGTGTGGGTCAGGGTGCCGCCCCGCGCCGAGGCGGAGGGAGCCCCGACGACCGGCACGGGACCGCGCGGGCCATCGAGATGCGCCAGGGAGCCCACATGGTTGTGTCCATGGAGAACCAGCTCCGCGCCGACGCGGCGGATGATGTCCTCGAACTTGTGGGCATCGGTCAGGTTGCGGCCCGGCTGGGCACCGCCCACGTGGGGCGGGTGGTGAATGAGGACGATGCGGAAGCAGGATGGATCCTTGCCCAACTCGCTCAGGATCTCCTCCGCGACTGCGCGCTGCTTCGACCCGACGCGGCCGCTCGCCACGAAGGGCAGGGTTGGAATGGCGGAGGAGAGCCCGATCATCGCGATAGGGCCGTAGCGGCGCAGGAAGGGAAACGCACCCTCCGATCCGTCGTCTCCGCGGGTCCAGGGCGACACCTCCTTCAACAGGCCTTCGAGCGAGCCCATCACATAGGCATCGTGATTGCCGGGAACGAAGCTGACCCGGGATGGATCGCCGAGGCCTTCGAGGAACACGCGCGACGTCGCCCATTCGCTCGGCAGGCCGATATTGCAGGTGTCGCCGGTGCAGGTGATGTGATCGGGTTTCTGATCGTGAATGTCGGCGACGAGCTCCGCCAGAAGCTCCATGTCGTGCATGTCCTGGCGGCTGCGGTGCCAGTTGTACCAGCCGGTAAGGCGCTTGCTCATCAGATGGCGGAGCTTCGGCCTCGGCAGCGGTCCCACATGCGGGTCGGTCAGATGGGCGATGCGAAACATGATGGCTCGAATGTAGAGGCTGGGTTGAGACTTCGTCGAGCCGCATCGCTGCGTCAAGCGCTGCCGATGAAGATACCGGCCAGGAGAACCAGGACGCCTCCGACGATCACCTGATATGTGGCGCTCAGGAAAGGCGTGTCCATGTATTTCGTGCGGATCCACGAGATTGCGACGAGTTCCGCCGCCACGACGACGGCCGCGATGCTCGTCGCCAGCAGGAACGCATTCGGCCAGGAATCGGGCACGAGATAGGGCAGGGTGTGGCCGATGCCGCCGGCCGCGGTCATGAAGCCGCAGACGAGCCCCCGCAGCCACGGCGAACCTCGTCCGGTGATCTGGCCGTCGTCGGAGAGCGCTTCGGTCAGGCCCATGCTGATTCCCGCTCCGACGGATGCGGCGAGGCCGACCAGGAAGGTCTCCTTGTTGTTCTGCGTGGCGAAGGCTGCGGCGAAGAGCGGCGCGAGAGTCGAAACGGACCCGTCGATCAGGCCCGCCAGCCCCGGCTGCACGTATTGCAGCACGAAGAGCCGTTTGCGGGCGGCCTCTTCCGCCGCCTCTGCATTCTCGGTGAGGTGGGCCTCATGAAGCTGGCTCGCCTTGCGCTCGTGGCCGCGCTCGACCTCGGCCAGGCGGGTGAAGAGTTCGCGCACGCCCACATCGAGGGTCTGCCCGGCAGCCGTCTCGTAGAATCGGGCGGCCTGGAGCTCCATGAGCTCCGCCTCCCGGCGCATCTTTGCGAGGTCGAGATGAGGGCTCCACCACACGGTGCGGCGCTTCAGGAAGCCGCGCACATCCTCCCGTCGGATCGGGGGCAGGTGCTCGCCGAAGCGGGAGCGATAGAAGCCGTAGAGAGAGTTGCGGTGGTCCCGCTCCTCCTCCGCCATGGCGTCGAAGACGCTGGCGGAGGCAGGGAAGTCGGAGCGAAGACGATCTGCGAAACTCTGATAGATTCGCGAGTCCTCCTCTTCGCTGGCAATTGCGAGGGCGACGACCTCGCGCTCCGTCAGCTCGGAAAGGGCCTTCATGGAGACCTCCTGTTTAGAATTATTCTAAACAGATGATCGTCCTACAGCCAAGTCCCTGGAAGGGGGCGTCAGTACTGGGCGCCGGGGATCAGGGTCGAATAGATCGAGCGATCCTCCAGGCTCAGAGCCGGAGACCACGTGAAGCGGGAGGAGCGATTGAGAAGAGAGAGGACGAGGGAGAGAAACATTGGAACACCTTTTGTTGGCGCAGTCTTAGTCCTGCGCATCGCGCGGGTCACGCGCCAATTCGGCGCGACAGCCATGCAAATATTGCGGGGCTCCGTTCAGATTTCTGTAATCTTGTTGTGATTCGCTGGTCCAATGTCCGAATCCCACAAACCGAGCCGGTTCCAGCGTGTTCTCCAATGGGGATTGCACAGTTACTGGCGCGTCTCGCGCGGCCTGACCCTCGGCGTGCGCGGTGCCGTGCTCGACTCGCAAGGCAGGGTGTTTCTCATTCGGCATACCTATGTCGCGGGATGGCACCTGCCCGGCGGCGGCGTCGAGACGGGCGAGACGCCGCTCCAGGCGTTGAAGCGCGAGCTGCATGAGGAAGCCCGCATCGACATTGCTGCGCCCCCGCAGCTCTTCGGCGTGTTCTTCAATGCCCGCGTGTCCCGGCGCGACCACGTCCTGGTCTACGTGATCCGGGACTTTACGGTGGTCGAGCCCAAGCAGCCGGACCGGGAGATTGCGGAGGCGGGATTCTTTCCGCTCGACGCGCTGCCCGAAGGCACGACGGCCGCGACGCGCCGCCGCCTGGCCGAGATCGTCTCGGGCGAGCCTCTGGCGGAGACATGGTGAGAACCGTTTGCGCAGCGTCGCCGACGCTGCTATGGCCAAGAACCTCCAGGGACAACCCATCCTCATGACACCGATCCGGATCCAGCGACGACGACAGGGCTGACTTCCGTCACGCCGCCACTGTCCTCACCGCCATCTTCCGGGTCCGTCCATGACCGAACTCTCCCTGATCATCCGCTCCGAGCAACCGATCGACGCCGAGGCCATCGAGCGCCTGCACGAGCGCGCCTTCGGGCCCGGGCGTTTCGCCCGCACGGCCTCGCGCCTGCGCGAAGGGGCGCCGCACCTGCTCGACCTCTCCTTCACGGCCCTGGTCGGAACCCTCCTCGTCGGCTCCGTCCGCATGACGCCGGTCCTCGCCGGACAGGAGCGGGCCCTGATGCTCGGGCCCCTGACGGTGGAGCCGGCCTTCGAAAGCAGGGGAATCGGCGCCGCGCTCATGAAGCGCTCTCTTCAGGCGGCGAAGGAGAGGGGGCACACCCTGGTGCTTCTGGTCGGGGACGAGCCCTACTATGCCCGCTTCGGGTTCAAGCGCGTCCCGCCTCGTCACCTCCAGCTTCCCGGCCCGGTCAATCCCGACCGGTTCCTTGCCCTGGAACTGGAGGAGGGGGCTCTGTCCCGCGCCGCCGGACTGGTGGCTCCGCTGCCCGCGACCTCCTGATCTCAGGCCCGGCGGCGGCCCTCGGTGAGCCACGCCGCCAGGGTCGCTCCGATGAGGAGCACGAGTCCGAGGAAGCCGAGCGCCACGGGGAAGACCGACACGCCTCGAACGATGGCGCTTTCGCTCGGTCTGATCCCGATCCAGTCTCCGCCGGAGAAGCGCGAGCCCGAGCGCACCGCGAGGATGCGGGGCACGGTGATACCCTGATCGCCTGCCATGGCCACGCGCCGGACCGACCCGCCCGTGGCGTCCGTGATGGGCTGCAGCGCCTCCACGTTGCTGAACACGTCGGTCAGCTCGCGCGGATTGGCGGGCCCGACGCTGACGAAGGCGATGAGATCGCCGGAGCGGACGGTGTGAAGTCCGAGCTCGCGGCCTTCCACCTGTGCCGTAAAGAGGCCCGGCCGCGATTCCGTGAGATCGATGCTGGTCTCCGCACCGCTCGGCGCGGTCAGGGTCACGGGATCCGCGCGCTCGCTCATGGTCTGCCGCTCGATATGGATCTCGCGGCCGGTGACGCTCGCACGCAGGGCCTCCTCTTCGAGGGCGGGCTCCTTCATCAGCCAGTGGGAGAGGCGGCGCAGCAGGTCGAGGTGAGGACCGCCGTCGTTGTAGCCGCGCGCCCAGAGCCAGGCATGGTCGGACAGGAGCAGGGCGACCCGGCCCTTCTCCTCCCGGCGCAGAACCAGGAGTGGAAGGTCGTCGGCGCCCGACATCACGGTCGAGCCGGACTGGACCTGAGAGCCGACGATGCGCAGCCATTCTCCCCAGGCGGGCGGGCTCGTCTCCGAGCCGGGCAGGTCCCGGGTCACGGGGTGCCGCTGGCCGGTCGTCGTGATGCTGGCCTTGTACGGCTCCTCGACGATGCGTCCGTCCGGGGTGCCGGGAATGATCGGAGCAAGGCGCGTCTGGGCGAGGCTGCCGTAGCTGGCGAATTCCGGGCCCGCCGCGACGAGAACCGCGCCGCCCTCGCGCACGTAGCGCACGATGTTCTCGAAATAGCTCGACGGCAGGACGCTCTGGTTGGCGTAGCGATCGAAGATGATCAGGTCGAAATCCTGGATCTTCTGCTGGAACAGCTCCCGCGTCGGGAAGGCGATGAGGGACAGCTCGTTGATCGGCGTTCCGTCCTGCTTCTCCGGGGGGCGCAGGATCGTGAAGTGGACCAGATCCACGTTGGCGTCGGACTTGAGAAGGTTGCGCCAGGTCCGCTCGCCGGCATGGGGTTCGCCCGAGACCAGGAGCACCCGGAGCTTCTCGCGAATGCCCTCGATGGGCACCACGGCACGGTTGTTGGCCTGGGTCAGCTCGCCGGGGAGGCCCTCGACCTCGAGCTCGACCACATTCGTGCCGCCATGCTCGATGAGCGCCTGGATGGAAAAGGGCGTATCGGCCCGCACCTGCTGGCGCGTCAGGACCTGCCCGTCGCGCCGCACGGTCACGAAGGCGGAGCCGGTGCCGCCTCGCTCCATCACCTGGGCGCGGATCGTCTGCTCCTTGCCGACGATGCCGAAGCGGGGAGCTTCGAGAAGCTTGATCTGCCGGTCGCGCTCGTCGGGCCGCCCCGTGATGAGGGCATGAAGCGGAGCCTTGAAGCCGAGCGCGTCGATAGAGGGAGGGATGTCGTGGACGACGCCGTCGGTGACGAAGATCACCCCCGCCAGACGGTCCGGCGGCACGTCGGCCAGGCCGTTGGAGAGAGCCGCGAAGAGGCGGGTGCCATCGTCGCCGCCGCCGTCATCGGCCTCGATATAGCGCGGCTCCACGTCGGCGACCGAGCCGAAGCGGCGCTCCAGTTCCGCCCGAACCTGATCCGTCATCTCGCGTCGGTCGCCGAGGGTCTGGGAGGTGGAGCGGTCGATGACCACCGCGACGATGTCCTTCACCTTCTCCCGCTCCTCCTGCACGAGGGCAGGGTTGGCGAGGGCGAGAAGGATCATGCCGAGAGCGATGGCCCTCAGGATCGCGACGGGACCCCGCGACAGCACGGCGACGAGCGCCAGCAATGCGGCGACCGCGCCCACGGCCCAGAGGGCATAGGTGGGAATGAGGGGAGAAAAGCTGATCGAGAGCAATGATTTCTCCTCGACCTACTGTCCAAGGCGTTCGAGCAGCGCCGGAACGTGGACCTGGTCGGCTTTGTAATTGCCGGTAAGCGCGTACATGACGATGTTGACGCCGCCGCGATACGCCATTTCCCGCTGGCGCGGGTCGCTTCCGACGACGGGATAGAGCGCCTCGCCGCGCGGACCGACGGCCCAGGCCGCGGCTAGGTCGTTGGATGTGATGATGATCGGCGAGACCCCGTCGCCGGATCGTGCCGGGCGGGTGCTCTCGTCCTCCGTCTCGGGCGGCAGCGCCTCGACCCATGTCTGGCCCGTGGCGTAGCGGCCCATGAAGTTGTCCAGGATGTAGAACGTCTTCGTCAGCACGTGATCGGCCGGCACGGGCTCCAGTTCCGGTATGTCGAGGGTGGCCAGCATCCGGCGCAGATGCTGCCCTTCGGGGCTCGTGGCGCCGCTGGAGGGGGCGGTAAAGGCGTCGCGCGTGTCGAAGATCACCGTGCCGCCGCCCTTCATGAAGGCATCGATGCGGCGGATGGCGGCCTCCGAGGGAATGGGCCTGCTGGCGACGATCGGCCAGTAGATCAGGGGATAGAAGGCGATCTCGTCCCGTGCCGGATCGATGCCGATCGGTTCGCCCGGCTGCAGGGCCGTGCGCTGGGCGAGGACCTGGGTCAGACCGGCCAGGCCGGCCCGGCTCGTCTCGTCCACCTGGGCATCGCCGGTAATCACATAGGCGAGCCTCGTCACGAGGGCCGCATCCGTGTTGGCGCGCACGGGCGGCCTCTGCTCCTGCGCCTCCACATTGGCGGCCGGGCCGGTGATCAGAAGCGCCGCCAGAACGAGCGCGGCTCCCGCGCCGGCGCGGCGCATCCGGCCGGTGAGGTTCGCAAGATGCCCGCCGAGCCAGAGCGAGGCGAGGGTGTCGATGAGCAGCAGGACCAGGGCGAGGGTGAAGAGCGGGGCGCGCAGGTCGATGGTCTGAGCGCCGACCAGCCCTGCCATGCGCGCATTGAGAGGGGCGTAGTTCAGCGGCGCCAGCCGGTCGCCGGCCACCAGGGCATTGACCGCGAGGCTCGAATCCACGGGGCCGTAGAAGCCCGGCGGATGCTCCGCCGTGGCTCTTTCGGCATAGTCCCGCGTCACCACCGCGCGGGCATTCGCCGGCGGCGACGTGAAGGTGCCGTAGCCGTCCAGGGTGAGGCGTGGCGCCACGGTCTGGTTCTCCGCGTTGCGGGCTTCCGCCCCGACATCGTTCGGCGCACCGGCCAGGGCGGTGATCCGGCGCAGCATGTCCACGAACAGGCCCGACAGAGGCAGGTTGGACCAGGTGGTGTCGCCGGTCACGTGGAAGAGGACCACGAGACCGTCCCCTTTCCTGTCCGCGGTCACGATGGGCGTGCCGTCGGCCAGAGAGGCCCAGGTCCTGCTGGCGAGATCGCCATCGGGCTCGGCGAGGATCTGGCGGCGGACGCCGATCTCGTCCGGCACGGCCAGGCCGAAGAACGGGCTTTCGCGCGTGAAGGGGGCGAAAGTCTTCGGCGTGTCCCAGGAGAGCGTGCCGCCGAGGTTGCGGCCGCCCCGGCGCAGGCGCACGGGAACGAGATCGTCGTTGCCCGCCGCAAGGCGGGAGCCCGCGAAGCGGAGAAGCAATCCGCCGTTCTCCACGAATTCGGTCACCCTGCCCAAGGTCTCGCGGTCGAGGCCGCCCACATCGGCCAGGACGAGAACCGAGACCTGTTCGTCGATGAGCTGGGACACCGCATCGGCCACGGCGCCGCGGCCGTGCCGGATCTCGCTGTACGGCGAGAGCGCCCGCTCGATGTAGTAGAGGGGCGACAGGAGCGGCTGCGCCTGGTCGGAGGTCCCGCCGAAGACGAGGCCGACCCGGCGGCGCTTGCCGCGCTCGTCGACGAGGCTGACCGCTCCGGCGGAGCCCTCTCCGAGCACCTCGATCCGCGCGATGGCGTTGCGGATCTCCGTCGGCACGTCGAAAGCGGCGGTCGTTTCGGTCGCGTTGCCTTCGAAGCTGAAGCGGGCATCGGCGAGGGGCAGGTTCTTCAGGTCCAGGGCCCGCACGATGCCGGCATCGCGCCCGTTCGGCTCGGCCCGGATGATGCGGGTCGTGAGCTGGCCGCCGGTGTTCTCGACTCCCGCGAGGGCGAGGGCGGAAGCCCGCTCAGCCTTCACCACCGTGATCCGCCGGTCTTCCGCCATCTGAGCCAAGCCTTCGATGAAGCCTTGTCCGTCAACGCCCGCGACCCCGTCGCTGATCCAAACGATTTCCGCGTCCGGGGACGCTTCCAGATAGCGCCGGATCGGTTCGAGATGGGGCTGGCGGTTCGGCAGGTGGGGCAGCGGCTGGAAGGAGCGCAGACGCTCCAGGGCGGCCGCCGGGCTCGTCGGCTCGATGGCGACGGGTTCGCCCGCCGCCGCGACGAGAGCCACGGTCCGGCCCTCGCGCCCGGCCGCCTCGATCCGCTCGGAGGCGAGGTTCATCCGCTCCCGCCAGTCGTGCGCGGCGGCAAAGCCGTTGTCGAGGACGAGCAGGAGCGGCGCGCGGCTGCTGTCGGCCGCCATCGGGTTCCAGATCGGTCCCGCGGCGGCGATGATGAGAAAGGCCGCGAGGGCGAGACGCAGCAGCAGGAGCCACCAGGGCGTCCGCGCGGGCGTCTCGCGCTCGGGGCGCAGGTCGGCGAGGATCTTCAGCGGCGGGAAATCGACCCGCTTGGGCTGCGGCGGGGTGATGCGCAGCAGCAGCCAGATGGCCGGCAGGGCCGCCAGCGCCGTCAGGACGAGGGGGACCGTGAAGGTGAGGGGTAGTCCCAGCATGAACTAGCGCCCTCCCATGGTGGCGCCGCGGGATGCGGATACGAGGGTCAGAATGCGCAGGGCGGCTTCGCTCGCTGGGCGGTCGGTCCGATGGATGGTCACGGTCCAGCCCCGGCGGCGGGCCATCTCCTCGAGTTCCGCCCGGTGGCGGGCGATGCGCTCCCGATAGGCGCGGCCCCAGGAAACGGCGTCGCCGATCCGCAGGGACACGCCGTCCTCCAGATCGTGCAGGATGGCCTGGCCCTGGAACGGGAAGGTCTCCTCCACGGGATCGACGACCATCACCAGATGCCCGCGTGCGCCCCGGCTGGAAATGCCTTCGACCACGGTCGCGATCTCGCGCGGAGGCGAAAGGAAGTCGCTGATCAGGACGGCCTCGTGAAGCGGCGCGATCGGTGCCTGCGGCGGCAGATCATCTTCAAGCGCGGTGCGGTCCGCGACCATGGTCTGCGCCATCACTTCCGTGATGCGGCGCGAGGCGCGAGGCGCCATCAGGCCGAGCATCCCCGCCCGTTCGCCGGCCTCGACGAAGCAGTTCGCCAGGGCGAGGCCGAGCACGATGCCGCGCTCGATCTTGGACGCCTGGGCGAGGTCCGACGAGAAGCCCATGGAGGCCGAGCGGTCGATCCAGAACCAGATGGTCTGGGCTGTTTCCCATTCCCGCTCGCGCACGTAGAGCCGGTCGTCGCGTCCGGAGCGGCGCCAGTCGATCCGGTGCGCGGCCTCCCCGGCCACGAAGGGCCGGAACTGCCAGAAGCTCTCTCCCACGCCCGCGCGGCGGCGGCCGTGGACGCCGTGCGACAGGCTGGCGGCGACGCGCCGCGCCTCCAGGACGAGGCGCGGCATCCGCTGCGCCAGGGTGAGGGCGTTTTCCGTCTCGGTGCGGCCGGGAAGGCGCGCGTCTTCGGAAAGGACCCGGACACGGGCCATGATGGGAATCCTCAGCCTGCCAGCCGCGCCGTGAGGCGGCCGATGACGCTCTTGATGGTCTCGCCGTCCGCGCGGGCGGAGAAGGTGAGGGCCATGCGGTGCTTGAGCACCGACTCGGCGAGGGCCACCACGTCGGCAACGGACGGCGCCACGCGCCCCTGGATCAGCGCCCTGGCGCGGACCGCCAGCATCAGCGACTGGCTGGCGCGCGGCCCCGGACCCCACAGAAGCTTGTCGGTCACGCCCTCCACGGTCTCACCTTCGGGACGGGCGGAGCGAACCAGATCGAGAATGGCCTCGACGACGCTCTCGCCCACGGGCAGGCGGCGCACGAGGCGCTGCGCGTTCATGAGGGCCTCTGCGTCCATGACGGCGACGGGCCTGTGCTCCTCGGCGCTGGTCGTCTCGATCAGGATGCGCCGCTCGGCGCCGCGGTCCGGGTAGCCGACGTCGATCTGCAGGAGGAAACGGTCGAGCTGAGCTTCGGGCAGGGGATAGGTGCCTTCCTGCTCGATGGGGTTCTGGGTCGCCAGCACGTGGAAGGGGCGCGGCAGGTCATGCCGCTCGCCGCCGACGGAGACATGGTATTCCTGCATGGCCTGAAGCAGGGCGGACTGGGTGCGCGGGCTTGCGCGGTTGATCTCGTCCGCCATGAGGAGCTGGGTGAAGACGGGTCCCTTCACGAACCGGAACGAGCGGCGCCGGTCGGCGCCCTCGTCGAGGATTTCGGATCCGAGAATGTCGGAGGGCATCAGGTCCGGCGTGAACTGGACGCGCCGCGCATCGAGGCCGAGGACGGTGCCGAGGGTTTCCACGAGCTTCGTCTTGGCGAGGCCGGGCACGCCCACGAGCAGGCCGTGTCCGCCCGCCAGAAGGGTGATCAGCGTCAGGTCGACCACGTCCTCCTGCCCGAAGATGACCGTATGAATGGCATCCCGGGCACGTCCGACGGTCTCAAGCGTCGTCTCCGCATTTCGAATGATCGCGTCGTCCAGAGCGGTGGGCGCTTGAGCGATGCTGGCCGTCATGAGGTTATCTCCACTCAATAGCATCCGCCCCCGCGGCTAGTGTGCCTTCGGTCGACATCCATATGCAAGCGGGTCGATGCGACGCAGCTTGAGGGAGTGGCGAGCTGGACGGTGTGTTTCGTGACACTATGCTCTAGGAAGTAGCGAATGACGGCCGTTCGTCGATCCTCGAAAACCTTTTTATTGTTCACGCTTATGTCATGACCGATCCCTCAGCCCCTCCTCCAGGAAGCGCCCTGGCCCGCCTCGTCGAGGCGCTCGGTCCCGATGCCGGCCGCAAGGGGCCTCCCCCGGTCGAGCGCTGGAACCCGGCCTATTGCGGCGAGATCGACATGCGCATCGCCGCCGACGGCACCTGGTTCTACATGGGCACCCCCATCAACCGCCCGGCTCTCGTGCGGCTGTTCTCGACCGTGCTCCGCAAGGATCCGGAGCGCTACGTCCTCGTCACCCCGGTGGAGCGGGTGGGGATCGTGGTGGAGGACGTGCCGTTCCTGGCGGTGGAAATGGCGGTCGAAGGGGAGGGGCGCGGCCGGCAGATCGCCTTCCGCACCAACGTGGACGACGTGGTGCAGGCGGGGCCCGATCACCCCCTGCGTTTCGAGCGGGATGCGGGCGGCGGCGTCAGGCCCTACGTGCTGATCCGAGGCGATCTGTGGGCGCGGGCGACGCGGGCGCTCGCCCTGGACCTGATCGCCCTGGGAGAGGAGGAGACGCGGGACGGCGAGGCGCTCTTCGGCGTGCACGTGAAGGACGCGTTCTTTCCCATCGCGCCCGCCTCCGAACTGAGCGCCTCCTGATGGCGGCCACGGAGCTCGATGCGGCGGATTTCCTCAGCCTGGCGGCCGAGCGCCTGCGGCCGGAGCCGCCCGACGCGACGGACGCGCTCGCCAATCCGAGGGGCGACCACTCGCTCGACGGCATTCCCCTGGTCCATCCTCTGAACCCCAAGGCGGCGGCCGTGCTCGTCCCTGTGGTGATGCGCCAGGAGCCGACGCTGCTGTTCACGGAAAGGGCCGCCAATCTGCGCCAGCACTCGGGACAGATCGCCTTTCCCGGGGGGCGTGTCGACCCGACGGACGCTTCCGTCGCAGCCGCGGCCTATCGCGAGGCCCAGGAGGAAATCGGCCTCGAGAGCCGCTTCATCGCTCCGCTGGGTTTCCTCGACCCCTATCTCTCCACCACGAACTATCTCGTCATGCCTCTCGTCGCGAAGGTGACGCCGTCCTACCGGCTCAGCCTCAATCCGCACGAGGTGGCCGATACCTTCGAGGTGCCTCTGGGCTTCCTGATGAATCCCGCCCATCACGAGCTCCATGCCCGGGAGTGGCAGGGGCGCCAGCGCCGCTACTATGCAATTCCCTACGAGGGGCGCTACATCTGGGGGGTAACGGCGGGGATCATCCGCAATCTGTACGAAAGGCTCTATACTTCATGACGCGAGCGATTCTTCAGGAACTGGTGCTGTTTCTCCTGCCTTTCGTCGCTTATGCCGTCTATCTCATGATCCGCCGCCGCAATCCGCTGGTATGGTCCTCCTGGAGCGACCAGTCGGTGTGGCTCATCATCGCCGGCTTGACCTTCGTGGTGATCTCCCTTTTCTCGGCAGGTCTGTTCGCCGATCGGCAGACGGGCGCCTATGTGCCGAGCCATGTCGAGAACGGGCGCATCGTTCCGGGGCAGTTCAAGTGATCCCATCGCTCCATCAGGATGCCCTGAAAGACCTTCTTCGGCGGGCCCCGCTGCGCCGCCTTCTCGAAGCCTTCAACACCGGCGAGGAGGAAACGCGCATCGTCGGCGGCGCCGTGCGCAACGCGCTTCTGGGGCGTCCCGTCACGGAAGTGGACTGCGCCACGACGGCGACGCCCGACCTCATGGCGAAGCTCGCCGCAGCGGCCGGCTTCAAGCCGGTGCCGACGGGGATCGAACACGGCACGATCACGGTGATCGTCGAGGGCGAGCCCTTCGAGGTGACGACCCTGCGGGAGGATGTGGAAACGGACGGGCGCCACGCGGTCGTTCGCTTCGGTCGCGATTTCGAGACCGACGCGAAGCGGCGGGACTTCACCATCAACGCCCTGTCGCTCGGCCTCGACGGGCGTCTGCACGATTATACGAACGGCGCCGCCGACCTCGCCGCCCGGCGCGTGCGCTTCATCGGCGATGCGCACAAGCGTATCCGCGAGGACTACCTGCGCATCCTGCGCTTCTTCCGCTTCCATGCGGAATACGCCCAGGGCGAGCCGGATGCGGAGGGGCTTGCGGCATCAGGGGCCGAGAGGCAGGGGCTGACGATCCTCTCCCGCGAGAGGATCAGGCACGAACTCATGAAGCTGCTGGCGGCGCGCCGGGCCGAGGACACGGTCCGCGTCCTCGCCGATCACGGCTTCCTGACCTGGATCCTGGCGGGAGTTGCGGAGTTCGGGCGCTTCGGCAGGATCGCGGCGACCGATGACGGCGGGCCGGTCTCCATCTGGCGCCTGGCGGCCCTGGCGGTCCTGACGGAGGAGGATGCCGACCGGCTGCGGGAGCGGCTGCGCCTTTCCAACGAGGAGCATCGCAGGCTCGCGAGCTACGGCAGACTCGTCGCCCTGCTGAAGACGAGGCCCCTGCCGCTGGACGCCGCGGCCATCCGCCGCCTCGTCGCGGAACATGGGACTGAGACCGTCGCGCCTGTGCTGATCGCGACCGCGGGGGAGCCCCTGCCCGTCGTGCAGCGGGATGCCTGGGAGGCGCTGAAGAGCTTCCGCAGCGGAGCCGAGCCGGTGCCGGTCTTTCCGCTGCGGGGTGCCGATCTCGTCGCGGGCGGCATCGAGAAGGGGCCGAGGGTGGGCGAACTGATGTCGCAAGCCCGCCAGGCGTGGCTGGCGGAGGGCTGCAGGACGGATGGGGCCTACGCCAAGGACCTGCTCCGGCGGATCCTGGAGCAGGCCGAGGCCCAGGGCTGAGCGTTACGGCCAGCGCACGGTCGGCGGCATGGACGAGAGGATCGACTCGATGTTGCCGCCGGTCTTCAGGCCGAAGATCGTGCCCCGGTCGTAGAGCAGGTTGAACTCCACGTAGCGTCCGCGCCGCACCTGCTGCTCGACCCTGTCGGCTTCCGTCCAGGGGGTGCCCGCGTTGCGCCGGACGATCTCCGGATAGATCTTCAGGAAGGCCTCGCCCACCTCCCGGGTGAAGGCGAGATCCGCGTCCGCGTCGCCGGTCCAGTGATAATCGTAGAAGATGCCGCCGATGCCGCGGGGCTCGTTGCGGTGCTTCAGGAAGAAGTACTCGTCGCACCAGGCCTTGTATTTCGCGTAATCCGCGGCCGGGCCGTGCCGGTCGCAGGCCTCCTTGAACGCTGCGTGGAAGGCCAGGGTGTCGGGATCGTCCTGGGTGCGGCGCCGGTCCAGGACGGGCGTGAGATCCGCGCCGCCGCCGAACCACGGCTTCGTGGTCACGACGAAGCGGGTGTTCATGTGTACGGTCGGCACGTTGGGGTTCCAGGGATGGGCGATGAGGGAGATGCCGGACGCCCAGAAGCGCGGGTCCTGGTCCGAGCCGGGGATTTGGCCGCGGAATTCCGGCGCGAACTCGCCGTGCACGGTCGAGACATGCACGCCCACCTTCTCGAAGACGCGCCCGCGCATCATCGACATGACGCCCCCGCCGCCGGGATTGCCGTTATGGTCCCTGCGCTCCCAGGGCTTGCGCTCGAAGCGCCCGGGCTCCGACGCCTCCGGCGGGAGGGGCGCCGACACCTCGTCCTCCAGCGCCTCGAAGGCGGCGCAGATCCGGTCCCGCAGGGACACGAACCAGGCGGGGGCTTCGGTTTGAAGGTGCTCGATGGCGGCTTTGTCGGTCATGTGGGGTCGCTTCGGTTGTCTGGAATGGCGGGATGGGGAAACGAATGGGTCTGACGCAAGGCTTCCCCGAGGATCATGGCGGCGGTGACGGCGACGTTCAGCGAGCGCAGGCCCGGCTGCATGGGAATCACGACCCGGGCATCGGCCGCGCCGTGCACCTCGTCGGGGACGCCGGCGGATTCCCGTCCGACGAGAATGATGTCTCCGGGCTCGTAGGCAAGGGCGGTATAGGGCACGGCGCCTTTCGTCGTGGCAAGGATCAGCCGGCCCCCGGCCTCCCGACGCCAGGCCTCGAAGGTCCGCCACGAGATGTGGCGCGTGATCGCGGCGCGCTCGAGATAATCCATGCCGGAGCGGCGCAGGTTCCGGTCCGACACGTCGAACCCGGCCGGCTCGATGATCTCGACCGGCACGCCGAGGCAGGCGGCCAGGCGCACCATGGTGCCGGTGTTCTGCGCGATGTCGGGCTGGTAGATGGCAAGGCGGGGCATGGAAGCGTCATCGGGGCAGGGCGCCCTCACGTCAAGTGAACGCTTCGCCGGCCGTCGTGTTAAAGCAAGGGCCGGGAGTCAGGAATCGGGGATCGGGATGTTTCACTGGTTTGAAAAGCAGATCGATCCTTTCGCCCCGTTCGACGAGAGCAGGACGCCTCCGAACACGGTCGGCCGGTTCGCCTGGTCCTACCTGAAGCCTGTCCGCTTCTGGTTCGTCCTGCTCTTCGTGATCGCCCTGCTCGTCGGGCTGTTCGAGGCGTCTCTCTATCTTTTGATCGGCTGGCTGGTCGACCTCCTGACCCGGTCGAGCCCCGAGCGGATCTGGTCCGACCACGGAAACACCCTCCTGCTGGTGGGCGCCGCGATCCTCCTGGTGAGGCCCGTCCTGCATTTCGTGCACGGCCTGGTGTCGAACCAGATCATCGTGCCGCAGACCACCAACA
This sequence comes from Microvirga lenta, assembly GCF_020532555.1. Taxonomy (GTDB): domain Bacteria; phylum Pseudomonadota; class Alphaproteobacteria; order Rhizobiales; family Beijerinckiaceae; genus Microvirga; species Microvirga lenta. The sequence goes on along the minus strand of NZ_JAJBBR010000001.1, from coordinate 257,366 downwards.
TGATCCGCTGGCGGACCCACGTCTACACGCTCGGCCACGCCCTGGGCTATTTCCAGGCTGACTTCGCCGGACGGCTCTCCAACCGGATCATGCAGGCGGGCGGGGCGATCCGGTCCATCGCGGTCACGGTTCTCGACACCCTGCTCTACGTGGCGATCTTCGCCTTGACGGCTCTCGGTGTGTTTTCGAGCGTGAGCCCGTGGCTCGCCCTTCCCATGGGGCTCTGGATCCTCGGCTACATGGCTCTGCTGTATTATTTCGTGCCCCGCGCGAAAGTCCGCTCCCTGGCCGTGGCCAATACCCGCTCGGCCCTCGTGGGGCGGGTGGTCGACAGCTACACCAATATCCTTACCGTCAAGCTCTTCGCCCGCGCGGCGGAAGAGCGCTCGGCCGTCAGCGAGGCCCTGGCCTCCAACACCAAGGCCTTCCTCGATTCCCTGCGCCTCAACACGGGCGTGGCAGGCATTCTCGCCTTCATGAACAGCGCGCTGCTCGTGGCGACCGGGGGGCTGGCGGTTTCCCTCTGGAGCCGGGGGCTCATGACCAGCGGCGAGACGGCGGCCGGGCTTGCCCTCGTCATGCGCATCCTCGCCATGTCGGGCTGGGTCATGCACACGGTCCGCGATGTCTTCGAGAATATCGGGGTCGTTCAGGAGAGCATGGAGACCATCGCCCGCCCCCACGGCATCGTGGATGCGCCGGACGCGCCGCAGCTCGAAGTGACGCAGGGGGAGGTGCGCTTCGACCACGTGTCGTTCCATTACGGCCGGGAGGACGGGGTCATCGAGGACCTGAGCCTCACGATCCGCGCCGGGGAGAAGGTCGGCCTCGTGGGCACGAGCGGCGCCGGCAAGACCACGATCACCTCGCTCCTCCTGCGCCTCCACGATCTGGAGAGCGGGCGGATCCTGATCGACGGGCAGGACATCGCCCGGGTCAGACAGGATTCCCTGCGGGCCTCCATCGCCATGGTGACCCAGGACACCTCCCTGCTGCACCGGTCGATCCGCGACAACATCGCCTATGGCCGGCCCGATGCCCGGGAGCGGGAGATCGAGCAGGCGGCGCGGCTGGCCCATGCCCACGACTTCATCATGGAGCTGGAGGACCACCGGGGCCGGCGCGGATACGACGCCCATGTGGGCGAGCGGGGCGTGAAGCTCTCCGGCGGGCAGCGCCAGCGCATCGCCATCGCTCGGGTGATCCTGAAGGATGCCCCCATTCTCGTGCTGGACGAGGCCACCTCGGCCCTGGATTCCGAGGTGGAGGGCGCCATCCAGGAATCGCTCTCGACCCTCATGGCGGGCAAGACGGTCATCGCCATCGCCCACCGGCTGTCCACCATCGCGGCCCTGGACCGGCTCATCGTCATCGACCAGGGGCGCATCGTGGAGGAGGGCAGCCACGCGGAGCTCCTGCGGCGCGGCGGACTCTATGCACGGCTCTGGCGGCGCCAGTCCGGAGGCTTCCTCGGAGCCGAGAAAACGGCGGCAAACTGATCCCTTCAGGCTGGAACATCTCCAATCCGGCTATGGACAGGCGGGCTTGGCCGTGCCAAAGAGCCTGCGCGCGGCGACGCCCAGTCGCATTGCGCGCGCGTTGGCGCATATGCTTGTTCAATTCAAAGCATCGCGCCGGTGTCCGGGTTGCCGGCATCAGAGACGCGCGGTTCTCGTTTTTTGACGAATGCTGGAGAGCCAAGTGGCCGAGACCACCACTCACGTTGCTGAGCCGACACGACGCGATTTCCTTTTCATCGCAACGGGCGCAGCTGCTGCCGTCGGCGGCGCAACCCTGGTATGGCCTTTCATCCAGTCCCTGGCGCCCGATGCGGCGACGGTGGCTGCCGGCGCGCCGGTCGAGGTCGACCTGTCCCCCATCGCGGCCGGGCAGATCGTCAAGGTCTTCTGGCGCGGCAAGCTCATCTTCGTCCGGAACCGGACGCCTGAGGAGATCAAGGCCGCGGAGGACGTGAACCTCGCCTCTCTGCGCGATCCGCAGCCCGACTCGGCCCGCGTGAAGCCCGATCATGCCCAGTGGCTGGTCGTGTACGGCAACTGCACCCATCTCGGCTGCGTGCCTCTCGGCAACCAGGGCGAATACAACGGCTGGTTCTGCCCGTGCCATGGCTCGGTCTTCGACACCTCCGGCCGCGTCCGCGGCGGCCCGGCGCCGATCAACCTGCCGATCCCGCCCTACGCTTTCGTGAGCGATACGAAGATCATCATCGGTCAAGAAGAAGCTACGGCGTAACCTTTACGCGACGGTCACTGCGATCAGGCGATATCCATGAGTCAGTATTCCACAACCTACGTCCCCAAGAGCTCCTTCGGTAAATGGTTCGAAAGCCGTCTGCCGATCGCCAGCCTCGTCCACTCGTCCTTCATCGCGTTCCCGGTGCCGCGGAACCTGACGTATTTCTGGACGTTCGGCGCGATCCTGGTGTTCATGCTCGTCGCGCAGATCGTGACCGGCGTCTTCCTGGCGATGTACTACACGCCGAATGCCGCGTTGGCGTTCCAGTCCGTCGAGCACATCATGCGCGACGTGAACTACGGCTGGCTGATCCGCTATCTGCACGCCAACGGCGCCTCGATGTTCTTCGTGGCCGTCTACATCCACATCTTCCGTAACTTCTATTACGGGTCCTACAAGGCGCCGCGCGAGGTCCTCTACATCCTCGGCGTCATCATCTTCATCCTGATGATGGCCACGGCCTTCATGGGCTATGTGCTTCCCTGGGGGCAGATGAGCTTCTGGGGCGCCACCGTCATCACCAACCTCTTCTCGGCGCTCCCGGTCGTGGGCGAGACCATCGTGAGCTTCCTCTGGGGCGGCTACTCGGTAGGCAACCCGACCTTGAACCGCTTCTTCTCCCTGCACTACCTGCTGCCCTTCATGATCTTCGGCGTGGTCATCCTCCACGTCTGGGCGCTGCACGTGCCGGGCCAGAACAACCCGACCGGCATTCCGATCAAGTCGGGCAAGGACGCGGTTCCCTTCACGCCTTACGCGACGATCAAGGACATCTTCGCCGTCGTCGTGTTCATGATCTTCTTCGCGTACTGGGTGTTCTACATCCCGAACTACCTCGGCCACGCGGACAACTACATCCCGGCCAATCCGGCCGTGACTCCGGCCCACATCGTGCCCGAATGGTACTTCCTGCCGTTCTACGCGATCCTGCGCGCCATTCCGGACAAGCTCGGCGGCGTCATCGCGATGTTCTCGGCCATTCTGGTGTGGTTCCTGATGCCGTGGCTCGATACGTCGAAGGTTCGCTCGACCGCCTACCGTCCGCTCTACAAGCAGTTCTTCTGGGTCTTCGTCGCCGTCTGCATCCTGCTCGGCTGGCTGGGCGCGAAGCCTGCGGAGGGCTGGTACGTGATCGTGTCGCAGATCGCCACCGCCTACTACTTCATCCACTTCCTGGTCATCCTGCCGGTGCTCGGCTTCGTGGAGCGTCCGCTGCCGCTGCCGAACTCGATCCTCGAATCCGTGATGGGCGTGCAGAAGGGTGGCGCGGGCATGCCGGCCGGCGCCAATGCCGAGCCGCAGTCCAAGGGCTGATGCGAGCGTTGAGGAACAATATCATGATGAAGCGTACCCTTCTCATCGCCGCTGCCCTTCTCGGCCTCTCGGCACCCGCCTATGCCGCCGGCGAGACCCCGGTCCCGCCGCAGCTGAGCTGGTCGTTCCAGGGCCCCTTCGGCACCTTCGACCGGGCCCAGCTCCAGCGCGGCTTCAAGGTCTACCGGGAGGTCTGCGCCTCCTGCCACGGCCTGAGCTACGTCGCCTTCCGCAACCTGTCGCAGCCCGGCGGTCCGGAATTCTCCGAGGCCCAGGTCCGTGCCCTGGCGGCGGAGTACCAGATCCAGGACGGCCCGAACGAGGCCGGCGACATGTTCGAGCGTCCCGGTCGCCCGGCCGACCGCTTCCCGAGCCCGTTCCCGAACGAGAATGCGGCCGCGGCGGCAAACGGCGGCAAGGCTCCGCCGGATCTGTCCCTGATGCCGAAGGCGCGCACCTACGAGCGCGGGTTCCCGTGGTTCATCACCGACGTGTTCCGCCAGTATTCGGAGAACGGCGCCGACTACCTCGTCGCCCTGCTCAACGGCTACACGGAACCGCCGGCCGGTTTCCAGGTGCCGGAGGGTGGCCACTACAACGCATATTTCCCCGGCCATATCATCGCCATGCCCAAGCCGGTCAGCGACGGCCAGGTCGAGTATCCGAAAGATGCCAATGGCCAGCCGCAGGCGCCCGAGACGGTGGACCAGTACGCCCGCGACCTCACGGCGTTCCTGATGTGGACGGCCGAACCGCACCTCGAGGCCCGCAAGCGCCTCGGCTTCCAGGTGATGCTGTTCCTCATCGTCCTGTCGGTCCTGCTCTACTTCACCAAGAAGAAGATCTGGGCCCGGGTCGGCGGCGAGGTCGAGGGTCACGCGACCCCGCCCATGACGCACAATCCGTAAAAGTCCAAAGGCCCCGGAAACCGGGGCCTTTTCTTTTCGGGGCCTTCGCGGCAAGACGCATGGAGCGGGACCCGCGTCCCGGGTTGAGCAGCGGAGCGCACTTGAATCCTCTCCTTCCGATCGTCGATACCCTGTACGGGAAGCCGTGCCTCGCCATCCACGTGCAGCCGCAGCTCGCGCCCGATGCGCAGGAGAAGCTCCATGCTCTCCAGCAGGCGGCCATCGCCCATTGGCCCCGTGCCTTCCACGAGGCGCCGCCCCACGCATTCCACGTCACCGTCTATCCCCTCGTGCCGACGACCGACGGCTTCGACAAGGAGGCCTATTGGAGCACGATCGCCGAGCCTGCCCGCCGGCTCGTCGAGGAGCTCGGCTCCGGCGCCGGTCCGCTCGTGCTGGATTTCTTCGAGCTCAAGGTCATGCCGGTCGGCGTCATCGCCGTAGCCAGAGAGGAAAGCGGCTTGATCGGGCGCATCCGGGACAGGATCCTCGCGACGCTTCCGCCGCCTCCCGGGCACGAGCACCGGCACTACGACCTCGTCCACACCACTCTTGCCCGGTTCTCCGATCCGAGTCCCGTACCCGCCGCGGTGGTGCAGCGGATCGAGGCGGTGCCGGTTGCCCTCCCGGTTCGGATCGAGCGCCTCAAGATCTTCCGCGAGACGCTCTTTCCCTGCCTGGTCGGCGAAGAACTCGCGTCGGTTTCGCTTGGCTGACCGGGCTGCTATCTCTTCCCCGGTCCGGGAGCCGAGTCGGCTCCGCGGCGGCGACATCTGAGGTCACATGACGAAAGCAGTGCTGGGCATCATCGGCGGTTCGGGCGTCTACGATCTGCCGGGGCTGGAGGATGTGCGCGAGGAGCGCATCGCGTCTCCGTGGGGCGAGCCTTCGGACGCGCTGCGGATCGGGCGGATCGGCTCGACCGAGGTGGTGTTCCTGGCCCGACACGGGCGCGGCCACCGGTATTCGCCCTCCGACATCAATTACCGGGCCAATATCGATGCGATGAAGCGGGCCGGCGTGACCGACCTGATCTCCGTCTCGGCCTGCGGCTCCTTCAAGGTCGAGTACTATCCGGGTTTCTTCGTGCTCGTGGACCAGTTCGTGGACCGTACCTTCCGGCGCGAAAGCTCCTTCTTCGGCAAGGGCTGCGTCACCCATGTGCCCATGGCCCATCCGGTCGGCCCGGGCCTGCAGCAGCGGATCGCCGACGCGGCGGTCGCGGAGGACATCCCCTTCAGCCTCGGAGGGACCTATGTCTGCATCGAGGGGCCGCAATTCTCCACCTATGCCGAGTCGCTCACCTACCAGAGCCACGGCTACGACGTGATCGGCATGACCGCCATGCCGGAGGCCAAGCTCGCCCGCGAGGCCGAAATCACCTACGCGACCATCGCCATGGTCACCGACTACGATTGCTGGCACCCGGAGCACGACGACGTGGACGTGGCCGCCGTCGTTGCCGTCGCCCAGCAGAACGCCAAGAGAGTGGCCGGGCTCATTGCCCGCGTCGCCCGGGATTTTCCGCTCGAGCGCTACCCCTGTCCCCACCGCTCGGACCGCGCCCTCGACGGCGCGATCATGACGGCGCCGTCCGCTCGCGATCCCGAGCTTCTGAAGAAGCTCGATGCGGTGGCGGGCCGTATTCTGAAAGCCTGAGGCCGAGAGTGGCGCGCCAGCCGCCCTGCCGATAGGATAAGCCTTCCTAGAACCCGAGTTTATCGATGGACCAGCGTCTCCTCACCGATCTGAAAGCGGCAATCCGCTCGATCCCGGACTACCCGAAGCCCGGCATCGTCTTTCGCGACATCACGACCCTGCTGGGAGACGCGCGGGCCTTCCGGCGTTCGGTGGACGAGCTCGTTCATCCCTTCGCGGGCGGAAGGGTGGACAAGGTCGCGGGAATCGAGGCGCGCGGCTTCATCCTCGGGGGCGCGGTGGCCCATCAGCTCTCGGCGGGCTTCGTGCCGATCCGCAAGAAGGGCAAGCTGCCCCACGAGACCGTTCGGATCGCCTATTCGCTGGAATACGGCGTCGACGAGATGGAGATCCACACGGACGCCATCGGCCAGGAGGAGCGCGTCATCCTGGTGGACGACCTCATCGCCACCGGCGGCACCGCCGTTGCGGCGAGCCAGCTCCTGCGCCAGATGGGCGCCAACATCGTGGCCGCCTGCTTCATCATCGACCTGCCCGATCTGGGCGGCGCCCAGAAGCTGCGCGACCTCGGCGTCGAGGTGCGCAGCCTCGTGAGCTTCGAGGGACATTGATCCAGGGCGGCCGTAGAGGTCGCTGTCACCTTGCTCTCTGAAGGTCGTCGAGGCGCCAAGGAGACGAGCCAAAGCGCGCGACCATAAAGTCGATGAAGGCCCTCACGCGCGGAAGCCGCTGTCGAAGCGCTGGAAAGACAAGGGATACCGGTACGGGCTCGGACTGGTGAACTTCGGTCAGGATCGGCACGAGCCTGCCTTCCCTGATCGCATTCGCCACCACGAGATCCGCAAGCCGGATGATCCCAAGACCGGCAACGCCTAGTGCAAGAACGCCTTCTGCATTGTCGACATTGAGCGGTCCGCGGGTCTCGACGATCTCGATCCCGTCCTGTCGCCGGAAAGGCCACAGCGACAGATGGGGTGATGATGCTACATTGATGCATGAATGGTGCGCCAGATCGGTCGGTTCGAGAGGCGCTCCATGCTGCGCAAGGTAAGCCGGCGAGGCGCAGATCACTCTGCGGATCTCTGCGATACGACGAAAGCCCAACCTTTCGTCTTTGACGGCTCCTATGCGGACGGCGACGTCGACACCCTCCGCGATCACATCGATGACATGGTCCGAGAGGGTGAGATCGAGCCGGATATCGGGAAAGGAGGCATGGAAGTCGGGGAGAGCCGCTGCCAGCTGATGAACGACGAAGGCGATGCTCGCATTCACGCGTAGACGACCCTGAGGACGGCCGCGACCCTCCACAACGGCCGCTTCTGCCTTATCGAGGTCGTCGAGAATGCGCCGCAAGCTTTCCGCGTAAGCTGCCCCTTCCGGAGTCGGGGCGATGCGTCTCGTCGTGCGCTCGAGAAGGCGAACACTGAGGCGCTGTTCCAATCGTGTGACCGCTTTCGAGACTGCCGACGGAGTGAGGCCAAGTGCTTTCGCCGCGGCACTGAAGCCACCGTGGTCCAGGATGGACACAAAGAGCGACATGTCGCCGAGAGGTATGATTTGTGCTTCCTCTTCACGAAAGAAGTTCCGGGGAGCCCGATTATCTCTTTCTGCGGAAACAATACAACCATGGGGTCGCCATTCCTTTCCTGAGGAAGCAGCCATGTCCCCATTCCCAGATGGATTTTCCAGTTATGCCGAAGCCCGGCGTCTCGCGGAAATGGAGCGCACCCTCGCTTTGCAGGACTTGGCAAGAGGCATGAAGCGCCGCATTCGGGCTTTGACGATTAGGCTCGGTCTCCCCCGTAAGGTCGGGACCGTGGAGAAAGTCCTGGAGCCTTAAGCTGGCCGCCGCTCCCAGAACACCGCGCCGTCGAAGGAGAAGACCTCCTCTCCGTGCTGGTTCACGCCCGTGTTGTGATGGGTGGCGATGCCCCAGCCGGGGCGCGAGGCGGAGGCGCGGGCGCCCGTGAAGGTGGACCGATAGGTGATCGTGTCGTCCGCATATACGGGCTTGAGCCATTTCAGGTTCGTGAAGCCCGGGGAGGGGCCCAGTCGGGCGGGGCGCTCGCCCCTCGCGAGGGCATCGGCGCGCACGCGCTCCCGATGGCCGATCATCAGCTTCATCCAGATGGCGGCCGTGTGCCAGCCCGAGGCGCACAGATCGCCGAACAGGCTGTCCTTCGCGGCGACGGGATCCACATGGAAGCGTTGCGGATCGAACTGCCTTGCGAAGCGGATGATCTCCTCCGAGCCGAAGGTGTAGGTGCCCAGCTCGACCGTGTCGCCTGCGACGATGTCCTCGAGATAGGGGTTGGCCGTGATGGGGAGCGCCTCGATGGCAGGCGCGGAATCCGGAAGGGACGATGCCGCCGCCGCGAGCGCGCTGCGCCCGGCGCCGGGGGCCGGTTCCGCGTCCCTCCGCCCGAACATGATCCAGTTGCCCTGGGTCATGACCGTCTCGTCGTTCTGGTTCATGAGCTCGAACCGGAACCGGACGAGGCCGATGGACGGCCGGCTCTTCGAGGGGCGGCTCTCCTCGACATTCATGCGCGAGCGCAGGGTATCGCCGGGCCGGACCGGCTTCAGCCATTTCAGCTCGTCGATGCCGGGCGAGCCCATGGAGGTGGAATCGAGGATCCTCCCATCCGCCAGGAGGCGCATGTTGATGCAGGCGGTGTGCCAGCCCGAGCCGATCAGCGTGCCGACGAAGCTGTCCCGGGCGGCGATCTCGTCCACGTGGAAGGGCTGCGGGTCGTATTCCCGCGCGAAGGCCAGGATATCCTCCTTCGAAACCGTGACGGGGCCGAGAACCTCGGTGGTGCCGGGAACGAAATCTTCGAAAGCAAAGTGGGGCATCGGACTTGAATCTGAGGCGAGAAGGCAGGGCGAGGGGCCGTTCGTTCTCAGGGTTCGAACTGCCCAGCCGCGTTGTGCGCCAAGCGGATCGGCTCGGGCAAGCGATATTTCGGCGAGCAGCGCAGGACCAGCTCCGCCGCGGTGGGAATGTCCGCCATATGTCCGGGCGAGATGAACATGGGGTTCTTGGCGCTGCGGGTGCGCAGCGCCACGCCGATGGTCTGCCCCTTGTCGATGAGGGGCGCGGCGGCGCCCTTGTCCTCGGCCAGGTCCTTGTAGCGCCCGCACAGGAGGGTCTTGCCGCAGCCGATGGTGGGCCGCTGCAGCCACAGGCCCATATGGCTCGCGATGCCGATGCGCCGGGGATGGGCGATCCCCATGCCGTCGAAGAGAAACACGTCCGGCTCGGCCTCGAGCTTGTCGAACGCCTCCTCCAGCACCGGGCCCTCCCGGAAGCTCAGGAGCCCGGGAATATAGGGAAACGGGGTTTGACGCCGGGCAAGGACGGTTTCGACCGGCAGGAAGCCGGGATAGGTCACCACGACAACCGCGGCCTGGGACTGCTCGTCCTTCACGCTTACATCGACCCCCGCCACCAGCCGGACCGAATCGAGATCGATGGGCTGCGTGGAGTCCACCTCGGCGGCCATTTCCTTCTGGAGGGCGATGGCCTGCGAGGGGGAGAGGTCCCAGGGATGGCGGCGGTGGAGACGCATGACGTGAAGCTCAACGCCTCAGGCGGAGGAACGATCCGGCCACGGTCTGGCTTCGAGGCATCGCGAGGCCGCCGCACCAGCTAAGCCGTGGCGGGCTAAGGAAATTCCCTTAGGGGGAAGGTCTGAATTTTCTCCCCGTGCCGATGGGCCTATACCCGTCGCCGTCAGACGAAAGTCGTAAGAGTCACGAGGATATCATGCAAACCGTGCTCGCCATGAGCGGCTCCGAGCCGCGTGAGCCAAGAACAACCAACGTCCGCTTCGGACGCATTGCCGCCGGTCTCGCGGCCCTCGGCGCCGGCGCTGCCTGGTCGCTGCCGGCTCAGGCGCATGTGAAGTGGTTCGCCCCCTACATCGTCGATGCCGCCCCGCAGCCGATCGGCGCGACCCTGACGAATCTGTGGTTCTGGACCGGCATCGGCCTGGTGCTGGCCTTCTTCCTGGCCACCCTCGCGGTCGAGCGCAAGGCGGTCGGCCAGGCCGTCCTGAGCGGTCTCGATCGGGTCAGCGCTCCCCTCTGGAGCCGCTCGGACGATTTCATGCGGGCGTCCATCGGTGCCTTCTTCGTCGCGATCTTCGCGGTCGGCGGCATCTATCTCACCCCTGACCTCAAGACGGATTCCGAGCTCATTTCGTGGGCCCAGCTTCTGATCGCGGCCTGCGTGTTCTCGCGCCGGACCATGCCCGTCGCGGCCGCCGGCATCATCACGCTCTGGATCGTCGCGCTCCGGGAGTACGATTTCTTCCACCTGCTCGACTATCTCGCCCTCGGCGTCGGCGTCGCCGCCTATCTGGTGCTCGCTTCCGTGGACGATCCGAAATGGCGCGAGCGCCGCTTCCTGGCCCTGCGCTGGGGCATCGCGATCGCCCTCATGTGGTCGAGCCTGGAGAAGTTCGCCTATCCGAACTGGTTCTACCCCCTCGTCGAGGAGAAGCCCTTCCTGACCTTCGGCATGCCCCGCGACGTGTTCATCCCCATGGCGGGCGTGTCGGAATTCACCCTGGGCTTCGGCCTGCTCTGGACCCCGCTGGTGCGTCGCCTCTCGGCCGTGGCCCTGCTCGTGATCTTCTTCACGGCGGTCTACCCCTTCGGACGCATCGACCTCGTCGGCCATGCCCTCATCATGGCGGCCCTTTTCCTGGTGGCGGCCGATCCGACCCGGGGCGTAAAGGTTCCGGCCCTCGTGAAGCTGCCGCGCACCTTGCCGAGAATGGGCAGCTTCGCTTCCGTTCCCGCCGGTCTCGCGGTCGCCCTCATCGTGCTCGTCTCCGGCTATTGGGGCCTGCACGGAGCCTTCTACGGGGCGGAATATGGGATCGAGCGGCCTGCGGAAATGACCACCCATTCCCACAGCAAGGAACATCCGCATGGGCCGCAGGCAACGGTGCCCCAACAGGGATTGGCGCCCCACCACTAAGGGCGCCTGGCAAACATCAACATAGAAAAAGGGGACGGGAGCGCAGGCTTCCGTCTCTTCATGTCGGAAAGGAGAGGGGCATTGGCCTATTCAGCGACAAACCGGAGCATTTCGATCATCGCGCCGGCCCGGGGCGTCACGGAGGCGCTGATCCGTCGCCTCGTCGAGACATTCTATGGGCGGGTCCTGCAGGATCCTGATCTGGGGCCGATCTTCAAACAGGCCCTGTCCCATCGCTGGGACGAGCATCTGGGGATCATGGTCGATTTCTGGTCCTCGATCGCGCTCCGCACCGGGCGGTATCACGGCAAGCCCCATGTGGCCCATGCCGCCTTCGATCTCACGCCGGACCTGTTCGGGCGCTGGCTCGAGCTGTTCGAGGCGACCGCGCGGGATGTCTGCGAGCCGGACGTGGCGGCGTTCTTCATCGACCGGGCGCAGCGGATCGCCGAAAGCCTGCAGATCGGCCTGGGCATCGGCCCAAAGGCTCTGAATCTCGCCCCGGCGGGAAGGTCGTGAGGCTGGGCCGCGCGACGGCTACCGCTCCCACCATTCCAGGTCGGAATCGCCCTTGGCGAACAGCGAATAGACGCTGCCGATCAGAAACGCGAAGGCGACGAGCGCTGCGAGGATGAGTTCCGCGCTCCCCAATCCGGGGGAGACGAGGGCTGTGCCGAGGGTGCCGGCGATGTCTTCGAAGGAATCCTGCATGGATCAGTTCTCCATGCAGGATTGATGCACCATCCCGACTGAACGCACGGCCAAGCCGTCGTTCAGCAATCCGTCAGTTTGCGAAGCGGAAATGCAGCACGTCGCCGTCCTGCACGGTGTATTCCTTGCCTTCCAGCCGCAGCTTGCCCGCGTCGCGGGCGCCCGCCTCGCCCTTCAGGGAGACGTAGTCCGGATAGGCGATGGTCTCGGCGCGGATGAAGCCCTTCTCGAAATCCGTATGGATGACGCCGGCCGCCTGCGGGGCGCGGGTGCCCCTGGTGATGGTCCAGGCGCGGGCCTCCTTCGGGCCGACCGTGAAGTAGGTGATGAGGCCGAGAAGCTCGTAACCGGCGCGGATCACGCGGTTGAGGCCCGGTTCGGCAAGGCCGATGGCGTCGAGGTAGTCCTTCTGCTCGGCGGCGTCGAGAACGGCGATCTCGCTCTCGATCTTGGCCGAGACGACCACCGCCTTCGCGCCTTCTTCCTTGGCGCGCTGGAAGACCTTGGCCGAGAACTCGTTGCCCTGGTCGGCCGAGGCCTCCTCGACGTTGCACACGTAGAGGACGGGCTTGGAGGAGAGGAGGCCCAGCATCTGGAACAGGCGCTCTTCCTCGGGCTTGCGCTCGACCATGCGGGCGGGCTTGCCCTCGCGCAGCAGCACGAGGGAGCGATTGACGAGGTCGAGGGTCTCCTTCGCCTCCTTGTCGTTGCCCTTGGCCTTCTTTTCGAGGGCGGTGACGCGCTTCTCCAGGCTGTCGAGGTCGGCCAGCATCAGCTCGGTCTCGATGGTCTCGATATCGGCGATGGGGTCGATCTTGCCCTCGACATGGGTGATGTCCGTGTCCTCGAAGCAGCGAACCACATGGGCGATGGCATCCACCTCGCGGATATTGGCCAGGAACTGGTTGCCGAGCCCCTCGCCCTTGGACGCGCCGCGCACCAGGCCGGCGATGTCCACGAAGGTGAGGCGGGTCGGGATGATCTGGGCCGATCCGGCGATCCCGGCCAGCGCATCCAGCCGGTTGTCCGGCACCGCTACGTCGCCCACGTTCGGCTCGATGGTGCAGAACGGATAGTTCGCCGCCTGCGCGGCCGCCGTCTGGGTCAGTGCGTTGAAGAGGGTGGACTTGCCCACGTTCGGCAGGCCGACGATGCCCATCTTGAAGCCCATGGCCTCACTCCTTGCATGGCCGGCTTCAGCCGGCGTTACTGTTGCTTTGGCCGGCCTTCTCGCCGGGCCGTTTCACGTCCGTCCAGCCCTTCGCCTCCATGGCGAGGTGGACCTTGTTCTGGAAGCTCCCGTCCTCGCCCTTGGCGAGAAGCGAGGCGTTGTCGGCGAGGATGCGGCACAGGTCGTCGACCCAGGCCTCCTCGGACTTGGCAAAATCTCCGAGCACATGGCTCTGGACCAGGGGCTTGTGGCCCGGATGGCCGATGCCGAGGCGTACGCGGCGGTAATCGTTGCCGCAATGGGCCGTGATCGAGCGCAGGCCGTTATGGCCCGCATTGCCGCCGCCGACCTTCACCCGCACCTTGGCGGGGGCTAAGTCGAGCTCGTCGTAGAAAACCGTCACGTCGGAGAGCGGGATCTTGAAGAAGCGCTGCGCTTCCGCCACCGCCCGTCCGGATTCGTTCATATAGGTCTGCGGCTTGAGGAGCAGGACCTTTTCGGAGCCGATGGTCGCCTCGGCCGTCTCGCCCTGGAAGCGCCGCCGCCAGGGACCGGCATTGTGGGCGCGTGCGATCTCGTCCACTGCCATGAACCCGATATTGTGGCGGTTCTTGGCGTAGCGGGGGCCGGGATTTCCGAGGCCGACGAAGAGGCGCATGACAGGGGGAACTCGCTGGCTCTCTCATGAGAAACGCTCCGGCCTTGCGGTCGGAGCGTCGAAGCCGATCAATGGGCTTGACGCCCGGTGGAGCCCGATCAGGCGGTGGCCGCAGCCTCGCCCTCGGCCGAAGCCTCTGCGTCTTCCTTCATGCCCGTGGGGGCCACGACGGTGACGAGGGTCAGGTTCTCGGCGGAGGTCGCCTTGGCGCCGTTCGGCAGCTTGATGTCCTCGAGGTGGATCGACGAACCGATGTCGAGACCCTCGACCGAAGCCTCGATGTAGTCGGGGATCGCGTCGGACGGGACGAGGAGTTCCACCGAGTGCTCGACGATCTGGAGCGTGCCGCCGCGCTTCACGCCCGGGCACTTCTCCTGGCCGACCACGTGCACCGGAACCACGACCTTGATCGCCTGGCCCTCGGAGAGGCGCAGGAAGTCGATGTGGAGCGGGAAGTCCTTGACCGGATCGAGCTGGTAGTCGCGCGGGATCGCGCGGGTCTTCTTGCCGTCCACGTCGATCTCGAAGATCGTGGTGAGGAAGTGACCGGCGAAGATCAGCTGCTTGGTCTGGTTGAAGTCGAGGGCGATCGTCTGGGCCGGCTGGCCTGCGCCGTAGATGACGGCGGGAACTTGGCCTTGGCGACGAACGGCCCGGGCGGCCCCCTTGCCGGCCCGGTCGCGCGCCACGGCCTTGATTTGCTTGATATCGCTCATGGTCGTGGTCCTTTGAAATACGTTTGTAAAAACCGATGGCCGCCAAGGTCCTGAAACCGTTGGGCGGCCATGAGGCTCGCGCCCGTGCCTCCAAGGGTGTCGAGCGGGCGCGAGGCGGCTTATAGAGAAGGAGAGCGGGAAATGCAACAAAAGCTGTTGCATTGGGCTTCCCCGCCGGTTTCGGCGGCGGGGAGGAGGGTCCTCAGTCGAACAGGCTGGAGACCGAGCTTTCCGTCGCCGTGCGGCCGATGGCTTCGCCCATGAGCGAGGCGATGCTGATGACCCGGATGTTGTGAGCCACCTTCACGGCCTCGGTCGGCATGATCGAGTCGGTGATGACGAGCTCCTTGAGCTTGGAACCGGCGATGCGGGCCACCGCGCCGCCGGAGAGCACCCCGTGGGTGATGTAGGCGTAGACCTCCTTAGCGCCGTTCGCCAGGAGGGCTTCGGCCGCGTTCACCAGGGTGCCGCCCGAATCCACGATATCGTCGACAAGGATGCAGGACCGGCCTTCCACGTCGCCGATGATGTTCATCACCTCCGACTCGCCCGGGCGCTCGCGGCGCTTGTCCACGATGGCGAGCTGGGCGTCGATGCGTTTGGCGAGGGCGCGGGCGCGCACCACGCCGCCCACGTCAGGCGACACCACCATGCGGTTGCCGCCGTCGAGCCGCTCCTTGATGTCGCGGGCGAGGATGGGCGCGGAGAAGAGGTTGTCGGTCGGGATGTCGAAGAAGCCCTGGATCTGGCCGGCATGGAGATCCAGCGTCAGCACGCGGTCGACGCCCGCATGGGTGATGAGGTTGGCCACCAGCTTGGCCGAGATCGGCGCGCGCGATGCGGACTTCCGATCCTGCCGGGCATAGCCGAAATAGGGGATCACCGCCGTGATGCGGCGGGCCGAGGCCCGGCGCAGCGCATCGGTGATGATGAGCAGTTCCATCAGGTGGTCGTTCGTGGGGAACGAGGTCGACTGGATGATGAACACATCCTCGCCGCGCACGTTCTCCTGGATTTCGACGAACACCTCCATGTCCGCAAAGCGCTTCACCTGGGCTTTGGCGAGCGGAACGTTGAGGTAGGCGGAGATGGCCTCCGCCAGCGGACGATTGGAATTTCCCGCGACGAGCTTCATGAAAGCAACTTTGGCTCTTCTAGTGTGACCCATGGAGCCCGCCGCGTGACGTTGTTGCCCTTGCGCGGCAAGGCGCATGGGTCTTAGCAGCGATAGGAAACCGTCACAATACTTGTGGCGCGGCGGATGTGCTGCTTTTTCAGTCTCGTCCCAGTCACTGTGCCGCGACCGCCGGCTCGTCGGCGGAGGCATCGGCGGTCTGGAACGGCTCCTCTTCCTTGGACGCGCTCAGGAATTCGGCGATCTCGTCCATGCTGGCGCCGGCGAGCTTGGCGAGGGTCTCCTTGTCGAGGTCGGTCAGGGAGCCCGAGGAGACCTGCGCCGGGCTCGAGCCCGCCAGGCGCTTGGCGCGGCGCTTCTGGGAATCGAACACGTCCCAGACATAGGCGACCTTGGTTTCGCCCCCGGTCGTTTCCGTGGAGAGATAGCCCCGCACCCGGTAGCGGGCATCCGCGCTCGCCCCCACGAGTTCGACCTTGCGGTCGGACGCGGCGGTGTTGAGCTCGTCGATGAGGGCCGTGCGCACGGGAGGCGGGGCGCCGTCGATGCTCTCGAGGGCGATCGGCACGCCTTCCGGCGATCCGCTGAAGGACGCCCCCTGGCATGCACCCAGGGAGACGGCCATCAGCGCGGCGGCGAACCACCCCGCGTGCTGTGTCCAAGCCATGAAGCCCCCATCCTCGCGTTGTTCAATTCTTCGTGTAACGATGTTTTAAGCTTAACGGGAGGTTTCGTCCAGATCAGCTCCGCCTGATGCGCAGGATCGCGGCGTCGAGGGCAAGGGCGACGAGCCCCGCCCCCAGGCCCCAGAAGGCGGAGCCGATGCCGAAGAGGGTGAGGCCGGAGGCCGTGACGGCCAGCGTCAGAACGGCGGGAAAGCGCTTGCCCTCGTCGGAGAGGGCCGATCCGAGCGCGCCCGCGAAGGCGCCCATCAGCGCAAGGCCGGCCACGGTCTTGATCAGCTCCGGCGGAAGCGCCGCGATGAGGCCGATCAGGGCGGCGCTGAAGGCGGCGAAGATCAGGTAGCTGAGGGAGTAGAACGGCCCGACGAGCCAGCGCTTGGCCGGATCGGGGTGGGTGTCCGGGCCGGTGCAGATCGCCGCCGAGATCGCCGCGAGGTTGCTCGTATGCGCGCCGAAGAAGGCGCTGACCACGGACGCGAGGCCGGTGACGGCCAGGATCGGGCGCGAGGGCGGCGTGTAGCCCGAGGCGCGCAGGACGGCGAAGCCGGGCAGGTTCTGCGACGCCATGGTAACGAGAAAGAGCGGCACCCCGAGGCCGATCAGGACCGCGGGCTCCCAGGCGGGAGCGATGAAGGTCAGGGACGACAGGGATAGGTCCGAGGGCAGGGGCTGCGCGAGCCCGCCGCCGAAGGCGATGGCGAGCCCGACGAAGAGCACGGCCAGAACCGCCATTGCCGGATTCACGAGCCGCACCAGCAGGAAGACGCCCACGAGCGGCAGGACCAGGCCCGGCGCTCCCTGGGCGCTCACGAAGACCGCGGTGACGAACTGGATCAGGACCCCCGCCAGCATCGCAGCGGCGATGGAGGAGGGAATGCGCTCGATCAGGCGGCCGAACGGCTTGACCGAGGCGGCGAGAACGATGAGGCCGCCCGCCAGCAGGAAGGCCCCGACGGCGGCATGGATGGAGATGCCGCTGGAGGCGCCGATCAGCGCCGCGCCAGGGGTGGACCAGGCGGTGACGACGGGAATGCGGTAGCGCACGCTCAAGAACCCGCTCGTGGCCGCCATGCTCAGGCACAACGCCGCCACCCAGGACGAGGTCTGCGCCGCATCGGCCCCCACCGCATCGGCGGCGGCGATGATGAGCGCGATCGTGCTGCCGAACCCGACCAGGGCCGCGACGACGGCGGATGTGATGATCGACAGGCGCATGATGTGGGGCTCCGGATGGGGGAGGAGCTTGGCGGTCTAAGCTGAAGTTGGGGATTGGTCTAGGATCCGGTCAGGGAAGGGCGGTTATGGTTTGCGGAAACTTGGGCATGGACAGGAGTAATGGGAGGAAATAACACGCTATATAGTATCAAATTACGGAGGGGCCTATGCCTTTGAATCCTGTTTCCTTTGAGTGGACCAACAGCAGCATTTCCCCCACGCAAGTCACAGCCTTGAGCAATGGGACGTTCCTGAGGCTTTCGAAGAGCAACGAGGGAAAGTCGCTGTATGGCCAGCTCCTGGATACAGACGGTTCTTTGATTGGAGGGGCTTTCCTCATCAAATCTGTTGAGGCCGGGTATGTTGGCGGGACTGCTGTAGCCTTGGCCAATGGCCGGTTTGCGGTTTCGATGACTCACGGTACGGATAGCGAGGAGGCTTTCGAAAGTGCGGCCCAGATCTTCAATGCCGACGGGACCCCTGGAGGCGCCGCAATCGACGTTGCGAGTAATTCTTACCTTGAAGACATGACAGGCCTAGCCGACGGCGGCTATGCCGTAGCATACCTTGAACTCGGCACTGGCTTAAAGAGCAGAGCCTTCGATAGCAATGGTACTGCTGGTTCCGCGGTCACCATGGTCACCAATTCGGATTGCGAAGTTGCGGGCTTGAAGGGCGGCGGTTACGTTTTGGTTTGGTCGCCGTCCGCGAACGCAACTGAGTCTCGTATCGACGCCCTTCTGCGCAAATCAAACGGTCAAGATGTCCAGATAAGCGTGACCGACCCTGGCAGCGTCGGCCAAGCAAAAGTGGTGGCCCTTGCGAACGGCAATTTCGTAGTCGCTTGGCGGGATGGGCTTGGCGATGGCAATGCCCTCAAGGCTCGCATCTATAGCCCGGAAGGGGGCGCCATAGGTGAAGCAATCACTCTCTACCAGGCTGCAAATGTCGCGAGTGGGGATTTAGATATTAAGCCGTTACTCGACGGAGGATTTGCACTTTCCTTTACTGCGGGTAGTGTGGGCGGAGAAGACTCCGATATCTATCTTGCAACCTACTCTGCCAGCGGCGCCGTTGTTTCAGCGCCTGAAATGATCAATGACGATACGAACGGCCTTAACGAAGGTCTTTCATCGATCCTAACCCTCAACGATGGACGCTACCTGGTCAAGTGGAGCCTCCCTGAAGGGCAGGTTCATTATCAAGCCTATGATCCGCGGACCTCGGGGGTCATCCTGTCGGGAGATAATGCAGACGATCACTATAGCGGGACCCAGTGGGGCGATACTCTCAATGGCGCAAGCGGTCGCGACCGCTTGCTTGGCAATGGTGGCGACGATCTCATCACGGGCGGTGCTGGCGACGACCTCCTCGATGGCGGGGCGGGCGATCAGGATATAGCCGTCTTCAGCGGCAGGCGCGCAGACTACACCATCTCCAAAAACCAGGACCGCTCGTTCACTGTTCTGGATAAACGTGCCAACGGGGATGGGCGGGATACCGTCTCCGGGGTCGAAACATTCCAGTTCTCCGACAGCACGGGGCCGGTCGTTGTCGATGCTCCAGGAGGTGGTGACGCTCCAGGAGGTGGTGACGCTCCAGGAGGCCCGCTGTTGCCGGACAACCTGGTCCTGGTCGGCACCAAGAAGGCCGACAGGCTCAGTGGCGGTGCCGGGCACGACAAGCTGTACGGCAAGTCCGGCAAGGACGTTCTCATGGGCGGAGCGGGCAAGGACGTGTTCGTGTTCGACACCAAGCCGAGCAAGAAGAACCTCGACAAGATCACCGACTTCTCCGTGGCCGACGACACGATCTGGCTCGACAACAAGGTGTTCAAGAAGCTGGGCAAGAAGGGCAGCGAGAGCAAACCGGCCAAGCTGAACAAGAAGTTCTTCAGCCTGGAGAAGGCCAAGGGCAAGGACGACTACCTCGTCTACAGCAAGAAGAAGGGCATCCTGTATTACGATGCCGACGGATCGGGCGCCGGCAAGGCGGTCGAGATCGCTAAGCTGTCCAAGAAGCTCAAGCTCACCGCAAACGACTTCTTCGTCGTCTGACCGCCTGTGATATCAGGGCGGGCGGGGGCGCTTGCGCCCGCTCGTCAGGCGCGAACAGAGCGGGTTTTCGCCTCAGGCTCTTCCCCATGGAATCGCGAGACCTTAAATCTCGCTTATGAATCGCAACACCTATAACGACGTCCCTCCGGAGATCCTGACCGACGAGGAGGATGACTCCGTCTCCGTCGAGAGCGGTTCCGATGTGGAGTTCGACCTCGAGGCCAATCCGGGGTCGGTCCAGCGTGGGACGGAGGTCATCCGGCGGTTCTGGACCACCCTGCCCAACGCGCCGGGCGTCTATCGCATGTTCGATGCCAAGGGCGACGTCCTCTATGTGGGCAAGGCCAAGAGCCTGAAGGCCCGCGTGGGCTCCTATGCGCGCGGGCAGGCCCATTCCAACCGCATCGCCCGGATGATCGGCGAGACCTCCTCCATGGAGTTCGTCACCACGGCGACGGAGACCGAGGCGCTGCTGCTGGAGGCCAACCTCATCAAGCAGCTCAAGCCCCGCTACAACGTGCTGATGCGGGACGACAAGTCTCTGCCTTACATCCTGCTGACGGCCGATCACGAGGCGCCGCAACTCGTCAAGCATCGCGGGTCGCGCAAGCGCAAGGGGGATTATTACGGCCCCTTCGCCAGCGTGTGGGCGGTCAACCGCACCATCAACGCCCTGCAGCGCGCGTTCCTGCTGCGCTCCTGCAACGACAGCTATTACGAGAACCGCACGCGTCCGTGCCTGCTTTACCAAATCAAGCGCTGCTCCGGCCCCTGCACCAAGGAGATCCCTCTCGACGAATACGCCAACCTCGCGGCGGAGGCGCGCGCCTTCCTGTCCGGCAAGTCCAATGCCGTGAAGGCGCGCATCACGGAAGAGATGCAGCAGGCGGCGGAGGAGCTGGAATTCGAGCGCGCCGCGCGCTGCCGCGACAGGCTCGCCGCGCTCTCGGCGATCCAGGGCGTGCAGGGCATCAACACCCAGTCGGTGGAGGAGGCGGACGTGTTCGCCCTCGATGAGCAGGCCGGGCAGTTCTGCGTCGAGGTCTTCTTCTTCCGCAACTGGCAGAACTGGGGCAACCGCGCGTATTTCCCGAAGGCGGACAAGTCCATATCGCCGGAGGAGGTCCTCACCTCCTTCCTGGCCCAGTTCTACGACGACAAGCCCGCTCCCCGCACCATCCTGCTGTCGCACGAGATCGAGGACGCGGAGCTGATGGCCGCGGCCCTCTCCACCCGGGCGGAAGCGAAGGTGGAGATCCATGCGCCCCAGCGCGGCGAGCGGCGTCAGCTGATCGAATACGCCCTGCGCAACGCCAAGGAGGCCCTGGGCCGGCGCCTCGCCGACACGGCCTCGCAACAGAAGCTTCTCGTCTCCCTGGGCCAGGCCTTCGGCATGAGCCGGGCGCCGCGGCGCGTGGAGGTCTACGACAATTCCCACATCATGGGCACCAACGCGGTCGGGGCCATGATCGTGGCCGGTCCGAACGGCTTCATGAAGCAGCACTACCGCACCTTCAACATGAAGTCGGAGGACCTGAAGCCCGGGGACGATTACGGTATGATGCGCGAGATGCTGCAGCGCCGCTTCGCACGGCTGGTCAAGGAGGAGCCGCGGATGCCCGATGCGCCGGACGCGGAGGCGGGCCGGGGAAACGACGACAGCTTCCCCGCCTGGCCGGACCTTGTCCTGATCGACGGCGGCAAGGGACAGCTGGAGGCCGCCCGCCAGGCCCTGGCGGAGGTGGGCGTGAGCGAGCAGGACGTGGCGCTCGTCGGCATCGCCAAGGGGCGGGACCGCGACGCCGGGCGCGAGACCTTCTTCAAGCCGGGCGAGGCGCCGTTCAAGATGCCGCCGCGCGATCCCGCGCTCTATTTCGTGCAGCGCCTGCGCGACGAGGCGCACCGCTTCGCCATCGGGGCGCACCGCGCCAAGCGCAAGCGCGAGCTCGTGAAGAACCCCCTCGATGAGATCCCCGGCATCGGCCCGACCCGCAAGCGGGCGCTCCTGCACCATTTCGGGACCGTCAAGGCCATCCAGCGCGCCGCGCTCGAGGATCTCATGAAGACCCCCGGGGTGAATGCCGCCACGGCCAGGGCGGTGTTCGACTTCTTCCACGACCGGGGGTGAGGAGTGCGCTCGTCCTCACGTTTCCGTCTCCCGCAGTGTCCACAACAAAGTTGCGTTGCTCCGGTTGCCGGGCCCTCGACGTCCCCCAAGTACAAGGAAGTCGGCCTGGTCAGGTTGACGGACCATCCCTCGGCATGTTTCCTGCCGAACTTATGAGCACCGCTCCCACCATGCGCCGGTCCAAGGCTTTCAATCTCGCGAATCTGCTGACCTACGGTCGGCTTGCGGCGGTTCCTGCCGTGGTGGCGCTGCTGTTCTGGCCCGAGGACCACTGGTCCCGCTGGTTCGCGCTCATCGTCTTCGCGGTTGCCGGCATCACCGACTACCTCGACGGTTACGTTGCGCGAACCTATGCGCAGCAATCCGCCCTGGGCCGCATGCTCGACCCCATTGCGGACAAGCTCTTGGTCGCGGCCTGTCTCCTGATGCTCGTGGCAGACGGGACGATCCACGGCTGGGCTCTGTGGGCGGCCATCGTCATCCTGTGCCGCGAGATCCTGGTCTCGGGCCTTCGCGAGTTCCTGGCCGAATTGAAGGTGGGCGTGCCCGTCAGCCGGGTGGCCAAGTGGAAGACCACGCTCCAGCTTCTCGCCGTCGGCTTTCTCATCGCCGGTCCTGCCGGAGAGGCGGTGATGCCGGGAACGATGCTGATCGGCATCGTCCTCCTGTGGGCGTCCGCGATCCTGACGATCTATACCGGGTGGGACTATCTCAAGACCGGCATTCATCACATGATCGACGAGGGCTGACGCCATGAAGCTCGTCTACTTCGCCTGGGTGCGCGAACGGGTCGGCAAGCCGGACGAGGACGTGGAGCTTCCCCAGGGGGTCGCGACCGTTGCCGATCTCGTGCGGTGGCTGAGGTCCCGCGGCGAGGAATACGAGCACGCCTTCGAGAACGAGGCCGTCATCCGAGCCGCCGTCGACCACGTTCACGTCAAGCCCGAGACCGTCATTGCTGGGGCGCGCGAGGTCGCCTTCTTTCCGCCGATGACCGGGGGCTGAGCCCCAGAGAGGGAGCCCGTGATCCGTGATCGTTTCCATCAGGATACAGGCCGAGAGCTTCGACGTGGCCGCTGAGACGGCCGCCCTCACGGACGGGCGTGCGGATATCGGGGCGGTCGTGGCCTTCACGGGCCTGTGCCGGGACGAGGGAGGGCGCCTGTCGGCCCTGGAGCTCGAACATTATCCCGGCATGGCCGAGGCCGAGATCGGCCGCATCGCCGTCCAGGCGGCGGAACGCTGGCCGCTCCACGGGCTCACGGTCATCCACAGGTTCGGCAAGATCCGCCCCGGGGACGAGATCGTCCTGGTCCTCACCGCCTCCTCGCACCGCCGGGCGGCCTTCGAGGCCGCGGAGTTCCTGATGGACTACCTCAAGACCCAGGCGCCGTTCTGGAAGCGCGAGCACCTCAAGGACGGGACGGCCGGCACATGGGTGGAGGCGAAAGGGATGGACGACGAGGCCGCCGAGCGGTGGGGCTGATCCCTGCTTGACCTCGGACAGTGACAGGAGGAGCATCCTTGCCGGAATGACGGACGGAGATGCAGCATGCGTGGCGTCATTGTCTTTCTCGGCCTGACGATCGCGGCGCCTGCCGGCGCCATGGACGAAGCCAGGATCCACCGGGCGCAGGGCCCGGCGCACAATCCGCTCGACTGCTACTGCCGCGCCCAGGGGCGCATCTTCGCGCCCGGCGAGCAGGTCTGCCTCAGGACAGCCGATGGGCCGAGGCTGGCTCAGTGCCGGATGGAGATCAACGTCATGTCCTGGAGCTTCACGGAAACGCCCTGTCCGGAAACATGAAAGCTGCC
Organism: Microvirga lenta; assembly: GCF_020532555.1. Taxonomy (GTDB): domain Bacteria; phylum Pseudomonadota; class Alphaproteobacteria; order Rhizobiales; family Beijerinckiaceae; genus Microvirga; species Microvirga lenta. Next base: position 233,947 of record NZ_JAJBBR010000001.1, on the reverse strand, counting down.
GTGGGATCACGACAGCTTCGAGGATTTGAGTTCTGTATGGGGATGGGGCCGTCTGCGGCCCGCGAAAAAGGCCGTTCAGAAAGCGCCGACGACAATGGCGCAGATGAAGCTCAATGAAACGCAGGCTGCGGCGATATTCAGCCCGTACATCCAGTCCAGATTCGACGTCAGGTTCATGGCAATCCCCTGTCTGAATAGAGAGGACGCTAACAAAACGAACCCGACCTGGAAAGGCCGACTCGGCCAGAGCACGCAGCCGGGGCGACGGTCGAAATGGTTAACGATCTGTTAACCTCTTGTCCTGGCAGCGAAGAAATCGTCGGGTCCCGAGGCGAAAATTTTTTCGCGGTCGGCCGGAAGGTAGCCCCTCTTTCAGGAAAGAGCCCGGTCCGCGAGGCCGGACGGAGGCAGGGGCTCCGCCATGATTCGGCGTGGGGCCTTGCCGGAACACGCCCCGCTGCACCAGGATTTCCTTTCGCGCCTACGCATCGTGCGAAGGCGGATCCGTTCGGAGTGCCAGGGCGGCGGGACTCCTCGCCGGGAAAGGTTTCATGGTTGAAGTTCTCGACGTGTTCGGCACGTTCAAGGTCCTGCCCCATTTCATCGCCCTTGCCGTGGCCTATGCCCTCGCATTTCCCGTCGGCTGGGACCGCGAGAAGGAGGAGCGCAGCGCAGGGCTCAGAACCTTTCCTCTCGTGGCGGTCGCGAGCTGCGGCTTCATCCAGGCGACCGAGCAGTTCACCCAGGGCGATGCCGATGCCATGGCCCGCATCATCGAAGGGCTCATCACCGGCATGGGCTTCATCGGCGGCGGAGCGATCCTGCGCCTCAAGGACTCGGTCAAAGGCACCGCTACCGCGGCAAGCCTGTGGGCAACGGGGGCGGTCGGCGTCTCCGTGGGGCTGGGAGCCTACGACGTGGCCGTCGTCGTCTCGGCCATGACCTTCCTGACGCTTCGCCTGCTCAAGCCGCTGAAACAGCAGGCAAACGCTCTGGAGGACGAGGAGCCGAGACGGCGCTCCTCCTGAAGGAGTCATCCCGGCCGTTGACGGGATGTTTACGCACGGCCGGCTAGTCTGCCGCCATGCGTCATGGGTTAGTTGCGTTTTTCGCCCTATCGCTTGTCGGACTTGGGCTCACGGGGTGCGGGTTGTTCCGTTTCGAACAGCGCGAGCCCTGGCGTGCGCAGGCCGAGGAAGCGTGCCTGTCTCAGCGGATGGTTCAGCCTTCCGCCTATATGGCCCTGTCGTCGAAGATCGACGGCCCCGGCGTCTGCGGAATGGATTACCCGTTCAAGGTTTCGGCCTTCACCAACGGCTCCGTGGGGCTGAAGTCGAAGGTGACGCTGGCCTGTCCGATCATCCCCCGCATCGATGCGTGGCTGGACGAGATCGTGAAGCCGGCCGCCATGATGTATTTCGGCATTCCGCTCGCCGACCTGAAGGCGGGCTCCTATTCCTGCCGTCCGCGCAACAACCAGCGGGGCGCGAAATATTCCGAACATGCCTTCGGCAATGCCCTCGACGTGATGGGCTTCGCCCTTGCCGACGGGCGGGAGGTCACGGTGGTGAAGGGCTGGAAGGGAAGCCCGGCCGAGCAGGAGTTCCTGCGCGAGGTCTTCGTCGGGGCCTGCCGCTATTTCACGACCGTTCTCGGCCCGGGCTCGGATGCCTTCCACTACGATCACCTGCACATCGACCTCGCCCGCCACGATCCCAAGGGCCAGCGGCGCATCTGCAAACCGATCCTCAAATTCGAGCCGCGAATCGATCCCGAACAGAGCCGGCAGGTCTATCAGGCCGCGGCGCCATCCGACCTGGCTCCCATCGACATGGAGCAGGACGTGCCGCAGGAGGGATACTCCGCCGCCTCGCCCATTCCCGGAGGATATTCCGCGGATCTGCCGCCGTCCGGGGCCGGATATCCCAGGGCGCCGATGCAACAGGCTCCGGCCCAGACCTATGCGCCGCCGGGCTATGCGAGACCGCAGGCGGGCCAGCCGCTCGCCCTGACCGGCTCGGGAATCTATTAAACCCGCAAGCGGAGCCTTGACCTTGTCGCGCGCCGCCCACATGGTCGAGAATGAGGTCAACGGATCTGTTGGAGCATGGACGATGAAGTGGCTGGCGGCTTTCCTAACCTGCGCGCTGTTGAGCGCGCCCGCGCTGGCTCGTGAGGTAACGCCTGCCGAGCGGCGCGATCACCCTTTCTATGCCAGCCTACCGGCGTGCAGCGACCCTTCGGTGCTTCAGGACATTTCGTCGACCTTCGCGACCCGCGAGCGCCGGTTCTGGAATTCCAGCCTGTCGATCGTCGGTTTCGAGCGGGTGCAGCAGGTCGCCTGGCGCCCCTGGGGGCTGGACTACATTCCGCGCCGGTTCTGCTCCGGGACCGTGATCGTGTCCGACGGCTATAAGCGGCGCATCAACTACTCGATCGGCGAGCAGCTCGGGTTCATCGGCATCGGCTGGGGCACCGACTTTTGCGTCGACGGCCTCGACCGTCACTACGCCTACGCGCCGCACTGCAAGCAGGCCATGCCTTGATCCGTCGCCGGTGCCTGGCCCTGGCAGGCGCCTTGTGGCTCGCAGTGCTTCCCGCCACGGCGCAGCCGGTCCGGGAGGTGAGGGGCGCCCCGGCGGGCGCCTTCGACTTCTACGTCCTCGCCCTGTCCTGGTCGCCCGGTTTCTGCGAAACCAGCGGCAGCGCCGGCAAGCGCCGGCAATGCGACGAGGGAAGCGGCCTCGGCTTCGTGGTCCATGGCCTGTGGCCGCAGAACGAGCAGGGGTATCCGAGCTTCTGTGAGCCCGGCGGGCGCTTCGCTCCTCGCGCGGCGGTCGAGGAGGCGAGCGGGCTTTTCCCTGACGACAACCTGGCCCGCTACCAGTGGCGCAAGCACGGGACCTGCACCGGGGAAAGCCCGAGCGGCTACTTCCGGGCGGTGCGGCGTGCACGGGAGCTCGTGCGGATCCCCGACAGTTTCAGCAATGTGACGTCTGGCGCCAAGGTCATGCCGGTGGAGGTCGAGCGGGCCTTTGCCGCAGCCAATCCCAACCTGCGCCCGGATATGATCGCGGTGTCGTGCGGCCGGCGCGTCCTTCAGGAGGTCCGGATCTGCCTCGACCGCGACCTGCGCGGCTTCCGCACCTGTCCCGAGGTCGACCGAAGCGGCTGCCGCGCCGGCGAGGTTACGATCCCGCCGGTCCGATAAGGCACGGGTTATGAATTACCGTCACGCATTCCACGCCGGCAATTTCGCCGACGTCATGAAACACGCTCTCCTGGTGCGGATCCTCGCCTATCTCCAGCGCAAGGAGACGCCCCTGCGCGTCGTCGACACCCATGCGGGGATCGGGCTCTACGATCTCGCGGGCGACGAGGCCGGCCGCACGGGGGAGTGGGTCGACGGAATCGGCAGGCTCGACGATCCCTTCTCCGCCGACGTGGAGGAGGTGCTGGAGCCCTACCGCAAGGTGGTGGCCGACGTGCGGGCGCGGCATGGCGAGACCGCGTATCCCGGTTCGCCCGCCATCGTCCGCGAGCTCCTGCGGCGGCAGGATCGCGGGGTCTTCGTGGAGCTTCACCCGGCGGATCACGCGGTTCTGAGCGAGGCCTTCAACGCGGTCGCGAATCTGAAGGTGATGCATCTCGACGGCTGGACCGCGCTGCACGCGCTCATCCCGCCGAAGGAGAAGCGCGGGCTCGTGCTGATCGATCCGCCCTACGAAAAGCCGAACGAGCTGGAGCGCCTGGGCACGGAACTGCTGACGGCTCTCAGGAAGTGGCCGACCGGAGTCTATGCCGGCTGGTATCCGATCAAGGCGCTGGAGCCCGTGGATGCGGTGGCCGCACGGCTCCACGCGGAAAGCCCGCGTCCGGGCCTTCGCCTCGAACTGCTCGTGGACGATCCGGCCGATCCGACCCGCCTGAACGGCAGCGGCCTCTTCGTGCTCAATCCTCCCTGGGCCCTGCAGAAGGAGGCGGAAGTTCTTCTGCCGGCTCTCGCCGAGCGCCTGTCCCGGGGGCGCTACGGCGGCTATCGCTGCGAGAACTTCGGACCGGCGGCATAAATCCGTTGCTGCCCGAGCGCCGAGCGGTCATGAAGGCATCCGTTCCTTTGGCAGGATGTCTCGCATGCTCACTCTTCGCACCTCTCCCGCATCTCCCTTCGGCCGCAAGGTCAAGATCGCGGCGTCGCTCGTCGGATTGTCGGATCGTATCGAAGCCGTCGAGGCCGACACGACCAACCCGGACGACACGCTGCGCCAGCAGAACCCCCTGGGAAAAATCCCGACGCTCGTCCTGGAGAACGGGGAGACCCTCTACGACTCGCGCGTGATCGTGGAATATATCGACCATCTTGCCGGCGGCGGGCGGATCCTGCCGACCGGTTGGGAGAGGTTCGTCGCCCTGCGCCAGCAGGCTCTCGCCGACGGAATCATGGATGCGGCGCTGCTGCAGGTCTATGAGGGCCGCTGGCGGTCCGACGACAAGCGCGAGCCGAAATGGGTCGAGCATCAGATCGGCAAGGTCCAGCGCGGCCTCGACTATGCGGAGGAACACTTCTCGACCCCCTCCGCGAACCTTCATATCGGCCATATCGCCCTGGCCTGCGCCCTCGGCTATCTCGACCTGCGCATGGGCGGAAGCTGGCGGCAGACCTATCCCAGGCTGGTCGCCTGGCTGGCGGATTTCGAGGCGCGCGTTCCGGCCTTCAGTAAGACGAAGATGCCGGCGTAAGGCACAACAAAAAGGCCCGGGTTTCCCCGGGCCTTTCCGTTTGCCGAAACGGCAGGTCTTAGTAGGTGCCGAACTTGAAGTTCAGCTTGGCGCGCGCCACGAAGAAGTCGGCGTCGTCGTCGTTGTCGGCGCCCGGCACGAACACCGCCGTGCGGTCGGCGCCCGCGGCCGGAACGTAGCTGCCGACGAAGGTGCCGTTGTTGTCGCCGTTCAGGTTGACCCACAGACCTTCGATGCCTGCCGTCAGGTTGTTGGTGAAGGCATATTCCATGCCCGCGCCGAGCACCCAGCCGGTACGCACGTCGTTGTTGCCGTTGTTGTTGAAGAAGATGCCGTTGAACTCATCGTTGGTGTCGCCGCCGCCGTAAGCGAAACCGCCGGTGGCGTAGATGAGAGCGCGGTCGAAGGCCACACCGAGACGGGCGCGGACCGTGCCGAACCAGTCGATGCCGCCAGCCGTGCCGGCCGCGACGAAGCTCGGCGGGAAGGTGCCCGGGAAGGTGGCCAGGCCACGGTCAGCACCGAGATCGGCCCACTGCAGGTCGGCCTCGACACCGGCCACGAAGGAGCCGAACTGATAGTTGTAGCCGATCTGGCCGCCGCCGACGAAGCCGTCGCCGCTCTCGTCGCCGAACGCGACGACGCCGCTGGCGCCGGCGAAGGGCGCCGCGAAGGTGCCGGCAGGCACGAAGACGGAGTTCTGGTTGTTATCCTGCCAGCCATAGCCGGCGTTCACGCCCACGTAGAAGCCGGTCCAGGTGAAGATCGGAACAGCTGCAACGATCGGAGCCGGAGGAGCCGTCCGGACGGGCAGATCCGCAGCCGAGGCAACGCCGGCAAAGCCGAAAAGGGCAACACTGGCGAGAAGAAGTTTCTTCATAATTACATTCCTATCGATGTCCTGGCCTACACGACCCTGGAGAACCCGGGGCCGAGTCAGACAACACGTCTGTTATAGAGCGAGAGCCGCATGAGGGCTGTGACATGACAACCACAGCGCGCGAAGGCACTATGGCAGCATTGTGGCGGTTGATTGCGTGCTATTCCCCTTTGGCATCGCTTGCGACTCCAAACGCCCAGCTCGATTTTTTGTTCGACGGCCAAAATCGAAAATGTTCTTTTCGGGGCACCCGTTGTGCTTTCGACACACACCCTAACCGGCCCTTAAGGAAAGCCATGATGCAGACTGCGCTCGTGACCGGAGCGGCACGGAGGATCGGCCATCGCATCGTCGAGCGGCTCGCCCGGGAGGGCTACGCCGTCGCCATCCATTGCAACCGCTCGGCCCGGGAGGCCGAGGATCTCGCCGCGCGGATCCGGTCCGATGGCGGCTCGGCCGCCGTCGTGCGGGCGGATCTGGCGGATTCCGTGGCCGTCGGCCGGCTGGTGGACGATGCCGCGCGGGCGCTGGGACCCCTGACCCTCCTCGTCAACAACGCCTCCGAGTTCGAGCCCGACGAGGTCGGAAGCCTCACCCATGCCCGATGGGACCGGCACTTCGCCGTGAACCTGCGAGCCCCGGCCTTCCTGGCGCAGGACTTCGCCCGCCAGCTGCCCGCCGACCGGGACGGCTGCATCGTCAATATCGTGGACCAGCGCGTCTGGAAGCCGACGCCGCAATTCTTCTCTTACACCCTGACCAAGGCCGCCCTCTTCACGGCAACGCAGACGATGGCGCAGGCGCTGGCGCCGCGGATCCGCGTCAATGCCGTCGGCCCGGGGCCGACGCTGGCGAACGAGCGGCAGGAGGATGAGGACTTCGCGAAGCAGAGCCGGGCGGTGCTCCTCGGGCGCGGAAGCGCGCCGGACGAGATCGCCGACGCGGTTCTCTACCTGGCGCGCGCCCGCAGCGTGACCGGCCAGATGATCGCCGTCGACGGCGGACAGCACCTGGCCTGGGAGACGCCGGACGTGGCCGGCATCAGGGAGTGAAGGCGATGGCCGAGATCAGCCGCCCGTAATCGGGCTCGCCGCGATGGGTCGTGCGGCGATAGCTGAAGAAGCGCTCCTCGTCGGAATAGGTGCACAGGCCGAGATTGGCGAACTCGCCGATCCCCGCGAGTTCGAGGCGCATGCCGATATAGCCGGGAAGATCGAACATGGCATGGTTCTCCCGCTCGCTCGGCACGAAGAAGCGTTCGTTCTCCGCGTCGAGGCCGGTGAGCGTGGAGACGAATTCCGGGCCGACCTCGTAGGCCGCCTGGCTGATGGTGGGGCCGAGCACGGCGACGATCTTCTCGCGCCGGGCGCCGAGCCGCTCCATCGCCTCGATGGTGGATTCCAGCACGCCCGAGGAGGCGCCGCGCCAGCCCGCATGGGCCGCGCCGATGACGCCCACATGCGGATCGGCGAACAGCACCGGGCCGCAATCGGCCGTGGTAATGCCGAGAGCCAGTCCGGGGATCGAGGTCGCCATGCCGTCGGCCCGCGGCCGCTCGCCGGTCCAGGGGCCCTCGACGATCACCGCATCGGCCGAATGCACCTGATAGACGCTGATCAGCGCCTCGGGGGCGAGACCCAGTTCGCCCGTCATGCGGCGGCGGTTCTCCGCCACCCTTGCCGGATCGTCGGACGAGCCCAGACCACCGTTCAGCGATGCATAGATGCCCTCCGACACGCCGCCGCGGCGGGTGAAGAAGGCATGATGAAGATTGGGATAAGCAGCGAGTTCAGGAGCTTCGATGAACATGGCTTCCGGTTCATGCCGAGAGGGGGGAGCGGGCGGGCAGCCCGGGCAGGGCTTCAAGGTCATTATGGGCTAGCGCCAAAACTTTAAAGAGCTCCCCCATGCCTTTGGGGCCGCGCTCCGTCAGGCGCGCAAGGGCGCGGTCGATGTCGGCCGCCTGCGCGGGCGTCGCCTTCTGCCTCAGCCCCGCCGCCCGCGCCTCGATGCCGAGGGCCAGCAGGAAGTCGGCCTGCGTGACCGGACCGTGGATCCGCACCTTCTCGTCCGATGCGCCCTGGGCGATGCGCTGAAAATCCACATGGGTCGTCAGGTCGGCCTCGCCGGGCTCTGCGAGAGGGTCGGCATAGGCGTGATCCTTCACCGCCTGCAGCGTGTCGCCGAAGGCGGGGCCCTCGTAGCCGTAATCGACGATCAGGGCCGCGCCTCCGTCCTGGGCCAGGCGGCGAGAGAGCGCCTTCGCGACCTCCATCGAGGCCGCCGGCCATTCGAGCACGTCGCCGAGGCGCAAGGGGCGCCCCAGCTCCTTTTCGGGCTCGGCGCGAAGGCCGAAGATCAGCCGATCCTCCTCCAGGCCGACGAGGCGCTCGCACCAGCCGCGTTCGGTGGCCATGAACTGGCGCACGGGAAGGGCATCGAAGAACTCGTTGGCGACGAGAAGGACGGGGCCGGGAGGCACCTCCTCGAAACGGTCATGCCACTCGATCCGGAAGCCCGATGTCTGCAGGGCTGCATGCTGGCGCTCCCGCAGGGCAGGGCTCGTCTCGACGAGATGGACGGAGACCGCGGAGCGGAAGTCGGGCAGGAGCCGCGATGCGCGCAGCAGGTCGCCCATGAGGGTGCCGCGCCCGGGGCCGAGCTCGACCAGGCGGCAGGAGACCGGGCGGCCCATGCCGTGCCAGACCTCCAGCATCCACAGGCCGATCAGCTCCCCGAACATCTGGCTGATCTCGGGGGCCGTCGTGAAGTCGCCCGCCGCGCCGAGCGGATCGCGACCGGCATAGTAGTGCCGGATGCAGAGGTCCATGTAGCGCTCGACCGTGATCGGCCCTTCGAGGGCGATCAGCTCGCGCAGACGGTCCGCCAGCGGCTTCACGCCGGCTCCGGCGTGGCGGTGGGGCGCGTGTACCCGCGCGCCGCGAACCAGATGAAGGCTGCACCGACGAGCGCCATGGGAACCGAGAGCAGCATGCCCATGGTGATGCCGCCGCCGAGCGCCTGCACGGAGGATCCGAACAGGAATCCGAGCTGCTCGTCCGGCTCGCGGAAGAACTCGCAGACGATGCGGGCGACCGCGTAGCCGAGCACGAAGATGCCCCCGAGGAGCCCGGGGCGGCGGAAGCCGAAGCGGCGCACGGCCCACATCATGACGAGGAAGAGCACCAATCCTTCACCGAACGCCTCGTAGAGCTGGCTCGGGTGGCGCGGCACCGGGCCCGCATGGGGAAAGACCACCGCATAGGGAAAATCAGGCGCCGGGCGGCCCCACAGCTCGCCGTTGATGAAGTTGGCGATGCGCCCGAAGAACAGGCCGATGGGGGTCACGATGGCGGCGAGATCGAGCATCGCCAGGGGATTCAGGCTGCGGGCGCGGGAGAACAGAACGATCGCCAGGACCGCGCCCGCGAACCCGCCATGGAACGACATGCCCCCGCGCCAGACGGCGAGGATCTCGAGCGGATGGGCCAGATAGTTGCCCAGATTGTAGAACAGCACGTAGCCGATACGCCCGCCGAGCACGACGCCGAGGGCGACCCAGACGATCAGATCGTCGATGTCCACGGGCTGGGGCTGGCGCAGGGGACCCCAGTACGCGCTGCGGGCCGCCAGCCGCTTGGCGTAGAACCAGCCGCCCAGGAGGCCCGCCACATAGGCCAGCGCATACCAGCGGATCGCAATGGGACCGATGCTGATGGCGACGGGATCGATGATGGGGAAGGAAAGGGCAGAAAGGGCCATCGGCACGCCTTGATCGAACACGCTGCCATTGGACCCGCAGAACCCGGATCGTCAACCCTGTTGCAGTTTCGCGCGAATGCGCCCATGTGTGAACCACCGAGGCCCCGGCCTGCCCTGAATGATCGCGGACCCCATCATGACCCAGTCTTCCAACCGGATTTTCGACGAACTCGCCCGCTTCGCCACCGATGCGGCCGGCGCCGCCCAGGGGGTCCGGCGGGAGGTCGAGACCATCGTGAAGGGGCAGATGGAGCGCTTCATCAAGGACATGGACGTGGCCACCCGCGAAGAGGTGGACGTCCTGCGCGACATGGTCGCCGCCGCCCGCGAGGAGAACGAGCGTCTGGAGGCCCGCATCAAGGCCCTCGAGGCGAAGCTGGACCAGTCGGGCGCCACGCCTCCGACCACGGCCTGACGCAACTCGATTGCATTACTCCTTCAGGTGAAACCGCCTGTTGTGGACAGGTCATACCGACGCATTGTGGCCCGGGCCAAAATCTAAGACTGTCGATTCATGAGCTGATTCGTGGTTGGGGCGGACGAGGCTGCTGAATACCGAACGTATTCGGCAGGATAGAATCTGACTTATCCCTGAATCTACGTAATGCTATTGCCTGAATATGTTTCAGTATTCAGTGTCCAAGCCCTTTGGATCGATATGTCGCAACTTCACTTCGAAATTGATCGCATGGAACACCCGCTCGACGTGGTCGAGCGGCTCGCGTCCCTGCGTCAGTGGATCTTCGATCGGGCGGCGACGGACGAGATGTCCGTCTCCGTGTCGGGGCAATGGGCCGATTATCACGTCGCTTTCACCTGGATTGAGGACGTGGAGGCGCTCCATGTCGCCTGCGCCTTCGACCTGAAGGTTCCGGAGCGGCGCCGGCAGGAGGTTCTTCAGCTCATCTCCCGCATCAACGAGCAGCTCTGGGTCGGGCATTTCGATCTCTGGAGCTCCGAGAACGTGGTGATGTTCCGCCATGCCCTGCTTCTGGCAGGCGGCGCCGATCCGACCCATGGCCAATGCGAGACCATGCTGCGGGTTGCGGTGGAGGCGTGCGAGCGCTACTTCCAGGCCTTCCAATTCGTGATCTGGGCCGGCAAGTCGGCCCGCGAGGCCCTCGACAGCGTGCTGTTCGAAACCGAAGGCGAGGCCTGATCCGAGCCTCGACAGGGCCGGGCGGAGGTGGATAGAGTGCGGCCTCCGCCATCATCCCCGCCAGGTTCTCCATGCCCATCGATGCTCACCATCTGCCCTCGTCCCTCGTTCTCGTCGGTGCGGGAAAAATGGGCGGCTCCATGCTGGAGGGATGGCTTTCCGTCGGCATGAAGCCCGCCGGCGTCACCGTCATCGATCCGCGACCTTCCGAGGAGATGACGCGCCTGTGCGCCGACAGGGGCCTTGCGCTCAATCCCGCGAATCCGCCTTCGGCGCCCGATGTGCTGGTGCTCGCGATCAAGCCGCAGATGCTGGACGAGGCCGCGCCTGGCCTGAACGGCCTTGTGGGATCTCACACCCTCATCGTGTCGATTCTCGCCGGGAAGACCATGGGCGATCTGCGCAGCCGCATGCCGGCGGCAAGGGCGGTCGTGCGCGCCATGCCGAACCTGCCGGCCAGCATCGGGCGCGGCGCGACCGGCGCTGCCGCGAGCTCCGACGTGACCGAGGCGCAACGCCTGATGGCCGATGCGCTGCTGCGGAGCAACGGCATCGTCGAGTGGCTGGACACCGAGGATCTGATCGACGCGGTGACGGCGGTTTCGGGCTCCGGACCGGCCTACGTCTTCCACCTCGTCGAGTGCCTTGCCGAAGCGGGCGCCGCGGCCGGCCTGCCGCCCGAACTCGCGCAGCGCCTTGCGCGGGCCACCGTGACGGGCGCGGGCGAATTGCTGTTCCAAAGCGATCTGCCGCCTGCGACCCTGCGCCAGAACGTGACGTCGCCCGGCGGCACCACGGCGGCGGCCCTGGAGGTTCTCATGGCCGATCCGGGCGGCCTCAAGGCGCTCATGCGCGAGGCCGTGGCTGCGGCAAAGCGGCGTGCGGAGGAGCTGTCCGGCTGACGGTGGATGTCAACGGCGCGACGAGCGCCTAGATACTCCCCAGACCCGTTTTCAGGAGGATGCCATGCCGGCGGAAGCTTCAACCAACAAGCGACAGGCGATCATCGACGCCCTCATGGATCTCGCCGCGAAGCGGTCCTGGAACGACATCGAGCTCAACGACATCGCGCAGGCGGCCGATGTCTCCCTGGCGGAATTCCGTGATCTGTTCCCGTCCAAGGGCGCGGTGCTGGGAGCGCTCTCCCGCCAGATCGACAAGCAGGTCTTAGAGGGAACGACGGACGATCTCGCCGGCGAGCCGGCGCGGGAGCGGATCTTCGACGTGATGATGCGCCGCTTCGATGCGCTGGCGCCCTACAAGGAGGCGCTGCGCCGGATCTCCCGCGACCTGCGCTACGATCCGGCCTCCCTGGCTGCGCTCAACCAGGTTTCCCTCAACTCCCAGCGCTTCATGCTGGCGGCGGCGGGCATCTCGACGGAAGGTCCGCTCGGAGCCCTGAAGCTGCAGGGCGCCGTGCTCGTCTATGCCAACACCATGCGCACGTGGCTGGACGACGACGATCCGACCCTCGCACGGACCATGGCGCGCCTCGACAGGGAGCTGCGCCGGGGCGAGCGCGTGCTGGAGCAGGCCGAGGATGTCCGCCGTCTCACGGCGCCGCTGCGGGCCATCGGCCGCGCGCTGCTGGAAGGGCGCAGATCGTCCCGGCGCGAGCGCAGGCGTCCCGAGGACGGGGATGTGGACAACCCCGCAGCCGCCATCTGAGCTGCGGGAGGAGGGGGCATGATGGATCAAGCGAATTCGGTATCGGGCCAGATCGCGTTCGGCGATTTCCTGAAGGTGGATATCCGCGTCGGCAGGATCGTGGCCGCCGAGGCCTTTCCGCAGGCGAGGAAGCCGGCCTTCAAGCTCACCATCGATTTCGGGCCCGATATCGGCATCAAGCGCTCGTCGGCCCAGATCACGGTCAATCACAAGCTCGAGGAGCTCGTGGGGCAGCAGGTTCTGGCCGTGGTGAATTTCCCGCCCCGCCAGATCGGCCCCTTCATGTCCGAAGTCCTCACCCTCGGCGTGCCGGACGAGAAGGGCGAGGTCATGCTCGTCCGCCCCGACCGCGACGTGCCGCTGGGCGGGCGCCTCTATTGATCAGGCGGGCAGCCGCACGGTTGCCCGCAATCCGCCGAGGGGGCTGTCGCTGAGGCTGATGTCGCCCCCATGGGAGCGGGCGATGTCGCGGGCGATGGCAAGGCCCAGGCCCGAGCCGCCTTCGTCCTGGTTGCGGGCTTCGTCCAGGCGCACGAAGGGCTTGAACACCTCCTCGCGCATCTCGGCCGGAATGCCGGGCCCGTCGTCGTCCACGTGCAGCACGAGCCAGCGGGTCTCGTGATTGGCCGAAATCTCCACCTTGTCCCCGTGCCGCGCCGCATTGGCCACGAGGTTGAAGAGGAGGCGTCGGAACGCATCGGGACGGACCGTGATGATCGGATCGCCGACGATGTCGAGGGAGATCCCGTGCCCCTGCCGCTCGGCGTCGGACTGGAGCTCCTGCAGCAGCACGCGCAGGTCGGTCTCGACCGCCTGCTCGCCGGCATCGCCGCGGGCGAAGGCAAGATAGCCTTCGAGCATCCGGCTCATCTCGTCCACGTCCCGCTTGAGGTCTTCGACCTCGGGCGTCTGGTCGAGGAACACCAGCGAAAGCTTGAAGCGGGTGAGGATGGTGCGCAGGTCGTGACTCACGCCGTTCAGCATGGTCGTGCGCTGCTCCATGCTGCGCTCGATGCGCCGCTTCATTTCCAGGAAGGCATGGCCCGCCTGACGCACCTCGCGCGCGCCGCGTGGGCGGAACTCGATCTCGCGCCCCTTGCCCAGCGCCTCGGCGGCCTCGGAGAGGCGCAGGATCGGCCTGATCTGGTTGCGCAGGAACAGGATCGCGATGCCGAGCAGGACGAAGGACGACCCGCCCATCCAGACCAGGAAGATGTGGGAGTTCGAGGCATAGGCCTGGCTGCGCCGCGCCAGAATCCTCATCACGTTGTTCTGGTCGAGCTTGATGCGGATCTCCACGTAGCTCGACCGCCCGACCGTATCGATCCAGTAAGGGCGGTCGACTTGGCGGCGCAACTCCTCGGAGAGCGTCTCGTCGAGAATGGAGAAGAAGGGTTTCGGCCCGGGCAGCGGCAGGTCCGTGTCGTGGAGAATGTCCACGTCGAGCTGCAGGCGCTCCGCGGCGATGCGCGACAGGGTCGTCGCATCCCGGTCCTGCGGGTAGCTCTCGTAGATGTCGATCAGCGCGGCGATGTCGGCGGTGACGGCCGAGGACAGGCGCCGCGTCACAAGCTGCCAGTGCCGCTCCATGAAGGTGTAGGCCACGATGGACTGCAGCAGCACGACCGGCGCGATGATGATGATGAGCGAGCGGGCATAGAGGCCCTTCGGCAGGTATCTGCCGAGCCAGCGTCCCGCCCAGTCGAGAGGCGAGTGCTTCAGGGCCGCGCTGAACTTCATCGATCGACGACGAGGCGATAGCCGACGCCGCGCACGGTCTGCAGGAAGAGGGGATTGGCCGGATCGGTCTCGATCTTGCGGCGCAGCCGGTTGATCTGGACGTCGACGGTGCGCTCGTTAGCGGCGGCGCCGCTGCCGGCAAGCTCCTCGCGGGGCACGTGGTCGCCGGCCCGCGTGCCCAGGATGGTCAGGATCTCCCGCTCGCGCTCGGTGATCCGGATGACGTCGTCCTCGCGCCGCAGCTCTCCGCGGTCGAAACGGAAGGAGAAGGGGCCGAAATAGATGGTCTCGGGCGCCTCGCCGTTGCCGTTCCCGGCCGTCGGCACGGCGCGCTTGAGAATGTTGCCCAGGCGAAGCAGCAGCTCGCGCGGCTCGAAGGGCTTGGGCAGGTAGTCGTCCGCGCCGATTTCGAGCCCCGTCACGCGGTCGGACGTGTCGGCGCGGGCGGTCAGCATCAGGATCGGGACCTGCGATGTCTGCCGGATGCTGCGGGCATAGTCGAAGCCGCTCTCGCCGGGCATCATCACATCGAGCACGAGGGCGTCGAAGAGGAGATTTTCCGATTTGGCCCGCGCCTCGGCGGCGCTCGCAGCCGTCGTCACCCGGTAGCCGGAACCGGTCAGGAAGCGGGCCAGAAGCTCGCGCAGGCGGCGGTCGTCGTCCACCACGAGGACGTGCGGGGCGTGGTCGGGAATGTCGATGCGTGTCGGTTCCATCGGCTTCGCGCTTCTATCGGACCTCCCCGCCTTATCAGCTTTTCTTCGCTCCGAATACGAGGCGGTCCACGTGAGCCCGGTCGTCGGGGTTGATGAGGCTCAGAAGATACCGGCTCACGTGCTCCTTCGTATCCGAATCCAGATCGGCCAGGGCCCGCATGATCCGGCGCGTCTGAAGCTTCGCGAGCTTCACGGCCAAATCGTGACCTTGTTCCGTAGCGTAAAGAAGGCGCTGGCGGCGGTCGGAGGTGCCCGTGCGGCTCTCGATGAAGTCCTTCTCGATCAGCTCCTTGAGAACCCGGTTGAGGCTCTGCTTGGTGATGCGCAGGATGTCGAGCAGCTCCGCGATCGTCAGTCCGGGATTGCGGTCGACGAAGTGCAGGACGCGGTGATGCGCCCGACCGAAGCCATATTCGTCCAGGATCCTGTCGGGATCGCTGACGAAGTCCCGATAGGCGAAGAAGAACAGCTCGATGAGGTCGTAAGCCGGCGACTCGGCCAGGATGTCCTTGCCGAGCTGCTGGGGTCGAAAAGCTGGGATCGCGTCAGGCACCGTCCTTATCCACTTTAAGTCAGCCTTGTTGACATATCTCAGGACGATTGTTACTCGTCAAGGCGCTTCTGTGAAATGAATGAAACTCAAATCTCGCGGAAGCGCATCGGAAATTTCACGACCCCGGTGAGCCACAAGGTCGGACTTTAAGGAGAAAACGATGTCCGCGACCCCTTTCGATCAACGTGACGGTTGGATCTGGTACGACGGGCAGATCGTACCCTGGAGCGAGGCGAAGCTCCATGTTCTCTCCCACGGACTCCACTACGCGTCCAGCGTCTTCGAGGGCGAGCGGGCCTATGGAGGCGAGATCTTCAAGTCGACCGAGCATTCGGAGCGCCTGAAGAAGTCGGCGGAAATCCTCGATTTCGAGATTCCGTATTCGGTCGCGGAAATCGATGCCGCCAAGCGCCTTGTCCTGGAAAAGAACGGCCAGAAGGATGCCTATCTTCGTCCCGTGGCGTGGCGCGGCTCCGAGATGATGGGCGTCGCGGCCCAAGCCAACAAGATCCACCTCGCCATCGCCAGCTGGGAATGGCCGAGCTACTTCGATCCGGCCCAGAAGATGAAGGGCATCCGCATCGACATGGCGGAGTACCGCCGCCCGGATCCGGCGACCGCGCCCTCGGCGGCCAAGGCGGCGGGCCTCTACATGATCTGCACCATCTCCAAGCACCGCGCGGAGCGCAGGGGCTATGCGGATGCGCTGATGCTCGACTGGGAAGGCCGCGTGGCCGAGTGCACCGGCGCCAACGTGTTCTTCATCCGCGACGGCATCATCCACACGCCGCTCGCCGACTGCTTCCTCGACGGCATCACCCGCCGCACGGTGATCGACCTGGCCAAGCGCCGCGGTTTCGAGGTGGCGGAGCGGCGGATCATGCCGGACGAGCTGCCGAGCTTCAACGAGTGCTTCATCACGGGAACCGCCGCCGAGGTGACACCCGTTTCCGAGATCGGCCCCCACACCTATCAGCCCGGCAACATGACCAAGACGCTGATGGAGGACTACATGGCCGAGGTCCAGCCCAAGACCGCCAAGGCGGCCTGACTCTCGTTCGCCCGGCGCGGGGGATCAGAAATCCTCCGCGTCGGGAATCCTGTTGAAGGCGATTTTCGCCCCCGCATAGCCGCCCGGAAGGGTGGTCCAGGGGCCCCAGTGCAGCAGGGTGCCCCGGTAATGGGCGTTGAGCCGGTCGGCCAGCAGGGACAGGTATTCGAGCCGTCGCTTGAGCTGCGCTTCCGGCGTGAAGGCGAAGAGGTCGTTTCCGATCTCGTTCAGAGGCACGAGGTCGTGCAGGGTGACGTGGATGCTGCGGCTCAGGCTCCGCGGCGGCAATTCCCGCTCCGCGAGATCGAACAGCTTGGCCAGACGCGCCAGCAGGGAGGGATCGTCCCAGGTCGGCTGGAAACGCTCCTCCGCATACCAGCCGGCGCTGCTCCGGTCGGTCAGCCACAGGGCGAGGGCTCGGGCGGCGAAGTCCGAGCGGCGCATGCGGCTCGCCGCCTTCACGAGCAGGACCCTGGCGCAGGCATAGGCGCCGCCCAGGTGCCGCCAGTCGGCCGGGAGGACGCGCCCGTGGCCGAACATGCGCCGCTGGGTCTCGGGCCGCTCCACCGCATAGCCGTGCAGCCCCATCCAGAGCCTTTCCCCCTCGACGCTGCCCCAGAGGCGGCGCATCTCCTTCGGCTGGAGCCGCCACAGGGCCTCCATGTCGCCCACCCCGGCCCGTGCAAGCCGGGCCGCGTTGCCCTTCGCGACGCCGGGAATGTCCTTCAGCGGAAGCGAGAGGAGCCTTCCAGGCAGGTCGTCCGGATGAAGGGCCACGAGCCCGTCGGGCTTCTCCATCTCCGCCGCGATCTTGGCGAGGAGTTCGTTGGGCCCCAGACCGACCGAGCAGGTGAGGGAGGGGCCGATCTCGCGGGCGATGGCGGCTTTCACCCGCCTCGCCAGGGCCACCGCATGAGGCTGCTCGGAGGGGGAGAGCTCACAGACCACCTCGTCGATGGAACAGACCGCCTTGACGGGAATCAGCCGCTCGACGGTCTCGACGATCTTCTTGTGAAGGTCCACGTAGCGTTCATGCCGCGCCGTCACGAGCACCAGGCCGGGGCATTGCCGCTTCGCGTCGCGCACGAAGGTGCCGCGCTTGAGGCCGAGGGCCTTCGCTTCCCGGCTGACGGCGATGAGGCCCGTATGCTCCGACTCGACCGGGATGACCCCGACCGGCCTGCCGCGAAGGCGGGGCTGGAGGTGTTGTTCCGCACTGGCGAAGAAGGAGTCGAAATCCACGTAAAGCCGCTCCAGGCCCGTTGGTCTGCGCATCCTGCCCGCCTCCTGTTCTTTCGAACAAAAAGAGAACATTCGCATTGCCGCCTGTCGAGTCGCTCAGCTGTGGATAACGGGGATGGCCGAAGGGCGTCGGGACAATCTTCTTCTTTTGGGACAGGGCTTCGGGCCCCAATGTTCCTATAGGAGAACAGGAATCGAACAATCCGAGATTCTCCCGGCATCCTGCCGAAATCGGACCGGCGGCGGCCGGAAGGGTCTTACGAAAAGAGGGCGCTCTTCCCACATATCGGGAAAGGAGCGTTCGGCTCCTAGGGATGGAAAGAAACACAGATGATGAAAATTGCTTCTCGCCGAAGCCGCGTCATGATCGCCCTGGCGGCCGCTCTGGTCTTTGCCGGGAGTGCGGCTGAGGCTCGCGTCGGCCGTGGGGGCGGTTTCGGATCGCGCGGCGCCCGCACCTGGAGCGCGCCTCCGAGCACGAATACGGCGCCGGGAACGGCTGCGCCGATCCAGCGCTCGCAGGTTCCGAACCAGGGCCAGACGGTCAACCGTCCGGGCATGCCGGCGCCTACGGCCGCGCAGCCGCGCCGCTTCGGTTTCGGCACGGGCCTGATGGCCGGTCTCTTCGGCGCAGGTCTCTTCGGCCTGTTGATGGGCAACGGCTTCTTCGGCGGCCTCGGCGGGCTCGCCTCGATGCTGGGACTTCTGCTCCAGATCGGCCTGGTGGTGCTGCTGGTCCGCTTCGCCATGAACTGGTTCCGCAGGCGGCAGCAGCAGCCGGCCTATGGCGGACCGGGTCAGGGCTACGCCCGCTCTTCGGCGCCTGGCGACGCGCCCCGCGGACCCCTGGCTGGCGGGATCGGCGGCATGGGGGGCATTGGCGGCATGGGCAGCGCCCTCGGCGGGCTCGGACGGCAGGCTCCGCGGCCTCGCCCGGGCGTGCGCGACGAGATTGGAATCGGCGAGCGCGATTACGAGGCCTTCGAGCGGGCGCTGATCGAGGTCCAGGAATCCTATTCCCGGGGCGACGTGGCCAATCTCTGGTCGATCACGACGCCCGAGATGGCCGGATATATCCAGGAAGAGCTCAACGACAACGCATCGCAGGGGCTGAAGAACTCGGTCTCGGACGTGCGCCTGCTCCAGGGCGATCTGGCCGAGGCCTGGCGCGAGGGCGGCACGGATTATGCCACGGTCGCCATGCGCTACTCGCTGATCGACGCGGTGACCGAGAAGGCGACGGGCCGCGTGGTCGGAGGCGATCCTGTGAACCCGGTGGAGGTCACGGAGCTCTGGACCTTCCGCAGGGATCAGGGCGGTTCGTGGAAGCTCTCCGCCATTCAGCAGAGCTGATGCCGGGGCACATCGAGAAATGAAGAAGCGGGCGGTTCGACCGGCCGCTTTTTTTTGTCGTTCGCGCCTAGCGGGCCTACTCGGCCGCCATGCGGCGTCCGGAATGCGAGCCCTCGCGGATCTCCTCGATGATCTTGGACACGAAGGCGTCGAGGTCGCCGGGATTGCGGCTGGTGATGAGGCCGTGATCCGTCACCACCGTCTCGTCGCGCCAGTCGCCGCCGGCATTGATCACATCGGTCTTGATCGAGTGGTAGGAGGTGCACTTCCTGCCCTTGATGATGCCCGCTTCGATGAGCAGCCAGGGCGCGTGACAGATGGCCGCCACCGTCTTGCCGGACGAGTAGAAGGCGCGGATGATCTCGATGGCCTTCTGCTCCACGCGGAGCTTGTCCGGATTGATCTGGCCGCCGGGCAGCACGAGCGCGTCGTACTCGGCCGGGTTCACGTCCTCGATGTCCTTGTCGACCGAGACCGTCTTGCCCCAGTCGCTCTCGTCCCAGCCGTAGATCTTGCCGGATTTCATGCGGGACTTCGGAGCCGCGACCTCGACGGTTGCTCCGGCATCGGCGAGCTTCTCCTGCGGAACCATCAGTTCCGACTGCTCGAAGCCGTCTGTCGCCATGATCAGGATCCTGGCCTGTTTGATGTCAGGCATAGCGCTCTCCATTTTCTCGGGAATGCCTTGGGAACGGGCGAGCGATCCGGGAGTTCCGGGGGCGATGAGCGGAACCCGGCCATCCCCGACCTGTTGACCTGAAAACGGTTCAACGGAACGAGGAGTAGAGCATGGTCAACCCCGGCAACCCGACGAACGAGCCGATCCCAGGCGGCAACGTGCCCAGCGAGGTGCCGCCCGCTCCGCTTCCGGACGAGACCCCGGATCAAGGGCCGACGGGGCCGCGTACGCCTTACCCCGTCAACGATCCCGGCATCACCGATCCGAAGGGTCCGGGCTCGGAGCCCGACTATCTTCCGGGCAATCCCACCAATCCGGGCACCCGGTACTGATCGGGAATCGCGTCGGCGGCAGGGCTGCCGGCGCGTCCTGCCCGAAATCCGGCAGGCGTCAGTCGTTGCGCCATTCCCCTTCGCCGCCCACATCGGCGAAGCCCCACTGCTTCACGTCGATTTCGTAGTCCACGCGGGAGAACATGCGTCCCCGGCAGACCTTCATCTGCGGCGGGGGCAGGTTGAGCTGCTTCGAGAGCCGGTCCAGCAATTCGTCCATCACCCAGCGGGGGATGTTGTCCCGCTCCGTGGGATAGATCCAGCGGAAGTTCAGCAGGTGCATCAGCAGCACCTCCCAATGAACCTCCATATAGGCGAGCAGCCGCTGCCAGTCGATCTGGTCGTGGGCCTTGAGGATCGTGTGCGCCACGTCGGCGCCGTCGTAGCGGTGGCGCAGCTGGATGAAGCATTTCGACCAGACGAGCTCCGTCGGCCCCACGATCTTCACCGGCGTGCCGAACACCTCGATCTGGCGGGCGTGCTCGAACCAGTGGTCGCCGATCGGCATCGTGCCGTTCGAGGAGGCGAAGATGACGTCGAAGAAGTACTTGCCCTTGTAGACCTTGCCGAGCCAGCGCTCGTCCTCGATCTCGACCGCGTGCCCCAGATTCTTGAAGTGCGAGAGGATGCGGGTGTAGTCCCCGGCCTTGCAGAAGATGTCCAGGTCCTTGGTGGGGCGGGTGATCCCCGTATAGGCGGACAGGGCATAGGTGCCGGCCAGCAGGAACGGCAGACCGAGCTGGTTCAGCTCCCGCAGCGCCTCCGCATAGAAGGCCTCGGATTCCGGATAGGTCAGCGTTGGTTCAGCCTTGGCATCGAAAGCCGGAATGCCCTGCTGATCCGTCGAAGGGAAGTCTGGATGGTGAACCGTCATCAACATTGTCCAAAGCAAGGTCCGTGATGCCTGCGTTCGACAACCGGATGACGGTTACGAAGTTCCTCGGCTCTTGGCGCAATCGCGAGGCTTCCCGCCTTCACCCGCCCGTTCAGTGCCCGCCGAGGGAAAGGCGCACGTCCCGGGGGCTGTTGAGGATTTCCAGGAGGCTCGTGGCGATGTGCCGTGCCTCGTCGTCCTTCAGGCGGAGCATGAAGGGCGGCAGCAATCCGGCCTGAAGCGCGACCACGGCCATTCCGTGCTCGTCCATGCCGACATCGATGGTCGGCGAGGTCACATCGACCATTTCCTCGGTGGTCTCGCCGCCTTCCTCGGTGCCTTCGCCGATCGCCGTGAGAAGCTGGCTCAGCGCCTTCACGAGCGAGCGCGCCGCCTGCGGGTCCATGACCACAGCGGTCGATTGGTCGCCCTTCTGGAACGCGAGCTGGATGTTGTCGCCCTCGAGCGTGACGGAAATACCTGCCATGTCGTCCTTGTCCTCCTCGCCAGATATGGGGTTGCAAGACGGCGAGGGAAAGGCAAGGGCTTTCCGTTCGGTCCACAGCCTCGAATCCCAGGGGAGGGGGCGGGGGCATCCCGTCCCGGGACGCCCCCATCCGAGCGGATCAGGTGCGCGACGAACTTGTGGAGCGCCGGCGCGCGGTACCGGTGCCGGAACCGCCTGTCGCAGGCGTCGAGCGGCTCTCTTCCCCCGACAGCATGCTGCCGGCGATGCCGGCATCGGCGGCCTGCTGGATGCGCAGGTTGTTCTGAACGTGCGTGACGCCGGAGACGCTCTCGGCGAGGTCCTCCGCATGGCGCTTCTCAAACCGGCTGTTGACGGTGCCCGTCAGGGTCACTTCCCGGTTGGAGACGGACACCTCGACCTCGGACGCGTCGAGGTGCGGGTCGTCCGTGAGGCGGTCGTTCACGTCCTCCCGGATGCGTTCGTCGGAGCGCTGGTAGCCGCGCGGACCGCGTCCACGATGGGACTCGGCGCGGCGCATGTCCGTGTCCCGGCGCCGGTCGGCATCGTCGTCGCCGAACCAGGACCTGACCTCGTCGCCGGCCCGTTCGAAGAACCCGCGATCCTCGTTGTAATCACGGGAGCCGCGGCCGAAATAGCCCGTGTCCGAACGGTCTCCTTCGCGGCGGTAGGAGGAGCCGTAACCTGGATTCTCCCGGCCCCGATCCTGTCCAAAAACCCTGTCGTAGGAGCGACGGTCGGACTTGGTGTCCTCGCCCATGACCTCGCGCCAGTCGAGGGCCGAGCCGCCCGTTCCGTAGCCGGCGGAATCGCCGAAATCCCGTTCGCGTCCCGGTTCATCGTCGCGCCGCCCGCCCCCGTAGCCCGACCTGTCGTTGCCGAAGCCGCGCCGGGCGATGTAGCCGTCGTCCTCGCTGGCGCTGCCGTACCCGGCATAGCGGCCGCGGGAGGCCTGCTCCTCGTTCCTGTCGCGCCAGCCGGTATCCCGGTCGCGATAACGGTCCCGCTCATAACGATAACGATCGTTGGCCATGAAATCGCTCCTCGATGTTCTGGTAGGGGAGGCGGCCATCGCCTTCGAATGCCGCCCTGGACCAACGGAGGCGCAAGGACCGGGGTTCCTGAACGCTGCGCGCCGCCCGGTGCCATGCGCGCTTTTTTGACGGCCGCGCTTGAACGCCTGCCGCGCCAAGGCATTGAACCGGAGCGGCGACGATCGCGGGCCGCTCGCATCCGGTTGAGGATCCATGACACAGAGCATTTCGGGCTTGAGCGAGGCCGCGCTGGCCGTCTTCGCTTTCGCGGCGTACCACCAGCTGGCGAGCGGCCAGGCCGTGAGGAGCGTGGTCCAGCGCGACGGCGTCGGTCACAAGGCGAGCGACGCGGCGGTCGCCGAGCTTCGCGACCGCGGTCTGATCGAGGCGGACGGCGAGGAAATCCGCTTCACGCAAGGGGGCGAAGAGGCCCTCCAGGCGGTGATTTCAAGCATCAGGAATGCTTGAGGTACTCAATGAGGCGTAAGGCCGATGCCTTGCCTTTTAAGCCTCCGTCCCCTACTTAAAACGCATCGACATTTGGCCGGACGACTGGGCTACTTCGCTTTGGCACTGCCGGGCGCACGTTGCTTCTCTCTACCAATATCGACTAACGGGCGGACGCCGCCCACGTGCAAACGACAGTGAAAGGAATTCCCATGGAAACGGGAACCGTGAAGTGGTACAATGAAACCAAGGGCTATGGTTTCATCCAGCCGGACAACGGCGGCAAGGACGTGTTCGTCCATGCGACCGCTCTCGAGCGGGCTGGCATGCGTGGCCTGCGCGAGGGTCAGAAGCTCTCCTACGAGCTCCAGACCGACCAGCGCACCGGTCGCACCTCTGCAGTGAATCTGCAGAACGCGTAAGGTTCAATGCTCGGGGGCGCGCCTGTCGCGCCCTCTTGCATGTCGCCGTTCCGGTCAAGGGGCGGCTTTTTTTATTACACGACGAAAGGCTTTGCATGGCAAAGGAAGAGCTCATCACGTTCGAAGGACTTGTGACCGAAATTCTGCCCGACGCGCGCTATCGCGTGCAACTCGACAACGGGCACGAGGTCATTGCCTACACGGCCGGCAAGATGAAGAAGAACCGCATCAAGACCCTGGCCGGCGACCGCGTGACGGTGGAAATGTCCCCGTACGATCTCGAGAAGGGACGCCTCATCTTCCGCCACAAGGATTCTGGCGCTCCGACCGGTCCCCGTCCGCCGCAGCGTGGCGGTCAGCAGTTCCGGCGTCGCTAAAGGACACGGCCTTTCTCAGGCGACCGCCTGCACCACGGAGAGGGTGACGCGGTCGGGGCCGATGTCCTCTTCCATGTCGGTGAAGTGCATCAGCTCGGCGAGCCGGTTCCGGGCACGGTTGACCCGGCTCTTGATGGTTCCCACGGCGCAGCCGCAGATCTCCGCGGCCTGCTCGTAGGAGAAGCCCGACGCTCCCACCAGAAGCAGCGCCTCGCGCTGGTCGTGCGGCAGCCGGGCCAAGGCCTTCTGCAGATCCTCGAAATCGAGATGCGGCATCTGATCCGGCTGAACGGAGAGGGTGGCGGCGTATTTCCCGTCCGCATCCTCCACCTCGCGGCGGCGCTTGCGGTATTCGGAATGGAACAGGTTGCGCAGGATGGTGAAGAGCCAGGCCTGCATGTTCGTGCCGGGCTGGAAGCGGTGGATGTTGGAGATCGCGCGCATGAGCGTCTCCTGCACGAGGTCGTCTGCGCGATCGACGTTGTTGGTGAGGGAGATCGCGAAAGCGCGAAGGTTCGGCGTCGCCTTGAGTATGGAATCCCGAAGGGTGACGTCGATGCTCATGACTGCTTCTTCTCCGGCTGCCCTTGATCCAAGCGATTGATGATCTCGATGAAGCGGTCGGGTACCGGCTGCTCGCCGAGCGCGAGCGATTCATAGAACTGACGCAGCCGCTGTCCGAGCTGGGCCTGGACGGAGCGGGTGAGCGCAGGGGACTTTTCGAGGCCCGGGACGGGATCGGGATCGAGGTGGGGCATATTCTTGGGACTCTTACTCGCCATTGGGTCATCCTGATCCATTCGGGGGAACGACCTTGTCTCAGGGTCGCACTCACGGCGGCACCCAATCGCCGCAGGAACAACGTTCGGCGCTGAGCGATGTTCCCGCGGGCGCGGGGCCGCGCGCGGGAACTTAATCCTTACCGCCAAGTTTCTCCGGGCAGGCAACCTTGTCACGGAATGGGCCCGCATCCGTCGCCCCGCAAGTGCGGCATTCTGCGGGTGTCCGGCCGCTTTCCGTGCCCTGAAACGGATACTCACATGGCAGTCAGTACTCTTCTCCTCATCATCGTCATCGTGCTCCTCATCGGCGCCGCTCCGGCCTGGCCCTACAGCCGCGGATGGGGCTACGGACCCAGCGGGGTGCTCGGCGTCATCCTGCTCGTCCTCATCGTCCTGATGCTGCTGGGGCGGCTGTGACACGAGGGCGGCCGCAGGCTGGCGGGAAGCGCCGGTCCGCCTGCGGCCGCCCGTTAAGCTTACCCTGTTCAGATCCGAGTCATCAAACCCTGCCCATGCTAGGATTTCGCATGTGGACACTCCGCATGTCCTCCTGCCCACCCGGGCAATTTCTCAGAGTTGAACATGGCGAAGATCAATGGGGCCCGCGGGCATGACCTGGCCGGCTGAAGATCACCACCTTGTCGAGAATGATATCGGCCTGCGCGCCCACCGGCGCCGTCAGGCCGCACGCGGCGAGAAACGCCGCCAGAACTCTCCGCATCCCCTGCCCCCGTTCGTCTCCGGCTTCTTTCAAGTGCCGTTACGTCAGGATTGCATGGGGTCATGGGAGGAACAACCGGATTCCGGGTCCCTGCCCGGCCGCGGACGGGCTTTGGCCCATGAAAAAAGGTCGCGCCCGGTCTTAAAATGCGTGACCGTGTGCGCGACCTCGTGCTCACTCTGCCCCCGTGAGCAACTCTTCTTTAAGCAACGTAGTAACCTAGCGACAGTCCCGATTCAGGGAGGGGGTACAACTTTTTTGAAAAAAACTTGGAACCATCCGGCGCCGGTAGCGTTGATGGGCACTTCGGCCCTTCTGCCCCTACAGGCCGAACAACTCAAAGCGCCCTTCGACGGGCGCTTTCTTTTTGACCGCTTCCGCACCGGCTCCTACCCCGAAGGCTGAGATGTCCCTACCCATTCGGTAGCGGCGGGACCTTGGCGGCAAAAGAGACCGGTCCGCCTGGGAGCCTCAATGAAAAGGGCCGCGCCCGGTCTTTGAGAATGACCGTGTTCGCGACCCTCTGGCCCATTTCTGCCCCATGGGATACCCCTTCCGTATCTGATTTGGTGCCGTAAGGGCAAGTGATAATGTTTCAAATAAAAATTTAAAAATTTTCGGTCGTGGGGGAACAATGACCCTTCGCCGGCGTTATCCTTGCAACTTCGGCCTTTTCTGCCCCCATGGCCGAAAACCTCCAAGAGCGCCCTCCGGGCGCTTTCTTTTTGTCCGGCACCCGGTTTTCCCACATTCCGCCGCCGCGCTGCTCATCCCGAGGGATGATCATGCCTCCATCCCCTTGGGCGAGGCGCACGGCGCTCGAAAAAGGGCGGCCCGCAAGGCCGCCCTTCCGGTTTCCCGGCTCGACCGGAACGGTTCCGACCGCCTGCTCAAAGGAGGAAGTCGTCCGAGCCCAACTGGCCGGAGAACTTCTGCAGGACGATGGTTCCCTCGTCCGTGACGATGGTGGCCGTCTTGCCGCGGTAGGTGATCGTCAGGTCCTCGAAAGCCGCCACGCCGAGGCTCGTGAGGTCGATCTTGTCCTCGCCCTGGGTGAAATCGGTGATGCGGTCGACACCGAACTTGGCGTCGAAGACGAACGTGTCCGCACCCTTGCCGCCGGAGAGGAAGTCCCGGCCGCCGCCGCCGTTGAGAACGTCGTCGTCCGCGCCGCCGAAGAGCTTGTCGATCCCCGCGCCGCCGTCGAGGATGTCGTTGCCGATGCCGCCGTCCAGGCGGTCGTTGCCGGTGCCGCCGTCGAGCACGTCGTCACCCAGCCCGGCCGAGATGCGGTCATTGCCGCTTCCGCCGATCAGATTCTCGTTGCCCGAGCCGCCGAAGAGACGATCGTTGCCGACGCCGCCGTCGAGAACGTTGTCTCCGTCGCCGCCATACAGGCGGTCGTTGCCGCCATACCCCTTGAGAACGTCCTTCGCCTTGCCGCCGCGGAGCAGGGGTGCGCCCGCCGACGGACCAGAAGGCGCTCGATCCGCTCTCGGTCGATCCCTGGCCGACCTGGCCCGTGCCAGACGGCGACCTGACGCCCCACGGGGCCACGGCGGCCATCCTGATGGGTCTGCATTACCGCACCCTCTACGCCGGCCCCGGCTTCATCGAGCCCGGCACCTGCCCGGCGCCGGGCGACCTCTTCGCCTGGGCCGACAAGGCCGAGCGGACGAAGGCGACGGCGAACGCCATCCTGTCGGGCATCTTCCCCGGCTGCGGCCTCCAGGCCGGGTTCGACCCGAAGGCCGCGGATGCCCTGTTCCATCCTGTCGCGGCCGGCGTGGCGCCCCTCGATGAGGAGGTGGCGAAGGCGGGCGTGCTGGAGGCCATGGGCGGCAGCCTGCAGGCGGCCAAGACGCGCTACGCGGCGGATTTCGCCAGCCTCGCCCAGGTGCTGCACGGCCCCGATCGGGAGACCTGCGCCAAGGAGGGGCTCGGCAAGGTCTGCAAGCTCATCGACCTGCCCTGGGGTATCGACACCGACAAGAGCAAGGGCCGTGACCTCAGCCTCAAGGGCCCGCTCCAGATGGCCTCCACCGTGGCGGAGGTGATCCGGCTCGAATATTCCGGCGGCTTGCCCGAGGCGCAGGTCGGCTGGGGCCGGGTGAAGAATGCCGGGGACGTGAAGACGCTGCTGTCCCTGCACAAGGCGCAGTACGACGTGACCCTGCGCACGCCCTACATCGCCAAACGCAACGCATCGCAGCTCCTCCACCAGATCGCCGTGGCGCTCCAGCAGGGCACCGACCTGCCGGGCGCGACCGAGGCCGGGCCGCCCCCGTCGAAGCTCCTGCTGCTCGTCGGCCACGACACCAACATCGCCACCATGCAGGCGACGCTGGGCGTGAGCTGGACCCTGAGCGGCTATCCGGAGAACGACACGCCGCCCGCGGGCGCGCTCATCTTCGAGCGCCTGCGCGACACGCAGACCGGCGACCGCTACGTCCGTCTCGTCTACACGGCGCAGACCATGGACCAGATCCGCAGGCTCACGCCGCCGAGCACGGGCGCCATGCCCGAGCGGGCCGTGCTGGCGCTTCCCGGCTGCGCGCCCGCGCCGGTGCCGGAAACCTGCCGCCTGTCGGATTTCGTGCAGACCGTGCAAAGCCGCATCGACCCCACAGCCCTGGCGCCGGTCTCCTGGCGGTGAAGGACGTCACGCTCCGGAACGCTCACGCGCCACGCCCAGGGCAAGACTCCCGGCTATTCAGGGCCTCGTAGACCCTGAGCCAGAACCGCACGGCCTGCCGGTTCAGGTCCCGCTCCGACAGGAACGCCCGCAGCAGCACCTCGGCCCCGGCCCCGTCGCCATAGCAATCCGCCATGACCCGCGTGGCCTCGGCCGGATCGAGCCTCTGCCAGAGACGGGCTTCGCGGGAGCGTTTCCAGGAATGGGGCATGGGATATCTGCGCATCGGTTCAGCAAAGATAATCTCCTACAATAGGAGAAATCAACCACTTTGGGGGATTTCCCAAAAAGGGATATTTCGCTGGCCGCCTTCATTGGGGCGGACATGAAATCCATTCACACAACCCGGCAGGAGAGGCTCTGTATGCTTCTCCGTCATGCCCGCAAGAAGGCGGGTCTAACCCAGGAAGAGCTGAACCAGCGCCTTGGGAAGTACAAGACGTTCGTGAGCAAGTACGAGAGCGGGGAAAGACGGCTCGATATCATGGAGTTCATAGATATCGCCGAGGCTCTCGATCTCGATCCCGCATCCGTTCTGAAGGCCGTGATGTCGGGCGAGACTTAGCCGAGCTCGCTCTCTCCCGGCAGGGCAGCCGATGCAAAAATCCATCTATACGCAGCAGCACCAGCGTCTCTGCGAGCTTCTGATAGAAGCGCGCAAGAAAGCGGGCCTCACGCAGGTAGAAGTGGCTGAACGGCTAGGAAAGCCGCAGTCGTTCGTCGCAAAATGCGAGGGCGGCGAGCGTCGCCTCGACGTTGTCGAGTTCGTGGCGGTTGCGAGGGCATTGGGAGCCGATCCGGCGTCTTTACTGCTGGCTTTCGCGGGATAGAACCCATCTGCCGATCCGCTCCCGGCGGATGCCGTCACCGAACGCCCTGATCCGCGTCAGCCTTCACGGGCCCGAGGCAGCGGTGGAAACCCTGTTTCATAGATGTTATAGCGGGGCAAAACCCAAAGGGCTTCGCTTGCTCACGCGCTTTACCACGCTCAACCCTGTGCCTCGGGAGGTCGCCGTCCTGTCCGCGTTCGCGGCGGTGCTGCTGGCGATGCTCGTGCGCTATGTGCTCGACCCGCTTCTGGGGGATGAGCTGCCCTTCATCACCCTCTATCCGGCCGTCCTGGTGACGGCGATTCTGGCCGGGGGAGAGGCCGGGGTGGCGACCCTGGTGCTGGGAAGCCTGGCGACGTTCGCATGCCTCACGATCACGCAGAGGCCGGCGCCGTTCGGCCCGCAGACCTTCACGGGGCTCGCGATCTATCTCTTCGGCGGCGGCCTGTCGATCGCGGCGGCGGCGTCGCTCCGGGCTGCCGCGGCGCGGCTCGAAGTGGCGCAGGAGAGGCTGGTGGCGGCCCTGGAGGCCTCGGGTGCGGGAACCTGGCGTTGGGACTTCCGCGCCAACGAGGTCGATTGGGACATGGCCCTGGTGCGCCTCTTCAACCTCGATGCCGCGAGCGCACCGCGCAAGCGCGGGGATTTCCGGCGCTACGTCCATCCCGACGATCAGGAGCAGATCAACCGCGCCATGGAAGAGGCCATGGAGAGCGGCGGCACGGCGGATTACGAGTTTCGCGCCGTCCTGCCGGATGGCTCCCAGCGCTGGATGTATACCCGCAGCCGTCTCCTGCGCGATGCCAGGGGCGGGCCCTCCCTGATGGTCGGCGCCTGCCTCGACATCACCGAGCGCAAGCGCGCCCAGGAACGGCAGGCCCTGCTGGTGCAGGAGCTGAACCACCGGGTGAAGAACACCCTCTCCGTGGTGCAGTCGCTGGCCCTGCACACCCGGCGCGGCAGCCGGGACCTCGACACCTTCCAGGAGGCGTTCGAGTCTCGCCTGATGGCGCTCTCGGCCACGCACAACATCCTCACCCAGGAGCTGTGGGAAAGCGCCTCCCTCAAGGACATCCTCGACGCCGAGATGATCCCCTATGGCGGGCTCGACAACGGCCGCGTGAACGTCTCCGGCGAACCGGTGCGGCTCAAGCCCCAGCAGGCCTTGGGTTTCGGGCTGGCGCTGCACGAACTCGCCACCAACGCGGCGAAATACGGCGCACTCTCCGTGCCGCACGGCCGCCTCGACATCTCCTGGCGCGCGGAGGCCGACGCCTCGGGCCAGACGCGGCTCGCGGTCGATTGGGTGGAGCAGGGCGGCCCCGCCGTCGAGGAGCCCAAACGCCTCGGCTTCGGCTCGCGCCTGATCGAGCGCTCCATCAAGCACGAACTCGGCGGATTGCTGGAAATGCAGTTCCTGCCGGAAGGCCTGCGCTGCTCGCTGAGCCTGCCGTTGTGACGGGATGAGAGGGCTTGCCTCTCCCTAGTGGGGAGGGGACGAGAACTCGCGCCGGAGGGGGCGGCCGAACTCTCCTCCCCGGATTTCAGGCCGCGCCGGTTCGAAGGCTCACGCGGATGGCACCGCGCTGCTCTCCTCCCCCTTGTGGGGAGGAGGTGGAGGTGGGGGTGTGGGCGCCATCCTGGTTCCAGTCCTGCGCCCACACCCCCACCCTGGCCCTCCCCACAAGGGGGAGGGAAAAGCGTTGTGCTGAACACCGCCACATCCGGAACGGCCCATCCTCTCACCCGGACCTGCGGTCCAACCTCTCCCCCACTGGTCTCGCCGGCTCGAGGCTCAACCAGATGGCGCCGACCGGCTCTCCTCCCCCTTGTGGGGAGGAGGTGGAGGTGGGGGTGTGGGCGCCATCCTGGTTCCAGTCCGGCGCCGGCACCCCCACCCTGGCCCTCCCCACAAGGGGGAGGGAAGACGTCGCGCTGAACACCGCCACATCCACGACGGTCGCAACCAAACTCCACCCTCATTCTGAGGAGCCGCGACAGCGGCGTCTCAAAGGAGGTTCCAGTGCATTCCGGAAAAGCCCTCGTCCTTCGAGACGGACCTGACGGTCCTCCTCAGGATGAGGGCTGGGGATGCGTCTGTGAACAGCGACGACCGGAACGCGACCGGACCCTTCCGAACAGTGGGACGCGACCTGCGCTCCATCCGAAGAGGGCTCGACCTCCCGCCCGGACCTCACGGCCCGACCTCTCCTCCAGGCAGAGGCAAGGGCCGGATCCTTATGCGCGGCTCGGCTCCGGCGCCTGTCAGCGTCCTTTCCGGCCCTTGTATTTGGGCTTCTGCCCGCCATGCCCCTGCGTGGATCGCGGCAGCGGGCGCTCGCGGAAGTTCAGGGGCACCTCCCGGTCCGTGCCGGGACCCATCTCGTCGAGGCCGGGCTTGCGGATGCGCGTGCCCTCGTCGGAACGGCCCTGGCCCAATGGGCCGTAGGCGTCCGAGTCCTCGTCGCCGGCGCTGAAACCCTCGCCCGAGGGCGGCAGTCCCTTCGGCGGCAGGTTGGCGTTGCGGCCGTATTTGCGCGAGCCGCCATAGCGGCCCGCATCGCGTTCGACATCGCTCTGTCGCGCCAGCGGATCGTCGCTGACGGCGAGTTCCGTCGCCTGAAGCCGTTTGAGCTCGTCGCGCAGGCGCGCGGCCTCCTCGAACTCCAGATTGGCGGCGGCCTCGCGCATGCGCTTTTCCATGTCGGCGATGACGGCCTTGAGGTTGTGGCCCACGGTCTTCTCGGCGAGGCCCGTATCCACGGAAACGTGGTCGCGTTCGTAGACGCTCTCCAGGATGTCCGCGATGTTGCGCTTCACGCTCTGCGGCGTGATGCCGTGCTCCGCGTTGTAGGCGAGCTGCTTCTCGCGGCGGCGGTTGGTCTCGGCGATGGCGCGCTCCATGGAGCCGGTGATCTTGTCGGCGTAGAGGATCGCCTTGCCTTCCACGTTACGCGCCGCGCGGCCGATGGTCTGGACCAGCGACGTCTCGGAGCGCAGGAAGCCTTCCTTGTCGGCGTCGAGAATGGCCACGAGGGCGCATTCCGGAATGTCGAGGCCCTCGCGCAGCAGGTTGATGCCGATGAGCACGTCGAAGGCGCCCAGGCGAAGGTCGCGGATGATCTCGATGCGCTCCAGCGTGTCGATGTCCGAGTGCATGTAGCGCACGCGGATGCCGTTCTCGTGCATGTATTCTGTGAGGTCCTCGGCCATGCGCTTGGTGAGCGTGGTGACGAGCGCGCGGTATCCGTTCGCGGCGAGTTCCTTCACCTCGTGCACGAGATCGTCCACCTGGCTGCGCGCGGGCCTGATCTCCACCACCGGATCGACGAGGCCCGTGGGGCGGATGACCTGCTCGACGAACACGCCGCCGGTCTGCTCCATCTCCCACTTCGCAGGCGTCGCCGAGACGTGGATCGATTGCGGGCGCATGGCGTCCCATTCCTCGAACCGGAGCGGCCGGTTGTCGAGGCAGGACGGCAGGCGGAAGCCGTATTCGGCCAGCGTCGCCTTGCGCCGGAAGTCGCCGCGATACATGCCGCCGATCTGCGGCACGGTCACGTGGCTCTCGTCCGTGAAGATGAGGGCGTTGTCGGGCAGGTATTCGAACAGGGTCGGCGGCGGCTCGCCGGGCTTGCGGCCGGTGAGATAGCGCGAATAGTTCTCGATGCCGTTGCACACGCCGGTGGCCTCGATCATCTCGAGGTCGAACTGCGTGCGCTGCTCCAGGCGCTGCGCTTCGAGCAGGCGCCCCATGCGGGTCAGTTCCTGCAGGCGGTGCTGCAGCTCTTCCTGGATGCCCTTCACGGCCTGCTGCAGGGTCGGGCGCGGCGTCACGTAGTGCGAGTTGGCGTAGATCTTCACGAAGGACAGATCGTTGGTCTTCTTGCCCGTGAGCGGATCGAATTCGACGATGGATTCGATCTCGTCGCCGAAGAGGCCGATGCGCCAGGCACGGTCCTCCAAGTGGGCGGGAAAGAGTTCGATCACGTCGCCGCGCACCCGGAAGGTGCCGCGGGCGAAGTCGTTCTGGATGCGCTTGTACTGCAGGGCCACGAGGTCGGCGATGAGCTGGCGCTGCTCGATGCGCTCGCCCACCTTCACCGAGAAGGTCATGGCCGTATAGGTCTCGACCGAGCCGATACCGTAGATGCACGACACGGAGGCCACGATGATCACGTCGTCGCGCTCCAGAAGCGCGCGGGTCGCGGAGTGGCGCATCCGGTCGATCTGCTCGTTGATGGAGCTTTCCTTCTCGATGAAGGTGTCCGAACGCGGCACATAGGCCTCGGGCTGGTAATAGTCGTAATACGAGACGAAGTATTCCACCGCGTTGTCGGGGAAGAACGACTTGAACTCCCCGTAGAGCTGCGCGGCCAGGGTCTTGTTCGGCGCCAGGATCAGGGCGGGGCGCTGCGTCTCCTCGATCACCTTGGCCATGGTGAAGGTCTTGCCGGAGCCGGTCACGCCCAGCAGCACCTGGTCGCGCTCGCTGCGGCGCACCCCGTCCACCAGTTCGCGGATCGCCTGCGGCTGGTCGCCGGCGGGCGTGAAGTCGGACTTGATCCTGAACGGAATGCCGCCTTCCGACTTCTCGGGGCGCGGCGGGCGGTGCGGCACCCAGGGCTTGCCGTGCTTGAAGCGCGGATCGCCTTCGGTGAGCAGCTTGGTCAGCGCATCCACCGTGGCGGAGACCCCGCCCGTGCCCAGCGGCCCGGTATCGCCCAGCTCCTCGGGCGCATCCGGCCCGTCGTCCGGGCTCTTGAGGCCGAGCCTTTTCGCCAGCGCCGGGTCCACATCCGTGACGTCGCCGTGGACGAAGGTTTCCTGCGCGCGCTCGGCAAAACCTTCCGCCGCCTCCCGCTCCCGGTTGACCGCCGGGTTGAGGAGATCGGCCAGATAGGTATCCAGCGGCTTCAGGTCGGGCTTGGACGCCTTCCCGGTGGAAAGCTTGGGCTTTTTCGGTGATTTGGCCATAGAACGAATATGGTACAAAGTGGCCCGGATGGGAAGGGTGGGACGCTGTCTCACCCACCGTCATCGGACCGTCATGGGATTGCCGCATCACAGCCCCGCTCACCTTGACCATATCGCGGGGATATCATGCACCGTTCTCTCGCCGCCGGCTCGCTCGCCGCCGTCCTTCTGTCCGCCACCGCCCTCAACGCCTCGGCGGCGGAGTATTTCGACCGCATCGCCAGCTTCCCCATCACCGCCAACCTGCCGGCGGATGCCGACCAGAAGGGCGAGACCGTGGCCGAGATCATCTCGGCGAGCGAGGACGGCAAGCTCCTGGTCTACACGGACAGCCCGCGCAAGGCGCTCGGCTTCATCGACATCACTGACCCGGCGCAGCCGAAGGCCGGCGGCATGCTGGCGCTCGGCGGCGAGCCGACCTCGGTGAAGGTGGTGGGCGGCCGGGCCTTCGTGGCGGTCAACACGTCCGAGAGCTACGCCAAGCCCAGCGGAAAGCTCCTCCTGGTCGATCTCGCAGGGCGCTCGGTCGTTGCCGAGTGCGCGCTGCCGGGCCAGCCGGATTCGGTGGCCGCCCATGCGGGCGTTCTCGCCGTCGCGATTGAAAACGAGCGCGACGAGGATCTCAACGACGGCGCCCTGCCGCAGCTCCCGGCCGGTTCCCTGGTGGTGGCACCGCTCCAGGGCGACAGGCTGGATTGCGCGAGCCTGAAGACCGTGGATCTGACCGGTCTCGCCACGGTCGCCGGGGACGATCCGGAACCCGAATACGTCGATGTCTCGGACGAGGGCAAGGTCGTCGTGACCCTGCAGGAGAACAGCCACATCGCCATCGTGGACGGTAGGACCGGAAAGGTGGAGGCGCATTTCTCCGCCGGCACTGCAGACCTCAAGAACATCGACACGAAGAAGGACGGGAAGATCGAGCTGACCGGCTCGGCCGAGAAGGTCGCGCGCGAGCCCGACGCGGTGCACTGGATCGACAACAACCGCTTCGTCACCGCCAACGAGGGCGACTGGAAGGGCGGCTCGCGCGGCTTCACCATCTTCAACAAGGACGGCTCCGTCGCCTATGAATCCGGTGCCAGCCTGGAGCACGAGGTCGTGGCGCTCGGCCATTATCCCGACAAGCGCAACAAGAAGGGCATCGAAATCGAGGGCGTCGAGGTCGGCACCTTCGGCAAGGACCGCCTGATCTTCGTCGGCTCCGAGCGCGCCTCGGTCGTGGCGGTGTATCGCGATGCGGGCGCGGCGCCCGAGCTCGTCCAGGTGCTGCCGACCGGCATGGGACCGGAAGGCCTGCTCGCCCTTCCGAACCGCAACCTGTTCGTCGCCACCAGCGAAGCCGATCTCCACGGCGAGGGCGGCGCGGCTCCCCATGTCATGATCTACCAGCGCGCGGAGCGCCCGGCCCCGGCCTATCCGACGATCCGCTCGACCAAGGACAAGAACGGCCTTCCCATCGCCTGGGGCGCTCTTTCCGGCCTCGCGGCCGACAAGGCGCAACCCGGCAGGCTCTATGCCGTGACGGACAGCGTCTACGGCGCCGCCCCGCGCATCCTCACCATCGACGCCGCCACCAAGCTCGCCACCATCCAGGCCGAGACGCTGGTGACCCGCAACGGCGCCGCCGCCGAGAAGCTCGACCTCGAAGGCATCGCAACGGCGTCGGACGGCGGCTTCTGGCTCGCTTCCGAAGGAAACCCGAAGAAGGAGATGCGCAACCTTCTCGTGAAGGTCGATGCCAAGGGCGCGATCCAGGAAGAGGTCACGCTTCCGGCAGGCCTCGAGGAGGGCGCGCAGAACTACGGCTTCGAGGGCGTGACCGTGACCGGCTCCGGCGCCGACGAGACCGTCTGGCTCGCCGTGCAGCGCGAATGGGCCGACGACGGCAAGGGCATGGTGAAGCTCCTCGCCTACAAGCCCGCGGACAAGAGCTGGAGCGCGGTGCGCTACCCGCTCGACAAGACCGATGCCGGATGGATCGGGCTGTCCGAGATCACCGCCGCCGGCGACCGCGTCATCATCATCGAGCGCGACAACCAGATTGCCGCGAACGCCAAGGTGAAGAAGCTCTACGCCGTCTCCATGGCCGACATGAAGCCCGTGGCGCTCGGCGGCGAACTGCCCGTCGTCAAGAAGACGGAGCTGCGCGACCTCCTGCCCGATCTCAAGGCGCCGAAGGGCTACGTGCTCGACAAGGTGGAGGGCTTCACCATCGACGCGTCGGGCAACGCCTACGCCGTCACCGACAACGACGGCGTCGACGATTCCTCCGGCGAAACGCTCTTCCTCAACCTCGGCAAGCTCTGAAAATTACGCAGAGCAAAAAGGGAAGGGGCCGCGGATGCGGCCCTTTTCTTGTTTTGAAGTCTGCTGCGTAGACTGGAGATCGAACTATCCGTTGAGCTTCGAAAGCATCTGCGTTCTCATATCCTTCCCCTCGACGGCTTCCTCCACCATCAGGAAGAGGCTTTTCCCTCCGCTCAGCTTCTCCCAGAGTTGTCCGACCGTGCGCTTCTCGTTCGTGTTCCTGTTGCCCTCGTCGGCAAGATGAGCGCCCTTGTACTCGACCGCGAAGAGGCGGCCGTCCTCAAGCAGGGCCACGAAGTCCGGGTAGAACTTGCCGGAGGCGAGGGGCAGCCAGAAGGCGTTCGGATGCTGGCTTACATTCCGGACCCAGTATCTCACGGCGGACAGACTATCCAGAGCCTGCGCGCACCGTAGCTCCTCGCCCTGCTCGGAGCCGTCGAAGGCAGGCACCTGATCGAAGCCGAGGAAGTGTTTGTTGGGACGCCAATGCCCTCGATAGAGCCGTTGATCGCCGAACATGCCGTCCCGGAAGACGAAGCCATGGTCGAAGGTGATGCTGGCCTTTGCCTCCGGTGCGAACAGGTAGTGCTTGTAGGCCTTCGCCTGCTCGGCCTTTCGGACGTCGGCGATCATCGATTTGAGCGTGCTCGCGAGAAGGAACTTGGCCCGCATCAGATGCGAGATGGGAAGCTTTCGAACACTCGTCAGATATCCGACGCAGTCGCGCACCCAGCGCAGAAGCTCGGACGGGTGGATATCCTGCTCGTGCAATCGGCGTTCGAGCCAGATGGCGAGGTTCTCCGGTGTCCAGCCCTCGACCTCGATGTTCAAGGAGAGTTGCCTGCCCTCCTCGGCGTTTCGCAGCTTCACATCGCCTTCCACGACGTCGATCTCGAAGCCGTGGGCTGCGTCGGGAATGGAAAAAACCCTCTCGTCAGGCCGGGCCGGATGGTCGAGGAGCGACCATTTGTGATGCTCCATGAGCGTTTCGGTCTCGGCAAAGACCAGCTCGCCCTGGATTTCGCTGACGAGACGTGGGACCGTGAACGTCTCGCCGCGCTCGGCAGACGAGAGAAGCGGCATGATCTCGGCGTGATAAGCCCGTGCGGCTTCCGTGAAACCGATGCGCTCGGAAGAGGGCACCGCTTCCGCGAGGATCTGCTCCACATCCGGTGCAATTCGTCCGGTTACGGCAATCTCGACCCGTCCATCTCCGATCTCGCTCAGGGTCACGCCGCGGATCGAGGCATCCCGGACGGCGTAGAGTGCAGGGGAGGCCGGGACGCTGTAGCGGAAGGTGGGCTTCGGCCGCTCGCGGGGTGCGAAGAGCCCGGTCTCGTCGAAGTGCCCTTGTGCGGCCTCGATCATCTCCGGCGCTTCGTCCTCCTTGAAGCCCATGTCCGTGAGCTTGTCGACGAGGGCGTGCGCGGCAGCGGCGAAGCTCGTCTCCGAGACATGCGCATAGGCCTTGTTCAGTTCCGGCACCCTTCGGCGCTGCGCATAGGGCATTCGCAGCACGCGGCCCAGGAGTTGCTCCACGTCGATGGCGCTCTGGATGCGTGAGACGGAGCAGAAAACATAGGCGAAGGAGCAGTCCCAGCCCTCCTTCAGGGCCTCGACCGTGATCACGTATTCGATTGGGCATTGCGGATCGAACAGGTCGAGGCCGTCGAGCTCGCGCTGGTCGCCGGTGGCGATGGCGATGCGGTCCTCGGGAATGTGCTCGACCTCGACAAGGTGCTTCTTCAGCACCTCGACCGTGACCTCCCGATCCTTCGGCTGCGCCTGAAACAGCACGATGGGGCGAAGGTACTGGTTTTCGCCTCTGGCCGCTTCTTCAAGTTTCGCACGGGTCGCGATGGCGCCGTTCACGGCGCCCTGCCAGTCCTTGTGCTCGGCCAGGACGATCGGCAGCTTGATCATCTCGGCGTCCTTCAACTCCTGCGCCGTGACGCTGTGGAGGATGTTGGAGTTGAAGCGGGGCGTCGCCGTAAACTCGACGATGGCGCACGGGTTCACCCGGGCCTGCATGTCGCGCGTGAGGCCGGTGACGGCGTTGTGCGCCTCGTCCACGATCATCAGGGGGCGGTGGATGTGCAGCAGGTTCGCGAAGGAGAACTTCACGCCGCCGTTCTCCAGCCGCTCCAGGCCCTGCAGGCGAGAAGAGACGTCCGAGAAATGCGGCTCCATGTCCTCATTATGGGCGTAGACCCTGCGCCCCTCGGTGTTGCTCACGCGAAGGGTCTGAATCGTGCCGACGACGATGCAGAGGTTGTCGCGGACGTCGTGCGGGCGGATCTGGGTGAAGTCCGCGATGTCGAACACGCGCACGCGCCCGTCAAAAGACTCGTCCAGCGCCTGTCGATAGGGATGACGCGGATTCTTCAGAGCGTCCGCCGTCTGCAGGCGGATGGTGTTCGACGGCACGAGCCAGAGGACGAGCGGAAAGTCCTTTTCGATCCAGGCGTCGCGCGCTACGGCGACGGCATGGGCGCCGAGGATCGTCTTGCCGCCTCCGGTCGGCAGGCGCAGGCAGACGTAAGGCGTGTCGGGCAGGGCTTCCAGGGCCTTGTAGGAGCCGAGATAGCGGCCGAGGCGCTTCGCCTGTTCTGATGCCTGCGTGATGGCATCGTAGGCGCGCGCCGGCCCTGCCATGCGGGCCGTCTCGAGAAAGCGGCGCAGGACGTCGAGCGTTTCGGCCTGATAGGTCTTGAGCTTCATGAAACCGGCCTCACCGCCGCGCCTTCACGTCGTAGGGCGTCTGCTTGAAGGTGATGTCCTCGCGCGCCAGCGTCGTCGGTCCGAGGCGGGACTGCTCGCCGTAGATCGTCAGCGGACCCGCGAAGGAGGGGGCCTTCCGGGCGACGGCGTCGCGGATGATGTCGAGTGTCGCGCGCGTCAGCACGTTGCCTCCATCGGGGCGCCTGTCGCCGAGGATGCCGTTGTAGAGCAGGGCATAGGCGCGCCCGTCGTGGATCCCGAGGAACGGCGAGCGGCCCTTGCCCTTCCAGGGCGCATTCGTCTCGCTGAACCACACATGCGCCGCCAGCGTCGGGAAGCGGATGTCGCCGCGCACATGCCCGTCCTCGTCGAAGACCGGCGGGCCGAGCCGGTAGAACCGGAAGCCGCCGCCGCCCTTCCAGCCGACGCTTTGCGAGATGCCGCCCTGCTCGCCCTCGATCACCTTGTTGAGGCGCGGTGCGCAATGGGTGACCGCATGGTCGCCCATCTCGATGCCGATATAGCGCCGCCCCATCTTGTGCGCGACGGCCGCCGTGGTGCCGGAGCCGAGGAAGGAGTCGAGGACAAGATCGCCGGGATTGGTGGCGATGTGGAGGATGCGTTCGATCAGGCGTTCGGGTTTGGGGGTTCCAAAAGAGTTTAATGCTCCGAACAGAGCGATGTTCTCTTTCTTTGATTCTTGGGTGTGTCCAACCTCAGAATTGGACCACCAAGTCTATGTAACTTGGCCGTCCCTTTCATATAGGTAGGTTTTCTTTCGTGGCATACCTCGGCCATCACGACCGAACCACATGCGACCTTCACTCAAAAGGCGGAAGTACTCAGATTCAATCGTGACCCAGCATCGCCCTTCTGGCGGATAATACTCCGCCCCACCGGGGGTCACAATTCTATACATCTGATTTTTTCTGTAGCCTTGAGCGGAGAAGTTCGAAGACGACGTCCATGGGCCGCGAGGATCGTCGTCGGGATTTCGGAATTCGGCAACTTGGTCTTCTCTCAGAGGTATCTTGTTCGCGGATGCCTTGAACGAGTCAGCGTTTTTGGCGAAGACAGTAATGTAGTCGTGTGCTGCGCCCAGCACAGTGCGGGAGTCTGGTCCGATGCGTTTCTGCCAAACAACATTGGCAACGAAATTCTTCCGTCCGAACACCTCATCCATGATGACCTTGAGGTAATGCGCCTCGTTGTCGTCGATGGAGACCCAGATCGAGCCGTCCTCGGCCAGCAGGTCGC
This sequence comes from Microvirga lenta, assembly GCF_020532555.1. GTDB lineage: Bacteria > Pseudomonadota > Alphaproteobacteria > Rhizobiales > Beijerinckiaceae > Microvirga > Microvirga lenta. The sequence goes on along the minus strand of NZ_JAJBBR010000001.1, from coordinate 194,138 downwards.
GGAGTAATTCGAGGCGCGGCCACATCATGGCGAGCCATTGGGTGTGTTCGAGATTGTCGTCGTAATGCTGGAAGGCGGAGCGCGTGTTGTAGGGCGGGTCGATGTAGATGCACTTCACCTGACCGGCATAGAAGGGCAGCAGCGCCTTCAGAGCCTCCAGGTTGTCGCCCTGGATCAGCATGTTCGGAAAGTCGGGGTCGCCGTAGCTCAGCGACGGCTCTTCCTGCAGGAGGCGGTACGGCACCCGGCGGGTCGCGCGCGTGTCCTCCTCCCGCGTCAGCCAGTGCAGGATCGGCATGGCTCAGAGAGACCGGACCGCGCCCGGAAGCAGGTGCCGGTCCGACGTTGGTGCGCTTGCAGCGTGTGCTCGTGGAACGGCGGGATGCATCGCGGGTTGTAATCCTGTTTCCCGCGTTTTCGTAACGATATAATGATTCGTCAAGATCGGGGCGGAGCAGAAATCTGGCTCATGCTCCGCCCGTTGCGACGCTCGCGAACCGCCTAAGTTATGGATGCGCGCTCCCGAGGGGGGATCACCCCCGCTTCACCGCCCTCAGCGACACCGCCAGCGGAATCGGCACCGCGCCGTCGGGCAGGCGGTACATGCGGTCGCCGGTCGGGACCATGGAGGGGAACAGCTTGGAGGGCAGGGTCTCGTGTTCGCGCAGGTATTCCAGCGTGAGGCCCGCTTCCATCAGGCCGGTGAGGATGTCCGAGAGCGGGTGGATCCAGTTGTAGTCGGTGACCGGCTTCTCGAAGGCGTCGCCGGTATAGGACGTCGCGTCGGTGAAGGCGTCCGGCCTGTCCTTGGGCGTGCGCCAGCCATAGGTCGGGCGGATCACGCCGTCGCGCTCCTCCAGCACCAGGGCTGAGGGGTGGGAATCCGCGAAATAGAAGGTGCCCCCGGGCGCCAGCATGTCGGCGACGACCTGCGCCCAGGCGCGGATGTCCGGCAGCCAGCAGATGGTGCCCCAGCTGGTATAGACGATGTCGAAGCTGCCTTCGACCGCCCTGCGCGCATCGTAGACGTCCGCCTGCACGAAGGTCGCCGGCAGGTTCGCCTTGGCGGCGAGGTCGCGCGCTCCCTCGATGGCGACGGGGGAGAAGTCGAGCCCGGTGACGATGGCGCCGCGGCGGGCGAGGGAGAGGGTGTCCATGCCGAAATGGCACTGCAGGTGCAGGAGCCGCTTGCCGCGAACATCCCCGATTTCCGCAGCGTCAATCGGGAAGAGGGTGTCCTTGCCCGCAAGGAAGGCGTCCACATCGTAAAAGCCGGTGGCATCCCGCATGTGCAGCGCGGCGCGGGCGTTCCAGCTCGACAGGTTGGCCTGCTGCCAGGGCTCGTTCATGGGAGGACTCCAACTGCGGTCGAGGCTGCGATGAAAATTGGCTGAGCCCGGAGCGGGCGGCGCGTTTCCGGCATGGACAGATTCTCTTATAACCGTTACATAGTTTCAAGAAGGATCGTTTCTTGACGGCGTTCACGGCCATTCCGATAGCATGGCCTGAAAAGCTTTGCCGGACGGAAAGGATCCATGGGAAAGGCTCCTGCCGGACCGGCAGCATGGCCACGCAGCCCAGACTGGGATGAAATGATCGCACGGGTCCGTCCATGCTCACCGTTTATGACTGTCTCGTAAACCAGCACGATCTGCGTCTCGTCGTCGTGGCGGTTGTCGTGTGCGTCTTCGCATCCGCCACGACCTTCAATCTGCTCGCCCACGTGCGCCGGTCGAAGGGCCGGAGCCGCCAGGTCTGGCTCTTCATCGCGGCGGCCTCCAGCGGGTTCGGCATCTGGGCGACGCACTTCATCGCGATGCTCGCCTTCACGCCGGGACTGGAGACCGGCTACGACATCACGCTGACGGTGACCTCTCTCGTGGCGGCAATCGCCGCCACAGGGCTCGGCATGGCCGTGGCGCTCGCATGGAATGGGCGGCGCCTGACGGGAACCGGGGGAGCTATCGTCGGCGGCGGCATCGCCGTCATGCACTATCTCGGCATGGCCGCCTTCGAGGTGCCGGGTCGCCTGGTCTGGGACGGGGCGCTCGTCTGGACGTCCGTCGCGAGCGGAATCGCGTTCGCCGGTCTGGCGCTCCGCGTCGGGTTGGGCGGCAGAGGATCGGCTCCCATATCCGCCGGCGCCGCGCTGCTGACGCTCGCCATCTGCAGTCATCACTTCATCGCCATGGGGGCGGTGGCGATCGTGCCGGATCCTGCCCTGGAAGTCCCGGCCTCGGCCCTGTCTCCGGCATGGCTCGCCACGGCGGCCGGCATAGCGAGCATCGTGATCCTGTTCCTGAGCTTCGCGGCCCTCATCCTCGATCTCCGCGACCGCCGCCGCATCAAGCTGGAGAAGGAGCGGATGCGCAGCTTCGCCGATGCCGCCGTCGAAGGACTGCTCGTCTGCGACGGCGAAACCATCGTGTCCGCGAACGGCAGCTTCCTCGATCTGTCGGGCTTTCCGCTGGATGAAATCGTCGGCACGGAGCTGAACGCCTATCTGCCTGCGCCGACCGTGATCGCGAGGCTCTTCGGCCAGCCCGACCAGAGCATCGAGACGGAGCTGCGCCAAAGCAGCGGCAAGGCCGTCCCGGTCGAACTGATCATGCGCAGGGTCACCTACGCGGACAAGCCGCACAACGTGATCGCCGTGCGCGACCTGCGGGATCGCAAGCAGGCCGAAGCGCGCATCCATTTCCTCGCCCATCACGATCCGCTGACGGGCCTCGCCAACCGGTCCAGCTTCGACCAGCGCCTCGATCTGGAGATCGAAGCGCACCGAAAGGCGCAGCAGCGGCTGGCGGTGATCTGTCTCGACCTGGACCGCTTCAAGGACGTCAACGATCTTTTCGGACATTCAGCGGGCGACCGCCTCCTGCAGGATGCAGCTCTGAGGCTCTCGGCGGCTCTCTGCGAGGGGCAGCTGATCGCCCGACTCGGCGGCGACAAATTCGCCGTCATCGTGCCGGGCCTCGACAGTCCGGTTCAGGCAGGGCGTCTCGCCGAAGTGATGCTGGAAGCCCTCGGCGACCGCGAGGGCGACGGTCCCTTAAGCCTCGTCACGGCCAGCATCGGCATCGCCGTCTACCCGGACGACGCGCCCCATCGGGCCGGGCTTCTGTCCAATGCCGATGCGGCGCTCTACCGAGCCAAGAAAGAGGGGCGCGGCACCTACCGCTTCTTCGAAGCGGTCATGAGCGAGGAAGTGCGCGAAAGGCGGAGCATCGAGCAAGATCTTCGGCAGGCGCTGGACAAGGAAGAACTGGCGATCGTCTACCAGCCCCAGACGCATATCGTCACCAAGGACATCATGGGCTTCGAGGCGCTCCTGCGCTGGAAGCACCCGGTCCGCGGCGACGTCTCGCCGGCCACGTTCATCCCTATCGCCGAGGAGAGCGGCATCATTCTGAAGCTCGGCGAGTGGGTCTTGCGCACCGCCTGCGGGCAGGCGGCGGCATGGGACCGGCCGCTCAAGGTCGCGATCAACGTCTCCGCGCTCCAACTCAACAGTCCGAACTTCGTGGGCCTCGTACAGGACGTGCTCAAGCAGGCGAGGCTCGATCCCGCTCGCCTGGAGCTGGAAATCACCGAATCCGTGCTGATCCGCGATCCGGAGCGCACGCTCCACACGCTGACCGAGCTGAAGGGCATCGGCGTCTCCATCGCCATGGACGATTTCGGCACCGGCTATTCATCCCTGTCGAACCTGCGCAACTTTCCCTTCGACAAGATCAAGATCGACCGTTCGTTCGTGCGCGCGATCGACCGCAACATGCAGGCCGCCGCCATCGTGCGGGCGGTGCTGGGCCTCGGACGCGGGCTCGGGCTGCCGGTGATTGCGGAGGGCGTCGAAACGTCGGGCGAACTCGCCTTCCTCAATGCCGAAGGCTGCAAAGAGGCGCAGGGCTTCCTGTTCGGGAGACCTGCGCCCATCGAAGTGTTTCGCAACGTGACGCACAGCGAAGCCGTCGCCTGACGGAAGCGTCGGCGATTGTCTCGGCCTGGATGTCCGGGAAATTTCGAGGAGCCGGGATGCCCTTCAGCTCCTCGCGTATGCAATCGTCATGCGGTGAAAACGGTCGGTCCCCTCAGGTAGACGGCCGTGCGGTCTTCCTCTTCCTCGATCGCCACGGAAGGCACGGTTGCCGGCGCCTTTTGCGCTGCCCGTCCCACGATCGCTGGATCGGCCGAGCTTTCGGCGGCGGCAGGCTTGGCGAGACGATCGTCGACGGGCTTTCCGACGGCGCTCTCATCCGAGGGTGAACTGGGTTGGCGGGGAGTCATGTGCGCCTCCTTGGGGCTTGCCCGGGAGTGTTGACGCGATCCTTGTCGCAATTGCGGCATCTTTGCTTGAACAGGGCCGCAACCGTTCACGTCCGCTCGATGAAGGTGCTGGTCGGCAGCAGGGCGCGCGAAGCATCACGGCGGCACCACGCTCATGCGCCTGCTCCTGATCGGAACCTGCCGGCTCAGACGCAGCTGCGACCCATGGCGTTGAGGCCTTCGTCCCAGAGATCGGCAAGGTTGGGGATGCCGATCAGCCAGTCGGCGGTCGAAAGGGAGCTCGCCCCCTCGCGTTCCCGCGCCAGGCGGACCGCCGCGCCCCATTCCTCGGGTTCCATGTCGCCGCGCCCGATATAGACCAGGGCGATCAGGTCGGCGCGCTCGTCGTCGTTGAGGCCTGCGATGACATCGCGGAACTCGTCCTCGGTCGCATCGTCCGGCGCGGCGGTCAGGGAGTCGATGTTGCCGTCGTCGATGGGGTTCGAACCGGAAGCCGGGTCCGTGACACCCTCCTTCACGTCGATGGCTCTCGCCCGGAGAATGAGTTCGCAGACCTTGTCGAGCGCGATATCCATGGAAGTCCTCGTGGGAAAAGTCTCTTTTGTCGTGCGAAAGGGAAACCCCGAAGACGGCTTTCGGTTCGGCTTGAGGGTTCATGCCCTTGCGGCAGGTCTCTCGCGCCGCTTCCTTCGAGTCGATCTCCGCCGGCCTTCGAGGTTGCAAGGATTTCATGGGGAGGCTGGAGGGAGTGTGATAAAGCTGCGCCGCCTCCATTTGCGATTCGACCATGTCCGGACTTGAAATCCTCGGCTTCGTTGCCGCCATCCTGACGACCGTATGCTGGCTGCCGCAGGCTTTCAGAACCCTTCGGACGAAGGATACGAAGTCGCTGTCGCTGCTCACCCAGAGCATTTTCACGCTCGGCGTCGGGCTCTGGCTGATCTACGGAATCCTGGCCGGGAACGCGCCGATCATCTTCGCCAACAGCGTAACCTTCGTGCTCGTCGCGGCGATCCTCGCCATGAAACTGCGTTATGGTTAAAGTGGGCTGGCGCCAGGAGATCACGATGCGCCGGTTCTTCGCCTACTGCCTTGTCGGATTTGCTCTAACGGCCGGTCTTCCGGTCGAGGCTTTCGGCCAGAACGCCCGTGCGCCCGGCCCGATCAGGGTCGCGCCGCACCGTCCGGGAGAAACGGACGCCTATATCCTCTCCTTCGGCCTCTGGGGGCCCCAGAGCGTGTTCGAGAGCGAGGCCAAGGGAGCCGCGCGCATTCTCGAAAAGCAGCTCGGCTCGAAGGGTCGCACCATCGTCCGGTTCAACTCGAAGCGTGTGTCCAATGCGACGCCGTCGTCCATGCAGGCTGCGGCCCGCGCTGTCGGCGAAGCCCTCGATCCGCAGGAGGATGTGGTCGTTTTCGTCCTCACCTCCCATGGCGCCCCCGAGGGCCTCGGGGTGGTCAGCCGGAAAAGCGAGGAGATCATGACCCCGGACGACGTGCGGTTCCTCCTGAACGAAGCCAAGGCCCAGCACCGGGTCGTCATCGTGTCCGCCTGCTATTCGGGCGTCTTCGCCAATGCGCTCGCCGACGAGCGGACCCTGGTCATCACGGCCGCCGCCGAGGACAAGCCGTCGTTCGGCTGCCGCGACGGCGCCACCTGGACCTATTTCGGCGACGCCTTCTTCAACAAGGCCCTGCGCGGCGAAACGCGCCTCGACAAGGCCTTCGAGAAGGCCCGCGGGCTCGTCACCCGGCGAGAGGAGAAGGAGGGCTTCGATCCGTCCAATCCGCAGATCGCCGGCGGCTCGCAGGTTCTGGAACGTCTCACGGCCCGCTGCCGCGCCGTTCGGCCTCAACGGACGTGCTGATGCGCTCGATCCAGCGCCGGAGCCGCTTTCCGTTCGCACCGAGATCCGACCGCCCGATCTGGCTGCGGGAGTAGAGCGCGACGGTCGAACGGTCATCGCCGAGATCGACGACCTTCACGTCCACCGTGTCGGGAAAGCGCATGAGGCGCGTGCGGACGAGATAGCGGTCCTGGCCGGAGGTGGACTCCACGAGTTGCGTGCCGTGCTCCCGTGATGCGACGTCCCTGACGATAGCCCGCAGGCGCTCGGAGGAAACGGGAAAGACGGGAGGCTCGAAATCGGACTCGGCGCCGGGGCAGAAGTCCCGCGGGCAGGCGAGGCAGTCATTGGGCGTCCTGCGGCGCCGAAGCGTCGCGAAGTCGGCCGGTCCGAGGTCGGGTGCGCCGAAGGCCCTCTGCCAGACCGCTTCGATGCCGGTCTCCCAGATCCGCCAGAGACCGTAGCCGAGACCGGCTCCCGCCAGTCCCACTTTGAGCGCTTTCGATTTCTTCATCAGGCTGTCCGCACCGGCCGCTTGACACTGGGGCCGACAAGAATAGGGCAGGGAGCACCATTGTCACCTCGTCCGCGCCCCTGGACCACCTCCAAGAAGCCTCCCATGAATCCTCACGTCGCGCCTGTCGTCATGCTGATCGCCTCGAACGTCTTCATGACCTTCGCCTGGTATGGCCATCTGAAGTTCAAGACGGCGCCCTTGTGGATCGCCGTCTTCGCCAGCTGGGGCATCGCCTTCGTCGAGTACTGGTTCGCGGTGCCGGCCAACCGCATCGGCTCCGCCGTCTATTCGGCAGCGGAGCTGAAGACCATTCAGGAGGTCATCACGCTTCTGGTCTTCGCCGGCTTCTCCGTGTTCTACCTCAAGGAGTCGCTCGGCTGGAACCACCTCGTCGGCTTCGCCCTGATCGCCGCCGGAGCCGCCTTCATCTTTCAGGGCCGGTAGCCGGCGTCCGAAACCGAGGGGCCCGGTCAGTCGGCAGGCCGCATGCGCAGGATCCTGCCCTGGGACGAATCCGTCAGGAGATAGATCAGGCCGTCCGGGCCCTGGCGCACGTCGCGAATGCGCTCGCCCAGGTTCTGCAGCATCCGCTCCTCGCCCGTCACCCGGTTGCCGTCCACCTCCAGGCGTGAAACGAGGCGGCCCGAGAGCGCGCCGACGAGAATGCTGCCGTGCCAGCCGGGAAAACGGTTGCCGGTGTAGAAGGTCATGCCGGACGGAGCGATGGAGGGATCCCAGTAATAGACCGGCTGCTGCAGGCCCGACTTCGCCGTGCCTTCGCCGATCTTCGCGCCGGAATAGTCGACGCCGTAGGAGATGACGGGCCAGCCGTAATTCTTGCCCGGCTGCGGGATGTTCACCTCGTCGCCGCCCCGGGCCCCGTGTTCGACCGTCCATAATTCGCCGCTGGCGGGGTGGAGGGCGGCCGATTGGACGTTGCGGTGGCCCAGAGACCAAATCTCGGGGCGGGCACCCTCGCGCCCCAGGAACGGGTTGCCGGGCGCGGCGCCGCCCTCGGGCTTGATGCGGACGATCTTGCCGATGTGGTTCGCCGGGTTCTGAGCCTGCTCGCGCAGATCGAACCGGTCGCCGAGGGTGACGAAGAGGTTGCCCTCGCGGTCGAAGACCAGGCGCGAGCCGAAATGGTTGCCGCCGCTGTAGGACGGCTCCTGCCGGAAGATGACCTGCAGGGATTCGAGGGCCGTGCCGTCCTCGTTGAGACGGGCCCTCGCCACGCTGGTGCCGGCCTTTCCTTCGCGTCTGTCCTCCGCATAGCTGAGATAGACGAGGCGGTTCTGCGAGAAGTTCGGATCGAGCGCCACGTCGAGCAGCCCGCCCTGCCTGCGGGCGGCGATCTGCGGCAGGCCCTTGATCGGCTCGGAGAGCGTCCCGTCCGGCGCCACGGTCCGCAGGCGACCGGGCCGTTCCGTCACCAGCATGCGGCCGTCGGGGAGGAAGGTGAGGCCCCAGGGATGCTCGAGACCGCGGGCGACCGTCTCGACGATCACTTCCACCTTGTCGGTGCGAACCCGCTGCGTGTCCTGGGCCTGGGCGGCTGAGCCGAAGCTGAAGGCCAGGAGACAGCCTAGGGCGAGGGAAAACTTCATCGGGACCTCTCCGTCAACGGAATGGACGGAGAGCTAGCTTGTCGGTGCGCAGGGTCAACTGCGGGGCCTATCACGCCCTCGTTATTGCGAGGCGTAGAGGGAGGTTGTCCCCTGATTATGGCCGGTCAGCATCTGGGTCGTCGCCATGACCGAGAGGGTCGCGAGCCCCATGAGCAGGACCAGGGCCAGGGAGAAACGGCTTTCCTGCCGAGGATCGAGGCGGTGGGCGCGGGACTCGGCGCGGCGGGCATTTCTCGTGCGGAAGGTATTCATTACTGTTTCCCCCAGCAGGAACGGCGGGCGTATAGGGAAAAAACCGCCCTGAATCGAGAAAGTTCCAGTTAACGGTGGAAACTCTGCTTTCAGAGTATCGGCTAAGTGACGGAATTAACTATTCATTAACCTTTTGGGCAACCGCCCCTCAGGTCCTCGGACGAACAACGACCGAATCCGCGGATCGTTCGGTCGGCCCGTGAAAGACGGCCTCGATGTTGTTGCCGTCGGGGTCGAGGGCGAAGGCGCCGTAATATCCCGGATGGTAGGAGCGCTCTCCCGGCCCGCCATTGTCCCGCCCGCCATTGGCCAGAGCCGCCTCATGGAAGGCATGAACGGCCTCCCGGTCCTTGGCCTGGAAGGCGAGATGCACCCTTGAGACGGGGCCGTCCGCCCGGTCGACCCAGAGCTCGTCGCAGGCAAAATGCCGCGGGCTCTCCGAGGTGAAGCGCAGCCCCACGGCATCCAGGACGGCGCGATAGAACCGCCGGCTCGCCTCGAGATCCGAGACGCGAAGGTGAACGTGGTCGATCAGGCGGCCCTGGTGGAACTGCATGGGACGGTCCTCGTCCTGTCGGCCCGGAGCGCCGACGGCGCCCCGGGTGATCGGCGTTACTCCGCGTTGATGTTGGCGGCCTTGATGACGTCCGCCCAGGTCTGAATCTCCTTGGCCAGGTAGGGCTTGAAGGTTTCCGGGTCACGGACGTTCAGGGTGAAGCCGAGCTTGGTGATGCGGTCCTTCACGTCGGGCCTGTTCAGGATCCCGATGATCGTCTTCGACAGCTTGTCGAGAACCGGCTTCGGCGTACCTGCGGGAGCGAAGAAGGCGGCCCAGGATTCCGCGTCCGCGTCGGTGATGCCCTGCTCGCGCAGGGTCGGCACGTCCGGAGCCTGCGGGTTGCGCTCTGGGCTCGCGATGCCGATGGCGCGCATGTTGCCGGCCTGGAACTGCGACAGGACGCTCGGCAGGGTCGAGTTCGACACGTCGATGCGCCCGGCCATCAGCTCGGTGACCAGGGGAGCCGCGCCGCGGAAGGGCACGTGGGTCATCTTGGTGCCGGTGCGCGTCATGAAGAGCTCGGTCGCCAGGTGCGAGCCCGAGCCGACGCCGGTGGAGCCGTAGTTCAGCTTGCCCGGATCCTTCTTGGCGAGGGCGATGAGATCCTGCATCGACTTCACCGGGAGCCCGTTGGGCACCACGAAGACGTGCTCGAAGGCGCCTGCGCCGGCCAGCGGCGCGAAGTCCTTGATCGCGTCGTAGCCCGGCTCCTTGAGCAGGAACATGTTGTTCCCGTGCGTCTGATTGTTCCCGAACATGATCGTGTAGCCGTCGGGCGCCGCCTTGGCGACGGTGCGGGTTCCCACCGCGCCCGAGGCGCCGGCCAGGTTCTCGACGATCACGTTCTGACCGTATTCCTTGCCCATCTCCTCCGCCACGATGCGGGCGATGACGTCGGTGGGGCCGCCTGCCGGATAGGGAACGACCATCTTGATGACGCGGTTCGGGAAATCCTGAGCGCTGGCGGCCGTGGCCAGAAGGGTCGCGCCGGCGAACAGGCCGAGCGCGAGGCGGCGGGTGACGGAAGTGATCATCGGCAAGGCGTCTCCTCAAAAACCCATCGAACATGGGCTGTTTTGCTTGCTTGGACGGCCGGGGAGGAATAGGGTCCGCCGCCGTCACAGATCCCTTCTAACGCCCCGACCGGAGGATTCCCATGGGCTTTTTGTCTGACGCCCTCTCGCGCATCAAGCCGTCTGCCACGATCGTCATCACGCAGAAAGCGCGGGATCTCAAAGCCCAGGGTCGGGACGTGATCAGCCTTTCGGTCGGCGAGCCGGACTTCGACACGCCCGACAACATCAAGGAAGCCGCCATCGCGGCCATCCGCCGCGGCGAGACCAAGTACACCCCCGTCTCCGGCATCGTGCCCCTGCGCGAGGCCATCGCCCGCAAGTTCAAGCGCGAGAACGGCCTCGACTACAAGCCGTCACAGACCATCGTGTCCACCGGCGGCAAGCAGGTCATCTACAACGCGCTCCTCGCCACCCTGAACCCGGGCGACGAGGTCATCATCCCGACTCCCTACTGGGTGTCCTATCCCGAGATGGTGGGCCTGTGCGGCGGCAAGGCGGTGTTCGTCGACACCACCATGGAGCACAACTTCAAGCTCCAGCCGGAGCCCCTGGAGCGCGCCATCACGCCGAAGACCAAGTGGATCATCCTCAACTCCCCGTCGAACCCGACCGGCGCGGCCTATACCCGCGAGGAGATGAAGGCGATCACCGACGTCCTGATGCGCCACCCCCATGTGTGGGTGCTCACCGACGACATGTATGAGCACCTCACCTACGGCGACTTCGAATTCGTGACCCCGGCCCAGGTCGAGCCGGGCCTCTACGACCGCACGCTCACCATGAACGGCGTGTCGAAGGCCTATGCCATGACCGGCTGGCGCATCGGCTACGCGGCCGGCCCCGACCAGCTCATCAAGGCCATGGATTTCGTGCAGGGCCAGCAGACCTCCGGCGCGGCCTCCATCTCCCAATGGGCGGCCGTGGAGGCCCTCGACGGCCCGCAGGACCACCTGCCGCGCTTCAAGAAGGCCTTCGAGGAGCGCCGCGACCTCGTGGTCTCCATGCTGAACCAGGCGAAGTACCTCAAGTGCCCGATGCCGGAAGGCGCCTTCTACGTCTATCCGTCCTGCGCCGAGGCCATGGGCAAGACCACGCCGTCGGGCAAGGTGCTGCGCACCGACGAGGACTTCGTGTCGGAGCTGCTCGAGGCCGAAGGCGTCGCGGCGGTGCACGGCTCGGCCTTCGGCCTGGGCCCGAACTTCCGCATCTCCTACGCCACGTCCAACGCGGCGCTCGAGGATGCCTGCAACCGCATCCAGCGCTTCTGCGGGTCCCTGCGGTGAGCGACCTGCCTCGGACCTTCCATCCGGATCCCGAGGCCGCGCCCTACCGCATCGACCAGCAATCGCCCTACCGGGTGAAGTCGGACTTTCGGGTCGACTTCACCAATGGCGGCTATGTCGAGGCCAAGGACTTCATCCTCGACATCGAAGGGGACGGTGTGACCCCGGAGCGGCTGGCGGAGATGATCGTCTCCGCCATGAACCTCCTGAGGGCGGGGCCGGTCACCATCCATGCCATGACCATCGTGCGCCGCGGCGAGCACCGCGACGCCGAGCCTGCGGCGGTTCCTGGCGGCACCCTCTGAGCAGGACGATCCCTCCTCCCAGGAAGGCCGGGCGCGAAGCCTGGCCTTTTCTTTTTGGAGAGGCCCGGTCCGATGTCTCTTGCCAAAGCGGCATGACAGGCAGAGCATCACATCAACGCGACCGGCAAGAGCGCGCTGACGGGGGCAGGGAAGGAGACTCTCATGGCACCCAACGGCAGAGGAGCGGCGGGCCCGCGATGCATTGCCATCGTCGGCCCATTTCAGAGCGGCAAGACCTCACTCCTTGAGGCGATCCTGGAGCGAACCGGCGCGATCGGCCGGGCGGGCCGGGTCGCAGACGGGGACACCGTCGGCGACGCGAGCGCAGAAGCCCGCGCCCACGGCATGAGCACCGAGCCGAACACGGCGACGGTCGAGTTCCTCGGCGAGAAGATGACCTTCGTCGATTGTCCCGGCTCCATGGAATTCATGCACGAGATGCGCAACATCACGCCGGTCTGCGATGCGGCCGTGGTGGTGTGCGAGGCCGACGAGCGCAAGATCCCGGCCCTGCAGATCATCCTGCGGGAGCTGGAAGAGGCCGACATTCCCCGTTTCCTGTTCATCAACAAGATCGATTCCGCGACCCGGCGCGTCCGCGAGACCCTCGCGTTGCTGCAGAAGGCGTCGCGCACGCCGCTGCTCCTGCGGCAGATCCCGCTCTGGAAGGACGGCATCGCCGTCGGGTTCATCGACCTCGCCCTGGAGCGCGCCTTCATCTACCGCGAACATGCCCCGAGCGAGATCGTGGACCTGCCCGGCGACGAGGCCGCGCGGGAGCGCGAGGCGCGCTTTTCCATGCTCGAACGTCTCGCGGATTACGACGATGCCCTCATGGAGGATCTGATCTCCGAGATCGAGCCTCCGCGCGACCGTGTTTTCGACGATCTGGCCCGCGAGTTGCGGGACCGGCATGTGGTGCCCGTGCTCATCGGCTCGGCCGAGCGCGGCAACGGGGTCACGCGGCTCCTGAAGGCGCTCCGGCACGAGGCGCCGACCCTGGAGGAGACGCGGGTGCGGCTCGGCGTTCCCGAGGACGGCGCGCCCCTGGCGCAGGTCATGAAGACCATGCATCTGGGGCAGGGCGGAAAGCTCTCCCTGGCCCGGGTCCTGCGCGGCGCCTTCCATGAAGGCGATACCGTCGTCGGCTCGCGGGGAACGGAGGCCCGCATCGGCAGCCTTCTGGCGATGGTGGGAACAGGCACAAGCCGTATTTCGGAGGCCAAGCCCGGAGATACGCTCGGTTTCGGACGGCTGGAAGCCATCGCAACCGGCGATGCCTTCGCGGCCGGAAAGTCCCGCCCGGAGGCGATCCTGTCGATCGCGCCGCCCGAGCCCGTCTATGCGGTGGCCCTCAAGGTGAAGGACCGCAAGGACGATGTCCGCCTCTCCAGCGCGCTTGCGAAGATCACCGAGGAGGATCCGTCCCTCGTGGTCGAAACCCGTCCCGACATGGGCGAGATCCGCCTTCTCGGGCAGGGGGAGATGCACCTGCGGGTGGCCGTGAAGCGGCTCGCCTCGCGCTTCCAGGTCGGTGTCGAGACCGGCAAGCCCCAGGTCGCCTATCGCGAGACGATCCGCTCCAACGCCGCAGCGCGCGGCCGGCATCGGAAGCAGACCGGCGGCCACGGTCAGTTCGGCGACGTCATGATCGAGATCGGTCCGCTGCCGCGGGGCGAGGGCTTCGCCTTCCACGACAGGATCACGGGCGGCGTGGTGCCCCGCCAATACATCCCTTCCGTCGAGACCGGCGTCAGGGATGCGATCAAGTGTGGTCCCCTCGGCTTCCCCGTGGTGGATCTCGCCGTGACGCTGACGGACGGCTCCTACCACACGGTGGATTCGTCGGATGCGGCATTCCAGGCGGCGGCGAAGCTCGCCCTGGCGGAGGCGCTGCCCAAGGCGAAGCCCGTGCTGCTGGAGCCCGTGCTCTCGGCCGAGATCGCGATTCCGACCGAGGCTCTTTCCAAGGCCACGGGCCTCGTCACCGCCCGGCGGGGGCAGATTCTCGGCTACAATGCCAGGCCCGGCTGGGAGGGATGGGACGTGATCAGCGCCACCATTCCGGAGGCGGAGATCGGCGATCTCATCGTGGAGCTGCGGTCCGTCACGGCCGGCGTGGGAACCTTCTCGACCCGCTTCGACCACATGGCGGAACTCAGCGGCAGGCCTGCCGAGCAGATCCTGCAGAAGACGCACTGAGCCGCGAGAATTCCGGTAAGAACCTGAACGGTCGGAGCATTCCGATCGTTCAGGTCTAAACTATCCCATCGACAAACGTGCTCTTCCGCGTCAAGTTTAGCTTTGACGGAGACGCCATCTCCCAAAGCAACCTCGCCACGAAGCGGAGGAACACGATGAACGCCCCCAACACGGCGGAACATTCCGGCGCAGCCGGGCAGTATGCGGCCCGGCCCTGGTTGAGCTCCTATCCGGCCCAGGTTCCCCAAACCATCGACGTCGAGCGGACCGGCACCCTGGTCGACATCTTCCGTGAAGGCGTGTCGGCCTATGGGTCGCGAAACGCCGCCGAAAGCTTCGGCAAGCGCATGACCTATGCGGAGCTGGGGCGAACCGCCGATGCGGTCGCCTCCTGGCTCCAGGCCCAGGGAATGGGGAAGGGCGACCGGGTCGCGATCATGATGCCGAACGTGATGGCCTATCCGGCCGTCCTCTTCGGGATCCTGATCGCCGGCTGCACGGTCGTGAACGTCAATCCGCTCTACACGCCGCGCGAACTGACCCATCAGCTGCAGGATTCCGGCGCGCGGGCGCTGTTCGTGCTCGAGAATTTCGGCGCCACGGTGCAGGAAGCCCTGAACGACGTGAAGCTCGACCGGCTCGTCGTGGTCAAGCCCGGCGACCTGCTGGGCCTCAAAGGCTCGATCATCAACATCGTGTCGCGGCACGTGAAGAAGGCCGTCAAGCCCTTCAGCCTTCCAGCGGCCGTCGCTTTCAGATCGGTCGTCGCGCAGGGGGCGAAGCAGCCCCCGAAACCGGTGGCGGTGACGCCCGACGACATCGCCTTCCTGCAGTATACCGGCGGGACCACCGGCGTCTCCAAAGGGGCAATCCTGCTGCACCGGAACGTGACCGCGAACGTGCTCCAGTGCGAGGCCTGGATGCGCCCGTTCTTCGGCGAGCGCACCGATCACGTGATGGTCACGGCGCTTCCGCTCTACCACATCTTCGGCCTGACGGTCTGCGCCCTGCTGATGACCCGGATCGGCGGGTGTCAGCTGCTCATCGCGAACCCGCGCGACATCCCCGGTTTCGTGAAGATCCTCAAGTCGAGCCGCATCACCCTGATGTCGGGCGTCAACACCCTCTACAACGCCCTGGCGAACGCGCCCGGAATCGAGGAGGTGGATTTCTCGCAACTCGTCTTCGCCGTGTCCGGCGGCATGGCCACCCAGGCCGTCGTGGCGAAGAAGTGGAAGGCGGTGACCGGGCAGCCCATCGTGGAAGGATACGGCCTGTCCGAGACCTCGCCCGTGGTCTGCGCCAACCGCCTGGACATCGAGGAGTTCACCGGCACCATCGGCTACCCGCTTCCCTCCACGGACGTGTCGATCCGCTCCCAGGACGGAGCGCCGCTGCCCTTCGGCGAAAGGGGCGAGCTGTGCGTGAAGGGCCCGCAGGTCATGGCCGGCTATTGGCAGCGTCCCGACGAGACCGCGAAGGTGATGACGCAGGACGGCTACTTCCGCACCGGAGACGTGGCGGTGATTCTGCCCCATGGCGAGGTGAAGATCGTCGACCGCATGAAGGACATGATCCTGGTCTCCGGCTTCAACGTCTATCCGAACGAGGTCGAGGACATTCTCGTCCAGCACCCCCAGGTGACCGAGGCTGCCGTCATCGGTCTGCCGGACAGCAACGGCGGGGAGGTCGTGGTCGCCTACGTGGTCCGCAAGGATCCGTCCCTGAGCGCGGACGAACTGCGCCAGTTCTGCCGCGAGAACCTGACGCCCTACAAGGTGCCGCGGCGGGTCGAGTTCCGCGAGACGCTGCCCAAGACCAATGTCGGCAAGGTTCTGCGGCGCGTGCTCAAGGACGAGGTCACGCAGTCGTCGTGAGACGACGTCCCGCCGCACCCGGAAGGACAATTCGCTCCGTCCGCGAACGGGCAAAAAAAAGCCGGGCCCAGGGCCCGGCTAAAGTAGAGGTCCGACAAATAAGTCAAAACCTTCCAGAGGGAACGGCCGACACGACATCGCCGGGAGGAAGAAAAGCGATGCCGCGTTGAAATCAGCCGAGGCTTATATTGAAGGCATTCGGCCCGTTTGCAATGCAACATGCCTCATGAAAGGGCTGCAACATCTGCATGGCTTCGGTCACAGAGACGACATGATCTGCGACTGTCGAGCTTGCGCCGATTCCGGCTGTCAGAAGGTCCAGCGCTGGGCCTTGGTGATGAGGAAGTCGCGGAAGGCCTGCACGCGGGCGACGGAGCGCATCTCCTCGGCATAGACCAGATAGCTGTCGAGGGAGGGCATCTCCACGTCGCGCAGGACCTGGGTCAGGTTCGGGTTGCCGACGACCGCGTAGTCCGGCAGCACGGCGATGCCGGCTCCCGTCTCGACGGCGATCTTCAGGGCCGTGATGTTGTTGACCACGTAGTGATACTGGCGCGGCTCCCGTCCCTCGCGTCCCGCGGTCGAGAGCCAGTGCACCGCCATCAGGTAGGACGGCTGGTCGCCGCCGAAGGAGACGATGCGGTGCTCGTCGAGCTCCTCGAGCGTCTTGGGCTCGCCGAAGCGCTTGAGATAGTCGCTCGACGCGTAGACGTGGAAGTGAACGGTGAAGAGGCGCCGCTGGATCAGGTCCGGCTGCGCGGGACGGCGCAGGCGGATCGCCACGTCGGCTTCGCGCATGGCGAGGTCGAGCTCCTCGTTGCTGAGGAGCAACTGCACCCGCACGTCCGGGTAGAGGTCCATGAACTCGGCGATGCGCTGGGCGAGCCAGATCGAGCCGAGGCCGACCGTCGTGGTCACCTTCAACTCGCCGGAAGGCCGCTCGCTGGTTTCCACAAGGCGCGCCTTGGTGGTCTCCAGGCGCATCCGCATGTCCCGGGCCGCCCGGAACAGCAGGTCGCCCTGCTCGGTCAGGATGAGGCCTCTGGCATGGCGATGGAAGAGGGGAGCCCTCAGCTCGCGCTCGAGGGCGCTGATCTGGCGGCTGACCGCGGACTGGCTCAACCCGAGATCGTCACCGGCGCGCGTGAAGCTGCCAGCCTCCGCGACCGTATAGAAAATCCGGATTTTGTCCCAGTCCACGGCATTCCCCTGACGATCCGTCCCGCGAGGGAGGACCGTCTTATCTCTTATAAGCCGCTGGCCGAAGGCAATAGGAATTCGGACCGAAGGCTAACCAATCGTTGAGAAATTCACTCGGCGGCCTGCTGCGTCACCTCCAGGCTCGCCAGGTAGCGTTCCGTTTCCAGCGCCGCCATGCAGCCCATGCCGGCGGCCGTCACCGCCTGGCGGTAGACGTCGTCGGCCACGTCGCCCGCGGCGAAAACGCCCGGAACGTTGGTCTCCGTCGTGCCCGGCTTGGTCAGCAGATAACCGCCCTGCTTCATGTCGAGCTGACCGGCGAAGAGCTCCGTCGAGGGCTTGTGCCCGATGGCGATGAAGACGCCGTCGGTCTTCAGTTCCGAGACCTCGCCGGAGACGATGTTCTTCAGCCGGACATGGGTGACGGAGGTAGGGTTCTGGCTGCCGCAGATCTCCTCCACGGCGGAGTTCCACACGACCTCGATCTTGGGATTGTTCAGCAGGCGGTCCTGCAGGATGCGCTCGGCCCGCAGGGAGTCCCGGCGGTGGACCAGGGTCACCTTGGAGGCGAGATGGGAGAGGTAGAGCGCCTCCTCGACGGCGGTGTTGCCGCCGCCGACCACCACGACCTCCTTGCCGCGGAAGAAGAAGCCGTCGCAGGTGGCGCAGGCCGAGACGCCGAAGCCCTGGAACAGGGCCTCGGAGGGCAGGCCGAGCCACTTGGCCTGGGCTCCGGTCGCGACGATGAGCGCATCGCAGCTGTAGGTCTCGCCGGAATCGGCCTCCAGGCGGAAGGGCCGCTGCTTCAGGTCGACCTTGGTGATGTGGTCGGAAACCATGCGGGTGCCCACATGCTCCGCCTGCAGGCGCATCTGCTCCATGAGCCACGGGCCCTGGATCACGTCGGCGAAGCCCGGATAGTTTTCCACGTCCGTCGTGATCATGAGCTGTCCGCCCGGCTGGAAGCCGGAGATCAGGACCGGCTCCAGCATGGCGCGGGCCGCATAGATCGCCGCGGTGTAGCCGGCCGGCCCAGAGCCGATGATGATGAGCTTGGCGTGAGTATGGGCCATCAAGAATTCTCCAGTGAAAGAGCCGCGTCAGGCAATCCGAGAGCGCGGCGATGGCGGCCTAGGCCTTCGGCGATGGCGCGCGCAATCCGAGGGGTTGAATTTAAGGGTGGATAGGCTTCGCCTTCAAGTCGGCCCGCGAAAGGATGCACAACTCCAAGGGATTTCATCTCGTCGAGGAAGACCCTCAGCTTGGGATGCCCGCCCGTGGGTTCGAAGACCAGGATGGGAACGCCCGTCGCCGCGGCCTCGCCGATCATGTTGAAGGAATCCGCGGTGGCCACCACCGCTTCCGCAAGGGCGAGAAGCGCCACGAAGGGATTCTCGCCGCTCCCGTCCCAGAAGAAGCCCCCATGGCGCGACGCCAGAGCGATCAGGGCGTCCCGAAGAGCGGGAGGGGTCCGTCGCGAGGCGGTGATCATCAGTCCGGCGCCCGTTCCCGCCAGGGTGGCGAGGTGCTCCGTGAGGCGGGCGATGTCGCCTTCCGTGAAGCGGTGGTGGCGGCTGTCGCCCCCCACGAGCACCGCCACGCGCGGGTGGGGGAGGCCGGCCAGGCGCGGGTCGGGCTTCGCGCGGGCCGCTTCGAGCCGCTCGGCCGAGACCCGGTGGGGCGGCGTGAGCGTGTTGAGGATGTTCGGGCCCCGCAGGCGGTCGTAGCTCGGCGACCAGATGAAATCGGCGGCGTTCGGTCCGATGCGAGGATCCTTGAGGAAGACCGTGTAGGTTCGCCCGCCGGAGGCGCGCTTCACGAAGCGCAGGTAAGGCACGGCGCGGCGGCCGGACCCGATGAGCAGATCGGGAAAGGGTGGGACGAGAGGGCTGTTGCGGGTGCCCGGGCGCTCCCGGGGATCGATGGGCCCCCAGGGCATGAACCAGGAGAAGGGCGCGCGGGGCCGCACCCGGCGGATGTCCGGCTCCAGGCCGAGGGCCTCGGATACGCTCAGGGCCTGCAACTCGTCTCCGGCCTTGCCGTCGGACAGGACCCAGCAGGTCGTGCCGGAGGCTATCGGCAGGCTTGAGTTGTTGCGCAACATTTGATCAATGAGCCTGTGGAGTGCATGAAGTTCGTTGCGACTTAATCGCCAGCCCTTCTTGTGCAGACCCTCTACACCGTCTACTCAGCCGAGACGAGCCTTTCCCGGAGTTAACGTGCGCGGACGCCTCGATTCCATTGACTGGGCCATCCTGAAGGAACTGCAGGCCGATGGCAGCATCACGAATGTGGAGCTGGCCCGTCGCGTCGGCCTGTCGGCCCCCCCATGCCTGCGCCGTGTGAGGGCGCTGGAAAGCGCCGGCATCATCAAGGCCTACAGGGCCATGCTCGACCCCAAGGGCCTGGGCTTCGAAATCGTGTGCTTCGCGATGGTCCAGCTCGACATCCAGGGCAAGAAGGAGCTCCGCGAGTTCGAGGAGCGGATCAAGGGCTGGTCCATGGTCCGGGAATGCTGGACCCTGTCCGGCGACATCGACTTCATCATGAAATGCGTGGCGCCCAATCTCGCCGCCTTCCAGGGACTGGTGTCGGAACTCACCTCCCTGCCGAATGTGCGCAACGTCCGCACGGCGCTCACTCTCGACCTGATCAAGGACGAGCCCTTGGTGCCGATCGAAGACGTGTCCGAAGTCGCCGAATAGAAGCCGGACAGCTCCGGCCGAAAGCCTCCCCGCGGCGTGTGCCGTGAGGTATACCGGCATTCGGTGAGTTGCGGCCTGCGAAGGCCGAGGATCGTCCCGGAGGAGCGCGTTGGACCTCGAAACGGAGCATTTGCTGCTTCGGCGGCCGAAGCTGGCCGACGTGCCGGCTCTGTTCGCGTTCCTGGGGGATCCTCAGGCCATGCGGTTCACCCATTGCGACCGGACGCTCCGCCAATGCCGCCGCCGCATCGCCGTGCACGAGTGGTTCCGCCGCAGGGACGGCTTTGCGCCCTGGACCATCGTGACGAAGCGGGAGGGGCGCCTCGTCGGCTGGGGCGGCCTCTACAACGACCCCTTCGAGCCCGGTTGGGGCGTGGAGGTCGGCTACTATTTCCACCCGGACGTCTGGGGCAGGGGATATGCCGGCGAGCTGACGGCGGCCTGCACCCATGTGGCCGACCGGACCCTGGCCCTGCCGGAAATCAAGGCTTTCGCGCATCCGGAAAACATCGGCTCGCGTCGTGTTCTGGAAAAGGCCGGTTTCGAGGTGGTCAGGTTCGTTCCGGAAATGGCGCGCTTCCTGTTTCGGCGCGAGCGCCGGTCGGATGCGCAGCCGGGCCCAGCAGGGCCTAGCCGATGAGCTGTCGCCGCAGCCAGCGGACGTAGTGCTGCGCCACCGCGGCGGCCCGGCCGGGCTCGTTGGGCGTCAGGATGCTCGTGCGCACGTCCAGAACCGCGAGCTGCGGGTGGCGCGCGATGATCTCTCCTCTCGGGCCGACGGCCAGCGCCTCGCCTTCGAGCGAATCCGCTCCCCCGCCGGCTCCGCGCCAGCGGCGACCACCGCCGCCGCCATCGGGCGAGCTCGTCAGGAAGAGGTTGGTCAGGCGGACCACGAGGCGCGGGCCGCGCGGATCGACCCGGTCGGCAAAGGAGCGCTGCAGCTCATCGAGCGCGGCCGCGCCGACGAAATCCGCGAAGGCATCCAGGCCCTTGGCCCGGAGCACGCCGACATCCACGGCGAAGGACGAGAAATACTGGGGGAAAGCCTGCGCCCGGGCAGCCGAAAGGCCTGCGCCGGCAAAGCCGGCACAGGCGAGACCCGTCAGGAACGAGCGGCGGGACAGAGGAGACATGCTGTGATCCTTCATCGCTGCCCCCTGCTGCCGATTAGCCGAACTGGACGCCGACGACTTCGTAGGACTTGCCGCCGCCGGGAGTGACGACCTCCACCGTATCGCCGATCGTCTTGCCCATCAGGGCCCGGGCGATGGGCGACGAGACCGAGACGCGGCCGGAATGCACGTCCGCCTCCGGCTCGCCGACGATCTGGTAGGTCTTTTCCTCTTCCGTATCCTCGTCCACGAGCTTGACCGTGGCGCCGAACTTGATCCGGTCGCCGGAAAGCTTCGAGATGTCGATGATCTCGGCGCGCGAAATCAGGCTTTCCAGCTCGAGGATGCGGCCCTCGTTGAGGGACTGCGCTTCCTTAGCGGCATGGTATTCGGCATTTTCCGACAGGTCGCCCAGCGCGCGAGCCTCAGCAATAGCCTGGATGATCCGGGGGCGCTCGACCTGTTGCCTCTGCTTGAGCTCTTCCTCGAGCGCCGCAAAACCCTTGATCGTCAGAGGGACCTTGTCCATCATTCGTCTCTTCCAAAAAGAGGTACGAGGCCGCCGTTTCCGGCGCCCTCGCATATCAACGAAAACTTCCTTGAAGCTTCGCAGTTCCGATTTATGCCCGGGCCTCAGGCAAAATAGTCCTGAAGCGCCCGGACTTCGAGATCGCCGCCGAGATAGGCCTTGATGCCCTCGGCCGCGGCGATCGCTCCTGCAAGAGTGGTGTAGTAAGGTATCTTATGCAAGAGGGCAGCCTGTCTCAAGGAGCGAGAATCTGAGAGGGCGCCGGCTCCCTCGGTGGTGTTGAAGACCAGCTGGATGTCGCCGTTCTTGATGGCGTCCACCACGTGCGGGCGGCCTTCGAGCACCTTGTTGATCCGCGTCGCCTTGACGCCGTTTTCCTCAAGAAACTTCTGGGTACCCCCGGTTGCCACGATCTGGAAGCCGATTTCCTCCAGCATCTGGATGGTGGGCAGGATGCGGGGCTTGTCCGAGTCGCGCACGGAGACGAACACGGTGCCGGTCTTCGGCACCTGGGTGCCGGAGCCGAGCTGGCTCTTGGCGAAAGCGACCCCGAAGCCCCGGTCGAGGCCGATGACCTCGCCCGTCGAGCGCATCTCCGGCCCAAGCAGCACGTCGACGCCGGGGAAGCGGGCGAAGGGGAAGACCGCCTCCTTCACGCCGATATGGGGCAGCTCCTTCGGGGTCAGGCCGAACTTGGCGAGGTTCTCGCCCGCCATGACCCGGGCCGCGATCTTGGCGATGGGCTCGCCGATGACCTTGGCCACGAACGGGATGGTGCGCGAGGCGCGGGGGTTCACCTCCAGGACGTAGATCGTGCCGTCCTTGATGGCGTACTGCACGTTCATCAGGCCGCCTACGTCGAGGGCCAGCGCCAGCGCCTTCGTCTGGCGCTCCAGCTCGGCCAGGATGTCGGGCGACAGCGACCGGGGCGGCAGCGAGCAGGCGGAATCGCCCGAGTGGATGCCCGCCTCCTCGATATGCTCCATGATTCCGGCGATGAACACGTCCTTGCCGTCGGCGAGGCAGTCCACGTCCACCTCGATCGCATCCGAGAGATAGCGGTCGAAGAGGAGGGGGTTCTGGCCCAGCACCGTGTTGATCTGGCCCGTCTTGTCGTTGGGGTAGCGGGCCTTCACGTCGGAGGGGATGAGCCCGGGCAGGGTGCCGAGCAGGTAATCCTCGAACTGGGTCTCGTCGCGGATGATCGCCATGGCGCGGCCGCCGAGCACGTAGGAGGGACGCACCACGAAGGGCAGGCCGAGATCGGCGGCGATCAGGCGGGCCTGCTCCACCGAATAGGCGATGCCGTTCTTGGGCTGCTTCAGGTGCAGCTTGTCGAGCAGGCGCTTGAACCGGTCCCGGTCCTCGGCCAGGTCGATGGCGTCCGGCGAGGTGCCGAGGATGGGTACCTCGGCTTCTTCCAGGGCACGGGCGAGCTTGAGCGGGGTCTGGCCGCCGAACTGGACGATGACGCCGTGCAGGGTGCCCCTGGAGCGCTCGGTCTCGATGATTTCGAGCACGTCCTCCTGGGTCAGCGGCTCGAAATAGAGCCGGTCGGAGGTGTCGTAATCGGTCGAGACCGTCTCCGGGTTGCAGTTGACCATGATGGTCTCGTAGCCCGCATCCTTGAGCGCGAAGCAGGCATGGCAGCAGCAATAGTCGAACTCGATGCCCTGGCCGATCCGGTTCGGGCCGCCGCCGAGGATGATCACCTTCTTGGCGTCGGACGGCTGGGCCTCGTCCGCCGGCTGGCCCGCGAAGGGCGCCGTATAGGTCGAGTACATATAGGCGGTGGGGGAGGCGAACTCCGCCGCGCAGGTGTCGATGCGCTTGAAGACCGGGCGCACGGCGAGCGACCGGCGCAGTTCGCGCACCTCGGCCTCGGTCTTGCCGGCCAGGACGGCGAGGCGGGCGTCGGAGAAGCCCATCGCCTTGAGGTGGCGGAAGGCGCCCGGGGTCTGGGGCAGGCCATGGGCCTTCACCTTGGCTTCCAAATCGACGACGGCCTGGAGCTGCTCCAGGAACCAGCGGTCGATCTTGCAGCTCTCGTAGACCTCGTCGTGGCTGATGCCGAGGCGCAGCGCCTGGGCGACCTTCAGCAGCCGGTCCGGGGTCGGGGTGCCCAGCGCCGCCTTGATGGCGTTCTTGTCGTCGCCCTTGCCGAGACCCTCGATCTCGATCTCGTCGAGGCCGGTGAGGCCGGTTTCCAGCGAACGCAGGGCCTTCTGGAGCGATTCCGGCAGGGTGCGGCCGATGGCCATCGCCTCGCCCACCGACTTCATGGCGGTGGTGAGCGTCGGCTCGGCGCCGGGGAACTTCTCGAAGGCGAAGCGCGGGATCTTGGTGACCACGTAGTCGATGGTCGGCTCGAAGGAGGCCGGCGTGGCGCCGCCCGTGATGTCGTTGGCGATCTCGTCGAGGGTGTAGCCCACCGCGAGCTTGGCCGCGACCTTGGCGATGGGGAAGCCCGTCGCCTTGGAGGCCAGCGCCGAGGAGCGCGACACGCGCGGGTTCATCTCGATCACGATCATGCGGCCGTTTTCGGGGTTCACCGCGAACTGCACGTTCGAGCCGCCGGTCTCGACGCCGATCTCGCGCAGCACCGCCAGCGAGGCGTCGCGCATGATCTGGTATTCCTTGTCGGTGAGCGTCAGGGCCGGGGCCACGGTGATCGAGTCGCCCGTATGAACGCCCATCGGGTCGATGTTCTCGATGGAGCAGACGATGATGCAGTTGTCCGCCTTGTCGCGGACGACCTCCATCTCGTACTCCTTCCAGCCGAGCACGCTCTCCTCGATCAGCACCTCGTTGGTGGGCGAGGCGTCGAGGCCGCGCTCCACGATGTCGAGGAACTCCTCGCGGTTGTAGGCGATGCCGCCGCCCGTGCCGCCCATGGTGAAGGACGGGCGAAGGATGGCCGGCAGGCCAACCTCGGCGAGCGCCAGCAGGGCCTCGCCCATGGCGTGCTCCTGGTAGCGCTTGCGGCGCTCGTTCTCGCCCGCGTTCCACTTGAGCTCGTAGGCGGCGATCATGCGCTTCTTGTCGCCCGGATGGACGTCGAGGGCCTCCAAGCGGGCCAGCTCGGCGAGATAGGCGTCCCGGTCGGCCTTCTTGAGGGCCGAGGCGTTGGCGAGGCGCGATTTCGGCGTGTCGAGGCCGATCTTGGTCATGGCCTCGCGGAAGAGCTGGCGGTCCTCCGCCTTGTCGATGGCCTCGGCCGTGGCGCCGATCATCTCGACCCCGAACTTCTCGAGCACGCCCATCTTCTTGAGCGACAGGGCGCAGTTCAGCGCCGTCTGGCCGCCCATGGTGGGCAGGAGCGCATCGGGGCGCTCCTTCTCGATGATCTTGGCGACGATCTCGGGGGTGATGGGCTCCACGTAGGTGGCGTCCGCGAGATCCGGATCGGTCATGATCGTCGCAGGGTTCGAGTTCACCAGGATGACTCGGTAGCCCTCTTCTTTCAGTGCCTTGACGGCCTGCGTGCCCGAATAGTCGAACTCGCAGGCCTGACCGATGATGATCGGTCCGGCACCGATGATGAGGATGGAAGAGATGTCTGTCCGCTTCGGCATATGGCCACCCAGGCGTGTCCAGCCGCGCGGCCGTAAGGTACGGCGCTTCGAGCGCAGCTGGCGTGTTATCTGATTTAAGGTTGAGAGAGGCTCTTACACGGCCTCATCCCGTAAAGAAAGGGCCAAGAGGACGCGTCCACCGATGAAGCGCGTGACGGCGCCGCCGTAACGGGCTAACGAGGGGCCGTGACGACATTTCCTTACCCGCGCCGCCTCGCCCGCCAGTTCGCCGCCTTCTTCGGGGTGGGGCTGGCCGCGGCCGTGGCGCATTACGGCCTCCTGGTCATGCTCGTGGAGGGCGGCTTCGCCTCGCCGGTCCCGGCGACGCTGGCCGGCTATATCGCGGGCGGGCTCGTCTCCTACGCCCTCAACCGCACCCACACCTATCGGAGCAGCCGCCCCCACCGGGAGGCCACCTGGCGCTTCGCCCTGGTCGCCCTCGTGGGCTTCCTGCTGACCTGGCTGTTCATGCACGCCTTCGTGGAATGGCTCGGCGCCCCCTACATCCCGGCGCAGCTGGTCACGACCGGGATCGTGATGCTGTGGAGCTTCGTCGCCCACAAGGCATGGACCTTTGCCTAGCGAAGAGCCAACCGGCTGAGGATCGAGCCGGTACAGACGGCCAGTGCAGCCCTGGCCTGCATCCGGGTGCAGTCCTCATCCCGGTTTTGCAGTGCAATATAAGACCGACATGAGTTCGCGCCGCAGCCGTGCCTGTCCAAAGGCCAAGCAGCGCATCATGGTTTTCGCGAAACATCTCTTGGGGGCTTGATGTCCGATATTTCGATGGCAGCGGCCGACCGGGCCGTTCCTGGGGAGAAGCCCGTTCCGCGCTCGCGGCTCGCGGTCGCCCTGATCGAGCTGGCGCTTGCCGTCGGCAGCTTCGGCATCGGCACGGGCGAGTTCGCCATCATGGGGCTTCTGCCCAACGTCGCCCAGGAATTCGGCGTCACCACGCCGGAGGCTGGATACGCCATCAGCGCCTATGCGCTGGGCGTTGTGGTCGGCGCTCCCATCATCGCGGTCCTGGCCGCGAAGCTCGCCCGTCAGACGCTGCTGCTCGTTCTGATGGCGGTCTTCGCCTTCGGCAACGTCGTCAGCGCTTTGGCGCCGGGCTTCGAATCGTTCGTTCTCCTGCGGTTTCTGACCGGGCTTCCGCACGGCGCCTATTTCGGCGTGGCGGCCTTGGTGGCCGCTTCCCTGGTCGAGCCGCGCAAGCGGACCCAGGCCGTAGCCCGCGTCATGCTGGGACTGACCGTGGCGACGCTGCTCGGCACGCCCGTCGCAACCTGGTTCGGTCAGATCCTGAGCTGGAGGGTCGCCTTCGCGGCGGTCGGCTTCCTGGGGGCGCTCACCGTCGTCCTGATCTGGCTGTTCCTGCCGAAGGACAAAGTTCAAGAGGGAGCCAGCCCGATCCGGGAACTCGGGGCCTTCAAGCGCAAGCAGGTCTGGTTCACCCTGGGCATCGGCGCCGTCGGCTTCGGCGGGTTGTTCTCCGTGTTCTCCTACATCGCGTCGACGGCCACGCAGGTCGCCCAGATGCCGGAAAGCGCCGTTCCCATGATGATGGCGCTGTTCGGCTCCGGCATGATCGTGGGCAATCTGGTCGGCGCCTGGTTCGCCGACAGGAACCTGATCGGCACCATCGCCGGCACCCTGGCGGGCAGCGCCGTCGTGATGTCGATCCTCTCCCTGACGGCCGAGAACCCGTACATGCTGTCGATCTGCGTGTTCCTGGTCGGGAGCAGCGTCGCCATCGGGCCGGCGCTCCAGACCCGCCTGATGGATGTCGCTGCGGATGCCCAGACCCTGGCGGCGGCGCTGAACCATTCCGCCTTCAACATCGCCAACGCCCTCGGTGCCTGGCTCGGCGGCCTAGCCATCGCCTCCGGCTACGGTTTCGCCTCGACCGGATGGGTGGGAGCGATCCTGGCGGTGGGCGGCCTCGTGGTCCTGGCGCTGTCGATGGCGAGCGATCAGCGTTCCGCCCGCGCCGAGATGTGCAAGGCCTAGAGCATCTTTCGGCGAAGCTAGACCGGCCTGCCCATGAAGGTCATCCGCGCCGGGTTGTGGCCGATATTGCGCTCCATCCGCTCGGCGCTGAAGCCTGCTTCCTCCAGGAGATCGACGATGTCCTCCTGCGTGTACTGGGCCAGGCCGATCTCTTCGCGGATCTTGCGGTATTCCGAGAAGGCGGTGCGCGCGAGGCCGAGGGCCGCGGATTTCAGGAAGCCGCCCTTCCAGGCGAAGGACAGGAGCGCCTTCGCGTCGGTCACGGGGCTGACATCCGGCCGAATCACGTCGGCGAGGATCAGGCGGCCGTCGGTTTTCAGCTTGCCGTGCCAGAGCTTCAGGAGCCCGCGCAGCTCCTCCAGCGAGAGATATTGCAGGAGAGAGTTCGCCACGATCAGGTCGAGGGAGGCTTCCGGCAGGGTCGCGAGATCCTCCGGGGACAGGATCGTGATCCTGTCCCGGTCTCCGAACCTTTCGTGCAGCCGTTCGCGCACGAGGGGAGCCCCGTCGCAGAGGTAAAGGTGGCCGCATTTGGCCGCCACCCGGTCCGCGAACAACGCTTCGCCGCAGGCATGGTCGAGCACGGCCGCATCCGGTGAGGGGATGAGGCCGATGATCTCGTTCGCAACCAGCCGGTAATGCAGGAGCTTGTGCCGCTCGCCTGCATAGATCGGCGTGTCTTGGTTCCAGTAGTCTCGCCAGTTCATGGCGAGACTCCTAGCCGAAGCTCAGCTTCTCGTCATCAGCCGTTGGACCAGAGTTTCATGAGGGGGCCGTTCGCGCCGTCGACCGGATCGGCGTCCGGAAGGGGAACCTCCGCGATGCGCTTGCGTGCGGCTTCGATGGCGCCGGGATCGTCGCGGATCTCGTCCCAGTCGCGACCGCCCGCATAGGCGCCCACAACCAGAAGCTCTCCGTTGTCGTTGATGAGCGCGTGCCCGACCCCGGCGGGAATGACGACGACATCGCCTGCCGTGACTGCGACCAGCTCGCCGCTTTCTCCACCGAAGCGCACGGAGCCCGACCCCATGGCGATCCCGAGAACCTCATGGGCCGTCGAGTGATAGTGGTGATAGTCGTGAATGCCGTTGCGCCAGGAATTGGTCCAGCCGTTCTTCTGAAACGTGTTCTCGAACGCCTTGGCCGGATCCGGGCTCGATGGCCGGATCGCAGCGCGACGGACGATCAGCGGCAGGGAATTGTTCGGGATGAGGCCGTTGTCCTTGAAGACGTAAGTGTCCGTCTTGAGCGGCGCGTTGTACTCGCCGGGGGCGCCATATCCTTTTGCCTGAGCCATTCGTTTCCTCCAATCCAGTCGGGGGAGAACGCATCGGCTTCGCGAAAGATCGAGCGTGGCCGCTCATTAATCCGAAGTTCCGGCTCCGGGCTTCCGGGAACAGGAGGGCGGCGCCCCTTCCCGCGCCACGGCGGGAAGGGGGCTCCCGGCTATCCCTTCAGGGGAGGAGGATCTCCGTCAGCAGCTCGCCGGCTGCGCGGTGGAGGTCGATGTAGGCCATCACCCGGGCCACCCGGCAGCCTTAACCGAGGCGCGTCGTTGCTCTGGGCTTGGTGCCGGCCTTGGTCATGGATCGCTCCGGAACAAGACCTTAGGACGCCTCGATTGATCGTTCTTGCGAAGTTACTGCCCGATCAGCATCGCCGCGACGGCGCGGTCGATGGAGAGGTAGAACACCACGAAGGCGACGGTGCCCGCGACGGCGAACTCGATGGTCTGGTTCTTCAGCATCTGAAGCTGTCGCAGGGTGTTCTGGCCGAAGATCGTCAGGAGCCAGGCCACCGTGAGGACGACCGGGAAGATGAACAGGAAGGACCAGGTGCTCTCCACATGTCCCGCATCGGTCGGGTCGATCAGGGGACGGATGTTGCGGACCCAGGGAGCATAGATCGAGGCGTAGAGCGAGGTCAGCCAGGACAGGCCGACGGCGACGCCGAGATGAAAAGTGAAGAGGGAATGCAGGCGGTTGAACTGGCCGGACTCGTCGTCGAACGTCATCGGAAGAACCCCCAAAATCAAGAATCGATCGTCAATTTTTATGGTTACTGATCGGTTAACGTGATTTGGGCCGCGAGCGCAATGTCCGGTTTGTCGCAGAAATGAAATATTGTTCGATTATCCACCCTTCGGCGGAATCGTGGTTAAGGCCCCGATAGGGGCGTATCGCCCTGCCGGAGCACTGACGGGTTTAGGGCCTTCAGGCCTGGCGCCTTGCCTTCTCCTCCTCGATCAGCTTCACGAACCGGTCGAAGAGGTAGTGGCTGTCCTGCGGGCCGGGGGAGGCTTCAGGATGGTACTGCACGGAGAAGGCCGGGCGGTCGGTGAGCGCGATGCCGCAATTGGAGCCGTCGAAGAGGGAGACGTGGGTCTCCACTGCGTTCTCCGGCAGGCTCTCCGGGTCCACCGCGAAGCCGTGGTTCATCGAGGTGATCTCGACCTTGCCGGTGGTCCTGTCCTTCACGGGATGGTTCGCCCCGTGATGGCCCTGGTGCATCTTCTTGGTCTTGCCGCCCACGGCCAGGCTCAGCATCTGGTGGCCGAGGCAGATGCCGAAGGTCGGGATCTTCTCTTCCAGCACCTTGCGGATGACCGGCACCGCGTATTCGCCGGTCGCGGCCGGATCGCCGGGGCCGTTGGAGAGGAACACGCCGTCGGGCTTGAGGGCCAGGATGTCGTCGGCGGAGGCCGTGGCGGGCACCACCGTGACCTTGCAGCCGGCGCGGGCCAGCAGCCGCAGGATGTTGCGCTTCACGCCGTAGTCGATGGCGACCACGTGGTACTTGGCTTCCGCCTGCTTCTCGTAGCCCTGGCCGAGCTTCCAGGTCGTCTCGTCCCAGTCGAAGCGCTGACCGCTGGTGACCATGGGCACGAGGTCGAGGCCGTCCATGGAGGGCAGGGCGGCGGCGCGGGTCTTGAGCGCGTCGAGGTCGAACGCGCCGTTGGGATCGTGCGCGATCACCGCGTTGGGCATGCCCTTCTCGCGGATGAGCGCCGTGAGCGCCCGGGTATCGATGCCGGTCAGGCCGATGATGCCGCGGGCCTTCAGCCAGGCGTCCAGGTGGCGCGAGGCGCGCCAGTTCGACGGGTCCGTCACCGAGGCGGCCAGGATGGCGCCGCGCACGCCGGAGGACGAGGCGGCGTTGACGCTCTCGATGTCCTCGTCGTTGGCGCCCACATTGCCGATATGCGGGAACGTGAAGGTGATGATCTGGCCCGCATAGGACGGGTCGGTCAGGATTTCCTGATACCCGGTCATCGCGGTGTTGAAGCAGACCTCGCCGGTGGCCTCGCCGGTGGCGCCGATGCCGAAGCCTTCCAGCACCGTGCCGTCCTGGAGCACGAGAACGGCGGTTGCGCGCGGCTCCGTCCAGCCACCCGCTGTGTGTTTGTCTTGCAGCATCGTCATGATCTCTTTAAGTCCGAGCCCAATGGGGCGCGCTTGAGCAGGCCACCATGGGCCGCCCTTGAACTGTTCCTGTGACTTAAGGGGCCGTTCGCGTTCCGTCAACGCTCAGGCGCTTTAAAACACAAGGAGATATCCATGCTGCGCGATCGTTTCACGGCGGACATGAAGGAGGCCATGAAGGCCGGCGACAAGCGTCGCCTGGGCGCCATCCGCCTGATCCAGGCGGCGCTCAAGGACAAGGACATCGAGGCCCGCGGCAACGGCAAGGACCCGCTCTCCGACGAGGAGATCCTGGCGCTCCTGCAGAAGATGGTGAAGCAGCGCCAGGAATCGATCGCCATGTACGAGCAGGGCGGCCGCACGGAGCTGGCCCAGCAGGAGAAGGACGAGGTCGAGGTCATCTCCTCCTACCTGCCCAAGCAGATGGACGAGGCCGAGACCAGGGCCGCCATCGAGGAGGCCATCGCCGAGACCGGCGCCTCCTCGATGAAGGACATGGGCAAGGTCGTCGGCGCCCTGCGGGCCAAGTACGCCGGCCGCATGGATTTCGGCAGGGCGAGCGGCCTCGTGAAGGACATGCTGCCCAAGGGGTAAGCGCCCAGCTCAGGCGGCCGTCGCCTCGCCGGCGGCCGCAAGCGCGGCCAGGACGTCCCCCGTGGTCGCCACCTGGGCGAATTCGTAGCGCAGGGTCGCCACATGGGCCCGGTGGCTCTCGCGGGCGGGAACGACGCCGCCCGTGCCGTCCGGCAGGTCGAAGCAGTCGCAGGCATCCTCGACCAGAACCATCTCGTAGCCGAGATTCGCGCCCGTCCGCACCGTCGTGGACACGCACATATCCGTCGTTATGCCGAAGACCACGACCTTCCGCACGCCGAGCCGCTTCAGCCTGAGATCGAGGTCGGTTCCGATGAAGGCGGAGTTGACGCCCTTGGTCACCAGGGCCTCGCCGCCTTTCGGCCCGAAGCCCGGCCGGAAGGCGTTGCCCGGCTGCCCCGGCGCCAGGGTCGAGCCCGGCGTCACGGAATCGTGTCGCACGTGGATGATCGGCAGCCCGCGGGACCGCCACGCCTCGATGAGCGCCAGGCCGTTGGCGTCCACGGCCCCGTTCCAGCGGCGGGGCCAGGAGGGCAGGTCGAAAGCCTGCTGCATGTCGACCGGCAGAAGCACAGAATTCGCGTAATCCATGGGGAAACCTCAGTTGCCCTCCTGTCTTCGCGCGTCGTCGTGCCGGTTTCACTGGACAAGATGACCGGTGGGCCGGCTAAGTGCCGGTCGGGAAGCATCGGGGCGGCGGGAGCGTCATGCTGGACGAGAAAGACAGGATCCTGGTGGCGTCCTTGCGCCGGAATGCGCGGGAGAGCCTCGTCGGCCTTGCCCGCAGCGTCGGCCTGTCGCGCAGCGCCACGCAGGAGCGGATGCGCCGCCTGGAGCGCGAGGGCGTGATCAAGGGCTATACGGTGGAGCTCGCCTCCGAGCACGACCCGGCGGTGCGGGCCATGATCGCCGTCACCTTCGAGCCGGGTTTCCGCTGCAAGCACGTGGTGCCGCGCCTGTCGGGCATTCCCGAGATCACCGCCTGCCACTCGCTGACCGGCTCCATCGATCTCATGGTGATGGTGTCGTGCGACTCCAACGCGACCCTGGACCGGATCCGCGATGCCGTCGCCGCCGTGCAGGGCGTGGCCACGGCCACGACCCATATCGTCCTCGCGACCCCGTGGGCGCGGGACTAGGGAGCGCTAGGCGCTTCGGATCTCGCTCTCGCGCACGGCCCGTTCGGTCGCACCGCTCTTGATCCGGTACGAGAGTTCCCCGCTCTGGTCGGCGGGCATGAGCCGGACGACCTCGTAGACGCCGGTCGAGCTCGTCCGGGAATCGGCATAGGCGGGGTGCTTCAGCCGGATCATCTGCCGGACTTTGAACTTGTGGGACATCGGTCGGTCTCCTGGTGAGGGGCGGGGTGTTCGTTCTCCGGCGCGGGCGGGCGGATTACCGGATGCGCCGGATGCTGGTGATGGTGCCCTCGGGCAGGGTGCCCTGTTCCTGCTGGGCGCGGGCGATCGTGCCGACCACGCGGGTGTCGGCGGCCTGGGAAGGATTGTCGATCCACAGATAGGCTGTGCGGGCGTCGTCGTAGTTCACCAGGAACATCACGGATTTCGCGGGAGTGTATTTCCGAAAGGTGCTCATCGCTTCCTCTTCAGTTCGGCATCGAATGGGGGAGCAAACAAAAAAGCCGCTCCCAGGGGAGCGGCTCCTGATCAGGCGCTCGCGATGTGCGCCGGTTCATGCATTAGGCCGTCTGGATGTTGTTGACGGCGACCTTGCCGCTGCGGCGGTCCTCTGCGGTGTCGAAGGACACCTTCTGGCCTTCGCGAAGGCCGCGGATGCCGGCGCGCTCGAGAGCTGTGGCGTGGACGAACACGTCCTTGTCGCCGTTGTCCGGCTGGATGAAGCCGAAGCCCTTTTGGTCGTTGTAGAATTTCACGGTGCCCGTGTTCATGGGATATTCCTCAGTCATGTGTCAGTGCACGTGGGCGCAAGGGCGTGGCAACGCACGGCCTCGAACCCGGTTCGTCGATGTTTGGAAGAGTGTCTGAACGTGCGCCTGGCATGCCAAGGCGTAACGGCCCGATTGTCCGGCCAAATGTCGATAAAGAACATCTAGTGCCCATTCACGGCGAAAACAAGGCTCCGGGCCAAGAAAAATCCCGATCATGCGATATTTCATCTTAACGGAAGCCTGATTTTTCCGGGAAAAATCTCCGGAAATTCTGGGTTTATTCGTTATCGCCGGCGTGAAAAACGATCTTTCTGCTTGAAAATATCGGCGGAACGATCTATGTTGGGTTCATCTAAACGATCTGTTCGGCCTGCTCTCCGAAGCTCGTGATCGAGCACCGGGCCCGCTTTCCGCACTTTTGAAGTTTGGTCGCCGCGCATGATGCCGCGGCGCGCACATCGTTTTGCTCCGCAATCGATTTCAGTCACAACGAACAACGGCGGCACGGCCCTGGCCGAAGCCGCCCGAGGAAGAACCATGCAAACCCTTTTGCATTCCAAGCCCGCACCGGCCCTGTCGCGTCCCCTGACGAAGAAGAAGCTGCGCAAGCCCGTCTCCACGTGGCAGCCGCAGCAGACCATTCTCACCCGCGACGAGATCCGGGCGATCATCATCGACCAGATCGGCTGATCCGCCGGTCCGGCAGCCGGGGCTTCGCGCCCCGGCATGGGCCGCTCCCGCGGTCCCGAGACCTCCGCCTTCTCGACCCGGCCCGCCGTTTCCACGGCGATGGCCCTGCGCTCCCGCCCAGGCGAGACGCCCCGCATCCGGCCCGCTCCTCCGAGGGCAGGCGCCGCCAGGGGGCTCCCGCAACCGGCGCGGCCCGCTTGATTCCCTCCCGGTCCCGGACCTGCCCAGGCGCGCCGATAAAGCCGCGCCGCTCTCCCGCCATGAGGCGCGGAGCAGCCCCGACGACCCGCGCCGATGGCGCCCTTGTTCTCCTCCCCCTTACGGATTTCAGACCGCGCCGGCACCCCCACCCTGGCCCTCCCCACAAGGGAGAGGGAATGGCGGCGCGCCGGACAGCGCCGCATCCGGCACCGGACAGCGCCGCACCCGGCAAGCGCGCATTCCCTCACCCGGACCTGCGGTCCAACCTCTCCCCCACTGGTTTCGCCGGTTCGAAGGCTCACGCGGATGGCGCCGCGTTGCTCTCCTCCACGGTCTCGGCCTCGGTTCGAAGGCTCATGCGGATGGCGCCGACCGGCTCTCCTCCCCACGGACCTCGGGCTTGCCCGAGATCCGCATCCTCTTGCGCAAGTCGGGAACACCCGACTTGCGGTGGGGAGGAGGTGGAGGTGGATAGCCTATGAAGGCATGGCGCCGGCACCCCGGCCCTCCCCACAAGGGGGAGGGGAAAGAGGGTGCGCCGGATCCGAAGGCGGCGCGTCTCCCGGGCCCGACGGCCCGGCCTCTTCCATCGGAAGGGAGGAGCGGGGTCCCGGACATCCGCCGCGCCTGGAGCATCGTGCGGAACCGAAGGTCCGCGCCGGCGAAAAGCGGATCCGGTTTTCCGCTCGAACGGTGCTTTTCTTGAGGAGAAAGCATCGGACCGATCCCAAAAGGGCAAGTCCGCTTTTCCCGTCCGATGCTTCAGCGGCGCAGGGAGGCGCGCAGGGTGGCGCGGGTTTCGGCCCAGAGCTGGCGATGCTCGTGCATGTGCTCGGCCACCGCCTGGGCGAAGACGGTGCGTTTCTCGAAATAGCACGGCGGCCCGTAGCCGCCCTGGCAGCTCTCCTCCCGGCGGCAGGCGCGCTTGCGGCAGGTGGCGTGCACGCGCAGCACGTCGGACAGCCGCCGCAGGGCATCGTCGGCATCGGGAAGCTTGGACAGGATCGCGTCGGTGCGGTTCATGAATCGTCTCTCGGCAATGGCTGGCATGAAATGAAGTTTTGAAAACGGCACGCGCCTTCGGGCTCCGGGCCGGCTGGCCCGAAGCCGAAGAGCGATCGAGGGTGGCGCGACGTGCACTCGTCCGGCTCGATGGTGATGGTGGTGAAAGCGATGAACCGGACGGCACCTCGCGCACGGCTTCTTTAGGCGGACAGGCGGCCATGGTCCGTGCGCTGCCGCAGACGGACGCCGCAAGCCTGTTGCGGCCGGGTCTGCAACCAACGCCGGTCCCGAGGCTGATGCCTGGGCCTCCCGCCACAGGAGGGTGCGTTCCCCTCCTGCGCAGGACCGTGCCCGACCCCACAGTCACGACGCCTCGCGAGCGCGCCCCTCGGCGGGTCAGGCAGGAACGATATAGCTTAGCTTGTGGGGGGCGTCAAGAACAAAATGGGAACAAGGTATCAGCCATGATAAAGTACCCCAATAATCAAGCGTGCACTGTGGATGGTGCGAAAGCCGCGGTGCTCTTTGCCAATTGATAGGATCTGTGAGGAGCCAAGCCCGCCTATGCTTTCGAATTGGCATAGGTGAGCGAGGTCTCCCGGGAGCGGTGCTCCAACGCGCTTAAAAATACTTGATCCATCGTCTAGCGTTAGGGCGACTAGGGCATCTTGTTTCTTACTAAGGGTGCTGAGATCAATTCGCACACCTCCAAGAACAATTTGATTTTCAAGCGCTAGAGGCACTGCGCTATCTTCGATAACCCGAAAGGCACTCTCAACGCGCTTTAACACTCTCGTTGCATCGACCTGAATCGCCTCTTCTGGTCCCGGGCCGATACTAATGTCATGTTCAAAAATTATTCCCGCAACCTGATGTATTGCAATTTGCGGCTCTGATAAAAAAATAGTTTTGGGGGTTTTAGTCTGAGGATTGCGGACTTCAGCTGTTAGCCCAACAACGCTAGAATTTACCCCCCTCAAAAGCCTTCTTGCATAGACGTTGTCGGCATGGCGGGCGATCACCAACCTTCGGTCAGCGGCCGGACCTGGTATAGATTCAACAATCGCTAAAGCTCCAGTTGGTGCCGCAAATCCAAAATTGTCTCGACGGAGATAAAATACCGCCTTGTTGTCGAGTATCTGGGGATCAAGCGGCTCAGGGATATCCTGAGATTCACCCACGGGGGGGGCTTGGGTGAAAGCCGCCTAGTCAGGACACACCATGACTTCTAGCCCGGGATTAACCATAGGTTCTAGTGCGGGTATTGCCTCCACAGGCTCTTGATTGGACGGCGCATCTCGGCGGCGCCAACGGTAACACTCCTCATGCATCTGCTCAACAAGTTCTAAAAGTTCACCTAATTGATAGGAGCATTCTGCCACCTCAGCTGCCCTAATCTCTTGACGCTGCCCATGATGGGATTTGTTCATCAGAGTTAATACAGTAGAACCATCCATAAGCGCTTCGTGATCTACAAAGCGACGGAATACGTGGGCACTAAACATCCCTTGTGGTCCTGCTTTCACCATTGAACGTAATCGGCTTACGAAGCTTGCAAGAGTAGGATTAGCATTTGCCTTAGCCCATGCCGAGTGTGCTGGGCCATCAAACATATCTCCTAGTTTTGCCTCAAGAAAAACTCGGCAAACGTCTAGAAAGTCCCTAGCTGGCTCTTCCGCGTTCATATCCTTTTCGTGGCGGGCTTTACGCTCAAGAATAGACGGAAGAGGTGGTGTCGTCCGAACAACAGGTTGCTGATATGTGGCGGGATGAACTTCTAAATGGTCAATTCTTTTGATTCCAGAGATGCGAGAAACACATCCCGAAAATTTGGAGTCATAGGACGTGATAATCAGTTGGGCTCCTGCCTTAACTAGAGGAGTTAAGGATGTAGCTAGACGCTCGCGGTTCTCATCGTCGAGTAATTCTTGTGGGTCATCAAGTAATAAAGTTTTAAGACCGCCGCGTTCTTTGAGTACATGCTCCCAGAACGCAAGGTAAAAGCCGACAAGACTTGCGCGTAATGCAGAAGCGTTAGTTACGTGCTGTGCAGGTGCCGACACTCCTCCTGCTTCAATCACGAGATCTAACTCGCCCTTGCGTCCCATATTGGTATCAACCAACTTATGTGCTGTGTCGGGGAAGGCACCTAAGTAAATACGTGACCGCCACTTCGCTGCATCGGCGCGAAGAGTTTTTCTAAGCTGATCTACTTGTCGATCCGCCAAAAGCCCTAGATCTGAAAGGCTGGCTAGGGCGCTGCTAGCTAGTACATACTCGCTAAGTCGTTTCTCTGTAGTGCGCCTAGCTTTTAGCTGATCCCTAATACGGTCGCATTGAAGTAAGGCATCTGAAAGTGGCTTGGTGCCTCTGACCATCCTATCTAATGCCAGAAGCTTTCCTGCTAACGTGAGAGTTTCTGAAGCCTCTCCTTGCTCTACCAAGCGACCAAGGACGTGAGAGGAAATTTGACGTGCCAGTGGGTCGTTCTCTTTGCGCCATCTTGCAAAGCGAATAGCTCTATCGAGCCGCTTCAATGCTTGGCCTAACTCATCACAATTTGATGGAAGGCTTATCTCAGGTGCCTCGCTAAAATCTGATCGACTGACTGCAATGCTGTCAAAAGTAGCAGCAGTCTCTTTCTTCAGTTCAGATAAGACGCCACGAAATGGCTCAAGGCTGAAGAGTTCATCTACGACGGCTTTCCGTAGAAGGTCGCAAGGATGCGGTGGAAGTTCGGTTGATAGCTCTCTCTGAAGCGGCTCAGGTAGAAAGCGTATTAGGTATCCAAGAGCATGCTCGGACCATCGTTTAAGAGTTTGTGATAATAAAATTGCATCGGCCTTAGCATCTTGAAGATGAAGCCTAACGGGAGTGCCGGTTACAGGATCAAGCGCCTCCTTGAGGGAGCCACCGCAGATAGCGCAGATATCCCCACTAATCTGAGTGTCAGGATGCTCCTCAATCCACATCGCAACACAGGCGTAAAGGCGTGTGCGCGCAGCAACTGAAGGATCTCCTGCTAGAGCCTCAAGTGTATGGGCCTGTGCAAGAATTTCAGCTATTTTGTCTTCTGCCTCATCTAACTGGTCAGATGTGAGGAGCCTTAGGCCATTAAGCCTTGCTGCAGAGATTAGGTCCTGTGGACGACTCACATGGTCTAGTGCGCGGCCAATGTTTTTCTCTAGATCAGTGAGAAGTGCAGCATTTGATGGGCTGAATGCATCACCAAGTATGGAACTGGCGGCATCATAAGCGCGAAGCTTCGCTTCCCGAAAATGCTCTGTGATGTCATTAAGGGTCTGCTCGATTCCTTTGTCATCGGAAGGAGCTGGTATTGCTACATCTGGAGCTATATCAGGATGAGTCTCTATCTCTTTTTCAAGATCACTCTTTGCAACATTGTATGCAATATCTGTGCGCTCTAAATCTGCTGTCTTAGTCTTGATAAACTCCCCAATCTTGTTCTTTGCGCGTCTACTATGATTGGCGAGATCAACGAGCGCAGACAAGCCGGTAAGTTGAGATACAGCTCGTCCGAGTTCGGATTCGGTTCCAACTTTAATGAGGGGCAGAAGGCTTGGCATGATAGTGCCAATGCGGACTGCTATTGGGTCTATTCCAAGAACTGTTAGATCGGGGGCTATTTCACTAAGTTTGCCTTGAGCTGATCGGTGCTGGCTACGACGGATAGCAGGGAGAGGGGTCCCAAAGTCATCGACAAAGGTTAACTCTACCCAAGTGTCTGTAGGGACCCATGCTTGATCAGGTATATAGTGGTCCAAATTTGGCAGGGGAGTTACTGGCGAGAGCCGATGAGATGTGCGGTCTCGATCATCTGTTGCTGTAATCCAACATTCAAAATCGCGATCTGCCTTTTCAGGCTCGCGCTGAGGGCGCAGTACTTCACCTGTTAAAGCCCACACGATCGCATTGATAAGTGATGTTTTCCCCGATCCGTTCCTACCTTCGAACAACGTCAATGAACTGGAAAATTCATGGACGTAATTGTTTGGCGCTTCTCCAGGCGTGCCAAATTTATGCAGGCCTGCAAAGCGATGTGCTTCCACTTTTTTCAATATTAGATGGCGCTTATTAGCGCCTACTGGGCGTGCCGGAAGGGCAGTCAAATATGGTGGAGCTTCAAGGATTGTACTTACAAGATCTTCAGCGTGCGCCCCGGAAACATTAGCAGTCCAAGTGTCTGATCCTCTTTTCCGATACCAGTGAAGCGCACTGCGTGTGTGTTCGTCTGGTAAGGTAAAATCTTCTAATTCTCCAACTTGAACGGATCTCCCACTAATGAGATCTGTTAGGAGAGACTCAAGGCTATGCAGGTGAAGTGGTCTCGCTTCAAAGTCAGTCATAATCCCCCCAAACGTGCCGGTCGCCGCTATATTGACGGCTTAGATCCCAGCATCGTCTCTATAAGCTTGACCTTATCTCAACTATAAGCTTTGCGCGACCCCTGGATTGCGACGAGCGATAGAAATTTTCCAGATCTGGGGCACTTGGGCGCGAGACATAACTCCCATTTGCCCCCCAACCACCCGCCATGCTAACCCTCGAACCGGAACCGGGCGCACCCGGTTCTGGGGCTTAGAAACCCCTCACAAGGCGGTCGGCATCGACCGCAACGATGCCTCCTTGCCCTATGGCCGGGAGGTGTTGGCGCATGTCCAGGGCGCGAGCCTAAAGGCCAATGCGGCCGTCCTTGTGCGGTTTTCTAACTCCCGGCCACCAGCGCGCCGCTGGTGGCTGCTTCCCAGGGGAGTTGCAGCATGGACCAGCCGTATTCCGCCTTCGCGGATCTGCTCAACAAGTTTCACACGTCGTCGGATGCGATCCAGGCGCTCTGGCTCCTCGCGGTGCCGCTGACCGTGCTCGGCACGGCCTATTGCGTCATGCGCGCGATCCGCGAGATCGCGCTCGCCGTCATCGACAGGCGCGGCGCGTGGCAGGGCGAGCCGGTCTATGCGATCTACCGCGCGCCCGACGGGCGCTGGATGCTGCTGTCGCGCGGCGCGGTGCGGGAGCTGGCCCACGGGGACGAGGCGGAGCGGGAGCCCTATCCGAGCCTGACGCAGCATTGAGCCGCGCCGCCGCGACAGGAGCCGTCGGCGGCGCGGAGGATCGTCGAACGGCAGGCGGGGCGGACATGGTCCGCTTCGGAGAGGCCGCCCCGGCCCGGCGGCATGGCGCTCGAAACCCTCAGGCGCCTTTCATCTGGATCAGCTGAACGAGGTTGCCGCAGGTGTCGTCGAGCACCGCCATCCGGACCGGCCCGGCATCCATCGGTTCCCGGGCGAAGGAGACGCCGAGGGACACAAGCCTGTCGTATTCGGAATCGATGTCGTCGACCTGGAAGGAGGTTGCCGGGATGCCGTCCTCGACCAGCGCGGCCTTGTAGGGCTTGACGGCGGGATGG
Source organism: Microvirga lenta (assembly GCF_020532555.1). Taxonomy (GTDB): domain Bacteria; phylum Pseudomonadota; class Alphaproteobacteria; order Rhizobiales; family Beijerinckiaceae; genus Microvirga; species Microvirga lenta. The sequence continues at coordinate 153,922 of NZ_JAJBBR010000001.1, read as the reverse complement.
TCGCTCGGCTCGAGAAGCAGCTCCGTCCCGTCGGGATCTTCCGGCGAGACCACGGTCAGCCAGCGATGCTCCCCCACGGGCACGTCGTTCTTCACCCTGAAGCCCAGCAGGCGCGTGTAGAAGTCCAGGGCCTTCGACTGGTCGTCCACGAAGACGCTGGAAACATAGATCCTCATCGGGCTCTCCTTTCTAGAGGTGGTTGCGGAGCCACAGGCCGAACGCCTCCCGCAACGGGCCGGGATCGAGCGTGTGGAGCTTGGTTCGGCCCGACCACTCGACCCGGACGAGCCCGGCCTTCTGCAGCATGTCGAGATGCTGCGTGACCGCCTGGCGCGAGAGGGGCGCTCCATCGTCCGCAAACGACAGGGCGCAGATTTCGAACAGCGACTGTTTCGGACGCTCGCGCAGACGGTCGATGATCCTGCGACGGGTCGGGTCGCCGAGGGCCTTGAAGACGCGGTCGAGTTCATCATCGTTCACGGGGTTCAATATGCAATGAAATCATTGCATGTCAAGGCGCGTCGCGCGCCGCTCCGGATCGACAGGCAGCGCAGCCCGGCGCGGGCGTGCCCGGCGAAGCGGGATCGGGCCGATGGGGATGGGGCGGGGTAGGGGGCGAGCATCGCCCCGCCGGCGGCATCCGCCGCGAGGCCCGCCGAGCGGCCGGGGGAACCGCATCCCCGGCTTGAAAAAACCCTGTCCGCTGGGGACAGGGTTTCGAGTTTTCTCCTCGCCTTCGGGATGACAATCCGAAAAGCCTCCGCAGTAGGACATGCGGCCCCCGGCCTGTCAATATTGGATCCTGATTTTCAGTTAATCATGAGATCATAATCATAAAATTTATTATCATTCCTTGTGAATCCAAATAGTAGTACCACTTTCGATACTTTGAAAAATACCACGTTTACTTATGACGTGTTGCCGATTTGCTATAGGGGCTGCGGCCGAAATCGCCGTAAGCTGCGCCGGTTCCTCCTTGCACAAGGGTGACTCTCATGAGGAAGTGTTCTTCGAGTCTTCTCGCGGCCACGGCGATCTCGGCCCTGGCCATCTCGGCGGCCTCGGCGGCGGACCTGCCGGTCACGACGGCTCCTCCTCCGGCTCCGGTCATCGCCCCCGTTCCCATCTTCACCTGGTCGGGCTTCTACGTGGGCGCGAATGCGGGCTGGGGCTGGCGCGAGGACGACCGGGAGCCCGTGTTCCTGGCGCCCGGTCCGGGCATTCCGGCGGGGCTCTCCGGCACGCTGGTCTTCTCGAACAACAACGACGGCGGTTTCACCGGCGGCGGGCAGGTCGGCTACAACTATCAGCTCGGCTCGTTCGTGGTCGGTCTCGAGGCCGACATCCAGTGGGCCGACACGGACCAGGACCAGAACGTCCTCTTCGTGCCGGGCAACGGCTTCGCCGGAACCTTCGTGCCGGGCGTGTTCAACAGCAACGCGCCGGAATGGTGGGGCTCCGTGCGCGCCCGGCTGGGCGTCGCGTTCGACCGGGTGCTGGTCTACGGCACCGGCGGCTTCGCCTATACGGACGACAACACCGGCTGGGCGCTGGGCGGCGGCGTCGAATGGGCGCTGCCCGTGAACTGGTTCGGCTCCTCCGCCGTCACCTTCGGCCTCGAGGGCCTGTGGCTCACCTTCGAGGACGACGACAACAACTTCAACGGCCCCATCGGAACCTTCACGCCCGTCGGCGGGGAGCCCGTGGCCGTCACCGTGCCGGCGACGAACAACAACGACAGCGACTTCTTCGTGGCGCGCGCCAAGCTGAACTTCAAGTTCGGCACCTACTGAGCTTCCGTCTCCTCCCGCGATGGACTGGGCCCGGGGCGACCCGGGCTTTTTTTGCGGCGCCGGAGCCGCGATGCCGCGAGCCGCCGATCGCCCTAGCCACCCGCACGCGCCTGCCTGTAAGAGAGGCGGCGAACGAAAGCGGGAGATGCGGATGAAACCTGAGAGAAGCGAACGGCCGGAGCCGTCCGACGCCGAGGCGCGGCGGAAGCTGGCGCCCGTGATCTGCTATCCCGTGGACAGCCTGGCGCCGCCCGACCTTCCGGCCTATCGCGCCGCGCGGGAGGGCTGGGAGAAGGTGGACGAAGTGGTGGTGCCGCCGCGCGACGCGCGCTGCTTCACGGTGCCCGCCGGCTGCTTCTTCCGCATCGTCTCCATCGAGGGGCCGCAGGTCGGGGACCTGAACCTCTGGGCGGCGGACGACATCGGCGAGCGCTTCTTCTCCGGCAAGACCCGGGCGCTGCACGGCACGCATCTCTCCACCGGAGACCGGCTCTGGTCGAACCTGCCGCATCTGCGGCCGATGGCGACGATCACGCAGGACACCCTCGACTGGTACGGCTTCGACGAATACGGCGGCTCCGTGCACGATGTGATCGGCACGCGCTGCGATCCCTACACGCACCGGCTCCTCTCCGGCGGCGACTATCATCATTGCTGCCACTCCAACCTCACGCGGGCCCTGGCCCATCGCCTGGGCCGCCCCCTCGCGGCGGTGGAGCCCGCGGTGCACGACGTGCTCAACGTGTTCATGTGCACCGGCTTCACCCGCGACACGGGCCAGTACTTCATGAAGGCGAGTCCCGTGCGGCCGGGGGACTTCCTGGAATTCTTCGCCGAGATCGATCTGCTCGGCGCCCTCTCAGCGTGCCCCGGCGGCGATTGCAGCACCGAGCATTCCAGCGACACGGCGGCCTGCCACCCCCTGCTCGTCGAGATCTACCGCCCGAAGGCGCCGCCCGAGGGCTGGGTTCCGCCCGCCCGCAACGGCTACGGCGGGAGCCACGGCGAAAGCGCGCCCGGCGGCGCATAGCCGGGCGCGGGGTTCACCCCGGGCTTTTTCGCGGTGCCGGAACGACGACGTTCGGAACTCAGCCGGCTTTCTTTGCCTTTGGGTTCGTCGGCCCGGCTTTCCGAGCCTCTTTCATGTAGGCTCGCAACACCGCATTCATGCGGCGCTGATACCCTGTCCCTTGCTGCTTGAAGAAATTCAGCACGTCCTCGTCCACCCGGATGGAGATGGGAAGCTTGCGGGGAGGGGAGGCGACTTCAGCCTTCGACCAGTCGATCTGCTGGAAACCTGTTTCATCCGGATCGTCAGTCGCAGCGGCCTCGATCTCCTCGTCCGACAGGGCATCGATGCGCGCCCAATCGGTGCGGGAGGTCAGGCGCTCCAGACGCCCATCCTCATGCTCGACAATGCTCGTCCCATCGTCCAGCGATGCGACGTGACGGACAATTCTTTCACGGTCCATATCGTTGTCGCTCCTCTCTTCGCGCCATCCTGGCCGAGATGACGCGGACGGTTTCGCCCCGCCACGTGTAGATCACGGCGATCACCCGGCCTTTGCAGCGGCCGATGATCAGATAGCGGTCTTCCTCATGTTCGGCCCTTGATCGGAAGGATAACGCATCGGGGTCTCCAAAGACCTCGATGGCGTCCAGGAAATCGATGCCGTGTTTTTCGATGTTCGAGCGTCGCTTGCGCTCGTCCCAGTCGAAATTCAGTTCTCCTCCGGTCAAACAGAAATCCTTCGTTTGAGGACAAGAGTCCTCTGACCACGATGATCCTTCGTGGCACCCCGGCCCATTTCAGTTCGACGCCCTGCAGCCGTTCTTTGAAGGCCGCTTATGCCATGTCCAAGTTGGGCCTGAAGGGCCGTCCTGGATCAGCAAGGCTGTATATACAACCATATGTACAAAAATGCAACTCCGATACGTGGAGGTCAGCGACGAGGCGTAACCCAGACCTTTGGGCGGCAAGGAAATCGGCCCTGTGGATTGCGGGCACAGCCGCGCCTTTCATTCTTTGCTAAGCCCGCCCTAGTTTATGGAACAGGTTTGGAGAAACCGCCTCGTGCGCTACCCGCCTCACGTCCTCGAAGAGATCCGCGCCCGGCTGCCGGTTTCGGCCGTCGTGGGCAAGCGCGTGCGCCTGAAGAAGGCGGGGCGGGAATGGAAGGGGCTCTCGCCCTTCAACGCCGAGAAGACGCCGTCCTTCTACGTGAACGACCAGAAGCAGTTCTATCATTGCTTCTCCTCCGGCAAGCACGGGGACATCTTCACCTTTCTCATGGAGACCGAGGGGCTGTCCTTTCCCGAGGCCGTGGAGCGGCTGGCCGGGGAGGCGGGCGTGCCGCTGCCCAAGCTCTCCCGGGAGGACCGGGCCGAGGAGGTCAAGCGCAAGAGCCTCTACGACGTGATGGAGCTGGCGGCGGAGTTCTTCGAACATTCGCTCCAGGGTCGGTTCGGAGCCAAGGCGCGGGACTACCTCGCCGGGCGCGCCCTGAGCCGCGAAACCCAGGCGCGCTTCCGCATCGGCTACGCGCCGCCCGAGCGCTTCGCGCTGCGCGACCACCTCGCCGCCAAGGACGTCTCCATCGAGATGATGGTGGAGGCGGGGCTCCTCTATTCCGGCGAGGACGTGAAGGTGCCCTACGACCGCTTCCGCGACCGGGTCATGTTCCCGATCTGCGACATGCGCGGCCGGGTGATCGCCTTCGGCGGCAGGGCCATGAGCGCGGACGTCTCGGCCAAGTACCTCAACTCGCCCGATACGCCGCTCTTCAACAAGGGCAGGCTCCTCTACAACTACCATCTCGCCCGCCAGCCCGCCCACGACAAAGGCACCGTGATCGCGGTGGAGGGCTATGTGGACGTGATCTCCCTGAGCGTGGCGGGGTTTCCCAACGCGGTGGCGCCCCTGGGCACGGCCCTCACGGAGGACCAGCTCGCCCTGCTGTGGCGCATGGCCGAGGAGCCCATCCTGTGCTTCGACGGCGACAAGGCCGGGCGGCGGGCGGCCTACCGGGCCCTCGACGTCGCCCTGCCGAACCTGACCGCCGGCAAGTCCCTGCGCTTCGCCATCCTGCCCGAGGGGCAGGATCCGGACGACCTCGCCCGGGCGGGCGGCGCGCCCGCCGTGGAGCGGGTGCTGGCCTCGGCGCGGCCGCTGGTCGACGTCCTCTGGGGGCGGGAGATGGAGGCCGGGCCCCTCGACACCCCCGAGCGGCGGGCCGGGCTGGAGCAGCGCATCCGCGAATCACTCGGGGTGATTCGCGACGAGACCCTCAAGCGTTACTATCGGGAAGAGATGGAAAACCGCCTCTCGGCCCTCAATCCCGACCCGCGCGGCGGGCGTTTCAACCGCCAGGGCGGGGGGCAGCGGCGCGACCGCCGCGGGCCTGCTCCGGTGTCGCCCGGCAGCCGCGTGAGCATCTCGCCGCTCCTGGCGCGCAGCCCGCTCTTCAACGGCACCACGGTGGAAACGCCCCGCGAGGCGATGATCCTGGGCACCTTCCTGGTGCATCCCGAACTGCTGCAGAATCATGCGGAAACCCTTGCAGAGCTTGAACTTGAGGGCCGGGCTTCCCAACTGATACGGAACCTGCTGCTCGACGGCGCGGCCTCCGGAAACCCCGTGGACCTGTCGGTCATGCGGGCCCGGCTGGAACGGGCGGGCCTGGGGCAGGCGGCCGAGCGCCTCCTGGCGCTTGTCCGCCCCGGCGACCGCTGGATGCTGGATCCGCACGCGGATTCCTTGCGGCTTGAGGACGCATTGCGGCAGGCGATCACCTTGCATCGTCGCGCCCGCACGTTACATAGCGAGCTTCGGGCTGCTGAACGCGCACTCGCCGAAGAGGACAACGAGGCCAATCTCGCCTGGCTGCGAGAGGTCCAAAACCAACTGTCCTCCGTCGAGGGTGCCGAGGCCGACCTGGACAACGGAGTTGTCCACCGTGACCACTGACACACGAGGAGTCAGGGCGCGGCAAGGTGGAGCACTGCGGGTTGAGCGGGGGATGGTTAACGGTTAGTCAAGCGACTTACTGTTTTATTATTGGGAATGACGTTCGGGTGGTGAAGCCGTCACGCTTTGCCGCCCATTCGCGCATCGCCGGTCTTTCCAGGGACGCCGGTGGGGCGCCGGAGTAGAGCAAAAGCATGGCAACCAAGGCAACCGAACGGGACGAAGGCGAGACGACGGCTCCGGAGCAACAGACCGACGGGCCTCTTCTCGACCTGACTGATGCCGCTGTTCGGCGGATGATCAAGCTCGCGAAGAAGCGGGGCTATGTCACCTACGACGAGCTGAACGAGGTTCTGCCCTCCGAGGAGTTCTCCTCGGAGCAGATCGAGGACGTGCTTGGCCAGCTCTCCGAGATGGGCATCAACGTGGTCGAGGCCGAGGAGGCCGAGGAAGGCCAGCCTGCGGAAGCGGAGGAGGAGGAAGCCGAAGGCGGCGACCTCGTCGAGGCTTCCCAGTCGCGCGCCGTCGCCGTGCGCGAGACGACGGCCAAGGAGCCGACGGACCGCACGGACGATCCGGTGCGCATGTATCTGCGCGAGATGGGCTCGGTGGAGCTTCTCTCCCGCGAGGGCGAGATCGCCATCGCCAAGCGCATCGAGGCCGGCCGCGAGGCCATGATCGCGGGTCTCTGCGAGAGCCCGCTGACCTTCCAGGCCATCATCATCTGGCGCGACGAGCTCGTCGAGGGCCGGGTGCTCCTGCGCGACATCATCGACCTGGAGGCGACCTATGCGGGTCCCGACGGGAAGGGTGCGCCGCGCGAGGACATGCCGGACGGCGGCGACGAGGAGCAGGCCGTCGCCGGCGAGGGCGACGAGGCCGCCCCGCCCGAGGGCGAGCTCGACGAAGACGACATGGAGAACAACGTGTCGCTCTCGGCCATGGAGGCCGAGCTGAAGCCGCGCGTGCTCGAAACCTTCGACTCCATCGCCGACAACTACAAGAAGCTGCGCCGCCTGCAGGTCGAGCATGTGGAACAGCGCATGCAGAACAAGCAGCTGACGCCGGCTCAGGAGCGCAAGTACAAGTCGCTCAAGAGCGACATCGTCACGTCGGTCAAGTCGCTGTCGCTGAACAACAACCGCATCGAGGCCCTGGTCGAGCAGCTCTACGACATCAACAAGCGGCTCATCTCCCATGAGGGCCGCCTGATGCGTCTGGCCGAAAGCCACGGCGTCGCCCGCGAGGAGTTCCTCAAGCACTACCAGGGCTGGGAGCTGGACCCGAAATGGGTGCTGCGCGTCTCCAAGCTCGGCGGCCGCGGCTGGCGGGACTTCGTCGCCAACGCCAAGGACCAGATCCACGACCTGCGCGAGAACATCCACAATCTGGCGAGCGAGACCGGCCTGGAGATCCAGGAGTTCCGCCGCATCGTCATGATGGTGCAGAAGGGCGAGCGCGAGGCCCGTCAGGCGAAGAAGGAAATGATCGAGGCCAACCTGCGCCTCGTGATCTCCATCGCCAAGAAGTACACGAACCGCGGCCTGCAGTTCCTGGACCTGATCCAGGAGGGCAATATCGGCCTCATGAAGGCGGTCGACAAGTTCGAGTACCGGCGCGGCTACAAGTTCTCGACCTACGCCACCTGGTGGATCCGGCAGGCGATCACCCGCTCGATCGCCGACCAGGCCCGCACCATCCGCATTCCGGTGCACATGATCGAGACGATCAACAAGATCGTCCGCACCTCGCGCCAGATGCTGCACGAGATCGGTCGCGAGCCGACCCCGGAGGAACTGGCCGAGAAGCTGGCCATGCCGCTGGAGAAGGTGCGCAAGGTCCTGAAGATCGCCAAGGAGCCGATCTCCCTCGAAACGCCCATCGGCGACGAGGAGGATTCGCATCTCGGCGACTTCATCGAGGACAAGAACGCGATCCTGCCCATCGACGCGGCGATCCAGTCGAACCTGCGCGAGACCACGACCCGCGTGCTGGCGTCCCTCACGCCGCGCGAGGAGCGCGTCCTGCGCATGCGCTTCGGCATCGGCATGAACACCGACCACACCCTCGAGGAGGTCGGCCAGCAGTTCTCGGTCACCCGCGAGCGTATCCGCCAGATCGAGGCCAAGGCCCTGCGCAAGCTGAAGCACCCGTCGCGGAGCCGGAAGCTCAGGAGCTTCCTGGACAACTAGGAACACGAAAGGCGGGCTTCGGGCCCGCCTTTTTTGTTGGTCGCTTCACCAGCCGGGGTTCAGTCCATGCAAACGTTCGAGGCATGGTTCGACGGTGCCGATTACAGCGTTGCTTTGATGTCCCTGAGCGAGGTTGCTCGGCTGAAAGCCCATGGCGGTTGGCTACAGGAGCCTGTCTTCCTTCACAGGATACGGGCCGCATCGCTCGAGGAGGCCGTGGATGTGCATCGAGAGAAGATGGACTGGGACAACTTCGCCGACCAGACGGACCTGATCGAGACCTGCTCTGGGTGCGGAGTCGGCTTCTTTCCGAAGCGGTCGGCCTCATGCCCGAACTGCTCCGATGAGCCGTAACAGGAAACGGTCTCGGCCAAGAGGCACGTCTTAGGCTAGGCAAAGAAGAAAAACACCACCCCGCCCGCCGCAACCGCCGTGAGGCTTGCGCCCGATACGATCCAGCCTGCTTTCGGCGCCCCGAAGAAGAAGGTCAGGGCGGCTTTCGAGGCCGTGTTGACGGCGACCGCGACGGCGATGGCGAGCGTCGCCGTGACGATGGCGATGCCCTCGTGGGACTGGCGCGCGAGCGAGAGCGTGATCGCGTCCACGTCGGCGATGCCCGAAATGGCGGCGAGCGCCGTGAGACCGCTGCCGCCCAGGGTGTCGCCGATCCATTTCGTGAGCAGGTTGATCGCGCCGATCAGGGCGGCGAGCTTCAGGGCCATGCCGAGATCGAACGGGTTGCGGATGTTCAGGACCGGGTGCTCCCGGCCGTCGTCCCGGTTCGTCAGGAAGAGGATGGCCGCCGCCGCCAGGAGCACGAGGCCCGCCGCCCCCAGGGGCCATGCGAGGGGAAGGAGGAGGGCGCCGTTGAGGGCGCTCGCCACGATCAGCACCCGTGCGACCATGACCGTGCCCGCGAGCAGGATGCCGGCGGCGAGAAGCGGGCTCGCGGCCGGGTGCTCGCGCGCCATGCGCGCCAGCGTCACCGTCGTCGCGGTCGAGGAGGCCAGGCCGCCCGCGGCCGCGGCCAGGGCGACGCCGGCCTGGCTGCCCATGATGCGCACCGCGACGTAGCCCGCGAACGAGATCGCCGCGATGAGGATGGCCAGCAGCCAGATCTCGGCCGGGTTGATGGCGCCCCAGGGATCGACGGTCCTGTTGGGCAGGAGCGGCAGCGCCAGGAAGGTCATCGCCAGGAGGATCAGGACGGAGCGGACCTCCAGCCAGGTGATCCGCCTCAGCCAGCTGTGCAGCGGTTTCTTCAGCGCCAGGATGAGCATCACGGTCACGCCCGCTGCGACCGCCACGGTGAGATCGCCGAGGATCGCATAGGCACCGAGCGCGAAGGTGAGGAGCCCCGCGACGACGCCGGTCACGCTGAAATTCTGCTCCGCCTTGGCTTCGAGCCACGAGAAGGCGCTGAAGCCGATGGCGAAGCCGAAGAAGGCCAGGCCGAGGAAGACGGGGCTGGTATGGGTGGCGAGGATGGCGCAAAGCCCGCCCAGCAGGGCCGTCAGCGTATAGGTGCGCAGGCCCGCGGTGCGTTCGCCCTCCGCCTCCTCGCGCTGCTTCCACCCGCGCTCCAGGCCGATCATCAGGCCGATCGCCAGCGCCACGGCAAGGCGGAAGAGAAGGGGGGAGTCGGTCATGCAGGGTCCCGGCCATCACCGGCCCGGTTCCGGCGAAAGTCCGGCCCGGGCGTGTCGCCGCTTCCTAGCACGACCTTGGCCGTGCCGGCACTCCGCAATCCTCCGGAGGCCTACTGCGCCGCCGGAGCCTCCGCGGGCGCTCCCCCGGTCGAGCCGGTGGTCGCCGGGCCCTCCTGCGGCGGCGGTTCGACCGCCGGGACGATGCCGTCCGCCAGAAGCGCGTGGAGCGCCTGCATGTGCCCGTCCTGCCGCGACGGTTCGGTGGGATCGGAGGTCATGACCACGGTCAGCGCCAGGCTCGGCACCACGAAGAGCATCTGCCCGCCATAGCCCCAGGCGTAGTGGACCGGATGGCCGCGCACCTCGCGCATGAACCAGCCGTAGCCGTAGCTGTCGCCGGTGAAGGGCGAGGCGGTCCGCGGCGTCCAGGATTCCCTGATCCAGTCTTCGGACAGGACACGCTTACCGTCGATCACGCCGCCCAGCCGGTACATCTCGCCGAAGCGCAGGAGGGCGCGGGGCGAGAGCGCCATCTCGTTGCCGCCGAGATAAATGCCCTGCGGGTCGCGCGTCCAGGGCGCGATGTTGATGTCGAGGGGATCGCCCAGCCAGTCGCGGGCGAGATCGAGGGTGCTGCGCTTCGAGGCCCGCGTGAGCATGGCCGAGAGCAGATGGGTGTTGCCGGTGGAATAGAGCATCCGGCCACCGGGCTCGTCGACCATCGGGCGCGACAGGGCGTAGCGCACCCAGTTGCCGCTGCTGACCCAGGCGCCGTAGTTGCGGCCGGAGGTGCGCTCCAGCCCCGAGCGCATCGAGAGAAGATGGCCGACGGTGATTTCGTCCACGCGGTCGTCCGCGTCCTCCGGAATGCTCGATTCGAAGATCGACGCGACCGTCTGATCGACGCCCTTCAGGACGCCCTTGTCGATGGCGATGCCGACCAGGGCCGAGAGCACCGTCTTCGAGGCCGACTTGATGTTCACCGGGCGGTCGAGGGCGGGGCCGCGAAAGACCTGCTCGGCCACGACGGAGCCGTCATGGGAAACGATCATGGAATGCAGGTTCGGCAACTCCTTGGCCCGCTCCACCGTCTGTTCGAGCAGGGCCGTATCGGGCTTGCGGGGAGGGGCGGGCGTCTCTGCGGAAGGCGGCGCGGCAGGCTGGGCCGTCGCGCCGGGCGCGACGGCCGACAAGGCAAGGACGACGATGCCGATCTTCGGCACCTGAAGGCTGCTGAGGCGGATCATGCGGCTCCTCGGTTCGCGGATGTCATCCCCCGACATGGGGAGGCAACCGTGCAGGACAATCGCGCGCACAGGATCGTGAGGTCCCCGGCGGGGTGTCGCTCCCCCGCGGCGGTCCGGCCGTCGTCTATTGAAAGATGCCCCCGCGCCTCCATGATACACAGGACGGGTCGAGAGGAGTGCGTATGGCCGAACGGGTAATCAAGGACGATCAGCCACGCGTCTATTTCGACTGCAACAAATGCCCCGCTTTCTGCTGCTCGATCTACGAGCGCGTCTGCGTCACGAAGCGCGACATCAACAGGCTCGCCAAGCATTTCGGCGTCACGCCGGCCGAGGCCGAGCGGCGCTATACCGCGGACTACGACGGCGAGCGCGTGCTGAAGCGGGTGAGGGACGTGATCTTCGAGCGCACCTGCACCTTCCTCGACCAGAAGACCCGTGGCTGCACGATCTACCACGCGCGCCCCGAGGTCTGCCGCTCCTATCCCAACCGGTCGCGCTGCGCCTATTACGACCTGCTGCGCTTCGAGCGCATCCAGCAGGGGGACGAGAGCGTCGTGCCCCAGATCAAGATCACCTTCCACAACGTGGAGGAGGAGGTCGTGGACAACGCCGAGGGGCCCGAGCGGATCTACGAGTGGGACGAGAAGGAGGAGTGACGCGCCGCGCTGCTCTCCTCCCCCACGAGTTCGGCCGGTTCGAAGCTCATGCGGGTGGCACTGCGCTGCTCTCCTCCCCCTTGTGGGGAGGAGGTGGAGGTGGGGGTGTGGGCGCCATCCTGGTTCCAGTCCGGCGCCAACACCCCCACCCTGGCCCTCCCCACAAGGGGGAGGGAAGACCGTTGTGCTGAACACCGCCACATCCACGACAGCCTCTCACCAACTCCCAACCTCATCCCGAGAAGCGGCGGGGCTGCGTCTCGAAGGAGGGGCCAGTGCACTCCGGAGACGCCTCGTCCTTCGAGACGGACCTGACGGTCCTCCGGATGAGGCTTCAAAACGCCGCTCCCGGGACCGGAATGTCCGGTCCGCAGGCCAGACCTGCACGATCGGATGAAGATCCGGCGGCCGTTCTGGTTTATAGCCAACTTGGAAACGCCTACGCTCGGCGAAGGCCGGGCTCATACGAAGAACGCCAAGATGGACACGAAGTCGCCTGTTCTGCCTGCCGCGCCCACTCGCTTGGCGGAGGGCGTGGCCGTTCCCGTCCTCGCGGCGATCAGCGTCTCCCACCTGCTCAACGACCTGATCCAGTCGCTCCTGCCGGCGATCTACCCGATCCTGAAGGAGACCTTTCGGCTCGACTTCGCGCAGATCGGCCTGCTGACCCTCACGTTCCAGCTCACGGCCTCGCTGCTGCAGCCCCTGGTCGGCATGGCGACCGACAAGAGGCCCCAGCCCTTCTCCCTCGTGGTCGGCATGGGCTTCACGCTCGTCGGGCTGCTCATCCTTTCCCGCGCCGGTTCCTTCCCGGTGCTCCTGCTGGCGGCGGCGCTGATCGGCATGGGGTCGTCGGTCTTCCACCCGGAATCCTCCCGGGTCGCCCGCATGGCCTCGGGCGGCCGGCACGGCCTGGCGCAATCCGTGTTCCAGGTGGGCGGCAATGCGGGCACGGCCATCGGGCCGCTGCTCGCCGCCTTCATCGTCGTGCCCATGGGCCAGTCGAGCATCGCCTGGTTCTCCGCGGTCGCACTGCTGGCGATGATCATCCTGTTCAATGTGGGGCGCTGGTATCAGGCCCGGCTCGTGGACATGAGGGCCAAGCCGCGGGCCGCGGAGGTCAGGTCGCCCCACACGAGAACGCGGGTCGCGGTCTCGATCACGATCCTCATGCTGCTCGTGTTCTCGAAGAACTTCTACACCGCCAGCATCACGAGCTACTTCACCTTCTACCTGATCTCGAAATTCCAGGTCTCGGTGCAGGATGCGCAGCTCCACCTCTTCATCTTCCTCGGGGCGATCGCGGCCGGCACCATGCTCGGCGGCCCCATCGGCGACAGGATCGGCCGCAAATACGTGATCTGGATCTCGATCCTCGGCGTCCTGCCCTTCACCCTCGCGCTGCCCTACGCCAACCTGTTCTGGACCGGAATCCTGAGCGTGCTGATCGGCGTGATCCTGGCCTCCGCCTTCTCGGCGATCCTGGTCTATGCGACCGAGCTGGTGCCGGGGCGCGTCGGCATGGTGGCGGGCCTGTTCTTCGGGCTGTCCTTCGGCATGGGGGGCCTGGGCGCGGCGGTGCTGGGCCAGCTGGCGGACTGGACGAGCATCGAGACGGTCTATTACGTCTGCTCGTTCCTGCCGGCGATCGGCCTGCTGACCTACTTCCTGCCCAACGAGAGGCCGAAGGCGCTCACGGCGTGAGGCGTCGGGAAGCCGGCGCCTACTGCCAGGAATAGTTGAAGCTGACGCTGATGCGTTCGCTCTCCGCCTCGTTCACCGGCACCTCGTGGCGCAGCCAGCTCTCCCAGAGCAGGACGGTGCCGGGGCTCGGCTTCATGTAGGCGAATTGCCGGTTCTCCTGCTTCGCCTTGGCCTTGCGGGGCGGCGCCGCCATCATGAAGCCCAGGCGCGGGTCCTCGAGCTTGAGCGCGCTCGCCCCCTCGGGAATCGTTACGTAATAGGTGCCGCTCACCACCGAATGCGGGTGGATGTGCGAGGTGTGGACCCCGCCGGGCGGCAGGATGTTGATCCACAGGCTGTCGAGCACGAGCTTGCGGCCCTTCAGGTCGAATTCAAGTTCCTTGGCGAAGGCGGACACATGGGTGTCCAGCGCCTTGAGGAGCTGCCCGAAGACCGGGATGCGCCAGGGCAGGTCGTTCAGCGAGGCATAGGACGTGTAGCCCGGATAGCCGTTCTTCGCGCACCAGCGCTGCCCGGCCTCGTCGTCCTCGGCGATCGACAGGCAGGCGGCTTCGAGCTCCTCGTTGAGGCGCTCGGATTTCGGGCCGGTGAGTTCGGCACGGTAGACCTTGGTGACGAAAAGCGTATCGATGGTTGCCATAGTTTGGCTCTAGTCGGCAGGACAGCTTCTGTCAAAGCTATCGGGCGCGCAAAAAGCCGGCCAGCTTTTATCATCGGCGAACTCTCCATTGGCTTGCAGGAATCATGGACGCCACCCACCTTGGCCGTATGACGCCACCATCCGACCCGCCGCCCCTGTCCCAGGACCTGCTCGCCCTGGCCCGGACCCTCGATTCCGACACGCTTTCCCGCGTCATCGCCCTTCGGGACTGGCTGGTGACGGCGGCGGTGCGCATGGAGGACCCGAACCTGGTGCTCACCGGCTTCGTCGAGCGCCTGATCGCCCTCGGCCTTCCCATCCACCGCGCGGCCTCCGCCATCGAGACGCTCCATTCCGAATATGCGGGCATCGGCCGGTTCTGGACGCCGGAGGAGGGGACCGTGATGCGCTATCTCCCGCACGGGGAACGCCGCGACCAGGTCTACCGCAGCAGCCCCTTTGCCCATGTGAACCGCACGGGAGAATGGCTCCTCCTCGATCTCCGGGAGGCGCCGGACGATCTCTTCCCCATCATCCCGGAACTGAAGGCGGCGGGCCTGCGCCACTACGTGACGGTTCCGATCCGCTTCATCAACGGGGCCGAGAACGCCCTGTCCCTGGCCACGCGGGCGCCGGAGGGTTTCGGCGAACGGGGGCTGACGATCCTGCGTCTCGTCATGCCGTCCTTCGCCCTCGTCACCGAGCTGCGCGCCACGAGCAACCGTCTCGACGAGGTCCTGCGCATCTATGTGGGCGACGATCCGCACCGGGCCATTCTCTCCGGCGCGATCCTGCGCGGACAGGTCACGCGGATCCGCTCGGCGATCCTGTTCGCCGACATGCGCGAGTACACGCGCATCTCCTCCACCCTGAGCCCGGAGAGCGCCGTCGAGCTTCTGAACGACTATTTCGACTGCCTCGTGCCGCCCATCGAGGACGAGGGCGGGGAGGTGCTGAAATATCTCGGCGACGGCCTGCTCGCCATCGTCCGCGACAAGGGCGACGATACGGGCGGCGCCGCGCAGGCGGCCCTGTCGGCCGCCACCAAGGCGCTCCGGCGCGTCCACACGGCCAACAACGAGGGCCGCTTCCCGGTGCCCATCGGCATCGGCATCGCCCTGCACCACGGCGACGCGGCCTACGGCAATGTGGGTTCGGGGCGGCGGCTGGATTTCACCGTGATCGGGCGCGACGTGAATCTCGCGAGCCGCATCGCGGAGCTGAACAAGCAGCTCGGCGAACCCCTGCTCATGTCCAAGTCCTTCGTCGAGCACCTCTGGGGCAACCCGTCGCCCCTGGGCGCACACGCGGTGGACGGGTTCGAGGAGAAGATCGAGGTGTTCAAGCCCTGAGGCGGGTGCCGGCGCCCCGCCTGCTCAGAGCAGGCCCCCATTCGAGACGGCACGCCACAGGATCTCGCCGCCGAGAACGCCGAGCCCGATGAAGAACCAGCGCCGGAACGCCGCCGGGCTGACCCGGTGGCGCAGCCATGCGCCGGCCGCCATGCCCAGGAGGGCCGGCGCGATGGCGCCCAGCGAGGCGCCCATGGCGGAGGCGGGCAGGGCTCCGTTCCAGCCGAGGCCCAGGCCCAGCGCGACCGTCGACACGGTGAAGGACAGGCCCAACGCCTGCACCAGCACGTCGCGCTGGAGCCCCAGCCCGGCGAGATAGGGGACGGCCGGTATCACGAACACGCCCGTCGCGCCGGTCATGAGGCCGGTCGTCGCGCCGACCACCGGACCTGCCCATCTCTCGGATGCCTGCGGCACCTGAAGCGAAACCTTCGTGATCCCGAAGAGCGCGTAGACGATGAGCGCGGCACCGAGGCCCGCCCGGATGAGCGCGGAATCGCCGCCGGCGACGATGCCGGACGCCGCGACGGTGCCGATGAAGATCGCAGCCATCATGCCCCGGAGCCGCCGCAGGAGCTCGCCGAAGCGGGGGCCCTGGAAGAGCTGCCAGAGATTCGTCGCCAGCGAAGGCAGGATCAGGAGCGCGGCGGCTTCCGCCGGCTTCATGAGGAGCCCGAGCAGGCCCATGGCGACGGTGGGAAGGCCGAGGCCGATGACCCCTTTGACGAGCCCCGCGAGGAGGAATACGGCTGCCACGGGCAGCAACTGGGCGACGGGATCCGACATGGCCGCCAGTCTGAGCCGAAACCGGAGCCGGTCACAATGCGGAATTGCCGGAGCCAGCCTTCAGCAGCCGCGAAGGGAGGGCTCCGGCATGCCGCTCATTTCTCCAGCACCGTGACGTCCACGAGGGGCACGGCGTCGTACTTCGCCGCGAGGACCTGCTTCACCGCGGCGGACAGTTCCTGGCGCACCCTCGCGGCATCGCCGTTGTCGGTCTGCACGTAGAGCGTGACCAGCATCGTGTTCTGGCCCGGGATGTCGGCCCGGGTGAACTGCGCGTTGGCCTGCACCAGCTGGGCCAGGCCGCTCTCCTGCACCACCTGGCGCACGTCGGCCGTGGCGCGCTGGGCCTGGGAGGAGCGGAGCAGGTTCGGCTCCTCGGAAAACTGCCACGTCACCAGGGCGACGGTCGCCACCAGGGCGCCGGCCCAGGCCAGAATTCCGAACCAGCTCCTGCCGCGCTTGTAGCGGACGCCCTGAGGCGAGATGCCGTAGAGGCGAAAGACGATGGCGCCGGAAACGTTGATGCCGACGATCTGCAGGAGGAGCACGAACGCGGCGGATCCGACGATGTCCCATTCGCCGATGGCCGCGCCCATGCCGACGAGCCCTGCCGGAGGCGCGAGCGAGGCCGCCACGAGCATTCCCGTCGCCGCGCCGCTGACGAGGCTGCTGCGCTCCGACTGGCACAGGTTGAGGGCGCCAGCGGCACCGGCGGAGAGCGGAAGCAGCACCGCCACGGACGACAGGAAGCTTCGCTCGATCATCAGTCCGGTGGCGATCTGCTGCTGCATGATCATGCTCAGGATGAAGGTGATCGCGATGGTGGTGACGAGCGCGGCGAAGTAGCGGCCGAGGGACCGGCCGAAGAGCTTGACGTCGCCGCGCGCCGTCGCGAGAGCCGCGTTCATGGCCGGACCGGCGAAGGGCGCGATGAGCATCGCGGCGGTCAGCAGATAGATGGTCTCCGTGAACAGGCCGATCCAGACCACGATGCCCGCGGCTGCGGCGTAGCTGAGAAACCCCTTCCACGAGCCGACGCTCTGGAGGCCGCTCAGCACCACCTCGATCGGGCTGCGGGGCTCGATGTCGGTGGCCTGGTCGGGCGCTTCGCTCGCGGGCGGCTTGAGCGTGATGACTCCCTGGGGAGCAAGGGTGATGTACAGGTCCGGGATGCCCTCGAGTTCCCCGAGCAGGCCTTCCACCTTGGCGTTGGAGGTGTGGACGATCACCAGATCGACGGGCCGTCCCTCCGCCTCGGCCGCCATCGCCGCCACGTTGGTTCCGCCGTGCCTGCCGGCGATGGAGAGCACGCGCGATCCGCAGCCGCGCGGAACCGTGACGATCATCTGGCGCATCGTTTCCGTCTTCCATCCGTCTGTTGTCGGCCTGACCCATGAAGGGCCGGGCCTCGGGCCATGGTCCGGAGCCGATGCGCGGCGCTCCGGGAACGGCAAGGTCTCGAGACTCCCTGCCACCCGAAGAGCACCGCGGCACCCGCGGGTGACCTCTGACACCCTGCTCCACCTCTGGAGAAACGACCGGTGCCGGGCTTCGTTCACGCCGGATCGAGGATAGGGGCCGGCTGGCCCTGCTCGCCGCAACCTATGCTGTGGTCGTATTCACAATCGCGGTTCGGGGTCTTAGCCTGCGCGCCGTAGTGGAGCGGGCGGCGCCAAACCCGCGATGGAGAACGGAATGTCACAGCTGATCCTGGAGCCTCTGAATTCGTACCGCTCCTATCCGCCGGAGGAAATGATCGCCCGGGCGCAGGCCTTCTACGAGGACATCAGGCGGCGCAGGACGGTGCGGGACTTCTCCGACCGGCCGGTGCCGCGGGAGGTGATCGAATACGCTCTCCTGGCCGCCGGCACCGCGCCATCGGGCGCCAATCTCCAGCCCTGGCACTTCACCGTCATCACCGATCAGGACACCAAGCGGCGCATCCGGGAGGGGGCGGAGATCGAGGAGCGCGACTTCTACAACGGCCGTGCCCCGCAGGAGTGGCTCGACGCCCTGGCGCCGCTTGGCACGGACGAGCACAAGGGGTTCCTGGAGACGGCTCCCGTGCTGATCGCCATCTTCGGCCAGCGGTCGAGCGAGGGGCCTGACGGACGCAGGATCAAGAACTACTACGTGCCGGAATCCGTGGGGATCGCGACCGGCTTCCTGATCGCCTCCCTGCATGCAGCGGGCCTGGTCACGCTCACCCACACTCCCAGCCCGATGGGCTTCCTCAACGAGGTCTGTCACCGTCCCGAGACGGAAAAGCCCTATATCCTCCTGGTCGTCGGCTACCCGGCGGAGGACTGCACGGTGCCGCGGCACGGCGGGATCAAGAAGCCTCTCGAGAGGATCGCCTCCTGGCTGTGACGGGGCTGACGAGCCTCTGGCGTGTCCTACTCTTCCGGCTCGGGAAGAGGCTGTGCGAGACCGCCCGTGTTGCCGACGCCCGTGTGCAGCTGATCGATCTTGATGCCGCCTGGGAGGACCGGAGAGCCATGCTCCGGGGCGGAGGAGACCTGCGGCGGAGCGGTGCGGGATCGCTCCGCCGGGCCCAGCAGCTCGCGCACCATCTCGATCAGGGCCGACGGTGGATAGGGCTTGGGGAGAAACCGCATCCCCTTCGGCAGATCTCCTAAGTCCGGTCTCCTGTACCCTGACGTGACGATCACCCGGATGCCGGGCCGCCTCATATCGACAATGCGTGCCAGGGCGAAGCCGTTCAGCGGACCGGGCATGTCCACGTCCGTGCAGACCAGGCGAACGTCGTGCCGGGCTTCGAGGATGGAGAGAGCCTCGTCCGCGTTCACGGCCTCGATGATCCTGTATCCGCCCTCTTCGGCGAGGATCTCAGAAGCGACCATCCGCACCAATGCTTCATCCTCGACGAGGAGGATGATGGTGGGGCTGTTCTCGGACGTCATGGGCAGCCCTCTCGCGCGCGATGCACTCAGTCGGGAGTGCTGGGGCGCTCATGGCTGGGTGGTATGAAACCAAAGCCTGCCGGACGGGGCCGACGGCGAGGAACTCTATACCCCCGATTCCACAGGCTCGATAGTGTGGCGACATCGCACGCGGCAAAAGAAGTGCGGGCTCGATCCGGCAGGCGAGGGCGGCCGGATCATCCTTGGACGTCCGTTTCGGGCCGATCCTGTCCGCGGGAAATCTCGTCATGCCAGCGGCCGTCTTCGTCCTGGTATGCGATGGTCTCGGTTTCACCGGGGACCTGCTGTTCGGCAGCGGCGCGCTCAGCGGCCCGCCTTGCGTCATCGTGCGTCCGGAACGCTTCCGAGTAGACGTCCCCGACCTTGTAGGCCCAGCCGCCGTCGTGCTCGACGATCTCATAGTGAACAAGCGCCATGGCTGCTCTCCGAACATCTTCCTGGACTGAACAGCCTGTCGGGCGGGCAGTTCCCAAAATCGCCGCCGCAGCTTGTATTGCGCCGGGCGGCCGCTCACGAACGGCCAAGGCCGGTCATCAGGCGGGCAATCTCGTCCAGAAGACGCTGGCGCTCACTCGCGCCGATCTTTCCGGACATGCTGGCCTCGACGCAGGCCTGCAGGTGATCGCGCAGCATGTCCACCTGCACACGCCGAAGCGCGGCGATGACCGCGTTGATCTGATCCGCCACGTCGCCGCAGTAGCGCTCGTCCCGGATCATCTGCTGAAGGCCCCGCACCTGGCCTTCGACGCGGCGCAGGCGCGGAAGCTGACGTGCATGATCGACGGCGACGCCGCCGTGCTCTTCCTCCGAACCAGCCATGGCGTTCCAACCACCTCCTCCGCATCAACGCGTGAGCCGCCGATTGGTCCGGAACTATACCCCCTGCTGGTATGTTGGTCCGGCAACGGCAAGACCGCGGCGCGACGCGACGCGCCTGGAGGCGGTGATGACGCCGGTGGGGACGCCTTCTCGATTTTCGACCCGCCGCACCACCGTTCTCCTTCCTGACGTGGAGGCGACCGGAAAGATGGCGGACGAGAAGAAGACGGGCGCGGCCCGGCACAGGAAGGGCACTGGCCTCGGCATTGCTGCCGGTGCCCTGGGCGTCCTTGCGCTGCTCGGGATCGCCGGCCTGGTGGTCGTCTATACGGGCGCCTACAACGTGGCCGCGACGGAGGAGCATGCCTCGTTCACGCGCTGGGCCTTCGACACCACGTTCCACAATTCCGTCGAGCGCCGGGCGGACGACGTCGTCGCGCCCGCCAACTTCACGCCGGACATGATCGCGGCGGGAGCGACAGCCTACAAGTCGATGTGCCAGCACTGCCATGCCGGGCCGGGCGTCGAGCGCTCCGAATGGGCGAGCGGGATGCGTCCGAGACCGCCGCACCTGACCGAGGCGGCGGCCGAGTGGGAGCCGCAGGAGGTGTTCTGGATCGTCAGGCACGGGGTCAAGATGTCGGGAATGCCGGCTTTCGGCCCGACCCATGACGATCAGGCGATCTGGAACATCGCCGCCTTCGTCAAGCAACTGCCGGCCATGACGCCCGAGCGCTATGCGCAGCTCGGCAGCGCGCAGCATGGCGGCGGGCATGGCGGCGGAGCGCAAACGACCGGAGCGACTGGCGGTGCGGCGCAGGGCGGCGGGATGCAGAGCCCGGCGCCCGGTGGCGCGCACGGCGCGCATCCGCACTGACTTGGAGCAGGCTTCTCATGGGTATGTCCTACTGGCGCTTCGCTGCGATGATCGCGACCTCGACCGTCGTGATGTACGGGTTGATGTACCTGAACACCTACGCCGCCGAGCACGTGTTCTGGAGCGAGACGCGCGCCTGGATGGCACTCGTCATGGGGGCGACCATGTCCGTGATCATGCTCGCCTTCATGATCGACATGTACAAGAAGATGGCGCTCAACCTCGCCATCTTCGGAGGCTCCATCGTGGTGTTCGCCTTGAGCCTCTGGCTCGTCCGCAGTCAGGCCACGGTGGACGACGTCGAGTACATGAAGGCGATGATCCCGCACCATTCCATCGCCATCATGACGAGCACGCGCGCGCAGATCTCCGATCCGCGCGTCCGCAAGCTCGCGGACGAGATCATCGAGGCGCAGGAGCGGGAGATCGCCGAGATGAGATACCTGGTCGACGATCTGGAGGCGCGGGATTGATGCGGGCGCTTTCCTCACAAGCCCGTCCGGCGCGGCTGGCCCTGGCCGCCGCAATCGGCCTGCTCGCGGGATGCGGCGAAAGCGCCGCGCCGGACGATGTGGTCGATCCCGTCAGGGCGCCCGGGATCGCCCGGATCGTGCCGGCTGGCGAAGCCCTGTCCGGGGCGCACATTCCGACCATCGATCCCGCCACGATGGTCGATGCGGAAATCCAAAAGGCGCTGGGCGCCGGTCCCCGTTGCGATTTCCGATATACGGGCGGGGGGAAACCTGTTCTGGCGATGAACATGCAGCCGGATGGGACGGCCTCGGGCGGGGTCATGAAGCTGAACGGAAACCTGGTTCCCCTCAGCCCGGCACCGGCCGACGCCACCGGGCCCGAGGGTCGCCTTCTGCTGACGGCCGACCCGGTCCGGGTGGTCGTGGCGCCCGCGGCCGACGACGAGGCCGAGGATCGCGAGGGCATGAGGCGCCGGGAGGCGACCATGATGTTCGAGATCGGACAGAACCTCAGGGTCGGGTATCGCGGCTACATGGATTGCGGGGCCGCGCCGCCGGTGAGATCGTCCCGCCAATAGGTCGGGCTGCCGCATCGGCCTTTCGCTACGCCCGGATCGGCGAAGGGCTTTCTTCACGGCCCGAGCCGCGAAACAGGTAATCCGCAGTGAACTCGCCCGCCTCCTGAAGGCGGGCCCGGTCCAGAACCCTGATCTCGGCACCCCCGCGTGACGATCAGCCCCTCGCCGCGCAGCCCATCGGCAGGCCGCCGGCGCCTCCCGCATTCGGGCGAGCTTGGCCGTCAATCCATTAACAGGTATCATCCGCGTCGATTCCAACCATGCGAGGACGGTGAATGACGCGTAAGGATTCGATGGCGACGTATTGGCGGATCGGGCTCACCGTAGCGGCCTTCGCCCTCATAGCCGGCATTATCGCCGCACCCATCTTTCCGAAGCTTGGATCACCGGACGTCGTCGCCTCCACGCCGCACCAGGGACCGGCCCCGCGCCTGCCGGTCTCGCCAGCGAGCCTCCAGACCGACTAGCGATGCGGTTCGCTTGAGCCGTCTTCGGCCCCGCGCATTCCGGCGACATGGGAGGCATGGCCCTTTCCGTCCGGCATGCCAGGCGGCAACCGGGCGAGGGAGGTCCGGGCTCGGCCGTGGATGAGGTCTTTGGCACCAATGGGAGCGAGGCCGGGACCGTCCGACCTTGCCTCGAACGCAGGATGCGATATGAAGGGCTCGGACCTCCTCCGGGCCATTCCCTTCCGATGGGATGAACCGGTTGCGGGGCCCGTTCAGGGTCCGAACGACCGTGAACGGCGCATGACGAGGGGTGACGAACGGGACCCCTTCGATTATGCGATAATCTTACATCCCTTCGGGGCCTGTAGCTCAATGGTTAGAGCCGGCCGCTCATAACGGTCTGGTTGCAGGTTCGAGTCCTGCCGGGCCCACCAATCTTTTCAATGACTTGGGCGGGAAGGTCGTTGCTGCTTCGTTTTACGGCAATCAATACGGCAATCATTGCCGCGCCCTCTTGCGAGTGATCCGGTCTGCGGCAACGGTCATAAAATCGGGGTGATGGTGGCCATAGACCCTGTCCACCATCTGCTCAGACATGCCGAGGAAGCCGGCTGTCTCCCATTTATCCACGCCCTGCTGCATGAGCCAGGTCGCTGCCGTATGGCGCAGTGTGTGAGGGCTGATCGTCTTCTGGATCCCGGCGAGCTGCACGGCCCGTTTCCAACCGACCTTGATCGATTTCACCGGCAGGCCGTCCCATTCGACGACGTACTGAGCAATGACGCCTTTGTCCTTCCAGCGCCGCAGATGGGCCAGGAGCCGCTTCGGCAATCTGACCGGGGGCTGGCGCTTGTTCGTCTCGGCCGCCCCCTCTGCCAGCCGATAGAATAGCCCGCTCTCAAGGTCGATGAAGCTCCGGTTCGCGCCGGCGTAGATGGAAGCTGAGAAAATCGCGCCTGAACGGGAGCCGGTATAGATCCCCATCAGAATGAAGCGAGCGATGTGGCGCAGATCGTGCCACTCCGATTCGACAACCTTTCCCTTTTCCTTCCCTCGAGGCAGGCGAACGGTGCGCCCGTGCCGCCAGCACGCCCAGAGGAGCTTCGCCACTTCATCGCGGGTCAGCCAAGCCCCTCGAGGAGCGCCTTTCTGGGGCAGGTCCACCTCGACATAACCCGTATGCAGGTTCCGCTTGGCGTGATGATTGATGGCAGCTCGGAGATCTTCGAGGTCGCGCCGCGAGCCGCCTCGCTTCGACCTGTCCTTGGCATAGTCCCTGCAGGTGGTAGGGGAGACCTCCGAGAGCATCTTCGTCCCCCACCAATCAAGGAGGCGATCAATCCGGGCAGATGCCTTCTTTGGGCTCGCCTGCTTCGGCACCACCTCATCCAGGTACACCGACAGAACGTCGGCTACCGGGACTTGAGCGGGATGACGGGGGCCCTGAGGGACGGGGTTGTGCTTTGAGGCAATGTACTCTGCGAGCTTTCCTTCAGCCTCTGCACGCGCATCCTGGCGGCAGCCAGTGCTGTATTGGCGTCGCCTGTCGATGATGACCCAGACCGCCTCTCGGTCCCCGCTGGCTGGTCTGAGCCATAATCTGGCTGGCTTGGATGGACGAGGCATCGATCTACCATTTTCCGAATTTCATTGAGGGTCGTCATGTCCTTCCCCGCGATCCTCCAGACCCGGAGACGGCCCTTTGCCGCCTCGCGTCTCAGGCTGGACAGGCCGATCGAACCGTCTGGGAAGGCGAGGCTCGCGGCCACGTCGAGCCTCAGTGGAGTGTCGTCTCCCACGTCTTCCCGTTTGATGGCTGCTTTTCCCATCTCACTGTCCTCCAAGACGCTCGAACTTGGCAATATCTGAATAGCCGTAGTTAAGCTGAGAGTTCATTCGCCTTGCTCTTATCTTTGCAATAATTTCAGATGGTTAGTCACTGGAGGAGCTTTCTAGACGAATGGCTGGAGGCGTCTTTCGCCCATCCCTCGGCCGCCTCCATGGCTGTCGCCTCATCATCGAAGATCCGGCAGAGCACCGTCTGCCCGTCGACAAAGCCGAGAGCCTTCCAGCGGAGGCCGCATGGGACGGCCAGGGCGATGGTCTGCCCGCCGACCCGCAGGCGCCAGTGATCGCGGCGCTTGCTCCAGCCGCGCGTGAAGATGCCTGTCATCTCCGCACCTCACATCAGCAGGGGTTGCACGGATCCGTCTGGGAAGACGAGATCGAGAGGGGTATCGGCAGTCGGCTCATCGCCGTCCCAGCCATCCGGCCACGTGCCCAGGTCAATCAGCTCGCGGATACGAGCCTCTTCCTCAGCACTGAGGATGTCGAGCCTTGGGCGGCCGAGGCGCTCGGCTGCCTCATTGCAAGCCGCCTGGATCTCCAGCACCCGCGCAAGCCCCATGAGGCGGGCCTCAAACGTGAGTGGCCCCATCCGTTGCGGGTTCTTTGCCATGGAGCCATCCTTCAGGATCTCGGCCCCGGCCTTGCGTAAGCGATGCTTCGGCTCCCGAAGCTCGCGATAGAGCGGCTTCAGGCCGAGCAAAGGCGAGAGATACGACCAGGCCGGGTTGAGCAGGATCGTCTCGAGTGCCTTTTCCTTGCTCGCGAGGGGACAGCCTATGCAGCCGGTGCGAGCGTTGATCTCTTCGGCTTCATCACCACCATAGGCATCTGCGACAACCTTGGTGGCCCAGCCGCCGTAGTCAGCCATCGGTGCATAGATCTTCAGCCAGTCCCAGACATTGCACACGCGCCAATGAAGGATTGGCGCGAGGGTCGCAATACGTCCGCGAATGCCCTTAGCCTCAGGCAGAGTCTTCTGGTACCAGCCCTGACCGCACTCGGCTCCGTCCTTGCCACAGCTCATTTCGATGCGGCGGTCGCGTATTGCACTCTCACCCTGGCGCACGCCAGTAATCATGAGTACCTGTTGGCTGTCAGGAACGGAAGTCAGCGCGCGCTCAACCGCGGCTGCCATCGGATCGACCTTGATCTGCCGAGTGCACCAGCGCAGCGTGTTGTTGTTTGGTGGCGGAACGCCTCGACCCAGGATGTAAACGAGGAAGCGCTTATCGAGCGGCGCTCGGACGATCTCCGTCCGGATCCAGTTGCCGCGGCGCTTCAGACCCTCCATCACTTCACCAGCTGCAGCAGCCAACGGCGGGAGCTCCTGGCGCGTGTCTGCGTAGAAGACAGACAACGTCTTTGGGCGAGGCAGGCGGCCGACCTCGATCAGATGGACGATGAGGGTGAGCACACAAGTGCTATCCTTTCCCCCCGACCATGCCACAGCCCAATGATCGTGTTGGGGCCCATAGGCCTGCAGCGATTGGAGTGTGAGGTCGACAGCATCGTCATAGACGAGCCGAGAGCTACCGGCGAAGAGATCCTGTTGGGGGCGAAAGCTCATATCCGCACCTCACGGCCGGCGCCGACGCGCGACAGGGGAGCGCCAGCCATGAGGGGGAACTGTGAAAGGGTGGTCATTTGGACCTCCGGACGAGGGTGCCATCCATGCGGCGCTTCCACGGCGAGTCCTTGCTGCCGACCATGGGCGGGCCTTTGCGCTGCTTGATGCCGATGTGACGCTGCTTTTGACGCTTGGAACGGGCCGCGAGGCTGTGGTCTTGGGCGTCCTTCGCGGCCTTGTGCCAGAGGTGAGCAGGACCGAGGTTGCCGCTCTCGTCCTCGTCTGAGCCGCCGTTCTCGAGCGCCTGGATGTGTTCGACAAACCAATCCTCGCGAGCTCCGTCGATCGGCTGGTGGCACAGGACGCAAATGCCCTTGTGCATCTCCCAGAGCTTCAGGGCCCGCCGCGGCGTCATCTTCCGGCGCGGTGTGGTCCCCACGTCTTCGCAGATACGGAAGGCCATCAGGCGGCCCTCCCGACATTCCGGGTGAGGGTTTCTGGTTGAACGCCGATCATCTCTGCCAGTACGTCCAGAACCTTGCTCTTGCTCTCCTGGAAGACCTGCTTGCCCATGGCTGCCTTGGACTGGCTCTTGGCCGTCCAGACGGTCACAACCGCCTCGTGGGTGGTCACGACGGCGAACTCGTCCATGGGCTTGATGAAAGCCGCGATGCGCTGCGCCTCGGCCTTGGAGTTGCAGACGATCGAACGCTCATCCCGATAGCCTGCCTTGATCAGCGCATACTTTCGGAGATGCTCCGATGTGGGGAACCGCTCGGCCATGAGCTCGGGCAGGTTCATCCAAGCTTCGTTGATGGCCGCGAAGTAGTGGTTGTGGTTCGCCTGCGACCGGTGTTCCTGAACGGCGAGACGGTAGTTCTCACCGACCACGAATGAGGCATCGCATTCCCGCTGGAAGCGCGGGTGCGGGGCCATTGCCTCGCCTGTCCATTGGAAGATGATCGGGGCGGACGACATTACGCAGCCTCACGCCGGTAGAGCGCCACGAGCTGGTCAACGCGCCGGTCGAGTTCGGCTAGAAACTCGCGAACCTCTGCCTCAAGTTCTGCGATGCGGAGGTCGTCGCGGTGAACCCGCTTCACGAACAGGCGCATATGCTCGGGCATCCGAGGGTCGAAGGAAACGAAGTCGCACCACTGACGGCCGGTGCACGCCATCTGCCAGAGCATCTGTGTGACGTACTTGCCGGGAACCGTCTGGCTGATGAGCGTGTCGATGTGGGTGGCCGTGTTCGGACACTTGATCTCGACAAGACCATCGTCCCCAACCAGGCCGTCAGGGCTGGCACCGGTCATGGGGATGGCCGGGTGAGGAACTAAAGCGACCTGCTCGACCGTGGCGTCCGTGCGGAACTCATAGGCGATCCGGGCATCCGGCTCCGTCTCCGTTCCCCACTTCATCGCGGGGCTGCTGAACTTCTCGGCAGGCTCGCCTGTCAGGCGTTCCGCGATCAGTTCGGCCATGTAGTTCGCCCGAGACGCGCCATAGCCCGTCTTGGTCTTCGCGATGACATCAGCCACCCGGGATGCCGTGATCCGGCCGCACCGGATCGCCAGCCATTCTGCGGAGCCCTGAACGATCTCGCCCATTACTTGGCCCTCTTCGCATTCAGGGCATCGAGAGCCCGCTGATACTGATCTGCCGGGAGAGCATTCAGGCTTCCGACCTTGAGGTAGGCGCAGAACTTCTTCGGGTCGGCTCCTACCTCGATGATGAGATCCTGAAGGGCTTCAACCTGCTCTTCGGAGATGGTGAGCGGTGCGCCGGCCGCGCTGCCGTCGTCATCCTCTCCACGGCTGGTCAGGTTGAGCAGAGCCTGGGCGGTGTACCGCTTCCCGTAGGAGGTCGAAGAGCCGACCGCCTGCACGGCATTCTTGCTGCCGCTGGCATCGATCGGCAGGAACATGGTCGTCTCTTCACTGTGGCCGTCCCGGTGGCTCAAGACGCCAGTCACGACGATCTTCCCGTCCTCCTGGCCGGTGCGGAAGCTCAGGGCGAAGCCGTGCTTGGCGAGGATCGGCTTGATGGCCTCGTTGATGTCCTCCCAGAGGGCATATGTGCTCTGAACCTTGCCGCTCCGGTCCTTGATGCCACCCCGTTCGGTGATGACCGGGAGATCCGGCTGCATGGCTGCGAGGGCTGCGGTATAGGCCGCCTTCGCGTTCCGGTTCATGATGCGCTCCTGCATCTCGAGCAGGCGTTCCATCTTGTCGATATCGACGGCCGGGTTCATCGCCGCCCGCTCGATCACCTGAATGATGGCGGCGCTTTCCGATGATGCCTGGGAAGCTGCAGGCAGGTTCTCGATGATTTCGGCCTCTTGCACGGCCACTGCGTTATTCTTGCTGCTCATGGTTTGGCATCCTTCGGGAGCTTGATGATCGGTTTCGGGAGGCCGAGTTCTCTGCAGAGCCGGGAGGTTGTCTCAATGCGGACCCTCTCGGCTCTTTTCGTCTGGGGGCCTCGCCAGCGGGGGATCAGAACAACCGGCTTCATGGCGCTACCTCTGCCATCAGGAGCCCATCGGCCACGTCTTGGACCCACGACGAGACGTTCACGTAAGCCGAAGTCATGGCCAGAGCGACGAGAGCCCAGAATGCGACACGCTTCATGGCGCTACCTCGTGATCCAGTAGGCGAAGAGCAGATAGCCGGTCAGGATGATGGCGAGGGTGCCCATGAACAGGGCCTCCGTCTTCCATTCGCACGAGGGCTTCTTGGGGATGCGAAAGCTCATGATTGCTTTCTCCTCACATGAGTATCGATCCAGTGGCGGCGCGCCTTGTCTTCGGTGCGGAAGTGTCGATCACAGTCGCAGCAGCGGAAGGGTTTCCGGGCCTTGAGAGCGCGCTGCCGACGATTGCGAGGCGTCCAGGCATAGAAGCGGTCTGGCTAGGTCGGAGACGCGTCCATCATGACACCTCACCGAGTTCGAGCCGCTTGGCATCAGTCCCGCCGCAAGGGCAGGGGAGGACATCGGGAATACCGTTCGACTGATAGAAGAAGATCCACCCTCTGTCAGAGCAGCGAACGCATTCCTGCATCGTGTTGAAAGGAGCCGATTGCGCTGCATCTGCTTGGGCCTGGGTGACCTCGTGGCAAACCACCGGAGAGCGGCGAGGGAATTGGAGCACGGTGCCCATTAGCGCCCCTCCACATTCGGATAATCGCCCCATGCCGTCTCGTCGCTCGGACAGTGGGCATGGCTGCCGATGAAGGCCAGCGCGTGGACGAGGTAGGCGCCGACAATGCCTCCGATCAGAAAGGATGCCGTGGTGGTAAAGAGGATGATGTGTGTACAGCTCATGATTGCGCCCTCACTCCGCAGCCATCGGAAAGGGGGCATAGTAACGCTCGTGCGCCACACGACGCGCCCACACGGCGAAATCGTCAGCATTCTCGCAGGGCGTTTCACGGACGGCAAGGTTGTCGCAGTGGACTTCCGTCAGACGCTCGAAGAAGTTCGTGGAGGCAAGGGCAACCTGCTGCGCCAGGACCGAAACTTCAGCCGCGCTCGCGATGCTGTCGCGGCCAGTGATGGCAGCGTGATTGACCTGATCGATTAGTTCGACAAAGCGGTTATGGGCGACCGAGAGATTGCGGGCGTTGGATGCGAAGGACATTGGGGCTCATCCCGTTGAGGTAATGAGCTAAGATTATACGGTAAAAAAACCGCGTCAACAGGGTATCAGTAAAAATACCGCATGAACTCTATCCTTGCTGGCGACTGGGTGCTCCCCGCTATCCACAGCTCTGAAGACTCGACTCCTCAGAACGAAGTGAACAAAATAGAAACATCAACGCCTGGAGACGATCTTGCCGGCCAACTTCATTCCGCCTACCCCAGAGAGTCCGCTCCCAAAGGAGCACCGCTATAAGCTCCAGCTGCGTTGCCAAGACTGCTTGACTGACTCGTACCCGGTCGTGACGTTCGGCGTACGGCGGCTGTCAACCGTGGAAGTGAGTCAGCGGATCCAGGAATTTGCCTACCGAACGGAAATGCCTTGCCCGAGCTGCCAAGGTGGTTCACCTCGGCTTATTGGCTTCTTTGCCGATAGAACAAAGGATGAACACAATGTCAGCTACAGCTCTTAAGACCTACTATGTTGTGCAACCGTTTGTCCGCGGAAAACGAGGAGGGCTCAAGGCAGAGCAGGCAATTCAAGTGCAGAGCGAGACTGCCGCGATCCTTAGGGGAGAGCGCCTAGCTGAGAGCAAAGCCGGTGTGCTTGTATTCTCTCAGACAGGCGATCCAGAGATGGGGGACTTCGATGAGCCAGTGTTCTTGGCGAGCCATGGCGATGTGCCGCCCCGCGACTAAAAGAAAGGCCTCCTCACCCGCCGTTGCCACGGGATGAGGAGGCCTCCCGCTTCAGGAAGGCTGGAGATGTTCAAAGGAGCCTTCGCCAAGAGAATAACAAAGGTCGACAGTGGTTTCAGCTCGGCGGTAGAAGATTGTCGCACAAGGAAACCAATTTCGCCCGAGCTCGTCAGTACAGCGATCCAACCGACAGGGAGCATGAAATGAAACCCGTAACTGGGGCGCTTGCTGGCGTTGTGCTTGTAGCGATGAGCGGAGCAGCTTTGGGCGAGCCAGGTCCCAAAGAGCGGCAGTGCATGGTCGGAGAGCAGCGGATCGAGGGTGAGTGTAAGCCCATTACGCGAGGTCCAAAGAATAGAGGCTCTGGGCCCAACTAGTGCCTTTTCTAGTTTGGCAAAAGAAAACCCTGGCTTGTGCCAGGGTAAGAGGAGGACCAGGGAGTGTAAGTGGAAGAGCAATGATCTTCAGAGGATCAACTTCCCAAGCTTGGCATTGTTCCTAGTTAGAAGGCGAAGAGCGTATCGTAGTGTGTGGCCGCACGCGCACCTCGGCATCTGAGGAGCTAACATTGCGGCGCTGTGGAGATCGTGACAGTAAGTGCCTCGGGCGGTGCCGTAAGGTATCCCGCCGCTTGGGGCGCACCCTGTCTTCAAATTATGGACGCCGCGTAGCCTAGCGAGCTAATCCTCCTTGAGAGGGTTAGTACGTCACATCGCTAATTACGCGTCGGACTAACGCCAATATCCGTACTTGGCGCCCATCGTCCTCGCTCGGGTCGTGGAAGACCGTTTTCGGTACGACGATCGGCTTATGGCGCAAGCTGGTGGAGCGAGGACAGAACTCATATCTGTCCTCATGGATCTCTAGCTGCTTGACGGACCATTCTCGGGTATGGCCGCCATCTCTGGTCTGCTCGACCACGACAACCAGCCCATCCCGGAGGACCATCAGGCCTTCAAGGTCGTGGAAGTCCAACCCGATAACCTTGTCACCTTCCAGCATCGGGCGGGGCTTAAGGCCGTTCATGGAATCGCCCCTAACCCTGAACCCAATCCTCCGCGCGTGTGGGAACTCTTTATCCGGGTAGTCGGTCACATACTCGATGTCATCGGGTTCAAACTCTGGGGCCTCTCGGAAGGCGCCGGCCTCCACATCGCCAACAATTGGCACCATCGCCGTCTTCTCGGTGATGAGGGTGGCTCCAGAGGCGGAACTGGACGGAGCATCTGACGATTGCGCGCCTGACCCTAGTTCCTCTGGGCCTGCCCCCGCAAATAGCCAAACCGCCGTTGTTTTCAGAACCGGAGCAAGGGCGTTTAGCGTTGCGGTGCTCACTCCTTGACGGTCGTCCTTCTCGACTGCCCGCTGCAGGTTCCGGATCGCATCAGGCTTGCCAGCCTCCCGCGAGGCGGCCGACGCGGAGAGGCCAACTACCTCAAGGCGTTTCTCGATGCGGGTCAGAATTTCTCTCAGTTCCATAGGGCGGTAATCTAACCGCGCTGGTTCGTTCAAACGAGCGGTAATTAATCCGTTGACTTCAGCGGTATTAATACCGATATTCGTTTGCATGAGTGGCAAAGATCATCTTCTAAGGTTGGCTGCGATCTTCGGAAAGCAGCTTGGCATTCCTCAGACGACCGTCAGCTGGCGGCTGTTTCAGGACACGAACAAGCTTGAAGGGATCGAGCGAGGGCGTGATCTTTACCTCGGCAGGTTTGAGCGGGCTGTCCAATATCTCTCGGACCATTGGCCCGCGGGTGCGGAATGGCCATCTGACATTCCAAGGCCCTTGGGCTCCCGAGCAGGCGAGGCTGCCTGATGCGCCGCGCTCGCTATCGTCTTTGTGCTCACGGTCATCTCTGGTTCCTCACCCATGACGGCTACGTCCTCATCAGGAGGGCGAGCCGATGATTAGTTCATGGCGTCTGACTTGCTCGCTCCCATCTCTGCAGCTTCTGCTGCGATCAAAAGTGCTTGGCCAAGGCCTCGGGCCAATTCTGCGCTCATTGCAAGTGGCAGTTTATATCG
This sequence comes from Microvirga lenta, assembly GCF_020532555.1. Lineage (GTDB taxonomy): Bacteria > Pseudomonadota > Alphaproteobacteria > Rhizobiales > Beijerinckiaceae > Microvirga > Microvirga lenta. The sequence continues at coordinate 122,008 of NZ_JAJBBR010000001.1, read as the reverse complement.
GGTGCCGAAGACCAGATCCTCCGGGGTTCTCGCGAAATCCAGAACCATCATGGCCTCGCGACCATCAACGGTACCAACTGAGTAGGAGGTGAGCGTGCCCGCTTCTCCTGCGTCTAACAGTGCGTTCATTGGGTGCCCTAACGGAAGTTGTTCCTACTACTCTTACGGCCTTTATGTGACGCCCAATGTGTCGGCTCGCACACTCCGACGGCATTCATATTGCTTGTTTGCCTCGCGATCCGCTCCGACCTCATTCGATCCCGCTGGTCCCGTAGTCGGGTTGAGGAGTGCTGACCGTTCCCTCTCCACCTGTTGGCCTACACTCACCCGGTTCACTGCCCACACCTCTGTCCCGCGAAGATCGCTCCAAGCAGCACTGCTTTCACCTCAATTCAACAGGCAAACATTACATGAACGCTAGGAACCCCTACGCGGCCATCAAGGCTGCCTTCGATCAGGATGTGGACCGCCTCGGCGGCGTTGTCGTCGCTGCGCGCAAGACGAGGGTAGGGCAGGCTCTAATCTCTCGCTATTCCTCGATCTCCGATCAGAACGCCTCCACGCACGTTCCAGCTGATGTCCTCCTCGATATCACTATGGAGATCGTGCGGCGCGGCGGTGAGCCCGACACGCTCCGCGTCCTCGCCGACCTGGCCGGGTTCAAGTTGGTCCCGCGTGAAGCATCCGAGGCCGGTGGCGAGAACCTCCTCAAGCACCTCGTCGATACCACCCAAGCGCAGGCGCGGCTCTCCTCCACGATTGCTGACGCTCTTGCTGACGGTCAGATAGATCCCGCTGAGCAGCGGGCCATCGACGCCGCTGCGGCAGCCGAGGAGAAAGAGCTCGCCGAGCTTCGGCAGGATCTCAAGCCCGCCCAGGTCGTCATTCCGATCCGCGGGAGCGCAGTATGAGCCGCCGTCTCCCTGACGCGAAGATTGCGGCCGCCAAGGCTCTCCGCGCCAAGGGGCACAGCATCAGCGAAATCGTCGCTCTGGCGGAGATCAGCCGGGGCACTGCGCATGCGCTTACCACGGGCATCCGGCTTCCCTTCGGCCCTCTCAAGCGCGGACCCAAGAAGAAGATCGCTTTCAACGTCTGCAAGGCCCTCCACGAGCAGGGCCTGAACTATCGCCAGATCGCTGCGCGCCTCGGCTGCGCTCACTCGGCGGTCTACCGCACCCTCAAGACCGGAAAGGCTGCTGCCTGATGGACGATCAAGCATTCAACACCGAGTCCGTTGCCGCCGATCAGCTCCGCGCCTTTATCGAGCGCGTCGAGCGCATCGAGGAAGAGATCAAGGGCCTGAACGGCGACAAGTCCGACATCTACAAGGAAGCCAAGATGAACGGCTTCGACGTGAAGGTGATGCGAAAGGTCGTCGCTCTCCGTCGCAAGGATTTCGCCGAGCGTCAGGAAGAGAACGCTATCCTCGAGATGTACATGAACGCGCTGGGGATGGTCTGATGACTGCCCCTCGCACGTGCACGCGCACGCGTAAGAGAGCCCCCAAGCCTCGGCTGCCGCTGTTCACGGGCGAGGTGATCTCTCGCGAGCGTCTCCCAAGCCCGAAAGAGATCCGTCTTCACTTCTCGGTTGCCAAGTGCCTGAAGGACTATGCCCGCAGGGATTGGCAGTGGACCCACTTCCCGGCCGGCGAGGTGCGCGACGAGGTTACGGGCGCCAAGCTCAAGCGCATGGGCACGAAGCCGGGCTGGCCTGACTTCATCTTCGTCTCGCCCGAGGGCGTCTTCCATGGCCTTGAACTCAAGCGGGAAGGGGAGGGCCTGAACGACGATCAGGAGGACTTCCACAACCACGCCAAGGCACAGGGCTGGAAGGTCGCCGTTGCCGAAACCTTCAAGGATGCGGTGGAGACCCTGAACGCCTGGGGCTGCCTGCGCATCAAGTTCAGCGAGGTTCGCTGATGGTGAAATTTGCTCGCCAGGCCGACGCATTGGCCATTTCAAAGGAACAGGCCCTTGAGGGCTTCTTCTACTTCAGCCGCGTGCGTGAGGAGAGGGCCAGCAAGTTCCCTGACTACGTAGAGGCCCGCCTCGCAGCCAGTGAGAGCATCGGGAAGCTCGCCAAGGCTGAAGAGGCTTTCGGCAGCGCCCGTGTCCGCACGTGGCTCAATGAGATCGAGGGGAAGGCCACGGCAGCCCTGAACCAAAAAGGTGACGCATGAGCGGACTGTCGCCTGAGATGATCGACGCCATGGTCGCCGCTGGTCTGACCGCTGAGCAGATGGCTGCCCTCGTCAAGGCTCAGCTGGCGGCACAAGCTGCCGCTGATGAGGCTCGCCGTGCTGCGAAGAGAGAGCAAGCCACCGAGCGCCAGCGTCGGAAGAGAGAGCGTGATCGTAAGCCTGTCACGCATGTCACGCGTGACAACGCGCTACAGGCCGTGACGGAGCGTGACACCCCCTCCGAGGTTCCCCCCAAAGATATTAACTCAAACCCCCCTCCTACCTCCCCCAGTTCCGATGCTGACGCATCGGCGCTGCCTGCCGGCCGCGCCCCGGAAGTTTCGATCAACGATCAAATCTGGAGCTCGAAGGCTGCCCTGGCCGACCTGTCGGGCAAATCCGAGGCCAGTGTCGGCAAGTGGATCGGCAAGGCGCTGAAAGACCATCCGCCCGATGTCGTGAAGCAGGGCATCGACGCCGCCCTGCATGCCGGAACCCGCGACCCCTTCAGCTACGCCCGAAGCGTGATGCTCAACTCCCGAGGAGCCCAGAATGCCCAGCCAGGAACTCGCAACGGTCGAACCGATCCCGCCTCTCGACCCCAAGGCACCGCGGCTCGGGTCGCTTCCCTCATGGGCTACGAGCCTGAACCAGATGTGCATGGACCTGAGGAAGAACGACGCGTACCGGATCGGCCCTCATGACCGAAAGGTCGTTACGCTTCCGGCTTCCTCGATGCCGAACCCGACGCAGCGGGTGTTTATCGAGCGTAGGGTCGCAGAGCTGGACCTGATGACCAACCCGGGCCCGGCCAAGGAGATCGACGCGACCATCGGCGCGATCATCGTTCGCTATGCGACCGCCCGCCAGGACGACGACATGATGCGGGCCCGCATGGAGGGCTACCGGATCGTGCTGCGCGACTTCCCGGCCTGGGCCGTCCGTGAAGCCTATGCCCGCTGGCTCAAGGGCGAGATCGGCCGCGAGTACGACGCATCCTTCCCGCCTCCGGAGCGCGTTCTCCACGACTGCGCCAAGAGCCTCGTCATGGCTACCATCGGCCAGAAGGTCGGCCTGCAACTGGTTCTGGACGCCGAGGGCTATCAGCCCCTTTCAGAAGCGGAAATGGCCGAACGCCGCCAGCGGCTCGACGCTCTAATGCAGAACATCGCCACCACGGCCAGCCCTGAGGATCGTGGACCCGGCAAGCTGAAGCCGCAGCCCGAGACGCCCGAAGAACAGGCCCGCCGTGAGCGGATCCTGAAGAACCCCGGCAAGGGCATCCTCGCTGAGCTCCGTGAGAAGATGGAGGCAGACCGTGCCGCAGCCGAATGAACCTGAGGCGGCACCTGAGGAGAGGGCCCGCGCCGTTCGGTATTGGGAGGAGGTCGTCCGTCCCCAACTGGCTGGGCGCAGGACCGAAGCCCCGAAGCCTGCCGAGACGCCCGCACAGCACCTTGAACGCCACCTCGCCCGAGCGGACGAGCCGGTGAAAGTCGGCCCGGAACTCGCCAGGAAACTTGCTGAAAAGAGAGGTGGCGCATGAGCACGCCGAACAAGCTCAACAACCTCGATGTGAAGGAGATCCGGCGCCGCCGCCTCCTTGGCGCTCCCGGCCAGAAGCTCGCAGCGGAGTACGGCGTCAGCGCGGCGACGATCTCCTACCACACGAGGGGCATCAATCATCGCCTGATCAAGCTCTTCGGCAACCGGAGCGCAGCATGAGCACCAAGGTCACTATCAAGCTCATCGAGACCATCCGTCAGGACCGCTCCAAGGGCTTCATGCCTGCCGAGATCGCCGCCCGCTATGGCGTTCCAGCTCACACGGTCCGTCACCTCACGAGGGACATCAAGCCGACCAAGCGGGTGTTCCTGGACGACCGCAGCGAGGAGATCCTGCTCCTCGTAGGACAGGGGCTCAGCCAACGTGAGATTGCCCGCAGGCTCGGCGTTACCTCTAGCGCCATCAACAAGGCATTGGCTCGCATGGAATGGAAGGCAGCAGCATGACAAAGCTCTATCCGCTTGCCGCAGACCCCGGCCAGACCCACTATGCCAGGGCAAGGATCATCGACCACACGCCCCCGGAGACATTCGAAGGCTTCACCTGGTTCGTGGTCGTCTGCAATCCCAAGTGCGAGAGGAGGGCGCAGCTCGGCCTCCGCAGGGCAGGGTATCAGACCTATCTCCCCCAGACGAAACGCTGGATCACTCACGCCCGCAAGAAGGCGAAACGGGAGTCCCCGCTTTTCCCCCGCTACCTCTTCCTCGGCATCAAGCCAGATCAGGACTTCTACCGGATGCGTGGCGTGGATGGAGTCGAGGGACTAGTCCGAAATGATGGAGTTCCGGTCCAGATCCCGGCGCCGGACGACCACCCCCATCCACTGGCACGGCTGCTCGATCGGGAGTTGGTCGGAGAGTTCGACTTTACTCGCCTGCCTGAAGTTGGCCCTCAGTTCAGTCCTGGTGAACAGGTGCGTCTTGCATCTGCGTTCCTCTCCGAATTTCAAGGACAGGTCGTGGCCATGCTGTCAAAGGGCAGGGTAGATGTTCTTGTCGAGTTCATGGGCCGCATGACCCGCGTACAGTTGAAAGCGACCGAGTTGCAACGGTTGGAGGCTGTGGAGTGAGAAGCCAAGGCGGCTTGCACAGAAATCCATCCTACTCCTGGATTGTGCTCATCAGGCGAAATCCGGAATTCCAGCTGTGATTTCGCGAAAGGCTGTTTATGGAATGCCTCACCGCGATTGCAAGCCAATGAGCATCATTACCTGCAGGACCGTGGCTGAGGCCCGGAGCCAGTCAAGAACTCCGGGCCCCCACGTCAGAAGGTCAGCCCGCATGCCTTTCGAATTGCTACTTGCACTGGGGATGGTGGCAATGAAGGGTCGAACTCGCCTCTAGGCAGAAGCGGCGGTTGAGCTAAGAAGCGGGGCTGTGTTCCCCGATGCGGTTGCGCCCGATGCACCAGGAACGGGTGGCACAGATAGACAGTGCCAGCCTGACCCGTAGCCAAAGCCTCTTCGCAGCCTTCCGTCGACGCGAAACCGTCGGCTGCAAGTTCCCCCAGCGTCAGGCCGTTCTCTCCATGTGGCAGCAGCTGCCGGGCGATATGGGCATGAGAGCCCTTGCGGATGACTGTCGGTGCGTCTTCCGGGTCCACATCCGAGAACAGGAAGAGCAGCAGCAGCGCGCGGCCTCGGCTTTTCGCGTTAGCGCGCCACTGCATGAAATCGGGGTTCTCAAATCCGAAGCTCACGTCGACGTGCCAGCCGCCATCGCCAGGGTCATCCTTGGAGGGGAAGCGGATCGGAAACGTTCCAAGTCCAGTTGGCTTCAGCCAGCGTCCCTCGCCCGCAAGCGCATCATAAGCGCTGTGCAAGCGCGGGGTATTTGCGGCCGCGACGAAGGTTGACCCTGACATGAAGCCAAGGCGGATGACTGGCTGTGTCCATGTGTGAGGCTCGTTGGGGGAAAGACCCATAGCCGTCCATAGCTCGTCCCGCCCCTGACGCGCGAGTTCGGCATTGAAAGCGTGTTCGAGCTTCAGGTAGCCGTGTTCAATGAAATCATCGATCTGAGCATGGCTCAGACCCGAGGAACCGAAGTTCGGCATATCCATAATTCTCCGTTCGGCCGCCATTTCTGACCGGCCGTGAAACCTGATTGGCGCTTATTGCGCAGCGACGACGTCAATCGTTCAGATCAGGGGGAAGAATGTGGACATGAACATCATGCAGCCGATGGTAGGCTAGCTGTCCTATGAACACAAGCCACCAGCGCGGCAGCCCTCAAGACCCTTTCGAGATCATTAGTGGTGAAGCGTGGTCGCGCAGGTGTGAGAAAAGTGTCCGCGATTTGCGCGTAATGCCCTTTATGGAACCGGATAGTGTGTCGTTTCAGCGTATTCGGAAGATTTTATGATTGTACTCTATCCAAATCCAGTATAGCTCTAGTCTAAGCTGCTCTTTTGAGAGCTCTAGCGAGAGCAGTTATTCTTCCGAAAACTTACGCCAAATATTGGGCAAAAAACGCAACTTTGGAGCTTCGAAGTCTCATGAGCCTGCGCCTCTTTCAGATCCCGTACGACTCCGGGCACCGGGGGCGCCGCATGGGTGCTGGACCTCTCCATCTCGTTGAGAGGGGCATCCTCAACCAGCTTCGAACGCGAGATCCTGATACGCGGCTTATTCCCGTCGAGGCCCAATCTCCATTCCCAACGGAGATTGGAACAGCTTTTGACTTGCACCGCGAGACGGCAGCGGCGGTTTCAAACGCAATCCGAGATGGTGCCCTTCCGCTCGTCCTTTCAGGTAACTGCAACAGCTCGCTCGGCACCGTTTCCGGCATACAACACGCCTATCCCGATGACGCTGTTGGTGTGCTATGGTTCGATGGGCATGGGGATTGCAATACACCTGAGACTTTCACAGGGGACTTCCTCGATGCCATGGGACTAAGCACGCTGACTGGCCGCTGCTGGCAGGCGCTTTGCGCCACTATACCAAGCTATCGAGCACTTCCTGACAAGCACGTCATCCTGGTTGGCGGGCATGGCATGGATGAGGGAGCCCGGACTGTCCTTAACAGCTCCCAGATTACGACGATAGGTCCCCAACAAATCCGAGAATTCGGTGCCAGGGACGCATTGCAAACGGCCCTCGACGCACTTCAGCGACAGGGTGTCTCCCGCATCTATCTTCACCTTGATGTTGACGTCATTGACGCTGCATTTGCGCCTGCCAACGAATTTGCGCCCGAGGGTGGCCTATTGCCAAAGGAGATCATTGATATCGTTGCTGCTGTCACGGAACAATTCACGGTCGCAGCCGCCACTGTCGCATCCTATGATCCTCAATGGGATCGAGAGGATCGCATCCTGCAAGCAGCCACTCAGTTTCTCATGGCTATAGCATCAACTCGCTCGTTAGAGCCGAATTGACGGATTTCGCGGAGCGGGCCTTATGGAACGTACTTGGTCTTCGACTGCCTTTAGGCCAGTCCAACAATGGTTTCTGGGAACAACGATGCGAGACTCTTGCAACGGATTGCCCATGGCGCTAGTTATAGACGCATAGCACTCTCGGTGATTTTCACCCGGAGTGCGTTAGCTTTATGAACGCACGCCGCCCGGTCATTCCGAGGCGGCTTTTTTGCGTCCTCGTCAAAGCCCCGCAAATCCCGCCAGACAAATCGCCGAGACGACGGCTGTTTCATGATAGAGATCAGCCCCAACCTCTACGTAGAAGAGAGCATCGCTGAGAGGCTGGGGCTGCTGAGATAGGCTAGGGCGGGGGCCTACTTGCGGTTTATGGCCGGCACAATGCCAGCAGCAACAGTGAACCGCAGGGCTTCCAATTCGGCTCTTAGCCTCCGCACCTCGTTGACAAGTTCTTCAAGGGCAGTAGGCCCGATGTGTTCGAGAGCCACATTCTGACGACGCTTCTGCCTCGCTGCAATGTCGTCCTCTGCCTTCTTGAGGATCTCATCTACGTTCTTTGCCATTCGGTTCTCCTTTGTTTGGCAAGAACATCCTCTCAGAAGTGAATAAGGCAACAAAGTGATGGTTAACGGCCCGCAAAATCTGCGCCCGAAATCCACAGGTGCCAGCATGGACATCCTCCTCCGCTTCCTCACCCTGACACTCAGGGAAAATCAGACCGAGCTCCAACTGTCTGAGATGCGGAAGAAGCAGGTCTTCATCCTCCACACCGACCGCAGGGTGGTGCTCACGAAGGAGCATCGGCGGTTCCTGCGTCTGGCTTGAGCCTTCCTGAAAGCGGGAGTAAACCTACGGCTCGATGCCTTGGATGCGAGGGCCTGTCGGCCCTGTGGTGACCTCTTCGACGCCCTTCACCCTTTGTGTATGGTGTACTAACAAAAAGGCAAGACTCACACAGGCCTCGTCATAGGCGGCCCTCATTGAGGTGGGTTGCCCGTTCGTGAGCGGGGCCGCCTCATACAGGTTTTCACAGAGATTGCGAAGGGATTGCGTCTCGAAACTGACATCAATCTTGTGAGCGAATGCGTTTCGAATTTTGCGCACGTACTCCAAGGCTTTGAATTCTCGATCTGTAATGAGATCAAGCCCGTAACAAATTTTAACACGCGCAGAGAAACTGCCGAGTGGTCTATCGCTGAGCAAAAGCTCGTCGGCGACTTCCTCTCGAATCCTGGACTCAAGGAGGCGACGGAGCAACTCGTCAAGCATTGATGCTCCCAACAGTACTAGGCCTCGATCGGTCCCGCCGCCAAACTCTTGCGCCATGAGTCGCCTGAAGTCATGCATCTCAGGCCATTCTTCGATCTCAATCTTATTGAAGTCCATCATTAACTCCCAACTGCATAGCCATTATAGCAGAGGGCTGCAGCGCGTGGCTAAACTCACCAACATCCAGCCCCGACTTGCGTCTATGCCTCCAAGGCTCAAGGCTCCACCCAAGTCGGTAGATCCCTTTTACACCTCGCCAGAGTGGAGGGAATTGGTAGCGAGGCTCAAGAGGGAACGAGGAGCCTATTGCCGGAGGTGCGGATCAACTGACCGCATCATCGCAGACCACATCATCGAACGTAAGGATGGTGGTGCCGATCTGGATCCGAACAACATCGAACTCCTCTGCCACGCGCACCATCAGAAGAAAACAGCACAGGCAAGGGCACGAAGGGCAAGAGGGCAGGCATCGTAACTGAAGTGTCTGCTCGGGTTCTATCTAAGGGCGTCCTCCAAGAGCTCACGGTTTCGGATCAACCATCCGACACTTCGCGTCTGCCAAGCGATGCCCCATACTCGTGGCGCGTGCTCCGTTTCAGGGGTAATCTGTTGCTCGATCACCTCGTTGGAGGCGCTCTGCGCAGCAAACTCTATGATTCTATAGGTGAGCCTATGCCGCATATCAGCAGAGAGTTCATATCCTTCGGCAAAAATGCGGACCTGACGCGCGCGCGATGCGGCGCTTGGTAGCCCGTTCATCTCAGCCACATCGTCGTCATAGAGCTGCGCATTATTCCAGGTAGCCATGGCAAGCTCCGTCAGCCGGTCCACTGGGCCCGCGACTTCCCAGTCAATAAGCCCAATAGGTTTGCCATCCAAAGAGACGATGTTCCAAGGGGCTGTGTCGCAATGGCCGATTATATCCGGAATACCGACACTGCGGCCGAACCAAGCTCGCCAGGTAGCATTGTCTGGGACTCTAAATGATGCAGTGGCATCGTGTAGGCGGCGCATCATGGCCCCAAGCTCGAATATGGCGTCGTCTGACCACGGTGCGGGATTTCTCACCTCTCCTTCAATGTATGTGAGGAGCTCTCGACCTTGTTCATCGAAGCCTGAACCCACGACCTGCGGCGCTCCTGCGAACCCTACCTGCTGCAGGTGCCGGAGCAATGCATGAACAGACGAGGCCCACGGCCCGGTCTCCCGGACAATGACATTGCCACGACGAGCAACAGCCGTTCGACCGCCACCCGAGAGCGGTTGCTCTTCAGCGTCATTCCGTTCGTCCATCAACGGACTCCTGCCTGCTCTGAGACTTCAATACTGATCTGACGGGGTGGGGGAGTCAAAAGTCTAGGATTAGGCTCAGCCCCCGCACCCGCGCCCCCTCATGCGCAGATTATTCCCGGCTTGGAGGTTGCAACTGCAAACCAGCTCATGAAGTGCGACAGAAACCGCAACAAGGAATACGAGCAGCGCAGAGGCTCAGCCCGAGAGCGAGGCTACACCACCCGGTGGGACAATGCCCGCAGGGCCTTCCTGATGCAGAACCCGCTCTGCGGCATGTGTCAGAGGGAAGGGCGCATCACCCCGGCTACGGTGGTCGATCACATCCAAGCGCACAAAGGCGACCAAGAGTTATTCTGGAACACCGATAACTGGCAGCCCTTGTGCAAGCCCCATCACGATAGGGACAAGCAGCAAGAGGAGCGAGGAAGGCTTCAGGCAGTTGGTGAAGATGGCTGGCCGCTATGACTGCTTGAAGTAAGGTCGGCCTTTGAGGTGGAGGAGGACGATAGGGTAGGCCATTAGGACTGCACCGATCGCCAAAGACGTCGCCACCATTCCTCCACCGATCAACCCAGCGTCGGCGGCCACAATGTACGCAAGAGCAGCGGCAGGATAGAAGAGGGTAACCGCCGTAATCAAACCTGGCGAGAAGCGTCCCCGAAACACGATGAACGGTAAGACGTGAAAGAAGGTAGCATTGATTAGCATCAGTGCAGCGAAACTTAGTCCGATGACTGGAAGTGTGTTAGCCGTCTGCGCCGCCACAAAGCCGAGCACCACGACTCCCGAGTTCGTCACGTAGAACGTAGGCCAGTCAACGGGCAACTTGAGGACAGACTGCGCCCAGCCTCGCCAATCTAGTGCAAACTCCTCGAGGATATGGATTGCGTATGCGCCTAAGAGGAGCCAGCACACTGCTTCGTACGTCATCGTCCCCCCAGACAAAGGTTACTTAGGCTTCGCCGTTTGACGTTTCCGAAGTCCACAGGGAAATCGTTCAAGTGTCAACGCATAGCGATCTTAACGCTGGGCTAGGGCAGGGAGCGAGGACGATTCCAGGTTGTAGGGTGGACGGGTGGCCCTTATGGTGCTTTCCCGCTGGAGCCACAGAAATAGCCGCCAGCAACTCCAGCCCCGTCAAAAACGCCATCCCCTGAGGCCCTCGCTCTCAATCGTGAAGGCAGTAAGCAACAGTCCAGGTAGAAGCCACCCTAGCTTGTCTCAACGGAAAGCTAACGGGGCTGACGTCGATTAGTGCGGAATTCTTCGATTTCAAGCCCCGGATTAAGACTATCTTCAACGGATTTCTTGATTGATGAATGCGCCTGAGCTTGTCGCGTCGTGGGGGCGCGCGCTTCCTGCGGTGATGCGGGCAGGCCACTAAGAGACAATGCGCTTTATCAATAACCTCAAGTTGCTAACCAAGCTAGCGATCCCTGTCACAATCTTCGTTGCTATCACTGTCGGCCTCGTTGGGCTTGCTACATCAGGCCTCAAAGACATGGCCCATGATACGCAGGAGCTAGTCGACTTCGAAGCTACCCGTCTGGCAATCACTCTTCAGATCAATGCCCACGTGAATGAGGTAACGTCACAGGAGAAGAACCTACTTGCGGTGAGCAAGCCTGAAAGGTTCGAAAAGATCGTGCCGACTTATAACCAGTACAAAGGGCTGGTGATGAAGAGCGTTGATGAGCTGATTGCCCTTGCTGATACGCCTGAGCGGAAATCGGCGTACGGCAAGCTCAAGTCCGATATCGTTGCCTATTTCGAACTCACGGACAAAAGTGTTGCTCTCGGTGTAAAGAATGATGATGACGCTGCCCTTGCTATCTCGGATGGCCCAGGACGAGATGCGCGGATCAAGCTCCGCAACGACCTGAACGAGCGTGTCGAGATGGGCAAGGCGGCTCTCGCGAAGGCCAAGGAGGATGCGAACACTCTTGCCTCGACTACCACGCAGACCCTAGTCGCCGCAGCAGTCGCTGGAATATTGACCGCGCTGGGTGTCATTGGCGCAATTTCCATCTATGGCGTCACACGTCCTCTCGGCTCCATGACCGGAGCCATGTCGCGGTTGGCCCAAGGCGACCTGACGGTCTCCGTCACAGGCATCGAGCGAAAGGATGAGGTTGGGCAGCTTGCGCGTGCCCTCCAGGTGTTCAAGGACAACGCCATCGAAGCACGCCGTCTTGCGGCAGAGCAGGAGGCTGAGAACCAGGCTAAGATGCGTCGGGCCGAGGTGCTGGACCAACTCACGAAGCGCTTTGAGGTCAACGTGTCCGCTCTGACTCAGGGACTGTCCTCTGCCGCAACGGAAATGGAAGCAACGGCGCAATCTATGACGGCGGTTGCCAATCAGACCAACAACCAGTCGGTCACCGTTGCCTCCGCGGCTCAGCAGACCTCCGCAAACGTGCAGACGGTCGCAGCGGCTACCGAAGAGTTGTCAATCTCGATCCGGGAAATTGCCGGCCAGGTAACACAGTCTTCCCGCATTGCGGATCAGGCCGTGGCAGGCGCTCAGCGCACCAACACTACCGTGCAGGAGCTTGCAGGAACGGCCGAGAAGATTGGCAATGTTGTTCAGTTGATCCACAACATCGCCTCCCAGACCAACCTGCTGGCTCTGAATGCGACCATTGAGGCTGCGCGTGCCGGCGAGGCAGGCAAGGGCTTTGCGGTTGTGGCAACAGAAGTCAAAGAGCTGGCTAGTCAGACGGCCAAGGCCACGGAAGAGATCGGAACGCAGATTGCATCCGTGCAGCAGGCGACCCAGCATACGGTGACGGCCATCCAGGAGATTGCTCGGACCATCACCGAGATGTCTCAAATCTCGGTCGGCATCGCCGCTGCCATGGAGGAACAAGGCGCTGCCACCGCTGAGATTGCGCGCAATGTGCAGGAGGCAGCCCGGGGAACCGAGCAGGTGACGGGCAATATCGCGGACGTGAGGCAAGGTGCTGGCGAAACGGGTGCTGCCGCATCGCAGGTTCTCGGAGCGGCCCAGGAACTGGCGCGCCATTCCGAAAGCCTCGGCCGTGAGGTCACGGACTTCCTCTCCGGTGTGAAGGCAGCCTGACGATTAGTCCTGCCGAGCCTCATGGCAACAGTCTATTAACCTTCAGCGGTTAGACAAGGCAATGTCACGCAGCCTCAAAGCTGCGAAACACAGGCCCTGTTCGGTTCCCCCCGGGACTGAGCAGGGCCATTCTTTTTGAACTTCAAGACAGCGAGCCTGATGCCCTTGAGGGCCACTCCGCATCCTATCCACCAAGCAGACTGCGCACTTCCGATCAGGCCGCTTATGGCAATGCTCCAGCCCCTGCAGATGCTCAAGCCGAGGCCCGCATGATCGGGTGGGGCTCACGCCGCCCGTTGCCACCAGATGCCGAACTGATGGTGACGATGAGCGCTCTACTCTGACGGTCGAGACGAGCTTCGTTGGAGTTGATCTTGAGGGGGCGATTGGGGTCGCGGTGCATCTTCGGGCGCATAGTGGCCCTTCTATGCCTCACCCACGTGAACTAATCGTCTGCAAACTTCCGATAAAGCCTCTGTGAACACGTTGGGCTGTTGTTCAGGTTCCCACCGCAACTCTTTCGCAGCCACAACGTTCGCCTATTCAGCGAAAGGAGCTTCCTCATGAGAACCCTTAAACTGGCAGCTGTATTGACCTGTGTCTTGGCCGGATGGGCGGGGAGTGCTTTCGCAGATCCCGACAAGGATGAGAGCGGCAAGGGGCGCTGGCGAGGCGGCTACGACCGCTCCTATGAGGCTGGGCCCTACGACGGCAGTGGCGTTCCCGGTCTTGGCTATGACCGCCGGGAGTACGGGTACAGGGATGAACGACCGCGCCGTAGTCGCAGCGACCGTGTACGGATTCCGCCGGGGCATCTCCCACCGCCAGGGGAGTGCCGCACCTGGTATCCGGATCGACCCGCCGGGCATCAGCCGCCGCCGCATCGGTGCTAACGTTCCCTTGGATCAAACGGGTAGGACATGAATTCGGATGAAACGAAGCTCTAATAAACGCTGGAGCAGAGCGAACGCAGCCTATCTTGGTGCATTTCTGGGCATGGCGCTTGGCGTGATCCACCAGATCCACCACGCGTTTACCAGCGTCGAGCCCGACGAGAATCCTCTTGCTCACATCGTACCCGAGTTCGTCGGGCTCACGGTAGGTGGCGCTCTCCTGCTGGCCGCTATCGCCGAGGTTCGCAACCACCTCGTATCGTAATCTCTATCATGCGCTTGCAGTGTCTACGGGGCGCGCAGCTAAGGGGAACGGGGAGATTTCCTGCCGCCTCCCAGAGAATAGTGGCGCTAGGCCTCAAAGGTGACCGCTGAACCTGAGTAATGGGCCTCGACCTCCATCGATATACTCGACGGTGAGGACGAGGCCGACCAAGGCGCGACTATGGGAGTGTACGTCATCCCGTGCTCGGGATGACCCAGGCTACCCGATCACGCTGTCATTGAAGCTCGATCTGCCCTCGTACAGCCCATACCTGAGATAGGCTGCAGAGGATCGCTACCAGACGCGGCTACATCGCCATAGGCGGCGATATAGCTCGAGGTGTCAAATGCGGCTGAGGGATCCCGACCCTCCAGCCAGCCTGATTGCAGGTAATGCTCTAAAGAATTGATCCTAGCCGCCGCGACATCCCTATAGGTGGCGAGGTAGCCATCCGTATCGAAGTAGGCATTTGGATCACGCCCTTCGCGCCATCCGGTTTGTCGGAAATGTGAGAAAGCGTCGACACCGGCTAAGCCCACATCCGGATTGGAAAGGAGGTAGAACTCTGCATCAATGTCTCTACTGGGCTTACTGAACGCGAGAAGATCGCCTTGTTCAAAAGCCGAGGGCTTGTTGGCAGTCCCTATTGCCGTGAATGCAGCCTTGCGCTAGAAATAAGTTCTCAAGGCACTCTCGGTGATTTTCACCCGGAATGCGTTAGCTTTATGAACGCCCGCCGCCCGGTCATTCCGAGGCGGCTTTTTTGCGTCCTCATGCAATGCCCCGCAAATCCCGCACGACATTTCGCCGAGACGACGGCTGTCTCATGGTCGAAGTCTCTCCTCACCTGTATGTAGAGGAGAGCATCGCGGAGAGACTAGGCCTTATTCGAAGCTAAGACCCCACATTATGAGGAGACCGAGTATACCGATGCCTGTAATGCCTATGGTCGCAAGCCAGGGGTGCTTACTCTTTGATTTTGGGTCTCCAAACATAGCTCTTCTCCCAGAGGTCGCTGACCTTGCCAGCGGGTCACTCGTGGGTGTTGTAGGCCCCCGAGCTACTCGGACTATTCGAGTAGCTTGTCGCCATCACACCATAGTTGAGCGCCCAGAAGCATAAGCCGAGGCCTACGAAAACGGCCATCCAGTTCAAGGCTTTCGGAAGCCATTCAGGCGGTGGTACTGCAACTGATTGGGCGGGCTCACGTCCTGGAGGCATTTCGGTTGGCATGGCGGGTCTCCCAAAGCCAGGTAAGCTTCGAGACACACAATGCGCCCAAAAGGGCAGCAGCCGACTGAGGAACTGCTGATTGAGTCAGTTTACACGATTGCTCGCTCTTTGACAGGTTTATCTTGCCCAATGGTGGGCGCGGTAGCTGAGACAAGTCACCATTTAGTCATTGCCGTCCGGGATGCTCTCCAGATCATCGGCAGAGAATGCCCCTTCCTGAACGGCCGCCTTATCGAACCACCGGCAGATAACCCAGTCCTCCGCAACCTCGACAACTCTCATGCTCTGTGCTGGATGGGCCTTGAGGCGCACAGCATCGCCAATCCCAAATCGCATCGGTTGGTTCCTCCAAGAACAACACTTGGGACGAGTAGCAGGGCATATGCAAGTCCGCGGGACGCCGCATGAACGAACACAGCATGGACATCCTCCTCCGCTTCCTCACCCTGACACTCAGGGAAAACCAAACCGAGTTGCAGAGGTCCGACATGCTGCGGGATCAGATGCTCACCATCGCGGCGGAGAGGCATCTGGCATAAATGCCGAGTGAACGGGCTGACCTGGGAGTTCACCTACGAGCGAAATCACAACAGCGGTCGCGGCAACGGCGCCGATGACAGCGCACACGTCCAGAACCCGTCGCCATGGCTTTGTCTTGTCTTGCCCCATGCCGCCTCCCGAAGTCCCTCGGGTGGGGTCGTTAACATATGTTAGTTCCGATCGCCAAGTGCGAGGTCTCAGGGAAAGCGAATGCCTAAGCACTTAGACCGTTGAGCAAGGTAGCATGGGCAAGCTCGCCAACATCTAGCCTCGGCTTTCGTCTGATTCTTAGAGAGGTGGTAATAAAGATTGGGTTCCGGAGAGCCAACTAGATCCTGTTTGGCGAGGTCAATGTCTGCGATATGTAAGCCTCTGACGCTTTCCGGAGGCGACAGCTACAGGAAAGAGCCTCCAGATAGCGTCAACGACACAGAATATTCTGCATAGGACCTTAGGTTATGCGGCTTCACCGGTCTCTACTTGTTCTCTTGCTATTAATGGGAACCACGAACATTCAGGCTGCGGGTGACGTCGACACAGACCAGCTTACGTCGCATATCGCCTGGTTGGGCAGTGCGACTGACCCAGCTCTCGATTGGGCCGATGAGCCAAGACTGATAGCAATGGAGGCAATCGGAAATCCTGAAGAGTCACAAGAGGATGATGAGGCGCCACTCGACGAAGGATGGTGGGTGATCGTGGCTTCAATCCCGGAGACAGACACGGGCCGAATGGGCGACGACTCTGTTAGATTTACCGCAGCTGGGAAGCGCTGTGGTTACACCGTCTTTAATGATTTCTCATGGAAGTTCAAAGGCTTCGCTCCTGGCTACAATGTCTTCGTAATAGGTGCCTACCAATCCTCGGCGGAAGCAAAGCAAGTTGCGGTCGCCGTGGAGAAATGCCTCCCTGGCGCATACGTGAAGTATGGACGGTATGTAGGAGAGTGACGGATAGTGAAGAAAGGCTCTTCTAATCTACTATCTGATTACCGCTGTATCACGTGGAGTGCTGGAAACGCTCCCGAGCGGCTCTGTCATGAGCACGCTTGATCTCCCTCTCCCGCTTCCAAAGACGGTTTGTTTATGCTCGCTAGGGCCCTAGCCTCCTGCCATGGGGTAGGACCACGCGAGCAGGTGGCAAAGGAGCAAGCTGACGCCAGCTAAGACGGCCATGGCGACACAGAACCAAATTGGGCAGTGGTCAGAGCAGTCCTCAGCATCAAGGGCGTGGTCGAAGGCTTCGTTGTTCCGGGTTTCCATAGCCAGGGGCATTTAAAGCCGCTCTGTCTCAGTTCTGTGACATGCGTGATGGGCCAACATGCCAAAGCCCCTAGAACACGAGGCCGGAAACAGAGACTCTGATCGGCGCAGAGGCTCAGCCCGCGAGCGAGGCTACAACACGAGGTGGGATAAGGCCCGCAAGATCTATCTCCAGCACAATCCCCTTTGCGTCATGTGTCAGAAGGAAGGGCGAGTAACCCCTGCCACAGTCGTAGACCACATCAAGCCCCACAAAGGCGACACTGCACTGTTCTGGGATATCGAGGACAACTGGCAGAGCCTCTGTGCTCCACACCATAATCGTGACAAGCAGCGTGAGGAGCGAGGGCGTATCCAGGCTCTGGGCGAGGATGGATGGCCGATCTATTCTTAAAGGGTAAACGGTTATCGTTCTGGGCCAGTATATCTGACATCATTAAGTGGGCCATTGGCAGCAGGCCAGCTGAGAAAGTCTTGTCAGTACAAGCGGATAAGAACGTTCCCATCGTGGTAGCCCCCAAGCCACCTAACAACAGTACGGCTCCACCTGAAGAAGAATAGCTTCCATAGTGGGTAGAGGTGGTAACCGAGGGGGGTAGGTCCAAGGTCTGGCGCTTCAGAGAGCCGGACCGGCGCCCCAAGTCGAACGCGAAATCCCGCAGGTTTTAGTATAGGGGGTTCATATGGGTAAGCGTGGCCCGAAGCCGACGCACCCGGATCTCGTCAAATTGGCAGGCAATCCGGGTCATAGGCCCGAAAAGCCAGTAGTTCGCACGGTCGGCGAAGCAGAGAAGCCGGATCATCTCGATCATGTCGCCTCGGCCGCTTGGGATACCATCGTCGGATCGATGCCCTCCGGTTTCTACTCGCAGGCTGATGCTCCGATCCTCTCGGCATTCTGCCAGGCATACGCGCTGCACAAGCTGGCAGTCGAGGCGCTGGAGAAGGAAGGCCATATCAGCGTCGGGCAGTCCGGCGCGGCGTATCAAAATCCATGGGTGTCCATCCTGAACAAGCAGGCTATGACGATGGCTTCGCTCGGCGACCGGCTCGGTCTAAGTCCGGCAGCTCGCGTCGGCCTCAAGGTCGAGCACGAAAAGCCAAAGTCCAAGTTCGAGGGCCTTATCGCGATCCAGGGCGGGCGCAAAAAGTAATCGACTTCATCGAATGCCTGACGGTGCCTTCTGGTGAAGGGCAGGGCGGGTCGTTCAAGCTCCGCGAATGGCAGAAGCAGTTCATTCGCGACATTTACGAGCCGCATGATCGGTCGTCTGGCCGTAGGATCGTCCGCAGAGCCATTCTGTCGATCGCGCGCAAGAACGGCAAGACGGCGTTGATCGCGGCCTTGGTGCTCGCCCATCTGGTTGGTCCCGAGGCCATCCCGAACGGAGAAATCTACTCGGCGGCCAATGACAGGGAGCAGGCAGCGCAGGTGTTCAAGGTCGCTGCCCAGATAGTGCGGGCGGATCCGGAACTACAGGCGCTTCTGAAGGTGGTCGACTCCACTAAGCACATTGCCTGCTTCAGCAACGGCTCGTTCTACAAGGCCATTTCGGCAGAGGCAGGGACGAAGCACGGTTTGAACCCGAGCTTCGTGATCTTCGATGAGTTGGCTCAAGCGAAAGACCGCGAACTTTATGACGTTCTTGATACATCGATGGGTGCTCGCGCGGAGCCGCTCTTCGTAACAATCTCGACGCAGAGCAACGACCCGGAGCACATCCTGTCGAAGCTCATTGACGACGGACTGGGTGCCAAAGACCAGACTATCGTCTGCCACCTCTACGCTGTTCCCGAGGAGCAGGAGGACATCTTCGATCCGAAGTGCTGGGAAAAGGCTAACCCGGCGCTCTACGACTTCCGGTCCTTCGAGGACTTGGCGGCTATCGCGGCGAAGGCAAAGCGCATGCCGGCCGAGGAGCCGAAGTTCCGTAACCTCTATCTGAACCAGCGCGTGGCGCCGGTGGCCTCGCTGATCTCCCGGGCCGAATGGATGGCCTGCAAGGGGGATGCCGAGATTGAGGAGGGCGAGGCGGTCTATCTCGGCCTGGACCTGTCCTCGATCAACGACCTAACCGCTCTCGTGATGGTCAGTGCCGACGATCCGAGCCGCATCAAGCCGTTCCTCTGGAAGCCCGAGGCCTTTCTGAAGGAGCACTCGAACCGGGATTTCGGGTCGGGGAACTATCGTTACGTCGAGTGGCACAAGCAGGGGCACCTTCTGGCGACCCCGGGCCGCTCGATCGACAAGGAGGTCATCGCCCGACACATCGCAGACCTCTACGGGCGCTATCGCGTCCTTGGCATGGCATACGACCGCTGGCGGATAGACGACCTCATCAAGGAGTTCGATCGCATCGACTTCGCCTCGCAAAAGGACGGAGAGAAGGGCGACGGGCTGCGGATCATCCCTTGGGGGCAGGGTTTCAGGGACATGACGCCGGCCATCGACGCAATGGAACTCGCCGTCATCGACCGAAAGCTGATCCACGGCAACAACCCGGTACTGAACTGGAATATGGCAAACGCAGTCGCGGTCACTGACCCGGCCGGTGGGCGCAAGACCGACAAGACCAAAGCCCGGTTCCGCATTGACGGCGCCGTGGCGCTGACGATGGCGCTGGGCCTCAAGTCCCGTGACCGCAAGGACGAGCGCAAGCCCGAATACCAGATGCTCATACTGGGCTGAGAAGGAACCCAAGAATGAACCGCATGTATTCAATCCTGACTGTCAAAGCGGTCGAGGAGGAGCAGCGTATTATCCGCGGTGTGGCGACGACACCCAACCCTGACCGGGTAGGGGACATCGTTGAGCCTCTTGGCGTCCAGTTCAGGAACCCGATGCCACTGCTGCATCAGCACGACCACGACAAGCCTGTTGGCACCGTCACCTTCGACAGACCCACCAAGGACGGGATCACTTTTGAGGCTCGCCTACCGAAGATCGGGGAACCGGGTCCGCTGCGCGACCGCGTAGAAACCGCCTGGGGTGAGGTGAAGGCTGGGCTCGTCCGTGCCGTCTCCATTGGCTTCCGTGCCCTGGAATACTCGTTCCTCAATGAAGGCGGCATCCGCTTCAACAAAAGCGAGGTTCTTGAGCTGTCCCTCGTCTCCGTGCCGGCCAATGCCGACGCGGTGATCTCCACCATCAAGTCGATTGACCGCCCTCTGCTCGCCGCGACGGGCAAGGAGCCGAAGGCAGATGATCGGCCTGTCCCTCCGGGCGCCTCCGGAAAATCCGTCAAAACCGTCAAATTGCGCCCGAAGGAGGGCACGGGAATGAAAACTATCGCAGAACAGATCGCGACTCTGGAGGCCTCTCGGCAGGCCAAGTCCGCGCGCATGGCTGAAGTCATGCAGAAGTCCATTGACGAGGGCCGTTCGACAGATCAGGCCGAGCAGGAGGAGTTCGACACGCTCGAGGGCGAGGTCGCTGCGATCGACGGCGATCTGAAGCGCCTCCGCGCTTTGGAGAAGGCCCAGGCTGCCTCCGCCAAGCCGGTGGCCGGCCAGAAGTCCGAAGAGGGCACGGCCGCCCGCTCCCGCATTCAGGTCCAGCCCGTCGAGAAGCTCGAAAAGGGTATCGGTTTCGCGCGTCTGGCGAAGGTAAAAGCTATCGCGAAACTGGACGGCGAGAGCGTCCGCACCGTAGCGAAGGAGCTGTATGGCGAAAACTCGTCCATCTACGGTCTCGTCTTCAAGGCAGCGGTTCCTGCCGGCACCACTCAGGACGGCAACTGGGCGGCTCCGCTCGTCGGCGAAGGCACTGACGTTATCGCTGACTTCGTTGAGTTCCTGCGTCCGCGCACCATCCTCGGTCGGTTCGGTCAGAACGGCGTCCCGGGTCTCCGGAACGTGCCCTTCAATGTGCCGCTCGTCGGTCAGACTGAAGGTGGCGAGGGCTACTGGGTGGGCGAAGGCAAGGCGAAGCCTCTGACTCGGTTCGGCTATGAGCGCAACATCCTTGAGATCTTCAAGGTTGCGAACATCGCCGTTGTCACGGAAGAGCTTCTGCGCCGGTCGAACCCGGCCGCCGAAGCCCTGCTTCGCGACAACCTGGCCACGGCTATCGCTGCTCGCCTGGACATCGACTTCATCAACCCAGCCAAGGCCGCCGTCGCTGGCGTCTCGCCCCCCTCGATCACCAACGGGCTGACCCCGGTCACCTCGTCTGGTGGTGATGCCGATGCGATCCGCGCCGACGTCCGCGCCCTGATGGCAACCTTTATCGCGGCGAATAACGCCCCGACGACAGGCGTCTGGATCATGGGCTCCACGACCGCCCTTGCGCTTTCGATGATGGTCAACCCGCTTGGGCAGCCGGAATTCCCGGGCATCTCCATGATGGGCGGCACCTTCAACCAGATGCCGGTGATCGTCTCGGACTACATCCCCGCAGGCACCGTCGTCCTGGCCAATGCCGGCGATATCTACCTGGCTGACGAAGGCGGCGTTCAGGTGGATATGTCCCGCGAGGCCTCGCTCGAGATGGCCGACAACCCGGCGCATGACTCGAGCGCGCCGACTGGCGCCACGTCGCTCGTGTCGATGTTCCAGACTAACTCAGTGGCGTTCCGCGTCGAGCGGTTCATCAACTGGGCTCGTCGTCGTCCCTCTGCGGTCGCGATCCTGACCGGCGCAACTTGGGGCGCTCCGGCCCCCGAGGCTCCTGCCACGCCCTAGCCAATAGCCTGAACCTCATGGCCGGCCGCGACCACTTGCGGCCGGTCTTCTCATAGGAGCCCTTAATGAAATCCCAGAGCTATATGGACCGCGCTCTTCGCGCTCAGGATCCTCGTTATGCCCGCATTCTTGGGAAACTAGGGTATAGGCGTCGCGACATGCAGGCTCGCCGGCCCATTGACCCGGAAGAAGAACTGAAGGTTCTGCGCGAGCAGTATCAGGATGTCGTCGGCAAGCGGCCCTACCACGGCTGGGATACCGAGACACTAAAAGCCAAAATCGCTGAAGCGAAGGGCTGATCCATGCGCCTTTTTGGGCTGAACATCTCCCGCGCCAAGGGTACGGACGAAAAAGCATTTTCGCCTGTGGGCCAAGGTCGCGGCGGGTGGTATCGCATTTTCGAGCCCTTCGCCGGTGCCTGGCAGCAGAACGTCGAAGTCCGCTACGACTCCGTTCTTTCGAACCACGCCGATTTTGCCTGTCGGACGCTAATCGCGTCGGACATCTCCAAGCTGCGCATCAAGCTCGTCCAGAAGGACGAGAACGGGATCTGGTCGGAGGTAACGAACCCCGCATATTCGCCGGTTCTGCGCAAGCCGAACCACTTCCAGAACCGCATCCAGTTCATGGAAGGCTGGATCCTGTCGAAGCTGCAGCGGGGCAATGCCCTGATCCTCAAGCAGCGAGACGGGCGCGGCGTGGTCAAGGCGCTCTATGTGCTGGACTGGACTCTCGTCACGCCGTTGGTGTCTGACGACGGCAGCGTCTTCTATGAACTCAAGACGGATAACCTTGCGGGGCTGCCCGCCAGCGTCACTGTGCCGGCCCGCGAGGTCATCCATGATCGTTTCAACTGCTTTTTTCACCCGCTCGTTGGCCTCTCACCCATCTTCGCGAGTGGGCTGGCCGCTACGCACGGCCTCGCCATTCAGAGCGACAGCACGCTCTTCTTTCAGAATGGAGCGCAGCCGAGCGGTATCTTGACCGCTCCTGGCGCGATCAGCGACGAGACGGCCAAGCGGCTTAAAGAGCACTGGGAAAGCAACTACTCCGGCAAGAACTCGGGCAAGGTGGCGGTCCTGGGCGATGGTCTGAAGTACGAGGCCCTGAAAGCCAAGGCCGTCGATTCGCAGCTCATCGAGCAGCTGAAATGGTCGGCTGAAGTGGTCTGCTCGACCTACCATGTCCCGCCGTACAAGATCGGTGTTGGCCAAATGCCGACGTACAACAACGTTCAGGCCCTCAACATCGAGTATTACTCGCAGTGCCTGCAAGTCCTGATCGAGGCCGCTGAGCTCTGCCTCGATGAAGGCCTTGGCATGGGAGAGAACATCGGCACGGAGTTCGACGTCGACAACCTGCTCCGAATGGACACGACGGCCCTAATCAATGCCGAGAAGGAGGCCGTGGGTGCCGGCATCAAGGCCCCGAACGAGGCCCGCAGGCGGCTTGATCTGAAGCCCGTTCCTGGGGGCAATAGCCCGTATTTGCAAGAGCAAAATTTTAGCCTGGAAGCTCTCGCGAAGCGCGATGCTCTTGATGATCCTTGGGCGAGCCGCTCGGGCGGTCCACCGGAGAAAGATGTGAGTGAAGAGCTTGATTCTGTTGATGAAAAGCACATTCCGAACTACGCTTTTGCATCGTTAACAAAGATGCTCACTATCGATGCTGAAACGGTGCACTGATTGCGGGCTCGAGAAGCCAACCTCAGACTTTCACAAGGCGAGAAAGCCACGTGGTGGACGCACTCCTCGGGGAGGGCAGGGGGTAGTGGCTCAGTGTATGGACTGTAGGGCGGAAGCCAGGAAGCCTGGAATTCTTGCCTCTCGCCGGGAAGCTGAAGAGCTTCGGAGCCATG
This sequence comes from Microvirga lenta, assembly GCF_020532555.1. Classification (GTDB taxonomy): domain Bacteria; phylum Pseudomonadota; class Alphaproteobacteria; order Rhizobiales; family Beijerinckiaceae; genus Microvirga; species Microvirga lenta. The sequence goes on along the minus strand of NZ_JAJBBR010000001.1, from coordinate 98,498 downwards.
GCCTGAAAAAGTGTAGTGCCTGTAGCCAGATCAAGGCGACATCCGCGTTCCACGTACGTCGCGCCTCTCCAGATGGGCTCGCGTATAAGTGCATCGAATGTGTTAACGAACACACCGGGGCTTGGCGCCGCAAAAACCCGGGCGCCTTCAAGCAATGGTACTCTGAAAACCGAGAAGAGCGAGCTGAGTATTGGCAGGAGTGGTATGAGCAAAATCGTGAGCACCGTGCAGCAAGTTATGCCGAGTGGGCGCGAGCGAATAAGCACGTTGTGAATGCATTAATTGCAAAGCGGAATGCCGCGAAGTTGCAAGCGACTCCTCCATGGGCAAACCAGCAGGCTATTCGGGCGATTTATGCTGAGGCAGCACGCCTCACGGCAGAAACAGGAATTCCGCATGAGGTAGATCATATCTATCCTCTGCAAGGCGCGACGGTTTGTGGCCTCCACTGTGAGGCTAACCTCCAGATACTGACCAAGACAGAGAACATTCGGAAAAAGAACCGGATGCCCGAGGATCTCGGGTACGTCTAGACCCGCAACCCCTCTTCTAGAGATTAACGAATGAAGCACGCCGACATCGACGCGCTGATGGAAGGCATCGCGCCCGCTATTCGCGCATATATGGAGAAGGCGATGGCTTCGATCACCGTCCGCATGGACGTGCTGGAAAAGCGCTTCAACGCGCTGCCTGCACCGCGGGACGGGAAGGATGCCGACTTGGGCGAAGTTCGTAAGATCATCTGCGAGGAGATTTCCGAGCTGAAGCTGGCAATTGAGGCCATTGAGCCGACGTCGCTGCCTGACATCCCGGCTATCGTGACGGAAGAGGTTCAGAAGGCAGTTGCCGCCATCTCGGCGCCGAAGGATGGCAAGAGCGTCACCATCGAGGACGTGGCCCCCCTAATCACATCGGAGGTTGAAAAGCGCGTCAGTGAGCTTCCCAGACCGAAGGACGGCGAGCCCGGGAAAGATGGCGAGAGCGTCGATCCTGCAGAAGTGCAACGGATGGTGTCCGAGGCAGTCGAAAGAGTCGTGTCCACCATCCCCGTGCCTAAGGACGGCGTTGACGGCAAGGACGGTCGCGATGGCAAGGATGGCGTCGGACTGGCTGGTACGATTATCGACCGCTCCGGCGAACTCGTCGTGACCCTGACCACTGGGGAGACGAAGAACCTCGGGCCCGTGGTCGGCAGGGATGGGGCTCCAGGCGAGAAGGGCGCAGACGGAAAGGACGGGCGCGACGGGTTCGGTTTTGAGGATCTTGATCTAGTCGAGACTGACGGGGGTTTGGTGCTGCGCTTCATGCGCGATGGCCGGGTTAAGGATTTCCGTCTCCCGGTCGTGATTGACCGCGGGGTCTACAAGGAAGGCCAGACCTATCGCCCGGGCGATGGCGTGACCTGGGGCGGCTCCTTCTGGATCTGCCAGCAGGAAACCAGCGAGAGACCCGCCGCCGGCAAGGGTTTCCGGCTTGCCGTGAAGAAGGGCAGGGACGGTCGCGACGGAGTCGTGAAGGAAGCCAAGCCTGTCGAGCCAGTGCGCGTCGGCATCCCAGTAAAGGCGGTCTGACATGGCTCTCATCACCATCGAACAGGCCAAGCAGCAGCTTCGCATCGACTATGACGATCAGGACGTCGACCTGCGGATGAAAATGGAGCAGGCCAGCGAGATCGTGGTCAATTATCTGAAGAAGCCTCAGCACGGGTGGACTGAGACGACGGTTCCGAAGCCTGTCCAAGCCGCGATCCTGTTGGTGCTGACGGCACTTTGGGACGACCGCACCGGTGCTGGGGGTGGCGACTATCTCGCGTCTAACGGACCGGTCGCACGGCTTCTTGCTCGGTTCCGAGATCCAGCCATTGCCTGACGCAAGTTCGTTGAAACGATAACGCCCCAGCTGATCAGCCGTGCAGGACATCTCAGCCGGGGCGTGTGCGATGCCGGTTGCAACACCGCACACGCTCACTAGCAAGTGAGAGCCAACTGTCAACCCACACGGGTGAGATCCAGAGCAGCCGGACCATCAGTCCATCCGGCTCCTGTCGATGCCGATATCTCGCAGCACATGTGCATTGAACTGCCGCCGCATCGACTCGATGAACTCGAATGTTAGTACGGGTGGCTTTTGATCGTTCGCCGGTTTCCGCGGTATGCGGACGAACTCAAAGCGAAATGCGAACCCTACAAAGGGCAGGGGGAACACAGTCGGTTTCATAGCAGCCTACAGCAGCAAGAGTTTCAATGAGGATTGAGCGCGATCGCATGCAAAGTCGTTCGGACATGAAGCGCCTCCTCTGGCTGTGGCTGTGAAGTCGCGGAATTTTCCGCGGGGCAGTGTTAATACATGATTCTCCGCCGGCAGGCTAGACAGTTACTTGTAAGTAAATTCGGAGCCTGCCGACTTAAAGCATATCCGCGTCGTATGCCGATTTAGCGGAAGTTAGCTGGCTGTACGCTTCAGCGTCCAGCATGCCGCCACACGACTGGTGGGGAAGCTGTGCTGATAGCAGACATCAATCGTGTTCGCATCGCGGATTGAGAGAGTGTACTGTCCATCGTCGTCTGACATGACGCCGCTGCGGTTGTCAGGACTGATCGCTCCGATGAGCGTCTCTGAGAATTTCCCAGCAGATAATGTCCCGGCGAACAGATTCGCCTTCTGCTCCGTGATCGAATACGTGAACTCGATCTGGTTGGTCGAGAAATTGGGGCCGGTCTTCTCAGCTACTCGGTACGGATTTGAGCCAACATAGACAGCCTGGGTCGATCCCTTCCAGGTGCCGACTAAGTTCGGGGGATCCTCCGCCCGTGCGCCAGTACCAACTACTGTGGCAAGACCACAAATGCCTACGGCAAGTACGAAACGTGAGATTTCAATCATTAGGAGCCCCTTCAGTGTCGTGAGAAGGCATTGTGGGCTGTAATTCGGTAAATTTTCCGTTCTGCTTTGCTCCAGCCCCGTTTGCTTTCGGATAACACATGCCTCGATCCGGTGAACTTCGCGACCGTGTGACCTTCCAAGCCCGTTCCGTTGTGGACGATGGGTATGGCAACGAGGTTTCCGGCCCCTGGACGGATCAGTTCACCGTCGCCGCGAACATCGCCCCGGCTCGTGGTCGCGAGGAGGTGCTGGCCCAGCGGCTTCAGGGCGTGCGTCCGGTCGAGATCACTGTCCGGTGGTCGTCTCAGACCGTGCAGATTGCCCCGGATTGGCGGGCCGTGAACGCCCGAAAGCCCTCCGAGATCTACAACATCCACGACATCCGCGACCCTGACGGAAAGCGGGCGTGGAACGTCCTCACCTGCACCTTGGGAGCCCCGACATGAAGCGCGTTCGTTTCACTCGCGATTTCGACCACTGGCCGACCGCCAGCATTCTGACCGTCTTCAAGAAGGGCGAAGAGCGCAAGATCACCGAAGCACAGTATGAGGCGGCCAACGCCGCGGGAGCCGTGGAGTTGATCGATGGCGAGGGTGAGGAACAGGGACAAGCTGCTTCGGAAGTTGGCGGCTCTGCCTCAGAAAGCACGTCAGACAATCGGACCGGCAATCGATCAAGGCGCCGCTGAGATCGTCGGCATGCAGAAGCGGCTCGTGCCAAAGGAAAGCGGGGCGCTTGAACGGTCGATCCGGGCTGTGAAGGGGAACTACAAGGCAGAGAACGCCAACGTGCGCGGCGTCTCAGCCGGGGGCGTCCAGGGAGATCCTGACCTGTCCGTGACCATCGTCGCAGGAGATGCCGCGGCCTGGTACGCGCGCCTGGTAGAGTTCGGCACAGCCCCGCACGAGAACAAGGGTCTGTTCGCCGGGACACAGCATCCGGGCACTCGTCCACAACCATATTTCTATCCCCCGGTCCGGGCGCTCCGTAAGCGCGTCAAGTCCCGCATCACCCGAGCCACTAAGAAAGCCGCCCGCGAGGTCGCCAGTTCATGAGCGTCGAAGCCGCACTGCAAAAGGCCATCGTCGGCAAGCTGAAGGCGGATGCGGCCCTCTCTGCGATCATCGCAGGGCGCATCTATGATCGGGTGCCTGCCGGCGCTGCCCTGCCTTACGTCGCCATTCGCAACATTCAGGCAGTGGAGGATGGGGCTGACTGCATCGACGGACTAGAGGTCTTCATTGATCTGGACGTGTGGTCGAATGCGGTCGGCAAGGTGGAGGCGTCAAGGGCGGCAAGCGCTGTTCGGGCTGCTCTCAGCCTTATGCCCTTGGTCCTCGATGAGCCCTATGCCCTGACCGAGATAGGACACCGCGACACCAATATCGGCGATGGCGGGGAGGAGATCCTCACCCGCGCCCGAATGACCTTCCGCGCTCTGGTGGAGAGCGCCTAACCCTGCCAATCGGAGGACTACCATGGCGCAGGCTACCACTGTCCCGTTTTCGGGCGTCAAAGTCATGCTTGAGAGCACCATGACCCCCGGGACGTTTGTCGCTCCCTGCGGTCTGACCGAGCGTTCGTTCACCCTGTCGAAAGAGACGAACGACACGACCTCGATCGACTGCGAGGACGAGGATAAAGCCGCCTACGTTGATAGGGATGTTGTTTCAAAATCGGCCACGATCAGCGGCGAGGGCGTTCTGGCCCGCGAGTCTATTTCGCGCTGGCGTGCAGCTTTCGAGAGCGATGAGCCGGTCCTCGCCCGCGTCGTGCTTGCTGGCGCTGCGGCCGAGGGCGGCGGTTCATGGGAAGGCCTCTTCCACCTGACCTCGTTTGAGATCGGCGCCACCCGCGGCGAGCGGGCCACGGTCTCGGTCGAAATGCAGAGCTCCGGTGCCGTGACCTTCACAGCGGCAGCGGCATAATCCATGAGCCGGACCGGATCCGTTGAACTCGATTTCGCGGACGGAACCTACACGTTCCGTCTCGGCATCGGCCAGCTGCGCGAGCTGCAGGAGACCGTGAACAAGCCGCGGGTGAGGCTCGGCGCCCCTCTCATCGGCCCGATGTCGCTCCTCCAGTTGCTGCAGAACTACGACGCCTGGCCGCATGAGGTCCGCGAGGTCATCCGCCTCGGCCTCATCGGCGGTGGCACCAAGCCCGAGGACGCCCTCGATCTGGTGCGGCGCTACGTGGAGATCCGTCCCCTGATGGAGACGGCCATCCACGCCCAGGCCATCCTCTCGGCGGCCCTGGCCGGCACCCCGGAGGAACCCATCGAGGGAAAGCCGGAAGCCGCGAGTCAGGAAGTGATCTCCTGAAGTTCGCGGCTTTCTATGGCTGGGGCGCGGTTCTCGGCTGGACGCCCCGGCAGGTCGACGATCTCTCGCTCTGGGAGTTCAATGCCGCCGTCACCGAATATGTGAAGGCGCACGACCCGAAGGGCGACAAGGCCCTGACCGCCTCCGAAGAAGACGCCCTCTGGAACTGGCTGAAAGAGTAGTAGCATGGCCACAGACGTGGAAAGGCTCGTCGTCTCGCTCGAGGCTTCTGTCAAGAAGTTCGAGAACGAGATGAAGCGCGCCCGTCAGACGACGGACCGCGCCATGCGTGGCGTCGAGAGGCGGACCGAGCAGGCGACGAACCGCATCACGCAGTCCTTCAGCCGTGCCGGTACGGCTGTGAAAACCGGCCTTGCGGGCATCTTCGCAGGACTGTCGGTGCAACAGGTCTCGGCCTATGCCGACAGCTTCGTGAAGGTCCAGAACTCGCTCAAGACGGCGGGGCTCGAAGGTGAGAACCTCCGCAAGACCTATCAGGCCATCTATGAGATCGCACAGCGCCAGGGCGCCCCGCTTGAGGCGATGGCGGCCCTGTATGGTCGCGTCAGCTCGGCGCAGGGTGAGCTCAACGCGACCAATGGGGAGTTGCTGCGCCTGACCGAACTCGTCGGCATGGCTCTCCGGGCGCAGGGCGGCGATGCCTCGCAAGCCTCTAGCGCGATCCTGCAGCTTTCTCAGGCCCTCGGCGCCGGCAAGGTGCAGTGGGAAGAGCTTGAGCCGCTGATGGACGCCGCGAGGCCCCTCCTTCAGGCTGCAGCCGCAGGCATGGTCGAGGCGGGCGGATCCGTCGCCAAGCTCACGGCGCTCGTGAAGGACGGCAAGGTTTCGTCGGAAGCCTTCTTCCGGGCTCTCTTGGCCGGAACGCCGGTCATCGAGAAGATGGCGAACGCGGCCGGCACCACCATGGCGCAGTCATCGAACCGGGCGGCGAGCGCCCTGACGAACCTCGCCGGGAAGATTGATGAGGCGCTTCAGGCCTCGAACAGTGCTTCAGGCGGGGTCAACAGCTTCGCAACCAGTATCGACGCGATCGCCAATGCTGTGCCGGGCGCCATGAGTGCCCTGAACGATCTCTATAGCCGGATGGCCGAGATCGGGAACTCGGACATCTTCAAGCGCATCAACGAATGGGCGGCGCGCAACGGCCTGCAGAACATGAGCGGCGTGACGCCGGTCAGTCGGTTCGACCAAGTCTTCGGGGCCAAGACGAACCCTGGTAGCATGGCGGGCTACAAGCCGGGAGCGGTAGCTCCAGTGGCAGCTGCGCCGGCCGTCAATCCCATCCGCAACTCGGATTATGCCGTTCCTGGTGATGAGAAGGGCGGCAAGTCGAGCCGGGAGCGCCTGCACGAACTCCAGCGCGAGACCCAGGCCATTCAGGCCCGCACCCGCGCCTTGGACGCCGAGCGGCTCACGGTTGGCCTGTCGGCAGGCGAGACCGCCAAGGCCGAGGCCGCCTTCCGCCTTCTGGAGGCCGCCAAAGAGGCCAATGTCGCGGTCACGCCGCAACTCAAGGCGCAGATCGACAGTCTCGCTTCTGCCTATGGCGATGCGACACAGAAGATTGAGGACGCCCGCGAGGCGCAGGAGGCAGTCGCCGATGCCGCTCAAGAAGTCGGCAGCATCCTCTCCAATGCCTTCCAGGATGCCATTCTGGAAGGGGAAAAGCTCGACCAGGTGCTCCAGAAGCTGCTCAAGTCCCTCGCGTCTCGTGCCTTCGACAACCTGTTCAGCAATCTCTTCGGCGGCACGGGGAGCGGTGGTGGTCTGCTCGATGGGCTCCTGAAGGCCTTCATCCCCGGCAAGGCGGGCGGCGGCATGGTCAACGCGATGCAGCCCTATGAGGTCGGCGAGAATGGCCGCGAGCTGTTCGTGCCGACGACGCCCGGTCGGATCGTCCCCCATGGGAAATACGGCGGCGGTGCCATGCAGGTCGTGATCAACAACAACGCCGGGGCGCAGGTCTCGACGCGCCAGGTGCCGGGACCGCAGGGGCCACGTCTTGAAGTGCAGATCGAGCAGATGCTCGGCGGCATGGTCGCCAGCGGCGGGCTCGACAAGGCGCTCAAGCAGCGGTTCGGCGTATCGCCCATAGGAGGCCGCTGATGGCTCGTCCCGTCTGGCCTGCAACCGTCCCGCATGAGCCTTCGTCCCGCTCCATCGTCGAGCCCTTCCGCAAGGGCCTCGAGAGCGAGATGCAGGCGGGCAACATCCGTTCGCGCCGCACGGCCACCGTCGTTCTTGGCGTGGTGGACCTCACCATCCGCATGACCACGGCCGAGTTCCAGACCTTCAAGGCGTTCGTTCGGGACACGCTTTCGCACGGCACGGCAGAGTTCGAATTGCCGGTCTCCGACCTGACCGGCTGCACGGTTCGGCGGGTCAGGCTGCGCAATGGCGGCCAGTATCAGCCCTCCCGCGCCGGGAGCCGCATCTTCGTCTCGTTCTCCCTCGATGTCTGGGATCTCTGATGCCGATCAGCGCAACTCAGGCATGGGCCGAGGCGGCGGCCACCGCGCCAAAGGACGAGGTGATGCTCATCACCCTGGAAGCCATTCATCCCGTCTTCATTGAGAATGGTCAGCCCTCACCCGTCCGGATCGTTCGCAATACGGTTGACTTCAACGCACGGCTTGAGGCTGAGGCCCCGGTCGGCGGCGGTCTCATCGTTCCGTTCCTGGCTGTGCCGTTTGAAATCGACTATCCCCGGATCGGCCAGCTTGGGGCGGAATGCACCCTGCGCATGGACAACGTGAACCGCGAGATGGGCCGCCATCTTGAGGCTGCGGTGAAGATGAACACCCCGATCACGGTCATCTTCCGCGGCTATCTGGCCTCGGACCCCGACACCGTAGGGCAGGGGCCGTATAAACTGATCCTCCGCTCGGTGAAGCGGCGCGGCTCGCTCCTCGAGGGCTCGCTCGCCATCGCCAAGCCCCAGAACCTCCGGGTGCTGCGGGAAGTCTTCGACATGCAGCGGTTCCCCGCGCTCTTGGCAGCATCATGACCGACCGTCTCGCCTTCCTGGAAGGGCTGATCGGCAAGCCGTATCAGATCGGTGCGCGTGGCCCGGCGGCCTATGATTGCTATGGCCTCGCACGTCACATTCAGAACGAACTGGCCGGCGTCTCCATGCCTGACATCGGCCCGGTCGAGCCGACCACCCGTGCCCAGGCCGAGGCCATGCTTTCGCATCCCGAGCGGCAGGCCTGGGAGGAAGTGCCGGAATCCGAGGCGCAGGATCTCGATCTCGTGCTGATGGGCAACGTCGCCAAGCGCGATTTCCACCTCGGTACCTTCGTCCGCATGACCACAACCGGCGCCGTGATCCACATCGACAAGGCTGCAGGCGTGGTCGTGGATGACATCCCGGCTCTCCGGGCCATCGGCTACAACCATCTTCGCGTGTTCCGCCGCAAAGCATAACCATGAAGCTTGCCGTCAAACATTCCCTTCTGGTCTTCGATCCGGAGCGCGACGACCCGCGCGTGCAGGAGAGCGGACTCGTGCTGCCGATTGCCGAGCATCGCACGAAGAAGCGCCGCCCAACCATCGAGCAGGTGCTAACCGAGGCGGGCTGGCGGTTTGACCTGCCGACCGTCTGCAAGGTCAACGGACAGTATTACGCGCGCTCGGAATGGGGCACGCACCGGCTCGCGGCCAACGATAACGTCGAGTTCCTGTCCCGCCCCCTCGGCGGCGCGGGCGGCGGCGGTTCCTCGGCCAAGAGCATCGGCGCGATTGTCGCCATGGTCGCCCTCACGGCGATTGCACCCTGGGCCATGGGGGCTATCGGCCTCACCGGCGTTGCCGCCTCGATCGGCTCCTCGCTGCTCATCGCAGGCGGCGCGATGGCGATCAGCCATTTCCTCAAGCCAAAGGCAGGCGGCAAGACCGACGCCAAGGAGGAGCTTTATTCCTTCGGGTTCGGCGGCAACCAGGCCCGCCCGCTGCAGCCCATCCCGGTCCTGTATGGCCGCACCCTGTCGTTCCCCGACTTCGCCGCGCCCCGCTACAGCGAGTACGACGGCGACAAGATGACGGAATACGCCCTGCTCGCGCTCACCTGCGGCAAGGCGGACATCGAAGAGATCCGGATCGCCGACACCCGCATCTGGACGAAGAGCGGGGGCTATAACCCGTCCTTCCCCGGCATCAAGATCCAGATCCGTGATCCCGGCCAGAAGGTGACGCTGTTCCCCGTCAACGTGGTTACGGCGTCCGAGGTCTCCGGGCTGGAGCTCACGACCACGAACACGGCGGGCTTCTCGGCCAATGCCGCCACGACGCTCGCTCGCGAGATCCTTGTCGATTTCGTGTTCCCGTCCGGCTCCTACCAGCTTTACAAGGAGAAGGTCTTCCCGACGCCGGTTCGCGTGATCGTGGAGGCCCGCACCATTGACGACGCCGGGGCACCGACGAGCGGATGGGGCGAGATCTTCGACAAGACGTACAATTTCGCCAAGCAGAGCCAAATCCGGGTCACGGAACGGATCGAGGTCAACCCCGCCCGCTACGAGATCCGGGCGCGGCGCACCTCGCCCCCGATCACCGGCCGCACGGACCTGTTCGGCGGCAAGGTGACGGGCGTCGACGACATCGTGTGGAGCGCCCTGCGCGCCCATATCGACGGGCCGAACAGCTTCCCCGGCGTGACCACCATTGCCGTGAAGGCCGAGGCGAACAGCGCTCTGCAGGGCGTGACCAACGGCCAGATCGGCGTCATTGCGACCCGCATCATCCCGACCTGGGACGGCACGCAATGGGTTGACGCCCCGTCCCGGTCAATTGCCTGGGCCGCGCTCGACATCTGGCGCAATGCCGATTATGGCGCGGGCCTGCCGCTGTCTCAGGTCGATTTCCAGTCGTTCTATGCCTACGACCAGCTATGGGCGAGTCTCGGGCATACCTTCGACCATGTGTTCAAGGAGCCGCAGACGCTCGATGACGCCATCGAGACGATCCTCAAGGCGGGCAGGGCGGTCCCGGCCCCCGTGGGCGACCGGCTGACCATCGTCCGGGACGAACCCCGCGGCCTGCCGCGCATGATGTTCACGGACTACGACATCGTGCGGGATAGCCTGGAGATCAGCTACGAGCTCGCCAACGACGATCTCGCGGACGGCATCATCGGGGAGTACATCGACAGCACGACCATGAGGCTGGCCGAGGTCTCGTCCGCGCCGGACGGGGTGACGCTTGCCAAGCCCTCGCGGGTGCAGCTCCCCGGCGTGACCAAGCGCAGCCAGGCGGCGGGCCTCGTCCGGTTCATGGCCGGGGAGAACGCCCTTCGCCGCGTCATGGTCTCGTGGACAGCACGGGCGGAAGGACGCCTGCTCAAGCGGGGCGATCTGGTCCTGCTCTCATGTGAGGAGCCGGAAACCTGGGGGCAGTCGGCCGAGGTCGTGGCCTATGACGACGCCACCCGGCAGCTTACCTTTGATCGTCCTCTTGAGTGGGACCCGAACGCTCTCAACCACTATGTCGAGATCCGGCGCCGGGACGGGCAGCCGTGGGGGCCGGTGCGCGTCACGCGCGGCACGTCCGACCGCATCGCTATTGTCGACGCCGCCGATATGGCGAGCGAGGCGACCCGGCAGGGGTATGTTGATCCTGGCACAGGAACGCTCGTTCCGTACACGCTGGCCGATGCCGTCGCCCGTTCCGATCTGGCCGACCTGCCGACTGCCGCTTTCTCGCCGGGGCAGCCGCGCACCTTCCGCGTGCTCATCACCGAGGGCATGCCCGACACGGACGGCGAGCACATCACCCTCTCGGGCGTTCTGGACGATCCGGCCGTCTATGACGTGACCGAGACCGGCGTCACGCCGCTGCCCGACATTCCGGATGTGTTCGCGCCGGCCATCCCGGTCATCACGAGTCTCGCCGCGCAGGTCTACCAGCGCGGTGTGCAGCTCGTCATGCAGGCGGGCTGGCAGCCAGCCAAGGGGGCTGTGACCTACCGGGCCGATGTGTCCTATGACGGTCAACAGACCTGGCTGCGCACCTATGAGGGGGAGGCCACCACTTTTGAGGCCATCGTGGGCAGCGCTCAGACGGTGTTCCTGCGGGTCGCGGGAGTGACGCCGAGCAACGTGATGGGCGTGTTCTCCATCGTGCAGATCAACCCGCCGCCGCTCGTGCTGTCGAACGACTTCTTCATCATGAAGATCCGGCCCGATGATCTGGTCTCTCAGATCAGCCGCAAGCTCGACACCCTCGATCTTCTACAGGTCAGCGCGGATCTTGCCACGGAGAGCCGGGTCATCGCCGAGGAAGCCGACGAGCGCGGGCGTGCCGCCATCACCCGGATCGAGACGGTCGAGGTTAATGTCGACAAGGCTTATGCGATCTTCGGGACGGAAGTACTTGCCGAGTTCGACAATGCAGGAGCGACCGTCTCGGATAACCTGGAAGCCTTGGCAACGGCCGATCAAGCCATTGCCCAGTCCACCAATCAGGTGAAGGCCCGCCTCGACAACGTCAACAACAGTGGGCAGAGCCTTGAGGCGACCGTCACGACGCAATCGACGGCCATCGCCAACGTGAAGACCGGCTTGCAGGCGTCCTATACGGTCAAACTGACGGCCGGCAATGAGTGGTCGGGCTTCCAGCTCGTGCAGACGGATGGCACGGCCGGCCCCGTTGCTTCCGAGTTCAAGATCGCGACCGACAAGTTCCTCGTCTACTCGCCCGGGTACTCTGCAGAGGCCGTTTTTGGCATCGGCACCCGCAACGGCGTGGCTCGCGTTGTCATGCGTGGCGACCTGATCGCGGACGGCTCCGTGAATGCCAACCAGATCAATGTTCTCAGCCTGTCTGCGATCACGGCCAATATCGGCACGATCACCTCGGGCGACCTCACCTTCGGCGGCGTGCAGATCCTCGGTTCCGCACAGCGCATCGAGATCTACGACGCAACCTGATGGCTAGACGTGTGGTGATGGGCAATATCGGCGGCGTGTACGATCTGCGTATCTCGCGCCCCGGCTATGACGCCATGACGGCGGATGTGAACAACGTTCGGCAAATCTCGTTCTCGGCGCAAAGGTCGGCAACCTCCCGTGTGGCCTCGGCCGGAGAGATTTCCTCCCTCGATACCTGGAAGAGCTTCGGTCACACCTTTGATGACCCGCCTCCGGTGCTTGCTCTCCTGAAGCGCGGGAGCTACGTCATCACGGACCTGTATCAGGAATACCCACGGCCTAATGGCTACCAGCGCGGTTCCGGTTTTACGGTCGTCGTTCAGTCGAACCGGCTTCTGGCGACACGCCCATCGGCCTACGGACTGACCTTGGGCAACGACAAGTTCATCTTCTATACCCTGGCGAGCGAGTGATGGCGCGGCGTGTCGTTCTCGGGAACCGGGGCGGGCAATATGGGCTCTGGGTGTCGAAGCCCGGGTTCGATGCCTTGACAGCAACCGAGGCTCAACTGCTGTTCGGGATGTCGAAGCGGTTCGGGATGGTTCTGGCATCAGGAACGATCGTGTGCCCCTCGGGTGGGGCGAGCACGACGGTCAGCTTCGGAGCCACGCAGCCGGCCGTGCCTCTGGTCTTCTGTGGGGATCTGGCCCGTCAGCCGTCCGCGTACCCTGTCGCTACGACCGCCTCGACGACGGGGTTCACCCTGCGCGCCCTTCAAATCTGGGATGGCTCTTATCCCGCAGGCGGCCGAACATTGCCGTGGTTTGCCGTGGCTAAAAATCAGGATCTCTAATGGCCCGCCGCATTATCCTGGGCCGGAACGGCGGACCCTATCAGTTCAAGGTGTCGGCTGCCGGTTACGATGCCGCTACGGCGCCACTCGATGGGCTCCTGTTCGATGCCGATAACGTGCCCGCGCGAGTGGCCGCGCAAGGTACATTCCGGGCCGAGCGCGGGAACTATCTCGGTGTTGAGACGGCGCGATCCCATGGCGTCTCAAGCCCCTCCATGTGTATCGCGATAGCCCGCCCATGGAACCCCGTCACCTCTTCCGTAGGTGATTGGTACGTGTGGTTTCGCTTGGCATCCGGAACAGCATCGGCGGGCAAGCTCGACCGTCCTTTGATGGATAAAAACTACTGCACCCCTTTCTATTGGTGGGCGGACCAAGGCAACGGAACGACCGAGTTCTGCGGATGGAAGTTCAGATGGACCAGCTCTCAGGTCATCTGTGAAAGCTTTACTTACGAGCAGCTTGACGTGCGCTGGGCTGCGCTGGAGTTCTGAATGATCGTTTCGACGGATGAGAATGGCCGATACCTCGGCCACATCGATAGCGGCTATCCTGCCAATCCTGACGTGCTGAAGCGGGTCGAAGAGGCGGAAACGGGCCGCGTGTTCGACATCCCGCCCTTCATGCCGGATTTCTGGTACTTTCCCGAGGGAGTGCCGACCGTGCGGCCCCGGCTGGATTACAGAGCCGAGGAGGTGATGGTGGATGGGGAGAAGGCTACCCGTCTGACGGGCATCCCTTCCGGGACCATGGTGGAGATTCGCGGCCCTGAAGAGGGATCGATTGAAGCCGACGACGAGCCTCTCGATCTCGTCCTGCGGACTGCGGGCGAGTATCGGGTCTCGTTCGAAGCGTTCCCCTTCCAGGCGGCGACGATCCTGATCACAGTCTCGGCAGGAGGCGCAAATGGCGCGGCTTGAGCTCGGCCCGACCCTCGATCAGTTACGCACCATGGCCGAGGAGGCAATTGATCGTCACTTCCAGCCGGTGCGGCTTCAGGCGGCGCTCTACACCCGCAAGGTGTTTGAGGCCCGCCGCCATCTGGGCGGCGAGCCGTCCGCCATGCTCAATCGCGAGGCGCAGCGCAAGCACATCAAGGCCGACGACATCGCCCGCCAGGTCGTGGCCCTCGCCGAAGCCGATGAGCAGGCCGAGGATGATCGCATTGCCCTAAAACTCAAGGTCCGCAAGGCTCTGACCCCTCAGAAGATCCGCAAGCTGCTGAGCCAGCACGGCATCAGCCTGACCTAGCCCATTCGACAATCCGAGACTGCCACAGCGGCCGAGCCTATCGGCCGGGAGCGAGCGCGCGCATGGAACCTATCGATTTCTTCTACAGCGACGGCACGATCACCGTCACGAACGGCTCGGACATCGCCACCGGCACCTTTACGTCTTGGGATCCGGGCGTGCTGCCTTATGATATCGTGTTCGTGAACGACGGTCAGAACGGGGCGAACGTCGTTGCGGCGGTCGTCTCTGCAACCCAGATCCGCCTCGCCAAGCCGTGGACCGGCCCCACGCTGGCGAATGTGCCGTACTTCATCCTTCGCTGGATCAAGCACACCGATCCGCGGATCTATGGGGTTCGGGTTTCAGATTATTTGACCCGTCTCCGGGCGCTCCCGGAGGATTTTGAAGCGGTCGGCCAGCAGGTTGCCGCTGACGCTGCCGCCGCGGCCGCCTCGCAGACTGCGGCAGCCACCTCGGCGCAGAATGCAGCGAATTGGGCCGAGGGTACGGGCGAGATCCAGCCGGGGAAGTTCAGCGCCAAAACCCATGCTGATACCGCTGGCCAACGTGCGCAGACGGCAACCAGCGCAGCCAACACCGCCACCACGAACCTCACGGCCTTCAAGAACCTCTGGTATGGATCGAGCGCGACCTTCCCGGCGACCCGTCCGGACGGATCGGCCCGCGTGGCTGGAGATACGTTCTTCAAGACGGGGACCGATGCTGGCCTGAAGGTCTGGAACGGCAGCGCCTGGGATGCGGCAGTCCTCAACATCAACACCAACGGCGCCGCAATGCTGACGGGCGCTACCTTTACGGGGAACGTCGAGGCGCCTGTTCTGATAGCGCCGGTGCTCACGTCGAAAGCGCCGGCTTCCGGCCAGACAGTCACCCGTAGAGTCTGGCGTGGCTCGGCCGCAGCCGACGAGCGCTGGGTCGAGATCCTTCAGGCCAACAACGATCTGACTATTGCCTCGCGCAATGATGACGGTTCCGTGCGCGCAAGCGGCTTGAATATCGGCCGGGATGGCGGCCTGACCACCGCCGGACGCAAGGTGTTCGATAGCGGAGACCCTATCGTCCGCGGCGATGCTGTACAGGCGCTCACGGAGGCACAGAAGGCGCAGGTGAGGGCGAACATCTCTGTCGCGTCTCGACAGGTTGCGAGGGTGGTTGTGACGAGCGGCTCGTCATCGGGCATCATTGTGCCGATCCCAGCCGATGTCGGGCACCTGCGGCTTCACGGGGTGTTCGTGGCCTCTGCCAATGACGGGCGGCTCCTGGCGCGGATCAGCCGCGACGGCGGCACCACCTACGATGCGGCAGGAGCGTACACGCGCGGTTGGCTCTACCGGGACGGCACGACGATTACTGGCAATAATGCCACGCCCGCCGACTGGCTCCCGCTGACGATGGTCTCCTCTTTCTCAAGCATGTCGATGGTGTTCGATGCCGTGCTCTCACCTGGATCCGTCGGCGCGGCGGCCCGTCTGAACGTCGTCACGAACGGGCATAGTTCAGCGTTTGGCGCCAACAACATGATCGAGACGGTCTATGCCGCCAGCGCCGGGCGCGTCACGCATCTCCACATCTTCCCCGCATCTCCGTCGCAGCTCGCGGTCGGAACATCCATTGTCGTCGAGGGCTACTGAATGGCTATGGAAACACGCCTTTTATGGGTCGCTCAGGAAGACGGCAGCGTGGTCGAGCAGGAGGTGACAGCCGACTTCGGGCCGCTGCCTCTGGCGTCCGAAATCGCCTCCCCTGTTCCGGCCATATCCGACCGGCAGTTCTTTCACGGTCTCGCCAAGTGGGAGATCATCCCCATGGACGAGGCGAGGGCGGCGGTTCGGACCGGCAACATCCCGGCAGCCCTTCTTGCCATCATCGACGATCCGGCGTTCCGGTCGATGCTGCCCAAGGGGACAGACATCGAAGACGTGTACCTAATTGTTGAGGGAGCGGTGGAGTACCGCCGCGACAACTTCATCTCCGAGCTCGTGGCAGGCTTCCTTGGCTGGACCGCCGAGGAGACGGATGAGTTTTGGCGCTTCTGCGCTGGGCTGTAGCAGGATGCCGACAGCTAGGCTCCAAAACTGAGCCTGAAAGCGCCCTGGCCGAGGTGTCGGAAGATGGGAAACGGCCAGGGCGTCTGCGGCCTATGGGAGAACGACCACATCTGGCGAACTAGTTGGTCCATGCTCCTGATCAAGACCGCGTGAACGAAAACGCCCTGATCGATGGAGGTCAACCATTCCTCGATCAGGGCGCGTGCCGGTTTTTGAGGAAACCCAGCGGCCGCAGCCTAGGCGCTTAGGCTGACCAGTCAACACCGTCTCCCGGCAGCATTTCCATATCCACATCACGAGGACGTTATGACCATCAACCGCGCCGCTTTCTATGCGGCTGTGCGGTCGTCGGTAGTTGGCTGAGGGTGCTACTCCGTCTGCGCAATAGGGTGAGGATCATTGCCCCGGTATAGGTCAGGTAACGTTCAAGGTTAGCCCCTGGGAACGTCCAAACTCAGCGCTCTCCCGCGCGCCCCGTCCCCCGGCGGGGTTTTTCTTTGAACTGAACGCAAAACCCCAACCGAAGAGGACAGTCTTCGGCTGGGGCTTCGGCGATGTATGAGCACACCGCTTCGGACAGATACGCAACGCGTCCGGTTCAGATCATCCAATACTGCCAAGGTTAATATTCCGTCGCCGCTCCATCCTGGGGGCGGATTTTTCACGTCACGAGGACATCATGGCCGCTGGCAACTTCGAGCGGGCGCTTCCGCTCGTTCTGAAACATGAGGGGGCTACTACTTGGCCCTCGTTCTGCCTTTCACGATATCGGCGGCCTGCATCTCGGAGATATCAAAGAGTAACGCCAACTCTCGGTAGGTGCAGTCATACCGGGCATGAACCCGCCTGATGGCAGCAACGAGTTGATCACTGTAGCGGGAGAGGTTGCAGTTCTCGCCGTGCTGCTTGATCAGCCCTGTCTCTCGGGCGTGGCGATTGTTGTGTGTGTAGTCGCCCCATTCAAGGTTCTCTGCCCGGTTGTCGCGCTTGTCGCCGTTCTTGTGGTTCACGACGGTGGCTCCATCGGGTCGAGAGAGAAAAGTCTCTGCCACGAGGCGATGCACAAGGGCGCGCTTCCCTCTGTCCAAGGTAACGGTCAAATACCCGCTCGCCCCTCGTGCTTCAGACAAAACACGTCCTTTGAATAAGGCTATTCTGCCGTCGCTGTAAGTAACGGTCCTGTCGAGGCTTCGCACTCTTCCATTATTCGACACCTCGTATCGACCTTCGTGCCTAGCAACGGGCTTCCAAATCTCCGACATATCCAAGTCTCCGCTTCGTGCTACAACATAGGGCAGCATGATGGCCGCGCCAAACTTCGATAATCTTCTAAGTTTAGTTCTCGTTCATGAGGGCGGTTTTTCCAGCCACCCCGCAGATCCTGGCGGGGCCACCATGAATGGTGTCACGCAGCGGGTCTACACTGCCTGGCGCAAGGCGCAGGGCAAGCCGGATCAGTCGGTGCGCTTCATCTCCAATGCCGATCTGAGGGCGATCTACCAGCAGAACTATTGGGATGTCGTGCGGGGTGACGAACTCCCCTCCGGTCTCGACTACCTGACCTTTGACGGCGGGGTGAACTCGGGCCCGCCTCGCGGGGCACGGTGGCTCCAGGGGGCGCTTGGCGTCAAGCCGGACGGCATCGTCGGCATCGCTACCCTCCAAGCTGCCAAGACGGCGCGGGACAAGGTCGCCGTGGCACGTAAAGCCTGCGAGCTACGGCGCTCCTTCCTGCGCGGGCTCAAGACCTTCTCAACCTTCGGCAAGGGCTGGATGAGGCGCGTGGCCGAGGTAGAAGCCCATTCGGTCGCTCTGGCCCTTGCCGCCGCGGGCCTGTCCGGCGCTCAGGCCGCCGAGAAGCTAAAGGATTACAGCGCCCAGAACGACGCTAAGGCCAAGACAGAGGCCGCGAAGGCAGGCGGGGCAGGGGCGGGCGCTGCCGGCACCGGCACGGCCACCGCTCAGCCTGACCTCTCCGGGCTCGATCCCACTGGCCTGATCGTACTCGGCCTCGTGGCCGTGATCCTCGCCGTCACTGCCTTCGTCCTCTGGCGCAACTCTCGAGCAGAGCGGGAGGTCGCCCGCGCCTATGTCGCCAAGGCGCACGAGCTCGCCGCTTCCTGACCCTTCCTCATAGGAGACACGCATGAACCCGCTCTTCATTCCAATCATCGGTTCGATCGCCGACAAGGTTCTGGATCGGCTGATCGCCTCGCCGCAGACCACGGTCACGGCAGCCGAGGCGCCAGCTGTGCGGCAGGAGGTGGCGAAGGCGGTCGTTCCAGTGATCGAGCACCTGACCAACAACGAGCCCTGGTATCGTTCGAACGTCACCTGGGGCGCGATCTTCGCCATCATGGGCGGCATTGCCACGATCGGCACCCACATCGTCGTGGGGACGCCGTTCTCGTGGGAGCAGTACGGCACACCGGCGCTTGCGATCTGGGGCGGCGTGCAGGCGCTGTATGGCCGATGGAAGGCCCGCAAGCCTCTCGGAGCGTCGTGATGGGAGGAGCCGCTACCCTCCAAGACACTGCCTTGACCCTTGGAGGCCTCCTCTTCATCGGAGGCTTCGTCATTTCGGTGTTCAAGATCCGCGACTGGCTTGATCAGAGGATGAAGGCTGAAGCTGAGGCCGCATGCCGAGAGGCAAGGGAAGCGCTGGCCTCGGCCCACGCGGCACATGAAAAGGTGGCTCTCCTGCAGGCGGCTTTGACGGCCTATCGGGAGACGCAGGCCGAACGGCTTGTCTCAAGAGAGGTGCTGCGCGAGGTGGAGGACCGACTCACAGGAGCAATTGACCGGCTCGGGGATCGATTCGATGGTCTTCTACGTGAGGTCATTAAGCAGCGGAAGGAATAAGCGCTGCGCTCGTGATTTAGATTACGCTGGAACCACGATGCTTCGCCACATTGGAAAAGCTCAAAACTGGCTGCAAAAATGAAAACTCGTCTTGCGCCTTTGCACTATAATAGCCCAGATTGGGGCGCGATCGATCCTCTCGTTGAGGTTTCGTCGCTGAACGCATTGGCACGAGGTTACCTAGGAATGCGCTGCTACTTTCATCTGGTGAGCAGCGATGAACAGATCTTGGATGATACTGGTATTGAAGTCTCGGATGTTGAGGTGGCGCAACAACAAGCGCTCAAGGCAATATATGAGCTACGGGGAGAAAGCGATCACTCCCCTGAAGATTGGCAGGGGTGGCAGCTGATGGTGGTGGACTCCCAGGGCAACCTCATCTTATCGCTGCCCCTGGACGTACCTCTACAGTAAGGGAGCTACAGACGGACCAACTGTGATTGATCATCGCTGCGGCGCTGTCCTATGGAACGAGATTTCAGCCGCGCCAGCATCACACGCACGTGGTCCAGAATGAGTCTTGCTTCGGCTTCCTCTAGCCCGGGCGGAGAGCCGTCACGCTTATCGTCTGACTTGCGGTTGCTCATATCGCAGTCCTCTTCGACTCGAACTCAACCATAGCTGTCGCAATGTTAGAGCGCAACGACCTGAAGTCTTGAGACGATGGCCCTGAGTGGTAGCCCTTTAGGAGCAGTGGTTGACTCTCCCCGCATCATGTTCTCAATATGTTCTCATTCTAGGAGAGCATTGCATGAGTCGTCGCGCCAACAAGCCCCTTCCGGTTGAGCTTTTTCGCAAAGTCGAAGGCCCGGAGATCCTGAAGAAGCTCGGCGAGGCGAGGCAGACGCTATGCCAGTCCCGGATCCCGTATGGAACGCCCGACAAGCTCGTTGCAAACGACATCATCAGCCGGATCGATGACATGGCCGAGATGATCACCGGGGATCGGACGCATTTCCATATCAAGATGCACAGCTAGCACGAAGGAGCGATTTTCTCACGCGCCAGCGAGAATAAGCATCGCCCCCAGTGCGAGAAAGAGCAGTATAGCGGCAGGATAAACGGCGAACACAAACGCATTATCTACGAAAGGACGAACATCTTCGCCTTTGCGGGGGCGTGCTAGAAGAAACATCACAACGCCAATGCAGATCGCTACAGCGCCAACTGTTTCGTTCATTATTTAACCCTCCCTGATATGACCTTTGGAAGGGTGCATGCCAATACGAGGGTTCGATATAGGGGGCGCAGGGATTCGGTTCGCAAGCGTACC
This sequence comes from Microvirga lenta, assembly GCF_020532555.1. GTDB lineage: Bacteria > Pseudomonadota > Alphaproteobacteria > Rhizobiales > Beijerinckiaceae > Microvirga > Microvirga lenta. Next base: position 78,114 of record NZ_JAJBBR010000001.1, on the reverse strand, counting down.
GAATTTCATGCATTATACGCCTCAAGGCGAAGGAGATGTTCTTCAAGTCCTTCAGAAAGAGTACGGGCCAGCTGATCCCGATAGATGCCTGTCAAAAAGCAGCGTCTGGCAGGCTTGCCTTGACAGTTGACATCGCTCCTCTGACGAGTTGCTCGCATTACCCAAGGGGTCGGGTGCCGACTTGTTCTCGAAAATGGACTGCTGAGCGCCACTGCGGCGGCTCGTCAATTGTTCGCGCTTAGGCCGAACGCGGCAGCAATGGGAAGGCCGCGCCTGGTCCTTGAGATAGACCTAGACGCGGCCCCGGCCCGTTTCTGCCCCACGGACGGAACCGAGTTAGAAACCAACCTTGACAGCAATGCGGCAGGGGCCGGCAAAAGATTTCTTGGTGAAGTAGGAACAAGTCAGAAGAAGGTGCGTTATTGCACTCTCCAGTCCATTTCTGCCCCTTATTATGGCTGGGACCTAGAGCGCTCCCACGCGGGGGCGCTTTTTCTTTATGAGCCGATGGTTGCCGCTGGCCTTTAAAGGGTTGTTGCCGGATTAGGCCTTGCGGGCTCAAGCCTCTAGGATCTTCTCCATGTAGCCCCGGAGCTTTTCGGCCGCCGCCTGCCCGCCGATGGCGATGATGCCGTGCCCCTTCCGCTTACCTTCTTGATCGATAGACCCGTTGAAGAAAGCGTCCCGTTCGGCCTTCGACATGGCGAGAACGGTGCCGGCTTCACATTCGTGCTGCCATTCGTCAGACCAGGTGCTGATGTGCTGGCCGGTGATCTCAGAGATGACGTTGGTGTCTTGGCAGCGGCCTACTCCAGCGGCTTCATCGACAAGAAGTTGATACCGCGCAGCTTGTCACATGTAGTGAGTACACCCTCTGAGAACTTCAGGCCGATTTGGACTTGTGTCGTCGTCATCAGAGGTGCAGGCGTTTGAGCCTCAGGCCAATGACCCTGACGAAGCAAACTCTTCGTTTCTTCGATCATCAAATGGAACATGTCCCGAAAACGGGACAGCCGAAGGGCATGCTTTGATGCCACGACACCTTGGCCAGGTGCAGCAAAGAAGCGGCCGCCAATCTCGATGAATGTGTTTACACCGTTTTTTCTCATGTTGAAGATGTCTTCATCCGAGAGGACGTGTGCAAGTCCATTAATCCCCTTGATTTCCACGCTCTCCATGTCTTGCGGATTGGTTCTAAGGAGGATCCGCAGGTACTCTTGCAAAGCGAAGGAATTCTTGTGAGGTTTCACGGTCAGAAACACGACGTGATCAGCACTCAAATATGCGAAAAGAAGAGGCCCAGTCCTCTTTACAGCGTCTTGCGTCCCGAACTCGTCGCTGAGGTGGAAATGTATGATCTGCCAATCATTGAAGAGCATGTCTGCGCGAGGATCCGCCTGACGGGTCCGTGCGCTATTGCTCAGCCAAGGACGAACATCTTCACCAACTCGCAACTTTCTTTCTAGTGTTGTGATGGTGGGGTGAGTTGCCCGGAAGCTTTCCGCCTCGGTCGAAACGATCACGCGTCGCGGGCGCATCGGAACGGTGCGGGCCTGGAAGTGCAGCCAATCGAGTTCAGCGTCAGCAAGTTTCGTGGTCGTGGGTAGGGGGCCGAAGTCAGCCTCAATAAGCGCCCGTAGATCGTACTGGGTAAAATCTAAGATCTGATTCGTCATGAACATGAGGTTTCTCGGAGGCAGATCGCGCCTGGAGAGCAAGACCAATTTTTGTAGGATGGGAAAGGATGTGAAAGAAAGGGCGATCCGAAGACCGCCCTCCTATTTCTTAGGCAGCGCGCCCGTAGCGCTTCATGGCGACCTCGCGGCTGCCGATGTGCTTGCGCTCCTTGACCACTTCGTTGACGCGACCCGGGTTAACCCCGTAGTCGGCAGCGATCAGGTGCTGATATTCCCCGTTCCAGTAGCGGGGCCACACCTCGACGGCTTCTTCGAAGGTGAGGTAGGCCTTGTGGGGGCGGGTATTGTCGTTCGCCATTAGGAGAGTCTCCAAAAAGTGACCCTCAGGCGAGTTGACAGAGTACGCAAAATGCGTACGTTCACGGGTACAAGCTATACCACTCCTCCATCAATTGGTCCCTGTCCGAGGGTCTGTGGGTGGATACGGAAGCCGGGTGGTCAGACCCGGCTTTTCCGTAAGCGCCGATCGATTCGGCGCCACCGAACATAATCATGAATCATTTCTTAAGAGTCAACAGCTTGGCTGTAAGCTGTGCGGCTTCGCTCATCCTCCAGCTCCTTAGCCCCTTGGGAGAGGGAAAGGGGCGGGGCTTCCGGCACCTTGATCCCGGCCGCCTTGGCCTGCCGCACTATGTCGGCAGTGCCACGCCCGCCAGGGAAGGCGATCACCACGTGAGGCTTGCCCACGTTCAGCATCGGTTGACTGCGGATCGAAGCCATTCTCGCTCGTCCAATCGAAGACGACGCTACCGGATCCAGATGCCCCGCCCGGGATGATAGTTGCTGCAGTGTTCCGATACATGCCCAGGATCGCATTGACCGCTGACCTATCGCGAAAGCCCCGACCGCCACAGACAAGCCCCCTCATGCCACCCTCCGAGCCATGAGAGGGGCGGTCGCTACGGCAATGAAACGGCAACGATACGCCGTGAACAAAACGAGACTTTTGCCGATTGTCGTTTTCACAAACACTTGCGCTCCAAGGCTTTCACGTTGAAGCAAGGCGCTCATAACGGTCTGGTTGCAGGTTCGAGTCCTGCCGGGCCCACCAATCTTTTCAATGGCTTATGAGTTGCGCTGAGCGGACTTTATCACAGCTGCGCTCAAGGGCTGTCCCTGACCCGCAGGCGACCTTCAGCCGGATTGCCCCGTCCGGAGGGCATAGGGTGCCTGCGACAAGATTATGCTGGACCGATCAGTCCGTAACCCAAATACCACTCCGGTGCCGTGGAGCCGAAGTTCCTTTGGCCGTCGGAACATGAAGGTCCGACCCCAAGCGGAAGCAGCGATCAGGCGTAAGCGACCCAGCCGCGGAACGCGAAGCCCATGTAGAAAAGGCTGATCCCATCGAACCCGGCATCCCGCAGGAGTTGCTCGTCGTCCTCGGGCGCAAGGATCGGCAAGCAGGCGCTGATCCCAGCTTGCGCATTCTTCGCCATGGAAGGCTCGATGCCGGAAGCGATCGCGAAGGCGGCATATCGCGTGAGCCAGAGGTCGCGTTCGTGAGCCCCCTGCGGGAAGCTGAAGTGGGCGACCACGAAGGGCGCGCCGGGTCTCAAGCGCCGCCGCACCTCCTTGAGCGTTCGCAGGCGCTCCTCGCGCTCTATGAAGTGCAGGGTCAGAATGCAGGTCCCGGCATCGAACGGGCCTTCCGGCGCGCCGCCGATGAGCCCTTGGTGCAATTGCGCACGCCCCGCGAGGTTGCCGAGGGTCACCCGCGCCAGGTCCAGCATCGCAGCGGACGGATCTATCCCAACGAATGACCAGCAAGGCTGAACTTCGGCGAACGCCTTGATTTCGAGGCCGCCTCCAGCGCCGAGGACGAGCACCTGCGCATCATCCGGGGCACGTTCTGCGAGGAGAATCATGGCCATTCGTTGCATATCGGCAAAGCCGGGCACCATCCGTGGCGGCCCTTCGGCATAGCGTGCAACTGCCTGGGGATCAGAGAACGCATCATGATACATGAGTCCGATCCTCGAATTCGCATTGATTGGCCCGCTGGGTCTTGCGGGCATGAAAGTCCGCGCTGAGCGCGGCCAGCGTGACCTTTCCGAACCGTTCGAGTAGCAAGGTTTCCGCCTTGTCGAAGGCATCGTCCATCGCCGCATTCACCGACTGCTCCACAAGACAGCCCGGCGCTTCCGTTCTGTTCCCGATGGCGAAGATGTCGGGCGAGCCAATCGCTTCGTAGATGTCGCGGAGCGTCACCGTCGAAAGATCACGGGCGATCCTCCAGCCGCCGCCATGCCCTTTCTCGGAGCGCACGAAACCCTTCTGGCGCAGTCCGGCCATGATGCGCCGAATGACGACAGGGTTGGTCCGCATCGCCTTGGCGAGGTGCTCCGATGTGACGGGATCCTTCTCCTCGGCCATGTGGAGGAGGACGTGCAGGATGCCGGAGAGGCGGCTATCGCGTTTCATGTAACTATTGATGTTGCATGATATGCGGAGTGTCAACCCAGCAGGGCCGTGTGCCGCTCGCTCTGGAGAGGAGCTCCGGACGTTCACGAAGGGCAGGCGATCATCGCTGCCTGCCCCGGGAGACGTTCAGGTGCTCCACTTCCGGCTCGTGTGGGTTCCGACCCTGAAGCTTCAGTGAGGGGTGGCTCTCACGCCGCCTTCCAGGCCTGCTGTGCCGTCAACTTCTCGGCTTGCTCGTCTGCCCGCTTTGCGGCAGGGCGATTGGCATGTCGCTCGCTATACGCCTGGAACACAGGACGCTTCTCGATCAGGCCCGTCATCATGCCCCATTGCAGGTGGCTCGCGAGGAAGACATCGGCGGCCGTGAAGCGGTCGCCCGCCACATAGGTGCGTCGCTCGAGCCAGGCGGAGAGCGTGTCGAGTACGCGGGCATAGGAGCCGTAGCCGAAGCTCATTTCCTGATCGGGCGACGGATTCCAGCCGGACGCGTGGTTGGAGGCGGCAGGCTCCAGGCAAGCGGCGGTGAAGAAGAGCCAACGGTAGTAATCCCCACGATGTTTTGGCTCCGGCGCGAGGCCCGCCTCGGGGAAGGCGTCGGCCAGATAGGCGCAGATGGCGGCGGCCTCCGTCACGACGGTCCCGCCGTGCCGGATCGCCGGCACCTTGCCCATGGGATTGACGGCGAGGTACTCCGGCGCCTTCATCGTGGTGGTGAAATCCAGCACCTCGAGGGTGTAGGGACGGCCGATCTCCTCCAGCATCCAGTGCACGATGTTCCCGCGCGATTGCGGATTGGTATAGAAGACGAGGTCTGCGGCCTTGGTGTCCTGGCTCATGGGGGTGTCTCCCTGGTGTGGTGTGAACGGGAGACGTGATAGCGCACGCCACTGTCAGATTCTGACAGCAGCGTTTGCCGCCATTCCTTCATGAGCTGCCGGCGCGGCCGGGGCATGCGCGCGGGCAGGATCTCCGCCGCCTCGATCCGGTCGGCGCGGAAATGCCGGAAGCCCTCACGCAACTCGCACCAGGCCACCAGCACGCGGGTCGATTCGAAGAAGCCGAGCGACACGGGCCAGACGATCCGCTCGGAGCGCGCGCCTTTCTCGTCGGTGTAGGTGAGGGCGAGCGTTCGTCCCTCGTTCAGAGCGCGCCGCAGAAGCGCGAGATCGACCACCTGCGGCCGATCCCAGCCGTCACCCACGACCATGGCGTCGTCCTCCATGCGCTCGCGCAGATCGGCGGGAAGAACCGCCGCGATTTTGGCCATAGCGTTGCGGGCCGCCTGTCCCATCTCCTCGTCGGTGCGCCGCCCGACCCATTGGAGGCCGAGCGCCAGCGCCTCGATCTCCTGGGGGGAGAACATCAGGGGAGGGAGCAGGAAACCGGGTTTCAGCACATAGCCGAGCCCCGGCTCACCCTCGATCTGCGCGCCCATGGCCTGGAGCGTGGCGATGTCCCGGTAGAGCGTGCGCAGCGAAATCCCCGCCTCCCGCGCCAGCACCGCTCCGCTCACCGGGCGGCGGTGACGGCGGAGAATCTGCAAGAGATCGAAGAGGCGTTCGGCGCGTGACATGCACCGACCTTAGCACGGGATGCTGACGGATTATGACAGCAGGATCGAGATACGCCGTAGGTGAATGGAGCGTGGGAGATTGTTGCGGAAATGGCATGAAGGCGTCTGCGCACTGCCGAATGCCATCCATCAGCCTGTTGCGCCCCTTCTGCCTCATGCTGCCGGGCACCCGATATGATCTGAGATCGATCGATCCTCGAAATGCTGGACAGCAACATCCGCTTCGTGTTGGCGACCGGCTGGGAGCAATGGGCGCTGCAGGAGACCTGCACGCTGCACGTGCCCGCGGACCTACATCGCCTCGCCCTGCCCATTTGAGCGAAGCCACCTCACCGGACTGGCCCTTGGGCGGAACGACCGCTCACGGTACGGGCGGACATTTCTGAAATTTGCGCTTTTGTGCCGAATTCGGTCGTTCACGCGAACAGGTGCGCTAATTTGGTTCGTACCGTCGCCCCTGTCTTGGATCGGAAGGAAGATGATGTCCCAGTCTCACTTTGCGCCTCCTGGCCCCCTCGGCTTCGGTGGGGCCCCGCTCGGCAACATGTTCGATGAGGTGTCTGAGGAAGCGGCGGAAGCCGCACTCGTCGCCGCCTGGGACACGGGAGTGCGCCACTTCGACACCGCGCCGCATTACGGCAGCGGCCTGTCCGAGCACCGCTTCGGCAATGTGCTGCGCCGCTATCCTCGCGAGGAGTTCGTCCTGTCGACGAAGGTCGGCCGGATCATGCATCCCGATCCCCGTGCGCCGGAGAACCCGCCCTTCGTCAAGGGACTGCCGTTCCGGGGCGAATACGATTACACCTATGACGGGACGATGCGCTCGGTCGAGGACAGCTATCAGCGTCTCGGCCTTGCGCAGATCGACATAGTCTACATTCACGATCTTGCCGCCGACCACCATGGCAGCGCGTGGGAGGAGTTGTTCGAGGTGGCGATGAACGGCGCTGCCAAGGCCCTCATTCGCCTCCGCGACGAGGGCGTCATCAAGGGATGGGGCATGGGGGTCAATCTGACCGAACCGTGCGAACGGGCCCTCGAGATGTCGGACCCTGACGTGTTCCTTCTAGCTGGACGCTACAGTCTCCTCAACCAGCCGGCCCTGGACCGTCTTTTTCCGATGTGTGCGGAGCGCAGCGTGCACGTGGTTGTCGGCGGGCCCTATAACTCCGGTCTGCTCGCGGGAGGGCGGAACTTCGAATACCGGGAGGCGCCGGCCGAGATGGTCCGGAAGCGCGATCGGCTGGCGGAGGTCTGTGCCCGCCATGGCGTCGATCTGCGGTCGGCCGCGCTTCGGTTCTGCGCTGCGCATCCTGTGGTCGCCGCCATCATCCCCGGCGCCAAGCATGCGGATAAGGTGCGCGAGAATGCCCGGCTGATGGCCGCGCAGATACCACATGCTCTCTGGGAGGAGTTGAAGCGGGAAGAACTGATCCCCGCCGACGTTCCGACCCCGTCGGATGAACCGCTCTCCGACCGGCCCGCAGGCGTTGCCCAGCCCAACCGGCACTGAAAGTTCAAAGACTTTAGTCCTCCGGGCCAAGAGAAAGGCCGGCCGGAAGATTGCTCCCGGCCGGCCTGACCTTTATCGATCCGGCGTCTGGGCTCAGGCCGCCTGTCCGGCGCTCTGATAGCCGAACATGGACTTGACCTCGAGGTAGTCCTCGAAGCCGTAGCGGCCCCATTCGCGGCCGTTGCCCGACTGCTTGTAGCCGCCGAAGGGCGCAGCGAGGTCGCCGCCGGCGCCGTTGATGTGCACCATGCCGGCGCGGATGCGGCGGGCAAGCTTGCGGGCGCGCTCCGGGTCCGCCGAGGTGACGTAGCTCGACAGGCCGTAGACCGTGTCGTTGGCAATCGCGACGGCCTCTTCCTCGCTGTCATAGGGGATGATGGCGAGAACCGGCCCGAAGATCTCCTCGCGGGCGATCGTCATGTCGTTCGTGACATCGGCGAAGACCGTGGGGCGGATGTAGTAGCCTCTGTCGAGGCCGTCGGGCCGCCCGGGGCCGCCGGCCACGAGGGTGGCGCCTTCCTGCGTGCCTTTTTCAAGAAGCGACTGGATCTTCTCGAACTGGGTTTGGCTGACGACCGGCCCGATGGTGGTGCCGGGCGCCCGCGGATCTCCTGCGACGGTCGCCTCCGCGATCCGCTTGGCGATGGCGATGGCTTCTGCCTGGCGGCTCCGCGGCACGAGCAGGCGCGTCGGAGCGTTGCAGGACTGGCCGCTGTTGCCGAAGCAGGCGCGGGCGCCGTGGGTGATCGCCGCTTCGAAATCGGCATCGTCGAGAATGATGTTGGGCGACTTGCCGCCGAGCTCCTGATGGACGCGCTTCACCGTGTCGGCCGCCGCCTTGGCGACGAGGATGCCCGCGCGGGTGGAGCCGGTGAAGGACACCATGTCGATGTCGGGATGGCTCGAGATCGCCGCGCCGACCGTCGGTCCGTCGCCGTTGACGAGGTTGAACACGCCCGCCGGCACTCCGGCCTCGTGCAGGATCTCCGCGAACAGCATCGACGAGACCGGTGCGATCTCGCTGGGTTTCAGCACCATGGTGCAGCCCGTGGCGAGCGCCGGCACCACCTTGCAGGTGACCTGATTCATCGGCCAGTTCCAGGGAGTGATCAGCCCGACCACGCCGATGGGCTCGCGCACCACGAGGGTGTTGTCGATCACCTCCTCGAATTCCAGCGTCTTGAGCACCGCGATCCCCTGCGCGATGTGCCCTTGTCCGGCGCCGACCTGGGCCTCCCGCGCAAACCCGAGGGGAGCGCCCATCTCCTTCGAGATGGCGTCGGCCATCTCGTCGGCGCGCCTGATATAGACGGCGAGGACGGCTTCGAGCAGTTCGACACGCTCCTGGCGGCTGGTCCGGGAATAGGATGCGAAGGCGCGCTGCGCGGCAGCGACGGCGCTGTCGACGTCCTGCGCCGTGCCGAGGGCGATCCGGGCGAAGGCCTCCTCGGTGGCGGGATTGATGACGTCGAGGGTGGGGCGGCCCTCCGGCCTCACCCATTGTCCATCGATATAGAAAGACAAGTATTCGTCCATGGAACTGCTGCCTCCGCGCTGGCCTTCACGATGGGATGGTTCCTCCCATCATGCTCAAAATTCTATCCAGGGCCAGCCCGAATTGGCGGCACTCAGAGGTAGGGAGGCGTGCAGGCGCTGACGACCTCGCAGATCTCGGACCCGAGATTGCGGAAACGGTGCGGGATGCGGCTGTCGAAAAGATAGGCATCGCCGGCGCGAAGGACCTGGACCTGATCCCCGACCGTGACCTCGAGTTCGCCCGAGATGACGATGCCGCCCTCGTGGGAGGCATGCTCCAGCATGGTCGGCCCCGTATCGGCGCCGGGCTCGTAGCGCTCGTGGAGGATCTGAAGCCCATGCTCCCGCGCGTTTCCGACCTGGCGGAGGGTCATGCGCTTGTTCTTCTTGCCGTTGAAGCTCCCGAGCTTCGACGTGAGATCGATCAGCTCGTCGGGCCCGTAGAACACCTTGTGCTTCTCCCGCGCCGTCTCCTGGAAGAAGTCGGCCATCGTCATGGAGACGCCGCCGAGGATCTTTCTCAAGGAGGCCACGGAGGGGCTGTTCCGGTTCTGCTCGATCATGGAGATCAGGCCGTGAGTCACGCCGGCGCGGACCGCGAGATCGCGCTGCGACAGACCGGCGGCGATCCGGATCTCCTTCAGCCTCGCTCCAACATCAAAATCCATTGGCCCTCCGAGTTGCTCTGGCCATCTTGCCATGCTCAAAATTTTAAGCAAAGCTGCGATCATTCCACGACGATTTGCTCAGTGAATACCGGGAGTCTCCTGATGAGCGCAACATCCACCCTCGGGGCCCGCCACAAAGCCGCCGTGCCCCGCGGCATCGCGACGAAGGACCTCTACGTCGCGCGGGCCGAGAACGCCGAGCTGTGGGACGTGAACGGCAAGCGCTACATCGACTTCGCGGCGGGCATTGCGGTTCTGAACACCGGCCACCGGCATCCCGACGTGATGGCCGCGGTGCGGGCCCAGACGGAGGCCTTCACCCACACCTGCTTCCACGTGGCCCCTTACGAGAGCTATATCGGCCTCGCCGAGCGGCTGAACGCGATGACGCCCGGTAGCTTCGAGAAGAAGACGATGCTCGCCACCACCGGCGCGGAGGCCGTGGAGAATGCGGTCAAGATCGCCCGCAGCGCCACCGGCCGGTCCGCCATCGTGGCCTTCAGCGGGGGCTTTCACGGCCGCACGATGATGGGCATGGCCCTCACCGGCAAGGTCGTTCCCTACAAGAAGGGCTTCGGGCCGTTCCCGGCCGAGGTCTATCACGCGCCCTATCCGAAGACCTACCATGGCGTCGATGTCGAGCGGGCCTTGGCCGGCGTAAGGGATCTGTTCCTGTCCGACGTGGATCCCACCCGCGTCGCGGCCTTCATCGTCGAGCCGGTTCAGGGGGAAGGCGGCTTCTACATCGCGCCTCCGGAATTCCTGCGCGGCCTGCGTGCGATCTGCGATCAGCATGGCATTCTCCTGATCGCCGATGAAATCCAGACCGGCATCGCCCGCACCGGCAAGATGTTCGCGATCGAGCATTCCGATGTCGTGCCGGACCTCGTCACCATGGCGAAGGGCCTGGGCGGCGGCTTCCCGCTCGCCGCCGTGACGGGGCGTGCGGAGCTGATGGACGCTGCCGGGCCCGGCGGCCTCGGCGGAACCTATGGCGGCTCCCCGATCGGCATCGCCGCCGCCCATGCGGTGCTCGACGTGATCGAGCGCGAGAAGCTGTGCGACCGCGCCCTCGAACTCGGCGATCTCTTCCGCGAGCGGTTCGATGCCCTTTCTCGGCGCAACGAGTTCTCCTGCATCGGCGACGTCCGCAACCTGGGCGCCATGATTGCCATCGAGCTGGTGAAGGACCGTCACACGCGCGAGCCGGATGCCGCACTGACCTCGGCGCTCGTGGCGAGGGCGCAGGAGAAGGGGCTGATCCTTCTCTCCTGTGGCGTGGATGCCAACATCATCCGCATCCTCACGCCTCTCACGATTCCGCTCGAGCAGGCCCGCGAGGGATTGGACATCCTGGAGGAGGCGCTCGGCGAGGTCGTCGGCTCCGCCCTCACCACCGCAGCCTGATCGACACCGCAGGTCATTGGCGGGCTTCCCGCCAGGGAGGTCGCCAATGACGTTCTCTCCGGATGCGCGGATCGACCTGAACCGCCTCCTCGCCGATATCGACCGCTCTGCCGGAATCGGGATCGGGCGGGAAGGCGGTTTGTCCAGGCTCGCCTTGAGCGATGCGGATCGCGAGATGCGCGATCTCTTCGTCGGGTGGTGCCGGGAGGCGGGTCTTGCCGTTTCCATCGATGAGGTCGGTAACATCTTCGGCCGCCGCGCCGGCCGGGAAGACGATCTTCCGCCGGTGCTGGTGGGAAGCCACCTCGACACGCAGGCCAACGGAGGACGCTTCGACGGGATCCTCGGCGTCCTCGGGGCTCTCGAGGTGGTCCGCACGCTCAACGATCTTGGGCATGTGACCCGACGCCCGATCGAGATCGTGAACTGGACGAACGAGGAGGGAGGGCGGTTTTCGCCGCCCATGCTGGCCTCGGGCTGCTTTGCCGGCGCCTACCCGGTGGACTGGGCGTACGATCGGCAGGCGGATGACGGGACGACATTCGGCGGCGAGCTTCAGCGCATCGGCTATCGCGGGTCAGTGCCCGCGGGTGGGCGCATCCCGGATGCCTATTTCGAACTCCACATCGAGCAGGGACCCGTGCTCGACGCGGAGAAGGTACAGGTCGGCATCGTCACCCACGCCTACCGCTCGCACGGATTCCTCGTCGAGTTTCATGGGGAAACGGCCCATACGGGGCCCTGGCCGATGGAGAAGCGGCGCAACGCCCTGGTGGCCGCCGCGCGGCTCCTCGTGGGCGTGGACGACATCGGCTGGGAATACGCGTCCAGCGGCGGAAAAGCCACGGCGGCCCGGCTCGTCGCCTGGCCCAACAAGGCAGGCATTCTCTCCGACTGGTCCCAGGCGGTCTGCGACGTGCGCCATGACGACCCGGCCAAGGCCGACAGCATGGCCGACAAGGTCGTCGGCACGATCGAGGCCGCCGGTCGCCGCGCGGGCTGCGATGCTAAAATTGTGGATCGCTGGACCTGGGGCGGCTCGATCTTCGACCGCGATCTCGTCGGCTCGATCCGTTCTCATGCGGGAGCCTTGGGCTACTCCCACAGGGACCTGCCCAGCCAGGCCGGACACGATGCATACTTCCTCGCAGGGATCTGCCCGACCGCGATGATCTTCACCCCGTGCCGCGATGGCATCACCCACAACAATGCGGAATTCGCCGCGCCGGAGGATATTGCGCCCGGCGCCAACGTCCTGCTGCACGCTCTCGTCGCGCGCGCCGACCGTTGAACCCGACCGGCAGCCTCGTGAGGCAGATCGCCATGAGCAGTAAGCAAGAAGGAGAGGGAGCATGAGCTTCAAGTGCACCGTTCCGGCCGTTCCGACGGTCCAGCAGGACGATTCCGACGTTCGGATCACGCGGTGGGATTTCGCCCCTGGCGCGGTGACGGGATGGCATCGCCACGAATGGCCTTATTTCGTGGTGATGCTGGTCGACGGCACTCTGCGCATTCACAACTGGGACAATGTCGCCGATGTGCCCCTCGTGGCCGGGCAGGCCTATTCGCGCAAATCGGGGATCGAGCACGACGTCATGAACGGCTCGGATCATCCGATCGCGTTCATCGAAATCGAGATCAAGCGTCCCGAAGCCTTCTCGAATCCGGGGTGATGCAGCTCACGCCGGGGCGAGGACGCGGCCCGGATTGAGAATTCCCTTGGGGTCGAGCGCGTCCTTGAGCGTTCTCATCAGGTCGAGTTCGGGTGCGGTGCGGCTCATGGAGAGATATGGGCGTTTGAGAACGCCGATCCCATGCTCGGCCGAGATCGTGCCGCCGACTTCGGACACGACGCCGTAGACGACCGCGTTCATCTCCTGGCCCACGATCTCATCATAGCTCTCGTCGCAGAGGGAGAGATGAATGTTGCTGTCCGCCACATGGCCGAACACGATGAGCACGGAGTGGGGCCAGCGTGCGCGACTGCGCAGGCGCAGAAGATCCACAGCCTCCGCCATCCTGGAGAGGGGGATGCTGACGTCGAAATGGGAGCCTTTCGGGAGAACGCGGTCGAACTCGTAGTTGGCCTCGCGATAGGCCCAGAACCGCCTGCGGTCGTTCCCCGACTGCGCGATAGCGGCATCGGTGACGATGCCTTCTTCGATGAACTCCGAGAGAGCCTCGGCGAACGCGTCCTCGGCTCCCGGATCCGCGCCCATGGCGGCCTCGATCAGCAGCGTGATCTCGTGCCGGTCGGCGAAGGGCTGCGTGAGGCCGGAGCGGTCGATGGCGATATCCATGTACTCGCGCCACATGGCCTCGAACACCAGGAGGCGGCCCGGGAAGCGGCTGTCGAGCCGGCGCAGCACCGCGAGCGCATCCGCGAAGCTGCCGACCGCGCAGAGGGCCGATGCGAGCCCTTGCGGGCGCGGGTGCAGCGCAAGCACGACGCGGGTGACGACGCCGAACGTGCCTTCGCTGCCGATGAACAGCTGCGTCCAATCGTAGCCGGCATTGTTCTTCATCATCTTGTTGAGCGAGCGAAGCACGCGTCCGTCAGGCAGCACGGTTTCGAGGCCCAGCACGTTCCGGCGTGTCATTCCATAGCGCAGAACCTGGTTGCCGCCGGCATTGGTCGCCACGTTGCCGCCGATGGTGCACGTGCCGCGTGCGCCGAGATCGATTCCGCACAGAAACCCCGCTTCCTCGGCGGCGGACTGGATGACGGCGAGGGGTGTGCCGGCGAGTGCGGTCAGCGTGGCGCTGTCGCGGTCGATCTCCTCCACTCCGACCAACCGCTCGAGCGAGAGCGCGATCTCGTTCTCCTGTGGATTGGCGCCGCCGGCCAATCCGGTCATGCCGCCTTGGGTCACGACTCTTTGGCCATGGGCATGGCAGATCTCCAGGCAGCGCGACACGTCCTCCGTCGAGCGCGGGAGAACCAGGGCGAGAGGTGCGCGCATTGTCGCGCCGCTCGCGTCGCCGAAATTCTTCCGGGGAATGTCGGCTCCGGTTCTGACGCATTCCGCCCCCAGCGCTTCGCGCAGCGCGTCGAGAACCGCGGTCATGGATGTCTGCTCCTGGGATGCGTTGTGAGGGTGCGCCTGAGAGTCAGGCTAGGCGTGCTTAAAATTCTATACATCGGCAATACGACGCACTGCCAGCGTCCGGATGCCTCCTCCGCAAGCATTTGGCGAAATTTCTATATCGCCGTTGAGCAAAAAATCGCCACCTATACCCGGTCTTGCCACCTTGGGTTGATTGCCTTGCTCAGAATCTTGAGCAAGTCTTACGTTAGGGAACACAATAATCCGAATAAGGCGGGAAGATTTCAATGGGCTTCATGATCGGGCGAGTCCCTGACCTTGAAACAAGCGTGCCATTCCCGGCCGCTCACGCAACGCACCATGGCTCTGCCCCGCTGAGACTTCGCACACAGACGGCTTGAATTTCGGGTTCGGCGCGCCGCTCGCGGCACTCACACGCGGCAGGCGCCCACCCATCGCTTCATCGGCAACGGAACACGATTACCGCAGAGATGCTCCACCACTGGGGATCTGCGACACGGGAGAGGGAAAATGCAGAAGGCTGATGCGATCATCTCTGGGGGCAAAATCTTCTCTGGCCTCAGGGAGGGATTCGTCGAAGCGCTCGCCATCGGGGGCGATCGGGTCCTTGCCGCGGGCAGCGCGGCAGATGTGGAAGCCCTGCGCGGCCCCTCGACCCGGATGATCGACCTTGACGGACGTGTGGCCATTCCCGGTCTCAACGATGCGCACATGCATCTCATCCCGCTCGGGCTCGGCATGCTGGAGGTGAACCTCCGTCCGGAGGAAGGCGTGACGAGCATGGACGAGCTTCTGCGCCGGGTCGGCGAGGCGGCGAAGTCGAAGCCTCCGGGCGCATGGATCACCGGCCGCGGATACGACCACAACGAACTGGCCGAGGGCCGCCATCCGACCGCCGAAGAGCTTGACCGTGTCGCGCCGAACAACCCGGTCTACATCAAGCGCACCTGCGGGCATGTGGGCGTCGTCAACACGCTGGCGATGCGCGAGGCCGGGATCGGCCACAACACGCCGAGCCCCGATGGCGGACTGATCGAGCGCCGCGACAACAAGCTCACCGGGCTCCTGGCCGAGCTTGCCCTGCGTCTCGTCGTGAACGCGATGCCGAAGCCTTCCAGGGAAGAACTGATCGCTGCCGCGGAGCGGGCAGGGGACTACATGCTCTCGCAGGGCTTCACGAGCGTCATGGATGCCGCCGTGGGCATGCTGGCCGGAATGGACGAGCTTGCGGCTTACGAGGAGGCGGCCCGCGACGGGCGGCTGCCCGTGCGCACATGGGTCTGCATCTACGGCAATGCGGACGGAATCGGCGACGAGGCTCACGCCGCCGGCTATCGCTTCGGCCGTGAGATCGGCCTTCTGCGCTACGGCGCTATGAAGGTTTTCGGCGACGGCAGCGCCGGCGGTCTGACCGCCGCCATGAGCGAGCCGTACGTCGTCGGGGATCCGGAGAACCGGGGCATCTTCTGCTACACCGATGCCGAGATGCACGGCTATCTCGCCCATTACCACAAGCTCGGATACCAGCTCGCGATCCATGCCATCGGCGACGCGGCGATCGAGCAGGTCCTCACCGGCATCGAGAAGGCGGGAACGCCGGAGCAGCCCGTCGCCGGGCGCCGTCACCGGATCGAGCATTGCGGCTTCCTCACGGACGGACAGCTGGCCCGCATGGCGGCGGCGGGAATCGATCCCGTGCCTCAGCCTCTCTTCATGTACGAGTTCGGCGATCTCTACGTGCACAATCTGGGCGAGGAGCGCGCGAGCGCCGCCTATCCCATGAAGAAGTGGCTCGACGCCGGCCTTCATCCGGCCGCGAGCTCGGATGCGCCGGTCTGCGCCACCAATCCGTTCCAGAACCTCTTCACCATGGTGACGCGCCAGACGAAGCGCCACACGGAAATCGGCGGCGCCGAAAAGCTGACGATGGAGGAGGCCGTCCACGCCTATACCTATTGCGGCGCCTACACGCAATTCGCGGAGGAGGATGTGGGACGGCTGATCCCGGGGCAGCTCGCCGACATCGCCATCCTGTCGCATGACATCTTCGCGGTCGATCCGGCGACGGTCGAGAAGGATGTCCGGTGCGACATGACCATCCTTGCCGGCAAGGTGGTCTACGACCGTGAGGGTCAACTCGCCACCGCCGCAGAATAGGACGATCTTACATGCTGCGCCATACGCTCGAGCGATTGCTCCTCGCGGTGCCCGTTCTCTTCGGGGTTCTTCTGCTCGGCTTCTTCCTCATGCAGGTGGTGCCGACGGACCCGGCCATCGTCCGGGCGGGTCCGACCGCAAGCATGGAGGTGATCGAAGCGATCCGTCAGGAACTCGGCCTCAACGAGCCGCTCTGGAAACAGTTCTTCATCTATATGGGACGTCTGCTCCAGGGTGATCTCGGCGTGTCGATCATCAACAACGTTCCCGTCACGCAGGAGCTCGGCGCGACCATCGGCCCGACGCTCGAGCTGATGCTCGCCTCCCTGATCTGGGCCATTCCGCTCGGCATCGTCATGGGAACGGTCGGGGCCTACTACCGGGGCACGTTCCTCGACCGGATCATCATGGCGGCCTCCGTGGCGGGCGTGTCGATCCCGGTCTTCTTCCTGGGCCTGATCCTGATCTGGTTCCTCGGATTCCAGTATCAGATCCTGCCCTTCACCGGGCGGCCCGGACCGATCTGGACCTGGGAAGGGTTCAAGGCGGTGATCATGCCGGCGATCACCCTCGGCGGCGTCTTCGTGGGGCCGGTGGCCCGCATGACGCGCTCCTCCGTTCTCGATGTGCTGGGGGCGGATCACGTCCGCACCGCCCGGGCCAAGGGCCTTCCGGAGCGCACCGTGGTGACCCGTCATGCCCTGCGCAACGCCCTCGTGCCGGTGGTGACCCTCATCGGCCTCCAGATCGGGTTCCTGCTCGGCGGCGCGGTGGTGACGGAAACCGTGTTCAGCTGGCCGGGAATCGGCCGGCTCGCGGTGGGAGCGATCCTGTCCAGCGACCTGCCGATGGCGCAGGGGACCATCATCGTCCTTTCGCTCGGCTTCATTCTCGTGAACCTGGCCGTGGACGTCCTTTACGCAGTGCTTGATCCGAGAGTGAGGGGCGCATGAGCGACAGCGTCGTGATCCCACAAAGTCCCGTTGGCGTGCAGCAGCCCGAGGCCGACCGGATCGTCCGTCGTCCGTCGGTCCTCCTTCTCCTGCTGCGCGAGCCGAGTGCATGCGTGGCTCTGATGACGGTGGTGACCATCCTGCTCGCGGCGCTTTTCGCGCCGTGGCTGGCGCCGGGCGATCCCTATGGCGGCGACCTCGCGCTCACTCTGCAGCCGCCGGGCGAGCTTGCCCTGCTCGGAACCGACGGCCAGGGCCGCGACATGATCACCCGGCTTCTCTATGGCCTGCGGACGACGCTCATGATCGGGTTCGCGGCGGTGTTCATCGGCTGCGGCATCGGGGCCGTCATCGGCTTCGCCGCAGCCTATTATTCGCGCCTGTCGGGCCTCCTGATGCGCCTGATGGACGTGCTGCTGTCCTTTCCGGCCATTCTCTTCGGGCTCGCCATCGCGGCGATCTTCGGGCCCGGCCTCACGGCCGTCATCATCGCATTGTCCATCGCGACGGTGCCGCTGATGGCCCGCGTGGTTCGCGGCGCCGCAATCGTCGTCATGCAGCAGGACTACATCGAGGGTGCTCGCGCTCTCGGCATGAGCGACAGGCGTCTCATCCTGAAGCACCTCCTGCCGAACTGTCTCTCGGCGATCTTCGTGTTCGTCACGCTGCGCTTCGGCCAGGTGATCCTTCTCGGAGCCGCGCTGTCGTTCATCGGCCTGGGTGCGCAGCCGCCGACCGCAGAACTCGGCGCCATGGCGGCGGATGGGCGGAACTTCCTGTTCTTCGCGCCGCATGTCTCGGTTCTGCCGAGCCTGCTCATCTTCATCATCGTGCTTGCGTTCAATGTTCTTGGTGACGCGCTTCGGGACGCACTCGACCCGAAGCTCAACAAATAAACTGCCAGAGGAGAACCAGAGAATGTCTAAAGCCTTGAAATCCATGCTCATCGCCGGTGCGGCCGCTCTCACGATCGGCTCCCTGCCGGCCGTGGCCCAGCAGGCCAACACGCTCACGGTCCTGCGCGTCATCGACGCCGACAAATACGATCCGATCCGCTCCACCGCGACGGCCGCGGCGGAAATCGTCTACATGCTCGCCGATACGCTGGTCAGCATCGATTTCGACATGCAGACGATCAAGCCGCTCCTGGCGAAGTCCTGGGAGGTCTCCGAGGACGGAAAGACCTATACCTTCAAGCTCCGCGAGGATGTGAAGTTCTGCGACGGCCGCCCGATGAAGGCGGAGGACGTCGTCTACTCCCTCAAGCGCTGGACCGATCCCGCTTCCAAGTCGCCGGTCTCCTTCCGCGGCGGTCCCGTCAAGGACATCAAGGCCACCGACGACTACACCGTCGTCTATGAGCTGAAGGAACCCTACGCCGACCTGCTGTTCCAGCTCGGCCTTTCCTTCGCATCCGTCGTCGACAAGGCGAGCGTGGAGCAGCTCGGCGAGAATTTCGGCGTGCAGGGCTTCAACGCCACCGGTCCCTATTGCTGGGTCAGCTGGACGCCGCGCCAGGACTTCGTGATGAAGAAGAATCCCCACTACACATGGGGACCGGAGATCTACAAGGATCCGAAGCCGCAGGTCGAGCAGATCGTGTGGCGCGTCATCCCCGAGCAGAACACGCTGATGGCCGCCATGCAGGCCAAGCAGGCGGATGCCACCTACTACATGCCCTACATCGCCATCGACACGATCTCCCGCATCCCCGGCATGAAGGTGCAGCAGCAGAAGAACTACATCTACGACGCCTTCATGGGCTTCAAGGTGGACAAGCCCGTGGTGAAGGACGAGGCGATCCGCCGGGCCGTCAACATGGCGACCAACAAGGATGCCATCGCCAAGGCCGTGTATTTCGGCAAGGGCGCGCCGATGCAGTCGCTCCTGAACCCGACCGTTCTGGACTTCGACCCGAAGTCCGCCTCCATGATGCCGAAATTCGATCCTGCCGCAGCCGCGAAGCTCCTCGACGAGGCAGGCTGGAAGGTCGGATCCGATGGCGTTCGCGAGAAGGACGGCCAGAAGGCGACGTTCACGGTCTACGGACTGCGCAACGCCGTGAATCCCCGCATCTCCGAGGCCATGCAGGCGGATCTGCGGAAGATCGGCATCGACATGAAGATCCAGCTCTGGGATGCCACGGTCGGCTGGGGCAAGCTCGCGACGCAGGAATTCGACGCCTTCTACATGTCGTATCCCTACGTGACGGCGAACGAGGCTCTCAACCTCTATTTCCGCAGCACGCAGACGCCGACGCCGAACCGGATGAACTGGAAGAACGAGAAGACCGATCAGCTTCTCGCCACCGCCACGACCGCGACGGACGATGCGACGCGCAAGGGCGCCAATGCCGCCGTTCAGCAGCAGCTCACCGAAGCGAGCGTCTGGGTGCCGCTGGTGTCCGAGCCGATGTGGCTGGTCACCGGTGAGCGCGTCGAAGGGGCTCGGCCGCACGGCGTGTATGGAGCAGGGCTCTACAAGGGCCTCGACATCAAGCTGAAGCGCTGAACGCGAGAGTCGGAGCGACATCCATGACCGTCACCGTAATCAAGAATGCGTCCTTCGTGGTTGGATGGGACGCCGAGCATAACAGGCATACCTACATCCAAGGGGGCGACGTCGCATTCGAGAACGGTGAGATCGTCTTCGTCGGGCGGGGTTATCAAGGCCCCGCCGACGAAACCATCGACGGGGCCGGGCGCATGGTCATGCCCGGCCTCGTCAACATCCACTCCCATCCCGCAAGCGAGCCTCTGAACAAGGGGTTCCTGGACGAGCTCGGCTCGCCCGCGCTCTACAACTCGTCGCTCTACGAGTACATGACGATCCTGCGCCCGGAGCCGGAAGCGGTCGCGAACTGTGTGCGGGTCGCCTATTCGGAGCTTCTCCTGTCCGGCGTGACGACCCTGACCGACATGTCCGGCGCCCATCCGGACTGGTTCGACCTTGCAGCCCAGAGCGGCTTGCGCGTCTGCATGTCGCCCATGTTCCGCTCCGCCAGCTGGGGCACCCGCAACGGCCACGTCGTGGAGTACGAGTGGGACGAGAAAGCCGGCGAGAAGGCGATGGAACAGGCCCTCGACCTGATCGAGAAGGCGCAGGCCCATCCGAGCGGCCGTCTTTCCGGAATGGTCAGCCCGTCCCAGATCGATACCTGCACGCCCGACCTGATCCGCGACAGTCACGCCGAAGCAAAGCGGCGGGGGCTGCCGTGGCAGATCCATGCGGCGCAGTCCACGGTCGAGTTCCATGAGATCACCCGTCGCCATGGACTGAGCCCGATCCAGTGGCTCGAAAGCCTCGGCGTGCTGGGCGATACCAGCATCGTCGGCCATGGCATCTTTCTCGACGACTATTCGCGCACCGGCTGGCACAGCCGGAAGGACCTCACCATTCTGGCCGAGTCCGGAACCTCGGTGGCCCATTGCCCGACGGTCTTCATGAGGCGCGGGATCGCCTTGAAGGATTTCGGGCGCTATCGCCGGGCGGGGGTCAATATCGGGCTCGGGACCGACACGTATCCGCACAACATGCTCGAAGAGATGCGCCACGTGGCCTATGTGGCGAGATTAATGGCGGAAAGCCCCCGGACCCTCACGACCACCGATCTGTTCGAAGCTGCGACCGTGGGCGGCGCACGAGCCCTGCTGCGCGACGACATCGGCCGCCTTGCGCCGGGCTGCAAGGCCGATCTGGTGCTGGTCGACGTCACGCATCCCATGATGCAGCCGGTCCGCGATCCTGTCCGGAGCCTCATCTACGCGGCGGCCGAACGCGCGGTCGATACGGTGTTCGTCGATGGCCGGAAGGTCGTCGAGGGAGGCCGGGTCCTGACCTTCGATTACGAAGAGGCCGCCCTGCGCCTGAGCGAGGCCCAAAGGCGGACGGAGGAGCTTGCTCCGTCCCGCGATTATGCCAACCGCCCGGTCAGCGCCTATTCGCCTCTGACCTTCCCGCTCGCGTAACGGAGACGGCATGTCCGAAACCATCCTCGACATCCGCGGTCTTGTCACAGCCTTCAATACCCGAAACGGGGCGATCCGCGCCGTGGACGGCATCTCGCTGTCCGTCAAAAGGGGCACGACGCTCGGCATCGTCGGCGAGAGCGGCAGCGGCAAGAGCATGCTGTCTCTCTCCGTCATGGGCCTCGTCCCGCCGCCCGGGCGCATTGCCGAAGGGCAGGTGATGTTCCGCGGAACGGATCTGACGAAGCTGCCGCCGTCGAAGATGCGAGACCTGCGCGGAAACCGCATCTCGATGATCTTCCAGGAGCCGATGACGAGCCTCAACCCGGTTCATACCGTTGGGTTCCAGATCGTCGAGGCGCTGCGGGCTCACCGCAAGGAAACGGCCGCTCGCCTGAAGGAGGAGGCGATCGAGGCCCTTCGCAAGGTGCGCATCCCGTCGCCCGAGCGCCGGTTCGACGAGTATCCGCACCAGCTTTCGGGCGGCATGCGCCAGCGCGTGATGATCGCGATGGCCCTTGCCTGCAAGCCGGATCTCCTCATTGCGGACGAGCCGACGACAGCCCTCGACGTCACGATCCAGGCGCAGATTCTGGAGTTGCTGCGGGAGCTTCAGGCCGAAACCGGCATGGCGATCATCCTGATCACCCACGATCTCGGCGTCGTCGCGCAGGTCGCCGACGAAGTGGCCGTCATGTACGCGGGGAAGGTCGTGGAGAGGGCGCCGGTCAGCCGGGTGTTCCAGGATCCGCAGCACCCCTACACGATCGGCCTCATGGGCTCGATGCCGCGGATGGAGGAGGACGTGGATCGCCTCGTTGCCATCTCCGGCGTCGTACCGCCGCCCTTCAGGCTGCCGCCAGGCTGCCGCTTCAATCCGCGCTGCCCCTTCGTCGGCAGCGAATGCCGCGTCGAGCAGCCCGCCCTCGCGGCCCTGACCGACGCTCATGCCGTCGCCTGCTGGAAGGCCCCGCTGGAGGAACACGTATGACGAAGCCGCTTCTCGAGCTGGAGGACGTCCGCAAGCTCTACCCGGTCAAGAAGGGCCTCATCGTCCAGAAGGAGGTCGGCACCGTCCGTGCGGTCGATGGGGTGAGCTTCCAGCTGATGCCCGGCGAGACGCTCGCCGTCGTGGGCGAAAGCGGGTGCGGAAAGTCGACGACCGCGCGACTTGCGATGCGCCTGATCGAGTCCACGTCCGGAACGATCCGTTACGACGGGCAGGACATCACCAAGGCCACCCGGCAGGACATGCGGCGCCTGCGCCGCGACATGCAGATCATCTTCCAGGATCCGTATTCGAGCCTCAACCCGCGCATGACGGTCGAGGAGATCATCGCCGAGCCGATGGTCGTTCACAATGTAGGTGACAGGGCCTCTCGCCGGGATCGCGTGCGCGAGCTCCTGCGCCTCGTCGATCTGGCGCCCTACCATGCGGACCGTTATCCGCACGAATTCTCGGGCGGCCAGCGTCAGCGCATCGGCATCGCCCGGGCGCTGTCCGTGTCGCCCCGTCTCGTGGTCTGCGACGAGCCGGTTTCGGCCCTCGACGTGTCGATCCAGGCTCAGATCGTGAATCTCCTCAAGGATCTCCAGAAGGAGTTCGGCCTCACCTATCTCTTCATCTCTCACGGCCTCGCGGTCGTGAAGCATGTGTCCGACCGTGTTGCCGTGATGTATCTCGGGCAGATCGTCGAGATCGCCGACAAGAAGAGCCTCTACGACAACCCGCGCCACCCGTATACGCAGGCCCTGCTGGCGGCTGCGCCTGAGCCTGATCCGTCCCGCCGCACGGCGATGAAGAGCCTGGGCGGCGACCTCCCGAGCCCGCTCAGTCCGCCATCCGGATGTCGGTTCCATACCCGGTGCCCGCTGGCACAGGAGCGCTGCCGCTCCGAGGTTCCGGCTCTTCGGGAGATCGGCGCCGGCCATCGGGCGGCCTGCCATTTCGCCGAGAGCGTCCCCGCCTTCGACCGCTTCCGGAATGGAGAGGGCATCCACCCGCGCCTGCAGGAGCGGCTGGCGCTCTATGCCCGCCACAAGGCGGCGCTTGCAACAGTCAGCGCATAACGAAAAGACCTTCAAGGAACGCTCAAATCATGAATGGTGCCGACCGCCTTTGCGAGGAACTCCTCGCAAACGATATCGATGTGTGCTTCGCCAATCCCGGCACATCCGAGATGCATTTCGTGGCGGCCCTCGACCGCAAGCCGCGCATGCGCTGCGTGCTCGGCCTGTTCGAGGGTGTCGTGACGGCCGCCGCGGACGGATATGCGCGCATGGCCGACAAGCCTGCGGCCACGCTTCTCCACCTCGGTCCGGGTCTCGCCAATGGGCTCGCCAATCTCCACAATGCCCGGCGCGCCTCGACGCCGATGATCAACGTGGTCGGCGAACACGCGACCTACCACATCCGGCACGACGCGCCGCTGACCAGCGATATCGAGAGTCTGGCCCGCCCCATGTCGCAATGGGTGCACCGCATCGAGAAGGCGGAGGATGTGGGCCGCGATACCGCAGCCGCCTATGAGGCGGCGATGTCGCTGCCAGGGGTGGCGACGCTCATCCTGCCGGCGGACGCGGCCTGGGGCGAAATCCCGGATACGCCCGTGGCGCGGACGGCATTGCCTCTCCCCGCTTCCGTCGATGCAGGCACCATGCGGAAAGCGGTGGAGGCGATCCGGTCCGGGCGCCGCACGGCGCTTCTCCTGAGCGGAAAGGCGCTGAGGGCAGAGGCTCTGGAGACGGCGGCCCGCATCGCCGATGCTGCGGGCGTGCGCCTGATCGCGCAGATGTCCAACGGGCGCATCGAGCGGGGAGCCGGCCGCGTCCCGATCGGCACGGTGCCCTATCCGGTCGACATGGCGCTCGAAGCGCTGAAGGACATCGAGTGCGTCGTCCTGATCGGCTCACAGGTTCCGGTTGCCTTCTTCGCCTATCCCGGCAAGCCGGGACGCCTGATTCCGGACCATTGCGAGGTGGTCGAGCTGGCGACGCGGGCGAACGACCTGAAGGAGGTGCTGTCATGGCTGGCCTTCGAGCTCGGCGTCAAGCCGGATGCGCCCGTCACGGTCTCGCAGCCCTGCACGGAGTGGGAGGCGCTGCCCGATGGGGATCTGACGGAGGACGCCATCTCGATCGCCGTGGCGCAGATGCTGCCGGAGGGGGCGATCATCTGCAACGAGTCGCTCACATCGGCCCGCCGCTTCTTCGGGCTGTCCCATCGCTCGGCTCCGCACGATTTCCTGTCGCTGACCGGAGGCGCCATCGGTATCGGCATTCCTCTCGCGGTGGGGGCGGCGGTCGCCTGTCCCGACCGCAAGGTGATCGGCCTGCAGGCCGATGGCAGCGGCATGTACACGGTGCAGGCGCTGTGGACCCAGGCGCGCGAGAATCTGGATGTCGTCACCATCGTCTTCGCCAACCGGAAATACGCCATTCTCCAGGGAGAGATGCGGGCGGTGGGCGCAACCGATTTCGGCCGCAACGCTCAGCGCATGCTCAATATCGATGAGCCTGCCTTGGACTGGGTGAGCATGGCGAACGGAATGGGAGTGGAGGCCGCCCGAGCGACGACCGTCAGAGGGTTCGTGGATCTGCTGAAAGCCGCGATGTCGCGACGTGGTCCGTTCCTGATCGAGGCCGTCATCTGACGTCCGTGCATCGCTGCAACGAAGGTCCCTATCGGCGCGGATCTTGAAGACTGCGCATCCAGCAGGCACCGGGATCGAGCCTGCAAGGGCCATGCAGGCCCTTGCGTTCACGACGCTGCCGACTGCCTCCGAAAACCTGACAGGCAGCGGGCCGACGAGAAGGCTCGTACCGGCTTCCGCCTGGGCCATGGACACCGTTGAGACCCCCTGCATCGCCTACCTTGGGCTGCCTGTCGAAGGTGGCCGGGTTGCCCCATGGCGCGGGCTCGTGTAGTTAAGTGGCTGAAAAACATAGCACATTTTAAGTGTTCTAAACTGGACGCGGTTCCGCCGCTCCGAAGAAGGAGGTTCCTCGCGTGAAGTCCGCTCGTTCCCTGCTCGCCGCCACGGCGCTCCTCGGTGCGCTCGCATTCTCGCCCGCCTACAGCGCCGCTCCGGAACCTCGGGAAGTGGTCTCGACCTATGCGGACATCGCACAGGCCATGTACGAAGATGCGCTGAAGGCCGCCCGCAATCTGAGCAAGGCGGTGGATGCCTTCCTGGCGACGCCGAACGAGGCGAACCTGAAGGCGGCCCGCGAGGCGTGGCTTGCCGCGCGCGTGCCCTATCAGCAGACGGAAGGTTTCCGCTTCGGCAATCCGCTCGTGGACGAGTGGGAGGGCAAGGTGAATGCCTGGCCTCTGGACGAGGGGCTGATCGATTACGTGGACACGTCGTCCTATGGCGAGGCGTCGGACGAGAACCCGCTCTACCGCGCCAACGTGATCGCCAACAAGCAGATCCGCATCGGGCGCGACCAGGTCGATGCCGGCAAGATCACCAAGGAGCTCTTGAGCGAGAAGCTGCAGGAGGCGGGCGGCGTCGAGGCCAATGTCGCCACCGGCTACCACGCCATCGAGTTCCTGCTCTGGGGGCAGGATCTGAACGGAACAAAGGCCGGGGCGGGCGCGCGGCCTGCGAGCGACTACTCGCTCGACAACTGCACCCACGGCAATTGCGAGCGCCGCCGCGACTATCTGCGCGCTGCGACGGAGCTTCTCGTGGACGATCTGTCCGAGATGGTCGAGGCCTGGAGCGCCGACGGCGCCGCCCGCAAGGACCTGACGGCGAAGAGCCCGGAAGAGGGGCTTTCCACGATCCTCACCGGACTCGGCAGCCTCTCCTATGGCGAACTGGCCGGCGAGCGCATGAAGCTCGGTCTCATCCTGCACGATCCCGAGGAGGAGCATGACTGCTTCTCGGACAACACCCACAACTCGCACTATTACGATCAGGTCGGCATGACCGCGATCTACAACGGCCGCTACGTTCGCCCAGACGGCAGCGTCTTCGAGGGTGCGAGCCTGGCCGAATATGCCAAGAGCAAGGCCGGCGATGCCGCCGGCAAGGTCGAGGCCGCCATGAAGAGCGCGACGGACAAGCTCGGCGCCATCAAGCAGCGTGCCGACAAGGGCGTCGAGGCTTACGATCAGATGATCGCCGAGGGCAATGCCGAGGGCAACCGCGTGGTCGAGGAGGGCGTCAATGCGCTCGTCGCGCAGGCTCGGGCCATCGAGGGATTGGTGAGCGCGCTCGGTCTCAAGATCGAAATCGAAGGCTCCGACAGTCTCGACAATCCCTCCGCGGTGCAGTGAGGCTTCCATGCTGACGCGCCGCACCGTTCTGGGCGGCATGGCAGGACTTGCGGGAGCCGGCGCTCTCGCGGGGATCGGAATGCGGACCTCGCCTGCGCGGGCGGGCGAAGGTCTGCCCGCGCGGCCTTCCGTCCCTGCGGGGCGTCGGCACGATCTCACTTTCGTGGCGGCCGAGCGCGAGGCGCGGCTCCTGGGGCCTTCCGGGCCCGCGTCGCGCGTCTGGACCTATACGGACGATCTGTTCGGCGTCGTGCGGATGCGCCTCGGCGACACGCTGTGCGCGCGGCTCGACAATCGGCTGCCCGAGCACACCTCCATGCACTGGCACGGCATCCGCGTGCCCAACAGCCAGGACGGGGTGCAGTATCTGACCCAGCCGCCGGTGAATCCGGGCGAGACCTTCGCCTACGAGTTCACGCCCCCCGATACGGGCACCTTCTTCTTCCACCCGCATTGCAACGAAACCGGGCAGGTCGGCCGCGGGCTTGCCGGCATCCTGATCGTCGAGGGCGACGAGCAGGAGCCGTCCCATGCCGATCTCGTGCTCGCCAACAAGGACTGGCGCTTGGCGGAGGACGGATCGTGGCTGTCCTTCGACACCCTGGAAGGCGCAAGCCGCGCGGGCACCTTCGGCACCGTGCGCGCGGTCAACGGAGAGCAGGCGTTCTCGGCGGAGGTTCCCGCCCATGGGGACATTCGCCTTCGCATCCTCAATCTCGACGCCACCCGCATGATCGAGGTCGGCGTCGAGGGAGCCGAGGCTTACGTGATCGCCACGGACGGCAATCCGATCACGCCTTTCCCGCTGCACAGCTGGCGCCTTGGCGCGGCGATGCGGCTCGACGTGCTCGTGCGCGCGCCCGCCGCGGGCACGACCTTCCGGGTGCTCGACTACTTCTCCGCCGAGCCCTGGCCGTTGGCGACGGTGCGGGCGGCCCCGTCCGGCCTGCAGCCGCGTCCCTTCTCGCCCAAGCCGCTCTACGCATCGAGCGTGCCGCGCGCCGATCTGAAGAATGCCGAGCGCATGAGCTTTGCGTTCAGCGCCGCGACGGGCGCGGCCGGTTTCGTGCAGGCGGTGGCGCAGGACGATCCTCTCGCCAAGGTGCTGCTCGACTCGCTCTGCGTGCAGGAATCGACGTTCTGGGCCATCAACAAGACCTCCTGGCCCAATGCCGATCACCGCCGGATGCCTCCACCGCTCGCCATGCTGGAGGCGGGCCGGTCCTACGTGTTCGAGCTGATGAACGCGACGCCCCATCCGCACCCGATCCATCTTCACGGCCATATGTTCGAGGTTCTCTCCGCCTCGCGTTCCGACGTGCCGCGCTTTCTCGCAGACACGGTGCTGCTGCACCCGAAGGAGCGGATCGAGATCGCCTTCGTGGCCAAGCGCGGCGACTGGATGTTCCACTGCCATATCCTGGAGCATCTGGAGTTCGGCATGATGGGCTATGTGAGGGCTGTGTGATGCGCGCCGCCCTCGGCCTCGCCCTGGCAGGCATCGCGCTCGCGGGGAGTGCGGTCGCCGAGGGGCGGATGAGCCGCACCATCGGAAAGGCGCTGTTCGAACGGGCCTGGGTGCCCGCGCCGTCCTCGACGCGGGCGAATGACGGGCTCGGCCCCCTGTTCAACGCCCGGGCCTGCATCTCCTGCCATGCGGGCCTGGAGCGCATGCCCGTTGCGACCGACGCCTCGGGCAAGATCGTGAGCGACAATCTCGTCCTGCGTTTCTCGGACGGGGCGGGCAGGCCTGATCCGGTCTATGGCAGTCAGCTCCAGACTGCCGGGGTGCCGGGCGTCGCGCCCGAAGGCCGTCTGGCCTTTGACGAGACAGGACCCATTCCCCTTGCGCTGGCCCATGGGGCGCCCGCATCCGGCACCCGCTACGGCGCGCGTCTCGCGCCGGCCTTGCGTGGGCTCGGGCGCCTGGAGGACGTCCCCGATGCGGTCCTGACCGCCCTGGCCGATCCGGCCGACGAGAACGGCGACGGCATCTCGGGCCGCGTCGGCCTTGTCCGGGCGCCCGATGGCACGCAGCGGGTCGGGCGCTTCGGCTGGAAGGCATCCGCGGCGAGCCTTGCCGGCATGGTCGAAGCGGCCTTCTCGACCGATCTCGGCCTCTCGACGCCGGGACGGCCCGCGCCCTGGGGCGATTGCGGAGAGCGTCAGCCGGAGTGCCGTGCCGCGCCTCATGGCGGAAGCTGGAACGAACCCGAAATCACGGGCGAGCTGGTCGCCATGATCCGCGACTACCTGGCCGCCGTTCCGCCGTCCGCGCGCGCCGCACCGGCCGACCATGCACGGAGCGAAAGCACTTTCGCGCGCATCGGCTGCGCCGCCTGTCACGTGCCCGCCTTGTCCTCGCCGCGGGGAACGGTGGAGGCCTATACCGATCTTCTGCTGCACGACATGGGCGAGGAGCTCGACGGCGGCGCGACGGAGCCGGGCGTGGAGGCCCGCGAATGGCGCACGGCGCCGCTCTGGGGCCTCTCGCGGATCCTTGCATCCGGCGCCGGGCTCCTGCATGACGGGCGCGCTACGACGCTCGACGGGGCGATCCGCGCCCATGGCGGGGAGGGCGGCCATGCACGCGCGCGCTACCTCGCTCTCGACCATGACGAGCGGGAACGGCTTTTCGCCTTCCTGTCCTCTCTCTAGGAGCTTGCTGTGCCACGTCTTCTCGCCGGCATCGTCTTCGTTCTCGTCTTCGCATTCGGCATCCCTGCGAGCGCGGCCGACCACCGGGAGACGGCGCTGCGGGCTGCGCGCGACTTCGTGCTGCCGCGCTACGAGGCGCTGGCCGCCGCCACGTCGGCCCAGGTCCGGGCATGGGCCGAATTCTGTAAGACATCGCCGCCGCGCGATCCGGCGGCTCTCGACGCGGCCTTCGGTGCCGCCGCGGATGCGTGGGCCCGCATCGAATTCCTGCGCTACGGCCCCATCGGGGCGGAGTTCCGCTTCGAGCGCATGGCCCATTGGCCGGAGCGCCGCAACGCCGTCTCGCGGGCGCTGTCGGGCCTCGTCGCCCGCCCGGATGCGGAGGTCTTCGCGCCGGAGCGCTTCCGGGAAACGAGCGTCGCCGGACAGGGGCTCTCGGCCCTGGAGCGGCTTCTGTTCGAGGACGAGACCCGTTCCGCTCTCCGTTCCGGCGCACCGCCCGCCGAGCGGCTTTGCCGGATCGGGCAGGCGATTGCGAACGCCCTGGCCTCGACCTCGCGCGATGTTGCCGACGAGTGGCGGCGCGACACCTTGCCGGCGCTGGAGAATGCAGGCGAGGCGCAGGCGCGCGAGGCGGTGACGCGCTTCGCGACGGAGCTGATGACCGGGCTGCAGGTCGTCGAGGAGCTCAAGCTCGGCGGCCCGCTCGGGCGCGGCATCGATGCGGCCCGTCCGAGCCTCGCCGAAATGTGGCGCAGCGGACGCGCGGCGCGGACGATCCGCCTCAACCTCGAAGCCGCGCGTGCGCTGGCGGCGGCGCTGCTCGGCCCGCAGGCGGACGGGGAGGGACGCACCGTCGTCGACACCATCGGAGGCGCGTCCCTGATCGCCGAAGGCACCCCGGAGGATCTCGGCGAGGCCGCGGCCGATCCGGCCCGGCGATCCCGCGTCGTCCTCCTTCGCGACGCCGTGGCCTCGGCCCGAGCGGTGACGGCGGCCGCTCTGCCGCCGATCCTGGACATCACGACGGGGTTCAATTCACTCGATGGCGATTGACCGCAGAAGCTTTCTCGCCGCCCTCGGAGCCGCAATCGGCGCGGGGCTCGCCCCGCGCGCCGCGCTGGCGGGAGAGCCCGTCTACGTGTCGGCCTGCGCGGACGCGGCGGGCGTTCACCACGTCGCGGCGTTCTCGCTCGACGGAAGCCTGCGCTTCGCGACGACTCTGCCCTCGCGGGGGCACGACATCACGCTGCGCCCTGGCGGACGCGAACTCGTCGTCTTCGCGCGCCGACCCGGCAACTGGCTCGCCGTGCTCGATCCCGGCAGCGGACACGTCCGAAAGGTGGTGCCTGCAGCGCCCGACCGGCACTTCTACGGCCACGGCACGTTCTCGCCCGACGGCCGGCTGCTCTTCGCCACGGAAAACCGCATTGTGACAGGTGAGGGGATCGTCGGAATCTACGACGCCGATGCCGGTTACGCCCGCATCGGCGAGATGGCCACGAACGGCCCCGGTCCGCACGATCTCGCCTTCCTGCCCGGCGGCGAGCGCCTCGTGATCGCCAATGGCGGCGTGCGCACGCACCCGGACAGCGGCCGCAAGGCCCTCAACGAAGGCGCCCTCGAACCGAGCCTGGCGCTTCTGCGCGCCGGAACCGGCGAGGTCGAGAGCGTGGTCGAGCTCGGGCGGGATCTTCGCAACCTCAGCATCCGGCATCTGGCCTGCGCGCCGGATGGCGAGACCGTGTTCGGGTGTCAGTTCAAGGGCGATCCGCTCGACATCGTCCCCCTGGTCGGGATTCTCACCGCCCGCGGCGAGACGATCCTTCTCGACATGCCGGAGGACGATCTCGCCTCGATGGCGAACTATGTCGGCTCCGTGTCCCTGGACCGATCGGGGGAGCTGATTGCCGCGACGAGCCCGCGTGGCAACGTCGTGGCGATCTGGGACAGGGCCTCGCGCCGCTATCTGGGACGCACGCGCATGTCGGACGTCTGCGGAGTGGCACCCGCACCGCAGAACACGGCCTTCCTCGTCACCTCGGGCAATGCGGGCGTCGGTCTGACGGGATTGGACCGGCAGTCCGTCGAGCGCGTCGGCGGCGATCTCGCCCGGTGGATCTGGGACAATCACGCCCGGCGCGTCGTTCCCTCGGTCTAGTCTCGGCCGCATCGAGGGAACGCCAAGCTCCGGCCGCACGTTGGCGGGTTACCGGAGCCTTTTGCCTGCCACCGTGAAGGGCTCTGGCCATGACAGAAGGGAGGCCAGTTTGGACGAGCTCACGACCATTGCCTATTGCGGCTCTCCTCCGGTGCCGGGTTCCGTGGCCTGGAACACGGATCCGATCCTGATCGGCATCCTGGCGGCCACCGCAGGCCTCTATGCCCTCGGATGCCGGAGAAGCACGACGGTGGACGGGCGCCGGCAGGCGAGCTTCTATCTGGGCTGGGCCATTCTCGCGGCGGCCCTCGTCTCGCCCCTGTGCAACCTGAGCGTGGCGCTCTTCTCGGCCAGGGTCGCGCAGCACATGATCCTGATCCTCCTGGCGGCGCCTCTCGTCGTGCTTGGGCAGCCGGGCGCAGCGCTTCGCGCCCTCGCTCCCGGATGGACGCTCGGACGGCTTGGCCATGCAGCGGAAAGGCACCTGCCTGCCATCGCCACAATCGGCTTCGCCGTCACGCTCTGGACCTGGCATCTGCCCGGCCCCTACGACGCCACGCTCCGGAGCGACATCGTCTACTGGATCATGCACCTGACCACCTTCGCGGCGGCGCTGGGGCTCTGGCACACCCTGTTCAGCCGCATGGAACGCGTCGGCTCCACCATCCTGGTCAGCTTCGCAACCACCATTCAGATGAGCCTCCTGGGCGCTCTCCTGACCCTGGCGCCGCGCCCGCTCTTCGAGCCGCATGCCGGCACGACCTGGCCCTGGGGTCTCTCGCCCCTGGACGACCAGCAGCTCGGCGGCGTGATCATGTGGGTGCCCGGTGGGTTGCTTTTCACCCTCTTCGGGCTGGCCGCCATCGCCGTCGGGCTGCAGCGCCTCGGCTCGGCGGGGCCGGACCCTGTGGTTCGCGGATCTTAAATTCCGCCCGGCGCCGGCTGAAGACGGCGCGGACGCGGGGCCGATTGCCATCTGAAAATCCGGGTCTCAGCCCGGGTTCGATCCCCAGGCAGCGGCCTTCGAGAGAAGCTAGATGCAAATCATTTGCAATTGCATTGACGACTGCAAATCATTTGCACTAGCATTGCAGAGTGACGGAAGCCGCGCCTGCGGCCTCGCGCCCGACCGGCCGGAGATGCCGGAAGAGGAGAGGACGAACCCGATGCCCCTGTCGAAGCGACGTTTCCTGGGTCTCGCCGCCGCGCTCGCCGCGCTGGCGGCCTTCTCGGGCGCCGTGCCTCCGGCCCGGGCGCAGGCCGGGCCGATCAAGGTCGTCGCCACGACGGGGATGATCGCCGATGCCGCCCGGCAGGTCGGGGGCGATCTGGTCGAGGTTAAGGCCCTCATGGGGCCGGGCGTCGATCCCCATTCCTACCGGCAGACGCGCACCGACATCGTCGCCATGATCAATGCCGACCTCGTGCTGTGGCATGGTCTCTACCTCGAAGCGCAGATGGAGGATTTCATGCGCGACCTCGGCCGCAAGCGCGCCGTGGTCGCGGTGGCCGAGGCGCTGCCGAAGGAGAAGCTTCAGGCTCACGACGATTACGCCAACAAGTTCGATCCCCATGTCTGGATGAATCCGGACCTGTGGTCGCACGTGGTCATCGCCGTTCGCGATGCGCTCATTGCGGCCAGGCCCGAGGCGAAGGCCACGTTCGAGGCCAATGCCGAGGCTCATCTGAAGGACCTGGCGGAACTCGCCGCCTATGCGAAGAAGGTGCTCGCCTCCGTTCCTGCCGAGAGCCGCGTGCTTCTCACCGCCCACGACGCCTTCAACTATTTCGGCGCGGCCTACGGTTTCGAGGTGCTCGGCATCCAGGGCATCTCCACCGAGAGCGAGGCGGGACTGAGCCGGATCTCCGAACTCGTGGACATGCTCGTCTCCCGCAAGGTCCGCGCCGTCTTCGTGGAGTCCTCCGTCTCCGACCGCAACATCCGCGCCCTCGTGGAGGGCGCCGCGGCGCGGGGCCACAAGGTTATCGTCGGCGGCGAGCTGTTCTCCGACGCCATGGGCGAGAACGGCACCTACGAGGGCACCTATCTCGGCATGATCGACCATAACGCGACGACCATCGCGCGGGCCCTTGGCGGCGAGGCGCCCGAACGCGGGATGCGCGGCCGTCTGTCGGTCGGAAGCTGAGAGGCCATGCCATGACAGCCGCCCCTGTTCGGATCGCCGCCGAGGAAGGACGAGCCATGCACGCGGCCCTTGCTGCCGATCATCCGCTCGTCGTCCAGGGCATGACGGTGTCCTATGGCGAAAGGCCCGCGGTCTTTTCCGTCGATGCGGCCGTACCGTCCGGGAGCATGGCCGCGATCATCGGCCCTAACGGAGCGGGCAAGTCGACGCTCCTCAAGGCCGCCCTCGGCATCGTGCCGCCGCTCTCGGGAACGGTGACGGTCTTCGGCCGACCCCTGGCGGAAGCCCGGAGCCGCATCGCCTATGTGCCCCAGCGGGCGAGCGTCGACTGGGATTTCCCGGCGCGGGTGATCGATGTCGTCCTCATGGGGCTGTACCGGGAACTCGGACTCCTCCGCGTGGTGCGGAGGCATCATCGCGAGAAGGCGCTCGCCTGCCTGGAGCGGGTCGGCATGGCCGATTTCGCGGCCCGCCAGATCGGCCAGCTCTCGGGCGGCCAGCAGCAGCGCGTGTTCCTGGCCCGGGCTCTCGCTCAGAATGCCGATCTCTATCTGCTCGACGAGCCGTTCGCCGGAGTCGATGCGGCCACGGAGAAAGCCATCATCGACGTGCTCAAATCGCTGAAGGCGGAAAGGCGCACGGTGGTCTGCGTCCACCACGATCTCGCAACCGTGGTGGATTATTTCGACCATGTGCTCCTCATCAACGTGCGCAAGATCGCCGAGGGGCCGGTGGCCACCACCTTCACGGCCGAAACCCTTCAGGCCACCTATGGCGGACGCCTGGCGACGACGCATATCGACCAGCTCAAGCTGCCCACGGCCTGAACCGATGCTCAGTCCTTTCGTGAGCGCTCTGCTGCTGCAATCGGGCTACAACGCCGCTCTGGTCGCGGTCGGGGCCGCGCTCCTCGGCATTGCGGCCGGAAGCGGCGGCGCCTTTCTGTTCCTGCGCAAGCGCGCGCTCGTGAGCGATGCGGTCGCCCATGCCACGCTTCCGGGCGTGGGGCTCGCCTTCATGGTCATGGTCGCCCTCGGCGGCGACGGGCGCAATCTCCTCGGTCTGCTGCTGGGCTCCGCGCTGTCGGCGAGCCTCGGCCTCCTGATCGTCGAGTGGATCACGCGCCGGACCCGTCTGGCCGAGGACGCGGCCATCGGCGCGGTCCTGTCCGTCTTCTTCGGCTTCGGCATCGTGCTTCTGACGGTCATCCAGACCATGTCCCGCGGCAAACAGGCGGGTCTTGAGGGCTTCCTGCTCGGCTCGACGGCCGGCATGCTGTTTCAGGACGCCGTCATCATCGCCATCGGCGGCGCCGGCGCCATCGCCACGATCGTCCTGCTGCGGCGGCCGATGACGCTGGTGGCCTTCGATGCGGAATTCGCTGCCGCCTCGGGCGTTTCCGTCCGCACCATCGACCTCGCGATGATGCTTCTCGTCATGGCCGTCACGGTCGTCGGGCTCAAGGTCGTCGGCCTCGTCCTCGTCGTCGCCATGCTCATCATCCCGTCGGTGACGGCGCGGTTCTGGACCGACCGGACCGACCGGCTGGTGGGCATTGCGGGTCTTGTCGGCGGCGCCTCCGGCTATGTCGGCGCAGCCTTCTCCGCGTCCGCGCCGCATCTGCCGACGGGGCCGATCATCGTGCTCGTCTGCTTCGCGCTGTTCCTCGCATCCCTCCTGGTCGCGCCCGTCCGGGGCGTGCTGGCCGCTCTCCTCCGCCGCCGGCGCTTTCAGGTGCTGGTGCATCGCCGCCAGGGCCTGCTCTCCCTTGCCCATGGGGAGCCGATCTTCGATCCGCTGACCCTCGCCGTGCTGCGCCGCTCCGGACTGATCCGCCGGGACGGCGTTCCGACCGAGGCCGGCAGGGCGCAGAGCGCGAAGGTGCTCCGCGACGAGCGGCGGTGGGACATCGCACGGCAGATCTACCAGGACGACGCGGTGTCCGGCCGGTACGACGGCCTGACGCCCATCGAGACGGTGCTGACGAGGGACGAGATCGCGGAGATCGACCGCCGCATCGGCAGCCCTTCGGTCGTGGGAGGGGCAGCCTGATGGGCGCCGAGTTTGTCCAGTTGAGCCTGACGCCCCTGGCGATCGGCGTTCTCGCCGCCATCGCCTGCGCCTTACCGGGCAATTTCATGATCCTGCGCCGGCAGGCTCTCATCGGCGATGCGATCAGCCATGTCGCCCTGCCGGGGATCGTCGTCGCCTTCCTGATCACCGGCACGATCGCCACCTGGCCGATGATGATCGGGGCCGCAGGCGCGGCCGTCGTGGCGGTGGTGCTGATCGAGGCGATCAGGCGGCTCGGCCGGGTCGAGCCGGGAGCGGCCATGGGCGTGACCTTCACGTCCCTGTTCGCGGCGGGTGTCCTGCTGCTGGAGCAGAGCGATACCAGTTCCGTGCATCTCGACGTGGAGCACGCGCTCTACGGCAACCTCGAAAGCCTGATCTGGCTGTCGGCGGAGGGCTGGGGCTCGCTCCTCGACCGGGAGGCGCTCGCCGATCTGCCGCCGGAACTCGGACGCATGGCGGCGGTGACCTTGCTCATCGCCGTGCTGACCGCCTTGTTCTGGCGCCCTTTGAAGCTCTCGACCTTCGACGAGGGATTTGCCGCCACCCTCGGCATCCGGACCGGGCTTCTGAGCCTTGCGTTGGTGATGACGGCCGCCGTCGCGGCGGTGGCGGCGTTCGACGCAGTCGGATCGATCATCGTGATCGCCATGTTCATCTGTCCGCCGGCCGCCGCGCGGCTCATGACCAACCGCCTGGAGGTGCAGGTGGCCTGGAGCCTGGTCTTCGCGACCCTGTCGGCGGTTCTGGGCTATGTGCTGGCGGGCTACGGGCCGCTCTGGCTCGGCGGCAACGATGCGGTCAGCGCGGCCGGGATGATCGCGACCGTATCGGGCGTGATCCTGGGACTGGCCTGCCTTTTCGCGCCGCACCGCTCGCGCATCGGCGCGCCGCGTGAAGCGGAGGGGTGAGGTGGAAGGTCAGGAGGCTGCCCAGTCGCGCCGTCGCGTCGACCCGGATCTGGGAGGTTTGCCGCCGATCGCCGCAACGGCATTCCGGCCGTCGGATTTCGCCCGGTAGAGAGCTTCGTCCGCTTCCCCGAGCAGGTGCTCGACCGTGCTGGCATTCGCGGTCGCGCACCCGACGCTGACCGTTGCCTGGATGGGCAGTCCCAGAACGGCTTCCGCGGCCGATGCGAATGACTGCCTGATGTCCTCCGCGACGGCTCGAGCCTCATTCCTGTCGAGAGGCAGAACCGCCGCGAACTCGTCGCCTCCCAGACGCCCGAAAGCCTTTCCGGGGACCTTTTCGCTGAGCGTTCGGCTGAAGATGCGCAGCGTCTGATCCCCAATGTCGTGGCCATGATGGTCGTTCAGGCCCTTGAACCGGTCGAGGTCGAACAGCAGGCAGCTCACGGGTTTCTGGCCCGCCGCCCTGATCAGGCCCGCGGCCCTGTCGAAGAAGGCGCGCCGGTTGGGAATGCCGGTCAGGGGATCGACGAGGGCGGCATGCTTGTAGGCAATCTCCATGCGCTCCTTGGCCATCGACAGGAAGATGAAGGCCAGGGCCGGCATGTAGACGACAAGGATGAGCGCCATCTCGGACGACCAGCGTTTGGCAAAGACGTCGATCCAGAACACCGAGGTCGCCGACACGCCGAGCACGCCCCGGAACGCATTGAAAACGGTCAGGCCGACGAGGAGGAAGACCGCTGCGAGCTGGGATGTCAGGCGGTGCGGTCCGTGTCGCCAGAGTTCCCAGGCCGAAAGTCCGGCATAGGTGCCTGCGATCAGGGACATGACGAGCAGTCGTGCCCCTGCATTGTCCAGGATGGCCAGGAACGCGACCAGCCAGACCACGAGGCCGACGACGAGCGACTGGAACGCGCCCGAACGGCCGTTGAACACCCTGCATCCCGAATAGAGGGCGCCGTAGGCCAGGGCCATGAAGCCGTTGGCGACGAGAAGCACCCTCATGCCGGGGGGTCTCTGGTCCAGGCTCACGAGAGCCATGCCGCAGAAGACGAGGACGAATGCGCTGCCCCACCAGGCGAGGGCGGTAATCGTGCGGTTGATGAGCCAGGCGAATAGAAGCAGGATTCCGAGGACCGCCGTCGTCAGAACGAACACGAAACCAAGCGTCGGTGGGTCTAAGTTCATTGGTGAAAAATGATTCGGTGAAACAGGTCGGGACGAGGCGGTTCCGGACTCTAGCGCGGGAAGCTGGCTCGATGCTTGTCTCCCGACGACCTCCGGGCCCGATTACAGCAAGTCGGCTTTCCCGGCTAGCCATAGGCAGGGATCGCGCATGCTGAACCTTACGAAAGCTTAATGTCAGCATTCAGTTTGCGTTCACTGGCCAGGAGCCAATTTCGTATCCGGCATAAGACATATCGATGCCTGTGGAGATAGTCGTGAAGAGAGTTGTTTCAGGTCTTTGTGCGTTGTCGCTCGCCTTTACTTTCGCAGGATCCGCGCTGTCGAGCGCGAATGCTGCACCGTTTCCAGCGATTTCTGGAAAGAGCGGTGATGATGCTGTCCAGCAGGTCCAGTTTCGCCGTGACGGCGACCGGGATCGGTTCGAGCGCCGCTTGGAGCGCCGGCGCTTCGAGCGTCGCTTCGAGCGGCCGCGGTTCGAGCATCGCGGCAGATGGGGCTACTACAACGGCCATCGCGGCTTCAGGGAGTACCGCCGTGGCTATCGCCACTACAATGGCTGGTGGTTCCCGCCGGCGGCTTTCGTTGCCGGTGCCATCATCGGCGGCGCCATTGCCAACCAGCCCGCGGTCGCAGCGCCCCCCATCTATGCTCCGGTCCGCCTGAGTGCGGCGCATGTGGCATGGTGCGAGCAGCGCTGGAAGTCCTACCGGGTATCGGACAACTCCTATCAACCCTATAACGGGCCGCGGCAGGCCTGCGTGTCGCCCTACGGCGGATAAGTCCCGAACAAGCGACTGATCGAGGCGGCTCATCGCGAGCCGCCTTTTTCTTGCGTCGGCGCGCCAGCCTTGACGATTCCGTGATGGGCGCCGTCCTTGACCGGCCGAGGAAGCGCTCCAGCCTCTATAGCGTCTCCCCGACTGCTGATAGGTGTCTCATGTCGAGACTGGCTGTCATTCTCCTCGCGATCCTGTTCGGCACGCCGGCCTGGTCTCAAACGAGACCGAACACCACGGCCATGAGTTGTGCCCAAGCGGCCGGTCTCGTGCGATCCCAGGGCGCGATCGTGCTGAACACCGGCCCCTACACCTATGACCGCTTCGTGAGCGGTGGCGGCTTCTGCGCGGTCACCGAAGGATACGAGACGGCCTGGGCTCCGACCGCCGACAATCCCCAATGCTTCGTCGGGTACCGGTGCCGAAGCGTCGCGCCGGGCCAGTCCAACCGGTAGGTTGCGGGCGAAGCGCCGTCGGCTCCTCCCGGCCGGGCGGAAAACGGTCCTTGGGCGATCGATCTTTTCCTCTATATGTGCGTGCCGTGCTGCGCGAACGGCCCCGCTTCCCTCGATGGAATCCTTGGATCAATCTGCCTCACCAAATCAGGATCTCGGCGAACGGGAGTTCCGCGAGCTTGCCGATTTCGCCCCCGTCATGATCTGGCGCTCGGGCCTCGACAAGCTGTGCGACTGGTTCAACAAGCCGTGGCTCGACTTCACCGGACGCCCGACACTTTCCAAGCCGATCGAAATCCGCAACCTCGAAGAGGCTTTGGAGAAAGTGCTCGGCCACTGAACCCGGAAAGCGCGATGTCTCAGGTGAACCCTGGCTTGCTGGGCAATCCGAGCCGCTTGAGCATCATCACGACGGGGCACATGCCCGTAAACGATGCCTGCACCAGGTGAGCGCCGAGAATGCCGGTGAGCCAGAGCCAGTTGAGGTTCACATAGACGGCGAGCAGGATGCTGACGATGATGAGCCCGCCCACCGTCAGAAGAATCGCGCGTTCGACTGTCATTGCATTGCCTCCGTCAGAGACCGACAGGGATCTTACACCGAAATGGGGGGACGGACAAAGGATACGCTTGTCCGTCCATACCCGTCTTCAGGGGCGCTCCTAGAGCAGGGCGTCCGCCCGCGCCGCCGCGAGGGCCTCGGCGTCCGAGATCGCACAGAGGAACGCTTCCTCGCAGTGCAGGACCTTGCCGCAGAGATTGCCCGTGCAGGCGGATTTCCCGTTGGAGCACTGCTTCCTCTTGGGGGCGGCGAAGCCGGTCCAGAGCGGCAGTCCCAGAGCCGTCCAGACTTCGACGAGAGCCGCGCTCAGAGCCGCGATCTGCTCGTCGGTGTGGAGCGGTGTGGGCGTGATGCGCAGGCGCTCGGTGCCGCGGGGCACGGTGGGATAGTTGATCGGCTGGATGTAGATCCCGTGCTTTTCGAGAAGCCGGTCGGTCGCGGCCTTGCAGGCTTCCGCATTGCCCACGATCACGGGCACGATATGCGTCGGCGTGTCGAGGAGCGGAAGCCCGGCGAGCGACAGGGCGTCCTTGGTCTTGGCGACCTGGAGATGCTGGCGCTGCCGCTCGATGGCTGAGCCCTTGAGGTGGCGGACGGAGGCGGTCGCCGCCGCCGCGACGGCGGGCGGCAAGGCGGAGGTGAAGATGAAGCCGGGCGCGAAGCTCCTTACCGCATCGACGATCGTCGCGGAGGCCGCAATGTATCCGCCCATGACGCCGAAGGCCTTGGCGAGCGTGCCCTCGATCACGTCGACCCGGTGCATGACGCCCTCGCGTTCGGCGATGCCGCCGCCCCGGGGGCCGTACATGCCGACCGCATGGACCTCGTCGAGATAGGTCATGGCGTGGTAGCGCTTGGCGAGATCGCAGATGGCGTGGATCGGCGCGATGTCCCCGTCCATGGAGTACACGCTCTCGAACACGATCAGCTTCGGCCGGTCCCCGGCCGCCTTGAGCAACTCCTCCAGGTGGGCGAGATCGTTGTGGCGGAAGATCTGCTTGTCGCAGCCGGACTGGCGCACGCCCTCGATCATCGAGTTGTGGTTGAGCGCGTCCGACAGGATCAGGCAGTTCGGGATGAGCTTGGCCAGGGTGGAGATGCCGGTCTGGTTCGAGACGTAGCCCGAGGTGAAGACGAGGGCCGCCTCCTTGCCGTGCAGGTCCGCAAGCTCGCTTTCGAGCGCAACCATGGGGTGGGACGTGCCGGAAATGTTGCGCGTGCCGCCAGCGCCGGCGCCCATGCGCTGTGCGGTTTCCGTCATGGCGCGCACCACGTCGGGGTGTTGCCCCATGCCCAGATAGTCGTTGGAACACCACACGGTGACCTCGCGCGGCCCGGCGGGGCCGTGCCACTGAGCGGCGGGAAAGTGTCCGGCCCTGCGCTCGAGGCCGGCGAAGACGCGGTAGCGCCCTTCGGCCTTGAGACGGTCGAGAGACGCCCGGAAGAAGCCGTCGTAGTCCGC
Organism: Microvirga lenta; assembly: GCF_020532555.1. Taxonomy (GTDB): domain Bacteria; phylum Pseudomonadota; class Alphaproteobacteria; order Rhizobiales; family Beijerinckiaceae; genus Microvirga; species Microvirga lenta. Next base: position 37,470 of record NZ_JAJBBR010000001.1, on the reverse strand, counting down.
GGCCCGAGGCGCGGCGTTCTGCGGCCGGCTTTCCTCTTCGATCCCGCCCGGGACCGGGAGCCAATGGGTTGGGTCGAGTTCGCGCATGAGGGTGGCGGCGTCCACCCATTTGCCGTCGAAGAAGCGGCTCGTCTGCCAGCCGGCGCCCGAGGCGCAGTGAACCAGGATCGTGCCGTTCGCTCCATCGTTCTTCGGTGCCGTCGCAATCGGTTGGGGCTTGCTCCAGTTGGCGTTCATTGTCGGTCCCTCCAGCTGAGGAAAAGCTTAGCACTCCCCTGACAGGCGCCCACGGACCAAGGACGGCGCAGAGGAGGGACTAAGGTCCGATGAAGGCGATAAACCAGCGGGCGTTAGGGGCCGAGGGAGCCTGAGACTTGCGCAAACGGTCAAGCTTCGTCATCTCTCCCGCGCTCGCCGGAACCGCAAGGATTCCGGCTGGGCTGATTCCCTCCTCACGGACCTGACCGACCATGTCGCATCACCGCGAATTCCCGCCGCTGTCCGGCGCTTCCGCCTTGAAGCCCCTTCCATCGTTGATCTTCGGCTCCCGCTGGCTGCAACTGCCGCTCTATCTCGGGCTCATCGTGGCGCAGGGCGTCTACGTTTTTCTGTTCCTGAAAGAGCTCTGGCACCTCGTGCTGCACGCGACCGAATTCACCGAGCAGCAGATCATGCTGGTGGTGCTCGGGCTGATCGACGTGGTGATGATCTCGAACCTTCTGATGATGGTCATCGTCGGCGGATACGAGACCTTCGTGTCGCGCCTGCGGCTGCACGAGCATCCGGACCAGCCCGAATGGCTGGGCCATGTGAATGCGAGCGTCCTCAAGATCAAGCTCGCCATGGCCATCATCGGCATTTCGTCGATCCACCTGCTGCGGACTTTCATCGAGGCGGGTCATGTCGGCGTCCCCGGCAAGAGCAACTACACGGAAACCGGCATCATCCTCCAGACCGTGATCCACGCGGTCTTCATCCTCTCCGCCATCGGCATCGCCTATGTCGACAGGATGTCGGCCTCCACGCCCGACAAGGCTCACTGACCGGACGCGGCGAGGGCGGGGCCGCATCTCGCGCCCCGCCGGAATGGGATGTCAGCGCCACAGGCCGCCGAGGGGGAGCAGCGGATCGTCTTCCTCCGGGATCCGGAGCGGCTGCGGTTCGGCGGCGGGGAGCAGGCTCAGCACGAACGCCCTCGCGATGCGAAGAGAGAGAAGCGTCTTCATCGGCCACCTCCTTCGATGGATGGGCCGGAGGCTAGCGCAGGCTCGGTGCCGCGACTGTGACCGACCTCACTTCGGGGCGGCGGGTGGAACGTTCCGGCGCGGAGCCCTAGAACAGGGAGATGTCAGAGGACCGTCCCAGCCCGCCGCGCCGTTCGAGATTGCTGCCGGTGATCGTCGGGCGGCTCCTGATCGCGGCCCTTGCCGGCTTGGCGCTCGTGTCGGGCCTCGTCTGGACGGGGACCATCGTCGTTCCCGACCGCTTCAACCCCTTCGCGCCGCTGCGTATCGCGGATGCGCCGAACTGGCTGACGCGCATGAAGCTCTCGCGCCTGGAGGACAAGGCCGGCCAGTGCCTCGCGGTGATCGAGAACTCTCCCCTGCGGTTCAGCCCCGTGCCGGACCAGGTGCTCGGCGAGGGCTGCGGCTTCGCCAACGCGGTCGAGGTGGCGCACTCGACCGTCGACTTCAGCCGCAGCTTCACGGCCACCTGTCCGCTCGCCGCCGCCTGGGCCCTCCTGGAAACCCATGTGCTGCAGGATGCGGCCCGGCAGCATCTGGGCCAGGAGGTGGCGAGCGTCATCCATTTCGGCACCTATGCGTGCCGCAACATCAATCATCGTGCCTCGGGGCGGCGAAGCGAGCATGCGACGGCCAACGCCATCGACATCGCCGGCTTCGTCCTGGCCGACGGGCGGAAGATCACGCTCCTCGACGATTGGAGCGGTTCCGACCCGCGAGAAGCCGCCTTCCTCCGGGCGGTGCGGGACGGGGCCTGCCGCTTCTTCGACGTGGTGCTGAGCCCCGACTACAACGAGGCGCACCGGGATCATTTCCACTTCGACATGGGTCCCTACGACACCTGCCGCTGACCGGGATCACCGCCCTCCGGACACGTCGAGCAGGGCGCCGCTGACATAGGAGGACGCGTCGCTGAGCAGCCAGACGATGGCCTCGGCGATCTCCTCCGGCCGTCCGGCGCGTCCGAAGGGCGTCGTCGCCCCGACGCGCTGGGCCCGGTCGGGCTGGCCCCCGCTCGCGTGGATGTCCGTTTCGGTGACGCCCGGTCGAACCGAGTTCACGCGCACGCCCTCGGCGCCGAGCTCCTTGGACAGGCCCAGGGCCAGGGTGTCGACGGCGGCCTTCGAGCCGGCATAATCCACATATTCGAAGGGCGAGCCGAAGCGCGCGGCGATGGAGGAGACCAGCACCAGGGAGCCGCCCCGGCCGCCGCGGCCCTTCGAGAGCCGCCGCGCCGCCTCGCGGGCGCAGAGATAGGCGCCGAGGACGTTCACCTCGAACATCCGGCGCATGCGCTCTCCGCTCATGTCGGCCAGCGCCTGCGGCGGGCCCACGATGCCTGCATTCGCCACCACCCCGTCGAGCGGACCGAGCGCCTGCTCCACCTGGTCGAACATGGCGACCACGTCGGCCTCGACGGCCACGTCGCCCTGGATGGCGACGGCCCGGCCGCCGGAGCGGGTGACGAGATCGACCACCTCGTCCGCCGCCGATCTGTTCTGGGTGTAGTTCACGCCCACGGACCAGCCTCTCTCGCCGGCCAGAAGGGCCGCCGACCGGCCGATGCCGCGGCTGGCGCCCGTGATCAGGATCGTCTTCATCTCCGCCCTCCAGGTTCTCGAAACCGGAGGCGACCTTAGCAGCGATGCCGCCGCCGATCACCTGACGGCTCAGCTTGAAGCGTGCGGGTCATGACGGAATTGGCAGGGGAGGCAGGAGTCGAACTTGCACCCTCCGGCTTTGGAGGCCGGCGCTCTACCGCTTGAGCTACTCCCCTGCAGAGGATGACGTAACGTATACGACGTCGAACGGCATCCTAATCCGGCGGGACCGTTCTTTTAGGAGAAGCGGAGGGGCCTTGTCAGTTCGTACATTCCCGTACGGGGTTGCATGGCGGCACGGGGCCCCTCGTGGTATCGATGGGCAGGCATCGCATGGGAGGCCCGCATGACGATCCGGCGCCGCACTCTTCTCATAGGGATGGCCCTCGCGGCCGCGAGCCCCGCCGCTCGAGCCCAGCAGGCGGCCGGGACGCCAGGGACGGGCACGGCCGCCGCCGATATCGCCGCGCCCCAAGGCCTTCCGGAGATCGGCAAGTGGATGCTGACCGCGCAAGGGGTGCCGTCGGACTGGCTCGGAGAGATCTTCGAGGGCAAGAACCTGCGCGAGCCCATCAACGTGATCATCCTCGACGAGGGCGCGACGAGCGCGGAGGACGCCAAGGCCCGCCTCACCGCAGCGGCCGCGAAGGCGGGGTACCCGGTCCGGTTCGGGCATTCCACCGGCTACCAGGGCTCAATCGGCGGAAGGCTCTATGCCCAGCTTCCCCAGGGCCGGGACGACGCCTTCTCCAACAACGTGTTCGAGCTCGACAACAACCACGGACGGATCTTCGGCCCCCATAGGATGGGCGACGCCTATGTCTTCACCGCCGCCTTCAGCCGCGAGGACGTGGCGCCGTTCCGGGCGGTGCGCCATCGCTACGCCTCCTTCAACCAGGCGCGGGACAGCTTCACCCAGAGCCTCGACCGGACGACCGGCTACAAGGTGGCGCGTTTCGTGAACCTGGACAACGCCCTGATCGGCGACCCGAAGTTCACGACCGGCGACCATGACGGGATTGCGGTTCTGCTGCGGGCGGGGCGATAGGGATCTCCGCTCGAGAGCCAAACATCCACCACACTGTGCAGCGCCTTCACCACCATCAGCTAATGCACCTGATGGGCTCATAATGCTCCTTTGAGGTGCAGGGGGGTTGCAGATGCAACCCCCTGAAGCAGAGTTGGCCTGGAAAGCACCCTCGTGCTCCGTTTCACAGGGCTGCGGGAGTGGCAGAAGGGGGATACAGTGAGAAACATTAAATACAACCCCATACACAGTAAAGTCATAGATCATGATGTAGGGCTGCAATAAGCTGGAATTGAACGGCTGTGTCTATGAACACTTAATGGTGCGACAATTGATGCACAATAAAAAATCATAAAAGATTTTTTGGGTGGTGGCGCTCTATTTGGAAAGGGCGGTAGTTTTGGGTATGGATTCGAAACGGAGATACTCCATGACTACTCTGCCATCGACCAGCCCATGGGGCGACGAGCTGCCGGTCGGCGTCCGCTTCAAAGCCGCGACCGGGACCAGTGATGTTGCGCTGCAAGAGGTCCTGATCCGCCAGATCATTGACGCCCTCCCGGCTTCGCAAAAGAGGCATCCGGCCGATCAGGCATCGCTGGCGGATGCCGCCCTTGCGGCTTTGACAGAACTGCAGCCGAAGGATTCCAGTGACGGCCTGCTGGGTGCAGGGATTGTCACCGCGCATTTTGCCGCCATGGATTGCTTGAAGCAGGCAATGGATGTGGGGCAGTTGCCGCATGTCCGGGACATGAACCTGCGGCATGCGGAGAGGCTGCTGAGGAATTACCTGCAACTGCAGGAGGCCTACGATCGCCGCCGCGGGCGGGGCCTGGCCCACGTCACAGCCGGCAATTTCCTGACCGTGCAGCCTGGTGGGCAGGCCGTGGTCCGGATGGATGCGCAGGTGGGGCAAGCAACGACTGATGTCGATGCGCCTGCCCCCCTCCACGAGCATCACCGCGATGAGATCGGCGCTATCGACGGATCAGCCGGTGTCGTCAAAGACGAGAGGATCAGGGGCTCCGCGGTGTCCGTATCTCAGGACGAGCGAATCAGGCGGTCGCCTGGGCCGTCGGACGAGAGGATCGTCCGTCGTGGCTGATCATGTGCGCAACACGGGGCCGATGCGGAGCAGCCTGCGGTGCGGTGCCAGGACCCGGTCTGGCATGTCGTGTCAGGCCCCCGCGGTGAGGGGCAAGCGGCGCTGCCGGATGCACGGTGGGGCATCCGGGACGGGAGCACCCCAGGGCAATCGCAATGCCCTGACGCATGGGCTGTCGACGCGGGAGATGATTGAACGGCGCAAGGCGGTGAACGCGATGCTGAGGCGCTCGCGCCATATTTTGGGGGAGATTGACTGAACCCACCAGCGGCGTGTGGCGGACGGGTGCTTTGTCGGAGCCCGGTCTCGTTGCGCACGCCACCTTGCTTGGATGCGCTTGCTTTCTGGGCGCAGCGTCATTCAGGTTGACGTAAACGGATCGGCAGCTGGTGTCTCTCGCCCAGGGCGGAGGCCGGAAAGGATGACCCATGTCGCATTGGCGGCAGAGGTACGGGACGCGATTGAAAGGCAGTATTGGAGCGGAGTCGCACTGACTGCGATCGCCAGGGCCTTCAAGGTGTTCCGTGCGAGGATCAAGTGGACAGCTGACGCGTTGGGCTGGGCCCGTGGTCAGGCGGGCGCGAACGGGAAATCCATCGGTTCATGGCGGGGTGGGGAGGAGGCTGCTAATTAGGGCCTCTGTCGCCCGTCAGCGCAGCGTGCTCATCGAACAGCAAAGGCTGGCATGGATTCATATCTCTGCCGTGCGAGAGAACGCCTATCGCTTCCTCCGCGGCGAAGAGCCCCGGACTATCAGGGGCCTTGCGACCGATGGCAGCCAGGGCCGTGTCTCCGTCACGAGGAAGCTGCTCACGATGGCCGAACGGGATGCCAATGCGCTAATGCGGGCACAAGAGGGTCAGCGGCGGGCGTATGGGTTCGTCTACAAGCAGGAGGCCAGCACGAAGGAAGAGGCGAAGGCGCGGGAAGAACGGCGCAAAATGGTCATGTCGCTCCTCGCGGGCCTCGTACGATTCAAGCGGCTGCAGGCGAACTGACCATGCTACCAAGGAGGCTGCGAACGGGCTCTCATTTCTGAGAACCCGTCTGCGCCCGAAATCAGGGAGAATGCCTCCTGATCCAGAGGGATGGAGACGGGAGGCCATCAGGGCTCCCACGCGATGTTATCCCTCGCGGGCCTGACGCCTTTGCCAGGGCGTCAGAGGGGCAGATTGCATGAATAGCCGCAACGGCCGCGCCGCTGTGATCGTGAGACCCGATGGGATCGATCGTCGCCGGTGATCTGCTGGCTTCCGCAGACACCGATGGCGGCGTCCCGCGCGATGTGGCTCCAACGGGCTGTTCATCGGGGCTGTGCTCTTCCCGGTGATCGCGGCAACCGCGTTCATCTCGGATGCCTCATACAAACGGGATGATCTCCTCAAGTTGCTCGGGCTTGTGCGGTGCTGTTCGCGTGTGGCGTCGGCACGGGCGGACTTGGCGTGCTCGCATGAAGGGCTGTGAAGCAAGCCCGCAACCGAGAATCATCGAAGGGACGGTATCTGGCCCATGAGCCGGCATGACCAGAGGCCCGGCACCGTGATCGCTATGCCGGAGCGCCTGGGCCTTTCCTCGAGAATGCAGGTTTCAAGGACACGGCTACCACGTGCCCGCTTGGTACTGACGGCGCCTGCCGGTGGCGCAATTGCATGAGTTTTGGTGTTCCCCTTCCTACCGAGCGTTGGGTTTCGTCCAAACGCCCGCTCCGCCTCCGTGGATTTTCGCGTCTGTGGTTCATCATTCAAACGGAACTGTGTCGTCGACGGCGACACCCTCTATCCTGACGGAATGACAATCAGGCTCGCCGCTATCGATACCCCTGAGATCTCCAGTCCACGATGGTCCTCTGAGCTGGCGCTTGTGCAAAGAGCCAAGCTCCGGCTGCTGGGGCCGATGAACGCTCGTCCCTTCGAGGTGATCGCTTCGGGTGGTCGGGATCAGAGTGTCTATGGGTGCAAGCTCTGTGTCATCTCCTATCACGGGCAATCGGCCGGGGAGGTCCTGATCGCCGGGGGTCTGACACGGCGCTGGGATGGCGTGCGGCGCAGCTGGTGCAGATGACGACGCGTGCCAGCAAGAGGTGTAAGATGCCTCTCCTGGCCTTTGGATCGAGCACACTTGAGAGGACGGTGAGCTGGATCAGGATCTGCCGCTTTGGTCGCGGGTGGACTGGAGGATGCGATGACTCCAGTACTCGCCGCGAAGACCTGCACCCCCCTGCCGCGGGGGCATTCCACCGCTGTCACCCGAGAAGGTTGAGATCGTGCGAAAGCAGGTGCCGGAGTGGTCGGTTCATGATGACGCCCGCCAGATTGAGCGGACCTACGCGTTCAAGACCTTCGCTGCCGCCTTCGCGTTCGTGCGCAAAGCCGCCGATCTTGCGGAGGCCGAGGGGCATCACCTCGACTTCCGCTTTGGTTGGGGTTATGCCACGATCTCGCTCAAGACCAAGAAAATCAAAGGGCTGCACGAGAACGACTTCATCATGGCGGCGAAGCCCGACAACATTTCTCTCGGTCCTCGATACGACGGGACAGGTGCATCTCCGGATGCGGTGCGTGGTTTCGCGGGAATGCCGATAAGTCGCCAGGAGGATCCATCGGAGCGCTGGCTGTTCATGGCGGAAGCTTGGTACTCGCCTCGGCCGCACCAACGCGAATTCGGCAGCCGTATCTAAACTGAAGCGAAACCCGTGCTGCGCTGCGTGTTCCTTTGAGTGGTGGCAAGATATCAGTGCCGATGGTCTCGCCACCATGGCACTGGTGCACGACGCTTTGCGTAACCCATAATGATCACGACCGCGCCGCGCAGGCCACGTGGGAGACGATCGGGCACATTGGCGCGGAGGCGCCCGGACGGCCGTGATGACATCGGCCAGGGCCCCGGTGCTCGTCAATTTGAACAGAAGGTCGTCGTACTCGTCCTCACTTTCACTGGCGATGAGCGGGCGCTGAGCAATGAGGGATCCGAAATCCGGGGAAGGACGTGGAGGTCGGGGGCGTGGAGGGCAGCTATCTGAGGAGGCGGGGGTGGAGGACTTGGACGGGCTAGACACGGATGCAACGCATCCTCCCTCGTGTCCGGACCACCGCTCGATCCACGTCACTTCAGGGGTGTTTGAACGGCGGGAATGAGGAAGCCGGCTGGTGCACGTCAGTCCAAACGATGAATTCGGAAGAGCCCAGAAACCGAGGGCACGCCAAGTTCCTTGAGGAGGGGCGCCATGAGAGCCATGGCCCTGTAGGTCTGTGAGACGAGCGGATGTCGCGGCTCCTCCTGTTCCTCTCCTGTCGTCAGATCTGATCAGACTGCTCTCGGTTACCGATCGGGTCGCGGAAGCGAACTCCTGGGCCTCCCCCGTTCTCGGGGATGAACTGGAGGCCCGCTCGCTCGAACGCCTCGATCAACATCCGATTGATCCGTTGCGAGAGGCGAGCCGTTTCGTCTTTAACCTCAAAGGCTCCGATCGTGGATCGTGCGACATCCGATGCAGAGGCGAGATCATTCTGCTCCATACCGGCAAGGGCTCGAGCCGCCCGACAGAGGCGGGGTGTCAGACGCACAGTCATCGGTGGGATTGCTGAATGCAAAAATGTTCACCATATACATTTTTCTTGACAAATCGAGGTAAAAAATGTATTTTATGTATATAGATCCTGTTGAGGGTTAGACACATGACTTGCCATCCTCTTCCATTCGCAGTGGCTTCTACCATGCAGAACCCACTGTATCGGAGTAAATCCTGCCCTGCAGTTAAAGCTTTTGAAACTCGGTCTTTCTGGGCCAAGATCTACACGCTCCGCAAGACCGAGCAGGTCTCTCTGATCGCAATCTGGAGCAAGCGGCATAGCCGTCGCTCGCACGTGTGGAGGTCTTTGCAGGAGATAGAAAGTACTTATGCGTGTTCCGTAAGGGCGCCTTCCCGCGATCATTACAGGGAGCAAGTCCAATGACCGGTACGTCTCGTGAACGCGGCTTTGAGGCACAAGGGTCCTCCTCACACGCCTCCGACAGTGCAGGCGTGCCGACTGTTGCCTCGCTGGGTTTACAGGTGCGCCTCGTTTCCATTGATCAGAATCGAGAAAAGGAACTAGCGCGGCTGATCGTTGCTTGTGAAAGCCTGCGGAATGAATGCGAGCGCTTGTTCCGCCGGATTGTTGCGGTGCTGAACGAGGATCGCGGCAGCGCGCAGGATGGTCCCTCCTCACCCTCTGATCGGTGATGGTGACGTCTCATGCCGTACGCAGAGATTCACGACATGGGCACAACAGCGCGTCGGAAGCTCACGCCGCACCGGCGGCTCAAGGTGTGGGAGAGGACGGGCGGGGTATGCATGCTGTGTGATCGCATGATTGATGGCGCACGCGAGCGTTGGATTGCAGAACACATCCGTGCACTTGAACTGGGAGGTGCGGATGACTTGGAAAACCTGGGACCTGCGCATGAGGCGTGCGCGACAGAAAAGACCCGGGATGATCATCGCCGTGCTGCACACGCCAAGCGGCAGAAGATCCGGTTCATTGGCGCTGAAGTGTCCAAGAGGCCAATGCCATTTGGAAAGGCAAGCCCTTGGAAGCGAACCATGTCGGGCAGGATCGTTCCGCGATAGGGGCCCATTCTGCCAAAGGGAGCGGAAAGTTGGGACGTCAACCGGATCCCAGCGCTATCTGTATGTGGGTATCGACCGCTGCTCGCGCTGGGTCCATCTGGCCGTCAAGGACGATGCACTGCCCCTTCAAGATCACGCATGTGCTCACCGACCGCGGCTCGTGCTTCACCGCCGACGGCTTTGCAGAGGCCTGCCGCAAGCTGAAGGTGGTGCAACGCAGGACCAAGCCTTTTATGCCGCAAACTAATGGACTGGCTGAGCGCTTCAATGGTTGGGTGCAGCGCGAGGTGCTGGGCATCACGATCGACAGTTATCGCAAGCTCGAGATCCTGCTCAAGGGCTTCAACCAAGCCTACAACAGGAGACGTCAACGCGTCCTCAAGGACGCCTCACCCGAGCAGGTTGTCCGAAGCCGTACTTACGTACGGGCGCCGGTATTTGGGCGCGCTGCCGGCATTGGGCGTCGATGGGATACGGCAGACGGTTCCATTCGGATTTTTCGATCAGATCACTCCGTTCAAGGAGGGCGAGGTCCTCCTTGAAGCGGCGGCGCTCCTGCCGGACCACGCTCTACGGCAGATCACAATTCGGATCCACGGCGAGAACAGGCATTACACCGCAACGGATTTCCACCAGCGGACGCAATCGCTTCAAGGAGGTCCGAAAGGAGGTCCGAGACGTCGTCGCTCCCATGAGCGGATACCGTGGCGAGGATGTCCTCGACCTGATGTCGTCCTGCGATTTCATCGTGGTTCCATCGGTATGGTGGGAGAACTCACCGGTAGTCATCCAGGAGGCGCGCCTAGCCGGGCGACCGCTTATCTGCTCCAACATCGGTGGAATGTCGGAGAAGGTGGATCTGAGTGTCGATCATGTGTTTCCTGCCAGGAGCCCAGGCGCGCTCGCGAACCTGAACGCAGGGATTGCGACCGGCCAGATTTCACCGGACCAAGCCCACTCGGCGACGCTAGCCGAAGCCCGTGCGGAGAGAGATAATAGACACTTCGCGCAATATCGGACACTTTATCAGACGGTTTAAGGCACCTCACAAGATCTCTGGCACGGTCGAGGCCGATCCAAGACGACCGTGTGACGAGGATGGCAGGGCCAATGGAAAATCTGCGCTCCCTGTCGAGACTTGATGAGACGAGCGGCTCCGCGGCAGTCCGCCGAGGCCTAGCCGACACTTTTGCCTTCGGGGGTTAACTTGTTCGATCTGACACCAGGGTCCCTGGGCTCGAAGAGCCGTTGAGTCGTCCCGGGACTGCATTCTGCGATAAATTAGGCTTAGTGAGCCATAAAAGTTCAGGTGGTTGGTTTGCTGTGAATGCTATCGCGGGGTGTGAATGCCAGATGGTTGCCTTGGAATTGAATTCGCCTTCGTCAGGCTTCTCTGGTCCTCGGTGGTGCCGGCTGAGCCCAACTCCAACCCATCGGGGCGGAAGAATCGTCCTCAATGCATCGCATCGGTGACACTATCCCCCATCTGGGCGGCCTCCGCAGCCAGCAGCAGGGCCTGACCAAGTTCCCTGGCATGGGCAGGAGTCATTGCAACCGGCATGCGGTGCCGGATGCCGTGGGCGAACTCAACTGGAGTTGTGGCGAGTTCAATGACCATCATCGCGTCCCGGCCGTTGATCGTGCCAACCGAAAAACGGGTGAGGGCCCCGATCTTGTCAGTGGGTTGAAGCATCCTGATCTCCAATACTTGTGATCGGGAATCTCTAAACCCATAGCCCCAGCCGTGTCTGCTCTCTGGACAGAGAGTGGATATTGTATCGCGAGTCGCAATGCAGCGGATCAACTTGTGGGGGCGCGCAGACTATCCCGAACTGACCATCCCGATCGGCAGGCTCGCCCGCCGGGGCCGCTTCTGTCGTTGATCTGTTGACCCCATCACTCTTCAGCGGGCGGAGTGTTGGCGACACGGATGCCGGGTGCTAGGACGCCGGCTCTCGATTTTGATCTAAGCGGCTGGCGATGAGTTTGATCAGTGCCCTTTCCTGGCCTTTACTGTACTTGGTCTCAGAATGGGCAATCCGCCTCCTCATGCTCGTCATCATCCCCTTCCGGCGCTCTCCCGAGGCCGCGAAGGGATGGCTCTTGTTCTTCTTCTTTCTGCCCTGGCCAGCACTCTTCCTGTACGTCTTGATTGGACGTCCGAACTATCCCAGGTGGCGGCGGGACAGGTTCGCCCGCATGCCGCAGGTGCTCAAACCGGCCAGGAACAAGATTCGGGACGTAACGGCACAGCAACTCCCCGACCTGCCCGGAAATCTGGTCCAGGCCGCCACCCTGATCGAGAAGCTCGGGCAGTTTCCAAGTCTCGGCGGCAACAGGGCGGAACTACTGCCGGACTATGCGGGGACGATTGACAGGATCGTCGCCGATATCGACCGGGCCCGGTCGCACGTCCACTTGCTCTTCTACATCTTTGCCGACGACCGGTCCGGGAGGGCGGTGATCGAGGCCCTCGTGCGCGCCGTCGATCGCGGGGTTGCGTGCCGGGTTCTCATCGATGCCCTCGGCTCTCGCGCCTGGGCTCCCCGCGTGATCGCGGCTCTCGAGGCCAGTGGCGTGGCGGTGCACCTGGTCCTGCCGGTCAACCTGCTCCGGAGGCGCTCGGCGCGAGCGGACCTCCGCAACCATCGGAAGATCGCCGTGATCGACGGCGAAATCGGGTATGCCGGGTCGCAGAACATCGTCAATGCGGATTTCAACCCTCGCGTCACGAACCAGGAGCTGGTCGTGCGGGTAACGGGCCCAATCGTCCTGGAGCTTCAAGCCGTATTCGTCGCCGACTGGTTCCTCGAAACGGAGGAGGTGCTCGATGCGATGGCGCTTTTCCCCGAACCACGCTCCACCGGCACCATCGTGGCCCAGGTCCTGCCCAGCGGCCCCGATTATCCTGAGGCGGGCGTCGAGCGTCTGGTGGAGGCTCTCGTCCACGGCGCCCGCAGGAGGGTCGTCATCACAACGCCCTACTTCATTCCCAACGAGGCGCTGCTCCATGCCCTCGAAACCGCTGTCCTGCGCGGTGTGGACGTACATCTCGTTTTGTCCCGTCCCGTCGACCAGATCCTGGTGAGCCTGGCTCAGAAATCCTATTATGCGGAACTGCTGGAGGCGGGCGTCAGGATTCATCTTTATCGGGACAAGCTGCTCCACGCGAAGCACCTCACCATCGACAACAGAGTTTCCCTCATCGGCTCCAGCAATATCGACATGCGCTCCTTCACCCTCAACTCGGAAGTGAGCCTTGTCCTGTTCGACCGGGAGTTCAACGCGCATCTGCGTGAGGAGCAGGAGCGCTACTTCGCTGCAAGCGACACCGTCGATCCGGAGACTTGGAGGCGGCGGTCGCTCGCCTCGAAAACGGTCGAGAACATCGCACGCATGCTGAGTCCTCTCCTGTGAGCGCGATCAGCAGAAAGTTCCGCTTGTTCAGATGACGTAGCGGCAAGAGGCAAGTTTAAGTTAACTCCCATGACCTAGAGCTCTCCGCCAATCACAGACAGATCATGGGGGTGCCATGCAGGAAGATACTTCGCTTCCGGACCGGCTCCGGTTTTTTGGGATCGACGATGCCACCTGCTTGGAGCTCCAGGCAGTATGGAAAAATATTGCGGGATCGCTGCAGGGGGTTCTGGAGCGCTTCTACAGCCACGTGCGCGAAGTTCCGCATCTTTCCGCCCTCATCGGAGCGCAGCAGGGGCGTCTCATCCCCGCTCAGGCCCGTCACTGGGAAAGACTGTTCAGCGGCCGGTTCGATGCCGACTACGTGGCGAGCATCCGCCGCATCGGCCTCGTGCACCACAAGATCGGGCTGGAGCCGCGCTGGTATATCGGCGGCTACGCCTTCATCATGAACGAGCTCGTCGGCATCCTGTCCACGAAGCATCGTTTCTCTGGCGCTGTCCTGGCCCGGAAGATCGCCGCGATGAACAAGGCCGTGATGCTCGACATGGACTTTGCAATATCGGTCTACCAGGATGCTCTGGTCGATGAGCGCCAGGCGCGCGGGCGGGCGCTGGCCGGAGCGATCGCGTCGTTCTCCGAGGCTGTCGAGGCGAGCCTCACCATATCGGGAGAGGCGAGCGGGGCCTTGTCGGAGAGCGCTGTGAGCCTGGACGCCGCCACCAGCGCGGCAAGCACCCTGGCGAGCGAGGTGGCGAGCACCGCCGAACAGACGGCCCTCAACATGCAATCGGGTGCCGCGGCCACGGAGCAGCTGGCCGCCTCCGTTCGGGAGATCGGCCAGCAGGCGAGCCGCTCGGCGGATGTCGCGCGCCGGGCTCTGGAGAATGCGCTGCGCACCCGCGGATCCGTTGTCGGTCTGGCCGAGCAGGCAAAGCAGATCGGGGACGTGATCGAGCTGATCGGCCAGATTGCTGCCCAAACGAACCTTCTCGCCCTCAACGCGACCATCGAGGCCGCCCATGCAGGGGAGGCGGGAAAAGGGTTTGCGGTCGTGGCGCAGGAGGTGAAGTCCCTGGCGACCCAAACCGCCAAGGCGACGACCGAGATCGGCTCGCGCATCGGCGCCATTCAGGACGCAACTCAGAAGAATGCTCTCGAGATCGACGAGATCGCACGCATCATCGAAGAGCTCAGCGGAATCGCTACGGCCATCGCGACTGCCGTCGAGGAGCAGGCCGCCGTCACCTCGGAGATCGCGATGAATGTTCAGCAGACGACGGGTCACACCCAAACCGTCGTGCAGCGTATTGAAACCTTGAACGGATCGGCGGCATCTGCGGCGACGGCGTCGCAGCACGTGTTCTCCGCGAAGCAGACGCTGGATCAGCAGTTGCTCCGCCTGAAGGAGGATATCGACCGCTTCCTTGCCGCCGCGCGCGCCGCATAGGGGCGGCATCATTCCGGCGCCGGGACGCCATGCCGGATCGAGCCCGGCATGGCTTCAGCCCTGGTTGGGCGGTCCCGGAAGAACGAACTGGTGGAGCTTGGCCTTCTTGTAAGCACGGTGGAGGCGGAAATAGGCTTCCGCCTCGTCAGCGGGAACGGCCGGGCTGAAGAAAAAGCCTTGGCCGTAGTCGCAGCCGAGTGTCTGAAGGCACTTGAGCTGAGTCCAGTTTTCGAGCCCTTCCGCCACAGTCCGCATCCCAAGGCTCTTCGCCAAACCTAGGGTCGCCCGCACGATGGCCCAGTCGTCCGAATTCGAGGCGAGGTCCGCCACGAAGGAGCGGTCGATCTTGATCTGATCGACGGCATAGCTTTTCAGATGCGTCAGCGATGCGAAGCCGGTGCCGAAATCGTCGAGGGAGATCGAGACGCCGAGCCTCCTCAACTCCGACAAGGTCTCGGAAATCTGCGTGGCCTTGTCGTCGAGAAGAACGGATTCTGTGATTTCCACCGTCAGCTGCGAGGGGGGCAGCTCCTTCTCGGAGAAGATCCTCGCGACTTTCTCGGCATAGTCTCCGCGCTTCAATTCGGGAGCTGTCACGTTGATCGACATCTTGCAGACCGGCATGTCCGACGCACGCCACCGCCTGAGGTCATCGCTGACCCTTTGCAACATGTGCTCACCGAGGAGGATTGCCGCGTCCGCATCCTCGAGCGCAGCCTTGAAATGCGCCGGGTACAGAATGTCCCCGTTGGGCAGGGCCCAGCGTGCGAGAGCCTCAAATCCGTAGGAGCGCCGATCCGACAGCCGCATCTGGGGCTGGTAATAAGGGAGGACCTGCCCGACCTCGACGGCATTCTGGAACGCCGACAGCTGTTGCAGGCGCTCCATCAGAGCAGTCCGCATCTGCGGCGCAAAGAGTTGCGCACGTCCCCGACCTTCGGCCTTCGCGCGGTTCAGGGCGATGTCGGCGCTCTGGATCAGTTCGTCGATGTCGGAACCGTGCTCCGGGAAGAGGGCCACTCCGAGACTCGCGGAGGAACGCAGCTTCGAGGTCTGGTGCCTGATCGACGCCGCCGCGATTTCAAGCATCTTGCCGGCGACGGAGCCCACATCGCTCTCTGACGACAGCCCCGTCAGCATGAGGGCGAATTCATCGCCTCCATAGCGGGCGGCAAGATCGTTGCCTTCCATGAGAGATTGAAGGTTCCGGGCGATCTCGATCAGAACCGCATCGCCAGCCTGATGCCCGAGAGTGTTGTTAAGATCCTTGAAGCGATCGAGCCCCATGAGGAAGAGCGCGATCATGCGGCCGTCCCGGCGGGCCTCGTCGAGCGCGGTGCCGCCGCGGCTCTGAAACTGGCTTCGGCTGCTGAGCCCCGTCAGCGTGTCGGGGCTGGTCGGCTGCTTCAGACGCTGATCGATGGCAGTGCGGGCTGCTTGGACCTGTGCCGCAGGGGACTGGCGCGCGCCCCCCTCCCACGGTTCCTGATCGACGGCATTGGAGCGGGACCTTGGATCGGAATCGCTCGGTTGCGGCGCTGGCTCGGCTCCATGAATCTTCTTCGACACGGCGGTGCCGCCGGTCAGGAGCTGCAGCGTCTCTTTCCCCGGAGAGTCATAAACGGCGAGAATATCGTTGCGCGATAGCAGCATGCGACTCATCGGACTGCCTTCCAGCGCTCAATCTCCGGCTCCTAAGCCAACTCAATTGAACGGCACAAGTAGCCTAAGCTCTCCAAATTCAGGTTGATTGGACGGAAGGTTGCCCATGGATTGATGTTGGATGATGTGAATTAATTTTCATTGAATCGCGCGACGGATCATCCCCGATCCTGCATGAAGGGAGGACATCCAATGGGTATCGGCTGTGCAAGCAGAGATATTAATGAAATATCGTATCTTTCAATAAAAGAACTCTCGCAGGAATACTAAAATTTTATTCGATTTCACCTGTTATTAAATCTAATTGCACAAGCAATAACTCGGGAGAAACCTGAGTACATGCCGTGAGCTTTATTACAAATCGAAAACTCTCCACGCTGACGACTGCGGCCATGATTGCTTTCGTGATCGTGACGGCCGCCGCGCTCTTCGCTGTCGTGTCGCTCCAGAGCTGGTCGGACGTTCACACCAACGCAGTGGCTCAGCAGCAGGCCAATGTCAGGACGTTTACAGGCATTCTCCAGGGTGCCGTCAAAAGCCTCAAGGTCCGCAAGGATGGTTCCGGCGCCATCAACGGCATCATCGTGAACGACGACGCGGTGTTCTACAGCGACGAGTTGGTCGATCGGATCGCCGAGGCCACGCAGGCTCCGGCAACTCTCTTCGTGCGGGACCCGGCGTCCGGCGACTTCATCAGGCGTGCCACGAACATGCGCAACCCGGACGGCTCGCGCGCCGTCGGCACGGCCATGGATCGCAAGGGCGTCGTCTTCCCGGTCGTCTCGTCCGGCCAGACCTATGTCGGGCAGGCCGCCGTGCTGGGCAAGAACTATCTGCTGATCAATCTTCCAGTTTTCGGGCAGAGCGGACAGATCCTCGGAGTGCTCGGTAGCGGTGTCGAGACGACGGAGCTTGCAGCTTCGGCCAACCGTCTGATGTGGCGGATGGGGATCGCCTCCCTCTTTGTCGTCCTGGCCGTCGGTCTGGCTGCCGTTCTTTCGGCCCGCATGCTGTTCCGGCCCATCCCCAAACTGGCGACCGCGATGAAGAGCCTCGCCGATGGCGACACTGCCAGCGAGGTTCCGTATGTGTCGTGGAAGAACGAGATCGGCGTCATGGCGCGGGCGGTCGAGGTCTTCCGCCACAACACCCTCGAGCGCCAGCGCCTGGCCTCTGAACAGGAAGCCGAAAGCGAAGCGACGATGCGCCGCGCATCGAAGCTCGATGAGCTGACCCGCCTCTTCGAGAGCAATGTCTCTGCGCTGACGCAGGGTCTGGCATCCGCCGCTTCGGAGATGGAGGCGACCGCTCAGAGCATGACGAGCACCGCCAACCAGACGAACCAGGAATCCGTGGCAGTCGCGGCCGCAGCGGAGCAGACTTCGGCCAATGTCCAGACGGTGGCGGCAGCGACCGAGGAAATGGCAATCTCCATCCGGGAGATCGCTCAGCAGGTCACGATGTCGACCCGTATCTCCAGCCAGGCAGTCGAGAATGCCGACCGCACGAACGGGATCGTTCAGGCGCTGGCTGCCGGTGCGGAGCGCATAGGCGACGTGGTGACCCTGATCAATGGCCTTGCCTCACAGACGAACCTGCTCGCCCTGAATGCCACCATCGAGGCGGCCAGGGCAGGGGAGGCCGGCCGGGGCTTCGCGGTCGTCGCATCGGAGGTGAAGAACCTCGCCAGCCAGACCGCCAAGGCCACCGAGGAGATCGGGGCGCAGATCACCCAGATCCAGGGAGCCACCACCGAGGCCGTCGGCGCCATTCAGGGCATCCAGAAGATCATCGACGAACTGTCGGCGATTTCCACCGGGATTGCCGCCGCGATGGAGGAGCAGGGGGCTACGACGAGTGAGATCTCCCGCAATGTCCAGGAGGCCGCCCGCGGCACCGAGCAGGTGACCGGCAGCATCGACAATGTAAAGCACGGAGCAGGGGAAACCGGCGCAGCCGCGGCTCAGGTGCTGGGGGCCGCACAGGAGCTGGCCCGGTATGCCGAGAGTCTCGGGCGGGAGGTGAATTCCTTCCTGTCCGGCGTCCGGGCCGCCTGACGAGGCTGTTCCTTCACCGGCCCTTGAAGACCGACCGGCGCGGCAAATCATGTCGCGCTGGTACATGCCACCCCAGAACATGGTGGCGGATCGCAGAAAGCGCCACTCGCATTCCGACCACGTCCCCCCTTCGTTCAGGACGCATCCTCGACCGACCGCATCCGCTGAAGATCCCGGCTCCCGATGGAGCAACGCGATAGGCTGCAACAAGGGGTTGCAAGTCTTCTTCCTCCGCAAGCCCTCAGGTGCCCGCGCCAGCTTCGGGCAAGATTGCAGGCTTAGGCAGGGGGCGGAAGTTATCGACGTTGGAGGATTCCGTGGGAGCGGTCTATCTTTTCGATCTGGCCTCGCGGCAGGCCCAATGGCTTGCCGTCCGTCAGGCGACCGTTGCAGGCAACATCTCGAACGCCAACACTCCTGGCTTCAAAGCACTGGACGTCGAACCGTTCACGAGCGTCCTCAACAAGACCCAGCTCGCCATGGCGGCGACGAGTAGCGGGCACCTCGCGACCGATGCGCCGCACGTTCGCCCGACCAAGGTTAAGGCGACCGACAGCTGGGACACGATGCATTCGGGAAATTCCGTCAGCATCGAGCAGGAAATGGTGAAGGCCGGCGCCATCAACCGTGAGCACAGCCTCAATACGAGCATCGTGAGGGCCTTCCACAGGATGGTCCTGGCAAGCGCGAAGGGTGGACAATGATCGATCCTCTGCAGGCATCCTCCCGGCTGGCCGGCGCGGGCCTCGAGGCGCAGTCGACCCGTCTTCGCGTGATCTCCGAGAATATCGCGAACGCCCAGTCGACTGGCAAGACGGCAGGGTCCGATCCCTACGCCCGCAAGACCATCACCTTCCGCAGCGAGCTCGACAGAGCCCTCGGCGCAGCGTCCGTGCAGGTCAAGGAGGTCGGCGTCGATCAGGCGCCGTTCAAGATGGAATACGACCCAGGCAACCCGGCGGCAGACGAGAACGGCTTCGTGAAGATGCCCAACGTCAACATGCTGATCGAGATGGCCGACATGCGTGAGGCTAACCGCTCCTACGAGGCCAATCTGCAGATGATGAAGCAGGCCCGCTCCATGATCTCGGGACTGATCGACCTGTTGAGGGCATGACAATGATTGACGCGATTTCATCGATTTCGGCGTTTGTGGAGCGTGCCGGAGAGGCGGCGGCGTCCTCGCAGGTAACGAGCCTGCAGAAGGCAGCGCCGGTGGCTCAGGCGGGCCAGAGCGCTGATTTCGGCGACATGATGCTCCAGGTTGCGGCGAAGGCGACCGAAACCCTGAAGGCAGGCGAAGCCGCTGCCATTTCCGGCATCCAGGGCAAAGCCTCGGTGCAGCAGGTCGTCGAGGCCGTCATGGCCGCCGAGCAGACCCTCCAGACGGCCATTGCGATCAGGGACAAGGTCGTGGCCGCCTACCTCGAAATCTCGCGTATGGCTATTTAAGGAGACGGCTATGAGAGCGCTTGCTATCGCTGCCACCGGCATGAATGCCCAACAGCTGAACGTCGAAGTCATCGCGAACAACATCTCGAACGTGAATACCACCGCGTTCAAGGGGGCGAGAGCCGAGTTCACGGATCTTCTCTATCAAGCCGAGCGCCTGCAGGGTGTGCCGAACCAGGCGGGCGAAAACCCGGTCCCGGAAGGCGCCATGCTCGGCCTCGGCGTTCGCTCCGCGGCAATCCGTAACCTGCACCGCCAGGGTTCTCTAACGAACACCACCAACCAGCTGGATCTCGCGATCAACGGCAGGGGCTGGTTTCAGGTGACCAGCCCGAACGGCGAGACGATCTATACCCGTGCGGGATCGTTCAACAAGAACGGCGACGGCCAGCTCGTGACGATCGACGGCTATGCTCTCGAGCCGGCCATCATCATTCCGCCGAATACGATCGACATCAGCATCAATCAGTCCGGCGAGGTCTTCGCGAAGGTCGATGGCGAGGCTCTGCCCCAGAACCTGGGCCAGCTCCAGCTCGCGAATTTCGCCAACGATTCCGGCCTGGAGCCGCTCGGCAACAACTTCTACCGTGAAACGCCTGCCTCGGGCGCGCCTGTCGTCGGCGCCCCTTCGGATGCGGGCTTCGGTGCACTCCACCAGGGCTATCTCGAGGGATCCAACGTGGATCCGGTGAAGGAGATCACCAATCTGATTTCCGCACAGCGAGCCTACGAAATGAACTCGAAGGTCATCCAGGCTGCTGATGACATGGCCGGAACGGTGTCGAAGGGCATCCGCTAGCCGAGCGGAGTGATTGATGATGAACGTGCTTAAAAAACAACCGACGAGAAAACTGCTGGCAGCTCTCGCGATGCTTGTGGTCGGCACGCAGTCAGGGCTGGCGGAGCAACTGGTGCTGCCCGTCCCGTCCGTCACCATCTATCCAGGTGACATCATCAAGGACAGTATGCTGAGGGAAAGGACCTTTCCCCCGAATTTCCGGGCGAGACTGGCTGTCGTGGATTCCACCCTCGCCCTCGTCGGCAAGACGGCGCGGCGCACTCTGCTCCCTGGGGAAGCTATTCCCAGCAACGCCATCGACGAGCCGAAAATCGTCATACGCGGCGCTCCGACAGAAATCATCTTTCAGGAGCAAGGGCTGACCATCACAGCGATGGGCACACCGCTGCAGCCGGGCAGCCTCGGCGAGATGATCAGGGTTCGCAATATCGATACAGGCCGCATTGTTCACGGTGTCGTGCAGGCGGATGGCCGCGTGCGGATTGGTAATTGATCATGTTTCGGTTGTTTGTTTTTTTGATTGCCGCGCTCGTTGCGAGCTCCTCCTACGCTTCCACGCGCATCAAGGACATTGCCGCGGTTCAAGGCGTGCGTGACAACCAGCTCGTTGGTTACGGTCTCGTCATGGGATTGCAGGGAACCGGCGACACGCTGCGCAATTCACAGTTCACCGAACAGTCCCTGCAGTCCATGCTGGACCGGATGGGCGTCAACGTTCGCGATATCCCGCTGCGCACGCGCAACGTTGCGGCGGTGACCGTCACTGCCGATCTTCCGCCCTATGTCGGAACCGGGTCGCGCATCGATGTGACGGTGACATCCCTCGGCGACGCCACATCGCTGAAGGGAGGAACGTTGATGCTGACGGCTCTGATGGGAGCCGACGGGCAGGTCTATGCGGTTGCTCAGGGTCCCGTGGCCGTCTCGGGCTTCTCCGCAGTGGGGCAGGCCGAAACGCTAACCCAGGGCGTTGCAACGGCGGGGCGGATCCCCAACGGCGCGCTGATCGAGCGCGAGGTTGCAGGCTCCTTCCGGGACATGCCGTCCCTCATGCTCGAACTGAAGAACCCGGACTATAAGACCGCGACCCTGATCACGGACGCAATCAACGATTATGCCCTGCGGCGGTACGGTAAGCGCGTTGCATCGCCTCGGGATTATCGAACTGTGGTCCTTCAGAAGCCGCGCGATATCGGCACGACCCGCTTCATGGCCGAGATCGGCGATCTGAGGGTGCAGCCCGACACACCCGCCCGCGTGGTTGTCGACCAGCGGACCGGCACCGTGGTGATCGGCAAGAATGTTCAGATTTCCACCGTCGCCATGACCCACGGCAATCTGACCGTTCGCGTGACGGAGATGCCGCAGGTCTCGCAGCCCGAGCCCTTCTCCGACGGACAGACAGTGGTTGTGCCCCGCACCCAGATCGAGGCCAACGAACAGGACGGCCACCTTGCCGTCATCGGTGGCTCCGACCTCCAGACACTGGTTAAGGGGCTCAACCAGATCGGTCTGAAACCGACGGACATCATTGCGATCCTGCAGGCGGTCAAGACGGCGGGAGCTCTCCAGGCGGAGCTGGTCGTCCAATGACGCTCGTGACACGCACTCTCTCCACACCTCCACAGCATTCCTAGGGTCACTGGAATCGGACGTCTGAACCATGAATTCGACGAAGAACCAGCAGGCTTCCCGCCTTTTACTCGCCGCCGGAGCCATGATCCTGGCCGTTGCTTCCGGGGCTGCGGTATCAGCCCAGGACAAGCCGGCAGACGGTCGCGGGCCGGCGCAGACCAAGGCTGCTGAAGCATCCAAGGATCAGAAGTCCAACCGATACTGCACGAATATTGCCGATGCAGCCGCCGATGCCAGATTTGCCTGGCAGAAGGAAACTTTGACGGCTCTCGAAAAGGAGATCGAAGAGCGGATCAAGGTTCTGGAGCAGAAGCGTGCCGAGTACGAAGAATGGCTGCAGCGCCGCAACGACTTTCTTGCCAAGGCCGATGAGTCCGTCGTCGCCATCTATTCAAGGATGCGTCCCGACGCTGCCGCTCTGCAGCTGGCGAACATGCATGATGAAACAGCGGCCGCAATCCTGGCAAAACTCAATCCGCGCAGTGCGAGCGCAGTTCTGAACGAGATGGAACCCGCTCGTGCCGCGCAGCTCACCAATGTCATTACCGATAAACCGAAGCGCACTCAAGACAGCGAGAAATCAGGATGAGGCACATCTTATCGTCCGTGGCCATGCTGTCCCTCGCGGCCTGTGCGACCAACCCGAATGAACTGGGGCGCGAGCCGATCATGACCCCTGTCGGGTATGGTCTCAACGTCGCGCGCGAGCCTATGCCGACCGTGTTCGCGTCGACCGGACATGGCACCTATCACTCCCTTTGGAACCAGAGCAGCGCCGATCTTTTCCAGGATCCGCGAGCGAAGAAGGTCGGTGATGTGATGACGGTGAACATCTCCATCAACGACAAGGCGCAGTTCGACAACGCATCCGATCGCTCGCGCAGGTCGAGCGCTGGGCTGGGATTGGATTTCGTCGGCGACTTCAATGGCGCGGCCGGCGAAGCGGCCGCAGAAGGAAACCTCCGGTCGAGAACGTCGTCGGAAGGACAGGGGTCCATCGATCGTTCCGAGAAACTTAGGCTGTCGGTGGCTGCGGTGGTAACCGAGGTCCTGCCGAACGGCAATCTGCTCATCAGTGGATCCCAGGAGGTGAGGGTGAACTTCGAGGTTCGCGTTCTCAATATCGCAGGTATCGTGAGGCCGCGAGACATCTCCCGCAACAACACGATCAGCTACGACAAGATTGCCGAGGCACGCGTGTCGTATGGTGGGCGAGGGCGTTTGACCGATATCCAGCAGCCGGCTTGGGGGCACCAGATCTATGATGCCGTCACGCCATTCTAAGACGAAAAAGCGGTAGAGGAACCATGGCGAAGCGTCCAAAACCCGCATCTACGGACTCTGGCTCCGGCGGAGGCAAGGGCTGGCTGGGTATGCTGGTCGTTCTGACGTTGCTCGCTGTCGGAACCGGAGGGGCCTTCGGCCTGTTCCTCGTCTCTACCGTCGAGAAGGCCGTAGACGAGAAGAAGAAGGGAGAGGAGGAAAAAGCGCCTCAAACGCTCGTCTATTCCGGCGATCTAGTCCTGAGGGCCGTGGCGCCAGTCGTGACGAACCTCGCGGGCGCGAGCGACGTTTGGGTTCGCCTGGAGTCGTCCATCGTCTTCACCAATGGCTCCGTCGAGAACCCTGACGTGATGACCGCCGAGATCCGGCAGGACATCCTGGCCTATCTGCGCACGCTTACCCTTGCGCAGATCCAGGGTGCAAGCGGACTCCAGCATCTGCGCGAGGACCTGAACGAGCGTGTCTCCATGCGGTCGAAGGGCTTGGTGCGCGAGCTGATTGTCGAAACCCTGATTGTCCAATGATTGCTGCTCGAGCCAAGCCCTTCGCGACGATTGAGCACATATCATGCGTACACATCGAGCACGTAAACGCTTGGTGGTGAGGCTGGCAACTCGCCGGCACACTCTCACGTCAACCTTCTTTTCTTCCAGCCGGGGCTGGTCTCACGATGATGCTTAGAGTCATATTGGTCGCTGTGTTTTCGGCCCTTGCGACGGCGGCGAGTGCACAGGTGCCCAGCCTTGAGGCTCTCCTCCCCGCCGGAGACGGAGCTGTCACAGGTAGGATTATTCAGCTCGTAGCGCTGCTGACGGTCCTCTCCCTGGCTCCGGGACTTCTGATCATGGTCACGAGCTTTACCCGTTTCGCCGTGGCTCTCTCCTTCCTTCGCTCAGGGTTGGGACTGCAGAGTACACCGGCCAATCTCTTCCTGATCAGTCTGTCGCTGTTCATGACCTTCTATGTGATGGCTCCGACTTTCGACAGGGCTTGGCAGGACGGCATCCGCCCTCTGACCGAAAACCGCATTACAGAGGCGGAGGCCTTCACGCGGGTGGCCGACCCCTTCCGCGAGTTCATGCTGACCCATGTCCGCCCCAAGGATCTTCAAACGTTCAGCGACATGGCCGCGGCAAGCTTCCCGAGGACAGAGGGAGATTCCAAGATCGACCTGCGGGTCATCATCCCCGCCTTCATGATTTCCGAGCTGCGGCGTGGATTCGAGATTGGGTTTCTCATCGCTCTCCCGTTCCTCGTCATCGATATGATCGTAGCCATGCTCGTCATGTCCATGGGCATGATGATGATGCCGCCGACGGTCATAGCACTGCCTTTCAAGATCCTGTTCTTCATCCTGATTGACGGGTGGAACATCCTGATCAGCGGGTTGGTGAGGTCGTACTTCTGAAGACGTGATCGCTCGTGCTGTCGAGTCGCACTTAAGCCACCAATGGTTCTTATCAGCAAAGATTGCGCATCACCTTACGTTTACGAGATCCGGAGGACAGCTTCGCACATGCTCCAGCGGCTAGTGTCTTGTTAAACCCGCATGACATGGTGCTGATATGGATCTGCAGTCACCCGAAAATGGCGTTCAGAATCTTGTAGGCAGATCTCAGGATCGCTCTGAGCGAATTCGTTCGGAAACAGCTAATCGAACTGTGCGTTCAGCTTCTGAAGAGCCGTCGGTGAAGCTGAGTGTTTGCATTCTCACTTACAACCGTTCCTCATATCTTCGAAAAACACTGGAGCATCTCTTCGACAATTTGAACTTTATGTTCCGGTATGAGGTGATCGTTTGCGACAACTGCTCGACTGATGATACTCCCGATGTTGTCAATGCCTTCGAAAGCACCCGTCCTGAGTTGCGCTACGTCCGCCAGACGGAGAACGTTGGCGCCGAAGCCAACTTGGTAGCTGCTTATCATTTGGCGAGAGGCGAGTATATTGTCTATCTCGCTGATGATGATCGTCTGGAGTTGGAGAGCCTTGGTCAGATTCTTCGATTCATGGATAAGAACCTAGAGGTTGGTGTTTGCCACTGCCCCTGGGAGTTGTGGGATGATGTGGAGCAGAAGTCCCAGGGACGTTTTTACAATGTGAGTTCTCCCAGGATTTTTGGACGCTCCGACAGTCTAGCATTGTGCGAGTTTGTGCTTGGAAATCACATATTTCCCGAAATTTGTGTCTACCGTGCTGAGATCATGCGGCGGGTTATGTATATGCCGCACCGTACTTACTGGGCTTTCGTCCACGTTATGGCGGTTTTGAGTCATGCTCAGGTCGCCTTCCTGCCGACTCCGTATTATCGTTTTATCACTCGGCATTCGCCCGGAGAGAAACGTGAGCAGCATGGTAACAAGCAAGCCGTAACTGGGGCAGGATGGGATGCCTATCGTGGTGGACTTGAGGCAATGATCCATCAGGCATTCCGGCTCCAAGGGATGCCTGGTGTTCCGGATAAAAACCGGCAGCAGGTCGCGCAGAATATACAAATGTTCATAAATATGCGTATGCAAGTTGCTTTGCGGCTCCTTATTGGGAGCAAGGATTTCATTGCTGCGTATGATGTTCTGATAAGGCTCTCGGTAGCAAACGCTCTACCTCCCGACCAGGTGCGAGAGCTTCACAGTTTCCTTGCAGGGCGCGGTGCCCTTCAGCGATTTCTTCAGATCTACAACTCCACCACGCAATTGGAGCGCATCGGGTTGTACGCAATGGCGGACGCGCTCGTCGTCCAAAAACTTCTCCATGATATGCAAAACAACCTAACGATCGAAATTCTTTCGGATGATAATCTCGCGCGAGAAGATAAATCCCGTATTTTTATCATGACCAGTAGTCATGAAAGTCGGTGCTTGCTTGTGCAGATGGGGTTCTGGCCAGGTCTCGTTCATGTGGAACGGGATCTCATGAGCACTTTCGCGTCCTAAGCATCGCGGCACCTTACGGTATGTGCTTTCCGGCCGTCCGGAAACTAAATTACTCGGACTTGGCTTGTCGCTTGATCGCAGTGGCAGGGCACATGCATCAAGGGTAGCTGATGCGAAGTGAGCGGGCGTAGTGGAGGATAGAATGAAAGTTGTGATTCTCGCTGGCGGACTTGGTACACGCCTGATGGAGGAGACGCAAACACGTCCTAAGCCTATGGTTGAAATCGGCGGCATCCCAATTCTATGCCACATCATGAGCCACTACAGTGCCTATGGATTCGATGATTTTGTGATCTGCCTTGGGTACAAGGGCTACATCATCAAGGAGTATTTTGCCAATTTCGTGCTTCACCGGTCCGACGTCACTGTCGACCTCGCCAGGAATTCTGTCGCCTTCTCGCGAAACGAGCATGTCCCGCCGTGGCGCGTCAGTCTCATCGACACGGGTGCCGAGACGATGACCGGAGGAAGGCTTAAGCGCATACGCCATATGCTTCCCGACAACGAGCCCTTTATGATGACCTATGGCGATGGTCTGTCCGATGTTGACCTGCAGTCCCTTCTCCACTTTCATCAAAGCCGTGGCCTTGATGCTACCGTTACGACCGTACGTCCACCTGGCCGCTTCGGTGCAACTCAGATCGAGGACGGGCGCGTCGTCCGGTTCATCGAGAAGCCGCTCGGAGACGGTGGTTATATTAATGGTGGCTTCTTTGTGCTCCACCCCCGTGTCATAGATCGCGTGGCCGACGACCAGACCCCCTGGGAGGCCGAGCCACTGACGGGGCTTGCTGCCGACGGACAGCTGGCTGCCTTTGTCCACGACGGCTTCTGGCAGCCCATGGACACTCTTCGCGATCGGCAGCAGCTTGAGCGAATGTGGGCAGAGGATGCCGCCCCATGGGCGAAGGCTGTGCGCCAGAGGGGTTTACTCGCGGCATGATCTCCACTTCGTTTTGGCAGGGCCGAAGCGTCCTGCTGACTGGGCATACAGGCTTTAAGGGCTCATGGCTCGCTTGCTGCCTCGACCGTCTCGGGGCGGAGGTGTTCGGGTTTGCCATGGAGCCGGATACAGCGCCCAGTCTGTTCTCAATGCTGCCTCCGCTCCGCAGTCTGCAATCGCGAATAGGCGACGTCCGGGACGGAAGGGCTCTTGCCAGCGCTATAGCAGACGCCCAGCCGTCGGTTGTGATCCACATGGCGGCGCAGCCTCTCGTCCGCCGCTCATATAGTGCGCCTTGCGAGACATTTCACACAAATGTCACCGGCACAGTCAACTTGCTCGAGGGTCTGCGCAGTCACGAGGCCGTTATGGCCGGGTTGGACGCCGTGCTCATTATTACAACGGACAAGGTCTATCAGAACAATGGAGATGGACGGCCGTTTCGTGAGAGCGATCCACTGGGGGGGCGCGATCCTTATTCCTCCTCGAAGGCTGCGGCAGAGTTGCTCACGGTATCCTGGGCCAGCAGCTTCTTCGCCCCGGCCGGTGTTCCAGTTGCGACTGCAAGGGCCGGCAATGTGGTGGGCGGTGGCGACTGGTCACAAGACCGGCTGATCCCGGATCTCTGGCAAGCCGCCAAATCGAACCAAACGGCGGTTCTGCGCAATCCAACAGCAACCCGCCCCTGGCAATTCGTCCTCGAACCCCTCTACGGATACCTCGCCTATATCGAAGCCTTGGCCGATCGCAACGGGGCCAGCCTGCCGCAAGCTCTCAACTTTGGTCCGGTTGCCGGAGATATATTGACTGTGGCGGAGGCCGCCGACCTCGTCCTTGAAGGATTGGGCTCGAACCAGGGCTGGCGACTTGCCGAAGGTGTGCATCCCTATGAAGCGCCCCAGCTAACCTTGAACGCTACACTCGCAGAACGCACACTTGGCTGGCAGCCAAAGCTCAATGCGAGAGCAGCTCTACTCTGGACGGTCGAATGGTATCGAGCCGTCGACGCTGGCCGAACTGCAGTCTCCATGATGTCGGAGCAGATCGCTCGCTACGAGGCACTGGCATGATACACGCTGTCCCGTCTTGCCTTGGCTGCGGTGCGCCATTGACCCGCTCTTTGGTCGATCTTGGCCTTCAGCCACTTGCCAACTCCTATCTTGATCCGCATTCACCTACGACTGAGCCAAAATACCCGCTCCATGCGCGGGTATGTGATGCCTGCCTTTTGGTGCAGGTTGAGAAGGTAGTGCCGCCGGAGGAGATCTTCAGTGACTATGCCTATTTCTCATCCTATTCGGAGTCCTGGGTCGCTCACGTAAAATCTTATGTCGGGGCGATGATCAGGCGCTTCGGCCTGAACCTATCTAGTAAAGTCGTGGAGATCGCGAGCAACGATGGCTATCTACTACAACACGTGGTAGGCGCCGGGATCCCTTGTCTTGGCGTAGAGCCGGCGGAGAATGTTGCCAGAGTGGCGCAGGCCAAGGGCATTCCGACGGAGGTTGCATTCTTCGGTCAGGCGACAGCGGAGCGCCTTGTGGCCAACGGCCATTCAGCCGATCTGGTGATCTGCAAAAACGTGCTAGCCCACGTGCCCGACATCAATGACTTCGTGGCTGGTGTCGCAACACTAATGAAGCAGAATGCGGTGCACACTGTCGAGTTCCCGCATCTCCTCAACCTTCTAGAGAGAGCGCAATTCGACACCATCTATCACGAGCATTTTTCTTATCTATCTTTGTTCACGGTCACGATGCTTTTTTCACGTCACCGCTTGCGCGTCTTCGACGTGGAGGAGATTCCGACACATGGTGGCTCCCTCCGTGTCTTCGTCTGCCACGATGAGGCTCAGCATGTGCGGACCCCGGCTGTGGAGCGTGTTCTTACTAAGGAGCGTGCAGCGGCTCTTGACCGTCCAGAGGGATATGCCGAATACGAAGTCAAGGTGCGACAGGTGCGCACGGACTTTGTCTCTTATCTCAAAGCAGCCCGACGAAGTGGCCGAACCGTTCTCGGCTATGGAGCTGCCGCTAAGGGAAACACCTTCCTCAATTATTGCGGCGTGACGGCCGACCAAGTCGATTTTGTGGTTGATCGCAATCCGGTGAAGCAGGGCAAGCTCCTGCCCGGAAGCCGGATTCCCGTTTGCGCCCCGACCGCGCTGGATGCTGCCCAGCCGGCTGATATCATTATCCTGCCCTGGAATATTCGTGACGAGGTGGTCGATCAACTTTCGCATCTGCGCAAACGTGGTGCACGCTTCGTCACTGCGGTCCCAAGCCTGACTATACAGGATTGAGCCTGTGCGCTTCACAGTAACAGAGATCCCGGGTGTGGTGGTTGTCGAACTTGATCCACACCGAGACGAAAGAGGTTTTTTCGCCCGTAGCTTTTGTGAGGAGGAATTCGCTAAAGCAGGTATCTCTATGCGGGTCGTTCAGACCAGTATTTCGCACAATCCGGTCGCGCGTACACTGCGCGGCATTCACTTCCAACATCCTCCGTACGAGGAGCCCAAACTTGTGCAATGTGTAAGAGGGCGCCTGTGGGACGTTGCGGTCGACCTGCGAGCAAACTCGCCAACGTATGGTCGCTCGCTTGGTATTGAGTTAGCACCTGAGCGAGAATGCCTCTTGTATATTCCACCAGGCTGCGGTCATGGATTCATCACTCTCGAGGACCGCACTGATGTGTTGTACTTCATGGGAGCGGCGTTCGTCCCTGGTGCCGGTGGCGGCATCTTATGGAACGACCCGGCCTTCAGCATCTCATGGCCTGTAGAGCCAGTTGTCATCTCCGAGCGGGACGCCTCCTATCCGACTTTCAATGTGGACGGATAGGATCGAAGTCTACCTTGCAAAACACAAGACAAATCGATGATCATTATTGCTGAGACAGCTCGAGTGTCAGCCCTCGCGGATATCGAAGATTCGGTGCGAGGTTCGCGCATTATAATAGAAGAGGGGGCGGTCATCGATTCGTTTGTAAAGATAAAGCCTGCAGGAGGAATGGGTGATGTGGTCATCGGGCATAACTCCGTTATAAACTCGGGCTGTGTGCTTTACACAGGGCATGGCATTAAGATTGGTGCCAACGTGTTAGTGGCTGCTAATTGTACGTTCGCTCCTACTAATCACGAGTTTAGAGATCCGGAACGTCCAATTAGAGAGCAAGGCTTCATGCCGAGCCGTGGAGGGATCATCGTGGAGGACGATGTATGGATAGGGGCTGGTGTTGTTCTTCTTGATGGTGCGATCCTTAGATGCGGATCTGTTGTGGGAGCCGGATCAGTCGTGCGATCGGAGCTTGTTCCCTATTCTATCAACGTTGGAACTCCAGCGAAGCAGGTCGGGCGGCGAGCATGAAAGCGACTGTCTTTGGAGCGACTGGCTTTATTGGCGCTCGCCTTGTCCAATACTTACGCGCTAAGGGTTATGAGGTCTTCGCACCTGAGCGGGGAAGTCGGTCGTGGTGTAATCAGCCACTCGGGCACGTTTTCTATTGCATCGGTATCACAGCAGACTTTCGCAGAAGGCCACTAGACACGGTCCAAGCCCATGTTTCCGTAGTATCAGATATCCTTCATCATGGGATCTTTGACTCTTTTTTATATCTCTCATCTACGAGAGTTTATTGTCGGGCATCCGGCGCTCATGAGACAGCGGTGACACCGGTTGTATCAGCCGATCCAAGCGATCTGTATAACCTGTCCAAGCTTACGGGCGAAGCGGCATGTCTGGCGCTGGGCCGCGACCATGTGCGCGTCGCTCGCCTCTCAAATGTTTACGGATCGGATTTCTCTTCCGAGAATTTTCTGTCATCGATCATCCAAGACGCCTTTCGTACAGGGAGAATTCTTCTCAGAACAGCTCCGGATTCTGAGAAGGATTATATTTGGATTGAGGATGTTGCTTACGCTCTCGAACAGATTGCACTTAAAGGCAGTGAGCAGATTTACAATGTGGCGAGCGGAGAGAACACACGCCATGGCGCGATCACTCAAGTTCTGAGCAGTGTGACCGGATGCGATGTTGTTGTACAAGAGGGTGCTCCAATCCAACGCTTTCCCACAATTGATACAACACGGCTGTCGAGGCTCGTCAGCTGTGAATTTCGTCCACTGCTCGCTCATCTTGAATTGCTTGCCGAGGAGTTCCGATCCCAACTTGGCGGGAATATTGAGGCAGCTCTTACCGCGTCAAAGCGGCCTGCGCCAACAAGATAGCGAATATTCCTGTAGATTTCGTGTTAATGGCTTTCCGTGCCGCAAGTCAGAAGATGCTCTAAATGATCAAGATTGACGAAAAGAACGGCCTTGTTGTCGTCGAGACGCCAACGGGTGAAGCCGCCTATCAGATGGATACGCCGGAAGCATTCAAGATTGTTTCTGATGCGTGGTTAAGATGCGGATGGGACACGAAGTATGTTTACAGCTTCAGCTGGATGGGGCGTCCGGTCATACAGCTCCCTGAGGACATGATCCGAATCCAGGAGGTACTCTACCGCGTCAAACCGAATGTCATTGTGGAAACTGGTGTTGCGCATGGCGGATCCCTCGTTTTCTATGCGAGCCTGTGCAAGGCGATGGGCAAAGGGCGAGTGATCGGGGTCGATATCGAGATACGACCTCATAATCGAGCTGCAATTGAAACTCATGAAATGAGTCCCTTGATAACGCTTATCGAAGGCAGTTCAACGGAAGAGGGGACAATGGATCAGGTCAAAGCGCTGATCCAGCCAGGTGAGAGCGTTCTCGTTATTCTCGACAGCAACCACTCGAAGGCACACGTTCTCGCAGAGTTACAATCATACGGTCGCCTCGTTACCCCTGATTCCTACATCGTCGCTACCGACGGCATCATGTCGAAAGTCGTTGGAGCGCCCCGAACCCAACCAGATTGGTCATGGAACAACCCGCTTGAGGCTGCACGCGAATTCGCTGATACAAATCCGGACTTCGTACTTGAGGAGCCGATATTTCCATTCAACGAGGGTAGGATCCAAGAGCGTGTCACATACTGGCCTCAGGGGTTTCTAAGGCGCCTTCAAACCGCACATTGACTCCCGCGCAATACAGTTCGAGCGTGGTGAGCGTGACTTTTGAAGCTTGACGCATGCTCCTCGCTCAACCCAACTTCACCTCAGTGTCGACAATGCACTGCAGAGTCAGAAGTAAGCTCCGCGCATGCTTCGCGTGCATTATGACATCTCATAAGAGCACTATGGTGGCAGAATGAATCGGCAGCAGCGGCGTATGGCGGTGAAGCAGGCAGCGAAATCAAGCGGTGCTCGCGTGCATCGTCTGTCTGAGATCGATATGGCGGTGCACCTCTTTCATACTGGCAAGATGGTTCAAGCAGAGGCTACATCTCGGGCTATCCTTGCGGGCGCTACAAACGACGCTCAGGGGCTTCACCGCCTCGGTATGGTTGCCGACCACTTCAAAAGACATCATATTGCGGCCGAACTAATTGGCCGTGTCATTGCGTTGAGACCAAAGGATGTTCAGGCCCATACCAATTTGAGTGGCGTGCTCAGGGTGATGGGTCGCCTTGCCGAGGCAGCCGAAGTCTGCAGGAGGGCCATTGCAGTCAGACCTGACTTCCCTGAGACGTACACCTCGTTGGGGCAGGTTCTGCGTGATCAAGGTCTGTTTGCAGATGCGCTAGCGGCATACCGCAGCGCCATTGCTTTAGATCCCAACCATGCAGCGGCACATCTAAACCTCGGCCTCCTCTTATCCGAGTTGGATGAATTGGATGCTGCTCTTGCTGAGTTTCAAGAGGTCACAAGAATTCAGCCAAACTCCGTTGATGCGCATCGACGTATCGTCGGAATTTTGCGGAAAAAGGAGCAGCTTGAACAGGCGGCGGACTATCTCCGGCGTGCGATCGAGGAAGATCCCCATCAGTCTGTATATCATGCGGAGCTAGCGCTGACGCTTACAAGTCAAGGTCGGCTCCTGGAAGCTGTGGAAGCATACAGAAAGGCTTTGGCGTTCCGGTCTGACGATACTGCCGTACTGAATAATCTCGGCAATCTTCTCGATGAACTCGGCAGGCTCGATGAGGCTGCGGCAGCGTACCAGTTCTCTGTTCAAGTCGATCCGCAGAATATAACGGCTCTATCGAACTTAGGGATAGTTCTGAGAAAAAAGAATCGCATCCGAGAGGCTATCGGTGCATTCCGAAAGGTTCTTGCTTTGAACCCTGCTAGTGCTGCAGCGCTAGGCGAGCTCTATCAGTTGCGCTTGGCAGCTTGTGATTGGAAGGGTATTGCAGATGATGAGGCTGCTGTTCTGCACCTTTGCCATCAACAATCAGCCCATGATATGCCCCCGTTCATCTTGCTTGCGGCGCCAAATGCCACCGCGGCCGACAGGATGAATGGCGCTCTGCTATGGACTGGAAAGTATCGAGTTCCCGAGAGTCGTAGATTTTCCCATCCTGCTCCGTTCATTTCCAAAGGTCAGAAGCGTAAGATCCGAGTCGGATATCTGTCAGCGGACTTCTACAACCATGCGACGGCCTTCCTTGCTGCGGAGTTGTTCGAGAGGCACGACCGCTCACGTTTCGATATCATAGCTTATTCACATAGTAAGGACGATCATAGTGCTATGCGCCAGCGCCTGGTGCAGGCATTTGATGAGTTCGTAGATATTAGCTTGATGGGGCACCCGGAAGCAGCGCAGAGGATCAACAATGATAGAATTGATATTCTGATAGATTTAAAGGGGCATACGCAGGATGCGCGAACTCAGATATTCGCATATCGTTCTGCTCCGATCCAGGTCAATTATCTCGGGTACCCTGGTACGATGGGAGCGGACTTCATCGATTATATTATTGGTGACCCGACTGTTACTCCAATGGATCAACAATCTTACTACAAGGAAAGGATTGTTCAGCTTCCACATTGCTATCAGCCCAATGACACCAAACGTGATATATCGCTAGAGGTGCCGACCCGAGTTGAATGCGGGTTGCCAGAAGGTGCGTTCGTATTCTGTTGCTTTAACAATACTTATAAACTGATCCCAGCTTTGTTCGACATTTGGATGCGTTTGCTGAAAGCGGTACCAGGCAGCGTTCTCTGGCTTATTGAAGCGAACGATGTGGTAAAGCATAATCTGCGCAGTGAGGCAGCAGCCCGTGGTGTCGATCCGGCACGACTGGTGTTTGCCCTAAAGATGCCGGTGCCGAAACATTTAGCACGGCATTGCCATGCCGACCTGTTTCTCGACACGCTGCCATACAACGCTCATACGACCGCGAGTGATGCCTTGTGGGCTGGGCTCCCCATCGTCACGTGCTTGGGCGATTCCTTTGCTGGAAGAGTGGCTGCTAGCCTCCTGAGATCCATCGGGATGCCGGAACTTGTAACGTTCACTCTCGAAGAATACGAAGGTCTTGCTTTGAAGCTGGCTACGCAACCTTCAATGCTATCTGACATCAGGCGAAAACTCATCCATAACAGGTTGTCGGCTCCAGTGTTCGACATCGAGACATATAGCCGTGATCTCGAGCGGGCCTATACTCGCATGGTGGAGATTTGGCAGTCCGGCCGTCCACCTGAAGCCTTTGCCGTTGCCGATCTCGAACCAGCCGAGGAATGACCCGGGAGCGCAACTCGGCGTTCAAAATGTATTAACTATTCTGAGCCTTAATAGAGCCGCCAAGTTCTTGATACTTGACGGTCGCAGCGGCATTGCGCACAGTAATGTTGTCGCTAAGACACTCATGGCAGATTGAGTGATTCGCTCTGTTGAGCTCCACTTGAAGGCATGAAGCCGCTCTGCCGTACCGGTGCAAACCCGGTATGTCCCTCCATCATCTGTATGCGTTAGAAGGGACACTCCCATGACCAGCATTAACACCAACAACTCCGCGATGTTCGCCCTGCAGACCCTGCGGTCGATCAACAAGGAACTCGATGCTACCAACAACCGCGTCTCGACCGGCCTGAAGGTCAATGGCGCCGGCGACGGTGCCGCCTACTGGTCGATCTCCTCGACCCTCAAGTCCGACAACGGCGCTCTTGGCGCGGTCAAGGATGCCATGTCGCTCGACAAGAACTCGGTCGATGCGGCTTATGGCGGCGTCACCAAGGTCCTCCAGCACCTCGACAACATTAAGAGCAAGCTGACCACCGCGACCTCGGCCAACGCCGATCGGACCAAGCTGCAGACGGAAATCGACTCCTACCTGGCGCAGATCAAGTCGGTCTCTGACAACACCGTGATGAACGGCGACAACTGGCTGTCGACGGATACAACGCCGACGAGCTTCAATGCCGAGAAGGGCATCGTGTCCTCGTTCTCGCGTAACGGCTCCAGCGTGAAGGTAGAGACCACGAAGCTCGATACCAGCGCTTTCATCCTCTACGATAAGAGCACGACTGGTACCAACGACGGCGCGGCCGGCACGGCAGCACGTACTGCGATCGCCACTGCTGCAACCGACGCCAATGCCGCTGTCACGGTGGCTGTTGGTACGGCAGGCGAGATCGGCGGCTTCATGGACACGGTGTACGACGTCAGCGGCACCGGCATCGGCGGTTCTGCCATCACCATGTCGGTATCCACCATCAAGATCGACGATCTCGGTGATACCACTGAGGATCTGAACAAGATCCAGACGTACATCAAGCTGGTTGATGCGACGATGCAGCAGCTTCAGAACGGTGCGACGAAACTCGGCACCGCTTCGAGCGAGATCGGTTCGAACCAGGAGTTCGTGCAGAAGCTGATCGACATCAACAAAAGCTCGATCGGTGCACTGATCGATGCGGATCTGGAAGAGGAGTCGACGCGTCTGAAGGCGCTGCAGACCCAGCAGCAGCTTGGTATGCAATCGCTGAGCATCGCCAACAGCGCTTCGCAGAACGTGCTGTCGCTCTTCCGCTAAGCGGAAAGCGGAAGCCCGAGAAACTCAGAGCTGACGAATGGCCACGCTCCATCGGAGCGTGGCTTTTTGTTTGCTCCAGTACCCTCCAGGCATGAAGCACTCGACACGATTGACGAATATTTCCACAAAATTAACTTTCTATTCAGAAAATTATGGTTAACAGTTAGCCGATAAGACATTCCGAGCCGACGGTAGTGCCTGTGATACGCAGACTCTAACTATCGCCCGGGCAACACTATGGCAGATTGAGTGATTCGCTCTGTTGAGCTCCACTTGAAGGCATGAAGCCGCTCTGCCGTACCGGTGCAAAGCCGGTATGTCCCTCCATCATTTGAACTGATTCCTTGAAGGGACACTCCCATGACCAGCATTAACACCAACAACTCCGCGATGTTCGCCCTGCAGACCCTGCGGTCGATCAACAAGGGCATCGATGAGACCAACAACCGCGTCTCGACCGGCCTGAAGATCAACTCCGCCGGCGACGGTGCCGCCTACTGGTCGATCTCCTCGACCCTCAAGTCCGACAACGGCGCTCTTGGCGCGGTCAAGGATGCCATGTCGCTCGACAAGAACTCGGTCGATGCGGCTTATGGCGGCGTCACCAAGGTCCTCCAGCACCTCGACAACATTAAGAGCAAGCTGACCACCGCGACCTCGGCCAACGCCGATCGGACCAAGCTGCAGACGGAAATCGACTCCTACCTGGCGCAGATCAAGTCGGTCTCTGACAACACCGTGATGAACGGCGACAACTGGCTGTCGACGGATACAACGCCGACGAGCTTCAATGCCGAGAAGGGCATCGTGTCCTCGTTCTCGCGTAACGGCTCCAGCGTGAAGGTAGAGACCACGAAGCTCGATACCAGCGCTTTCATCCTCTACGATAAGAGCACGACTGGTACCAACGACGGCGCGGCCGGCACGGCAGCACGTACTGCGATCGCCACTGCTGCAACCGACGCCAATGCCGCTGTCACGGTGGCTGTTGGTACGGCAGGCGAGATCGGCGGCTTCATGGACACGGTGTACGACGTCAGCGGCACCGGCATCGGCGGTTCTGCCATCACCATGTCGGTATCCACCATCAAGATCGACGATCTCGGTGATACCACTGAGGATCTGAACAAGATCCAGACGTACATCAAGCTGGTTGATGCGACGATGCAGCAGCTTCAGAACGGTGCGACGAAACTCGGCACCGCTTCGAGCGAGATCGGTTCGAACCAGGAGTTCGTGCAGAAGCTGATCGACATCAACAAAAGCTCGATCGGTGCACTGATCGATGCGGATCTGGAAGAGGAGTCGACGCGTCTGAAGGCGCTGCAGACCCAGCAGCAGCT
>NZ_JAJBBR010000024.1:2500-5474 GCF_020532555.1 Microvirga lenta | reverse complement strand
TGCTCTTTGACAAGTGAAGATGAGAGAGAGAAGCGTAGGCGGCGGTGTTCTTGCGGGCTGTCCGAGAGGATGGCCGATGAATGGACATCGACCAGTTCTATGCTTTGGTGAGTACACCGCTTCGGCTTAGGCCGGAGTGAGATGGACTCTGTCAATTTGCGTAGTGACTATAGTCGAGATCAAATTCTTCAACTTGAGAGTTTGATCCTGGCTCAGAACGAACGCTGGCGGCAGGCTTAACACATGCAAGTCGAACGCCCCCTTCGGGGGGAGTGGCAGACGGGTGAGTAACACGTGGGAACGTGCCCTTCAGTTCGGAATAACCCAGGGAAACTTGGGCTAATACCGGATACGTCCGAGAGGAGAAAGATTTATCGCTGAAGGATCGGCCCGCGTCTGATTAGCTAGTTGGTGAGGTAAAGGCTCACCAAGGCGACGATCAGTAGCTGGTCTGAGAGGATGATCAGCCACACTGGGACTGAGACACGGCCCAGACTCCTACGGGAGGCAGCAGTGGGGAATATTGGACAATGGGCGCAAGCCTGATCCAGCCATGCCGCGTGAGTGATGAAGGCCTTAGGGTTGTAAAGCTCTTTCGCACGCGACGATAATGACGGTAGCGTGAGAAGAAGCCCCGGCTAACTTCGTGCCAGCAGCCGCGGTAATACGAAGGGGGCTAGCGTTGTTCGGAATCACTGGGCGTAAAGGGCGCGTAGGCGGCTTTGTAAGTCGGGGGTGAAAGCCTGTGGCTCAACCACAGAATTGCCTTCGATACTGCATGGCTTGAGACCGGAAGAGGTTAGTGGAACTGCGAGTGTAGAGGTGAAATTCGTAGATATTCGCAAGAACACCAGTGGCGAAGGCGGCTGACTGGTCCGGATCTGACGCTGAGGCGCGAAAGCGTGGGGAGCAAACAGGATTAGATACCCTGGTAGTCCACGCCGTAAACGATGAATGCCAGCCGTTGGGCAGCTTGCTGCTCAGTGGCGCAGCTAACGCTTTAAGCATTCCGCCTGGGGAGTACGGTCGCAAGATTAAAACTCAAAGGAATTGACGGGGGCCCGCACAAGCGGTGGAGCATGTGGTTTAATTCGAAGCAACGCGCAGAACCTTACCAGCCTTTGACATGTCCGGTGTGGTTTCCAGAGATGGATTCCTTCAGTTCGGCTGGCCGGAACACAGGTGCTGCATGGCTGTCGTCAGCTCGTGTCGTGAGATGTTGGGTTAAGTCCCGCAACGAGCGCAACCCTCGCCCTTAGTTGCCATCATTGAGTTGGGCACTCTAAGGGGACTGCCGGTGATAAGCCGAGAGGAAGGTGGGGATGACGTCAAGTCCTCATGGCCCTTACGGGCTGGGCTACACACGTGCTACAATGGCGGTGACAATGGGCAGCGAACCCGCGAGGGGGAGCTAATCCCAAAAAGCCGTCTCAGTTCGGATTGCACTCTGCAACTCGAGTGCATGAAGGTGGAATCGCTAGTAATCGTGGATCAGAACGCCACGGTGAATACGTTCCCGGGCCTTGTACACACCGCCCGTCACACCATGGGAGTTGGTCTTACCCGACGGCGCTGCGCCAACCGCAAGGAGGCAGGCGACCACGGTAGGGTCAGCGACTGGGGTGAAGTCGTAACAAGGTAGCCGTAGGGGAACCTGCGGCTGGATCACCTCCTTTCTAAGGATGCTTCCTTATGCGCCGACATCCGTCGGTTCTATCGAGGCTCTTTTGAACACATGGGATCAGTCAGATCCCGTTATGCGGGACGCTGCCGTCTTCGCTTCTCTTATCTCACTCCGGACAAGATGCGGTTCAGGGCCTGTAGCTCAGGTGGTTAGAGCGCACCCCTGATAAGGGTGAGGTCGGACGTTCGAGTCGTCCCAGGCCCACCACGCTTATCTGGTCTTTCCCAAAGGGGGCCATAGCTCAGCTGGGAGAGCGCCTGATTTGCATTCAGGAGGTCGTCGGTTCGATCCCGTCTGGCTCCACCAGTTTTTGTCCGGTGTCACAGAGCTTCGTGCGGTGCTTGAGTTCAAGCGCGGCGCGGATGTTTGAAATCGTAAAGAGGGAACATATTCGGCAGGCAGGGCAACCTAGTCCCTGCGAACCAGCGTCAGCCCCGCAGGCTGATGAGCCGGGTATGTTCGGCAAGCAAAGTCTTCGGTCTGCGGATCGAAGACAGGTCTTTCTTGGATCGGGTCCGGTCTTTGCCGACGGACACCGATCATAAGAGTAATCAAGTGTCGTAAGAGCATCTGGTGGATGCCTTGGCGCTGAGAGGCGATGAAGGACGTGGTACGCTGCGATAAGCCTTGGGGAGCTGCGAACGAGCTTTGATCCAAGGATCTCCGAATGGGGAAACCCACCTTCGACCCTTTGTATTGTGACGTCATCCGTGAGGGTGGTGTTGCACTACGGAGGGTCAGATGAAGGTATTAAACTCTGAATCCATAGGGGTTTAAAGCGAACCCGGGGAACTGAAACATCTAAGTACCCGGAGGAAAGGACATCAACGAGACTCCGTTAGTAGTGGCGAGCGAACGCGGACCAGGCCAATGCCTGTGAGATCTTCACTGGAACCGCATGGAAAGGCGGGCGAGACGGGTGATAGCCCCGTACAGGTCAGAGTGATCACAGGATGCGAGTAGGGCGGGACACGTGAAATCCTGTCTGAACATGGGGGGACCACCCTCCAAGCCTAAGTACTCCTCAGCGACCGATAGTGTACTAGTACCGTGAGGGAAAGGTGAAAAGCACCCCGACGAGGGGAGTGAAACAGTTCCTGAAACCGGATGCTTACAAACAGTGGGAGCCCAAGGTTCGTCCTGGGTGACCGCGTACCTTTTGTATAATGGGTCAGCGACTTAAAGTAACGAGCAAGCTTAAGCCGATAGGTGGAGGCGCAGCGAAAGCGAGTCTGAACAGGGCGTTTTGAGTTCGTTGCTTTAGACCCGAAACCGGGTGATCTAGCCATG
>NZ_JAJBBR010000023.1 GCF_020532555.1 Microvirga lenta | reverse complement strand
TCGGGCAGCTTGTTGGTCAGGATCGAGATGAAGATGAGGTTGTCGATACCGAGCACCACCTCCATGACGATCAGGGTCGCCAGTGCCGCCAGTGCCGTCGGGTCGGATAGCCATTCGAAATTCATGGGTCGTTCCTTCTAGCCGCCGTGCCCGACAGGGCATCCAGGGGCGCTTTCTTTAGGAATGTTGTGCCGTGGGGCAGGAGAGGGTGCAAGACGGGACCTGTCGGATGCAAAGAGCGGCATGAGCGATAGCATGTCGGGACACTGTCTCCCAATAACGGTCAAGCTGGCTCTTTGTTCTGGCCCGACGCGCCATCGCGTCCGTCTTCCTGGCGAAAGGCTGATTCCCTTACGGCATGAAGCCGGGCCTGTCGGGCCCGGCATCGCGGCCCCGGCGTCTGCGAGGGCCGGGGCGAATGGAAATCGGCCGCCCGCGGTCGGGCAGCCGAATGGCACAGGCTTCGGGGCGGCTACTCCTCCCGCTGACCGGTCAGGCTGAGCAGAAGCTGGAACAGGTTGACGAAGTTCAGGTAGAGCGAGAGGGCGCCGAAAACGGCCATCTTGCTGTTCGCCTCGTGGCCATGGCTCTCGGCGTATTGTTCCTTGATGGATTGGGTGTCGTAGGCGGTCAGGCCCGTGAACACCAGGACGCCGATGATCGAGATCGCGAACTGCAGCGCGCTCGACGCGAGGAAGATGTTGACCAGCGAGGCGATGATCACGCCGATCAGGCCCATGACCAGGAACGAGCCGAACTTCGAGAGATCGCGGCGGGTCGTATAGCCGTAGAGGCTCGTCGCTCCGAACATCGCCGCCGTGATGAAGAACGTGCGGGCAATGCTGGTGCCGGTGAAGACGAGAAACACGGAGGCGAGCGACAGGCCCATGACGGCGCAGAAGGCCCAGAAGGCCATTTGGGCCGTCGCCGCGGACATGGCGTTGATGCGGAAGGAAAAGAAGAACACGAACGCCAGCGGCGCCAGCATCACGACCCACTTCAGCGGGCTCTGGAAGATCGGCACGTACAGGGCCGGGGTCGAGGCGACGAAGAATGCCACCATCCCCGTCAGCACCAGGCCGATGCCCATGTAGTTGTAGACGCGCAGCATGTGCCGGCGCAGGCCTTCGTCGAAGATGGCAGTGGTCGTACGCGCGTTTCCGGTCTGCCACGCATAGGGTGTGTTCATCGGTTCTTCCTTCTTGTCAGGGAGTTAGTGCACAGTTCGGGCCAGTTTCGACGCCATGCGCTGCATGGCGCCCTCGTTGGCCGTTCCAGTCAGCGCGTAGGCCAGCTGGCCCATCTGCCAATAAGCGGCCTTCGTGGAATCGAAGCGGGCGATGGTAGGCGCGATCACATGAAACGAGGAGACATGCGCCGCGAAGAGGGACAGGTGCCCGAGGTCCTTCGTCTCGATGACCATCTCGATGCTGTGGCCGTCCCGCGAGGGGAAGACCTGGACGTCGGCAACGCGCCAGTCGTCCGGCAGCGGCGGGAGTGCAATTCCGGTCTCCGCTGCAATTTCGGACGGGTTGTACTCGGCAACCGGCGGCTGTGATGCCATGCGGGCGCGCAGGAAAGCCGTCTGGTGGGAATGGAGCGCGTCCTCGACGAAGGCAGGGGGCTTCGGCGAAGCCTCGCTGTCGGTGATTTCGAACAATCCGACCTGGGAATGTGCGAACCACCCGATCCCGATCAGGGCGACGACGGCCGCGATCCGGCGGAGTTTCAGGCTGAACTCGCGCCAGACGAGGCCTCTTCCGAGACGGCGGGCCGCCTCGATCATCGCCTCGGGGGGGCGCTGCAATTCTTCCGTCATCGCCAGACGCAGAAGGTCCCGCGTCCGCAGATCGGCCATGACCTGCGCCGCGGCCTCGGGATTTCGGGCGAGGTAGTCCTCGATCTCGATCCGCCGTGCGACGTCGATCTGATCGTCCACATAGGCCAGGAGATCCGTTTCGGTGATGGGATTAATCACGGGCGCCTCCCACCAGGCGAAGATTGGGACGTGGCCGGCTTGAAGCGTTCTGCTGCTGATCCGGATCCGCCTCGAAGGCCCGCAGGGCGGCGCGGGCGCGACCGAGCCGCGACATCAGGGTCCCGATGGGAATGTCGAGAGTCGCCGCAGCCTCCTGGTACGACAGCCCCTCGATCGCGACGAGGTGGAGGACGGCGCGCTGGTCATCCGGGAGGCTCATGAATGCCTGCTGGATCTGTTGGAGCCGGACCCGGCTCTCCTGTTCCGCAGGTGACGAATGCACCATGGCTTCGGCGATCTGCTGCACCCGGCGCGCCTCGGCAGCCTGGCGACGGCGATCGTCGATGAAGGTGTTGTGCAGGATCGAGAGAAGCCAGCCCCGCAGATTGCCGCCGGAATGGAACGAGCCACGCCGCTCGTAGGCGCGAACAAGGGTGTCCTGCACCAGATCCTCGGCCTGGTGGTCGTCCCTGGTCAACGACCGGGCATAGCGCCGCAGCGGGCCCAGCAGACCGATGACGTCTATGCGCTTGCTGTCTCTCATGCACGGTATACGAAGCTGCCGGCTGCTTTAATCCGGCAGCTGCCGTTTGTCAGGACGATAGAGACTTTATGGGGACGTGACGGCAGGGATATGGCCCCGACCGGCATAGCGCGCGGCGGGCGTATTCCACCGAGGGATGTCCGCACGGGAGCTCGCCTGGGCCTATCGACGGTCGACGACCGTGTACTCCACCTCGATCACCCCATCCTGGCCGCGGCGCTGCGCCTTGCGCAGCCGGTGGCGGAGATAGAAGTGGAGGGCGATGCCGCCGATGACGGCGATCGGCAGCAGAACGGCGAGCGTGAAGAACGCAAATGCCAGGAGAGCAAGTCCCAGGAGGACCAGGACGATCATCCTGATCGGGGAAGTCCAGAAGGGATAGGTTTTGGTCATGGCTGCCAGAATAGCCGTTTTCATGCCTGTTGTCGCCGTGCTCCCAATGTGTTGATGGGGAGGCCGATCTACAAGCCGGGTCTCGACACGAGCGCCCGATTGACCATCTTGGTCACTTGAATTCAGGCTCCGCCCGCGGCCGCAGCCGGTGATCAGGGAAACGATATGCTGAATCTTGCAAGAACTCTGGCGATGCTCGTTGCGGTGGTGCTATCGACCGCAGGCCCGGGACAGGCCGCACCCATGGGCGAGGTCTGCCGGACGGTGCGGAGTGCCGGAAACGAGTTCGCGGTCTGCACGGTCGATCTCCGCAGACATCAGGTCAGGCTCTTCTGGCGCGACCCTGACGGACAGGCCTATGGTTCGTTCAGCCGGTTGCTGAGTGGGCCGAAGGGCTCGGAACTGCTCTTTGCCATGAATGGCGGCATGTATGACGAGCAGCTGGCGCCCGTCGGCCTCTATGTCGAGAACGGGCGGGAGTTCAAGCGGGCCAACACGGCCGGCGGGCCCGGCAATTTCCACATGAAGCCCAACGGGATCTTCTTCGTCAAAGGCAACAGGGCCGGGGTTCTCGAAACCTCGCGCTACCTGCGCCAGAAGATCAAGCCGGATTTCGCGACGCAGTCCGGGCCGATGCTGGTCATCAACGGTCGGATCCATCCGAAATTCTCGGAAAACGGAACCTCGCGGAAGATCCGCAATGGGGTAGGCGTGTGTGGGCAGCACACGGTGGTCTTCGCCATTTCGAACCAGCCCGTGACG
This sequence comes from Microvirga lenta, assembly GCF_020532555.1. Lineage (GTDB taxonomy): Bacteria > Pseudomonadota > Alphaproteobacteria > Rhizobiales > Beijerinckiaceae > Microvirga > Microvirga lenta. The sequence continues at coordinate 3,258 of NZ_JAJBBR010000023.1, read as the reverse complement.
TTCCATGAGTTCGCCTCGTTCTTCCGCGACGAGCTCGATTGTCCAAACGCGCTGTTCCTCGACGGAAGCATTTCCAGCCTCTACTCCCCCGAGTTGAACCGCAAGGACGGGCTACTTCCTATGGGGCCGATCATCGGCGCCCTGCCGCGCGGCTGAACCCGACAGGGACGATCCGGGCGGTCCGGCCTTGACGAACGGCCCGGGAAGCATTCTAAGATTTGCGCCATGCGGGCGTAGTTCAGAGGTAGAACGTCAGCTTCCCAAGCTGAATGTCGTGGGTTCGATTCCCATCGCCCGCTCCAGTTTCTCGAACACGACGGCGGTCCGTCGGTCAGGGCCGACACGGCAACCTTCCAGATCATCGCGGGTCCGTCCGCTCTCGTCTGGTCCGGCTGAGCCACACGGCGGCCCGGTTACCCTTCGAGCATGACGGGGCGGTGGAGAGTATGAAGGTTGTGACCCATAGCGGTCGGTTCCATGCCGACGATGTTTTCGCCTCCGTGGTTCTGCAGGCGGCTTTGGGACCTATCGACCTCGTCCGGACCCGCGATGCCCGGATCATCGGGGAGGCGGATCTGGTTTTCGACGTCGGGGGCGTCTACGACCCGGAGGCACGCCGCTACGACCATCATATGAGAGACCTGCCCCGCAGAGCCGATGGCACGCCCTACAGCTCCGTCGGCCTCGTCTGGCGGGACTACGGCCGCGATGCCCTGCCGCAGCTCGTGCCGGATATCGAGGCTGAGACGCTCGAGACGGTGTGGCAGGAGATCGACAATGACCTGATCCTGTCCATCGATCAGGCGGATAATGGGATCGGCCCCGTCAGCCCGGGTCATCTTGCGCTTCTGGTGGAAGCCTTCAATCCGACCTGGGACAGCACGAAGCCCTACGACACCGCTTTTGGGGAGGCCGCCGAAACGGCGCGAGGCGTCCTCGTTCGGGCATGCCGGCAGGCCCATGCATCGGCCCGGGCAGCTGTCCTTGTTCTCGCCGCGGCCAGACAGGCGCGCGATCCGCGCATCGTCGTCCTCGATCGCAAGCTGCCCTGGGAAAAGGCCGTGTACGAGGGAGGCCTGGACGAGGTGCTCTTCGTCATCTACCCGGGAGAGGAGGGGGGAGCATGGTACTGCCGGGCCGTCCCTCCGGAGCCGAACTCCTTCGGCCAGCGGCTGTCCCTTCCCGAAACCTGGCGCGGGTTGCAGGACGAGGCCTTCTCCAAGGCTGCCGGAATTGAGGATGGCGTATTCTGCCATCCGAGCGGCTTCATATGCGGAGCACGATCCCGTGCCTCGACCGTCGAGCTGGCGGAGCGGGCGATCGCCCTAGGAGCGGGCGGGGCCGGGTAGGAGACGTCTTCGCCTGCTGCTGCCGGAGCCGCGACTTGGCGGAACGATTGCTCGCCTGTCCCTTCCGCTTCGCGCTCGGGGGAGGGCTCCCGTTTGCTCTGGATCAATGTTCCAAGGTCTGTCCTGAGGCAACCTCGTCGCAAGCAGGAGGAGCCTTTCATGAGTTTGGCAACAGCGATCAGGCAATGGCAGGCGGGATGGATGCAGGCTCGTGAGCTCGCGAATCTCGGCTTAGAGGAGCGCCAGGCGTTGGCGCGCGATATCGGGATTTCGGAAGAGGTGCTCGCGGCTCTGGTCGCCCGAGGCCCGCAGGCGGGCGCGGAGCTGCCGCGCCTCATGACGGCTCTCGGCCTCGACCCGGAAGGAGCAGGACGCAGCCATGCGGCGCTGATGCGGGACATGAGCGTCGTCTGCACCGAATGCTCCGAGTCAGGGCGCTGCCGCCGAGACCTGGATCGCGGGGAGGCGGAAGTCGCGTTCGTGGACTATTGTCCCAATGCCGCGGAATTGCAGGAGCTGCGGGACGAGCACGGGTCCCGCGTCTGACGATGCTGGCGCCCTTGCAGACGGAGCAAGGCGAACCCTCCCGCTCCTGGGCAGTTGTTGCCGAGATGCCGTCTTCCTGTTTTCCGGCCGCTGCCGTAACCGCGGCGGTTCGGGAAGCGGAGTTGAGACGGCAATTCCTACCGGCGCCTGGCGGAAGAGGGATCATGCGAAGGCTTCACCTTTGCCTCGGCTATTTGAGCGTCTCGCTCGGAGCGCTTGGGGTGGTGCTGCCCCTTCTGCCCACGACGCCCTTTCTGCTCCTCGCAGTCTGGTGCTTTGCGCGATCCAATCCGGCCCTTGCCGATCGCCTCTACGGCCATCCGTGCTTTGGACCGGCGCTCTCGCAGTGGCGGGACCAGGGCGCGATTTCTGTCCGTGCCAAGAGCTATGCCGTCGCGGCTCTCGGGCTGTCCTATGCCTTCTGCCTATGGCTGACGCGGAGCGGGATTCTCGCCGTCGCGTTGGCTTTCGTCATGGGCGGCGTCGCTCTCTATCTACTCACCCGGCCCAGCCCCAGGGAGTGACGGGCCCGGCCGGGGTGCCGTCCGACGAAAGTCGCAAGAAAGGCGTTGACAAACGGGCCGCCAATCGACATATCCGCAGCCCCGCCGGATGTTCATCCAGGCGAGCTTCAATCTCACATGACGCCGACGCTGCTGCCGGGCTCCACGGAATCCTGCTGCGCGCTCCGGGTCGGAGCGGACCTCTCGTCCGTTCACCGGCATGAGCCATAGTCTCCTCTTCCCGAGGCAGACGAAAGCGGCTCCTCTGACGACATCGCCAAGTAATCGGGTGGTTTTTGCTGCTCGAGAACGTGAAGCCGCAAGAGCAGATGTGCTTTTGCGGGCGGTGAGACGCGTCTTGTTCTTTGACGGTTCGAATGATTGCTCGGTTTGATCGAAAAATTTTCAAATCGAGTGTTGACCTTCCGAAAGGTCTACTGTAGATAACTGTTCATCGGCGGCGGGCCACTGAGTGGCTCCGGTGCCGGTCCTGAGAGAGTGGGGCTTGTAGCCTCCTTCTGTTGGGTCCCTTTCGAGGGAGTTTCCGTTGGCATCTTCTTCTTTTGGTTTTGAGGAGGGGGTTGACGGGGAGGTTTGGTGAACTTATATCGGGTTCATCGCGGTGCTGCCGATGCGGCGCCGAGGCTTCCACGGACAAGCGGATGACCTGGCCGGTTTTGCCGGACGGGGTTTGTTGGTCCGGCGGTTTTTGTCGTCTCCTGGCGGGACGGCGTGCTCTTTGACAAGTGAAGATGAGAGAGAGAAGCGTAGGCGGCGGTGTTCTTGCGGGCTGTCCGAGAGGATGGCCGATGAATGGACATCGACCAGTTCTATGCTTTGGTGAGTACACCGCTTCGGCT
>NZ_JAJBBR010000022.1 GCF_020532555.1 Microvirga lenta | reverse complement strand
TCGGTTCGAACCAGGAGTTCGTGCAGAAGCTGATCGACATCAACAAAAGCTCGATCGGTGCACTGATCGATGCGGATCTGGAAGAGGAGTCGACGCGTCTGAAGGCGCTGCAGACCCAGCAGCAGCTCGGCGTGCAATCGCTGAGCATCGCCAACAGCGCCTCCGGCAACGTCCTTTCGCTCTTCCGTTCTTAACACACGCTCCAAGAGCAACTTAGGAAGATCATACTGGCCGCGCTCCCCTGGAGCGTGGCCTTTTTCTTTCGCAATCTCCGCGCAAGGTTAGAGAGCGAAGGTGCTTCTGAATCCTACCAAATCAGAAGCTGAGCCTGTTCATGCCTGGTCGTTTACAAGCCGAGAAACTGTGGGCCAACCTTCTCGAGCTCGGGATGCGCCGCCTCGTAGCTCTTGGGGTTATCGGCCTCGTGGTCTTCCTGGGAGTTGGATTGGGGGCTTACTATTTGAGCCGTCCGGCGCAGGAGACGCTCTACACCGGTCTTGAGCGAGAGGATGTCACCCGCATCGGCGCCGCTTTGAAGGATGCCGACATTCCGTTCGATGTCAGCTCCGACGGAACCGCCGTTCTCGTGCGGTATGGACACACGGCCCAGGCACGTATGCTGCTGGCCGAGAAGGGGCTGCCGCAGAGCTCAAAATCAGGCTATGAGCTCTTCAACGATCTCGGATCCCTCGGCCTGACCTCCTTTATGCAGGAGATCACCCGCGTTCGGGCGCTGGAGGGCGAAATCGCTCGCACCATCCAGACGATGAAGGGCGTAAAGGCGGCGCGCGTCCACATCGTTCTCCCCGACCGCGGTTCCTTCCGTCGTGAGCAGCAGCCTGCCTCTGCCTCTGTGGTCGTGCGCACGGAGCCAGCAGACGACATGAGTTCGGCTCAGGCTATCCGCCACCTCGTGGCGGCTGCGATTCCAGGCATGAAGGCCGACAAGGTCACCGTTCTCAACACCGACGGTATGCTCCTCATGGCTGGCGAGGATGGTACGAACGCCTCGACTGGCCGAATGGCAAGCCTTGAGAAGGTCGTCAGTCGGGAAATCCAGGATAATGTTCGCCGGACGCTCGCGCCCTATTTGGGAATTGGAAATTTCGAAATTAGCGTCGCCGCACGGCTGAACACGGACAAGACCAACACGACCGAGACGATCTATGATCCTGACTCGAAGGTCGAACGGTCCATCCGTACGGTCAAGGAGACGGAGGTCTCACAGAACCGAAATGCCGAACGTCCGACAACGGTCCAGCAGAACCTCCCTGAGGAGAGGGTTCGTGCGGAAAATGGGGAAAGTTCAAGTGAGGACAATCAGCGCCGCGAAGAGCTGACCAACTTCGAGATCTCCTCCAAGACGATCCAGACTGTCAGCGATGGTTATGCGATCAAGAACCTGTCCGTGGCGGTTCTGGTTAATCGCAGCCGTCTTGCGACTCTCACCGGGGACAACACGACGCAAGAGGATATCGACGCTCGCATCGCGGAAATCGAGCAGCTCGTTTCTTCTGCGGCGGGTTTCGACCGCAACCGCGGTGACCAGATCAAGGTCGCTGCCGTCGGGTTCGTCGATGATGGCCGAATGATGGAGCCGACACCGCCTCTGAGCCTTACCGAAGTTTTCATGCGGCAGACCGGCAATCTCATCAATGCGGCGACCATTCTGGTGGTTGCGACTCTCCTCATCTGGTTCGGGCTGCGCCCAGCCGTGGCCGCGATCCTCGCACGGCCTGAGCCGGAGCCGGTCTATGAGGAGACGGTGCCTGCCATCGAGGCTGCGATAGCAGCGGCACCTGGTCCTGTTGAGGCTGCCGTATCTGGCGCAAGTCGTCAGCTCGAGACTGCGGAGGTGCCCAATCTTATCGAGGACCTGACCGACAAGATGCACCGTACTCCTCAGAAGAAGCTGGAGCAGATGATCGATTTCGATGAGGAGCAGGCTGCCTCCATCCTGAAGCAGTGGCTGATGAAGGCGGAGGCTGCATAATGGTCAATGCCATTGCGCAATATCTGACGGAGTTCAGCCTGGATGGAAAGCAGGATACCAAACCTCTTTTCCACCCTAAGGCTCCTAAGGTGCCCGATCAGGATCAGGCCGACGAAACCGCAGACCTCGTGCGGGAGGCAGAGGAGCGTGGCCGTCTGGAGGGGCTAGCTGCCGCGCGAAGGGAGTTTGAGGCGGAGCTTGCATCCGCACGGACTCAAGCCGAGGAGCGGCTCGCCGCGGAGCGGATGAAGTGGGTCCAGGAAGAGGCGGCCTGCTTTACCCAGCAGATGGATGAAGCCCTGCGAAATCTAGAAGCAAGGCTTGTCGACCGTGTCGCCCGCATCATGACACCATTCCTCACCGATGCGCTGCGATCGCAGATGATTGAGGAACTGCAAGCGACTGTATCATCCCTGCTCGCCAATAATCAGAATGCGGTTTTCAAGGTCAGCGGTCCGAAGGATATGCTGTCGGCGCTCTCAGATCACCTCGGAGCAGGCAATCCTCGGATCGAGATTGCCTTCAATGACGAAATCGACGTGTCGATCTTGATGGGCGATACATTTATCGAAACTCAGCTGGGCGCCTGGATCGGCCGCTTGGCGCAGGCCGTCCAATCGAGCTAAACATGTCCGACCAGGGAAAGCAGGAACTCATCATCGTCCGCCGTTACGAGGCGGAGGAGGAGCAGCACAAGGGTGGTGTGTGGAAGATCGCACATGCGGATTTCATGACCGCAATGATGGCGTTCTTTCTTGTGATGTGGTTGATCAGCGTTGCCGACAAGGAAACCCGTACATCCGTCGCGAACTATTTTAATCCGGTCCAGCTTGCAGAGAGTACACCGGACCGCAAGGGCCTGCAGGATCCGCAGAACAACGCTCCTGAGAGTGAGGACGAGATCAAGAAAGGCGCATCCTCGAAAGGGGAGGGTGAGGATAAGGGGGGAACGGCTCCTCAAACTCAAAAGCCACGCTTCGAAGAGGGAGCGCTGTTCCAGGATCCTTATGCAGTGCTTGCCAAGCTTGCCCTTGAGGCTGAGCAGGACAGGCCGCAGGATACTTTGGGCGCGGATGTTGCAACGGGCGACAGCACGGAGCCGGGCGTACAGGGCGGAGAGGCCTATCGGGATCCATTCGACCCTCTTTACTGGCAGATTGCTCCGATGCCCAAGCCGCGCGCGGCTAAACCAGGCGATCCCGGGACGACGACGCCCATTCCTCCCGATGGGAAGCTGGATGCTCTTGCGCGGTCGTCCCAGAATCTCGCTGCATCGCAAAAGGACGAGGCTAAGCCCAATTTAGCTGGTCCCGCCGAGGCCAGCGTGGTTCAACCCGCACCTAACGATGGCGCTCCAAGCAGTCAGGAGAGCATACAGGACGTTGAGTTGAAGGCCGACATTGCTCGTGCCGTCCAGGTCAATCCTGGCAGTGGGCCTAAACCCCATGTGGAGGTGAACCGAACCGGCGAGGGGCTCCTTATCAGCGTTACGGATGAGATCGATTTCAGCATGTTCGCCATCGGATCGGCCGAGCCCCAGCCGAAAGTTGTCGTGGCAATGGCGAAGATCGCAAAAGTTTTAAGTTCCCGTCAGGGTAAAATTATCATACGTGGTCATACCGATGGGCGTCCGTTCAAGTCCGCCACTTATGACAACTGGCGTCTGTCGACGGCACGCGCACATATGGCTTCTTACATGCTGGTGCGCGGTGGGATCGATGAGGCGCGGATCGAACGGGTGGAGGGGCACGCAGATCGTAGCCTTAAGAACAGCACCGATCCGAAAGCCGCCGAGAACCGGCGCATTGAGATCCTTCTGCGGGAGAAGTCTTAGCGATGCGCATCACGTTCATTGCGCCGATTCTCGCAGGTATCCTCACCGCAGTGCCTGCGGTTGCGGAGGAAGTACAAACCTCTGAACCGGAGAAAGTGACCGCCATACCGGTGGATTTGGTCCGCACGCTGCAGATCATGCAGGATCAAATCGCCACAGGTTCTACGAATGCCCATGCGGCTCAAAGGGCGTTGTTGGCGCATATCGACGACCGCCTCATGTCGATCGATCCTGGAACTTGGGGGGACTCCAAGAACGTTCGCGCCGCTGTCATATTCGTGCTCAGCGGCGGACGACCCGAAATTCTCAAGAGGATTATTGCCCTCGGGGGGCTGAGTGAGGTCGATACGACGATCGTTCAGGGTGCTCTCGCCTATGTCGAAGGGCGCGAGGCGGATGCAAAGCGCTTTCTCAGCGAGGTTCAAATCGATACGCTGCCACCGATGCTCGCAGGTCAGATCGCCCTCGTTCAATCAGCGCTGATCGTCCGCGAAGATCCGGCGAAGTCCGTCCAACTTCTCGATCGCGTGAGACTTCTTCTGCCAGGGACACTGGTTGAGGAAGCGGCCTTGCGCAGAGAGATCTTCGTGGTCAGTCAAGTCGGCGACGCAAAGAAATTCGACGCATTGTCGAGGCAGTACCTTCGCCGTTTTCGCTATTCAATTTATGCAGGGAATTTCAGGCAGCGCTTCGCCTCCGCATTGACGCGTCTCGATTTCGCCAAGGATGAGCAGAGATTCTCGCGATTGGTTGCGATCCTCAACGAGTTGGAGGCTGAGGGCCAACGCGAACTCTATCTTATGATCGCCCGCAATGCCATTGAACAGGGGCAGACGAAGGCGGCGATCTTGGCGGCTGACAAGGCATTTGAGCTGTCATCGTCCGACGCGTCGAGTGCAACGCGGGCGAAGCTTTACAGGGCCGCCGCCATCATCGTGACGCCTGAAGGCTTTGAAAGCGGCATTGAAGTGCTCAAGCAGATCAACAGGGCAGAACTGCAACCCCACGATTCCGCACTCTTGGATGAGGCGCTCTCTCTTGCAAGGCACATTCGCCAAGCGCCGCAAGCCATCCCTGTCGCTGAAGCCGCAGGCCCAGCGGAGGCGCCTCCAGCCGAGGCCATTCAAGCTCAGGAGCCGGTTCCGGCGATTTCGCGCGCTCAGGAAGCTCTGGAAAAGATCGATCGGCTGTTTCGGAGTGAAACGCGATGAACAATCTCGATAGCCTTCTACAGAGTATCTCTCGGAGAGCTGAAGGACAAACCTTGAAGTCGCAACCTCAGCTTGGAGAGGACGGCGGCCTGTTAAAAGGCTCGGCAGCAATGCCGGCGTTCGACGCATTGCTGCGGAAGATGTCAGGGAATGGAGATAGCGAGCAGGTTCAATCTCGAACTCTGCTCGTTGGCGGAAATGCCCTGCTGAGGGCGCGTGAGGTTCCGCTGGAGCAAGTTCAGGAGGATCAAGCTGAGGAGCCTGCCGCCCCAGCCGAGCAGGAAATCTCCATTTCGGTTGCACCCGATCCGACGATGCTGGTGAGCGATCTGTCTCTGCCAGTGCAGCCTGCGGCGCAACAACCTGGCTCAAGCCAGCGCTCTCCGGCCGCGCCTCAATCCGCACAGGCACAGGGTTCTTCGACAGACCTCCTCGCCATGATCCAATTGCCGACGGAGAAGATGGATAAGGATACTGTTCCTGACCCAACCTCACGCTCCGCGCGAAAGATCTCGATCCTTCATCAGGAGACCCATTTCAAGCCCGTGCCAGTGACTGCATTGCCGAAAGCTGAGGGAACCGTAGTCGCTTCCGCCAAGGCGATGAGTGCGCAAGGGGCGCTTGCTGCGGAGATGCCGCAGCCCTCACAACTGGCAGGCGAGGTTGAGCAGATCGATCGCTTCCATGCCGAGGTCGAGGAGGCATCTCAGAAGTCCCAATCTAGCCCGGCTCAGGTGGTGAGTCCGAGTACAGAGAAAGTGGCTACGGCAGAGGCAGTTTCGCCGAACCCCGTGCTTCAGAGGATCGTGAACATCATGGAAGTCGAGGCAAAGCGGGTGCCTCTCGACCAGAACACTTCTGGAACAAGAACTGAGACGACTCTTCCTTCGAACACGATCCGACCATCGGACGGCGTTCTGCGGATGCTGGATATTCAGCTGCACCCGGCAGAGCTTGGCGTGGTCACCGTGAAGATGCGCCTAGCCGGCGACAGGCTTGAGATGGAGCTCCATGCGAGCAGCGATGAGACTGCGGAGCTCTTGAGGAAAGATTCGGAAAAGCTTTCCAGTCTATTGCGGACATCGGGCTACCGGCCCGACGTAGTGACCGTCCACGCACCCACTCCGGACATGTCGCAGCAAGAGGGCATGTCCGGACAGCGACAGAGCTCCAATTCGCACTTCGGTGGTTACCCCGGAGGCGCACAGGGCGGTGATGCGGGGGCTAACGGGCAATCGCGAGGAGATGGGTTCGGAGGAAGCAATAGGACGGGGCGAGAGAATGGAACTGAAGAAGTCCCTGCTGGCAATCGCAGCACTGGCAGCCTCTATCTGTAGTTTTCCCTCTGAGGGACAGGCCAGCATCAACTCGTGCGAGCGCGAAATGGTGCGAGCCGCGGCAAAGCATGGGGTCCCGCTCGGAATGCTCTATGCGGTTGGTCTGACGGAAACCGGACGGCGCGGCTCACTGCAGCCATATGCCATGAATATCGAGGGGCAATCCTACTTCGCGCCGAACGCTGGGGACGCAATCCAGCGGTTCGAGGCGGCGCGGCGGGCGGGAGCGAAGTTGATCGATCTTGGCTGTATGCAGATCAATCACCATTATCACCATGATCGCTTTCGCTCGTTGGCAAGCATGCTCGACCCCCGCGAGAATGTTGAGTACGCAGCTCTGTTTCTGAAGCAGTTGAAGGCCCGGGAGGGAAGCTGGACGATGGCCGTCGCCCGATATCATGCCGGTCCGAACAACAATCCTGCTCAGAAGAAGTACGTTTGCCGCGTCATCACCAACATGGTGGCATCGGGATTCGGGGAATGGACACCGAATGCGCGAGCGTTCTGTCAGTAGAAAGCGGGTGTTCGGGTGAAACCGGAGCCTTCCATAAAGCTCCCGGCACGAAATCAGCGGGTCAGCTTGATTGCTGCTCCCGAACTTTCGAGCGTGCCGAAGTAAGAAGTGTCGTTGCCTTTCAATTGGGCGACGACCGTGCCGTGAGAGTAGAGAACGATTTCTCCGTCACGGGCGCTCCACGCATTGACGTTTTGCAGGCTCTTGCTCGCGCAGCGATCCGTTGAGGCCTTGTACAGATCGAGTGCCGGTGTGCTCGAAAGTTGCAGGCGGCATGAGCTTCCCCCTGCCTCCATTATCCAGCTTCCCGTGCGAGGCTTCGTCTTTTTTGCCGGAGATGGAGCGATGTTCAGCGAAGGTTGTACGGGCGGGTCCTTGCTGACAATGCCATTAACCTCATAGCTCGCTCCTGCGGAAGGGCTATGAAGCATCTCTGTTGTTTGAGCGGCCAATCCATCCTGCTCCACTACAGGCGGAGGATCGTTCCGTTCCGCCCATGACCCAATAGGCTCCATCGGCTCCGCATGCACAGCAACGGCCGGTGCCGCAGGAGGAGGTGGATAGTAGAGTTCATCGACAGGCTGGTAGCGAGGCGGCAGCCATGGCCCTGAATAGACAGGTGTTGCAGGATCGAGATGACGAGCCTGTCCCCATGGGCCGGGTCGGTAAGCTGTTCCCACGTTGTTGCAGGCGGCGAGCGATAAGATCGCCAAGAGTCCGAAGCTCCGCAGAGCGAGCAAAGCATCTGGCGCCTTGCAAACCCGAGAAAGGATACGAACTGGGCAGACTGCGTTGGCCGACATCGAACTCGATGTGAGTCTCAGGGATGATGGTGTGGAACACATACTGGATATCATCGTGGCTTCAGCCGACGAAAGTGTATCCGATGTACCGTTTGGCCTCGATGGGATCGTAGCCGAGCCTCTGGCGCAGCTTCTTGCGCAGCTTGCTCACATGGCCCTCGATCACGCTCTCCTCCACGTCGTTGGAGTAGATGCCGTAGATGGCGTTGAAGATCTGGGTTTTGGTCAGGCGCCGGCCGCGGTTGCGCACCAGGTACTCGAGAATGTGGCGCTCGCGCCGGGGCAGGGGCAGGCTGACCCCGTCGATCTCCGGGTCGCGGCCGTCGAA
>NZ_JAJBBR010000021.1 GCF_020532555.1 Microvirga lenta | reverse complement strand
CAGGGCTCGCCACCGCGCAGGACATAGAGGACGGCATTCAGTACCAGCCGCAGGTCATGCTTGCGGGGCCGCCCGCGGCGGGTCGTAGGGGCCAGGAGGGGCGCCAGGATCGCCCACTCCGCATCGCTCAGGTCGGTGTCGTAGCTAAGGGCTGTCATGCCCCTTCAGATGGGAACCACCCGAATTTCCAGACACCCTCTAGGCGGCTTTCGTCCGAAATGGGGGCGTTTATACAGTGGATATGGCGACAGCGTATCCATATTCTGGCGTCGTCTCAATCTTAAGGCCACATACCATTGCGAATGGATGCGTATACATGTAGGTCGAACCATATTTCTAATTTTCGCTATTCGTCGACGGGAAACATCGATGCAGCTTCAACCTTCCGCGATTGTAGCGCTGGGCAAGGGTCAGGCGCATAACACGCCTTTTGTAAGCTATCGCTCGGGTGCCGCTCGCGAGGAGCGCGTTGGGCTTGCCCTTGCAATCCTGCTTCCGGTTGCTGTCCTGTTCGCCGGTCCATATCAGCTGTTCCCGCCGGTAGGGTGGGTGGATCCCGCCATCTACCTGAGCCATCTCCTGGATCCACGCGGGATGATCGCGCAGTTCGGATCCACATACTTTAGTGCTCGCTTGCCCTTAATCCTTCTCGGCGCGGCCATCCATCATGTGTTCAGGTTCGAATACGCCAACTACATCCTGATTCTGGTCATCGATCTCGTCGCGCTAACATCGGTCTACGCGCTTGCCCGAAGAGCCGCAGGGATCGTTCCAGCCGTTGTTGCGACTTGGTGGCTGGGGACCAATCCGCTCTGGGTCGCGGCAATCTCGAGCGGGTACGTCGACGGTACTGCCATCGCCTTCTCGTTGGCGGCCATCAGCGTCTTCGGCATCGCGTCCGATCTCGGAAGGGCGGCGCCCCGACCGATTGCGTTGGCAGCCGTCGGTTGCCTCGTCGCACTGTGTTTCTTTGTGCATCCATTGCCGGCCGGGATCTCAGGTCTCGTCCTCTTGATAGGAAGCATCGCAGTCGGAGGTAGCGCTCTTCTCCTCCGTTTTGTCCTATGGGCCGGTATTGCTTTCACATTAGTGGCGATGCTCCTGGGCCTCTTCATGATGGCTCTCGGCGGACCGTTCCTTTTCATAGTGGATGTTTCACCCCTGCATAATGCTTTTGCCGGATTGGCTCGGCCCTTCATTCGGCCCTTCAACGAGTGGGCAATTGAAGCCTATCGTTTGGGAATGCCCTTCGCCGCCACAGTTATCGGACTCGCATTAGTCAGTGCTTATAAGGGAGGTGGCAAAGCGAAATGGGCGGTGCATCTTGGGCTTGCTCTCCTGGCCGTGACCATTCTATTTCTCGCTGGGTGGGACGTCATTGTCGGGGGATTAACCCTTCAGAGCCACTTTTACGCCAGTTACTTGTTGATCGGTCAGAGTCTGGCGGTGATCGGGTGCGCTGGTCTCCTTCTGGAAGCCGAGAGTAGGACAGTACGAGCGTCGCTGCCGTTGCTTGGCGCGGTGGCCGCATTGATCGTCGTGGCACTCTCGTTGCAGCGGCATATCGGTGCCCTGGTGTCCTCCACATTTGCTATATGGGGGATCCTCACCAGTCTTCTGGCATTGACGGCGTTTCTATGTCTCCGGGGACTCGCCAGAGCCGCGGTCTGGGGCCTGTTCTGCATAACGCTGATCGCGGGAATTGCGAATGCCGATACGCGCAGGATCTTCAACGTTCCGGGGCAGCTTCAGTCTATGGAACTCTACGGACACCTCGTCCGCATTAGGCAGGCTATCGAAGGCATGAGCCTGAACGGACGACAGGTCATGCTATGGCTGAACCGCTCCGAATACACCACTGGCAAGCCTGTACTCGATGAAAGCTTCGTCTTCGACTTCTATTTACGTGGCCAAAACCTGCGCCTCAATTTTTACGATAGCTTGGCAGGTTTTTGGCTTTGGGATCGCAGCACGATCAATTTTGAGATGCCGACACTGCATCAATACAACCTTGAATCCCTCCAACGAGTGCGATTCCCGACCACAATTATTTTGGCCTGCATCTACCCCGAAAACTGCGACCGAGGCCGTGAAGCACTAGAACAGGCAGGGATCGCAACCCGCGTCCGGGCCCGAACATTAGTTGGTTATCCGGGCCTCACCCCTATCACGCTGTTGGCTCTGGATAATGAGCCTCGATCTGGCGGCAACTGATGCTGCTCGGGAGGTTGGAGTTCGTTCCACGAGCGGGTAGTCAATAGAAATCACTCGGATCTCGGCGAGAGTTGCGTGGATAGAAACATACCGTCCGCGTTCGACGGCCGCCGAGCCGTCGAAGTAATTCTCATGAGTTTCCTGATGTATCCAGCGACGGCGGCTGCTTTACGTCGAAGACGACCATCCTAAATGGAAAGTATCCGCCTCCGACAATGGTCGTCCGAAGCCTCTCCTGGGTCACGTAACCCATCTCCCGCAGGCGGTTCTGGGCGAGACTACACCTAGATTTTTGGATGCAGAACATCACAATAGATACTGGCTTTCCGGCAAAGTGCAGATTGCTCCTGCCCCAGTCGGGAATATTGGGCATATCCCATCCGAGGGACCCGCGGTCCCATTGCCATAGAGCGCTGACACTGTCCCACAGGTTGAGCTCGTAGTGGATGTCTCCGAACCTGAGAGTATAAAGTGCTGGGGTCGCTCTCTGCATTTCAAGCGCACTCAACTCGTCACGATCGTACCAGAACAGCAGCTTGCGGTCTCCGGGCACGGAAGTGCGGAGGGTACTGTGGACCAGCAGGGTCGTCCGGTAGGTCGCCTTATTGTTAAGCGCACCCTTTCGCAAGAAGAGTGAACGTGCCGTCTGGTCGAGCGCGCCGCACAGGACCGTCGCTCCGACGAGCACAGCGACGAAACCGCTCCGCTGCTTCCAATAAAGAAACACAAGCGAGAGACCAAAGATGAGTGCGACAATGGCCCAGGGGATGCGCGCACCCGGCAGCGCCTCGAGGAGCTGCCACAGTCTAGGGGCTGCGAGGATGATCGTCGAAGCCAACGCGAAGAGGCCCGCAAACGATAGCAGAATAGCCCAGCTGTTGGCGCCCTTTGTGTTGGGCAGTGTCAGCCCGAATAGTCCCGCGACGAGGAGGGTCTCTCCGAGTAGGAAATAACTGCTGTAGAAGATCGACTGGGTCATCGCGCCGCCGACTCCAAAGTCCCAGACGAAGAACAGAAGTCCCGTTGCCGTGAGTTGGGCAAGGCCGAAAATCAGAGTCCGCGAATGATGTGCCCCTTTCGCGTACAGGACGCCTAGCCCGAGAATGCCAACCATGAAGGCAGCAAGGAGGCGGTATGCGCCGCGTAGCCAGTCCAGCAGCGGCAACTGGTAGTTCGCTCCGAACCCGGCAAAGGATCGGGTGATAGCGTTCGTGTCGGAAAGGAAGAATAATAAGTTGCCTCCGAGCATGAGGCTCATGCCGCCGAGCAGAACCGCCGCCGTGAGGCCACCTGCAGTCGCCCATGCGGAGTCCTGAAGGAATTGCCGCCATGTCGCGCCATAGGCCAGGGTTGCCGCAACGGCGGCGCCCCCCAGAATGAGCAGAGAGACCTGATGGCAGAAGACCGCAACGGCTCCTAGGAAGCCTGACAGCCATGCGGCCACGCCGCGTCTCGGGACGAAATCGCGGTTCACCCAGCAGGCGAGGGCGCATAGCATGTAGGCGATAGCGGGACCGTCGGCATAGGTCCGTGCAATCGCCGCGATCCAGAGGGGGTTCAGCGCCAGCCACCACGCTGTGAGGATAGCGGCCCAGAAGCCGTGTCTTGGGAACACAAGTGCGTAGATCGACACGAGCGCCAGCGTGTTGAAGAGTATAATGCGTGCGTAATTGGCGACGTCACCCGAGAAGATTAGGTGAAGAATATACCCCACGCCCGTGAAGGGCAGACGCATGGCATGATAGTTGGGGCCGAATTCCCGGATCTTTCCCGGTAAATCCAAGAAATAGCCAAGATACATCCCGGGGTCGACCCAGCCGGCGGGAGGAAATAGCTGGAAATAACCAGCGAACAGAAAACAGTTCGGAAGAACAAAAAGGCTCAAGGTCAGCAGGAAACTATCACGGTTTGACGGAAGATAGGTGCGTCCCGCTTGGACGTCATTCATGATTGGCTTCCAGTATTGGCTGTGAGCGATCGAAGAGCGGCAAGCATCTGCCATAATGTTTAAGCGGTTCCAAGTCCAGATTTCGGCTTCTCTGGAAAGGGGAGGTCTCCTGATGTCGACGGTGAGGCGACCGCAGCGGATCTGGTAACCGCTCGTCGACTGGTGAAGTGTTGGGGCTGTGCAATCGCAAATATAATTTGGAAATTGCCGGTTTTTGTAGTAATCCCGCCTGGAAAGGGCAAGTTTTTTGATATCAGCTAGTGGTAAATGCTCAAGTACATCAGTCCTTTCGGGGTTGGCATGATAAAATGCGGCGCGCTTTCTGCTCTATTAATGCTGCTTGTCACCGGAGCAGTTGCAGACGGTGCCGGCACGATGTCTCAGTCCATTTTGAGCCGCCTAGCGGGCGTGGCGCGAGGCGATCTCGACAAGACAGCTGGACTGCGGATGGTCGAAGTCACCGCGAAGATCAGAGGGCCGCAAGCGGCACGCGATCTCATCGGCGCGTTCGGCAGCGTCTTCCCTGAGGCCGAGCTTAGAGAAAAGCTTGTTGCCGCGTGCGCTGACATGGGGCTTTTCGACTGTGCTCGAGAAGAAGCCGCGAAGATCCAGTCGTTCAACTGGCGTTCGCGTGCGCTGGGCCAGATAGCCTCCGCCTACGCTGAAAAAGGTCTGCGGGAAGAGGCTCGGTCACTATTCGCACAGATCATGGCTGAAATCGCTAAAAGTGCACCTAGCAGGTACCGCGACCAACTGCTTGTGGGAAGCCTCAATTCGGTTGTCGAGTTCGGGTACCTCGAAATGGCGGCTGACGCAGTCGCAATGATCAAGGACCCTGTTGCCCTTGCGGAAGGGCGGCTGATCGTTGCCGCAGCCGCGGCGCGGCGATCGGAAAGTACGCTGGCTGAGAGTTTGTATGAAAAGGCCCTTTCCATCCTCAATCGGGACGCCGTGTTTGCAAGGCAGGACTGGGTTCAAGCAAGGGCAGCGGTCGCGGCGGCTACGCTCGAGAAGAGAGACGAGACTAGGCGTCTTTTGGATCGGATTACTCATTCGGATGTGCGGGACTGGGCAGCCGCACAAGTTGCCTCGGTCTTCCATGCAAGGGGAGACGCCAGCGGAGCCGTAGAGTGGGAGAATGAAGTTCGCTCACTTGCGCGTAGAGCATGGCTGGGGAGTCTCGTCGCAGAAACATATCTCAAAGCCGGTAATTGCCACGAGGCATACCAGTACTGGCGGTCGATAACGGCGCCGGCATGGTCGGCGACCACTCTGCTGCACATTGCGGAGGAAAACCAGAGACGGAAATGCCTTCCGGCGGACAGCATCGTGCAGGATGCGGTGGCGCTTTGGGAGAAGCTCGACCTGTCTTCGGCTCCAGCTACGGCTGTCGCCATCGGAGCCCAGATTGCCCTAGCTATTTCTGAGAGCAAGACAGCTGTAGGGGCGAACGCGATTGCGACGGGTCGGTCGGCATGGCAGTGCTCACCGGAGCCAGCGTCTATCCCGGTTGGTGGGACCAGCAGACGATGAGCCTCGCCGCGCCCGCCGGCCCGGAGAGCACGGATGGGACGAGAGCTGCGGCGCCAAGTGTCGTTAGGCTGGGATTAGGCGAAACGACACGATACTACCTCTACTACATGGCCGAGGAGAAGCCTAAGTCAGGCACAATCGGGAAAACACGGATTCTTCGGACGGAGATGAGGGGCCCGGAGCCCGGGAAGCCCAGGCCGGCAAACGTCGCACTGGAGTTCCACGGTCCTGTGGTCCCCGCGCCGAAACGCTATGGCACCGATTACTATAAGCTCGGGCCCTACTTTGCCGCGATTACTCCTGCACTCGACGCAAAGGGCGAGCCTGTACGTGCTCCCGACGGTGTCTTTGAACCCTGGTTCATGTACATAGCGACGGCAGGCAACAATGTTGGCGTCGCCATCAGTAGGGACGGCGGAGTCACGTTTGCGTTGCCCGGAGAAGAGGGGGTGAATCCCCTTTTTCCATTCGAGGTTTTCGCCGATCCGAGCGGAAAGCCAGGTTATCGACGCCATCCCGTCGAATCGCAGAGCAAACTCTACGATCAGAGCGGCGCGGGCAGCGCGGCAACGGTCAGGACCGCGGATGGAAAACATCATATGTTCTACACGGCTCGGATGTGGAACTACCATTCTTATGACGATCTCGGAGTGACCGCCCGACAAGTCGGTCACCCGGATGGTAAAATCCCCAACTACGGAATAGCCTATGCCGAGTCGGTGGATGGGGTCCGCTGGAGGCGCCGGACCTCGGTCTCGCGTCGTGTGATCAGCCCTGCTGCACGAGGCACAGGGCGTCTCATTGATCCGCGATTCCACCATGCGGGTGATGACCAGTTCGAATATTGCGTGACCCGCCCAACGGTCTTCGAAGATGGAAAGGATCCTAAAACAGGCAGACCGCGCTATCGGATGATGGTCAGCTCACATAGCCGTACCTACCGTTTTCGCTCCCTGCATAGCTTCGACCTGTACAACTGGTACTGGGATGCCTCACCCGCAGAAGGGCTTTTCGGATTCGGGAAGAAGGGAGCCTTCGATGACGAGAGTACGACTTACGCAACATGTACTCGAGTGAACGAACACCCGCGCGACCGATATCATTGTTGGTATACCGGGAATCGTTACGGACATGTCTCCGCGGGTAGGACGGGCATAGGATATTGTACGAAGCCGGTTGATAATTGATTGTCGCCTTGCCCAGATGTGTCGTGCTTGAAAGCGAGGCATGAAAACATCGTGTATTCTAGCGCATCTTGCTAAGCCGTAGGTCAGCGGCAGCACAAATTGGATTCTTCTTTTTGGTTCCTGTCCAGTGCTTTCTGTATAGACGAAAGCACCGCTCTAACAGAATTGGAGACTTACGGCGAGCATCGAGCAGAATGTCTACGCCAACCGACTTTGGTCCATTTTTGAGCTACGATCCAACGAATACTGCGTACCGGAGGCCTAGAGTTAGGCCGCAGGAACTGTTGCACAGAGTGCCGGGTCTGCATCAGCCGGTGTCCCACTTCCTTCCCTCAAAGCGCAGCTGCATTTGGCACAGGCTTAATCTGCGCGGGAGCGGCTCCATCCTTAGACGAGGATACGTTCTGGGCGGGCAATGAATTGCCTTGTGTAGGCTTCAGAATGTACTTCCAATAATGCCCCCTGCCTTCAAGTGAGGCCCTGAGACAGGAGGACAGGTCGCCCCGATTGAGGGCTTCCACGGCACGGTCGTGGCTTTCCTGAATTCTCCTTGTAGTTGTTTTCCGCACAGCGATTTTGCGCAGGGCCGCCAGCAAGGTGATGCCTGCAGTACAGTTACTTTTTGTGGGGCTTATCAGAGCGTGATCGATGATCGAAGGCCAGCGCTCAGTGAGCTTCAGCGTCTCGAAGAGGCAATCAATCTGAAAGCGACCGTACCTATCTTTCAGCAGGTGCCTCCCGGTCCGAACGGCTTCGATGTTTGCTGTGCCCGGTTGAAGAGTGGCATTCGCATCGATTATGGTATTGATGAAGCTCGCATCCCTTCTGCAAGGATAGGAGAGAGCCGCTTCCGCTCCCTTGCTGATCAATATGGGCTTATAGCCTTTCTCAATAAGGGCATGATCTAGCCCGTCCTGAAGGAAGACGAATTCGTCGACAGCTCCAGTCCTCGCATTGATTCTTGCCCGGCAGAGCGGAGCTTTCTGGGTGGCATTGACCTCGTAGGCGTTCAGTTGATCCGCACTGGGCAATCCAACGTAAGAAACCTGGTAAACGATACTTTCCAAGTCTGAGGCCGGATCGAGATTGGAACCTATCGGCAACTGACCAGCGATCTGAACGAAGAACTCCCGGTCGCATCCCACATTCATGCGTACCATGCGGCGCTTCTGCGCCACGATCCAGTATCGCTGGGAATCGCTGAGCCTAGACCAGTTCAGGTTTGGTGCCGGCGTGGGAGCTGCCTGCTTATCGAGCGCCTTGAAGGCCGCACCGTGATAGAGGACGAGCTCACGTCGATGATTAGTCAAATCTTGAGTGTTGAAGACGTTGATTTTACCGATGCCGAAGGCCAGCGGAGACGATCCGAAGATCTGCTTCGACCATTGCCCGAGTGGGGTCTCACCGGTCGTGCTCGTGACCGGGAGCCTCACCAGAAAGGCGGCTT
>NZ_JAJBBR010000020.1 GCF_020532555.1 Microvirga lenta | reverse complement strand
TTCGACGGCCGCGACCCGGAGATCGACGGGGTCAGCCTGCCCCTGCCCCGGCGCGAGCGCCACATTCTCGAGTACCTGGTGCGCAACCGCGGCCGGCGCCTGACCAAGACCCAGATCTTCAACGCCATCTACGGCATCTACTCCAACGACGTGGAGGAGAGCGTGATCGAGGGCCATGTGAGCAAGCTGCGCAAGAAGCTGCGCCAGAGGCTCGGCTACGATCCCATCGAGGCCAAACGATACATCGGATACACTTTCGTCGGCTGAAGGACCCGCTGACGAACGACCGAAGCAGGGATGATCCGCCCGGCAAGTGAGGCATTTCATAAATCCGGCTTGGCCGCACAGTCCCTGACCTTGCGTCGGCGTTCCAAACATGGTTCGGAGGAGCATGATGATTCAAGGCGGTTCCGACGTGAGCCGCCGATCATATCCTTGAGCTTCGGAGCCATCTGCCTCCATGTCGGATGCGAGACATATTCTGCCAAGCTCGATCCAGCATGCGGGCGACTCATTACCCGGACCTGCGGACGGGCAACACATCATCGCGACCAAGAATCGCTGGTCTCGGGTCGCCCTGACATTCACCGACGTCGCATCCGATGCGTGGTGCGAATTCAGCTTCGACGTTACATGCCCCCCCGAGGAAACAGCGAGCCAAGCACACGACTTCGCGGCTGTCGGCGTCGCGTTCCTCATGGCGGATCAATCCAGTATCGACTTCGCATACATTCCCGGTCTGACCCGTGCGCAGATCGATCCGTTCAGTACCTTTGTTTCAGGTCCTCATCACCACGACAAACGGATCAGCCCCACACAAACCTATCGGGTTCACTGCAACTTCCTGGTTCCTGCTCCCACGAAGCATCTCCTGATCACGGTTCGGGGATGGCGAAACTCGCACCCCTTTCACGTCACCAACCTGTCACTGCGCCAGCATGGCGGCGTAGCGCCCCGAACTTCCCCAACCCAAGCCCTGCCCCCCGCTCCATCACGTGTGGGGCAGGCTGCGCTCTCAGGCTCGACACGCACATGGACGGTCCTCACCTCCTCGCCGGAGTGGTTCAGGTATTCTCTCGTTCCCGGACGCCCCCTGTTCGTGCGCGGACAGATCATAGCGGAAAGCTCGGGCAAGGACGGCGCATTGGCGCGGGTGGTCTTCAGGGATCAGTTGGGGCAAGAGCTGCCGCCGCCCTATCCGGAGACTCTCACGGCACCTGCCGTCGGAGCCTTCGTCAATATTCCCGCGCACATACAGGCGCGTCGTTTCACACTCGAGCTCATTCCGCCCGAGAATGCCGCTTCCGTCGAGATCGGCTTCCAGACCTGGCACGACGCCGCATCCGTGCGCTTGGTCATGCCATTGGAAGTATCGCTGGAAGTCGGACTGCTTCTTGAGAATATCTCGGGCGACGAAACGCCACACGAAGAGAGCTTCCTCAAGCAGTTGATGGAGAAGCTTGATCCCGCTCCGATCTCCGGCGAACGCCAAAGCTCGCAGGAGATCGCGCATCGTCTGATAGGCCGGGGCTCCCTTGCATCTCCTTTCAAGATCCACAGCCGCCTCAGAGCCCTTCAACAAGGAAACGACCTCCGTATCCGGGAAGGCGGCCTACAATTCAGCGGGTACTCTCCGTGGCCCCTCCCGGAACGCTACGATTGGCGCGAGGATCCCTTTCGATCCCCGGGGTGGCGACGGGAGTACCAATCCCTCGCCTGGCTTTTGAGCATTGCCGAGAGGCCCGATGCCGGCGGTCTCGACCGCGCAATCGATCTCGCAATTTCGTGGTCACGCTCGAACACATGGGGACAACCGACGGATGACCTGAGCGTGCATCCGCTGCCGCTGGCAACGCGCACGGAGGTGTTCATCGAGCTCCTGGCTCTGGGTGCGGCTGCGGAGAGCGCCGATATCGACGCGTTGTCCGAGCTCCTTGGAGAAGCGATCAGGCACGGGTTCGTTCTCGCAGAGATCATCGGACAGAACGTCTTCTCCCATTCGATCTACCAGGCACATGCAGCCAGCGCCCTGCTCTCTTTGGGCAAAGCGCTCCCGCAGGTTCCTACTGCCCGCTACTGGGCGTCCCTGGCTTTGTCTCATCTGCAGCAGAGCTTCAAAGAGCTCGTTGGTCCGGATGGCACCTTCTTCGAGAGTGCGCCGCATTACCAACTCGAACTGGTCTCGCTCGGAGCAATCCTCGGCGCTGCCCTCAAGGACGATCCGGAGGCACACACCTTCTGCGAGGAGCTGGAGACCCGGCTCAGGAACGCCGTTCTGAACCTCATCGAGGTTACCGACCCGGATGGTCACCTTCCGGCGTTTGGAGATACTCCCCACCTCTACCGGCACGCTTCCTGGATCAGACGCCTGATTGCCCAGTATGGCCAGGACTGGTTGACGGATAGCAGCATCAAAGCAGAGCTCTCGTATCCGCGCGGCTCGAGAATCCTTCCTTCACAGGGAAAGGGAATGGCTGTTGCGCGACACTACGGTCACGAGCGGGACTGGAGATATCTGTGTTCCTCGTACGGCGAACAGCGAAATTCGCATGGGCACCACGATGCGACGAGCTTCGTGTTCTCGGATGCGGGATCGCGATGGATCGTCGACGCAGCTGGCTCCAGTCAGAATGAGGGGGGTCCGGTTCGCCAGTACCTGACCTCATCGAGAGGGCACAATGTCGCGATCCCCGACGGACGCGAACAGACAGCCGGGAGCAGCTGGATCGAGACGCAATTCTCACTCAGAGGAGTTAATGTTCTTGAGTTGCGGAGCACCGTCCATGGTCCGGACTACAATCACCGTCGCGTCTATGTGAGCACGGCTGATCTTGCAGCAGTCGCGGTCATTGACGATTTCGCAGGCATGCGGGATGCCCATTCATTCGAGGGCCTCCTGCACTTCGACCCGAATGTTACGGCTGCCATCGCCCCGGCACAAACAGTGATAGCCTTTTGCGACCGCAGAAGGCTGCACATCATCCCTTACACCGTTACAGGCAGATTGAGCGGCTTGGAAGTTCTTCAGGGTATCAGCGATCAGCAGGCGGCACTGCAAGGTTTCGTCTCTCGCCCCTCAGGAGGCCTGCAGCCGGCCAGCGTCCTGCGCTACAAATTCTCCGGCCGGAGCCGCGTATCTGGCGGCGTGATCCTGGCGACCACCGGGGCGGGCCTGAAAACCATCAAACGTATGCTTTCGGAGCCCGAGCTGGCAGAATACCTGACGAGGCAGCCTGCGGACCAGGATGCAGGTTGAGAAACCTGATCTCGGCGCCCCCTAGGTTCCGCGACCACGGTCGCGTCACGACTTGCTTGCTACGACCGTACGTCACTCTTGCTGACGAAGTTGAAACTCTCGATCAGGACATCCTTGACGATCTCAGTCCCCATGCGCTCGTTGACGCTTCGCTTGATGTTGATGAGCAGCGAATTCACATCGTATTTGGAGAGCTTCCGGAAATCCAAATTTTCATCGGAATAGACCTGCCGAAATGCCTCGTCTATCACGAAATTTTCCGGAGGCACGGGAAGGCTGCGGAGCGTCTTCGCATCTGCCGTAAAGATGAGCGTCGCAATGACGTAACCCTGGACGGCGCCTTCTGCGATGATCGGGATGTTGATCGGGCGAACCTTTTGGTAATTAAGACCTTCGAGATAGTCCTCCCCCTTGCTCTTCTGCATACCGGTGTCCCAATAGACTGCGGCATAGCAGGACAGAAGAGTGATCGCACAAATCCAGAAACCTGTGACAAGGATCCTCGCCATGACAACACGCCCTAGTACGGACTCAATGCGGAGTAGGTTCCGTCGGACTCGGCGTTCTGGATCGCCTTCGATACGATATCCGATACCTCCTGCACGGCCCTGAGATTCATCTCGACCACGGAGTGGTTGTATTCGAGCTTCTGCCGCAGCTTCTGCAGCCGGGCAACGACCTCTGGTGAAATCGAGTCGGTCTTGACCGTCCTGACCAGCCGGGTCAGCTCAAGAAGGCTCTGGCTCTTACGGCGGTTGAACTCCTCCTGATCTTCTAACCTGTGCTCCAGGAGCGCCGCAGTCTCTGCATCGAGTGTTTCTTCCAGGCGTTCGATCGATTTGGTGAGCATGGACGGATATCCGTTCTTGATTATCTGCGGTACAGTTCTGCGCTATTCGAGCCCGCTCGAACTAGAGCGAGCGAGTAGCACCCCCGGTTGAGGTCGTGGGATTGCTCTGAACGAATTGCTCGGAAGCACTTCGCGCTCCAAGCACATGCTTTGCAATCCCGATACCGCCGGCCTTAGCAATCTGGGCGCCGATCTGCTCGGCCATCATGGATTTCCAAATGCCGCCCGCAGTTCCTTTGCCAAAGACGCTTTCAGATTCCTCGGGCATCATCGATTCGATGAAGCTCTGCAGGACGAAGGCCTCGAACTGCTGGTAAGCCGCATCTTTCCTGTCCGCGCCAGACAGGGTCGTGTCATTGCGGAGTGCCGTTTTGAGCGCAAATGGATCGGATGGCACGTGGCTCCGAGACGATGCCGTCAGCGCATTGAACGTGTTGGCGAACTCAGCAGCATTCGATGGGCCGGAGAGCTCCGAAAGCCTTTTGCTGGCGGCCTGATATTTTGCCGGGTCTGCAGCCCTTGCCACATCCAGCACGATATCAGTGGGCAAACTAATCCCCATCAAACGCCCCTCATGATCCTTTCTTCAGGAGCGTATATCTACCGCCCATAGCTTACGGGAGGCTTGCGTCGTTCTTGCTGGCGAGACTATCGAGAAGCATCAGATAGTCTTTCTTCTCAGACGCTCTGCGGTGCTCCTCCGCAAGTGTTTCTACCATGCGCTCGGTTCGTTTGACCTGCATGGACCGCTCCAAGACAACCTTTCTTTGGGCTTCCTGTGCCTCGTCGACCTGGTTCGCTTCACCTGCCAAGGTCTGAAGGCGCCGCGCCCGCGATTCGACAAAGAGGCCATGCAGCACCTCGTCATCGTTGAGGGTTTGGATGAGGGTTTCCTGGGCATTCCGCAGGTCCGCGGCCTGCCGAGAGAGATCAGCAAGCTTCCATTCGGCCATCTTCTGAAGCTGCTCCTGCACCTTCAAAACCCGTTCGGTCTTACGCAGACGCTTATCCATCGTACCCTAGCCCTGAGTCAGCCATGACACGAACCCGGCCATGAAGAGCAGCATGAACTCCCGGAACAGGAAATAGAGTATCAGCATCCCGCCAGCTAGAATGAAAGGTGTCGCAAGAAAGAAGACCGGTATGGTGGGCGTGAGTTTGTTCGCTATTCCGACAGCCAGGTTGACGATGACGGAATAGACGATGAACGGGCTGCTGACCCGGAGCGCCAGTAGAAAGGCAGCAGTGATCTGATCTGCGATTTGGATAAGCGCCATCTGCGCTCCAAAGCCTTCGCCGACAGGAATCCGAGAGTATGATGCGATGAGGCCGCGGAACAACTCCCAATGCAGATCAGAGAGGAAGATCAGTGTCGTCGCCACCATCATGATGAGGGATCCGATAGCCGCCATTGGCTCGGTCTCCTCGATCGGTGTGCCAGGAATGCTACCGAACCCGATCGCCATCGCAATCGCAGTCACCATCGTTTGCAGCGCCAGAAAGAAGACACGTCCGAGAAGGCCAATCAGAAGCCCTGTCAAAGTTTCCGTAAGGATCCATCCAAGAGTAGTCAGAGGCTGCTGATCCTTCAAACTCACCTGAAAGCGCTCGACCAGCAATGGAGCGAGCGCCAGGGTAACGGCGAGCGCAATGAAGAGCCGGATCTGTGGCGCAACGCGAGCACTGGAGAATCCCGGCACGACCAGCAGACAACCACCAATTCGGCAGAAAATCAGGAAGACCGCCAAGAAGGTCTCCGGCGTAATTGTCGTCACGAGATGGTTCCGAGAGACCTGATTTCCACGCCGCGGGCAATCTCGAGGTGCGAGAGCACAGGCAAGGTCGGATACAGCCGCTCAATGATCATTCTGACGTAGGGACGCGCGTCGGGTGCTGTTACAAGAGCGAAGCTGTGAACCTCCTTCATCTTCTGCTTGATCGCCTCCGAGGCTTCGGAGCCAAACTGCTCCACCAGACGCGGATCGATATCGAACTCGATAACTTCACCTTTCGCGTCACGCTTCAGGCTTTGATGGAAAGCCAGGTCCCAGCGGTTGCCGAGACGGAGCACGTTGAGCGCGCCTCCATCGGCCAGGTCGCCACATATCTGCTGCGCCACACGCATTCGCACATGTTCCACGACCTGCTCCGACCGGCGGGCATGGGGAGCGATTTCGGCAATCGCCTCCAGAATCAGGTGCAGATTACGGATGGAAACTCGTTCGGCGAGCAGTAGCTTCAAGACAGCTTGAAGGCCAGAATAGGAAATCTGTGACGGGCAAATGTCATCGATCAGCCGCTTGTATTCAGGGTCTAGCCTGTCAAACAGTACCCGCATGTCCTTGTAGGACAGAAGCTGCGGCAGGTTGTTGCGGATCACCTCGCTGAGGTGCGTCAACAGCACGGAATTGCTGTCGACCGGACTGAAGCCCTCGCGCTTGACCTCGCTTGCATAGGCGTCCGAAATCCACATGGCCTTCATCCCGAAGGCAGGCTCACGGACCTCATCGCCCGGCACATCGGGCTTCGGCCCGTCGCCGAGGACGACAAGGAGTTCCCCCGGCCGGGTATCCTGGGTCGCGACCACGGTTCCGTGGATCCTGACCTGATAGCTCTTGGGCGGAATGGACAAGCTGTCGGAGAGCTTGATGTCGGGAACAACGAAACCGTACTGCTGAGCGAACTTTCGCCTCATCTTGCTTACTCGATGGGCGAGCTCTCCATGAGCGCTCAGGAGCTGTACGGCCAGGTGTTTGCCCAGGCAGAGTTCGATCTCGGCGGTCTTGAGGGATTCTTTAACGGAGTCCTTTGTCTCCGTCCGGCTTGCCTCTTCGGCAGCGGCTGCTTTCGCCTTTGCCGCGGCCTGCTGCTCCGCAAGACGCTTCGGAATTGTGTAGGCAACGAAGCCGAGCAGGATCCCCAACATGGTAAATGGTAGGAGGGGAAGCCCGGGCACGAGCGCGAAGATGAACATCAGGGCGGCGGCTACGGTGAGCGCCCGGGGATAGGCGCCAAGCTGGCCCATGACCGCCTGTTCGGCCGTGCCGCGCGTTCCACCCTTTGAAACGAGCAGACCAGCCGCAAGCGACACGACGAGCGCCGGGATCTGGGAAACGAGGCCGTCACCCACCGAGAGCTTGGTGAAGACATCGGCAGCTTCGGACAGAGGCATGCCGTGCCGCGTCACGCCGATGATGATGCCGCCGAAAATATTCACGGCGATCGTGATCAAGCTTGCGACGGCCTCGCCTCGGACGAACTTGGAGGCACCGTCCATGGAGCCGAAGAAGGCACTCTCCTCCTCCAGCTCCCGGCGCCGCTGCTGTGCCTCTTTATCATCGATCAATCCCGCATTCAGATCAGCGTCGATGGCCATCTGCTTGCCCGGAATGGCGTCCAGCGTGAAGCGCGCGCCCACCTCGGCGATGCGTGTGGCGCCCTTCGTGATCACCAGGAAGTTGACGGTGATGAGAATAATGAACACGACGATTCCGATGACGAAATCACCGCTCATAACGAACTGGGAGAAGCCGTAAATGACATGACCGGCTGCTGAAACACCCTCATGTCCATTTGCGAGAATCATTCTCGTCGTCGCGATCCCCAGTGCAAGACGCAACATCGTGACGATGAGGAGAACAGTCGGGAACGACGAGAATTCAAGCGGCTTCTGAATCCACAGCGCCACCATCAGGATCAGAACAGAAAGCGCGATCGAAAGAGCAAGGCCCATATCGATCAAGACGGCTGGAATCGGCAGGAAGAGAATGGCGAGGATGCAGACGATACCGCCTGCAAAGGCAATATCTCTGCCCTTTGCTCGCTCCAGTACTACAGCATCGCTCGTCGCCATATCGGCTCGAATCCATCTTCCGGTTGTCCCAGAGGAGGATTCAGACATTAAGCTTGCGCGAAGGTCGCCTCCTCCCGTTTCGCGGGGGAACGAGGCGCCTTCTTCCCCGGCGATAAAGCCGGAAAGACCATAATCCTAGAAACCTGTCGTGATGCGCCCGTAGACCTCTTCTGTGAAGGCAAAGATCTGGGAACCTATGAACGATCCAGTCAACAGCGTGACCAGCAGGATCACGACAATCTTTGGAATGAAGGTCAGCGTGACTTCCTGGATTTGCGTCAGAGCCTGGACGAGCGCAATAATGATACCGACGGCCATTGCAGCGGCAACGGCCGGTCCAGCACCTATGAGGATCGTCCAGATCGCCGACCGGACCATTTCGAGTGCGTCGACCTCGTTCATGGTCAGCTGATCACAACGCCTGGACCGAGCAGGAGCTCGCGACCATCGCTCAGCTTCGCCAGAGCACCTTCGTTGGTGATGCGAACCGACGCGACTTGGCCGGAAATGGTACCGTCGGCCGAGGTGACAGTCCGTCCCATCACGCTATCCGCTTGCGACAGTGCCGAGGACGACAGCAAGGCATCCAGCTTCGAATTGCCGATCATGCTCTGCTCGACTTGAGAGAAGGTCGCCAACTGAGCCATGTAGTCCGTGGAACTCATCGGAGCCGTAGGGTCCTGATTGCGCATCTGCACCAGCAGCAGCTTCAGGAAGTTGTTGTAGTTCAGCGTTCCAGACGACGCTGAGCTGGATGGGGATGGCGAACGCTGTGTCGCGTTCGCGGTCATGACGCTGCTGACGTCCATTGCCGGCACTCCTCTGCTATGCGGCCTGGATGGGAGCCGCCTTGCCCCCCTTCGAGAGGATGGCGCTCTCGGCCAGGAACAGGCTGCGGATAATTTTCAAAGCGTCGAAGGGTCGCTTGGCCTCCACAAGATCCGCCACATTTCGCAACCCAGAGACGATTTCCTCATTGCTGAAGGAGTTCAGCGTTGCCGTATGCAAATCGCGGAAAACGCCGAGAGCTCGATCTGCGCTGGCGGGATCGATGAGAATCGCCTGAACGACAAAGTAGAGTTGCCGCAGTGGCGTGGTGGCGTCTTCTACTTGAAGAACATGGTTCTCCAGAAGGAATGTCGCGTCGTTCAGAAGCTCGATCGAGACCTTACGATCGACACGCAGCACAGCGCCGTTGATAAAGATCCGCTCGCCCGCTCTGAGGGAAATATGCATGGATTTGCTCATTTGAGTCCGTCGCGGATCATGGTGTTGATGTCAATCAGGGCCGAAAAATTCTCGGACCGCCCCTGACGGATCAGGTCCGTCTCCTTCATGATCCAAAGCCCGATCGACACGAGCTCGGCTCGCAGGGTCTCCGGCAATCCGTTCTCCGGACCCAAGAGATCCTCGATCAGAATGCCCCAGAGACGCTGGACGAAGGAAATCGCCTCCGCACCTTCGCTAGACTTCGCACCCTTTGAAACGGCGGCTCGGAGCAAATCAATGGCGCGGTCGAACGCCATTTTCTCACGCTCACGGCATTCATTGGATGCATCTTCAAGAATTTCGGCGTAGGAAAAACGGTACATCGTTCACCATGGCTCATACTAGAGGTAATTGAAAAGGTTCAGCTGACGAAGTTGGGAGGTCAGCGAATATGACATCTGAATCTGAGTGGTCAGCGCATCGACCCGGGTCTTCGCTTCAGCGGGATCGACGCTCTCGAGTTTTCCGACGCCTTCGTCGAAATACACTTTCTGAAGATCCAGCCTTTCATTGGCATTCGTGATCTTCTTTTCAGCAGTACCGAGCTCTGCCTGAACCTCGATGATCTCCGCGGTCGCAGCGCCCATGATCTTCACCAGCCGATCGATAACGACCTTTCGCGTCTCATCCGGGAGTTCGGCAATGCCGAGATCGGACGCCATTGTGTATGCCATCGCCAGCTTACGGAATGCCGGTTCGTTGGCGTTCGTCGACGTCTCGATCTTTTCCGTCGGAGAAATCCGGCTCTCGATGTTCTGATTACCGGCGGAAGACCAGTTGCTCTGCCAATTGGAATCGTTGAAGAGAGTTGCAAAGGGTCCGTCGAGGAAAGTCTCCATCTGAGACGGGGATATGGATCCCACACCGGCCGAGGTCTGGGAGAAACCAAAAGCGGTTATGAAAGCACTGTCGACTGCAGCCTTGGCGGCCGATGTGCCCGTATACTCCGCAACAGGCCGCTGCTTCGTATCAGTACCGGCGAAGATGTACTGGCCGTTCGCTGATTGATTCAGCTCTGCAATGAGACTGGCTAGGTTCGACTGACCGCTTTCACGTATGATCGAGCCACCGGATGGATGGCTCGGCACCGCAAGAATGGTCTTCAGGAACTCGTCGGCAGCCTCTCGAACGTTGTCGAGAGAAATCTTCGTGACGCTCAGTCGAATGGAAGTCAGTGAATTCGCGCCGATGATGGCGTCGAGCTCAGTTCTCTCCTGCCGAAGAGTTATGCTCTGACCCGTCCGATGGCCCAGTTCCAACCCTACGTCGGCATGGCGACCCGTAGCAATTTCGGTGTTCGCTTTTGCAAGCTCCACCTGCAGTTTGGCAGCCGTGGTTCTCGGCGAGTTTAAAAGGTTGAGAGTTGAGATGAAGGTCGTTCTCATGATCTTACCTCACTGCGTTTAGGAGCGTCCGAAGCATTTCATCGATCACGGAAAGCAACTTCGCCGAGGCTGAGTAGGACTTCTCGATCTGCAGCATCAGAGCAGTCTCCTCATCCATATTGACACCGGTCGCATTCGACAGCGCTTCTGATGCATGGCTAAGAAGCGTGACCCGATAATCAACCTCAGTCGCCGCAGACTTACGACCCGCCTCCAGCCAGCTCGCAGAGAATGCAGAGAATTCCTGAAGATTGGCTGGCGCTCCCAGGCCTAACGAAGGATCGAAAGTCCGATCGGCTCCGAATTTCTGCGCAAGTTCGAAGAGACGGCCTGAGAATGCGGCATTGGTGCCGGCCGCGCCAGGATTGTAGTCATAGTCGGGACCGTTTGCTCCGCCGTCACGAAGGAAGTCGAGATTGCCCCCTTTGGACGGGTCGATCAGAGGATTGGTCCTGATCTCGCCAGCCAGCCCGACCAGAGCCGGCCCCGAAGGTAGGGCCGGCCCGCCAGGATAGGCAAAGAGGCCGGTCGCGTTGGCGCTCAAGGGCGGAGGCGACTGATCGACCTCGGCAAAGACATCGATCAGTGCCGCAGCGATTTCGTCGAGTTGTCCCTGATATGTGACTGCGATCTGGTCGCGCACGGTGACAAGACCAACAAGCCTTCCGCTATGGAGCGGCATAGGGCCTTGACCGGTAACTTGAACACCATCGACATAGACGGCTCCGCCCGTCGTGCTGGGAGCGTAGGTGCTAGTCGGGCTGAACGAGACGGTTCGCGGTGTCTTCTCAAAGAGCGTCACGCCACTATCGGTATAGATGGCGACATCATTGTTTTCACGCGTCGAAACGGTTACGCCCATCTCCTCGGAGATCTGCGCCAGAATCCTATCCCTCGTATCGAGCGCGTCGCTGATGTCGATACCTGCCGTCGTTCCCTTGATGACAGCATTGTTAGCGACCTCGAACTGCCGGAGCAGGTCGTTCACTCGCACGACGGATTTGGAAATTTCTGTATCGGCCTCCACTCTGACTTTCTGAATGGAGGTCGTTGCCTCGTTCAGCATGGTCGCAAGTTCGCCCGCCCGCTCGACGACCGCTCGTCCGAGGATCGGATCATCCGGCTTGTTGGCATACTGAGAAAGAGCCGAATTCAAAGCGCCGATTCTTGCAGCGGCGGACTGATTCAGCTCCGTATCGCCAACGGTATACTTGAGCTTTTCGAACCCTTCCAAGACGGCCTGCTGGGTGGCGGCGCTGGATGTCGTCCCTAGCATCTTGTAGAATAACGCAGCATCGCTCGCGCGGCTGACGCTTACGCGTGCAGCACCGCCTGCCGTGACCAGCGCTGCAATTTTCCGCGAGTAGTTTG
Organism: Microvirga lenta; assembly: GCF_020532555.1. Lineage (GTDB taxonomy): Bacteria > Pseudomonadota > Alphaproteobacteria > Rhizobiales > Beijerinckiaceae > Microvirga > Microvirga lenta. Next base: position 12,297 of record NZ_JAJBBR010000020.1, on the reverse strand, counting down.
GATCTGTCGCACCGGCATTGTTGCGAGACACGACCGCCATTTGCGCAGAAGAAGCCTGCAGCGATGAACGAGCTGTATTGAGGGCGAGAGATAAGCCCATGTGGCGAGACTCCAGCGGGATTCAGAAGGGGCAAGGGCTTAGCGCTTCAGGCTCATCAGCACGTCCAGCAGCTCGGATCCGGTCTGGAATACCTTCGAGTTGGCGGTGTATCCTGTCTGAGCCTCGATCATGGCAGTCAGTTCGGTGCCGATATCGACATTCGACTGCTCGAGAGCTCCGACGGATATCGATCCAAATCCGCCCTCCTGTGGGAAGCCGACCTGGACGCCGCCCGACTCGATGCTGGCCTCGTATACGTTACCGGCGCGAGGGGTCAGGTTATCCGGGCTCGGGACAGTCGCGAGCGGGACCTTATAAGCGGCGATCCGGGTACCATCCTCATAAACAGCGAAGACGGTCCCGTCGGACCCGAACTCGGCGCCTTCGACCGCCGTCGGCTTGTTGCCATTCGATATGCCAGTCACCTGGTAATCACCTGCCAGGTGGGTCATGCCGGTCATGTCCAAGGTGAAGGACTGACCATTCGGAATATTGAAGGTCGTGGATGTGCCACCGGTAAGTTGGCCCATTCCATCGAACGTGAGCGTGGTCGCCGGGTTCAGAGGAGTCGCCGGGAAGGATGCAGGGTTGGCGGCATCATAGACGTTGACCTCCCATGTCGTCGCGCTTGCCTTCGTGAGGTAGATATCGAGCTTCACCTCGTTGCCGACGTTATCGTAGGTCACGAGCGACGATTTCTTGGTGTAGACAGTCCCAGCAGGCGGACGTGATGCAGCGGCTACGGGATCTGCGCCATCCGGGAGGTTCCCGGTCAAGACACCCTCGGTCGATGGGCGTGCCTGCATTGCCATAGAGCTGATATTGACAGGCTCCAGCCCGTTGAGGCTGTTGAGGGCAACATTGGGATCGCCGTCGGCCAAGCTGTAACCCATGAGTTGGAAACCTGCCGCATTGACAAGGTTGCCAGTCGGTCCATCAACGACGAAGTTGCCCGCCCTCGTCAGGAACGGCGTTCCGGTCTTGTCGGAGACAACGAAGAAGCCATTGCCTGACACCGCCAGATCGCTCGCCGAGGTTGTATAGGAGATCGGCCCTTGATCTCCGATTGAGTATCTCACGGTCGTGGTGACGGCACCGGAGTTGTAAGCGCCCTTGCCAGACGACAAGATCAAGGAAGAGAACTCGGTAGAAGCCCGCTTGTACCCGGTCGTACTTGCGTTCTGAATGTTTTCTGCAACCGTACCCAGCTTGTTCGACTGGGCATTCATTCCAGAAACGCCGGTACGGAGAACACCGTAGAGACTCATGCTAGGCTCCAATAGATATGTCGTTGTTCCACTAAACGAACTTTGGCTTGTGCGAGGCTGGATTCAGGCGTTCCAGGCTCCGGGAAGAGCAGACGGTTCACGAACGAAGGAGCTGGGCCAGCTCTCCGAAGGCATCTGTGCTGGCTGGCGTAGAAGAATCCTGCCGCAGCGCCTCATAGATTTTTGGGACGATCACGACAGCCTGATCTAGCTCCTGGTCGTTGCCGGCGTGATAGCCTCCCATCAGACGAAGATCGCGTGTGTCCTCGAAACGAGCAATCAATGTGCGGAGACGGCGCACCAATTCCTTCTGCTCTGGCGTCCAGACGTGATCCGCCAACCGGGAAATCGATCCGAGCACGTTGATGGCAGGATACCGTCCCTGGTCGGCAATTGCTCGATCAAGGACGATATGCCCGTCAAGCGTTCCGCGAATGCTGTCGGCAACAGGATCATTATGGTCATCTCCGTCGATCAAGACGGAAAAGACACCTGTGATGGATCCCTTGCCCTCTTCACCGGGGCCGGCCCTTTCGAGGAGACGCGGAAGGTCGCTGAATACGCTAGGAGTATAGCCGCGCGCGACCGCCGGCTCGCCCGCGGCCAAAGCGACATCTCTTGCAGCGTGAGCAAAGCGTGTCACGGAGTCGACGATGAGAAAAACGGAATCTCCGAGATCCCGAAAGTACTCGGCTACCGAAAGTGCCGTCTTGGGAGCCTGCCTGCGCATCATGGGGCTTTCATCGCCCGTCGACACCACAATGACCGACCTGGCTCTGTTCGCCTCGATCGGCCCCTCCAGAAACTCACGGACTTCACGGCCACGCTCTCCTACGAGCGCGACGACGATGGTGTCGAAGCCTTCGCAGCGAGCGAGCATGGACAGCAGCGTCGACTTCCCAACACCGGATCCTGCGAAAATTCCGATGCGCTGGCCCTCGCAAAGCGGCGTAAACAAATCGACTGCACGCACACCAGTCTTCAGCGGCTTGCTGACACGTGTGCGGGTCATAGCGGGAGGCGGCTCCGCATCATCGGGCACGCTTGCCCCTCCCGGCATGAGAGCGCCAAGCCCATCCACCGGCTCACCAAGAGCGTTGATGACACGCCCTTTCCAAGTGGGATGAGGATTCAGCCCCATTTCACCTAGGCGATAGGCCCGCGTACCCACCCCCGCCTCAATCCTGCCGTCGAAGGGTTTGACCGTTACTCCCGCTTCATCGATACGCACAACCTCGCCGATCTGAGTGCGCCCCCTCACCTCGAAGCCTACGCGCTCCCCCAGCTTTACGAACTGCGACATGCCAGTCACGCGGTAGAAGCTGGGAGTGACTTCGCGGATCATGCCGCTGGCACGCACCTTCGGCAGGACCTTGGCTCCGGCAAAGACAGCCTGCTCAAGCCTCTCAAGAGCATCCATGATAGCAGGTCCTCCGGGGGGACAATGGAAGATCAGCTCTTCGCATGTCACTCACCGCCGTTCGGTGGGGTTGGAATGCAGAGAGGCGCTACGTACTGGGCCCAAGGGCTCGAATGGCGCTCATCAAAGAAGACTCTGTCTCCGAGATCGTAGAAGCTGCATTCTCAAAAGTTCGGGAGATCATGATCATCCTTGTCATTTCCATGACCGGATTCACATTGGCTCCTTCAGAGTAACCCTGCTGAACACTGGTTACGGTGAAATCCTGAACCGGCGCCGCCGGCATGTTCGGAATCACACCAGAATTCTCGTAGCGGGTGAGGCGACTAGCCGGGTCTATCCGAAACAATCCCAAGGCTCCGACCTGATTCCCGCCCTGCGAGATCATGCCGTCTCTGCCGATCACGGGCATTCCCGCCTGAGGATCGAGTGCAATAGGCGCGCCACCCATGTCGAGCACAGGGTGGCCACCAATGGTCTGAAGATCGCCAGCCTCCGTCATCTGCATCCGTCCGTCGCGGGTATAGACGGTCCCAGCCGGAGTGTTCATTGCGAGCCACGCATCGCCCTGAATCGCGACATCGAGAGGATTGTCCGTCTTGTTGACCGGGCCGGCTTTGCGGGAAATGAAAGATGCGCCGGATGAGGAGAATGCCACCTGTCCGGCTCCCGCTTCAGACAGGATCGTCTCGAATTTCACCTCCTCCGCTCGATAGCCGCCTGTATTGAGGTTCGCAACGTTCTGCGCCACCGTGTTCAGACGGCGCTCGAGTGCAACCTGTGCAGAGAGCGCCACATAGAGAGCTGACTGCATATCAGATTCCTCCGCGCTTGATGTTCTGGAGACTTACCAAGAGCTCCGCACCCAAGCCGGAAGATGGCGAGGCGCCGGTGAACAAGGTCAGGACAGGCGATGTCGCGGCATTGTTTTGAGCATCCCAGAGAATTGTAAAGCGCTTGAGAAAGCGGTCCACTTGCTTTGGATCCTTCAAAGTCTCGATATCAAGGCGATGCTTGATCATGGCAGCCTGTGCGTCGATACTTCCCAGGGAGGCCTCTTTCGGAATGCCAAGGGCCGTCTGAACGACTTGGAGAAGGGCAGGATCGGCGAGAATATCGAACGGGTTTTTGATCTCAGAAGCCTTGCGCGCGAAGTAGAGCGCCAAACGCACTCCTTGATCGTCTTCTCCGGCATTTTTCTCAAGAGATTGACGAATGTAGTTGTCAACTGTGCCCTGTTTTGCTGCCGTAAAGGTCGTCGCCAGCTCGCCGTAGCGCGCAAAATTGAAGACGGTTGCAAACTCCTTGTAACGCTTGTCCGAAAGGCGGTTTGCAAAACTTTCGTTATTGTCGATACCTTCATTCAGCACCTTCTTCATGAAGGCCTTCGCGTAGATCATATCCTCAAGGCCACTGGCCTTCATGGCATAGCTATACAGCCGATGATTGCCGACGAACTCGTCGACCGTCTTCACCTTACCGATATTCTCGAGATAGTATTTCGTATCGCGAGCGACAATTGGGTTCGACCCGGTACGCTCAAGGGACTTCTGCAAGTCCTTCATGATCAGCTGGTAACTGGTGGATGTCGATATCATTATCACTACCTCGATTAGACTAGCATAGATGGCCTAGCTTGTCTGAGACTGACCTGCTGCCATTCCAGCTTCGCGCAAGCCTCTGAAGCTAGCTTTCCCTCAGATCAAGGATTGTTATGAGAGGCCAGATCGTTGGGCGTCGCCATTGGTTTACTTATTGCTATTGGCTCCCTGTTCGGCGGATTTGCCGCGATGGGCGGGCATCTTGCTGTCATCTGGCAGCCGTGGGAATTCGTCATTATCGGCGGAATCGCGGTTGGGACCTATATCATCGCCAATCCGATGTCGGTGGTGAAGGATACCGGGCGAGCCACGGTCGAAGCTCTGACGGGAGCGGCCCCCAAACGCGCTGACTACCTTGAGCTCCTCGGTCTCCTCTATGCTTTGTTGCGCGAGCTCCGTGCCAAACCGCGTAATGAGGTCGAGGCCCATATCGACGACCCGCAGAGTTCGGAGATCTTCAGTAACTACCCAAGCGTCCTGAAGAATCCTGATCTGACGCTGTTCGTCTGCGACTATGTCCGTCTGATCATTATCGGCAATGCTCGCCCGCACGAGATCGAAGCTCTCATGGATGAAGAGATCGCTACTCTGCGCCGGGACAAGCTGAAGCCCTATTCCACCCTCACGATGGTGTCAGAAGCTCTTCCCGCACTTGGAATTGTTGCCGCCGTGCTCGGAATCGTGAAGGCGATGGGCGCACTCGACCAATCGCCCGAGTTGCTCGGAAGCTACATCGGCGCCGCCCTCGTTGGAACGTTTGCCGGTATTTTCATGTCCTATGCCATTCTGGCTCCCCTTGCCACGAAGGTGAAGAACACCCGCGAGAAGCAATGCCGGGTCTTCGTCATCGTGAAGCAGTCCTTGCTGGCGTTCATGAATGGCGCGCTTCCTCAGATTGCCGTTGAGCACGGTCGCAAGGCAATCTCGTCTGCCGACCGTCCGACCATCGACGAGGTCGAGGCCGCCACTATTCCTGGCGGCGCGAAGGGCGACGCCGCTCAGAAAGAGGCAGCCTGACGATGAGCACGACGCAAAACGCTGCCGACATCCGCGACCGTCTTCTCGACGCCGCAGGTCTGTCTCTCGACCGGCTCCCCATGCTTCATGTGATCTTCGATCGCATGACGACCTATTGTGCCGACCATCTTCGCCATCTCGCCGCCTCGCCGATGTACTATTCATTGAGCGAGATCGAGAGTGGCCGTATCGGCGATATCCTCGAGATGTACGAGGCGAATGCCATTGCAGGTGTTTTCCACGCTCCGGAGTGGGACAGCCACCTTCTCGTCGGGTTCGATCGCGATTTCATATTCACCATGGTCGAAGTCCTCCTGGGCTCTGACGGTTCGGAGCCGCCTGTTGACGAGGAGCGCGGCTTCTCCAACATCGAGCTTCGTCTCGCCCAAGCCATTTTTGAGCAGGTCGGCAAAGCCCTGCAGGCGTCCTTCGCTCTCGTCGCCGACACCCCCTTTAAGTTCGAGCGGCTTGAAACCCGAATGGACTTTGCTGTCATCGGTCGCCGCAACAACCAGTCGGTCGTAGCCAAGTTTCTGCTCCAGGCGCTGAACCGCGGCGGAGAAATGTTCGTTATCATTCCGCAATCGGTTCTGAACCCAATGCGTCAGACACTGGCCCGGGTTCTCTCTGGCGATTCATCAACGCGCGACCCCCGCTGGGCAAAGCAAATCGCCAACGAGGTGAAGCGTACGGAGGTCACGCTGAAGGCCGTTCTAGAGGAGCGGCATCTCTCGCTTGGGGAGATTGCGGATCTAAAAGTGGGCCAGGTTCTGGAGCTACAGGCAACACCTCGAAGCCGCGTGAAGCTCGAAGGCAACAATCAAGGCCTGTTCTGGTGCCAGGTCGGAAAAGCGGAAGGTTCATACGTGCTGCGGGTCGATGAATTCATCGACCAGGAACAGGAATTCATTGATGATGTCCTCGCTGGTTAATGCAGTCCTTTTCATTGCTCTCGTTATGACGAGTGTCTGCGTTCTGTTAATGTATCGCAAGCTCAAGAGCTTTGAAGCGCATCAATCCGAATACAAGCGCGCCTTTAGCCAGACCTCCGAAGCCTTGAAAGCTGCGGGCAATGCCGTACAGACATTCAGCTCGGAGGGCCGCGGAGTCCTTTCCGCTTTGGAATCGAAGATAGAAGAAGCGAGGTCTGTAATCGCTGAGCTGGAGGCGCGTGATCGGCAGAGCCAAGCTCGAGACCGAGCAACGCAGAAGACGGATCAAGGCTCTAAGACAAAATTTCTTTAACAGAATCGTCCGCCGGCAAAGTAGCGGAACAATTAGCCATCCCAGTCCTGCCTCTTTGCGACACCGTGAAATTAGTGCGTAATCGCTTGCAATCGAACCTTCTCATGATGCGGAGTAAACTCCAATGACAGACAAAGATGATGCCACTTGGCACAACGAAGCCCTTTTCGCCAAAACCGGCTTAAGCAGTGACACCGCACAGGAGTCGCGCGACGAGAAGCTCGGCACGGGCCGCAATCTCGACTCGATCCTGAGAATACCGGTTCTGATTCAGGTCGTCCTTGGCTCCGCTACGATGCCGGTAGCCAACCTTATGAAGCTGGGGCGCGGAGCCATTGTCCCGCTCGACCACCGCGTCGGCGAGCCTGTCGACGTCGTCGTGAACGGGCGCGTTATTGCACGTGGCGAGGTGGTCGTGGTGGAAGATGACAACTCGCGCTTTGGCGTATCTCTCACTGAGATTGTTGGCCCTACGAACGGTGACGCTAACGGTTAAGGTGGAGTAGCGGCAATGGTTGTGCGAAGCCCAGTGAAGGCCAATCAAGGTCCCAAGACGCTCAAGGGACCTGAGCGTGTTGCAGCGCTCCTTTTTGCTATGGGCAAACCGTCTGCCAGCCGTCTGCTGAAGCATTTCAGCGCTGACGAGATCAAGCTTATCACGCGTTCAGCGGCTGAGCTTGGTCCGGTCTCCCCTACTCAGATCGAGAGTTTGATCGAGGAATTTTCGGCGCAGTTCTCAAACGGCGCGAGCTTGTTCGGCACTGCCGCCGAAGTGGAAAAGCTTCTCAGCGGAGTTCTTCCGCCCGAGCAGATTGCGGAACTGATGTCCGACGTGCTTGGAAACTCGAACCGGTCGATCTGGGATCGGGTTTCCACAGTATCCGAAGGCGCATTGGCTACATACCTGATGAAGGAGCATCCTCAGACGGCCGCCCTCATCCTATCGAAAGTGAAACCGGCTTGCGCAGCCAAGGTTATGGGGCACCTCCCTCCCCCGTTGCGTAACAGCCTTATGCGGCGAATGCTCGCCTTCAAACCTATTGTCGACGAGACGATGCGGACAATCGAGCAGACGCTCCACGAAGACTTCATGATCAACTTCTCCCGTAACATGGGCGCCGACACTCACGCCAAGATGGCCGACATCATCAACAAGATGGAGCGTGACCACATGGAGGAGGTTCTTCAGAGTCTGACTGAAGTTCGTCCGAAGTCAGCCGAGATCCTCAAAGGTCTCCTTTTCACCTTCGACGACATCGTTGCTCTCACGCCAAGGGCTCGTACGGCCCTCTTCGATCAGATTCCGAACGATCGGGTTGTTCTTGCACTCAAGGGTACGGATGAAGGATTCAGGAGTGTGATCCTGAGTTCGCTTGCCTCACGTGTTCGCCGCATGGTCGAGCATGAATTGAACAGCAAGGAACCCGCCTCGCAGCGCGATGTTTTGGAAGCTCGGCGCGCGATCACAGACCTTGCTCTGGAAATGGCGGGTCGCGGCGAGATCGAGCTGAACTCCGGCGATGAAGACGATACATATATCCGCTAGGCCGCGCTGAGCCATGGCGGATGATACCGACAAGGAAAGTAAAACCGAAGAAGCAACTGAAAAGAAACTTCGGGATGCGGTAGAGAAGGGAAACGTCCCCACTTCGCGCGAGGCGCCGATCTTTGCCTCGATCATCGCAATACTTGTCGTCCTGAGCTTCTTTGCGAAGCAGCGTGTCACGTCTCTCTCCGAGAAACTTGCGCTCTTCGTCGACCATCCTAGGGGCTTCTCACTCAACACTCCGACCGATGCGGCCGTGCTCATACAGGCCGTTGCAATGGAGGTCGGCGTCTTCATTCTACCGGCTATCTTGATATTGTCCCTTTCGGGGCTTGCATCCTCCATCCTCCAGAACGCCCCGCAGATTGCATATGAACGGATCCGGCCTCAATGGTCGCGCATCTCGCCGTTCAGTGGTTGGGGAAGGGTATTCGGCCGGCAAGGGCAAGTGGAGTTTCTCAAATCTGTTTTTAAATTTTTCACCATTGCCATTGTTTCTATCCTGCTCTTACAATCAGAACAGTACAAGGTCGTGAACGCCATGTTCAGTGATCCGAGCTTAGTTCCGGAGTTGATCCTGACGATGGCGATCCGGCTGGTTTCAGCCGTGAGCATCGCGACCATTGTTCTCGTCGCGGCTGACCTCCTGTGGTCGAGGTTTCGCTGGCACCGGGACCTGCGCATGTCCCGCCAGGAGGTCAAGGACGAGTTTAAGCAGATGGAAGGAGATCCTCTCGTCAAAGCGCGCCTGCGCTCGCTCGCTCAGGACCGCTCGCGGAAGCGGATGCTGGCTGCCGTTCCCAGGGCCACAGTCGTCATCGCAAATCCGACGCATTACGCGATTGCCTTGCGGTACAACCGCGAAGAAACGAGCGCACCTCTCGTGCTGGCGAAGGGGCTGGACTTGGTTGCGCTCCGGATCCGCGAGACCGCTGAGAAACACGGAATTCCAGTTGTTGAAGACAAGGCTCTCGCAAGGTCCATGTATGACCATGTTGAAGTGGATCGAATGATTCCACCGGACTTTTACCGGGCCGTCGCCCAGATCCTTTTCTTCATTTTCACGAGATCGAAGTGACCGCAGAAGCGCAAGAAAACGATTCGATGGACATTGAGACACAGGCGGAACTCTGGCCTTACGAAAAAGTTCTTGCTCATGGCATCAAGGATGTGATGGCGGAGCTTTGCCTTACGGATGCGAACGTCATCATCGCTTGCATTTGCAAGGAACTTCACGCGAACATCGGCGATCTGGTTCAGTCCTCGACAGAGCTCTTCTTCAAGGAAGGCACGTTGAGCTTCGGGTGCTCGGCGGACGTGAACTTCGAGTGGGGGAAGTCACCGGCCGTTATTCTCGACATGGAATTCGTTCATCAATCGGTGACGGTCTTCTTCCAGCTTGTCCTTCATGGCGTCTACGTTGGTGTAGCTATTCAGCGCATTTTGCTGAGCAACAAGACTGGGGATCCAGACAGCGATCTTGAAACCTTCAAGGCGGCACTGGCGGACGCACGTGTTGCCCCTCTCCCGTCGTGTCCAGCACCAGGAGCCTCCTAGGCAAGCGTACACCTGACTGGAGAAGGTATACTGGAGCCGCAACAACCTTAGGATAGATGGCACCTAATCGTCCGCTCTCCATGAAAAAGGGGCAGTCGCGGCTGCCCCTTCTCTAACGAACCCTTGAATTCATCCGAAGAGCGCGTCGATGTCGTCCTGGGACGTACAGCCGGTTTCGTCTGCCAGTGCCGGCCCATTCAGGAGCGCCCTGTCGCCCCTCCTATCAGGATCGTCGAGGGTCTCGACTTCCTTGAAGCTTTCCAGACCGCCCCAGATCTCGATCATCTGGCTGACTCGCTCCTCGACGAAACGCATAGCGGACACGACTTTGCTGATACGCTGGCCGGTAATGTCCTGGAAATTGCAGGCCTCGAAGATACTGACCACCTGATCGGCGATTTCGCGAGCGATCTCCTTGTCGTCACCGACCACACGGGCAGCGAGGTTGCCTGCCAGCTCGTCAACCCTCTCAGCCGCGGCCAGGATCGAGTTTGTCGCCGACTCGGTCCCAAGCACGATTGCGCCGAGCTCGTCCGTGACCCGGGCCATCTCACGGCCCTTGGCGCCTGCATAGTGAAGGGTCGCGATTTCCTGCTTCGTCCTCTGGATAGCCTCGGAAATTGAGTCGAGCTCTACCTTCAGACGCATGGCCTCCTGCAGATCGCGACGGTGATCCTCAAGAATAGTATGGGAGACCTTATGGGCCGGCTCCATGATATCACGTAGCGAGGCGAATGCCTCCATGATCTCGACATGTCGCTGAGAGGCCGACTTGTCGTCCACCACTTCCGACGGGTGCGCCTCTATTCGGTAGCTTTTGCGGGGATGCATGGTGGGCCTGCCCTTTTACTCGCCGCCGAGGACGGCGGCGATCTTGGCCTGGAGGGTCTGCGCGTTGAATGGCTTGACGATGTAGTTGTTCACGCCCGCCTTCTTCGCCGCGATCACGTTCTCCGTCTTCGCCTCCGCCGTCACCATGATGAACGGCAGCGCGTTCAGGTTCTCGTCCGCGCGCACATGCTGCAGCAGTTCATAGCCGGTCATCGGCTCCATGTTCCAGTCGGAGATCACGAGACCGTACTTCTTCTCCTTCAGCTTGGCCAAGGCAGCCGTGCCGTCAGAGGCGTCGTCCACGTCCTTGAAGCCGATCTGCTTCAGAAGGTTACGCAGGATCCGGATCATCGTCTGGTAATCGTCAACCACAAGAACCGGAATGGATAGATCTAGACTCATACTTTTTACCCTACGCTAATGTCGGAACGATACGAGATGGCTGCTCCGATCCATGCTCTCATTGTCCCTTACCTTGAACAAACGCTGCGTTAACAGGAATGATTATTTGGCGAATCGTTTCGTGCTTCTATTTCATGAGCTTCGATGTTGTGGGGCGACTGTCAGAAAAGCTCCGCAGATCGCGGTCGACAACATCTGGGCGAGGTTTATCTGAAATAGGCGTCAATGTCGTCCTGCGATCTGCCGTTGCCGTCGGCTGCAAGAGCAGGCCCGTTCAAGAGCGCCTTGTCGCCTTCCCGGCTGGGATCCTTTGTCGTCGGAACGTTCTTGAAGCGCTCATGACCACCCCAAATCTGGATCATCTGCTCCACGCGATCCTCGACAAAGCGCATGGCGGACACGACTTTGCTGATACGCTGACCGGTAATATCCTGGAAATTGCATGCCTCGAAGATGCTGACGGTGCGCTCTCCGATCTGACGCGCCATATCACCCTCTTCGCCTGTCAGCCGGGCTGCGAGGTTTGCGGCCAGATCGTCGACCTCCTCCGCCGCAGCCAGGATCGAGTTGGTCGCTGTCTCGGTTCCAAGCACAACGGCGCCGAGCTCATCCGTAACCCTCGCCATCTCACGCCCTTGGGCGCCGGCATAGTGAAGGGTCGCGATTTCCTGCTTCGTCCTCTGGATAGCCTCGGAAATGGCGTGGAGCTCGATCTTCAGGCGCTGCACCTCCAGCAGCTCGTGCTGGCGCTCCTCCAGCAGAATCTGGGAAGCCTCGAATGTGGGCTGAACGTGCTGGCGGAGGGAGGTGATCGCCTCCATGATCTCTTCGTGACGCTGAGCCTCCAAGGTCTCGGAAGGTGCGGCCGCTCGATCTTTGGCGCTTGGATTCAGTTTGGACCCGCTCATCTCTTGGCCTGCCCTTTTACTCGCCGCCGAGGACGGCGGCGATCTTGGCCTGGAGGGTCTGCGCGTTGAATGGCTTGACGATGTAGTTGTTCACGCCCGCCTTCTTCGCCGCGATCACGTTCTCCGTCTTCGCCTCCGCCGTCACCATGATGAACGGCAGCGCGTTCAGGTTCTCGTCCGCGCGCACATGCTGCAGCAGTTCATAGCCGGTCATCGGCTCCATGTTCCAGTCGGAGATCACGAGACCGTACTTCTTCTCCTTCAGCTTGGCCAAGGCAGCCGTGCCGTCAGAGGCGTCGTCCACGTCCTTGAAGCCGATCTGCTTCAGAAGGTTACGCAGGATCCGGATCATCGTCTGGTAATCGTCAACCACAAGAACCGGAATGGATAGATCTAGACTCA
>NZ_JAJBBR010000019.1 GCF_020532555.1 Microvirga lenta | reverse complement strand
CCGTCCGGCAAAACCGGCCAGGTCATCCGCTTGTCCGTGGAAGCCTCGGCGCCGCATCGGCAGCACCGCGATGAACCCGATATAAGTTCACCAAACCTCCCCGTCAACCCCCTCCTCAAAACCAAAAAGAAGAAGATGCCAACGGACCAACCTCATCGGAACAGAACGACAGCCCAGCGAAGCCAGGCTATTTGCGCTTCGAACCTTTGAGAGAAGGTTTCGGCGCCAGCCGCTCAGGCGGTCGGCGTCGATGGGCGCTTTATAAGCCCAACCTCTTTTCGGTGTCAACAACCATGTGAAAGTTTTTTGACGCTTTTGTATCCCCCGTGAGACACCGCACAGGGAAGTGCAGCGAGACGGCTCTACCGCCTCACCTCCGACAAAGTTGGAGGCGAAGGATCTGCCCCAACGGCAAGGCTTTGCATCCTGTGCCGCGGCAGATACGGTCGGTTGGCCGGCCTGTGCGGACGTGTTCTAGTGTGCTAGAGCGCCGTGCGCTTCTGCGACGACAAACTTCTCTCCATGTGCGCCCTTACAAGTCGATGAGCCAGACCTCCCCAGACAACGACCATGCCGACAGCTTCGCCAAGGAGTCTCTCCGCGGGTCGTCCGGGATCGATCTCGGCCATGAGCCGCCGCTCAACGCCACGGGAGGCGGCGCGGCGGAACTCGACAGGCGAGACATCAATCTGCGCTGGCTCGGTGCGAGCGTCCTCACCGGCGTCACGGGCGCGGTCCTGATCGGCGCCTCCATCTATATCGCCCTCGAGGGAGCGACCGTATCGGCCGACCCTCCGGAACCGGCCACGATCGGCACGGCCCGAAGCGTCGACAGCCGTGTCGAGCGGTCGTCGAACGCCTCGCGCAAGGGGGATCGGCTCAACCTGACCGAGAACACGGTTCTGGCCAGGCAGAGTTTCCGGGCTCCGATGACGATCCGGAACGGTGACCGGGAGGTGATCAAGGTCCGGCAATTCGTGCGGATCGCCACCAACCTGTCCCTCTCCACCGGCACCTATGCCACCGACATCCCGCCCTTCAATCCGAGGCAGCTCTTCGTCGACAGCCCTCAGGAGCGCGCGCCGGAGGCGGCACCGGAGATCGTCGATGCCGATGTCTCGGTCGTCAGGCACGACCTCACCTCGATCGCCATCGAGGCGAGCGCCCCCGCCCTCGCGGACGAGGATGTGCTTGCCATGATCGAGGAGGAGCGCCGTTTAGCCGCCGAGGCGGGCCGGCAAGCCGCCGTCGCGATCCCCGCTCAGCAGATGCTGTCGCGCACTCTGCGGCAGCCGGAAGGACTAGGGGACGCCCTGGGCTATGCCCACACCATCGACGCCCCCTTCAGCACGATCGAGGTCCGGGTGGTCCCGGAGAACGTGACCGAGCTGCCGAAGATCGACCAGCGGGCCTCCAGCCCCCTCGTCGAGGAGCGCGATCTCGTTCTCAAGAAGGGCGAGACCCTCGAAACCGCCCTTCGCTCCTACGGAGCCACGCCGGAGCAGATCGAGGCCGTCACGGCGGCGCTCTCGGCCCGGATCAAGGTCGCCGCCCTTACGGAAGGTCAGCGGCTGCGCATCCTCATCGCGCCGGGCCCGCGCCTTGGTGACCCCAGGCAGATCGTCCGCGTGCTCGTGCTGGGCGACAGGGGAATCGAGGCCATCGCGGCCACGAACGACCGCGGCGTCTTCGTCTCCGTGACGCCCCCTCAGGACCAGAACAACGCGAACAGCGTCGTCGCCCAGGAGGAGGAAACCGGAGAAGAGGACCAAGGCGGCGTCAGGCTCTACGAGAGCCTTTACGAGACCGCCATGAAGAACGAGCTCCCGCGCGAGACCGTCGACGAGCTGGTGCGGATCTTCGGCTACGACGTCGATTTCCAGCGCCGGGTGTCGCAGGGCGACAGCTTCGAGATCTTCTTCGGATCGGACGACGAAGACGGAACGCCCGAGGTGCTCTATGCCGCCCTCTCCGTGGGAGGCGAGGCGCGACGGGTCTACCGCTATCAGGGCGAGGACGGCACCATCGACTACTTCGACGATGCGGGCCGCTCCCTGAAGAAGTTCCTGCTGCGCAAACCCATCGCCGACGGCATCCTCCGCTCGGGTTTCGGGTCGCGCCGGCACCCGATCCTGGGCTATACCCGGCCCCATACCGGCGTGGACTGGGCCAACCGGATCGGGACGCCCATCTTCGCGGCCGGAAACGGCACCGTCCTCATGGCGAAGTGGGATTCCGGCGGCTATGGCCGCCGCGTGGAAATCCAGCATACCAACGGTTACGTGACCGCCTATTCCCACCTGTCGTCGTTCGGCAAGGGCATCTTCCCGGGCACCAAGGTCCAGCAGGGCCAGGTCATCGGCTATGTGGGCAATACCGGCCTCTCCACGGGGCCCCACCTCCACTACGAGGTGATCATCAACGGCAGCTTCGTCGACCCCCTGAAGATCCGTCTGCCCCGAGGGCGGGAACTCGAAGGGCGGGGTCTCGCCGAGTTCAAGCGCCAGCGCGAACAAATCGACGAGCTCATGTCCCATGCCGGAGCCTCGGCCAGCCTCGCCCAGCGTGCCGACCTGCGCTGAGCGATGATCGACCTTCTCACGATCGTCCTGCCGGTCTTCGGCCTGATCGGCATCGGCTATCTCGCGCGCCGGACCGGCTTCGTCTCGGAGCGGATGGGCGAGGGCCTGTCGGAATTCGTATTCAGCCTGTCGGTCCCCTGCCTCATCTTCAACACCCTGGTCCGGGCCGAAATTCCCGAAGTGCAGCCCTGGGGATACTGGATCTCCTACTTTGCCGGTGTCGCCGTGGTGTGGGCGTTGGCCATGGTGCTCGGTCGGCGCCTCTTCGGCCTCAAGGGCGTCTCCGCCGTGGTGGCCGGCTTCTCGGCCGGGCAGGCGAACACGGTCTTCGTCGGCGTACCCATGATTCTGAAGGCCTATGGCGACGAGGGCGCCGTGCCGCTCTTCCTGCTGATCGCCGTGCATCTGCCGGTGACGATGACCCTCGCGACCGTCATGGCGGAAGGCCGCCAGGCCTCGCCTCTCACCATTCTCCGGCGGCTCGCGACTCATCCCATCGTCGTCGGGATCCTGGCCGGCTCTGCGCTCCGTCCCCTTGCTCCCCATGTTCCCGGTCCGGCCTGGCAGGTGGTGGAGCTCCTGGCGAGCGCCGCCGTTCCGTGCGCCCTCATTTCCATGGGAATCGCGCTACGCCGCTACGGGCTGCAGATGGGCTGGAAGCTGCCGACCCTGATCTCGGCCTTCAAGCTCGTGCTGCACCCCTTGGTCGTCCTGCTCCTGGCCACCTACGTCTTCGCCATTCCGCCGGTCTGGGCCGGGGTGGCGGTCCTGTTCGCCTCCTGCCCCTCGGGCCTCAACGCCTATCTCTTCGCCGAGCGCTACGGCGAGGGCGTCGCCCTTGCATCGAGCACCGTCACCCTCTCCACGATCCTGGCGCTGGGCACGACGCTGATCTGGCTCTACGTGCTCGGGATCGGCTGAGGCGCAAAGCCCAGGCGCTGCCACACATCTGCGGCAGATGCGCCGCGGAGGCGCAGATCGGCCAGAGCCTCGGACTGGCGGCTTTTCGAAAGCTTGTCGCCCGTCAGGTCGAGAACGAGTCCGTGGTGGTGGTAGCGCGGCGTCGGCAGGCCGAGCAGGCTCTGCAGCAGGACGTGAAGATCGGTCGCCGCCTCCAGGTCCTTGCCGCGCACCACATGGGTGATTCCCTGAAGGGCATCGTCCACCACGACGGAGAGATGGTAGCTCGTCGGCACGTCCTTGCGGACGAGGACCGCATCGCCCCAGCGTCCGGGATCGGCGGCGCAGACCTCCTCGGCCCCTTCCCGGTCGAAGCGCCGGTACCCGTGAGGCCCCGGCGCTGCGGCGAGAGCCCTGCCCATATCGATGCGCCACGCATGGGCCTCGCCCCCGGCGATCCGGCGCTCCGCCTCCCCGGCCGGGATGCCCTTGCAGGTTCCGGGATAGAGAGCTGCGCCGTCCGGATCCCGCGGCCAGGCCTGTTCCTCCACCTCGCGGCATGCGACCGCCTCGGCGATGTCCTTACGGGAGCAGAAGCAGGGATAGACGAGCCCCCTCCCCTTCAGCGTCGAAAAAGCGGTGCGATAATCCCCGAAATGCTCCGACTGGCGGCGAGCGGGCTCTTCCCATCGGAGCCCGAGCCAGGCCAGATCCTCATAGATGGCGGCCTCGTACTCGGGACGGCATCGGGTGACGTCGATATCCTCGATGCGCAGCAGGAAACGGCCGCCGAATTGGTGCGCCATCTCGGTGTTGAGGAGGGCCGAATAGGCATGGCCGAGGTGAAGCCGCCCGTTCGGACTGGGGGCAAATCGAAAAACCGGCTTCGTCACAGGGGCCTGCACTGGAAAGGACTGGATCGATGGCCACCCTCCTCGAATCGGAAGAGGTTCTCAAGAGGGGGCTCGCCGCGGTGGCCCAGGCGGATCCCGTCATCGCCAGGATCGTTGCCGCGGGAGCCGTTCCACAGCTGCGCAGGCGCCCGCCCGGTTTCGAGGGTCTCGCCTGGATCGTCGTGGGCCAGCAGCTCTCGACGGCCAGTGCCGCCGCCATCTGGGGCCGGCTGAGAAGCCTTTTCGAGCCTCCGTCGCCGGAGCGGCTCTTGCAGCTGCCGGATGAGGAACTCCGCGCGGCCGGACTTTCCGCGGGCAAGGTCCGCACCCTGCGTGCGGCGGCGTCGGACGTCATTGCCGGGAACCTGCCGCTCGAAGGCCTGCACGATCTTCCCGTCGACGAAGCCCACCGCCTTCTGACGCAGGTCAAAGGCATCGGCCCCTGGACGGCGGACGTGTATCTGCTCTTCTGCCTCGGTCATCCGGACGCGTTTCCGAGCGGAGATCTGGCCATCCAGGAGGCGGCCCGTCTCGCGTATGGCTTGGCGTTGCGGCCCGATGCCCGGCAAATGGAGGCCATGGCAGAACGCTGGCGGCCCTGGCGGGGCGTAGCCGCCAAGGTGCTTTGGGCACATTATCGGATTGCCCGGGCCCGCGAAGGTAGCCCGGTCGTTTAGCCCGCTCCGCTCGTCTCGTCGCCAGTGCCCAGAGGATCCCGATCATGGCCGTTGCCGATATTCCGCGCCTTGCTCCCCTGTCCGGTCAGGCCCGCCAGCTTGTCGTTCTCCTGCACGGCCTCGGGGCGGACGGGCACGATCTCATCGAACTGGGGCATCAATGGCAGCCTTGGCTGCCGGACGCCGCCTTCATCGCCCCTCACGCGCCCGATCCGTGCGAGGGCGCGCCCATGGGACGGCAATGGTTTCCCCTCACCTTGCGCGACCCGGCAGAGTTCTGGCGCGGGGTAACCTATGCGGGCCCGGGGCTCGAAGCCTTTCTGGATGCGGAGCTGGCGCGGTACGGGCTGCCCGCCTCGAAACTCGCCCTCGTCGGCTTCAGCCAGGGCGCCATGATGGCCCTGCATGTGGGCCTTCGTCGTCCGACGGCCCCGGCCGCCATCGTCGGCTATTCGGGCCTGCTGGTGCTGGAGAGCGGCAAGGGCCCCGAGAGCCTGAAATCCGCCCTCCGCTCGAAGCCGCCGGTTCTGCTGATCCATGGCGACCAGGACGATGTGGTGCCGGTCGAAATGTTCTTCTTCTCCAAGGAGATGCTCGCCGCGGCGGAGCTGCCGTGCCAGTGGCATCTCTCGCGCGGCGTCTCCCACACCATCGACGAGGAGGCGCTGCGGCACGGAGGGCTGTTCCTGATCCAGGCCTTCGGCCTCCCCTACCCGCGTTAGGCGATCAGGCCCGGGCGGCCTTCAGGGCCATCTGGGCGCCGGTACGGATGAGGGAAACGTCGCTGGCGATGGAGACCAGGTGGAAGCCCCTGCGGACGAGCTCGGCCGCCCGTTCGCCCGAGGCGGCATAGACGGCGGCGATCTTCCCGGCGGCCCTGGCTCGCGAGAGGGCGTGATCGAGAGCTTCCTCGACCTCGCGGCTCGTCGGGTCCATGTGCCGCCCCTGCGACAGGGCAATGGACAGATCGGACGGGCCGATGAAGATGCCGTCGATCCCGGGAATGGCCAGGATGTCGTCGACGAGGCCCAGCGCCTCCCGCGTCTCCACCATCGCGAAGGCGACGGACAGGCCGTTGGCGGCCTTGAAATAGTCTCCGCCCTGAAGGCCCGAAACGGTGAGCGCCCCATGGGGGCCCCAGCTCCGTTCCCCCAACGGGGGAAACTTCATGAAGCTGGCGAAGCGGCGGGCATCCTCGAGGGTGTTGATCATGGGCGCGATCACCCCCGAGGCTCCTGCATCAAGGCACCTGGAGGCGGCGGCGAAGTCCCCCACGGAGATCCGGACCACCGCAGGCTTGCCGGCCGCCGCGATCAGCGGCACGGCATTCATGGCGGGCGTGAAGTCGATGGCCCCGTGCTGCAGATCGAGCACGATGGCATCGAAGGCCTCGCGGGCCAGCAGGGCGGATATGGCCGGGTCGGGCAACCCGCACCATGCGGCCAAGGCGGGAGAACCGTTTTTCAGGCGGTCGAGGAATGTCGGGTTCGCAGGCATGGAGCCCTTTCTGAGCCGTATTCCGGTCTCTTGCACAACCTTGGCGAAGAAACGGGAGGCGTTACCGGCCCGCTTGGATCTGCTCGATAGCCTCGCCCATCAGGCCGGCCAGGGTACGGCTCAGCTCGGCCTCGTCGGCCGCCTTGCCGGCCGTCTCCAGATCCGTTCGCACCTTGCGGATGACATCCGCATCGCCGGCTTCCTCGAAATCGGCGAGGACGACGCTCTTGGCGTAGGCCTCCGCGTCGGCGCCGTTCTTGCCGAGCTTTTCCGCCGCCCAGAGGCCGAAAAGCTTGTTCCGCCGGGCCGTCGCCTTGAAGCGGAGCTCCGCATCGTGGGCGAATTTCTTCTCGAAGGCATCCTTGCGGTCGTCGAAGGTGGTCATGGGCTCTGGTCTCCCCTAGAATCGTCTTTCTGCGATATAAAGGCGCACTCGCGTCATAGCCAGTGGCTCCCCACCTTGGAAGCAAGCCTCAATCAAGCTGCCTCTTTTTGCAGCGCACGGCCTGCGTTGTGCTTATGCCAGGGATCGGATAGGTTGCGCCGCAAGCGGGGCGGCGGCTAAAGCTGCTCCCGTCGGCCGCGGATCTGGCAGTTTCACCCTTAAGGAGCCACGGCAAATGGATTTTCTCAAACCTCGGTACACACCTATGAATCGTCGCCGTCGCATCTACGAGGGCAAGGCGAAGGTCCTCTATGAAGGCCCGGAGCCCGGAACGCTGATCCAGCACTTCAAGGATGATGCCACCGCCTTCAATGCCAAGAAGCATGAAGTGATCGATGGCAAGGGCGTGCTCAACAATCGGATCTCGGAATACATTTTCCAGCATCTGAACGACATCGGTGTGCCGACCCACTTCATCCGCCGCCTGAACATGCGCGAGCAGCTGATTCGCGAGGTGGAGATCATCCCCCTCGAGGTGGTGGTCCGGAATGTGGCGGCGGGCTCCCTCGCCACGCGCCTCGGGCTGGAGGAGGGCACGCAGCTCCCCCGCTCGATCATCGAATTCTATTACAAGAACGACGCCCTGAACGATCCGATGGTCTCGGAAGAGCACATCACGGCCTTCGGCTGGGCGACGCCGCAGGAAATCGACGACATCATGGCTCTCGCCATCCGGGTCAACGACTTCCTCTCCGGCCTCTTCCTCGGTGTCGGCATCCGCCTCGTCGACTTCAAGATGGAAACGGGCCGCCTCTGGGAAGGCGAGCTGATGCGCATCGTCGTCGCCGACGAGATCTCCCCTGATTCGTGCCGCCTCTGGGACATCAAGTCCAAGGACAAGCTCGACAAGGACCGTTTCCGCCGCGACATGGGCGGTCTCGTCGAGGCCTATTCCGAAGTGGCCCGCCGTCTCGGCATCATGTCCGAGAACGAGAACCCCAACGGCGGCCCACGCCTCGTGCAGTGAGCGGGTTCGGCTTGAAAAGACGGATCCAATGCCCGGCCTCGCGCCGGGCATTCTCGTTTGGGCTCCTGATCGGTCTCCTGGCCCTGAGCGGCTGCGGCTACATTCCCCGGCCGGTCGCGGGGGTTCCTCCCGGCGCGCCGTGGGAAGCCCTGCCCCTCCGGAAATGGCTGGCCGAGAACCGGGCGGCGCCGGAGGCCCTGGCCTTCTGCGCTCCTCCCGAATGCAGCCCCGGCCTCGTCGTGAGCGTGGTGCGTCTCAAAGGGGACGACGCGAAGGCGGCGGAAGCCGTCCTTAAAGATCCCGACCGGCTGGCGCGGGTCCTTCGGTCCCCGAAGGACCGGAAAAAGAAGGCGGTGCGGACGGCGGTGTCGGTGGAATCTCTCGACGGACGCCCCTATCCCGGCTTCGCCATCAGCCTCGCACCGGCGGATGGCGGGAAGCCTCCTGCCTACGGCGCAGCCTTCGGCCGGCGCACCGGCGATGAGCTCCATGTCGTTCTCGCCATCGGCGAGGACCCGGAATCGGTTCGTGCGACGGCCCGGGAGGCCGCTGCCCGAGAATTGGGCTCCTGAGGGCGTTGTCTCTTGCGGCCATTGGCTTTATGGCGTTGGCCATATCTCCAGCAGAGCCCGAGGCCCCCATGAAAGCCCGCGTCACCGTGACCCTCAAGAACGGCGTTCTCGACCCCCAAGGCAAGGCCATCGAAGGCGCCCTGAAGTCTCTCGGCGTCGATGGCATCGCCAATGTACGCCAGGGCAAGGTGTTCGACATCGAGCTGGACACCGCCGACAAGGGCCAGGCCGAGGCCTCCCTTAAGGCAGCCTGCGAGAAGCTTCTGGCCAATACGGTCATCGAGAACTACCGCGTCGAGATCGCGTGAGGTTGGCATGAAATCCGCTGTCGTCGTCTTCCCCGGCTCCAATCGCGAAGGCGATGTGGTGCGGGCGCTCAAGCTGGCCGGCTCCGACGTCCAGAAGGTCTGGCATGCCGAGACCGACCTGCCTTCGGGCACGGATCTCGTCGTCCTGCCGGGCGGCTTCTCCTATGGCGATTATCTGCGCTGCGGCGCCATCGCCGGCCGCGCGGCGGTCATGGATGCGGTGCGGGCGCATGCGGCCCGCGGCGGCCTCGTGCTCGGCATCTGCAACGGCTTCCAGATCCTGTGCGAATCCGGCCTGCTGCCGGGCATCCTGATGCGCAACGCCAACCTCAAGTTCATCTGCCACCGCCAGTTCCTGCGGGTGGAGCGCAACGACACCGCCTTCACGAAGGCCTATGCCAAGGGCCAGGCCATCGACGTCTGCGTCGCCCATGGCGAGGGCAACTACACGGCGGATTCCGAGACGCTGAAGCGCCTCGAGGGCGAAGGTCTCGTCGCCTTCCGCTATGCCGACGCGCACGGTCACGTCACGCAGGACGCCAACCGCAACGGCTCCATGAACTCGATCGCGGGCATCTATTCGGACAGGCTCAACGTGCTCGGCATGATGCCGCATCCGGAAAACCTGATCGAAGACCTCGTCGGAGGAACCGACGGACGCGGCCTGTTCGAGAGCCTCGTGTCGTCCGCCGCCCGTGCCGCCTAATCATTCAAATCGCGAGACCCTGATGATCCGCAACGACGTCGCCATCACCCCGGAGCTGGTGAAGGAGCACGGGCTGAAGCCTGACGAGTACGAGCGCTTCGTGCAGCTGATCGGCCGGACGCCGACCATCACCGAGCTCGGCATCGTCTCGGCCATGTGGAACGAGCACTGCTCCTACAAGTCCTCCCGCATCCATCTGCGCGGCCTGCCGACCAAGGCGCCCTGGGTCATCCAGGGCCCGGGCGAGAACGCGGGCGTGATCGACATCGGCGACGGCCTGGCCTGCATCTTCAAGATGGAGAGCCACAACCACCCGTCCTTCATCGAGCCCTACCAGGGCGCGGCGACGGGCGTGGGCGGCATCCTGCGCGACGTGTTCACCATGGGCGCCCGTCCCATCGCGGCGCTGAACTTCCTGCGCTTCGGCGAGCCGGACCATCCGAAGACCCCCCACCTCGTCTCGGGCGTGGTGGCCGGCATCGGCGGCTACGGCAACTCCTTCGGCGTGCCGACCGTCGGCGGCAGCGTCGGCTTCGACAAGCGCTACAACGGCAACATCCTCGTCAACGCCATGGCGGTGGGCCTCGCCCGCAGCGACGAGATCTTCTATGCCAAGGCCACCGGCGTCGGGAACCCGATCGTCTATCTCGGCTCCAAGACGGGCCGCGACGGCATCCACGGCGCCACCATGGCGTCGGCCGAGTTCGACGATGCTTCCGAGGAGAAGCGCCCCACCGTGCAGGTGGGCGACCCCTTCGCCGAGAAGCTCCTGCTGGAAGCCTGCCTCGAGCTCATGAAATCGGGCGCGGTCATCGCGATCCAGGACATGGGCGCGGCGGGCCTCACCAGCTCGGCCGTCGAGATGGGCGCCAAGGGCAATCTCGGCGTCGAGCTCGACCTCGACAAGGTGCCCTGCCGCGAGGAGGGCATGACCGCCTACGAGATGATGCTGTCCGAGAGCCAGGAGCGCATGCTCATGGTCCTCAAGCCCGGCATGGAGAAGGAGGCGGAGGCCATCTTCCACAAATGGGGCCTGGATTTCGCGATCATCGGCAAGACCACGGACACCCTGCGCTTCGTCATCAAGCACGAGGGCGAGGTGAAGGCGGATCTGCCGATCAAGGAGCTGGGCGACGAGGCCCCGGTCTACGACCGGCCTTACGTGGAAAGCCCGCGCCGGCCCGTGATCGCCCCCGAGAGCGTGAAGGCGCCCATGTCCGAGGCCGAGGCGCTGCTCAAGCTCGTGGGTTCGCCGGACCAGTGCTCCAAGCGCTGGGTCTGGGAGCAGTACGACCACCTGATCCTCGGCAACACCGTACAGACCCCGGGCGGCGACGCCGCCATCGTGCGCGTCGAGGACGGTCCAAAGGGCCTTGCGCTCACCACCGACGTGACCCCGCGTTATTGCGAGGCCGACCCCTTCGAGGGCGGCAAGCAGGCGGTGGCGGAAGCGTGGCGCAACATCACCGCCGTCGGCGGCCTGCCGCTGGCGATCACCGACAACCTGAACTTCGCCAGCCCCGAGCGGCCTGACGCCATGGGCCAGTTCGTGGGCTGCCTCAAGGGCATCGGCGAGGCCTGCCGCGCCCTCGATTTCCCGGTCGTGTCGGGCAACGTCTCGCTCTACAACGAAACCAACGGCCAGGGCATCCTGCCGACCCCGGCCATCGGCGGCGTCGGTCTTCTCGACGACGTGACGGTCAATGCCTCGGTGGCCTTCAAGCGCGAAGGGGATGCCATCATCCTCGTCGGCCACACCCAGGGCTGGCTCGGGCAATCCATCTACCTGCGGGACGTCTGCGGGCGGGAGGAAGGCGCGCCGCCCCCGGTCGACCTCGTCCATGAGAAGCGCAACGGCGACTTCATCCGCCAGCTCGTCCGGTCGCGCCAGGTGGACACGGTCCATGACTGCTCCGATGGCGGCATCGCGCTTGCCCTTGCGGAAATGGCCATGGCCGGCCATGTGGGCGCCACCGTCACCGCAATGCCGGAAGGCCTGCCTCTCCATGCCTTCCTGTTCGGCGAGGATCAGGCGCGCTATCTGATCGCCGTGGATCAGGACGCCGCCGCCGACATTCTCTACGAGGCCTCCGCCATCGGCGTCCCTGCCGTAACCCTGGGGGTGACGGGCGGCGATTCGTTGATTCTGCCCGGCGAGCAGGCCATATCCGTGAAGAAACTGAAGGCAGCGCACGAAGCCTGGCTGCCGGATTACATGGCCGGCAAGGCTTGAGGAGCTGACATCATGCCCATGGACGCACGCGAAATCGAAAGCATGATCAAGGACGCCCTGCCGGATGCCACGGTCGAGATCAAGGATCTGGCCGGCGACGGCGACCACTACGCCGCCACCGTCACCTCCTCGGCCTTCAAGGGCAAGTCCCGGGTCCAGCAGCACCAGATGGTCTATGCGGCGCTGCAAGGCCGCATGGGCGGCGTGCTGCATGCCCTTGCATTGACGACTCTGACACCCGACAATTGAGACGAACCCGGCGCCTTGAACGCCGAGGAGCAGGAGAATCCCATGACCGACGCCCGTCAGGTGATCGACAACGAAGTGAAGTCCAACGACGTCGTGCTCTTCATGAAGGGCACGCCGCAATTCCCCATGTGCGGGTTCTCGAGCCAGGTGGTCCAGATCCTCAACTATCTCGGCGTGCCCTATAAGGGCGTGAACGTGCTCGAGGACGAGGGCATCCGCCAGGGCATCAAGGACTATTCCAACTGGCCGACCATTCCCCAGCTCTACGTGAAGGGCGAGTTCATCGGCGGCTGCGACATTACCCGCGAGATGTTCCAGGCCGGCGAGCTGCAGCAGCTCTTCACCGAAAAGGGAATCAAGGTCGAGCAGAGCGCCTGAGGGCACTGCATCGGACGGATCGAGGCGGGGCAGCGGCCCCGCCTTTTTTGTTGCTCCCACCCGGTCCGGCTGCCAGCCGGGGGCGTAATTTTTGTCGCATTCCATGCACGGCTAAGTTCCCGGCATAATGGCGTTACTCCGTCACAACGGAGAGCCGCGCAGAACAAGAACCATGCGGCATCGGCACTGGGGGTATCCATGTTCGACACTGAGACGAACGTCATCGCGTTCAAGCCGCGTCAGGCGGCCTCGGCGCAGCACCATCCGAAAAGCCTGATCGAGCGGACCTATGCCGCAGGCTCGCTCTCCATCCGGGCGGACGACACCGCGACCAAGATGGCGGCCGTGACGCTGCAGGCCCTGGGTTTTCTCGTGATCGAGGAGATCCTGGCCGACGGCACGTCCCGCCGGCTCGCCCGGGGCGAGGCGCGCAAAGCCATGGACCGTCCATGGCGGCTCCTGAAGCCGGCCTTTTCCGGCGAAGCGGGCCTCCCGGACGGCCAGGGAGGCTTTCCGGCCTAAGGGCGTCCGAGCGCCGTCCGCACGAAGGTGAAGGCCTCGTCGGAGGCCCATTCGGCCGGCCCTTTCAGAAGGGCGATCTCGCATCCGGCCTCGTCGACGACGAAGGTGGTGGGCAGGCCCACCACGTGGCCCGACTTCTGAAGCGTCTGGAGCAGCTTGCCGCCCGGATCAGCATAATAGGCGAGATGGCGGATGCCGTTCTCCTGAAGCCATGTCTTCGGCTTCTCGGGATTGCGGGTGTCGACGTTGATGGCGACAACCTCGAAGTCCTGCGCTCCCAGCTCCGCCTGGAGCTTGTCGAGGGCCGGCATCTCCTGACGGCACGGGACGCACCAGGTCGCCCAGAGATTGACCAGGATCGTCTTGCCCTTGAAATCGGCGAGGCTCTTCGTCTGGCCGTCGGGCCCGAGGAACGCGATGTCCGGCGGCGGTTTCGGCGAGCTGCTCACGCCCACGGCCGCCAGTTCGCCTCTCGCCAGGGGCTTCAGGCTATCGGCGACGGGCTGCGATGCGCGGCACTCGCCGGCACCGGCCAGATTGACCTCGTTCTGGGAGAACCCATACCAGGCCGCGCCCGCCCCGAGGAGGCCGAGGGCCGCCACGCCGACGAGCCAGGGGAGGGTTCGAGCCGTCAAGGATCGGGATGCGTTCGACATGCCCGCGGATGTGCCGCGAAACGCGGCATTGCTCAAGTCCCGAGCCGCCGAATCCGCACCACATCCCTTCACGATCCTGTGGCGGGCGGCTCCGGGCGCGGCGATGCAACCTGAGGACAGCGGCGGGTCCTTCCTCACCTTGCCTCTCGCCTCGGCCGCAGGTTCCCGTTATGGTGCGGCCACGTTTCGGAGCATGTGATGTCGTCCAGCCTAGCTTTCCCCCGCATCGCGCTGATCGCGGGCCTTGCCATTCTCAGCCTTTCGGCCTGCGGGCGCCGTGGCGCGCTCGAGCCGCCGCCGGATCCGTCAGCCCCGCAAGCGCAGCAGACGGCAGGCGCGGCGGAAGCCGGACAGGGCACGCTCCCCTCCCCCGTCGGAACGCCCCGCTCGCGGCCCAATCGCGGCTTCACCATTCCCGACAAGCCGTTCATTCTCGATCCGCTGCTGTAAGGCGAGACCATGCACCATTTTGCCTATCGCGGCGGCATCCTCCATGCGGAGGACGTCGATCTGCGCCGCCTCGCCGACGAGGTCGGAACGCCGTTCTACTGCTATTCCTCCGCGACCCTCGAGCGGCATTACCGGGTCTTCGCGGAGGCTTTTGCGGATACGGATGCCCTCGTCTGCTACGCGATGAAGGCGAATTCCAATCAGGCCGTCCTGAAGACCCTCGGCCGTCTCGGCGCCGGCATGGACATCGTCTCCGAAGGCGAGTTGCGCCGGGCGCTCGCGGCCGGCATTCCGGGGCAGCGCATCGTGTTCTCGGGCGTCGGCAAGACGAAGGCCGAGATGGCCTTCGCCCTCGACAGCGGCATCCTGTGCTTCAACGTGGAATCGGAGCCGGAACTGGAGGCCCTGTCCGAGGTCGCCGCCTCGAAGGGCCTGCGCGCGCCGGTCTCGATCCGCGTCAACCCGGACGTGGACGCCAAGACCCACAAGAAGATCTCGACCGGCAAGTCCGAGAACAAGTTCGGCATCCCGATCGCCCGCGCGCGCGAAGTCTATGACCGGGCCGCCCGGCTGAAGGGCATCGAGGTGACCGGCGTCGACATGCATATCGGCAGCCAGATCACGGACCTCCAGCCCTTCGACAACGCGACCGCCCTGCTCGCGGAGCTGGCGCGGGACCTCATGGCGGCCGGCCATAAGCTCCACCATATCGATCTCGGCGGCGGCCTCGGCGTGCCCTACCGGGAGGACAACGAGCCCCCGCCCGACCCGCAGGCCTATGCGCAGATCATCAAGCGCCACACCCAGGGCCTGGGCCTCAAGCTCGTCTTCGAGATGGGACGCATGATCGCCGGCAATGCCGGCATCCTGGTCACGCAGGTCGTCTACGTGAAGGAGGGAGCCGGCAAGACCTTCGTCATCGTGGATGCGGCGATGAACGACCTGATCCGCCCGACCCTCTACGAGGCCCATCACGATATCCGCACCATCGTCGAGCCGGATCGGAACGGCGGCCGCATCGTCGCCGATGTGGTCGGGCCCGTCTGCGAGACCGGCGACTACCTGGCCCTGTCGCGCGACTTGCCCGCGGTGAAGCCCGGGGATTTCCTCGCCCTCATGACGGCGGGAGCCTACGGGGCCGTTCAGGCCAACACCTACAACACCCGCCGGCTCGTTCCCGAAGTGTTGGTGCGCGGCCCCGATCACGCCATCGTCCGGCCGCGGCCGAGCTACGAGGACATGATCAACCTCGACCAGGTGCCCGCCTGGCTTGCCTGAGGTGCCGGGCGGCCACCCGGCACGACCGGAGATCGGCGCCCGACATCGTCCCGAACATGACGAGGAAGTGATCGGCTTCGCACGTCAATCCGAGCGAGGGTTCCTGTCTGTGCCCATTTGACCGCTGGTCATCGGGGCGAGCCGTGCTAGCTTTCTCTCGGGGGCTATAGCGAGGACCGCTTGGCGGGAGACTATGGCATGAGCGAAGGCCCGAACCCGGTTTCGACGCGCAGCGAACTGGACAAGCGGTTCGCGCGTCTCGTCGGGCGCGCGCGTTGGTCCCTTTGGTGGGAGCAGGCGTGGCCGCGCATCTGGCTCCCGCTGGCCATCGTGGGCCTGTTCCTGACCCTGTCCTGGTTCGGCCTCTGGCTCGACGCATCGCCCTTCTGGCGGAGCGTGGGACTGAGTGCCTTCGCCCTGGCTTTCCTGGTCTCGCTCTGGCCTCTCCTGCGCCTTCGCTGGCCCAGCCGCACGAGCGCCCTCGACCGTCTCGATCGGGACACCGGCCTCAAGCACGGCCCCGCACGCGTTCTCGACGACAACTTGGCGCTCGGCTCGGGCGACCTCGGCACGCGGGCCCTGTGGGCCCTTCACCGCAAGCGCGCGGAGGAGACGGTCTCCCGCATGCGCGTCGCGCCCCCGAGCCCCGACATGCCGAGGCACGACCGTTATGCCTTGCGCGCCGCAGGGCTCCTGGCCCTCGTGGCCAGCGCCTTCGTGGCCGGCCCCGAAATCGGCTCGCGCCTGTCGGCGGCCTTCGACTGGAGGCGCCTCGAGGCGTCGGCGCCGGCTTTCCGCATCGACGGCTGGATCGACCCGCCCCTCTACACCCGGATGCCGCCGCTCATGATCGACCTGGCCCGCGGGCAGAGCCTGCGCGCGCCGATCAACTCGACGGTGGTCGTGCGGATCGCCGGAGAGGGCAATGCCGAGATCAAGGCGGGGCGCGGATTGGCGCCCCTGCCGGCCAAGGACACGCAGCGCGTCGACCTGCGCGAGGAGCGCTTCACCCTCCAAGGCAGCGGCGAGCTTTCAATCAGCACCGGATTCGCGCAGAACGTGACGCTCTCGATCGAGGCGATTCCGGACAATCCGCCCGCCATCGCCTTTGCCACCCCTCCGGAAGTGAATGCCCGCGGCACCTTCACGCTGAGCTACAAGGGCAAGGACGATTACGGCATCGCGTCCATCGAGGGCGTCGTGGAAAAAGCCCAAGGGGGCAAGGGACGTTCCCTCGTCGAAGCGCCTCAGCTTACCCTTGCCGTTCCGAGCCATGACGAGAACGCTCCGGAGACCCGCTCACCGGTCGATCTCACCGAGCATCCCTGGGCCGGCGCGAAGGTGACCATCAAGCTGCGCGTCAAGGACGAGGCCGGCCAGCAGGGCGAGAGCGCGGCCATCGAATTCACCCTTCCGCAGCGCCCGTTCACGAACCCGCTGGCGAAGGCGCTCGTGGAGCAGCGGCGCAATCTGGTCCTCGACCCCGACGACCGGAAGCGCGTGCAGATCGCTCTCGACGCGCTTCTCATCGCGCCGGAGGAATTCACCCCCCAATGGGGCGTGTTCATGGGACTGCGCATGGGGTCGGACCGCCTGCGCCGGGCCAAGACCGACCAGGATCTGCTGGATGTGGCCGACTGGCTCTGGGCCATGGCGCTGCAGATCGAGGATGGCGGACTTTCCGATGCGGAACGCGAACTGCGCGCCGCCCAGGAGCGCCTGAAGGAGGCGATGGATCGCGGAGCTCCCAACGAGGAGATCAAGCGGCTGACCGACGAACTGCGCCAGGCCATGGACAAGTTCCTGCGGGAATTCGCTCAACGCATGCAGCAGAACCAGCAGAACCAGAACCAGGCCGAGAACCAGCGCGCGCCTGATCGCGTCATCTCGCAGGAGGACCTGAACCGGATGCTGCAGCAGATGGAGGAAGCCATGCGCCGGGGCGACATGGCCGAGGCCCAGCGTCTTCTCGATCAGCTGCGCAACATCCTGGAGAACCTGCAGACCGCCCAGCCGAACAGCCGCATGAGCGACCCGCTCAGCCAGGAGATGAACCAGGCCATGCGCGACCTGGAGGACATGGCCCGCGAGCAGCAGAACTTGCGCGACGAGACATTCCGGCAGGGACAGCAGCAGCGCATGCAGCAGGGGGACCGCAACCGCCAGGGGCAACAGGGACAGCGGCAGCAGGGCCAGCGCCAGCAAGGCCAGCGGCAGCAGGGTCAGCAGGGCCAGAACGGCGAGGGCGAGCAGCAGGACGGCTCGGGCCTGCAGGAACGGCAGGAGGCCCTCCGTCAGAGGCTCGAGGAGCTCCAGCGGCGTATGCAGGGCATGGGCATGCAGGGCGAGCAGGGCCTTGGCGAGGCCGAGCAGAACATGCGCGAGGCCGAAGGCGCCCTCGGCGAAGGTCAGGACGGCCCTGCCGTCGACGCCCAGGGGCGCGCCCTGGAAAATCTGCGCCGCGGCATGCAGGGCATGGCCCAACAGATGCAGCAGATGCAGCAGGGCGACGGCAACCAGCAGGCCGGCGACCAGCCGGGCCAGGGCGATCCCCAGGGACGCGGCCAGGCCTCGCAGCAGGACAACGATCCCCTCGGCCGCCCGACCCGGAACAGGGACTTCTCCGACGGGCGCGTCCATGTGCCCGAGGCGGGCGAATCCGCCGCCCAACGAGCCCAGCGCATCCTCGAAGAGCTGAGGCGCAAGCTCGGAGATCCGACGCGGCCGCAGGAAGAGCTCGATTATTTCGACAGGCTGCTGCGAAGGAACTGAGGACGGCAAGCCCCTCTTGCCTCGACGCCGGGTTCGGGCCACGGTCCGCCCGGCTTTTCCTATGGAATCACAATGACCAGCTTCGCCGACCTTCTCGTGCCCGTGGCGCTTCTCGCCGTGGCCTTCGTCCTGCTTCTCGGCCTGTTCAACATGGTTCGCGGCGGCAGCGCCAACCGGTCGCAGCAGCTCATGCGTCTGCGCGTCCTGCTGCAGTTCTTGGCCATCATGCTGATCATGGGCGTTATCTGGTGGAAAGCGGCCTAGCTTGCCCCATATTGACACTTTTCCGCCATTGTTCTCTATAGATCTCATTAGCCATAACCGGTGCCCCACCGGTGGCCCGATTCTTGTTTAATAATGGATCAGCAATGCGTGCCGGCACAGTCCTGGGCCTCAGCCTTTTGGTCGTTTCCCTGGGAGCGACCAGTGTTTTAGGGGCTGATTCCAAGAAGCTGCCCGGTTCCGTTGCGGCCACCCAGCCCGGTCTTCTCTCGGAATTCCGCTTCGGCTTCTCGGCCCAGGATCCCTGGGGACCGGAAGGGGACGGCGGCTCGGCCAATCTGACCGGCGAGATCCTCTTCGCGAAGCCGTTCACGGCATCGGACCTCTTCACGAGCTATTTCATCCCCCGGCCCCATGTCGGCGGCAGCCTGAACTTCGACGGCAGGACGAGCTTCGCCTATGCGGGTCTCTCCTGGACGGTCGACATCACGCCGAACCTCTTCGTCGAAGGCAGCCTGGGCGGCGCCATCCACAACGGCAAGGACCGGCCGAGCCATCTGCAGGATCACCACCAGGCCATGGGCTGTTCGCCCCTGTTTCGGGAGGCCGGATCCGTCGGCGTGCGCCTTTCCGCCAACTGGAGCCTCATGGCGACCGTCGAACACCTGTCCAATGCGGGCTCCTGCTCGGACAATCGGGGCTTGACGAATATCGGCGCGCGGGTTGGGTATTCCTTCTAACGGAATCCTCAACCTCTCGGGCGTCGCATGGTCGTACTCAACCGCATCTACACCCGCACGGGCGACCAGGGCACCACGGCTTTGGCCGCTGGCGGACGCCGCCCGAAGCACGATCTCCGCATCGAAGCCTATGGCACCGTGGACGAGACGAATGCCTGTCTCGGCATGGTCCGGCTCCATACGGCCGGGCATGAGATCGATCCCATGCTGGAGCGGATCCAGAACGATCTCTTCGACCTCGGCTCGGATCTGGCGACGGTCGAGACGGACAAGCCCCTGCCCTACGAGCCGCTGCGTATCACCCAAGGTCAGGTCGACCGCATCGAACGCGAGATCGATCAGCTGAACGAACACCTGTCTCCGCTGCGTTCCTTCGTTCTGCCCGGCGGAACCGCCGCCGCCGCCGCCCTCCACCTCGCCCGCACCGTCTGCCGAAGGGCGGAGCGCCGCGTGGTGGAACTCGCCGGCCGTCCCGACGAGAAGGTGTCGCCGGAGGCGGTGAAATACCTCAACCGCCTCTCCGATTTCCTTTTCGTCGCCTCACGCTACATCAACGACAAGGGCGCTCTCGACGTATTGTGGGTACCAGGCCAGAACCGCTGAGGACCGGATCATGTTTCTGCCGCTTCACGATGGCGTACCGTTGCGGCACTTGCAGACGCCGGTCGTGACGCGCTCCCTCCTGGTCACCTGCACGATCGTCTACCTCGTCACCTTCTTCGGCCCGCCCGGGCCCGATGCGATGGTGGCGGGGCTGGGAATGATCCCGGCCGTTCTCTTCGGCATCGAGGTTCTGCCTCCGGGCTTTCCCTTCGTGCCCGAGGCCATGACCCTCACGACGAACATTTTCCTGCACGGGTCGCTGCTTCACCTGATCGGCAACATGCTGTTCTTGTGGGTGTTCGGCGACAACGTGGAGGATGCGATGGGCCACGTCCGCTTCCTCGTGTTCTTCCTTTTATGCGGAACGGCGGCGAGCCTGACCCATGCCTTCATCGACCCGGAATCGCACCGCCCCCTGATCGGCGCGTCCGGTGGCGTTTCCGGCGTCGTCGCGGCGTATCTCATCCTTTATCCGCGGGTGCGCATCTGGGGCCTTTTCCTGAAGGGCATCCCGCTGCGCCTTCCCGCCTATTGGGCGATCGGCTTCTGGTTCGTCCTGCAGTTCCTCTCCGCCTTTCTCGGCGGCGACGACAGCGTCGGCTGGTTCGCGCATCTGGGAGGCTTCGTGGTCGGCGCCGCCCTCGTGCCCTTCATGCGCCACCGCTACGACCCCGTTCTGGCCCGTGTCGAGGCACAGGAACTTCAGGCGCCGCGTTGACAATCGGGCATCGCCCGCTACGGTCCCTTCCATCTTTTTCCTACCTATCCGGAGAGCAGGTCATGGACCGGAACCCGGACCTGACCTTTCAATGAGGACAGACGAATGAAGCTTCTGGTGTGCGTGAAGCGTGTGGTCGACTACAACGTCAAGATCCGCGTGAAGAGCGACGGATCCGGCGTCGAACTCGCCAACGTCAAGATGTCCATGAACCCGTTCGACGAGATCGCCGTCGAGGAAGCCGTCCGGCTCAAGGAGCAGGGCAAGGCCACCGAGATCGTGGCCGTCTCCATCGGCCCGCAGCAGGCCGGGGAGACCGTCCGCACGGCGCTCGCCATGGGCGCCGACAGGGGCATCCTGGTCAAGACGGATGCGACGGTGGAGCCTCTCGGCGTCGCCAAGATCCTGAAGAAGGTGATCGAGCAGGAGAACCCGCAGCTCGTGATCATGGGCAAGCAGGCCATCGACGACGATTCCAACCAGACCGGCCAGATGCTGGCCGCGCTGCTGGGCTGGCCGCAGGGCACCTTCGCCTTCAAGGTGAACGTGGGCGACGGCAGCGTGGACGTGACCCGCGAGGTCGATGGCGGCCTGCAGACGGTCGGCCTCAAGCTCCCGGCCATCGTCACCACGGACCTGCGCCTGAACGAGCCGCGCTATGCGTCTCTTCCCAACATCATGAAGGCCAAGAAGAAGCCCCTCGACGAGACGTCTCCGGAAGCTCTCGGGGTCGATGTCGCGCCGCGTCTCAAGGTGGTGAAGACCGCCGAGCCCGGCGGCCGCAAGGCCGGCGTGAAGGTCGGCTCGGTGGCCGAGCTCGTCAACAAGCTCAAGGTCGAAGCAGGCGTACTCTAAGCGAGGAGAATGAGATCATGACCACATTGCTGTTCGCAGAGCACGACAACGCTCACCTGAAGGACGCCACTCACAAGGCGCTGTCCGCCGCCGCGGCGCTCGGCGCGCCGGTTCACGTGCTCGTGGCCGGCGCCAATGCCCGCGCGGCCGCAGAGGCGGCCGCCAGGCTCGAAGGCGTGGAAAAGGTGCTGCTGGCAGATAGCCCGGCCTACGATCATCAGCTCGCGGAGCCCACCGCCGCCCTGATCGTCTCGCTCGCAGGCTCCTACGACGCCCTCGTGGCTCCCGCCACGACGACCGGCAAGAACGTGATGCCGCGCGTGGCGGCGCTTCTCGACGTCATGCAGGTCTCCGACATCACCAAGGTCGTCTCGCCCGACACCTTCGAGCGGCCGATCTATGCCGGCAACGCGATCCAGACGGTGCAGTCGACCGACGCCAAGAAGGTGATCACCGTGCGCACCGCCGCCTTCCCGGCCGCCGGCGAAGGCGGCTCGGCCCCGATCGAGACCGTCGGCCCCGCCGAGGATCCGGGCGTGTCGAGCTTCAAGGGCGAGGAGATCGCTCAGAGCGACCGGCCGGAGCTGACCTCCGCGCGCATCATCATCTCGGGCGGACGCTCGCTCGGCTCGTCCGAAAACTTCACCAAGTACATCGAGCCGATCGCCGACAAGCTCGGGGCCGCCATGGGCGCGAGCCGCGCTGCCGTGGATGCGGGCTACGCCCCCAACGACTGGCAGGTCGGCCAGACCGGCAAGGTGGTGGCGCCGGATCTCTACATCGCGGTGGGCATTTCAGGCGCCATTCAGCATCTGGCGGGCATGAAGGATTCCAAGGTGATCGTCGCGATCAACAAGGACGAGGAGGCTCCCATCTTCCAGGTGGCCGATTACGGCCTCGTCGGCGACCTCTTCCAGATCCTTCCCGAACTCCAGGAGGAGTTGACCAAGGCGGGTCAATAAGGTCAGGAATAAAAGGCGGACCGGGCGGGTCTCCCGCCCGGATTCTTTTGAGGGCACGGGAGTGCCCGAGGCAGCAGGCACGATGGGTATCACGATCAAAACTGTTGGCGTCATCGGCGCCGGTCAAATGGGCAGCGGCATTGCCCATGTTTCCTCGCTCGCAGGCTTCAACGTTCGTCTCCACGACCTTTCGGAAGACAGGATCAACGCAGGTCTGGCGACGATCAACGGCAACATGGCCCGGCAGGTCTCCAAGGAAGTGATCTCCGACGCCGCCCGCCGGGAAGCCCTCGACCGCATTCAGCCCGCCGCCACTTACGACGACCTCTCCGCCTGCGATCTCGTCATCGAGGCCGCGACCGAGAACGAAGAGGTCAAGCGCAAGATCTTCACCAACCTGTGCCCGTCGCTGCGCCCGGACGCAATCATCGCGACCAACACCTCGTCGATCTCGATCACGCGCCTGGCCGCCGCCACGGACCGGCCGGAGCGCTTCATCGGCATTCACTTCATGAACCCAGTTCCGCTGATGCAGCTCGTCGAGCTGATCCGCGGCATCGCGACGGAGGACCCGACCTTCGAGGCGGCGAAGGAGTTCGTCGCCAAGGTCGGCAAGACCGCGACGGTCTCGGAGGATTTCCCGGCCTTCATCGTCAACCGCATCCTGCTGCCGATGATCAACGAAGCGATCTATACGCTGTACGAGGGCGTCGGTTCGGTCGACGCGATCGACACGGCCATGCGGCTCGGCGCGAACCACCCCATGGGGCCGCTCCAGCTCGCGGACTTCATCGGCCTCGACACCTGTCTGTCGATCATGCAGGTGCTGCACGAAGGCTTGGCCGACACCAAGTACCGTCCCTGCCCGCTCCTGGTGAAATACGTCGAAGCCGGCTGGCTCGGCCGGAAGGCGAAGCGCGGATTCTACGACTACCGCGGCGACAAGCCGGTCCCGACGCGCTGATCCCGTCCTCCGACGGGCCTTGCGTTCGGCTTCTTTTCCGCCATTCTGGCGGGAAATGCCACGCTGCGGCTCCAGGGGGCGCCATGACACACCGCAAGAGACGGCCGGCCGTTGGCGCATGCGCCGTGCTGTCGGCGATTTTCCTCCACGCGGCTCCGTCCCTGGCGCAGGGACCGGCCCCCGCTCCCGACCCGTTCTGGAACGTTCCCGACATCGGCTCCCTGCCCGACGACGCCCATGGCCGTCTCGTACGGCGCGGGCGGGACCTGATCACCGCGACCTATGCCCATAT
Organism: Microvirga lenta; assembly: GCF_020532555.1. Classification (GTDB taxonomy): domain Bacteria; phylum Pseudomonadota; class Alphaproteobacteria; order Rhizobiales; family Beijerinckiaceae; genus Microvirga; species Microvirga lenta. The sequence goes on along the minus strand of NZ_JAJBBR010000019.1, from coordinate 6,578 downwards.
CGGCCCGGCGGTCCCGGATCCGGCCAAGCGCTACGCCGGCAACAATCTCGCCTGCCGCAACTGCCACCTGGATGCGGGCGCGAAGAAGTTCGGCAACCCGCTCTGGGGGCTGATGGACCGGTTTCCGCAATACGACGCCGAGGCGGGTGCGACCATCACCCTCGAGCAGCGCATCAATGCCTGCATGACCCGAAGCATGAACGGCCGCCCGCTTCCGCAGGAGGCTCCGGAGATGCAGGCCATGGCGGCCTACATCGCCTTCCTGTCGACAGGGGTGAAGCCCGGCGAGACGCTTACCGGCTACGGTTCAGGGCAGATGGCGGAGCTCGACCGCGCGGCGGATCCGCAGCGGGGGCAGGCCGTCTTCCGGCAGACCTGCGCGGTCTGCCACGGAACCGAAGGTCAGGGTCTGCGCCGGAACCTCGCGGTGCCGGATCTCGGCTATATGGTCCCGCCGCTCTGGGGGCCGGACAGCTTCAACAATGCGGCCGGCATGAACCGCCTGACGACCATCGCCAACTTCGTGCATTTCAACATGCCGAACGGGGTGAGCTATGTGATGCCGCGGCTGTCTCCGGAGGACGCCTGGGACGTGGCCGCCTTCGTCGTCTCGCAACCGCGCCCGCAGAAGGCTGATCTCGACAAGGACTTTCCCGATCTGCTGCAGAAGCCGGTCGACACCCCCTATGGCCCCTATGCCGATGGCTTCAGCCGACAACAGCACATCTTCGGCCCCTTCGGCCCGATCCGTGCGGAGCTGGCCCGCCTGAAGGCCGCCCGAGGGAATGCCGCCCCTAAAGCCAGCGGTGGAAGTGATCCGTGAAATAGTACGGTCCGAAGCTCCAGAGGCCTGCCCAAAGGGCGGCTCCGATGGCGTTGGCGGGCGCGAAAATGCGCCACGGCATGGCGATGGACCCGGCCACCAGCCCGTTGAGCTGGCGGAGCAGGACGACGAAGCGCGCCGTCATCACCATGACGAAGCCCTTCTCCCGCGCCGTCGCCTCCAGACGCGCGAGGCGCTCGGGCGTGAGCTTGACCCAATGGCCGAAGCGCTGCAGCAGCAGGCGGCCGCCGAAGCGCCCGATCAGGTAGCCCGTGCTGTCCCCGAGAAAGCCGCCGATCCAGGCAGCCAGGAAAACGTGCTCGACGGCGAGGTCCCCCCGCACCGCCAGCAGGGAGGCCGCGATGAGGGCGCTTTCCCCCGGCAGCGGGGCTCCGAAGGACTCGAAATAGACGATGAGAAACAGGGCAAAGGCCCCGTAGGCCGCCACGGCGGGTTCGATCCAGGCCAATCCCTGCTGCAGGATGCTCATCGGCGCACCGGCTCAATTCATCGGAGGCCGATGACGGACCTCAGGACAACGGTTGCGCTTCATAGCAGCAGGAACTTAGCTTTTCACCCGGCATTTTCCCTGTGGGTGCGTCATAGACGACCTGTGTCCTCGCTTCACAACAACGTCACACTGGCCTAGTCTTATGGAGCGGGATGCAGCTTTCTCTGTTTGAGGAGGTGAGGTGACGATACACGTCCAGCCTGTTGTGCGACCGGAGGCCTGCCCGGCCCTCGTTCTCAATGCCGACTTTCGGCCTTTGAGTTACTACCCCTTGTCCATCTGGTGTTGGCAGGATGCGATCAAGGCGGTGTTCCTCGACCGGGTGAACATCGTTTCCGAGTACGACAAGGTCGTCCGAAGTCCGACCTTCGAGATCCGTCTTCCCTCGGTCATTTCGCTCAAGACCTACGTCAAGCCTTCGAGACACCCGGCCTTCACCCGCTTCAACGTCTTCCTTCGCGACCGTTTCACCTGCCAATATTGCGGCGCCCGCGAGGACCTCACCTTCGACCACGTCATTCCCCGCTCCAAGGGCGGACAGACCACCTGGGAAAACGTCGTCGCCGCCTGCGCCCCCTGCAATCTGAAAAAGGCCGACCACCTCCCCCGCGACGTCGAGATGTGGCCGAGACAGAGCCCCTTCGCTCCCACCCTTCACGACCTGCATTCGAACGGCCGCCTCTTCCCGCCCAACTATCTGCACGACAGCTGGATGGACTATCTCTACTGGGACAGCGAACTGGAGCCGTAGGCGCCCGTTCCGGCCCTCTCGTTCCCGGACGAGCCCTGCACCGCCGCCCAGGCGGCAAAGGCGGCAAGCGCCAGCGAAATCAGCACGTTCCACCCTGCCAGAGACAGGCCGAGAAAGCGCCAGGCCGCCTCCGTGCAGCTGACGACCCGGGTCGTCTGGAGTTGGTTCAGGAAATCGCCCACATTGCCGGCACTCGAGCCCATTGCGCCGCCGCAATCGCTCGGCCCTTCCCAGAAGCCCCATTCGACCCCGGCGTGATAGGCGCCCAGCCCCGCGCTCACGACGAAGACCAGGGCGAGGAGCCAAAGGCCGATCCGGCCCCATTTGGCCGGGAGAAAGGCCGCGATCAGGGCCAGCGGAATGGCGAGGTAATAGGGATTCCGCTGGGTCAGGCAGAGCTTGCAGGGCTGATAGCCCCACACATGCTCGAACACGAGTGCGCCGCCGATGGTTGCCGCCGCCGCCAGGGCGACTGCAAGAGCCGCTTGCCGTATCGTGAGCCCAAGCCGCATCGGGAACACCTCCTCAGAACAGGTACCGGAACGCCACGAAGCCGCCGACCAGCGCCACGATGGCGAGGCCTGCGATCAGGTTGAAATGGCGATCGATCATGCCCTTGATCACCGGCCCGAAGCGGGTCATCAGCAGGGCGATGAAGAAAAAGCGGGCTCCCCGGGTCACGACGGAGAGAACCACGAACCAGAACAGGCTGTAGCTGGCGAAGCCCGAGGTGATGGTCACGAGCTTGTAGGGGATCGGCGTCAGGCCCTTGAGAAGGATGACCCAGTGGCCGTACTCGGCATAGGATTGCCGGAACGTCTCCGCCCCTTCGGTAAGCCCGTAGACCTGGAACAGCCAGGCTCCGATGGAATCGTAGAGGAAGAGCCCGATCAGGTACCCGGCGATGCCGCCCAGAACGGACGTGACCGTGCAGATCAGGGCGTAGGTCCAGGCCCGGTCGGGCCGGGCCAGCATCATCGGCACGAGCATCACGTCCGGTGGGACCGGGAAGAAGGAACTCTCCGCGAAGGACACCGCTGCAAGCGCATAGGGCGCCGAGGGCCGGGCCGCGAGGGAAAGGGTCCAGTCGTAAAGGCGTCTGAGCATGAGAGACCGTGGAGGTATTCGAGAGGCCGGGGTTGATGTCGACGCTCCTTTGAGCACAAGCCGCCGCCGCTGGCGAGTGAATTACCTGCGGCACCCCTTCACATCTCCCTCATTGACCACGCTTCGTCTTGCATGGTACTCGGCAATTCCTTGCCCCTGTGGCGGAATTGGTAGACGCGCTCGACTCAAAATCGAGTTCCGCAAGGAGTGCTGGTTCGATCCCGGCCAGGGGCACCATTCGCAAAAGCTTGCTTTCACAGAACATTTCCCCGCTCGAAGGGAAGCGTGAGCTTGCAATGCTGCAAGCGACCTCCTCGGAACAACCACGCTTCCCATTCTGTTGTTCTCTCTGCTTCGAGGCTAAGCTTAGGATGCTCCGGCGGCGTCCATAGCCAGCCCTCCTCCAGTGCCGCGTACCGGCCGGTTCAGACGAATGACCCATAGTGGAACGCACGACGATGTTCTGGTCTGGCTCTCGGTGCTGATCGCGACGGCGGCGTCCTATACCGCTCTCGATCTTGCAGGCCGCATCCGTGCTGCAGGCGGGTGGGCCAAACATGCGTGGCTCGCGACGGCTGCCCTTGCCATGGGCGGCGGCATCTGGGCCATGCATTTCGTCGCCATGCTGGCCTTCAGCATTCCCGACGTCGGAGTGAACTACGACGTCGGCCTCACGGCCATTTCGTTCGTCCTGCCCATTTTCGTGACCGCCATCGGCTTCTACGTCGTCAACCAGGCCAATGCCGGTTTGAAGACGGTGCTGCTCAGCGGCATCTTCGTGGGGCTCGGCATCGTCGGGATGCACTATACCGGCATGGCGGCGATGCGGATGGCCGCGGATCTGAGCTACGAGGCCCTGTGGGTCGCGGTTTCCATCCTGATCGCCATCGGGGCTTCCACGATTGCGCTCTGGCTGGCATTCCGCAACGTCGGCCCCACTCAGAAGCTTCTGGCCTCCGCCGCGATGGGACTTGCGATTTCCGGCATGCATTATGCCAGCATGCAGGGAGCGGTCTTTACGCTCCATTCGGCCGTGGACGAGGCGCACGGCTATGCGAGCCTGAGCCAGACCAACCTCGCCCTGGCCGTATCGGCAACGACTTTCCTGATCCTGTTCCTTGCCCTGATAGCCGCGATGTTCGACCGCCGCTTCGCCTATTTTTCGGAGCGCGAAGCAAAGGCCCTGCGGGAGAGCGAGGAGCGGTTTCGCATCCTCTACAGCAAGACGCCGCTGCCCCTCCACTCCCTGAACGCCGAGGGCGTCATCGAGCATGTGAGCGACACCTGGCTCGATCTTCTCGGCTACCGCCGTGAAGAGGTCCTCGGACGCCCCATCACGGATTTCATGACCGAAGAATCCGTCAGGCGCCGGTCCCAGACCCACTGGCCCGCTCTCCTCGCAACGGGGGAGCTCAAGGATGTGGAGTACCGGCTGGTGACGAAGGACGGCCGAATTCTGGACGTCCTCCTGTCCAGCCGCGTGGAGCGCGACAGCGAGGGCCGGTTCAACTATGTTCTCGGCGGCATCGTGGACGTCACCGCGCGCAGGCGTGCGGAGGAGGCCCTGCGCCAGGCGCAGAAGATGGAGGCGGTCGGCGCGCTCACGGGAGGCGTCGCGCATGATTTCAACAATCTGCTCGCCGTGGTCCTCGGGAACCTGGATCTCCTGCGCAGCCGCCTGCCTGACGATCCGAAGGCCAGGCGCCTTCTCGACAGTGCGATCCAGGGCGCCGAGCGGGGAGCGACGCTCACCCAGCGGATGCTGGCTTTCGCGCGACAGCAGGACCTGAAGACGCAGGTCGTCGACGTGCCCGATCTGGTGAAGGAGATGGCCGACCTCCTTCAGCGGTCCATCGGCCCCATGGTGCAGATCGAGACCCGCTTCCCCCTGAACCTTCCGCGGGTGCACGTGGATGCGAACCAGCTCGAACTGGCGCTGCTCAATCTGGCCGTGAACGCGCGGGATGCCATGCCCGGAGGGGGAACGATCACCGTTTCGGGGCGCGAGGAGACCGTCCGGCCCGGAGATCACGGCAACCTCCTGCCCGGGAACTACGTCTGCCTGTCCGTCGCGGATACCGGAGAGGGTATGGACGAGACGACGCTGAGGCGGGCCATGGAGCCTTTCTTCACCACCAAGGGCGTCGGCAAGGGGACGGGGCTCGGCCTCTCGATGGTGCACGGGCTTGCCGCGCAATCGGGAGGATGCCTCGTCCTGAGCAGCCGCAAGGGCGAAGGCACGACCGCCGAGATCTGGCTTCCTGCGGCGGAAGCGCAACTCCCGGGCAAGCCGCAGGCGTCCGCAGGGACGACGGCCTCGAACAGCGGCCGCGGTGGGGCCTCGAAGCCCTTGGCCATCCTCGTCGTCGACGACGACATTCTCGTTCTGCAGAACACCGCCGCGATGCTGGAGGATCTGGGGCACGCCGTAATCGAAGCCACGTCGGGCGAGGAGGCTCTTGCCCGGCTCCGGCAGGGCGCGGCGGTCGACCTCATCATCACCGACCAGGCGATGCCCCGCATGACCGGCGTGCAACTCGCGGAGAAAGTCAGGGCCCAGTGGCCGCAGGTTCCGATCGTTCTCGCAACCGGCTATGCCGATCTCCCCGCAGGAGCCGACGCCGGCCTGGTGCGGCTCAACAAGCCCTTTCGCCAGGATGCCCTCATACGGGCCATATCCGATTGCTCGAAATCGGCTCATAAGGCCGAAAAGGTCATTCCGTTTCGGCCGAGACAGACCTGATTGCCTCCTGAGGGTGGCAAAGGCCGAGGGTCGGCACCCGTTCTTTCCGAATCAATCCAAGCCTCAAGACGCCCGGAGCGTTGCATCAGCAGCTCGACCGTAAAGCGGCCAAGCTGGTGCCACATTTACTTTCGCTTTACGCCAAAGTCGGAACATAGACGTTAATAGAGCGGCCAAGCTGGCTTAAAAAACCAAAGATCTGTCCTCAGTTCACAAGACGCGCGTTCTTTGTCCTGTGTATTCGGATTCACGTCCTTTTGATTTCGGTCAAAAGCTCGCTTTCACCGGCGGTCCGAGCGTCAAACAAAGAAATCGTATTTCTCTTCGGATCGGCGACCCAAGACGTTCTGTACCTATACTTCAAAAACAGCCCCGAAAAACCAATGGGGCATGAAGGGGCACAATCCAATGACATTTTCAGCGTCTCAATGGCGTCCGACCAGCTATGACAACGACACGTTCGTCATGGACAACTACGCTTTCATGGTCAGCGCCGAATACAATCACAGCTTCGCCTACAACCCCACCAGCGACATCTACCGCTTCGAAGTGCGCAAGGGCGACCAGTTCTCCTCGTCGCGCTTCACCGACGTGGCCGGCTCGGAGCGCTCCGAGATCAGCCAGTCCCTGCGCCAGTCCATCG
>NZ_JAJBBR010000018.1 GCF_020532555.1 Microvirga lenta | reverse complement strand
TGTACCGCTCCTCGCCGTCCGGCGGAGAGACCATCGCCTACAACGTGAAATCGCCGGATCTGTCCTACGGCTCCTCCGCCTCCGCCGCCAAGCACGGTGCCCCCACCGACACCGCAACCCCGGCACCCACGCCGACGCCCACCCCCACTCCTACCCCGACGCCGAGCCTGACGCCCTCTCCGATGCCCGAGTCCACGTCATTGGCGGGCAAGAGCTTCGTCGGCACCTCCGCCAACGACGCCATCACCGGTACTGTCGGCGACGACAGGGCCCATGGCTATGCCGGAAAGGACAAGATCTTCGGCGGTGCGGGGAATGACACGCTTCTGGGCGGAACCGGCAACGACCGTCTCAACGGCGGCCTCGGCAATGATGTCCTCAAGGGCGGAGCGGGACGCGACACCTTCGTCTTCGACACCAAGCCGAACAAGTCGACGAACCTCGACAAACTGGTCGAGTTCAGCGTGAAGGACGACCGGATCTTTCTGGACAATGCGGTCTTCAAGAAGATCGGAAACGGCACGATGGCCGATCCGGGCAAACTGGCCGGTGCATTCTTCACCACCGGCAGCAAGGCCAAGAACGGCAACGACTATATCGTCTACGACGCCAAGAAGGGCATCCTCTCGTATGATGCGGATGGCTCCGGCAGCGGAGCGGCGGTCGCCTTCGCCACGCTCGACAAGAACCTCAAGATAACGGCGGCCGACTTCTACGTCGTCTAAGAACTGTAACTGAAAAAGGGCGCTTCGAAATTTCGGAGCGCCCTTCGCTGTTTGAGCTCCCAATCCGCGTGCAGCGCGAGGGCGATGGTGGGCTGTACGCGCCTCGCCTCTTACTGCTTCTCCTGAGCCGGACTGTGCTGCTGCGGTTTGTGTCCGCTTTGGCCGGCATTGTTGTGCTTATTATGGTCGCGGCTTTCCTGATGGCTCAGGCCGCCGTTTCGACCGACATCGGGCGCACCGCTGTCATTGGTGTTGCTCCGATTGTCGTGCTCGTCCTGCTGCCCCTGCACGCGAACGTGGTTGGGCTGGCTTCTGTTGCCGTTGCTGCTCATGACTTCTTCTCCTGCTCCCGCTTCTGAGCACCGTTGCCGTCCTTGCCCTGCTTGTGCTGGGTCCCGCGGGTATTGGAGCCGCCATGGCCTTCCTGAGGGATGCCGTCGGGATTCTGCTGGGTACCGGGAATATTCTTTGTCATCGTTGGATCCTGACTGGGCCGAACGCCCGTGATGTCGCGGCTGCGAGGCCGTGAGCCAGCTTCCCTGCCGAGGAAGCGAGCCTCTGACAGTTCAATTTTGAACGATGGATTTCGTTTCAAGCGCGGCAGCGCAAAACTCGCTCATGGATGAGCCGATCCAACCGAGCCGTCACCAGCGGATCACGACCACCTTTTCACTGCCGTTGGCGAGTTCGACCGTTTCCGTGCCGTCCGCTTTCCGACTTTGCGTCCTGGCATCCTCGACGATCTCGACCTGCGCCACGTTCGCCGCAAAGGCCTCGTCCACCTCCGCCACGCAAACCAGGGTCTCGGGGGGAAGATTCTCCACCTTCTTCAGGAATTCACGAAGAGTCTCGGCCATGGGCACCTCCTTGCTGCGCACCAACCAACCGGCGCAGCTGGAGTTCCGCCGGATCGCGTCAGCTCCGTTCCGCAGGCCCTGCGAGGTGACCGAAAGCGGCAACCACGTTCTCATAGACGGGGCGCTTGAACGGGATGATGAGGTCCGGCAGCCGCCGCATTTCTTCCCAGCGCCATTCGTCGAATTCGGGCTTATGGTGGCCACCGCCGGGATGAAGAATGTCGATTTCGCTTTCGTCTCCCTCGAACCGGAAGGCGAACCAGCGCTGGGTCTGACCGCGATAGCGCCCCCGCCAGGCGCGACCGGCCACCATCGAGGGCAGATCGTAGGAGTACCAGTCCGGCGCCTCCGCCAGAAGCCGCACGGAACGGACGCTCGTTTCCTCGTACAGTTCACGCAGGGCGGCCTGATAGGGATCCTCGCCCGGATCGATGCCGCCCTGCGGCATCTGCCAGGCGTAGCCGTCGGCCACGTGCTCGCCGCCGGCCTCCGAACGGCGCCTGCCGACGAAAACGAGCCCATCCTTGTTGAGAAGCATGACTCCGACACAGGAGCGATACGGCAGGTCTTTCCTGCTCGGAGATGCTTTGGCGCCCCTCATCGGCGATGGCCTCCCTCACGCGCTGCAGTGACACCGTGCAGACATCTGATGATCATCGCCGACAACTCACTTCTGGTTCCAAAGCACCTGCGAGAGTGCCGCTTCATCCTGCGCGGCACAAGCTCTTCCGTACGTTTTGTCGAACATGAATGGAAAGGGCCTGACGGCGGGTTGCCGTCAGGCCCTTTCTTCTTGTCGGGATGACTTGCGTCAGGAGCCTTAGTTCGGGGCGCCCGTGGTGTTGCTCGCACCCTTGCGAACGCCGCGAAGCAGGTCGTAGGCGGCGATGAGCTGCTTGTCGTTTGCCGGATCCGGCGGGACGTAGGCGGAGGAACCGCCGCGCTCTTCCTTTTCGCCGCCGTTCTGCAGGTGGCCGCGCAGACCGGCCTCACCCTTGGTTTCGTCCTTGCCCTTCAGCTCCTCCGGGATGTCCTGCAGGACCTCCACATCCGGGTCGATGCCCTTGGCCTGGATCGAACGGCCCGACGGGGTGTAGTAGCGCGCCGTCGTCAGACGTACGGCACCGTTGCCGCCGAGCGGGATGATGGTCTGAACGGAGCCCTTGCCGAAGGACCGGGTTCCGAGCACCGTCGCGCGCTTGTGGTCCTGCAGGGCGCCGGCCACGATTTCCGAGGCCGAGGCCGAACCGCCGTTGACGAGCACGACGAGCGGCTTGCCCTTGGTCAGATCGCCTGCCTTGGCATTGAACCGCTGGGTGTCCTCGGCGTTGCGGCTGCGGGTCGAGACGATCTCGCCGCGGTCGATGAACGCATCCGACACCATGATGGCCTGGTCGAGCAGACCGCCCGGGTTGTTGCGCAGGTCGATCACGAAGCCGGCGAGCTTGTCCGCACCGATTTCGCTGGTGAGCTTATCGATGCCTGACCGCAGGCCCTCGAAGGTCTGCTCGTTGAACTGCGTGATGCGCAGAACGCCGATGTCGCCCTCGACGCGAGCCCTCACGGGACGAACCTTGATCGTCTCGCGGGTCAGCTTCACCTCGATCGGCTCCTTCGCTTCCTTGCGCTGGATCTTGAGGGTGACGGAGGAATTGACCGGGCCGCGCATCTTGTCGACTGCCTGGTTCAGGTTGAGGCCCTGAACGGATTCGCCGTCGATCTGGGTGATGACGTCGTTGGCCATGATGCCGGCGCGGGAGGCCGGGGTATCGTCGATCGGCGTCACCACCTTGACGAGACCTTCCTCCATGGTGACCTCGATTCCGAGGCCGCCGAACTCGCCGCGGGTCTGCACCTGCATGTCGCGGAAGCTCTTGGCGTCCATGTAGCTCGAATGGGGATCGAGCGAGGTCAGCATGCCGTTGATGGCAGCCTCGACGAGCTTGGCCTCCTCAGGCTTTTCTACGTAATCGGTGCGGACCTTCTCGAAAACGTCTCCGAAGAGGCTGAGCTGCCGATAGGTGTCGGCCGAGGCGGCAATCGCGCTCGTGCTGGACAACAGGCTCGTCTGCGACATGACCGTCGCACCGCCCGCGCCAATGGCCGCACCAAGAATTAAAAGGGACAGTTTGCGCATTATCCGCGAACCTTTTCGCTTTGCGATTTCGCCCACCATGGACCTGGATCGATCGAACCGCCGTCTTTCCTGAACTCAACATAGAGGACGGGATTGTTCTTTTCTATGGCACCGCCCATCAAAGACATGAGAGATGTCTCTCCCATGGATGCGACGGGTTCTCCAGCGAGAACAAATTGTCCGACATCGACGCTGATTTGGTCCATACCGGCCAGAAGAACATAATAGCCTCCACCGGCATTGATGATCAAGAGTCGGCCATAGGACCGGAAGGGGCCGGCAAAGGCCACCCATCCGTCCGCGGGTGATACAACAGTTGCATTCGCACGGGTCCTGATCGAAATGCCGCGCGTCGTTCCGCCATAGCCGTCGGAAGCGCCGAAATTCTGGACGGTTTCGCCGCTGACGGGCTGCGGAAGCATGCCTCGCGCTTCTGAAAAGGGGATTTTCGGGGCCAATCGGGCCGGATCGCGGAACGCCGCCTGGGCGAAGCGCTCCCTGGCCTCCCGCTCCTGCGCCTCGGCCGCCTTGCGGGCCTCCTCGGCGGCTTTCTGGGCCCCGGCGATTTCCTGCTCCATCCGCTCGATCAATTCTTTGAGAGATCCAGCTTGGCGTGCAAGTTCCACAGCCTTTTCCCGCTCCGAGCCCACCGATTTCTCGACCTCGGCGAGCCGGCCCTGGCGGGCCTTCATGAGGGCGGTGAGACGGTTCTGCTCGCCCGTGAGGGCGGCCAGCTCGCTTCCCAGGGTAGAGCGGTCCGTCGCGATGGCGTTCTTGAGACGCACGAGCTCGGCGAGGTCGGTCGCGAGGGTCTCGGCCTCGGCCCGCAATTCGGGGAGCACCGCCCCCAGCATGATCGAGGCGCGAACCGCTTCGAGCATGTCCTCCGGACGGACCAGAACCGCCGGCGGCGGGCGGCGCCCCATGCGTTGGAGGGCGGCAAAGACCTCGATGATGACCCCGCGGCGGCTCTCGAGGGACCGGCGGATCGCGGCCTCGCTGGCCGTGAGGGTCTGGAGCCGCTGCTCCAGGGCTCGGATCCGGTCCTCCGTGGCTCGCGTCCGGTTCGCGGTTTCGATCAGGGCCGTGTTGAGCTTGGCCCGGTCGGTCTGGATCTCGGCGATTTCGGCCTCGAGGCGCTTGCGGGCCTCGGCACTGGCCGCCATGGCCTCTTCGAGGATCCTGAGGTCGCGCTCCCGCTGGGCCTTCTGCTCCGCCGTCTCGGCGCCGGGCTGGGCTTGAGCCGCAGGCGCAGGCGCTTGCTGGGCGTGCGCGACGCCCAGGGAGAAAGATGCCATCCATGCAGCAAGGCCGAGAACCTTGCGGGTCGTCAGAAAGGTGAAGCGGGCCATCCGTCAGGAATCATCGTGTCCGGCGCGATGATAAGGGTGACCGGCGATGATTGTCAGGGCTCTATAGACCTGTTCGGCCACGAGAGCGCGCACGATCTGGTGCGGCATCGTCAACGCCCCGAAGGAAACCACCAGATCGGCCCGCTGGCGGATTCTCGGATCGAGGCCATCCGGCCCCCCGATGACGCAGGCGAGACCGGGTCGGCCCTCGTCGCGCCAGTGCCGGACCCGCTCCGCGAAAGCCTCGCTCGTCGGGCTCTTGCCGCGCTCGTCGAAGACCACGAGCACGGACGCACCCGCCTTGTCCAGAAGGGCAGACGCCTCTTCCGCACGGCGGTCGTCATCCCGACGGGCCCGGCTTTCCGGCAGCTCGACGATGTCCAGCCCGGCCATGCCGAGGGCACGGCCCATGCCTTCGATCCGCTGCCTGTATCGCTCGACCAGCTCCCGCTCGGGGCCGCTCTTGAGACGGCCCACGGCCAGCAAGCTCAGTCGCAACTTAAGTCAGCCTCTGATCAGCTGGCCCGGTCCTGCGGACGGTCGGCGCCCCACATCTTCTCGAGGTTGTAGAAACCACGAACCTCGGGACGGAAAATGTGAACGAGCACGTCACCGGCGTCGATCAGCACCCAATCGCAGGCGGGCAGGCCCTCGACGCGCGCATTCCCGAACCCCTTGTCCTTGAGGTCCTTGATAAGGCGGTCGGCGATGGCGCCCACATGGCGGTGGGAGCGGCCCGACGTAACGATCATGGTGTCTGCAAGCGAGGTTTTGCCGGCCAGGTCGATTTCGACCGTATTTTCGGCCTTCATATCCTCGAGGGAGGCCAGGGCTGCGGCCCGGATATCCTCATCGTGCGGAGCATCCGCTCCGGAGAGAGGGGGAAGCGGATGATGCTCCGCCTCAAGCGAGTTCAGTCGGTTCAGGTTCAGACCCTTTCAATCAGCGCAACACTCTGCGCCGTGACCTTAAGATAAGGTCGAACGGCACGTTATTTCAACGTCCCCCGAAAGGAGAAGTTCGTCGCATCCGGCGAATCGCAGTGGATGACAAAGGAGAGCGTGGGCCGTGCAGGAAGACCCAGGCCGGCGCCGCCATATCGGCCAGGGCAGGCGCCCGAGCCTCGGCGATTCGCCAGGCCGACAAGGCCTGGGCGCCACGCGAGCGGACGGCCTTCAGGGTCCAGCCGGGACGGTCCACCACGGCAAAAGGCATCGTCCGGGCGATCCTGCGCCAACCGCGCCAGCGGTGGAAACTGGCGAGGCTGTCCGCCCCCATGATCCAGACGAACCGAACGCCCGGATAGCGCCGCCTGAGATACGCCAGGGTCTCGACCGTGTAGCTGGCCCCGATCTCCTCCTCGAAGGTGGTCACGTCGATGCGGGGGTGATCGGCGGTCTCGCGGGCCCCTTCGACCCGCAGGGGGAGCGGGACCAACTCGCTGAGGTCCTTCAAGGGATTACCCGGGGTCACAATCCACCAGATCCGGTCCAGCCTCAGACGTCTGAGGGCCAGGAGACTCACGTGCCGGTGCCCCGCATGGGCCGGGTTGAAGGAGCCGCCATAGAGGCCGATCCGCATGCCGGGCGCGATCCGCGGCAAGCGCGCCAGGCCGGAGGGCTCCGGCCGGAAGCGGAACGGCGAAGGCTTCACGGGCGGGTCTGGCCCGAGCCGAGCACGCGATATTTGAACGAGGTCAGCTGCTCGACGCCGACAGGACCCCGTGCATGCATCCGGCCGGTGGCAATGCCGATCTCGGCCCCGAAACCGAACTCGCCGCCATCGGCGAACTGGGTCGAGGCATTGTGCAGCACGATCGCCGAGTCGACTTCCGCCATGAACCGCTCGGCGGCAGCGGCGTCGTCCGTCACGATGGAATCGGTGTGATGGGAGCCGAAGGCCTCGATATGGGCGATGGCCCCCTCCAGCCCGTCCACGACCCGGGCAGAGATGATGGCGTCGAGATATTCCGTGCGCCAATCCTCCTCCTTGGCAGGGGTGACGCGGGGATCGACGGCTTGGGCCGCCTCGTCGCCACGCACGGCACAGCCGGCCTCCAGAAGCGTTGAGATGAGCGGCTTCAGGTGCGTGGCAGCGCAAGCCCGGTCGACCAGGAGCGTCTCGGCCGAGCCGCAGATGCCGGTGCGGCGCATCTTGGCGTTGAGCACGATGCGCCTGGCCATGTCGAGATCGGCCTTTTCGTGAACGAAGACATGGCAGATTCCTTCGAGATGCGCGAAGACCGGCACACGGGCCTCCTCCTGCACCCTTGCGACGAGGCTCTTGCCGCCCCGGGGAACGATCACGTCGATGTTGCCGCCAAGCCCCGAGAGCATGGCCCCCACGGCCGCCCGGTCGCGGGTCGGCACGAGGACGATGGCATCCGCCGGCAGGCCCGCCTGCATCAGCCCCTCCCCCATCGCCTCCGCGATGGCCAGGGAGGTGCGGAAGCTCTCAGATCCGGTGCGCAGGATGGCGGCGTTGCCGGCCTTCAGGCAGAGCGCACCGGCATCCGCCGTCACGTTGGGGCGGCTCTCGAAGATGACCCCGATCACGCCGAGGGGGGTCGAGACGCGCTCGATCAGCAGCCCGTTGGGTCGTTCGAAGCGCGCGAGAAGCCGTCCTACCGGATCGGGAAGCCGGGCAATGCTCTCGACGGCCGCAGCAATCTCCTCCAGCCGGTTCGGATCGAGGGTCAGGCGGTCGATGAAAGCGGGGGTCTGGCCCTTGGCCCTCGCCTCCGCCAGATCCTCGGCATTCGCAGCCAGAATGGCCCCCGAGCGGCCTCGGATGCGGGCCGCCATGGCCATAAGGGCCGCATTTTTCTCCTCGGCGGTCGCAAGCCCGACGCGGCGGGCGGCCTGTCTGGCGCGCCGCCCGATCTCGTTCATGAGTGCCGGGATGTCCGCGCCCGCGACCGATGCCGCCTCTGCGGCGTTGACCTGTTCGGCGAGCGGGAGTCCGCTCAAAGTGCGAGTGTCATCCATGTCCAAGTCCCGGGGGCAAACCCATCCTCCAAGATCCATAGCACGCGCGGCGGCCCCAGGGCCAAGCCGGTCCTCGTCTCCAACCGAACCGAAGCTGCGAAACACGACCGAGGTCCGGATCGGCACATCGGGCTGGCACTACAAATCCTGGCATGGACCTTTCTACCCCTCGACCCTGAGGATCAAGGATTTTCTGGCTTTCTACATCGATCGGTTCGATACGGCCGAGATCAACAACTCCTTCTACCGCCTTCCCACGGAGCAGGCGGTCCGGACATGGCACGACAGCACGCCGGAAGGCTTCCTCTTCGCCTGGAAGGTCTCGCGCTTCATCACGCATATGAAGCGGCTCAAGGACATCGAGGACAGCATCGCCCTCGTCTTCGGTAGAATGGCTGGTCTGGCCGAGAAGTTCGGGCCGGTCCTGTTCCAGCTGCCGCCGACCTTCAAGGCCAACGAGGAAACCCTGGAGCGT
This sequence comes from Microvirga lenta, assembly GCF_020532555.1. GTDB lineage: Bacteria > Pseudomonadota > Alphaproteobacteria > Rhizobiales > Beijerinckiaceae > Microvirga > Microvirga lenta. The sequence goes on along the minus strand of NZ_JAJBBR010000018.1, from coordinate 33,000 downwards.
GTAGCGCGGTGCCTGAGCCTCGTACCGCCCGGGCACCGCTACGCGTTCGAGTTCAGGCATCCGAGCTGGTACGAGGATCGGGTTTTCGACCTGCTGCGCGACCACAATGCGGCGCTCTGCATCTCCGATCACGCGGCCGCTCCCGCTCCATGGGTGACGACGGCCGACTTCGTCTATGTCCGCGCCCACGGCACCAACGGACGCTATGCGGGGAGCTACAGCCAGGAGACCCTGCAGGACTGGGCCCGGCAGATCGCCACCTGGCAGGAGGAACTGCGGGATGTTTACGTCTATTTCGACAACGACATCAAAAGCGCCGCACCGGGCGACGCCAGCACATTGCTCAGGCTGACAGGGAGGCTGGAATGACGGTGCGGTCCGTGAGCGCCAGATCGTCCCGGTGGACCATTTCCGTCCGCCCGGGATAGCCGAGGATTGCTTCGATCTCGCGGCTCGGGCGGCCTATGATGCGGGCGGCATCGTCGGCGTCATAGGCCACGAGCCCCCGGCCCAGGATGCGCTGGTCGTCGCGGATCGTCACCGCATCGCCGCGGGCGAAGCTGCCCTCGACACGGCGGACCCCCACCGGCAGAAGGCTTGCGCCACTCTGGAGCGCCCGGGCCGCTCCCTCGTCCACATAAAGGGTGCCGCGCGGCTCCAAAGCGCCGGCGATCCAGGTTTTGCGCGCGGTTGCGGGGTTGGAGGGGGTTAGGAACCAGGTGCAGCGCCCGCCTTCGGCGACCCGCTTCAGGGGGTTCTTGGTGCGCCCGTCGGCGATGACCATATGGGTGCCGCCCGAGGTCGCGATCTTGGCCGCCTCCACCTTCGTGCGCATGCCGCCGCGGGAGATCTCCGAGGCCGCGCCTCCGGCCATCGCCTCGATGGCGGGCGTGATGCGTTCCACGATGGGGAGATGCTCCGCGTTCGGGTCGGACGCGGGCGGCGCCGTATAGAGGCCGTCGATATCGGAGAACAGGACCAGCAGATCCGCCCCGATCATGGTGGCGACGCGAGCGGCCAGACGATCGTTGTCGCCGTAGCGGATCTCGGACGTGGCCACCGTATCGTTCTCGTTGATGACGGGCACGGCCCGCATTTCGAGCAGCTTCAAGGTCGTGGCACGGGCGTTGAGGTAGCGCCGCCTCTCCTCCGTATCGGAAAGGGTGACGAGGATCTGCCCTGCCGTGATCCCGTGATGGGCGAGCACTTCCGACCAGGTCCGCGCCAGCGCGATCTGCCCGACGGCTGCGGCCGCCTGGCTTTCCTCCAGCTTGAGCGGTCCTGCGGGAAGTCCCAGGACCGTTCGCCCCATGGCGATGGCCCCCGACGAGACGACGAGCACATCGGCGCCTCGGGCATGAAGGTCTGCAATGTCCTCGGCGAGCGCCGCGAGCCAGGCATGATTGAGCCGTCCCCGCGCCCGGTCGACCAGAAGGGCCGATCCGACCTTCAGAACGATGCGGCGGAACTGGCCGATCTCCGGGCTCACGGGCGCCACTCCTCCTGGGCCTCGGCCGGCTCTTCCTCGGCCTTGGTGTCGTCGATCACCGCAAGGAGCGCCTGAAGCACCTCCTGCACGCCCTGGTTCGATGCCGAGGACATGACGAGGGGTGTCTGACCGCAGGCCTGCTCCAGCTTCGCGACCTGCTCCTTGAGCGTCTCATCGTCGAGGGCATCCGCCTTGGACAGCGCGACGATCTCGGGCTTTTCCGCCAGACCGTGACCATAGGCCTCGATCTCGTGACGCACGGTCTCGTAGGCCTGTCCCGCATCCTCACTCGTGCCCTCCACCAGGTGCAGCAGCACCCGGCAGCGCTCGACATGGCTCAGGAAGCGGTCGCCGAGGCCGACGCCTTCGGAGGCTCCCTCGATAAGGCCGGGAATGTCCGCCAGCACGAATTCGCGATTGTAGATCCGGACGACACCGAGCCCCGGATGGAGCGTCGTGAAGGGATAATCGGCGATCTTGGGCTTTGCGGCCGTGACGGTGGCCAGGAAGGTCGATTTCCCTGCATTCGGGAGACCCACGAGTCCTGCATCCGCAATGAGCTTGAGGCGCAGGATGATCGTACGCTCCTGCCCCTCCTGCCCCGGATTGGCCCGGCGCGGGGCCCGGTTGGTCGAGGTGGTGAAATAGGCGTTGCCGAAGCCGCCATTGCCGCCCTTCGCCAGGAGGACCTTCTGGCCCACATGGGTCATATCGGCGATGACGGTCTCGCCATCCTCATCCAGGATCTCGGTGCCGGCCGGAACCTTCAGAACCGCGTCGGCCCCCTTGGCGCCCGCCCGGTTCTTGCCCATGCCGTGACCGCCGGTCTTGGCCTTGAAATGCTGCTGGTAGCGGTAGTCGATGAGGGTGTTGAGCCCCTCCACGCATTCGGCCCAAACGTCGCCGCCGCGGCCGCCGTCGCCGCCGTCGGGCCCGCCGAACTCGATGAATTTTTCACGGCGGAACGACACGGCGCCTGCGCCGCCGTTGCCCGAACGAATATAGATCTTGGCTTGGTCGAGAAATTTCATAACCCGCATCCTTTACGGGACAAGGTGTACGGGAGCAACGAAAGACCACGTGGAAGCGCTCCCGAAAATCTTCGGGAGCGCTTTCGTCAGTGAACGAGGGAGAGCTCCTGCCCCGCATCGACGGATGCAGGTTCCCTCACGAGGCCCGTATGCCCCCAGGTCTTCAGGCTTTCCCAGGCCCGCCGGTCGAGGCGGAAGTGGTCGGCCGGGTAGTATCCGCCCCGCGCAGGGAGTTCGGCCAGGCCGGAACCCTGATAGGCGAAGCCGCACTTCTCCAGCACCCGGCGTGACCCGGGATTGAGCACCCGGGCGGATGCCATGAGCTCGTCCTCCTCGCCATAGGCGAAGAAGGCGTCGATCAGCGCGCGGGCCGCCTCGGTGGCATAGCCCTGCCCCCAATGAGGCGTGCCGAGCCAGTAGCCCAGGGTCGGCTTACCCGTCTCGAGGCCGGGACCGATCCCCACGACGCCGATGAGGCTGTTGGGCTTGCCCTTGGGCGTGATGGCGAGCACGAGGCCCTGGCCGTCCGCATTTGAGCGCCGGGACTGGAAGATGAAGCGTTCGGCATCTTCCGGCGGGTACGGATGCGGAATTCGGGCCGTCATCTCCGCGACGGCTTTCTCACCGGCAAGGCGTACGATGGCTTGAACGTCCGCAAGGCGCGGCCAGCGCAGCCAGAGGCGGCGGGTTTCAAGGCGGAACACATCGTCACGGGTGAGGTCGGGAAACATAGTCCTGCTCCGATCCGGTTGGGCCCTCGTTTCGGCCCGGAAATGACGAAGGGGAGGTGGACATCCCACCTCCCCTGTCTTTCTCGGATCTGGAGCTTGGCCTTGAGGGCCTACTTGGAGCTCTGATCCGCCGGGTCGGTGTGATGCCGGCGGGAGCTCCTTCGTATCGCTCTCGCCGTTATTCTGCTGCCTCTTGGGCCGGTACGACCGATACGAAAGCTCGGCCCTGTTTCGTAAGGAATCGGACGCGTCCATCAGCCGTGGCAAAGAGGGTGTGATCTTTGCCCATGCCGACGTTGGCGCCGGCATGCCACTTCGTGCCGCGCTGACGAATAATGATGTTGCCCGACACGACCTGTTGATCGCCGAACTTCTTGACGCCCAGACGACGGCCTGCGGAGTCGCGGCCGTTGCGAGACGAGCCGCCTGCTTTTTTGTGAGCCATGGGTCTACTCCCGTGTTCCTGTCAGTTGCCTAAGTCGCTTACTCAGCAGCGGTTTCGGCCGGCGCAGCGTCGTCCGCCGCAGCCTTGGTGGTCTTCTTTGCCGCAGCCTTCTTGGGCTTCGCGCCACCGGCGAGGATCTCGGTGATCCGCACCACGGTGTAGTCCTGGCGATGCCCGCGCTTGCGGCGCGAATTCTGGCGGCGACGCTTCTTGAAGGCGATGACCTTCTCGCCGCGGGTGTGTTCCACCACCTCGCCCGTCACGGTGACGCCCTCGACGAGGGGTGCGCCTACCTGGGTGCCGTTGTCGTTCGTGACCATGAGAACCTGGTCGAACGTGACGGTCGAGCCCGGCTCGCCCGCGAGCGTGGCAACGGTGATGACGTCTTCAGCGGCAACGCGATACTGCTTGCCGCCGGTCTTGATCACTGCGAACATCTTGATCCTCGTGTTCAAACCCGACTCTCTGCAGGAGACCCGCAGGGCCGACTTTTTGGCAGTTTCCGGCTTCGGTTCACGGCAGCCCCAGGGCCACCGCATGAAAATGCGCGGACACAGGGGTCCACGCATAGAGAAATTCTCTCTACGGAACGAACCCTCCCCTGTCAATCAAAAACCTGCAGGAAGGTGCTTGAAGAGCGGAAGAACGCGTGATATCCACCCCGCCTCAACCAGCGGGCCCCAAGGCCTTCGCACCCCGGAGAGGTGGCAGAGTGGTTGAATGCACCGCACTCGAAATGCGGCATACGGGCAACCGTATCGGGAGTTCGAATCTCCCCCTCTCCGCCATCGTTCCCTAGAAGATCTTGTCCATTGAAGCCCGGCTCGGATGCGCTGTTGCCGTCCTGCCACAAGAGGCACGAACTGACGCTTGCGGCGCCCCCGGAAACATCCCCGAAGCTGATCTCTGTTGCCGCCGCGGTATCCCCGGAGCGCTCCGTCGTTCGTGGGCCAGAGCCCCGTCGCAGGGGTAGATACGGACCGGAAGGGCGCCGGATGCGGCCTAGGGACGATCAGGCGCAGCCTTATGGGGTTCCACCTAGTGCCTCTCCTCTGGCAACCCCACCGTCACATCTGCAGGGAGCATTCAGGTTGGCGGAGTTAGCCTGCCCTGCCTGATTCGACGGAAGGAGCCTGCACAATGGATGGGTGGCAACCTATCGAGACGGCCCCGAAGGACGGAACGGTTATCCTAGGCCGGATAACGCTTCCGGATGGAGAACGCACTGCAGTGCTGAAATGGGATGCTCCGCGTGAGGGCTGGTGTCAGGCCCGGTCAGGATCTGCCTTGCTCCTGTTCCCGCAAGAGTGGATGCCGGCGACCCCGAGCGACCAGAATTCCGACACACCAAGCAGCAGCAGTTCGATGTCCTCCGCTGAGCCATACCGGGAGCGACAGATCAAATCTCGATCTGAGTGAAGGCAGCAACCCAAAATGCCGCCGAGACGAGGAGGGCTCCGACCATAGCGGAGGTGAGGAGGCTCGGGGATCGCATTGCAGCCTCTACCAGCATAGATTGACTTGCCGGATGAACTGCCCAATTTTGGATCAGTTCCATCATGCACTGCACAGCTTTGCCCTTGTGCGGAGCTTCCTGCGGAACGACGCCTCTCGGACATACCAGATGCCCCTGTTGTTCAGGACCGCCCATCGGGCTCGCGGAGGAGCATTTTCCATCCGAGCCGTCTCAGGCTATTCCATTGCGCCTGCCGAATGAAGCTTCGACATCCGGCCAGGCAGCTTTGCCCAATGCCTTATGAACCTACATTTTGCGTGACGGACGCGAATCCGTGAGACAGTATCCGCGTCCATCACATTGGCGGTGTTAGCGTGGGTCGACGTAAAGCTTGCCACCGCCGGCCAGAAACTCTTGGCTCTTGGCACGCATACCGGCCAACTGCTCCTGAGCCTCAGGGGTCATCGCTGCCACCTCCGCCCGTAGATCCTGCGTGATCTTCATCGAACAGAATTTCGGTCCGCACATCGAACAGAAATGCGCCACCTTGTGCGCGTCCTTCGGCAAGGTCTCGTCGTGGTAGGCGCGCGCCGTATCCGGATCGAGAGACAGATTGAACTGATCCTCCCAGCGGAAGTCGAAGCGGGCGCGCGACAACGCATCGTCCCGAACCTGCGCTGCCGGGTGCCCTTTCGCGAGGTCCGCCGCATGGGCCGCGATCTTGTACGTAATCACCCCCGTCTTGACGTCATCCCGATTTGGCAGGCCGAGATGTTCCTTGGGTGTCACGTAGCAGAGCATCGCCGTGCCGAACCAACCGATCATGGCAGCACCGATGCCCGACGTGATGTGGTCGTATCCGGGAGCGATGTCGGTGGTGAGCGGGCCGAGAGTGTAGAACGGCGCCTCTCCGCATTCGCGGAGCTGCTTGTCCATATTCATCTTGATCTTGTGCATCGGGACATGGCCAGGCCCCTCGATCATCACCTGACAGCCCTTCTCCCAGGCCACCCTCGTGAGCTCCCCGAGGGTCTCCAGCTCCGCAAACTGGGCGGCGTCGTTCGCATCGGCAATGGAACCGGGGCGCAGCCCGTCGCCCAGTGAGAACGAGACGTCATAGGCTCGCATGATGTCGCAGATCTCATCGAAATGCGTGTAGAGGAAGCTCTCGCGATGATGCGCCAGACACCAGCGCGCCATGATCGAGCCGCCGCGGGAGACGATGCCCGTGACGCGATTGGCCGTAAGCGGCACATACGGCAAGCGAACGCCCGCATGGATGGTGAAGTAGTCGACGCCCTGCTCGGCCTGTTCGATGAGGGTGTCTTTGAACACCTCCCAATCGAGCTTCACCGGATCGCCCCCCACCTTTTCCAGAGCCTGATAGATCGGCACCGTGCCGATAGGCACCGGCGAGTTGCGCATGATCCAGGACCGGATGTTGTGGATGTTGCGACCGGTGGAGAGGTCCATCACCGTGTCGGCGCCCCAACGGATCGCCCAGACGAGTTTTTCCACTTCGTCGGCCGCGGTCGAGATTACGGCGGAATTGCCAATGTTGGCGTTGATCTTGACCAGGAAGTTGCGCCCGATCACCATCGGCTCCAGTTCCGGATGGTTGATGTTGGCCGGGATAACTGCGCGACCTCGGGCGACCTCCTGACGCACGAATTCCGGGGTGATGAATGGCGGAATGGCGGCGCCGAAGCTCTCTCCATCGGCGATCCGCACCTCGGCCTCCGCCAGCATGGCCTCCCGGCACAGGTTCTCGCGATGTGCGACGAAGATCATCTCCTCGGTGACGATTCCGGCTCGTGCGAACTCGTATTGCGTGACCATCTGGCCTAGCGCGGCACGGCGCACAATGCGCTCGGCCGGGCACGGCTCCACAAGCGCGTCAGCCGAGACATTTCCGTTGTCCTCGGGCCTCACCGGCCGGGCCTCGATCGCCGCAAAATTCCGCGCTGCAATCCAGGATTCGCGCACGAGTGGAAGCCCCTTTCCAAGATCGATGGCCGCTTCGTCCTGGGTGTAGGGGCCAGATGGATCGTAAACGCGCACGGGAGCCTCATTGGGATCCGTCAGAACGATCTCGCGGAAGGGAACCCGGATATCGGGGTGACCGGCTGGCACGGCATAGATCTTGCGCGATCCCTGAATCGGGCCGGTGGTTACGGATTGGGGGACACCCCTGGGCTTATCGATGAAGATGGTCACTGGATCTCTCCTCTTGAACAAAGGGAGATCCGGGCAAAGCGAGCTGAGGGATAACGTCGTGCTCGATAGTTCCAGTCCCTCCGCCGGTATGACCCGGATCAGGTTCAAGGGTCACGGCGGATCAGCCGACTCTCAGCCCCTCACAGGGCTCCCCTCGGAACAGCACTGATCTTCGGCGAGGCACTCCTGGCTGTCAACCAGCATGCGAGCGGACGACGCGATGCTTGCCAAGCGGGCGCGATGGTACTATCTCGCAGATATCTCCTTGGGGTGCCCATCCGGGCTGAGAGGTCTCGTCGAGACCAACCCATCGAACCTGATCCGGATTATGCCGGCGGAGGGATTGCGAGATGACGAGGGCGCCAGACACCTTTCTTCCAGCATTGGCCGGGACTCTGCTCGAGCGCCTCCGCAGCGAGCGTCCACGCGTGCATGCGATCACGAATGCGGCAGCGCAGACCCTCACGGCCAATCTTCTGCTCGCGGCTGGTGGGTTACCGTCCCTGACCGTCGCGCCGGAGGAGGTCACGGCCTTTACCAGCCGCTCCGCCGCACTGCTCGTCAATCTCGGCACGCTCGACGGCGACCGCCGCGCAGCCATCCCCCAAGCCATCGCGACCGCCTGCGCTCACGTCAAGCCGTGGGTGCTCGATCCCGTGTTCGTGGAATCCTCTCCGCCCCGTCTGGAACTTGCCCGCGCCTGTCTTGCAGGCAGGCCAAGTGTCCTGCGGTGCAATGCGAGCGAGTTCATGGCTCTTGCCGGGAATGATGCGGCACCAGAGGCCGTGCAGGCATTCGCAAGCGCCCATGGCACTGTCGTGGTCGTCACCGGTGCTGCGGATGTGGTCACGGACGGTGCACACACCCTTCGCATCGAGAACGGTCATCCCTTGATGACCCGAGTGACCGCCATGGGATGCGCCGGAACGGCCCTCATAGCAGCCTTCACGGCCCTGCACGACAATGCGCTCGAGGCCGCAGCCTCGGCTTTGCTGGCCACCGGAGTCGCTGGAGAGATTGCAGCCCGTGGCGCAAACGGACCGGGCACATTCCAGCCCGCCTTTCTCGACGCGCTCTTCAACCTCGATACGCCAACCCTCGTCGCCTGCGGGAGAATCCTATGAACCACGTCGATCTCAGGCTCTATGGCATCATCGACCCGGAACGGACTGGCGGCAGAAATCCTGTCGAACTCGTCAGACAGGCTGTCGCCGGTGGTGCGACGCTCATTCAGTACAGGGACAAGCATGCGGAGGGCCGTCGCCTCGTGGAACTGGCCCGCGCGCTCAAAATGGCTCTTGAAGGGACCCGCGTGCCGCTCCTGATCAATGATCGCGTCGATATCGTTCTGGCTGCAGGAGCCGACGGGGTCCATCTCGGGCAGGAGGATCTGCATCCCGAGGATGCACGCAAATTGTTGGGCCCGCACGCAATCATCGGTCTGACGCTCAAGACGCCGGAGCACGCCGATGCGCTCGCACATATGCCGGTCGACTACGGCTGCATCGGCGGCATCTTCGCAACCGTGAGCAAGAACAATCCTTCTCCGCCGATCGGACTCGACGGTCTGCGCGCAACTCTAGCACGCGCCAGAAACGCAAGCCGAGGTCCGGTCGGCGCCATTGCGGGAATCGATGCCTCGAATGCAGAACCGGTCATCACTGCAGGCGCTGACGGAATTGCAGTCATCTCGGCGATTTTCATGGCGCCTGATCCACAAGCCGAGGCAGCCCGGCTGCGGCGGATAGTCGATGAAGCGCTGGCCTCGCGGAGCGTCCTGGCATGACAGCCGTCGCAGTCACCATCGCAGGTTCGGATTCGGGCGGTGGAGCCGGGATCCAGGCGGATTTGAAGACCTTTTCGGCTCTGGGGGTTTATGGCGCGAGCGTCATTACGGCACTGACCGCGCAAAATACCCTAGGCGTTCAGGGCATACACGATGTTCCGCCCGCCTTCGTCGAGCAACAGATCGACAGTGTTTTCTCCGATATATCGGTCGATGCGGTGAAGATCGGCATGTTGTCCCAACCCGCCATCATCGAAGCCGTAGCGGAGGGCCTCAAGCGCCACCATGCGACACAGGTCGTTCTCGACCCCGTAATGGTGGCGGCCAGCGGTGACCGTCTGCTTGCCCCGGAGGCCATCGATGCATTACGCCACACCCTGCTTCCCAGGGCGCTCATCGTCACGCCTAACCTTCCGGAAGCAGCCGCCCTTCTCGACGAGCCGATGGCCTCCGATGAGCGTGCGATGCTCCGGCAGGCCGAGCGGATCCTTCGCCTCGGCCCCAGGACGGTTCTGGTGAAGGGTGGACACGGTTCAGGAGCGGAAAGCACCGACATCCTTCTGGATTTCCAGGGCATGCATCGCTTCACGGCCCCCCGCATCGGGACGCGCAACACCCACGGCACCGGCTGCACCTTGTCCTCGGCCATCGCCGCTGGGCTCGCCAAGGGCCTCCCGCTGAGGGAGGCCGTTGCCGCAGCCAAGAGCTTCATCAGCGCCGCCATTGGCGCCTCCAGCCAACTCCAGATCGGACGCGGGCACGGGCCCGTGCATCACTTCCATGCCCACTGGTCCTAAACTCTCCCGCCGCATGGCGCTCGGCATCGGCGCCGCGTCTCTCGCGGCACCGACTGTCGTTCGCGCCCAGACCCTGCGCTGGCGCATGGTCACCTCCTGGCCGAAGGGTCGCACCGGCCCCGGCATCTCCGCGCAGCGGATCGTCGAGCGCATCAATGCCATGAGCGGTGGACGGCTGCAGATCGACCTGTTTGCAGCCGGTGAGATCGTGCCGCCGTTTGCAGTGCTCGATGCGGTCTCGAACGGCACCGTCGAAATGGGTCACACGGCGGCGCTTTACTGGCAGGGCAGGATGCCGGCGGCAGGCTTCTTCACGAGTGTCCCTTTTGGCCTCGGCCCCATCGAGCACCAGGCCTGGATCGAGTTGCGGGATGGGCAGGCGCTCTGGGACGAGCTTTACAATCCCCACGGCGTCCGGGCGTTCCTTGCGGGGAACACAGGCCCCTCGATGGGCGGATGGTTCCGGCGCAGGCTGAATGGCCTTGAGGATCTGAAGGGCATGCGCCTGCGTGTGCAGGGCCTGGGAGCGGAAATTTACGCCAAGCTTGGAGCCGTACCCATGGCGGTTTCCGCCGGCGACCTGCTCCCGGCACTCGAGAAGGGCTCCATCGACGCGGCGGAGTTTCTGGCGCCGGCGACGGATCTTGAGACAGGTCTGCCGAAGTATGCGCCATTCTATTACGCACCCGGATTCAACAAGCCGAACGGCGCCAGCGAACTTCAGGTCTCGCTTTCGGCATGGGATCGGCTCTCGCCGGACCTGCGCCATATCGTAGCCGAAGCCTGCAGAGCCGAACATTCCCTGGGTCTCGCCGATGCCCACCAGACCAATGCTGTCGCGCTGACGGAAATTCTCGGCACGTATCCGGTGAACCTTGAGGCTTTTCCCCGCTCCATCATCGATGCGGCTCACGCGGCTTCAACGGAACTCCTCACAGAGATCGCCTCCACCTCCCCTCTCGCCGGTCGCATCGTGGAGAGCTACAGGAACGCCCAACGCGACCTTCGAGGCTGGTCGACGCTTGCCGCGGATATGGCCAGAGCCAACACGCGCGCATCCTCGGCGGCACGGTAGATGACGGCGGGAGCTAGCATGGGTGCTTCGGGCCGTACCAAGAGATCCCAGTCCTTCGGGAACCTCCGTCGCTTCGTGCTTGTCCCAGGCAGTTGCTGAGCGCCAGCGTGGGTCTATCTCCGTCCGTGGGCTATTGGCCGACTTCCGGATGTGCCGTTATCCGATCTTTCAGGATCGGGCTGCCCTTCACTGCAGCACGGGCGCGATTCTCCCGAAGGCTGTTTATCAAGCCATCGCAATAGGCTAGGTGATGCCGCAGATGGAATGCACCCTAAGGACTACGGCGATGAAGACGATAGGTTTGATCGGGGGCATGAGCTGGGAGAGCTCGGCGCAATACTATCGCATCATCAACCAAGAGGTGCGGGAGCGGTTGGGTGGGGCACACTCCGCGCAAAGCTTGATGTTCTCCGTAGACTTCGGCGAGATCGAACGTCTGCAGCACGAGGGCCAGTGGTCAGTGCTGACCAGCAGGATGATCGAGGCCGCCCAACGCCTCGAGCGCGGTGGCGCAGACTTCTTCCTCCTGTGCACGAACACCATGCATCGGATGGCCGGCGAAGTTGCCGCGAGCGTGTCTATCCCCATGCTGCACATTGCCGATCCGACGGCAAAAAAGATCAAGGAGGCCGGCTACAGCCGTGTTGGCCTTCTCGGCACGGCCTTCACGATGGAGCAGGAGTTCTACAAAGGCCGGCTGGTCTCAGAATACGGCCTGGATGTTCTGGTGCCGGAGCCTGCCGACCGCGCGGTCGTGCATCAGATCATTTATCAAGAACTGATCGCAGGCCAGGTTCTGTCTGCCTCCCGCAGGAAATACCGCGAGATCATCCAGCGCCTGATTGAGCAGGGCGCAGAGGCGATTATTCTTGGCTGTACGGAAATCATGTTGCTGGTGCAGCCCGAGGACAGCCCAGTCCCATTGTTCGATACGACAACCCTGCACGCTCAGGCTGCGGTGCAACAGGCGATCGCAGCCGGAACCGTTTAAGAGCATTGCTCCCTCGGCATGATGGCGCCATCAACAGGTCGCCGACCAGCTAATCTGCGTCGCTGCCGAAAGGGCGGGACCCGCTACCGTTAAACCACCGGACAGGAGGCTGGGCCTCTCGCATCTACGCACGGCGAGCGATGGGTCTTCGCCGTACCGCGTGAAGCCTGCGATCTGCAAAAACTATCAGTGATGAAGGCTTGACCTCCCGGAGGTCTCATTCAGGCCATAAGCGAATCGGGAAAACCGGAGGCGGCGGCCTCCTCTGTTCCCCGTGAAGGATGAAATACCCTCGATATGCCCCAAGCAGCTTTCGGTATGTGGTTTCCCCTATCCGACACCGAGGATCATGGCGAGGAATCCTCCATCGTGCCCCCTCCGGCAGAAAGTGTCGATCTCCGCCGTTCTGACCGTTGCGCCGCCTCCTCCGCACATTTTTCCACGTGAGCGGCTCGGTTGATGACCTGAAGGTTAGGCGCTCCCCAGAAGGCCAGCAGTTCCGGCCAGGGCTTCGTACGAGACTGGGACCACACGGCGAAGAGCGGAACCCGATGGTCCACCTCGGCGGTCCTGAGCAGGCGACGCCCGGTCGTTGCGCATTTTCGGTTCTGGCGAAGCTTCAGCATTCTGAGGTGATCGGAAGGTGCGGTCCAGAACTGCCAGGCCGCAACACAAGCGGCATGCCAGATGGCATTCTTGTTGGGCTTTCCATCACCCCAAAGATCGCGGTGCCATCCCAAACGATAGACAGGCTGTCCACAGACGCAGCAATGCCCCGGCCCGCGCGAGAAAGCGGGCTCCCGGTAGGGCGAAGGCGGAGTGCGGAACGATATCGGCAGCCCCTCCTCCTTGCCGGATCCGAGACGCCAATGCCAAGCTGCAGGCTGCCCGCTCTTGGCTGCGAGTGCCCGTGCCAATCGATCAGCCAGAAGAGGGCGATGTCGCCAGTACGACTCCATTGCACGACGCTGCGTCGGAGGGATCAACGGCTGCCTGAGCGCGTGGGACACGACGCACGCGGGGAAGTGCTCGGAGAGACGCTTCTCGAGCCGGGCACGGGACTTCTGGTTTCGCTCGTCTCGCCAGTTCGACATGTCAAATCCGCTGCCCTATGCATTTCATCATCGTTTTTGTAGCCGCCGACATCACCGACTGCCTCGGCCTGGCAAGATGCAGAACAGGAATTAATCATCGCTTAACCCTATTCTTGCACCTCTGCGGGACACGTTGGATCCCGCACTCAGCCGCGCTCTAGATCCGCTGCCAGGATGCCGCTTCTGCAGAGCGCCGCAAGGCATCCAAGATGCGCATGTTCATGAGCGCATCTTGGATGCCGTAGCCCAGGGGCTCGGCGCCACGGACAGCACGGGCGAACGCCTCGCCCTGAAGCTGGTACTGGTCTAAGGCCGGGAACTCGATGGTTCGCGCCGAGCGCCCACCATGTACACTTCCATCGTCGACGAGGATGCGGGTCGGCTGATCGGGCGGGGCATTGAAGGGGATCTCGATTTCGATGCGCCCCTTCGTCCCGAGAATCTGCACCCGCTGATAAGGGACCATCTGGGTCGAGACCGTAAAGATGAGCTGCCGGCCCGCGCCGAAATCCATGAGAGCGCTCGTGGTCCGATCAATCGCCATAGCAGGGTCGAAATCCGTCAGCACTACAGCGCGAGTCGGCTCGGCCTCGAAGAAATAGCGCCCGGCCACTACCGCATAGCAGCCGATGTCCAGCAGGCCGCCACCACCTATATCCGCCTTGTTGCGGATATTGGACGGGTCCGCGTTGAAATACGAGAACAGCACCTGGATTGCTCGCACCTCGCCAACCCCTCCCTGCCGGATCAGATCTCGGGCTTGCTGCCACTGCGGATGGTGGCGGACCATGAACGCCTCGGCGATGAGCACCTGGGACGAGGCGTCCTCGAGCTGTCCTGCCTCCTGAGCCGTGATCGCGATAGGTTTTTCGCACAGCACATGCTTACCGGCGGCAGCGGCCTTGAGGGTCAGCGGAACGTGCAGGTGATTGGGAAGCGGATTGTAAATGGCCTCGACATCCGGGTCCGCAAGCAGCGCCTCGTAGGAGTCATAGGCCTTCGGAATTCCAAGCTCCCCGGCCATTGCCTCGGCAGACGCCGCACTCCGCGACGCTACGGCCGTGATGGCGCATAGCGAGCTTTTCATCATTCCCGGAACGACCTTCATCCGACCGATCCTGGCTGTGCTCAAGATACCCCAACGAACCGGCTCCATGTCATCCTCCTTAAACTATGCGTCCTGTTGAGCGACGCGCCGTTTTGACCCCTGCAATGCTGCACTGCGCAATCTTCGCGGCCATGCTCACCTAGTCGCTTGGCATATCGGCGCGGTAAGAGAAGTGATCGAAATCCGCCGGCAGGGCGCGACCTGTCAGGTCGTGCGCGGCCATCCCGACGAAGGCGCCCGTGAAGGATCCATGAGCTCCCGGCCCCGCCTCATCGGAGAGAATGCTCGCATCGAGGATGGGACCGACAGGTTTCCAGTTCACTCCGTCAATGGACCATCTGAATTGAAGATCAGCCAAATGGACATCGACGCCAAGATGGATGGGGCCATCCTCAGGCAACGGCAGATCGCTGTCGAGCATATAGGTCATCAAGGCGTCGGGATGATCTCCCAGGCACGAGATGACCTGAAGCACCCGCCTCCCCTCATCGTCAGCGGACACGGCGAGATAGTGAAATCGCGCGCGATCGTAGTAGCAGATCAGACCGGCCATCTGCTGATAGGTTTCAGGCTCGAACTCCAGCGCCGTCTCGGCCGAATAGCTCCAATCCGTCTGGCGGCGGGCGACAAGCGCCTGCTCGAACCAGCTTCCGATGGACTCGCGCCCGTAGAGCCGGAGATGGCTCGCCCGGACCGTCAGCGAGAACAGCCGCCCCCAGTCGGGCGTGCGCAGCCACTGAAAGGCTGAGGGCAATCTCCCATCGTCGAAATCGTGGCGCTCCGGCTCGGGCGGGAACGGGTGCCGCGGGAGATCAGGCCCCTTGACCTCGACAGCGGGAACCTGCCCTCCATGAGCGAGATAGAGCCAGTCGTCCTCTCTCCATACCACCCGCTGGATCGCCGTTTCCCGGCCCAGCGGCGAGCGCCGGGTTCCAGGCAACGGGCGGCTACAGAGATGTGTGTGATAGACCTCGCCGGTGGATGCCTCCACGTAAAAGCCGTGGCCTGCCCTCTGGAGCGGAGCATCCGGCGCATCCTTGCTGGTCAGGAGGTGGGTGTTCGGATGAAGCTCGTAGGGCCCATCGATGTTCCTGGAACGCGCTATCGTGACGGCATGGTTGTAGGAGGTGCCGCCCTCGGCCACGGTCAGATAGTACCAACCGTTGCGCTTCCAGAGATGTGGCCCTTCGACGAGCCCGAGTGGGCTTCCCTTGAAGATGTTCTTGATCGGACCAACAAGCCGCTGCTCGGCGGGCGAATATTCCTGCAGCAGAATGCCGTCGAAGGAGTTGCGACGGCGGCGATGGTCCCAAACCATGTTGACGAACCACTTTCGCCCGTCATCGTCGTGAAAGAGAGAGGGATCGAAGCCTGACGAGTTCATAAAGATCGGATCGGACCAAGGCCCCTCGATGGACGGCGCCGTCACAAGGTAGTTGTGAGTGTCCTTGAAGTTGCCGAGACGGCGCTTCACGTCCGTGTAGATCAGCCAGAACAAGCCGTCCGCATAGGTCAGAGCAGGTGCCCAGACGCCGCAGCTGTCCGGGTTGCCGCGCATATCGAGCTGGGACTGGCGGTCAAGGGGACGACAGACCAGCCTCCAGTTTACAAGATCGCGGGAGTGATGGATCTGCACGCCCGGATACCATTCGAAGGTTGATGTGGCGATGTAATAGTCATCGCCGGCCCTGCAGAATGCGGGATCAGGGTTGAACCCAGGCAGAATGGGGTTGCGAATGGTCGTCATGAGCGTTTCCGGCATTTGTGTTTCAATGGACAGAAGGACGGGAAAGATTGCCGGCACGGTGAGAGCTTGAGAGAGGAGCAGCGGAATTGCTACCGCGACGCCCCTCGGGGATATAGCCGTCGCGATCCGTGGGCATGCTGATCACTTTGCACTCCGGCCTCTTCTCGGCGCGGGCCCTGTCGTGCCGCGCTCAAGCAGTTGCAAAGGCAGCCGAATGTCCCAATCCGCCGGACTCATTTTCCCCTGGATCATCTTTAGGAGAATGCGCGCTCCGGTGCGCCCGAGCTCATGCAGCGGCTGCTGGAAGGTGGTGAGCGTCGGCTCGGTGTAATCGGCGAACTCGATGCCATCGAAGCCGACGACGGACACATCATCGGGAACCCGGACCCCGGCCGATCTCACTGTCTTGATGAATCCAATCGCACTCTCGTCGCAGGTGGCGAAAACTCCCGTAGGGCGTTTCTTCAAACGAAGGAAAGCTTCTGCGGCAGCAACGCCGGTCGCGAATGTGAACGGCCCCTCCCAGCGCACGAAATCCTCCTGGGAGAGTCCAGCGGCAGCGACTCCCTCCTGAAAACCGGAGAAGCGTTCCACCTCGATGAATGTGCCGGGAGTACCTGAGATATAGCCGAGCTTGGAGTGTCCGAGTTGCGCCAGGTACTCCACCGCCCTCCGGGAGGCTTCACGGTCCTCGACCGTCACATTGGGGATCCCGGCATCCGGGATTGCCGAACACAGGGCTACAATCGGGAGTCCGGCTTCGCCCATGCTGCGCCTGCCCTTCTCGGGAATGCGTCCGTTCATCAGAAGAACGCCATCGACTTGCCGCGAGAGCACGAGATCGACGTATCGGGCCTCTCGCTCGATGAGATTGTCCAGATTGCCGACGATGATTCCGTAACCGTTCTGCGTCAGTTCGTCGTCCACCCCACGGAGCACTTGCGCGAAGACCGGGTTGGTGAGTCTCGGCGCAACGACCAGCACGGTCATGGTGCGACGGGTGCGTAGATTCCGGGCCGTGCTGTTGGGCGTGTAGCCGCTACGGCGCACGGCTTCCATCACAAGGTCGTGTGTTTTCGGTCGGACCTGATCCGGGTTGGCCAGAACGCGGCTGACGGTGGCGGTCGAAACGCCGGCGAGCCGTGCCACGTCTGCGATGCGCGTTTCCTTGACCGCGCGCCAGCGCCTACGGCTCATGCTGCCCACCCCTTATGATCGTACAAAGTATCACCTCAGTCATCGCGACCATCTTGAGGCGATACTTTATGCTTGACTTACCTTGAAGTCGATTTCAACTTATATAAAATAAGATGTAATCGATTACAGAAACGACCGAAACGCTTCTGGGAGGAAGCCATGAGCCTGAAGACACGCGTTTCCACGTATACCCTTTCTGTTGCCCTCATTTGGAGCTCTGGAGCCTTCGCTCAAAAGGCGGAGGTACTCCATTGGTGGACTTCGGCGGGGGAATCCGCCGCCGTCAAAGTTTTCGCCGACCAGTACGCCAAGACTGGCGGCACCTGGGTCGACAACGCCATTGCCGGCGGCGCGAACGCCCGTGCGGCAGGTATCAACCGCATCGTCGGCGGCAATCCCCCGACCATGATGCAGTTTAATACCGGCAAGCAGTTCGACGAACTCGTAACCAATGATCTTGTGCGCGACGTCGAAACCGCGGCGAAGGCCGGCAAGTGGCGTGAGATCATGCCCAAACCCATCGTCGAGGCAACGGTCCGCGACGGTAAGTTCTATGCGGTTCCGGTGAACATTCACGGTCAGAACTGGCTCTTCTACAACACCAAGCTCCTCAAGGATGCTGGCGTCGAGCCCCCGAAGACCTTCCCTGAGCTCATCGAGACCGGCGAAAGGCTGAAGGCCAAGGGGGTCATTCCACTTGCCCTTGGCGGCCAGCCCAACTGGGAGCACAACCTGTTCCGGGCCGTTCTTGTTGGCAGCGGCGGAGCCGATCTGTTCCGTAGTGTCTATGGAAAGCGAGACACGAAAGCCGCCAAGAGTGCCGAGTTCAAGGAAGTGGCCGAGCTGTTCGGTAAGATGCGCAGCCTCGTCGACCCGGGCTCACCGGGCCGCAACTGGAACGACGCCGCGGCCCTTGTGATCACCGACAAGGCGGCCATGCACTTCAACGGCGACTGGGCCAAGGGCGAGTTCACCGCCGCGGGCCAGACGGCAGGCAAGGAATATGGCTGCACCATCGTCGGCAAGGACCCCCGGCTCGTGATCGGCGGCGACGTCTTCGTATTTCCGGCGACCAAGGACAAGGACCAGCTCGCAGCCCAGGACAAGCTGGCTGAAGTTCTGCTCGATCCTGCCACCCAGCTCGAGTTCAACAAGAAGAAGGGCTCGATCCCGGTTCGCCTGGATGTCGATGTCTCGTCCATGGACATCTGCGCTCAGAAATCTGCTTCGGTGCTGAAGAACCCGGAAAACCAGGTCGAGGCCATGGAGCTCCTGAGCACGCCGAACTTCTCTGGCGCCATGCAGGATGCGGTCACGCAGTACTGGAACAACCCGAACATGTCGGCAGACGCTTTCGTTGAAAAGGTCACGGCTGCCATGCAGAGCGCCAGCTGAGGCAGGTTGAGCTCCGTGGATTCGGCAGGCCCTACGCCCGCCGAATCCTACCACTCCCGACAGAACGGGTGCCCGATGGCTATTGTCTCCATCCCGACTGCCGTTGCCAGCTCCGCACGTCCGCTCAAGAGCCGGCGCCGCGTGAGAATGCGACTCCCAGCCGCCCTGGCGCTTCTGCCGACAGCGCTCATCGTCCTGGTCGTCTATATCGGCTGCATGCTCTGGACAGTGCGGCTGTCATTCACGAGCTCGACGCTCCTCCCCAAGCTCGACTGGGTCGGCTTTGCTCAGTACAGCCGTCTTTTCATGAACGACCGCTTTCTGGTCTCGGCTGAAAACATCCTCATCTTCGGCACCCTTTTCGTCTCGGGGTGCCTCATCCTCGGCTTCCTGCTCGCCGTGTTTATCGATCAGAACGTGCGCGCCGAAGGCGTCCTCCGCACGATCTTCCTTTATCCCTACGCCATGTCGTTCGTCGTCACCGGCGTGGCTTGGCAGTGGTTTCTCAATCCCGGCCTCGGACTTCAGAAGCTCGTGCGGGACATGGGCTTCGAGAATTTTACCTTCGATTGGCTCGTGAACCAGGAGATGGCGATCTACACTATCGTCATAGCAGGCTTATGGCATGGAGCCGGACTGACCATGGCAATCCTGCTTGCGGGATTGCGAGGGGTGGATGCGGACCTGTGGAAGGCTGCGCGCGTCGACGGGATCCCGACCTGGCGGGTTTATCTCTCCGTTGTCCTGCCGCTTCTGCGGCCGATGGTGGTGACCGCGACTGTTCTGCTCGCGACCGGCGTCGTGAAGCTCTACGACCTCGTCGTCGCCATGACACTCGGCGGCCCAGGCATTGCGACCGAAGTGCCGGCGAAGTTCGTCATGGACCACCTGTTCGAGCGCAACAACATCGCCCTCGGAACCGCCGCAGCGACGATCATGCTGATCACCGTGGTCGTGATCCTCGCGCCCTGGGTCTACGCCAAGTACGTCCGTCCGCAGGGGAGACCGGCATGACCGCTGTCGTACCGCAGGGGCGCCGCCCGAAGCACATCACGATCGGCCGTATCGGAATCTATGTATTCCTGATCTCGGCCGCCCTGTTCTTCCTGCTGCCGCTATGGATCATGGTTGTGACCTCGCTCAAGCCGATGGAGGAGATCCGGCTCGGCAATATCCTCGCCCTGCCCTCGATGCTTACCTTCGATGCCTGGAGCAAGGCTTGGTCCTCGGCCTGCACCGGCCTCGAATGCAATGGCATCAGCGTCGGCTTTTGGAACTCGGTTCGCATCCTGATCCCCTCCGTAATCCTGTCGATCGCCGCAGGCGCCATCAATGGATACGCCCTATCTCTCTGGCGAGTTCGCGGTGCCAACCTGATGTTCGGCATCCTTCTCCTCGGAGCGTTCATCCCTTACCAGGTCTTCCTCTATCCCCTGGTGCGGATCTTCTCCATGACCGGGATCTACAACTCGCTGCTCTGCATCGTCATCGTTCACGTGATCTTCGGCCTGCCCACGATGACCCTGCTGTTCCGCAATTACTACGCCGGCCTTCCCATCGAACTGTTCAAGGCCGCCCGCATCGATGGCGGCGGTTTTTGGACAATCTTCTTCCGGGTGATGCTGCCTATGTCGACGCCGATGATCGTGGTCGCGGCGATCCTTCAGGTCACCGGCATCTGGAACGACTTCATTTTCGGGCTGACCTTTGCGGGCCGGGAGAACCTGCCCATGACGGTGCAGCTCAACAACATCGTTCACTCGACCCAAGGTGAGCGCGCCTACAACGTCGATATGGCGGCAACCATGCTGGCGGCCCTCGTCCCTCTCGCGGTTTATTTCGTGTCGGGACGCTGGTTCATCCGTGGCATCGCCGCCGGTGCTGTGAAGGGGTAAGCATGTCTGCGGTTTCCGTTCGCGATATCACCGTAGCCTTCGAAGCCGTCCGCGTCTTCAATGGCCTGTCGTTGGATTTCGAGGAGGGGGAGTTCATCGTCCTCCTCGGTCCCTCGGGCTGCGGAAAATCCACACTGCTCAACGCCATCGCCGGCCTTCTCGACATTTCGGAAGGGCAGATCTGGATCGGCGGACAGAACGTCACTTGGGAGGAACCCAAGGACCGCGGCATCGCCATGGTGTTCCAATCCTACGCCCTCTACCCCCGTATGAGCGTGCGCGAGAACATGTCGTTCGGGCTCAGGATGGCAAAGACCCCCGAGCCTGAGATCGAACGCCGCGTCAACCAAGCGGCGGAGCTCCTGCAGATTTCTCACCTCCTCGACCGGCGCCCCGATCAGTTGTCGGGAGGACAGCGTCAGCGTGTGGCGATCGGCCGGGCCTTGGTCCGTGATGCGGCGGTTTTCCTGTTCGACGAGCCGCTCTCGAACCTCGATGCCCAGCTCAGGAACGAATTGCGGGTCGAGATCAAGAGATTGCACGCCAGGCTTGGCAAGACGACAATGATCTATGTCACGCACGACCAGATCGAAGCCATGACCCTGGCAGACAAGATCGTGGTCATGAAGGAGCAGAGGATCCAGCAGGTCGGCAGTCCCTCGGAGATTTATCGCCGTCCTGCCAACATGTTCGTCGCCGGGTTCGTCGGCTCGCCACAGATGAACTTCATCAAGGGCAAGATCGAGAACAGCGGGAGCGGGCCGATCTTCGTGTCCGGTCAACGTCGCCTTCCTCTCCACGGTTACGAGTTCACGGGCGCTCCCATCTCCGGACAGGAAGCAGTGCTCGGAGTTCGGCCGGAGCATCTTGAGGTCGTTGAAGTGGGCGCCTGGCCGGGTTTCCGGGTCGACATCATCGAGCCCATGGGCGCTGATACCGTGATCTGGTGCAGCGACAATGATGGCTCGCTCCAGGTCCGCACAAGCGGGAATACCAGGACGTCCCTGGGTGAACAGCTCGCATTGGGGATCGATGCCGCACAGGTTTCTCTCTTCGATTCCCAAAGCGGCGAACGTCTGTAACCAACGGCAACTGCATCTTTCGCGTCCGCTTGCGTCCCAGGCGGATGCAGTCACTTCGAACCTCGGGGACTCCATGAGCGTCACAGACTATCTTTCGATTCAGCTTTACACCTTGCGCTCGATGGAGGATCTCGACCGCATTCTCGATACTGTGGCTCAGGCCGGGTATCGTTATGTGGAGACGGTCGGGTCTCATCTTGACGATGTTGCGAGCGTGAGATCCAAATTGGATTCCCGCGGACTGAAAGCATCCTCGAGTCATGTCAGCATGGCGGCATTGCGCGAGAAGCCCGATGCCATCGTGGACGCCTGCCGGACCCTCGATATCACGGATCTCTACATGCCGGCTGTTCCGCCGGAGCAGCGCGACATGGAAGCGGATGGATGGCGCTCGCTCGGACGGGAACTCGGCAGGTTAGCCGAGCGCTTCAAGAGAGACGGCATTCGTCTTGGCTATCATAATCACCACTGGGAACTGAAGTCGAAGGACGGGAACAAGACCGCGCTTGAACTCATCTTCGAGGAGGCGGAAGGGAGTCCTCTCGCCTGGCAAGTTGACGTGGCTTGGCTCGTGCGAGGCAATGCCGATCCCAGGGAGTGGATGAAACGCCATCGCAGCAGGATCACGGCTGCCCACGTCAAGGACATCGCCCCCGCAGGGCAAAACGAGGACCAGGACGGCTGGACAGATGTCGGCTCCGGTGTGCTGGAATGGCGCAACCTGTGGCGCTCCTGCCGCGAGGCAGGAGCCAAGTGGATGGTCGTGGAACACGACAAGCCTGCGAATCCTGCTCACACAGCCCGCGTCAGCTTCGACTTCCTGCGCAGTATCGAGGAATAACCATCATGAAAGCCCTAAACGTCGGCATCATCGGATGCGGCAATATCTCGGGTATCTACCTTCAGAACATCCCGGCCTATCGAGGGCTGATGCTGCGGGCCTGCGCGGACATGAGACCCGAAGTCGCGCAAGCCCAAGCCAGCCGCTACGGCACTGAGGCGATGGCGGTCGACGAACTTCTGGCCCGCGAAGACATCGATCTCGTGGTCAACCTCACGGTTCCCAGCGCTCATTTCGGCGTATCTCTTGCAGCATTGAGCGCGGGCAAGCACGTCTTCTCGGAAAAACCCCTTGCCGTGGATTTCGAGCAGGGTCGCAAGCTCGTCGACGAGGCCGAGGCGCGGGGCCTGCTGCTGGGCTGCGCGCCGGATACCTTTCTAGGCGCTGGCGGACGACTTGCCCGCAAGCTGGTCGACGACGGTGCGGTTGGGCGGATCCTCTCGGGGTCGGCTTTCCTGATGTCCCACGGCATGGAGCACTGGCATCCCGATCCGGAATTCTTTTTCAAGCCGGGGGGCGGACCAATCCTCGACATGGCGCCGTATTATCTCAGCGCCCTCGTCAACCTCATCGGTCCCGTCCAACGCGTTTTCGCCATGTCGAGCATCGGATTCCCCGAACGGGTCGTAACGTCGGAATCTCCCCGCAAGGGTCAGCGCATCGCCGTGGAGACGCCCACGACCGTCATGGCACTTCTGGAGTTTGCCTCAGGCGCGCAGGTCACCTTCTGCATGAGCTGGGATGTGTGGAAGCACGGTCATCCGGCGATCGAGCTCTACGGTGCGGAAGGTTCTCTGCGAGTGCCGGATCCGAACTTCTTCGGCGGCCAAGTCGAGATGACCGAGCGTGGCGGTGATTGGCAGGCCAGGGACTCGAGCGGTATGCCGCTCGGGGCTCCGAACTGGCGCTCGCCGAACTGGCCCCCCGATGCGCCGTCACGCGCCAACTACCGGGGGCTTGGCCTCGCCGACCTTGCCAGCGCCGCTCTCAATAGCACGCATCACCGCTCCACGGGCCGGCTGGCGCTTCATGTTCTCGAGGTGATGCACAGCATCCTGGAGGGAGCTGCCACCGGACGCGCGATGGCGATCACGACCATGCTGGAGCGTCCGGCGGCTCTATCTGACGAGGAGGCAGCCGGGCTGTGGCAAGGCCCACCCCAAACGGCGACGGCAGCATGAAGGGCGTCTTCAGCCTACCGGCTTGAGATAAGCCGATATGAGGCGCATCACGATGAATTGCCAGCCGGCTGGCAATTCACTTTCCGCTCGGCTGCCCAGTGGCTGTGGTTCCAAGACCATGGGGGTTTACAGGACCAAACTTAACGCCTTCACGGGTTCGGACACTGAAGCCCAGAGCCCACAGATCTCCGATCAGGCAGTGTCGGATGTCAGCGACGTTACCAGCGTCCCTGCAGGTGCTTGAACTGGTTCCTTCAGCTACTCGGCGGCCCGCAATCCTTGCACGGCATCCTCCGCCTTACGGGCGCGGTCTTCGTCAAGACCTGCATCTCGCCCGAGATAGAGGGTATGAGACGGAAATGCGAAGCTGGTTCCGCTCCGTTCGACGACCTCCATGCAGCGCAGGAGCAAATCCTCCTGGATCTCGAGAAACTCGTCGTAATCTCTCGCATGCACGTAGGCGAAAATCTCCAGATCGAGCGAGTGAGGCCCCAGCTGGATGAAACGGACGCGCGCTGGATCGGGGCTTACGTTCGGATGCGCGAGCAGCATCGAACGCAGCTCGCGCAGAAGAAAGCGGATTTGGTCGCGGCTTGTCTCGTACCGGACATTCAGGATGGGGTGAAACCAGAAGCGGTCCCGCTTCGAGTAGTTCTCGATCTGGAGCGAGGAGAACTCGCCGTTGGGGACGGTCAGGATCGTGCGGTCCAGCGTCCGGATCCTGGTGGACCGGATCCCGATTTCCTCGACCGTTCCCAGAGCGGAGCCGAACCGGCAGAAATCACCGATCCTGACGGGGCGGTCCGCGATCAGCGTCAAGCTCCCGATCAAGTTTTCGAAGAGCTTTTGCGCGCCGAGCGCAATGGCAAGGCCGCCGATGCCGAGTGCGGCCAGCCCGGTCGTCACGTCCACGCCGAAAGCGCCGAGCAGCGTGATCCCGAACAGGACCACGAGGAGCGCCTTGGCAGCCCGCTTCATGAAGCTGACGGCGGAGTAGGCCGTTAGCTGGCCACGACGCGACATCCGCCCGAGCACGACCTCTCCTGCGGCATCGGCGGTCCGCCACAAGAGCCACGCCATGGCGCAAAAGCCCAGGATCTGCCCGAGAAATACGGCCCGGTAGCGGGCGACGACCGAGACCCCCAAGGACTCGATGCCGGCTCTGAAGACGAGCACCGCCACCAACACGCCGATGGGTCCAGCGCAGGCCTCCAGATAGCGGGTCAAGCTCGTCTCCTCGCCGCGTCGACGAAGAAGGCGCAGGACAGGACCGCGCATGGCCATCAGCAGCCAGACAAGGCCCGAACTCAGACCGGCGAGCACGAGAAGGGCGAGCCAGTGCGAGGATGATACACCGCCAACCGATGGCCCCTTCGGCAACTGATCGATCAGCGACGCTCCGGGGGAATTGTACTGTATCGCCTGCGCGAGCGAAGGAATTTCCTCCAGGGTATCGACGGAGACCAGCCATAACTGTACCCCGTCCCGCTCCACGCGCTTCGCCAGCAGCGGAACTTCGCGATACTTGGTCTCGACAAGCCCGAACCGCTCCTTGTCCCCCGGAAGGCCGTCGTCGAGCCGACCGGTCGGTGCGGCACTCAACTCTGCCGGAGTGACAACGGCCCCGGCCCGATCAAGGACCTGCTGGAATGTCTTGGCCAACTCCGGCCCAGACAGAACTACGTTGCCGGAGCGGCCCCAAATCCGCTCCGCCTCAAGAAACTGCGAAGCCCGTTCGTAGTCCGCATCTGCAAGAGCACTGATCAAGCCGGAGACCAAGCCTTGCGGAGTTTCGCGGCCGAACGGATCCCGTTGTGCTGCCGCGGCATCCCCGCCGGACGGCGCCGATCCCGGCTTGAGAACATCCTGAGGCCAGGCCGCTACGGTGAACAGGAGAAGAAGGGCGAGAGCGGAGAGAAAAATCCGTGCAGGCAGTCTCAATGTCATCTTTTCTCGCTGGCTTAAGCAGAGCTCATGGAGAAGACCGGGACCTCAGGTCTGAAAGTCGTGAAGGAATGAAGGCCCGGCTGGGAGAGGAAACAAACCTCCCCGTATCGGACAAGCCACTGGGACACCCCAGTGGCTTGTCATTAGCATTCGTAGCCTCAAAGCCTGCCTGGGTTTTAGGAAGATGTCGCCATCTCGCCGGTGAGCCAGTACTTCACGCGGGCGGGGTGCTCGCTGATGTAGTTCTCAACGGCCTTGTCCACCGAAGACTCGTTGGCATCGGACATCGCCGCCTCGAGCTCGTCGAGCGGAATGTGCATGCGCATCAGGAACTGAGCGACCTCCGGGTAGTCGCTCTGGAATCCCTGCCGCGCAATTGCGTACACCCGCTCGATGCCGCCAAGCGCATTCTTCGGATCATCGAGATAGCGCAGTTCGTACTTGCCGAACATCCAGTGCGGGCTCCAACCCGTCACCACGATCCACTCGTTTCTGCGAATGGCCCGGTCGAGGGCAGACACCATTGCGGCATCGCTGGCGGTGGTCAGATCATATCCGCTCAGATCGTAAGTCTTGATGGCTTCCTTCGACAGGCGGGTGAGACCAGCGCCAGGATCGATCCCCTGAACCTTTCCATTCAGCTTTTCCTTCACCTCCGGCTTTGCCAGATCGGCGATGGACGCGAGCTGGTCCTCCGGAACATACTTCGGAACGACCCAGCCGAGCTTGGCGTCAGTGTAGAGGACGCCGAGAGTGACGACCTTGTCACCGACACGGCTCCAGTAGTCCTTATGGGTTTCGGGCAGCCATGCCATCATCATGGCATCGATGTCACCTTTCGCGACCCCCTGGTATTGAGGCGCAATATCGGTCTGCAGCAGCTCGACCTTCTGCGAGTAATTGTCCTCGATCAGTTTCTTGGCGAGCTTGGTGACGAACTCGGCGTCGGCCCAGGCAGTCCAGCCGATCTTGACCGGCTTTTTTTCTTCCTGTGCCTGCAGCGTTCCCGCAAGGCCTGTGGTCAGGGCCGCCGCGAGGGCGATCCGGGCGAAGGTCTTGAGCATAGGGTTCTCCTTTCAGCTCGTAGGTATGGTCGAGCATCGGGACGGGTATCCATTCCGATGCCCGGCGTTAGACGCCTGCTTTGGCAGGCGCACTCTCCATTTCGACAGCACCGTGCATGATGGGACTGTCCCGACGCGCCAGACGCGGGATACGCAAGGCCGCCGGTTGTGAGAGACTCTGGGTCAAGCGATCGAGGATGATTGCCAGGATGACCACGGCGAGACCGCCCTCGAAGCCGAGCCCGACATCGAGGCGCTGAATACCTGTCAACACCGTATTGCCCAGACCGCCCGCGCCGATCATCGAGGCAATCACCACCATCGAAAGGCCGAGCATGATCGTCTGGTTCACGCCTGCCATGATCGAAGGCAGTGCCAGGGGAAACTGGACCTTGAACAGAAGCTGCCGGTCGGTGCACCCGAAGGCGAGGCCTGCTTCGATGAATTCGCGGTTCACCTGAGTCAGGCCCAAGGCTGTCAGACGCACGACAGGCGGCATGGAAAAGATCACGGTCGCAATGGTGCCGGGCACTGCTCCAAGACCGAAGAACATCGCGGCCGGGATGAGATAAACGAATGCGGGCATCGTCTGCATCAGGTCGAGCAGTGGGCGCGTGCCGGCAGCCGTGATCGGGCTGCGTGCCATGAGAATGCCGAGAGGGATGCCGATCGTGATGGCGATCGCAGTCGCCGCGATGACGAGGGCAAGAGTCTCCACCGTCTCCTTCCACAGCCCCATACCGACGATCAGTAGCAGCGCCGCGCCGCAAAGTACGGCGAACCTCCAGCCGATCCGCCAAAAGGCGAACAGCGCAACTGCGGTGATGAACGCCCAAGCCGGCAGCCAGAGCAGCGCATCCTTGATGCCGTCGGCGAACAGCCCAATGCCGTCGGCTATTGCGTCAAGCGTCGGAGAAAAGTTGTCGAGCATGTATTCGACGGCCGCGCTGGCGCCGGCGCCGATGCTGAGATCGAAGTCCATGATGGTATCCTTCACACGCTGGCGGATCAGCCGGCGCGGTCGAGGGTCATGAGAAGGGATGACTTGGAGATGGCGCCTAGATAGCGGCCTTGGGCATCCACCACAGGCAGAGGCCAGCGGCTCTCCGCAACACGCCCCATGACCTGTGCCAGCGGCGTTTCGGCCTCGATGGGATTCATATCGGGCAGGAATGCCTGTCGGTATGGATCAGCTCCACCAGCACGGACCGCTTCCTTGAGGGAATCCGCACTGATCATCCCTTGGTAGCGCTTATCGCGGGCAATGACGATCGCGACATCGCGATCATGCGCACGCATGCGCTCGAGGGCGGCGTTGACGCTATGGCCAGCGCGGTCGATCAGTGTGACCTGGCTATGGCGCGCGATGTCGCCCGCACGGAAGACGTGGCTGACATCCACATTGCGGAAGAACGAGCGGACATAGCCGTTAGCCGGGCTCATCACGATTTCTTCAGGCGTGCCCACCTGCACTACGACGCCGTCCTGCATGATCGCGATCCTGTCGCCGATGCGCATGGCCTCGTCCAGATCATGACTGACGAAGACAATCGTACGGCTGTGCTCCGCCTGCAGGCGCAGGAGCTCATCCTGCATCTCGGTACGGATCAGCGGATCGAGTGCCGAGAAGGCCTCATCCATGAGGAGGATGGTAGGTTCGTTGGCTAGCGCACGAGCAAGACCGACGCGCTGCTTCATTCCGCCGGAGAGCTCATCAGGCCTGCTGGCCGCGTAGCGGTCGAGTCCGACTGCTTCGAGCGCCCGAAGAGCTTTTCGGTTGCGCTCTACCTCGGAAATGCCTGCGATCTCGAGTCCGAAAGCGGTATTATCGAGCACAGTGCGGTTTGGCAGGAGGGCGAAGCTCTGGAACACCATACTCATGTCGCGGCGCCGCAGCTCGATCAGATCGCGCTTGCTCATGCGCGTCACATCCTGACCGTCCACCGAGACGGATCCGAGCGTCGGCTCGATCAGGCGATTGAGTAGGCGCAGCAGGGTCGATTTGCCGGAGCCCGAGAGCCCCATCACCACAAAGATTTCGCCCTCTCTGATACCGAAGCTGGCGTCGTTGACGCCAATTGTGCAGCGGGTCTCCGCCTGAACGGCATCCTTGCCTTGCCCCGCCCGGATCAAATCGACCGCATGTGCGACATCCGAGCCGAAAATCTTGAACACATTACGCAACGCAATTTTATTAGCATCCGTGCGAACAGCGTCTCCACAGCGCACAGCATCGTCTTCGATAATCATCGATACCCCATTTCCCCTGTCCTAAAGATTAGGGGCAGCCTCCAATGTGTAATTGTTGATCTGCGCAGTAGTCATATGATCGGACGCGGCAATATCATATCACGCATAAAGCTACGAAATTGCTCACGTCCGACAAAGCGTTCAACGCACATCGTTGTCGTTAGCGCAGGTTGTTTAGACCGCTCAGCTCGAAAAGCCAACCCCTTGGGCATGAATTGGCTGCATTCACTGTGAACCCACGCCCTGTCGTCAACAACCGCAGAAACCTTCTTCAGTTTGAGAAACAACAGGTTGGACCCTTCGAGCGGCCGACGCCGAACGCCCTGCATCTGTTGGATCCGTTCAGGCTGCAAGGCATTGTTAACTTGGGCGGGCGAATGAGCAGAGGCAGAGCAATGTCACGGTCAAGAGCAAGGCGCCCGCAGGCACAAATAAATGCTCCCGTCTTCTTCATCTCTGCGGGGGTGATTTTGGCCTTTGTCTGTCTCGGCGCTCTCTTCACGGAACAGGCCGCAACCTTCTTCTCTGCCGTACAAGGCTCCATCGTCGCGGGCTTCGGCTGGTTCTACATTGCCGTGGTCGCAGGCTTTCTCATCTTCACATTTTTCCTCATGCTCAGCCGCTATGGGGACGTGAAGCTCGGGCCAGATGACGCCGAACCGGATTACAGCTACCTCTCCTGGTTTGCCATGCTCTTCAGCGCTGGCATGGGCATCGGCCTGATGTTCTTCGGCGTCGCGGAGCCGATCTACCACTACACGGATCCGCCTGTTGGCGAGGGCAACACCCTCGCCGCCGCGCGGCAGGCGATGATCATCACTTTCTTTCACTGGGGCCTGCATGCCTGGGCGATTTATATCGTGGTCGGCCTCGCCCTGGCCTATTTCGCCTTCCGCCGCGGCCTTCCACTCACAATCCGCTCCGCTCTTTATCCTCTGATCGGGGCGCGCATTCACGGCCCTATCGGACATGCCGCCGATATCTTTGCCGTGTTCGGCACCATGTTCGGGGTCGCGACTTCGTTGGGCCTGGGAGTGCTGCAGGTCAATGCAGGATTGGAATACCTGTTTGGCCTACCCGCGAATGTGGGCGTTCAGCTTGCCCTTATTGCCGTCATCACGGGTCTAGCCACTGTCTCTGTCATGCTCGGGCTCGATGCAGGCATCCGGCGGCTGAGCGAACTCAATATCATCCTGGCCGTCCTGCTGCTGGGCTTTGTACTGACCGCTGGGCCAACGGTGTTCCTGCTCCAGGCGCTGATGCAGAACACTGGAGCCTATCTCGATGACGTCGTGCGGCTCACATTCCGAATGTATGCTTATGAACCGAACGAGTGGCTCGGGAGCTGGACGCTTTTCTACTGGGGCTGGTGGATTGCCTGGTCGCCTTTCGTGGGCATGTTCATCGCGCGGATATCGCGTGGCCGCACGATCCGCGAATTCGTTCTGGGCGTCCTGTTCGTCCCTGTCCTGTTCACCTTCCTCTGGATGACGGTGTTTGGAAATACGGCACTGTGGATGCAGCTGAACGGAATTGCACCCATCGGGCAGGTGGTCGCCGACAACATGCCCGTTGCCCTCTTCGCGCTTTTGGAGGCCCTGCCCCTTTCGACCATCACCTCCGTTATTGCGACGCTCCTTGTGGTCACCTTCTTCGTAACCTCCGCGGATTCGGGAGCGCTCGTAATCGACATGATCACTTCCGGAGGCGCGGAAGAGCCGCCTGTCTGGCAGCGCATCTTCTGGGCGATATCGGCAGGAGTGGTTGCGGCCGTGCTTCTTGTCGCCGGTGGACTGCAGGCTCTACAGACTGCAGCCATCGCCAGCGCACTACCCTTCTCCGTCATCATGGTGCTCGTTTGCTACGGTTTGCTAAGGGCCCTTCAGCTCGAGCGCATGCACCCGTTGGAACGGCTGCACATAGCGCCTCCCTCGCCCGCACGTCAGGCGGTCGGCAGCAGCTGGCAGCGGCGTCTCAGCCTGATCATGCACTTTCATGACCGCGAGGAGGTTGTCAGATTTTTGAACGACACGGCCCGTCCGGCGCTCGAAGAGGTCGCCGCACAGATCCGACAGCGCGGCCTCGAAGCCCAGGTCGAACCAACCTCCGATCAGGTCCAGATCACTGTGATGCCCCACCTCAAGAACGAGTTTCGCTATCGCATCTGCATGCGCAGCCACCGGATCCCGACCTTCGCCTTTCCGGAACTGGCCCCTATGGAGGGCAAGGAGCGCCGCCATTATCGAGCCGAGGTCTATCTCTCCGACGGACCACAGCACTATGAAGTGACCGGCTACACCCGCGAGCAAGTCATCAACGACTTCCTGGCACGATACGAGGAATACATGCAGATCGTTCAGACCGGCCAAGTCTAACCATGCGGGTCAGGAACCAAATGGAGCAAGAATACGATCCGGACGTCGAGGCGCAGTGATCATGGTCGGCATCCTGCGTTCAGTCCTTGTTCTTCTCCTGGCCATCCTTCTTCTGATGGCTGGAAACGGTCCCCTCAACACGATAATCGGCGTTCGGCTGGAAGCTGCCGGAACCGCTCCCGCCATCATTGGAGCTGTGATGTCGGCCTATTTCGGGGGCCTCACCCTCGGATCCCTTTTCGCCTACCGGATCGTGACCGGTTATGGACACATTCGGGCTTTCACCGCGTTCGCCTCGGCCCTTTCGGGCATATCCCTTGTCTATGCGCTACATCTTGACCCGCTGCTATGGAGCCTCCTGCGTCTATCCGAAGGCTTCTGCATGGCAGGCTTATTCATCTGCGTCGAAAGCTGGCTGAACGACAGAACCACAAGCGAAACGAGGGGTAAGATCCTCGCCTTCTACATGGTCTGCCTCTATGCAGGCCAAGCCGGCGGCCAGTTCATGCTGAACCTGCAGGATGAATCGGGCTTTCTCCTCTTTGCCCTCGTTTCCATTCTTATTTCATTCGCCGTGATCCCCGTCGCCCTGACACGGGTCGCCCCGCCGATCCTCCCCCATGTGGAAGGCCTCAGCTTCTACCGCCTCTACGAAGCTTCACCGCTAGGAATGGTCGGCACCGTCTCAAGTGGGCTGGTGCTGGGGTCATTCTACAGTTTGGGCCCCTCCTTCTCGAGCGAAATCGGCCTTGATCTCTCCCAGACTGGTATGTTCATGAGCGCCGTCATATTCGGCGGCGTCTTGCTCCAGTTGCCTGTAGGACGACTGTCGGACGTCTTCGACCGCCGTCTCGTGATCATTGGCGTCCTTACAGCCATGGTTCTGGTCAGCGTCGGCACCGCTGCTGCTGCCTATCCCGGCAGCTCCCTTCTCTATTGGGCCGCCCTCGTCTTTGGCGGCGCCTCGTTCGCTCTATATCCGCTCTGCGTGGCGCATATGAACGACCATCTCGGCGCAGCCGCACGGGTCTCGGCCAGCGGTGGGCTGATCCTCGCGTACTCGGCAGGTGCCACTCTGGGACCACTGCTCTCATCTGGCGTGATGACCCTCACCGGAGCACCCGGCCTGTTCGCCTTCACGGCTATGGTCAGCAGCTTTGCGCTGGTTTTCGGCCTTTGGCGGATGCGCGCCCGCCCCTCCCCTCCAGCCGAACAGCAGGGACCGTACCAGATGCTGCCCCGAACGACGCCCGTGATTGCACCACTCGATCCACGGTCGGAGCCGGGAGACGGAGAATAGCGTCCAGCTTGGCCCGCCATAGCCCTCCAGGACTGTGAGTAGCAAGAAACGTCGAGCGCTTCCTCCAGCCGAGCCGCCCTCTGGAACTTTCGCCTCCCGGCGCTGCGTACGCATCTATAGCAGACGCAAGGGGCCCCTCGGGAGGCATTCCATAGCCCAAACAGAATGCACCAATGTTCACCCTTGCAATGGCGAGAATATCGACTATGTGTGCTTTCCCCGCGCCGCTGCGTCAGCAAGCGAGCGCCATTTCCGGACACGGCAATCATCAGTTCCCAGGCCCTCGCCGAGGAGCGATGTTGAACCTTCAGAAGATGGATCGCTCCAGACCCAACTAGGTCCGAGCCCGTCATCCAAGGGTGAAGCTCTTTGTGTCCGGCCACATCCATGAGCCCTGTATTGTCTGGAGTGATCTGGGCTTTTACGGGCTCCTCTGGGGACAATCCGCACAGGTGTCGAAGGTTTCGCGCCGTTCGACGAGGTTCAGCGCAGAAGCGGGTTCGTTT
>NZ_JAJBBR010000017.1 GCF_020532555.1 Microvirga lenta | reverse complement strand
CCCTTCTCGACGTCAGACGACCCGAACCTCGATCTCGCCGATGCCTTCGACGAAGCCATGGAGCACGTCGCCGCGCTTGACCGCGCCGACGCCGGCGGGCGTTCCCGACATGATGATGTCGCCGGGCTGCAGGGTGAACAGTCCGGAGAGATAGGAGATCATCTCCGGCACCTTCCAGATCATCTGGTTGAGATCGCCCTGCTGGCGAACCTCTCCGTTGACCTTCAGTGACACGGCGCCCTCGGTGGGGTGACCGACCTCGC
The DNA here is from genome assembly GCF_020532555.1 of Microvirga lenta. Lineage (GTDB taxonomy): Bacteria > Pseudomonadota > Alphaproteobacteria > Rhizobiales > Beijerinckiaceae > Microvirga > Microvirga lenta. Next base: position 95,723 of record NZ_JAJBBR010000017.1, on the reverse strand, counting down.
TTGCCGGGACAAGCTCAGAGCAGGGAGCGGAGGCCTCGAAGGCCTTGCCCACTTCCCAGGGACGGCCGAGCTTCTTGGCCTCGCCCTGCAGATCGCGGCGGGTCATGTCGAGCCCCACGCCATAGCCGAAGACATGCTCGAGAGCCTGCTCCACCGGGATGTCCTTGCCGCCCTTGCCCAGCGCGACGATCATCTCGATCTCGTAGTGCACGTCCGAGGTCTGGGGCGGATAGGGGAAGTTGCCGTCGGTCACGATGTTGTCGGGGTTCTTCTGGAAGAAGAACGGGGGCTCCTTCGAGGGGTCGTGCCCCATCTCGATCGCGTGTTCGGCGTAGTTGCGGCCCACGCAATAAATGCGGTGGACGGGGAACAGCTTGTCGCTGTTCCTCACCGGCAGCGTCGGGATCGGCAGCGGCTGCACGACGTAGCCTGCCATGGAGAGAGGCGCATTCATCATCTTACTCCTGCGTAGTATTCGACTTTTTTCTCGATGTGTTCGATGGCTGCCGACATCAGCATCGCCGCAGCGAAGAGGATGATCGTCAAGGCCCAGAAGTTCTCCATGTCGAAGCTGCGCGAATAAAGCTCGAACAGTTCGCCATATCCGATGATCGATACCAGAAGCTGGCCGATCACCACACCCTTTACGCCGCGGACCAGCCCCAGTCGAATCCCTGCCAGGATCTCCGGAAGCGCCGCGAGGAGAACGATCTTGCTGTAAAGAGCGAAGGGAGAGGCGCCGTAGCTGCGTCCCATCTCGATGAGCGAAGTCGGCACGTGACGGATGCCGGCTCGCGTGTCCAGAACGATGATCCATACCGCGAAGAGGAAGACGGTGACGATGACCGTCGTCTCTCCCATGCCGAACAGGATCATCAGCACCGGGACCAGGGCCGAGAGCGGGGCGCTCACGAAGATGTTGACCCAGATCCCGAAAAGGTCGTCCACCGCCTTGAAGCGGCCCATCAGGACGCCGAGCGTGACGCCGACCAGGATGGCGAGCGCCATGCCGATCACGAAGCTGTGCAGCGTGATCAGCGCCGCCGCCTGCCAGGTCTGGGTCTGCACCATCGTCACGGCGGACGCCAGGATGCTCGACAGAGGCGGGATCAGGAACATCACGCCGGATTGTCCGACCAGTTCCCAGATCAGGCACCAGACGATGAGGGATGCCATCATGGGCACCCGATAGCCGTAGATTGTCATGGCAGCCTCCTCAGTCCACGTAGTGCTTGAGGCCCTGCCAGATCTCCTCGACCGTATCGAGATAGCCCTGGTCGCGGCGGATGGCATCGGGGGAGGCCGTGCGGTCGATCTTCGGCTCGATGATCTGCGAGACCCGCCCGGGCCGCCGCGAGAGCAGCACGATCCGGTCGGACACGTAGACGGCTTCCTCGATGCTGTGCGTGACGAAGATGAAGGTCTTGCGCTCCTTCTCGACGAGCCGCAGCAGATCCTCCTGGAACTTGCGCCGGTTCTGCTCGTCCACCGCCGAGAACGGCTCGTCGAGGAGCAGCACCTCCGCATTCACCGCGAAGGCCCGGGCCAGCCCCACGCGCTGGCGCATGCCGCCGGAGAGCTCGTGGGGGTACTTGTCCTCGAAGCCGGACAGCCCGACCTCGGCGATGTACTTGCTGGCGATGGCCTGGCGCTCGGCCTTGCCCATCCCCTTCAGCTCGAGGCCGAAGGCGACGTTGCGCATCACCGTGGCCCAGGGCATCAGTGCGAAGTCCTGGAACACGAAGGCCCGCTCGGGGCCGGGGCCCGAGACGGGGCGCCCGCTCACGCGCACCTCGCCCGAGGTCGGCTCGATGAGGCCCGCGATGATCTTGAGCAGCGTCGTCTTTCCGCACCCGGAGGGCCCCAGGAGCGTCGTCAGCTTGCCGCGGGGAAAGTCGAGATCGATGTTGCGAAGGGCCTCGACCTCTCCGTATTTCTTGCAGATGCCGCGGACTTCGACGACGGCGTCGGTGGTTGCGCTCTGTTCCACATGAGCGACGGCAGCGGGGATCGACATGTCAGCCCCTCCTCTTTTCGGGACGCAGGACGCGGATCTCGAAAGCCTCGAGGGCTGCGAGCGTCACGGTCGAGACCAGGATGATGGAGACCACGGCGGCATACATCTCAGCGTAGTTCGCCACGGAACGATGATAGGTGATGAGATCGCCGATTCCGGTCGGCGTGATGAGCAGTTCCGCCAGGATGACGCCGATGAAGCCGGCGGCGAGGCCGAGGCGGAGGCCCGCGAAGATCACCGGGCTCGCATCGGGAATAATGACCTTGGTGATCTGCTGGAGCCGCGTGCCCTGGAAGGAGTAGCACATCGCAACCAATGAGGGATTGGCGTTGCGCACCGCCTTGTAGCCGTTCAGCACGATCACCGGCAGGGCGAGCATGATGACGGCGAGGGTCTTGGCCGCGAGCCCGATGCCGTAGACGAAGGTGATCAGCGGAATGAGCGCTGCCATGGGCGCGGATTGAAGGACGATGAACAAGGGCGCCACAAGCCACTCGGCCATCCGCGACAATCCCATCACGGTCCCGAGCACCACTCCGACTGTCCCTGAGATGGCGATCCCGATGATCAGCGGCTGCAGGGTCGAACCGTAGGCCGAGATCAGGCTGCCGTCGGCGATCATCGTCGCGAAGGCATAGAAGGTTTCGAGAAAGGTCGGGAACGCGTAGCTGATCGGCACGCGCCCGGCGATTTCCCACACGAGGAAGAACAGGCCCAGGGACAGGATCCGCGAGATCGCGGGGTACCGGGCGAACAGCCGGCCGAGGCCGAGGCCCCAGCCGGCCGGCGAATGGACGGCCCGCACGGGGCCGTTCACGTGGGAGGAGGCCATCATACCGCCCACCTCACATGGTTCCGACTTTGGACAGGACGCGGTCGAGCGAGCGGGTGTCCCAGAAATTCTCCACCTTCAGGCTGGAGGGATCGCCCGTGAGCTGGCCGGACAGGGTGTAGAAGGCGAAGTCGTCCTTGGCCGCAGCCGCGCCGCCGCCATTGAGCGGGAACGCCTTGCCCTTCGCCAGCTCCGTGAAGTACGGGACGATCTCCTCGACCTGGGAGGCCGGAAGGTCGGGCAGAAGCTTGTACTTGGCCCGCCATTCGGTGACGACCGCCGGATTGGCGGTGACCTCGCGCCAGGTGGTGAGGATCGACTCGACGATCTTGTCGACGTCTTCGGCATTCTTTTCGAGGAAGGTCTGGTTCGCGAACAGAGCTTCGTCGGTGGCGTTCACGCCCTCCAGGGGCAGAATGACGAACTTGCCGGGGGCCTGCGTCTCGAGGAGGCGGCGGCCGGCGGCATCGACGATGGTCGCCTTGACGTTGCCCTGCAGAAGAGCGCCCGTGCGCACCTCGGAGCCCGGGATGTAGCTGATCTTGGAGAACTTGATCCCCTGGCGGTCCTCCATCAGCTTCATGATGGCCTCGGTGCCCGAGCCACGGGAGTGCACGGCGATTTCCTGGCCGTCGAGATCCTTCCAGGTCTTGTAGAATTCCCCGTTCACTGCCGGATAGAACCGCAGCGTCGAGAGCTGGAGGAACATCCGGACCGGCGCCTTCACCTTCTGCACCAGGGCATAGGGACCTCCGACGCCGATATCCGCCTGGCCACTGACGACCGCCTGGGCCGCAATGTCCTCCGACTTCAGGTAGGTGATTTCGATATCGACGCCCTTTTCCTTGGCACGCTCCAGGGCCGTCAGCAGATGCAGCGATTCAACGCTGGCGATATCGCCGAACGCGACCCGGACCTTGGCCTCGGCCGAGGCGATGAGCGCGGCGCTCACGACCAGCGCCGCAGCCCCTGTCTTCAGACATGAGAATCCTTTGAACATTTCCATCTCCCTAAGCCCCAGGCGGTTGTTCCACCTTCTCGATGGCCGCGTTATTCGCAACCAATGACATAATGGTTACAATTGGGTTGGAAGGCGTGTCAACAAGAAATGGCCTTGACGGCCGTTGCACAGTGTTTCATATCTCCAACCAATTCAGTATTGGTTTGGATTATTGGGATGACGTTGATCAGCGAAGCAGGCTCCGAGCGGGGCACCGTCACGCAGCTGCGGGCCTATCTGGCGCAGGCGGAGCTGCCCGAGGACGGGCGCCTGCCGCCGGAGCGGGACCTGTCGGAGGCCCTCGGCGTCTCCCGGACGGAACTGCGCAAGGCGCTGGGCACGCTCGAAGCCGAGGGGCAGATCTGGCGCCACGTGGGCAAAGGCACCTTCGTCGGCAGCCGGCCCATCGACACCTTTGCGGATCTGACAGCCCTGGCGAAGAGAACCAACCCTGCCGAGGTCATGCGGGCGCGCCTGATCATCGAGCCGGAGATCGCGCGCGCCGCCGCGCTCACGGCGACGCCCATGCATATCGCCGAGATGCGGACCTGCCAGGCCCGCACCCGCGAGGCTGCCACGTGGCGGCAGTACGAGAACTGGGACAACCGCCTTCACCGCACCATTGCGGAGGCGGCGCAGAACACCCCGCTTCTGGGGATTTTCGACACTCTGAATGCGCTGCGCCGGGCCGTCACCTGGGGCCGCCTGCGCTCCACCCCGGTGAAGCCGCGCCCCGACCACCACAGCTTCACCGAGCACGACGCCATCGTCGACGCGATCGCGAACCGGGACATGAACGGCGCAGCCGCCGCGATGCGCGCCCACCTGCAGACGGTGGAGCGCAATCTCCTCGACCGGCAATCCGCTCCCGGGGAGTAGGAGAGACGGGATATCGGCCGCCGCTTCGGCCGCGGCTCTACCGGAAGTGCTTGGACAGCTTCAGGCCCTGGGCCTGGTAGTTCGAACCCGCCCCAGAGCCGTAGAGAACGGCTGGCCGCTCGGCCATCCGCTCATAGACGAGACGGCCGACGATCTGGCCGTGCTCCAGAATGAAGGGCACGTCGCGGGAGCGCACCTCGAGCACGGCGCGAGCCCCCTCGCCTCCCGCACCCGCATGGCCGAAACCGGGATCGAAGAAGCCGGCGTAGTGCACCCGGAACTCGCCGACCAGGGGGTCGAAGGGCACCATCTCGGCCGCATAGTCAGGCGGCACATGCACAGCCTCCTTGGAGGCGAGAATGTAGAACTGGCCGGGATCGAGGATCAGGGTCTGGCTCGCGTCGGCATAGAGCGGCTCCCAGAAATCCGCGATCCTGCACGATCCGGGCTTGTCCACATCGACGAGACCCGTATGCCGCTTGGCCCGGTAGCCGATGAGATTGTCGGAGCCGAAGCCCGCCAGATCCACGCTGACGGCCACGCCGTCCTGGATCGAGGGCTCGGCGGAGGTGACCACCCTCTCCCGCTCGTGCAGCGCATGGAGCTCGGCGTCCGAGAGGCGCACCGCCCCTTTTCGCACGCGCAGCTGCGACAGGCGCGTGCCCGTCCGGACGAGGACCGGAAAGGTGCGGGGGGAGATTTCGGCGTAAAGCGGACCGCTGTAGCCCGCTCCGATCGTGTCGAATTCCTGGCTCCGGTCCGTGATGACCCGGGTGAAGACGTCGATCCGGCCGGTCGAGCTCTTCGGGTTTGCCGCGGCGGACAGGTCAGCCGGCAAGGCAAGGCCCTCCTGCAACTCGGCGATATAAACGCTGCCCGTCTCGAGGATGGCGCCGATGCCGAGGTCGATCTCGTGGAAGCTCAGCTGGGCAAGGCGGTCCCGCACCGTGTGGTTGCGACCGGGCAAGAAGCTCGCCCGAACCCGGTAGGCCCGCCGCCCGAGCCGCAGGTCGAGGCTCGCAGGCTGAACCTGATCGGAGGCGAAAGGCGTCTCCGGCCTGATCACGCCCGCTTCCGCAAGCCGCATGATGGCATCAGCCGATTGGATCCCGTCCCTCAACGCAACCATATGTTCTTCCGACGGGCCCCTGCCCTCTTCAAGGTTCAAGCGAGGCAATATCTCTAAGAGATGTTACGGAATTCTCAAGAACTTCCGTCATTGTCCTCATCCTCGTCCCGGAAGGCGTACCAGGCCAGCACGATCCGGGCCAGGGCGCTCATGAAGGTCAAGCCGGCAAAGGCATAGGCCAGGATGGGGAACCAGGCGGGAACGAGGATCATGGCGAGGAAGAACAGGATCGTTTCCGTCCCCTCCATGAGGCCGGCCGAGAAGTAGATCGACTTGATCCCCCGCGTCTGCGTGTCGAGGCCGCGCTTGGCCGCAATGGCCGCGAAGGCGAGGAAACTGGCCCCGTTCACATAGAACGACATCAGGAGGACCGCCGCCGGCACCGCGAACGTATCCGGCTCCCGCAGGGCGAAGGCGAGCGGCACGGCCCCATACACCGTGAAGTCGAAGACGATGTCGAGCAGGCCGCCCCGGTCCGTCCGCTCGGACGAGCGGGCAACGGCGCCATCGAGACCGTCGAGCACCCGGTTGACCGCGAACAGGACCAGCGCCGCCCCATCGAAGCGCAGCGCGATCATCAAGGCGGCGGCAAGCCCTGTAACCAGACCCAGCATCGTCACGGCGTTGGCCGAGACGCCTGCTCCTGCGAGGCTCCGCCCTGCGCGATCCAGGGGCGGGTCGATCAGGCGCCGCGCCAATCCATCAAGCATGATGGTTCTCCCGATGCCTCCGATTGACGAGGCTCCATGGCGGCCTTACCACGGCCTTGACGCCCTCTTCCAGCGCCGTTCTCAAAAGGGAGCACGATGTATCAGGCTGTAACCCGCGGCATCAGCGTAACGGTGACGCCTCGCTACATGCCCGAGGAATCGTCCCCCGACGATGGCCGCTATTTCTTCGCCTACACGGTCGAGATCATCAATACGGGCCTGCACCGGGTGCAGCTCAAGGCCCGCTACTGGAAGATCGTCGATGCCCACGGACAGGTGCAGGAGGTCCGCGGCGCGGGCGTCGTCGGCGAACAGCCCGTCCTGGGTCCGGGCGAAAGCTACAGCTACACGAGCGGCTGCCCCCTCCCGACGCCCAACGGCACCATGCAGGGCAGCTACATCATGGAGACGGCGGACGGCGAAACCTTCGAAGCCGAAATCCCCGCCTTCTCCCTCGACGTCCCGCAAGCGAAACGCATCCTTCATTGAGGTCCGAATGTCTGTCCAAGGTCAGCGGCTGACGCCGCTCGAAATGCTGGCGAAGCTCGTGTCGTTCGACACCGTGACGTCGAACTCGAACCTTCCCCTCGTCGAGTTCGTCGAGAGCTATCTCCAGAGCTGGAACGTGCCCTATGTCCGCCTGCCCAACGAGGCCGGCGACAAGGCCGCGATCTATGCCACCGTCGGGCCTCAGGACCGCAGCGGCATCGTCCTGTCGGGACACACGGACGTGGTGCCGGTCACGGGACAGGCCTGGACCACCGACCCCTTCACGCTGCGCGTGGAGAACGGGCGCGCCTATGGGCGCGGCGCGGTGGACATGAAGGGCTTCGATGCGCTGGCCCTGGCGCTAATCCCCGAATTCCAGGCGGCAGGCCTGAAGACGCCGATCAACATCATGCTCTCCTACGACGAGGAGACGACCTGCCTCGGCGTGGTCGAGGGGATCCGCCGCCTCGGGCAAGACCTGCCCATGCCGAAGGCCGCCATCGTCGGCGAGCCGACGAGCCTCGAAGTGGTGGACGCGCACAAGAGCGTCGTGACGTTCACAACGACCGTGCACGGTTTCGAGGCCCATTCGTCGAAGCCGTATCTCGGCGCGAGCGCCGTGATGACGGCGGCGGAGCTGATCGGCGAACTGAACCGCATTGCGGACGAGATGATGGAGCGCGGCGATCCGAGCGGCCGCTTCGACCCGCCCTACTCCACCGTGCATGTCGGCACCATCCATGGCGGAACCGCGCGGAACATCATGGCGAAGTCCTGCTCGTTCCACTGGGAGTTCAGGGGCCTGCCGAGCCTCGATCCGCAGGAGATCCCGAACCGGCTCGACCGCTTCGTGCAGGAGGTCGCCCTCAAGCGCCTCAACCGCTTCGGCGATTTCGGCCGTGTCGAAACCCATCTGGAAGTCGCCGTGCCGGGCCTCGCGCCCGAGCCTGGCTCCGCGGCGGAAACTCTGGTCCTGCGGCTCGCGGGCCGCAACCAGACCGAGACCGTGCCTTTCGGCACGGAGGCCGGACATTACCAGGCCGCCGGAATTCCCACGGTGGTGTGCGGGCCCGGATCGATCAACCAGGCGCACCAGCCGGACGAGTACATTACGCTGGAGCAGCTCGAGGCGGGCGCCGCCTTCATGCGCCGCCTCGCCGCCACCTGCGCGAATTCTTAGGCCGATTCCTCGGCCTTCGCGATCTCGGCCTCCACGTCGGCGGGGTCGAGATCGTAGAACTCCGAGCAGAACTCGCAGGTAATCCCGATGCGGCCATTGTCGCCGACCATGTCGCGGCGATCCTCCGCCGAGAACCGGCGCATCATGGACATGATGCGGGTCCTGGAGCAGCGGCACTCCTCGTGCACGCTCAGCCCTTCGAAAACCCGCACGCCGCGCTCGTGGAAGAGGCGATAGAGCAGACGTTCGCTGGACACGGCGGGATCGACCAGTTCGTGATCCGCGACCGTCGCCATGAGCGACTTCGCCTCGACCCAGGCATCGTCCTCCGACGGCGCCACGAGATCGTGGGACGGATGCCCTTCCGGAATGTCGCCCGGATCGAGGTCGGCCTGCCGCAGCCTGTCCGGAGACGAGGGCAGGAACTGGATCATCAGCCCGCCCGCCCGGTAGGTGTGCCGTCCGTCCTCGAACTGCTCGGCGACCGCGAGCCGGACCTGGGTCGGGATCTGCTCGGACTGACGGAAATACTGATGCGCCGCTTCCTGGAAATCCTGTCCCTCGAGCGCGACGACGCCCTGATAGCGGCTGCGGTCGCTGCCCTGGTCGATGGTCATCGCAAGATAGCCCGAACCCACCAGATCGCCGGTCTTCAGCGTTCCCGTACCGAGGGCGTCGAGCTTCTCCTTGTCGAAGCGCGCCATTGCCCGCAGGCGATCGGGCGCGTCGAAATCGACCACGATCATCTCGATCGGCCCGTCCGTCTTGGTCTGAAGCTGGAACCGGCCCTCGAACTTGAGCGACGAGCCCAGAAGAACCGTCAGGGCCGCGGCCTCTCCGAGAACGCGGGAGACGGCGGCCGGATAAGCGTGACGGCTCAAGATGGTGTCGACCGAAGCGCCGAGACGGACGATGCGCCCGCGCACGTCGAGAGGTTCGACCGCGAAGGGCAGAACGACGTCGTCTTGGCCTTCGAACGGGGCTGAAGTCATGCCTCTGCTGCTCCCAGGCACCACGCCAGGATGCCTTTCTGTGCGTGAAGCCGGTTCTCGGCCTCATCGAAGACGACCGATTGCGGGCCGTCCATGATTTCGTCCGTCACCTCCTCGCCGCGATGGGCCGGGAGGCAATGCATGAACAGAGCGTCTTTCTGGGCCACGCCCATGAGCTTGCTGTTCACCTGATAGGGCTTGAGAAGGTTGTGGCGGCGGAATTCGTCCTCGTCGCCCATGGAGACCCAGCAATCGGTCACGACCGCATGGGCTCCTTCCGCGGCTTCAAAGGCATCGGTCGTCACGACGATCTCCGCTCCTTCTTTCCTCGCCCATTGCAAAAGCTCTGGGCGGGGAGCGAGTTCCGGCGGCGAGGCGATCTTCAGGGTGAAATTGAGCCGGGCCGCGGCGTGAACCCAGGATGCCAGGACGTTGTTGGCATCGCCCGTCCAGGCGATCGTCCGGCCCTCGATCGAGCCGCGATGCTCCTCGAAGGTCATCACGTCCGCCATGATCTGGCAGGGATGGGTCATCTTGGTGAGGCCGTTGATGACCGGGATCGAGGCGTGCTCGGCCAGTTCCGTCACCATCGCATGGTCCAGGGTGCGGATCATGATGGCGTCGACGTAACGGGAGAGGACCCGGGCCGTATCGGCGATGGTCTCGCCGCGGCCGAGCTGCATCTCCTTGCCTGTGAGCATCAGCGTTTCGCCGCCGAGCTCCCGCATGCCCACGTCGAACGACACGCGCGTGCGGGTGGAGGGCTTGTCGAAGACCATGGCCAGGACCTTGCCCTCGAGGGGACGGTCCTTGGCCCGCTCGCCCCGGCGGCGGCGGCCCTTGATCGCGGCTCCGACGTTCAGGACGTGGCGGATCTCCGCACCGGAGAGGTCGCTGAGATCGAGAAAGTGACGGGTCTTCATTCGGCGGCTCCCCGCTGAGCGGTGGCTTTCAGATCGGCCTCGATGGCTGCGCAGGCCGCATCGAGACGGTTCATCGCCTCCGCGACGTCGGCATCGGTGACGATCAGCGGCGGCAGGAGACGGGTGACGTTGTCGCCCGCCGCGATCAGGATGATTTTCTGGGCGCGCGCGGCGGCAATGAAATCGGTGTTCGGCACATGGGTGCGCAGCCCCATCATGAGGCCCGAGCCCCGCACCTCGGCAATGACGGCCGGGTGACGGTCCTTGAGTTCGGCCAAGCGCTGCCTGAGCAGAAGGCCCATGCGCTCCACCCTCTCCAGGAAGCCCGGCTCCAGGATCACGTCCAGCACCGCATTCCCGACGGCCATGGCCAGGGGATTGCCGCCGAAGGTGGTTCCGTGGGAACCCACGGTCATGCCGCTCGCCGCCTCGGCCGTGGCGAGGCAGGCGCCCATGGGGAAGCCTCCGCCGATGCCCTTGGCGACGGTCATGATGTCGGGGGTCACCCCGGTCCACTCATAGGCGAAAAGCTTGCCCGTGCGGCCGACGCCGGTCTGGATCTCGTCGAAGATCAGAAGAAGGCCGTTGGCGTCGCACAGATTGCGCAGCTCCCGCAGGAATGCGTTCGGGACCGGCCGGATGCCGCCCTCGCCCTGGATCGGCTCGATCATGAGAGCGGCCGTCTCGGGCCCGATGGCGGCCTTCAGCGCCTCGAGGTCGTCGAAGGGCACCTGATCGAAGCCCTCCACCTTCGGGCCGAAGCCCTCCAGATACTTGGCCTGGCCGCCCGCCGCGATGGTGGCGAGGGTCCGGCCATGGAAGGCGCCCTCGAAGGTGACGATGCGGAAGCGCTCGGGATGCCCCTTGGAGGCATGGTGCTTCCTGGCCATCTTGATGGCCGCCTCGTTGGCCTCGGCCCCCGAGTTGGAGAAGAAGACCACGTCGGCAAAAGTGTTTTCCACCAGGCGCTTAGCCAGCCGCTCGCCCTCGGGGATCTGATAGAGGTTCGAGGTGTGCCAGAGCTTGGAGGCCTGCTCGGTCAGGGCCTTCACCAGATGGGGATGGGCATGGCCGAGGGCATTGACGGCGATGCCGGCCCCGAAATCCAGATATCGCTCGCCATCTCGGCCGAAAAGCCAGGGGCCCTCCCCCTTTTCGAAGGAAATATCGGCGCGTGCATAGGTTTGCAGCAATGGCGATGTCACGGGGTCGTCTCCGCCTTGAGGGACCCAAGGTCGCACCCTGGGGCCCGGAAAAAGAAAGCGCCGCCCAAGCGGGGCGGCACGGGAACGGATTCTAACGAGGCCGAAGACCCTGTCAATTCAAGAGAAATGATGCGAGACATCACGCGGGAAACGGCCCCGGGGTGAGTTCCCTGGGGAAAACGACAGGGCCTGTTCGGGGACTCTTGCGCCCGAGTCCACCCATCTAGTAACTTCAGAGCCGTCGAATACGACGTTTCGTGCGGCGGTTTTCACCCTCAGGAGCGATCCCAGCAACGCGGTCGGACACAAAAACTCTGTCCGCGATGCATAACGGATTCGGCCCTGAACCGGACGGCCCCGATGGAGGCGGGAAAAGAAATGATAGATGCGGGCGTTACTTGGACGGATGAGAGGGTCGAGCTTCTGAAGAAGCTCTGGTCCGACGGCTTGAGTGCGAGCCAAATCGCGGCAGAACTTGGAAACGTGACCCGCAACGCGGTGATCGGCAAGGTTCACCGCCTCGGCCTGTCGGGGCGCGCCAAGGACAAGGCCGCGTCGACCGCCCAGCGTCCGCGCAAGGCCGCTCGCGCGCCCAGCGCGCCTGCTCCGATCGCACTTCCCGATCGCAGCAACGTGGTGGTGGCCCCCCTCCCGCAGCCTCCGCTGATCGAGGAGGAGCCCGAAATCCTCGCCGGAGACGACGTGGCCATCCCCATGTCCGAGCGCGTGACGATCATGGACCTGCGCGAGTCCATGTGCCGCTGGCCCATGGGCGATCCGACCAAGCCGGAATTTCGCTTCTGCGGCGCCCGCTCCATCACGGGCCTGCCCTACTGCACACACCACGCCCGGATCGCCTACCAGCCGGTGACCGACCGCAAGCGTGAACGCAAGCTCGCCCGCGCCTGAGGCGCGACGAGGACCAGGACCGAACCGATAAAAACAAGAGGCCGCGTGAGAATGCTCACGCGGCCTTATATTTTTTGAAACTGCCCCGTTCAGGCGCTGACGTTCTGAGGCGGTTCGGAGCGGGCGAATGTCTCGTCGAAGGAATAGCCGGCGCCGCGCACGGTTCGGATCGGATCGGGCTGCCGGGGCAGATTGATGGCCTTGCGCAAGCGCCCGACATGCACGTCGACGGTGCGCTCGTCGATATAGACGTCGTGACCCCAGACCGCATTGAGCAGGTGCTCACGGCTGAAGACCCGCCCCGGGCTCTGCATCAGGAATTCCAGCAGGCGAAACTCCGTCGGGCCGAGGTGGAGCTCCTTGCCGTTGCGCCGGACGCGGTGGGTCTCGCGGTCGAGTTCCATGTCGCCGGCCGTCAGGACGGTTGCAATATGCGCCGGCTTGGTGCGACGCAGGAGCGCCCGGACGCGGGCGAGGAGTTCCGGCACGGAGAACGGCTTGACGATGTAGTCGTCCGCTCCCGTGGAAAGACCGCGGATGCGGTCTCCTTCCTCGCCACGGGCGGTGAGCATGATGACCGGGAGACGCTCCGTCTCGGGGCGGACGCGGATGCGCCGGCACAGTTCTATTCCGGAGAGGCCCGGCAGCATCCAGTCGAGAAGCACGATGTCCGGCACCTGCTCGCGCAGGCGGATTTCCGCCTCGTCGCCCCGCGCGACGGAGTCGACCTCGTAACCTTCCGCCTCCAGGTTGTATCGCAACAGGAGCGTGAGGGGCTCCTCATCCTCGACGATCAGAACACGAGGCCCCATCCTCAGGCTCCAACATTGACCGCAGCATCGATCGAACGGTCGTTCTTGGGCCGGTCGATCGCCAGATTCTCACCGAGCACGAGGTAATGCACCGTCTCCGCGATGTTGGTGGTATGGTCGCCGATGCGCTCGATGTTCTTGGCGCAGAACAGGAGATGCGTGCAGAACGAGATGTTGCGCGGATCCTCCATCATGTAGGTCAGGAGCTCGCGGAAGAGCGACGTGTAGAGCGCGTCGATGGCTCCGTCGCGCCGCCACACGTCGACGGCCCGCACCGTGTCCTGCTGCGCATAGGCGTCGAGAACATCCTTCAGCTGTCCCAGGACGAGATCGCTCATGTGCTGCAGGCCCAGCACGATCTTCTGCGGCTGGAACTCCTCGCCGATGGCGAGCGCCCGCTTTGCGATGTTCTTCGCCAGGTCGCCGATGCGCTCGACGTCGCCCGAAACGCGGATCGCCGAAATGGTCTCGCGCAGATCGACCGCCAGCGGCTGGCGCCGCGCGATGGTCAGGATGGCGCTTTCCTCCACCTCGCGCTGCAGCACGTCGAGGCGGCTGTCGGATGTGATGACGCTCTGGGCCAAGCCCTTGTCGTGACGGACCAGGGCGGCGATGGAGTCGACGAGCATCTTCTCGGCGATGCCGCCCATCTCGGTGATCCGTCGCCGGAGACCCTGCAGGTCGTTGTCGTAGGAGCTGACGATATGCTCCGCCATGGAAAGCCTCCCTTGAAGCGCCTCGGTCAACCGAAGCGGCCCGTAATGTAATCCTGGGTCTGTTTCTTGCTCGGGTTCATGAACATCTTGTTCGTCGGCCCGAACTCGACCAGCTCGCCAAGATACATGAACGCCGTGAACTGAGAGATACGCGCCGCCTGCTGCATGTTGTGCGTGACGATCACGATGGTGAACTCGGAGCGCAACTGCTCGATCAGTTCTTCGATCTTGCCGGTCGAAATGGGGTCGAGAGCCGAGGTCGGCTCGTCGAGCAGGATCACCTCGGGCTTCTGGGCGATGGTGCGCGCGATGCACAGACGCTGCTGCTGGCCGCCGGAGAGACCCATGCCCGACTGGCGCAGCTTGTCCTTCACCTCGTCCCAAAGGGCGGCCTTGCGAAGAGCCTCCTCGATGCGGCCGTCGAGTTCGGATTTGGGCAGCTTCTCATAGAGCCTGATGCCGAATGCGATATTGTCGTAGATCGACATGGGAAACGGCGTCGGTTTCTGGAACACCATGCCCACCCGCGCCCGCAACTCGTTCACGTCGACCGAGGACGAGAGGATGTTCTGCCCGTCGAGCAGGATCTCGCCTTCGGCCCGCTGCTCCGGATAGAGGCTGTAGATGCGGTTGAAGGTGCGAAGCAGCGTGGATTTCCCGCAGCCGGAGGGGCCGATCAGGGCCGTGACCTGCCGGTCGAAGAAATCCATGGAGATGTGCTTCAGGCTGTGGAAATCGCCGTAGTAGAAGTTGAGCGCGCGAACCGCGATGCGGGCGGGAGCGCTTGCATCGGCAACGCGCGCATTTCCGAGGGCGCCGCCTGCGGAGACGGAAATCTGGCTCATCGAGCTTGTTCCTTCCTGAAGAGCAGGCGCGCCACCACGGAGAGCGCCAGGATCGACACGGTAATGATGAGAGCGCCGGCCCAGGCGAGTTCACGCCAGTTCTCGTAAGGAGCGAGCGCGAACTGGTAGATCGTGACCGGCAGGTTGGAGACGCCGCCCATCAGGTCCGGGCTGAACCAGAAATTATTGTTCAGGGCGGTGAAGAGAAGCGGCGCCGTTTCACCTGCGATGCGCGCCGTCGCGAGCAGGATGCCGGTCACCATGCCGGACCGGGCCGCACGCCAGGAGATCTGTATGATCACCTTCGACATCGGCGCGCCGAGCGCCGCACCCGCTTCGCGCAGGGAGCCCGGCACGATGCGCAGCATGTCCTCCGTCGTGCGCACGATGACGGGGATGGCGATGATCGCCAGCGCAACGCCACCGGCCCAGCCGGAATACCCGCCCATCGGCTGCACCATGAGGGTGTAGACGAAGAGACCGATGAGAATCGACGGCGCGGCGAGCAGAATGTCGTTCACGAAGCGGATCATGCTGGCGAGCTTGGAGCCGCGGCCATACTCGGCGAGATACGTCCCGGCCAGGACACCGATGGGCGTGGCGACGACGATGCCGAGGAACGTGAGAACCAGGCTTCCGACGATGGCGTTGGCGATGCCGCCACCTTCCGTGCCCGGCCCCGGCGTCGTCTCGGTGAAGACTGCAAGGGAGAGGCCGCGGGTGCCTTCGACGATGAGCATCACGAGGATCCAGCCCAGCACCGCGATCCCGAGCAGGGTGAAGACCGTGCTGATCACCTTGAGGGCCCGGTCCGCCGTCTGCCGGCTGCGCCGGACGCGCCCCCAGGCGGGAGCTGCCGCAGCCGAAACCTGGTGAGGTGTGGCATCCATGATCGAGCCTCCTCAATGGACCTTGACGCGGGAAATCAGGAACCGCGCCAGGGCAAGAACGGTGAAGGTCACCAGGAACAGGATGCATCCGAGCGCCAGCAGCGCATTGAGATGCAGGCCCGATGCCTCGTTGAATTCGTTGGCGATGCGGGATGCGATGGTCGAACCCGGATCGAAGAGCGACAGGGACAGGCGATTGGCATTGCCGATCACGAAGGTCACGGCCATCGTCTCGCCCAGGGCGCGCCCCAGCCCCAGCATGATGGCCCCGATGATGCTGACGCCGGCCTGCGGGAGGAGGACGTAGCGGACCACCTCCCAGGTGGTGCAGCCCACCCCATAGGCGCTCTCGCGCAGCATCGTCGGGATCTGGTCGAGGATGTCGCGCGTGATCGAGGCGATGAACGGAATGATCATGATGGCGAGGATGATGCCCGCCGTTAGCACGCCGACGCCCGAGGGGACGCGGGCGTAAAGGACCGTGCCGAAGAAGGGCAGCCCTTCGACCAGGTTGGAAACCGGGATCTGGACGAACTGGGCGAAGAGCGGGGCGAAGACGAACAGGCCCCACATGCCGTAGATGATGCTCGGAACCGCCGCCAGGAGCTCGATGGTGGTCGAGACCGGCCGCCTCAGCCAGGATGGGCAGAGCTGGGTGAGGAAGATCGCGATGCCGATGGAAATCGGCACGCCGATCACGAGGGCGATGAGAGCCGAGGTAAGGGTGCCGGCGATGGCGACCCAGGCCCCGTATTGGTCCCGCCCGACATTCCAGACGCTCGAGGTCAGGAAGCCGAAGCCGAATTCGCTGAAGGCCGGCCATCCGCCGTAGATCATGGAGCCGAGGATGCCGGCGAGGACGACGAGGACCAGCAGAGCCGAACCGTAGCTTGCCCAACGGAAGACACGGTCCGAAGTGTGGTGGGAGGAGCGGCGGGCGATCTGCACGTTTGATGCGACGAGTTGATCAGACACAGCAGTCATCCGCCGCTCCTCACTATCCTTGTTGACCGGTCGGTCGATTACATCTTGTAGACCGGCTCACCCGACTTGTTCTTGATTTCCTTCGCCCAGGCATCGCGCACCTGGCCCACGACGTTGTCGGGGAGCGGAACGTAGTCGAGATCGGCAGCCAGCTTGTCGCCGTTCTTATAGGCCCAGTCGAAGAACTTCAGAACCTCGGCGGTCTGCTCCGGCTTCTCCGGGTTCTTGTAGACCAGGATGAAGGTCGGGGCAGTGATCGGCCAAGCATCGGCGCCGGACTGGTTGGTCAGGGAGATGCCGAAGCCCGGAGCAGCCGACCAGTTGGCATTGGCGGCAGCGGCCTGGAAGGACTTGTCTTCCGGCTTGGGATACTGGCCGTCCTTGTTCTGGACGAGAGCGTAGGGAATGTTGTTCTGCTTGGCATAGGCGTACTCGACATAGCCGATCGAGTTCGGGACCTGCTTCACGGTCGCGGCAACGCCCTCGTTGCCCTTGCCGCCCTGGCCGACCGGCCAGCTGATGGTGGTGTTGGCGCCGAACTCCGAATCCCAGGCGTTCGAGACCTGCGAGAGGTAGGTCGTGAAGACGCTCGTCGTGCCCGACGAGTCGGAGCGGTAGACCGGAGTGATCGTCGCATCGGGGAGCTTCACGCCCTGATTGAGCTGGGCGATCTTGGGATCGTTCCACTTGGCGATCTCGCCGCGGAAGATGTCGGCCAGGACTTCACCCGTCAGCTTGATCTGACCGGATTCGACGCCCTGGACGTTGACGACCGGAACGACGCCGCCCATCACCGTGGGGAACTGGAACAGGCCGTTCTTCTCGAGATCGGCACCCTTCATCGGGGCGTCGGTGGCGCCGAAATCGACGGTCTTGGCCTGGATCTGCTTGATTCCGCCACCGGAGCCGATCGACTGATAGTTCAGGCCGTTCCCCGTCTCCTTCTTGTAGGCCTCGGCCCATTTCGAATAGACCGGGAAGGGAAAGGTCGCGCCTGCGCCAGTGATGTCAGCAGCATTGGCAGCGGTCGAAAACGAGGCGACGGCGAGGCCGGCCGCGAAGGCGTAGGACAGAATTTTCACGAAACTTCTCCCTGTTTGTACAAGCGTGGCAGGCAGACCGATCGATGGACATGCCGTTGCCGCCGGGACAGCTAGGATCTTCCGATGTCTCGTCTACGACAGTTGGATGACAGTTCAGTGACAACGCCCGCCGCCAGCATCCGGCCACCCGTTCAAGACAACGTGACCAACGCGGATGAAGTTCAGCCGGCGAAGCTCGATAAATCGAGCAATCAGCGTAGCTTAGGCCGAGGCTGCTGGATGGGCGGCGCCCGACGCCGCGAAGACAACGTCTGGGAAAACAATCTTGAATGCGGGTTCCGGTCTTTGACAGAACGGCTTATCGGGGACCGGCCGTCTCGCCCTGAACCGCCTCCGGGATCGTTACCGTGAAGCAGGCCCCGCGGCCGGGTTCGCTCGAGATATCCAGGATTCCGCGGTGGCGGTTGACGATATGTTTGACGATGGCGAGGCCGAGCCCCGTGCCGCCCTTGTCGCGGCTCTCCGCGACATCGACCCTGTAGAACCGCTCCGTAAGGCGCGGCAGATGCTCCGGCGCGATGCCCGGCCCATAGTCGCGGACGGAGAGCACCACCTGCGGCCGCGCTTCGCCGTCCGAAGGCTGGAGGGGCGCCAACTCGACGTCGACCCTGCCGCCGCTCTCGCCGTATTTCACCGCGTTCTCGATCAGGTTCTCCATGACGCGCAGGAGTTCGTCGCGGTCTCCCAGCACCGGCACGGGGCGGTCGGGAAGGCGCGCCTGGATCGTTACCCCCCGGTCTCTCGCCAAGGGCGTGAGGGTTTCGACCATCTGCGCGACGATGGACATGAGGTCGACCGCCTCCGTGGGAAGGACATGGGCCCGCATCTCGATGCGCGACAGGGACAGGAGGTCGTCGATCAGGCGCTTCATGCGGTGCGCCTGCCCCCGCATGATGTCGAGGAACCTCTCCCGGGCGCGGGCATCGTCCCGGGCCGGCCCCTGTAGGGTCTCGATGAAGCCGAGAAGCGACGCGAGGGGGGTGCGCAGCTCATGGCTCGCATTGGCCACGAAGTCCGCGCGCATGGCTTCCAGGCGCCGTGCCGAGGTCTGGTCGCGGAAGAACAGGACGACGCCCGACTGCACCCCGATCTGGGATGGGTCGCCCTTCAGCGGGCCGATATGGACCTCGAACGTCCGTTCCGTCGGAACCCGCTCCGAATACTCGATCCGCAGCGGCGCGCCCGAAACCAGGACCTCGTCGATGCCGTCGAGCACGTCGGGACTGCGCAGGGCGAAGGACAAGGGATGTTCGGTCTTCAAGCCCGGCAGCAGCGCGCGGGCGGCCGCGTTGGCCTCCACCACGAGAGCCCGCTGATCGACGAGGATCACCGGGTCCGGGATATGGGCCAGAAGCGCCTCGGCGATGCCGGTCCGCCGCGCCTCCCTCGACTGGAGGCGACTGCGGGTTCCCAGAAGCCCTTCTCCAAGCCCCCGTCTGGAACCTCCGACGGTAGCCGCGAGGGAGATCGAAACGACGGCCGCTGCCAGCAACCAAGCATCCCACTGGCCCCGGAACGCGGCGAGCGCAACGAACACGAGGCTCGCGACCAAGGCGCCGCGAACGGCGCTACGACGGACCGGGGAGCCGGCGCGCTCAGGCTCGTCCTGCGCCCTCATGTCGTCTGGTTCGTTCATCGGAGGCTGAAGATCCGAAAGGAATGGCACGCCCTATTTAGGGGAGACGCCCGCCGGTGTCATCCACGATGCCCAGGGGCCGATCATTCCGCGAGCGCTTCTTCCTCGTCGGGCTTGAAGGCGTCGCGCGAAATCTTCATCCGGTTGCGGATCTCGTAGGCACCCAGCAGGGCCAGCGCCACCACGAACGGGACGAGGTAGTAGCACAGCCGGTAGAGCAGAAGGGCGCCGAGAACCGGCTCCCGCGGATAGCTCGAGAGAGCCAGCAGGATCGTGGCCTCGAAGACGCCGAGCCCGCCCGGAGCGTGACTGGCCACCCCCAGCATGACGGCAAAGATATAGACGGCCACGAACGTTTCGAAGCTGATGTTGTGGCCGCCCGGCAGCAGGACGAAGAGCACCCCGGCTCCGGCGCAGACATCGACGGCTCCGATCAGGATCTGTGCGATCGAGAGGCGGAACCCCGGCAGTTCGAGTTTCCAGCCCTGAATCTTGACCATCCGGCGCTTGATGGAAACCCAGACGAGATAGCCCACCACGAAAATGCCCGCGGACAGGCCGACGAACTGGTTGAGCCAGATGCTCGTATAGACGAGGCTGGCCACGTCGTCCGCCTGCCTGATCATGCTCCAGGACAGAACCAGCGCCATGCCGAGCCAGAAGGTCACGCCGGCAATGACCGTGAGGCTCGCCACCCGCGCCCCGCTGACGCCCTTCGAGGCGTAGATCCAGTAGCGGACCGTTCCCGCCGTCAGCAACGGGAACCCCAGGGTGAAGCTGACGGCATAGCTCGTGAACGACGCGAGTGCCGTCGTGCGATACGGGATGTGCAGCTTCAACTGCCGCAAGGCGATGGCGTCGTAGCAGGTCAGCAGACCGTAGCTGACAGCGGTAAAGAGCACCGCCAGGCCGATCTGGCGGAAGCTGGCGGCCGTGAAGGCCGCCTTGAGTTCGTTGGTGTCGATTTCCGAAACAATGTGCCAGAGCACGACGAGGGAAGCCCCGAACAGCAGGATGCTCGCAGCCATCCCGATCCAGGCGAAGCGGTGGGATCGCCGCTCCTTCGGATGGAGTGCGTCTGCCGACGCAATGGCCGGTGGAGAAACCGGATTGGGGCTCATGTCATTCATGAAAAAAGAAACCAGCCTCAGCTCGGGAAACGCCGCCGATCTTTCGACGAGCAGCCCTGCATCTATGTGCTCGAACGGCGAACCACCAGACGCGGAGCGATCCTTAATGACTTTCGGGCCGCGGGGCTACTCCCGGGCAACTTCCGGCCCGGAGATGCCACGGATTGCGTCGGGACGACTTGCCAAGCTCCCAAAAGGCCTAGAACTATGGCTTCAACAACGAAGCTGACCGGAAGGCAACCGATGCCAGGGGGACGCGAGTGGACTTGAATGCGACCGAGAGCCAGTTTGCCGTTCTGGCGGAAAGTCTGCCGCAGCTTGTCTGGTCGGCCCGTCCGGATGGATATCACGACTACTTCAACCGGCGCTGGCACGAATTCACCGGTTTGACGATGGAGCAATCCTTCGGCGAGGGATGGACCGGCGCCGTTCACCCCGACGACCTCCCGACGGTCCTCGACCGCTGGCATGCGTCGCTCGAAGCGGGGCAGCCCTATGAGGGAGAATGCCGGATCAGGCGGGCGGATGGACATTATTCCTGGATGCTCAGCCGGGGCATCCCGATCCAGGACATGTCCGGAACGATCGCGCGCTGGTTCGGCACCTGCACCGACATCGACGGCCAGAAGCAGGCGGAGGAATCCCTTCGCACCCTGGAGGAGCAGCACCGGCTGGCGCTCGAGGCCGCCCGGCTCGGCACGTGGAGGATCGATCTCGACGCCGGAACCGTGAGCTGGGACGAAGGAACCTGCGCCCTCTTCAACATTCCACCCGACGGCCTGCACAGCATGCCCCTGGAGGAGGCCATGGAGCGGGTTCATCCTGATGATCGCCAGGCCGTGAAGGAGCACATGGCGGCTGCCACCGCCCCGGGCTCCGGCGGCCGCTACGAGGCGGAGTATCGAACCATCCTCTCCGATGGCAGCGTCCGCTGGATGCGCTCCAACGGATCCGTCCGTTTCGTCGGGAGCGGCGACCGGCCTCGTGCCGTCAGCCTTTCCGGCATCATCAGCGACATCACCGAGCAGAAGGCCTCGCAGGAAGCGCAGCAGCTCCTGACGCGGGAACTGACGCACCGGGTCAAGAACCTCTTCGCCATCGCCAACGGCATGGTTTCCATGACGGCCCGAACGGCCAAGGATCCCAAGGAGATGGCCAATGCCCTGCGGGGACGCCTGAGCGCCCTGTCGCGGGCGCATGAACTGGTCCAGCCGGTGTCGGCCTCAGGCGCTCACGGAGGCTCCGAGGTCGACCTGAAGAAGCTCATCGAGTCCGTCCTTGCGCCTTACACCCAAGTGGAAGGCGGCCGGATCGTCGCCGAGGGTCCCGAGGTGCGCGTCGGCTCCAACACCACCACGAGCCTCGCCCTGGTCCTGCACGAGCTTGCCACCAACGCCGCCAAATATGGCTGCCTGTCCAATTCGGAGGGACAGCTTGCCATCCGGTGGAGGATCGACGGCGACGACGTCAGGATCGACTGGACCGAGGTCGGGGGGCCGCCGGTCCTCGGGCCGCCCAGCTTCGAGGGGTTCGGCAGTCAGCTTGCCCAGAGAAGCATCGCCGGCCAGCTCGGCGGCACGCTGGAGCGCGAATGGCGAACCGAGGGTCTGTGCGTGCACATGGCGATGCCGCTCGGCCGCCTGACCGCCTGACGGCCGGCCGCCGCGATCCTGCCACGGGTGATCCATGACGACCGTTTCTCGCCGCACCCTCGTTCTCGGCGGAGCCCGCTCGGGAAAGAGCCGTCTGGCCCAAGATCTGGCCGAAACGGCCTTCGGACAGCGGGTCTATGTGGCGACGGCCCAGGGGCTCGACGTCGAGATGCGGGAGCGCATTGCCCGCCACCGGTCCGAGCGCGACGATTCCTGGATGACCCGCGAGGTTCCGCTCGCCCTCGCCGAGGCCATCCGCCGGGAAACCGCTCCCGAGCGGGTCGTGCTGGTCGATTGTCTGACGCTTTGGCTGTCGAACGTTCTGCTCGCGGGGGCGGACGTGGAACAAGGGACGCATGACCTCGTGCGGGCGGTCGCCGGAGCCGCGGGACCTCTCGTGCTCGTCTCGAACGAGGTCGGCCACGGCCTCGTGCCGGAAACCCCTCTCGGGCGCGCATTCCGTGACGCCCAGGGGCGGCTGAACCAGCGGATGGCCGCAGCCTGCGATGCCGTGGTCTTCATGGCGGCCGGATGCCCGCTTCTCCTCAAGCCCGCGCCCCCTCTCCGACTGACGCTCCGGTAAGTGGCTGCTCCGGGTTACCGCACCTTCTTCCTGACCTCCTCCGCGAGAGCGTCGATGGCGGCAGGCGTCGAGGGCCCGCCACAGATCTCCAGCCGGCCGGCCATGGACAGGCGCCGCTCCGGCGGCACGCTTTCCGTCAGAGCGGGATGAACGAGGAGAGCGGAGCCGTTGTCGACGGCCCGCCCGGCATCGTCCTCCATGAGCATGTAGTCGGGTGGGCGGGTGACGATTTCCTCGAGCCGGGCCACGCCGCCCCCGCTCAGCCCAAGTCGGTCCTGATGCAGGGTGAAGCCCATATGCTGCAGGATCTCACCCATGAGCGACGCGGAAGCAGGCACCCACCCCCTTCTCTGATAGTGCAGGATGCTGCGCCCGTCCGGCACGATGTCCTTCGTGCGCCCAAGCGCGGCGTCGATGTCCGCGATCAGGGCCTCGCCGCGTTCGGGATGGCCCAGGCGCCGGGCGACCGTCCTGATCTGCTCCCGCCCCTGCTCCAGGCTCGGCCAAGGATCGAGAGCGAGCACCTCAAGCCCCTGGCCCTCCAGAAGCGACGTGCGATTGTAATGTCCGAAGGAGCCGGTGAGGACGAGATCCGCGCCGCCGAAGAGGATCGCCTCCCCCTTCCCTTCGTTCATCGGCAGGCCTTCGGCCTCGTCGGCCAGGAAGGAGAGCGACCTGTCGACGGCAAGCGGGCTCAAGGATGCGATCTGCTCCCTGTCCGCCAAGGCAAGCAGCATCTGATCGGTACAGAGATTGAGCGAGACCACACGCTGCGGCTTCTGCGCGGCAGGAACGCTTCCGGTGCCGAAAAGCAACACAAGCGCCGCGAGCGCAAGCGGACCGGAAATTCGTTTGTGGCAGAGTTGCGGCATGATGAGCAACCCCCTATGAGAGGGACCGACGTTGGTGCCTCGAGCGATCGAGGTGAAACGGGAACACGGTGCGGATTCGTCCTATCCCGTGGCTGCCCCCGCAACTGTAAGCGGCGAGCGGCGATCCTTCATGCCACTGAATCCCCCGCGGCGGAAGCTCGGGATTTGGGAAGGCGGATCGTGCGCCACAACCCGCGAGCCAGGAGACCGGCCAATGTCCGAGTGCAACCCATCTTTGCTCGCGGTGGGGCGGGCAGGAGGTCTCCATGTTTACGCCATCGCGCCGCCTCCTGGCGGCTTCCGTCTCGTTTTGCGCGCTCGTCAGCGGAGCCGTGCAGGCCCAAACCGTGACGGAGCCGATGCTCCTTCCGGACATCGTCATCACCGCAACCCGCACGCCGCTCGCCATCACGCAGGCAGGCAGCGCGATCTCGGTGATCACCGGTGAGGAAATCGCCAAGGAATCCCCGAAGAGCATCGCGGACGTGCTGCGCCGCGTGCCGGGCCTCTCGGTCGTCGAGACCGGCGGAGCCGGCGCCACCACGTCCGTGCGCATCCGCGGCGGCGAGGCGCGCCATACCCTCGTTCTCATCGACGGCGTGCGCGTGAACGATCCGTCCTCGGGATCGGCCGAGTTCGACTTCGCCAATCTGGTCGCGACGGACATCGAACGCATCGAGGTTCTGCGCGGCCCGCAATCCGCTCTCTACGGCTCCGATGCCATGGGCGGCGTGATCAACGTGATCACCCGCAAGGGCAAGGGCGCGCCGCGCTTCACCACCAGCGTCGAGGCCGGGAGCTACGGCACCAAGGCGGTGCGCGCCGCCGTCTCCGGCAGTTCCGGCCCGGTCTCCTATGCCTTCTCCACGACCGGTTTCGACACGGCGGGCTTCTCCCGCTACGGCTACCGTATCGGAAGGATCGAAAACACGCGCTTCTGGCCCCTCGAAGCGGATGGAGCCCAGCGCCTCGGCGCGTCCGGTCGCGTGATTGTCGCGCTCTCTCCCGACGCGGAACTCGAGGTGGGAGGATATGGCAGCTTCAACGGCGCACAGTACGATGCCATCTTCGGCAGTCTGCCCGACTCGCCGTCGCAGTCGCAGCAGCGCCTCTTCGAGGGGCATACCCGGCTGACGGCCTATACCTTGGACGGTTTGCTGCGGAACACGATCCTCGTCTCGGCGAGCCGCACGAACAGGCACTACCGGGATGTGGGCTCCTATGCCCTGCCGTCGCTGTACTGGTCGAATTCCGGCTTTACTGGCGACCGCGTCGCGGCGGAGTACCAGGGCGACCTGAAGCTCGGCGCCTTCGGCCTTCTCACCTTCGGCGCGAAAGCGGAGCGGGAGCGCCTCACCTCGACCGCCCGGGACGTTCTGCCCTTCGTGACCCCCGAGCGCGAGACGAACGACGCCTCGCAGACGACGCGCTCGCTCTATGCCCTTCATCAGTTCACCCTGTTCGAGAACCTGCATCTGTCCCTCGGGGGCCGTCTCGACGACGTCGAGGACGGCGACCGCTTCGGCACCTGGCGCGCCACGGCAGCCTACGAGGTCCCGAACACGGGCATGAAGATCCGCGGAAGCGTGGGCACCGGCGCCAAGGCTCCGAGCCTGTACCAGCTGTACGACCCGAGCTACGGCAACCCGGCGCTCGAGTCGGAGCATTCGGTCGGCTTCGACGTCGGCATCGATCAGCGCCTGCTCGATGATCGCCTTCTTCTGTCGGCCACGTTCTTCGCCAACCGCTTCCGCAACCTGATCGACTTCGCCAGCTCGGACGAGTGCCGCCCCGACCAGGCTTTCGGCTGCTTCGTGAACGTGGCCCGCGCCACCACGTCGGGCGTCGAGCTCTCGGCGGATGTGGACGTCGTTCCGTCATGGCTGCGCGTCAAGGCGACCTATACCCATCTTGAGGCATTCGATCAGGTTACGGACCTGCGCCTTGCCCGGCGCCCGCGGGACGAGGGCCGCCTCGGCCTGATCGTGACCCCCGTCGCAGGATTGTCCATCGAGCCGTCGGTGGTCTTCACCGGCACCCGCTTCTCCTCGACGGGCGAGCAGAACAAGCTCCAGCCCTATGCGCGCTTCGACGTCTATGCGGATTACCGGATCAACGACACCTTCAGTGTCTATGCGCGGGCGGAAAACCTGACTGACGCCCGGTATCAGGACGTGTACGACTACGGCACCGCAGGCCGCTCCTTCTATGCCGGTCTGCGCGCAACCTGGTGAAGCGGCAATAGCCGAACCGACATTGTAGCGGGAGGGCATTCGGGCTCTCCCGCTCCCAAGCCGCCAGTGAAACGGCGCCATTCCGGCCTCTAATTCAAGGCAAAGCCGCCTCCGCTCGGTCCCGCGGCGCCGAGCTGGCAGGGCCGGTATTTCAGAGACCCCGAGAGGGCTTTTCCTGCCCCGGCGACCCCGACAGCAGAGACCGATGAGAAGACGGCCGTCGCTGTCCTAGGCGCGGCGCGTCTTCCTATGCCTGCGCGGCCGGTTAGTGAACGGCCGAGGTCGAATCGAGACCTAATTCTCTCCAAGCCATTGAATGTATTCGATTTCAGCCCTTCCAGAGCGCTTCCGCTTAGCCTGAGCGGCCTAGGCCATGAAGCCTAGCCGATGAAGCATTGCCTAGAAAGTTCCGGGTGATAATGTTTCAAAATGCGCGACAGGACGCCGCGATGGGAGGTGGAATGACCCCGGACAAGGTCAAGCTGACCCATTCTGAACATACCGAGCCGTCACCACGGGTCC
Organism: Microvirga lenta; assembly: GCF_020532555.1. Taxonomy (GTDB): domain Bacteria; phylum Pseudomonadota; class Alphaproteobacteria; order Rhizobiales; family Beijerinckiaceae; genus Microvirga; species Microvirga lenta. The sequence goes on along the minus strand of NZ_JAJBBR010000017.1, from coordinate 69,479 downwards.
CTGACTTGAACGAAAAACGACCGCTCGCCCGCCTCGCGGGAGCGATGCGGGATCTTCTCGGGGGTTCATGCATGACTGTAGTCCTGACAGCGTCTCGCGACGCTCGCCAGCCAGCCATTCTTCTGCATAACGACGAAAGCCGTCTTTTGTTTCAACCGCGCCAGGCAATGCGCCCTGGCAACAGCACATGGGGCAAGAAGGCCCTGCTGCGCCTGACCACGAGCATGGCTCTGGGCGCCCTTCTGACGATTGCGACGGTGAGCGCTGCGTCCGACCCGGCCGCTGCCGCGAACGCCAACTCCCTCGCCGCGCCTCAGGCGCAAACCACCGTCGCCCACGCGAACGGGATCGAGGCGATGTCGCATTCCGACCTCGCCAAGGCGGAGCGTCCGGCCCTGACGGCGACGGCCGCCGATCCGCTGGCGGCGATCGTGCCGGTTGCGGCCGCAGAGGAAGGCGACCTGCGCGCCCGCATCATCTCCCTGATGCCGCTCACGGACGCTCCCGAGGTCGAGGGTGCCGACACTGCGGAAGCAGGGGCCTCGGCCGGAGACTATCTGCGGTTCGAGGAGATGCGCGTGCCGCGCTGGATCGTGGATGCCGTCCTGCGCGCCTCCGAGGTCACCGGCGTGGATCCCGTCTACATGATGGCCCTGGCGGACAAGGAATCGAGCTTCATTCCCGACAACAAGGCGTCGTCCTCATCGGCGCAGGGACTCTATCAGTTCATTTCCAGCACTTGGATCGAGGTGATCCGCTCCTTCGGGGCGCAGCATGGCCTGACCGCGGAAGCGGAAGCGGTCAAGGTCGTCAACGGCCAGCTCACCGTGCCGGACGAAGCCATGCGCGAGCACATCCTCGGCCTGCGCCGCAACCCCTACATTTCCGCGCTCATGGCGGCGGAGATGAAGAAGCGGGACCGGGCGAAGATCGAGCAGAAGATCGGCCGCGAGATCAACCGGTCGGAGTTCTATCTCTCCCACTTCTTCGGCGTGGACGGGGCCGGCAAGTTCATCTCTATGGTGGACGAGAAGCCGAAGCAGAGCGCGCCCCGCCTCTTCCCGGCTGCGGCCAAGGCCAACAAGGCCCTGTTCTTCGCCAAGGCCGGCCGCAAGACCCGCCAGCTCACGGTGGCGGAGGTCTACGACAAGATCGACGAGATGATTGACTCGCGCCTCAACCGCTACGAAGGCGTATCCGCCGTGGCGGTGGCCGGCGTCGCTCTCTGAGAGGAGGCATCCGGCTCCTCTGAGCCGGGCCGTTCCTCCGTGGATCGGTCGGTGGACGCGGAGGCTTCGGCGGCTGCGTCCGCCTCAAGCCGCGTCTCGAGAACGGTCGTGGCCGAGCCCGTCGGCAGAATCTCCACGAATCCGCCCTTCGCCGGAGGCCGTGGCAGGAGCCTGATGCGCACGACGATGAATGCCATCAGGGCGAACGAGATCACCGCCGAATAGATGAACAGCCCCCTGGGGCCGATCAGATCCATGGCCAAGGCCCCGAACAGGGGGCCTATCGTGACGCCCACGGCCCAGGAAAACAGGAGTGAGCCGACCGTGGAGACGATCTGACCGGGATCCACGATATCGCACGCATGGGCGACGCAGACGGAATAGATGCAGAGCGCCAGACCGCCCCAGGCGGCAAAGCCCAGCAGGATGAGCGTTTCCCCACCTTGCGCGCTCGCCAGAAGAATGAGGATCGAAACGAGGCTGGTGCCGCCGGCCAAGCCTGCGATCACATAGCGGCGGTCCGAGCGGTCGGACAGCCATCCGAGCGGCCACTGCATCACCAGGCTGCCGGCCTGCAGCGCAAACAGCAGCGCCGCCGACTTTTCCTGCGTCAGCCCGATGCTGACACCGAAGACCGGCGTGATGGCGATGACCGGACCGTTGACCAGGCCCACCGCGAAGGCGCCGATGACGGCCGAGGGCGCCGCCACGAAAAGGCTCCGCACCCGGATGCGCACGCTACGCGGGGCGGGAGGTTCCTCGGTCGTCGTCGCGGCGATCGGAAGAAGCGACAGGGACATCACCGCGCTCACGGCCATGAAGAGCCCGTCCGCCTGGATGCTGCCGAGCCCGATCCCGAGGGGAGAGAGCATGAGCGCGATCTTGGTGCAGATCATGTAGATCGACAGGATACGGCCGCGGTGGCTGGAAACGGCGCGGGCGCTGATCCAGCCGTCCGTCACCGTGAAGATGCACGCGAAGGTGATGCCGGTCAGTCCGCGCAGAATCGCCCAGGCCAGGGTCGAATGGGCTTGCGTCATGCCCAGCACGACGACGGCCGCGATGGCCGCGAGGCTCGCAAAGGCCCGGATGTAGCCCACATGCCGGATGAAGGACGGGGCGAGAAAGCAGCCGGATGAAAAGCCGAGCCCGTAAGCCGCCGCCACGATGCCGATGGACGAGATCGACAGGCCCTCGGCCTGCATGCGCAGGGGCATCAAGGCCTGCAGAAGACCGTTGGCACCTTGCAGGAGAGTGGTCGCAGCCGTGATCGTCCAGATGAGGGCTAGGGAGGAGTTCACGGGCTCAACGGAAAGGTGGGAGCGGCGGCCGCAGGATGAGCAATGATAGAGGGCAAGCGCCGCCGGAGATCAAGAGCCCATATCCGGCCCGAAGCGCATGTTCGGCGAGATCGGGTATGCCAAGCAGCCTTCGCCCCCGGCATACCGCAGGTGAATTCGAGAAAGGTCTAGTTCTTGGCCGTCTCTCGCCGGAAGCTGGCAAAGAGATAGAAGCCGTTGAACCGAACGCCGGTTGCCGCGGCCTTCCCATCGAAGCCCAGTGGGGCATCGGAACCATCGACGCGCCCGTCGAACTGCCAATGGGGGCCGATTACGAAACGGGGGACGGAGCGCTCTTCCGGTACGGCACAGCAGAGCCCATCGGGCCCGGTACTTCGAAACACATTATAAGAATTCATGTTGCCCTCCTCAGTTATGCCTCGCCGCGAATCGATTGATAATCGAACAGAACGGCAGGACTATGTTCGCTGCCGCACATTGCGGCGCCGGAATCCGGCCGTTCCAGGTTCGGCGACGAGAGGGAGAGCGAGGGATGAAAGTTCAAGGAATCTTGTGGCGAAGCCTCGTGGGGCTTGGCTTTCTTTCGGCCGCACCGCTTGTCGCGCCCGCTTTCTCCCAACCCGCGGCGCCGGCTCCGGAAGCGCCGACCGGCCGCACGGCGAAGTCTGCCGGCTCAGCCACGCAGGACATGGTCGCGGCCGCCAATCCCCTGGCGGCTCAGGCGGGACGGGAAATTCTCGCCGCCGGCGGCAGCGCCGTCGATGCGGCGGTGGCCGTCCAGCTCGTCCTCAACCTGGTCGAGCCGCAGAGTTCCGGCATCGGCGGGGGCGCGTTCCTGGTGTTCTGGGACGGAACGACCATGACCACCCTCGACGGCCGCGAGAAGGCGCCCGCCGCGGCCACGCCCGAGCGCTTCCTGGGGCCCGACGGCAAGCCGATGAAGTTCTACGATGCCGTGGTCGGAGGGCGCTCGGTCGGCGTCCCCGGAACGGTCCGCCTGCTCGAGACCGCGCACCGGAACTGGGGCAAGCTGCCCTGGAAGGATGTGATCGAGCCCGCGGCTCGCCTGGCCGAGAACGGCTTTGCCATCTCGCCCCGCCTCAACGGCCTTCTGACCCAGGAGAAATACCTCCAGAACGATCCGGTCGCCCGCGCCTATTTCTACGAGGCCGACGGCACGCCGAAGGCCGTGGGGACCATCCTCAGGAATCCGGCCTTCGCCCGGACCCTGCGCACCATCGCCGAAAAGGGAGCGGATGCTTTCTATACGGGCGAGATCGCCCAGGATATCGTGGCGACGGTGACGGGCCACGCCACGAATCCGGGCGACATGACCCTCGACGACCTTGCGAACTACAAGGTCGAGGAGCGGGCAGCCCTCTGCGGCCCCTACCGCAGCTACAAGATCTGCGGCATGGGTCCGCCGAGTTCCGGACAGGTGGCCGTGCAGCAGATCATGGCGACCCTGGAAACCCAGGACATGGCGGCCCTGAAGCTCGGGCCGGAGGCGGCGCATTGGATGGCCGAGGCCGGCCGCCTCGCCTTTGCGGACCGCGCCCTCTACATCGCCGACCCGGCCTTCGTGAGCGTTCCCGTCAAGGGCCTGACCGATCCCGGCTACCTGAAGTCCCGCGCAGCCCTCGTCGATCCGAACAGGTCCATGGGCAAGGCCCAGCCGGGCGATCCCCCGTTCCAGAAGACCTTCCGGTGGGGCGCATCGGAGGGCATCGAATTCGGCACCAGCCACATCTCCATCGTCGACCGGAACGGCAACGCCGTCTCCATGACCACCACCATCGAGGACGGCTTCGGCGCGAGGATCATGACCAGGAGCGGCTTCCTGCTCAACAACGAGCTGACCGACTTTTCCTTCACGCCCGTGGAGGACGGCAAGCCCGTGGCGAACCGGGTGGAGGGCGGCAAGCGGCCGAGGAGCTCCATGGCTCCGACGATCGTGCTCGACGGCAACGACAAGCTCTATGCCGTCGTGGGATCGCCGGGCGGAAGCCTGATCATCAACTACGTCGCCAAGGCCCTGGTGGGCCTGCTGGACTGGAAGCTCGACCCGCAGGTTGTGGCGGACCTGCCGAATTTCGGCAGCCGCAACGGCCCGACGGAGCTGGAGGCCGGGACGGAGGCCGAGGCCTGGAAACCGGCGCTCGAGGCGAAGGGCCATGAGGTCCGCCTGATCCCTCAGACCTCCGGCATCCACGCCATCGTGGTGACCCCGTCAGGCCTCGTCGGCGGCGCCGACAGCCGGCGCGAGGGGGTTGCCATCGGCAATTAGCACCCGTGTCTTGGGAAGCGTGTCCCTGGCCCTCGACGGATGCGCTTCCCGCATAAAAAACGATTGTTCCTTAAAAAGAACGATCCTACACTCGCTCCATGACCAAGACACGATGTCCCGACTACCATCTCGAGACCCGCCTCGTTCACGACGGCCAGGAGCGCAGTTCCTTCGGCGAAACCTCCGAGGCGCTCTTTCTCACGCAAGGGTTCATCTATGAGACCGCGGAGAGCGCCGAGAGGCGGTTCCTGAACGAGGAGCCGGGATACAGCTATACCCGCTTCTCCAATCCGACCGTCGCCATGTTCGAGCAGCGAATGGCTTCCCTGGAAGGCGCCGAGGCGGCGGCCGCCACGGCCACGGGCATGGCCGCCGTCACCGCCGCCATGGTGGGGCAACTGCAGGCGGGAGATCATGTGGTCGCGGCGCGGGCTCTCTTCGGGTCCTGCCGCTGGGCGGTCGAGGATCTCCTGCCCCGCTTCGGCGTCGCCTGCACCCTTGTCGATGGACCGGACCTCGGCCGGTGGCGTGCTGCGGTCAGGCCCGAAACCAAGGCCTTTCTGCTGGAGACGCCCTCGAATCCGAGCCTGGAGATCATCGATATCGCCGGGGTTGCCGATATCGCCCACGCGGCCGGCGCGACGCTCACCGTCGACAACGTGTTCGCCACGCCGCTCTGGCAGAAGCCCCTGGAGCTGGGGGCCGATTGCGTCGTCTATTCCGCCACCAAGCACATCGACGGCCAGGGCCGCTGCCTGGGCGGCGTGATCCTCGGCTCCGCGGAGTTCATCGAGACGAAGGTGCAGCAATTCCTACGGATGACCGGCCCCACCCTCTCGCCCTTCAACGCCTGGGTTCTGCTCAAGGGGCTCGAGACCCTGTCGCTCCGGGTCGAGCGGCAGACCGCGACGGCCGGCTTCCTGGCCGACGCCCTGCACGATCACCCGAAGCTCGAGCGCCTGACCTATCCGGGGCGCCCCGACCATCCGCAGGCGGAATTGATCAAGCGGCAGATGCGCGGAGGCTCCACCATGATCGCCCTCGATGTCCAAGGCGGCAAGGCGGGTGCCTTCCGGTTCATGAACGAATTGCGTCTCATCCGCATCTCGAACAATCTCGGCGACGCGAAGAGCCTCGTCACGCATCCCGCAACCACCACGCACCAGCGCTTCACACCCGAATTGCGGGCCGAGATGGGGATCTCCGACGGCCTCGTCCGCCTCTCCATCGGGCTTGAGCACGGGGAGGATCTCCTGGAGGACCTGAACCAGGCTCTGGCCCGGGTCTGACCGATCAGGCCCCGGACGTCAGGGCTGCCACCACATGCCTCGCCCGCCCGGCTCCGAGGCCGCAGAGGGCAGCCGCGACGCCGAGAAAAACGAACAACAGGCCCGACGAGGCGAAGCTCCCGGTCCAGTCGCGGAGGAATCCGACGATCAGCGGCCCGCACGCTGCGAGAACATAGCCGACGCCCTGAGCCATGCCGGAGAGCTGCGCGGCGACATGGGCATCCGGCGAGCGCAGGATGATCAGGGTCAGGGCGACGGCAATCAGTCCCCCCTGACCGAATCCCTGAAGTACGGCCCAGATCCACACCGTCGAAAGCGGCGCGAAGAGGCAGCCCAGAAGGCCGGTCATGGCGGCGGCGACTAGCAGCACGTTGATCAATCGCTGATCGCGCCCTCTCACGGCGATGGAGGGCACGACCAGGCAGGCGCCGGTCTGAACCAGGACCGAAACCGACACGACGAACCCGGCGGTGATCGCATCCAGTCCCCGCTCCCGCAGGATCGGCGCAAGCCACCCGAAGACGCAATAGGCGAGCGCCGATTGCAGCCCCATGAACAGGGTGACCTGCCAGGCGAGCCTGTCGCGCCACAGCCACACCCCATGAGATCGCGCCCGGCGGATATGGGGCTGGGAGAACAGGGACTGCGGAGCCCAAAGAAGCACGACGACGACGGCCGGCACCGCCCAGACAGCGAGAGCGAGAGGCCAGGAGCCGCCGAGGACGTGTTCCAGAGGCACCGTGAAACCGGCGGCGCTGGCGGCGCCGGCACAGAGAGCCATTGTATAAAGCCCCGTCATCATGGCCGCGCGGGTCGGGAAGTCCCGCTTCACGAGACCCGGCAGGAGCACGTTGACGACGGCGATGCCCGCGCCGGCGAGGACCGAGCCGATCAGGAGCGCCGGCACCGTAGCCAGACCTCGCAGAGCGGTGCCGACGGCCAGGACGACGAGCATCGCCAGGATCGTGCGTTCGGCGGCGTATCGACGGGCCAGTTCGGGGGCGACGGGCGCAAACAGGCCGAGGCACAGCACAGGCAGCGTGGTCATGAGGCTTGCGCCGGAGGGCGACACGCCCGTGCTCTGCATGACTTCGGGAAGGAGAACGGAAAGGCTGGAGAAGACCGGCCGCAGGTTGAACGCGATCAGGACGATGCTGATGCCGAGCAGGACGCGCTCCGCAACGCTCTGGGGCGGGCTCGGCGGTGGCGGCGCGCTGTCTGCCTCCGCATCGATCAGCTGCTCGTCGGCAAGATCCATCTCGTGGGGAGACGCGGGACTCTGGCTTGGCTGGGACACGTTTCGGGCGACCTGCTGCGAGAATGATGGAGCATGTGCCTATAACGCCTGAGCCGCGGACAGCCAGGGCCGGCCGAGAATGGGAGGGTTGCTCGAAGCTCGTGCAGGTGCGACGGCTGGCGGCGTCAGGCCGCCCGGAGCCGCGAAAGGAAACCGCCCACGGCAAGGATGAGAGCGTCCGCCTGCTCGCGGATCTGGCCGACGGCGCCCGCTGCGTGGCCCGCCGCCTCCCCCGCGGTCGCGGCAGCCGCGCTGACGCCGGCCACGTTCCGCGACACCTCCCGGGTGCCTTCCGCGGCCTGCCCCACATTCCCGGCGATCTGCCGCGTCGAGGCCGCCTGTTCCTCCGCCGCCGCGGCGACCGAGGCCGAGATGGCGTCGATCTCGCCGATCACGCGCCCGATGCCGACGACGGCCGTCACCGCCTCCTCCGTCGTTGACTGCATGGCGGCGATCTGGGCGGAAATGTCCTCCGTCGCCTGCGCGGTCTGGCTGGCAAGCGCCTTCACCTCGCTCGCCACGACGGCAAATCCCCGCCCAGCCTCGCCGGCGCGGGCCGCCTCGATGGTGGCGTTCAGCGCAAGCAGGTTGGTCTGGGAGGCGATCTCGGCGATCAGCTTGACCACATTGTCGATCCGCTGCGCGGTTTGGGCCAATTCGCCGACCGTGGCATTCGTCCGTTCCGCCATCTGGGTCGCCTGCCGCGCCACGGCGGCGGCCCGGTTCATCTGAGCCGTGACCTCGAGCGAGGAGCGCGTCAGCTCCTCGGTGGCAACGGCCACCGCATCGATGTTTCCGGTGCTCTGCTCGGACCCCGCGGCTGCGGAGAGCGACTGGCTGGCCGTGACCTCCACCGACTCGGCAACGGTATGCGTTGCCGCCTCGGCCTGCTGGGCCGCCCCGGCGAGTGCGCTGACAGCCTGGTTCACCTCGCGCTCCAGGGCGTCGGCGATCGCGAGGAGCCCCGTGCGCCGCTCCGCCTCGGTCTGATCCCGCGTCTGTTCCTGCAGGGCCCGCAGGTGCTCGACCTCCTGTGCATTGGCCTTGAACACCTGGAGGGCCTCCGCCAGGCGGCCGATCTCGTCGCGTCCGCTGTAGCGCAGGGGATCGATCGTCAGATCGCCCTTGGCGAGCCGCTGAACGAGGCCGGTCACGACCACGAGGCGGCGCGACACCCTGAAGTTCACGAACCAGATCAGGCCGCCGACGCAGATGAGGGTCGCCGTCCCGGCGAGCATGAGCAGCAGCATGGCGCGGCGGGCGTGCTCGAGGCTGCCTTCGGCGGCCTGCACCGCCTGGGCGGCGCCGGCCTCCGACAGGCGCAGGGCCGGTTCGAGCAGAGTGCTGGACTGGTCGTAGAACGCATCGAAGCTCAAGGGGAACGACCCCGTGGCGGACGCCTCGAGCATTCCGGCCCTCAGGGAACGGTAGCTCCCGAAGAGCTGTGCCTGGAGGACCTCCGCACTGTCGCGCTGATCCTTGGGAGCATCCGTGCTCTCCAGGGACAGGCGGACCATGTTGAAGATCTCCTCGGCCTTGCCGAAATTCATTTCTGCCTCGGCGACGGCGACCGCGTCCATGGGGGAGCGTGCCGCGCTTGCGATCAGGAAGAAGGTCTGGTCCTGGCTGGCGTATTCGCGCATCTCCCAGGCGAGTTTCTGAACGTTGAGGCCGTGGAGGACGCCAGAGGGCACGGCCGCATCGCGAACGTCGAGATAGGCACCGTAATCGAACAGGGTGCGCGTGAGGGACTTCATTTCCGGCACGAGAAGGCGTGACCGGTCCTTGCTGCGCCTGAAGGCGGTCTTGGTGACCTCGGCATCGATCTCCTGCCGGAGATCGGCGATCTTCTTCACGGCGCCTTCCACGCCGGCCAGAAAGCCTTGGGTCAAGAGGTCCGAGGCCCTTGCCGCGCCTTGGAGCTTCGTCGTGGCCGCATCGAACTTGATCCGCTGCGCATCGAGACGGGAGCGGAGCTCGGGCGTGATCGGTTCGCGAAGGGTGAGCGCGACCTGGGTCAGCACCCGTTCCTGGGAGAGTTCGACGGTCGTCAGTCCGAGGAGCTCCCTCAGATGGGCCGCCTCCTCGACCTGCTCGGCCTGGCTGATCGCCGTCAGCTCACGCTGCAGATCGCGACCGAAGATGACGGAGAGCAGGACGGCGATGCAGATGCAGACCGTCGCTCCCATTAATTTGATGGACATCTCTTCTCAGCCCCTGCCTTCCGCTGCGTCATAAAAACAGGGCAGAGGTTAAGGTCCCGTTGCCGGAGACCCTGTTCGAAACACATTATTCCTAGGAATTCGGGCGTATTGCCTCGGGTCTCCGGTGGTCGTCCGATAGGCAGGCATAGAACTTTGGGATAAACTGTCTTGCCGACACGGATGTCACGGCTATTTTCAATCGGTCCGCAAGTAAAAGCGAGCGCTCTTGCGGTCATCGACCAGGACTACGTCCGAATTCGCTTGAACTCCCTATAGAAGTGCCGCAACATGACCTCAAAACAATAATGCCTTCATAAGAAATCAGAGGGGCATGAGGGAGGTCGTTATGACGAAAGCGAAGTCTCCGGAGGCTGGCGCCTCCGGCGGAGCCAAGCAATCACGGCGTCGTTTCTTGCAGGTCACGGGACTGGGCGCCGCCGCAACTGTCGCCGCACCGCAGGTATCCCGAGCGCAGACCGCCACCTGGAAATTCCAGTCCACCTGGCCGAACAGGGATATCTTCCACGAGTTCTGCAACGATTTCGCCAAGCGCGTGAACGACATGTCGGGCGGACGCCTGAAACTGGACGTTCTCGCGGCCGGCGCCGTCGTGCCGGCGTTCCAGCTGCAGGACGCGGTCCATGCCGGCATTCTCGACGGCGGCCATGGCGTGGCCGCCTATTGGTACGGCAAGAACAAGGCCTTTGCGCTCTTCGGCACCGGACCGTCCTTCGGCTGGAATGCCAATTCGTTCCTCGCCTGGATGAACTATGGCGGCGGCTACGATCTCTACAACGAGCTGCAGCAGCAGATCCTGAAGCTGAACATCGTCGGGTTTCTCTCCGGTCCCATGCCGGCGCAGCCCCTCGGCTGGTTCAAGAACCAGGTATCGTCGGCGGATGCGTTCAAGGGCCTCAAATACCGCACGGTCGGTCTTGCGGCCGACCTGAACCGGCAACTCGGCGCCGCGGTGACGATTCTGGCGGGCGGCGAAATCGTGCCGGCCCTGGAGCGCGGGGTGATCGACGGGGCGGAGTTCAACAATCCGTCCTCGGATCTGGTGCTCGGCTTCCCCGACATCTCGAAGAACTACATGCTCCAGAGCTACCACCAGGTCGGCGAGACCTTCGAGATCATCTTCAACAAGGCGAAGTACGATGGGCTGCCGCCTGAACTGAAGGCGATCGTCAAGTACGCCGCCGAGGCGGCCTCCGCGGACATGTCCTGGAAGGCGCTCGACCGCTACTCGAAGGACCTCGAGGCGATCAGGGGCCGCGGGGTCAACGTGTCCAAGACACCGGACAGCGTGCTGCAGGCTCAGCTCGATGCCTGGAACAAGGTCATCGACGAATTCTCGCAGGACGCTTTCTTCAAGAAGGTGATCGACAGCCAAAGGGCGTGGGTGCAGCGCACCTACGACTACGAGCGCCTGAACGAGCCCTCGCGCGACATGGCCTACGACCACTTCTTCAAGGCCACCTGAAGCGCTGCACGCGAGCCGCCTCTCATCGGGAGGCGGCTCCGGGAGATGGGGCGGCGCGCCCGGCACCGACCCGGGCGCGCCGGTCCTTCGAGGCATGTCCTGAAGACACCCCGAGGTAAGGCTTCACATGGGTTTCGTCTATCTCATCGACCGCATCAACTCCTTCATCGGAAAGGGTGTGAGCTGGTCGATCCTCGCCCTGACCTTCGCCGTCTGTTACGAGGTGTTCGCGCGCTATGTGATGCGGGCGCCGACCGAATGGGCCTTCGACGCGAGCTACATGCTCTATGGGCTGCTCTTCATGGTGGCGGGCCCCTATACCCTGGCCCGCAACAGCCACGTGCGCGGCGACTTCCTCTACCGGTCGTGGTCGCCCAAGCGGCAGGCCTGGATGGACCTCGTCCTCTACTTCCTCTTCTTCTTCCCGGGCATCCTGGCCTTCATCTATGCGGGCATTCCCTTCACGCAGATGTCCTGGCTCATGAACGAGCACTCCATGAACTCGCCCAACGGGCCGCCGATCTATCCGTTCAAGGCGCTGATCCCGATCGTCGGCGTGCTCATGCTCTTCCAGGGCATCGCCGAGGTGATCCGCTGCATCGCCTGCCTGCGCAGGGGCGATTGGCCCCCTCGCCTCCACGACGTCGAGGAGACGGAGAAACTCGTCCTCGAACAAGCCGAACAAGAAGGTCTCAAGAGGGGTGACATCTGATGCTGGCTTCATGGGGTGTGGGGAATCCCGAACTCGGCGTGCTGATGCTCGGCCTGTTCATCGTCTTCATCATGTTCGGCTTTCCGATCGCCTTCACGTTGATGGCGCTCGGCTTCGGCTTCGGATACATGGCCATGGGCGACATCGTCTTCGCCCTCGTGGTGCAGCGGGCCTACTCGGTCATGACGAACGACACGCTCGTCGCCATCCCGCTCTTCGTGTTCATGGGCTACATCATCGAGCGGGCGAACATTCTCGACCGTCTGTTCAATGCGATCCAGATCGCGGTGGGGGGCCTGCCCGGCTCCCTGGCCGTCGCGACGCTCATCACCTGCGCCATGTTCGCGACCGCGACCGGCATCGTCGGTGCGGTGGTGACCCTCATGGGCCTGCTCGCCTTCCCGGCCATGCTGCGGGCGGGCTACGACGTGCGTCTCTCGTCAGGCGTCGTCTGTGCAGGCGGCTGCCTCGGCATCCTCATCCCGCCCAGCGTGATGCTCATTCTCTACGGCGCCACGGCGGGCGTCTCCGTGCCCAAGCTCTATGCCGGCGCCCTGTTCCCGGGTCTGCTCCTTGCGACCCTCTATATTCTCTACGTGATCGTCCGCTGCATGATCAATCCGAGCCTTGCACCGAAGCTGCCGCCGGAGAAGCGCGCAGCCTCCTTCGGCAAGGTCTTCTGGGCGCTCGCCACCTCGTTCTTTCCGCTGGCGCTGCTCATCTTCTCCGTTCTCGGAGCCATCTTCTTCGGCATCGCGACGCCCACCGAAGCCGCCGCCGTCGGAGCGCTCGGCAGCCTCGTGCTCGCGCTCGCCTACCGCTCGCTGAACTTCAGCAAGCTGAAGGAATCGGTCATCCTCACGGCCCGCACATCCGCCATGGTGTGCTGGCTCTTCATCGGCTCGTTCATCTTCTCCTCGATCTTCGCCTTCCTCGGCGGTGACCAGCCGATCGAGAACTTCGTCATGAGCCTGAACCTCTCCCCCTTCTGGTTCCTGATCCTGACCCAGGTGATCATCTTCATCCTCGGCTGGCCGCTGGAATGGACGGAGATCGTCGTCATCTTCGTGCCGATCTTCCTGCCCCTCCTCGACAATTTCGGGGTCGATCCGATCTTTTTCGGCATCCTGATCGCCCTCAACATCCAGACCTCGTTCCTGTCGCCGCCGGTCGCCATGGCGCCCTTCTACCTGAAGGGGGTCTCGCCGCCCCATGTGAACATCAACGACATCTTTGCCGGCGTGATGCCGTTCCTGCTTCTCGTGATCGTCACGATGGCAATGTTCTACGCCTTTCCGCAGATCGGCCTCTGGCTTCCGGAATATCTCTACCGCTGACGCGGCGGCCGCAGGGGCGGGATCCATAACCCGGGCACGAAACGGCCCGGGAGGGGGCATCGCGGCGTTATGCCGCTCGCGCATTGCAGCCCGGCATTTCGCGTCGGCCTGCTGCGAAGTCCTTCCAGATGCTGGAATATTTGCCTCTCACCCGGCGGAGGCTGGATCGAAGTTATTTTATTAACCTAAGTTTATCTCCGCGTTGCATTGACTCTTTCTGCGGAACTTCCGCTTGGTGGGCCTATACTTCTATAGAGTCCCGCCATGTCCTCTACGTCACTCCGGTCGATCGAATTCTTCATCAAAGGCGAACCGGGCGCCCTCATCACCGTCACCGAGACGGCCGACGGCAAGCTCGCATTCCGGGTTCGCGTGACGGACATCATCTCCGGGGATTCCGACCGGGCCGATACGGCCGATCTGCGCGGCCTGTTCTTCCAGGTCTCGAACGAAGGTCTTCTCAAGGGGCTGTCCGTCAGCGGCTCCCATGTCAGCCAATACGCCGTTGCGGCGAACGGGGTGATGGAGGTTCAGGGCGACGTCAACATGAGCGGCGAGGTCGGCAAGAGCGTCGGACCGTTCGATGTCGGTATCGAGTTCGGCACCCCGGGGATGGGCATAGACGATATCCAGGACACCACCTTCACCCTCGCCTCCTCGGCTCCCCTGAGCCTCGACCTCGTCCTGCAGCAGCATTTCGGTCTGCGTCTGACCAGCGTCAGCGACAACGGCCAGGGACGCGGACTCAGCCTCAAGCTCGCGGGACAGCTGACGGGAACGCCCGTCGCGGTCGACCCGACGCCGGGCGGCTCCACACCGACCAACCCGAAGCCCGTGGATCCTCCTGTCGAGCTGAAGCCCGGCGTCAGCTACGACGACCTGATCGAGGGCGGAGACGGCAACGACACCATCTATGGCGGCTTCGGCAACGACGAGATGCAGGGGGAAGGCGGCGACGACCTCATCATCGGCGGCCAGGATGACGGCTATCTCACCTGGAGCGGCGGGTTGGCTGTCGGGATCGGCGACAATCTCTACGGCAATGACGGGCGCGACACCTATCTCTACAAGAAGGGCGATGGCGTCGACCTGATCTGGGATTTTCAGCCCGGTCAGGACGTCATCAAGCTGACCGGCTACACCCTTGCGGATGTCGACGGTTTCACCTTCGTGCGCGATGTCGCGAACCGCATCGCCACGAGCAATCACGACAAGATCGCGATCATCCTCGACGAAGGCGGGGACGCCATCGTCTTCAACGACTTTCCCGCCCCCAGCGCTAACGACATCGCCATCGTGTTCGCCGACGGCAAGACCCTGTCCTCCCGTCAGCTCCTCGAACTCGCGGGAGCCAACCGGGCTGAAGGCAGCTCCGCGTCCGGAGCCGTGCCCGGCGCCGGCGCGGCGGCGGGCAGCGCCGCGAGACCGCTCGATCTGTTCGGAAGCAACGGGGACGATACCCTGATCGGCGGCCGCGGAGACGATCGCCTCTACGGAAACGAGGGCGTCAACGGCCTCAACGGCCGCGGCGGCAACGACCAGCTCTTCGGCGGCAACGTTCGGGACATCCTGCTCGGCGAGGACGGGGACGATATCGGCTACGGCAACGGCGGCGACGATCTGATCGTCGGCGGCGCGGGCTCGGACAAGCTCTACGGCGCCGGCGGTGCGGATCTCATCTTCGGCGACGACAGCGAGGGCGTCGACCTTCCGACCATCCTGACCTCCTACACGCCGGCAGCCCCCGGCGAAGAGGTCGGCGCAACCGTCCGGATCGTGAACACCTGGTGGGGCGGCTTCCAGGGCGAGATCACGGTCACGGCGAACGAGAGCGTCAACGACTGGGGCATCTTCCTCAAGAGCAAGTTCAACATCGACAGCATCTGGGGCGCCACGACCGCCGGCGAGGCGAACTGGGAGCAGGGTGTCGTCTACGACCTGAACAATGCGACCTGGAACGGTTCGCTGGCGGCTGGCCAGACGACCACCATCGGCTTCACCGCACGCACGGGCGTGAACGGCGTCGTGGATTCGGCGCACCTCCTGGCGGGCCTCGCCATCGTCAAGGGCGTCTCGGCGGATGCGCTTCCCGGGGAAAGCGTCGTCAACGCGCTCGGCAACACCATGCGCGGCTATGCCGGAGCGGACCTCCTCGTCGGCACCGTCGCCAACGACACCTACTACGTGGACCATTCCGGCGACAGGGTGTTCGAGGCGCGCGCAGGCGGGACGAAGGACAAGGTCGTCGCCTCCGTCAGCCACGCCCTGGCGCAGAACGTGGAGATGCTCTCCGCGTCGGACACCGGCAAGGGGATGACCCTCAAGGGCAACTCGCTCA
The DNA here is from genome assembly GCF_020532555.1 of Microvirga lenta. GTDB lineage: Bacteria > Pseudomonadota > Alphaproteobacteria > Rhizobiales > Beijerinckiaceae > Microvirga > Microvirga lenta. The sequence continues at coordinate 54,002 of NZ_JAJBBR010000017.1, read as the reverse complement.
AGAACACGATCACGGGCAGCAGGGGCGCCGACAAGCTTTGGGGCGGCGCCGGATCCGACGTGTTGAGCGGCGGCAAGGGCAAGGATTCCTTCGTGTTCGACACGAAGCTGCGCAAGTCCGAGGTGGACAAGATCACCGACTTCAACGTGAAGGACGATACCCTTCGGCTGGACAACGCTGTCTTCAAGAAGATCGGCAAGAACGGAAGGCTGAAGAAGGATTTCTTCACCATCGGCAGCAAGGCGACCGATGCGGACGACCGCATCATCTACAACAGCAAGAACGGCGCGCTTTACTACGATGCGGACGGCAGCGGAGACGGCGCTGCCGTGCGCTTCGCGACCCTCTCCAAGAAGCTCAAGCTGGCATACAGCGACTTCATCGTCATCTGAGACCTGCATCGTTCATGCGGGAGAGGGAAAGGGCGCGGGAAACGCAACACACACTTGCGTGAGAGCGGCCCGAATATCGTTCTTATCCCGCTTTCCTCCTCCGCTCGTATTGCCGCTCGAACTTCGCCGTACTCCGAAGTTGCGGGACATGCTCCGATTTCCCCTCCTCTGCGTGCCTGCTGCCGGTGGTATCGTCATATCGACGTGATGGGGGCGGTGTCCCGAGCGGCAAAGGGAGCGGGTTGTAAGTCCGCTGGCTTTTCAAGCCTTCGTAGGTTCGAGTCCTACTCCCCCCACCGTCACGCCTCTGAAGGCAGCAGCCGCCCGATCGGAGCACCGCCGGAACCGCGGGTTCCGTCTCCACGTTGGCCTCTCGTGTTCATGCCGAAACGGAGGCCATGATGATCTGCCGATTCTGTCAGCAGGACGTGGACGATCCCTGCCACGACACGCCCGAAATGCGAGCCAGGGCCGAAAGCCACATCAAGCGTTGCGAGAGGGCCCTCATGAGCCAGACAGGCATGGGCGCCGGCTCAGGCGCGGCTGGGCGCGAGTGACGCCATGACGGGCAAAGGCGAAGACCGCGCTCAGGGCTTCGCGGAGCAAAGCGTGAAGAAGAGCGCGGCGCATCCGAGCCAGAGCAGCCCCGACCACCACGAGCAGGGCGACCGGACGCAAAGCGACCGGAGCCTGACCGGAAACGATCACCGCGAGGATTCGAGAGGCTCCGACCCGGACCGCCCGAAACCGGAAGACCGCTACAAACCCTAAGCAGAGGAATAGACCGATGGCCTGCAAAGCTCGAATGAGACCGTCCTGGAAGAAGCGGAAGCGTCGTAAGGATCGGCCTTCAGGATCCCGCGCGGACCGCGTGACACAGCGCAGCTGACGGCTCCCTGTATGCCGCTCCACGGCCCGCTTCGGCGGGCCGTTTTGCATGCTGGGAGGAACCTCGATTTCGCCACCACGTTGGCCCCGCAAGCACACGCAAAATGGAGGCTACGCCTATGATCTGCGCATTCTGCCAGCAGGACGTGAACGACCCCTGTCACAACATTCAGGACATGCAGCAGCGAGCCGAGAACCACGTCGACCGTTGCGAAAACGCTTTTGAGAGGCAAGGCGGCGGCTCCCACCCGCAGCGCGCGCCGTCGACCGACATCGCGAGCGGCGGCAAAGCTTGAGGAGTTTTTGAGATGGCCCAGAACGCAGGCAGCAATCAGGGCGGCGTCAACAAGAGCCGCGACAAGAGCGCGGACCGGCATCGCCGCTCCGACAAGGAAACCGGAGCAGGCCAGACCGAGGCGCGCCCTCTCGACCCCGGAACGCGCACGGATGGCGGAGCACCCGGAAACATGACCGGCCGGCAGCGCTGAGCACGCCCAAGCACAGGACGGGCCACGGACAAGCGCCGACGAGACCCGGAACTGCGTCATGAGGAGCGGGCTTCGGCCCGCTCCTCGTCTGTTTCGTCCGCGTTGTGGCTAAATGAAGACCGGATTTCGGAGGCAGCCCTCCTGCAAGGCCCTCAGACGATGAAGAAGTTCTCTGCCGTCACATCCAGGTTCTTCTTCACCGTAGCGAACTTGATCGCGTCTCCTCTGCCCGAGCCGTCGGCATCGTAGTAGAGCGCGCCCTGCTTCTTGTTGTAGATCAGGTAGTCGTCCTTGTCCCTCGCCTTGTTCAGGCTGAAGAATCTCTCCTCCAGCTTGATGGGATTGGCGGATGAGCCCTTGCCGAGTTTCTTGAACACGAGATTGTCGAGGTGGAATGCGTCGTCCTCTGATCTGAAGTCGGCCACCCTATCGACATTCGTCCTGCTGTTCAGCTTGGTCTTGAAGACGAACGTATCCTGACCGGCCCCTCCCCTCAGGACGTCGTTGCCGCCGAAGCCCGACAGGATGTCGGCGCCGCCGCCGGATTTAAGGACGTTGTCGACGCTGTTGCCTTTCAGAATATCGTCACCCGAACCCGTGACGGCCTTCTCGACGATTGTGCCTGAGGCAATCGCAATGTTGTTGGTCTCGCCGGCGGCGCTGCTGAAGGTTCCCGCCTTGAGGTTCACCGTCGAGTCCTCGGAGAAGCCGGACAGGTCGAGCGTATTGCCCTTGCCCTGGCTATAGAGGGTGACCACCGGGTTCTTGTTGATCGTGAAATCGAAGAACTGCCGCAACAGACCCTTGACGTTGCTGTTGAAGCCGAAGACCTGGCCGCCCGAGAAAGGACCGTTTTTCGCGGCGCCGTAAAGCTGCTGGATCGCCATGATGTCCAGCATCATGATGGTGTGGGGCGAATTCTGAGGAATCCCCTCCTGCGTGACGCCCCAATTCGTGCCGGTCACGGGATAGCTGCCGGCATACTTGGCGTCGGCCGCAGTCCAGCCGATGTAGGACATGATCGTCCACATCCGGTTGTCGTAGGCGCTGAACTGCTGTGTGGACGCGTCGACATTGCCGTTGTACGGCCCTCCGTGTCCCAGGCCAAGCAGGTGACCGACCTCGTGGATGGCCGTGCCCATCCCGTAGCCGCCATACTTGTCGAACGATCCCGAGAGATCGAAGCCGTTCTCGGCCGTATCCATGGATATCGTGGCCTGGCCGGTGTGGCTGCCCAACTGGTAGCCGCTTCCATTAGAGACCGGGCCGTTCTCCCAGGCTCCCCCGTCATTGCCGCGCTGGATCCGGACATCCGCATTGGTGCCGCTCTCGACGAACTTGATGTCCGCGACGGCCGACCACATGGCGAAAGCCTTGAGGAACGTATTCTTCTCCACCTTCGTCAGCTGGGATGCGGGGTCGAAGGTGTAGGTGATGACCGCTCCTGTCCCGGCGAACGGCGCTCCCCACTTCTGCGCGGTCTGCCCGTCCAGGCTCCAGAACGCCTTGTTGGTCACCGAACCCTTCGGGCTCAACCCGTTTATGAATGAGACCTCCGCCTGCAGCGAAGGGCTTTTCGGACCGGCAAGGCCGGCGCCCTTGCCCGCCGACAGAGTTGCAGACGAGTCAGAGCGAGCACCCGCATGCTCGTAAGACCCTAGCGTAAGCCGGCCATTGCCGTTCTGGCCGCAGAAGAAACACATGAATGCCCCCATAAAACCCTGCGCGGCGGAGCCATCCTGACTCTCTTTGCCACCAGGCTGGGGGATAGTCTTACGATGCTTCCGTAAAGGAAAGACTATGGGCTCCAGTCTTCTGGAGCATCGCGAGGGGCTCGCCTCATCGTCGATGGGGGCGGATGCTCAGGAGGACGCGCGGGAGGAGAAGGTTCGGCCTCAGGCCACTTCTGTTGAAGTATCCCGTGCGACACCCCGGGATCGGGCACACTCCTCAGGCTCGGACTGGCGGTAGGCCCGAATCCGCACCTCCTCGAGACCGAAGCCATATGGCGGCGAATGTCGATGATCGGCCGGCGGAACCTTGGGGCTTCCGGATCGCTTGAGAGCAGGCATGCGTTTGTCGTCGCCAAGCCCCGGCCCGCATCGCCGGACCACAAGCGGAGGTCTCATGGCCAGCATTCCCAAGGATCCGAGCCTGGACAGCACCCTCAAGCTCTTTTCCGAGGGCTACACGTTCATCTCCGACCGATGCCGCCGCTACGGGTCAGACCTTTTCGAGACACGGATCATGCTCACCAAGGCCGTCTGCATGGTCGGAGCGGAAGCCGCGGAGCACTTCTACCGGCGGGACCAGTTCACTCGGCGCTATGCCATGCCGCGGCCGTCCATCACGCTGATCCAGGATTTCGGTAGCGTCATGGTCATGGATGGCGAGGACCACCGTCGGCGCAAGCAGATGTTCCTGTCCCTCATGAGCCCTGAAGCGCTCCGGAGGCTTGCCGATCTGACAGCTTCGCATTGGCGCGCCCGAACTCGCCGCTGGGCGACCATGGACGAAGTCGTTCTCTTCCATGAGGCGCACGTTCCCCTCTGCGGAGCCATCTGCGAATGGGCGGGCCTCAGCCTGGAAGAGAGCGAGATCGAGCAGAGGGCCCGGGAATTCGAGGCGATGGTCGAGGGAACCGGATCTCCCGGGCCGCGCAACTGGCGAGGGCACCTGATGCGCGCCCGGACGGAGCGGTGGATGCGCGACATCATCCGCCGGATCAGGGCCAAGGACATCCGGGTTCCTCAGGGAAGCGCCGCGGACGTGATCGCCTCGTACCGGGACATGAACGGCGAACTCCTCGATGTGAAGGTTGCGGCGGTCGAGCTTATCAACGTCCTGCGGCCCACGGTTGCCAATGCCCGCTTCGTAACCTTCATCGCCATGGCCCTGCATGACAATCCCCAGTGGCGGGAGCGGCTTCAAGCCAGCGACGACGATCTGGAACCCTTCGTGCATGAGGTCCGCCGCTTCTACCCGTTCATCCCCTTCATCGGCGGAAGGGTGCTGAAGGAATTCGAGTGGAGAGGCTATCGCTTCGCCAAAGGAACCTGGGTCCTGATGGATCTCTACGGCACGAACCGCGACCCGCGCATCTGGAATGATGCAGATGCTTTCCGGCCGGAAAGATTCCGGGATCGGGCGATAGGCAGCTATGAATTCATCCCTCAGGGCGGCGGCGACCACTCGGAAACCCACCGCTGCCCGGGCGAGTGGATCACGATCGAGCAGATGAAGACGATCACCCGCCTGCTCACGCGGGAGACGACCTATCGTGTCCCCGAGCAGGATCTTGCGATCGACCTCGGGAGAATGCCCGCGTTGCCCGAAAGCCGCTTCGTGATGAACGACGTCCGGCACGTACCGCGTCCGGCATAGCAGCCCGACGGCTGAGTTCATGTGGACCGAAGGACGCCGAAAGGATTGTTGCCGGCCGTTCTGGCCCAGGGGCAGCCCTTCGCGGTTGAACCGTCTCCATCGCTCGTTTGTTGAGCCAGCAGACGACCACCCTCATGCGCCCGGAGATCATTGATGATCAACCTCGACAAGATCCACAAGGGAATGGACGTGGTCACATCCGACGACCATCGCCTCGGGACCGTTCGCGAAGTCATGGAGCACGTGCTGTTCCTGAACGACGTCGAGGCGGTTTCGGAGTTCAACAAGACCTCCGTCCCAATGATCTGGATCATCGGCATCGACGATGCGGTGCGGCTCGCGAAATCCCGGGAGCAGGTCGAGAAGGAGTGGCACGCGGGTCCCAGGTCCGGCCTCTGACGCGTCGGCGGAGCCTCAATGTTCCCTGTGGAGACATCATGATCAATATCGGCAAAGGCATCATCGCGGGTCTTGTTGCCTCCGCAGTCACTGCCGGTGTCGTGTTTCTGGCGTCGTCGGCCGGCATCGCCCAGAGCCTGGATCCGGTCCGGGCGATGAGCGGGATCATGCTGTCGCCGCCTGGACTGGGCTGGGTCGCACACTTCGCGCTGGGGGCGATCCTGTGGGGACCTCTCTTTGCGGTGCTAAGTCCGGCTCTGCCGAGCCCCTTCTGGTTCAAGGGCATCGTCTTCGGCGCGGCTGCCTGGCTGCTGATGCATGTCGTGGTTTGGCTGGCCGACCCCACCACGCCGCCCCAGGCCGCCTTCGGACCTGCCCTGTATCACCTTCTTTTCGGGGGCGTGCTCGGGGCGATCTATGGAGTCCTGCTCGACCGGTCGGAGCTGCGAGCTTCGGTCCGGCGCGCAGCCGGAAACACCTGGTGAGCGTCCCCCGGGCAGGCCGTCTTCCGGCCTACCCGGCCGGTGAGAACCGGCACCGCGAGGCGCGCCTCCTGACGATTGCCGGCTCAGGCGAGTCCGCTAGCTCTGCAATTGGGGTGGAATGGCCGAAACATCGTCGTGGTCATGGTCGATGGGCACGAGGAACGTCACGAAAAGACCGTCCTCTTCCTCGTCCTCGTCGAAATCGTCGTCGGCATCCAGATCAGGGGCTTCGAAGGCGGCCACCTCCTCCTGCGAAGCAGGCCGGACGTTCAGGTGTGCCTGCCCGTCCCACAACGGCTTCCCCTCGCTGGTCATCGCAGTCAAGTCCTGCTTGAACTCGTCGCTTTCGAAGATGGCTCGTGCCTGAGCCTCCTCCGCATCCGTGATGGCAATCGGGTTGCCACCGATCTCGAGCGTAAACATCTTTCTTCCTTCTCCATTGAAGTCGCATGGCCAATCAACGCCGTGCGGGTGAAACAGATCGCCGACGGACCCTGGAGAGTCCGTCACGGGCGGCAGTCGTCCGGCGAGCATCCGCACCGACCGGCCTCTCCGTGGCGCACGCTCGCACAACCGTAGCAGGACGGCGGCCGTTCACAGCCCGACTCATGGTGTCCTCCTCGCTGCGTCCATTGATGGAATAGATAAAGGCGCGGGTTGTTCTGGCCCAGGTTCCGTATGGATCCCGAGCCGTTTGCACGTCGGGCACGACCACACCTACATGATGGTGCGTCGGTTCATGGATGTCTCCTCTGACAGTGTGCCGATGAGCCGGCGAAAGCATGGATTCCCGCCCCGTCCCGACCCGCGAAGTCTTTCCGCATGGTACTCTCCACCTGCCCCTCCGATGGCGCGGGGCCAGCAACCGGAGCGAACAGATGCCCGTCTTCAAGCGTGAATTGGCCTTCACCGCGGACCGTCCGCTCGAGAATGCGGGCGACTGGTGGCATCTCGTCCTCGATACCGATGCGCCCGGCCTTTACGTGGAGCACACTTGGCTGCACGCGGGTCCTCACCAGGACGGTCAGACGGCCCATGGAACGCAGCGCTTCGGGATCAACGACTTTCTCACGCTGGCCGAGGGCCGGCCGGCGCAGCCGATGCTCATGAGCGCCCTCCGAGAGATGTTCCGCGACACCGAGCCAGCCTCCTGACGGCATTCCCCGGTTGTCCATCGTCGGTCCTGCGCCACACGGGAAGGTCGGAGCGTGAGGATCTAGACCCTCACGCCCGTCGCACGCCGGATCGCTATTCGGCCGCCTCGAGGAACGATTGCGCTCTCCAGTCGACCTCGCATTCGTCGAAGTAGCGCGAGACGGCCTTCTCGAAGGGCGGCAGGATCAGGCCGCGCTCGCTCGACAGGGCCGTGAGCCGCGGAGCATCCTTTACCGCCTGCGGCCCTGCCCTCCACGGCAGCCCGGCCTCGACCGCGATGCGCTCGGCCAGTTCGGCCCACGAGGTCATGCCCTGGTTCGCCAGGTGCCAGATCCCGCGTTCGCCGTCGACCAGGAGATCGAGGGCGGCGTGAACAAGATCGGGAACATAGGTGGGCGAGACGATGCCCTCCGTCGGAGCGACGGTCCGGCCGGCGTCGAGATTGCTGAGAACCTGGTAGACGAAGTTGGACGTGTCCCACGGTCCGAAGAAGGCGCTTGTACGAATGACGAGCGCCTCGGGATGGGCCTGGGCCACACGTCTCTCTGCCTCCGCCTTGCTCTCGCCGTACACGCAGGCCGGGCAGACCGGATCGCTCTCCAGGTAAGGGCGTCCAAGCCCGCCGTCGAAGACCCGGTCAGACGAGAAGGCGACCACCGGCAGCCCAAGGCGGGCGCCTGCCTGAGCAACGGCCTCGGCCCCGGCGGCATTGGCCCTGAAGCACAGATCCCGCTCACGCGCGGCATCGCCGACACGAACGTATCCCGCTGCATTGACGACGGCCCAGGGACGGTGCCGTGCGACTGCGGCATCCACGGAGGCCGGATCGGTGATGTCCATCTCGGTGCGCGTCAGGAGCACGTGGTCGAGCCCGCGCTGCTCGCAGAGGCGGGCGAAAGCCCGGCCGAGGGTCCCGGTCGCGCCGGCGATCAGGATCGGACGCCGGGCACGGGGAGGCGCAGCCGCTTTGCGCGCCGGGGGATGGTAATGCCGCCCGTCACGCCGCCACCAGCCCTGCTGGTCGAGCACGGGGTGCTCGAAGGTGCCGGTGCGCGCCAGGGACTCGGCCGCCCTTCCGATCGCGGTGCGACGCGGTTGCGCGCTGCGGATGTCGAAGGCGCCGGGTTCATAGAAGCCGTTGCGGGCCACGAGCAGAGAGTTCCAGTCCACTGCCCCGAGCAGGGACCAGATGGTGACGGCCCGGATGTCGTGGCCCCTCGCCCTGAGTTCCTGAACACCGTTCCAGACCTCTGCGAGCCAGCGCACCTGCTCCTCGCGGGTCGAGCCGTGATGCGCCTCCGTGACCACGATGGGATGCCGGTAGCGGTCCCAGACCTCCGCAAGGCGCGCCTTGAAACCGAGCTCTTCGGGCGGAATGTCCATCCGCAGCGCTTCGACATCGGCGTAGTGGTCGATGCGTGTGGCGCCACTGAGCGGATGCAGGTGATTGCCGCCATGGAAGCACGCGGGATAGCGATCCATCGCTTCGTCGAGATAGCGCTCGCTCGTATTGTAATGGTTGATGCCGATGATGTCCGGCGTGCCGTCACCTTCGAGGAAGAAATCGAGCTCCTCTTCCTGAATGCCGTGCCGGAGGCAGATCTCATGCCAGGGATGCGAGCGATCCACGCGCCCGAACAGCAGGTCGAGGCTGAGCCAGCGGCGCTGGTTCTCCAGGTCGGCCTGGTAGCGCAGATGCGGCGTGCTGAAAGTCTTGCCCATGTCCTCCGTCTGCACCAGTTGCGCATGAGGCGTTATCCGGCGGATGGCGCGCATGGCCAGTACGGTTGCCCGGCATTCGGTGACGAGGCAGCGCAGGAACGTCGGGTAATCGCGCCCATGTGGATGCCAGTGACCGTAAAGACCGCTGAAGCGGGCGGTTGTCAGCGGCTCATTGATCGGGGTGAACATGTCGATCCAGGGATAGCGCGCCGCGACACGCTCCGCGTGGCGGGCCAGCAGATGGGGGAACTCCGGATCGGTCAGGCTGGTATATCTTGGTCCGCTGCCGTGATGCACCAGGCCGGCGATCGGCCGGATGCCCAGCTCGCGCAGACGAGCGAAACGCTCGTCGCTCCAGCTCCAGTCGCAAATGTCGGGATGATCGGGCGCGATGGATTCCCACACGACGGGATAGCGCATCGTCCTGATCCCAAGAGCCGCGATGGCATCGAGGTCCGAAGGGCGCCGGAGATGGCCCGTCTCTTCGACCTGATTGCGAAACTCGTCTCCGATTTGCACAACAGTGCACTCGACGCCGCCCCAAAGCTCGAGCGGCCGCTCAACTGGCTCGATCAAAGTCAGACCTCTTTAAAACGGATCGCGCGGTCGGCGCGTTAAGGAGTGGTTCTAACCTGCCCGAAGTGCCAGTAGTTCCTCATGATTCGACAATATACGCCTCGGCTTAACTCATGTTAATTGGGGGATCTTCCCGATCTATACGACGGTTATGAATATTGTTGAGAAAACAGGAGGCATAGATGGCATCGCCTCCGCCCAATGCACAAGTAATTCCTCTGTCCGGCGTCATGTATACAGGCATCGCCTTAGCGATATGGCTGTGTTTCCCTGAACCGGCTGAGCGGCGCCGGTGTTCATCCTGATCGCATTGCGGTGGCTCCGTCGTGACGGGACCGGACGAGGCTCCGGCAGTTCGCCGTGCGATCGTAGCCCGCTTCTCGCACGGCCATGAGCAAAGCACGCGGGTTCGGCGTTAAGTGAAGGAGCACGGGCGATCTTGGTTGAACGGGACCGGAGTTTCCTTCAGCCACGGCGAAGAGGGGAGCGCGATGGAAGATGAGCAGGCTGAGAGCACGGAGCGCGGCATGATCCTCAAGGCACCGGCGGCGACGGTCCCTTTCGAGGCCCGCATCGCGACGAGCGGTGCCGGCACCGTGTTCGAGCTGCACGGGCTCGATCCCAAGGGCGAGTCCACGGTTGTGCTCCGGCACGAGATGGCAGGACGCGAACAGGGCGATTACCTCGACCTTTTCGAGAAGATCTCTCGCACCTTCGGAACCCGCCTCCCCCGCAACCGTCAGGGCGGAGAGCCGCCTTCCTTCACGGCGTCCTACCGGGTCCTGCTCGACCGCAACATCACGCCTCAGGTCTGGTACGGATACGGCGATCCAGCCGTCACCAGAGTTCCGGCCGAGCGCACGGGCGACGGCGACTGGTACTATCTCTTCGTGACCTCGAACGACGCCCCGAACTCGTTTCCGATCCTGCGGTCCAGAACCCTGGATCGATGGGAGCTGTCGGGCTTTGTCTTTCCGGAAGGGAAAAAGCCGTCCTGGGCCGAGGATGGGTTGAATGTCAGCGATTACTGGGCTCCCGAGATGCACATGGCCGGGGATCAGTTCCTGGTCTGCTTCGCGGCCCGCGCGAAGGGCGGTTCCCTGGCGATCGGGCTGGCCCGATCGTCCCGGCCGGAGGGGCCCTTCGAGGGCGACGACGCGCCGCTCGTCGGCGGCGGCGTGATCGATCCGCATCTCTTCGTCGACCGCGACGGCCGAACGTTCCTGTTCTGGAAGGAGGACACGAATGACGTCTGGCCGAGCCTGCTGAGCGCGTTCCTGTCCGACCACGCGGAGATGGCCGAAGCGCTCTTCCCCTTGCCGGAGGACCAGAGAACCGCCTCGCTCGCCCTGACGATCTGGCCCTGGGTGCGCACGCTGGAACCCATGGAGCGCTTCCTCGTGCAGCAGGTCCTGATCGAAGCGGTCGTGTCCGACTTTTCAGGGTTCCGGCAGCGTCTCCGCGCGTTGCTGGAAGGGCAGGTTGCCGAGGACACCCGGCAGGCCATCAACCATATTCTCACGGCCCTGCGCACACCTGTTTATGCTCAGGAGTTCGATCCGCAGACCCGCTGCCTTATCGGCGACAGGACGGTCGTGCTCGAGAACGATCAGGATTGGGAGGCCCATCTCATCGAGGGGATCTGGGTCGTCGAACATTCAGGCCGGTTCTACATGTTCTATTCCGGAAACGATTTCTCGACGCCGGAATACGGAACCGGTGTCGCTGTCGCCCCCTCCCCGCTCGGGCCCTACCGGAAGATCGCGAACCCTCTCCTGCGGTCGACGAGACAATGGGCCGGCCCCGGCCACCCCTCCGTCGCCACCGGACCGGACGGAGCCCCCTGGCTCTTCCTGCACGCCTTCCATCCCGGAGAGGCCGGATACAAGAAGTTCCGCGCGCTGCTCGCGGTGCCGCTCAGCTTCGATCGGGAAAACGTGACGGTCCGTTGAGGTCGTCCCCTCGCGATGGACCTCGACCCTCGGCTGGCCCATTTCACCGCAGTCCGACGCAACTCGCCGGGCTCGCCCATGGCAAGCCGCGGATGTGCGCAGATCGATTTTGAGGGATGGACGAGAAGGCGGCCTGCACTCAGGCCAAGCCTTGAAACCGTGGCGCTCCCTAGGGGAGACGGCACCGACCGGGAAAATTAGAGCAAAAACAACGATTTCAGACACTGCCTCGCTGAGCTTTGTAGCACCTTGCTTGTAGCTCTACCAGATCTCAAGCGAAGCCTTACTGACTGGTACGCCGACAACCACCGGAACAGTCGATGCCGCAATCGGCACATGAAGGGAGCCTTGCTCCGACGTGATGCGCAGATCCCCAACCAGCATGGCGCAGATGCGGATTATGATCCATGGGCACACCAAGGCTGCCAGGGATCAGGAGCGTCAGCTCGAACAAGCCTCCCTTTTCCGATCCGGGCTGAGATCTCCGTTGCTGTCCCTGTCGGAGCAGGGGGATCACATCTTCCGAGGACACCGTTAATTGGGATTTTCGTACAACGAAAATTTCTATTAAATATCAGCGACATAGCTGACTTTCTGCTTGTCTCCCGGTGTGGAATCGGCCTATATGAGCTGCGTCCGAGCCATCCGGCGGGACACCACACGATCAAATAATGGACATTGCTATGCCTACAGAAACCGCCGTTTCGGCGGACGCGCCTGCGCGCGCAGATTTCACCTTTAAGGACTGCACCTGCATCGCGATCCGCCCAACTTCTGAGTTTGGAGACCGAACGCTCGGTGCAACCATTGACGATTATGAGGAGGTCCAACTTCAAATCGGCTTGCCCGATGTTCCAACTCAGGCTCATCAGAAGCTCTCCGATCTCGCAGCAGCCGTTGATCAAGCCTTGCCGATCAGGGCCGAGCATCCGCACCTGCGCCTTCGGTACAATGGTGAGGAGATCCAGGCCGAATTTCGGGACTGGCGCTCCTTCGCCCGCATGTGCGCTGAATGGGATGGAGGCTGGGATTTGATCGAGCGGGTCGCGGCCGGCGATCTTGCCTACGATGACCAGCAGATCCTCGACTATGAGGAGGATTGCCCGCTCCTTGTTATCGCGGCGCAGAAAGTGAGGCCATCATGAGCCTCAAGGATAGTGAAGGGTTCGTCTGTCCCAGCTGCGCGCAGTCCGACGAGTTCCATATTCGCTGCAATCCCGCCTGGTCGAAGGTCTATTCCACAGGCGGCGATGATTACGAATGGGAAGACTTCGAGGGCCACGAATACGGCCCGACCAGCGGCGCTGAATGTCCACGATGCTATTGGAAGGGCAAGGTTCGAGACTTGACCGTTTGGCAAGATCCCCAATCGACCAATCCAGGCTTCCCGCGTCCAGGCAACCAGCACGGTTATCAATGCCCTGGCTGTGGCTCGGATGAGGAGTTGGCCATTCGCGCGGAAATCTGGACGGCGCTTGAGCCGGGTGGCTCCGACACCGAGGGCGACACGCCTGACCATGATCACGGCTGGGGCGACGACGCCGACGCCGCCTGCATGAAATGCGGATGGCAAGGAAAGGTTGTGGATCTGACCGGACCTGCAGCCCCGGCGCCGGTTCAAACGCCACCCCCGCCGTCACCTACGCCCACGCCTAGTCGTAAGGTCCATGTGCTCATTTTCCACGGCGATGAGGAGATCCGCTCCGTTCGGGTCTTCGAGTCAAAGACTGATGCCATTGCTGGCCGGCACGAAATCGTCGCCGCGCGTTGGAGTGATTTGATGGGGGATGAGGAAATGCCGGTCGATCCCCAGGAGGCGTTTCAACGGCTCGATGGGGAGGCACGCTCTGAAGGTCTCTGCATCCAACTCAAAGAATGCTCGTTGGAAGCGCAGTCCTGACATTTGGCCCACGCCGGCATGTTGGCTGGCGTGGGTCTGCCTTCGGCTGGCCGGTATTTGGTCTGCCGGCCTTTTATCTCTCAAGGATTGGTCTTAATGAATTTTGATCCCAAGGCGTTCCTGCATCAGGTCGCCAACAACCCTAACTTTGCCGAACAACTGCGCGCCCTCCTCAGTATCGGTGCTCCCGCGCCAGCAACGTCCGTTACTCCAGCGAAGGAGCTGATGGACATCGACACGATCACCCTTTTGCAGGCCACTCTTTTTGACAATGGGCCGGATGGAGTCCGGGCCAAATATCAGCCGCGCTACAAGGTGACGCTGGAAATCTGGACAGAACCGGCAGAACTCATCCGGCTTTCAGAATGGCAATGGAAGCGTTCTGTGACCCTGATCAATTACGACAACATCCTGTCGAGGATCGAGACCCTGCGAAACCGGGGCACGATCAACGCCGATTATTTTGATCTGCTCCAGACAGTCTGGAGGACCGCTGACTCGAACCAATGGTTCGGGCTGATTGGAGATAAGGGTGACCAATCCCCTGGTGGCAAGAAAGGCACGACCTATTACCACGGCCAGTTCATTTTGGTCGACATGGAAGACGGTGTGCCCAACTCAGGCTGCCTTGTGCAAGGGACGGACGCCAACCAATTCAACCCTCTTGGGTTTGCCCCGTGGTCCTTGAAGGACATGAAGGGCAACCTGCTCAAGGGCAAGGCCCGTTACCAATCCCGCCTGGACCTCTGCCACTACAATATGAATTGGGGCACCAAGTAGCCGGGGTTGCATCTCAAGCGAAGCGTAAACTCATAGTCTACATAGTCTACAGAGACTAATGGAACTAAGTAGACTATGAGGTTGCCCCTCGCTCGGCTTCGCCTCATGACTCCGTGTCCACTACCTGGGGCTGTCGCCCTCATGACTACCCGGCTATCCCGACTCCCGTGGTGTCAATGACGGAAGAAACGCAAACGTAGGCCCCGCGCCGCCTCAGAGCTTGTCCCGTAGATCGCGCAGCTTGTCCGCGTGCTGAACCTGCGCCTTGCTGATTTGCTTCTGCACCTGAGTCCGCTTCTCAGCCGCCCGCATGGTCTGCTCGGGTGAAAGCGGCTTCTTGGGTTTGATCACGCCAGCCTCCTCCTCCGACAGGTCAGCAGGAACAAGCTTCGCGAGCAGGTAGCCATACCCGATAACGCGGTGGTGCCTGTCACTTGATCGATTAGTACGTGGATCGAAGTACCCAAGGGCGCGATGGTACTGGTCCGTGATTGTATGAATACCCCGGCTATCAATCTCAATGTGCGCGACAACTCGATGATTTCGGTTCTTGAGGATCGTTGATTTCTTCATGATGTGGATGGTTTGAAGTCTCAACATATTTAGCGACCGCCCGCAGCAGCAGATAGCCGCCGCATGGCCGTGCGTTTCAGAATGGCGGAAGGGCGGAAATCCAGGTCGCAATGGCGTCGGCTACACCTGTCAGCTTCGCTTCAAGTTTCTCAAGAAGAACGTTGCCATACCGCTCAATAATCAAGGTGCCGGTGACGGTCGCCACAGTCGCGAGGTAGGTCCTAATCTTCTGAGCGATCCGTCGAAACCGGCTCTCCGCAGCCTTCGGAGGGTCGGGATCAGGGAAAGGGTTGTCGAGCTGGCTTCGCGCCTCCGCTATCCCTGTCGTAATTTGATCTATGTCGTTTAATGTAAGGCTATCCTCGATTGGATCTGGAGGGCGGTTATGCCCGATGCCCGGATGATCACGGCGCCATTCGAGCACCATCTCCTCAAGCTCATCCAATTCGCGCCGAACGACTTCGGCCGGCTCAGGGGCGCTTGGGTTCGGCGCGGCAAAAATCTCATCCCCATTTTCATAATAAGGGCCGCTGTCGTCATCCTCCTCGATGAACCGGTTACTACTTGGAGCCCAATCCATGATCCCTTCTTCTTCGACTAGGCTGGCCGCCCGCTCGATCTCGTCATCTGTGGCGATGGGCGCAAAGGCATTACCCAATTCCTCACGGGCGTCGTAAGGCCCACCCCAAACCCATTGATACCCCCCCTCCGCGCTTTCGTAGGGGGTTTCCTGAGCCGGATCTTCGAAGTTGGCGAGAAACCATTGCGCCATAGCCTCGACGCGCTCATCCGTGTTCATCTTGGAGATGTTCGGTGGCGAGCTCGGCGGTCCCATGTCGAGCCCAGATGTCCTACGTCGAGCCATACGTTGCGCCTATAGGAAAGAGGAACCGGCGTGGCCTTTGAAGAGATTGGCTCGGCGCACGTATCCGGTGACTGTCCGGACATCTTTATGTCGGGTCACATCCATGATGCGGGTCAGCTCAACATCTCGATCCGCCGCCGTCGTGACAAATCCTGCCCGGAGGCTATGAGCGCCGAAGTCGGATGCGTCCAGTCCCACTTTCGCCGCGTAGTGCTTCACCAGATTGGCAACGCTCCTGTCTGTCAGACGAACGGCTCCCCGAACGGTGCCGGAGCGGCTGACAGGCCGGAACAGCGGACCACTGGTAATCCCGGCGGCCGCCAGCCATTCCTTTACCAAAGCCACGGGCTTGATGTGTCGCCCGTGGGGAACGGCGATCACATGCCCCCTCCCCTCCTGATCCGTCTTCGACTTGCGGATGACGACACGCAGCCCCTCACGGTCGTCCACCAAATCCTCAACATCAAGCGCCACGAGCTCGGAGCGCCGGAAAGCCCCCGAGAACCCGAGCGCCAAGACGGCTCGGTCTCTCTTGCCCGCCAAAGTAGGAGGACAGTGGGAGAGCATGGCCCCGATTATCTCTGCGGTTGCTGGAGCTTTCTGTCGGCTGGCGGCACCGATCCGGCGTCGAATGCCACGGATTGCGCTCCTCACCTCCTCGCCCTCAGTTGGGTCAGGAGATCCCATCAGTTTATGAGCATACCGGATCGCGGCCGCGCGTCGGCTTATGGTCGATGCCTTTGCCCCCCGCTCCGCTTCTTGGACGAGAAAGGCCGCAACGACGTGAGCCAGGGATGGAATGGAGCCCCCGAGGCCCTGCGCGCGACACCACCTATCGAACAGGAGGGCATCGGATTTGTAGGCCCTTATCGTGGAGGTAGCTTTTTCCGCCCTCTGATATGAGCGCACGGTTTCGGAAACTTCCGCCGGCAGCCAAGCACCATGGTCCTCGGGGCTGGAAATTGGAGGCTGGACGCCCATGGCTTTCATGTTTTGAAACTTCCGAGAAGAACAGTTATCGGAAGTTATCTGATATGGCCACGCTTGTTAAGTCAGTTTTCTAATGCAGCTCGCAAACCGTCAGGAGCCTCCTGGCAGGCTTGATCCGGACACGAGGGTATCCAGTGACCTTATCTGGCCACACTATTCAATGGCGAAACCCAAACTTCTTGCAGTGAGCATGGAGAAGCAACAATAAAAAAGCGCCGTAAAGGCGCTTTTACTAATCCGAGAATACTTCTGTATATATATGCAGTATAATACCGGCCATAGCCTCGCAAAGAGTGTTCCAATCGAACCTTTCTAGGTCAACTGCATGCTGAGCAGGCCGGTAGTGAACAATTGAATTTCTTAGCCAGTATATTCTTCTAGCAGCCCTACTAGCGATTGCATCATCATCGAGGGATTCTATATCTTCACCTAGGGTTACGAGTACATTTTTTAGATCCCCGACCCACGCCATCCTGACCAGTTGTTCAAGGCTACCTTCTTCGCGCGGGTGCCAGCCAAGCTGATCCTCAAGTACAGCTGCTATATCCGCCCATGGGGTTATTAGCCCAAGGGACGAAGCGACTTTTTTGGCGCTTGAGAATGCGTAGAGGGCTTCAAGGCATCGATAGAGAGCCAAGAAAAAGCTTGTCGGGTCCCCATCAAAGATAGAGCGACATAGGACCTTGTAGGGGATTTTCTCCGGATCTAGCTCACAGACAGCCCTAAGCGTCTCGATGAGCTTCGGCTCAATCCAAGACCCACTTATCTCGCATTCTTCTAGGCATACTCTGAAGAACGCATTCCAAATTTCTTGAGTATATAAGGGGTCAGCCTCGAAGACTCTGATGCTTGGAAACAGGCTTGCGATCTGGTCGGGATCATGCCCACCATACGGATAATCGGAGCCTTGCTCTCCTACCTCAACAACATCCCGAATCTGCGCGACTGAAGCTTTAGGTCGAGGAGCAGCCTCCGCCAAGATGACAGTTAGAAAGGCAGCATCGAGCTCAAGTTCATCGAAACCAGGCACCGGATTCAAATTGTCGAACCCTATTGAGCACAAGAAGATCCTTGCGTCTAAGTCCAAGCGCATCAGCTTACGACCTGGGCTGAAGCTCAAGCTCTCCCGCAC
Organism: Microvirga lenta; assembly: GCF_020532555.1. GTDB lineage: Bacteria > Pseudomonadota > Alphaproteobacteria > Rhizobiales > Beijerinckiaceae > Microvirga > Microvirga lenta. The sequence goes on along the minus strand of NZ_JAJBBR010000017.1, from coordinate 36,321 downwards.
AACTGATGCGGCCATCAGATGTCTATGCTTTTGCTCCGACGCGATCCAACGAGCTGCCCCCGCGTTCCTGAGATGCAGGCCACGTATCGAGCAATGCTGATCCAGGCGAGCGAAGATGGTGGCATTAGCGCCTTTGATAAGCCGCGACATCAATTTGCTCGCCAGCAAGGCTCCATGCTGGGAAGATCAAACTTCTCATCTAGCAGAACTTGGAAAGCATCCGAGAATACCCCACGTTCATATCGACCAACTTGACCAACACGGCGGTCTAGCACCTCAGACAGCACGTCGAGTTTTAGAAATTCACCTACAGCGTGCGGGTCCATTGCATCGAGCCGGTCGGCAAGCGCGCTTGCTTGAGCCTCAACTTGTGCCATGCGCTCTTCCCGTTCCGCATGGCTACGATCCATCCCTGGCCTGCCAAGGACGTACTGAGCAATTGCGACAACAAATCCAATCCGGGCGGGCTGCCCATCAAAGATGTTTCTTCCCTTTGAGAAACGACCAGGCGCTCCAGGGTCAAATCGACAGAACGACCTATCTAGGCGGCAAAGAAGCCCCAGCGTTGAATAGAATTGTTGCTGGAAGTTCGTGTCCGAAAGATTCTCCACGAAATCGAGACGAGAAAATTCGTCGGACAGCGCCTCCTTCGTATCAACGTTCGTCTTACGCAAGGAGAAGGAAATATATAGTTCAACGAGGGCGTCACTGCTGAACTCAGCTGGTCCGAGCCGGCGCCCGGGTTGATCCGGAGTAAATACCCGAATAGCGTCGGGCACCCGCTCCTTGATTTCACTCAGTAGTGGCTCGAATACCACCGACAGCTGCCTACTGAGAGTCCAAGGGACCTGGCCCGTGTTGAGCACCAGCATCCGATAAACCATGGTTCTGACAGATCGGGTAATCCAAAATTCAACCCGCATTCGGCGCGCAGGCACGCTTGTGTCGGTCGCTGCGGCTTCAGCAAGGGCGGCTGTTCTTTGCATTCCGTCGATAATTGCGAGTTGCCCAAGCGTAGGCTCAGGCAGAATGTCCCTCGGTGTAGTAGCGCCTTCAAGCGGATAGGTCGCGAATATGTCGTTGTCCACGACAGCGCCAATGACAACAGGCGGGAGAACCGCACCCCTCCTTATATCCGCTACCATGCGGTCGCGAATTCGCTTTGCTGTGGTTGTCTTCAATGTGTCGCGCTGCCCACTCAGCCCGCCACGCGCAGCGTGGGCCTCCTTCACGAGCTCAAGATATTCCCCGATGCGCATCGTAGTCTGGACGGAGTAGCATTCAGTTCGTCCGTCAAAGAGCCAGTCCATTAGCATAGCGCGTCCCACGAATAGAAGTTTGAGCCTCTATCACACGCTGGCTGTCCTGCGTCTCCTTTTAGGCGCAGGATAGACAACGATAAATCCAACAATTCATCACCATGGCTCATGGCGCAACGGAGTCCAGGCCAAAGGAAATCTGATCAGTTCGGATGGAGACGCTGCGTCGCCGCTATACGAACCGCGATTATGTCCCCATGGATGCGTTAAATTCACTCTCGAGCCAAAAGGCGTGGATGGGCTGAGGGAACCGGTGTGAATCGCAAGTAACTCTCGATTTCAGACGCGATCAACTCCGAGGTCTCGGGGCGAGGCTGGCACTTATTTGCCCAGCCAATGCCCGGGTGCAGGACGTGCCACCGAGGACGCATTCCATTGTACCGCCCACCGCCGGGATCATGATTACCGAATCCATCAACAAGCCGGTTCCAGATTGGAGAAAACGCCGCGATCAGCAGACTCTCACCCAGCGGTATCCAGATGTCCTCCACCACGAGGTATCTGCAGTAAAAGTCCTCCAGCTCAAGATTCTCGGCCTGCGCTATGGTTTCAGCGTGCTCCCCCAGGCGCTTGTGAAGCCACCGTCCTGTCGTAGGGCTCGCAAGCGCCTTCCTAGCCCCGGGAGGCACAGCCTTACCGACATAAATCGGCCAGCCAAACTGCTCATCCCGGTTACGCTCCGCAATTCGCTGATAGGCTGGGAACTCGCCAGTATAATAGATGGCGTATAGACCAGCCCCATTGAACGCAGGAAGACCGCCAAGCGGCCGCACAGTTCGCTCAAGAAGCGCCTCAGCGACGCTCGCGCCGAGGTTCTTTGTGTCAAGCGGATTATAGGGCTTTTCGGTCACGCGCGCCCCGCAGCGAGGTTCTGGCGGGTCATCGCAGATACTAGGCCGGCTGCAACGGACGAAGCCACAAGCTGGCCGAGAACAACTGGAACAGCATTCCCGAGCTGCCTCATCGTCTCACCCCAAGCTCCGTGGAAGATGTAGGCATCAGGAAATGTCTGAAGCCTCGCGCTCTCCCGAACCGTGAAATACCGAACGGACCCGTCAGGCTTCACCATCATGTTCTCGCCACCAGGGACGCCGTGGACGCCTGCCTTCAAGGATTTGGCTGGAAGATCAAGCGGGCTCCCGGTGTGGCCGGGATATGTGCGAGCGCCTGGGATGAATCGATGATCATGATGGATGCCCGGCCCCTTCTCCGGGTCGGGGAGACCTACCAGCGCATCACGAACGGTCCTCCATGGCAGCCGCTCGTTTGGTTCATTGCGTCGGCGCGCGCGGGCGATCATGTCGGAAATGCCCGCCGGGGCTTCCGGACGCTTCCGCTTGGAGACCTCGTGGCGTTCCCAATAGCTGCCATTGACGAACTGATCCTCCAGAAGCGCCTCTCGCGAATGCGTCTCATCGGGGAACGACCAGCGGGCTTCAATGTCATGCCGGAAGCCGACAATAAACACGCGCTCGCGCTTCTGCGGAACTCCGTAGTCGGCGGCATTCACGAGACGAGGGACCACATCATAGGTCAGCCCCTTGAGCACGCCGCTTGTCCTCTCCTTTTCGAGACGCGCGAGATGGTCGAGCCATGGCTCATCCTTCTTTCGCTGAATCTCAGGATAGGACAGTTGGAGTTGGATGTAGGAGAAGTAGTTCGCGAAGGTTGGCCGCGTGAGCCCCCTCACATTCTCGATGATGAATGCCTTTGGCCTGGTAGCGCGGATAATATCCACGGCTGCCGGGAACATATCGCGGCTATCATCGTGCGCGCGGTGCTTGCCACCCATGGAGAACGGCTGGCAGGGCGGTCCTCCGGCGACAAGATCGAGATCTTCCGGCACACCTGAATCATCAAGATAGCGCCTGACGTCGCCAGGATAGAGAGGCCAGCCTTGAACGAGCGGGTGCCCCCGCTTTTGGTTTTCTCGAATGGTGTCGCAGCACCACTTGTCCCACTCGACAACGCCAACGTGTTCGAAGCCTGCGAGGCTGACCCCCATCGCGAGACCTCCCGCGCCAGCGAATAACTCAAGCGACTTCATCGGCTCTCCCTATCTCGGCCTATTGAGCCAGATCCTCATTACCGATCCAGGGTTAGGTCGCGTTAAAACTCAGTTATCCAGAAAATCTTTTAGCTTCGCGTCCAAAGCCGGCCCTGGTCGGGCTTCGCATTCCCAGACCACGAGGCTTGACCACCCTATGGCCTGAAGCTTCTCGGCCACATCCCGGTCGCGCTCCGCATTCCGCTGAAGCTTTTCAGTCCAAAACGCTAGGTTGCTCTTCGGCATTCGGTCCCCCAGCTTGCAGGTGTGCCGATGCCAGAAACAGCCATGAACGAAGATCACCTTCTTCCGAGGTCCGAACACGATGTCAGGGCGTCCAGGCAGATCCTTGCGGTGGAGACGATACCGGTAGCCAAGGGCATGAAGCGCGCGCCGAACCACCATCTCAGGGCGGCTGTTCTTCGACCGGACCCTAGCCATTTGCGCGCTGCGGCGCTCGGGGGTCAGTGTGTCTACCACGGGTCACCTGATCTGATCGAAGAGGACGCCCTTGAAGCGTATCTTCGCGATCTCTTCCGCGAGCCTGGGCAGCGGAATACCAGAGTCCCTTCCCCCTACATCATTCTTCCGCTTCCCATATTGAGCGCCAACACCGGAAATGACGTGTCCCACCAGCCTGTCTAGGACGGGCTCCGGCACATGGGATGCGTGCCCGAACCGCTTGAACGTCGCCCTAAAGGAATGAAAAGCCTTCGTTGGGGCATCCACGACGTGCTCCGACAGATACGCCCCGAACCATTCGCCCCACTTGTTCATACGACTGTCCAGCTTTCCTCGATCCTCGAACCCCGGCCAAAGGCTGCCACCATCACCAACTGCCCGCCTTCGCTGTTCAACGAAGTCAAGAAAGCCAAGATCCACGATCTGGGGGTGCAGCGGGGTGTGGCGGATTGAGGATGCGGTTTTTATGGATTTGTCGGCATCCCGATTGAACTGAAAAGTCCAGATTCCTGTCTCAGCGTCCCGCGCGACATCTCGGACGAAGAGTTGAAGCACCTCACCCCGTCGCGCTCCATGGAATAGCGCCACCAGGGGAGCCCACTTCGCCGTGCAGCCCCTGCCCCGCGTGGGCCGAACTCCAGCGGCAAAGACAGGTGACGCCAGCAGCTTATTTAGCTCCGCCTCGGTGAACGGCTCATAGCCATCGTCCTCCATGCCTTCGATGGCGAAGGCCACTTCGAATGGATTCCGCCAATGCAGGCCGTCGAAATAGCCGTCTCTTTCAGCGCGGGAAAGGACCGCCCCAAGAAGGGTTAAGCTTTTATTCAGCGTCTTCGCGCTTCGACTCGGCTGATCAGACAGATCGCGACTAAGCAGCTCCGAAAGGGGCAGACTGGCAAGTGCTGTGGGTAGCCTTCTTGGCACCCTGGCAATTGCGTTCCGGAATTCACGTCCATGAGCGCGGGTGATCGCATCGATGGGAAGGTCCCCATGAAGTTCAATAAACCGCTTGAGAGCGGCCCGCGCTTCCTGAACCGTTGCCTTGGCGGGCTTCTTCACCCCGCGCACGCCTCCACCCGCTGCCCAATGTTCCAGGGCTTCCGAAAGACGCGGAAGGGCTTTCCCGTGATTGGCCGGCCTTGAGGGCACCCCGGCCCCAAACTGCGGATAGGGCTGCGGCTCTGTGGAGGGCAGCGATGCAAATTCCAAGTTCCGCCAGCGCCCCTCGCTTGTCAGGATCTCCCGCCATGCGTCCTGAACCTTATGGTACAGGACCATCCAAGCTGGATGGCTTGGCGTGACGAGCAGCCCTGCGCGAACGGTGATCTCCCGAACCTTGTCGTCAAGGAAACGGTCGCGCCGGTCAGCGTTCGCCCAGAACGCCTTCGGGTCCTCCTGCACGTCCACACCGTCAAGGGTGTTGTTGAATAGCTGAACCTCAGCGTCAAACGCGGCGCGCGCGAGCGGATCAGCCATCACGGCTTGCGCCCGCTCGGAAAGCTCGTGCTCCTTCCATGTCCGCACAAGCCCAACAATCATAGGAACGGTCACGCTTACGTTGGCTTCAGCCTGAGCCCGCTTCGCCTCTGCCTGCTCACGGGCCTGTTGGAACAGCCCCTCGACGCGAGCCGCCACCGCGAGCACGAGCCCCTTGGCCTCCTCAAGCTTCTTCGTCTTGAGACTTTCGGTCCACTCTCGGCCCCTGCCAAAGAAAGGGCGAAGCTCCACCGGAATCGCGCGGCGGAAGATATAGACACCGGTTTTAGGATGACGTTTCAGATAGTTCATTCGAGCGGCCACTTGTAGCACCCGTTTTGTAGCATCGGGAACGTTGCAAGTGCCTGAAAATGAACGATGTCTCTGCGATCCAACGACATTTCCGTTGGATGGCGCTCCCTAGGGGACTCGAACCCCTGTTTTCGCCGTGAGAGGGCGAACCTACAGAAGCCAATGACTGATTTTGCAGGGTTTTTTCAGTCAGCTGTAGGCAAATCCTGTTGGCAACCTACTGGCCGGGGGCAACCCTTCCGTTATCGTCAGAAGTTGTTGAAATCTCACCTTCGTCGCTTGGTGGTGGGTGTGGAACGGGAAGAACTGGCAAGAACCTGTGCCCACTCAACAGATCACGCAGCAATAGCCGAGTTTCTCGGTTCAGTTGCTCCTCATCGGCCCAGCCTTGTGGAGCATACGCCCCTCGAAGGATCGCCAGTTGCTCAATCGGAACTCCCAACACCCTCGACATAGCCGACAGGAGATAAGCGATTGCGAGTTCAGCTTTCTCGTTGATTTGGCGGATGGCTTCTTGGTCCTTTGAGCGCCAAGACGAGTCGCTGAAAATCGCCATCAGGTCGGCGTACCGAGAGATAACGGCCTGATCCGAATGGAAGTGGACCGGAACTAGATTAAGCGATCCTACGAACTCAATCGCTGTCGGACTACGGCGCGACCGCATCATGTTCGAGAATAACTCCATGCGGTTGCGCTTATGACTGTCCCGAGCTTGTGCCCAGAGAGTAATCCCAACTGCAACGATTGGACCAACAAAGGTCGCAATGACAACAGCCCAGTCAACCCCGGCAAACATCTTTGGAAACTCTCAAGTAGCTACTTCGGGACGAGAGTCATTTAATACGCGATTAACGATGAGTGCGCCCTAGCAATCCCCAACTATGGTTAAGCGTAGGGTCCGGATCTTTTTGGGGCAAAAATCTGAAACCCCATAGCTACGCAGCGTCTGGGCCGCGCCCCCGGTACCCCCTGGGTTGCCATGCCTCTTCCGGTACGGAGGGGCCACCCTAGACGACCTCGGCTAGGCTCCCGGCCCCTATCTACCTGACGCATCACGACGGGCGCCCTTGAGTGACCCGGCTGGGATTGTCATGGCTGACGGAAGCGCGGTGGTAATGCCTCAATGAACGGGATCGTCAATAGCTCCTGGACGGCCTCGTCTGTGATTACCAGGACATCGTCTAACCCATCACCGTCCCCACGCCTGACACCTTCCGCAAGAACGTCCCGGATGCCCTGGATGGCCTGCACCTGGGCGGCGTCGAGGTCGGGAAGGTCAACTCCTTCGGGATCTTGAATGAGTTGCTTGCCCTGTCGAATGTGACAGTAGTAGCGAGGCATACCGGCCAACGGCGGCAGTTCCAGCTTGTTCCTCCGCTCTCCCTTACCGTATCGTTACGTTCACAACGTACGTTGACGTTTGATACGGACTGCCTTACTCTTCTCGAACGCGTTGAAGAGGAGCGGCTTATGCACCGTTACGTTACTTATCGGCGTGTTTCGACGGAGGACCAGGGCAAGAGCGGCCTCGGCCTTGAGGCACAGACCAGAGACATCGCCCTCTATCTCGACACCTATTCCCCAGAGCCTTGGGAGGTGATCGGAGAGTTCATTGAGATTGAGAGCGGAGCGAACGGAGACAGGCCCGAGCTTCGGAAGGCTATCGACCTTGCCAAGAAGGCTGGAGCCACCCTCCTCGTCTCTAAGCTCGACAGACTGTCCCGCAAGGTCGCTTTCATCGCGTCCCTCATGGACGATCCCAAGCTGTCCTTCCGGGTCGCGTCGATGCCCTATGCTGACAAGTTCCAACTGCACATCTATGCGGCCCTCGCGGAACAGGAGCGGGACTTCATCTCAAAGCGGACCAAAGCTGCATTGAGGGAGGCGAAGGCTCGGGGGCAGAAGCTCGGGGGACTTCGGGACAAGACGATGAAGCGCAATGAGGTCTTGAAGGTTAATGCCAATGCAAGAGCCAAAAAGCTGGAGGGCATCGTCCTCCCATTGAAGGAGGCAAACGCCAGCCTCAGAGAGATTGCGGAGGCCCTGAACAGCGCAGGGTTGGAAACCCCGAGAGGTGGACAGTGGCACCCGACCAGCGTCGCTCGGCTTCTTGAGAGGCTGGATCAGATCAGCCGGTAGGAGTGCAGTACGTCTACACCGGAGCTAGGCCCACTTCCAAGGAGACGCCATAGGTGCAGTCACTGCACTTTTCATCGGTGCAGTGGGCGTCCTCAAAAGTGCAGTGGTGCTGCACCTTCATTGCCGCCCTCCATCAGAGAGGAGGGGAGGAAAAGTGCAGCGGCACTGCACCGACATTCTCACTCACCCTTAGAGGAAAAACGGCTAACCCAAGCCGAAAGACGGAGACCATCACTGAGGACAGGGGCAGTGAAGGGTTGATGATGTCATGGGGACTACAGGGGGAACTGAGGGTTACTGAAGTTTCCCTTTGCATGTTTCCTTGAGTGGATCACCACCTCTTCTTCCCCTCAGCAATCTCCTCTCTGAAGTCTTCATTGAAGGAGGAGAAGAAGGGTTGATGTAAGTCTCCCTACTTCAAAGGTTTACATGCACCTTCAGGGGGATCTGAAGTGCATCCCATCCACCTATTGCCAGTCTTCCCCTTCACAGGCTGTCTCTCCCGCCGTGAGAGGCAGGCACTTCGCCTCAATCTTTCAATCCTCTGTCTTTCTGCATCCGTTCAATCGACACTCATAGAGCAATGACCATCAAACCCCTTCGCACCCCTATCAGGACAACTGATCGGGACGGTAAGGCGGTCCTTCTCATTCCCCTCGCGAACAGCGACAAACTCGCCAAGGTGTTCCCCGAGGATTACGACCGTCTCATCGCCCAAGGCTATAGCCCGAACTGGTGTTGGAACGTCCGCACCGTGAAAGTGTCGGACTGGAAGCACAACACCCCGAGAGTGGCCCGTCTCATCATGAATGTCGAAGGCCCTGCCTTTCACGTCAGGCACCGAGACGGAGACCCGCTGAACATCCGGCGGGACAACCTCATCGTGAAGACCGTCAAGACACGCCAATAGCCACAACGATCACTGTTGTGCCTTTCACGCCCCCGTTAAGGACCACTCGCCGGGCGCTTTGTTCATCCCATCAGGAAACTCAGTAGCAATGACCATCAACATCACCGTCCAGCCTATAGGCGACGGACACTTTCGCGCTTACCTTGGGGACCGTCCTCTCGGTAGGGCAACCTCGACGCCCTTCTTCTCCGCCGCTCGGGCTCTTCTCTCTGACGGCGTCTCACCCGATACGGTCCTCACCATGACACATGAGGGGTCCTCTATCGTCTCCCTTCGCTCCACCGTCGGGGAAGCTGCAAAGCTCACAGTGACGGAGGAGGATAAGAAGGGACTGCGGATCAAAAAGTATCGTGCCCCTACCTTTGACCAGTATCAGGAAGGGGGGAGTATGGGAGGCTGCACGGCAGTCGAGAACATTGCCGCTAGGATACCCCTGGCAGCATAGACGTTCGCATTAAAGATTGCTTCGCCTCCACCAAGAACAGTCGGTTATCCTCTGCTTGGTATCTAGATCAGCCACAAACGTATAACGTTTCCCACGCTGAACCTCGCCCGCTTACCGGTGGCATTTACTGATAAGCAATCTCAGCATAGCGCATAAGTCGCAGCGCCTTTGCGCTATCAAGCTATGAGATTGGGCAGTATAAGGGGTTTCAGCCGCCGCTTTTCTTCCGGCAGGCTTTGGCTTATGCCACCCAGTCCTGAGCGCCCTGGCACTCCAGTCTGAGTGCACCGAGGCGCAGAGGACAGGATGAGCAACGACTCTCGATCAACCATTATCCTAGTCGTGGAAGATGAGGCCCTGGTGCGGATGCTGGCATCCGACATCCTCACCGAAGACGGCGGATACCGGGTCATCGAGGCCGTCAACGCAGACGAGGCCCTGACCCTACTGGAAGCTCGGCACGACGTGCGCCTCGTCTTCACCGATGTGGACATGCCAGGCACCATGAACGGCTTTGCCTTGGCCCGCGCCATCGACTTGCGCTTTCCTAGCATAGAGGTCATCGTCACCTCAGGCCGGAAGATGCCAGGAGTTGGAGAGTTGCCAGAGGGCATACCGTTTCTGCCCAAGCCATACGCGTCCTCCGCCCTCATCCAGGCAGTCAGGAAGGCCCTCCGAGAGACTGGTGAGCTTATGGCGGCAGAACATTCAGACGCTCCGCCTGCTAAACCCACTTCTCCTGTTCTCCCGAATGGTCTCAAGATCAACCAACCTCATACCGGCGTTGGGACTACAGGCGGCCTCGCACAGCCCCTTCCTGAGCCTTCGGAATAGAGTTCTTGGACGATAAGCAGATAGTGTTGTCTGTAAGCCTTACCCCCGCCGCTGTCGAGGACAGCCTACCCCCAGTCACTTCTGATCTTGGAGGGGGGAGTATCGGGAGCTACAGGCCGATCAAGAGGCTGCCTAGTGGGGTAATAGCGCGAACGTAAAGACGCACCCTGCTACCCCTAATACTTAGGCCCTCCTAACCCACCAGGCCCGAAGGCCGCCAGTGACGGCTTCTCATACTGGATGCTTCACCATTTCCACCCAATGCAGAAGTTGCTTGGCCTCCCGACCCTGAGAATAGATCTTGTATGTCAATCCAAGAGGAGAATGGCCAAGCAATCTGGCAGCGATGGCCTCAGGGCAATCGGCTCGCTCTAGGGCGGTGGTGAAGGCTTTCCGTAGGGAGTGGAAAGTCTTGCCCTTAGGCATCTTGATCTTCCTCATGGCCCGTCCAAAGCGCACGGACAGGACATCAGCCTTAGCACCGGGAGGGACATGGATGTCCTTCAGTCTTGGGTGAACAGGAACAACGCGAGCAGCGTTCCCGGTTTTTCCCTTCATAAGGACATAACACTCGATGCCGTGGAGGTTTTTACGCTCTGCCCTAATGCACTCATCCAGACGGAAGCCTGTATAGATCGAGACGAGAAAGACGGCCCTTAGCTCCTCATCGTTCTCGATGGCATGAAAGGCACGAACCAACTCCCCATCATTGAAGAACCCATAGCTTTCCGATGATCTACCCTTAACATCGGCGTCCTGCTGCAACTCATGGAATGGGTTTGCTGGCCTCTCGTCCATCTCTCTGTGTGACCACCGCCACAGATTATAGAGGACCGTAACGTAACGCTTGATTGTATCCCGAGATTTGCCCTCTGCAACCTCGTTGAGCCAGTTCAAGGCGACCTTACGGGTGATCCCCCTGAGGGGCCTGTTCCCATGAGAGGCAATCCACAGCTTAACAGCCGTCCGATAGTTCGCCTCTGTCGTCCGGGAGCCTTTTGGGTTCTTGCTGAGATAGTCTTCGAGGACTTCGGAGACAGTGGGAATACCCTGCACATGGTCCCCGACTGCCTTGAATAGCTCCCTCGGAGCCCCTGTCTCCTCCAACTGGTCGACAAGTCTCTCAAGATCGGGATTTAGCATCTCCTCCCCGTCGAAGGCATTGACCACATAGGCAGGCCCTATCTCGTCTCTCAGCTTGGCTCTGAAGGTCTCGTAGCCGGCTGAGTGGTCGAGCGGCTTTCTGCGCTCCCCCTCCCCTACCTCGCGGGCAATCCTCGCCTTGGCCCATGAGACAACCTCCCACCGCCTCTCCCTGGCCTCCCTGATGTCGGAGGTCTCAAGGGACTTACGGAGGTAGGGGCCGAGCTTGGGCCTCAGCTTGTTAGGAACCGGGACGCGGGCATACCATCTGGACCCGATCCGTTGGAGATAGAGGGTATCTGATTTGGGGGTTGGGCGTTTGGTCGGCATGGCTCATGCATAGGCATGGATAGGCTTTGCTATCGAACCATCGAGGCGACCTGTAGGCAAGACCTGTAGGCAACAAAAGCCTTGATTTGCCTGAAACCTTGGCGCTCCCTAGGGGACTCGAACCCCTGTTTTCGCCGTGAGAGGGCGACGTCCTAGACCGCTAGACGAAGGGAGCTAGCGCGGTAGAGGCCGCTCGTATAACCACCCTTGCGGAACCCTTCAAGTCCTTTTCCCGAAAAATCGGCAAAAGGTTTGCGACAAGTGAGGATGCGGTGAGCGGCGAGACGCAGCGAGAATGGACTCTGGACGACACGACGGCTCCCGATCGCCTCGACCGGGTGATGGCCCAGCTCTGGAGCGATCTGTCCCGAAGCCGCCTTCAGGCTCTCATCCGGGAGGGCCAGGTCACCGTGGACGGCGCCCCCGCGTTGGATCCGAGCCGCAAGGTGGCCGCGGGCGCCCGCATCGCCCTGGTGGTGCCGCCGCCGGTCCCGGCGGAGCCCGCCGGCGAGGCCATCGCGCTCGCGATCGTATACGAGGACGACGACCTCATCGTGATCGACAAGCCGGCCGGTCTCGTCGTGCACCCTGCCGCGGGCCACGAATCGGGCACCCTGGTCAACGCCCTCATCGCCCATTGCGGGGAGAGCCTGTCGGGGATCGGCGGCGTGAAGCGGCCGGGCATCGTGCACCGGCTCGACAAGGACACGTCCGGTCTCCTGGTCATCGCCAAGAACGACCGCGCCCATCAGGGGCTCGCGGCCCAGTTCGCCGACCACGGGCGCTCAGGCCCGCTGGAGCGCGCCTATCTGGCCCTCGTCTGGGGCGTTCCGGAGCGGCAGCGCGGCACCGTCGAGGCAGCCCTGGCGCGCAGCCTGCACAACCGGGAGAAAATCGCCGTGGTCCTCGAGGAACGCGGCCGCTATGCCATCACTCACTATGAATTGATCGAGGCCCTGCCGCCGAAGGAGGCCCTGGCGAGCCTCGTCCGCTGCGAGCTGGAGACCGGCCGCACCCATCAGATCCGCGTGCATATGGCCCATATCGGCCACCCGCTCCTGGGGGACCTCGTCTACGGCTCGGGCTTCAAGACCAAGGCCAACCGCCTCGCGGAGACGCAGCAGGCGGCGCTGAAAACCTTGGGAAGACAGGCCCTTCATGCGGCAGTGCTCGGTTTCGAGCATCCCCGGACAGGGGAGTTCCTGCAGTTCGAGAGCCCGCTGCCCGAGGACATGGCCGCGCTTCTCGCGGCGCTTCGCGGGTAATGATCGGCGTCAATGCGTCGCAAATTCGGGATGGGTCGGCACCCTTGCACTCTTCATGCGTTGACCACGTCTTGAAGCCTGAACGCCTCTATTCGGACAAGTTGAGACCGCTTATATAGGAAAAAGGGCGGCCAGCCGGTTGAGGGGGCCGCCTCAGGCTTGCCTCGGTTGAGAGGGAGCCAGAAGAGGAGATTGACTATGGCTGCAGCGCTACCCGTGCTTGCCAACGAAGGGGGCCTTTCGCGCTATCTCGACGAGATTCGTCGCTTCCCCATGCTGGAACCGCATGAGGAGTACATGCTCGCCAAACGCTGGCGCGAGCATGGAGACCGCGAAGCCGCCCACAAGCTCGTGACATCCCATCTGCGTCTGGTCGCCAAGATCGCCATGGGCTATCGCGGCTATGGCCTGCCGATCAGCGAGGTCGTGTCCGAAGGCAATGTCGGCCTGATGCAGGCCGTCAAACGCTTCGAGCCCGACAAGGGCTTCCGCCTCGCCACATATGCCATGTGGTGGATCAAGGCGGCAATTCAAGAATACATCCTGCGTTCGTGGTCCCTCGTGAAGATGGGCACCACCGCAAACCAGAAGAAGCTGTTCTTCAACCTGCGCAAGGCCAAGGGCCGCATCTCCGCCCTCGAGGAGGGCGATCTGCACCCGGATCAGGTGAAGCAGATCGCGACCCAGCTGGGCGTGAACGAGCAGGACGTGATCGACATGAACCGCCGCCTCGGCGGCGACGCCTCGCTGAACGCGCCCCTGCGCGAGGAAGGCGAGGGAGAATGGCAGGACTGGCTGGTCGATGCGGGCCAGAGCCAGGAACAGGTCCTTGTCGAGGAGGAGGAAGGCCAGAACCGGCTCACCGCCCTCCGGAACGCCCTGTCGGTGCTCAATCCGCGCGAGCGCAGGATCTTCGAGGCCCGGCGCCTGTCGGACGATCCCATTACCCTGGAAGACCTGTCGACGGAGTTCGGCGTCTCCCGGGAGCGCGTCCGCCAGATCGAGGTTCGCGCCTTCGAGAAGGTCCAGGAGGCGGTGAAGAAGAACCTGGCCCAGATCGAGACCTCGGCGGAGGCCACGGCCTGAGCCCAGGAAGGACGACGTTCATGAAAAAAGCCGCGGACCCGCCGCGGCTTTTTTATTGCCACTGCGTGAAGGCCTCGTTCATGACCCGCTCGCCGGTGGGTCCCTTTTCGAAGCTCAGGATCGCGCGCTGCCCCGAGGCCATGCGCACGGGCAGGTCGATCCAGTTGCGGCGCACGAACAGCTCGGTGTTGCGCTCGATGTCGCCCGGCAGGTTCGAGAGCCCGATCAGGAACAGGTTCTCGCGGACCGGCACGGGAAGCCCGGCAATGGGGGTGCCGCGGGCCGCCTCCTCGTTCTTGAACTGAAGCAGGCCGACGTCACGAATCACCCGTCCGCTCTCGCCCGCCCGGGTCGTGAAGGTGAGCTCGACCGTATGCGAGGCAGGCAGGGTGGAATCCAGGTTGCGGCGAAGGACCATGCGCATGCTCAGGCCCGCATCCGGCACCTCGACATTGGCCGTCACGGCTTTTTCCAGGGCCTGCCCCTGGCCCGGATTCACGTCCTCGAGCCGCCATACGACACGGCCGACCTGGGCCTTCGGCGTCTGCGGATTGGCAGGGTCCTCCTCATAGAAGACGGCGCGCTGGGCGACGCCGATCTCCTGGCGCGGCGCGTCGGCCGCCGGCGCGTTCGTTGCCGGCGGAGCCTGCCCTCCCCCGACCCGCTCGTTGATCTTGCCTGCGTCGGGCGCCGGCTCCTGGGGCGCTGCCGCAACGGGAGTCTGGGCCGGAAGGTCCTCGGGCCTGTCCCGCCAGAGGAACGCGAAGGCCGCGATGGCGGCGATCGCCAGCGCCAGAACCGCGCCGAGAACGATCGTCCGCGTGCGCTTGTTGTTCTGCATGCCCGGATGCGGACGGCTCTCGACGCGCGGTCGCGCGGTCGCAGCCTCCTCGTAGGCGTGGTCGGGGGCCTCGTCATCGGCCCCGTCGTCATGGAACGGGCCCCGGTGGCCCGCATCGGCACGGCCGGGAACGTCGTCCGACGGCAGGCGGGCACTCTGGCGAAGGACCGGAGCCGCGGCTGCCTGCGGCATCGGGCTCGATGCCGGAGCCTCCGCAGCATACTCGGACTCGATCCGGCGGATGGCCTCGTCGAGGGAAATCCGCTCCTGGTGGATTTCGTCTTCCGTGAGGGGCGGATCGAGCGTGCGCAGCTGTCCGATCAGGGCGGAGCGCGCGCGCTCGTAGACGGCGCGGCGCATCTCCGGCGACGGATCGGACAAGCCTTCGACAGCGCGGGCTATGAGGGGATAGTAATCAGCCATTGCGCTCTTGGGATGGCCCGGAGCGGGCGCCTCGTCAACCCTCAAACGGGTTCTTCATGAGGATTGTATCGTCACGCTCCGGCGAAGTGGACAGAACGGCCACCGGCGCACCGATGAGCTCCTCCACGCGGCGCACGTATTTGATCGCCTGCGCGGGCAGATCGGCCCAGGAGCGCGCTCCCGCGGTCGATCCGCTCCAGCCTTCCATCTCTTCGTAGATCGGCTCGACGCGTCCTTGAGCGCCCTGGCTCGCCGGGAAATAGTCGATGGTCTGGCCGTCGAGGCGATAGCCCACGCCGATCTTGATCGTCTCGAATCCGTCGAGGATGTCGAGCTTGGTGAGCGCGATTCCGTCGATGCCCGAGGTGCGGACCGTCTGGCGCACCAGGGTCGCGTCGAACCAGCCGCAGCGGCGCTTGCGGCCCGTGACGACGCCGAATTCCTTGCCCTTCTGGCCGATCAGCTCGCCGGTCTCGTCGAACAATTCCGTTGGGAAAGGCCCCTCGCCCACGCGGGTCGTGTAGGCCTTGGCGATGCCCAGCACGTAGCCCACGGCGCCCGGCCCGAGGCCCGAGCCCGTGGCGGCCTGGCCGGCGACGGTGTTGGACGACGTGACGAAGGGATAGGTGCCGTGATCCACATCGAGCAGCGCACCCTGGGCGCCTTCGAACAGGATGCGCTTGCCGGAACGGCGCTGCTCGTCGAGCAGGCGCCACACCGCGTCCATGTAGGGCAGCACCTTCGGGGCGACGGAGGACAGCTCCTCGTAGATCGCGTCGGGGGAGAATTCCTCGAGGCCGAAGCCGCGGCGAAGGGCGTTGTGGTGCGTGAGCAGCCGGTCGATCTTGTCCCGCAGGGAGGACAGGTCGGCAAGGTCCATCAGGCGGATGGCGCGGCGCCCGGCCTTGTCCTCGTAGGCGGGTCCGATGCCGCGCTTGGTGGTGCCGATCTTGGTGCCGGCGCTGCCGCTTTCGCGCAGGGCGTCGAGCTCGCGGTGGATCGACAGGATCAGCGTGGCGTTCTCGGCGACGCGCAGGTTGTCCCGGCTGATGGAGACGCCCTGCTCGGCCAGGCGCTCAACCTCCCCCGCGAGGGCATGGGGATCGAGCACGACGCCGTTGCCGATGACCGAGAGCTTGTTGGGGCGCACCACGCCGGACGGCAGGAGCGAGAGCTTGTAGACCTTGTCGCCGATGACCAGCGTATGGCCGGCATTGTGCCCGCCCTGGAACCGCACGACCACGTCCGCCTGTTCGGACAGCCAATCGACGATCTTGCCCTTGCCCTCGTCGCCCCACTGGGCGCCTACGACAACCACGTTCGCCATTGCTCAAGCCTCACATGAAAAAGCCCTGGCGCAAGGCCAGGGCTGGGGAAAAACCTTGCAAACCCTCATGGTGGATCAATGCCGGGAGGTCAAGAACCAACACGCTTTTTCCGCCCGCCAATCCCAAGATGCATCACGTTCCACAAGGACCGGCGCAAAGGTATGGCAACGGGCGCGCGTAATCGGGCTGCGGGCCGAAAGTGGCGCGCGGCCTTGTGGCAGTCGAGGGGTCGCGAGGAGCGAACCGGCTCGAAGGGTGGTGGTGGAGAGGGAAGAGCCGGATGGCCCCTCGCGCACGGTTCTTTTCAGGCGTTCAGGCGGCGCTGGTCCGTGAACGGCCGCAGGCGAACGCCGCACGCCTGGTGCGGCCGGGCCTGCGACCCGCTCCGGCCCCAGGGCTTGTGCCTGGGCCTCCTGCCGCAGGAGGGTGCGTTCCCCTCCGGCGCAGGACCATGTCCGGTCCCACAATCACGACGCCTCGCGAGCGCGCCCCTCGGTGGACCGGACACGAACGATATAGCTTAGCTTGGCGCGAGTGTCAAGAACAAAGCGGGAACATAGCGCGAGCAAGATGACGGCGGCGTGGCGCTCCTTCACATCCGCGCACCGTGGCAGGACGCCGGATCGGGTCAATGGACGATGGGACCGTCGATGATGACCTGGGCGCAGAGGCGGGAGCAGCGCTCGATCCGGCCGTCGACCTTGTAGATGTCCCGGAGAAGGTCGGGCGTGATGACCGCCTCGGCGGGGCCGCACTTCACCATCGTGCCGGCATCGATCACCAGGACGCGGTCGGCCACGCGCAGGACTTGGTTGAGATCGTGGACCGCCAGGACGACGCAGATCTCGTGCTTCCGCGCCAGCGCGCGGATGAGCGCCAGCACCTCGACCTGGCGGTGGAGATCGAGGGCGCTCGTCGGCTCGTCCAGGAGCAGGATCTTCGGCTGCCGCACCAGCGTCTGGGCCAGGGACACCAGCTGCCGCTGGCCGCCGCTGAGCTCGCACAATCCCCTGAAGGCGATGGGTTCGATCCGCAGGGCCGCGAGAACCTCGTCCACGGCTTCGAGATCGCCGTCGCTGACCCGGTGCTCTCCGCCCTGCTTGCGCGCCAGGAGGATCGATTCGTAGACGGTGAGCACGGTGTTCACCGACGTGTCCTGTGGCATGTAGCAGACGGCCCGGGACGCGGACCGTCCCGCGAGGCCGCCGATGGCGATGTCTCCCGGCCCGCCGAGAAGCCCCGCGATGCGCCGGAACAGGCTCGACTTGCCAGCGGCGTTCGGCCCGATCACCGCCGTCACCTCGCCGCCCTTCATGACCGGCGTCGTGATGCCCGAGAGCACCTCCAGCTTGCCGTAGCGCACACCGACCTGGTTGAGCTGCAACGTGGCTACCATGCCTGTCTCCGGTTGGTCATGATCAGGCTGAAGAGAAACGGCACGCCGACCAGCGCCGTGATGATGCCGATGGGAATGATGCTGCCGGGAATGAGCGACTTGCTGATCACGGACGTCAGCGACAGCATCGCGGCCCCCGAGAGGGCGGAAGCCGGCAGGAAGAAGCGCTGGTCCTCCCCGATCATCATGCGGGCGATGTGAGGGCCGACGAGGCCGACGAATCCGATGGTGCCGACGAAGGCCACGGGCACCGCGGCGAGCACGCTGACGATCAGCATCGTCTCGAGCCTGAGCCAGCGCACGTTCACGCCGAAGCTCGCGGCCTTGTCCTCGCCCAGGCGCAGGGCCGTCAGGGCCCAGGCGCGGCGGAAGAAGAGCGGAAGGGCGACGGCGAGGATGGCCGTGGTGATGGCCAGCTTCGGCCAGGTCGCCCGGGTGAGGCTGCCCATGGTCCAGAACACGACGGCCGCCAGCGCCTGCTCCGAGGCGAGAAACTGCACCAGCGCCAGAAGGGCGTTGAAGGTGAAGACCAGGGTGATGCCCAGCAGGACGATCGTCTCGACGGTGACGCCGCGCCTCTGGCTCATCAGGTGAATGAACAGGGCCGCCCCCATGGCCATGAGCAGGGCGTTGATCGACACCACGTATTCGATGGCGAAGGGCAGCAGGCCCACTCCGAACACGAGCGCGAGCGAGGCGCCGAAGCTGGCGGCCGCCGAGATGCCGAGGGTGAAGGGGCTGGCGAGCGGATTGTTCAGGATCGTCTGCATCTGCGCGCCCGCGGCCGAGAGGGCGGCGCCGACCACCACCGCCATCAGGGCGACCGGCATCCGGATATCCCAGATCACGACGCTGACCTGGTGCGACACCTCCGACGACCCGGCGAGCGCGAGCACGACCTCCCGCATGCCGTAGCGGGCCGGCCCCAGGCCGAGATCGGCGATGACCGAGAGGATCAGGACGGCCGCGAGCGCGAGGAGCAGGAGCTTCTTGCGCTGCACGAGGGCGCGGTAGACACCGCGCCCTGTCTGTGCCGGAACGGATGCCGCGTGAGTCAAGAACCTATTCCTTGTCCGCCAGGGAGACCCAGTAGCCCGGCTTGTAGGCCACCGGCAGGAAGCGCTCGTAGAGGGTGCGCATCGTCTGGTCCGGGTCGAGGCCCTCGAAAAGCTCCGGGTGCAGCCACTTGGCCATCTGCTGGATGGCGACGAACTGATACGGGCTGTTGTAGAACTGGTGCCAGATGGCATGGACCTGGCCGTTCTGCACCGCCTTCACGCCGGTAAAGGCGGGACGCTTCATGAGATCCGCCAGCTTGGCGCGGGCCTTCGCCTTGTCGGCGCCGGAGCCGACGCCGACCCACTTTCCGCCGGGCACGTACAGCTCCCAGTTCGAGCCGGTGGCGATCACGTGGTCCGGGTTGGACGCGATGATCTGCTCCGGGTTCACGACGCCGAAGGTGCCGGGGATGATCTTGGCCGCGAGATTGATGCCGCCGGCCATCTCGACCATCTTGCCGAAATTCTCGTTGCCGAAGGACATGCAGCAATCGTCGGTGTAGCCGGCAGCGCGCTCCATCATCACGAGCGGCTTTGCCGGATTGGCTTTCGCGAGGCGCTCCGTGACGCGCTCGATCTGCTCCTTGCGGAAGGCGATGAACTCCTCCGCCCGGGCCTCCTTGCCAAACAGCTTGCCGATCAGCCGCATGCTCGGTTCGGTGTTCTCGAACGGCTTGTCGCGGAAGTCCACGAAGACGACCGGGATGCCGACCTTGGCGAGCTTCTCGATGAGCTTCGCGTCGTCCGTCGCGGTCTTCGCCTCCACGTTCATGATCATGACGTCGGGGGCGAGCGCCACGGCCTGCTCGATGTCGAACGTGCCTTCCTTCGTACCGCCGAAGGTGGGGAGCTTTGCGATGTCGGGGTACTTGGCGAGGTAGTCCTTGTAGCCGTCGAGGTCCGCCTTCTCGAAATCGTCGCGCCAGCCGACGACGCGCTTGAAGGGGTCCTCGCCGTCCAGGGCCGCCACGAAGTAGATCTGCCGCCCCTCGCCGAGGATCACTTTGTCGACAGGCGCTTTGACCTCGACCTTCCGGCCGGCGATGTCGGTGACGGTGATCTTCGTGTCCGCCGCCGTCGAGGGGGTGGGCAGGAGACCGACGAGCGCCAGGGCGGCGCAAAGGGCCAGTTTGGGAAGCTGCATGATGAACCTCGCATCAAGAGGAAAAGCGGCTCGTCCCTATGCCCGCAATGAAAGTATATCAAGAAATATCTTTTAGAACTTCTATAACAAACAATAGATTTTACCTAGTTTAGAAATAGTCTATTCTACAGTTTAGAACATCTATAATTTGACGAGTACCGACACGGAGGGTAAATCGCACCGCAAAGCATGACTGGAACGGGCCCATTCGATGACGTCGAACTATACGCTTCGGGATGAAATTCGTGACTATTGGTCGGCCCGCGCCGCAACCTTCGACCAGCAGGTGGGCCACGAGATCTTCTCGGAAGCGGAGCGGCAGGCATGGAGCGAGCTGTTCCTGCGCCATCTCGGGCCGGGCGCGGGGCG
This sequence comes from Microvirga lenta, assembly GCF_020532555.1. Lineage (GTDB taxonomy): Bacteria > Pseudomonadota > Alphaproteobacteria > Rhizobiales > Beijerinckiaceae > Microvirga > Microvirga lenta. The sequence continues at coordinate 15,994 of NZ_JAJBBR010000017.1, read as the reverse complement.
CAGCGCCCTCGACCTCGCGAGCGGCACGGGGGTGATTTCCCACCTGCTCGACGGGCTGGGGTTCCACGTCACCGGGCTGGACTGGTCGGACGCGATGCTCTCCCGGGCCCGCGCCAAGGCCGAAGCGCGCGGGGCCCGCATCCGGTTCGTCATGGGCGACGCCGAGCGCACCCTGGAAAGGCCGGAGAGCTACGACGCGATCGTGACGCGCCATCTGGTCTGGACCCTGGTCGATCCGATGGCCGCCTTCAGGGAATGGCATTCGCTCCTGAAGCCCGGCGGCAAGGTGCTCATCGTCGACGGCGACTTCGTCTCGGACACCCTGGTCAGGCGCATGGTCCGGGCGTTCGAGCGCCTCACCGGGCGAACGCCGCCCGCGTCCCACATGCCCGATGCGATGCGCGAGACCCACGAACGGATCCTGCGGCAGGTCTACTTTTCCAAGGGAGCGCGCTCGGCCGAGGTCGTGGACCTGCTCCGCCGAGCCGGCTTCGCCGAGATCACGGTCGATCGCAACCTCAAGCGCATCCACCGCGAGCAGGCCAAGCACATGTCGCTTCTGAAGGGCCTGGAGCGGGCCACCCAGCACCGCTACGCCATCGCGGCGACGAAGCGGTGATGCCGCAGCGTCACGCCCGTCCGCGTGCGCTCTTTCCGGGCCTGACCCGATGCTCGATGAAGTTGCGGATCTCGCGGGTGCGGCGCACCGGGTCGAGCACCTCCGCATCGAGGCCGTGGCGCCAGGCAACCGGGATGTCGTTGGGCTCGGCATGGAGGGTCTTCAGGTCGGCCACGTAGGCCGCGGCCTCCTCGGGCGTCCGGCAGAAGCCCTCGTCGACGAGGATCTCGGTGCGCCGGCCCAGGATCACGGCCAGTTCGCCCAGGCTGAACTCGGGATGATACTGCACGCCCCAGAACACGCCGCCATTCACCCGGATCTCCGCCGCCTGCACGGCCGAGACCGCGTTGGTGGACAGGATCGTGCAGTCGCCCGGGGTGACCGTGACCATGTCGAGATGGATCGCGGGCGCGTCATAGGCGCCGGGGCGGCCCTCCAGCATGGGATGCACCCGGCCCGCCTCCGTCGGCGTCAGGCGCCGGGCGAAGCCGATCTCCCGTCCCAGGGGGTTCTGCCGCACGTCGCCATCCGCCGCGACGGCCGCGACCTGGAGGCCCCAGCAGGACCCGAAGGTGGGCGTGCCGGAGGCGTAGACCGCCCGCATGAGGTCGATCTGGCGCAGGATGTCGGGGGTGCGGTCGTAGATGTTGAGGTGCGAGCCGGTGAGCACGATGCCGTCATAGGATTCGAGCCCCGCCGCATCCGGCAGGTTCGCCCCCTCGTCCGCCGGGAAGGCGAGATCGCAGATCGCGTCCCCCGCGATGCCCTGCAGCACCGCCGCATAAGACTCCGACGGCATGAGTCCATAGCTTTCCCTGTGGGCCAGCCTTGCACCACGCGTATTGCCCTCGACCACCAGGAACCTTAAGGCCATAGACATCCCCCGCCTCCAATCAGGCCGGTTTACCCGAACCGCGGACGGCGGCAAGCGCTGCGAGGACCCGCGTCCCATGAAAATCCTGCAATCGCTCTGGAAGGGGCTCTTCGGGCAGGCCTACCTGCTGCTGATCCTGACCACCCTGTTCTGGGGCGGCAACGCCATCGCGGGGCGGATCGCCGTGGGCGAGATCTCCCCCATGGTCCTCACCTGCCTGCGCTGGGTCGTGGTCGTGGCCGTGATGGTGCCGACGACGGGGCGGCAGCTCCGGGCCGAATGGCCGGTCCTGCGGAGGCACCTGCCCTACATCGCCGGCATGGGGGCCTTCGGCTTCACCGCGTTCAACGCCCTGTTCTATGCCGCCGCCCACCACACGACGGCAGTGAACCTCACGATCTTCCAGGGCTCCATTCCGGTCCTGGTCCTGCTCGGGACGGTGCTGTTCTTCCGGGCGCGCATCCTGCCCCTGCAGATCCTCGGCATGGCCGTGACCATCGCGGGCGTCGTGCTCGTCTCGGTGAAGGGGGATCTCGAAATCCTCCGCACCCTCGCGCTCAACATCGGCGACGTGTGGATGCTCGTGGCGTGCCTGTTCTATGCCGGCTACACCCTGGGACTGCGCCGCCGGCCCGCGGTGACGGGCCTCGTCTTCTTCACGGCGCTTGCCGTGGTGGCCTTCGTCACCTCCCTGCCCCCGCTGGCCTACGAGATGGCGACCGGCACCCTGCAATGGCCCACGCCCACGGGCTGGGCGGTCCTGCTCTACGTGGCGCTGCTGCCCTCGCTCCTGTCCCAGATCTTCTACATCCGGGGCGTCGAGCTGATCGGCCCGGCGCGGGCGGGCCTGTTCGTCAACCTGGTGCCCGTGTTCGGGGCGCTTCTCGCCGTCGTCCTGCTGGGCGAGCCCTTCGCGTTCTACCACGCGCTCGGTCTGGCGCTGGTGCTCGGCGGCATCTGGCTCGCGGAGCGGCGGCGCTAATCCGCGAACACCACGGTCTTCTGGCCATTGAGGAGGATGCGGTCCTCCAGATGGTGGCGCACGGCGCGGGCCAGCACCCGGCGCTCGATGTCGCGCCCCTTGCGCACGAGGTCGTCCGGCGTGTCGCGATGGGTGATGGGCTCCACGTCCTGGGCGATGATCGGGCCCTCGTCGAGGTCCGACGTGACGTAGTGCGCCGTCGCCCCGATGAGCTTCACGCCGCGGGCATGGGCCTGATGGTAGGGCTTGGCGCCCTTGAAGCCGGGCAGGAACGAGTGGTGGATGTTGATGCAGCGTCCCGCGAGCTTCGCCGCGAGCCCGTCGGAGAGCACCTGCATGTAGCGCGCGAGCACCACGAGATCGGCCTTGGCGTCGCGGATGACCTCCCAGACCTTCGCCTCCTGCTCCATCTTGGTGTCGCGGGTGACCGGCAGGTGGTGGAACGGGATGCTGCCGAGATCCACGTGGCTGTAGGTCTCGACCGGGTGGTTGGCGATGACGCCGACAGGCTCGAAGGCGAGTTCGCCGATGCGCCAGCGGTAGAGCAGATCGGCGAGGCAGTGGTCGAACTTGGACACCATGAGCATGACCCGGCGCGGCTCGCTCCGGTTGCGCAGGGTCCAGGTCATCCCGAAGCGCTCGGCCACGGGCACGAAGCCGCTCCTGAGGGCGTCGAGATCGGCCTCGCCCTCCACGGGGTCGAAGACGACGCGCATGAAGAACCTGTCCGTCTGCGTGTCGTCGTATTGCTGGGCGTCGAGGATGTTCAGGCCCGCGCTCGACAGGTGCCCTGCCACGGCGGCGACGATGCCCGGGCGGTTGGCGCAGGCGAGGGTCAGAACGAAGCGCTGCGGCAGGGACGAGGGCATGGCGGGCCTCTTAGAAGTGGACGGCGCGGGCGCGCTTGACCTGCGGGATCTCCTCGATCCTGCGCAGGAGCTCGTCCGACACGGGCTGATCGACGGAGACGAAGCAGATGGCATCGCCGCCGGGCCTGTCGCGGCCGAGGGCGAAGGTCGCCACGTTGACGCCGGACTCGCCCAGCAGCGTGCCGAAGCGGCCGATGAAGCCGGGCTTGTCGTCGTTGCGCACATAGATCATGTGCGGCGCGAACTCCGCGTCGACCGCGATGTCGCGGATCTCGATCACGCGCGGCTTGCCGTCCTGGAACACGGTGCCGCCCGCGTGCCTCGGCATGTCCTCGGCATCCACGACGATGCGGATGAAGCTCTCGTAGTCGCGGGCCGCGTTCTCGCGCTTGACCTCCTCGATGGTGATGCCGCGCTCGCGGGCGACCACGGGAGCCGACACCATGTTGATGTCCTGCAGGAAGGGACGCAGCACGCCGGTGACGGCGGCCGAGGTGAGCGCGCGGGTGTTCATGTCGGCCACGGCGCCTTCGTACTCGATGCGGATGCCCTTGATGGGCGCTTCCGTGAGCTGGCCGAGGAAGGAGCCGAGCTTTTCGGCGAGCGCCACGAAGGGCCGCAGGCGCGGAGCCTCCTCGGCCGTGATCGACGGGAAGTTCACGGCGTTCTGGATCGCGCCCTGGAGCAGGTAGTCCGACATCTGCTCGGCGACCTGGAGCGCGACGTTCTCCTGCGCCTCGGTGGTGGCGGCGCCCAGATGCGGCGTGCAGACCACGTTGGGATGGCCGAAGAGCGGATTGGAGGTCGCCGGCTCCTCGACGAACACGTCGAAGGCCGCGCCGGCCACGTGGCCGGAATCGAGCGCCGCGCGAAGCGCCACCTCGTCCACGAGTCCGCCGCGGGCGCAGTTGACGATGCGAACGCCCTTCTTGGTCTTGGCGAGGTTCTCGGCGGACAGGATGTTCTTCGTCTTCTCCGTCATCGGCACGTGGAGCGTGATGATGTCGGCCCGGCGCAGGAGGTCTTCGAGCTCGACCTTCTCGACGCCGATCTCGAGGGCGCGCTCCGGCGACAGGAAGGGATCGTAGGCGATGACCCTCATGCGCAGGCCGATGCCGCGATCGACCACGATGGAGCCGATATTGCCGCAGCCGATCACGCCGAGCACCTTGCCGGTGAGCTCGACGCCCATGAAGCGGTTCTTCTCCCACTTGCCGGCCTGGGTCGAGGCGTCGGCCTGCGGGATCTGGCGCGCGAGCGCGAACATCATGGCGATGGCGTGCTCGGCGGTGGTGATGGAATTGCCGAAGGGCGTGTTCATGACGATGATGCCCTTCGCCGTGGCGGCGGGGATCTCGACATTGTCGACGCCGATGCCGGCGCGGCCGATGACCTTCAGGTTGGTCGCCTGCTCCAGGATCTTGGCCGTGACCTTGGTGGCCGAGCGGATGGCGAGGCCGTCATACTGGCCGATGATGGCAGCGAGTTTCTCCTTGTCCTTGCCGAGGTCGGGCTGGAAATCGACCTCGATGCCGCGATCCTTGAAGATCTGCACGGCGGCGGGAGAAAGAGCGTCGGAAATGAGTACGCGGGGAGCGGGCATGGTGCACCTGTGCCTGTAGCGTCATCCCGGCCAAGCGCAGCGCGAGCCGGGATCGTCATGGGAGTCTGGCTGATGAGAGCGACCCCGGATCGCGGCCCTGCCGCGTCCGGGATGACGAATGAAATCAAGCCGCTTTCGCGAGCTTCGCCTTTTCCTGCTCGAAGGCCCAGTCGAGCCACGGCGTCAGGGCCTCCAGGTCGGATTGCTCGACCGTGGCGCCGCACCAGATCCGAAGACCGGGAGGCGCATCGCGATAGGCGCCGATGTCATAGGCGACGCCTTCCTTGTCGAGCGCCGCGGTGATGCCCTTGGCGACCTGGGCCACGGCCTCAGGCCCCTTGGCGACCACGTCCGCATCGGCAACGACGAGGCAGACGCTGGTGTTGGAGGCGGTGGCCGGGTCCTTGGCGAGGTTGGCGATCCAGGGCGTTTTGGCGACCCAGTCGAGGACGACCTTGGCGTTGGCGTCGGCCTTGGCCACGAGGGCGTTCAGGCCGCCGATGGACTTCGCCCATTCCAGCGCGTCGATGTAGTCCTCGACCGCCAGCATGGAGGGGGTGTTGATGGTCTCGCCCTCGAAGATGCCCTCGATGAGCTTGCCGCCCTTGGTCATGCGGAAGATCTTCGGCAGCGGCCATGCGGGCTTGTAGGTCTCCAGCCGCTCGACCGCACGGGGCGAGAGGATGAGCATGCCGTGCGCCGCCTCGCCGCCCAGCACCTTCTGCCAGGAGAAGGTGACCACGTCGAGCTTGGCGAAGTCGAGCTTCTGGGCGAAGGCCGCCGAGGTGGCGTCGCAGATCGTCAGGCCCTCGCGGTCCGCCGCGATCCAGTCGGCGTTCGGCACGCGAACGCCCGAGGTGGTGCCGTTCCAGGTGAAGACCACGTCGCGGGTCTTCGTGTCGACCTGCGAGAGGTCGGGAAGTTCGCCGTAAGGGGCGGTGATGACGCGGGCGTCGTCGAGCTTGAGCTGCTTGACCACGTCCGTGACCCAGCCCTCGCCGAAGCTTTCCCAGGCGAGCATGTCCACGCCGCGCGCGCCGAGCATCGACCACAGGGCCATCTCCACGGCGCCCGTGTCGGAGGCCGGGACGATGCCGATGCGGTAATCGGCCGGAACCCCGAGAACCTCGCGGGTCAGGTCGATGGCCAGCTTCAGGCGCGACTTGCCGATCTTGGCGCGGTGCGAACGGCCCAGGCTGTCGGTCTTGAGGTTGTCGAGGGACCATCCGGGGCGCTTCGCGCAGGGGCCGGACGAGAAGAAGGGCGCGCGAGGACGCGCGGCGGGCAGGTCTGTCATGTCATCCATCCTTACAGATGGGCGCCTCTCGGTGGGGAGAGGTGTCCCGCCATCCGGTATGACGGAGGAGCCGCCGGCGGTCAAGATGACTTCCGCTTAGGCAGCATGACATCCTTATGAGCACTGTCAGATTACAAAACCGTAATACAAAATATTGTGTTCATTGCAGTAAGTTGGGTCTGCCCAGTCTATATTGTGCTACGGCATTCCCAATATTCGAGTCTTCGAGGAGCGAGCATGCGTGTGTCCAGTCAGCTTGCCGTCATCGCCATGCTGGGAGCAGCAGGCTACGGCGGTTGGTACGCCTATCAGGGCGGCTATTTGGCAAAGGCACCGGTGGTCGGCTCCTACTTTGCCCAGCCTGCGGCGCCGGCGGGCGGCCCCGGCGGCGGACGCGGTCCCTCCGGCCCCGCCATGGTCGAGGTCGACACGGTCAAGACCGGCCGCGTGGTGGAAACCCGCGACGCGGTGGGCACGGTCCGGGCCTTCGAATCGATCACCGTGACCGCCAAGGTCGCCGGTCTCATCACCGAGATCGGGTTCGAGGAGGGCCAGAAGGTCAAGGCCGGCGACATGCTGGTCCAGTTCGACGCCGCCGAGCGCCGCGCCGAGATCGAGCAGGCGGCGGCGGAAGCCAACCGGGCGGTCGCGCTCCGGAACGAGGTCGCCATCAAGCTGGAGCGCGCCAAGGCCCTGAGCCGCACCGGCGCGGGCACCAGCGCCCAGGTCGAGGACCTGACGGCCCAGATGAAATCCCTCGAAGGCTCCATCGCCTCCGCCGAGGCCCAGCGCCGGGGCGCCGAGGCACGGCTGGAGGAGCTGACGATCCGTGCGCCCTTCGCCGGCCGGGTCGGCAGCCGCTCCGTGTCGCTGGGCGCCTATGTGCCCCCCGGCACCCGAATCACGTCCCTGGACGACCTGTCCCGGATCCGGCTCGACTTCTCCGTGCCGGAGAACCTCCTCGGGCGCCTCAAGGCCGGCCAGACGGTGAATGCGACCTCGGCCGCCTATCCCGGGCGGACCTTCGAGGGCTCCGTGACCATGATCGACCCGCGCGTGGAGCCGACCACCCGCACCGTCAAGCTGACGGCGGAGTTCGACAACGAGGACGAGGCCCTCAGGCCCGGCATGTTCCTGTCGGTGCGCCTGGAGGTCACCACCAAGGACGACGCGGTCGTCATCCCCGAGGAGGCCATCGTCAGCGAAGGCCTTCGCCAGATCGTCTATCCGGTCAAGGACGGCAAGGTGGAGCGCCGCGTCATCCGGATCGGCCAGCGGCAGAGCGGCCGGGTGGAGGTGGTGGAAGGGCTGCAGCCCGGAGAATCCATCGTCGTGCTCGGCGTCCAGCGGGTGCGTCCGGGAGCCCAGGTGATCGCGCGGCCGGTCGGGTCCGGCACTCCGGCGGCGCAGCCGGCGCCCGCGGCCGACAGGCAGCAGCCCTCGCGCAGCTCCCTGAACCTCCCGCAGGCCATCGGCAGCGCCGTCGCGGCCGAACGCCCGTAATTCCGACTCTCCCGTCCGCGGGGGAGATTTCTCTTCACCAGCCTGAGAGCTGACGCGCCATGCAGGTTTCCGACCTCTTCATCCGCCGCCCCGTTTTCGCCGTCGTGGTCAGCCTTCTGCTGATCGTGGGCGGCCTCGCCGCGCTCATGAACCTCCCGGTGCGCGAGTACCCGAGCGTGGACCGGCCCGTCGTCTCCGTCTCGACGATCTACCGCGGCGCCTCGAACGAGGTCATCGAGAGCCGGATCACGGAGGTGATCGAAGGCGCGGTCGCGGGCATCGAGGGCATCGACCAGATCCGGTCGGAAAGCCGCAACGAGCGCTCCTCGGTCGTGATCGAATTCGACGTGTCGCGCGATCCCGAAGGCGCCACGTCGGACGTGCGCGACGCGGTGTTCCGCGTCGTCGGCCGCCTGCCGGACGGCGTCGATCAGCCGGTCATCCGCAAGGTCGACGACAATGCATCGCCCATCATGTGGGTCAGCGTGACCTCCTCGACCTACGATGCGCTCGAGCTCAGCGACTTCCTCAAGCGGGTCTATGTGGACCGGCTCTCGACCGTGCCGGGCGTCGCGAACGTCTATCTCGCCGGCGAGCGGCGCTATGCCATGCGCATCTGGATCGACCGTTCGGCCCTTGCCGCCCGCGGCCTCACGGTGCAGGACCTGGAAACCGCCATCAAGCGCCAGAACGTGGAGCTGCCCGGCGGGCGCATCGAGTCGTCCCAGCGCGAGCTCACCGTCAAGACGGATTCCCGCCTGTCGACCCCGCAGGATTTCGAGCAGCTCATCGTCACGAACAAGAACGGCTATCTGGTGCGCCTGAGCGAGGTCGCCCGGGTCGAGGTCGGTCCGGAGGACAACCGCTTCGAGTTCTACGAATCCGGCAACGTGGCCACCGGCCTCGGCATCGTGCGCCAGGCGACGGCCAACACCCTGTCGGTGGCCGACGAGGTCCGCGCGGAGCTCGAGCGGCTGAAGCCGTCGCTGCCGCCCGGCACCACGGCGGAGGTGTCCTACGACGAGAGCCAGTTCATCCGCGCCTCCATCGACGGCGTGCTGCAGACGCTCGTCGAAGGCATCATCCTCGTCATCCTGGTGATCCTGATCTTCCTGCGCGACTGGCGCTCGACCATCGTGGCCATCGTGGCGATCCCCGTTTCCGTCATCGCCGCCCTGATGGTGATGGCCTACTTCAACGCCTCGATCAACGTGCTGACGCTGCTCGCCATCGTGCTCGCCATCGGCATCGTGGTGGACGACGCCATCGTGGAGATCGAGAACGTCCACCGGCGCATCGAGGAGGGTCAGCCGCCCCTCCTCGCCTCCTTCGACGGCGCGCGGGAGATCGGTTTCGCGGTGATCGCGACGACCGCCACCCTGATGGCGGTGTTCGTGCCCCTCGCCTTCATGACCGGCAACACGGGCAAGCTCTTCCGGGAGTTCGGCATCACGCTCGCGGCCTCGATCTTCTTCTCGGGCGTCGTCGCGCGCACGCTCACCCCGATGATGTGCTCCAAGCTCATGGTGCCGGCCCATGGCCGCATCCAGCGCATGACGGAGCCCTTCTTCACGGGCATGAACAACGTCTACCGCCGGATCCTTTCCACGGTTCTCAAGGCCCCGCTGGTGATCCTCGCCATCGGGTTCGCCGTGTCGCTGTCGGCCTGGGGCCTGTTCCAGATGCTGCCGAAGAACTTCGCGCCGACCGAGGACCGCGGCGCCATCATCGTCCGCATCGAGGCCCCGGAGGGCTCCAGCCTCGACTATACCCGCGAGCGCGTCCGGGAGGTCGAGCGGATCCTCCTGCCCTACAAGGAACAGGGCGTGATCGGCTCCATGACGAGCCAGGTCGCGCCCGGCTTCGCCCGGCCCTCGCCGGTCAATGCCGGCATGATCATCGTGCGCCTCGTTCCCTGGGAGCAGCGGACCGTGAAGCAGCAGGAGCTGGTCCAGGAAATCCAGCGGAAGGTCGCGAACCTGCCCGGCGCGCGCGTGGCGCCGATCAGCCCCGGCTCGTTCGGCCAGCGCGGCCCCTCCAAGCCGATTCAGTTCGTGCTGGGCGGACCCGACTACGACACCCTGCGCGAGTGGCGCGACATCGTCATGCAGAAGGCGCAGGAAACCGGGATGTTCGTGAACATGGATTCCGACTACCGGGAATCCCAGCCCGACATCCGCGTCCAGATCGACCGCCAGCGCGCGGCGGATCTCGGCGTGTCCGTCGAGGATATCGGCCGCACCCTCGAGCTGATGTTCGGCGAGCGCGAGGTCTCGACCTTCGTCAGCCGCGGCGAGGAATACTCCGTCATCATGCGGGGCCGCGCGGAAGACCGGGCCACGCCGAACGACCTGACGAACACCTTCGTGCGGGCGACGAACGGGGAGCTCGTTCCCCTCTCCTCCTTCGTCACACTCACGGAATCGGCGGCGCCCCAGACCCTGAACCGGTTCAACCGGATGCGGGCGATCACCATCGATTCCTCTCTCCGGGGGGATGTCTCCATCGGCGACGCGCTCGCGACCCTCGAGCAGATCGTGCGCGAGAACCTGCCGGCGGAGGCCCGGATCGGCTACCGGGGCCAGTCGCAGGACTTCCTCGAATCCTCGAACGCGTTCTACGTCACCTTCGGCCTGGCGCTGCTCGTGGTGTTCCTGGTGCTGGCGGCGCAGTTCGAGAGCTGGATCAATCCGTTCATCATCATGCTGACCGTTCCGCTCGCCGTCACCGGCGGCCTTGCGGCCCTCGTGCTCACGGGCCAGTCGCTCAACATCTACAGCCAGATCGGCATGATCCTGCTCATCGGCCTGATGACCAAGAACGGCATCCTGATCGTCGAGTTCGCGAACCAGCTGCGCGAGCAGGGCATGGCGGTCCGGGAGGCGGTGATCGAGGCCTCCGTGCTGCGCCTGCGGCCGATCCTCATGACCTCCATCGCCATGATCGGCGCCGGCATCCCGCTCGCCTGGTCGACGGGGGCAGGCGCCGAGGCCCGCAACGCCATCGGCTCGGTGATCGTCGGCGGCGTCGCCCTATCCACCCTGCTGACGGTGGTCGTGGTTCCGGCGATCTACCTGCTCATCGGCGGCTACACGAGGCCCTCCACCTATGTGAGCGAGCTGCTGGACAAGATGCGGGCGCAGACGGGCCTGAGGCCCCACGGCGAGAAGCAGGCGCCGCCGCCGCACCCGGCGGAGTGACGGGCGGAGGGGCCGTTAGGGCCCCTCCCCTGCTCCGGAGCACCTCCTGGCGCGGCTTTAGCGTTCAGCCTTCGTGTCCGTCATGCAATCCGCGCGGGACCTGCGCCTCTCGTCACGAAACGTGGCTTACCGTGCACTGCTGGTCCTTGGCCGTCACGTTGTCGGTGATCACCCAGTGGAGGATCTTCTCGTTCTCGTCGATTTCGAGGACCATTTCGAAGACCCGCGTCTCGGCATACACCGCGAAGAAGCCGAAGCGACGGGAACCCCACGACGGCGTGCTGAGCCGGAAGATGTCGTGGGTCAGAACCCGGCATCGCACCAGCGCGGTTCGGAGCGCCTCCACCGGGTACTTGGCCTGCAGGGACGGAGCCAGGAGCTCGTGGAAGGCGGCCGCATCCTCGGCGTTGTAGGCGCGGACCAGTGCATCCGAGACGTTCGTGATCGAAAAGGGACCGACCTCCGACAGGGCGGGAGCAGCCGAGGTCGCGCCGATGATGAGCAGGATCGCGCTCTTCAGTCCGCCACGCATGCCGCCGCCCTCCCGTCGTTCCGCCGGGGCTTATCTGGCGCCGCCCGGCGGAACGGCCAGATGAGCGGGCATGAGCGCCCTCTCTAGAAATCGTAGCGGGCGAAGCTGACGCTGACGCGAACCTCATGATCCCTCAGGCCCGTCACCGATGCGATGAGGCTCTCGGCGTTCCTGAGGGCATGGCTGATGAAGATGCTGGGGTCGCGGCGCTCGGAAGAACCCTGGTCCGCCGCGGCCGGGGACGGCAGGGGCGTGTCCCGCGCCACGACGGGAGCGGACACCTCGACTTCCCTCACCTGCAGGATCTGAGGGCTCTGCCAGAGCGACGGAAGGCGATTCTCGAGAGTGACGAATCCTGACATCGATCCCCCTGCAGTGATTCGCGGAGGAACTTAGTGAATTGATGGTTAACGCTCAAGCCGAAGCTTGGCCTTGTCATGGACCAACCTGCGGGATCGTGCCCGGAAGCCCGGGGTGAGCTGATCGAGCATGCGGCAAAGCTCGCCATGCTCCGTCAGCCGATCCCCGGGCATCGGTCGGGTCGTCCGGACCATCAGAGCCCGTAGCGCACGCCCAGGCGCACCTCGTGCGTGCCGATGGATTCCACGTCGGAGCCGGCGCCGGCCTCGTAGGAGCGGGTCTTCATGTCTCCGCGGCTGACATAGCGGTAGCCGAGATCGAGACTGAAGTTCGACGAGAGCCGGTAGCCCACGCCGGCCATGAGGGCCCAGGCGAAGCTCCTGTCGTCGCCTCCCGCGAGACGCTGCCAGGTCTCGAGGTCCGCCACGGCGTCGTAGGTGGTGCGCGTGTAGTCGGAGAAGACGTTGCGCGCCAGGCCGATGCCCGCGCCCACGTAAGGTGTGAAGCCTCCCATCGACCCGAAGTCCACGTAGCCGTTCACCAGGAAGGCCGAGGACTGGAGCGAGGCCCTGTCAGCAACCGACACGGTAGCGAAGGTAGGTGTCGGCGCGGTGCCCTTGAAGCGGGAGCTGAAATGGTCCGCCGTCACGTCCATGCGGAAGTTGGGGCTGAAGCGGTAGCCGATGCCGAGACCGACGCCAGCCGCATCGCCGAGGTCTTCGCGCAGGAGGTCGCTCCGGAAGTCTCCAGCGCTGAAGTCCGCTTCCGGACGCTTGTGATGAACGTAGCCGATGTCTCCCCGCAGGTACCAGCCTTCGGTGCTGGGTCTCGTGGCCCGCATGGCAGGCGCCGGGGAAAAGAAGTTGCGAGGGAGGTCGGCCGCGAGGGCTGCCGAAGCGGTTGCGGTGAAAAGACCGGCAAGGACCGCGATCTTGATGGAACTCATGGGTATCCTTCTCCACTCAACAGGTCACGCACCGCCGAGATCTTCAACGGTAATAAAATGTTGTAACGTTTGACGGTGAAGAGAACGTTAAGCTTAATTCTTGAGCTTACTTTTTTCTTATCCGGGGCTCGCCCAGGAGGCCTTCCGGTCGGATCGGACCTGCCGCGACCCTGTCCCATGCAAGCGAAAGGGCACGGATGGCGCACCATCCCTGCCCGCCGCGAGGCTCATGCCGCCGGTTCCCGAAGCGGCGTCAGTTCAGCCCGAACCGCACGCCGACCCGCACCTCGTGGCCGCCGATCGCCTCCAGGTCGATGCCGCTGCCAAGCCCGAAACGGCGGGTCTTGACCTCGCCGAGACTGACATAACGGTAGCCGAGGTCGAGGGTGAGACCGGGCAGGAGCTCGTAGCCGAGACCCGCCATGAGCGCCCAGGCGAGCCCGTAATCGGCGCCGCCGGCAATCCGGCCCCAGGAGGTGAGATCCATAGCTCCGTCGAAGGTGGCGCGCGTCAGGCGGGAGACCTCGTTGCGCGCGATGCCGATGCCGGCGCCGACATAGGGGGTCAGGCCGTTCCAGGTCCCGAGATCCGCATAGGCGTTGAGCATCGCCGTGGAGGATCGGAAGCGGCCCCGGTCGGCCAGAAGCGCCGCCGCGAAGTCCGGAGCGGCGGCCCTCCCGTCGAAGCGGCTTTCGAAACGGTGATCGAACGTCACGTCCATGCGGAACATCGGATCGAAACGGTAGCCGATGCCGAAGCCGAGAGCCGCGGTGTCGGCAATGCCCTCCCCGGCAAGGCTCCCGCTCCGAGGGAAGGCCGCGAAATCGGCCTCCGGGCGCTTGTGATGCACGTAGCCGACGTCCCCCCGCAGGTACAGGGTCGCCTCGGCATCCTCGATATCGTCGAGGACGGGAGCCGGCGGCAGGAGATCCTCGAGGTCTGCAGCCGCGGCGGACGTGGCGGCGGCGGCAAGGAGAACGGCAAGGACGGCTTTCGTGACGGGGCGCATGAACACTCTTCTTCACTCGCGGGCTTCGCGCCGACGCGTCCGGCCGGCTCCGCAAGCTTGTAGCGCAGCCCTTCTAAAGGGATCGTTAAGCTTAACTTTCCCTTACCGCTCCACGTCCATGGGAAGATGTCTGGCCCCGGCCTCCCCGCTCCGGGCAAAAGGAAAGGGCGTGGATGAGGCATCCACGCCCTTCATCATGATTTCACCGGTTGATGGGATCAGGCAGCGCCCTTGATCGCCGGGGCCGGCGCCTGGCTCGCCGCCCGGGTCACCGCCTCCACCACATCGTCCACGACCCGGTTCACGAGATCGCTGTCGTCACCCTCGCCCATGACGCGGATGACGGGCTCCGTGCCGGAGGGGCGGATGATGAGGCGGCCATTGGCGCCGAGACGCTCGCGGCCGGCCTCGATGGCCTTGACCACGGAGCTCTCCTGGAGCGGCTTGCCGGCTTTGTAGCGCACGTTCTTGAGCACCTGCGGCAGGGGCTCGAAGCAATGGCACACCTCGGAGACGGGCCGGTTGCAGCGCTTCACGACTGCGAGAAGCTGGAGCGCCGCGATGAGGCCGTCTCCGGTGGTCGTGTAGTCCGACATGATGATGTGTCCGGACTGCTCGCCGCCCAGGTTGAAGCCGTGGGCGCGCATGTGCTCCAGCACGTAGCGGTCGCCGACCGCCGTGCGCACGAGGTTGAGCCCGATGCCGCCGAGATAGCGTTCGAGGCCGAGATTGGACATGATCGTCGCGACGATGCCGGTCTGGGTCAGGCGGCCGTCGTCCTTCCAGGACCGGGCCACGACGCCCATGAGCTGGTCGCCGTCGACCTTCTGGCCCTTCTCGTCCACGATCAGGACCCGGTCGGCGTCCCCGTCGAGGGCGATGCCCACGTCGGCGCGGACCTCCCGCACCTTGTTGATGAGGGCGTCGGGGGCGGTGGAGCCCACGTCCTGATTGATGTTGAACCCGTTCGGCTCGACCCCGATCGAGATCACGTCGGCGCCGAGCTCCCAGAGTGCCTCGGGCGCGACCTTGTATCCGGCGCCGTTGGCGCAGTCGATCACGACGCGCATGCCTTCGAGGTCGAGCTGGCGCGGCAGGGTGCGCTTGGCGAACTCGATATAGCGCGCATCGGCGCTCTCGATGCGCTTGGCCCGGCCGAGCTTGGCGGAGCCGGACAGGCGGTGCGTGACGTCGGAATCGATCAGGGCCTCGATCTCAAGCTCCACGTCGTCGTTGAGCTTGAACCCGTCCGGGCCGAACAGCTTGATGCCGTTGTCCTCGTAGGGGTTGTGCGAGGCCGAGATCATGACGCCGAGGTCGCAGCGCATGGAGCGGGTGAGCATGGCCACGGCCGGGGTCGGCATCGGGCCCAGCAGCAGCACGTCCATGCCCACGGAGGTGAAGCCGGCCACGAGGGCGTTCTCGATCATGTAGCCGGACAGGCGGGTGTCCTTGCCGATGATGACCCGGTGGCGATAATCGCCCCGCTGGAACATGAGCCCGGCTGCCTGCCCGACCTTCAAGGCGAGATCCGGCGTGATAAGGCCATTGGCCCGCCCCCGAATGCCATCGGTCCCAAAGTATTTGCGCACGAGTTCTGTCTCCGCATTCCGTAGCGCCATTGTGCGCCTTGGTCTTCTCAAAGCAACCCCCACGAATTCGGTCAAGGCTTTGAGCGCGATCAGGGGCATCACAAGTGATGAGCGATTATTACAATGCCCATATCACTCGTCGGTTTGAAATGAAAACTTGAGGTACGCCAAGAAAAACGCCCGCCGAACCGGGCGGGCGTTTGGGTCTCGAGCGAATCGTCGCAATCAGGCCTGAGGCTGCGGCTCCATGCCGCCATCGGTCTCGCGGGGCCTTCCGCGCCCTGCGGTGGGGACGGCGGAGCCGCGGGTGGCGGTGACGCTCTCGCCGGTGTCGCGGATCGGCGGCTGCCCGTCGAGAAGGTTGCGGATCTCGTCTCCCGACAGGGTCTCGTACTCCAGAAGACCCTTCGCCAGCGCCTCCAGATCCTGCTGCTTCTCCGTTAGGATCCGCCGCGCGTCGTTGAGACCCGCCTCCACCAGACGCCGCACCTCCGAGTCGATCTTCTGCGCGGTGGCCTCCGAGATGTTCTGCTGGCGCCCCATGGACATGCCCAGGAACACCTCCTCCTGGTTCTCGCCATAGGCCACCGTGCCCAGCTCCGGCGAGA
>NZ_JAJBBR010000016.1 GCF_020532555.1 Microvirga lenta | reverse complement strand
AGCCGAAGCGGTGTACTCACCAAAGCATAGAACTGGTCGATGTCCATTCATCGGCCATCCTCTCGGACAGCCCGCAAGAACACCGCCGCCTACGCTTCTCTCTCTCATCTTCACTTGTCAAAGAGCATTGTCTCAATCCGAGACGAAGAACGTCTTCGTAAACCAAACCGCCCATCACGGACCGTTCGGCTCCCGAAGCGTTCCGGCGTCAGGTTCGTGACCGAACCGCGCCGTCGATGGATCCTATTTAGAACGACCCATCCCAGAAGTCAATCGGAAAATCGAAGCTTTTTTCGAATTTTCCGGCGCTCGATCCTGCCTCTCCCAAGTAAAGACAAAGAAAGAGCGGCCGCAGAAACGAACCCGCTTCTGCGCTGAACCTCGTCGAACGGCGCGAAACCTTCGACACCTGTGCGGATTGTCCCCAGAGGAGCCCGTAAAAGCCCAGATCACTCCAGACAATACAGGGCTCATGGATGTGGATGCTCGAGGCGATTGCTCACCTCAGCCTCCGTGACAGTCGCAGCACCCGGGCTGAAGTGCCTGGGATGGCTCGCGACGATGTCAGGAAGCGGCGCCGGATCGCTGACGCGACGGCGCCGGGGAACGCGGATATAACCGATTCGTTCCGGATTGCAAGCGCGGGTTTATCCGTCGCCGGAGAGACGAATTTTGGATCGCACCGACCTGCTGAAAAACGACCACCTGCATCACTAGGTGCCAAGACGCCCTTGCCGGCGGATCTCACAGCACCCATGGAAGGTCCCAGTGGCCTATAAGCTGAGATGGTGTTTCCGCACGGTGTTTCAAGGGCTCCAGCCCCCGGCCCTACAGGCCGACGCCGCTGTGCCGGAATCTGAAGGCCGTATCTCTTCTCTTCCGCTGTTCGTACTCCCCTGCCCCTCTGGAAAATGCCCCTCTTCAGCGCCGGTGATTGCCCAGGGTCGGCTCATTGCGGCGCATGTGCATAAACCGTCAGAGCTGTGGATGGAGCCTCGGGAACGTTACTGATCCTTCCGTCGAAATGCTATGAAGCGCCGCCCATCCCGACAGCCCCAAAATCATGGCCATGAAACCGGCAGCGTTTACACTTGGATTGTTCCTCCTCGGCCTCCCCCTGACTTCTCTGAACGCGGAGGATCTCGTCGCCAGGCGGGAGGCCTGCCGCGCGCAGGCAAAGCGGCACCTCACGGTACGTGGCAAGACCAAGGTTGCCACCGAAGAGTACCGACAGATCGTGGAACGCCGCCGCGCCCATGTGGAAGCATGCATGGCATCGACGCAGGTCGCGCAGGATCAGTTACCGGTACCGCCGAAACGCCCGAGCATTTGAGGTGCGAATGCCCCATAGACGGGTCAGAGCCGGTCGAGAGAATGTGATCGCGGCCAAGCCCAGATCGGCGAGAAGGACAGGAACGTCGGGGGCGCTCGGAGATTGACTTGGTGCGGAGGCATCCCGCCCCTTGTGTGAGATCCCCCTCACCCGCCTCCGTAGACTGAGCCCCGTTCAGGCAACCCGAACGGGGCTTTTTCGTCGGGTGCTCAATGCGCGGTCCAAGTCCGCCCGTCACCATCGAGCGGCTCATGGTAGAGCGCTCCACGTGGAACGGCCTCAAGTGGGCGCATTCCCTGCGATCGCTCCTGCGAGATCTCGGCGATCGGGGTCAGGTAATGCGGGCGAAAGCGCTGATCGATCAGGTTCCGCAGCTCGGGGGCCGCCAAATCCAGAACTGTTGCGTCACGCCAGCGGCGATAATGCTTGGCGTTGCCGGTGAGACGACTCCAGAGGCTCTTCGTCTCCTCCTCCACGACCAGCACGATGCGGCCGGTGAAGGTTTTCCGTAGATTAAATCTCCCTGTGAGAGGCATCTCGCGTTTCCTTATGCGGCTGCGACGAGCCGGGAGAGAATAGAAGCCCAACATCGGCTGGTCTTCCTCACCTCAGGCGCTCAAGCTTCGCAGCGGACAACAATGCTGTGCTGTGGCAATGCGCACATCTGCTTGTAGTTCCTTAGAGCCTCGAAGGAGCAAGCCAGGGAAACGTATGCCCTGCCACGCTCGAAATCTGCGGTCTCGAGCGCGAATACTCAGCCCTCATCCGGACTCCTTCATGCCGTAGCTTGGTCGGGGTGGAACGGCATCGGCAGAGGATCGGGTCATGGGGCTCAACCGCCGCATCTTCACCTTCGGACTTCCGGCTTCGGCTGCCGCTCTCCTCGGTGAAAGAGGATGGGCGCAGTCCCTACGCCCCCGGCCCGCCTATGGCGGAATCTATGGCCCTATCGACGACGATCTCTACCCGGTACCTGGAATCGATCTTTCGGGGATCCAATCCGCTTTTCTCCGAAGCATCGTGCCGTACGAGACGCCCGAGCCCGCAGGCACGATCGTGATCGATCCCAGAGCGCGTTTTCTTTATCACGTCCAAGATGGCGGCCTTGCGATCCGCTACGGCGTCGGAGTCGGCCGGTCCGGTTTCGGCTGGTCCGGCACGGCGACGGTCGGCGACAAACAGGAATGGCCGGACTGGTATCCGCCGAAGGAGATGCTGCAGCGCCAGCCCGAACTGATGGAGCAGATGGCAGATCTCCCCGGCGGCGCAGGCATGCCCGGCGGGCCCGGCAATCCGCTCGGGGCCCGCGCGCTATATCTGTGGCAGGGAAAGAAGGATACGCTCTACCGGATCCACGGAACTTTCGAACCCTGGACGATCGGGACGAGCGTCTCGTCGGGCTGTATCAGGATGATCAATCAGGACGCGATCGATCTTTACAACCGCACGCCTGTCGGCACGAAGGTCGTGGTGCTTGCGCCCGCCTCGAACAGGCGAAAGCGCGCCGCTGCGGCCTCTGGAGAATAGCCCGTGCGAAGGGGCGGCTCCCGCACGCTGTCAAGCTTGAAATCAGTTGTCGGCCAGGAAAAATCCTGTCGTTGCTAACGCTCGATTAAAGACCCGGGGGCACACTACCACCTATGCCCCACGCCCCTGCAAAGATCGACCGCCCCTCCCTCCCTTCAGACGGCTTGCGCCCTGCCGCAATTTTCTCATTCTTTCTCAGCAGAAGTCAGTCTGAAGCTCAGGGCGGATATAAAGACATCAAGGGGATTTCTCGTTTCGCCCGGCCTGTGGGAGGACGCCAGATGGATGGTGCGTCGAGGGGTCATCGTCGCGCTGCAAGGAAAGCTTTCCTGCGCCTCACCTTTTGTTCGGTCGCAAGCATGGCGAGCTTCCTCGCCGCGACGGTCCAGACGCAGGACGCGATCGCCAACGGCGATACACGAAGCCTGAGCTTCTATCACACCCACACCCGAGAGACGGCGACGATCACCTATCGACGCGACGGTCGGTACGACGATCGGGCACTGGAGCAGTTGAACTGGCTCCTGCGCGATTGGCGTGTCGAACGCCCCGCCAAAATGGACCCGCGCCTGTTCGATATCCTCTGGGAGATCTATCGCGAAGCCGGATCGAACGAGCCTATCCACGTCATCTCCGCCTATCGCTCTCCGGCGACCAACAGCATGCTGCGCCGTCGGTCCAGCGGCGTCTCTGACCAGAGCCAGCACATGCTGGGCAAGGCGATGGATATCCGACTTCCTGATG
This sequence comes from Microvirga lenta, assembly GCF_020532555.1. Lineage (GTDB taxonomy): Bacteria > Pseudomonadota > Alphaproteobacteria > Rhizobiales > Beijerinckiaceae > Microvirga > Microvirga lenta. Next base: position 101,231 of record NZ_JAJBBR010000016.1, on the reverse strand, counting down.
TCGACACGGCCCGATTGCGCGCCATCGCCATGCGAATGCAATATGGTGGGGTCGGCTATTATCCCTCTTCCCAGTTCGTCCATGTGGATACCGGCAGTGTCCGAGCTTGGCCGCGAATGTCGCAGGATCAATTGGTCAGGCTTTTCCCCGATGGAAAAACCCTCCACCTGCCTCCAAGCGGAAAGCCCCTTCCCCGCTACGAGGAAGCGCGAGCTGAAATCCTCCCGAGGAATGCGGCGCTCGCCGCACAGGCTTCTGCAGGTGGCGGATCCTCAGGAAACATTCTGACAGCCCTGTTCGGCCGGAAAGCCTCCCCGGCTGCTCAAGCTCCACAACCGCCCGAGACGCAGGTGGCTTCCGCCTTGCCCGAGGCTCTCGGCGCGACGCTTGCACCCGTACCTGTTCCCCCGAGGCGGCCGCAGGAATTGGCTTTGCCGGAGCAACCCAAGGCGCCGGCGGCTCCGGCAGTTGCTGCATTCGCCCTTGCTACAGCACAACCTGAGGCGATCCTCGGCTACAACGTCGAGGCTGCGGTGGAGGCTCTCTTCGATCCTCGGGCTTCAGCCGCGAATGTCGGGTTCTCGCAAGCTCTCCAGACCGATTTGAACTCCGCGTCCTTCAGCGGACCGGCTGTAAAGCCGCTTTCCCTCATCCGTCAGGCCCAACTGGATCTCTGAGACGGATCCTTCCTGCTGGAATTATCGCCTCCGTAGCGACGGAATCAAGAACTGCCCTGGGGTTCGCTGCGTTATCCCGCGAGGTTTCAGCTCATTGAAGGGATGTCCTCATGAATGTCTCGATCACGTTGGAAGACGAGGCGAAGCAAACCTACTCGGTCTACATCGACGACACCTGCATCGCACGAGGCGTGCCTAAAGCCGAGGCGAACCGGATTCGCGTGCAGGCACGTCAGGGACAGCTTGGAAAACCACGCCTGGGCTAACTGCAACGGGGCATGTGCTCGGGACGCGTGATATGGCGATGTCTCCGATGAACCGTCTCATCCAGGTCGGTTGAGGCGCCGGGATTCCAAACAACCAGGCAACGGCCGGCTGGCTTCGCACCGTCATGCCTCGAAGTAGGATGAGACAAGGGTGAACAGGGCGAAGCCGCCGATGAAGAAAGCGGCGGAAAAACGGGTATCCTCAGCCACGTCGTGCGCCTCGCCCAGCATCTCCTCGACCGCCGCCAGGATCAGAAGTCCTGCCGTGAAGGCGAGCGCCGTCAGTTGGAGGCTCGCGCTCTGGTCGCGCAGGAGCCAGTACCCGATGCTCGCCCCAAGCAGGGGTGCGATCACGAACGAGGCCGAGAGAAGCAGGCGCGTGCTGCGCTCGACGCCCTTGTCGCGGAAATTGGCGATGGTCGCGAACCCTTCCGGGACGTCCGCCGTGACCTGCCCGATGGCAAGCACGAGCGCAAGGCTGAGGGAGACGACTGATCCGACGCCGATCATGAGTCCGTCGCTGAACAGGTCGATGAACACGGCCCCGTAGACAATCCATGGCCCCGCGGCCTCCTCGCCTCCCCCGAAGCGCTCGATGGCCCAGTCGAGCAGGATGAAGGTTACGCCGCCCAGGCAGAAGCCGAGGACCACCAGCCAAGGGGCCGCTCCCTCCAGCGCCTCCGGCATCAACTCGATGGCGACCACCGCGACAACGATCCCGGCCGCCACGTGAAGGGCCCGGCTGAGGGTTCGCCGGGAGGTCTTGATCAGTTCCGCGACCGCCCCTCCGGCGAAGTTGCCGAGCGCCGGAAGCAAGGCGAGAGCCAGAACCTGGAGATAAGGATCCATCCTTCAGCCCATCCCCTGCGGAGCCCGTACCTGGTCAACGCGATCTCCAAGACCGAGTTCACGAGCGGTGAGGAATGCTGTCCGCAGCCGGGACAAATCCCCGGCTGCGCATTCTCCGGCCGATCCGACGGGGCGGGCAACCGGAAAGCGAACAGGGCGGCACTACTCGTGCGGCGAACCGCCCGATGGATTCATGGATGCCCTCGCCCGCGCCGCAGTTATCCAGCGAGCGGCCGATGCGGTGCGGCACCTGTCGCGTCAGCAGCACGAAGACATTGACGCAGGCGAGGATTGCAACGGGAAGCCAGGTGACGGCATCACACGTTCCGTCCGGCCCCGAGCAAGCGCATGGCATTGGCGGTCACCAGCACTGTCGCGCCCGTATCGGCCAGGATCGCCGGCCAGAGGCCCGTGATGCCGAGCACGGTCGTGACCAGGAACACGGCTTTCAGGCCCAGGGCCACCCCGATGTTCTGGCGGATATTGCCCATGGTGGCTTTGGAGAGTGCGATCATGCGGGCGATATCGAGGACGCGCCCATGCAGCACCGCCCCGTCCGCGGTTTCCAGCGCCACGTCCGTGCCTCCCCCCATGGCGATGCCGACATCGGCAGCGGCCAAGGCCGGGGCATCGTTGATGCCGTCGCCGACCTTGGCGACTACCTGCCCCTGCGTCTTGAGTTCGTTGACGATCCGCAGCTTGTCCTGCGGCAACAGGTCGGCTCTGGACTCCACGCCCAACGCACGGGCGATGGCGGCCGCGGTCCTGGCGTTGTCGCCGGTGAGCATGACTGGTGCGATGCCACGGGCCTTGAGAACCTTCAGTCCTTCAAGTGCATCCTCGCGCGGCTCGTCGCGTACTGCGATCAATCCGGCCGGACTGTCGCTCACCATGAGTACGGATACGGTCTTACCTTCCTCCTGAAGGGAGGCAATGCGAGCCTCTGCCTCAGGCGAGAGAGGCGCGATGGCCGCTGCGGCCTTGGGCGAACCCAGGAACAGGCTGCGACGACGGGCGCGGCCCTTCACACCTTTGCCGCCCAACGCCATGACGCCGACGGCGGGAACGACCTCGATGCCGTCCGCCTGCGCCCGGGCCACAATGGCCTTGGCGATGGGATGGGACGAAGTGGCGTCGAGGGCGGCTGCATCCTCCAGGATGTCCCGTCCGGTCGCCTCGCCGAGGGTGATCACATCGGTGACCTGCGGACGGCCCTCGGTGAGGGTTCCGGTCTTATCCAGCGCGACGGCCGTGACCTTGCCCAAGGTCTCCAGTACGGCTCCACCCTTGATCAGCAGCCCGCGCCGGGCGCCGGCGGCAAGGCCGGCTGCGATGGCGGCCGGGGTCGAGATGACCAGGGCGCAAGGACAGCCGATGAGGAGCACCGCCAAACCCTTGTAGACCCACTCGCCCCATGGCTGGCCGGCCAGCAGCGGCGGCAGGATTGCAACAAGTGCACCGACGACCAGAACGGCCGGTGTGTAGTAGCGCGAGAATCGGTCGATAAAGCGCTCGGTCGGGGCCTTGGCCTCCTGGGCCTCCTCGACCAGGCGCACCACCCGTGCGATGGTGTTGTCCCGGGCCTCGGCGGTCACTCGGACGTGCAAGCTGCCGTCGGTGTTGATGGTGCCGGCGAAGACGGTCTCGCCCTCGCCCTTGCGCTTGGGCGTGCTCTCGCCTGTGACCGGAGCCTCATCAATGGCGCTCTCGCCCGACACGATCATGCCGTCCGCAGGGATGCGGTCGCCGGGCCGGACTGCAATCACGTCTCCGACTGCGAGGGTCACCGCCGCAACCTCCTCCAGGCTGCCGTTGCGCTCGATGAGGGCTGTCTTGGGCACCAGATCGGACAGGGACCGGATGCTGGCCCGCGCCCGGCCGGCTGCGACGCCCTCCAGGAGTTCGCCGACAAGGAAGAGCAGTACCACGATGGCGGCCTCCTCGGTCTCGCCGATGATTACCGCTCCGACGGCCGCGACAGTCATCAGGGTCTCTATGGTGAAGGGTGCGCCGGCCATGGCGGCGGCAATCGCCCGGCGCGCAATCGGCACCAAACCGATTGCCATGGCTGCAGTGTAGAGCCACGGCTCGTATCCCGGTAGGACCATGGCCAGGCTCCAGGCCGACGCGAGTCCCAATCCGCTGAGGATTGCCAGCCGCCCCTTGGCCGATTGCCACCACGGACCGTCCGCGGCCCCATGGTCATGGTGGTGATGGGCACCTTCGCCCACGGGGGTGATGCCGTAGCCAAGGTCGCGCACCACCTTCTCGACCTGCTCGCCCGTGTCGGCATGGGCTACCCGCAGGCGCAAGGTCTCGGTCGTGGTGTTGATGCTGATATCCGAGATGCCCGGCACACGGGTGAGCGCGGTCTCGATCTTGCGCGCGCAACTCCCGCAATCCATACCCTCGACGCGGAAACGCAAACGATCACTCATTTTGAAAAGCCCGATTCGATCTCATCTGACAGGCAGGCTACAACCTCTAGCGGCTAGAGGATCAAGAGGCTTTGGTGACCCGGGCGCCTGGTAAGGAGTCGGAATGGTCCGACCTCCCCTCGCCGGCCGCCGCACAGGGCTACGCGGGAGGCGTGATCTGCTTTCTCATCAGCCACTGATCGAGCTGCTCGACAGCCACTGCACCATCCGGAGCGGATGGAAGGTCCGCACCCCCAGATGAATGCGGCTCCCTCGGATCGTCTGCGCGCAAAGTCGATCTCGACCTGCCCGACCGGGAAGCCCGCGGTCACGGCCAGCAGCATCAGTGCGTCGCCGCATTGCTGCGCCTCGAAGGCCTGAGGGATGATGTCACGATGAGCCGAGAAAAGCCCCATCCATTCGAGCGCCGGAAGATCTTCCTCGACGCAGGAGCGAACGGCGATCTCAAGGGTCACCTCGAAGCGTCCAGATCCTCAGAATGTTCCATCTGCATCACTCCGGTCGAATGACCGATGCGGTTTCTGCCCCGATGCAGGAAATCCCTCCGCAGCTCCGTGCCGGACAGGACTCGAACGGCTATTCCTTATTCGCGTCGTGAAGACCCCGACCCATGCGGCCCGAAGGCCAACCCAGAGCCACCCGGGCTCCCGACTGGGCATTCTGCTCGGCCGCATCGCTCAGGAGACCTATCGCGGAGCGATATCCGTGAAGCGTGCCGACATCTACGTAGGATCGACCGGCCTTGACGCCGACGGCCTGCCCACCTTGCGCCAAATATGCGTTCACGAGAGTGCCAAAATACTCGTCCTCGCGGCCGCGCTTCAACCAGAGTTGCCGCAGGTCCTCCAACATACGGCCGGGCATCTTGAAGGCGCCCCAGATCCACTTGGAGGATGCATCGCTGCGCTTCACCTGGATTTCCAAGACCCGGTCGTTCTCGTCGAGTAGGACGGCGTCGAAGAATTCCGGGTTGTCGACTGGAAAGAGGAGGAATGACAAGGTTTCCTCAGGAAGCTCCGCCAGGGCGGTTTCCGGGAACCAGACGGTGTCCGGCAGCCCGACGATCACGCTCTCGTTCGGGGGAATGAGCGGCGAGGCACGGAAAATGGCGTCGCACAATCCACTGGCATCGGGCTGAACCACATAGGCGATCGATGCCTCGCCGTAGTTCGCCCCATAGTACTCCATGATGTCCGATTTTCCGGGGGAGATGACGAAGCACACCCTCTTCGCTCCGCCGTAGATCATGCGTTCGACGAGATACTCGCTGACCGCGCAGGGGCGCTCGACTCCGTTGTCCAGTCGGCTGCCGACCGGCAGCAGCTCCTTTGAGAAGGCAAGCGGCTGGATTCGGCTGCCTATTCCGGCAGCCGGTATGATGCCCCACATGATCAGGCCTCCATCATGGCTGTGACGCCATTAGCGCGCGACGAGGAGCCGGAGCCGGCGATCAACGCCTCCAGCTGTTGCGCCCTGCGCGCGGACGTATGCTCCGCGAGGGTTCGCTCGCGGCTGGCCTCGGCAATGCGCCCCAGCTCGGCATCGCTCAGTTCGCACGCATCGACGGCATCCTGCGTCGTGTCGGCGATGAGAATTTCTTGGCCAGGTTCGAAGAAGCTGTCGAGCCCCTCCCAATTGTCCGAGACGATCGGTGTGCCGCAGGCCGCTGCCTCGAAGAGGCGCCCGGAGGGGCACCAGCCCATTTCGGCCATCGCTTGGCGTGTGACATTGAGGGTGAGGCGGGATGACGAGAAGAAGGCAGGATGCTCGGATGGTGGCAGGTGCTGAACGAAATAAATGTTGGGTTCCCAGGGAAAGTCGGGCGGGTACTGGGCGCCACCGATCACGAAGCGCCGGTTCCGTCGCAGCCGGGCCGGCTCGATCAGAAGACGCTGAAGGGTTGCCTGTCGGTCGGCCGCATAGGTGCCCAAATAGGACAGGTCGGACTTATAGGATGGGACCGGCTCGACGGGGCGGTGCTGGTCGGGATCGACGTGCCCATAGAGAGGTTCGACCCGCCGTGCGTCCAGCTCCTGGCGCAGCCTCTCGAGAGCCGCGCCTCCTGTATAGCTGAGCACCAGATCGAAATCGCCGAGGCCGCGCGGTCCGATATAGGTGATGGCCTGCCTGTCATGCAGGCGGGAGAGCGTGACGGGTGTATCAAGATCGTAAAAGACCCGTGTTGCGCGCGGGGCATCGAGCAGGAGATCGGCGGCCGCGATGCCGTCGGGGCAGTAGGACGTCACCATGGCCGCGTCGGCATCGGCGATCTCTGCCTTCGCGCGTGGCCGGATCGCTTCCCAATCATCATAGAGTACGAGAGCCCCGCCAGGGATCTCATACAAATCCCGGTTCATGGCATAGTAGGGCACATCGCGCTCGAAGAAGACAACCCGGTGCCCTTGGTGGGCAAGTGCCCGGCACAGACCACGCCAGAGAGTGGCGTGCCCATTGCCCCAGGAGGAGGAGATCGTGAGGCCGAACACAACGATCTTCATGCAGCGATCACCTCATTATCCAGGCCTACACGCCGGCCGCAGACCAGAAGCCGGCTGCAAGCTTGGCCGCCGTTTAACGGCCGAGGCGAGCGTATTGTTCCGCTTTATCTGCCCAGGTTCTTCTCCAGGCCTGATCCAGGACACTGACATTATTGGCCTAAAGCACCCTTGCACGCCGGGTTGAGCCCGGCGCGAACGGAGGCTTCGCCTCGAGGCTCCACGATGAAGATCGGTCGAATTCCCTGGCTATCCATCCGCGTGCGCCGGGATGCGCAATCCGACACGACCGTAAAGCTCCGGCCGGTGGAGCAGCCAGTTCTCGATCATGCACTCCGTTGCCGGATGATAATGGCAGCTCACGGGCGTTCAGGCCTACGAAATGCGCTCCTGCGCGGCCGAGATGGGGCTGGTGTGGCCAGAAGGGCGAGCAGATCGTCACTTCCTCGGTCGTCACCACGTGAGCCTCGCGACCGAGTCCGCCGCAATCAGGCATCCAGCCCCAATACACGACGAACTCCCCACAGAGACAGACGCAGCGCCTCGAAACCGGGATCCGAAACATCGCCTATGGTCCAGCGGACGCCGACAGGACACGCCATCGTTCTACCTCGCGAGTGGTTCGAGAAAGCGGGAACAGGTTGATCTTCGACGGTGCCCCAGCGGTACTTATAGGGCTCCTGTCTTCTCAAAAAGTCGGTTCACTCACCCCAGCATTCGACGCACGACGGTAGTAACGCAGGTTCTGCGCCATGTTGCGCGAGAGCCGGGCCGGGGCCATGCCTTTGGGAGGATCACTGCCGGGGCATCGGTTTCTTATCTGATCGACCTCGTCAGTGCACGGGGTCGTCGATGTCAGCCGATTGGGCTAAGGTGACCTTGATCGCGGCTGTAAGCATGACGATATTACTATGTGGAACGACGCTGATCACCAGCCGGCCACGAATAGGACATACGGTGGGGACACAGCAAACGGAGTCCTGACGTTCCGAGGCGACTCAGGGGTGTCGATCAGGCTCGGGCAACCGGAAATGAAAGTGGCAGCCGCTGCCTTCACACGGTTCGGCATGCCTCAAGGGCACTAACGATATGGACATTGGGGATTTTGTCACGCCGGACCGGGTCATCCCGCTCCTTCTGGGTACGAACAAGTATGACGTCCTGAAGGAGCTGGCGCGACTTGGGGCAGCCGCTACAAACCTCGATCCCGACAAAGTGCTCAATGCGCTTCTTGAACGACAGGACAGCACAACGATCGGCCTTGGCCGGGGGATCGCAATCCCGCATGGGACGATTGAGGGCATTGATGCTCCCGTAGGTTTCTTTGCACGGCTTCAGCCACCCGTTGATTTCGGAGCTGTGGATGGTGTTGCCGCGGATCTCGCCGTGATGATCCTCGCCCCCGAGAATGATCCCAGGATCCTGCTACGGGCGCTGTCGTGCACGGCACGGCGTCTGCGAGAGGGCGATATCGCCGCGCGTCTTCGCTCAGCGAGCGATGCCAAGGTGCTCTACGCCATGCTCGTCCGCAAAGTCTCGAGTGATGCTGACGTTGCCGAAATGGACCTGAGACCCGCCGGAACTTGAGCGGGTGTGAAGCGGCACCGAAAGTCGCCCCACAGGCGCATGATCGGTTTCCTTTGGCTTCGGTACCAGATCAGTGCCAAACTGCTTCCGGATCGGAGGGGAAGGTTTCGCGCCTTCTCCGTCGATGAGTTTCCCGCACTCTGGCGTACCGTTCCATGCACTTCGTCTAAGGGAAAGGCTTACGCTTAAGCGCTTGTTCATCCGAGAAGCCGGATCTGTACGATGCCGAACCGAAATTCGCGGTGCACTGCCGCGTTCGGCTAAACATTTAAAGGTGGAGCACATCAGCCGGAGCATCGGGTTGCCACATCTCAGCCGGCCTTGCCTATCCATGACACTCCAAGCCGGTGGAGTGTCGTTTGGAAACTAGATGGCTAGGCAATTCGGATAGACTTGCATGTGAAACTGACGAAGAGGTCGATCAAACCTCACAGGCACAGCGACGTTGCGGCTACAGGGAGTAGTGTCCAGGCCGTAGCGACGAGCGCCACACCGGCCAGTGTCAGACTGACGCTCCGGGCGAACCCAGAGGGCGAGGCGAACCGCGGTGAGCGGAGGACCAGCAGAAGCATAGTCTGGAGCGCGACAGCCAGGGCCCACGCGGCCAGAAGTATCCCGCGACCCGCGGCAAGGCTCAATCCTGCTTCGGCCCAACGATGAGAGCAGACAAGGCCCTCGAGCCCGTAGACCGCGCTGAAAGCGGCGAGCCAGACCGTCAGCGGGACAGAGATGCGGAGGATGTCCTTCACGTCAGAACTCCTGGCAGCCAAGCCACACCAAGCCCGAGCAGCGCCACGGCCGCGGTGTAGTCGATCCAGAGCTGCACGATTCGCGCCTCGCCGACCCGACGACCTGCGACATAGCCCGCTGCCGCGCGAAGGGTGAGGAAGGTGATCATTCCGCCCACCAGGCCCGCATGGAACAGGACGTAGCCGCCGATCACCCAGATCGTGGCGCTGTAGGCATGGGCATCAAATGATGTCCTGAGAAGTAGAGTTCCCGCTGCCATACCTGTCCCGACGGCACCGACCACACTGAGTAGGAGGCCTAACCAGGGGCCGCCCCCGCAGCGCAGCTTCCAGCGCGCGAGCCGTATCCCCGCCATCGACAGGGCAGTGCCCCCGAGCACGAGAGCCGGGCCGACAAGGCCGGGCTCCAGATAGTTGGGCGGCGGCCAGTTGGGCGCGACCGTCCACAGGAAAGCATAACCGAACAGCAAGGATCCGAAGAGCGTTGCATTGGCGAGGAGCAGGAACAGCGATCCCCACCACCCTGGCGGATCCGCAGCCTCGGAAGCAAGCGGCAGGGTGAGGCCACGTCCCACCTCCAGTGGACCCTCATCCCGCTTGGAGCCCAGGCTCCACACCCATCTAACGACGATTGCAGCAACTCCCAGAGCGGCAAGCGGCACAAGCCAGTAGAGCTTCAGGAGCATGCCGACGAAGATGCCGCCCGTGACGAAGGCCATGAGAATGGGCAACGCCGTGTTGGTGGGGAAGATGACGACGTATGCGGGCTTTCCGCTCGCGACCTCTAGGGTGAGAGTCTCACGGCGCCCCCGGGACGGGTCGCCCAGGTAGCCTTCCCCGCGGACGAGGCAAACCGGCAGGTCCGGATCATCATAGAGCGGATTGCGCGATTCAATCAGGGGAAGGCTTGCGAAGTTGTAGGCCGGCGGCGGTGTCGGCATGGCCCATTCGAGAGTGCCGGCCTGCCACGGATCGCGAGAGCCGCGGATGGCAACAGCCGCGTTGAGCGCCACGTCCACGATCACCAGAGCGAAACCAACCGCTGTGACGAAGCCGCCGACGGAGGCAACCAGGTTGATGACTTCCCATCCCTGCCCTTCATCGTAGGTATGGATGCGGCGACGCTGGCCCAGGAGCCCCACCCAGTGGACGGCGAGGAAGGTGACATGGAAGCCGATTGAAATCAGCCAGAAGGCGGTCTCGCCAAGCTTGAAGAAGCGCTTTCGTCCGGTGGCGTGTGGCATCCAATAGTAAAGCGCTGCCAGCATCGGGAATACGAAGCCCCCGACGAGGACATAGTGGAGGTGCGCGACGATGAAGTGTGTGTCATGCACCTGCCAGTCGAAGGGCACCACGGCCACCATGACGCCCGTGAGCCCGCCGATGACGAAGGTGGCGAAGAAGGCCAGGATCCACATCATCGGAAGTTTGAGCTGCGGGCTCCCTTTCCAGATCGTCCCGATCCATGCGAAAATCTGTACTCCTGTGGGCACCGCGACCAAGGTCGAGGCCGCAGAGAAGAAGGCGAGGCCCATATGCGGGATGCCTGTGGTGAACATGTGGTGGACCCATAGCCCGAAGCTCAGGACGCCCAGCGTCACCGCCGCGGCCACAATCCAGCCGTAACCCAGCAGCGTTGTGCGCGCCATCACCGGCAGGATCATTGAGACCACTCCGGCGGCGGGCAGAAAGATGATATAGACCTCCGGGTGGCCGAAGAGCCAGAAAAGATGCTGCCACAGGAGGCTGTCGCCCCCGTGCTCCACTTGAAAGAAGGGCATTCCGAAGGCACGCTCGAGTTCGAGCAGGATCGAGCCCAGGATAAGCGGCGGGAATCCCGTCAGGATCATCACTGCGGTGACGAGAGCATACCAGGCAAAGATCGGCATCCGGGGCAGTGACATGCCCGGCGCACGATAGCGCAACACCGTCACGGTGATCTCAACGGAGGCGCAGATCGCGGAGATTTCCACGAAGGTGATGCCGAGGAGCCAAAAGTCTGTGTTGATACCGGGGCTCGCGATCCGGGAGGAGAGCGGCGGGTACATGAACCAGCCGCTGTCGGGCGCGATGCCCGCAAGGAGCGAGACGATCAGGAGCGAGCCGCCGAAGACGTAGCACCAGAAACCATAGGCGGTGAGGCGCGGGAACGCCAAGTCGCGCGTTCCCAGGATCTTGGGCAGCAGATACACCGCGAGCCCTTCGAAGAGAGGGATCGCGAACAGGAACATCATGATGGTCCCGTGCATCGTGAAGATTTGGTTGTAAATGTCCGGTCCGACGAAGGCCGAGCGCGGGGTGGCGAGTTGAGCGCGGATCAGCATCGCCAGAATTCCGCCGATCACGAAGAAGAACACCGCCACGAAAAGGAACATCCGCCCGAGGTCGGTGTGGTTCACCGTGGTGAACCAGCCTTTCCAGCCTGGGTCTGACGCCCAGATCCGCGTCAGTGCGCGATGGCGGCGCAGAGCATTCATCGCTCGCCTCCCGCCAGGAAGGCAATCCAGCCGGCCTCATCATGGGCGCGAACGGTGAAGACGTGGTCCTTATAGCCGGGACCGTTGTATTCCGAGCTTACGCCCGCGTAGTCGCCAGGCGCCCAAGCCTCGATCCGCAAGACGTTCACATGGCCCGGGATCGCGTCGAGTTTGCCTGCGAGCTGCGGCACCCAGAAGCTGTGGATCACGTCGACGGTGGTGACCTGCACGTCCACCGGCCGCCCGGCCGGGATGTGAAGCACGCCCTCAGTCACATGACCAGGGGCGTCGGCATAGCTAAAGGACCACGCCCACTGCCGCCCTTCGGCGCGGACGGTCACTACCTCCGGTCCCGGCCGAGGGAGGAGCCGCTCGCCCACGACGAGGCCGTAAGTCAGGAGCGCGGCCAGGACCGTGACTGAGAAACCGATGCCGAGACCCACGATCCAAACCTTCTCCCGTGCCTCGTCCGCCTGGGCAGAGGCTGGCGCCGGCCCGCGACTGAATGCCAGCACGAGAAGCGTCATCACGAAAAGAAAGATCACCGTGGCACCGGCCAACATCACCCACCACAGGGTGGCGATCAGGTCGGCTGCCGGTCCAGCCGGGTGGACCGTCGAGAGGCGCGACTCGCAACCAGCGAGGACGACGAACGTTGTGGCCCCGATACTCCAGCGAAGGAAACAGCCGTAATGACGCAGGAAATGGTGCAGAACGAGCGTGATGGACTCATCGACCCGATTGAGCAGCTTCCGGGTTACACCGAGACCGAGTCGAAGATCGGCATCTGGGGCCACCCGCTCCACGCGATGACCGTAGCCTTTCCCGTAGCGCTGACGTTCTGCACGTTCGGGGCAGATGGACTCTATTGGCTGTCTGGTGACATGTTTTGGGCACGTGCCGGCGTCTGGGCTGCAGGCACAGCTTTTCTGTTCGGACTCGCGGCTGCTGCGACGGGAACCATGGAGCTCCTGATGGTCCCCGGTATCCGTATACGCGTGCCCTCCTGGACCCATGCCGTTATCGCGGTGCTCCTGCTGTCGCTGCTCGGAGCCAACTGGGGCTACCGGCTGTATGGCTATGAGGCGGCGGTGCTGCCCTATGGCCTCCTTCTGTCTGGATTCAACGTCCTGATGGTCTCGGCAACGGGGTGGCATGGCGGCAAGCTTGTCTTTGACTATCGCCTGGGGACATCGAAGGGGAGCTGAACTCCCCGAGGTTCCTCGAGCCAGTCCGGGATCGGGATCCTGCTCAAATCCGGTTTGGCGAGGACAAGTGTGAGAATGGCGAGGATCGGGACCATCAGCAGCAGTGTGGGCACCAGCGGCTCGGGCGGCGTGTGAGAGCCCTCGGTCTCGGCGACGGCGACGATGATGTAGCTGACCCAGGCATGGAAGGACACGAGCAGCGCCACGAAAACCAACTTGGCGAACATCCACAGGACGAAAACCTCGCGCAGGAAGATGAGCAGCGTCCCCGACGCGATGGCGATCACGGCGGCCGGGGTAATGACGAAGGTGTAGCCGAAATGTGTGGCGCGCCGAATCCGGGCGTAGTCCGCTTGGCCGATGGCCGGGTCGTGCCGCGCCAGCATGAGCGGCAGGGCGAAGAGCCCCGCGCACCAGAGACTGAGCATCGCAATGTGAAGCGCCTTCAGATAAGGGATAGTCGGGTTCAGCCAAGGGATCATGCCAGGCGCCCGTCCATTGCCCGCCAGCCGCGTCGCGCCACCATTGCTCCCCAAGCTAGATAGGGCAGACCCGCCGGCACCCACATGATAAGGCCGCCGAGCTGCTGGTCATTGAGGGGCGAAAAGCCCCAGTCGAACGGCGCCACGGCATGGATCGCATAGAGGGAGGCGGGCGCAAACGTAAGGAGCGCACCCAGGAACGCCATCTGCATGTAGCCGCCGAGGATCATGAGAAGAGCGTAGCCCCCGTTCTGGCGCGGTTGGAGGATGGTGCGCCAAAAGACGATTGCGGTCACGATGAGCGAGAGCTGCATGATCCAGTAGGCCGGGACCCAAGACAGGGCGAGATCGTACGCTGAGGGAAGGTGCCATGCCCAAAGCACCGCCGTTGAAATCAGGAAAGGCGCTGCTGCCGGCCGTGGCTCGCGCGCGGGCCATGCCGATGCGATCAGCGGAGCCGCGACCGCGACCAGCAAGACGTGGTGTACGACACGAGCCGAGAAAAGCGATGCGGAGAGTGCGCAAAGAGGCGACACGAACGCCAACGCCAGCGCCGCCACGCCCAATGCGCCTGACCGGCTCCGGCCGACGGAAAAAGCTAAGACGCCGAGCGCCAGCAGGAGAATCGGGTCGAGGTTCCAGCGCAGCCAGATCTCCGCCGGAGCCGGAGCGGGGCCGCAATAAATCTGATTCCAGTCTTCCGGGCTCATCCCTCCATCCTCATCGCTCCCCGCTCTCGTCGCCTCCCGTCAAGATCCTGATCGGCCGCACCTGTCAGCAGACTGTTCGGCCACCTCGCCGGGATATCGCAGCGGTACTGCAGGATCGGCCATAGTGTGGGAGGGTGCCACTCGCCAGATCTTTCAGCATCTCTTTCATGCGCTCACCCTTCGGTACGGATGCGAACGGGCACGCCCTTGTAGGCAGGGGTCTTGGCCAACTCATCGTGATAGCCCACAGGGATCAGGGGATTGGCCTCAGGGTAGTAGGCCGCGACGCAGGCGTCCGGCAGATCGTAGGGAACGATCTTCAGCCCCCGCACCACGCGCTCGGCCCCATCATCCACCGCGCATTCGAGCGTCACCACCTGCCCCTCCGAGAGACCCCGCCGCCCCATCTCCTCGGGGTTGATGAGGAGGATGTCGCGCGACCCCGAAAGCCCCCGCAACCGGTCGGAAAAGCCGTAGATCGTGGTGTTGAACTGGTCGTTTGAACGCAGCGTAATCAGCGTAAACTCCTCGCCCTCAGGCGGCTCACCCAGGGCGGTCAGTACCTCGGGCGCGGTGAACTGGGCCTTCCCGCTTTCGGTCTTCCACTCGCGTTCGCGCGCCGAGTTGCCCCGGTGGAACCCACCCGGTGTGAAGAGCCGCCCGTTGAAGTCGCGGAACTTGTCGGGATAGGTCGCCTCGATCAGGTCGCGGATCAGCCCGTAGTCGCCGGTCCACTCGTCCCACTTCACCATGGGATTGGGCGGCAGCGTCGCCTTAGCGATCCCTGCGACGATGGCGACTTCGGACTTCAGATGCGGCGAGGCGGGCTTGCGCTTGCCCAGAGAGCCGTGGATCATGCTCAGGCTATCCTCCATCGTCACCGCCTGCGCCCCTGTCGCCTGCATATCCTCCTCGGATCGCACAAGGCAGGGCAGCAGCCAGGTGGCACGCCCGGGCAGCAGGTGCGAGCGATTGAGCTTGGTCGCGATCTGCACGTTGAGTTCGAGACTGCGCCAGCTCTCCTCGGCGCGGGCTCGGTCTGGGATCGCGCGAGCAAGATTGCCGCCCATGGAGATGAGGCCTCGCACTGAACCGTCGAGCAACCCCTCGACCAGATCCACGGTGGAGCGCCCCTCCTCCTGCGGCGGCTCGAAGCCGAACAGCTCCCTCAGCTTGTCCATCGGTACATTCTTGGGCTTCTCGGTGATGCCCACGGTGCGCTGGCCCTGCACGTTGGAATGCCCACGCACGGGCGAGATGCCGGCCCCTTCCCGCCCCATATTGCCGCGCAGCAGGAGCAGGTTCACGAGCATGGCGAGGTTGAGCCAGCCTCTGACATGTTGGGTCAGGCCCATCCCATAGATGCCGATGACGTTCTTCGACGTGGCGTAGATCTCCGCCACCTCTTCGAGCTCCTCGCGATGCAGGCCGGATTCCCTTTCGATCTCCTCCCAGGGTACCTCGCGCAACCGCGCCTCGAGTTCCTCAAGCCCTGTTGTATGCTCCGCGATGAAGGCCCGGTCGAGGATGCTCCCTCCCCGCTCGCCATCGAGCTCCAGCACACGCTTGCACAGCCCGGCCAGCACCGCGACGTCGCCTCCGGGGCGGACTTGGAGGTAGATGTCCGAAATCGGGGTGGCGGGCTTTACCGTCATCTGGGCAGGATTCTGAGGATCCGCGAACTCGACGAGGCCCCTCTCGCGGATCGGGTTGAAGGTGACGATCCTGCAGCCTCGCTCCCTGGCGTCCTTGAGGGTGTGGAGGAAGCGGGGCGAGTTGGTCCCGGTATTCTGGCCGAAGAACAGGATCAGGTCGCAATGATCGAAGTCCGACAGCACGCAGGTGCCTACCCCAACACCAATTACCTTCTTGAGCCCCACGCTCGTGGTCTCATGGCACATATTGGAGCTGTCGGGCAGGTTGTTGTGCCCGTAGAGCCGCGCGAAGAGCGCGTAGAGATAGGCGGTCTCCAGGACAGCCTTGCCTGACATGTAGAAGACTGTCGATTTTGGATCGAGCTCTCTGAGCTTCGCCCCGATCCCTTCGAAGGCCTCTTCCCAAGTCGTCTCGACGTAGCGATCCGAGGCAGCGTCGTAGCGCAGCGGATGCGTGAGCCGCCCGGCCCTCTCCAGCTCATAGTCCGGCAGGTCGCGCAGCTGTGTTACACTGTGCTGGGTGAAGAATTCAGGTGTGCAGCGGTCGCGCGTAAGGTCCCAGATTGTCGCCTTGGCGCCGTTCTCGCAGAACTCGAAGAGGTGCGGCTGCGCAGGCTTGGTCCAGGCGCAGGAGGTGCACATATGCCCGCCCGGCTTGTTCTGGCGCATCAGCGTACGGAGGGCCCCGACGGTAGGTCTCTGGTCGGCAAGGATGCGGCTGACCCCTTTGAGCGACCCCCAGCCGCCGGTGGCGTTCTCATAATGCGGCGTGTCGGGGCGCTGATCGGCTTCCTCGGACGTGCTCATCTGGTCCTCCTTGAATGGCGGCACTCATACCAACGGACAGACGTGGCTGTTCTCGGAACAGGCCTGGACGCCGGAAGTTCCATCCGCCGGAGCGGTCCGCTCATTCCGACGGGTCCAAACCGCTCCCACCTGTGTCATCTTGCTGAATCGATGAACGGGTTGGTAACTGCGGCTGTAGAGCGTGGGCTGTTCGGCTTGCGGGCCTAGATCGCCGCCCTGCTGTTCAAGTTCAATGCCGCTCGCTGCTTTTACCTCCCTGGAGCAGACGCGTACGAGGCCGCAACGCGCCAGCAAGAAGCATCACGGGTTCCATCGCAGGTTCGTAGTAGGACGAGACGAGAATGGAGCATATGCTTCGCTAGGACCTCATGCGACGAATAGATCGAACGGCTGAACGAGCTACGGCTGAACGTTTGGCGGCTTCTAACGCGCACGTAGTAGAATCACCGAGCGATCAGCACGGCGATCTTCAAACATCTAAAGCACCCGGAGCTCATCGTAGACGTAGCCCGCACTGAACTATCCAGCGGTTCGTTGCAGGACCAACTATGCAGGAAAGTCTGCGGACAGCCGGTGAACTCGCGCCCATAGCAGGAGGTTCAGCGCCGACGCATAACACGCCGCTGGTTGTCGCCTTGAACCTCGTCCACAACACCACCAGGCGCTCCAGCCACAGCCCCGGCTCCAGCCCCGACCACGGCACCCACTGGTCCTCCGACGACTGCACCGGCAGTCGCGCCAACAGCCGTGCTCGTTGTTTGCTGCTGGGAGGCGCAGGCTCCGGCCAGCAGACACACGGCGGTAACGAATGCAAGCTTATACATGATGTCTCTCCAGACTGCCCGAGCGGGACCAACTGTACAACCCCCCGCCGGTAGGATGGTTCGATATTCTTCATGAGGTCATGGGAATGGCGTCCTGGCGGTGCTCTGGGAGTGAGGCGCGAGAGCGTCCGTAGCGGACCAGTCGGCGAGAGCCCCAAGGCAACCAAATCGACGTGAGGGCGGCTCCTCAAAGAACCGCCCTCGCCTGAGCCATCACGACAGTGGACCTGAGCACTCCGAGTGCCTTGGCAGCTTACTGCCAGACGCGGAGGTCTGCGCGGTCGGTGCGGCCCGCCCGCTGGAAGCTGTCGAGGGTGTCGCGGTAATCGTCCATCGCTTCGATGTCCTCCTCCGTGACGCCGCGGATTACAAGACGATCACCCCTGAGCCAGAAGCGGTCGATCGGAAACGCGACCCGGTCCCGGCCAATGCCCAGAAAGCCGCCAGAGCCCACGACGAGATACTGCCCACCCTGCGGCGTCTGGATCACGCGATCCACCTTGCCCAGCTCGTCGCCACGCCCGTTGTACACTTCAGCATTCTCAAGATCGGAGATCGCCACCGGGCGGACTTGGACGTTTGCGTCCACCGAGCCGGTGCTCTCCACGTCGCCGGCATTCAAGCGTTCACGCAGGGATCGGCGCTGCTCCTCCGAGTATCCTGCCGTGGCCTGAGATTGCTGCTGACCCTGCTGAGTCGCCTGGGCCTGTCGCTGTTGAGCCTGCTGCTGTCCCTGCTGGTTCTCGCCCATGCGCTCGTAACGGATGGTGGGCTGGCCCTGGGCCTCGTTGAACTCCACCCGCGGCTCGCCCGTGCGCTCGTACGACACCTGGGGCTGCTCGGCCCGCTGGAGATTTACATTCGCCTCTTCCTGCGGCGGCAGCACCTGCACCTGGGGCTGGGCCTGCTCCACCGTAGCGGCACTCTGCTGCTGCCGTTCAGGCTGGACCACCCGTACCTGCGGCTGCGGCTGGTTCACCTCGACCTGGGGCTGAGCCATGGCGACATTGACGTCGGGCTCCGGCATGCGCACGATGATCTCCGGCTGCGGCTGGTCGACGGTGATAGTCGGTGGCGCCTGACGCACGATGATCTGCGGCTGCGGCTGGCGCACCGTCACGTTCGGCTGCGGCTGCTGGACCCGCACCTGAGGCTGGGCCTGCTCGACCTGCACCTGAGGCTGCGACTGGCGCACCACGACCTGAGTTCGGTCGTTCTGCTGCCGGTCCTGCCCTGATCGGCGACCCTGCTGCCCGAGAGCGACTTGCTGGTTGCCCCCCGCTTCACGGTAGCCGGACAAATTCTCACGGTATTCCTCCGTCTGGTTGAGCTCGGCCGCCGCCCCGGCAAGCACGAGGCGATCATCCTGCATATCGAGCCGATCCACCGGAATCATGCGCGGCTCGTCGCCCAGGCCAACCTCCCCCTCGAAGCGCACCACTGCGAAGGCCTGGTCGTTCTGTCCGATCATGACCCGCTCGACTCGGCCAACCGTGTCGCCGCGATCATTCACCACCTCTTTTCCCCTGAGCTCCGAAGCCGGGATAGGACGGTTCTGCGCGGAAGACTGCTGTGTTGCCTGGGAGCCGTCTTGTGCCAATCCAGGTTGCTGAGCCGTAGGCTGCGACTGCGCTAGCGCAACGGCTGACGTGAGTGCCGTCGACGCCAGAATGGTAACAAAGAGTTTCATGTCGTATCTCCGTCTGAAGCAGCACAGGAAGAGCGGACGGAGCCTGGTCATGGCTGCGACCGGTAAGGCTCAGGCAGAGCTCTGGACAAGCCGCTCGCCCGCTCGAGTAGTCCGGCTCACCCGCTGCAATGGGGAGCGGAACGGTCGGTGGAGCAACGGGAAGTCATTCCGTGACGTTCCGCTCGGGAACGTCACGTGAGTGAGTTCTGTACGGTTGAGAACAATGATTTTTGCTGTCGGAAAGCGACATAGCGCTCGTATGCATGGCCTCTGCAAGCATGGCGGAGACGAGGGTTGGGCTTCGTTAGGAAGCCACACCTTCCAATCTCCGGACATCGGCATCCGTCGTTGACGCGGCTCAGCAGGGGCAGGTCTTCCACGCAATAATTGAGCCGTTCCTGGCTTGGATCCGAAGTGCGAACCGTCGACCGAAATGCTCCGCAATCACGCTGAACGTGTCGCCGCTTCGCTTCACTTCGTTGATCCTGTGCCAATCCGCCCTCACAACGTAGACGTCATCCTTCAACGCCCACTCCAGCAAGCGAGTAATCCCGTGGCCCCGTAGAAGCGCCCTGAGCTTAATTGAGCGGCACGCTCTGCCATCAGCGCGGTCGCCGTTCGAGGGACCAGCGCCGCCTTCATACCCGCGGCAGAGAACGGGGGTCCGTTCAAGATCCACGCTGGGCTGTGCTTCTGCCGAGGGACTAGAGCCAAGGGAGGCTGCCAGCAACATGAGACTGAGTGTTTCTCCGGGCATGTTCCCCCTCACTTCTCGGGGCGTGGCATTCTCCGTCGGAATGCCGCCACGGCGACACGCTCGGCAGGAGTGAGCCTGGGGGGCGCACGTCAAACTGGGACCACACGCCATGGAAACACAGGATCTGGGCCGGGTGAGTCCTGTCAGTACGGAACTGAACCGGGTTGTCCGCCATCGGCGAGGAAGGCAGTCGATGAAGGCGTGACACAAAAAGAGGAGGACCCCGCTCAAGAGCGACGTCCTCAGTAGAAGGCGTATTGTTCCGGCGAAGTTTGGAGTGATAGCCTGAAGCGCATGACCAGCAACGGGCTCATCCTGGCAAACTGGCACCATCGCCAGGCTGCGCACGAAGGTGGGCCTGTAGGCATCCTGAGGAATGCGCGGATCCTTGAGAATGTCCGGAATGACCGCAGTCTTGGCCTCCATCATGCACCAGCCCGAGATGCAGGCCTCGATCGGAAACCGTCGGCCTTTCCACAAAGGGGAGATTGCATCCTCCTCTGCGTAATGGCAGAGATCCCCGTCTCGACGCACGAAGGTGATGCCGTCGGCCTGGAGGAGCGTTCGGGCGGCGTAGGTGGCGACCTCCATCACCTCATCGACCGAACCGCACGTGGAAAGGCGCCGCACGATCCTGATCAGCCCGGCCAGCTCCGATGACCCCGCCTCGAGCAAAGGGAAGCGGGCGATGTCGCCGTCTCTTCTCACTGCCAACTCCTGGGGTTAGAATGCTCGCAGCATACAGCTTAGGCTAGTCGTGGACAGACTCAATCCCGCGTGCGCCTCAGGTAGCCTGAGTGGCTAGACCACGCCGCTTTTCGGTTCGTTCACTGAGAGGCAGCCCATCTGCCTACATTCCTATCTTTGATCCTGTTCATCCTGGCGGCTTCCGCGCAATCTGTTCGATCGAGTTGTGTTCGCTAGCGTACGGGCATGCTTCCAGCCGCAGCCAAACCATTCCCAATGGCTTGCGTTAATGGATAATGCTTCCTCGATCATATCCGGATGCTACATCAAATACGCCGTCTGGCGGCAGGCTACTGCCTCGGCCGCTCGGTTCATCACGCGCCAAGACGGATACCGGTGACCCGAGCGCAGGATCAGCGGCGAGTTCGCCTTCGGCACGACGCAGGAAGCCATTGAGTTGCCTGTCCTGGCTCTTAGAATTCACTGGTCGAGGGGGCACTCAGATCGCCAATCCCATGCGGCCGGGGGATAGCTCATGATCCTCTTCGGTGGCGTCCAGCCTGCAACACGCGAGTATCTGCGAGCCGCCTCCCGCCTGATGATCGCGACCGGCATCGTCGTCCTCCTGATCCTGCTGGCGTGGCAGCTTACAGATGTCCTGCTCCTCGCATTCGGGGCCATCCTCGTCGCCATCCTGCTGCGCAGCTTGGCGGATCTCATCGACGCCTACACGCCCGCCCATGGCAACTGGTCCCTCCTGGCTGCGGGTCTCATCATCTTGGCCGCGCTGGTAGCGTTCAGTCTCGTACTGGGATCTCAGGTCTGGGCTCAGGCACTGGAACTGATCGAACGTCTGCCCGAGATCCTGCGATCGCTAGAGGAGCGTTTCGGGTTACGGAACGTAGAGACCTGGGTCGCCGAGCGCCTCCGGAACATGATGGACGGCGGAGCAGTCAGCCAAGTGGCCGGATACACCTCGGTGGTTCTTGGAGCAGCGGCGAATTTTTTCCTCGTGCTGGTTGCCGGAATTTATCTGGCCATCCGGCCGGGTTTCTACCGGAGGGGATTTCTCAAGCTCTTTCCTCCCAAGCACAGGCACATGGCAGATGAGACGTTCGCAGCAACGGCGCGCGCCCTTCGCCTGTGGCTGGTCGGCCAGTTGGCCGCCATGTTTCTCGTCGGGCTCCTGACAGGGCTCGGCCTGTGGTGGCTCGGCATCCCCTCGGCCATGGCCTTGGGACTGCTGGCGGGAGTGGCCGAGTTCATTCCGTTCCTGGGCCCCATCCTGGCCGCCATTCCCGCCATTCTCCTGGCCCTGTCGCAGGATACGACGACCGCCCTCTGGGTGGCAGGCCTATACCTCCTGATCCAGCAGATGGAAGGCAATCTGATCACGCCGCTGGTGCAGCAGCGGGCGGTCGACCTACCCCCGGTGATCACTCTTCTTGCCATCGTCGCCTTCGGCGTTCTGTTCGGGACACTCGGTGTCCTGCTGGCCACTCCGCTGGCCGTGGTCGCGCTCGTGGTCGTCAAGAAACTCTGGGTCCGGGAGGCCCTCGACGAGGAAACCGAACTCCCAGGCGAGAACGAAGACGAGGACGTCTCGATCAGGACAAAGCCGGACACCTGACTGGAACCTGATAACCCCCAGCAGGCTCGCGCCGCCACTCTAACCCTCTGTCAACCGGCAGTCACAGAGATGAAACGAACCACTTGAAAAACCAGGTGGAACGGGAACAGGTACATTTCCACACCACGATACTACTCCACGTAGCTGTCACTGCAAGAGACCACGATGATCTTTGGTGTTACCGCAAAGCAGTTCGCGCATGATCTCGGTAGGGCAATCAGCAAGGATAATGTCTTCAACGGTGCAGCCGCCCTTGGCTTCTATCTGACACTGGCACTCTTTCCGGCGTTGATCGCACTCATGAGCGTCCTGCCTTACCTGCCGATAGATCGCGTTGATGAAGCGATTATGGACCTCCTCGCTCAGGCGCTGCCGCCTGAGGCCTCTGATATCGTCGCACAGGTGGTGAACCAAGTGATGAGCGAGCGGCGGGGTGGACTGCTATCGTTCAGCCTGATCGCGACTTTGTGGGCGACCTCAACTGGCATGTACGCCATCATGCGACAGTTGAACATCACCTATGGCGTCGAGGAAGAGCGTACTTTCCTGAAGGCCCGTGCGACAGCACTTGTCCTGAGCTTGCTCTTTGGTGTGCTGATCGCTGGCGCGTTCTCGCTCATCGTTCTCGGCGGCGTCCTCCAGGACTGGATCGGCAATCGTTTCGGGTTCAGCAGTGTATTGCTAACCGTCTTCGCGTCAATCCGCTGGGCCATTATCGTGCTGGCAATGCTGCTTGGATTCGGAATCATCTATCGCTTTGCACCGAACGTTAAGCAGAGATTCGTGTTCATCACCCCTGGAAGTGCGGCAGGCGTGAGCCTGCTTATCGCTGCCTCGCTGGTGTTCTCGTTCTATACCAAGAACTTCGGTAGCTACGATGCCACCTATGGCAGCATTGGCGCTGTCATCATCCTCATGTTGTGGCTGTACATAGCCGGACTGGTGATCCTCATCGGTTCAGAAATCAACGTGCTATTCGCCCGCTATAGAATGGAAAGACAACACGCTGGCGCAGAGACAGAGATGCAACAGCGCAATGCCTCCTGACACACGTGGCTGGCGCGCAATACTCTTTTAACCGGGCCAGCTACGCTCCGACTCCATGGTCAACCAGCGTAAGGGTTCGCACCTATCCGTCTGTTCTGGGCAGGAGGCGATGGAACTCGTCCGGTGGATGCTGGAGCCCGTCAGCATCGGTGACGATCACGTCCAGCACACCGTCAGCAAGAAGCTCATGCGCTTTCTCAACCGCGGAGGCAGCCGTCGCGCAGGTGATTGCTAGCGGGCCATTCAGCCCTTGTCCTGTCACAACAAAGAACATGCTACCTCCTCTCGCTCTCTAGCTCATCAGCCTAGTGCAACAACGGCAGCCCGAACAGGAGCAATCCTCACCTGCCCGGCTCCTGTCGTCGACCTAGGTTGCACGGTTCAAGGGCCTTACAGAACGGTCCCACGACGCTGCATAGATGCCTGACGCAATTGCGGCCATCGCAGTAGAACTGGCTCGAAGCATACCTACCCGGCAGAGGAGATTCATCTCTCGCAGCCTGTCACAGGTCTCGTGCGCGGACCGGCGGTCATGGAGCCAGAGCAGTATGGCGGGCATGCAAAGGTGCCACCTTGCACGAGAGAGCCAGGGCTCGACAATAACGTTCAACATCTCGGCGGCCGAAATGGCCATAGACGATAAGCTGTATTCATTGCTCAACCGAGCATGCCTTGCGAGGTGCCCGCCCTCAAGTCACCAAGGCAAGCCTTTCGAACTGCCTTTGCATCGAAGGATTGTTCTGTCCGCCGTGACGCCGTGCATAGCGCTGCTTCAGCTTTCCGCGGACAGCTAGAATAAGGTCTCTCCGGCAATCAGGCCCAGGATGAGGAGGATGACGAAGACTGCGATGGCAATGAAGAAGAGCCACTTTGCGATCGTCGCAGCTCCAGCAGCAATGCCTGTGAAGCCAAACATTGCAGCGACGATGGCAATTACGAAGAAGATCAGAGCCCATTTCAGCATGGCGTTACCTCCATCTCTAAAACTCTGGGAGTGGAGCACCGTTCAGGTAGAGTTGCGGACTGGCCCAAATTATCGGTACGGTAGTAAACAGAACAAGCGAATTGACTCCTCTGGCTGGACCTTCACACCGGGAACAACACAGCCACACAAGTTCGCACATAGGCTGGCGCTGCTTCATGATGCTTGTAACTGTTCGATCGAGGGCTGAGGCGGTCTGTTCCGATCAAAAGGCCTGCCAACTCGCATCGACCAGATCGGCTATGACGCAGCTAAGAACATCGATGGCAAGAAGCGGTACCTCGTCATCGACACGCGGGCCCGATGCTTGAGCTTGACGTGCCCCCGTCCGGCATCAGAATCGGGGCTGCTTCCTGCTCGCTTCTGAAGAGCGGATCCATGCCGCACGAAGCGAACGCACTTTGGAAATCGGCAGCGCCCCAAAGTCCCTTGTCGCCGCACTATGGGAATTCGGCGTACTTCCGCCTCGTGCTAGGAGGGGACAATCCGCGGCCCTGAAGGGCGCCCCGAACGAGAAGCGGCAGTTCCGCCATAACCTTCTCGCCCTATCTCATCTCCACATCTGAAGCAGGATCTCCTGGAGTTGTCTCGGTGTTCCCATCGTCGATCCAACGCGACCAGCCTCTCGTTTCCATCATCCTGCCCTGTCATCTCGGCACTCCCGCTCAGGCCGAGTTGCTCAATCAGACATTACAAACGGCCGATGTCCAGACTTGCCAAAACTATGAGATCATCCTGGTGGATGATGGCTCACCGGTTCCTGCAGCACCAGTGGCGTCCGCATACCCGCGGGTCACAACCGTGTATCAGGACAATGCGGGTCCGGCGGTGGCCCGCAACACCGGGATTTCCCGGAGCCGTGGGCAGTATCTGGTTTTCCTCGATGCCGACGACCACCTGCTCCCCTGCGCTCTTGCGGCTGGGCTTGATGCTCTGGAGAGGCACCCGCAAGCCGGTTTTGCTGTCGGCCCACGCGAGGAGATGACGTTCGAAGGCGAGCCGGTACCTTGGCACGTTGCTCCGCCGCCGCCCCAGACCCACATTTATCTGCCTCTCCTCCGCTTTGACTGGTACATCATCCCACCCTCGTCAGTCATGTTCCGGCGCGAGGCGGTCGAGGCAGTTGGCGGCTTCAGGACCCATGGGGCGCTGACGACCTCGACTTCTATCTGCGGGTGGCCCACCGCTTCCCCGCCTGCTGCTATCAGGCGCCAGCGGTCACCCGCTACCGCCGCTACAGCACAAGTTCGTCGCGGGACGGCAAGCGCATGTTGCACAGCATTCGGGCCGTCTATGCGCGCCAATGGGCGCTGGTGAAGGGAGATCCTGAGGCTGAGGCAGCCTACCGTCATGGGTTGGGACGACTGACTGACATCTTCCTCGACTGTTTAGTGGAGAACATTGAGGATCGGCTGCGCGCCGGCAATCGGCTTGGCGCTCTCCAGAGCGCGCGGCTGCTCAAGATGGAGAGCCTTGAGCGGTGGAATGCCTTGCTGGATAGAAGTCTCGAGGTGGCTGTGCTGGAGGAGGAGCTCGCCGCAATCGCAGTGGCAAAGCATCCACTGTGAACGTCGTGTGATCCTCACAAATTGAGTGGGATGATCCGCTAGGGCTCAAGGCCGTGTTAAGCCGAAATTGGCCGGACAGACCGTTGCTGCTTACTTGGGCGGGCTGGCATGTCTTATCCAAACCGAAGGTGCCGGCCAAAATCACTCTGGTGTCAACGCTGGCGAAAGCACCCAAACTGCACCCGGTCGAAAATATCTGGCGATATCTCAGGGAGAACCGAATCTCCGATAGGATGTTCTCGTCCTGCACCGTCATTCTCGATCACTGCTGCGCGGCATGAAACAAGCTCACTGATCACCCCCTAGACGATAATATCCATCGGACTGGGTGATTGGGCACGGACCTGCCAATGATGGTCAGCCGGACTCAGTATCAATGCAAGAGGGCAAAGCTCAAGGCGAGCAGCAGCACCAGCCCGCCGGTTAGAAGCGCAAGTCTAAAGGCCCACACTCGGCGCATCCACACTCCCCCTAGACTAGCTCGAAGACTTCAGTCTGGATACGATCGAGCGGCACCTGAAGATCGCATAGTCCTTCCTCCGCGGCCTTGATCATGGGCGCGGGACCGCACAGGAAGTAGTACAGTTCAGCTCGGTTCTCGGGAAGATGACGATCCAGCACGTCCCTGCTGATGAACCCCTCTTCCCCTTTCCAGCCCCCAGGCGGATGCTCAAGGATATGTACAACCTTCAGGTTGAGTTGCTCCGCAAGGCGTTCGATCTCCTCACGGTACGTTACGCCGTCCCAGTTCGCATTTGCGTAGAAGAGCCAAAGCGGCCGCTCATCGCCTCGCTGTGCCATGCTGCGCAGCATGCTCATGCATGGCGTTACGCCGATCCCACCCACGATGTAGACGAACCCGGGAGACTCTTTCTGATTGTCGATGGAGAATACGCCGTAAGGGGCATCAAGGTAGGCAATTTCTCCCGGCTTAATATCCCCGATGCTTTCCGTGAAGTCTCCCAACGCCTTAATGCCGAGCTCCACGCGCGGCAACTGCTCCGGGGCGGAGGCGAGCGAGAATGGATGCTCGCTCAAACGAAAGGGGGAGGAGCGCAAGGTTAGCCAGCCGAACTGACCCGGCTTAAACCCCCTCATGCCCGAATGGCCGTCCGGCTGGAGAACCAATGTCCACGCCTCATTCCGCTCCTCCCGCACCTCGGCGACCCGGTAGGGCCGGTTGAGCTGGCTCCAGGGCCGGACAATCCGCACCCAAACCACGATGAAGACCCAGAGCAGCGTTACAACAAGCCAGAGCCATCGTTTGCCTGGAGCTTCCGTATAGTAACCAATCCCGACGATGTGTGCGACCGCGGCGGCGAAACCGATCGTCGCGAGAACCACATGCGTGAACCGCCAAATGCCGTATTCGAGGCGCAATGGTTTGCGCCACTCGGATGTGACGACGGCCAGGATGAAGGCGACGAGCGCGACTCGGCCTGAGGTGAGCTCCCATGGTGCTTTTCTTGGATCGATCGAACCAAGGACGTCCGCATAGCTCCACCACAAGATCCCGAAATGCATGAGCACCAGCATCAAGGCCGTGATCGCCATGTAGCGGTGGAAGAGATAAATGATGTCGATCCCGAAGGGAGCGCTGATACGCTTGAACCGTGCCGTTAGCGCAAACTGGATGCCCAAAACAGCCATGCCCGCGAATCCCAAGGCCATGGAGAGGTTCCACAAGAACTCACGTCCTGGCGGCATTCTTCCAAACAGCAGAACCAGAAGCGGCGCTGCCACGAGAAGGAGGTAAATTCCAATCCAGAGCGCTGCTCGTCTGCTCATAAGCGACGTCCCTGTAATTCTGCCAACCGACCTGATATCTGCTTCGGCATCGCCTCTATTGCCTGACAAGGGTGACGGCGCATTGTGTATCAGGCGCGTGTCACACCACTGGAGAATGAATGTCCGGCAAGCCCCTCCGCCTGGACGGATCTTGCGGTCGAGATCATAGAACCCGAGTGGGTTGACGGGATCATTCTTCTCCCGAAGAGCCGCGTCCCAGTCGATCTGATCGCTGAAGCTGCTTCAGGTGATGCCACAGAGCGGGATACTGTCCCGGCACAGGTTTCTGGACGTTCGCCCAAGTCCGCCAGAGCCATTGCATCGAGCTATTCTGATCCGTGCGCCGGCTGAAAACCTGCAGATCACCAAGGCATTCATGAACGATCTGAAGGTTGCTGCTATTACCCCCCTCCCCGGCTGCATTCATCGGCCATCCCGCCTGGTGCAAGCACCGACGCGATAAAACAACAGAGTCGTCATGCCATGAAACGAAGCAAATCTCCTCGTTTGCTCCTCTGCCTGTCACCGAGGCGTTTTCTCGGCAGGGTCCCCACTGTCGCCGCCGTCTGCTGGGTGTAATGGGTCCTGGCCGGTAATGGTCTGCTCGAGTTGGGAAATTGCTTCAGAATGACGGGTTCCCATCGCGGTGTCAGCATGATGGTAGCCACCACGCTTCGGATCATTATCCTTGCCCGGTACAGGGCGAGATTGCTCAGGCTGTTGGCTTGAGCTGGTTTTCCGTGAGCCCTGCTTCGGGTCGGCTCTGTCATTCATGGCTTCGATAGGAGAGTTGTGGTTCATCAATCTGTCCTCCGGGACTTCTCGATAGTTAAGCAATCGCCTTTACCTGCCCTGTGTTGCTGAACGTTAGTTCACGGAGTTTCCCCACATTGTCGGGCCCCAGAATATTGCAACAAGCACAAGCACCACGGCGGCCAGTATCAGCAGCACGGCAGCCAAGCTAATGCGGTTCGGCTTGAGTTCACTATTTCTGTCGCTTCCCTGCATCTCCATCACTCCTTCAGGATCAGGATCTCTAAAGATTGAGATATCCCATCCGCTACGTCGCTCCTTAGCGGCGAACAGGGACATCGGGTTCTCGTTCACTCGCCGAACCTTCTGGTGGCCGCATGCGCGTCTGTTGAGCCTCGCCAGCATAATGAGCTCAGCAGGACTGGGACGTTCACCAATGGCCGAACCCGCCGTGTTCTCGAGGGTCGAAGGCGCTCCTCACGACGTCTTTGCTCGGCGCTAGGCTTCTGCTCACCGGCAGTGGCTGGTCCAACCCATTGGGGGCGACACGTCCGGCTGCCGCGAGAATTACCAACGACTGCCGAAGACGAAATGCAGGGTTGGACATCTTCAGATCCCGATTCAGTGTTCCAACCTCTGCCGGCAGAGTAAAATTGTCAGCCATTCTAATGTTTCGGCGCAGGTCGCAAGAGTCGATCATATGCGGCACATGGGGCTCCATATCGTCCGCCGCTGGCATGCGGCATCCTGCGAGTCTACCGTGGGGACAACGAATGCATGTGTCCTAAGGTTCTAATCTGCTCATCCGCAGATGGGTGAATGGCACAGAACTCTGTCTAGTGGCGTACCATCTGGATAATGGGTGACCTGGATTGCGAGTGTGGCACTACAAGTTCGTCTATCAGTACTTCCCTGCTTCTGAGCCACTTGATAGCTGGGCGACGTCACAGCAGCACCTTCAACTGTGAAGCGCGTTCTCTCTATGCCCAAGTGACGGAAAGCATGATGACGGAGAGTGTCCTGTTTCACGATCATGGGAGGCCTCTACTTGGGCCGCCCCAGCGCTCATTGAAGTGGTTGCGCCTCTGCATCACACCATGGCTCGCGCCCCAAGACTTGGGCGCGCTCTGACGAGCGTAGGTTAATCCGTATCAACTTTGAAGCGTTCTGCTGGATACATTGAGGCATCTTGGCCCTGAGGCAGTCGCCAATAGGGGTTCCTACGGATGACGCAGGTATGCGAGACGCTTCAGGAACTCCGGGCCGACAAGCTCATCGGATCCACAGCCCGGCGCACATACTAGGTGTTCAGTCCCGGCATTTGATGGACCGGATCAAGTTTGAAGCGTTTGGGTTCCTTGAGCCAGGTTTTGCAGATGAACTCGTAGGGTGTGAGCCCTTTGAGGGTCTTGAGCCTTCGAGCGAAGTTGTAGGCGTTCACGAAGTCAGCCAGATGCTGCCGGAGTTGGTCATGGCTGTCGTAGTAGTAGCGCTTGACCGTCGCGTCCTTGATGGTGCGGTTCATCCGCTCAACCTGACCATTGGTCCAGGGATGCCTCGGCTTGGTCAGGCGATGGTCCACATCGTTCTGGGCACAGGCATACTCGAAGGCATGGGCCCGGAAGAGCTCGCCTCGTTTCATCGCTTTCTTGATCAGCGGGACTGCAGAAGCGGTGTTGCTGGGCGTGGTGAAGTGGATGCCATGGTCGGTCAGGACCGTGTGCACCTTGTAAGGCACGGCCTTGATCAGCGCACGCAGGAAGTCGCCGGCGATCCCGGTCGTTACCTTCTCGTGCAGTTCCACAAAAGCGAACTTGCTGGTGCGGTCAATCGCAACCAGCAGATACAGCCTTCCCTCCTCAGTGCGCACTTCAGCGATGTCGATGTGGAAGTAGCCGATGGGGTAGGCCTTGAACTTCTTCTTGGCGGGCTTGTCGCCGGTCACCTCGGGCAGGCGGCTGATGCCATGCCGCTGCAGGCAACGATGGAGCGATGAGCGGGTCAGGTGCGGGATTGTGGCTTGCAGGGCGTAGAGACAGTCATCCAGCGGCAGGAGGGTATGCCGGCGGAAGGCGACGATGATCGCCTCTTCCTGGACCGAGAGCACCGTGGAATGCGGGGCTCTCGGCCCCGTCGGGCGATCTGCGGTGGTATCCCGCTTCCTCCATTTGGCGACAGTCTTGGGGTTGATGCCATGGCGCTCGGCCAGAGCCCTCAGGCTCGCTTGACTATTTTGTATTGCTCGACGGATCGCCTCTGTCGTCGTGGCGCTCCCATGGAGAACTTGGCCCATAGCGCGTCCCTCCATCCTGAGGATAATATCGCACCATCAAACCCTGGGATCAAACAACTAGGCTTCAGGTGACCTACAATTCGTGCCATTGCTGCCTCCCGTCCTGTCCCGATCCAGTCTCGGCAGATCGATCATCCCAAGGCGCGCGCTCAGGGCGAACCTGTGGACGCAACCTCCTTGGGCGGGAAGACGAAAGCCCAGGTATCGTCCCAGGTGCTCCAGAGATAGCTGGTGGCCAGTCCCCAGGTCCTGCTCACGAACGAGGCCGGCTCCACCGCGGCGGCGGCGTGAACGGGATCCTCCCGGATGACATCGCCTGCACTGACCACCTGAAGCCAGCCCACACGATCTCCCTCTGCAACCGGAGCCTGTAGCGGCTCATCCCGATGCAGGATGGTATGGAGATCCTCCGCACCGCGCGGTACGGTGACCACGACCCCGCTGCGGACTACAACGGGAACAGTCGCGGCGGCCCCGCCGAGAACCTCCATCTCACCAACCTGGTCGTCCGCCTGGTGCAACGTCCGGTTCTCGAACGAGCGGAAGCCCCACTCGACGAGCTTGCGCGCCTCCTCCGTACGCGCGCTGGCACTCGACAGATGGCCCACGGCCACGATCAGCCGACGGCTGTCCCGCTCCACGGAGGCGACCAGCCCATAGCCCGCTTCGGAGGTGTAGCCTGTCTTCAATCCGTCCGCGCCCATATCGAGGAGCGGATTGCGGTTGCGCTGCGTGATCTCGTTGTAGGTGAATTCCTCTTCCCCGAAGTACTTGTAGAACTCGGGGTACTCGCGGATCAGGTGCGAGGCCAAGACCGCCAGGTCCCGCATGGTCACCCGCTGCTCCGGATCGGGCAGACCGTGCGAGTTGCGGAAGGTCGAGTCTGTCATTCCGAGCGCCTTCGCCCGTTCGGTCATCTGCTCCGCGAACTTTTCCTCTGTCCCGCCGAGGGCCTCGGCAACAACAATCGTGGCATCGTTGCCCGATTGGATGACGATGCCACGGATGAGGTCGCGCACGGAGACGGACGAGTTGACGGGCAGGAACATGGTCGAGCCGCCGGATTGCGCGCCCCCTTCCCGCCAAGCGCGCTCGGAGACGGGAAATTCGTCATCAAGGGAAATGCGCCCCTCCTTGAGCTCGCGGAACAGCAGTTCGACCGTCATCAGCTTGGCCAAGCTAGCCGGCGGGTAACGCTCGTCCGCATTCTTGTCAAAGAGGATGGCGTGAGTGTCATGGTCGACCAAGACGGCCGTCGGTGCCACCGTCTCGAAGGAGGGGGCGGCTGACGCGGAATTCAGGGCACCGAGGAGCGCGAGCAGCAGGACCAGCGGGCGAAGCGCCAGGGACAACCTTTGCTTGATCGCCGCTTCGAAGATCTGTCCGACAGGCATTGCACCTCCTGAAGAAGCATGCTCACAAGTCCGGCCCCGCATGGCCTGATGACCATGAGGCGGTCTCCACGACTGCGCTCAGGGGCTCACAAGGCCAATGCGGAACAGCGGTAGATGTTGCCTGGTGAGTGCGGAACCGTACCAAAAGTCAGCCGCCAAGACATAGCGTGCGTGGGCTACTGACGACGAAGCTCCATAGCTTGGTACAGACGGCGAGACTCTGGACACTATCGAGAACGTCGTCGTGCCCGGTAGGCCCCTCGTGGCCGTGATCCTGAAGCCCAAGGGTGACGATGCTGACCGCTTCATCACTCCTTCCCAGCCCATCAAACTTTCCAGGGCCTCCGGCAAGGTCGAGGCCATGCTGCCGCTGAAGCTGTCGGGCGTGAGGGGCAAAAATGAGATCCAGCGACTGAAGGACACCATACCGGATGGACCTGATTGACGGCCACGGAGCTGGGCTGAACTGTGGTAGCCTGGCGTTCGCAAACAATGTTCAGAGGACTCCCTCGGGCTGCTAAGGGGCCGGCGGGGAAGGTGTCACGAGAGACGTGCTGATGCGCCAGCAAAACCAGTGCGGTCGTGAGCGGTCGGTCCCCCTCGCAAGTGGCAACGGCGGTCATCCGTATAGCCGTACCGCTTCGAAACAGCGGCGCATCAACGAGTTTGGCCAGCAGGCGAGATGGCCGGCTCGTTAAGAAACCGGCTCCGCCAAACGGAGCTGCCGTCAAGTCCGGCTTTGTGCCCCATCCTCCATCAGAAGGCGGCCGGTGCGATCCGGCCTGCCCCCTCCTCTGCTCATCTGCAGCCGGGTTCTTGCAGTGCACCGTGCACTCCATGCCCGTTGCGAAAGAGTCTCTTCGTGGACAGCATCTGACATATGGGACCAGTGTGGAACCGGATCTTTGGACCATCTCTGGTCCCTCACCCTCCTAGTCGGCAAGAAATGCCGTCATTCACCTCGGAGCAGGGACTATGTGCCCGCTTTGGCGTTAAGGCCCGAGGATCCAATCTCGTGACGGAGGCCCAATGTCCCGCAGAATAGTCCTCAGCGTACCTTCGGAGTTGCGCAGCCAGGTTGTCGAGGACCTCCAGGCTGCCCCCGGCGTCGCAAGTGTCTCCCTGCAAGTCGGATCGTCGGTGAGCCCACCAGGCGATGTCATCAGCATTGATGCGACGAACGAGGCAACACTCGCTGTCATGAAACTGCTGGAGGAGAACGGTGTCCTAGATAGAGGCGCTGTCACTCTGAGCGAGCCGACCGCCATCATCTCGGCTCCGAATCTGACGAAGCTCGATCATCAGGGGAACGAGGGCGCCTGGGAGGAAGTGGGCGAGCAGTTGCGGCGCGACACCAATGTCACCTTCAACTTCCTTCTGCTGATGGCCGCGTCAGGTGCTATTGCGAGCTTCGGACTGGTGTCGGATACACTCCACATCGTGATCGGCGCTATGCTGATCGCGCCGGGCTTCGAGCCCCTCCTGCGGATCGTATTCGGAATCATGGGGCGTCGCTACGGCCCGGGAGCCGGGCTGCGGTCGACACTCGCTGGGTATCTTGCCCTGGCCATAGGAGCCGCTGCCGCCGCGCCCGTTGCCCTTCTGTTGCAGAATCGCACGGGTGCAGAGCTGCCCGATTTGCAGTGGGCCGGGTACTGGTCCAGCGTTCAGGTGAGTGGCATCGCTGTCTCCCTGATCGCGGGTGCGGCTGGCGCCACTATCGTGAGCGCTCGGCTGACGGTGTTCGCCACTGGTGTCATGGTTGCGCTCGCCCTGGTGCCAGCGATGGCGCTTGTCGGACTGGGAGGCGCCACTGGGAACCTTGGTCTCGCTTTCAGCGGCATTCTGCGTTGGGGCGTCGAGGTTTTCTGCGTACTGGTTGCCGGAGGCGCCGTGCTTGCCATTAAGCGCCGCGTTCTGCACGACCGCCGCGTTTTCGACTGACCTGTGCCGCAGTTCTTTCGAGCAAGTGGCCTGGAACAGACGCTCCATCAGCGAGGAGCTCATGCCTTGGGCTTCCAAGGTATTGATAAGTTCTCCGGCCCAACTTCTTCGGGCAGGAAACCTATCCTGCGACAACCCGTTCTCCAACGAGTATGCGAGCACGCATGATGTTCTCGGTTGGCCGTTCAAGTGTTCGCGCTTGAGCGTTCCATTCCGAACCGATTCCTCCCCAGACGGTTGAACAACAGGAGCTATACGGATGCATTTACGTTCCCTCATTCCCTTTGCGGCAGTCCTAGCCCTTGCCGCCTGTGGCGAAGAGCAGACCGCAGAAGCACCAGCCACCCCCACCTCGACCACAGCAACTGAAACGGCAGAAGCGCCCACAGCACCTGCGGCTCCAGCGACCACGGCTCCAACTCAATCGATGGCGGGAACCAATGCCGCAGATGATGTCCCTGGGACAACTGGCACGGCTACGGCCACGCCTCCGGCAGGCAGCACCCAGACAGCGGCCACCTCCGCGACGAACCTGGACACCTTCCAAGGTCGGACCTATTCGGCGGGTCCCGTTTCACTGCAGCTCAACCCGGACAACACCTTTGTGATGAACGAGGTGGACGGCAACAAGAAGGTCGAGGGGCGCTACGCCTACGAGAATGGCGTACTGACCCTCTCCGATCCCAAGGGCGATGTGGGGCAGGCGACGTTCCCGATGCGCTGTCGCTTCGAGACGAGCGGCGCCAGCGACTTCCGCCTTGCCGATAACGAGGGCGCCTGCACCCGCTTCAGGGACCTGACCTTCAAGCCTGCCGCAGGCTGACATCAACGTTCCGGGGGCGCCAGTCCCCGGAAACCCGCTGCTCAGCAATGGAAAGGACAGGACAGGCTTAAAGTTCTCGGCGGAGCCGTTGGCAGGACGCGGTCCTGCGGGCCTGGCACACGGTATTCCTGATCGCCTCGGAATTTCGGCTTGGGCATTGATCTCCAAAGCACGGTCCGATGCCTTGCGTACCAGACAAGCTCGAAATTCTTGACGCATCTGGTTGCGAACCGGCCGGAGCTACGCATCTTCGTGCTGCCCTGGAACCTGCCGCTCCTCAAGTTCCCCTTCCGGGTAGCCCTAACCCCTGAAGTTACTGGACTAACCTGCAGGCAAACGGCTCGATTTCCGTATCTCGGACGTTCCGCCCCATCAGGATGCAACCGCTCACGCGGATGTGCTCCCGATTGCCGAGGAAGGCCTGCACTTCGACAAGCATGCGGTCACAACCGGAAGGGTTCGCGTGCGCACGATCACCGATGTTGCCAGCGAGATGGCGCAGGCGACACTCGCACACGAGACGGTGGAGGTCACACGCATCCCGGTCGACCGGGTGGCGGACGAGGCGCCTGCCGTTCGGACCGAGAATGACGTCACCATTGTTCCTGCTCTCGAAGAGGTCCTCGTGGTCGAAAAGCAGCTCGTCCTGAAGGAGGAGATGCACATCAGGCGACGTGTCGAGACGGAGGATGTTGAGGTTCCCGTCAAGCTTCGCAAGCAGCGCGCCGTCGTGCCTCGCTTGTCGCCGTGCGCTGTGATGATGAGGTCGACCAGGTCGTCCGCATCCTCGACATCGATGAGCAGCAGACGGCATGACGCTCGGAAGGCTGGGCGGGATACAACCTGTCGAGCGCCCAGAGCCAGAACTTTTCCGCCGCGACCGAGCCGACGATTAGGCCGGTGGAGCCATAGCGCGCCCATCCGGGCCACGGGCGCGTTGGGGGTCCCTGGTTCAAGATCTCAACTGCAGCGTGAGCGCCCTCGGGGTGGACTCTGGCGGAACGCAGTGGTGGCTATAAACGTCTGATCCTTATGCAGCGTCCGACAACTGCCCCCGATCCCGATTCAGCCGGAACACCTGATGGTCGGGACGATCAGAATGCCACCGGCCCAAAGCTGACGGGCGCGGTTGCGGTTTCGATTCATGTCTGCGCTATCGTTTTGGGCACGGGAGCGCTTTACTTCGCCAAGCCGCTGATCCTGCCGATCATCATCGGCCTGCTCACTGCCCTCACCCTCATTCCCATCGTGCGGTGGCTCGAGCGGCGCGGCGTCCCGACGGGCCTGTCGGCCATCATGCTGGTCCTGCTCCTGGCGCTCACGCTCGGGACAGGCGCTTACCTCCTGAGCGCGCCGGTCTCCGATTGGATCCAGCGGGCCCCCACCATCGGGCGGCAGGTCGAGGACAAGCTGAACCAATTGCGCGGCTCAGTCCAGGCAGTCACCGAAGCAAGCCAAACCGTTGAGGAGCTGACCAGCGCAACATCCGATCCCCAGGTTCAGGAGGTCGTGGTCAAGGAGGCAGGATTCCTGTCCTCGGCGACCTCGATACTATGGAGCGCGCTGACAACAACAGGCATTGCCCTGGTTCTTGTGCTCTTCCTGCTCGGATCAGGCGATATGATCTACGACAAGATCGTGCGCGTGCTGCCGACGTTCCGCGACAAGAGAACCGCCGTCAGCATTCTCCATGACATCGAGGCGTCCATCTCGCATTACCTGCTCACCATCACCCTGATCAACATGGGACTCGGCATCGCCATCGGGCTGGCGATGTGGGCGATTGGCCTGCCGACGCCTTACCTTTGGGGGTTGGGAGCCACCTTTCTGAACTTCCTACCCTTCATCGGGGCAATTGCCGGCGTGGGTCTGGTTGCGGTCGTGGCCCTGATCTCCTTCGACTCGATCAGCTATGCGCTCCTGGCGCCGCTGGTCTATTTCGGCCTAACGGCCCTGGAAGGGAACATCATCACTCCCCTGATTCTCGGCCGCAGGCTTGAGCTCAACACCGTTGCAATCTTCATCGGCGTGGCGTTCTGGGGCTGGGTGTGGGGCCTGGTTGGGGTGCTCATCGCGGTGCCGCTCCTTGTGGTCATCAAGCGGTGCTGCGATCATCTGCCGTCCTGGAGCACCCTGGGCGAGTTCCTCTCCCTGACACCGCCCAAGTCGGAGGTCGAGGCCGAGCAGGAGCAGCCGGATCTCAATCCAGTCGCGAAGACCTGAGATCGGTTTGGGGATCAGCTGCGACGCACGGTGAACCGAGTGCTCCACGAGTCCCTGGACCGCGGGAGATCGCGGCTTCGGGCGAACAGGCCTGCCCTCGACGTGCTCG
The DNA here is from genome assembly GCF_020532555.1 of Microvirga lenta. Lineage (GTDB taxonomy): Bacteria > Pseudomonadota > Alphaproteobacteria > Rhizobiales > Beijerinckiaceae > Microvirga > Microvirga lenta. The sequence goes on along the minus strand of NZ_JAJBBR010000016.1, from coordinate 64,319 downwards.
CGAGGCGCGGTCGCGGATCGTTCGTAGGAATCCTCGGGATCCTGCGCACGGTCCGCCCGGACGGAGCGGCTCCGGGGACCGAGTGGACACAAGGATCCACGTGACTCGGCATCATCGGGCGGACGAGGGCATCGGTTCGGGCGCCGCCAGCGGCCTCGTCCTGTTCGCCTCCGCGGCGACGCGGCTTCCCATGTCCGTCAGCTCGAATCGGACCCGCCAGACGCCTTCCGCGCGAAGGATCCGCACCCAGCCGCTTTTGACCTCCGTCGGGATGGCTGTCGCCACGTCCGGCGTTCCGGGCATTTTTCTGAGGAGGTTTCTGCGCGCGGTTTCAGGGGTTCCTGCGCGAAGCATTGAGTGGCGACCCCGGCAGGGCTCGAACCTGCGACCTACTGCTTAGAAGGCAGTTGCTCTATCCAGCTGAGCTACGGGGCCTTCGTCCGAGACTGGACCTCAGTGGGTCCAGGGCTCGACGCGATTGAACTTGAAATTGTCGGAATAGGAGATCGTACGCCGCTTGACCTCGTGCGGCTCCTCGACCCGGTAAGGGATGCCTTCGCGCTCCGCGTAGGCAATGGCCTCTTCCTTCGTGTCGAAGCCGAGACGAATCTGCTGGCGGGTATCGCCCGAGCTCGTCCAGCCCATGAGCGGCTCGATCTCACGCGGCCTGTCCTGATCGAAGACCAGGAGCCACTGCTTGGTCCGGGCCATGCCGGACTGCATTGCGGATTTGGCTGGCTTGTAAATCCGTGCGGACATCGGGTTCAGGCACTCTCTTGATGTTTCACCGGTGAGATGGTCGGGGCGGCAGGATTTGAACCCGCGACCCTCTGCTCCCAAAGCAGATGCGCTACCAGACTGCGCTACACCCCGCCTTCGTCACCGAGAGGTGTTGGCTATCACGGCAGCCCCGGGTCAGCAAGCACTAGAACGCTAGCGCTTGAACAGGGGATGCTCGATCCGATCCCCTGCCTTGATCCCCAGACGAGCTGCCGTACCGGCATTCAGCTCCAGAACGGCCAAAACCGGCTCGCCAGAGGGAATGGTGCGGGTGGACAAAGGTTCCGTATTGGCCGCGATCCGGGCGATGGACCCGTCGGGACGGACGAAAAGCATGTCCAGGGGCAGGTAGGTGTTCTGCATCCACATGGAGACCGGCTCGACCCGCCCGAAATCGAACAGCATGCCCTGGTCGGCCGGCATGGAGCGCCGGAACATGAGCCCTTGGGCACGATCGGCCTCCGTGCGGGCGACCTCCACCTGGAAGCTTTGCTTCTGGCCGTTCTGCAGGACGATGGTCAGCGGCTCCAGGGCCTGGGCATAGACCGCTCCCGCGAACACGAGGCAAAAGACCCATGTCAGGGCGACGGCCCGGAGCAGGCGCGGCACGTTGCGGCTCATCAATGGGAGTGCGGCAGGGACATGTCGGCCAAGCGAACCTCGGCCGCCATCAGGCCCTTCGAGCCGTCGCCGAAGCGCACGAAGACCTGCTCCCCGGGCTTGAGCTCGGCAATACCGTAGCGCCGCAGCGTTTCCATGTGCACGAAGATGTCGGGCTTCCCCTCACCTTGCGTCAGGAAGCCGAAGCCACGCAGTCGGTTGAACCACTTGACCACCGCCGGCTCCAACCCGCTGGTCGGCACCACCTGAACATGGGTGCGCGGCAGCGGAAGCTCCGAGGGATGGAGGGCCGTCGACTCGTCGAGGGAGAGGATCCGGAAGGCCTGGAGTCCCCGGGGGCGCTGCACCGCCTCGACGACGATCCGCGCTCCTTCATTCGCCGCCTGATACCCGTCCCGCCGAAGGCAGGTCACGTGCAGCAGGATGTCCGGCAGACCGTTGTCGGGCACGATGAATCCGAAGCCCTTGGCCACGTCGAACCACTTGATGTGACCGCTGACTTGAACGAGTTCGAGCGAATTCTCCTCCGAGACCGGGCGCGCCTCCTCCCGACGACCGGAGTCGAAGGAAGCCGTTTCTCCTCGAAGAGCGAATGAGTTAGAGCCGTAATCGTTAGTCATGAAAAAACCCAGACTCGAATCAGAAACCAGATTCTTAACGAGAGGATAACATCGTCCTGAGTCAGGGGAAGCCAGAAACGCGCTTCCAGGAGGCACGTTTTTTCCGCAGGATTCCTAAGCGTCTCATTTTCCTGCAATAAAAGCCGACAGAACGGCCCCGATATCTTCGCGGACCACCAGGTCCGCAATCCCGTCGAGCGGAGTGGGGTCGCGGTTCAGGATCGCGAGCCTGGCGCCGTTTTCCTTGGCCACGGCCGGAAAGGCCGCAGCCGGATGAACCACCAGGGAGGACCCGACCACGAGAAAGAGGTCGCACGTCAAGGCGAGCTTCTGTGCCCGGCGCATGGGCTCCCGAGGCATGGCCTGCCCGAAGGAGATCGTCGCGGATTTCAGGATGCCGCCGCAGGCCCGGCATGGGGGCGGGTTCCCGTGCTCCTCGAGCTGCGACCGGATCCAGCTCAAGTCGTGAGGCCGTTCGCAGGTCAGGCACTTCGCATAGGTCCCATTGCCGTGCAGCTCGATGACCTCGTGATCGGCCAGTCCCGATGCGTGATGCAGTCCGTCGATGTTCTGGGTGACCACCGCCGGCATCCGTCCGGATGTGACCAGAGACGCCAGCCCGAGGTGTCCCCGGTTGGGGCGAGCGCCTCGATAGAGATCGTCCATGGCGAATTTCCGCCGCCACGCCTCCCGCCTCGCCTCCTCGCTGCTCATGAAGAGCTCGAAAGGGATCGGCGTATTGCGCTTCCAAGGGCTGTTGGGCGAGCGGAAGTCGGGCACCCCGCTCTCGGTGGAAATGCCCGCTCCCGTAAAGCCGGCGATGAGGCCGGCTTCATCAACCATTTCCTTGAGGGCAGCGATTGACGCGGCAAGGCTATCGGTCATGAAGCTTATATAGGAAGGAGCGCCGGAGACGTCACACTCTCCCCGCCCCAGGATCAACGGACCGGAAGACGTGACCGCTCGAAGCATTCAGGCCCATGCCGTCGCCTCCCAAAGGTGGGACGCCATCGACGTTGCCCGCGGTGTCGCGATCTGCGCCATGATCGTCTACCACTTCAGCTGGGATCTGAGCTTCCTCAAGCTGATCGAGACGAACATCCTCCAGGTTCCGGCCTGGCGTTGGTTCGCGCGCGCCATCGCAGGGTCCTTCCTGTTGCTGGCGGGGGTCGGGCTCGCCCTGGCTCATGTCCAGGGCTTCCGCGGCATTTCGTTTCTCCGGCGGCTGATGCGGGTGGGAGGCGCAGCCCTGGCGATCACCCTGGCGACGTTCTTCGCCTTTCCCCAGAGCTACATCTTCTTCGGCATCCTGCACTGCATCGCCGTGTCGAGCGTGCTCGCCCTGCCCTTCCTGAGGCTCCATCCCGCTCTCACGTTCCTGGCGGCGATCTTCTGCCTGGCGGCTCCGGCGCTCTTCACCAGTCCGGCCCTCGACCACCCGTGGCTCGACTGGCTCGGCCTTGGCGCCGAGGAGCCCGTCACCAACGATTACGTTCCGATCTTTCCCTGGTTCGGAATGGTGCTGATCGGCGTCGCCGCCGGAAAGGTCCTTCTCCCGCTCAAGGAGACGATGGGGCTTGCCCGCTGGCGTGCGGAGAACGGGCTGTCCAGGGGCCTCGTCTGGGCCGGGCGCAAGAGCCTGCCCATCTATCTGATCCACCAGATCGTGCTGTTGGGGATCCTCTATGGGGTGCTCCAGATCGTCGGCCCCAACCCGGCGGCGGAAGCCCGGCCCTTCCTGGCGGAGTGCGAAGCGAACTGCGTTCAGCAGAACGGGCAGCCGGCCCTTTGCCGCTCGATGTGCTCCTGCATCGTGGACAACCTGCGGCAGACGGATGTCTGGCAGAAGATCCTCGGCAACAATGTCGATGCCGAGGACAGGACCCGGGTTTCAAGGGCCGCGCAGCAATGCCTGCGGAGAGCTCCTTAAGAGCCGACCACGTTCAGGCGCGTTTCGCCGCGCTCGGAGCGAGCCTCGGCCAGGAGGCACAGGAGCTCGAAGGCGATGGAGGCGCCCACCAGCGCGGTGCCGCCCGACTGGTCGAGGGGCGGCGAGACTTCGACCATGTCCGCGCCGACCAGGTTGAGATGGCGGAACCCGCGCACGAGCTGGAGGGCCTCACGGCTCGTGAAGCCGCCGATCTCCGGCGTTCCGGTGCCGGGCGCGAAGGCCGGATCGATGGAGTCGATGTCGAAGGTGAAGTAGGTCGGCCCCGTACCGACGACCCGGCGGGCCTCGGCGATGGCATAGGGAATCCCCTTCTCCACCACCTCTTCCATGTCGATGATGCGGATCCCCTGCTCGAGCGCCCAATCGCGCTCGTCGGCGGAATACATCGTGCCGCGGATGCCGATCTGCACCATGCGCTTGGGATCGAGCACGCCATCCTCGATCGCCCGGCGGAACGGGGTGCCGTGCGTGAGCTTCTGACCGCCGAAATAGGTGTCGCCGGTGTCGCTGTGCGCATCGATATGGATCATCCCGAGAGGCTGTGAGCCGCCCAGGGCGCGCAGGATCGGATAGGAGATGATGTGGTCGCCGCCGATGGACAGGGGCGTCACGCCGCCCTGATGCAGGTAGGACACCTCCGCCTCGATGCGCCGCAGGGTATCCTGCACGTCGATGGGATTGACCGGAACGTCGCCCACGTCCGCGCAGGCGCAAAGGTCGTAGGGCGCCACCAGTGTGCCGTAGTTCACGAGGCGCATGAGCGAGGAAGCCTCCCGAACCTGCCGCGGCCCCAGTCGCGTGCCCGGCCTATTCGTGGTCGCGCCGTCGAACGGAATGCCCAGGAGCGCGATGTCGATCTCCCCCGGCGCCTGCGTGGGGGCGAGATAGGGCAGCCGCATGAAGGTGGAGATGCCGGCGAAGCGCGGCACCACCATTCCGGAGAGCGGCTGGTAGGCCTCCAGACGCTCCGCCCTGCTTGGTTGGTCCACCTTCTTTTTCAGGTTCTGAGCCATGAAATCCGGTCCTTCGGTTCAATGAATGGCGCGGGCGAAAACCCGCTCGATACGTTCCATTCCCCAATCGATCTCCTCGCGGCTGATCGTGAGGGGCGGTGCGAAGCGCAGCACGGTGCCGTGGGTGTCTTTCGAAAGGACCCCATGGGCCAAAAGCGCGTCGCAGACGGCTCGGGCGGAGACGACGCTCGTGTCGACCTCCACGCCGACCCAGAGGCCCCTTCCACGGACCTCCTTCACGATGTTGCTCCGCATCTCCCGGAGCCTCGCCAGGAGATAGTCGCCCATCTCGGCGCTCCGCTCGACGAGGCGCTCCTCCTCGATAACGGCAAGAGCTTCCAATCCGATCCTTGCCGCCAGGGCATTGCCGCCGAAGGTGGAGCCGTGAGAGCCGGGATCGAAGACGCTCATCAGTTCGCGGGTGCCCACGAAGGCCGAGACGGGATAGACCCCGCCGCCGAGGGCCTTTCCGAGGATCAGGCCATCGGGCCGGATGTCCTCGTGCTGATGCGCGAACCAGCGTCCGGTTCGGCCCAGGCCGGATTGCACCTCGTCCAGGATCAGCAGAACATTATACCTGTCACAGAGGGCGCGAAGCTCGCGCAGATAGCCCTCCGGCGGCACCACGATTCCCGCCTCGCCCTGGATGGGTTCGATCAGAACGGCACAGGTGTTCTCGGTGATGGCGTCGGCAATCGCCTGAACATTCCCGAATGGAACGAGCTTGAAGCCGCCCGCGAAGGGTCCGAAATCCTCCCGGTAGGACGCATCCGAGGAAAAGCCGACGATGGTCGTCGTACGGCCATGGAAATTGTCTTCCGCAACAATGATTTCCGCCCGGTCCTTCGGAACTTTCTTGAAGCGATAGCCCCAGCGGCGGGCGGCCTTGATGGCGGTCTCGACGGCTTCGGCGCCCGTATTCATGGGCAGAGCCATGTCGAGGCCGGTCACCTGGACCAGCTTCTCCAGGAAGGGGCCGAGAAGTTCGGTGTGATAGGCCCTGCTGGTGACGGCAAGCTTTGCTGCCTGCTCCGCCATGGCCTTCAGAATGCGGGGATGGGCGTGTCCCAGGCTGACCGCCGAATAGGCGCTCATCATATCCAGGTAGCGCCGCCCCTGCGTGTCGGTCGCCCACACGCCCTTGGCGTCTCTCAGGACGACGGGCAGCGGATCGTAGTTTGCGGCGGTGACCTTCTTTTCGAGCGTGATGCAGTCCATGGGTTCCTCCATGGATAAGCTTAGAAAGGCCTCGATCCCGTTGGCGTCAAAATCCGTGGAGGGAACAGCCTATTCTGTCGTTCGGGCGCCCCTTAGGCACGATCCCGGCTGTTCATGACCGGATAGCCCTCGAAGCTCTTGAGAGTCTTCAGGACGAAGGTGGTGTGGATGCGGCCGATTCCGAAGCTCGGATCGGCCAGGAAGGCATCGGTCAGCGCCTCGTATTCCGCAAGCGACGGCGCAACGATGCGGGCGATATAGTCGTATTCCCCGTTCACGACCTGAAGTTCGACCACGGCCGTGTGGGCGATCAGTGCCCGCTCCAGGCGCTGCCGGGCCGCAGCCGAGGGATCGCGCATACTGATTCCGGCGAGCGCGATGATGTCGTGCCCCAGGGCCGAGGGCTCCACCAGGACCGTGTAGCCGCGAATGACGCCCTTCTGTTCGAGACGCTTCACCCGCTCCAGGCAAGGCCGGGCGGACAGCCCCACCCGCTCGGACAGCGCCTGATAGGTCATGCGCCCGCTGTGCCGAAGCGCTTCGAGAATCGAAAGGTCGATCCGGTCGAGGGTGTCCTTGACGTTGCGGCTGAGCGGCTTCGCAGGCGACTTCATGTTCCCTCTCGACACTATAGGCGCCCGTCAGGGATCCGTGGGAGCCGCGGGAGACTGGCGCGTCTTATCGTACCACCGGGGATGGAGGCAATTCCATGCTTGACCGTTCCATCCGCTCCCAGCCCGTCAAACCAAAAGCCGGCGGACGAGTTGACGGGGGTGGGGATAGATTGGCACCAACGTCTGCCGTCCGAGCCGAACGAGAGGGATGCTTACCTTGATATTGCGGGATTTCATGACCGGCCTGCCCCTGATCGCGATCCTCAGGGGCCTCAAGCCCGAGAATGCCGAGCGGGTCGGCCATGCCCTGGTCGAAGCCGGTTTCCGGATCATCGAGGTCCCCCTGAACTCGCCGGAGCCCTTCCGCAGCATCGAGATCATGGCGAAGACCCTGCCGCAGGATGTCCTCGTCGGGGCCGGCACGGTGCTCGAGCCGGATCTGGTCAACGGCGTCCTCGACGCCGGCGGAAAGCTGATCGTGATGCCGCACGCGGACACGGACGTGATCAAGCGCGCCAAGGAGCTTCGTCTCATCTGCACCCCCGGCGTCGCGACACCGACCGAGGCTTTCGCCGCCCTGAAGGCGGGCGCCGACGGCATCAAGATCTTTCCGGCCGAGGCGACGCCTCCGGCTGTCGTTAAGGCATGGCGAGCCGTTCTGCCCAAGGACGCCATCGTGATTCCCGTCGGCGGCATCAGGCCCGACACGATGAAAGCCTACGTTCAAGCCGGCGCCGACGGTTTCGGGCTGGGTTCTGCCCTGTTCACGCCGAGCATGTCCGTCGAGGACATCCGACGGAATGCGGACGACTTCGCCGCCGCCTGGCGCGGCCTGCGGACCGGATGAGCTGGCTGGTCCAACCACGGCTGATCAATGGCCCTTTCGACGACCCAGGACTCTATATCGATTTCCGCTACGGTCGCCGGGCGATCCTGTTCGACCTGGGCGATCTGACGCCCCTCTCCTCGCGCGAGCTCATGCGCGTCAGCCACGTCTTCGTGTCGCACACGCATGTGGATCACTTCGCGGGCTTCGACCGGCTCTTGCGCCTGTGTCTCCATCGTCCGGGCCCGCTCCATCTGCTCGGCCCGCCGGGTTTCATCGACCGCGTCGAGCACAGGCTCCAGGGCTTCACCTGGAATCTCCTCGACGAAACCTCCGTGGATTTCTGGCTTCACGTGAGCGAGTTCCGGGATGCGCGGGTGCACCGCGCTGCAATCTTCAGGGCCCGAGATGTCTTCAAGCGCGACGAGGTGGCCTGTCCTGACCTTCCGGAGCGTGTCGTCCTGAAGGAAGACGACTTCCACATCGAAGCCGCCGCGCTCGATCACGGCATCGCCTCTCTGGCCTTCAGCCTGAGGGAAACCCTGCGCGTGAATGTCCGCCGCGGGGTTCTCGAAGGCCTCGGGCTGCCGAAGGGGCCCTGGCTCAGCGAAGCGAAAACCTTGATCCGCTCAGGCGTTCAGGATGCCGAGGTTCCGGTGCCGGGCGTGGGGAGCATCGTTCTGAGGGACCTCGTCGACAGGCTCTTCTTCGTCGGGCCGGGCCAAGTCGTCACCTATGTGACCGATGCGGCATTCACGGAGGAAAACCGGGACAAGATCCTGTCTCTCGCACGCGAGGCCGACCAGCTTTTCATCGAGGCCGTTTTTCTGGATCGCGACCATGCCCTCGCCTCGGCTTCCAAGCACCTGACTGCGCGGCAGGCGGGCGAGCTGGCCTTGAAGGCACGGGTCAGGGAGCTCAACGTCTTTCACCACTCGCCGCGCTATCTCGAAGAGCCGGCAGCCCTCAAGCGCGAGGCGTTCAGGGCCTTCGAACAGGCTCCGGCTCCCTAGAGCCGGCGTCGCTCAGCGCCGACCGCCCCGGCCACGGAAGAACGGCACCGTCAGGAGGCGCCGCCCCGTCTCGTCGGTGATTTCGAGCTCGATATTGCCGGCATCCGTCAGTTGATCGCGGAGCTCCTCCACGGTCGCGAGCGCCTCGGCTCGGGCAGCTTCGAGGTCGGGCAGCTCGATTCCCTCCTCGTCCTCGTCGAGGTCGTAGCCGTCCCGGATATTGAAGAAAAAGCGCGGCATGAAAGTCCAGCGTCGGAAGGGGGTAAGATCGATATCACCCACGAATGGAGGAAACCTAGCTTAGTTCCCGTCCGGGCGATTCAAAGAGATATTTTTGAGGATCAGGGGTGGCGCGGCCTAGGGGAATCGAACCCCTCTTCCCAGCGTGAAAGGCTGGTGTCCTAACCGATAGACGAAGGCCGCTTGATCGGGGCAATGCCGCCGAAGTGGGCGGACATATAGATGGGTTCTTTCCGCACGGCAAGCGCTAAAGGAGCACTTATTCCGGCTTTGCCGCATCCATGAGGCGAAGCTCGACTTTTTCGTTTCCACCCCACCGGTCGACCGACAGGGTCCCGGCCACGTGGAGGCTGTTCCCGATGGCATTTGAGAGTGCGATGCCCAGGGGCTGCCCGGCGGCCCGAAAGGCGATTCCCCCGATCATGGACCCGTCGCCGCCACGCAGCTTCACGCGGACATGGCCGCCGCTGCCGACCTCCCGCGCCTCGACGAGACGATGCTGGGGAAAGACGAAAACCGGTTCCGGCTGCCCCGAGCCGAACGGCCCTGCCCGCTCCAGGGCAGCGACAAGGCTGGGCTGGGCCCCGCCGGCGGTCAGGGTGGCATCGACCGGGAAATGATCGTTGAGACGGACGGTGCTGACAGGATCGGCCAACCTCTCGCTGACATAGGCGCGGAAACGTTCCAGCTCGGCGGCCAGGATCGTGACCCCGGCCGCCATGGTGTGGCCGCCTCCCTTGATGGCGAGACCGGCATCCACGGCCGCCCTCACCACGGACCCGAGATCCACGCCGGGGACCGAACGGCCGGAGCCGGTGGCCGTCCCGTCGGAATTGAGGGTGAACGCGAAGGCGGGCCTCCGGAAGCGCTCCTTCGTCCGGGCCGCGATCAGCCCGACGACGCCCGGATGCCATTCCGGCGAGGCCGTGATCACCACCGGCAGGTCCGGAGCCCGCTCCATGGCGAACAGGGCCTGCGCCTCGGCATCCGCGACGGCCGCCACTTCGATGGCCTGCCGCTCCCGGTTCAGCCGGTCGAGTTCGGCTGCAAGCTGCGCGGCCTGCGAGGGATCCTCCGTGAGAAGAAGCTTCGACCCGAGTGCGGCGTCGCCGATGCGTCCGCCCGCATTGATGCGGGGGCCGACGAGGTAGCCGAGATGCCAGCATTCCGGGGCACCGGCCAAGCCGGCCGCGTCGAACAGCGCCGCCAGGCCGGCACGGCGCCGGCTGCGCATGATCGTGAGCCCCTGGCGTACGAAGGCCCGGTTCAGGCCGGTCAGAGGCACCACGTCCGCAACCGTGGCCAGGGCGACCAGGTCGAGGCTCGCCAGGAGATCGGGCTCTGGCCTGCCGTTGAAGAACCCCTTGGCGCGCAAGGAGCGATTCAGCGCAACCAGGAACAGGAAGACGACGCCGGCCGCGCAGAGGTGCCCGAGGCCGGAAAGGTCGTCCTGGCGGTTCGGATTGACGATGGCGAGGGCGTCCGGCAGTTCCGCAGGAGCCTGGTGGTGATCCAGAACGAGAGAATCGAGCCCGAGCCGCTTTGCCTCCGCCAGCGGTTCGATGCTGGCGGTGCCGCAATCGACCGTGACGAGAATTTCGGCCCCCTGCTCCTTCAGGCCCCGGATCGCGTCCACGTTGGGCCCGTAGCCTTCCGTGATCCGGTCGGGAATGTGGATCAGGTACGGAACGCCGCAGCTGCGCAGATATTCGGCCAGAAGAGCCGCGCTGCAGGCCCCATCCACGTCGTAATCGCCGAAGATCGCCACCTTCTCCCGGCGCATCACCGAGTCGGCCAGACGTGAGGCGGCCTTCTCCATGTCCGTGAGGACGTGAGGATCGGGCATGAGATCCCGCAGGCGGGGGTTCAGGAAGCCTTGCGTTTCGTGAATTCCGACGCCGCGCCCGGCCAGCACCCGGGCCAGCACGTCGGCCAGACCGTGGGTCTGGGCGATGGCGAGCGCTATGGTTCCTTGAGCGGCCGTGCATCGTTCGACCCAGGTGCGGCCCAGGGCGGAACTGCTCACGCCCAGGAACGGGCGCGGAAGATGAAGAGGAGCTGATTCGGTCACGCGCCGAGATTAACCCGAAATGTGGTCAAAACACCTTGCGGTATTGAATGAAGCCGCTGCGCGCCGCGACCTTCTCGTAAAGGGCCTGTGCGGATGTGTTCGTTTCGTGCGTCAGCCAGTAGACCCGGCTCGCCCCGTCCGCCTGCGCCTTCTCGTACACAGCCTCGATCAGGGCCCGCCCGACGCCCCGGCCCCTCGCCTCCTCGGAGGTGAAGAGATCCTGGAGATAGCAATAATTGCCGACCGTCCATGTGGAGCGATGATAGAGGTAATGGACGATGCCGACGACGCTGCCGTCGAGAACAGCGGCAAGCCCGTGCATTGGCTCGGCCTGGTCGAGAAGCCGCTGCCACGTCGTTTCCGTAACCTCGGGCGTCAGCGACGTCTTGTAGAAGGTAAGGTATCCCTGCCAGAGCGGCTCCCACGCCTGACGGTCCTCGGAACGGAAGGGACGTATATGGATTCCGTTCTGCTGTGTCTCGGCCATGGAAACTGCCCCCTTCGCGAATCGTGCCGGCTGCTTTTGTCCGGCCCAAGGCATAGAAGCAGGCTCCCCTGCGGAAGGGGAGCCTGTTCGCGGCTCAATCCAGATGGAACTTCGACAGCTCCCGGTGCTCGCCGTAGATGCGGCGGACGGTGCCGGTCGCGGAGCGGTACACGACGGTTTCGGTCGTGATCACGTCCTTGCCGAAATTCACGCCCTTGATGAGCGCGCCGTCCGTGACGCCGGTCGCCGCCACGATGACGTCGCCGCGGGCGAGATCGGTCATGTCGTATTTCCGGTCAGGATCCGTGACGCCCATCTGGAGTGCGCGGGACCGCTTCTCCTCCGTGTCGAGGATCAGGCGCGCCTGCATCTGGCCGCCGATGCAGCGCAGCGCGCCTGCCGCGAGAACGCCTTCCGGAGCGGCGCCGATGCCGAGATAGATGTCGATTCCGGTCTCGTCCGGCTTGGTCGTGAAGATCACGCCCGCCACGTCGCCGTCGGAGATGAGGCGGATGCCGGCGCCGGTCTTGCGGATGGCGGCGATCAGGTCGGCATGACGCGGACGATCGAGCACCAGCGCGGTGATCTGATTGGGCTTCACGCCCTTCGCCTTGGCGAGATTATGGATGTTTTCCTCGGGAGGGGCATCCAGATCCACGACGCCGGTCGGATAGCCCGGACCGACCGCGATCTTGTGCATGTAGACGTCGGGTGCGGCCAGGAGGGTTCCGGCCTCGGCCATGGCCATCACGGCGATGGAGCCCGGCATGTCCTTAGCGCAGAGCGTGGTGCCCTCGAGCGGGTCGACGGCGATGTCCACCTTCGGGCCCTGCTTGTTGCCCACCTTCTCGCCGATGAAGAGCATCGGCGCCTCGTCGCGCTCGCCCTCGCCGATCACCACCGTGCCGTCGATGGGCAGCTTGTTGAGCTCCCGGCGCATGGCGTCCACGGCAGCCTGGTCGGCGGCCTTTTCGTTGCCGCGTCCGCGCAGCCTTGCCGACGCGACGGCCGCGCGCTCGGTCACGCGGACAAGTTCCAGGGTCAGGATTCGCTCGATGATCTGGCCCGGTTGGACGGTAATGCCTTGCGACATGGACGTGTCGTCTCCCTTTGACGGTACTCTGCGAGCCTGAGGCTCTGCGTGATGGGGTTACTCTCGTTCGATGCGGATGACTTGGGGCGGCTCGGCAATAAGACCATCCCTGGAGATCTTATCCACAGCCGAACGTATCGAAGCCTCGGTGGCCGCATAGGTGATGAGAACGAGCGAGACGGGTGCGCCGGAGCGACCGTGCGGGTCCTTGGTCGCGGCCGTCTCGGAACGCTTCTGGAGAATGCTCTCCAGGGAGATGTCGGCCTCCGCCATCCGCGTCGCGACGCCGGCCGCCACGCCGGGACGGTCATGCACCGTGAAGCGGATGTAGTAGCCGCCCTCGTGACGCTGCATGGGCGCCCTGGGGGCCGCTTCGAGCGAAGCCACGGGCCGCCCGAAGGGAGCCCCGCCCTTCCCGAGGGCCACATCGGCGATGTCCGCGACCACGGCCGACGCGGTCGCGTCGCCGCCTGCGCCGGGGCCGATCAGGGTCAGCTCCTTCACCGCGTCCGCATCGATGGTGACGGCGTTGGTGACGCCCATCACCTGCGCAATGGACGAGGTCTTGGGCACCATCGTGGGATGGACGCGCTGCTCGATGCCCGTTTCCGTGCGCTCGGCGACGCCCAGGAGCTTGATGCGGAAGCCGAGTTCCTGGGCCATGGCGAGGTCGAGCGGCGTGATCGACGAGATGCCCTCCACGTAGATCGCCTCCGCGTCGATCTTCGAACCGAAGGCGAGGCTCGTCAGGACGGCGAGCTTGTGGGCCGTATCGAAGCCCTCCACGTCGAAGGTGGGATCGGCCTCGGCATAGCCCAGGCGCTGCGCATCCTTGAGGCACTCCGCAAAGGTCAGGCCTTCGAGCTCCATCCGCGAAAGGATGTAATTGCAGGTGCCGTTGAGAATGCCGTAGAGGCGCGAAACCTTGTTGCCGGGCAGGGCCTCCCGCAAGGTCTTGATGACCGGAATGCCGCCCGCGACGGAAGCCTCGAAGGCAAGGGACACGCCCTTGCCCTCCGCGAGTTCGGCGAGCGCCGAGCCGTGCTTGGCGAGCAGCGCCTTGTTGGCCGTGACCACGTGCTTACCATGGGACAGAGCAGTCTCGACGACCTGCCGGGCAGCGCCGTCCGCCCCGCCCACCAGTTCGACCACGCAATCCACGTCGCCGGACCTGGCGAGTTCCACCGGGTCGTCGAACCACGTGTATCGGGAGAGATCGAAGCCGCGATCCTTGGCCCTGTCCCTGGCGGAGACCGCCACCACCTCAACCGGGCGCCCGCCCCGCTCCGCCACGACCTGGTTCTGCCGGTCGAGGATCTGGATGACCGATGCGCCAACCGTGCCGAGGCCGGCAATACCCACCCGAAAAGGACGTGTCACGAACAGCAGCTCCCTCTGACAATCGCGTTGCTCTTTACGACTGCCAGGGTTGCATGTCCATGTGCGGACCGCTTTCGCGGCAAGGCAAAATCCCGCTCAGCGGGCCCGCACCATGGGTACGACGTTGTGGAGCGTCTGATCGGCCGAATCGAAGAACCGGCGGATGTTGCGCGCGGCCTGCCGGATGCGCTGCTCGTTCTCCACGAGAGCGATTCGGACGTAGTCGTCCCCGTGTTCGCCGAATCCGATGCCGGGAGCGACGGCGACGTCGGCCTTCTCCACCAGGAGCTTCGAGAACTCGAGGCTGCCCATGGACCTGAACTTTTCCGGGATCTGCACCCAGGCGAACATGGACGCGGTGGGGGCCGGAATGGACCACCCGGCCTTGGCGAAGGAATCCACCAGCACGTCGCGGCGGCGCTTGTAGACGGCACGCATCTCGCGAATGCAGTCCTCCGGCCCGTTCAGGGCTGCGGTGGCGGCCACCTGCACGGGCGTGAACGCGCCGTAATCGAGATAGGACTTCACCCGCGCCAGGGCGGCCAGGAGGCGCTCGTTGCCCACGGCGAAGCCGATGCGCCAGCCGGCCATGGAGAAGGTCTTCGACATGGAGGTGAACTCGACCGCCACGTCCATGGCTCCGGGAACCTGCAGGATCGAAGGCGGCGGGTTGCTCTCGTCGAAATAGACCTCGGAATAGGCGAGATCGGACAGCAGGATCAGCTCGTGCTTCTTCGCGAAGGCGACGAGGTCCCGGTAGAAATCGAGGGACGCAACGTAAGCGGTCGGATTCGACGGATAGCACACCACGAGGGCGACGGGCTTGGGGATCGAATGCGCGACTGCCCGCTCGGCCGCGGGAAAGAAGTCCGGCGTCGGCTCGGCAGGCACGGAGCGGATCACGCCGCCTGCCATGAGGAAGCCGAAGGCATGGATCGGGTAGCTGGGATTGGGCACGAGGATCACGTCGCCGGGGGCAGTAATCGCCTGCGCCATGTTGGCGAAGCCTTCCTTCGAGCCGAGGGTGGCGACGACCTGCGTGTCCGGGTTGAGCTTCACGCCGAAGCGGCGCTCGTAATAGGCGGCCTGCGCCTTGCGGAGGCCGGTGATGCCCTTGGAGGCCGAGTAACGGTCCGTGCGCGGCTTGCCGACCGTCTCCACCAGCTTGTCGATCACGTGCTGGGGCGCCTGCATGTCGGGATTGCCCATCCCGAGGTCGATGATATCGGCTCCATTGGCGCGGGCGGCGGCCTTGATGCGGTTGACCTGCTCGAAGACGTAAGGGGGAAGACGCTTGATACGGTAGAAATCCGTCATGGTTCTGGTCCTCGAGGGGAAAGGCTCGTTCGGGTATCGGGCTAGCGGGTTTTCGGGAGCGGAACAGGCTTCGGCGCCGGGGTGCCGCCCAGTTCGGCGGCGGCTGCGCCCTTGGCTTCGTTCTGGGCCCGCAGGGCGTCGAGCTCGGCCTCGGCGGCCTTGACCTCCTCCGCCGTTCTGGCGGGCGTGCTGCGTCCCGGCTGGGACGTGCCGACGGGCATGTAATCAAGTGTCTCTGGCCTGGAGCTTGCCACGAAATCCGGGGTCGGCGCGGTCTTCGGCCCGGCCCCCACCGCCGCGAAAAGGTCCCGGGTGGGGTTGGAACCGTCGGCACAGCCTGCAGCGTTGGCAACGAGAAGCGCCGTAAAACCCACCGCGGCGGCGCGACCGGTGAGTAAAGCTTTAGTCGTAAAACGCATTTTCAGGCTCAACAAAGATGACATAGCTCTGGCTTATCCGATGCTTCGAACGCTAAAATGTCGGAAATGCGGCTCATGAGCAATGGCGGTGGGACGCAGGGAGATCGCCTTATGAGCAAAATGCTCGACGAAGGAAAGGCAAAGACCCCAACTCCGGATTTCGAGGAGTTGTCCCGCAACGTTGCCCTCTTCATCGAAGGCGCCGGCAAGGCAACCGCCGCCTATCTCAAGCCTCTGGAGAACGGACAGCCCAAGCCGGGGCTCGCCGCCGACGCGCAGGAGATGGTCAAGGCGTTCGGCCCGGTGGCCGAAGCCTGGATGACCGACCCGCAGAAGGCGCTCGAGGCGCAGACACGTCTCGGCACCCAATTTCTCGACCTCTGGACCTCGACCCTCAAGCGCGCGCAGGGCGAACCCGCCGAGCCGGTCGCGGAGCCGGAGCCGAAGGACAACCGCTTCCGCGACCCGGAATGGTCCAACAATCCTCTCTTCGACTTCCTGAAGCAGGCCTACCTCATCACCTCCCGCTGGGCGGAGGATCTCGTGGAGGATGCGGAGGGCGTCGACGAGCGCACCCGTCATAAGGCGCAGTTCTACCTGAAGCAGATCTCCAGCGCCCTTTCGCCGTCGAATTTTCTCTTGACCAATCCCGAGCTCCTTCGGGAGACGCTTCAGCAGAACGGCGCCAATCTGGCCCGCGGCATGTCCATGCTGGCCGAGGATATCGAGGCAGGATCGGGGGAGCTGAAGATCCGGCAATCGGACCCGACCGGGTTCAAGGTCGGCGGCAACATCGCCACGACGCCGGGAAAGGTGATCTTCCGCAACGAGCTGATGGAGCTGATCCAGTACGCACCCACAACGGACAAGGTCCTCAAGCGCCCGCTTCTGATCGTGCCGCCCTGGATCAACAAGTTCTACATCCTCGACCTGAACCCGGAGAAGAGCTTCATCCGGTGGGCGGTCTCGCAGGGACTGACCGTCTTCTGCATTTCCTGGGTCAATCCCGCCGAGGTCCACGCGGAGAAGAGCTTCGAGCACTACATGCGCGAGGGCATCTTCGCCGCCCTCGACGCCGTCGAGGAAGCGACCGGCGAGAAGAAGGTGACGGCCATCGGCTATTGCGTCGGCGGAACGCTCCTGGCGGTCACCCTGGCCTATATGGCGGCCACCCGCGACAAGCGGATCGACAGCGCGACCTTCTTCACCGCGCAGGTCGATTTCACCCATGCGGGCGATCTGAAGGTCTTCGCGGACGAAGAGCAGATCAAGAGCCTCGAAGCGGACATGAAGGCGCGAGGCTATCTCGAGGGATCGCGCATGGCCAACGCCTTCAACATGCTGCGGCCGAACGATCTGATCTGGCCCTACGTGGTCAACGTCTACATGAAGGGGCAGTCGCCCTACCCGTTCGATCTGCTCTACTGGAACGCGGACTCGACCCGGATGCCGGCGGCGAATCATGCCTTCTACCTGCGCAACTGCTATCTCGACAACAAGCTCGCCAAGGGCGAGATGGAGATCGGCGGCATCAAGCTCGATCTGAAGAAGGTGAAGGTGCCGATCTTCAACCTTGCGACGAAAGAGGACCATATCGCCCCTGCCCGCTCCGTCTTCCTGGGCTCCAAGTCCTTCGGCGGGCCGGTCGATTTCGTGCTCGCCGGATCCGGTCATATTGCCGGCGTGGTCAACCCTACCAACAAGCCGAAGTATCAGTTCTGGACGGGCGGCCCTGTGGAAGGCGAGCTCGAGGATTGGATGAAGAACGCCTCCGAAACGCCCGGCACATGGTGGCCCTACTGGTTCTCGTGGATCAAGGAGCAGGCGCCCCGCATGGTGAAGGCCCGCGAGCCCGGCGGCGGCAAGCTCGCACCCCTCTGCGACGCGCCGGGCACCTACGTCCTGGCAAAATCCTGAAACCCAGGAGAACCTGACGTGCAAAAGAAAAGGCCGGCGTGAAGCCGGCCTTTTCGTTTCCGATGATCTGAAGGCTCTCAGTACTTGCGCACGATCGGAGCCGGAATGGCCACTGCCGGGTTGTCCCAGCGGTACTTGATCGAGGCCGAGACGATATCGACGCTGGACTGGACATCGGCCGCGAACACCACGCCGCGGGTCGGGAAGATGGGGTTGCCCGGAGCGATGTTGATGTCCGTGTTGCCCACCGAGAAGATGTGCGTGTAGCCCAGGTCGAAGGCGAGCTTGTCGCTCCAGTTGTAGGTGGCGCCCAGGGACAGCCACACGCGGTCGGAGTCGGGCAGGCGCGGGTTGCGGGTTTCGAGCTCGATGGGCGAGATCTCGTAGCCGACGCCGGCGCGCACGGTCCATGCCGGGTTGATGGCGTACTCGCCACCGACCGAGAAGTACCAGCCATCCTCGTAGGCGAGCGGCAGGTAAGGGGCCTGTGCGAGCAGGCCGCCGGTCAGGTTGTTGTAGACGCGCGGGAAGCCCAGTCGGCTCCAGTTCGTCCATTCCGCCGTGGCGTGCAGGGTGAACGCGCTGCCGATCTGCTGGCTGATGCCGACGGAAACGGATTCCGGCAGGACGAGGTTCGCCTTGATCGGAACGCCGAAATACTGGAACTCGCCTTCGAGCTGGTGCTCGACGGCGGAGCGGAAACCGATACCGATGGTGGTGCCGGCGAAAGGCGTCAGCGTGGCGCCGAGGGTGTAGCCGATGCCGAAGCTGTCGCCTTCCAGGCCGGCGCTCGGAACGAACGGGTTCGGGTTCGTGGCCGTCGGGCCCACGGCCGAGAAGTAGCGGACATCGAAGTACTGGGCGCGGATGCCGGCACCGACCGACAGCCAATCGTTCACCTTGAAGCCGATGGTGGGCTGAGCCTCGAGGGAGAAGACCTCGGTCGTGCGGGCGTAGAGCTGTCCGGCCCAGAACGGATCGGGCTTCGTGGAAAGGCCGTACGGCGCGCCGGTATAGAGGCCGACCCAGAGACGGTCGTTGACCTGATAGCTGGTGTAGCTGGCGGGCACCACGGCATCGAGACCGATGTCGCCGGAGGAGCCCAGCGCGGCAAGGCCGGCGGGCAGGGTGTAGGTCGGCGTGATTTCGACACGCGGGATGATGGCCGTGGCGTGCCACTCGCTCTGCCAGCCGGGATTCATCGTAATCGCGGCCGGGTTCCAGAAGATGGACGATACTCCACCCGAGCCGGCGGCGACGCCGGCGAAGGACAGCCCCTGCCCCGAGGCGCTCTGCTCGCGCAGAGCGAAGGCTCCGGCCTGAGCGCCGCCCTGAGCGGTAATGAGAGCTGCGAGGGAAACGGCAGCCAGGGTCAAAGAACGATTGAAACGGCTCATGGGAAGCTTCCTGCCCTTTATGGACTTGATTTGTGCACGGCGAATCCCGCGTTGCCGCCAATGTGCCAATGCTTTAATTCTGCCGCAATCGTTTAACGAAAACCTAAGCGGCGTTTTCTACTACGCTGATATAAAGATAATTCCGAAATATATATCATACATTACTTAACGTATCGCTCGCTCAATACAGAATAAAAAGAATGGTTCATATGTAAACGGATGTATTTGCATCCCACACTAATCCCGTTTCGATCATCCTTTCGGACAGGCCGGAATGCCGTTTTGTCCCCCTTCGTGGCAAAAGCGCAACATGTTTGCGGCCGGAAATTGCGTTGCCCAGGGGCGGGATGTGCCACATAAAAGCGGTACCGCTACGACAGGAGTGCTTGATGAAGCTGGTGAGGTTTGGGAACCCTGGACAGGAGAAGCCGGGGATCGTCGATGGAAATGGTCAGATTCGCGACGTATCGAGCATTCTTCCCGATTTTTCAGGGGAATCTCTCACGTCCGAGAGTCTGGCGCGTCTGAAGCAGGTGGATCCGAGCTCCCTCCCGAGCGCCCCCGCGGGACAGCGTCTGGGCCCCTGCGTCGGGAATGTCCGCAATTTCATCGCGATCGGCCTGAACTATGCCGACCATGCGGCTGAGACAGGGGCGGCGATTCCGGCGGAGCCCATCGTCTTCAACAAGGCGCCCTCCTGCATCGTCGGCCCCAACGACGACGTGATCATCCCCCGTGGGTCGCAGAAGACCGACTGGGAGGTCGAACTCGCCATCGTCATCGGCGACCGGGCCTCCTATGTGGGCGCCAACGAGGCGCTGGACTTCGTCGCCGGCTACTGCGTCTGCAACGACGTGTCGGAGCGGGAATACCAGCTCGAGCGCGGCGGCACCTGGACCAAGGGCAAGGGCTGCCCCACCTTCGGCCCCATCGGCCCGTGGCTGGTGACCAAGGACGAGATCGCCGACGTGCAGAACCTCTCCATGTGGCTCGACGTGAACGGCGAGCGCATGCAGACGGGCTCGACCAAGACCATGATCTTCAACGTGGCGCAGATCGTGTCCTACGTTTCCCACTTCATGATCCTGGAACCCGGCGACGTCATCACCACCGGCACTCCGCCGGGCGTCGGCATGGGCATGAAGCCTCAGCGCTTCCTCAAGGCGGGCGACGTGGTGACTCTCGGGATCGAAGGTCTGGGCGAACAGCGCCAGCAGGTCATCGCCTTCGAGGAGAACCCTCCGGACACCAGCCGGGCACCCCGGGTTCACCACGGCTAGCCCCACAGCCTTTGAGGACCAGAACAGCAGGAGGGCGGATGTGCAGGCATCCGCCCTCTTCTCGTTTGAGCCGGGGGCGCACTTCCGCCCATCCGCCAAACCGAAAGGCCTCGCCGGGCGTTACCTGTTCGGCGGCAGGCCGATCGCGGAGAAAAGGAACGTCATGAAGCCGATGAACGAGGGCCACCTGGCTATTCTGCGTCGGCACATGGTCGAGGTCGTTGCCATTCATACCGACCTCGCAAGCGACGAAATCGGAAAGGCGACCCTGGACGAGCGCGTGATGGAGGCGATGCGCAAGGTCCCGCGCCACCTCTTCGTCCCCGCCCCTCTGGCGCCTTATGCGTATCAGGACATGCCGCTGCCGATCGGCTTCGACAAGACGATCTCCCAGCCCTTCATCGTGGGGCTGATGACGGATCTCCTCTCGCCCCAGCCGCACGAGACGGTGCTCGAGGTCGGCACGGGCCTGGGCTACCAGACGGCCATCCTGGCGGAACTCTCGGGGCAGGTGTGGAGCATCGAAATCGTCGAGGAATTCGCCGGCGATGCGGGAGTGCTCCTCCACCATCTCGGCTATACGAATGTCGAGATCCGGGATGGAGACGGCTCCCGCGGGTGGCGCGAGCACGCCCCCTTCGACAAGATCCTGGTGACGGCCGCGGCCGAACGCCCGCCCCCGGCCCTCCTGGACCAGCTCAAGCCCGGCGGGCGTCTGGTCATGCCCATCGGGCCCGAGGGAATGCAGCGGCTCACCATCATCGACAAGGACGAGGCGGGGCAGACCGAGGCCAGGGACCTCATTCCCGTCCGTTTCAGCCGGCTCGAAACGATTACCTGACGGAGACGGGGTGCGGCGCCGGAGAGGACCGGGAGGCCCCTCTCGCGCTCTCCCGGTCCTGCACGTTGAGCAGGTTCACGAGAGAATCCGCATCCTCGAAACTGATGCCGATCAGGGCGACGTCGCCCAGGATCACGGGACGCCCGGTGGCGACGTCATAGACGGTCCAACCGGCTCTATCGGCTCGCATGTCGTATCGCATGGAGCCGAGTACAGTCGGACAGCGTGGCGGAATGTGGGCGCGGAGCGGGTTTTCAGATCAGCCCGAGCATCAGCTGGATGTTCTGGACCGCCGCTCCCGACGCTCCCTTGCCGAGATTGTCGAGGCGAGCCACCAGGACGGCATGGCCATAGGCGTCGTGGCGGAAGACACGGAGCTCCATCCGGTCCGTATCGTTGAGCGCCTCCGGCTCGATCCGCTCGACCTTCTTGCCCTCGGGCGCCGTCGGCACCACGGTGACGAGGCCGCCCTCGCGGTAGTGCTTCACGAGCGCGTCTTCGAGGTCCCCCGCACCTGGCCTGCCGGGCAGCATGTCGAGATGGAGCGGGACGCTGACGAGCATGCCCTGCCGGAAATTGCCGACCGAGGGAATGAAGATTGGACGCCGGGACAGGCCAGTATAGCGCTGCAGTTCCGGCACGTGCTTGTGCTCGAAACCGAGGCCGTAGAGTTCGAAGGCAGGGGCCGTGCCGGCCTCGTAGGACTCGATCATGGAACGCCCGCCGCCGCTATAGCCGCTGACCGCGTTCACGCTGATCGGATAGTCGGCCGGGACGATGCCGGCATCCACGAGGGGGCGGATGAGGGCGATGGCGCCGGTGGGATAGCAGCCCGGATTGGCCACCCGGTCGGCACCGGCAATCGCCGCCCGCTGGTTCGAATCGAGCTCCGCGAAGCCATAGACCCAGCCGGGGCTGACCCGGTGCGCGGTGCTGGCGTCGAGGATCCGGGGACCGTTGCCGCCCATGGCGTCCACCAGGCCGACCGTCTCGCGCGCGGCGTCGTCGTGCAGGCACAGGACCACCAGATCGACCTCGGCCAGAATGTCCCGCTTGGCGGCCGCATCCTTGCGCAGCTCGTGCGCGATGCTCTTGATGGCGATGCCGGGGACATGCTGCAGGCGCTCGCGGATGCCGAGCCCCGTCGTTCCCGCCTCTCCGTCGATGAAAACCGTCCGGGTCTTCTGCCCGAGGTCCGCTGTATTCGTGGTCATGGTGGTCATCGCCGATCCCATCCGCCTGTCAGGCCGCTGATATAGGACAAAAGGCGCTTGGCGCCAAAGAGTTCTCGGAAAACAAAAAAGCCGCGCTCCGGGCGCGGCTGCGATCAAGCCAGGGCGGCCGTCATCGCGCTCGCGCGTGCGGAGCGTCGGTTCGGCGTCGGCGGATGATCGGCAGGCATGTCATGGGACTTTTATGCGAGCGAAGCTCGGCCGTGTCAACGAGGACCTTTCGCGGTCAATGGACCCGGAACGCCAGAACGGCCCAGATGTGGAGGACCACCAGAGGCAGGATGAAGGCTGCCGACCCCACATGGGCGACGAGCCATGCCGTCCGCACCCAGCCCGCCCGCTGCCGGACGATCTCGTTGTTGAAGAGGCCGCTCAGGCAGGACACCAGCAACAGGCAGGTCATGGCCGAGAGAAGATTGGCTCCCGGCGGCCCCATGTGGACGACGAGCAGCCCC
This sequence comes from Microvirga lenta, assembly GCF_020532555.1. GTDB lineage: Bacteria > Pseudomonadota > Alphaproteobacteria > Rhizobiales > Beijerinckiaceae > Microvirga > Microvirga lenta. Next base: position 41,534 of record NZ_JAJBBR010000016.1, on the reverse strand, counting down.
ATCGGCACGAGACCGAGCCAGCGGTGTTGGCGGTATGCCCGCTGAAGCCTGCGGGCATCCCTGCTCCGGCGCACGAAATAGAGCCGCCACTGCCAGAGAAGGGACAGAACGAGCAGGGTACCCGTCGCGAGCTCGTAGGCGAAGAGAGCGGCCGTCGGCATGTCCTCGACGAAGCCCCGGCCACCCTGCCCGAGGCCGAGCGCGGCGAGCGCGATCGCGGCGAAGCACAGACCGACCGGGAGATAGGCGGTCTTCCGTTGCTGAAGCTTGAGGAGAACGCTCATCGCAACAGAACCGCGGCATCGAGGATCTGGGCTGCCGTCGCCTCCTTGACCGCACTCATGAACGTCTCGGCATCCGGAAGCCGCCTGCCCTCCCTGCCGGGCCAAGCTGAGCCGATGGACGGCGGGTCGGGAATGCGTCGAACCTTCTCGAGATAGGCGGCATAGGCTCTCTCGACCGCGGCATAGACCTGGGCGATGCCTTGGCGCAGCTCCCGGTCGGACACGGCGGCTCGGGGATGGGTCCAGGTCGTGGCACCCATCACGTCGCCCAGCCGCCAGTCGGTCTTCGGTGAGTTCGGGTGTTCGTTATGGCAACTCACACAGCCCGGAGCCGCGGCGATGTCGGGATAGAGGGCCACCTGAAGCCTGAGCGCGGGCATATCGAAATAGCGGGGCTTGCGGTCCTCCTTCAGAGCCGCGAAGTGGCGGACCTGCTCGCCCTTGAAGGCATTGGACGGCGAGATGGGCTGGTCCGACCCCAGGAATAGGGCGAGCGGCGCTCCTTGTGCCTGGAGTTCGGCCGCTACCTTGCGCAGGAACAGCGCCGGAAGAGGCCCTGTCTTCGAATGCGCCTCCTGCCAGTCTTCCCCAAAGACGAGGCCCACCTGCTGGCCGGGTGTCACGATCCGCTCGGTATAGATCTTCCGGGCAGCCGCATTGACGAGGTTCGCGGCGTCCAGCAGGACCTTCACCGGCAGGTCCGATGTTTGCGGAGCTTGTGCTCTCGCCGTTTCCGGCAGCGGCGGCGGGGCAGTGACGAACAGATAGATGGCCGCCACACCGAGCAGCAGCGCGATGATGACCTGGCGCATCATGGGCGCTCTCCCTTCGCCGGATGGCGTCTTGCCTCGCCGTAAGGGTCGGGCCCGTCGGAGAGGTAGGAGCGGATGGTTTGCACGTCGAAGGCGTCGGCCAACCGCTTCTGCGCCTCGCGGGCGCGATTGCCGTGATAGTCGTGGCAGCCGAGGCAGGTGGACCAGCGCTCCTCCGCAACGAGGATGCGGTGGGGGATGTCAACGGGGTCGTTCTTCACCACGAGATCATCGTGACAGGCGGCGCAGAACTCGGTGTTTGAAGAGACGCGCGTTCCCTGGTGTTCCCTGTGGCACCCCAGGCAGGTGGTGGCGCGGACCACCCTCACCGCTTCCACGAAACGCGGCTCGGCGAACCGATGCAGCGGATGAGCATCGTCGGGGCGTGCATGGCAGGCGCTGCAGTCGTTGCTGTCCGGCGTCTCGTAGCCGAAAGCCACGGGCGCTTTTCGGAAGCCTGTCAGGTAAGCGAGATTGGCCTGGATCTGCTGGCGTGCGGTTCCCGGAGCTTCCGTGTGGCAGGACGTGCAGGACAATGCCTCATGGCCCGGCGTCATCGGTCCGGGGTTGAGAGCCTGGAGATGGAGCGGCGACACTGCGACAAGAAGGAGAGTCGCCAGCCCGAGGAACAGACCGATGCCGGCAATTTTTGTTTTGGTGTTCAACGGCGGTTCCCGATCAGTCGAGGCTGAAGCAGGAGAACCCTGCGACGCGGAAACCCGATAGCGCGCTTCTACATATCGTTACAATATTGTGGTGGTTGAGCCACCCCGGAAACATCGCCGCAGCAGATACCAGCAATTGAGACAGCCGGTTTGCCGCACTCGCCGGCACGCGATGACGTGTCCGTCCAACCGCTGCCCGCAAAGAAAAAGGGCGGCCGGAGCCGCCCTTCGACATCTTGGATGCAGAGAAAGCTTAGCGCTTCGAGAACTGGAAGCTGCGGCGGGCTTTCTTCTTGCCGTACTTTTTGCGCTCGACGACGCGCGCGTCGCGGGTCAGGAAGCCTTCCTTCTTGAGCGGGGCGCGAAGCTCCGGCTCATAGTGGGTCAGCGCCTTGGCGAGGCCGTGACGGACTGCGCCGGCCTGGCCGGAGAGACCGCCGCCATCGACGTTGACGACGATGTCGTACTGGCCGTCGCGGTTCGCGATCTGCAGCGGCTGCGACAGGATCATGCGCAACACCGGACGGGCGAAGTACACCTCGACCGGACGGTCGTTGATGACGATCTTGCCGGAGCCGGGCTTGATCCAGACGCGGGCGACCGCGTCCTTGCGCTTGCCGGTGGCATAGGCGCGGCCCTGGGCGTCGAGCTTCTGGACGTGCTTCGGAGCTTCCGGAGCGGCGGGCTGGGCATTCTGGCCCAGATCGGCGAGAGACTGGAGGGTCGCCATATGATTAGACTCTCACGTTCTTGCTGTTGAGGGCAGCAACGTCCAGCGTTTCAGGCTGCTGAGCCGTATGCGGATGCTCAGCGCCGCCATAGACGCGCAGGTTGCCCATGATCTGGCGGAAGAGCGGGCCGCGGGGGAGCATGCGCTCCACAGCCTTCTCGACCACGCGCTCGGGGAAGCGGCCCTCGAGAATGAACCTCGCAGTGCGCTCCTTGATGCCGCCCGGATAACCGGTGTGGTGATAGTACACCTTCTGCTCGCGCTTGCGGCCGGTGAACACCACCTGATCGGCGTTGATGACGATGACGTTGTCGCCGCAATCGACGTGGGGGGTGTAGTTGGCCTTGTGCTTACCGCGCAGGCGCATCGCCACGATCGAAGCGAGACGGCCAACGACGAGGCCCTTCGCATCGATCACAACCCACTTCTTCTCGACCTCGGCGGGCTTCAGCGAAGTAGTAGTCTTCATCGCGCTGTTTCCCGTATGGACCTGTTGAGGGCCCTGGTTCTGAAAACGACAAACCGCCGCGAGATGCGGCGGCGAGTGGCGGCTAATTACGTCGTTCCGCCGGGCAAGTCAACAGGCTTTTGCATCCCGTCAGGAGCGAAAAACCCTTATAGTTCATGGCTTCTGGCGGTTGTGGTATCTAAATACCGCAATTAGGGTATCATATTACCACATCGGTCGCGGGTGGTGTTGAAACGCCCCTTCCGCGGCTCTACCCTTTCGGCGTCAACCAGAAGGGCGACGAGATGAGCAGCGAGATCGTCTTCTATACCAATCCCATGTCGCGGGGCCGCGTCGTCCGTTGGATGCTCGAGGAGGTCGGGCGCCCCTACCGCACCGAATTGCTCGGATTCGCAACCTCGATGAAGGATCCGGCCTATCTGGCGATAAACCCCATGGGGAAGGTCCCGGCCATCGTCCACGGCGGCACCGTGGTGACCGAGGGGGCTGCGATCTGCGCCTATCTGGCCGATGCCTTCCCGGAAGCCGGCCTGGCTCCGGCGCCCGGCGATCCCCGCAGGGGACCGTACTACCGCTGGATGTTCTTCGCCGCCGGCCCGCTCGAGGCGGCTCTGACCAACAGGTCCCTCGGCTTCGAGGTGCCTGCCGAGCGAAAGCGCATGATGGGCTACGGAAGCGTCGAGGATGCGGTCAATACCCTGGATTATGCGGTAACGCAGTCGGAATTCATCGCCGGCGACCGCTTCACCGCAGCCGACGTCTATGTGGGCTCGCATATCGGCTGGGCCATGATGTTCGGCACGCTGGAAAAGCGACCGTCCTTCGAGGCCTACTGGAATCGGATCAGCAGCCGGCCGGCTGCCATCCGGGCACGGGAGATCGACGACGCACTCGTTGCGCAGGAGCAGGCCAAGGCGGCTTCCTCATAGAAGCCACGGCTTCCGTTCACCGGAGACGGCCCGCCTTACCGGCGATCGGGGATCGAATATGTCCCCGTCGCGTGGCAGACCAGATCCTCGCCTCCTTCCGAATAGATCGAGGCCTCGCCCACCGCGAGGCGCTTGCCGAGCTTGAGGAGCCGGCATTCGGCAACCAGCGCCCGCTGCCCCGGCTTTCTCAGGAAATTGAAGTTCAGGCTGGTGGTCACCGCCAGTCCGACGGGTCCGATATGGGCCAGGATCACCGCGTAGAGCCCCAGATCCGCAAGGGCCATCATGGAGGGGCCGGAAAGGGTGCCGCCCGGCCGCAGGTGCCTCTCGTGATAATCCATCCGCACCTGCGCGGTCATGGGACCCACACCGGTCAGGTGATAGGTGCGTCCCCCGAAATGAAGCTGCGGGAATTCCCGGTCGAGGAAGTCCGACACCTCGTCCCTGGTCATGATCGGCTGGTGGGATGTCATTCTTGGTGGATGCTCATTGAACTGCCCTGCCCTATCCCATACGTTTCGCCCATGAACCACGACAATTATCCGAACGATTACATCCGCGGCATTCTCCAGAGCGTGAAGACGATCGCGCTCGTGGGCGCTTCGCAGAACCCTGCGCGGCCGAGCTGGATCGTGATGAAGTATCTGCTCGACCGCGGCTACGACGTGATTCCGATCAATCCGGGCCTCGCCGGCGGGGAGCTTCTCGGCAAGAAGGTCTATGCCAAGCTCTCGGACGTTCCGGGACCTGTCGACATGGTCGAGATCTTCCGCAACTCGGAAGCCGCAGGACCGATCACGGACGAGGCGCTGACCCTGGACCCGCTCCCGAAAGTGCTCTGGATGCAGCTCTCCGTCCGCAACGACGAGGCCGCAGGCCGCGCCGAGGCCAAGGGCGTTCAGGTGGTGATGGATCGCTGCCCCAAGATCGAGTTCGGCCGTCTCTCCGGCGAGATCTCCTGGCAGGGGGTGAACTCCCGGATGCTCAGCGCGAAGAAGCCCGTGCTCGCGGGCAAAGGCTTCCAGAAGCTCAGCCTGAACCGCCCGAAATAGGCTCCTTGACGGACGAACAGATCGTTCTTTAAATAGAACGATCTGCTCAGAAAACCTCGAAAGGTGCCTGCAATGACCGACCGTTTGCCCGGTTTCAACACGCTTGCCGTTCATGCAGGCGCCGCGCCGGATGCGGCGACCGGGGCTCGCGCGACCCCGATCTACCAGACCACGTCCTTCGTCTTCGACGACGTGGATCACGCCGCCTCCCTCTTCGGTCTCCAGGCCTTCGGCAACATCTATTCGCGCATCGGCAACCCGACCTGCGCCGTGCTGGAAGAGCGCGTCGCCGCCCTCGAGGGCGGCACGGCGGCCCTCGCCGTGGCCTCCGGCCATGCAGCGGAGTTCCTGGTGTTCCACACCCTGCTTCAGCCCGGCGACGAGTTCGTCGCGGCCCGGAAGCTCTATGGCGGCTCGATCAACCAGTTCAACCACGCCTACAAGAACTTCGGCTGGAACGTGGTCTGGGCCGATTCCGACGATCCTTCGTCCTTCGAGGCGGCGATCACGCCGAAGACCAAGGCGATTTTCGTGGAGTCGATCGCCAATCCCGGCGGCGTGATCGTCGATCTTCAGGCGATTTCAGCCATCGCGAAGAAGCACCGCATCCCGCTCATCGTCGACAACACCATGGCGACGCCCTACCTGATCCGCCCCTTCGAGCACGGCGCGGATATCATCGTGCATTCGGCGACGAAGTTCCTCGGCGGCCACGGCAACTCCATCGGGGGCCTGATCGTGGACGGCGGCTCGTTCAGTTTCGCCGGCGACGATCGCTATCCGATGCTCTCGAAGCCGCGCCCTGAATATGGCGGCATGGTGCTGGGCGAAACCTTCGGCAATTTCGGCTTCGCCATCGCCTGCCGCGTGCTCGGCCTTCGCGACCTCGGTCCCGCTTTGTCGCCGTTCAACGCCTTCATGCTGCTCACGGGAATCGAGACCCTGCCCCTGCGGATGCAGCGGCACTCGGACAATGCTCTGGCCGTGGCCGAGCACCTGTCTAACCACAGCAAGGTTTCCTGGGTCAGCTATCCGGGACTGCGCAACGACCGCTACCACAACCTCGCCAAGCAGTACTGCCCCAAGGGCGCAGGCGCCGTCTTCACCTTCGGGCTGAAGGGCGGCTACGAGGCAGGCGTGAAGCTGGTCTCGAACCTGAAGCTGTTCTCGCACCTGGCGAATATCGGCGATACCCGCTCGCTCATCATCCATCCGGCCTCGACGACTCACCGTCAGCTCACCGACGAGCAGAAGGTTCAAGCCGGCGCAGGTCCGGAGGTGGTGCGCCTGTCCATCGGCATCGAGGACACGGAAGACCTGATCGACGACCTCAACCAGGCCCTCGACGCGGCGTAAGCCGCCACGCCGAGCTTTTCGGAAAGGAAGCCCGTTCCTCAGGCCGCGGCCGAGGTGCGGGCTTTCTTGTAGGCGTTGTGAATGGCGCTCAGCGAGCGGTCGAGAGCCGTCCAGAGACGCTCGATCTCCTCACCGCCCTGCGACCCGGGCTCGTATTCCTGCGCGCCCTCGCCGGACGTCAGGGAGAGGGAAAGCTCCCCGCGATGGGTGATCTGGCCCGACCAGACCGGAACCTTCAGGGCATTCAGGGCGCCGCGGGCATCCGCCACCACCGCCGCCTCGGTCTCGCCGCGCTTGGGAGGGGCGGCATTGATCACGGCGGCATAGGGCTTGCGCAGTTCACGGGCGATGTGGACCGTGTCCTGCAGGGCAGCGATGTCGAACAGGCTCGGGCGCGTCGGGATGATCACGAGCGTCGCGTGCTTGATGGCTTCGGCCACGATGGGCGACTTGAGCGGAGGCGTGTCGATCAGCACCCATTCGACGCCGTCGCGCTTTGCTTCCTTCAGGGTCTCGGAAAGATTGCGAACACCCCGCTTCAGGATCAGTTCGTCTTGATTGCGCAGGCCGTGCCAGAGGGACAGCGAGCCCTGCGGATCCGCATCGATCAGAAGAGTGCGACGCGACGGCCCGGCGATATAGGTCGCTAGTTGAGCAGCGAGCGTGCTCTTACCCGAGCCACCTTTTCGCGAAGCAAAGACCAGCACGTTCATGCCTAACTCCTAATAGTTTGGGTCCCTCAGCTGGGTGCAACAGAGTGAATGCCACCCTAACATTGTTCCTATCTAACAGAACAACGCCGGACTTGCTAATTCGTCTTTCAATCCGTCTGTGCATATCCCCCTTAGGTATGGTCGCAAGGTCTTCCACCTCGGCGAAAGCCATCCCCCACGAGCCCCGTCGAGAATCGGACGAGGCGGAAAGGGACCTGATCGTTGCTCCATCTATTCATCCCCTTCGGCAGTCACCGCCACCCGGCTGCAACTCCTGATGCGCCGGTTTCGCAAAGTTCCCGCGCGGAGTGACGCGGAAACTACATTCGCTGCGCTTGGTCGAGTCTCTATACTTGGGGCTGAACGAATTGTTCATCGACTGTTCATAATGAAAATCACTGCAAAGACTCTGGGAACCTCTGTTTTTCTTGACCGTTTAAACCGCGACTTACTTGTCAAGGAGCAGTTAACATGTCGAAGAAGGTTCTTCTCGCTGGTGCGATTCTCGCCGTTCTGGCCCCTGCCGGTGCCTTTGCCCAGTCCAACGGCGGCGCTGCCGCCGGTGCTGCGACGGGCGCTGTCGGCGGCGCGATCGTCGGCGGTCCGGTCGGTGCCGCCGTCGGCGGCGTGACGGGTGCGATCGTAGGCGGCCTCGCCGGCCAGCAGCAGCAGCAGTTCCGTCAGTACGTCGTGACGCAGGACGTGCCGTCCTACCGCTACTCGGATGAGGTTCGCGTCGGCGCGGTCCTGCCTTCGTCCGGCATCGAGTACTATGAGGTTCCGGCCGAGTACGGCGTGCGCGGCTACCGCTACACCGTCGTCAACGAGACCCCGGTCCTCGTCGAGCCGGAGACCCGCCGGATCGTTCAGGTCATCCGTTAAGACGGAAGATCTTTCAAGCAGAGGCGGCCCCAGCGGGCCGCCTTTCGCTTGTCCGGAGCTCCGTTCAGGCCCTGCTCACCCGGGCGTGGACGACGGCCATGGCCAGAACGACCATAGCGAAGACCTGATGCGCCAGACCGGCCCAGAGAGGCACCGCGAGGAGCAGCGTGACGATGCCGAGCACCATCTGCGCGAGGGTCAGGCCAGCCAGGGCGGTAGCCCGCGCGGCATAACGTGAACCGGCGGCCTCGCGGCGAGCATTCCAGGCGTGCCAGAAGGCAAAGGCGACGAGCCCATAGGCCAGCATGCGGTGATTGAACTGCACCAGGGCGACATTATCGACGAAGTTCTCGATCCATGGGGTCACCACGAACAGGGCCGCCGCGGACGGAACGAGGGCGCCGTCCATCAGCGGCCAGGTGTTGTAGGTCAAGCCGGCCTTGGACCCGGCCACCAGTCCCCCGAGGGCGATCTGCAGCAGAACGAGGCCGACCAGGACCCGCGGAGACAGATTTCCCGCAGAGGCCTTGCGGGCGGGATCCGGACGCGGATCGAGGCCTGCCGCCACCCAGACGAGGCAGGCGAGAATGATGCTGGCGATGGTCAGATGCAGGGCGAGCTTGATCGGCGCGACGGCCGTCATGCCCGGCTCCAGGCCGGACGCCACCATGATCCAGCCGACGGCCCCCTGAAGGCCGCCGAGGGCGCCGATGCCGAGGAGCGTCAGCGCGAGTCTTCCCTTGATGGCCCCCCGCAGCCAGAACCAGATGAGCGGCACGAAGAAGACGAGCCCCAGCAGACGGCCGAGCTGCCGGTGCCCCCACTCCCAGGCATAGATGAACTTGAACTCGGACAGGCTCATGCCCTTGTTCACGAGCTCGTACTGGGGAATCTGCCGGTACTTTTCGAACTCCGCCAGCCAGGCCTGCTCCGTCAGGGGCGGAATCGCTCCGGTGACGGGGCGCCATTCGGTGATGGACAGGCCGGAGCCGGTCAGCCGGGTCGCCCCGCCGACGGCGACCATGGCGATGACCAAGGCGGCCAGGACGTATATCCAGGTGCGGACGGCGGTAACGGATCGCGTCTGGGGAAGGCGTGCCAGCGGCATGCCTTCGGGGGAGGCTGCGACAGCCATGCTCACTCTCGTCGTCGATTAGGGCTTGAAGCCGGAATGCTCCATGTCACATAGAGATTGCCTCAACCAGAGGCAATCAATGCCGGTGACGCACCCTGCAGGCGTCGAGGCCTTCAGCGAGGAGTCGGAACATGGGCATGCGAACCCGCAAGCTGATCGGGACGGTCGTGATGCTGCTCTTCATCGGCTTCTACGCACTCTTCGCCATGGCCGTGGCAGAAGGCCGGGTCAGGGATGCGTCGACCGCCGTCCAGACGATCGTCTACGTCGTCCTGGGGCTGATCTGGGTCATCCCCATGATGCCGCTCATCCGCTGGATGAACAAGCCCGACGAGGCTTAGCGCGCCTCGAGCCCGGCTCGCAGGCTCGCTAGGCGCCGCCGATGCCTTCCATGATGGTCCCGGTGCCGCTGCAGGTCGGGCAGGACGTCACGCCGATACGGCCCTTGCCCTTGCATTCGGGGCAGACGTTCTCGCCCACTCCCGGCGTACCCGCATCGCCCTGATCTCCGGGATTGAGCTTGGGCGTGTCCGTTTCGGTCTGCGATTTCTTGTTCATGGCTGGGCTCATCCTGACGCCTTTCACCCTCAACGCCCGAGCGAAAACCGGGTTGCATCGGAAATCCAGCTCTTTAGGTCGACGAAAAAGGCCCGCTCGATGCGGGCCTTTCCCTTTGATTCTAGCGGCAAACCCGGCGGCGGCGATGCTCCCAGCCCCAGCCCGGCACCCATTCGCTGTACCGTTCCGTGAAGCAGCGCTCCACGTAAACAGGACGCGGACGAGGGGCGTAGTAGACCGGAGCGGGTTCCACATAGACCGGCGGAGGCGGCGGGGGCGCCACGTAGACCGGAGCGGGTGCGGCATAGGCCGGCCCCTGGGACGCGGCGATTGCGCCGCCGATCGCGAGACCTCCCAGGACGCCGATGGCCGCTGCTGCGCCAGGCGACAGGCGGTCGCGTGCTGCGGCCGGCTCGACGGCAGCCAGGGTGGTCACCACCGCCAGAGCGGCGGCCGTACCGGATGCTAAACGGAAGATCCTCATGATCATCACCTTGTTTCTTGGAGAGGGTTGAGGCGCCTCTCTTCACGAGAAGCTATAGCGCCTCGAACCTCTCCGGAAGCTGAATGAAACATGGCAAAGCTTGGGCAGCGAGCGGCATCGGCGAACATAGTAACCGGCCGGTAAATCCACCCCCTGCCCTTCCGTTACGAGAAGAAGTCAGTCGGCCGTCGTCCGCAACGGCACCGAGAGCAGAACCCGGATCAGGTCCGCCTGACGATTCGTATCGGTCTTCCGGAACAGGTTCTTGAGGTGGAAGACGACCGTCGTCTGGGCGACCTCGAGCTCCTCCGCAATCTGGTCCAGCCGCTTGCCGTCGATCAGCATCAGCGCGACCCGGGTCTCTGATGGGGTCAGGTTGTAGAGGCGGACGAGGGTGTCGCCGGAAACCTTGGTCCGCTGCTCGGTATCGATCAGCAGGAGCACGACGGCCTCGGGCTTGTCCTCGGGGGAAAAACGCTGTCCGGGAATGAGCACGAGATAGGGCCGTCCGCCGGAGATCCGGGGGAAGGAGACGATCTCGTCCAGGAACTCCTCCTCGAAGGCCTTCTTGATGCCCTCGAGCAGTTTCGTGTTCTGCCGCGGCACGGATCCCCTCAGGGCGTCCTGGGCGATTCCGAGGCCGTCGTTCTCTCCAAGGATGCGCTCGGCCTCCTTGTTCATCAACCGCACCGTGGCATTCTCATCGACGATGACCACACCCACGAGGAAGCGGTCGAAGGCGAACGTCGCCTTGTACAGAGCCTCGACCGTGCGGCCGCGGGAGGATTTCAGGATTTCCTGCCAGGCCTCCTCGGCACGCTGCACGGCCCCCGACTTGACCCGCTCGACCTGGCTGAGACGCGCAGCAACGGTGGCGAGCAGGATCTCGTAGTCGATCGGCTTGACCAGATAGTCGTCGGCACCGGCCTGCTTGCCCACGAGCACGTCATTCCGCTCGGCCAAGGCGGTGAGGAAGATAAAGGGAATATCCGACAGTTCGCCCTGCTCCCGCATGGCGCGCAGGACATCGTATCCTCCGAGCCCCGGCATGGTGATGTCGCACAGGACGAGATCCGGCCGGTTCTGCTCCAGAAGGGACAGGGCCTCGCTCCCATTGGCGGCCTGCAGAACCCGATAATCGGCAGCCGTCAGCTCCTCGGCGAGATCGGTCCTCAGATCGTCCTCGTCCTCGATACACAAAATCGTCTTCTGAGCATTCATCGTTTCAAGCCACTCATGCTGCCTGCTGCGCCTCCCCGGCATTCGAGACAGGCAAATCGAAAGTAAAGAGAGACCCTGCGGCCTCGTAACTCTCAACCTGAATCTCACCACCGTGCAAGTGCATGATTTTCTGCGCGAAATTCAGGCCGATTCCCGTTCCTGCAATGCCGGTTGCCGTACGGGCGCGATAGAAACGGTCGAAAATCTTTGCGATTTCATCCGCCGGAATCCCGATTCCCCAATCTCGCACGGAGCAATAAGCCCGGGCGCCGTCGGCCCAGATCTTGACCTCTACGACAGGAGTATCGCCCGAGTATTTGACCGCGTTCGAGAGGAGGTTGATGACGACTTGCTCGATGAGAATGCTGTCGCAATAAACCTGGACCGTTTTCTCCGGCGCGACAAAGCGGATGTCCGCATGAGTGCTCAATTCGCGCTGCCGTTCACAGATTTCTGCGACGAGATCGACCAGATTGCAGGAGGCCGGATTGAGCTCGATCCGTCCCGCATCGAGCTTGGCCGCATTGAGAACGCTTTCCACCAGACGCGTAAGGCGGCTCGTGGCATTCCTGATCCGCTGCACGCGGGTGACGAGTTCGTCCTGCGTGATGTCCTGTCCGCGCCGGAGGATGCGCTGCGCGCTGGAATCCAGGATCGCCAGCGGGGTTCGGAACTGGTGGGACACCATGGAGACGAAGCTGCGATAGGCGTTCGTCGTCTCGCGTTCGCGGTCGAGAGCGGATTGCAGGGCCTGGGCGGCCTGCTTGTACCCGGTGATGTCCGTCAGCCGCACGAAGATCGTGCCGCCGTCCGCCTTGGTGACCGAAAGGTGCACCCAGACACCCTTCCTCATCAGAAGATCGAGTTCGATCTCCTCGAAGGCTTCGTTGCCCTGGAGAAGACGCTGGTCCGCGCCCTCGCACATGGCGAAGCATTGCAGGAAGACCGGCAGGGTCATCTCCTCCCGGCACCAGATCGCGATCGGATCGGCCGCCCAGATCTGTTCGTTGGCGAAGAGAAGCCTGCCCGTGGCATCGAAGGCGGCGAAGCCGTCCGGCGCCGATTCGATGGCGGCGATCAGGCGGCGCTCCGCCTGCCGCAGGGCGGCCGTCCGCTGCAGGACCTTGATCTCGAGGTCGAAATTCTGCCGCTCCGCCTGCTTGCGCGCCAGCCACTGCTCCGTCACGTCCCGAATGAAGGCGATGCCGAGCTTGCGTTCGGCCATGTTGAGGGGGAAGCAGTTGATCTCGAGGCAGCGTTCGTGCCCCGTCTGGGTGGGGCTGTCGTCCTCGAAGACGGAGCTTGCACCCTGGATCGCCTGTCCGAGCGACTGAACCGTATCCGGCTTGCTGAAGAGCGGGTCGAGCGCGGGCAGGTTCTGGCCCACCGTCTGTTCGGGCTTCAATCCCAGCAATGTCTCCATGCCCGGGTTCCAGAGCAGGCAGTTGAGCCGCTCGTCGAAAATGATGATGCCCTGGTTGCTGATGTTGTTGATCACCAGATCCGACAGCTCCTGCTCCTGGCGCAGGAGCCGCTTGGCCTGGTTCGCCTCCTGCATGCCCTTGAAGAGGCGCAGCAACAGGAAGGAGGCGCTGATGACGATGCCGATGATGAAGGCAAGGCTCTCGAACACGACCCGCAGATACATCGTGCGCGTCATGGCCCCCTGCTCCCGGTTGAGCAGCATGACCTTGTTGGCCGCGCTCCTCAGCTCGTAGGCGAGATCGCGCGCCTGGGACCGCATGTGAAATGCGCTTTGCGCATCGAGTCCCCTCGCAACGACCGGCTCGGCCAGTGTCAGCTGGAGATAGGCCCGCTTGAGGCCGCCCATCATCCCCACCTTCTCGATCACCTGACCCTGCGGCCCCTCCAGGAGCACGGCAAGACGGCTGATGAGGATGGCGAGCCGGAAATCCGGCTCCGATTGCGGGTCCGCGATGGTTTCGTTCGCCGCCTTGCGCGTCAGGCTTTCCGCGAACAGCGTCGCCTCGAACTGGGTCTGGGTGATCTGCCACAGATTGGTATGGGTGTCCTCGCTGCGGAGATCGCTCTCCACGTTGAGCAGCCGGGCGACCGTGAAGACAAGGCAAGCCACCAGCCCCGCGATGGCGACGAGGGTGACGAGGGAGGTCCGGTAGGTTTGGAGGCCGAGTTTCATGTCATTCGACCTGCAACCGGCTCAGGTGCCATATCCAGCGCGAATCGTATCGCTGATCCTGCAGAACCTTGTGATCGTCGCGCGGATATACGATCCAGAGCGGCCCCTTGTCCCTGAGGGTCAGATCCCGGCCGTTGGCCCGCAGGGCGATCAGAGGCTCGTACTGCAGATCGCTCAAGGGAATGGTGACCTCATAGGCATCCGAAGCGGTCGCGCGCAGGTGAGTGCCTTTGTACCCCACCCGGTCGAGAACGGCCCGGAGAGGAACTCCTTCGTAATGCTGGACCTCGTCCGCCCAGACCGTGAGTGTCGAGAGCGACGCCTCCTCCATCGCGTCGAGCATCGCCCGGTCGAACCGCGCCTCGCCAGGGGCGTTGGTCCGCTCGATCGCACCCGAAACCGTCAGAAGGACCGGTCCCGACGGCACGGGCAGGGACTCGGCTGCATGGGCGAGAAAGCCCCAACCCAGAAGGGCGGCCACGGCGGCAAACAGTCCAAGGCGGTGCATGGGTCGAGGTCCAGAGAGTTATAACAGAGCGAAATATACGCTTTGGAGAATTTTTCTTCGAAAATCTAGTGTGTCCCGTAAAGTTGATGCGGTCCACACGTGCTTGCACCGGCGGAGTTCGGCAAGACGCGTCGAAAACTGCCCCAAAAAGGTAGGATCCCGAAGTTGTTCCACCCGCGTTCCAGTTCCGCGAGGACAAACTGAGCTGTAAGGTCGCGCAATTTTCTATGACTGCAAGATCATCATCTCAAATGACGCGCATCTAAGGAAACTGAGAGTCGGTTTTTCTTGCAAGCGGTTGATCTTGTTCCTTGAATATATACCTCTCGACCCAATACTCATTTGGTTAAGAACCCGATGAAGGTTTTATTGCTTTCAGGTAACTATCATTTGTCATGACGTCAATTTTACCCTTGCAAATGTTTTGCAAGGGCATGATGACACGCTATATTGAACACATCATTTCACCGGCTGGTCTCTCAGCCGTTCTGCGACACGAGGAGTTCGAAATGCGCAAGTTCGTTGCGGTTCTGGTTGGCGCGGCCGTGCTGGCCCCTGCCCTGCCCGCTAGTGCGGATCCATTCCAGAGCCGTCCGCTCCCGGACGTGCAGAAGGTCTATCCCAACGAGTCGTACTCTCAGTACTACTACCGCCGTGGCTATTACGGCCGGCCTTACTATGGCCGCCCCTACTACCGTCGGGACAACGGGGCGGCTGTCGCGGCCGGTGTCGCGGGCCTTGCCGCTGGCGCCCTGATCGCCGGCGCCATCGCCAGCCAGGCCCAGGCACAGCCGGTCGCTCCTCCTCCTCCCGGCACCGTGAACCCCTCCGTAGCCGCCTACTGCGCCCGCAAGTACCGGTCCTACGATCCGGTTACCGGAACCTTCCTGGCTCATAACGGAATGCGTTACGTCTGCACCTATCCGTAATCCGCCCGCACCCTCTCGGGAGGCGCGAAAAAGCCCCGCTACGGCTCCGTAGCGGGGCTTTTTCATAGCCGTCCGGGACCGGCCAGCGAGCAGCGCGGCCGAGGCCGTCTTCCGGCGGTCTGGATTGTCGATGAAATGGCGCTGAAATGGGAACGGCACCCGAAGGTGCCGTTTCTGTTGCTAGGCTTTCCCGAGCCCCGGATGGTTACGCCGCGAGGCGAACCGCACCCATGTCAACGTTGTCGTTGGCATTTGTGAATGTGCACTATCAAGGCCGTAGCTCAGCCTAACCGCAGCCCTGTCTTTATTGCGCCCAGTCGAACCCAAGTCGCCCCCCTCAGAAACAGACCAGGATGCCCTCGTCTGCTCGTGGTGGAGGCGGCGGGAATTGAACCCGCGTCCTAAACGCCTATGCCACAAAGCCTCTACGGTCATAGCCGGGTCGAAACCCGACAAACCCCATATAGGAAATCGAAGCCTGGAACGCCAGACGTCGAGGCCCGAAAAAGGGTGGCATCCTCACTCGGCCTTTTCGGCCTTGGGTACGTTGAACACCTCGACGGTGCTCTTGCCGGTGGCGAGCACGGCCTCCCATTCCACCTCGGCCCGGACCCGCGCAAGAGCGGGCGCAAGCAGCTCCTCGGCCCTCCCGCGCGGCACGATCACGAGGCCGTCGTCGTCCCCGACGATCAGGTCGAAGGGCGAGACCGGTACGCCTCCGAATGAGATCGGCTCGTTGACCGAACCGCGCTCCATCGAGGAGGGTCCGCGGGGAGTTACCCAGCGGGAGAAAACCGCGAAATCCGGCCACTCGGACAGCATTCCGGCATCGCGCACGGCACCATCGACGCCGACGCCGGCGATTCCCTTGCGACGTGCGGATCCGCTCAGGAGCTCGCCGATCATCGCCGCATCGCTGCGCCCGCCCGCATCGACCACAACGACATCGCCGGTCTCGGCCACATCGATCGCGTGGTGGACGGCCCCGTAATCCACTCCGTCGCACCGAGCCGTGATCGCACTCCCGACGAGCCACGATTTCGTGCCGAAGCGGCGCAGCGGTCGGATCCCGGCATCGACGTGCCCCGTGCCGCGCAGCAGATCCGCCACCACGGCGGCAGGGATCTTGCGCCATTCATCGATGAGCGATGTCGGCAGGCGTGTGCCCTCAGGCTGGAAAAGTCGCGTCGGCATGTTCCACTCTTATTCTGCTGCCGCCTGAAGGGATGCGAACTCCCGGGCGGCCCGGCTCAGGCGACGGACGCCTTCCTGCAGGATATCGGGAGGGTTGGCGGTGAAGTTCAGGCGCAGGCTGGGACTGACCAGCCCACGGGGGTCGAAGACACTTCCGGGCACGAAGGACACGCCCGCCTCCAGCGCGAACGGAAGGAGAGCGTTCGTGTCGAGGCCCGGCCGGCGTGCCGTCATCCACACGAACATGCCGCCCTCCGGCACGCTCCAATCGAAGAGGTCGGCCAGATGCTCCTGCGCCGCCGCACACAGGGCGTCGCGGCGCTCACGATAGGCATCGACCAGGGCCGGGACGTGGCGGCGGTCTGCGTCCTTCCGGATGAGCTCCAGCGCGACCGTCTGGCAGAACGTGCTCGTGCTGAGGTCGGAACCCTGCTTCGCCTGCGCGAGCGCACGGATCATGTCGGGCGCACCGACTGCCCATCCGACACGGAGGCCGGGGGCGATGGTCTTGGACAACGTTCCGAGATGCACCACGGAACCTTCGTAGACGGCGGCTCCCGGCGTCGCGCTCATCTCCAGCAGGGAAGGCTGCACGGCTCCTTCATAGCGGAGCTCTCCATAAGGGTCGTCCTCGACCAGCCAGATGCCACTCTCCGCAGAACGGGAAAGCAGGGCTTCACGGGCCTCGCGCTTCAGGACCGCTCCCGTCGGATTGGAGAAGTTCGGCACCACATATGCGAATTTCGCCTCGGGCCATGTCCCGTCGTGGGGCAGTTCGGCATAACGCGGCAGGCGTGGGAGCCAGGCATCCAGGGCGCCCAGATAGGTTGGGTAATCGGCCAGGATCGCATCGCCCGGATCGATGAGAGCCTTGCCGATGAGCTCGACGGCCTGGAGCGAACCGGTCGTGATCAGAACGTTTTCAGGAGCGAGGGACAGGCGCTCGGTCGATAAGCGGCGCGCGACGGCCTCGCGCAGTTCGAACAGCCCCTCCACGGCTCCATAGCCGAGGGCGGCGCTCCCATGCTTCTCCAGGGCATCGCGCGCCGCCTCCTGCACATCGGAAACCGGATAGAGGTCCGGAGCCGGCAAGCCTCCCGAGAGCGCGATCAGGCCCGGACGGCGGCCGAAGGAGAGAAACTGCTGGGTAATGTCGTTACCCTGCTTCATCCAGGCTGCGAAATCAGGACGGCGCGGGCCGGCATCCGAGGCCGTGATGCGAGAGTTCGACATGGCGCTCCACAGGAAGGTTGTTCGCCCGAGAATGGGCAATCGGATAGTCGATCAGAGAGGCTCAGGAACGCGAAGTCAACCGATGCAGAGATCGCGTCCAATATTTCAACGCACTGCAAATTCCATCGTCAGGCGGATGCGATTCTTTGCGTCAGCACACGGCCGATTTGCGGTTGAATGGCGTCTTGCGACCATGAATGATTGCACCTGTCAGCCCAGAGAGGATGCATCACGATGTCGAAGTCTCTTCTAGCCGCGGTTCTGCTCACCGGCACTCTCTTTTCTCCGGCTGCCTTTGCGCAGCAACCCGCCCAGCAGCAAACCGGATTGTGGTCCGTCTACGAGCAAAGCCTCAAAGGCGCCAAGCACATCGACCTCACGCACGCCTTCGCGCCCGTTCAGCCAGTCTGGCCGGGCTTCGGTCAGGCCGAGTTCAAGCCTACAACGGCGGGAGCCGATATCCAGGGTTACGTGAAGAAGGGCGAGGAATACACCTACGACAAGCACGGCTTCGT
Organism: Microvirga lenta; assembly: GCF_020532555.1. Lineage (GTDB taxonomy): Bacteria > Pseudomonadota > Alphaproteobacteria > Rhizobiales > Beijerinckiaceae > Microvirga > Microvirga lenta. The sequence continues at coordinate 23,707 of NZ_JAJBBR010000016.1, read as the reverse complement.
CGCCACGAGCTACAACCTCACCACCGACCAGTATGGCACCCAGCTCGATCCGCCGGCCCACTGGGACGAGTACGGAGCAACGATCAGCGACCTTCCGCCCACCTATGCCGTGCGCCCTCTCGTCGTGATTCCCATCCACGAGAAAGTGGCCGCCGATCCGAATTATCACCTGAGCGTGCAGGACATCCGGGATTGGGAGAGCCGCAACGGACGCATTCCGGAGGGCTCCGTCGTGATGGTGCGCTCCGACTGGTACAAGGGCTGGAACGACACGGCGCGCTTCGCGGCGAAGCCCCATCCGGGGGTGAGCCTCGACGCGCTCAAGTTCCTGCATCTCGAGCGCAAGATCCTGTTCCACGGCCATGAACCGCTCGACACCGATACAACGCCGACGCTCGAAGGGGAGTCCTGGCTGCTGCACAATCACTTCGCCCAGGCCGAAGGCGTGGCCAATCTCGACAAGGTTCCGGAGGCGGGCGCTCTGATCACCATCGGCTTCGCCAAACCCCTCGGAGGCACAGGAGGCTATGCTCGCTATGTGGCGATTGCGCCATCGGACTGGCCGCATGGCGTCACTGTCGCCGAGGCTCCCGGCGCTCCCCTGCCCAAGCAGCCGGGCCCGTTGCGGCGGGATGAAAAAGGCGTGATGCGGCCGCAAGGAGCCAAGTAACAGCCTTCCCCGGCGCGTCGCATTACAGCAGCGCGCCGGGGAAGGGATCGCATCGGAGAACCGATCAGGTCAGACGGCCGCGAGCCGCGACGGGCAGCTCGCCCACGATCTCGCCCCCGCGCACCGTGACGAGACGATCGACCATGTTGACCACGACGCAGACATGGTTCGGCACCACCCGCACGATGTCGCCCACCTTCGGACGATCGTTGCAGGCGGACAGGTCGAGGAAGCCGTGCTCCTCGGCGAAGCGCGCGATCTTTGCCTGCGGATGCTCGATGATCAGGCCGTGCCCTTCGAGGCCGCCCGTGTCGCTGGTAAGGGTCTTCGAACCGGAATCGAGAATTCCGCGCTCCGGCCCTGCCCTGCTGACCACGGTCGCATAGACCGTCAGAGCACAATCCTCGAGCTCCGCCACCCCGGCCGCCATCATCATGCGGTCGTTGAAGATCGACGTTCCGGCGCGGTGTTCGGTCACGCCCTTGATCTTGCCCAGATTGACCAGGTTCGGCGTGCCTCCGGACGACACCATGCGCGGCTCAAGGCCTAGTTCCCGGACACCGGCCGTGGCCGCATCCAGGAAGGCCTGCGTTTCGGCCATGGCATTTTCCGGCGGATAGAGCATGAATCCCGCAAAGGAGAGTCCGGGACGGGAGGAGATGTCCTTGGCGAGGGCGACGGCCTCGGCCACGGTTTCGACGCCGGCCCGCTTTCGCCCGGTGTCGCATTCCACGACCACGTCGAGATCGCGCCCGGCAATCGCCGCCGCCTGCGGCAGTCCCGCGACGACGGTCGGGTTGTCGGCCGCAACCGTCACCTTCGCCCGCGACAGGAGCCTGCCGAGGCGATTGAGCTTCTCCTCGCCCAGGATGTTGTAGGAGATGAGGATGTCGTCGTGGCCGCCTTCCGCCATGACCTCGGCTTCGCCGATCTTCTGGCACGTGATTCCACGGGCACCCGCGTCGCGCTGCATGGAAGCGATGACCGGGCTCTTGTGCGTCTTGATGTGCGGCCGGTTCGCGATGCCGGCCGCGTCGCACATTGCCTGAACGCGGGCGATGTTGCGTTCGACCACATCCAGATCGATCACCACGGCGGGCGTTCCGAACTGGCGCGCGACTTCTTCCTTGAGAGCCTGGATGCTCATGTCTTCCTCACTCAATCCCGCACAAGGAGAATGGCTTCGACCTCGACGGTCATGCGGTTCGGCAGCGAACCCATTCCAACGGCCGAGCGGGCATGCCGCCCGGCATCGCCCAGGACCTCGACCAGCAGGTCGGAACAGCCGTTGATGACCTTGGGATGGTCGGAAAAGTCCGGCTCCGCATTGACCATGCCGAGCAGCTTGACCACCGCCTCGATGCGGCTGAGCTCGCCGAGTGCCGTCTTTGCGACGGCCAGGAGGTTGAGGCCCGTCAGCCGGGCATCCTCGTAGCCCTCCTCAATGGTCGCATCGCGGCCGAGACGGCCGGGCCGATAGGTGCCGTCGGCCCTCTTGGGGCCTTGACCGGACAGGTAGAGGAGATTTCCAGCGAACCGGAAAGGCACATAGTTCGCCACCGGCACAGGCGCCTCCGGCAACACGAGGCCAAGCGAAGCGAGTTTCTCTTCAGGCGTCATCTCTTCTTCTCCTCTCAAGCTTCGTGCCACATCTGGCCGTTGATGACCACGCCCTTCGCGGCGAGGCGCATTTTTCCGGCAAGAGGAACACCCGTCGAGTCCACGTAGTCGAACTCGCCGTCCTGGAGTTCGAGGATCGAGGCGTCGCCGACGCTGCCCGGCCTGAACGTGCCGAGCTCCGGCCGCTTGAGGGCCTTGGCGGGGTTGTCGGTCGCCGCCCGGACCACATCGCCCAGCGGCATTCCGAGGCAGAGGAACTTCGACATCGTCGTCAGCAGGTCGAAAGCCGGGCCGTCGATGCACAGGGCGTGCACGTCGCTGGAGATGCAGTCGGGCAGGAAGCCGTTGTCCAGCATCACGCGCGCCGTCTCGAAGGAGAAGGAGCCCATGCCATGCCCGATATCGAAGATGACGCCGCGCTGCCTGGCATCGAGAACGGCGGGATGCACCTTGCCGTCCGCCGTCGCAGGGGAATTGGGGAAGGGCCTGAAGCAGTGGGTCAGGACATCGCCTTCCCGCATCCGTGCGAGGACTTCCGGCAGCGTGGGCGGCGGATAGTCGATATGCACCATCATGGGCATGTTCACGCGATCGGCCACCTGACGGCCGATATCCAGCGGTACGATTCCCGAATTGCCGGAGGCGTTGAAGCCGACGCGGACCTTGATGCCGGCCAGGGTATCCCGGTTGGCATCGGCGACCTCGGCGGCATCGATGGGGGCCATGAGGCGCAGATCCCCGCTCTCCCCGACCATCACACGCTTGGAGAAGCCGTAGATTCCCGCGAAGGAGACGTTGAGATAGGCGACGATGCGCACGGGCGATGGCTTGATCACGTGCTCGAGGAAGCCCGGATAATTGCCCGGTCCGGCGCTTCCCGTGTCGACGAGCGTCGTGCACCCGCCCCGCGCCAGGATCAGGGGGTCCACGCCGAGCGACGTGCCGCCCCAGTAGACGTGCGTATGAAGATCGATCAGGCCCGGCGTCACGATCTTGCCGGCAGCATCCCACACGGTGCGGGCGCTCCCCGAGAGATCGTCGCCCGTGGCGACGACCTGTCCATTCGAGAACGCGACGTCGGTTACCCGGTCGAGGGACTGGGACGGATCGATCACGCGTCCGCCTCGAAGAACGAGATCATAACTCATTGTGAACAGGTCCCCTTCAGCCTGATCATCATACGATGAAAATAAATTACACGGCACGTTCGACAGATTACTAAATCACGCCCAATTTGCCATACCCAATGCGTAGAACCGGCGCTATTTCGGGTCAAGGGAATTGACAGCCGACGAAATGGCTTAATAAACTTTCATATCTGCCCGCCTGGAGCATAAGGGAACCCTCGCGGGGCAGCATCATCGATGGAGGACTGCATGAAGGACCGTTGGGATCGCGCCGGCACGCTGACGCGCAGGGGACTCGGCTTTGCCGCAACAGGATTGGCCGCGGCCGCACTGCTCGGCCCGAGCCTCGCATGGGCGCAAGGGACGACCAGCGCCAACCTGGCCATGGTCGGCGAGCCGCAATCGCTCGACCCGATGGCCTCGACGGCCGATCTCGTCGGCCTCATCATGCAACACGTCTATGAGCCGCTTTACACCTTCGACGCGAACTGGAACATCCAGCCCATGCTGGCTGCCGACATGCCGAAGGTGTCCGAGGACGGCAAGACCTATACCATCGAGCTGCGAAAGGGCGTGAAGCTCCATAACGGGCGCGATCTCGATGCGGAGGACGTCGTCGCCTCGCTGAAGCGCTGGGTGGACATGACGCCCCGCGGCAAGGCGCTCGCCAAGAGCATCTCCTCCATCACAGCAAAGGGGCCCTCGACGGTCGAAATCGCCCTGTCGGAGGTTCAGCCTGCCCTGCTGGCGCATCTCGCCCTGCCCTCGGGCTTCGCCGCGATCATGGCGAAGGAATCCATCGCCAACCCGCTGGTCGAGTTCGTCGGCACCGGCCCCTACAAGTTCCGCGAGCGCAAGCCGGATCAATTCGTCGTCCTGGTGAAGAACGATGCCTATTCATCCCGTAGCGAACCGGCGAGCGGCTATGCCGGCAAGCGCGAGGCGAAGATCGACGAGCTGCGTTTCATTCCCGTCCCGAACGCCAATACCCGCGTCGAGGGCGTGATCGCGGGCCAATACCAATTCGCCGACCAGCTTCCCGTAGAGAGCAGCAAGAAGGTCTCCACGGCTCCCGGCGTGACGGCCGTGCTGACCATGCCCTACGGCTTCCCCTACTTCCCGACGAACACGAAGCAGGGGCCGATGGCGAATCAGAAGATCCGCCAGGCTTTTCAGATGGCGCTCAACACCGAGGAGCTCCTTCTCGCAGGCTTCGGCGATCCCAAGTTCTACTCCGTGGCCGGAGAGCACTTCCCGAAGGGCTCTCCCTTCTACTCCGATGCGGGCACGGACAAGTACAACAAGGGCGATGCGGAAGGCGCGAAGAAGCTGCTGGAGGAAGCCAAGTACGACGGCACGCCGATCCGGATCCTCAACTCCAAGCAGTACGACTTCCACAACCGCATGGCTCTCGTCATGGCGGAGCAGCTGAAGGCCGCCGGGTTCAAGGTCGAGCTCGACGTGGTCGACTGGGCCACGCTGATCCAGCGCCGCGGCGACCCGGCCCTGTGGGACGTCTACATCACCCACTCGGCGTTCCTGCCCGAGCCCATGCTTTCCCCGCCGCAGCTCGGCGACGGCGCTCCCGGCTGGTGGAAGACGCCCGCCAAGGACGCAGCGCTTGCGGCCTTCAACAGCGAGCCCGATCCTGCGAAGCGTGGTGCGCTCTGGGGCAAGGTGCAGGAGGTCGTCTACGACGAAGTCCCGTACGTTCGCGCCGGCAACTTCGCCTCGCTGAGCGGCGTCTCGAACAAGATGAAGGGCTACACGCCGATGCCGTGGCCGTCCTTCTGGAATGTCGAGATCGCCAAGTAAGCCGACATTCTCCCCTCGGCAGAGGCGGAATGCGCCGCCTCTGCCCTTTACCGGAGACGAACACCAATGTGGCTTAAGCTCGGGCGCCGCCTTGGCAGCCTCCTCATCGTCATGTTCCTGGTCGCTGCGATGGTCTTCTTCTTGACACGCCTCGCACCGGGCGATCCGGCCGCACTCATGCTGGGCGATCAGGCGACGGCCGAGGACATCGCGCGCCTGCGCCAGGTCTACGGCCTCGACAAGCCGATTCTGGTGCAGTTCGTGCTGTGGCTCAAGGAGATCGCCACGGGCAATCTGGGCCAGTCGATCTTCCTGCAGCGCCCTGTCGTCCAGGCCATTGCGGAACGTGCGGAACCCACCTTCTTCCTTGCGCTCTTCTCCGTCTCCGTCGCGGCCCTGGTGGGAATTCCGGCGGGAATCGTCTCGGCCGTATGGCGCGGCCGTCTCGTCGATCAGATCGTCAGCGGGCTTGCCATGCTGGCCGCCAATATCCCGAGCTTCTGGCTCGGTCTCATCTTCATTCAGCTCTTCGCCGTCCGCCTCGGCTGGTTTCCCGTGGCCGGTTACGGCGAGCCGGGCGCTCCGTTCCTCGACCGCCTCATGCATCTGGCCCTGCCCGCCACCGTTCTCGGGATCGTCAATTCCGCGCTGATCGTGCGCTTTACGCGGGCGAGCATGCTCGACGTCCTGAGCGACGACTACGTGCGCACCGCCCGTTCGAAGGGGGTGTCCGAGGTCCGGGTGGTGCTGCGCCATGCCTTCGGCAACGCCCTCGTGCCGATCATCACGGTCGTGGGCCTCACGGCCGCCCTTCTGGTCGGCGGCGCCATCGTCACCGAAACCGTCTTCGGCCTTCCCGGCATCGGCAACCTCGTCGTGTCCGCCGTCCTGCGGCGCGACTACCCGGTCATTCAGGGGGCGCTGATCGTGGTGGCGGCGATCTACGTGCTGATCAATCTGCTGATCGACATCATCTACACCTTCGTCGATCCCCGTGTGCGGTACTGACCATGGATCGATCTCCCATCCTCCTGTTCTTCCGCCGCATGTTCCGGCGCAAGCTCGTGCTCGTCGCCTTTGTCGTGCTGTTCGTCATCATGCTGATGGCGCTCCTGGCTCCCTGGGTCGCTCCCTACGAGCCGACCGCCATCAAGGTCATTCGTCGCCTGAAACCACCCGGGGAACTCAACTGGCTGGGCACGGACGAATTCGGCCGGGACGTCTTTTCCCGCATCATCTACGGCGCCCGCGCCTCGCTCGGGATCGGCTTCGCCGTGGTGGTGGTCTCGATGACGGTCGGGACGCTCTTCGGGCTGCTGGCCGGCTATTTCCGCTCGCTCGACGGCGTCGTCATGCGGGTGGTCGACGCGCTGATGGCGCTCCCCGACATCCTGCTCGCCATCTTCCTGGTGGCCGTGCTCGGCGCCTCCGCCTTCAATGTCGTGCTCGCACTCTCCATCGTCTACACCCCGAGGGTTGTCCGGGTAGTGCGCGCATCGACCCTCGTCATCCGTGAGCTTCCCTTCGTCGAGGCCGCCCGCGCCCTGGGCGTCTCGACGCGGCGGATTCTTTCGGTCCATATCCTCCTCAACGTCGCCTCCCCCGTGCTGGTCCAGGCGACGTTCATCTTCGCCTATGCGGTTCTGGCCGAGGCGGGCCTGTCGTTCCTGGGAGCTGGCGTCCCGCCGGAACTGCCGACGTGGGGCACGATGATTGCTTCCGGCCAGCAATACGCGGACGACGCCTTCTGGGTGGTGCTGTTTCCGGGACTTGCCATCGTGCTTGCGGCCCTTTCGCTGCAGATCGTCGGCGACGGGTTGCGCGACATGCTCGACCCCAAATTGCGGAAGGCGCTGTGAGCATGGACAAGAGCCCTCTTCTCTCCATCAGGGATCTCGAGGTCCGCTTCCGTACCGAGGAGGGGGAAGTAACCCCTGTTCGCGGCGTCACGCTTTCCGTGGGCGCCGGAGAGACCGTTGCCCTGGTCGGGGAGTCCGGCTCGGGCAAGTCCGTCACGAGCCTCGCCACCATGGGCCTCCTGCCGCGCCCGGCCGGGCGGGTCTCCGGAGGGCAGATCCTGTTCCGCAAGCGGTCGGGCGAGACGGTGGATCTCGCCACCCTGCCCTCTTCGGACCTGCGGAAACTGCGCGGCTCGGAAATCGCGATGATCTTCCAGGAGCCCATGACCAGCCTCAATCCGGTCCTGACGGTCGGAGAGCAGATCGCGGAATCGGTTCGGCTGCACATGAGCCTCGGTCATGCCGCCGCCTTGAAACGCGCGGAGGAGATGCTCGAACTCGTGGAGATTCCGAACGCACGGCGCCGCGTGCACGAATATCCGCACCAGATGTCCGGCGGCATGCGCCAGCGGGTGATGATCGCCCTTGCCATGTCCTGCAACCCGTCCCTGCTGATCGCGGACGAGCCGACCACGGCGCTGGACGTGACCATCCAGGCACAGATTCTCGTGCTGATCGAACGGCTCCAGAAGGAGCTTGGCATGGGGGTGCTGTTCATCACCCACAATCTCGGCGTGGTTGCGGAGATCGCCGACAGGGTGACCGTCATGTATGCCGGTCAGGTGGTCGAAACCGGCACCGTAGGCGCCATCTTCCGGACGCCCCGCCACCCCTACACGAGTGCGCTTCTGAACTGCCTTCCAGCCCGCGCGCAACGGGGAGAGGATGGCCGCCGGGTGGTGCAGTCGATTCCCGGCTCCATCGGTCCGGTCGGCGACGGTTGCGCCTTCGCGCCGCGCTGCTCGCAGGCAGCCGATGTCTGCCGTACCGGCTCGATCATGCTGGAAGCTGAAATGGAACGTAGCGTGCGCTGCGTGAGATGGAGGGAGGCCTTCGCATGAGCGCTTCGCCGCTTCTGGCCGTAGAAGGCCTGACGAAACATTTCGGACGGGCACCGCACCTGGTTCGCGCCGTCGAGGATGTGAGTTTTCATATCGCGCCGGGCGAGGTTCTGGGGCTGGTCGGGGAATCCGGCTCGGGAAAGAGCACCATCGGTCGCCTCGTCCTGCGGCTGATCGAGTCCACGGCCGGCACGATCCGGTTCGAAGGCCAGGACATCTCCAAACTTCCGGAGCGGCAGCTCAAGTTCCTCCGCCGCAATGCGCAGATGGTCTTCCAGGACCCTTACGCCAGCCTGAACCCACGGCTCCGCGTGCGTGACATCATCGGCGAGGCGATCGATGCCCATCGGCTCGCCAGCGGCGCAAAGCGCACGGAGCGGATCGGGGAACTGCTCGAAACCGTGGGCCTCCCGGCTTCGCACATGTCGCGTTTTCCGCACGAGTTTTCGGGCGGCCAACGCCAGCGCATCGGCGTAGCGCGCGCCCTTGCCGTCGAACCGAAGCTGATCGTTGCGGACGAGCCGGTTTCCGCGCTCGACGTCTCCGTGCAGGCCCAGGTCATCAATCTGATGCAGGATCTGCGGCAGCGCTTCGGGCTTGCGATGCTGTTCATCTCCCACGATCTGGACGTAGTCGAACTGATGTGCGACCGCATCGCCGTACTCTATCTCGGGCGGGTCATGGAAATCGGCTCTTCCGAGGAGATTTCGCAACGGCCGCGCCATCCCTATACGCGGGCCCTGCTCGCAGCCTCGCCGAAGGCTGATCCGGACGCGCCGAAGATCCGCCGGATGCTGACGGGCGACATTCCCTCGCCCATGGCCCCACCCTCCGGCTGCGTCTTCCGGACGAGGTGCCCGATGGCGACCGACGAATGCGCCCGAAGCGTTCCAAAGTTGCGCTCCGCGGGAGACGGCCATAAGTTCGCCTGCCACTACGACACGGCGAACGACGAAAGGCCTGCCGCGGCATGACCCAAGCCGATGCCCTCCCCGGTCTGTTGCCGGACGCCGGATCGGATGTCCTCCGGTCCATCAGCGCGAACCTGGAATCCATGTCCGCGGGGCAGCAGCGCATCGCTGCGATGATTCTCGACAATCCCCATTGGGCCATGCAGGCCAATGTGGAGGAGTTGGCCCTTCGAGCGGGGGTGAGCGCACCCACGATCGTTCGGTTCGCCCGTGTCGTCGGCTGCGACGGCCTGCGGGATCTGAAGCTGAAGCTGGCCGCAGCGCTCGCGGTCGGCGCGCCCTATCTGCACCGCAGCGTGACCCCGGGCGACAACACGGCGGACGTGGTCCGCAACGTCGTCGGCAGCGTCACCTCCGTTCTGGCCGATTGGCAGCACCAGCTGGTACCGGGCGACATCGAGCGGGCTGCGGAAGCCATGCACCGGGCCAAACGGGTGGATTGCTTCGGGACGGGCGCGACGTCGAACTTCCTCGCCCAGGATATGCAGGCCCGCCTCTTCCGGCTCGGGATTACGACGAACGCATTCTCCGATGCCCATCTCCAGCTCGTGGCGGCTGCGACCCAGACCTCGGAGGATGTGCTGTTCGCCATATCCTTCGTCGGCCGGATGCCGGCCCTGCTCGAAGCCGTCGCGGTCGCCAAGGAGCACGGCGCGACGGTGATCGCCCTGACTCAGACGAAAGCTCCGCTCGCCTCGATGGCCGATATCGTGCTCGGCATCGACGTTCCTCACGATGCGACCATGCGGGTCGGCACCGATGCCTATGTGGTCCAGCTTTTGATGATCGAAATCCTCATGGTCATCATCGGCCTCAAGCGGGGGCCCGCGACGATTACGCGTCTCGGGGAGATTCACGATATCCTGCTCACGCGCGGCGTCGACAGCGATGATCCTTCCTTGCTCCATTGGGGCTGGAAGCAGGTTCTGCGGGACGAGGCCGAGGGGCACGAGCCGGACGCAGGCTGACCAGTCGCCTTCTTACGCTGACAAGGGTTTTTGCGCGAGTTTGCGGCAGAACCGGGCGATCCAGCTCACCGCTCTTGCGTTTACGGTAGGCCTTCTTATTCTCGTGGCGGTCGAGGAGACGTTGGGCGAGGTTCCCGTAGTGTCCGAGGAGAGCCGGACCGCCGCTGCCTTCTTCATCGCTGGCTTCGCCCTGCTCACCCTTGTTGCCTCCTAGACGGAGCCTGAGCGGTGAGCGATGCCGAAATCCCATTCTATGCCGCCGTCGCCCTCGCCGGGGCTCAAGCCCGACCATCTACCGGTAATCGTGATCTCGTACCTTTTGGGTGGACTGACACGGTTGTCTGCGGACAAAGCCATGGGGCCGGACCGCTTCCCGGAAGCGGCCCTGACCACGCTCCTGCTCGGCCCGACGATGAGCTTCGTGCTCACCTACGCGATCATGAGCATTCCGCTGCACAAGATCACGGCGATCACCCCCATGATGGGGTTGGCAGGCGCGCTCGCCATCATGACCAGTGTGGCCTTCGGCTGGCTCCTGTTTCCGCTCTTCGCCAAGGTCGTGGGGCGCTATTACGGTGCGGTGATCGCCACCGCTTTCATTGCAGTCACGACGGGCTGGGACCGGTGGCGATGGCGTTCCTGCGTCGCTCGACGGATCAGCAGGGCGAGGTCGAGCCCATGCCGGCCATCCTGCCGCTGAATGCCTTCTACATCTTTCCCTGGATGGTGATCCTCACGACGAAAGCCCTCTTCGCAATCCTAGGCCCGAGCTGAATCGCACTTCCAGCCGTTCACGATCGTTCCCGGCGCAACTCCGACGGAGGTCGCGGACACATAGGGGCCGGACCGAACCCCAGGGACCCGTGTGCATTTTCTCCATTGCGAGCCGAGTGGCAGGGTCCATACCTGCCAGCCGCAGACCGCGAGCGGCTAGGTTCGGCAAAAACAATCCGTCGGGATGCAATCAATGGTTTCCGTTTTCCAAGGTTCGATCCGCTTGCCGTCCATGCGCTCCTACGCAATCGTCAGGTGGCCTGCGCACCGGGATCTCTGCGCCGAGGGCCCGACTTCCCCGACCATGTGCCAGCGTGCCCGTTGCGCGATGCAGCGTTGTCCGGCGCGTCACACTCGGCAGGCGTGGCAGTGACTGCCATGCTCAAGCTTGCGGCGCGTTGGACCATCGGCGTCCTGGCCGGGATCCTCTCCGTTGGGCTGCTCGTGGCTCTGGCGGAGCGGCGTTTCAGGCGGGTTCGCGAGCAACTGGTCAATCGGGGCGACGAGTTCCGGCCGGAGCGGCCCATGCGCCTCTCACGCATAGCCGAAGCCGCACGGGCCGGGGCGGGCGGGCATGGGGACAAGAGCGGTCACCGCCTCCTCCCCGACGGCCCCCAGGCGCTTGGAGCGCGCCTTGCCCTTGTGCGGGCCGCAGCCAACACCCTCGATCTGCAATACTACGCCTGGCACGACGACCTGGCCGGCCGCCTCATGGCGCTGGCGGTACTGCATGCTGCCGAGCGGGGCGTGCGCGTGCGCATTCTGCTCGACGACCTCCATGCCCACTCGACCAGGCGACTTCTGCACCTCCTCGCAGCTCATCCGCACATCACCGTGCGGGTTTACAACCCGTCGGTGACACGCCGCGCCTATTTCCTGAACTGGCTGTTCTCCTTCCACCGCCTGAACCGTCGCATGCACAACAAGGCGCTGGTCGTGGATGGCGCCGCCGCGATTCTCGGCGGCCGCAACATCGGGGACGTTTACTTCGGCCTGGCGGCAAACATGAACTTTCGCGACATCGACGTGCTGACCGTCGGACCGGCCGCGCAGGCGGTGGAGGCCTCCTTCGAGCGGTTCTGGGACAGCGAGTTCGCCATGCCGTCTGCGGCCTTCGGGGTGAAGGAGCGCGCGAAGGAGGCGGAGGTCGATGCCATCCTCGATCGTCTGGAGCGCAGCATCGACGAGCACATGAGCCGGCGCCGCGAGCAAGGGAAGCCGCAATCCTCGCAAAGTGACCAGTCCCTGCTCGGTGAAATGCTCGCCGGGCGCGGGATCGATCTGGACGCGCTCCTGCGGGATCTGATCTGGGCACCCGCGACCGTGCTGGACGATGTGCCGGGATATGCTGCAGGCGCGGGCCGGCTCCAGCAGAGGCTCTGGGATACTCTCAACGACATCAGGAGCTCGCTCGACATCGAGGCCGGCTATCTGATCCCAGACGACGAGGATCTGGCGCGTTTCCGAAAGCTGACCGCGCACGGGGTGGCAGTTCGGATCGTCACCAATTCCCTTGGCACCAACGACGTGCTGCCGGCTCAGATCGGGTACTCGCGCCACCGCCGCGCCCTGCTCGCGGCCGGTGTCGAATTGTACGAACTGCAGCCGGATGCCAGGGTGAGGCGCGCCCTGTCCCTGCTGGGGAGTTCCGGCGGCGCAGGCCTCCACGCCAAGGTAATGCTCGCGGACCAGCGCCTGTCGGTGATCGGCTCCTATAATCTCGATCCGCGCTCGGCGGACCACAACACGGAGCTGGTGCTGCTGATTGAGGGCGAGGCCTTCGCCCGGGAGCTTGCGGCAACGATGAAGCAGGTGCGGTCACCGTCCCAGAGCTACCGGGTTGAAATCCGCCGCGGCAGGCTGGTCTGGATCGATGACGGCTCGGTACGGACCCAGGAGCCGGGTGCCACGCTGCCTGCGCGAATTCTGGCCGGTTGCATGCGTATCCTTCCTGTCGAATGGTTGTTGTAAGCGACCGCTCTCGGGCGATGCGGAACCCGTCGCCTCCGCGCTGCCTTCGGTGTTCCCGGTCACGTCGTCCTGCCCAGCGCGCCACGCCGGCGCTGTCGGCGCCATTCCATGCTCCCTTTCAGTTCAGTTCGGTAACGTACTCAGTACGCACAGATGCCAGGAACTCCTCAAGATCGCTTCTGTTGTCCGTGCAGGCACCGTGGGCGGCCGCAATCCTTCGGGATCGCGACCGTGTTCCTCACAAGGGGGCGCGGAGGCGGGCAACCTCGATCATCAAGCTCGCATTGAGTTGCGCCATGCGGCGCGGCAACCCAGCGGCATGTCCTGAACGGTCCTCCCGGCGCAAAGCGCGCAGCTTGGAAGATCATTGAGAGAAGGGAAAACGACATGCGTAATACGCTTCTTACGATTTCTGCCATCGCAGGCCTGGCCCTGGGCTCCTCAGCGGCCGTAGCCCAGACGCAGCAGAACCAGCAGTCCGGCTCCGGCTCTGCCGGCTCGACCTCTGCGTCCCAGTCCGCTTCGATGCCGAAGGCCATGTCGCAGGACAAGGTCCGTCAGGTGATGCGGGATGCTGGCTTCACGAATGTCCAGATCCTCGACGCCACCTATCTGGTGCAGGCTTCCACGAAGGACGGCGATCGCATCCTGGTGGTTCTCAACCCGCCGGTGATGGGCGGCAACAACGCGGCTGCGACGACGGGTTCGACGGGCGGAACGTCCGGTTCCGGATCGAGCACCAGCGGTGCAGCTGCCTCGCCGAGCTCGGGCGGCTCGTCCGGGTCCTCGACCGGCGGCAGCACCATCATGCCCAAGCCGCAGCAGTAAGATTAGCCGGGGCGGGGAAACCCGCCCCTCTTCCCTCCCGACCGGCTCCTTTCAGCGACGAGACGAGGCCCCTGCCCCATCGACGCACGGGACCGGGCAGCGCATTTCCAAATGCTAGAAACCCTGATCAAAACGGCAGGAGCGGCGGCCTACGACCGGCAGCGCCCTATATGAGGCAAATCCTCTCCGTCCTCCGCGTCAAAAGGGTCGAGTCGTATGCCTTATAGTGCCATCCTCATCAGCGTCGTCATTCTCTTCATCATCGCGACGGTGCCTGTGTGGCCATACAGCCGGACCTGGGGGTTCTGGCCCAGCGGATTGCTCGCCTTGGCCCTGATTGCCCTGATAGGCCTGCTCGTCCTGGGATAGTCGCTCCCGACGCCGGTCTCATCCCAGTACCCATCCGCACCTTCTGAATCAGTGCGCCAGCGTACTGAATATGGCCGCGTATCATCGATACGGCGGAACGCCGAGCCTGACAGGTTTGTTGTCGTCCCAAGTCCTCGACCGGCGGGGAAATGGCGGACTGACCGTGGACGTCGCCGACCCTCCTACGCGATGCAGAGGACGTTGCTCCAGCGATACTCGGAGGTGACTACCGCTATGAAAAGAATTCTCCTCTGCCTGGCATTCGTCGCCGGCGCAACTCCCGGCTGGGCGCAACAGCCGACATCCTCGACCCCGTTGAGCGCGAGAGCGGTCTTCATGGACAAGGAAGGCAAAACCATCGGAACGGCCACGTTGATCGAGACGCCCAACGGCGTGCTGGTCAGAGCCGACGTCGCCAACCTGCCGCCCGGCGTTCATGGCTTCCACATTCATGAGGTTGGGCGCTGCGACGCGTCGGGTGGGTTCGAATCCGCGGGTGGCCACTACAATCCCGGAGGCAAGCCCCACGGCTATTGGCAGGAAGGCGGCCCGCATGCAGGCGATATGCCGAACCAGACGGTGGGCCAGGATGGCAAGCTGCTTGCCGAGGTCTTCAACCCCAATGTCGGGTTCAGCGGAGACGCAACGCTGTTCGACCAGGACGGCTCCGCGCTCGTGATCCATGCCACCGCCGACGACTACAGAAGCCAGCCATCAGGGGCAGCCGGCGATCGAATTGCATGCGGCGTCATCCAACGCGACCGCTAAAAGGCGAAATCGCTCCGCCAGAAAAGTCGTCCCGCTGGATGGGCGGACTGCAAGAGTGAGGTTAGCGTTGTCCGGCGCGTCGGAAAGATGGATCGCCAGCGCGGCTGGCGGCGGCTGCCCGCGCCGGATGACCCGATCGATCCCTTGGAGACGCTGGAGGAAAGACAGGGTACAGCACATGCGCGCATCTCGGGCAGCCGAGAGACCCGGCTCTTCGTGCGTGGGGTTCCGTGAGATGTGAGGCCGAGGTCAGAAGGCGCCGTCATCGCGAGGTGACGTTGTGGAGCGGATATGCCTCTCTATTACGTTAACATCGTCAGGAAGGATGCGAAGACCCTCGACCTGGAGGGCGTGAATTTACGCGATGACGCTGCGGCCATGAAGTATGCCCTCGCCGATGCGGTCGATCTCATCGCCCAGGGCATCTTGGATCAAGACAGCATCAAGCACTATCACCTTGAAGTCGTGGATGGTACCGGCCGCATGGTCACCATGATCTCCCTGAAGGATGTCGCCGGCCGATAGGAACGGCCCGGAAGATCCGAAACCGCCTCCCGTCATCAGGCCCCGAGGCGCAAAGAAAACCCCGCTCCAGGGAGGGGGTCTGGAGCGGGGTAGTTCCGGAAACGCACCTGGTCAGGAGTCTTAGGGTACCTGCGACGGTTCTCCTCCCGCCCATCGGCCCACCGAACTGGTTAAGATCGGAGATCCGGCTTCGGGGCAGGACACCCTCGAGGCGTCCCATGCAAAGAAAAGCGTCCACGACATGAAAGGTTCTCGCGATATGAAGAAGCTCAGTGCGGCATCGTACCGTTTGAGGGGAAGACAGGATCGTGAGCTCGATTTCGCGAAATCATGCGGCACCGCGGTTCGAAGACGAGCCTCACGTGGACGAACCGACAGGACCTGTCCTAGACTTCGCCTCCCTCGCATCGGCCATGGAGCGATGTCTTGACTGAGCTGGCCAAGCGGTCACCTTTCCTTCGCGGTTTCGAGCAGTTGTTCGCTCTGAGCTCGGACGAACTCGATTTCCTGCACCGCCTCGAATCGCAGAGCAAGGAGGTCCCGGCCCGGCGACCGCTTCTGGGAGACGGCAAGAGCTATGATTATGCTCTCATCGTGCTGCAGGGGTGGCTGATCGAATACAAGATCCTCCGCGATGGGCGGCGACAGGTTCTCAATTTTCGGCTGCCCGGCGAGATTGCCGGCATCGATAGTCTGGCCTACGCGGCCATTCCGCATTCGGTCGCTCCGCTCGTGACGAGCAAGGTCGCGGTACTGCCCCTCGAGACCTTCCACGACCTGCAACGGGAATATCCGCGGCTCGGATCGGTTCTATTCCTGATGACGTTGCGCGAGGAAGCCATCCTCCACCAGTGGGAGGTGAGATTGGGGCGCCGAGACGCCTATGCCCGTATCGCCCACCTTTTCATGGAACTGTACCGGCGACTGCATCTGCGCGGCCTGACCGACGGACCATCCTTTCACCTGCCTGCAACTCAGGAAGATATCGCGGACTGCACCGGCCTCACCACACCCTATGTCAACCGCATTCTGCAGCGCATGCGCCGTGACGGACTTCTGCGGTTCGACGGGCAGGTCATCGAATTGCTGGATGCACCGCACCTCGCGGAGGTCAGCGGGTTCAAGCCCGGATACATCGAGGACTGGGGAAACGGTATTCAGCCGCAGAGAATGGAGCAGGCCCATCAGGCGTGAGCTTGCCCGCTCCAGCCGGCTCTATGGGACATCTTCGAGACCTATTGCCGACGGCTGCTCGGCTCTTTCGCCGGCGGCCTTGGGAGATGACACAGCCTCGGGAGGAGTCGTGAACCGGTCGAACTCGGCTCTGATCGTGAAATAGCAGCCGCAGGAGAGGCCCTCGAGCTTGCCGCGGTCGAGGACATGGATGTGTCCGCGCTCGCCTGCGCAGATCGCGTCCGCACGGGCAAGGACGTGAACGGCCTCCGTCACGCTGGCGCGGCGAACGCCGAGCATCTTCGACAGGATGTCGTGGGTCAGCGGCAGATCGCTGCGATTCAACCGGTCCTGCGCCATGAGCAGCCATCGCGCGAGGCGCTGCGGAAGAGAGTGACGCGCATTGCAGGCTCCGGACTGACTGGCCTGCACCAGGATCCCATGCACATACCGGAGGAGAATCCCCCGAAGCGCCGGCATCTCGTTCACCGCATCGAGCAAATCCGGGGTCCGCAGGCGCAGTGCGCTGCCTTCGGCCTGAACGACCCTTCGATGAGGAGAACTCTCGGCGCCCAGGATGACGGTGATGCCCGCCATACCCTCGCACCCGATCAGCCAAGCCTCGACCCCATGGTTGTCGCCGTCCGTGTTGGCCACAACCGACACCAGCCCGTCCTCGACGAAGTAGACGTGCTCGATGGGAAGCTTTGCGTGATGCAGGATCCGCCGAGCCTTGAGCGGTACGGCTTCCAGCTTAGGGCTCAGCCGCCGAAAATCCTCCGCAGGCAGCGATGCCAGGAGCTTGTTGCGCGGCGGGACCGCGACGGTCATCATGGGGCGACCCTTTGGTATGATGTTGCTTTCCGCCTAGCATCAACCCTGACAATCCGCCATCCGCAAACGGGCTAAGGCGTCGGACAATCGCTATGCACTAGTATAATGCGCGGGATAATCGAAACCATGTTTCGGATATTCAATGCCCGGCAGGCTGGAGATCCAGCCTGCCGGAAGTCGAGAGAAGTTTAGGCGGCAGGAATTTGGAGTGCGATGAAGCGGGTCCCTTCCTTCGCCTCGACGAGGAACAGCACGCTCTTCTTTCCGTCCTTGCGGCTCGCCTCGAGAGCGTTCTTCACGTCCGCCGGGGTCTGCACCGGCTGGCCTGCGACCTGCGCGATGACATCGCCCGTCTTGAAGCCTTTCTCGGCGGCCGGGCTGCCGGGCTCCACACCGACGACGGCAACGCCTGCCTTGTCGTTGTCGCCCGTAGCGGATGCCGGTGCCAGGTTCAGCCCGAGCTTGCCCACCTCGGTACCAGCCTTCGAATCCGCGGCAGCCGTGGTGGTCGAGGGCATCTTGCCGATGGTGACGGACACATCCTGCTGCTTCCCGTCGCGCCAGACCTGCAGGGTGGCCGTCGTTCCGGCGTTCAGGGAAGCGACGGTCCTGGACAGGTCGCGCGCATCGCTGACCGGCTTTCCGTTGACGGAGAGAACGACGTCGCCCGCCTTCAGTCCGGCCTTTGCCGCCGGGCCGTTATCCTCGACACGGGCGACGATGGCACCCTCGCTCTTCGGAAGTCCGATGCTTGCGGCGATGTCCTTGGTCACGGGCTGGATCTGCACGCCCAAGAAGCCGCGCTCGACGGTGCCCTTTTCCCTGAGCTGGGTTACGACGTTCTGAACCGTCTCCGAGGGAATGGCGAAGGCGATACCGACATTGCCGCCGGACGGCGAGGCGATTGCCGTGTTCACGCCGACCACCTGACCGCGCTGATTGAAGGTCGGTCCGCCGGAATTGCCACGGTTGACCGGCGCGTCGATCTGCAGGAAGTCGTCATAGGGGCCAGCGCCGATGTCACGCGCCCGAGCCGAAACGATGCCCGCGGTCACCGTTCCGCCGAGGCCGAACGGGTTGCCGACGGCGAGCACCCAGTCTCCGACGCGCGGAGCGTCGGGAGCCAGCTCGACGAACTTGAACGGCCCACCCTCTTTCACCTTCAGCAGCGCCAGATCGGTCTTCGGATCGGTTCCGACGATCTCGGCCGGCAGCGTGCGGCCGTCGTCCATGAGAACCTCGACCTCGGAGCTCTTGTCGATGACGTGGTTATTGGTCACGAGATAGCCGTCGGCCGAGATGAAGAAGCCCGAACCCTGCGAGGCGCCCTGCCGCGGACGCGGCTGGCTGAAACGCGGGCCCTCGTTGTTCTGCCCGCCTTGGCCGCGGAACCTCTTGAAGAACTCCTGGAAGGGGTGATCGTCCGGCAGTCCGAAATCGGGAAGGTTCGAATCCGGCCGGGCCGACGGGCTGGCCGCGCTCTGGGTCGCCTCGGCCTTCGCCCGTACGGACACGACGGCCGGCTTCACGCGGTCGACGACATCGGCGAACGAAGGGACCGTCGCTGCCGGAGCCGTGGCTGTCTGCGGCGCCTGGGCGAAGGCCGGCAGGGCGGCACCGCCGCCAACCGCGGCGACGGTCGCCAGAGCAACGGCGCCAAGGAGAGCGGATCGCGTTTTCCCGGCGCGGCGCGGCGCGTCGCTGGATCTCGAGTACAGGTAGGTCATGCTGTGTTCTCCATCAGCGCAATGAGGTCTTGCCTCGGATGCAATTCAGATGGGGTCAGGCGCGTGAAAACGTGCTTACGGCAAGATGAAGTGTTCGTAACGTTCATCTGCGCTCGCAGGCCAGTTCGGCCGATCATCTTGACGCGCAGCCTCTCAGGCCCCGTGAAGTGCCTGTGGCCCCTATGAACTAGTTAAATAAGATTCCGCTTTCTCTTTGCGACAGTCATGGCCGCGGCGGGACATTACTGTCGGTACGCTGCCGGACCGAACCCCGAACCCGTTGCTCGCTGCTGCATTGCTTCTTCAGCCACGTGGCCGCGATCGACTCGCGCCGACTTCATGAGGGAGACTGATCATGATGCTGTCCCGGATCGGAATCTCGGCGGTTATCGTAACCGTGCTAGCGACGCCTGCCTTCTCGCAGGGCCAGAACCCGGCCGTGGCCCCGGCCCTCCCGGGTCAGGTCAGCCAGCTTGCTCCGGACGCGCTGTACCAGGGCTGGCGCTCCCGGCAGTTGATCGGCCAAGGTGTGACCCGGAAAGGCGGGGAGCAGATCGGCACGGTACGCGACCTCATCATCGATGCCGACGGGCGTCTCGCAGCCCTGGTCATCGAGGGCGGCGGAGCTCTCGGCATACCCGATGCGGTCTACCGCATTCCATGGAACGAGGTGAATCTCACGCCAGGACAGAACGGCGTGACGGTCAGCCTGGCGGACAACAGCGAGAAGCCGCAATACGGCCTGTTTCCAGGCACCGAAGGCGTTTCGACGTTACCGCGGGAGTTCCGGCTGACGGAGGTCATCGGCGACTACGCCCGCCTGCAGACAGGTTACGGCTACGGATACGTCACCGACGCCGTCTTCAGTCAGGAAGGGCGTCTGATAGCCGTGCTCGTCAGCCGGGATGCGGCATCGGGCGGCGGCACGTTCGCTTTCCCCTATCCCGGCACGACCGGGCGCTGGGACCCGGGAGCGAGCTATTACGGCCTGCCTTTCGTCACCGAATCCCAGGCAGAGACCGCCGGTCTCCGGATCGATCCGCAGCGCTTCCAGAAGAGCGCCCTGTAGCCGCGCGGCACCATTCAGAAGTCAGGGGATGATCGTGCTTCAAAAGACCTCAAATCTCATCGGCCATTCCATCCGCGCAAAGGATGGCGAGATCGGCAGCGTCGCGGATCTTCTGTTCGAGGACGACACTTGGGCCGTTCGCTGGCTCGTGGTCGACACGGGAGGTTGGCTGCTGGGCAGGAAGGTGCTTCTGCCGGCCGACCATCTTGGCTCGGTAGACGTGGAAGCCCGCGCGGTCAGCGTCGATTTCACCAAGGAACAGGTCGAAGAAAGCCCAGGCACCGGCATCGACCTGCCCGTATCCCGCCAGATGGAAACGTCCATCTACGATCACTATGGGATGCCGCCTTATTGGCCGGTCGGCGCCGGTGCCGCTTGGGTGCCGCCGACCGTATACACTCCCGCGGCGGGACACGCCGCCCCCACCTCTCCTCCGACCCCGCTGACAGGGCATGTCCCCGACGATGCTCAGACGGGAGATCCGCACCTGCGCAGCGCCAGCGAGGTGACGGGCTATGACATCCACGGGAGCGACGATCAGGTCGGCCACGTCGAGGATTTTCTCGTCGACACCGACGAATGGATCGTTCGCTATGTCATCGTCGACACGAAGAACTGGTGGCCGGGCAAGCAGGTCATCGTCCCGCCGAAATGGGTCGAGGCGATCAACTGGGAGAAGCACGCGATGCGCGTCGCCCGAACCCGCGACGAGATCAAGAACGCGCCTGAATACGACCCCTGGAGCCCCGTGGACCGGGACTACGAGACGCGGCTCTACAGCTACTACCGAATGCCCGTCTACTGGACTCAAACCTGACGTCCGGTCCGAAGCGTCTCCTTCGCCTCGGGCCGAACGGGTTTCTGGAGGAACCTATGCGAAGCTTCATCGCCGGCAGTCTGCTGACCATTGCGGCTGTGACGCCGGCCGCCGCCCAGAATGTACCTGCTCCAGCACAAGCCGCTCAGCAGATGATGCCGGGCGACGTCGCATCCGCGGCAGCCAGTGCGGCCCAGACGCTGACGTCGAGCGCCAAGGATCGCCTGCTCGTCAAGGACCTGCTCGGCGCCCAGGTGACAGGGCCCGGCGGCGGCACCGTCGGAACGGTCGAAGATCTTGTGGTGATCCCCGGCGGGCGTGTCGTCGCGGCCATCATCTCGACGAAGGACAAGAACACCGGTCGCATTCCGGTCCCGTTCGCGGCCGTCAAACTTTCCAGGACATCGGGCAAGATCGCGATGTCGCTCCCCGTCGCGCTGTCCGATCTGAAGAACATGAAAGAGGTGCAGCAGCTCAGCAAAGCCGTGCCGGGAGTGAAATAGGCTCGAGCCTCACCTGATGATTTGGACGATCCTGCGGCTGCTCGGCTCCACGATGGCAATGCCGTCGTCCATCACCACGTAGCGATAGCTGGTGACCTCCGGAATTTCCGTGATCATATCGCGGGGCAGCCCTCGCAGCGGTATCGTGGACGGCAGAATCGCGCCGGCCTCCAGGCTCTTGCCCGCAGTGACCGGCGCGATGTTCTGCGCTTCCACGTAGCTCTTGATCCGATCCCGCTTGTATTGCGGCAGCTTGTTCAAATCCGATGCCGTGCTGCCGCCGGCCGGGGTCTGTGGCTCCTGCGCCTGCCCGGTATGCGGCAGCACCAGCAAAAGCATAGTGAAAGCAGTCGCAAGTGCCCTGTTCATTTGATGCTCCTCTGCCGCGACGGGTGACTACCGGGTGGATCCCGTCTCGCTGGGTGTGTCGGCCGGACGCCTGACGCTGACGGTACCGGTGTCCTGCAGCGTAGTGTACCGCCGTCCGTCGTCCTGCGCCGCAGGCATCAGCCGGAGTTCGTCCTCCCCAATGCCGGAGATCTGCAGGCGGCCGTCTCTCAGCGTCATGTCGTTCAGCGGCAGGGCGACCTGCTTGTTTCCGGGCCAGCGGGGGCCACGGTAGGTCACGAGGACGTAGGTCTGCTGGTCGTTCCCGACCACGACACGGTCCACATCGCCGAGATGCATTCCCTTGTCGTTGTACACGTCGATGCCGGCGATCCGTTCGACCTGTACGTCGCTCAGGCTCGCAGCCCCGCTCTGCGCGGTCCGGGCCGTGTCGAGACAGGCCTGGTACTGGTTGCCGTCCCGATAGATGCGCATCTGCTGGAGAGCCTCGTGAGCCGCTGTCGGAGACCGCTGCTCCAGCACTTGAATGAGCCGGTCGCATTCCGCGCTCGCCGTATTGGATTGAGGGCTGCTCTGGCTCGCAAAAGCTCCAGCGGGAATGGCTGCCAGCAGCAGCCCGGTCAGTGCTTTACGTTTCATGGACATCACCCTGTTTTCCGACCGACACGGTTGTCCCGTGTCGGATACCATCTCGTCTATCGAACCCTTCGCGCATTTCGCCGTTCCGGCCTCGCCCCAGGAGAGGAGCGGAACATTGTACGCTGGCGCTCCAAAGAGGGACCGAACCGCTCCTGGCATCGAATCCTACCGAGCGGGGGTTCGCGAGCAGTCCCAACCTGTCGCGGTTCTGCTGCACCTCAGCTCCGATCCGGTGCTGCTGCTCGTCTGGGAAGGCTCGGCCGCCGGATCGGCGGTGGGATTCCGGCGCGCATTGGTCATCTCCTGACGAGCCGTTCCGAGCTGCTGTTCGAGGATCGCCAGCTGCTGCTGCAGGTTGGCGAGCTGCGACTGAGCGGCGGCTTCGGCTTCCCGAGCCTGCTGGATCCGCTGCTCCGCCTCGGCGGCTTGCGCCGCACGGCCCGAAGCCTCCTGGGACAGCCGTGCCAGTTCTTCGCGCGCCCTCGCCTCTTCCTGCCGAGCCTCCTGAAGCCGCCCTCCGACCTGGGCCAGTTCCTGGCTGCGTTGGGCAATGGATTGCTCCGTCGCCGTCAACTCATTGCGCGCGCGGGCGACACGCTCCTCGATCGACCGGACCTGCGTTCCGGCTTCCGTCAATCGCTGTGTTTGCGCCTCGATCTGCTGATTGAGCTGGGTCGAGCGCTCTTCCAGCGCCCGCAATTCCTGCTGCGTGGTGCCGACGGTCTGCTGCACCTGATCGCGCTCGCGGGTCAGCCTTGCCAGTTCCTCCTCGGCGGTTGCGATGCGGCCGCGCAATTCCTCGAGGGTTCCCGCGGCTTGTCGCTGCTCCTCGAGCTGCGTGACGGCCGTATTGCGGGCCGCGTCGAGTTCGGCCAGCCGCGCCTCATAATCGCGTTCGGAAGAGGAACCCGATACCAGCGCAAAGATGGCCAGCAGCCAGCCGACGGCCGCCAAGATCGCGAGACTGAGCGGGATGGGTCGCTTCAATTCGGTTTTGTAATCGACGGCCACGTACTTGTCTCCTCATGGGGATATGGATCCTGCCTGTCTCCGCGAACGGGACCGCGAGGCTCGAAAAGCCGGCGGATTTCTCCGCCGGCTCGTTGTTTTGGTGTGGGGCGAGGTGTGGGATTACTCCCAGACCCGCAGCTCGGCCTGCTGGTTGCGCGGCAGACGCTGGAAGCTGTCGATCTGATCGCGATAATCGTCCATCGCCTCGATGTCCTGCTCCGTCACTCCGCGGATGAACAGCTGATCGCCCCGAAGCCAGAACCGCTCCAGCGGAAACGCCACACGGTCCGCCCCGATCCCGAGAAAGCCGCCCGACTCCA
>NZ_JAJBBR010000015.1 GCF_020532555.1 Microvirga lenta | reverse complement strand
GGTCGACCCGAACCGCCCCGGCATCGACCGGCCGCGACCACGCCGACGCCGCTCCATAAAGCTCCCGGTATTCCTCCGGGCCCACAACCGACGCCGCACACAGAAGACGGTCGTGAAAACGCTGGCGTTTCAAAGAGGCAGAACAGTCAGCCGCTTATGTTTTCCGGCAGATGCCAGTGGAGATATGGGCATATTGAGAAACACGGCGTTCCGCCGTGCGGAGTTGCTGAGCCTGCAGCGCGCGAATAATCCTGTTAACCAGGCCAGGCTTCCTGCTCGTACCGAAAAACGAAGCGTCTGAATTCGTATGACGCACTGAGAGTGACATTGCCATGTGAGGCCCCCGAACCTGAGCTTTTGAAGGCTCTATACGGGGTGCGGCGCAGCATTTGAATTGCTGCACCGCAAAAACAGATATGCAAAGCCAGCATGACTTGCCACCCGCGACAGGTGCAGGGGCTCGGGGGCATCCGCAGGGCCCATCTCTCCATTATGCCGCCGCGTGTCAGCCCATGCTCAATTCCGTCTGAGGCCTGCCATCCCTTCCAGAACAGTGCAGACGGAGGCCGTATCTTGGGTCTCCTGCCCATTTGCCAGCGCGGCGCGATAGACGGATTCCGTCGCCGTGAAAAGCGGAGTAGGGCATCCGAGTTGACGTGCGAACTCGTCGATGACTCGCATGTCCTTCTGCCAAAGACCGATCGTCATGGTCGCCGGCTCGTAGCGCTGTTCCGCCATTAGAGGGGCACGCAATTCGAAGATGCGGGAGTTTCCTGCTCCAGATGAAACGAGCTCGATGATTTGCTGAGGGGGGAGACCCGCCTTCATGCCGAGCACCATCGCTTCCGCGCTCGCGACATTGTTGATGGCGACCAGCAGGTTCGCGACGAATTTCATCTTCGTGCCGTTGCCGAACGGGCCGACATTGTGCACGAGGCGGCTGAAGTCCATGAAGATCTCATGGAGCGCCGCGATCCGCTCGGCATCGCCGCTGGCATAGACCACCAGATCCCGTGTAGCGGCCTGGGCTCCGGTCCCACTCAAGGGGCAGTCGAGCATCACATGACCTGCCGACCGTAGAGCAGCCTCAGCCTTACTCTTGTCCTCCAGCGTCAGCGTGCTCAACTCGGCAATCACCCGGCCCTTCGACGCATCATTCGCAAGCTCGGCCACAGTGCTGTGCAGCGCAGCTGGGCTGGGCAGGCTCGTCAGAATCGTCTCGGCCTGACGAGCCACCGCAGTGGGGCTGTCCATGACCTGCACCCCGGCAGCCTCCGCTTCGCGGATCCTTTGCTCGCTCACGTCGTAGCCGAACACCCTCCAGCCACGTTCCGCCAGATTGCGGGCGACTGCGCCGCCCATCGTTCCAAGGCCGATGACACCGACCTGGCCCTTGTTCTCAGCCATCGTCTCTCGCTCAATATCAATGATAGGGGCACCGGCCGCTCGGCCGTGGCCGACGGATCGTGGGTTTAAGGTCAGCTGGCTTCGCGAATATCCTGTTCGGCCATCCGGCGAGGCATCTTCACGACGACCTTGATGGCATCCTCCACGCGGTCGCGCGCGTAGCGAAGCGCGGTCGGCAGATCCTCCATCATGAAGGTGTGGGTGTGGATCTTCGTTGCGTCGAACCGCTTGGCAGCCATGAAGGCCTGTGCCCGGTGCGTTGCGCTGCGACCTTCGCCTCGGATGCCGTAGATGTAGATATTGTTGCGGACCAGATGAGCCACGTCGATGAGGGCCGGATCATGCGGGAAGGCCGCCAGGCACATCTTGCCGCCGCGATTGAGCATGCGTCCCGCTTCGTTGATGGCGTTGGGGGCACCCGAACATTCGATCACGTAGTCCACGCCCTTGCCGCCATTGAGCCGCCGCACGGCCTCGACTGGGTCCTCACGGGTAACGTTGACCACATGGTCCGCGCCGAGCTCGAGGCCGGTCTTGAGGCGATTGTCGCGAGTGCCCGTGAGGATGACGGGCGACGCGCCAAGTGCTTTGGCCACGGCGGCCCCGAGAAGACCGATGGGGCCGGGGCCGATCACCACGACGCTTTCGCCGGCGACGAGGCCGCCGAGTTCGGTCAGTCCATACATGGACGTGCCCGCGGTGACGACCAAGGTCGCTTCCTCGTCGCTCATGTCGTCGGAAATCTTGATGAGCGTGTTGATGTTGTTCACGGCAAACTCGGCAAAGCCGCCATCGGAGGTGAAGCCGTTCGCCCTGTGTCCCTTGTCGACGTCCCCGTAGTTGAGGCCGTAGTTCAGGCACGAGGTGTACATGCCCATCCGGCAGCGTTTGCACTGGCCGCAGCCGGCATGGATCTCTACCGTAACCCGGTCGCCGATCGCGAACTCGTCCACCCCGGGCCCGAGGGCGGCAACGGTTCCCATATACTCGTGGCCGGGCGTGAAGTTCTTGTTGAAGGGCTGGCCGCCCTGGATCATTGCCGGCGGGCCGCTGCTGATCACGTCGAGATCGGTCGCGCAGATGGCAATCGCATCCACCCGCACCAGAACCTCGGCCTTCTTCGGGACCGGCACCTTCTTTTCGACGAGCCGGAGTTCGTTGGGATCACCGAGGATCCAGGCCTTCATGGTGTCAGGAACCGGCAGGCTCGGATCGGTCTTCACGCCAGGATGCGCATACATGATCAGCTTCCAATATCGGACAGAGGTGGATCAGGCGGCCTGAAGGCGGATGCCTTCGGGCACGGGCAGCGGTTGGTTGGCGCTCTGCTTGAACTCCACGGTGGTGAAGAGGAGTTCCGTGTCGCCGATGTTCTCAACGCTGTGCAGGAGATATTCCCCGGCGCCGTAATTCATGTGCTTCGTGTCGCCCGGAAAGTGCTTCACGTCGACGATGCGGCCGTCCTCGAAATAGCCTCGAGCGGTTCCATAGGTGTGACATGTCCAGAAATAATCGAGGACATGCCGATGGAAAGCGCAGCGCTTGCCGGGCGGCAGGCGCAGGTGCCACACGCGCACGCGGTCCGTCTCGGACACCAGCACGCTTCCGACGCAGCCATTGAAGCGGTTCGCTTCGATGTCGTCCTGGAGTTCCTTGGGCCAATGGGAGCGGGGATTCTCGGTATTCGACATGTCGTTCTCCATCTGGAGCATGATGAAATCAGGGAATGAGGATGCTCGATCCGCTCGTGCGGCCGCTCTCGAGATCCTGGTGAGCCCTGGCAGCCTCTGAGAGGGGATACCGCTGCCCGATCTCGGGCTTGAGGACGCCCTTCGCCACCAGGTCGAAAACGGCCGTTGCGGAGGCTGCGTAATCCTCCGGAGAACTGGCGTAGTGAACCAGGGTCGGGCGCGTGAAATAGAGCGAGCCTTTCTTCTGAAGAAGGCTTGCTTCCACTGGCGGGGGCGGACCTGACGTCGCGCCGAACGAGACGAAGATGCCCCGTGGCGCCAGACAGTCGATCGAGATGTCGAAGGTGGCTTTTCCCACCGAGTCGAAGACGACTGGCACGCCTCTTCCACCGGTCATCTCCTTCACCCGCGCCAGAATGTCCTCGCTGTTGCGGTCGATGACGGCGAAGTAGCCGTTGGCCAGCGCACGCTCGCATTTCTCCCGGCCGGCCGCGACTCCGATCAGGCGGATCCCGAGATGCTTCGCCCACTGTCCGGCCAGAAGGCCGACACCGCCGGCTGCCGCATACATGAGGGCGAAATCACCCGACCTGAGATTGACGCAGCGGTTGAGAAGATACTCGACCGTCATTCCCTTCAGGAGAGCGGCCGCGGCCGACTCGTCGGGGACGCCGTCTGGAATCTTGACGAGTCGTGCCGTCGTAAGAATGCGGCGGTCCGCATAGGCACCAGGCTCTCCACCCTGATATGCGACCCGGTCTCCTTCGCGAAAGCCGGTCACGTCGGGTCCTAAGGCCTCGATGATGCCTGCCGCCTCGCTGCCACATCCGCTAGGCAGGGGGAGGGGGTACGCCCCGGAGCGATGGTAGACGTCGAGGAAGTTCAAGCCGCAGGCCGTTTGCCGAATGAGGACCTGTCCGGAACCCGGAGAGCCGATCTCCACTTCCTTGAGCTGGAGAACGTCAGGGCTGCCTTGGGTGTCCATACGGATTGCGTGGGCTATCACTCTTTCAGCTCCGATTTCAGGCGATGACGGATAGGTTTTCGAGAGTGTCGAGCACCCGCCGCCGCGAACTCTCGATATGATCTCGCGCAAGGGCTACGGCCTGTCTCTTGTCGCGCTTCTGGATTGCGTCGATGATGGCGCCATGCTCCGCAACGAAGTCGTCGAGACTGAGTTCGCTGCTGCTCGTCACGCTCACATAGGTCAGCCGTTCATACTGCTCGATCGCTTCGCAGCCGGCGCGTCCCAGGCGCGAATTTCCGCAATTGGCAGCGATGAAGCCATGAAAGGCGCTGTTGTACTCGATCCACTCCGGAAGACCGACGGAGGGAGGCAGGCTGCGGAATGTGTCGAGCTCGGCAAGCGTCTCGTTCGAGGCTGCCTCGATCAACCGAACGATGCTCTCGCGCTCTAAGATCTGTCGCATCTCGTAGAGCTCGCGTGCGTCCGTGAGGGAGATGCGCTTCACGCGGTAGCCGCGTCGCGGCATCACCTCGACGAGATTCTGCTCCTCGAGTTTCAGCAGGGCATCGCGGATGGGGGATTTGCTGACCTGATACTGCTCGGCCAGCTGGCGCTCCTGGATCTGTGCGCCCGGGCGGAGGGCGCATGACAGGATCGCCGCGCGGAGCCTCTGGTAAACACTGGTCCTTACGAGCAAGGGAGTCTCGTCTGCTCCTTCGAGCACAGGGCTATCCTTCTCTGAAAATACCAAAGCGGCCTAGTTCTCCAAACTGATATTTCAGATTCGTCGCATGCGTCAATCCCAAAGCCGGTTCTGCCTTACTATTGGGGCGCATCCCAGCTCGATCTTGGGGTGTTGACATGAAAGAGGCAACAGGTGGAATATCAGCTTGGTTCCTCAAAGGAGGCCAAGGCAACATGAGAATGCCTTCGTTGCGACAGAGCACCTTGCTTCGTCCCGTTTCGGCTCCGCGCGCCTGCTGCTGGTTTGGACACGCGCGGCCACCTCCTAGCCTCCACCAATGAAGATACCTTGGCCTTTGAACCGAGCACCGACCGAAACCCATAATGCGGCAGCAACTACATTCCTGTCGCCATCAGAAAAAATAATAAAAATGATCAAGAATGATTATTTCTTGACGACACGTGAGTACGCTTAGGCTTCCCTTATGGAAGGAATGAAGCGAAGGTCGGGATGAGTATCTGAGCCGATCCAGGCTCCATGCCTCGCTACGCCAAACGAGGAGTTTCGAACCGTCGTCGAACCGCACCTGCAAGCACCAACGAAGTGCGATTTCTGGGAGGAGATCGAAGTCAAATGAAAAGCGCCATCCAATTCTCAGCTGCCGCATTGGCGGCTCTCACGATCGGGTTCAGCACATCCGCCGAAGCCGAGACGATCCGGTTGCGCATCGCGTCGGGTCACCCTGCCGTCAACACCTACGTCAATCTGATGCAGACCTTCTTCGTCCCGGAGGTTACGAAGCGGGTCGCCGAGCGCACGAACCACAAGATCGAGTTCATCGAGGGATATGGCGGCTCGATGGTCAAGGTGGCTGATACGCTCGAAGGCGTTCAGTCGGGTATCATCGACATCGGTGGCTACTGCCTCTGCTTCGAGCCGTCGAACCTGCCGCTGCACGCATTCCAGGTCATGCTTCCCTTCGGCACTATGAGCGCCGAGAAGAGCGTCAAGCTCGCACGGGCGGTCTATGACAAGGTGCCCTACATGACCAAGGTCTTCGAAGAGAAGTATGGTCAGAAGCATCTCGCTGCCATTGCGGACAACGGCTACAATCTCACCACGACATTCGACTGGAACAAGGTCGCCGATCTCAAGGGGCAGAAGCTGGCTGGCGCCGGCTTGAACCTGAAATGGCTCGAATTCGCCGGCGCCGTTCCCGTGCAGTCTTCATTGCCTGAAGCCTACACGGCCATGCAGACCGGCGTTTACAACGGCTGGATCATGTTCCCGTCCGGCGTCGTGAACTTCAAGATGTATGAAGTGTCTCCGTACTACACGGAGATCGGCTTCGGCTCCATCACCTGGCACGCGCTCACCATGAACCGGAACCGCTTCAACCGCCTGCCGAAGGAGGTTCAGGACATCATCGTCGAGGTGGCTCGCGAATACGAGGCCAAGACAGGTACGGTCAACGACGCGAACTACCCGAAGCAGATCGAGCAGCTGAAAGAGCTCGGGGCCAAGGTGAAATCGCTCCCTGACGACGTCCGCATCGATTGGGCTAACTCTCTCAAGGATTGGCCGAAGGAAAAGGCTGCGGAGCTCGACAAGGCAGGGCTTCCCGGCACCCAGGTTCTAGAGCTCGCCCTCGAGGAGGCGGAAAAGCTCGGGCATAAATGGCCGGTTCGCTACCAAGTGAAGTGACGCCTGAGACGTAGACTCCGACCGCCCGGGGCAGGCCTACCGCGTCCCGGGCGTCTTTCGCGTATTTCGGCCCACAGGTGTTTCGATGGTTGGCAAAGGTCTCGACTGGATCTCCAAAGCCCTGCTCGTCCTGGCTTCTCTTCTCGCCTTTCTACTTTCTTTCGTAGTCGTCGCGGATGTCGTAGGGCGTGTGGCGTTCAACAGCCCTCTCAAGGGAACGCCTGAGCTCGTCTCCAGCTCGATTGTCATCATCTGCTACCTGCAGGCGGTCTACGCGATCCTCAGCGGCGGCATGATGCAGGTGGATGCCCTTACCGCACACCTTCCCGTCCGAATCCGCGCAGCCCTCGGCATCGCCTCATGCATTCTGGGCATCGCACTCTTCGGAATTATCTTCTGGGGCAGCATCGACGGGTTTTCCCATGCTTTCGAAAGCGGTGAGTACGAGGGGGAGGGCGCCTTGCGGGTCCCCATGTGGCCGGTCCGCCTCGCCGTCCTCGTAGGGAGCGGGCTGGCCGCTGTTGCCTACATTCTGTTGGCGGCTCGCCAGGTCAGCGCTGCCCGACGCAACGAGACTCTTGTCACCGGCACCTCACATTGAACGGATAGACCGATGTTCGACGCTACTCAGATGTTCATTGTCGTCGCGGTGCTGCTGACGCTTGTCCTGTTCGGAACCCATATTGCGGTCGCGCTGGGCATCACCTCCGCTCTGGGCATCTACCTCATGCTGGGTGATGTGGAGGTCGTCCTCAGCTTCATCTCCAATACGGCGTATGAAGGAATTCGCGACTATATCTTCGCGGTCATTCCGCTGTTCATCCTGATGGGTGAGTTCCTGGCCCGGTCCGGGGCCGCGCGGGATCTCTTCAACCTCGTCAACCGGTTGACGACGTGGCTGCCGGGCCGCCTCGGCGTCGCCACCGTACTGGCCAACGCGGTATTCGCCTTCGTGTCCGGCGTCAGCATCGCAGCCGCGGCCACTTTCTCGCGTATTGCCTATCCCGAGATGAAGCGCTTCGGCTATCAGCGCCAGTTCTCGCTCTCCTGTATTGCCGGCAGTGCGTGCCTCGGAATGTTGATTCCACCCTCGGTCCTCATGATCGTGTGGGGTGTCTTGACCGAGCAGTCGATCGGAAGCCTGTTCATGGCAGGAGTCGTGCCGGGCATCGTCGTCGTGCTCGCATACAGCGCCTACATCGTTGGAACCGCCATCCTCCGTCCCGACATCGTCGGCGAACGCAAGGTGGCGCTTGCCCCCGGTGCAATACCTTCCGCGGATCACATGAAGCACGATGACCTCGGCGGCACTCTTTTCGGAACGCT
The DNA here is from genome assembly GCF_020532555.1 of Microvirga lenta. Classification (GTDB taxonomy): domain Bacteria; phylum Pseudomonadota; class Alphaproteobacteria; order Rhizobiales; family Beijerinckiaceae; genus Microvirga; species Microvirga lenta. Next base: position 122,529 of record NZ_JAJBBR010000015.1, on the reverse strand, counting down.
GCTCGTGGTCTTCCTGGTCTGCGGTGTTCTCGGAGGCATCTGGTTCGGCTTCTTCACGCCGACGGAAGGTGCCGGCGTCGGCGCGGTCGCCGCGCTCGTCATCGCGCTGATCCGCGGACTGCGAATGAAGGAGGTCTTTGAAGTCGTCCTGTCGGCAGGTCGATCCTCGGCCCCCCTTCTTCTCCTTCTCGTCATGGCTCAGCTCTATTCCCGCGTCCTGTCGATGACCGGCATCACCGGCGCCGTGCAGTCGGCTTTGCTGGATACCGGGCTGCCTGCTGTCGCCATCCTCGGGATCATGATCCTGATCTGGTTCGTGCTCGGCTGCATCATCGACTCGATCTCAATCATTCTTCTGACGGTTCCCGTCTTCGCTCCGGTCGCCGCGGGGCTCGGCTACGATCCGCTGGCCTTTGCCATCATCGGCATTCTCGCCATCGAGACCGGGCTGCTGACGCCGCCCTTCGGGATCCTGGTCTTCACGGTCAAGGCGGCCCTGCCTCAGGAGAATGTCTCAGTCGGAGAGATCTTTCGCGGCTCGACCCCGTTCTGGGCCTGCCTGATCGGCGTCATCATCGCCATCATCATCTTCCCGCAAATCGCCACCTGGCTTCCGAACCTTGGAAGAGTTTGAGGAGACACCGATGCCTGCCTACTGGGTTGCGCGCTCGCGCATCAACGATCCTGTCGAGTACAAGAAGTACACGGACCGCGTCCCAGGGATCATCTCGCAATATGGTGGCAAGGTGCTTGCCCGAGGTGGAGATTTCAAGATCCTCGAAGGACCGGACACGTTCCATCGCTTCGTGGTGATCGAGTTTCCGTCACTGGCGGCAGCCGAAGAATGCCACCGCTCGGCCGAGTACCAGGAGGCATCGGCCTTCAGGAAGAGCGGTGCAGGCCAGGTAGAGCTCATCATCGTCGAGGGTGGCGACGCCACGAAATGATGTTTATCCTCGACTGACCGTAACGTGCGCTTGAAAGCAGAGATCAATGGCTAAAGCCGCTTTCGCGGGAGTTCTCGTTCCCGCCATCACCCCATTCGATGCTCGACTCGAACCCGATGCTCGCCTGTTCTTGAAGACCTGCCGCTGGCTGCTGGCTCAGGGCGCGAATGGGCTCGCCGTATTCGGCACGACCAGTGAGGCGAACTCGCTCTCTCTGGGCGAGCGCATGGAACTCCTCGAAGGTTTGGTCGAGGGAGGGATCGATCCCTCCCTCCTGCTCCCCGGCACCGGGCAATCCGCTCTTCCGGATGCAGTGGAACTGACGAGACATGCCGTCACTCTCGGCTGCGGCGGCGTTCTGATGCTGCCGCCTTTCTACTACAAGCCCGTCACGGAAGAAGGACTGTTCGCCTTCTACTCCGAGGTGATCGAGCGGGTCGGCTCGTCGGACCTGGAGTTGTGGTTGTACCACATCCCGCAGATGACCGGCGTCGGCATCCCGCACGGCCTCATCGAACGTCTGGTCAAGCGCTATCCTGATACTGTCCTTGGCATCAAGGACAGCTCCGGCGACTGGGCGAATACGGAGGCGATGCTCACCCGCTTTCCGGAATTCCGCATCTTCCCGAGCTCGGAAGGCGTCCTCCTGAAGGCCCTTCGTCTTGGCGCAGCCGGCTGCATCACGGCTTCCGGCAACATCAATGCGGCTGCCATTCGCGGTCTGATCGACAACTGGCAATCGCCAGAGGCGGACGAATTGCAGAAGCCGGTCGCGGAGGTGCGCAACATCTTCTCCGGATACCCTCTCATCCCAGCCGCTAAGGCCGTTCTCTCGACCATCCTTGCCGAGCCCGGCCTTGCGACGCTCCGGCCGCCTCTCACCCCTCTGACCGAGGCGCAGACGGCGGAACTGCTCGCGAAGCTCAAGGATGCCGGTCATGCCTTCGCACCTGCCGAGTTTCGATAGGGCGAAAAAGGAAGTGAGCCGGCCTGCCGGAGCAAAGCCGCCGAGGTTCGTTCTTCCATCTTGAAGCAGAGGAGGGTGTCATGGCGTTCACCGATCGAATTCCGTATCAGGCGCTGGTAGACCGGCCTTCGCTTCAACTGCCAAACGGCGCTCGGATCGCGGTGTGGTTCGTCCTCAATGTGGAGGAATGGCGGATCGAAAAGCCGATGCCGCGAACGGTCCTGCCGCCCCCCATGGGGCAGCCGCTCCTGCCGGACGTTCCGAACTGGTCATGGCACGAATACGGCATGCGGGCCGGGTTCTGGCGGCAATTCGAGGCGCTGACCCGGCGCAACATTCCGACGACCCTGGCGATCAACGGCAATGTCTGTACATCGTATCCGCGGGTGGCTGCGGCTGCCCGTGACGCCGGCTTCGAATTCATGGGTCATGGATTTCTCCAGGGACCCATGCACAAGGTCGAGAACCAGCGGGACGCGATCAGGAGATCGGTCGATGCAATCTCCTCCTTCGTGGGGCGTCCGCCCCGTTCGTGGGAAAGTCCTGGACTGACAGAGACGGAGGAAACGCTCGACCTGCTGCGGGAGCACGGGATCGAGTATGTCGCCGACTGGGTCATCGACGACCTGCCGCAGGAAATCGCCACGCCCCACGGAACCGTCACCACGATCCCGTACACGGTCGAGACCAACGACATCGTCGTCTACGCCCTTCAGCAGCACGCCTCCGAACAGTTCCTGAAGACAGGGAAGGATCAGTTCGACAGGCTCTATCAAGAGGGGGCGGAGAATGCGCGCGTGATGGCGATTTCCATGCATCCCTACATCACAGGCGTCCCGCATCGGATCCGCTATCTCGAGGAGTTGCTCGATTACGTGATCGGCCATGAAGGAGTGGCGCTGATGACGGCGAGCGAGATCGGCGATTGGTACACGGGGGAGATGGCAAGGCACCGCCGTTCAGCCGCATGAGCGAGACAGCGACCGTGGAGGCGATGAAGCTGTGGGGCCGCAGTACTTCGGTCAATGTCCAGAAGGTTCTCTGGGTCATGGCCGAACTCGGTCTGGAGGTGGAGCGCATCGACGCCGGAGGGTCCCATGGCGGCCTCGATTCCGCGTCCTACAGCGCCATGAATCCCAATCGTCGGATACCGACGCTTCAGGACGGCGATCTCGTTCTTTGGGAGTCCAACGTCATCGTGCGCTATTTCAGTGCCGTTTATGGCCGTGGGATGCTGCACCCCGCAAGTGCGGCCGATGCGGCCGTGGCGGACCAGTGGATGGACTGGATGCAGACGACCCTTTCGCCGGTATTCATTCCGCTTTTCTGGGAGGCCGTGCGCAAGCCCCCTTCGCAGCGCAGCCCGGAGCGTCTTTCGAAACTGGCCGAGGAGGCCGGACAGATCTATGCGATCCTCGATGCCAGGCTCGCCGAGACGCCCTGGCTAGGAGGGCAGACGTTCTCGATGGGAGATATCCCGGCCGGGGCCACCCTTTATCGCTGGTTCACCATGGATATCCCGCGGCCCGATCTTCCAAGGCTTGCGGAGTGGTTTGCACGGCTGAGCGAGCGGCCCGCTTACCGCTCCACGGTCATGACGAGCTACGATCCACTGCGGGGGCGTGACTAGCCCTCGCAGGATCAGCGGCGAAACCGCTCAGTCAGCGGTCCATCCGCCATCGACCAGGAGCGACGAACCCGTCATCAGGCTCGATGCATCGCTCGCCAGAAAGACGATGGCGCCGGTCAGGTCCTCCACCTGCCCGAGACGTCCCAGCTTGATCTTCGAGAGGACGCTGGAGCGGAAATTCGGATCTGCTAGGAAAGGCCGCGTCATGGGCGTTTCGATGAATGTCGGGCAAAGGGTGTTGACCCGGATGCCGTGCGGACCGAGCTCCACCGCCATAGCCTTGGTGAGGCCTTCGAGGGCGAATTTCGAGGTGCAGTAGACGGTGCGGTTGGCCCCGCCGACATGTCCCATTTGCGACGAGACATTGATGATGGAGCCCGCACGTCCGGCGGCGATCAAACGTTTGACGACCGCTTGCGCCGCGAAGAACGCGGCCCGAACGTTGAGGTTCATCACCGCATCGAAATCCTCGACCGGGACCTCGGTGAAGGGTTTCGGCCGGTTCGTGCCGGCGTTGTTCACGAAGATGTCGAAGGGCTCCGTTGCCTCGACGATCCGAGAGAATGCGCTCAGATCGTTCATGTCGAGCGGAAGAGCTTCGGCCGATTGGCCCTGATCGCGAATAGCCGCCGCCGCGGCTTCGATCTCTTCGGATGTGCGCGCAGCGAGCGTTACATGCGCACCGGCCGCTGCCAGTGCCGCCGCTGCGGCCAGACCGATGCCGCGCCCGGCGCCGGTCACGAGAGCACGCTTGCCGTCCAGGCGAAAGGACGGAGGATGGGGAAGGGGAGACGCTGCCATCATTCGGCCGCCGAAGCATAGGGGATGTTGCGTCCGCCGTAGCGGCGCACACGGATGTTGGCCTGCTCCGCATGGCCGGCAAATCCTTCGAGCATGCAGAGCCTCGAGCAGTACTCCCCGATCATGGCCGAGGCCTCGTCCGTCATGACCTTCTGGTAGGTGACGGTCTTCAGGAACTTGCCGACCCAGAGACCGCCCGTATAGCGCGCCGCCTTCTTGGTCGGGAGGGTGTGGTTGGTGCCGATGACCTTGTCGCCATAGGACACATTGGTCCGCGGGCCCAGGAACAGGGCGCCGTAATTCGTCATGTTGTTGAGGAAGTAATCCGGGTCGCGCGTCATGACCTGCACGTGTTCTGACGCAATGGCATCGGCCTCGCGCACCATTTCCTCGTCGGAATCGCAGACGATCACGGCGCCGTAATCGGCCCAGGCCTGCCGTGCGATTTCGGCGGTCGGCAGGATGCCCAGTAACCGCTCCACCTCGGCCATGGTCTCACGCGCCAGCGTCTCCGATGTGGTCAGAAGAATGGCAGGGGAGTTCGGACCGTGCTCCGCCTGCCCGAGCAGATCCGTCGCGCACATCTCGGCATCGACGGTTTCATCGGCGATGACCAGGGTTTCGGTGGGGCCGGCAAAAAGATCGATTCCCACGCGCCCGTAAAGCTGGCGTTTGGCCTCCGCCACGAAGGCATTGCCGGGACCGACGAGCATGTCCACAGGGTCGATGCTCTCGGTCCCGAGCGCCATGGCACCCACCGCCTGGACGCCGCCGAGGCAGTAGATCACGTCGGCGCCGGCAAGGTGCTGCGCCGCGACGATGGCGGGGGCCGGCCTTCCCTGGTAGGGCGGGGCACAGGTCATGATGCGGGGTACCCCCGCCACCTTTGCCGTGATGACCGACATATGCGCCGAAGCGAGCAGGGGATATTTGCCCCCCGGTACATAGCAGCCGACGGAATTTACCGGGATGTTCTTGTGGCCCAGGATGACTCCCGGCAGCGTCTCGACCTCGATGTCCTTCATCGAAGCCCGCTGGTGTTCGGCAAAGTTTCGGACCTGCTCCTGCGCAAAGCGGATATCGTCGAGATTGCGCTGCGAGAGCTCTGACAGGCAGTCCCGGATTTCCTGATCCGTCAACCTGTAGTCGGAACGATCCCAACGATCGAACTTCGCCGACAGCTCCCTTACGGCGGCATCGCCCCGCCTCGCGATGTCGTCGAGAATTCCCTCGACGGTGGCGCGGATCTTGGCGTCATCCTCGGCGATGGCCTCTGCATCGCGACCGCGTTTAAGCCAGCGTGCCATGGGAACTCCCTGATATTTATCTAGCGTTTGATCAATAAGGTCATCGCCGTGAGCGATATGTCAAGAAGTAGTGCTATCCGCTTTTCGGGTGCGAGAGCTTAGCTGCCGTGCCGGTTTGCCCAATAGGCGGGAAGGCTCGTGCCGTCTCTCTCACCCCAGCCGGAGCGTCCGGCTTCGTCATAGATGGCAAGCGTGCGTTCCACGAGGGGAAGGTCGATGCCTTGAGTCCTGGCTTCGTCCAGCATGGTCCGGAGATCCTTGCGGATTGAATTGACGTCGAAGGTCGGAGGGATGAATTCCTCGCCCGTCAGTGCCCGGGCAATCGCGGGCCCGCGAACCTTGAGAACGTTCGCACCCCCTGAAGTATCGGAAAAGAGATCCATCACGGCTTCCGGATCGTTCCCCAGATGCCGGCAAAGAGAGTAAGCCTCGCCGAGGGCCTGATAGAAGACCAGCAGGGGCAGGTTGATGGCGAGCTTCATGCTCGCTCCGGCCCCCACCGGCCCGACATGTTCCACGCGTCGGCACAACTGCTCAAGGATCGGACGGGCGCGCGCCACGTCATCGGGTGCGCCTCCCATGAGGCCGATGAGCTTGCCCGCTCTGGCGGGGCCGGTTGTGCCGCCCACGGGGCATTCGACGAAGGTCGCCCCGCTTTTGCGCACGTCCTCAGCCAGGCGTCGTTCCGTTTCCGGCTGCACGGTGCTCATGTCGATGACGAGCTTTCCCTCGAGATCGGCTGCGAGAAGTCCGGCCGGACTGCGATAGACACTGTCGATGGCTGCGGCATCCGTCAGGATCGTGATGATGGCGTCGCTCTTCTCTCCAACCTCGCTGGCCGATGCGGCTGCATAGGCACCTTGCGCGGTCAGATGCCTCGTCTTCTCGGGTGAGCGGTTCCACACGATCAAATCGTGCCCCACCTCCATCAATCGCTCAGCAATGGCGGTGCCCATGCGTCCAAGACCGGCGATCCCAATTTTCATGGCGTGTCCTCACGGTTTACGGCGGATCATGGCACTGCTCCCCATGTCTGACAACGAATGGCACAGGTCTCCCGCCCGCGCTTTTCGTGTCAGTCGCGCAGGAAGTTCAGCAGAGCGGTTTCGCTCATCACGGCAGCGGGTGTTTGGTGGCGTTCGGCGAGCGCCCGCTCCTCGGCTGTGTCGAATCGGGTCCGCATATAGGAACCGAGACGCCGTGCCTGATCGACGATCCTTCGGCCCATGGCGACCCTTTCCGCCTCGAATCGCTCCAGGGCGGAGGAGACATCCTGTTCCGCTTCGAGGGCAGCCGTGAGCGCCTTGGCGTCGCCAAATGCTTTCGCAACACCGCCGCCGACATGCGGGCGGGCGACGAACGCGGCATCGCCGACGAGAGCCACGCGCGAAAACGCCATGCGTGGACTTCCGAGGTCGTAGATCGGCTGGAGAAACGGCTGCTCGGTCACACGCACGAGATCGCGGAATTGCGGGGCCAGAACCTCGTCGCTGTGAGAACGCATCTCCTCGACGGAGTTGCGGGAGATCAGAGGAGGTGGAATCGAGCCGGTATGCGTATGCCCGGACTCATCCGTCAGGAGACGTTTGAGTTCGGTTTCCTCGTCCGCCGGGCGATACCAGACGAAGTTGTAGCGCCGGTGCCCGGGCCGCAGGTCGTCGTTCGGACCGGCGACCGGATAGCCCAGCATCTGCTCTCCCGGTGGGAGGCAGAAGGCGAAATAGGGAAAGAGGTCGCGATGGGCGGCAGGCGTCAGCGCGCCCTCGTCCACGAGACCGCGCCATGCGACATAGCCGGCATAGACGGATTTCACGTCCGGCAGGAACTGCTGCCGCACCGTGGAGCGGATGCCGTCCGCTCCGACGATGAGTTCGGCCTCCACCGTGCTGCCATCGCTGAAACGGGCGAGGGCGCTGTCCCTGCGGATCTCACAGCCGACAAGTTCCTTGCCCAGATGGTAGCGTCCGGCCGGGAAGGCGTCCCGCAGCATCTGAAAGAGGCGGTTCCATGAGGTCGCTGTCTGAGGGCAATGGTACCGGCCGATGAGGTTGCCGCTCCTGTCGAGCGTCCGCCGCTCATCCATGAAGACCCCGAGATCCTCTCCAGGATGCAGTCCCACCAAGGCCAGAGCCGATACAAGCTCGGGATGCGTGACGATTCCCGCACCTCTCCCCGAGAGCTCCACAGACACGCGCTCGTAGACATGCACGTCCCATCCGGCCCGCAGCAGCGAGAGGGCAGCGAACAACCCTCCCATGGAGCCGCCGACGACGATGGCACGGGGCGCTTGGGTCGGCATCGTGAAACTCCGCTCTGCTGCATTTTATCATATGATAAATAAAATACGGCCGGGAGGTCAAGGAGAAGCAGGAGATGGTTCACCGACGATTGCGCCGATGGTGGCCGGAAGTCCCTTGAGAAGGCTGTCGACGCTCAGCTCCAGAAAGGCCTGGAGCGGGAGGTGAGGCGCCGCCTGGTACACGTGCCGGCGCATGCCGTAGTAGAAGATTCCGCCGTGGAACATCCAATAGAGGTCGATTTCCGCTTCCTGGATCGGCAGGACGTCGAAGCCTGGTAAGCCATAGCCGAAGCGGATCTCCTCACAGATCCGACGGAGGATCCGCTCTTCGACGAACGTGATCCACCATTGATTGATCTCCAGCCCCCGAAGGCCGGAGAACAGATAGATGCGCATCCATTCGGAGGCGAAAACGACCTCCGTGTAACGGAGATAGAAGGTCACGAGACGCTCGCGCAGGGGCAGACGGCGGTCGGATATCAATCCCTCCCACTCGGCCTGCCAGCGGCCCAGGTAGACCTCGTTGTAGACCTCGCGGATCAGATCTTCCTTGGAGGGGAAGTAGCGATAGATGAGGGGTTGGGTGACTCCGAGCTTCTTCGCCAGGGCCCGGGTGCCGCCGTCGAAGCCCACCTCCGAAAAATAGGCGATGGCGGCATCGAGAATCTGCTGCCTGCGGTCGACAGGGGAGAGCCGTCGCCTTGGGGCCTTGGCATCAGGTTCGGAAGCGTTTGAACGGGCAGGTTTCACGATCGGTCTGTCGTCCCAGGCGCTGCCGCCGTGCAGCAATATCACTAGAAGCCACGGATTGCCCCGGCAGAAAAGAGATTTCTGCCGCCAGCGACGACTGCGACTGGGCTTAAACCGGCTCTATTCGCCCGCTTGCGGCCGAGCGCGTGATCGCCTCGAAGGTTCGCACGTTCGCCTCCATCTCCTCCAGCCGGACCGGGTAGGGTGCCTTCCCCATGACGGCCTGAGCGAAGCTCTCGAGATTGTCGCGAACCGCCGGATGGGGCGGGGCGAAGACCGTCACCGGCTCCTCCCCGCGATGGATCGTGGTCACGTCCCAGCCGGTGGGGTTCTCCGGATGCGTCCGGTCCCGGATCTCCATCCAGCCCTTCGACCCGTAAACGGCGAAACGGCCGACGAAAGGCGTCGCGAGAATGGCGGACAGCAAGGCGGTCGCGCCGTTCTCGAATCCGATCGTAATCGCGAGCGTATCACCGTTCGCAAAGGAGCTGCCCCTGGTCGCGAGGCGAGCCCAGACTTCCTTCGGGCGTCCGAAGACGGCAATCGACAGGTCTACCAGATGGATGCCGGTGGCCGACAGGGGGCCGACCGGCGACTCGGTGGGGGAAAGGCGCCAGTTGTCCGGCGGCAGCGCCAGGAATTTGTCCTGGCTGAAATTGGCCTCCATCAACAGGGCCGTACCGAACTCACCCTCCTCGAACCGCTTGCGCAGATCGATCACGGAGGGTTCGAAGCGCCTTTCGTGCCCGATTCCGAGCTGAACTCCTGCCGCCTTCACGGCGGCAATCGCGCGCTCCACTTCGGCGCCGGTTGTGCAGAGCGGCTTCTCACAGAAAATGTGCTTGCCGGCTTTTGCCGCCGCCACAATCTGGTCGGCATGGAAGCGGTGAGGCGAGCAGAGAATGACCGCATCGACGCTCGGATCCTCCAGGGCGTCCTCGAACCTCGCCGAGGTCCGCAGACCGAATTCCGACGCCACCTGCCGGCCGCCCTCGAGCGGGTCGATGCCGAGAACCGGCCGGATCAGGTCGCTTTGCCTGAGGTCGCGTGCAATCGTGCGCCCCCACCAGCCCAAGCCGACGATTGCAGCATTGATCATGTCATATCCCCACAAGGTAAGCGTTTCCGATCCGGCCGGCTTCCGTCCTGGCTGTCGGCGGCGCGGCTGCATCTGCCACATTCGCAGAGATCGCCAGGAGAACATCGCATGGTGCAGATCGTCTTCACCAATCCGACCAATTCTTAAGATGGTTGACGAAGCCATCATTGACCGGAATACCAAAAACAGTGCATTTATCAATTGAAAAATAAAGCCGAACGACTTGGCTTCCTTGTTTGGCCGGGACCTGTGCGATGGTTGACGGATTGCTTGCAAAGATTCCCCTGATCCTCGTTTGCGTGGTGCTTGGAGTCTTTCTCACCTGGCAAGGTCCGGTGAACGCAGAGGCGGCGCGCCGTCTCGGCTCTCCGGCTCTCGCAGCGCTCCTGTCGATCTCGATGAGTGTCGTGCTCGTTCTTGCCTTCGCGATCTTCACCGTCCGCGAAAGGCCCGACTGGAGCCAAGTGGGCGCCGCTCCCTGGTGGACATGGATCGGAGGGATCACCGGCGCAGTCTTCGTGGTCGGCAGCCTGCTCGTCGTTCCAAAGACAGGAAGCGTTCTATTCCTTCTCTCCGTCATCCTCGGCCAGATGATCGGCGCCATCACCGCGGACGGCTTCGGGCTGTGGGGGCTGCGGGAAACCACCATCAGTCCGATGAAGATCCTGGCGATGGGGCTGGTCCTCGCAGGCGCGGTCACCTTTCATCTTGGAGAGTAGGGCGCGGGACTGCATCCCGGCCTTGCGCCTCCGTGAGAGAGGCATAAGATTTCCCACCATCTGAGGCCGCACATTGCGGTTCACCGGGGAAGTGGGTCCATGCCTGAAAGCTCCAGCCTTGTCGCATTCGCCCTGGTGGCGCTCGGCATGGTGCTGACGCCCGGCCCTAACATGATCTATCTGGTTTCTCGCTCGATCTGCCAGGGGCCCGCAGCGGGGCTGATCTCTCTCTGCGGCGTCGCCTTGGGATTCGTGTTCTACATGCTGTGTGCCGCATTCGGCATCACGGCCGTAGTCATCGCGGTTCCCTATGCCTACGACGCGCTTCGGTTGGGCGGGGCCCTCTATCTGCTGTATCTTGCCTGGCAGGCTATCCGGCCCGGCGGGCGCTCGCCCTTCGAAGTTCGGGACCTGCCGAAGGATCCCCCGGGCCGACTGCTCGCGATGGGATTCGTCACGAATCTCCTCAATCCGAAGATTGCGGTCATGTATCTGTCGCTGCTGCCGCAGTTCATCCAACCGGAGAACGGCAGCATCCTGTCTCAGTCTCTCGTGCTCGGGGGCGTACAGATCGGCATCAGCGTGTCCGTGAACGCTCTCATTGCCATCACTGCGGGCTCGCTGGCGGCGTTCCTCGCCGGCCATCCCACATGGCTCGGCATCCAACGGTGGCTCATGGCGACCGTTTTGGCCGGTTTGGCGCTCCGGATGGCGACGGAGGCGAGGCGCTGACGCCCCACCTCCAAAGACGTCTCTACCTGCCGTGGCTCACTTGATGGCCTGAGGATTGATCGGCGATCCGGCCCCTCCGGGAAGGTGGAGAGGCGGCGCCGCAAAGAAGAACTCGTAGACGCCGTCGGCCGCGCAATCCTCGGCCAGTTCCTTCACATAGAAGATCTCGCCCATCGAAATGCCGATGGCCGGAATGACGACCCAGTGCCAGGGCTGGTTCGCCTCGTTGGTTTCGTTGGGGCGAACTTCGCAGCCCCAGGTATCGGAGCAGATCGCCGCGATGTCCTTCTCGCGGATCCAGTAGCAGGTCTCGAAGGCAAGGCCGGGCGCATCGCCGCCCGCATAGCCCGACCAGTCGCCCTTGGCGAGGCAGCGTTCCTGATGGCCCGTGCGGACGATGACGAAATCTCCCTTGCGGATTTCAACGCCTTGAGCCTTGGCACACCCGTCGAGATCCGCATTCGTGATGCCGTATCCGTCATCGAGCGAGTCGACGCCCTTCCATCGGGCGACATCGAGCAGCACACCGCGCCCGACCATCTTGTCCCGCACCTGCTCGATTCCGAGCTTGCGGGCTCCGCGCGCATCGACGAGCTTTGCGTCGTAGCCGTTGTACATCTTGTCATCGAGGAAGATGTGGCACAGGGCATCCCACTGGGTCGATGCCTGGCAGGGCATGCTGATCGCATCGTCGGCGTAGCGCAGATAGGGGAATGGCTCGTCCTGGTTTCCGGCCTCCGCATCCGTGCCCGTGGCAAGCATGGTGTGGATCGGGTTCCAGCGCCCTCCGAAGAGGCCGGACTGGATGGGCTCCTTGAGCGACAGGCCCAGGGCAAAGGTCTTGCCCTTGCGGATCAGCTTCGCGGCGGCCACCACGTCCTCCGGCGAGACGTTGTTCAAGGTCCCGATCTGGTCGTCCTCGCCCCAGCGCCCCCAGTTCGAGAGTTTTTCGGTAGCCTCGTAAATGGCAGCCCTGTTCACAGGCTTCGTCATATGCATCCTCCCGCAGACTTCTAATTATCGATTGAAAAACTAAAGCGGAGAGCTGTCAACGAGACAGTACGGTCAGGATTGCTCCGTTCACGGAGATCTCCACACCGGCCTTTTTGAAAGGGTCCCATTCGATCGAGCAGCAAACTGGTATCTCTGCCTCGGAATTGGTTGACCAATTTGACCGCTATCCCTAGTCTCGTCCGGAATGGAGTGTTTGAGACAGATGCGAGCGGACGAAACGACCCTTGGGCAACTCCGAGCCTGGCTCTCGGATGCGCAGTTGCCCGAAGACGGCAGGCTGCCGCCCGAGCGGGAACTCGCCGACCGGTTCGGCGTGAAGCGTGCGGAACTGCGCAAGGCTCTCGCTGTGATGGAGGGGGAGGGGCGCTTGCGGCGGCATGTCGGCAAGGGAACCTTCCTCGCGAAAGAAGATCCGGCCGATGTTCCCACGGACGCAGCCATCATCGCTCACCGCACGAGTCCGCCCGAGGCGATGCAGGCGAGAATCATCGTGGAGCCGGAAATCGCGCGCCTCGCCGCGCTGAAGGCGACATCTGCGCAGATCGGAGAGATGAAGGAACTCTGTCTCCAGATGCGCCATGCAAAAACCTGGGGCGAGTATGAGCACCTCGACTGGCGCTTTCACAACCTGCTGGCGGAGGCCAGCGGCAACAATCTGCTTCTCGAGATTCAGCGTCTCGTCAACGGAGTGCGCAGAGCCGTCGTCTGGGGGCACTTGGCCAAGCGACCGATAGGCCCCTCACCGGACTATCATTCCTTCGATGAGCATGATGCCATCGTCGAGGCGATCGCCAGCCGCGACCGCAGAGGGGCCGCCGACGCGATGCGACGCCATCTCAACAGTACGGCATCGACCATGCTGGACGATTAACGGCACCCGTCACTCCGGAACCGAAAGGACCCGGCTCTCGCCCAGATAGGCAAGAGCAAGATGTTCGTCGATGGTTGCCAGAACGTTGGATATGAGCGGCGCAGCCGCTGCCTCGAAGCTCCGCATGTCGAGGTCCTGTCGCTCGACCACCTGCACGCCCTGGGCCCGCAGGCGGCTGAGCGCCGTCTGGTCTTCCTCGATGGCAAACCCCCGTTGTGCCAGAGTGGCGGCCCGGGCTGCGGAGGTCAGAGCGCTCGCCTCCTGATCGGGCAGGCTCCGAAACCAACTGGCGCGGCAAATGAGAAGCGCGACCCCGAAGATGTGCCCGGTCATGCTGAGGAAACGATGGTGTTCATGCAGCCCGAAATTGAGCGTGTTCGTCAGAGGATTTTCCTGAGCATCCACAGCACCGCTCGCGACGGCCTTTACGAGGTCGCGGACATCAGTGACGACAGGTTTGAACCCGAAAGCAGCCAGCGTATTCTGGTACAGTTGATTGTCGAGAGTACGGATGACAAGGCCTGAGCAATCCTCTACCGACCGTATCGGCCGCGATCTGTTCGAGATATGGCGCATGCCGTTGTCCCAGAACCCGAGAACGTGGAGGCCGGTCATTCGCTCCACGTCTTCGGCAAGGAGGCGCCCGGCCTCTTCATCGAGCGCCCGATGAGCCCTCAACCTGTCGCTCACCGTCAGAGGCAGATCGAGAACCGCGAGCGACGGAACGCGCGTGGTCAGGTAACCCGAAGCCATGTAGCAGATATGGGCCTCTTCCTGCTCCACATGCTCGAACAAGGCCTTCGCCGTGGCCCCTGATGCAGTGACATCCTCGACGATCTCGACCTCCGATCCGGCCGCCGAGAGGCGTCTCGCGAGATGATGAAGGCCTCTCGTGTGAACCGACGAGGCGCCTTGGTAGCCTGAAAGACGAAGATGCATGGCTCTTTCCCTGGCTTTGGCAAGAGGAATAGGACCAATTTTCAACCAGTTTAAGCTCTTGGTCCTGCGCGGCGAGAATCTCGGCCCCTCATTATAGGCCGAGCGATCCCCCGAACCTGGCCGCATGGATTTAGCAGCCATTATTATTGCGATTGACGGCCATACGAAATTTTAATTGCGACACTCGACGCTTTCGACAGAGGCCGCACAGATCTTCCTCACAAGTCTTTGTTTATAAGCAAATAATCCGGAGCCGCGGTTCGCGCGGCTGGTTGTCACCCTCATGCATTCTCGGATTGAGGGTGAGTGTCGTGCCAAGACATCAAGGTCGCCCCTCAGGCCGAACTCTTTCAACCAATTGACAACCGGTAAAAGCGCGGCGCAATCTTTCCTTAGGTCAGTTGCAGCCGCAGGCAACGACAGGAGCCCGCCTTGCGAGCCCTGAAAGCGCCTCCGGCCGCGGCTGAGCGGCCTGGACGGCTTCGCGAGAAGTGGAGGACGGTCACAAAAAGAGCGAGGATCGAAAGCAGAGGGTCGATCACTCCGCCGCAAAAACTTTCCTCCCACCAAGACGCCAATTGGCAATCGAGCCTCCATGCAGACCACGGAGAAGGGGTTCCCCCTAACGAAGAACGACAGAGGAGGAAGTACGATGACCATGCGAAGCGCGCGAACCGTCGCCCTTACCTGTGCCCTTGCGGGCATCCTCGGCTTTGGGGCAGCACAGGCCCAGGAATTCCCCACGAAACCCATAACCCTGATCATCCCGGCCGGCGCCGGCGGGTCCCATGACATGACCGCGCGAGCCGTGACCAGCGTCGCGAGCGAGTATCTCGGGCAGCCGATCATCATCCAGCTCAAGCCGGGCGGAGGCGGGGCGATCGGATCGGATCAGGTCGCCAGGGCTCCGGCGGATGGCTACACCCTCCTGTTCGGCGGCCCCAACTGGAGCACGACGCTCCCAGCAGTCGAAGGCCGTTCCAAGGGACCGGACGATCTCGACCCCATCTGCCGCATCAACTACAGCCCGGTCATGGTGGCGACGAAACCTGATGCCCCCTACAAGACCTTCAAGGAAATGATCGCCTGGGCCAAGGAGAATCCGGGCAAGCTCGTCTTCGGCAATGCAGGTCCGTGGAGCCAGGCGGATCTGACCTGGAAGCAGATTTCCCAGATTACCGGCATCGAGAGCCGAAACGTTCCCCATGACGGCGGCGGTCCGTCGACCCTGGCGCTCCTGGGCGGACACGTGGACGTGGCGATCAATCCCACGACCACTTTCATGAGCTACATCCAGTCCGGCAAGCTCCGTCCCCTCGCGGTTCTGGACGACGAGCGCGACCCGAACCTCCCGGACGTTCCCACGGCCAAGGAGGAGGGGGTCGATGTCGTCTACTACCTGTGGCGCGGGATGCTCGCTCCGAAGGGAACGCCGCGTCCGATCATCGAGAAGCTTGCGGATGCCTGCAAGAAGATGACGGAGGACAAGACGGTCCAGGCCATGATCAAGTCCTTCGGCGACCGCATCCAGTATCTGGGTCCGGACGAATTCGGGAAGGTGTGGCGGACCGAGTTCAATCTTCACAAGGAGCTCGGCTCCTCGCTGAAGAAGTAAGGGATGGCCATGGCTGAGGCTCGTCGCGGTCTGAAGTCCGGCGACTTGGTGGCGGGAGGATTCTTCCTCCTGCTGGGCGTGGGGGCAATCGCCGGCGCAATCAGGCTTGAGATCGGCACACCGAGCGAGCCGCAGCCCGGGTTCTTTCCCTTCCTGGGCGGACTGGGTCTCACGATCCTGTCCGCCCTGCTCATTCTTCAGGATTTCCGGGGACGCAGCTCGGGCGGGGAGCCTTTCGTCGAGACGAGGCGTCCTGTTCTGGCCATCCTGGGCTTCGTTGCGTTCGTGGCTCTCCTCGACCCGTTGGGCTACGTGCTTGCCACGGCATTGCTCGCCGCCGTCCTGCTCCTGATCCTTGGGGTGAGGCTCGGATGGGGATCTATCCTGACGGTCGTCGTCCTGGCGGCGGGCAGCTATCTCCTGTTCGACCGGGTCCTGGACGTTCCTCTGCCCGAGGGAATCCTGGGCGCTGTTTTCGGCCCATAGGAACCTCGGACAATGTTGGAAAACCTCGCCAGCGGATTTGCCGTCGCCCTTTCTCCCTGGAACCTGGCTTATGCCGGTTTCGGTGCCGTTCTCGGAACGGCAATCGGCGTATTGCCGGGGCTCGGGCCGCCTGCCACCATCGCCATGCTGCTGCCGCTGACCTATGGAATGGAGCCCGTATCGGCGGTCATCATGTTGGCCGGCATCTTCTATGGAGCCATGTACGGCGGCTCCACCACGTCGATTCTCCTGAACATCCCGGGTGAGGCGGGATCGGTCGTCACGTGCCTCGACGGATACCGGATGACCCGCAGCGGACGGGCCGGCGCTGCACTCGGGATCGCGGCGATCGGATCCTTCATCGCCGGTACGCTTGGCGTCATTGGCCTGTCCCTGATCAGCCCCATCCTGGCCGAGTTCGCCCTTCGGTTCGGACCTGCTGAATACTTCTCCCTGGTGCTCCTGGGCCTTACCATGGCGGTCTATCTGTCAGGTGGGTCGGCGCTCAAAGGCCTGATGATGGGAGTTCTGGGCCTGCTCCTCGGGACCGTCGGCCTCGATCCGGTCCTGGGAGCCGAGCGCTTCACGTTCGGTCTGCCGAACCTCACGGATGGACTGGATTTCGTCGTCGTCGCGATGGGTCTGTTCGGCATCGCCGAGGTACTGAGCAATCTGGAGGCGCCCGAGCAGCCCGCCGCCCTCAAGACCGGCATCAAGAACATCCTGCCGACGCGCGAGGATTGGAAGCGGAGCTGGGCGCCGATTGCCCGGGGATCGCTCTTCGGTTTCTTCATCGGCGTCCTTCCAGGCGGGGGAGCGATCATCAGCTCCTTCGTGTCCTATGCGGTGGAGAAGAAGATCTCTAAACACCCCGAGCAGTTCGGCCATGGCGCCATCGAGGGCGTGGCCGCTCCCGAGTCGGCGAACAACGCTGCTTCCGTATCGTCCTTCATCCCGCTCCTGACACTGGGGATTCCCGGCAACGCCTCCATTGCGATGATCCTGGTCGCGCTCATGATCCACGGCATCAGGCCGGGACCGCAGCTCATTCAGGAACATCCGGACATTTTCTGGGGGGCGATTGCGTCCATGTATCTGGGCAACTTCATGCTTCTGGCCCTCAACCTTCCGTTGGTCGGCCTGTGGGTGAAGCTGCTTCGGGTACCCTACAGCATTCTCTCGCTGGTCGTGGTGGTGATCTGCATCGTGGGCGCATACAGCGTCAACAATTCCACGTTCGATGTCGGCGTCATGATCGTCTTCGGGGTCTTCGGCTATCTCCTGCGCAAGGGCGGCTTCCCGGCAGCTCCGTTGATCCTGGCGATGATCCTGGGTCCCATCCTCGAACGTTCGCTCCAACAGGCGATGATCAGTTCGGCGGGCGACCCGCTGATCTTCATCGAGAAGCCTCTCTCGGCCGGTCTCCTTGCCGTCGCGGCTCTCGTCGCCCTGACGCCGCTGCTCGGCCTTGTGCGCGGCGGAACGACGAAACCCGCATGAACACAGCCAAAGAGCCATCCA
The DNA here is from genome assembly GCF_020532555.1 of Microvirga lenta. GTDB lineage: Bacteria > Pseudomonadota > Alphaproteobacteria > Rhizobiales > Beijerinckiaceae > Microvirga > Microvirga lenta. The sequence goes on along the minus strand of NZ_JAJBBR010000015.1, from coordinate 104,832 downwards.
TCGTGCCCCTGAATCGCAAGGACCGCTCATGACCTCGGAACGGAACGTCGGCGTCATCGGTCTGGGACGAATGGGCACCGGAATCGCAAAGCGCCTCGACGAGGCAGGGCGGCTCGGCGGCGCCTGGGATGTAAGCGAGACTGCGCGGGGAAGAGCGGGGCTCTCCGACGATGTCGCGATTGCTCCTCCCGCCCAGATTGCACAAAGGTGCACGTTCATATTGTTCGTGCTTCCAGGCAGTGCCGAGATCGAGGAGTGCCTGAGCGGCTCCGAGGGCATTCTCGCCGTCGACGGACCCGGTCAGGTGCTCGTCGACCTCACCACCTCGCGCCCGGGAGAGACCAAGAAGCTGGCGGGTCTCGTGGCCGGTCGCGGCAGGGCCTATCTCGATGCAGGCATGACGGGCGGCGCTCAGGCGGCGGATGCAGGTCGCCTGACATTGATGGTCGGCGGGCCGGATGAGCCGCTTGCCCATGTGCGTCCGGTGCTGGACCGCATCGCCACGCGGATCTTTCATCTCGGCCCTACCGGCGCCGGCCATACGATGAAGCTCGTTCACAACATGATCTGCCACACCATCTTCCTGGCAACGAGTGAAGGCTGTCGCGTGGCCGAAGCCGCAGGGATCGAACTGGCGGACGCCGTGGCCGTCATCAACGCCGGAAACGCCCGGAGCTTCATCAGCGAGGCGCGGTTCCCCAACCATATCCTCTCGGGCACCTTCGACGGCCGCTCGGCCGTTACGAATCTCGCCAAGGATCTGGCGATGGCGGTGGAGTTGGAGCGGGAAGTCGGTCTGCCGGCGGCCTATGGCCCGCTCACCGCGCGTCTCCTGGCGCGAGCCCTGGAGCACGGTATGGGAGATCAGGATTTCACCACGCTCTACAGGGCTCTCGACAGCCTCCTCGTGGAGGAGAGCGGCACGGAACCCGTGGCGTGATGGCTCGTCTCCGGCGGGCCCCATGGCCACTGCTTTTTGACGGAAGGGGTGTGCGATGGCGCGAAAGGTTGGCCTGATCGGTCTCGGCCTCATGGGCAGCGCTCTTGCCCAGCGCCTGATCGGTGCAGGTCTCGACGTTCTGGGTTTCGATCTCGACCGGTCGAAATGCGATGAATTGGAAAAGAAGGGCGGACGCACCGCGGCATCCGTCGCCGATGTGGGGCACTCATGCGATGTCGTGCTCATCGCCGTACTGACGGTCGATCAGGTCGAGCAGGTCGTGGAGGGCGAGAATGGTCTCGCCGGAGCAGAACGGCCGCCGACCGTCCTTTGCACCGCAACCTGCGACCCTGAACGGATTGCTTCGCTCGCCTCCCGCTGCGCCTCGCGGGGAATGGTTTTTCTCGACACTCCCGTGTCGGGAAGCAGCGGACAGGTTGCCAAGGGCGAGGGCCTCGGATTGGTCGCCGGAGACCGGGACGAGGCTGCAAGATGCGCGGACGTCATCGAGGCGATCTATCCCCGCCACGTCTATGTCGGGCCTGCGGGCGATGCGAGCCGGGCCAAGCTCGCGATCAACCTCGCCCTGGGGCTGAATCGGGCCGCGCTCGCGGAGTCGCTGGTCTTCGCGGAGCGGATCGGACTCGATCCCGCCGCCTTCCTCGCCATTGCGAAGCAATCCGCCGCCTACTCCCAGATCATGGACGTCAAGGGCGCGAAGATGATCGAGGGCGATTTCGCGCCGCAGGGGCGGATCGTCCAGAGCCGCAAGGATTTCGGCCTGATCCTCTCCGAAGCCGGGCGCGTGGGCCAGCGTCTACCCATGGCCGAGATTCTCATGGGCCTTCTGGAGGGCTGCATCGAGAACGGGGAGGGGGATTGGGACAATTCCGCCGTCATCCAGGAAGTGCGCAGGCGTCACGCACGATGAAAGGGCTCGCGCCGGTTCTGGGAGCATGTGCCTTCGCCAGCGGCTTCGGCATCAGGATCGTGGACCCGATGGTCCCGCTCCTGTCCGCAGAGTTCGCGGTCTCCCTCGGTGCGACCTCCCTGCTCGTGACGGCCTTTGCCTTCTCCTACGCTCTCGGCCAGCCGATCCTCGGCCCTCTCGCCGATGCCATCGGCAAGACACGGCTGATCGTCCTGTGCGGAGCGATCGTATCGGTTCTCTTTCTCGCCTGCGCCCTGGCTCCGGCATTCCCGTTCCTTGCCGTCGTGCGAGGCATCTCGGGTCTTGCCGCGGGCGGCATCATTCCCGTCGCCATCGCCGCCCTGAGCGACAGCGTCAGCGTCGCGGAACGCCAGGTGGCGCTCGGCCGCTTCCTCGTTGCTTCGATTCTCGGTCAGATGCTCGGGGCTGCCGTATCCGGCGTGGTGTCGGAACTCTTCGGCTGGCGAGCCGTGTTTCTGCTGACGAGCGCGCTCATGGCGGCGGCAATCACGGTCGCCTTCCTGGTCCTCCCGCAGAGCCCGCGGGTCGGGGAGGGCCTCTCGCGAGGCTCCATCTTCCGTCAGCACGGAAAGATCCTTTCGAGCCGGAGAGCCGTCTTCCTGTTCTGCCTGGTGATCCTCGGCGCCGTCGCGGCTTACGGGCTCTTCCCGTTCGTTGCCGCCATCCTCCTCGAACGCTTCGGCACGGGCACCTATGAGGCAGGACTTGTGCTGGGAGGGTTCGGGTTGGGCGGAGTGCTCTATGCGCTCACGGTGCGGAGGGTCATCGGCCTGCTCGGGCCTCGGTGGATGAGCTGGGCCGGGGGACTCGGCAGCGGTGCGGCGCTCATCGCCTTCGCGTTTCCGCTACCCTGGACCTGGAACATCGCGTCGTTCACGCTGCTGGGGTTCGCCTATTTCATGCTCCACAACAAGTTCCAGACCCATGCGGCCGAGCTGGCGCCGGGAGCGAGCGGCTCGGCGATCTCCCTGTTCGCCTTCTGCATATTCGCGGCCCAGGGAATCGGGCCTCTCGTGGTCGGCGGGGCTCTTTCGGTTCTCCCGATTCCCGTCGTCCTGACGCTCATGGGCGCTCTGGTCACCGGCGTCGGCGTTCTCGCCCCCTGGATCCTCTCCAAGGAATGAGTGGCCTGCCGGGAGGCGGCGAACCCCCTAGGGCTTCAGATAAAGCGCAAGCCGGCCCGCCGCGTTCTTCAGGTGTGTCTCGGCGGCCAGCCGGGCGCCAGATGCATCCTGACGCGCAATGGCGTCGGAGATCGCCTGATGCTCGGCCTGCACGGCTTGGGTCAGCCCTTCGAGCCGGGCTGTGTTGGCACGCGCGGTGCGAATGAAGGTGCGGACGCGGCGGTCGAGAAAATCGGACAGATCGCGGAAGAAGGGATTTCCGGTGGCCTCGATGATCGACCGGTGGAAGGCGAGATCTTCCTCGACCCCCGGCTCTCCCCGGTCGATTGCGGCCTGCATTGCGTCGAGCTGCGCCTGGATGTTGCGCAGATCCTTGTCGGATCTGCGGGCGGCGGCGTGCTCCGTGGCGCTGGCTTCGATGGCCATCAGGAGTTCGACGATGTTCCGGATCTCCTCCTTGTCGGTGAAATCCGCAACGTCGAGCCGGAACACGGAAACCGCCCCCGGATCGGCCACGAAGGCTCCCGCCCCCTGGCGCGTCACGACGAGCCCGTCATGCTTGAGGCGCCCGATCGCCTCACGGACGGTCGGGCGGCTGACGCCGTAGGTCTCGGAAATCTGCTGCTCGGTGGCGAGCCGTTCGCCGGGACGCAATCGCCCCGATACGATCTCGTCCCTCAGGCGCAGGGCAAGGGTATCTGCCAAGGAGGGGGCTCGGCCAAGGATGTCGCGTGAATGTTGTGCCATGGGAGATTGTCCTTGGTTGGCTGTCCTGGCGGCGTCAGCTGGCTATGTAGAGGCCGCCATTGACGTGCACCGTTTCACCCGTGATGAAGCTGGCCCAGTCGGAGCAGAGGAACGTGACGAGGCGCGCCACCTCCTCCGGGGTGCCGAGGCGCTTGAGCGGCGTCTGTGCCATCAGCTCGGGCCCGCGCGCGTCGAGCAGCGGCTGCACCATCGGACCTTCGATGAGACCGGGCGAGACCGCATTGACCCGGATGCGAGGGGCGAGCTCGAGGGCGAGCGACCGGGAGAAGGTGAGCACTCCGCCCTTCGCTGCCGCGTAATGCGCGTGCTTGTAGCTGCCCCTGTGGCCGGCCATGGAGGCAATGTTCACGATGGCTCCGCCGTCCGCGAGAACCGGGATGGCGGCGCGACACGTATAGAAGACGCCGCTCAGATTGATGTCGATCGACTGGCGCCACTGCTCGTCCGTCATGTCCGCGATCATCTGATCGCGGTAGAGGCCTGCTCCGGTCACGACGAAGTCGACCTTGCCGAAACGGTCCCTGGCGAGAGCCACGGCGTTTTCAGCATCTGCCGAGCTGGCTGCATCCTGCCGCAGACCGAGGGCGCGCTCGCCCGAAGGGTCGAGCTCGTTCGCGAAGGTCTGGATTCCGGCCTCGTCCAGATCGGTCAGGACGCAATTGGCGCCCAGGCCGAAAAAGATCCTCGCAATGGCACGGCTGATGCTGCCATTGGCTCCGGTGAGGAACAGGGTCTTTTGCGAGAAGTCGAACATCGTTCCGCTTCGGTCCAATCCGCTTGTCACGTCAACAGCCAGCCGCCTGCCACGTCGCAGACCTGGCCCGTCACGAAGGCGGCGCCGTCCGACGTCAGGAAGAGGCACATGCTTGCCACGTCCTCCGGGCTTCCGAGCCGCCGCAGAGGGGTCGCAAGACGCGCCGCCTCATTGGCCTCCGGAGCGGAGCCGCGCATCAGCGGCGTGTCGATCCGGCCTGGAGCGATGGCGTTGATGGTGATCCCGTCGGGACCGAGTTCTCCGGCCAGATGCTTGGTGAAGCCGATCAGGGCTGCCTTGGACGCGGCATAGTGAACCCCGACGATGTCGCAATAGGTCCGGCCTGCAACCGACGAGATGTTGACGATGCGTCCACGACCGAGTTCCCGCATCCCGGGCACCACAGCCCGCACGCAGTTGAAGCCGCCGGTCAGATTGACGTCGATGACCCGGCGCCACTCGTCGGGCTGCATGTCCCAGACCGGGGAGCGTTTTCCGTCGCCCCCCGACTTGGGTGAGATGCCGGCATTGTTGACGAGGATCTCGATGGGGCCGAGGGTCTCGGAAACCCGGCGGCACGCCTCTGCCACCGCCTGATCGTCCGCCACGTCGGCCGACAGCGCCATGGCCTCGCAGCCGCGCTGCTTGGCGGCCGCCGCCGCCTCTTCCGCGAGAGCGGGATCGTGGTCGAGATAGGCCACCTTGGCCCCGGCGGCAGAATGGGCGTCCGCCATGGCCCGCCCGATGCCGCGTCCGGCTCCGGTCACCAGAGCGACGCGGCCAGCATGGGAACTCATCGGCGGATCTCCAGCATGATCTTACCCTGATGGGCGCTCGATTCCATCAACTCGTGCGCGGCGCGCGCCTCCTCGAGGGGGAAGGTAGCATGCAGGACCGGCCTGACAGCTCCCTTTTCAAGGAGTGGCCAGACGTTCCGGCGCAGCGCCTCGGCAATCGCGGCCTTCAACTCGACCGAACGCGGACGCAGGGTCGAGCCGGTAATGGTGAGGCGGCGGATCATGACGGGTGTGAAGTCGATCTCGGCCTTGCTCGACTGCAGGAAGGCGATCTGAACCAACCTGCCTTCGAGAGCCAGAATAGAGAAATTACGGGCGATGTAAGGGGCGCCGACCATGTCGAGAACCACGTCCACGCCCCGCTTGTCGGTGAGATTGCGAACCTCCTCGACGAAATCCTGATTGCGGTAGTTGATGGCCGCATCCGCACCGAGCGACCGGCAGAAATCGCACTTTTCCTGCGAGCCTGCCGTGGCATAGACGGTCGCTCCGGCCTGCTTGGCGAGCTGGATGGCCGTCGAGCCGATTCCGCTGGACCCGCCATGGACCAGGAGCGTCTCGCCCGCCTTGAGCCGGCCACGGGTGAACACGTTGTCGTAAACCGTGAAATACGTCTCCGGGATTCCGCCCGCTTCGAGCAAGGAGAGGGGACCGGGAATCGGGAGACAGAGCGGTTCGTCAGCGACGCAGTACTCCGCATAGCCGCCGCTGGCGACGAGCGCGCAGACCTCCTCGCCGACCTGCAGCCTCTCGACGCCGTCGCCGAGGGCGACGATTCGACCCGAGACTTCGAGGCCGGGAATGTCGGTTGCGCCAGGCGGGGGAGGGTAGCCGCCCGCCCGCTGGAGACAATCGGGCCGGTTCACCCCGGCTGCAGCCACTTCGATCAGGACCTGGCCCTTGCCGGGACGGGGAACCGGGGCATTCTCCAGCCGGATGACCTCAGGGCCGCCAGCCCCTTCGAAGCGGACCTGCCGCATTGTCTCGGGAATTGCCATCGTGAGTCGTTCCTCCTGCACCAGTTGCCTTCGCGGCGGTCGGTTGTGCCCGACCATCTTCCTACTTTCAAACGGGTAGCAATTTTCCACTTGTCAGGCAACTTGGTTATCTGCAGTATCGCGGGTGCCGGGAACGTGCCGGCCGGTGCGCCGTGCCGCGCCCGTTCGACAGAAGCCCTGCCCGACAGAGGCTTCAGGGAGGAAACCGATGAAACTCTTTGCAAAGGTGGCGCTCGCCACCACCCTGGCGCTGTCCGCCGCGCCGGCCCTCGCGCAGGAAACCGTCAAGATCGGTGCGCTCTATCCCTTCTCCGGCGGCCTGGCGCTGCTCGGCGACGAGAGCTTCCGCGGCCTCGAGCTCGCGGTCGAGGAGCGCAACGCCAAGGGCGGCCTCAACGGCAAGCCGATCCAGATGATCCGCGGCGACGCGGTCGATCCGAACCAGGCCGTGGGCGAGGCGCGACGCCTCACCTCGGTCGACAAAGTCAACGCCATTTTCGGCACCTATTCGTCCTCTTTGGCCATTGCGGCGACGCAGGTGGCGGAGCTGGCGGGGGTGCCGTATTTCGAGCTCGGCGCGATCTCGGACCCGATCACCGAACGCGGCTTCCAGTACACCTTCCGCACCAACCCCACCTCCAAGGACTTCGCCAACCGCATGGTCGATGCGATCTCGGACGCGGTGGCGCCGGCGCTGGGGGTGGACCCGAAGAGCCTGAAGGTCGGCATCATCCATGAGGACTCGCTCTACGGCCAGACCGTGGCCGGGTTCCAGCAGAAGCGGGCACAGGAGAAGGGGCTCAACCTGGTCGAGACGCTGCCGTACTCGGCCAAGTCGGTGGACTTGACGCCGGTGATCCTGCGGCTGAAGTCGGCCGGTGTCGACGTGGTGCTGCAGACCTCGTACCAGAACGACACGGTGCTGTTCTTCCGCCAGATGAAGGACCAGGGCTTCAAGCCCAAGGCGGTTATCGGTGCCGGTGGCGGTTATTCCCTCCGCGACACGGTCCAGGCGGTGGGCCCCGAGAACATGGAAGGGGCGCTGAACGTGGACTTCACCCAGTACCGCACCAATCCGGCGGCGGCCCCGGGGATCGACGCGTTCGAGAAGAAGTACCAGGCCAAGTACGGCACGCCGCCGCGCTCCGGCCACAGCCTGGCGAACTACATGGGCGCGAACGTGTTCCTGGACGCCATGGCTTCGGCCAAGGACCTGTCGGCGGATGCGATCCGCGAGGCGGTGATGAAGGTGGACGTGCCGGAAGGGACAACGCCGACCGGCTGGGGCGCCAAGTTCAACGAGCAGGGCCAGAACACGCGGGTGAGCCCGTTCCTGATGCAGTGGCAGGGGGGCGAGCTTGTGACGGTGTTCCCGGAGAAGGCGGCCGTGGCCAAGCTGAAGACGGGCGTGGGCGCGAACTGATCCCGTCCTGACCTCTGCCGGCCTCCGCCGCGCATCGCCGCGGAGGCCGCTCTCAATCACAAAAAGTGTTTCACGCCAGCGTCCCGGAGGCCTGACGATGGACGTCTTCGTACAGCTTATCCTCAACGGCATTCTGCTCGGCAGCATGTATGCCATCATCAGCGTCGGGTTGACGCTCATTTTCGGTATCGTCCGCGTCGTCAACTTCGCGCATGGCGAATTCCTGATGGTCGGCATGTATGCCGTGTATCTTCTCGCCGCGAATCTCGGGTTTCACCCCTATGTGTCCGCGGTTCCCATCGTCATCCTGCTCTTTGCCATGGGTGCCCTGGTGCAGCGGTTCATCATCCAGCCGCTCCTGGGAGCCGACGAGCATATCCAGATCTTCGCGATGGTCGGTCTGTCGACCGCTCTCGTGAACCTCGCCCTGCTGATCTTCGGCGCCGACCTCTACTCGGTGAACACCCCGAGCGTGCGTCAGTCCATCGCCTTCGGCGGCTATACGCTCCTGATCGGCCAGCTGGTGATGTTCTTCTGCGCCCTCGCACTGGTCGCCGGGCTTCACTTCTTCATGCAGACGACCCCGCTCGGCCGCGCCATCCGCGCCACGGCGCAGAACCGGAACGCGGCGCTCCTCATGGGCGTCAGGGTCAATCGCATCTACATCTTCTCCTTCGGCCTCGGCGCCGCCTGCGTGGGCCTGGCCAGTGCCCTTCTGATGCCGCTCTACCCGGTGACCCCGACCATCGGCACGTACTTCGTTCTCACTGCCTTCGTGGTCGTGGTGCTTGGAGGCATGCGGAGCATGTACGGCGCGTTCGCCGGTGCGATGATCATCGGCATCGTGGACAGTCTTTCCGGCTACTACATCGCGCCGGACCTCAAGGAAGTGGTCTATTTCGCGATCTTCATCCTCATCCTGATCTTCAAGCCGACGGGCCTGTTCGGGCTCGGCCGCGGGACGGAGTGAACCCATGACCGCCAAAGCTCTTGCGACCCCGGCCGCAGCCCGTCGAAAGTCGGGCCTGCTGAGCCGCCTGACGGATCCGCGAGTCTACTGCTCGCTCCTGGCACTCTCGCTGCTCCTCATCATTCCGGTCGCCATCGACTCCCCGTTCATCGTGCACGTCTTCGTCACGATCTGCGTCTTCGCGGCCCTGTCCACGGCCTGGAACATCGTGGGCGGCTATGCCGGGCAGCTCTCGCTCGGCCACATGGTGTTCTACGGTATCGGCGGCTATACGACGGCGCTGTTGATCCAGCACTTCAGTCTGTCTCCCTGGATCGGTATGTGGGCCGGCGCGGCGCTCTCGGTGCTGGTCGGCATCGGGATCGGATACCCATGTTTCCGCCTGCGCGGACCGTTCTTCTCCCTCGCCACCATCGCGTTCCTGGAAGTGGTGCGTCTGCTCGCGATCCACTTCCATGGGGTCACGGGCGGCGCAGCCGGCTTGATCGTTCCCCTCAAGCTCGGATGGCAGTGGATGATCTTCCGGGAGAAGATCAACTATCTCTACATCGCGTTCGGACTGCTCCTCTTCGCGATGGCCGTGTCGTGGGCGATCCGCAATTCCAAGCTCGGCTTCTATCTGACCGCCGTGCGCGAGCGCGAGGACGCGGCCCTCGCGGCGGGCGTTTCCAATACGCGGGTCAAGTTGAAGGCCGTGATGATCTCCGCGGGTCTGACCTCCCTGGTCGGCTCCTTCCACGCCATGTACATCACCTTCCTCGAGCCGGCGACGATGTTCTCTCTCGCCACATCGATCGAGATCGCCATGTTCTCGCTGATCGGGGGCCTCGGCACGGTGGCGGGACCGCTCCTCGGGACGGTGCTGGTGGTGCCGCTCGCGGAGCTTGCCCGCGGCTGGCTGGGGGCTTCGGCCAACGGCCTGCACGGCTTCGTCTACGGAACGGTCCTCGTCCTCATCACGCTCACGCTGCCCGGCGGTCTCGCCGGAACGTTCGGACCATGGGTCGTGCGCTGGATCGACCGTCTGCCGGGCGGCGGCACGCGCCGGGAGGAGTACGAAGCCCCCGAAGCGCGCCCGATCACCGGCACGCCGGGAGAGCCGATCCTGACGGCGGAGAACCTCGTCATGAAGTTCGGCGGCCTGACGGCGACGGACAACGTCTCCATCACCCTCCACCGCGGCGAGATTCTCGGCATCATCGGCCCCAATGGCGCAGGCAAGACGACGATCTTCAATCAGATCTCGGGCTTCCTGAAGCCGACCTCCGGTAGCATCTCGGTCGTCGGACCCGATGGAGCCACGAGGACGCCGGTTTCCGCCGACGAGTTCGCTCGCCTGGGCGTGGGCCGCACGTTCCAGATCGTGCAGCCCTTCGGGAAGCTGACCGTGCTCGAGAACATCATGGTGGGGGCGTTCATGCGCCATGCGAAGGTGGACGACGCCCGCGCCGCCGCCCTGCGGGTCGCACGCCTGGTCGGTCTCGAGGACATCAAGGACGTGGAGGCGCGCAATCTGCCGATCGGCGGCCTGAAGCGCCTGGAAGTCGCCCGCACCCTCGCAACGGAGCCCTCGATCCTGCTCCTGGACGAGGTCATGGCGGGCCAGAGCCAGTCCGACACGCAGCGCATGGTCCAGCTGATCCGGACCATTCGCGACAGCGGCGTCACGGTCATCGCCATCGAGCACAACATGCAGGCGATCATGAGCCTGTCCGATCGGATCGTCGTGGTGGATTCCGGGCGCGTGATCGCCCAGGGCGACCCACAGGAGGTCGTGAAGGACCGGCGCGTGATCGAGGCCTATCTCGGAGAGGATTTCGTCCATGCTCAAGGTATCTAACGTCACGGCGGGCTATGGTCGGACCGTCATTCTCCAGGATCTCTCCATCGAGGTCGGTCGGGGCGAGGTGGTCACGATCATCGGCTCCAACGGCGCCGGCAAGACGACGCTGCTGCGGACGATTTCCGGTCTCGTGAAACCCACCCGCGGCGAGATCGTCTTCGACGGAGAAAGGATCGACGGGCAGGAGCCTGCCGACATCGTCGGGCGCGGTCTCGTGATGGTTCCCGAGGCGCGCCAGCTCTTTCCGGTCATGACCGTCCGCGATAACGTCATGATGGGCTGCTACCACCCCAACGTCCGCGAGGGCGCGTCCCGGCGGTTCGAGGAGGTTCTCGACATCTTCCCGAGGGTGAGGGAGCGCCTCGATCAGCTGGCGGGCTCTCTCTCCGGCGGCGAGCAGCAGATGGTCGCCATCGCTCGCGGCCTGATGGCCTCCCCGAAGCTCCTGATGCTCGACGAGCCGTCGCTTGGGCTGGCTCCCCTGATCGTGCAGCAGATGTTCGGAATCGTGGAGCGCATCTGCTCCATGGGCACTACGGTCCTTCTCGTGGAGCAGAAGGCGTTTCACGCCCTCAAGATCGCAGACCGTGCCTACGTCATTGAGAACGGCCGCATCGCCATGCAGAACACCGGGGCCGGTCTCCTGGCCGATCCTCACATCAAGACTGCGTATCTCGGAATCTAACGGACCAAAGCGGACATGCTGCATCGGAACTACATCGGCGGAGAATGGCTCGAAGGCGCCTCCGTCAACGTCAACATCAATCCCTCCAATCTCGACGACGTCGTCGGGGAATACGCGTCGGCGGATGCCGCGCAGACCGAGCAGGCCATCGAGGCCGCCCACGCGGCCTTTCCCGCTTGGGCCATGTCGAGCCCCGAGGTGCGCTCCGACGCGCTGGATAGGATCGGCACCGAGCTTCTCGCCCGGAAGGACGAACTCGGCGCTCTCCTGTCCCGCGAGGAGGGCAAGACGCTTCCCGAGGGGATCGGCGAGGTCGTCCGCGCCGGCCGCGTCTTCAAGTTCTTTGCCGGGGAGGCCCTGCGCCTGACTGGCGACCGTCTGCCTTCGGTGAGGGCAGGGGTGGACGTGGAGATCGTTCGCGAGCCGGAAGGCGTCGTGGGTCTGATCACGCCCTGGAACTTTCCCATTGCGATTCCGGCCTGGAAGATTGCCCCGGCGCTGGCCTACGGCAACACGGTGGTGTTCAAGCCGGCGGATCTCGTGCCTGGCTCCGGCTGGGCCTTGGCCGAGATCATCTCCCGGGCGGGCCTTCCGGCGGGGGTGTTCAACCTTGTGATGGGGCCGGGATCCCAGGTCGGCAACGCCATCGTGAAATCCCCGAAGGTTCGGGCGGTGAGCTTCACCGGCTCGGTGCCGGTCGGTCGCCGGCTGGCCGGAGACCTCGTGGCGCGCGGGGCCAAGATCCAGCTGGAGATGGGCGGCAAGAACCCCCTGATCGTTCTCGACGACGCCGACCTCAAGGTGGCGGTGGAATGCGCCGCCAACGGCGCCTTCTTCTCCACCGGGCAGCGTTGCACGGCTTCCTCGCGTCTCATCGTGCAGGAGGGCATCCACGACCGTTTCGTGGCGGCGCTTCGGGAGCGCATGGCGGGACTGAAGGTGGACGATGCCCTCAAGGCGGGCACGGATATCGGGCCGGTCGTGAGCCGTAACCAGCTGGAGCAGAATCTCGGCTATGTGAAGGTGGGCCAGGACGACGGAGCCAAAGTGGAAGCCGGCGGCGAAGTGCTCGAGCGCGGCACCCCGGGATATTACATGGCTCCGGCTCTCCTCACGGAGACCACCAACGAGATGCGGGTCAACCGCGAGGAAATCTTCGGGCCGGTCGCCACCGTGATCCGGGTGCGCGACTACGAGGAGGCCGTGTCGGTCGCCAACGACACGGAATTCGGTCTGTCCTCTGGTATCTGCACCACATCCCTCAAATATGCGAGCGACTTCAAGAAGCGGTCGAGCGCCGGGATGGTCATGGTCAACCTGCCGACGGCGGGCGTCGACTATCACACCCCGTTCGGCGGGCGGAAAGGCTCGTCCTACGGCCCGCGTGAGCAGGGCGCCTATGCCCGCGAGTTCTACACGGCGGTGAAAGTCGCCTACACGCTGGGGTGATGCGATGACGGAAATTACCGGACACACCAGGGTCTGGGCGATCCTGGCGGACCCGATCCACCACGTGAAGACGCCCCAGGCTCTGAACGCCCTCATGCGCAAGCGGGGTGTCGATGGTGTGCTCATCCCCATCCATGTCGGGGCGGACGATCTTTCAGGCCTCGTTTCCGGCCTCAGGACCATGCGCAACCTCGGCGGCCTCATCGTCACCGTGCCGCACAAGACGGCCATGGTGGCGCTCTGCGACGAGGTCAGCCCAGCGGCACGGGCCATCGGCGCGGTCAACACGGTTCGCCGCGAGGCGGACGGCAGGCTGGTCGGGGAGATGCTCGACGGCGCCGGTTTCGTTGCGGGCCTGCGCCAGGCGGGAATCGAGCCGAAAGGCCGCAGCGCCTATCTCGCCGGTGCGGGCGGCGCGGCCAATGCGATTGCCTTCGCTCTTGCGGAAGCAGGCGTGTCCCGCCTGACGGTCGCCAACCGCACCCGGAGCAAGTGCGAGGATCTCGCGCAGCGGCTCGCAGAGGCCTATCCCGGCTTTGCGGTGGAGATCGGGTCTCCCGACCCGTCCGGACACGAGATCGTCGTCAATGCGACGTCGCTCGGCCTGCGCGAGAACGATCCGCTGCCGCTCGATGCCGACCGCCTCACGCCGGATCAGATCGTCGCCGAGATCATCATGCAGCCGGAGACGACGGCGCTGCTCGCCGCGGCGAAGGAGCGTGGATGCCGGACGCATCCGGGCGGGCCCATGCTGGCCTGCCAGCTCGAACTCATGGCGGACTTCACGGAGATGCGCCCGTGAACGGCGCGGGCAGCCTCCAGGGACGTTGTGCGCTGATTACGGGCGGCGCCTCCGGCATCGGCCTCGAAATCACGCGCGCGTTCAGGGCCCAGGGCGCCAGGATCGTTGTTTTCGACCGTGACCCCGCAGCCGGCGAGGCTCTGCGCGATTTCGACGATGTCCTGGTCGTTCAAGGCGACGTGACCGAACCGTCGGATCTCAAGGGGGCTTTCGATGCCGCCGAGGAGCGGTTCGGCGCCGTGGATGTGGCGGTGGCGAATGCCGGCGTGTCCCAGAACAGCCCGACGCTGGATCTGGACCTCGCCGCATGGCGCCGGGTGATGAGCATCAATCTCGACGGCGTCTTCCTCACCGCTCAGGAGGCCGGGCGGCGAATGATCCCGCGCGGACAGGGGCGCATCCTGCTCATGGCGTCCATGTACGGTGTCGTCGCCGCGCCCGAACGGCTCGGGTACTGCGTTTCGAAGAGCGGCGTCGTCATGATGGCGAAGGCTTTGGCCGTCGAATGGGCCCGCCACGGAATCCGCGTGAACGCGATTGCACCCGGCTACGTGCGCACACCTTTCCTGGACGACCTCATCGCCCGTGGCCGCCTCGATTTGGAGAAGCTCCAGGAGCGCACGCCCATCGGACGCCTGATCGAAAGCCGCGAGGTGGCAGATATGGCGACCTTCCTCGCTTCCGACGCCTGCGGCGCCGTGACCGGGCAGGTGCTGGGCGTCGACGGCGGCTGGACCGCCTACGGATACATCTAGGAGGATCGCAATGCCGGAGCGGATCAAGCTTACCGCCGCAGCTCCCTGGATCGAGCTGAAGACCACCCGCAAGGACTGGCGCAGCGCCGATCCGGCGCTCCTCGGCGAAATGCTGACGCAGATGCATCTCATCCGCGCCTTCGAGGAAACGGTGCTCGATCTCGCCGGCGAAGGCCTGGTGCATGGCCCGGCGCACTCCTCCATCGGTCAGGAAGGCGGCGCAGTCGGCTCCATCGTCGGGTTGCGCGACAGCGATCAGATCAATGGCTCCCATCGTGGGCACCACCAGTTCCTCGCCAAGGCTCTGTCCTATGCAGCCCGGGGCCTCGACCCGAAGACCGCCTTTCCTTCGGAGGTCGAGCCGGTCCTCCACCGGACGCTTGCGGAAATCCTGGGGCTGGAGCCCGGCTTCGGGCATGGCCGCGGCGGCTCCATGCATCTGCGCTGGGCGGAAGCGGGGGCCCTCGGCACCAACGCCATCGTGGGTGGCGGCGTGCCTCTCGCGGCCGGGGCCGCCATGGCCCACAAGCTTGCCGGAACGGGAGATGTGGCGGTCACCTATTTCGGGGACGGCGCCGTGAACATCGGCACGGCCCTGGAGACCATGAACCTCGCAGCGGCATGGTCCCTGCCGATGCTGTTCTTCATCGAGAACAATTTCTACGCTGTCGCGACAAGGGTCGAGGAGGTCACGCGCGAGGCCCGTCTGTCCGGACGCGGCTGCGGATTCGGGATCCCGTCCTGGCGGGTCGACGGGATGGACCCGCTGGCGGTTCACCTCGCCACCACGGAGGCCCTCCAGCTTCTACGCGAGGGGAAGGGGCCTGCGCTCATCGAGGTCGAGGTCTATCGCTTCTTCCACCAGAACGGACCGCTGCCGGGTTCCGCGTTCGGCTATCGCAGCAAGGACGAGGAGGCGGCCTGGCGCGCCCGCGATCCGCTCACCCGCGCGGCGACCGAAATGGTGGCGCGCGGTCTCCTGGAGGAGGCTGACGTGGCCGATCTTCGGGACCGGTCCAAGGCGCTCATGTCCGGCATCGCCGAGAAGCTCGTGGAGCCCCACCGCAATTCCCGCCGCGTCAGGCCGGAGCTGTGGCCGGACACGGCCTTCGTCGATGTCGGCATTCGCGGCGACCTCCCCGACTTGCAGGATGCGAGGGTCGTGGAGGCGGACAGCCATGGCGGGACGACCCAGGAGCGCAAGTTCGTCGATGTCATCGCGGATGTCCTGCACCGGCGCTTCGAGACGGATTCGTCGCTGATCCTCATGGGCGAGGACATCCACCGTCTGAAAGGCGGCACCAACGGCGCCACGCGCGGGTTGGCCGCGGCCTTCCCGGGACGCGTGCTCGGAACCCCGATCAGCGAAGCCGCCTTTACGGGCTTAGCGGGCGGGCTGGCGATGGATGGCCGTTATCGGCCCATCATCGAGTTCATGTATCCCGACTTCATGTGGGTTGCCGCCGACCAGGTCTTCAACCAGATCGGCAAGGCCCGTCACATGTTCGGCGGCGATACCGACGTGCCTCTCGTGCTCCGCACCAAGATCGCCATGGGAACCGGCTACGGCTCGCAGCACTCCCTCGACCCCGCGGGTGTTTTCGCCACCTCGCCGGGCTGGCGCATCATTGCCCCGTCCACGCCCTTTGACTACGTGGGCCTGATGAATGCGGCCCTCCGGTGCCGGGATCCGATTCTGGTGATCGAGCATGTCGATCTCTACCAGAGCATGGGCAGCGTACCGGCGGACGATCTCGATTATGTGATACCCCTGGGGCGGGCGCGGGTCGTTCGGCCCGGCCGGCACCTCACGGTACTGACCTATTCCGCGATGGTCGCCAAAACCCTCGAAACGGTGGAGAAGCTCGGTCTCGATGCGGAGGTGATCGACCTTCGCAGCCTCGACCGCGCCTCCCTCGACTGGGACACCATCGGCGAGAGCATTCGCCGGACCAACAACGTGGTCATCGTCGAGCAGGGCTCCCTCGGCACCTCCTACGGCACGATGCTTGCGGACGAAATCCAGCGCCGCTATCTCGACTGGCTCGATCAACCGGTGCAGCGCGTCCACGGCCGGGAGGCTTCGCCCACCATTTCCAAGGTGTTGGAGCGCGCCGCCTTCGCGGGGCATCAGGAGGTGGCCCGGGGCCTCGCATCCGCCATGGCCGCGAAGGGCATGCCCCTGGACCGTGCGGTTTTGGACGAGGCTTTCCGATGAGTGTTCCTGCCCCTGTTCTCGAACGTCTGCAGGGCATCCTCGGCCCTGCAGGCCTCATCACCGAGGGGCCCGATCTCGAGCCCTTCGCCATCGACTGGCGCCGACTCTTTCCGGGCGTCCCGGCCTGTGTCGCGCGTCCCGCAACGACCGAACAGGTCGCGGCGATCGTCCGGGCCTGCCACGAAGCTGGAATCCCCATCGTTCCCCAGGGGGGAAACACGGGGCTGGCGGGTGGCGCTGTTCCGGACGCATCCGGCAGGCAGGTCGTTCTCTCCCTGACGCGCATGGCGGCGATCCGCGAGGTCGACCCGGTCGGGATGACCATCGAGGCGGAGGCCGGGTGCATCCTGAAGGTCGCACAGGATGCGGCCCTGAGGGAAAATCGCGTCCTGCCGATCAGCCTGGCGGCGGAAGGCTCCGCCACCATCGGCGGTGTCGTCGCGGCCAATGCGGGCGGCGTCAACGTTCTGCGCTACGGCATGACCCGCAGCCTCGTGCTCGGCCTCGAGGTGGTTCTGCCCGACGGCACGGTGGTGAACGGATTGCGACGTCTTCGCAAGGACAATGCCGGCTATGACTGGAAGCAGCTCTTCATCGGCAGCGAGGGCACCCTCGGAATCGTGACGGCGGCGGTCCTGCGGCTGCTGCCCAAGCCGCAGCACTCGGTCACGGCTCTCATGTCCGTGCCGGATCCGAATGCGGCGCTGCAGCTCCTGGAGCTGTCGCAGAACGAACTCGGCGACACGATCTCGGCTTTCGAGCTGATCTCGCGGACCTCCCTCCAGCTCGTGGAGAAGCACGCGGGGCTGAAGCCGCCCATCGGCGAGGGCGAGTGGTTCGTGCTGATCGAGGCCGCCTCCAGCCTGTCGGGCATGCGCGAGGCCGCGGAGACCGTGCTGGGAACGGCGCTGGAAAACGAACTGGCGCTCGATGGCGTGGTGGCGGAGTCCGGCAGCCAGGCCGCGCAGCTCTGGGCCCTGCGCGAGCACGTGACCGAGTCGGAGGCGCGGGAGGGCAAGAGCGTCAAGCACGACGTGTCGGTCCCCTTATCCGCGGTTCCGCAGTTCCTCGACGAGGCCGGAACGGCGCTCGCCGCAGGCGCACCCGGCACCCGGGTGAATGCCTTCGGGCACTTGGGCGACGGCAACATCCACTACAACGTGCTGGTAGGGACTGAGCACGACGCGACGTCGGTGAACAGGATCGTGCACGATGTGGTGGCGCGGTTCGGCGGCAGCATTTCGGCCGAGCATGGCATCGGCCAGTACCGCGTCGGCGAACTCGCCCGGTACCGCTCCACGGCGGAAATGGATTTGGCGGCACGCCTCAAGCGGACCCTCGATCCCGAGGGGCTGCTCAATCCCGGCAAGGTGCTTGCGTCTTCAACCGGTTCCTTCGGGCGGTCCTCGGCGCCCGACCATAACGAGTAACGTCATGGATTCCTTTGATTATGTCATTGTGGGTGGCGGCACGGCGGGTTGCGTGCTGGCAAACCGGTTGAGCGCATCCCCGCAGACCAGGGTGCTCGTGCTCGAGGCCGGAGGGCCCGATAGCGGCTTCTGGATTCCCATTCCCGCAGGCTTCAGCAAGCTCCTCACCAACGCCAAATACAATTGGCGTTTCCAGACCGAGCCCGAGGAGAACGTCCATAACCGGACGATCGTCGTGCCTCGCGGCAAGGGGCTCGGCGGGTCGACCCTGATCAACGGCATGATCTTCGTGCGCGGCCAGCCCCAGGACTACGACACCTGGGCACAGCTCGGCGCCACCGGCTGGAGCTTCGAGGACGTGCTGCCCTACTTCAAGAAGCTGGAGAACTTCGAGGACGGAGCGAGCGACCTGCGGGGGCAGGGCGGTCCCGTCAACGTCGTGCGCGTGTCCGAGCGTCCCGAGCTTTCCGAAGCCTTCATCGCGGCGGCGCAACAGGCAGGACTCCCTGCCAACCCGGATTATAACGGCGCCAGCCAGGAGGGCTTCGGCTATTATCAGGTCAACCAGCGGAAGGGCCGGCGCTGGAGCGCGGCGGATGCCTATCTGCGCCCGGCCATGTCCCGTCCGAACTTGACGGTGCAGACCAACGCCCACGTGACCCGGATCGATTTCGAGGGCCGCCGGGCCGTTGGCGTGACCTACAAGATCGGGAACGAGGAGCGGACCGTCAGGGCGCGCGCCGAAGTGATCCTTACGGCAGGAGCCGTCCAGACGCCGCACCTGTTGGAATTGTCGGGTGTCGGCCAGCCGGAGGTGCTTGCAGCGGCCGGGATTCCCGTCCGGCACGCACTGCCCGGCGTCGGCAACAACTACATCGACCATTTCGCCACCCGGATGAACTGGCGGGTCAAGAAGCCGATCACGCTCAACGAGAAAACGCGTGGGTGGCGTCTCGGCATGGCCGTCGCCCAGTACTACCTGACCCGCAAGGGCATTCTCACCCTCGGCACAGGTCTCGCCCACGGTTTCGTCAAGACCAGGCCGGAACTCGAAACGCCGGACGTCCAGTACTTCTTCGTTCATGCGAGCTACGCCAATGCGGGCGAGCGAAAGCTGGATCGCCTGCCCGGCATGACCATAGGCGTGACGCAGCTGCGCCCCGAGTCGCGGGGCACGATCCACATCAAGAATCCCGACCCGCTCACGCCTCCGGCGATCCGGCCGAACTTCCTGGCGGTCCGGACGGATCAGGAAGCGCTCATCGAGGGTATGCGGATCGCCCGTCACATCATCGAGCAGCCGGCCATGGACCCGTACCGCGCCTATGAGATGAGCCCGGGCGTCGAGGTCAACACCGACGAGGAGTGGCTGGACTTCGCAAGGCGCAACGGTCAGACCATCTATCACGCCATCGGGACCTGCAGCATGGGCAGGGGTCCCATGGCGGTGGTCGACGAGAGGCTGAGGGTCCGCGGACTCGACGGACTGAGGGTCGTCGACGCGTCCATCATGCCCACGATGGTTTCGGCCAACACCATGGCGGCCGTGCTGATGATCGCCGAGAAGGGGGCGGACCTCATCAAGGCCGATGCCCGGGTGGCCGCCTGATCGGCGCCGGTTTCCCGACATTCCGCTCGGCGATGGGACGTGCGATAAGCCCCGCAGCCCACCGTCACGCAAGCTTCCGGACTTAAACGGTGCGCAGACACCGGGGAAGTCGCGACATGCTGGATGATCAAAATCTGGTGCTGAACCAGTTCTTCACGCTCTGGGCCATGCTGGATCCGTTGGGCCATCTGCCGCTCTTTCTCGGAGCGACCTCGGAACTCGATCGCAAGGAACGGCGGCGTGCCGCCATGCTGGCGGTCTTTTTCGCATTCTGCATTCTCCTCTTCTTCGGAATCGCGGGGCAGTTCCTGCTCCACGCCATGGGGATCTCCCTCATTTCCTTCCAGATCGCTGGAGGCATCATCCTTCTGCTCTTCGCCATCTCGATGGTGTTGGGGGAGGGGCATTCGGCCGCGAAATCCGTCGACGAGCCCGCCGGGAACACCTTGAGCGTGGCCGTCTACCCCCTGGCGACACCCATTATCGCCGGGCCGGGCGCCATGCTGGCCATCATCATCCTGACCGACAACAACCGCTTCACCCTGACCGAACAGGTCGAAACCTTCGGCGTTCTGGCCGTCGTTTTGAGCGCGATGCTCGTGATTTTCACGCTGGGGGACTTCATCAGCAACATCATCGGCAAGGGCGGTACCAACATCCTGCGGCGGGTCATGGGGGTCATCCTGGCCGCCCTCTCGGTGAATCTGATCGTCAATGCCCTGGTGGAGTGGCTCCACCTGCCAGCCCTCTAAGGCAGCTCGGGCAGGAAAACCCCGGGAGCGAGGCTCGGAAAGGGCTGCCGCTCCCGTAATGGGTAGAGGATTTCTCTCCGTGGTCGCATAATTAGCCGGCAACCTGATTGCAGGATCGCCGATGGAGGACTAAGCAGAGCGATTGAGCCTTTCGCACGATCCAGAGGAATGAATGTCCGCCACCTCCGTCTTGATCCATCTCCTCGGTGAGATCGCCCTGCTGCTGTGGGGCATCAACATGGTCAATAGCGGGGTTCAACGGGCCTTCGGCAGCGATCTGCGCTGGATCCTCGGGGTCGGCCTGAGAACCCGCCTTCGGGCGTTCCTGGCCGGCGTCGGCGTGACCACGGTCCTTCAGAGCAGCACAGCCACAGCCCTGATGGTGGCCTCCTTCACGGCAGGCGGCGCGGTCGACGTCATTCCCGCCCTGGCCGTGATGCTCGGGGCGAATGTCGGCACCACGCTGATCGTCCAGGTTCTGTCCTTCGACATCACGCTGATCTTTCCGTTCCTGATCTTCGGCGGCTACATGGCCTACCGGCGCGGAACGTCCAGCAGGACCAAGGACTTGGGGCGGGTGACCATCGGCCTCGGCCTGATGCTCCTGTCGCTGCATCTCCTGTCGGAGACGATCCACCCGATCGAATCGTCGGACGTGCTCAAGAGCCTTCTGGCCGCGATCGCGCCGGACCCGCTCATTCTGGTCCTGTTGGCGGCCATTCTGGCCTGGGCGGCCCATTCCAGCGTCGCAGCGCTTCTGTTCATCATGTCCCTCGCCAGCGCCGGGGTCATCGATCCCCATTCGGCCCTCGCGATGGTTCTCGGCGCCAATCTCGGCAGCTCGCTGAACCCGCTGCTCGAGGGCACCGGAGGCGACCCGGTGAAGCTGCGCGTGCCGTTCGGGAACCTGGCGATGCGGGTGATCGGGTGCGCCCTCGCTCTGCCGCTGATCGGCCTGTTGCTGCCGAATCTGACCATGCTGGACCCCAACCCGGCCAGGATGTCGGCCAACTTCCATACGATCTTCAACCTCGCGGTGGCTGCGATCTTCATTCTGCCCCTGCCTTGGATTGCCCGCCTGCTGCTCAGGATGTTCCCGGAGCGGATTCGGGCCTCGGACCCGGGCGTGCCGCAATATCTCGACGTGGATGCGCTGGATACGCCGTCGGTCGCGCTCTCCAACGCGGCGCGCGAGGTGCTGCGCATGGCGGACACGGTCGAGACCATGCTGCGCGGCTCCCAGGATCTCTTCCATCAGGACGATATCAGCCGCGTGAGCGCGATTAGCCAGACCGACGACGTGGTGGATCGACTCTACACGGCGATCCGGCGCTATCTGAGCTCCATCAACCACGAGGCCCTTAGCGCAGCCGAGGCGAGGCGTCTTTCCGACATTCTCGCCTTCGCCATCAATCTGGAGCACGTCGGCGACATCATCGACAAGAACCTGATGGAACTGGCCGCCAAGCGCATCAGGAACCATCTGCGGCTCCCGAAGGACAGCCTTGCCGACATCGACAGCATGCATGCCAAGCTCCTGGAGCACCTCCAGCTGGCGGCATCGGTCCTGATGTTCCAAGATCTCGGCTCCGCTCGCAGGTTGGTGGCGGAGAAGGAGCGCTTCCGCGAGATCGAGCGGACGATCACCCAGCGAAACCTCGAGCAGCTCCGCTCCGGCAAGTCGACGGGCGACACGAGCGCCTTGCAGCTCGATATCATCCGCGACCTGAAGCGGATCGAGGCCCACATTGCGGCGACAGGCCACTCGCTTCTGGAACAGAGCGGCGAGCTGAAACCCAGCCGCCTGACCTCCTGACGCGGATCAGCGCCAGCCATTCGCCCTGAGGGACTGCCAGTCCACGTAACGAACCTCCTCCGGCAGACCGATGTCCCGTCGGTCATGCTCGTTCAGGTGGCTCAGATCCGTGATCATGGGCTTGTCCTTGCGGGGAGCTGGGCGGAGCCAGAGCTTCAGGCGCAGCCAAACGCTATCCACACCGCGAAGGCGGCGGACATCTTCGTGTTTCATGACAGCCTACCGATTTTCACCTTTGTCGGGGCGCGTCGGCCTCGACGATGCAGCCTCAAGGTGCGCCTCCAGACGCGACTTGACAAAGCGAAAGCGGGAGGGCTGCCATAAGGCAGCCTTATGGATCAGCCATGTCTAAACTTCCTCCCATGAGCGCGATTCGCGCCTTCGAAGCGGCAGCCCGCCACCAGAGCTTTACCCGTGCCGCTCAGGAGCTCGGCATGACTCAGGCCGCCGTGAGCTATCAGATCAGAATGCTGGAGGACCGGATCGGCGCGCCCCTGTTCGTGCGCCTGCCGCGCCATGTCGAGCTGACCGCCAGGGGCCGCCAGCTCGCGCCGGCAGTGACGGAGGCTTTCGAAGCGCTGAGGGTGGCTTTCGCCGGGGTCGAGAACGCCGTCCAGACGGTGCTTTCGATCACGACCCTCACGACATTCGCGTCCAACTGGCTCGTGACGAGGCTGGGGCGCTTTCAGCAGCTTCACCCCAACATCGCGGTTCAGATCTCCGCCTCGTCGCAGATCGTGGACTTCGCGCAGAACGATTTCGACATCGGCATCCGCAGCGGGACCGGAGATTGGCCCGGGCTCGAGGCGCATCTTCTTTTCCCGAACCAGTTCACTCCTGTCTGCAGTCCGGACCTCCTGCGCCAGGTCGAACTGCGGGAACCGGCGGATCTGCTGAAGCTCCCCATCCTCACGCCCAGCGATCCGTGGTGGAAGGACTGGTTCACCGCCGCAGGTCTGCCTGACGTGGATCTGTCCAACCGCCCCGACAACTCCCTCGGCGCACAGCAATTCGAGGGCATGGCGGCCATGGCGGGGCAGGGGGTCGCGATGATCAATCCCTACTTCTTCCCCAACGATCTTGCCGCCGGCCGGCTGGTCCAGCCGTTCGACCTCCTGGTCCAGGCCGACCGGAGCTACTGGCTGGTCTACCCGAAGGCGCGCAGGCGGTCGGCCAAGATCCTGGCCTTCCGCGACTGGGTGCTCAGCGAGATCGCCGGAGACATGGAGAAGGCGGGGGCACAGATGGCCGGGCAGGGGAGCGCCGGTTCCTGACGCCCCTATTCGGCGGCCTGGGCTTCCGGCGCCTTGTCCTTCAGGCGCACGAGCATGTCCAGGAGCGCGCGGTCGTGGAGCACGACCATCCGCTCCTTCTGCTTCAGCCAATGAAGGGCGTCGTCGATGGTTTCGGCATCGGCCAGCTTGGCCTCTGCGAGAGCCCTGTCCGCCTCGATCTCACCCCTCTTTCGGGGCGCGACCGGCGGAAGCATCTCCACGTGCCGATCCCTCAGATTCGGGTCGGCGTAGATTGCGCGAAGAGCGTCCTCGTCGTCGAATCCGAGGGTGGCGTTGCGAGCCTGCAATTCGTTGGCCCGCACAGCGATGGCAGGCGGCCGGTGCTCCTCCGGCGTCAGGAGCAGCCCCATGCGCTTCAGGGCAAGACCTGCTCCGAGCTGGCCGCTGAGCCAAGAGAGGGGGATCGCCAGAAGAAGGCCGAGGATCGTCGGTGACATCCAGAGGAACAGGGAGGTGGCGATCATGAAGGCCGAGATGCCCGCAAGGGCCCCCAGAACCGTGTGCGCCCGGTGGCGGCGCACGATGTCCCGCATGGGGATCGAGCCGTCGTCGCGCCGCTGGGGCTGCCAGCCGGTGTCGCGCCCGAGGAGGATCTGGAAGACCGAACCGGACTGGATCAGCATCATGATCGGCGCCAGGAGGGCCGAGAGAACGATCTCGATGACGGAAGAGACGATCAGCCGGAAGCCGCCTCCGGATTCCCGGCGGTCCTTGCCCCTCAGGAGCATCAGCAGCAGCCCGAAGAGCTTCGGTGCCAGCAGGATTCCCATGGTGAGCGCAAAGAGGGCCAAGGCGCGCTCGGGGTCGAATCGCGGCCAGATGGGATAGAGCCTGAAATCCCGGGCGAAATATTCCGGGCGGATGTAGGTGGTCTGGAGGACCAGCGCGATACCGACGATGAGCTGGAACAGCCAGAACGGCGAGGCCAGATAGGACATGATGCCGGTGGCGAAGTGCTGGCGCGTCGCAAGCTTGAGCCCTTTTGCGGTGATCACCCGCATGTGCTGAAGGTTGCCCTGGCACCAGCGCCGGTCGCGGGCCGACAGGTCGATCAGGGAGGGTGGGCTCTCCTCGTAGGAGCCGCCGAGATCCGGCAGCATGTAGATGTCCCAGCCGGCGCGCCGCAACAGGGCCGCCTCGACGAAGTCATGGCTCAGGATGTGCCCTCCGAGCGGAGGTTTGCCGCGCAGGTCCGGCAGGCCGCCATGGGCGGCAAAGGCCTTGGTGCGGATGATCGCGTTGTGGCCCCAGTAATTGCCGTCGCGCCCCATCCAGACCGACAGTCCCATGGCGATGACCGGGCCTGTGACCCGCGCAGCGAATTGCTGCAGACGGGCGAAGAGGGTGTTCCGGTTGATGATCAGGGGCAGCGACTGAATGATGCCGGCGTCGGGGTCGGCTTCCATCGCCGCCGCGAGCCGCACGATGCACTCGCCTGTCATCAGGCTGTCCGCATCGAGCACGAGCATGTGCTCGTAGTGCCCGCCCCAGCGCGAGACGAAGTCGGCGATGTTGCCCGCCTTGCGGTGATAGTTCTTGGGCCGGTGCCGGTAGAAGAAGCGGGCACCGCCCTCTCCGAGGCGCTTGCGCAGGGCGAGGAAGGCCCGCTCCTCCGCGACCCACGCATCCGGCTGCGTGGTGTCGGAAAGGATGAAATAGTCGAAATGGGAGCCGAGCCCCGTGCGCTCGACCTCCTCGTAGATGGCTTCGAGGGCCGCATAGGTCCGGGATGTCTGCTCGTTGTACACGGGCATGACGATGGCGGTGCGGTGGGCGAGCGCCGAGGGCAGGGCCGGCCCCTGGCGCGGCTTCTTCAAGAGCGCGAAGAAGCCCAGGAGCGAGCTCGTGAATGCGATCGCGATCCAGGAGAAATTGACGGTGAAGAGCGCGACCAGGGCCCACTGGAGAATCGTGGTCCGGCTGACCGACACCACCTGGTACATCTCGTAGGTGCCGTAGGCGGTCAGCAGCAGGCCGCCGCCGAACACGAAGAGCCGCGCCAGCCATGTTCCCATCATGGGATGACGGTGGAGAGGACGCCGCTCCTGAGCCGCCGACCACCGCCGAAGGTGCTGCGTCGGCATCTCCAGGTGCTTTTCAGGCGGCATCACAGGGGCGGGCCCTTCACGGCCCGCCGCATTCGAATCGGGACCTATGGTGTCCAACGATAAAGCCATGTCTCGCTAATCGGTTTCCCGCCTGCTTCAAGGATGAGGCGCATCTCACACGCGTTTTCGTTCCCGGGGTCAAGCTCGAATGCGACGCGTACCGTGTTCCGCTCCGGATAGACCCAGTTTTTGAGATCCTGGAACGTCCCGGGACTGACTGTCAGGACGGATCTAAGGTCTGCAGGCAGGTTTTCACCCAGGGTTTCGGTAGAGAAGTCCACGGCGAACCGCTGCCGGCGCCCCGCAGAGCCCCGCCCGACCCTGGTCGACGTGACCGTGGCAAGGGGAGGACGCTCCGGAGGGGTCCAACACCAGTACTGGCGGTAGGCGAAGGAGACCTCCGAGCCCGCAGCCATGGGAACTTTAGGGCGCCAATAGGTCAGAATGTTGTCGTTGATTTCCGCATCCGTCGGGATCTCGAGCAGTTGGACGCTCCCCTGTCCCCAGTCGCCGAGCGGCTCGATCCAGAGACTCGGCCGGAGTTCGAAGCGCTGGTTGTCGTCCTGGAAGGCCTCGTAGCTGCGATCCCGCTGCAGGAGCCCGAAGCCCCGGGGCGAGTTGTCGACGAAAGCGGAAATCTGGAGCGTCTCGGGATTGTGAAGGGGGCGCCAGAGCCACTCGCCTTGGCCGTTATGCATCTGAAGACCGGCGGATTCGTAGGCAGCCACCCGGATGTCGTCGGCGCTGCGGCGGTCGTTCGGCCCGTAGAAATACGTCGATCCGATCCCGCCGAGGCCCACATGCTCGAGATTGACACGGGGAAAGAGGGTCGTCTCCACGTCCACGATCGTCATGTCGCCGGGCCGGAACGTCATTCGGACGGCACCGGTGGTCGATTCTGAATCGACGACGGCATGAGCCGTGATGCTGTTGCTTCCGACTGCTGGCCTCTCGAGCCAGAAGGCCCGGAAGATCGGAAATTCCTCTCCCTTCGGATCGGCAGGCTTCAGGGTCAGCGCCCGCGCAATGGCTCCGAAGTTCTGCCCCCTGGCGCGGGCGCGGAAGAAGGTTGCGCCTTGAACCAGAGCGAAGTCGAAGGGCGTTCCGTCACCCGAGGTGGCGACGAGCCGGAAGCCAGAGAAGCCGATATCCCCGAGATTGTTCGGCGGGTTGGGCTGGCCGTAATCGAACTGCGACGGATCGTAGCCGACCCTGCGGACCGCCCCGTCCTCGACGAGGTAGAGGTCGACCGCGTTGGTGAAGACGAATCCCCGATGCAGCGGCTCGACGGCGATTCCCCGCGCCTCGTTGCCCCAGATCGGCGGCTGCCGCGACTTGATCGCGATATACTGTTCATAGGTCAGGTTCGAGAAGAAATCCGGCAGGTCGTTCGGCGGCTGCACGAATGGCTTTTTCGCCAGCTGCCGCGCCAGATCGACGACCGCCGCAGGATCGAAGCGCTGATTGTCCCCCATTCTTGCAAAGATCGTAGCCTGCGGCGTCTGCGCGCGCAGGTTAGGCGAAAAGCCAAGGGCGGCGACCGACACGCCGATATAGGCCAGCATGTCGCGCCGGCGGGGATGGGACGGGGAGGATGCCCCCAGCAGAACCGGCACAGCGAAACTCTTGTGTGAACGAGGCTGATAAAGCCAAACAATAGGAACCCGTATACATATCTGCAATCATGAGCGCGAAGTAAACGAGCAGAGGGCGCAATCTGCCCCTGCCCAGATGAACGATTGCCGAATTACCCACTCTGAGCTAGCTGCTCTCGAAACCGCCACCGGACCGATACACTATGACCTCTTCTCCCACGTCCCAGACGGCTTCCCCCCGTAGCTGCCTCGCCATCGTCCTGGCGGCAGGCGAAGGCACGCGGATGAAATCCGACAAGCCGAAGGTCCTGCATGAGATCGCCAATCGGACTCTGGTGAGTCACGTGGTCGCTACCGTCGTGGCGGCCGGCGCCACCGAGGTCGCCGTGGTAGTCGGCCCCGACAGGGACGATGTCGCAAGGGAAGCGCAAAAGATCATGCCGGCGGCCGGAATCTTCGTGCAGCGCGAGCGGCTCGGAACGGGCCATGCGGTGCTGAGCGCTAGGCCGGCGCTGGAAAAGAAGCCGGACGACATCATCGTGGTCTATGCGGATACGCCCCTCGTCAGCGTCGAGACGCTCGAGCGGCTGCGGAGCCCCCTCGCATCCGGAGCGTCGGTGGTGGCTCTCGGGTTCGAGGCGAAGGATCCGACCGGCTATGGCCGCTTCATCATGGCGGGCGATCAGATCCTCGACATCCGCGAGCACAAGGATGCCACCGAGGCGGAGCGGGCGATCTCCCTCTGCAACGGCGGGCTGATGGCCATCCGCGGCGATGTGGCGCTGACCCTTCTCGAAAGGGTCGGCAACAGCAATGCAAAGGGCGAATACTATCTCACGGATATCGTCGCCATCGCTCGCGAGCTCGGACATGCGACGGCTGCCGTCGTTGTCGCGGAGGAGGAGGTGCACGGGGTGAACGACCGCGCCCAGCTCGCGGCCGCCGAACGCATGATCCAGGACCGGCTGCGCCAGGCCGCCATGGCCTCGGGGGTGACCCTGATCGCTCCGGAGACCGTCTTCCTGAGCCACGATACCAAGCTCGGACGGGACGTGGTCGTCGAACCGCATGTGGTCTTCGGCCCCGGAGTCGTGGTGGAGGACCGCGTCGTGATCCACAGCTTCAGCCATCTGGAGGGAGCCCGCATCGCCTCGGGCGCCGCCGTCGGCCCCTATGCGCGCCTCCGTCCGGGCGCTTCCCTCGGCCCCAAGGCCAAGGTCGGCAACTTCGTCGAGATCAAGAACACCGAGCTCGGGGCAGGCGCCAAGGTCAGCCACCTGACCTATCTCGGCGACGCCAGTGTGGGGGCGGAGGTCAATATCGGCGCCGGCACAATCACCTGCAACTACGATGGCTTCGGCAAGTACAGGACCGAGATCGGGGAGGGAGCCTTCGTGGGGTCGAATTCCTCCCTCGTGGCGCCCATCCGGATCGGAAAGGGCGCCTTCGTGGGGTCGGGCTCCGTCATCACGGAGGACGTGCCCGACGATGCTCTCGGCCTCGGCCGCGGGCGTCAGGTCGTGAAGGAAGAGTGGGCAAGCGCCTTCCGCGAAAAAGCCCTGGCGGCGAAACAGAAGTGATACGAGGTGTCACAATTGGTCACGCAAGTTGATTTGAGAGGCCGTTGAAGCCTCGCTAGCAGAGCCACAAGCTTAACGTTCAGCAGTTGTAAGAAGGGCGCCTCGCAGGATGTGCGGAATCGTTGGAATCGTCGGCAAGACCCCCGTCGCGGCACAGATCGTCGAAGCGCTCAGGAGGCTGGAGTACCGGGGTTACGATTCCGCGGGCGTCGCGACCCTCGAGGACGGACGGCTCGACCGGCGGAGGGCCGAAGGGAAGCTGCGCAACCTCGAGGTCAAGCTCTCCCAGGCGCCGCTCTCCGGCATCATCGGGATCGGGCATACCCGTTGGGCGACCCACGGCAAGCCGAACGAGACCAACGCCCACCCTCATGCGACGGACAAGCTGGCCGTCGTCCACAACGGCATCATCGAGAACTTCCGCGAGCTGAAGACCGGGCTGGAGGCCAAGGGCGTCCGGTTCGAGACCGAAACGGATACCGAGGTCGTGGCCCAGCTGGTCACCTACGAAATGCGCCAGGGACGTCCGCCCGTCGAGGCGGTTGCGGTGACGCTTCCGCGCCTGCGCGGCGCCTTCGCCCTGGGCTTCCTGTTCTCTGGCGAGGACGACCTCCTGATCGGCGCCCGTCACGGCGCGCCGCTTGCCCTGGGCTACGGCAACGGAGAGATGTATCTCGGTTCGGATGCGCTGGCTCTGGCGCCCTTCACCGACGAAATCACCTACCTGGAGGACGGGGATTGGGCGATCCTGCACCGGACGGGAGCCGATATCCGCGATGAGAGCGGGCAGAGGGTGCAAAGGCCGCGCCACAGGATCCCTACCGGCTCCTTCATGGCCGACAAGGGCAATCACCGCCACTTCATGGTCAAGGAAATCCACGAGCAGCCGGAAGTCGTCGGCCGGACCCTCGCTCACTACGTGGATTTCAGCGCCGGACGCGTCGCTCTGCCCTTCGACCTGCCCTTCGACTTCAAGGACCTGAAGCGCCTGTCGATTTCCGCCTGCGGCACGGCCTATCTGGCGGGGCTGATCTCGAAATACTGGTTCGAGCGCCTGGCGCGCATTCCCGTCGAAATCGACGTGGCGTCCGAGTTCCGCTACCGCGAGGCCCCTCTCGAGCCGGGCAGCCTGGCGCTTTTCGTGTCCCAGTCCGGCGAGACGGCCGATACGCTGGCTTCGCTGCGCTATGCCTCCGCCGAGAAGCAGCACACGCTCTCCGTCGTCAACGTACCGACCTCCACCATGGCCCGCGAGAGCGCCGTAGTGGCGCCGACGCTGGCGGGCGTCGAGGTCGGCGTCGCCTCCACCAAGGCCTTCACCTGTCAGCTCTCCGTGCTCCTGTCCCTCGCCATCGCAGCGGGACGGGCGCGCGGCACCCTGAGCGCAGAGGAGGAAAAGGAACTCGTCGATGCCCTGATCGGCGTGCCGGGGCTCATGAGTGAGGCCATGAAGCGCGAACACCAGATCGAGCTTCTGTCCCGCGAGCTCTCGAAGGCCAAGGACGTTCTCTATCTCGGCCGCGGCACGTCCTATCCCCTCGCCCTGGAAGGGGCGCTGAAGCTCAAGGAAATCTCCTATATCCACGCCGAAGGCTATGCGGCCGGCGAGCTGAAGCACGGCCCCATCGCTCTCATCGACGAGACGATGCCGGTCATCGTCATCGCGCCTCACGACGCGATCTTCGAGAAGACCGTCTCCAACATGCAGGAGGTCGCCGCTCGCGGCGGGCGCATCATCTTGATCACCGACGAGAAGGGTGCCCTGGAGACCGATCTCGACACCATGGCGACCATCGTGATGCCCTCGGCTCACCCGATCGTCGCGCCGATCGTCCACTCGGTTCCGATCCAGCTGCTGGCCTACCACACGGCGGTCTTCATGGGCAAAGACGTGGACCAGCCGCGCAACCTGGCGAAGTCGGTGACCGTGGAGTGAGGATCAGCCCGCCCGCAACAGCCTGATCGCCGAGTCCCGCTCGAACAGGTAGAGCAGGACGCGCAAAGCCTTGCCCCGGTCGCTGACGAGATCGGGGTCGCGGTCGACGATGAGGCGCGCATCGTCGCGTGCCGCCCCCAGGAGGTCGCCGTCGGCTTCCAGGCGGGCGAGCTTGAAGCCCGGCGCGCCCGACTGGCGGGTGCCGAGCACCTCGCCTTCGCCGCGCAGGCGCAGGTCCTCCTCGGCGATCCGGAAGCCGTCCTCGGTCTGGCGCATCATTTCGAGGCGCGCCTGCGCCACCTGTCCGAGCGGCCCCTTGTAGATCAGGAGGCAGGTGGAGGACCGTGAGCCGCGTCCCACGCGCCCGCGCAGCTGATGCAGCTGGGCGAGGCCGAACCTCTCGGCGTGTTCGATCACCATGATGGTCGCGTTCGGCACGTCCACCCCGACCTCGATCACGGTGGTCGAGACGAGGATCTTCGTTTCCCCACGCGAGAAACGCTCCATCGCGGCATCCTTGTCCCGCCCGGCCATCTTGCCGTGCACGAGGCCGACCTCGTCCCCGAAGACCGACCGCAGCTGCTCGTGACGCTCCTCGGCGGCAGCCAGATCGACCGTTTCGGATTCGCCCACGAGGGGGCAGACCCAGTACACCTGATCGCCGTTGGCGATGGCGCGCCCCATGGCGCCGATCACCTCGTCCAGGCGCTCGATGGAGATCAGCTTGGTGGCGATGGGCTTGCGCCCTGCCGGCTTCTCGCTGAGCACCGAGACGTCCATGTCGCCGAAATAGGTCAGGGCCAGGGTTCGGGGGATCGGGGTTGCGGTCATGACGAGGATGTCGACGGCCTCGCCCTTGGAGCCGAGGGCCAGGCGCTGATGCACGCCGAAGCGGTGCTGTTCGTCGACGACGGCGATGCCGAGATCGTTGAAGGCGACGCCCTCCTGGAACAGGGCATGGGTGCCGACCGCGATATCGATGCTGCCATCCGCCAGCCCCGCGAGAACCGCCTTGCGGGCCGAGCCCTTCTCGCGCCCGGTCAGCAGGGCCATCGTGAGGCCCGCCTCCTGCGCCAGGGGAGCGATCCGCTCATAATGCTGGCGCGCCAGAATCTCGGTCGGGGCCATGAGAGCCGCCTGCCGCCCGGCCTCGATGGCACTCGCCATGGCGAGAAGGCCGACCACCGTCTTGCCGGAGCCGACATCCCCCTGGAGCAGGCGCAGCATCTTCTTGTCGGCCACCAGATCGCGGCGGATGTCCTCGACGGCGCTCGCCTGGGAGGCGGTGAGGCCGAAGGGCAGGGAGCGCTTGATCTTCTCGACGAGACGGCCGTCGCCCGCATTCACCCGGCCCGGCAGGCGGCGCATCCGGCTGCGCACGAGGGCGAGGGCGAGTTGGGATGCAAGGAGTTCGTCATAGGCCAGACGCCGACGGGCGGGAGACTTGGCAAGGGCCTCCTCGGAGACCTGCGCGGCGCTGCCGGGTCTGTGAATGGCGTGGAGGGCAGCGGAGAAATCGGGAAGCCCGTTGCGGTCGAGCCAGGCCGGGTCCTGCCACTCGGGCAGATGAGGCACTCTTTCGAGCGCCGCCCCGACATAGCGCGCGACCATGCGCGAGGAGAGCCCCTCGGTCAGCCCGTAGACGGCTTCGACCGCTGGCAGATCCGCAATTCCCTTTTCGTCCAGGATGCGGTCCGGATGCACCATCTGGCGCATGGATTCCCAGAGTTCGATCCTGCCCGAGACGTAGCGGCGCTCGCCGACAGGCAGCAGCTTTTCGAGCCGAGCCTTCTGGCCGTTGAAGAACACGAGGGTCACGTCGCCGGTCTCGTCCTCGACCAGGATCCGATACGGCGCCCGGCGGCCGGGAGGAGGGGGGCGATGCGCGACGACGGTCACGGAAAGCGTCACCGGTTCCCCGACGGGGGCATCCGCGATGGAGCCCTTCATCTCGCGTGAGACGCCGCCGCTGGGCAAGTGAAAGAGAAGATCCATCACCCGCGTCGGACGTCCCTGCTCCCCGAGCAGGCGGTCGAGCAGGGGCGCGATCTTGGGTCCGACCCCGGGAAGGGTGTTCGCCGGGGCAAAGAGCGGGTCGAGAATGGAAGGGCGCAAAGACATTCTAATGGGTGGCAAGACGGTTGGAGATGGTTATATAGCGGCCAAGCCGCCTTGAGGCGACGCCATTCATGAACAAATGGAGAATCTTCATGAGCGGAACCACGCGCACGAGCGCCGACCTCGATGTCCGCCGGCGGCAGATCCTGTACCGCGCCTGGCATCGCGGGATGCGGGAGATGGACCTGATCATGGGCCGCTTCGCCGACGCGGAGATCGGAACCCTGACCGACGATGAGCTCACCGAGTTCGAACGGCTGATCGAGGTGCCCGACCGCGACCTGCTCGGCTGGATCACGGGCGAGATTCCGACGCCCGAGAACTACGATACGCCTCTCTTCCGGCGTCTGAAGGGGTTCCACACCCACACCTCGCCGATCCACGTCTGATCCGACCGACCGTTCACGCCGACTGAACCGGGCCGAACGGCCCGCGTTTCCTTTCATCGATTCGACGATTTCCATCATGAAGCCTGCATTGATCCGTGCCTTGGACGCCCTGAAGAAGGGCCAGAGCCTGACGCTTTCCAGCGCGCCGGACGGGTTCGACGCACTCGCGGTCGCCGATCTGGCGCGCGGGCTGTCGGGCCATGTGGAAGGGCCTGCGGTTCTGGTCCATGTGGCGCGGGACGGCCAGCGGCAGCAGAACTTCGCCAACGCTCTCGGCTTCATCGCACCGGAAATCGAGATCCTTCCCTTCCCGGCCTGGGACTGCCAGCCCTACGACCGGGTGTCGCCGAACACCGCCGTCACGGCGCAGCGGATGACCACCCTGGCGCGGCTCGCCCGCTCCAAGACCTCCGAGGAAAAGCCGCGCATCCTCTCGACGACGGTCAACGCTCTCGTCCAGCGCGTGCCGCCCCGGGCGAGAATCGCAGCGGAGACCTTTTCGGCCGCGCCCGGCAACGTGGTCGACACCACCCTGCTGGTGAACTGGCTTGAGACCAACGGCTTCCTGCGGACCGGCACCGTCCGGGATACGGGCGAATACGCCGTGCGCGGCGGCATCATCGATCTCTATCCGGCCGGCCTGCCGAACCCCGTCCGCCTCGACTTCTTCGGCGACGCCCTGGAATCGATCCGGTCCTTCGATCCGGAAACCCAGCGCACCGTCGGCACCCTCCGGTCCCTCGACCTCGTGCCCATGAGCGAGGTCCAACTCACCACGGAAACGATCAAGCGCTTCCGCCAGGCCTATGTGGCGGCCTTCGGCGCCCCTCGTCGGGACGACCGGCTCTACGAGGCGATCAGCGAAGGGCGGCGCTATCCGGGTCTGGAGCACTGGCTGCCTCTGTTCCACGATCACCTCGACACGCTGCTCGACTACGTGCCGGGCATTCCGGTGGTCTTCGACGCCCTCGCGGACGACGCGGCGGCCGAACGGCTGGCGCAGGTGAAGGATTACTACGACGCCCGTCAGGAGGGCATGGGCCAGAACCAGCCCGGCGTCGCGCCGTATCGCCCCCTGCCGCCGGACGCGCTCTATTTCGCCCCCGGAGAATGGGCGGAACGCACGGCTTCCGTGCCGCTCGCCCGGCTGACGCCATTTGCGCAGCCCGAGTCGGAAAGCCGCCTCGTGATCGACTGCGAGGCGCGGCGAGGGCGCAACTTCATCGCCGAGCGGGCCGACGAGAACGCCAATGTCTTCGAGGCCGTGGTTCGCCATATCCGCGACCTTCAGGGTTCGGGACGCCGCGTGATCCTCGGGGCCTGGTCGGAAGGCTCGCGGGAACGGCTCTGCCATGTCCTGCAGGACCACGATCTGCGGCAGACCCGGCCGATCTCGCGTCTCTCCGAGGCCATGGCCTATCCGCGCAACGAGACGCCCGTCGGCATCTGGCCCCTGGAAGCCGGCTTCGAGACCGGCGATCTCGCGGTCATCAGCGAACAGGACGTTCTCGGCGACCGGCTCGTGCGCCAGAAGCGCAAGTCCAAGCGCCCGCAGGACTTCCTGACCGAAGTCGCGGCCCTGACCCCAGGCGATCTGGTGGTCCACGTGGATCACGGCATCGGCCGCTTCGAAGGCCTGAAGACCATCGAGGCCGCGGGGGCACCGCATGACTGCCTGGAACTCCACTATGCCGGGGGCGACCGCCTGTTCCTGCCTGTCGAGAACATCGAGCTCCTGACCCGCTACGGATCGGAAGAGACCGAGGTCCAGCTCGACAAGCTCGGCGGCGGCGCCTGGCAGGCGCGCAAGGCGCGTATGAAGCAGCGCATCCGCGAGATGGCGGGCGCCCTGATGAAGATCGCCGCCGCGCGCATCCTGAAGGATGCGCCGCGCCTCGTGCCGCCGGAAGGGCTCTACGACGAGTTCGCGGCCCGCTTCCCCTATGACGAGACCGAGGACCAGCAGAACGCCATCGACGCGGTTCTCGACGATCTCGGCACCGGCCGCCCCATGGACCGGCTCGTCTGCGGCGACGTGGGCTTCGGCAAGACCGAGGTGGCCCTGCGCGCCGCCTTCGTGGCGGCCATGAGCGGCAAGCAGGTTGCGGTCGTCGTGCCGACCACGCTCCTGTCGCGCCAGCACTACAAGACCTTCACGGAACGCTTCCGCGGCCTGCCGCTCAACGTGGCGCAGGCTTCCCGCTTCGTGCCCGCGGCCGAAATGAAGAAGGTGAAGGAAGGGCTGGCGGACGGCTCCGTCGACATCGTCGTCGGCACGCACGCGCTGCTCGGCAAGACGATCAAGTTCAAGGATCTCGGCCTCATCATCATCGACGAGGAGCAGCATTTCGGCGTCAGCCACAAGGAGCGCCTGAAGGAGCTTCGTGCCGAGGTCCATGTGCTGACCCTCTCCGCGACCCCGATCCCGCGCACCCTGCAGCTGGCGCTGACCGGCGTGCGCGAACTCTCGCTCATCACGACCCCGCCGGTGGACCGCCTCGCGGTCCGAACCTTCATCACGCCCTTCGACCCGCTTCTCATCCGCGAGGCGCTGCTGCGCGAGCGCTACAGGGGCGGGCAGGCGTTCTATGTCGTGCCCCGCCTCGACGATCTCGGCGAAGTGAAAGCCTTCCTCGACAAGGAGGTGCCGGAGGCGAAGGTGGCCGTGGCCCATGGACAGATGGCCGCCGGCCAGCTCGAGGACATCATGACCGCCTTCTACGAGGGCAAGTACGACGTTCTCCTCTCCACCACGATCGTGGAATCCGGCCTCGACATCCCGACCGCGAACACCCTCATCGTCCACAGGGCCGACATGTTCGGCCTGTCCCAGCTCTACCAGCTGCGCGGACGGGTCGGTCGCTCCAAAACCCGCGCCTACGCCCTGTTCTCGGTGCCGGCCAACAAGCCCCTGACCGTGCAGGCGGAACGGCGTCTCAAGGTCCTCCAGACCCTCGACACGCTCGGAGCGGGCTTTCAGCTCGCATCCCACGACCTCGACATCCGCGGCGCCGGCAACCTGCTGGGCGAGGAGCAGTCGGGGCACATCAAGGAAGTCGGCTACGAGCTCTATCAGCAGATGCTGGAAGAGGCCGTAGCCCAGCTCAAGGCGGGCATCGAGGAGCCCGCCGAGGACCAGTGGTCGCCCACGATCCAGGTAGGCGCGCCGGTGATGATCCCGGAGAGCTATGTCTCCGACCTCCAGCTCCGCCTCGGCCTCTATCGCCGTCTCTCCACCCTTGAGACCGACGCGGAGATCGACGCTTTCGGAGCCGAAATGATCGACCGGTTCGGGCCGCTCCCGTCCGAAGTCGACCAGCTTCTCAAGATCATGGCGATCAAGGTGCTCTGCCGCCGCGCCAACGTGGAGAAGGTCGATGGCGGACCGAAGGGCATCATCGTCTCGTTCCGCGACAACGCCTTCGCCAACCCGAACGGGCTCGTCGCCTACGTGGCCGAACAGGCCTCCTTCGCCAAGGTCCGCCCGGATATGAAGATCGTCTTCATCCGCGACGTGGAAACGCCGGACGAGCGCATCAAGGCCACCACCGCCATCCTGCGCAACCTGGTCCGGATCGCGGAAAAGAAGGCCGCCTGACGGTGGAGGCCTGGGCCGTCGTCGAGAACGGCGTCGTGACCGGAAGCCACGACGCCGGGCAGATGGTTCCCTGGTGGAGCTTCACGAAGATGGTTCTTGCCGCCGGAGCGCTCGTCCTCGTCCGCGACGGCCTCGCCTCCCTGGACGAGCCTTTGCCCGGTAAGCCCTACACCCTCCGGCAACTCCTCCAGCACCGGTCCGGCCTGGGGAACTACGGTGGGGTCGCGGCCTATCATGACGCCGTCGCCAAGGGGGAAGAGCCCTGGCCCGTGACGATGCTGCTGGACCGGGTCGAAGCCGAACGACTGCGTTATCGTCCTGGGGAGGGGTGGGAATACTCGAATATCGGCTACCTCTTCGTGCGCCGGTTCATCGAGACCCTCGGCGGGGAGGACATGGACGGCACCCTGCGCCGCCTCGTCCTTCGGCCGCTCGGAATCGAGCGCGCAAGGGTGGCGCGAGACCGGTCGGACCTCGCCGGTGTCGCCATGGGAGATGCGCACAGCTACCACCCGGGTTGGGTCTATCACGGATTGCTGGTCGGGCCGGCGGAGGAGGCGGCTATCCTGCTCGACGGCCTTCTGAGGGGCGAATTGCTGCCGCCCGACCTGCTGGCCGAGATGTTGCGGGTGTTTCCGCTCCAGGGGCCCATACCGGGACGGCCATGGCAGATTCCCGGCTACGGGCTTGGTCTCATGAGTGGCGAGACCACTTCGGGGGGAAGGGTCGCGGGGCATACCGGAGGCGGTCCCGGCAGCACGATTGCCGTCTATGGCGACCTGTCGGCGCGCCCTCTCCGGACGGCAGCCTTCTTTGCGACGGATGAGGATCAGGCGAAGACGGAGGCCGGGGCCTTCCGTCTTCTCGGGGTGTGAAGGCTAGAGATCGGGCGCCGCGACGGCGCGGGTTCCGAGCTGGTTCTGGAGCATCGTCGTGGCTCCGCTGATGCCGCCGGCGACGATGATGGGGATCTTGTCCGAGTCGATGGATTTCCGGAGACGGTTGGCAAGTTCCAGGAAGCGGCGGCGCTCCGCCCAGTCCGCATCGCGGGGCATCTGCAGAACGACCGCGACCGGGCTCGGCATCATGGCCAGAACCTCTTCCGTGGCCTCGAGGGGGGCGGTCACGCTGGCATAACCCATCCCCGCCAATTCGGCCGAAAGAGCACTGTCGGGAGCGCGTTCGCCGTTGTCGACGACGAGCACCTGCTGAAAACTTGTCATAGCGATACCTTACGGGAAGGCGGTACGGCATAGATTGAGGTCATGCTCGACAACGCCTTCGGCAGGTATTTGTTTCATCCTGCACCTGAATGGAAGCTCAACGGTTTCCGTTAGGACCTTTCGCGCGCCACTTCAATGGGGTGCGCGCCACCAGGTGTCGATGGAGGCCCCGAAGAGGGGGATCGTGGCGGGCCTCTTCAGGCTGCTGTCATAGGCAAGCCATTGCTCTCCAACGTAAAACAGCGGAACCACGTAGAAGCCCGACAGCAGGAGGCGGTCGAGCGCCCGCACCGTGGAGACGAAGTCCTCACGGCTTCTCGCCTCGAGAAGAGCCTCGATCATGCGGTCGATGGCCGGTGACGCGGCCCCGGCATAGTTCAGGGAACCGCTCCTTTCGGCCGCGCCGGAACTCCAGCGGTTACGCTGCTCGTTGCCGGGGGAGGCGGAGGCCGGCCAGACCCACTGCACCATGTCGAAATCGAACTGGGCCAGCCGGCGCCAGTACTGCACGTCGTCCACCAGCCGCACCCGTGCCCGGATTCCGACGCGGCCGAGGGACTGGGAGAAGTTCAGGGCAAGGCGCTCCTGCTGACGGGAATTGACCAGCATCTCGAACGCAAAGGGCTCGCCGGTGGCCTGTTTGCGCAGCACGCCGCCGTCGAGCGTCCATCCCGCCTCGCCGAGGAGGGCGAGCGCGTGGCGCGCCGTGTCGCGGTCGCGTCCCGAGCCGTCGGAGGAGGGCGGAGCCCACCGTCCCTCCAGGATGTCCTCGCGGACGGCGCCGGGATAAGGCGCGAGAAGCTCCCTCTCCCGCTCGCCCGCCGGACGCCCGGCCGAGGATAGGTCGGACCCCGCGAAGTAGCTGTCGGACCGCGTGAGCAAGCTGAAATACAGGTTGCGGTTCACCCACTCGAAATCGAACAGGTAACCGAGCGCCTCCCGGACCTTCGGATCGCTGAAATGCGGCCTGCGGGTATTGAAGACGAAGCCGTTCATGCCCTTGGGCAGGCGGATGGGCACGCCCTCGCGGGCGATGCGGCCGGACCGGACCGCGGGGATGTCGTAGCCTGTAGCCCAGCGGCTGGCGTCTCCCTCGATCCGGAAATCATAAAGTCCCGCTTTGAAAGCCTCGAACAAGCTGTTGGCATCGCGATAGAAATCGTAGCGGATCTCGTCGAAGTTGTAGAGGCCGCGCGTGACGGGCAGGTCGTTGCCCCAGTAATCGGCCCGGCGTTTGAGGACGACCCGCTCACCGGGTCTCACCTCGGAAATGGCGTAGGGCCCCGACCCGACCGGGGGCGTGAGGGTCGTCCTGTCGAACGTCTCCGGATCGGTCGCATGGGCGGCGAAGATCGGCATCATCGCGATGATCAGGGGCAGTTCCCGGTCGTTGGAACCGGAGAGATCGAACCGGATCCGCTGGGGGCTCTCGATATCCACCGCCTTCACCTGGCCGAAGCTCGAGCGATGGAACGGCTTCCCATGCTTCTTCAGGAGCTCGAAGGTGAAGCGCACGTCCTCCGCCGTCAGAGGATGGCCGTCGGAAAACCGGGCCCTGGGATCGAGATTGAAGGTGATCGAGCTGCGGTCGTCCGGCATCTCCGCCGAGCGGGCGACCAGCCCGTAGAGGGTGAACGGCTCGTTCTGAGAGCGAATCATCAGGCTCTGGAGCACGTAGCGGGGAACCACGTCCGGCGCGACGCCGAGGACGATGAGGGGATTGAGGCTGTCGAAGGTGCCCTGGAGCGCCAGCACGATTCGCCCGCCCTTCGGAGCATCCGGGTCGGCATAGGGCAGGTGAGGGAAGTCCGGTTCGAGGGCGGGTTCCCCATGCATGGCGATACCATGCCGCAGCGCCTCGGCCGCTGCAGCCGGGCACAGCCCCAGGCCCACCCCTGCAGCGAGCGCGAGAATCCGAAGGAAATGTCTCAGTTTGCGGCCCATGGCGCCCCTGGCAGAACACAGCGCTTTCCGGGACTGGATATTATAAAGAAAGTTGCCCCGGGCGACTGGAAACATACCTCATGAAAGGTTAAAGGAGCGCCACACGTCATGTCTTCGCCTTAATCGGCAAAGATTCAACCGTTCCAAGATGGTGACGAACAAAGCCGGGTTAAACGGCTGTTTCATGACCCGACCTTTCGACTGAAGAGGATCAACGACATGTCAATCGCGACCCGCCTCGCGAGCCTGGGGGGCACCCGCGGTCTGGCGACAGCCATGGCCCTTCTCCTGGCTGCACCCGCTCTCGCGCAAACCGCTCCGGCGCAGCGCCCGGCCGCTCCGGCCCAGCAGGGCCAGCAGGCTCCTCAGGCACAGCAGGCCCAGCAAACCGGCCCGATGGTCGTTCAGGTGAAGGCCGAGCCTTCCCAGCCGGAATGGACCAAGGTTTGCGGCAAGGATCAGGCCAACAACGCCGAGATCTGCTACACCACCCGCGACTTCGTGTCGGATCAGGGTCAGCCGGTGCTCGCCATGGCGCTCTATGACGTCAAGGGCGCGCAGCCGCAGAAGATCGTCCGTTTCGTGATGCCGCTCGGCCTGCTCCTGCAGCCCGGCCTCCGCTTCACGGTCGACCAGGGTCAGCCGACCCCGGGCCGGTACGTGATGTGCCTTCCGAACGGCTGCTTCGCCGAAGCCCAGGTCAAGGACGACTTCGTCGCCGCCCTCAAGAAGGGTGCCAACCTGAACGTCAGCGTCCAGAACCAGATGGGCCGCGAGATCACCTTCGCTGTTCCGGCTGCCGGCTTCGCCAAGGCTTTCGACGGCCCGCCGATCGACCCGAAGGTTCTCCAGGAGCAGCAGAAGAAGCTCCAGGAAGAGCTCGAGAAGCGCTCCGAGGAGCTCCGCAAGCAGCTCAGCAGCGGCGCCGGCGCTGGTGCCGCTCCGGCTGCCGGAGCCCCGGCTGCGCCGGCCACTCCGAAGCCGTAAGCAATCGCCTCAAGAGGCAAAAAAAACGCCGGGCTTCTCGCCCGGCGTTTTCGTTTGTTCCTGCCGTCTTCAGTTCGCAAGGGTCGGATGCGCCCGATAGATGCCGTTCTTGTCCCGGACGAACATCTCCTTGATGAGAGGATTGCGCAGCGGTTCGTCGGAATGGTCGGGAAGCAGATTCTGCTCTGAAACGTAGGCGATGTATTCGGTTTCCGCGTTCTCGGCGAAGAGGTGATAGAATGGCTGGTCCTTGTGAGGCCTGATTTCCTCCGGGATCGAAAGCCACCATTCCTCGGTGTTGTCGAATTCCGGATCCACATCGAAGATCAGCCCCCTGAACTCGAAGTGTCGATGCCGCACCACCTGGCCGATCGCGAATTTTGCTGAACTCGCTTTCATGATCGTAACTCCTTGATCGGAATATAGAGACGGCGGCTGGAAACTCCAAACGCGGCCCTCGTCACGATCAGGAGAGCCGGCTGAGGGATGCGTTGCGGGACTGCCGGGCTTCCCGCAGGCGGGATTGCCGCGCGGGTCGAAGCTTGTCAGAAGGGGCCTCCTGTGACTGCCGCCCGGAGGCCGCGATGTCCGACCTGATCGGGCTCTTCAACCTGCTCGCCCCTTTCTTCGGGCTGATCGGCCTCGGCTTCTATTGCGGCAAGTTCGTCAAGCAGCCGGAATCCGGGCTCGCCTGGATGCAGTTCTTCGTCATCTACATCGCTCTGCCGTGCCTGTTCTTCCGGCTCATCGCCGACAAGCCGCTGGACCAGCTGACGAACTGGCCTTTCATAGCGGCCACGACCCTGGCCACCCTTTGCGTCTTCGCGCTCTCGTTCGCCACCGGCTGGCGGCACACGAAGGACCTGCCGCAATCGGTCATGCAGGGGGTCGCCGGGTCCTATTCCAACATCGGCTATATGGGGCCGCCCCTGGTTCTTGCGGCCATCGGCCAGGCGGCCAGCGCGCCGGTCGTCCTCATCTTCGTGTTCGACAACCTGCTGCTGTTCTCCCTCATTCCGCTGCTGATGTCCGTGGCCGGCGTCGAGAAGCTCAGCCTGGGAGCCACGATCCGCCGGATCGTCTGGCGCATCCTCACCCATCCCTTCAACGTGGCGACGGCCCTCGGCGTGGCGGCGAGCTACCTCCATCTCACCCTGCCGGGGCCGGTGAACCAGATCGTCACCTGGCTCTCCGGGGCGGCCGCTCCCTGTGCCTTGTTCATCCTCGGGGTCACCGTCGCGATGCGGCCGCTGCTGCGCATTCCCGGCGAGGTGCCGATCCTCGTCCTGATCAAGCTGGTCCTGCACCCGATCCTGGTCTGGGTCCTGCTCTCCGCCGTGGGCGATTTCGGCGCGACCTGGACCTATGCCGCGCTGACCATGGCGGCGCTTCCGCCCGCCCTGAACATCTTCGTGATCTCGACCCAGTACAATGTGGGCGTCGAGCGCGCCTCGGCCTGCGTCCTGATCGGCACGCTCGTCTCGATGGTGACGCTGACCGGGCTGCTCTACCTCGTCAGCACCGGCATTCTGCCCTACGACCTCCTCCCTTAACCCGCCGGTTCGGCCTGCATCAGGCGTGGAGCTCCGACCCGGGGAAGCACGCCTTCGCGCATCACGGCCCGCCGCAAGGGGCCGATGTTGCTGAGCGCCAGCAATCCCGCGCCCCTGAGGAAGTCGGCCGGGATGAGGCCCGTCAGCAGCGTCCGGTTGAGGCTGTCGACGGCCGCCGTGCGCAGGCGGACATCCAGGTCGCGGCCGCGCTGGTAGCGCCGCAGGGTCTCGTCCGCCCCGGGATCGTGCCCTTCGTCGCCGGCATCCACCACCGCATCGCGCAGGGCGGCCACGTCGCGGAAGCCCAGGTTGAGCCCCTGGGCGCCAATGGGCGGGAACACGTGCGCGGCCTCGCCCACAAGGGCCAGCCGGGCGGAATAGTAGCGCGAGACCGAAAGACCGCTCATCGGCACGAGGCCGCGCGGCCCGTCGATCCGCATGGCCCCGAGGAGCGACTGGGCCTGCGCCTCGATCCGACGCGCCAGCGCCGCATCGTCGAGCGCGGCCAGGCGCTGAGCCTCCTCGGAGCGGGTGACCCAGACCAGGCTCGAACGGCGGCCGGGGAGGGGAACCAGGGTGAAGGGACCGTGGCGGGTGTGGAACTCGGTCGAGGCTTCCCGGTGGTCCCTGTCATGAGAGAGGATCGCCGTCACGGCCGATTGAGGATAGGACCAGGTCCTGACCTCGATCCCGGCGATCTGTCGGAGCTTGGAGTTCCTCCCGTCGCCGGCCACCACGAGGCGCGCCTTCACCTCCCCGCCGTCCTGCAGCGACACGACGGCGTAGTCGGCGGCGGCCCGGAAGCCATCGGCGTGGCGGGGGATCATCGTCAGCGGCTCGTGTCGCCCCGCGACCGCGGCGAGCCTCTCCACGAGAGTGGCGTTCTCGACATTCCAGCCGAAGGCATCGAGCCCGATCTCCCCGGACGTGAAGGAGACCGGCGGCGGCCGGAACAGGCTGCCGGTATCGTCGACGATCCGCATGGTCTCGAGCGGCGCGGCCTCGCGTCTGAGCTCCGGCCAGGCGCCCAGGGCGTCCAGAAACCGGATCGACCCGTTGAGGAGCGCCACCGTACGGCCGTCCCTGCGGGTGTCCAGGCTTCCGATCAGGGCCGTCCGATAGCCGTCCCGGGCGAAGGCGAGGGCGGCGCTCAGGCCGACGGCCCCAGCGCCGACGATGGCGATGTCATGGATCTCTTCGCTCAAGACGTCCCTCACGACCAAATGTTGCCGACCGGTTGCAGACTCACAATAAACGATGCATTCGCCATTGCCGACCGGTGCGGCCCGTCCCTATGATCGTTCCGCACAGGCAGTCATCAACGGATCTGTCGCTTCCGCCAACCCTTCAAGTCAGAGTCGCAGTGCGTGCAGGCAGACGTTTCACCCACGGGACCTCCCCTCGTCGAGCTGAGAGGGATCAGCAAGCGCTACGGCGAACTTCTGGCCAATGACGGGATCGATCTGAGGATCGAGCCGGGGGAGATCCACGCGCTCCTGGGCGAGAACGGCGCCGGCAAGTCCACCCTGGTCAAGATCCTCTATGGGGTGATCGAGCCGACCGCGGGCGAAATCCTCTGGGAAGGCCGCCCCGTTTCCATCGCCTCGCCGGTCGAGGCGAGGGCGCTCGGCATCGGGATGGTGTTTCAGCACTTCTCCCTTT
Organism: Microvirga lenta; assembly: GCF_020532555.1. Lineage (GTDB taxonomy): Bacteria > Pseudomonadota > Alphaproteobacteria > Rhizobiales > Beijerinckiaceae > Microvirga > Microvirga lenta. Next base: position 60,759 of record NZ_JAJBBR010000015.1, on the reverse strand, counting down.
TCGACGAGCTGACGGTTGCCGAGAACATCGCGGTCGCGCTTTCCAGCGATTGGAGCCTCGCCACCGTCAGGAGCAGGCTCGGCGACATCAGCCGGGCCTACGGCCTCGCCCTCGAGCCGGACCGGGCGGTGTGGACCCTCTCGGCGGGCGAGCGGCAGCGCATCGAGATCGTGCGGTGCCTCTTGCAGAATCCGCGCCTTCTCATCCTCGACGAGCCGACTTCGGTGCTCACGCCGCAGGAGGCCGAGCACCTCTTCGTCACCCTGGACAAGCTCTCCGCCGACGGCTGCTCCATCCTCTACATCTCCCATAAGCTGGAGGAGGTGCGCCGCCTTTGCCGGCGGGCCACCATCCTGAGGGGCGGCCGTGTCGTGGGAGCCATCGACCCTCGCGAGCGCAGCGCCCGCGAGATCGCGGCTCTCATGGTCGGGAACGAGGTCGGGGAGGTCCGCACCGGCACGGCCCATGCGCCCAAGGGGGAGATGCTGCGCGTCACGAACCTGACCCTGCCTCCGGCAGGTCTCCACGGTCAGGCGCTGCACGGCATCGATCTGGTGGCCCATGCGGGCGAAATCGTCGGCATTGCCGGTGTCGCCGGCAACGGCCAGAGCGAGCTTTTCGCGGCGCTGTCCGGAGAGCGCCCGACCGAGAGTGCGGACACCATCGCCATCGACGGAAGGCCCTGCGGCACCGCCGGCGTCGATGCCCGTCGCCGCCTGGGCGCAGCCTTCGTGCCGGAAGAGCGGCTCGGCCATGCAGCGGCCCCCACCCACCGCCTGAGCGAGAATACGCTGATTTCGCACGCGGCGGCGGAGGTGAGCCGCTCGGGCTTCATCCTCGTGAACGCCGCCAGGCGCCTGGCCGGGGCCATCGTCAAGAGCTTCGACGTCCGCACGCCCGAAGGCGACCCGCAGGCGCGCAAGCTGTCGGGCGGCAACCTCCAGAAGTTCGTCATCGGCCGAGAGATCATCCGGCGCCCACGCCTCCTGATCGTCGACCAGCCGACCTGGGGCGTGGATGCGGGCGCCGCCCGCCTCATCCGTCAGGCGCTGGTGGACCTCGCCCGGGAGGGTAGCGCGGTCGTGGTCATCAGCCAGGATCTCGACGAGTTGTTCGAGGTGGCGGACCGCATGGCCGTCATCCATCACGGGCGGCTGAGCGCCCTGAGACCCATCAGCGAATGGACGAAGGAAGCCGTAGGCCTCGAAATGCTTGGAGTATCCCAGTCCCAGGGGGCGGCTCATGCGGTTTGAGCTGACGCCCCGGACGAGCGTATCCCCCGTCCTCAGGGCGCTTGCGCCTGTTGCGGCCTTCATCACCGCGTTCCTGATCGCAGGTTTCGTCATCTGGCTGATGGGCCGCTCGCCCGTCGCCGCCTTCGAGGTCTACGTCACCCAGCCTCTGAGCGATTCCTGGGCTTTGCAGGAACTGCTCGTGAAGGCGACGCCTCTAGCCCTCATCGCCATCGGTCTCGCCTATTGCTTCCGCGCCAATTTCTGGAACATCGGGGCCGAAGGCCAGTACGTCATGGGAGCCGTGCTCGGAAGCTGGCTCGCGCTCACGACCCACGGCACGGAGGCGGGATTCTGGGTGCTCCCCGCGATGCTCGCGCTCGGCATGGTCGGCGGCGCCGCCTACGGGCTGATCCCCGCCTTCCTGAAGACCCGCTTCGGCGTCAGCGAGATTCTGACCAGTCTCATGCTGGTCTACGTGGCGCAGCTGACCCTCGACTACCTGGTGCGCGGTCCCTGGCGCGACCCGCAGGGCTTCAATTTCCCGCAATCGGTCACGTTCGATCCGGCCGCGACCCTGCCGCCGGTGATGGAGGCCAGCCGGGTGCATTACGGGACGGTCTTCGCGGTCATCGCCATCCTCGTCACCGCGGTCGTGCTGGGGCGCACGCTGTTCGGCTATCGCCTCCGGCTCACCGGCGATGCTCCGCGCGCGGCCCATTTCGCCGGCTTCAGTGCCCGGACGACGACCATGGCGGTCTTCGCCATCTCGGGCGGTCTCGCGGGTCTGGCCGGAATCGGCGAGGTGTCGGGGCAGATCGGCCAGCTCCAGCCGTCGATCTCCCCCGGATACGGCTTCACCGCCATCACCGTGGCCTTCCTCGGGAGGCTCAATCCCATCGGAATCCTGGTCGCCGCGCTGGTCGTGGCGCTGACCTTCATCGGCGGGGAGAGCGCGCAGATCATGCTGAAGCTGCCGCTGGACCTGACCCAAGCCTTCCAGGGCATCCTGCTCCTATGCGTGCTCGCAGCCGATGCGCTCGTCAGCTACCGCGTCCGTCTCGTCACCCGGGGAGGGGGCAAATGACCACCTTCGAAGCCATTCTGCTGACGATCGTCACCGCCTCGACACCTCTCCTCATCGCCGCTCTGGGAGAGCTGGTGACGGAGCGCTCCGGCGTCCTCAACCTCGGGGTCGAGGGCATGATGGCCATGGGGGCCGCCTGCAGCTTCGCCGCGGCCGTCACTTTCGACTCCACGCTCCTGGGCGTTGCGGCGGGCATCCTGGCCGGCGCCCTCATGGCGGCTCTCTTTGCCCTCGTGGTCCTGGGCTTCGCCGCGAACCAAGTCGGCTCGGGGCTTGCCTTGACCATTCTCGGGCTGGGTCTGGCCGGCCTCATCGGCGCCCCCTTCGTGGGCGCACGTCGCGACCCGGTGCCTCCTGTGGACATTCCGGTTCTTAGCGATCTGCCCGTGGTCGGCCGCCTCTTTTTTGAGCAGGATCTGTTCGTCTACGCGTCCATCGCCCTCACGATTTTCGTGGCCTACTACCTGAACAGGACCCGCTCCGGCCTGATGCTCCGCTCCATCGGCGAGAACCACGGCTCCGCCCACGGTCTCGGCCTTCCGGTCTGGCGGGTGCGCTTCCTGGCGATCCTGTTCGGCGGCGCCTGCTCGGGTCTCGCGGGGGCGTATCTCGCCCTCGTCTATACCCGCTTCTGGTCTCCGGGAATGACCGCAGGCCGCGGCTGGATCGCCCTGGCGCTCGTCGTCTTCGCCGCCTGGAGGCCCGGCTGGGCGCTGATCGGCGCCTACATCTTCGGGGCTGCGACCGTGCTTCAGCTGCACGCCCAGGCCGCCCAGTTCGGCGTCCCTTCGCAGGTGCTGTCGGCGGTGCCCTACGTGGCTACGATCCTTGCCCTGCTGCTCCTGTCCATCCGGCGCGGCCGGGCTATCGGAGCGCCCGGATCCCTGGGCTTGCCATTCGTGCCTGACCGGTAATCAATGTGATGATATTGTGAGCATCCGGATACTTGCCAGGAATGCCTGGACCTGCAACGGATGATCGGAACCTAACCCTAGGGGAGTAAATATGTTTTCACGGAGTCTCATCGGCATCGCGGTCGGGGCGGCAGCCCTGGCGGTGGTCTCGGGCGGCGCGGTTGCGCAGCCGAAGGACAAGATCAAGGTCGGCTTCATCTATGTCGGTCCGGTGGGCGACCACGGCTGGAGCTATCAGCACGATGTGGGTCGCCAGGCCATCGAGAAGGCCCTGGGCGACAAGGTCGAAACCACCTTTGTGGAAAGCGTGCCGGAGGCCGATTCCGAGCGCGCCATCGAGCAGCTCGCCCGTACCGGCCACGACCTGGTCTTCACGACCTCGTTCGGCTTCATGGAGCCGACCCTGAAGGTCGCCAAGCGTTATCCCAAGGTCAAGTTCGAGCACGCGACCGGCTTCAAGCGCGCCCCGAACGTGTCCACCTACGCCGCCAAGTTCCACGAGGGCCGCTACATCATCGGTCAGATCGCGGGCAAGATGTCCAAGACCGGCACCATCGGCTATGTGGGCGCCTTCCCGATCCCCGAGGTGGTGGCGGGCATCAACGCCTATTTCCTCGGCGCTCAGTCCGTGAACCCGAACATCAAGCTCAAGGTGGTCTGGGCGAATTCCTGGTACGATCCCGCCAAGGAGGCCGACGCGGCCAAGGCGCTCCTCGACCAGGGCGTGGACGTGATCGCCCAGCACACGGACAGCCCGGCCCCTCTGCAGGCGGCTGAGGCGCGCGGCAAGCTGGGCTTCGGTCAGGCTTCCGACATGGAGCGCTTCGCCCCGAAGGCGCAGCTCACCGCCATCATCGACGACTGGTCGAAGTACTATGTGGACCGCGCCAAGGCGGTTCTCGACGGGACCTGGAAGTCTCAGGACACCTGGGGCGGCCTGGATGCCGGCATGGTCGTCATGGCTCCCTACAAGAACATGCCCGACGACGTGAAGAAGATGGCCGAGGAGACCGAGGCCGCGATCAAGTCCGGCAAGCTCAACCCGTTCAAGTGCCCCATCGTGAAGCAGGACGGCACAGAGGTGGAGTGCAAGGGCAACGGCGCCCTTTCGGACGAGCAGATTCTCGGCATGAACTTCTACGTGATGGGCATCGACGACACGCTGCCGCAATAAGCGTCGGTTCCGCGCATACAGGAGGCGGCCGAGTGATCGGCCGCCTTTTTTCTTGTCCCGAATCCGGCCATCCTGGCGCCGCAACCGCAGACCGGCAGAAGGTGAGATGATCAGCGAGACGACGTTGACGCCGACCGAGACCGACATCCTCATCGTGACCGACGTTCAGTACGATTTCCTGCCGGGCGGCGCTCTCGCCGTTCCGGACGGGGACGCGGTGATCGCTCCCATCAACCGGCTGGCGCAGGCATTCCGCCATGTTCTGCCGACGCAGGACTGGCACCCTCCGGGCCACACATCCTTCGCGTCAAGCCATCCGGGCAGGACGCCCTTCGAGGTGATCGAGCTGGATTACGGCCCGCAGGTTCTCTGGCCGGATCACTGTATCCAGGCCACGCCGGGCGCCGAGATTTCACGGGATCTCCATATCCCGCACGCCCAGCTCGTCATCCGGAAAGGCTACGATCCGAAGATCGACAGCTATTCGGGCTTCATCGAGGCCGACCGGAAGACCTCGACGGGATTGGCCGGCTATCTGAAGGAGAGGGGCTTCCGGCGCGTCTTCTGCACGGGCCTCGCCCTCGATTTCTGCGTTCACTGGACGGCGCTGGACGCGAAGGCCGCCGGTTTCGACACCTACGTGATCGAGGACGCCTCGCGGGCCATCGACACGAACGGGTCCCTGGCCCGCGCCCGGGACGACCTGAGAACTGCCGAGGTCCACACCATACGGAGCTCCCAGATCGTCACGGTATGACGAGGGCGGCGGTCAGACGGCCGTTCCGTGCAGGTCGTACTCGTCCGAGCGCTCGATCCTGACGTCCACGATCTCGCCGGCTTTCAGCGGCCGGCTGGCCGCCACGTAGACCACGCCGTCGATCTCGGGCGCGTCGTACTTGGTCCGCCCGGTGGCGACCGTCGCCCCCGGCTCGTCGATGATGACCGGCAGGGTCTTGCCGACGCGGCCCTTGAGCAGCTTGGCGCTGACCTTCTGCTGGGTCTGCATGAAGCGGTGCCAGCGCTCCTCCTTCACCTCCGGGGGAACCGGATTGGCGATGTCGTTGGCGGGTGCGCCCTGGACCGGCTCGTACTGGAAGCAGCCGGCGCGGTCGATCTTCGCGTCCTTCAGCCATTGCATCAGGAAATTCACGTCCTCTTCCGTCTCGCCGGGGAAGCCGACGATGAAGGTGGAGCGGATCGCGAGGTCCGGGCAGATCTCGCGCCATTTCCTAATGCGCTCCAGGGTCTTCTCCTGGTTGCCGGGGCGGCGCATGGATTTCAGAACACTCGGCGAGGCGTGCTGGAAGGGAATGTCGAGGTAGGGCAGGATCTTGCCCTCCGCCATGAGCGGGATGACCTCGTCCACATGCGGGTAGGGATAGACGTAGTGCATCCGGACCCACATGCCGAGGTCGCCCAGTTCCTTGGCGAGTTCATAGAACCGGGTGCGGACCTCGCGGTCCTTCCACAGGCTCGGCTGGTACTTGATGTCGAGGCCGTAGGCGCTGGTATCCTGCGAAATGACCAGGAGTTCCTTGACGCCCGCCCGGGCCAGCTTCTCCGCCTCGCGCAGCACGTCGCCGATGGGGCGGCTGACGAGATCGCCGCGCAGCTTGGGAATGATGCAGAAGGTGCAGCGGTTGTTGCAGCCTTCGGAGATCTTCAAGTAAGCGTAGTGGCGCGGCGTGAGCTTCACGCCCTGGGGCGGCACCAGATCGACGAACGGGTCGTGCGCGGGCGGGGCGGCCTTGTGCACCGCCGTGACCACGGACTCGTAGGCCTGAGGACCGGTGATTGCGAGGACGTTGGGGAATTGGTCGCGGATCTGCTCCGGTTCGGCCCCCATGCAGCCGGTCACGATGACCTTGCCGTTCTCGGCCATGGCCTCGCCGATCGCCTCGAGCGACTCGGCCTTGGCGCTGTCCAGGAAGCCGCAGGTGTTGACGATGACCACATCGGCCCCGTCGTGTTTCTTGGTCAGCTCGTAGCCCTGGGCACGCAACTGGGTGATGATGCGCTCGGAATCGACAAGGGCCTTCGGGCAGCCCAGGGACACGAACGAGACTTTCGGCGCGGGAGCATTCATCCGCCAAATCCACTCTAAAAAGCTTGTACTGAGATCCGCAAGGCGCCCGCCTAAGGCCGCATCGGCGCGAAATCATGGCGGAGAGGGTGGGATTCGAACCCACGGTAGGCTTGCACCTACGGCGGTTTTCAAGACCGCTGCCTTAAACCACTCGGCCACCTCTCCGGAGATGATGTGGCCTGCTCGCGCAGGCCTTCGCTCTCATGGTTGGAGGCTGTCTAAGGCCGCAGGCCCAGTCCCGTCAACTCACAGCATCTTCATCCCGTGGCGGACGAGGCGAACGGCCCGGGTCGCAGTGGCCGGAGCCAAATTGCCGCGCCGGCGGAAGACGTGGTTAAGGCAGCCCTCATGGAGGAGCGCCACAGCTCAACGCCGAGCTGCAACGGTTCTCGTCAAACCTCTGATTCGACGAAACAATTCGCCCACGGCTGCCGCATGAGCCGGAAACAGGAAGTGCGAGGGAATCCGGCCCATGTCGTCAACCGACCTGGCCGTAACGCAGGGACGTTTCCTCAGGCGATAAATCAACGGATACGAACAAGCCACGGATTAACCGTGACAATAACGGATTTGAAACAAAATATCGCTTTCCTAAGCGTGACCATTGACAAGCGCTGCCGTTTAACTTCTTTTTAAGCACCAGAAAGCACTCTGGCGGGAAGTTTCGGACAGACTCCGGGCCGCCGCAGAAGTGCGGGTGAGGGGATGCAAGACGACATGCATTGGAATCGCACCGGTTCGACGGAGCTGATGGCGCGCGCCGCCTCGTTCAATCATTTGGCTCTTCTTCGTATCGCAGGCGTTACCGCCATTGCGCTGACCGTGGCCAATTGCTCCTCCAACGTCCGTGGTGGAATCGATCCCAAATACGGCGTCGCCCCGAGCCCGAAGGTCGTTGCTGACGGAAAGCCCGTTCCGAAGGGCGGCGGACGCCGGATGGTGGGCAAGCCCTATACCGTGGCGGGCCGCACCTATATGCCCAAGGAAAATCCCGAATATGAGCGGGAAGGACTGGCGTCTTGGTACGGCCCGAACTTCCATGGCCGCATGACCGCCAATGGCGAGATCTTCGACCGCGATTCGATTGCCGCCGCCCATACGACGATGCCGCTGCCGAGCTATGCCCGCGTGACGAACATGCAGAACGGTCACTCGATGATCGTCCGCGTGAACGACCGCGGCCCCTTCCACGGCAACCGCATCATCGACGTCTCCGAACGGGCGGCGATGGCCCTCGGCTTCAAACGCCAGGGCACCGCACGGGTGAAAGTAGAGTATGTCGGCCGCGCCTCGACCAACGGCAGCGACGACCGGATTCTCCTGGCGAGCCTCCGGACCGACGGCATGCCGGCGACGCTGACCAACACGGCCCCGACCATGATCGCCGAGGCGACCCCGCGGCCGAACGCCCCCCGGCAGACCATTCCTCTGCGCAGCTACGAGCCCGCCGATGGGGCGGACGAAACGCCCCGCGCTCCGTCCGCGGCACCGCAGACCCTCGCCTCCGCCGGCGCGGCCCGGGCCCCGATGGCAGGTTCGGTCCCGCTTCCGCCGGAGCGGCCCTTCGATCTGGGGACGATCCCCAGCGCCGCCACGCCGGTCCCCGTGGCCAGCCTCGGCTCGCAGGCGCTGCCGCCTTCGCGCCCGGTCCTGGCCGGCCTCTACTACACGGCGCCGGCAGCCTCGAAGCCCGGTTTCCAGAAGAGCAACGGCTTCAGCACGCTCGATCAATCGCGGTTCGTGCGCTGACACACGGAGGAGGGCGTCCACAGGGCATCCTCCGCTCCGGCGTTGATTTGTGCTTGACGCGCCACAGATTCCCTCTCTCCTAACGGAAGAGCTTGGAATTCTTTACGATGCGTCAATTTCATATCCGTCAGATAGCGATCACCTTCGGTCTTCTGTTCAGCGCGATGACCCTGGCGGCCGGTTTGCCGCAGGCCGCGCGGGCTCAGAACTTCCAGACGCTTGCACCGACCGCCATCCTGATCGATGCGGATTCGGAGGCCGTGCTGTTCGAGAAGAACGCGGACGAGCCGGTGGCGCCCGCGAGCATGGCCAAGATCATGACGGTCGAGATCGTCTTCAACGAGTTGAAGAACGGCCGGCTGACCATGGACACCGAGTTCACCGTCTCGGAGAACGCTTGGCGCACCGGCGGGGCGGCCTCGGGCGGGTCCGCCATGTTCGCCAAGGTCAACAGCAGTGTTCGGGTAGAAGACCTTCTGCGCGGAATCATCGTGCAGTCCGGTAACGATGCCGCGATCGCCATCGCCGAGGGACTTTCGGGGACGGAGGAGAACTTCGCCCGCCGCATGAACCAGAGGGCGAAGGAACTGGGCCTGACCCAATCGACCTTCCGCAACGCTACCGGCTATGGGCACCCCGAACAGAAGGTGACGGTCAGGGAGTTGGCGAAGCTCGCGCTTCACATCATCGAGACCTATCCCGACCTCTACCAGATCTTCGCGGAACGCGAGTTCACCTGGAACAAGATCCGCCAGCAGAACCGCAATCCTCTGCTCGCCATGGATATCGGCGCGGACGGCCTCAAGACCGGCCACATCAACGAATCCGGCTACGGCCTCGTCGCCTCCGCCGTTCAGAACGGGCAGCGCCTCATCCTCGCGGTCAACGGCCTCAAGAGCTCCAAGGATCGTGCCAACGAGACCCGCAAGCTCCTGGAATGGGGCTTCCGCGCCTTCGAGTCGCGTCAGCTCTTCGACAAGGGCCAGGTGGTTGGGGAAATTCCCGTTTACGGCGGCGACCGGCGCTCGCTGCCGCTTGTCGCTAAGAAGCCGGTTCGGGTACTCGTCAATCGCGGTGAAGAGGAGCGGGTCACCGCCCGAATCGTCTATACGGGACCGTTGAAGGCTCCGATCCAGAAGGGAACCGAAGTGGCCCGTATCCAGGTCGACCGCGGCGACACCAGGGCTCTCGAGATGCCCCTCTATGCCGATGCCGACGTCCAGGTGGGCACCCTCAGCCAGCGCGCGCTGGACGGGCTCCTGGAGATGAGCACGGGCTGGGTCCGCCGCGCGTTTTCGAGTGTTGTCGATAATATTTGATGGCCGGCTATTTCATCACATTCGAAGGCGGGGAGGGGGCCGGAAAGTCGACGCAGATCGAGCGGCTCCGCCGCCGGCTGGAACAGCTCTCCCACCCCGTCGTCGTCACCCGCGAGCCGGGGGGCTCCGCCTATGCCGAGCAGATCCGCTCCTTCATCCTGAGCGGTCAGGCCAAGCGGCTCGGCCCCTTCGCGGAAGCCCTGCTTTTCGCAGCTGCCCGCATCGACCACCTCGACAAGACCATCGAGCCCGCCCTCAAGAGCGGAACCCATGTGCTGTGCGACCGCTTCGCCGATTCCACGCGCGCCTATCAGGGCGCCCTCGGCGATCTCGATTCCGGCCTGATCGACAGCCTGGAGAGAGTCACCCTGAAAGGGGTCAGCCCCAATCTCACCTTCATTCTGGACGTGCCGGCCGAGGTCGGCCTGTCCCGGGCCAGCGCCAGGCGTGCCGGCAAAGGGGAGGGCGCGGACCGCTTCGAGGAGGAGGACCTCTCGTTCCATCAGGCGCTCCGGCAGGCTTTCCTCACCATCGCCCGAGCCTACCCGGACCGCTGTGTCGTGATCCACGCGGACCGCCCCGCCGACGAGGTCGAGGAGATCATCTGGTCGAGCGTGAGCGAGCGCCTCCCGAAGCTCGCCAGGAACATCACGAGGCCGCTCGATGTCGCGTGACGATGCCGAGGCCGTCGAGCCCGATCAGCTCGAAGGCGCTCCCCATCCGAGGGAGCAGTTCGCCTTCTACGGGCACCGCGAAGGCGAGGGGGCATTCATCGAGGGCCTCCGCAGCGGACGTCTGCATCATGCGTGGCTGATCGGCGGCCCCCAGGGAATCGGCAAGGCGACCCTCGCCTACCGGGTGGCCCGCACCGTCCTCGATCCGGGCCGGAGCGGCAATCCGAACCTCGCAAGCCTGGACGTGGCGCGCGATACGGGAGTCTCGCGCCAGGTCGCGGCCATGTCGCACCCCAATCTGGCGGTGCTTCGCCGGGCTCCTGCAACGGACAAGAAGGCTGCCTCCGCGACCATTCCCGTGGATGCGGTGCGCCGGGCGCTGAACATGTTCGGCTCGACTGCCGCCGATGGCGGCTACCGGGTCTGCATCGTCGACAGTGCCGAGGACCTGACGATCTCGAGCGCCAACGCCCTGCTCAAGATGATCGAGGAGCCTCCGCCGCGCTCCCTGTTCCTGATCGTCAGCCACGCCCCTCAGCGCGTGCTTCCCACCATCCGCTCGCGCTGCCGCCGCCTCCTGCTGCGCCCGCTGGAGGACGGCGACATCCGGTCCGTCATCGCCTCCCTCGGATCCCCCTGGACCGAGGTCCCCGGAGAGGTGGTCGATCAGGCCCTGCGGTACGGGGAGGGCTCCGTCCGCCGGACGCTCGAATTGCTGGATGCCGACAAGGTGTCCTTCATCGACCAGATCCAGAGGCTCCTCGCCGGTCTGCCCAGGACCGACACCAGGCAGGTCCATGCCCTTGCCGAAGCTCTCTCGAAGCGGGATGCGGAAGACAGCTACGAGCTCACCCTGGAAACCGTCCAGCGTTGGGTGACCGACAGGCTGCGCGAGAATGCGGGGCTCGGCGCCGCGCGCCTTGCGCCTTTGGTGGAGGTGTGTGAGAAGATCGCCCGCATGGCGCGCGAGATCGACGTGTTCAACCTCGATCGCCGGCCTTTCATTCTTTCGCTGTTCGACGATCTTGCCGACGCGGTTCGGCGAACGGCGTAAGCCGCAGCAGCAGGCGGGTACAGGCGCGCTTCAAGGGTAACGACTTTAGGGTTTCCACATGGCCGACAAGCAGAAATTCTACATCACCACGGCCATCTCCTATCCGAACGGGGCTCCCCATATCGGACATGCCTACGAGATCGTCGCGTCCGACGCGATCGCCCGCTTCAAGCGCATCGACGGGTTCGACGTGTTCTTCATGACCGGCACCGACGAGCACGGCCTGAAGATCCAGCAGACCGCCGACCGGAACGGGACGACCCCGAAGGCCTTCGTCGACGAGATGGCCGCCAAGTTCAAGGCCATGGCCGACCGGCTCAACTGCTCCTACGACCGGTTCATCCGCACGACCGATCCCGACCATCTGCCGTCGACCCACGAGCTGTGGCGGCGCATGGAGGAGTCCGGGGATATCTATCTGTCGAAATATTCCGGCTGGTACTCCGTGCGGGACGAGGCCTATTACGACGAGAGCGAGCTGACCAAGCAGCCCGATGGAAGTTGGCGCGCCCCGACCGGCACGCCTGTCGAATGGATCGAGGAGGAGAGCTATTTCTTCCGCCTCTCCGCCTATCAGGACCGGCTGCTCGAACACTACAAGGCCAACCCGGATTTCATCGGGCCCGATACCCGTCGCAACGAGATCGTCAGCTTCGTGCGCTCCGGCCTGCAGGATCTTTCGATCAGCCGCACGACCTTCAACTGGGGCCTGCCGGTCCCCGGCGCCCCGAAGCACGTCATGTACGTCTGGGTGGATGCCCTCAACAACTACGTGACCGGTTGCGGCTTCCCGGACGAGAGCAATCCGCGCTGGCACTACTGGCCGGCGGACGTGCACATCATCGGCAAGGACATCGTCCGCTTCCACACGGTCTACTGGCCCGCCTTCCTCATGTCCGCGGGCCTGCCCCTGCCCAAGCGCGTCTTCGGGCACGGCTTCCTGTTCAACCGCGGGGAGAAGATGTCCAAGTCCGTCGGCAACGTGATCGATCCGTTCGAGCTTGCCGACACCTACGGCGTCGATCAGCTTCGCTATTTCTTCATGCGCGAGGTGCCCTTCGGGCAGGACGGAAACTACTCGCATGAGGCCATCGTCAACCGCATCAATGCGGATCTGGCGAACGACCTCGGCAACCTGGCGCAGCGCTCGCTTTCGATGATCGCCAAGAACTGCGAAGCGTCCGTGCCGAGCCCGGGCGAGTTCACCCAGGCCGACCGCGACATGCTCTGGCTCGCGGACGGGCTGCCGGGGAAGGCGAGGGCGGCCATGAAGGACTTCGCCGTCCACTCGGCCCTGTCGGAAATCTGGGCGGTCGTTGCGGAGGCCAACCGGTACTTCGCCTCCCAGGAGCCCTGGGTCCTGCGCAAGAGCGACCCCGCCCGCATGGCGACGGTGCTGTACGTCACGGCCGAGGTTCTGCGAGCCGTCGGCATCCTGGCCCAGCCCTTCGTGCCCGAGGCCGCGGCCAAGCTGCTCGATCTGCTGGCGGTGGCGCCGGAGGACAGGGTCGTCGCCATGGTCGGGCCGGACAACCGGCTGGCCGCCGGAACGGCGCTCCCGCAACCTGCGCCGATCTTTCCGCGTTACATCGAGGCGGAGGCGTCCTGAATGCTTCCGCTTTGACGGACCTTCGGGTCTTCGGCGGAAGCGGAATATGTTCACCACCTTCATGTTCGCGACCGGGATCGAGAACAGCATCCCGACCATCAACAACGGCCGCACGCGCATCGACCAGATGGAGAAGTGCGGCCACTACGAGCACTGGAGGACCGATTTCGAGCTCCTCAAGGAGCTCGATCTGGAGGTCCTGCGCTATGGTCCGCCCCTCCACACCACCTTCGTGGGCCCCGGCCGCTACGACTGGTCCTTCGCGGACATGACGTTCGGCGAGATCGGGCGCCGCAACATCATTCCCATCGTCGACCTCTGCCATTTCGGCGTTCCCGACTGGATCGGCAACTTCCAGAACCCTGACTTTCCGGAGCTTTTCGCCGCCTACGCGGAGGATTTCGCCCGCCGGTTCCCCTGGGTGCAGCTCTACACCCCCATCAACGAGATGTTCATCTGCGCCACGTTCTCGGCGGCCTATGGCTGGTGGAACGAGCAGATGCGGAGTGACCGGGCTTTCGTCACGGCCCTCAAGCACCTGGTCAAGGGCAATGTCCTGGCCATGGAACGCATCCTGAAGGTCCGGCCGGACGCCATCTTCATCCAGAGCGAATCGACCGAGTACTTCCACGCCGAGAACCCGGCGGCCATCAAGCCGGCGGAGATCATGAACGCGAGGCGTTTCCTGTCGCTCGACCTCAATTACGGCCGCCGCGTCGATTCCGAGATGTACGAGTTCCTCATGGACAACGGCATGACCCGGGACGAGTACCATTTCTTCCTGACGCGCTCGTCCCTGCGCCACCACTGCATCATGGGAAACGACTACTACGTCACAAACGAGCATCGGGTGAAGGCGGACGGCACGGCCACCGCCTCCGGCGACGTCTTCGGTTACGACGAAATCACCCGGCAGTACTACGACCGCTACAAGCTGCCGGTCATGCACACCGAGACGAACCTCATGGAGGGTCCTCGCGGCGACGAGGCGGTGAACTGGCTTTGGAAGCAATGGGCCAACGTCCTGCGGGTCCGCAATACCGGCGTGCCCATCGTCGGGTTCACCTGGTACTCGCTGACGGACCAGATGGACTGGGACGTGGCCCTGCGGGAGGAAAACAACCGGGTCACGCCGGTCGGGCTTTACGATCTCGATCGCAACATCCGCCCTGTGGGCCGCTGCTACAAGCAGCTGATTGAGGATTGGTGCGACGTCCTTCCGGCGCAGAGCGTCTGCCTCACGGTGCCCGTGGCGCGGCCTCAGGATTACGACGAGCCGCCCATCCGCCGCCACCAGGAGAGAATGCGCCGGATGCGGCAGCACGAAGCCAAGGACGATTCTCAACAGGCATCCGCCATCGGATGAGACCCTCGGTAGACGAGGGGACCCGAACGGCTTTATGGGTGGATTTCCTCTACAAGGCGTCGGAAGAGGAGGGCGCCTTCCATCATGTTGATCGACAGCCACTGCCATCTCGACTTCCCTGACCTCCAGACCCGCCTCCCCGATGTGCTCGCCGCCGCCGCGGACGCGGGCATCGGCCGGATGGTGTCGATCTCGACCCATGTCTCGCGGTTCGAGACCTACCGGGATCTTTCGGAAGCGCATACGAGCGTCTTCTTCACGGTCGGAACGCATCCCCACAACGCCGCCCTTGAGCCGGACGTGCCGGCGGAACGGCTGGTGGAACTCTCGGCCCATTCCCGCTGCGTCGCCATCGGAGAGGCCGGTCTCGACTACTATTACGACAAGAGCCCGCGGGAGGTGCAGCAGCAGGTTTTCCGCACGCATATCGCTGCGTCCCGGCAAACGGGACTGCCGCTTGTCATCCACGCACGGGACGCCGACGAGGACATGATCCGGATCGTCTCCGAGGAGATGGGGCGAGGGCGCTTCACAGCCGTGCTCCACTGCTTCTCGTCAGGTGCGAAACTGGCCGAGGTCGGGGTCGAACTCGGGCTCTACGTGTCCTTCTCGGGCATTCTGACCTTCAAGAACTCGGAGGAAATCCGCCGCATCGCCGCCTCGGTGCCCAAGGACCGGCTGCTTGTCGAGACCGACGCGCCCTACCTCGCGCCGGTGCCGTTCCGGGGCAAGACCAACGAGCCCGCCTATGTGGCTCATACGGCCCGGGTGCTGGCGGAGGTCGTGGGCACAACGGAGGCCGAGATCGCCGACATCACCACCGCCAATTTCTACCGGCTCTTCTCCAAGGCGGCCGAGGCAGACAGGCAAGCGGCGGCATGACCTTGCGACTGACGATCCTCGGCTGCGGATCTTCCGGCGGCGTGCCCCGCGTCGGCGCCGGCTGGGGCGCCTGCGACCCGACGAACCCGAAGAACCGGCGCCGGCGCTGCTCGGTTCTCGTCGAGCGGATCGGTCAAGACGGCACGACGAGCGTTCTGGTGGATACGTCGCCAGACCTCCGGGAACAGCTCCTGGATGCGGACGTGAAGCGCCTGGATGCGGTGCTGTTCACGCACGAACATGCCGATCATGTGCACGGCATCGACGATCTCCGCCCGCTGGTCATCGCCATGCGCCGGAGGATGCCGATCTACGCCGGCCGCATGACGAGCGAGCTGATGATGATGCGGTTCGGCTACTGCTTCGAGACGCCGCCGGGAAGCGGCTATCCGCCCATTCTCGAAGCCCATCGTCTCGACGAGGATGTCGAGACGGTGATCTCCGGCCCAGGCGGACGGGTCCATGCCGTGCCGTTCAGGATGATCCACGGCGACATCGGCGTCTTCGGCTTCCGTTTCGGGAACATCGCCTATGCCCCGGACGTGAGCGAGATGCCCGAGGCCAGCATGCGCCATCTGGAGGGCCTCGACGTACTGATCCTGGACGCACTGCGCTACACGCCGCATCCAACGCACTTTTCCGTCTCGGAGGCGCTCAGCCTCATCGAGCAGGTCAAGCCGAAGCGGGCCATCCTGACGAACCTGCACACGGATCTGGACTACGAGACGCTCCGCAGCGAACTGCCGCCGCACATCGAGCCGGCCTATGACGGCCTGGAGGTGGAAGTGGATTCGTGCAGATAGGCCGGGATGTTCCGGCGGACGCACCGGGCTCCTGAAACCGGGGACCGCCTTCATGAAAGGCCGGATCTGGACAAGTCCTTCCTGCCGCACATCAATTTTAGTTCCATAATATATCTTATGCGAATTACGTATAGAGGCGCGGGCACCTCTGCCCCGGAAGCCCGAGCGCTCCGGCATCCCGCATCGCAAGCCACCTGACCACGACGAACTGCGGATCCGTTCCCGCCAATCGAACCGACCTGCCCTTCGCTGCAGATGAGCTTGCACGCGACCAAGGCGAATTCGCTGGCGTTGAGCTGAGAACCGATCCCGGCGCTCACATGGCCTGACGCCAACGGCGCCGGTCCGCTGGGCTTGCTCCCGCTCCGCACATGGAACTTGCCGAGCGCGCGATATGTCGATAAGTCTCGACATATGGAATCAGAAGCAGTCATCCTGTCCCTTGCCGCCCTGGCCCAGTCCACGCGCCTCGAAGTTTTCCGGCTCCTCGTGAAGCACGAGCCCGGTGGGCTTCAGGCCGGCGACATTGCCCGCCAGCTCGCCGTTCCGCACAACACGATGTCGTCTCATCTAGGAATATTATCCAGGGCGGGGCTCGTCCGCTCACTGCGCCAGGGCCGCTCGATCATCTACCGGGCCGATCTGGCTCGTTTCCGGGAAGTGGCGACCTTTCTCCTCAAGGATTGCTGTGGCGGACATCCCGCAGTGTGCGCCCCGCTGATGGAAGACCTCATACCCTGCTGCCCTCCGAAGGAGCCTGCCGATGGCTGATCGCGTCTACAACGTCCTTTTCCTCTGCACGGCCAATTCGGCCCGTTCCGTTCTCGCGGAGGCTATTCTGAACCAGTTGGGCGAAGGACGTTTTCGCGCCTACAGCGCCGGCAGCCAGCCGCGCGGAACGGTCAATCCGTACGCCATCAACCTCCTGCGCAATCTCGGGCATGATGTTTCGGCTTTGCGCTCGAAGAGCTGGGACGAGTTCGCCGAGCCGGGCGCCTCGGTCATGGATTTCGTGTTCACCGTCTGCGACAGCGCTGCCAATGAAGCCTGCCCGGTGTGGCCAGGCCGCCCGGCCACCGCCCATTGGGGCATTCCCGACCCAGCCGCGGTTACAGGGTCGGAGGCTCAGATCGCCCTCGCCTTCGACGAGGCCTATCGCATGCTCCGGCGACGGATCGAGCTGTTCCTGGCGCTTCCCATCAGCTCCATCGACCATCTCGCGCTTCAGGAGAAACTGCGGGAGATCGGAAAGTCCGGCGCGGGTGCGGATAACGGCGCGCCCGCGGACATCGCGGCGAATGGGTGAGGGAGAGCCATGTCCGTTTTCGAACGATATCTGACCCTCTGGGTCGCCCTCTGCATCGTCGCCGGCATTGCACTCGGCCATGCGTTCCCAGACCTGTTCCAAGCCGTCGGCGGGCTGGAGATCGCCCGGGTCAATCTCCCTGTCGCGGCTCTGATCTGGCTCATGATCGTGCCGATGCTGATCAAGATCGACTTCGCCTCGTTGGGACGGGTCCGAGAGCACTGGCGCGGGATCGGCGTCACCCTCTTCATCAACTGGGCCGTGAAGCCGTTCTCGATGGCCGCACTGGCATGGCTCTTCGTCGGCTATCTGTTCAGGCCCTATCTGCCTGCGGACCAGATCAATTCCTACATCGCCGGGCTGATCATCCTGGCGGCGGCGCCATGTACGGCCATGGTGTTCGTGTGGAGCCATTTGGCCAGGGGCGAGCCGCACTTCACCCTGAGTCAGGTGGCCTTGAACGATGTGGTGATGGTCGTCGCCTTCGCGCCGATCGTCGGCCTCCTGCTCGGCCTGTCCGCCATCACCGTTCCGTGGGACACGCTCGTCCTCTCGGTGGTGCTGTACATCGTCATTCCCGTGGTGCTGGCGCAGTTCCTGAGAGGGCGCCTCCTGGCGAGGGGCGGTGAAGCCGCCCTCGCCGGCCTGCTCCGCGTTCTGCAGCCGCTGTCGCTCGTCGCCCTTCTTGCGACCCTGGTGCTGCTCTTCGGCTTCCAGGGCGAGCAGATCCTGGCCCAGCCGATCGTCATCGCATTGCTGGCCGTGCCGATCCTGATCCAGGTCTATTTCAATTCGGGTCTCGCCTACCTGCTGAACCGCATCGCGGGCGAGCAGCACTGCGTCGCGGGCCCCTCTGCGCTGATCGGCGCGAGCAACTTCTTCGAGCTTGCGGTTGCGGCGGCGATCAGCCTGTTCGGCTTCAACTCGGGGGCCGCCCTCGCAACGGTGGTAGGGGTTCTGATCGAGGTCCCGGTCATGCTCTCGGTCGTATGGATCGTGAACCGCAGCCAGGGCTGGTACGAGCGCGGCCATGCTCACGCGAGCACTCTGCGAAGCGCCGATCCTGCCCGCGACACCGCATGAAAAACCCGGCGCAAGGGACCTGCGCCGGGTCACGACCAATATCAGCACCGAGGGCAGGGCATCGTGAGCAATGCGCCCTGCCCTTCGATGCCGTCAGGCACGGAGCTTACTGCAGCGTCGCCGCAGCACGACGGCGGCGCGGCGCAGGCGCGGCAGCGGCTGCCGGCACAGCGGCAACGGCCTTCGGCTTCGCCGTGCGGCCCTTCTTCTTTGCCGGCTCGGCAGCCACTTCAAGCGCCGCAGCCGGGGTCTCGTCGAGGCTTGCCAGCTCGAGCTTGGCCATCTGCCAATGCTCTTCGGCGCGACCGTCGACACGGCCCTCCTGCTCCCAAATGTGATAAGCCCGCTCGCGGATCTTCTGCTCTAGATCGATCATCGTTGTGTCCTCGCTGGTCTCTGGCCTGACGTGTGATAGGTCGAAGCTCGGAATCGTCAGAAATTGCTTCGGCCTTTCTGTCAATTGGGAAAGCAGTGACTGATCCTGTCAAGCTTCTGCTTTATCGCGCGAATGTGACCTTTCTTCCGCAGCATCCGAATATAATTTCCTGATGCCTCCATAAAATCCTAGCGGCATCACTGCTACGCTTTTTTTATCGTTGCGGAACACCTGCGGCGGCTGGCGGTTGTAACTTGACCAATCTCCCACATGGTCGATTTGCGAATGAACAACCCAATGGGCAGCCGGTTTGAGCCTTCAGGCACTCCCCCGCAACGCCGGCCAAGCTCCATGAAGTCCTCCACCAAGGCTCGAGCCGCGGAGAATGAAAGGCTCGATCGGGTGGAACTCGCCCGAGGCAATCCGTCGGGCAGGCTGGTCGTGGTGTCGAACCGGGTCCCGCTTCCCACGAAGGACGGAACCTCCAGTGCCGGCGGCCTGGCGGTCGCCCTGGAGGGCGCTCTCAAGCAGCAGGGCGGATTGTGGTTCGGCTGGTCGGGCAGGACGGTCGACCGGGCAGAGAACATGCCTCACATCGTCGAGGCAGGAAACATCACCTTCGCCGTGCTGGACGTGCTGAAGAAGGATTTCGACCTTTTCTACACCGGCTTTGCCAACCGGGTTCTCTGGCCGATCTGCCACTACCGCCTCGATCTCCTGCAGATCGACCGCAGCCAGACCGAAGGCTATTTCCGGGTGAATCGGACCTTTGCCGAGGCCTTGGCGCCCCTCCTGAACGCAGACGATACGATCTGGATTCACGACTATCACTTCATCCCACTGGCAGCGGAACTCCGCCGGCTCGGGTGCCGCAACCGCATCGGGTTCTTTCTCCACATCCCCTGGCCGCCATCTGACGTCGCGAGCGCCCTGCCCTCGTACGAGCGGCTGTTGAACGGCCTCGCTTCCTACGATGTCGTCGGGTTCCACACTCCGCAGGACGCCGAGAACTTCCGGCAGTGCCTGATGCGCGAGAGGATCGGGTTTCCGGTCGGGAACGGCGAGTATCAGGTGGATTCCCACCGGTTCAAGATCGGCTCCTTCCCGGTCGGGATCGAGACGGATGCCTTCGCCCAGACCGCAGCGAGCGCCGAGCGGAACCCGGTGGTGCGGCGCATGCGCGCCAGCATGGGCAACCGCGACCTGATCATCGGCGTCGATCGTCTCGACTATTCCAAAGGCATCAAGCAGCGGATCGAGGCCTTCGCGTGCTGCGTTCGCTCGAATCCCGAACTGCGCAACCGCGTCGTCTACCTCCAGGTCACGCCGAAATCCCGTTCGGACGTGCCCGAATACAAGAAGATGCAGCACGAGATCGCCGAGCAGGCCGGCTGGACCAACGGCAATCTCGGCGAAGTGGATTGGACGCCGATCCGCTACCTGAACAAGACCATCGGCCACACCCAACTGGCGGGCCTCTACCGCATGGCCCGGGTCGGCCTCGTCACCCCGCTTCGTGACGGCATGAACCTCGTGGCCAAGGAATTCGTCGCGTCTCAGGATCCGGACGATCCCGGCGTGCTCGTTCTGTCTCGCTTCGCCGGGGCCATGCATGAGCTCGATGCCGCGCTCCTCGTGAATCCCTACGACACCGAAGCAACCGCCGCAGCCATCGCGCGGGCGGTCGAGATGCCGCTCGAGGAACGCAAGGAGCGCTGGAACGCCCTGATGATCCGGCTGCGCTCGAACGGAATCGACAACTGGTGCCGAAGCTTCCTGACTGCCCTTTGCGACGACCTGCCCGCTGCACCGGAAGGCGACAGGGGCGGCAGCGGCCGGCCTCGCAACCGGGTCGCCCATGCTCCGGGTTGACGACGGATCGCCACTTCCGCTCGGGGCCACATGGGATGGAAAGGGCGTCAACTTCTCGCTCTTCTCTGCCCATGCCACTGCTGTGGAGCTCTGTCTCTACGACCCGACCGGGCGGCATGAGACGGCAAGAATCCAGCTTCCCCAGAGGACCGACCAGATCTGGCACGGCTATCTGGAAGGCATCAAGCCCGGGCAGCTCTACGGCTATCGGGTGCACGGCCCCTACGAGCCGCGGCACGGCCACCGCTTCAATCCTCACAAGCTCCTGATCGACCCTTATGCGAGGCAGCTCCACGGCCGGATCCGGTGGCACGATGCCCTGTTCGGCTACCGCTCAGGCGCCCATCGCAGCGATCTGACGCCCGACCGGCGCGACAGCGCCCCGATGATGCCGAAATGCGTGGTCGAGGACCCGTTCTATCCCTGGGGCGACGACCGCCCGCTGCGCCGTCCCTGGACCGATACGGTCATCTACGAAGCGCACGTGAAGGGGCTGACTGCGCTGCACCCGGACATCCCGGAACCCGTCCGAGGCTCCTACGCGGCCCTGGGACATCCTGCGGTCGTCGAGCATCTGGTCAAGCTCGGCGTCACGGCCATCGAGCTGATGCCGATCCATGGCTTCGCGGACGACCGGTTTCTCGTCGAGAAGGGTCTTCGCAACTATTGGGGCTATTCCACCCTCGCGTTTTTCGCGCCCGAGCCTCGCTATCTCGGCGAAGACGGCATCCTCGGCTTCAAGAGCGCCATTCGGACTCTGCACGAAGCAGGGATCGAAGTGCTCCTCGACGTGGTCTACAACCACACCGCCGAAGGCAATCACCTCGGCCCTACCCTGTCCTTCCGGGGCATCGACAATGCGAGCTACTACAAGCTCTCACCCGATCCCCGCTTCTACTGGGACACGACCGGCACCGGCAATACGGTCAACCTGGACCACCCGCGCGTGCTGCAGATGGTGCTCGATTCCCTGCGCCACTGGGTCGAGACCTACCACATCGACGGCTTCCGCTTCGATCTGGCGACGAGCCTCGCGCGCGAGCCGTACGACTTCTCCCATCGGGCCGGCTTCCTTCGGGCGGTCGGACAGGACCCGGTGCTGAGCCGCGTCAAGCTCATCGCCGAACCGTGGGACCTGGGCGGAGGCGGATACAGGGTCGGCGGCTTCCCGATGGGCTGGAGCGAGTGGAACGACCAGTTCCGGGACACGGTAAGGGCCTTCTGGCGCGGCGATCCGGAGCAGCTTCCGAAACTCACGCGGGTCATGACCGGCTCGCGCGAGATCTATGGGTGGTCCGGGCGGGCACCCTATGCTTCCATCAACTTCGTATGCTCGCACGACGGTTTCACCCTGCAGGACCTCGTCAGCTATAACGAGCGCCACAACGAGGCGAATGGCGAGGGGAACAAGGACGGCCACGGCCATAACCTGTCTTCGAACTGGGGTGTGGAAGGGCCGACGGAAGACCCGAAGATCCTGTCCCTTCGGGCGCAGATGAAACGAAATCTGCTGGCCACGGTCTTCTTCTCGCAGGGCGTTCCCATGCTTCTGATGGGGGATGAATTCTCCCGCAGCCAGAAGGGCAACAACAACGCCTACGCTCAGGACAACGAGACAAGCTGGCTGGACTGGCTGGCGGCCAGCTCAACGGACCCGAATCTCCTCGACTTCGTGCGCAACCTCATCGCGCTCCGCCGCCGTTACATGGCTTTCAGGCGCAACTCCTTTCTCAGCGGCGCACCGGTGTCGGAGGACGGGCTGAAGGATGTGCACTGGCTTGCGCCGGAGGGGCGCGAAATGGGCGACAGGGACTGGGCGGACGGCGAAAGGCGCACCTTCGGCATGCAGCTCGGCAACGACGCGCCCGACGGCCACCGACTGCTGCTTCTGATCAACGCCGCGCCTCAACGGATCAAGTTCCAGCTGCCCAAGGACATCCCGAACGGCCGCTGGATCCAGGTGTTCGACACCAGCCTGCCCGAAGGGCTCGTACGCGAAAATTCTTTTATTGTCCGGCCCGGAGGCATGTTCCCGATCAAGCCCCGGTCCCTAGTTCTCTTTCAACACGATTAGCAGGTGGGGGAACCGCGATGCGGCGGGTTCATGAGATGCCCTTTGGGGCGACGATCACTGATGATGGCGTGCGTTTTGCATTGTGGGCCCCGACCGCGCAGGAGGTTGCCCTGGTGCTCGACGGGGCCGAGCGCCCCCTCACCCAGGAGGATGGCGGCTGGCACCGCCTGACCGTGCCCGAGGCGCGGGCCGGAAGCCGCTACGCGTTCCGGATCGATGGCGGCCTTGTGGTCCCCGATCCGGCGTCCCGCTTCCAGCCCGACGATGTCCACCGCGAAAGCGTCGTCGTCGATCCGGCGGCCTATACGTGGTCCGACGGAAGCTGGACCGGTCGCCCCTGGGAGGAAACGGTTCTCTCCGAGCTGCACGTGGGAACGGCAACGCCGGAGGGCACCTATGCCGGCCTCATGGGCAAGCTCGAAGACCTGCGCGACGCGGGCATCACGGCCATCGAACTCCTGCCGCTCGCGGAATTCCCGGGAAGCCGCAACTGGGGCTATGACGGTGTCCTGCATTATGCGCCCGATGCCGCCTATGGCACACCGGACGATCTGAAGCGCCTCGTGGATCGTGCCCATGCACTGGGCCTCATGGTGTTCATCGACGTGGTCTACAACCACTTCGGACCATCGGGAAACTACCTCCACGCCTATGCGAAATCGTTCTTTACCGAACGACACCAGACCCCATGGGGCGCCGGCATCAACTTCGACGGCTCGGATGCGACGGCGGTTCGCGACTTCTTCGTTCACAACGCCATCTACTGGCTCGAAGAGTACCATGCGGACGGCCTGCGCTTCGACGCGGTCCATGCCATTCTCGACGACAGCGAGAAGCATATCCTGGCCGAGATCGCCGAGCGGGCCCGTGCCGCGCTCCCCAACCGGGAGGTGCACCTCGTGCTCGAGAACGATGCGAACGAGGCTCGCTGGCTTGGGCGCGATGGCGGCCGTCCACGCCTGCACACCGCCCAATGGGACGACGATCTGCACCACAGCTGGCACACGCTCCTCACCGGGGAGGCGGACGGATACTACGTCGACTACGCAGACCGGCCCGTCGAGCGCCTCGGGCGCTGCCTTGCCGAGGGCTTCGCCTATCAGGGAGAACCATCGGCCCACCGGGATGGAGAGCCGCGCGGAGAACCGTCCGCCCATCTGCCGCCGTCCGCCTTCGTCGGCTTCCTTCAGAACCACGACCAGATCGGCAATCGCGCCTTCGGCGAGCGCATTGGGGATCTCGCCTCGCCCGAACGGCTCGCCCTGGCCCGCGCGGGGCTCCTGCTCTCGCCCCAAATTCCCCTTCTCTACATGGGAGAGGAGTGGGCGGCCTCGACACCGTTCCTCTACTTCGTCGACTTCGCAGAAGACGAGGCCCTGTCGAACGCCGTCAGAGAGGGACGCCGTCGCGAGTTTGCCAACTTCAAGTCTTTCGCGGAAGGCGGGCATGACCAGATCCCGGATCCGACTCTGGAGGAAACCTTCACCCGCTCGAAACTCGACTGGCAGGAGCGATCCAAGTCTCCCCATGCCGAGGTTTTGGCTGAAACGCGCCGGTTGCTGGAACTGCGCCAGGCCGAGGTCGTCCCGCTGACCAAGACGCGTTTCATCGAAGCTCGCAGCTCCCAGCCGAAGCCGGGACTCCTCGATGTCGTCTGGCGCTATGAAGGCGGCACGCTGCGCTTCGTGGCCAATTTCGGCGAGAGCCCCGCCGAGGTGGAGGTTGGGAGCACGGGCTCCGCCATCTGGAGCAGTTCCAACGTGGAACATGAAGGCGGGCGCGCACGTCTGCCATCCTGGACTGGGATGTTCATCAAGGATTCTGCCCGATGAGCGGACATGACGAGATCATCCGCCGGATCGCCGCATTGGTCGGCGTCGCCGACCGGTATCGGGACCAGGAGGGGAAGACGATCGAGACCCCTCTCGAGTCGAAGAGAGCCGCTCTCGCAGGGCTCGGACTGGAAATCGAAAGCGAGGCCGAGGCGCGCGATACGCTGGGCCGTGTCGAAGCCCTGAAGAATGGTCTCGTGCCCGCATTGATACCGGCCGAATCCGGGCGCCAGTTTACCGTTCCCGTTCGCGGAGTGACGAGCGGCTCCGTCGTCTGGCGCCTGCAGGAAGAGGGTGGCGCCACACGGGAAGGCCGGGCGAAGGTGACGAATGGCGCCGAGGGCGCCACGATCATGCTGGCCCCGCTTCCCTTGGGCTATCACCGTCTCCAGGTTCAGGCCGAGGGCCGGACGGCGCAGGCGACGATCATCGCGGCTCCACGCCGGTGCTGGGAACCGCGCGCCATGCGCGAGGGCGGCCGCCTGTGGGGCACCACGACCCAAATCTATTCCCTTCGCTCGGCCCGCAATCAGGGAATCGGCGACTATACCGACGTCGCCGATCTTGCGGCCGGTACGGGCGAGTTCGGGGCCTCGTTCCTCGGCCTCAGCCCGGTTCACGCCCTTTTCTCCGCCGACCGCACCAAGATCTCCCCCTACTCCCCCTCCTCCCGCCTCTTCCTCGAAACGATCTTCATCAACCCCGTCGCCGTGGCAGGCTTCTCGGAAAGCCGCGCCGCCAGGCTCCTCGACGATTCCGGCATGCAGGAACGGCTTGCGGCGCTGCGCGATGCACCGCTCGTCGATCATGCGGCGGTGTGGGACCTGAAGCGTTCGCTTCTCGATGCCCTCTGGGAGGATTTCCAGAACGGCGGCGATCACGCCGCCTTCGAAACGTTCCGCCGCAAGGGCGGAGAGGCGCTGCAGGCCCATGCCACGTTCGAAGCCCTCTCGGAGCATTTCCGGAGGGAGGAGCGCTGGTGGCTCGGCGACTGGCCCGAGCCCTACCGGAACGCCCGTTCGCGCGAGGTCCGGGCCTTCGAGCGCGACAGCGCGGACCTGGTGGCATTCCACGCATGGCTGCAATGGCTGGCGGATCTTCAACTCGGCGAGGCGTCCGATCGGGCGCGCTCGGCCGGAATGAACATCGGGCTCTATCGCGACCTCGCCGTCGGGGCCGATGCAGGCGGTTCCGAGATCTGGTCCAATCCCGAGCGCTTCGCGCCGGGCCTGTCGATCGGCTCGCCGCCCGATCCCTTCGGCCCCACCGGCCAGAACTGGGGTCTGCCCCCCTTCAACCCTCTCACGCTGGAGGAGCAGGGCCTGGCGGCGTTCCGCGCACTCGTCGCCTCCAACATGCGCCATGCCGGTGCGATCCGGATCGACCATGCCTTCCAGATTCAGCGCCTGTTCCTGATTCCGTCCGGCATGTCGGCCGCGCAGGGTGCCTACGTCTCCTATCCCTTCGAGGCGATGCTGGCGGTGCTGCGCCTCGAGAGCAACCGGGCGCGCAGCGTGGTCATTGCGGAGGATCTCGGCACAGGGCCGGAAGGCTTCTCCGACGCGATCATGGCCTCGGGCATCCTGAGTTACCGGGTTCTCTGGTTCGAACGAGAGGATGGCGGAGCCTTCAAGCGGCCCGAGAGCTATCCCCGCTCCGCCCTGGCGGTGTTCACGACGCACGACCTGCCGACCTTCCGTGGCTGGTGGCGCGGTCTCGACACCGATTTGCGGCAGACCCTCGGAGTCTACGATAACGATACGGCCGAAAGGGAGAGGGGAGGCCGCAGGAACGATCTCCGGCTCTTCCACGAGGCCTTGTCCGAACGAGGGCTCCTGCACGGCCACGAGGCTCCCGAGGAGCCTCCGCTGGAACCGATGATGCGCTATCTGGCGCGGACGCCCTCCTCCCTCGTCGGTCTGCAGATCGAGGACGCATCCGGCGAACTGAACCAAGCCAACCTTCCGGGGCAGGACCAGAGCCATCCGAACTGGAAGCGCCGGCTCGGGACCGATCTCGACGCCATCATCGCGCCGGGCAGCGAGCTTGCGAAGCTCGCCGCCGCCCTGGCCGAGGAAGGACGTGGAATCCAGCCGCGCACGAGCACGCTCGCCTCTCCCCCTCCCCGCGCGACCTATCGGCTGCAGTTTCACAAGGACTTCACCTTCGACGATGCGGTCCGCATCGTTCCTTATCTGGCGAAGCTCGGCATCAGCCATGTCTACTCGTCGCCCATCCACACGGCGCGCCCCGGATCGGTTCACGGCTACGACATCGTCGATCACTCCCGCATCAATCCCGAACTGGGCGGGGAAGAGGGCTTCAGGCGCCTGACGGATGCGTTGAAGGAGCATGGGCTCGGCCTGGTGCTCGACATCGTCCCCAACCACATGGGCGTCGGCGGTGCCGACAACGCGTGGTGGCTGTCCGTGCTCGAATGGGGCGAGCTCTCGCCCTTCGGGCGTGCCTTCGACATCGACTGGGAGCGCCTCGGCGCCAACCACAAGCTGATCGTCCCATTCCTCGGCGACCGCTACGGCGAGGCCCTCGAGAAGGGCGACCTGAAGCTCACCTACGATGCGGAGGAGGGCAGTTTCAGCGTCTGGCACTGGGAGCATCGTTTCCCCGTATGCCCCCTCACCTATCCGATCATTCTCGACAGGGCCTTGGCGGCCCTTCCGGCAGGACCAAGTGGCGGCAGTGCGGAGATGCTGGCGATCAGCGAGCGCCTCCGGACCATGAACGACGAGACCATTCCGGAAAGACGCGCGGCCTTTCCCGAGGAATGCGAAACGCTCAAGGGTCGTTTGGCTCAGGCCGTCGCCGGCACGCCCGAGCTCCAGCAGGCGATCGACCACGCGGTCACCTTCATCAACGGTTCGGTCGGGCTGCCGGAAAGCTTCGGCACGCTTCACCGCATTCTCGAGGCGCAGGCCTACCGGCTCGCCCATTGGCGGGTCGCCGCGAGCGACATCAACTACCGGCGCTTCTTCGACATCAATGCCCTGGCGGGCCTGCGCGTCGAAGATACGGACGTGTTCGAACGCAGCCATGCCATGGTCTTCCGGCTGGTGCGCGAGGGCTTGATCCAGGGCTTGCGGATCGACCACGTGGACGGGCTCGCCGATCCCGAGGGTTATCTGCGCGCCCTGCAGGCCGCCGTGGGCCCCGGCTTCTACATCGTGATCGAGAAGATCCTGGAGCCTGGTGAGCCTCTGCGCCCCTGGCCCGTTGCCGGCACGACCGGCTACGACGTGCTCAATCTCCTCGACGGCGTGTTCGTCGATTCGACGGCAGCCGAGAAAATGGAGCAGCTCTATCGTTCGATGAGCGGCCTCGAAGGGCGCTACGGAGCCCTGCTGCGCGAGGCGAAGGTCGAGGTGCTCGAAACCAGTTTCGCCAGTGAGCTTGAGGTGCTCACCTCCGATCTCAAGCGGCTGGCGGATTCGGACCGGCGGACGCGGGATTACACCGTCTACGCCCTCCGCAGGGCCTTGTCGGAGATCATCGCGCGCTTCCCTGTCTACCGCACCTATCTGGGAGAGGCTGAAGCGGTCCCTGAGGACCGCGCCCTTCTGGAGGAAACGATCGAAGCCTCGAAGCGGCACAGCGTGCTGCCGGACAGGACCGTGCACGACTTCATCGCGGCCTCCCTTCTCACGGATCACGCCGACGCACCCGCCGTGGGACCGGACACCGAACTCGTGCGCCGGTTCCGTCGCCGGTTCCAGCAGCTTACCGGACCGGTCATGGCGAAGAGCCTGGAGGACACCTTCTTCTACCGCTATGTGCGCCTCCTCTCCCTGAACGAGGTGGGCGGCGACCCGCACCATTTCGGGGTGCCCGCCGAGGAGTTCCACCGGATCAACCAGGATCGGGCGCGCTCCTGGCCCCATGCCATGATCGCGACGGCAACCCACGACACGAAGCGCGGAGAGGATGCGAGGGCGCGCCTCAACGTCCTTTCCGAGGTACCGGACCTCTGGGCAGAAGCCCTCCGCCGGTGGCAGGAAACCGTCTTCTCTCATGCCAAGGGCGACGGCGAGGCCCGGCCCGACGCCAACGACCAGTACCTCATCCTCCAGGCGATCCTCGGGGCGTGGCCCGTCGAGCTCCTCGACGAAGGAGCGGAGGCGAATGCCGTCGCCGCCTTCCGCGAGCGGATCGAAGGCTTCGTGACCAAGGCTCTCAGGGAGGCGAAGCGGCATACGAGCTGGGTTCATGTGAATGAAGCCTATGAGGCCGCCACCCTTGGCCTCGTGCGGGAACTCCTCGATCCCGAAGCCTCGTTCCTGAGCGACTTCCGCCCCCTCGCCCGGCGTCTGGCCTTCTCCGGCATGCTGGCCGGCTTGGCGCGCACGATCCTCAAGGTGACCCTGCCCGGCGTGCCGGACATCTATCAAGGCACGGAGATGTGGGACCTCTCCCTCGTCGACCCCGACAACCGGCGGCCGGTTGACTACGATCTCCGGACGGCGGCGCTCGACGCCAACGCGCCGGCTGCCTCGCTGATGCCGCACTGGCAGGATGGGCGCATCAAGCAGCGGGTTCTCGCCGCCCTTCTCGCGGATCGCGCCGAGTGCCCGGGACTCTATGCCTCCAGCGACTACCAGGTCGTGCGACCGCATGGTTCCCTGAGCCGGAACGTTCTCGCATTCACCCGTACCAGCGGCGAGGAACGCCTCCTCGTCATCGTGCCCCGCCTCGTCACCAGGCTGATCCAGGACGAGACGCCCCCTCTGGGGGCGGAGGTTTGGGGCGACACCAGCGTGCAGGTTCCGCCGGGGAGCTGGCGCAACATCATCACGGGTGAAATCACAGAGATCGGCCAGAACACAACGCGAATCTCGGAACTCTTCACGGATCTCCCGTTTTCAGTGCTGAGGGCACAGTCATGAATATGATGGAACGGCAACGTACAGGCATGAAGAGGGAGGCTCCCTCCCCGGTCGAACTCGGCCCGCGGATCTACAATCTGTTCCCGCTTCTCGTGGGAACGGTTTCCGCGTGGACGGCGGAACTGCCGCGCATTGCGCGAATGGGATTCGACTGGGTGTACGTCAATCCGTTCCACGAAACGGGTGAATCCGGCAGCCTCTACGCGATCAGGGACCCCTATCGCCTGGATCCCCGCTTCCGCGACGAAGGCGAGGACGACGACGCGCAGATCCGTCGCTTCGTCCAGGAGGCGGACGCTCTCGGCCTGCGAGTGATGGTCGATCTGGTGATCGGACACACGGCTCCGGACGCTCGCCTGGGACAGGAAAGGCCCGACCTTTTTCACCGCAACGACGACGGCGAGTTCCGGAATCCCTTCATCCTCGAGCCGAACGGCACAACGAACGGGGCCGTGCCGGGGGACGTGGCACAGCTCGATTACGGCAGCGCCCGATCACGCGAGGCCCTGACCGAGTACTGGAACGGATACATTGCGCATCTTCAGACCCTCGGCGTGCGGGGCTTTCGTTGCGCAATGGCTTACAGGGTGCCGCCCCAGGTCTGGCGGGACCTTATCCGTGCCGCGAAGGAGCGCGATCCCCGATGCCGCTTCGTGGCCGAGACCCTCGGACGCGGCCTCGTCGAGACGAAGGCGACGGTGGATGCGGGTTTCGATTTCCTGTTCAACAGCTTCGCGTGGTGGGATCTCAAGGCGCCGTGGGCCCTCGAACAATACGAGGCATTGCGCACGTCCGCTCCCTCGATCGCCTTTCCCGAAAACCACGACACGGGCCGCCTCGCCGCGAAGGCGGACGACGATCCGGAGCAGGTCGCGCGACTGCTGAAAGCACGCTATGCCCTAGCGGCGTTCTTCTCCACGGGCGTACTGATGCCGATCGGCTACGAATGGGGTTATCGCCGCCCCTTGGATATTGCCGGGACCACGCCGGCGCACCGGGAGATGACCGGAATCGACATTTCCGAGTTCATCACGGCCGTGAACCGGCTGCGGACCGAGCTGCCCGCGGCCAACCGCGAGGGCGCCCAGTGGGCGATCAGCGGACCGGACAACTCTCTGGCAGCGCTCATTCGCTACGATGCAGGGCACTACGCTTCGGCCGGCAGCGCAGTGCTCGTGCTGGCGAACGTTACGGACACCGAGCAGAGTGTCGATCCGGAGGCACTTGTCAGCCGCAGCGGCGGCGTGTTCGAAAGCTTCCGGGACATGACGCCGGACGCCTCGCCGCTTTCCTTCACGCCCGGGTCCGCGATCGTCCTGAAGCCGCTGGAATTCCGCATCCTCTCGGCCCGGCGCGCGATGCCGATGAAGACCCGCAGGCGCTCGCGCCAGCCTACCGGCGAAGGGCGCGTGATCATCGAGAGCGTCCTGCCCGAGATCGACAACGGCCGCTCGGCGGTCAAGCGCGTGGCTGGCGACGTCATGGAGGTGACGGCCGACATCTTCACCGACGGCCATGACAAGTTCAACGCCGCCCTGCTCTACCGGATGTGTGGCGAGAGCACGTGGCACCGGGCTCCCATGGCCTTCGTCGACAACGACCGCTGGGCCGGGCGTTTCCCGCTGGAGCGGAATGCCCGCTACCAGTACACCATCGAAGCCTGGCGCGATCCCTTCGCCACCTGGCTGAACGAGGTCGAGAAGAAGCGCGGTGCGGGGCAGAACGTGCGCCTCGAAACCATCGAGGGCCTGCGTATCGTGGAGAAGGCCGCAGGTCTGGCGGAAGAGTCCGATGCGGACGCCTTGGCGGATCTGGTGAAGCGGTTGAAGGAGCACGAGGACGGCTCCGTCGCGCAGCTTGAACTGATGCTCGATGATGAGAACCGGGAACTGATCGACCGTAACGCCGAACGTCAGAACGTCTCGCGCTACGAACCCATCCTGGAGGTCGTCGCCGACCGCCTCGCCGCCCGGTTCTCGGCCTGGTACGAGATCTTTCCCCGCTCGCAATCCGGGGATCCGACCGTCCATGGCACCTTCACCGACGTGATCGGCCAGCTGCCGCGCATCAAGGATCTCGGCTTCGACGTTCTCTACTTCACGCCGATCCACCCCATCGGCAAGACCAACCGCAAGGGCCGCAACAACACCCTGACGCCAGCGCCGGATGATCCCGGAAGCGTCTACGCCATCGGCTCGGAGGAAGGCGGACACAAGGCGGTCCACCCGGAACTCGGCACGCTGGAGGACTTCCGGAACCTCCTTGCGGCGGCGCATGATTACGGCCTTGAGATTGCCCTCGACTTCGCGATCCAGTGCTCGCCCGACCATCCCTGGATCAAGGAGCATCCGGAATGGTTCGACTGGCGTCCGGACGGCAGCATCCGCTTTGCCGAGAACCCGCCGAAAAAGTACGAGGACATCGTCAATGTCCACTTCTATGGGGAGGCCCTGCCGTCCCTCTGGCTGGAGCTCCGGGACGTGGTGCTGTTCTGGGTCGAACAGGGCGTCAAGATCTTCCGGGTCGACAACCCCCACACCAAGCCGATTCCGTTCTGGGAATGGATGATCGCGGACGTGAACAGCCAGCATCCGGACGTGATCTTCCTGGCAGAGGCCTTCACGCGGCCGAAGATGATGAAGAAGCTGGCGAAAGCGGGCTTCCAGCAATCGTATACCTACTTCACCTGGCGCAACACGAAGCAGGAGCTGATCGAGTACATGACCGAGCTCGCCCACACCTCGATGGGCGAGTACTACCGGCCGAACTTCTTCGCGAACACCCCGGACATCAACCCCTATTTCCTGCAGACGAGCGGCCCGCCCGGCTTCGTCATCCGCGGCACGCTGGCGGCGACCCTGTCCAGCGTCTACGGCATCTACAACGGGTTCGAGCTCTGCGAGGGGACCCCGGTTCGCGGCAAGGAGGAATATCTCGATTCGGAGAAGTACGAGCTGAAGACCTGGGATTGCGATCGGCCCGGGAACATCTCGGACCACATCCGGCGCCTCAACCAGATCCGGCGCGAAAACCCGGCGCTCTGGGACTTCCGGAACATCAGCTTCGCGAATGCCTGGAACGACCAGATCCTCGCCTATGTCCGGACCACCCGCGAGAAGGACAACTGCGTCTTCGTCCTGGTCAATCTCGACCCGCGGAACCGGCAGGAATGCACCTACGAGATACCCCTGTGGGAATTCGGCCTGCCGGATCACGCCGCGATCGAGGTCGAGGATCTTCTGAATGGAGGGCGCTTCACTCTGCATGGCAAGAGCCACCGCATCGCCCTAGATCCGGGGGAACGGCCCGTCGTCATCTGGCGCCTCATCCCGCCCGATAGCCGGTCCCGGTGAGCGGCCGCGCATGTTCACCCCGGAGTTCCCGTTTTCGAAGCAAAGAAGTGAGCCATGATCGACCGCAGCGACACCGACTGGTACCGCGACGCCATCATCTACCAACTGCACGTAAAATCGTTCTTCGACTCGAACGACGATGGCATCGGCGATTTCGAAGGGGTGACGCGCAAGCTCGATTACATCAAGGATCTCGGCGTCACCGCCATCTGGGTGATGCCCTTCTACCCCTCCCCGCTGCGCGACGACGGCTACGACATCTCGGATTACCGCGGGATCAATCCCGGCTACGGCACGATGCGTGACTTCCGGCGCTTCGTGAAGGAAGCTCATGATCGCGGTCTGAGGGTCATCACGGAACTCGTCATCAACCACACCTCGGAGCAGCATCCGTGGTTCCAGAAGGCCCGCCGCGCCAAGCCCGGCTCCGCCGCGCGGGACTTCTACGTCTGGTCCGATACGGACCAGAAATATCAGGACACCCGCATCATCTTTCTCGACACCGAGCCCTCGAACTGGTCCTGGGACCCGGTGGCGCAGGCGTATTACTGGCACCGTTTCTATGCTCACCAGCCGGACCTCAACTTCGACAACCCCCGCGTTCTCGACGCCGTCCTGGACGTCATGCGCTACTGGCTCGACATGGGAGTCGACGGGCTCCGCCTCGACGCGATCCCGTATCTGATCGAGCGTGAAGGCACGAACTGCGAGAATCTTCCCGAGACCCACGACGTCATCAAGAAGATTCGGGCGGCCCTCGATGCCGCCTATCCCGACAGGATGCTTCTCGCCGAGGCCAACCAATGGCCCGAGGAGACGGCGCCCTATTTCGGCGACGGCGACGAGTGCCACATGGCGTTCCATTTCCCGCTGATGCCGCGGATGTACATGGCGCTCGCCCAGGAGGACCGGCACCCGATCACCGATATCATGCGCCAGACCCCGGAGGTGCCGGAAGGCTGCCAATGGGCCATCTTTCTGCGCAACCACGACGAGCTCACCCTCGAAATGGTGACCGACAAGGAGCGCGACTATCTCTGGTCCTTCTATGCCAACGAGCGCCGCGCCCGCATCAATTTGGGCATCCGCCGGCGCCTTGCGCCTCTCCTCGACAACGACCGGCGCAAGATCGAGCTCCTGAATTCGCTGCTCCTCTCCATGCCAGGCACGCCGGTCCTCTACTACGGCGACGAGATCGGCATGGGCGACAACATCTATCTCGGCGACCGCGACGGCGTCCGCACGCCGATGCAGTGGTCTCCCGACCGCAACGGCGGATTCAGCCGGTCCGATCCGGCGCGCCTG
Source organism: Microvirga lenta (assembly GCF_020532555.1). Taxonomy (GTDB): domain Bacteria; phylum Pseudomonadota; class Alphaproteobacteria; order Rhizobiales; family Beijerinckiaceae; genus Microvirga; species Microvirga lenta. The sequence continues at coordinate 26,711 of NZ_JAJBBR010000015.1, read as the reverse complement.
TTCCTGCCCGCCATCCAGGACCCGATCTACGGTTTCAATGCCGTCAACGTGGAAGCCCAGCTCCGCAGCTCGGGAAGCCTCCTCAACTGGATGCGCCGCCTGATCGCGATTCGACGCAACCACGACGTCTTCGGACGGGGAGGCCTGCGCTTCCTCTATCCCTCCAACCGCAAGGTTCTCGCCTATATCCGGGAGACGGAGGAAGAGAGCATCCTGTGCGTCGTCAACGTGTCGCGCTCGCCCCAGGCGGTGGAGCTCGACCTGTCGGAGCACAAGGGTTGCACGCCGACGGAGCTGACGGGCGGCAGCGCCTTTCCGCCGATCGGCGATCTCCCTTACCTGCTCACGCTCCCCGCCTATGGCTTCTACTGGTTCCAGCTCACGGCCGCACCGGCCGACAGGCCTCAGGTGCCCATGACAACCTCTCCGGAGCTGTTTACCCTCGTGCTGACCGGCGGGACCGAGACCATCTTCAAAGGGCGCGAACGGGCTGCGTTCGAGCGCACGATGGCCCCGCGCTTCATCACCTCCCAGCGGTGGTTCGCGGGCAAGGGCAAGAAGGTCAGGGGCGCGAAGCTGATCGATTTCGCCACGATGAAGAGCCGGTCCGGCCGCGACGAGATTCTCCTGCCGCTCGTCACGATCGAGCTGGAAGGCGGAGAGCAGCAGGCCTACTCGATTCCCCTTGCTCTCGACGAAGGCCAGGAGGACGAACACCTCCTTCCCTACGCGGTGGCGCGGGTCCGGCGCGGGCCGCGGGTCGGCCTTCTCTATGGCGCAGGCTCGTCGGACAATTTCGCCATCTCCCTGCTCGATGCGCTCCATCGCAGCGATGAGATTCCAACCCAGGAAGGTGGCCGGATCCATTTCACGCCCACGGCGGCCCTCGCGGATCTCAAGGATGCCGAGATCGACGAGATCAAGCGGCTATCCGCCGAACAGAGCAACACGTCGATCCAGATCGGCGAGCACATGATCCTGAAGCTCTACCGGCGGCTCCAGCCGGGCACCCACCCGGAGGTCGAAGTCGGGCGCTTCCTCACCGATGTCGCCGGTTTCACGAACACGCCGGCCCTGCTCGGCTCGGTCGAGCACGTCTCGGCGGACGGCACCTCGACCGCCATTGCGATCCTCCAGCGTTTCATCCGCAATCAGGGAGATGCCTGGTCCTGGTCGATCGACACGCTCAAGCGGGAGCTCGATACGGCCGCTCTCGTTACGGATCAGGAGGAGACGAGCCTGGAGAACGTTCTCGCGAACTATCTTCAGACCGTTCGGACCCTGGGGCAGCGCACGGCTGAAATGCACCTGGCCTTCGCCACGCCCACCGACGACCCGGCCTTTGCGGCTGAGGAGATGACGGAGGACGATGTCCGCATCGCCGCCGCCGATGCCAAGGCTCAGGGCGAGCGTGCCTTCGCGGCCATCCGCCGTCTTTCGGGCAGCGCGTCGGAGACGACCCGCGAAGCCATGGAGGCACTGGCGGCGAGACGCGACGAATGCTGGACGCTGATCCAGCGTCTGTCGAAGCCGCCCGTCGGGGCGATCAAGACCCGGGTTCACGGCGACTATCACCTCGGACAGGTGCTGATCGCCCAAAGGGACGTGATCATCGTCGATTTCGAGGGCGAACCCGCACGGCCCGCCGAGGAGCGGCGGCAGAAGGGCTCTCCTCTTCGCGACGTGGCTGGAATGCTGCGGTCCTTCGCCTATGTGGCGGATACGGCGGCCCGCAACGTGGAGCAGCGCGTGGTGGCCGACGAGACCCATCGCATCACCGAACTTGCCGAGGGATGCCGCAGGCTCGTGGAGGCGGCTTTCATCGAAGCGTACGATGACGCCGCCCGCGGAACGCCGATCTGGGTGGAGGACGACGCCACGAGGCGGAACCTTCTCCAGCTCCACATGCTGGCCAAGGCTCTCTACGAGATCAATTACGAGGCCGACCACCGGCCAGAATGGATCGAAACGCCCATACGGGGTGTGCTCTCGATCCTCGACCAGGCGGGAGACCAACCATGACCTCTGAAGTCGAGATTGCCGCAAAGACCGCGGGAGACCGGACCGACAAGGGCCGCATGACGGCCAGCCGCCTCAGCGGAGACGCGATCGATGCCGTGGTGAATGCGCGCCACCCGGATCCCTTTGCGGTTCTCGGGCCGCATGAGGTCGCCCCCGGCCAGTGGGAAATCCGCGCGATGATCCCGACGGCGCGAAGCATCGAGGTTCTCCCGTGGGAGGGAGACGCCGTGCTTTCCACCATGGAGCGGCGCCACGAGGCAGGGTTCTTCGTCGGACGGCTGGAGGCGAGCCGGCGCCCCGGCTATCGGCTGCGCGTCGAGACCGGGGACGGCGTGGCCGTGCGGTACGATCCCTATTCCTACGGTCCGATCATGAGCGACCAGGATCTCGTGCAGATCCGCGACGTGGGCAGCGACGCGCATTATCGCCTGCTCGGCGCCCACTCCATCACAGTGGGCGGGATAGAGGGCTTCCTCTTCACCGTGTGGGCTCCCACGGCCCAGCGCGTGAGCGTCGTGGGCGATTTCAACGAGTGGGACGGGCGCGCCCATCCCATGCGCCTGCGCCACCATGCGGGCGTCTGGGAACTGTTCATTCCCGAACTGCAGCCGGGCCGGCGCTACAAGTTCGAGCTGAAGGGGCCCGACGGGCGCCTTCTCCCGCAAAGGGCCGATCCGCTTGCCTTCGCGTCGGAGAAGCCGCCGGCGACGGCCTCCGTCCTGCGCAAATCCACCGATTACCAGTGGAAGGACCGCGCCTGGATGGCGGAGCGCACGGCGCAGGATCCGCGCAAGGCTCCGATGTCGGTCTACGAGTGCCATCTCGGCTCATGGGCGCGGGTTCCCGAGGAGGGAAACCGCTACCTCACCTATCGCGAACTTGCCGAGCGCCTGATCCCTTATGTCAAGGAACTCGGCTTCACGCATATCGAAATGCTCCCGATCACCGAATATCCGTTCGACGGATCGTGGGGCTATCAGCCGGTGTCTATCTATGCTCCCACGAGCCGTTTCGGCACACCGGAGGATTTCGCCGCCTTCGTCGAAGCCGCCCACGAGGCCAAGATCGGCCTCATCCTCGATTGGGTGCCGGGGCACTTCCCCAACGATCCTCACGGTCTGGGTTACTTCGACGGCACGCATCTCTACGAACATGCCGACCCGCGGCAGGGCTACCACCAGGATTGGGGCACCTACATCTACAATTACGGGCGGCAGGAAGTGGCCGCCTTCCTGGTCGCGAATGCCCGCTTCTGGCTGGAGCGGTACCACCTCGACGGGCTGCGTGTGGATGCGGTGGCATCCATGCTGTACCTCGACTACTCCCGCCGTGCCGGCGAATGGGTGCCGAACCGCTATGGCGGGAACGAGAACATCGAGGCCATCGATTTCCTGCGGCGCATGAACGAGACGGTTTACGCCAATGCTCCCGGCGCCGTCACGATCGCCGAGGAATCGACCGCCTGGCCGGGGGTCTCCCACCCGACCTATACGGGCGGCCTGGGCTTCGGCTTCAAGTGGAACATGGGCTGGATGCACGACACCCTGCGGTTCATCAGCAAGGATCCGATCCACCGCCGCTACCACCATCACGACCTGACCTTCGGCCTCCTCTATGCCTTCACGGAGAACTTCATTCTCCCGTTGAGCCACGACGAGGTCGTACACGGGAAGGGATCGCTGCTCGGGAAGATGCCCGGCGACCGCTGGCAACGCTTCGCCAACCTGCGCGCCTATTACGGCTTCATGTGGGGGCATCCCGGCAAGAAGCTCCTGTTCATGGGCGGCGAGATCGCGCAGGAGCGCGAGTGGAATCATGACATCAGCCTGGACTGGCACCTGCTCGACGACCCCTATCATCGCGGGATGCATTCGCTGATCCGCGACCTCAACAAGGTCTATCGCGAGTATCCGGCCCTCCACGAGCGGGATACCGAGGCGTCGGGCTTCCAGTGGCTCGTTTCGGACGACGCGGACAACAGCGTCATCGCCTGGGCGCGGCGCGGGGACGACGAAAACCAGATCGTGCTCGTGGTTTCGAACTTCACGCCGGTGCCACGGGAAGGATACCGGCTCGGAGTTCCCCTCCCCGGCTTCTACAGGGAAATCCTGAACACCGACGCCGGGCTCTATGGGGGCGGCAATGTCGGCAATCTCGGCGGCGTCGTCACCGAGGACACCGAGAGCCACGGTCACCCGTGCTCTCTCACGCTGACCATTCCCCCCTTGGGAACGATCATGCTGGCGCTCTCGCCGAACGACGTCCCCGTGCAGAGTGCGTGACTGGGAGCGCCTTGCACGAAGAATTCCGTGCCGGGGAGCATTCCCCGGCACGGATGTTTCTCGGATGTGTGTTTCCTCAGCCCGGAACGGCCGTCTGGATCACGCGCGAATAGACGTCGCGATACTTGTTCGCGGACAGGTGCCACCCCTGCGGCCGGCTCATCGCAGCCTTTCTCATGGCAGTCATCTGCGGCTGCGAGCGGAAGGTCTCCAGACCGCGCTTGATCGCTTCTACGAAGCTCGTCAGCGACAGCTCCCGGAACAGGAACCCGGTCACGCCGTCCTCGATGGTGTCCGCCAGTCCGCCGGTGCGATGCGCGATCGGGAGGGACCCGAACCGCTGCGCATACATCTGGCTCAACCCGCACGGTTCGAAGCGGGACGGCATGAGGAGGAAGTCGCTGCCCGCATACATCCGGCGCGCCTCGGCCTCGTCGAAGCCGATGCGCACGCCGACCGAGCCGGGATGGCGGGCCGCCAGCGCACGAACGGCCGCCTCGAAGCGAGCTTCGCCCCGCCCCGTGACGACGATCTGGCCGCCGTTACTGACGATCTCCTCGGCGGCCGAAATCGCCAGGTCGACGCCCTTCTGGTGCACCAGCCGGGAGATGACGGCGAAGAGCGGACCTCGCGAAACGGCGAGACCGAAGGTCTTGCGAACCTCGCTCGCGTTCTTGTCCTTTCCGCGCCAATCGTCGGGTGCGAAGGCGCTCGCGAGATAGGGATCCGTGGCCGGGTCCCAGCTCTCGTCGATGCCGTTCACGATGCCGTCGAGCCTCCCCTCCTCCGCGCGGGTCTTCAACAACCCGTCGAGGCCGCAGCCGAATTCCGGCGTCGTGATCTCCTCCGCATAGGTCGAGCTTACCGTGGTGATGTGCGAGGCATAGAAGATGCCGGCTTTGAGGAACGAGAGCTTTCCGTAGAACTCGACCCCGTCCATCTGGAACGCGCCATCCGGAATGCCGAGATGCGACAGCCGCTCACGCTCGAACAGCCCCTGATAGGCGAGATTGTGGATCGTCAGGATGCTCGGCACATGGTGCTCGCGCCAAGTGAGGTAGGCAGGCGCCAAGCTCGACGGCCAGTCGTTCAGATGCAGGAGATCCGGACGCCAGGTCGGATCGCCGACCCCGCAGGCGATGTCGGCTGCGGCAAGGCCCAGCCGCGCGAAGCGGACATCGTTGTCGCTCCAGTCCACCCCGTTGGCATCGCCATAAGGTGTTCCCTCCCGGTCATAGAGCTCCGGGCTCAGGAGGACATAGATCGTGAGGCCGTCCTTGGTCTCGGTCCGCCCGAGGTCGCAGGCGGGAATACCGCAGGTACCTTCGAGGCGTCCCACGATCTCCAGGGGACCGACATCCGCCAGGACGGAGCGGTAGCCCGGGATCAGCACGCGGACGTCGTAGAGCCCCCGCAGAGCGCGCGGCAAAGCCGCCGAGACATCACCAAGGCCGCCGGCTTTCACGAAGTCCGAAATCTCGGACGTGACATAGAGGATCGTTTCATAGGAGCGGCCCGAGAATCTCGGACCGGAAGTCGTCGGGGGAGGAGCGCTTTCGGGCCCCTGGCTTTCGCGCACGTCTAACGTTTCGGAAGTCTCGTCCGCATCCTCGGGCATTGCTATGTCGAATAGGAGCGCGACCTCCCGTCAAGCCTGTCGCACTCATAGGGAGAGGCGGCATCCCAACGCGCAGGACGTTGAAAGGTTCCATCCCAAATCGACAGACTTGACGAGTCAGTTTGACGCAGCCGGAGGATTAGCCTTCGGCAGGCACGTTCCAGATCTCCCGAGCATATTCGCGGATGGTCCGATCCGACGAGAACCAGCCCATCCTGGCGGTGTTCAGGATGCTCCTGCGCCACCACTCGCCCGGTTCGCACCAGAGGCGGTCGACATCGCGCTGCGCAGCCCAATACGCTTCGAAATCCGCCGCGATCATGTAGGGATCGTAGCCCTTGAGCGACTCCACGAGCCCGCGATAGCGGTCCCGGTCGTCCGGCGAGAACTGCCCGGAGGCGATTCCCTCGAGCGCACCGCTCAGGCGTGGGCTGGCAGCGATCACGTCGTGGGCATCGAGGCCCCTGCGACGCCGCTCCTCGACCTGGTCGGCGGTCATGCCGAAGATGAAGAGGTTTTCCAGCCCCACCTGCTCGCTGATCTCGACATTGGCGCCGTCCAGGGTGCCGATGGTCAGGGCGCCGTTGAGCGCGAACTTCATGTTGCCGGTTCCCGAAGCCTCCAGCCCGGCAGTGGAGATCTGCTCGGACAGGTCGGCCGCCGGAATGATGCTCTCGGCAAGGCTCACATTATAGTTCGGCAGGAACGCCACCTTCAGCCTGTCGCCGACGACCGGATCCGAATTCACGACCCGCGCCACGTCGTTGGCCAGCTTGATGATCAGCTTGGCCTTGGTGTAGCTCGGCGCCGCCTTGCCGGCAAAGACCTTGACCCTGGAAATCCAGTTCCGGTTCGGCTCCGCCTTGATCGCCTGGTAGAGCGCAACCGTCTCGATGACGTTCAGGAGCTGGCGCTTGTATTCGTGAATGCGCTTCACCTGCACGTCGAACAAGGCATCGGGATCGACCGAGAGATCGAGCCGCGAGCGGATGATCTGCGCCAGCGACAGCTTGTTCTGATGCCGTTCGGCGGCGAAACGCTGCTGGAATGCCCCATCCTCCGCGTAGCGTTCCAGCCCGGCGAGCACCGTGATGTCGTCGAGAACCCGGTCGCCCACGGCCGACACCGCAAGCCGCCGGAGTCCCGGATTGGCCTGATGGAACCAGCGCCGGACGGTGATGCCGTTGGTCTTGTTGACGATGCGGTTCGGATAAAGCGCGTGCAGGTCCCGGAAGACCGTCTTGCGCAAGAGGTCCGTGTGAAGCGCGGAGACGCCGTTGACCTTGTGCGAACCGATGAAGGCAAGGTGGCCCATGCGGACGAGGCGGCCGTTCTGCTCGTCGATCAACGAGATCGAGGCGAGGCTCGCAGGGTCGAGCCGGCCGTCCCGGGTCACGGATTCGATGTGCAGCCAGTTGATCAGGTAGATGATCTGCATGTGCCGCGGCAGCACGCGCTCGAGAACCGAGACGGGCCACGTCTCCAGCGCTTCCGGCATGAGCGTGTGGTTGGTGTAGCTCAGGGTGCCGGTGGTGATCCGCCAGGCCTCGTCCCAGCCGAAATCGTGCTCGTCGACGAGAAGACGCATCAGTTCGGCGACGGCAATCGCCGGGTGGGTGTCGTTGAGCTGGATTGCGGCGTGGTCCGGCAGCGATGCAAGGGTGCCGTGCTCCTGCAGATGGCCGTGGAGCAGATCCTGCAGCGAGGCGGAGGTGAAGAAGAATTCCTGACGCAGGCGCAACTCGTGCCCCTCAGGCGTGGCATCGCTGGGGTAGAGAACCCGCGAGATCGCCTCCGCCCGGGCCTGGTTGGCCTGCGCACCCACGTGGTCGCCGGCATTGAAGACATCGAGCTTCAACGGATGCTCCGCGCGAGCCGCCCAGAGTCTCAGCGTATTGACACGCTTGCCGCGCCATCCCGCCACCGGCGTATCGTGCGCCACGGCGAGAACGGTCTCGCCCGCGTTCCAGGTGTGATAGGTCTTGCCGCTGCTGTCGCTGCGGCTTTCGACGAAGCCGCCGAAGCGAACCGGGTAGACGATGTGCGACCGCTCGAACTCCCAGGGATTTCCGCCCGCCATCCAATCGTCAGGTGCCTCCTGCTGCCATCCGGCCCGGAAGGACTGCTTGAACAGACCGTAATCGTAGCGGATCCCGTAGCCGACGGCGCGGACGTCGGTCGTTGCCATGCTCTCCATGAAGCAGGCGGCCAGGCGGCCCAGGCCACCGTTGCCGAGCGCGGCGTCGGTCTCGATGCCGCGCAGCGTGTCCAGGCTGATCCCCAGATCGGCGAGCGCCTCCCGCACGGCCGAGGTCAGGCCGAGATTGCCCATCATCTCGGAGAGCAGGCGCCCGATGAGGAATTCCATCGAGAGATAGCAGACCTTCTTGTGCTGCTCCTCGGCTTCCTTCGGACGGTTCCAAGCGTCGACGACCCTGTCGCGAACGGCCAAGGCCGTGGCCATGAACCAGTCCTGGTCGGTTGCGGTCTCGGGCGTCTGGCCGACCTGATAGGTCAGCTTGCCGAGGATTGCGGCACGCAGCGCGGCCGCGTCGTTCTCTGAAACGGATTCATACTGTTGATCGAGTACAATGGCTGTCGCGTCGTCCGAGCGCTCGGTCTGTGTCCTGCCATTGGCGCTTCTGTCTAGATCGAACATGCGCCTGCCCCCATTTTTGCTACATTGTTTCTGCGTTTCCTAATCCCGGCGGCAACCGTGATGGAACGTTACTTTCTTGCTTGCGCAGCCGAGATCGAAACGCCATGCGTCTTGTTACCGCTGGTCTGATCTTAGTCTGCAACCTGTTGTGAATTGGTAACAGAGCGACATGAACCTCAGGTGATCGGAATCAGGCAGGACTTGGCCTGACGTCCGGGGCTTGGGAATCGGAATCCGGGAGGCTACCCGGCTCAGGCAACGGCAAAGGTTCCGACGAGGCATCCTCGAACGCCTGAAGGACATGGAGATAGGATCTCTCCGCATCCGTGGCCTGCCCTTTCGTCCTCGTCGGCTCGAGAATGAAGAGGAGAAGCGAGCGGCCCGTCACCGTATATGCGTGCCCGAACGCGAACTTCTCGACCTCGGCGATCGCTCCCTGGTTGGTGTCGATCAGGCGCACCCACCGGCTGCCGCCGACCGCCTCCGGCAGGTGGAAGGGGACGACATCGTCGTGGGCGTTGAGGATCAGCAACAGGGTCGAGTCCGATCCGATGCGGCGAATGCCGGTTTCCTGGGCTCGTCCGTCCAGCAGGACTCCGAGGCAGCGGCCGTTCGGATCCATCCAGTGTTCCGGCGTCATCTCGTCCCCGGTCGGAGTGAGCCAGTTCACGTCCTTGACGCCGAGTTCCTGATCGAACTCTCCGGTGAGGAAGCGCCCCCGGCGCAGCATGGGCAACGACTGGCGGATCACGATCAGCTTCTGCACGAACTCGGCCAGGGAGCGGTGGTCCTCGCCGATATTCTCCCAATCCATCCAGGAGATCTCGTTGTCCTGGCAATAGGCATTGTTATTGCCTTGCTGGGTGCGGGCGAACTCGTCGCCGGCCAGCAGCATCGGTGTCCCTCGGGAGAGGAGAAGCGTCGCGAGCATGTTGCGCATCTGGCGGAAACGGACCTCCCGGATGCCCGGATCGTCCGTTGCGCCCTCGGCGCCGTAGTTGTTCGACAGATTGTGGGAATGACCGTCGCGATTGTTCTCGCCGTTCGCCTCGTTGTGCTTGTCGTTGTAGGACACGAGGTCGTTCAGAGTGAAGCCGTCATGGGCGGTGATGAAGTTGACCGAGGCCCAGGGCTTGCGCCCGCGCTTGTTGAACAGGTCAGCGGAGGCCGTCAGCCGCGAGGCCAGTTCCGGCAGCTTGCCCTCGTCTCCTCGCCAGAACGCGCGGACGGTATCCCGATAGCGGTCGTTCCACTCGGCCCATCCCGGCGAGAAGCGCCCGACCTGGTAGCCGCCCGGACCGCAATCCCAGGGCTCCGCGATCAGCTTGACCTGACTGAGCACCGGATCCTGCCGGCATGCATCGAGGAAGCGGCCGTCCTCGTCGAAACCGTGCGGCTCGCGGGCCAGGATCGTCGCCAGGTCGAAGCGGAAACCGTCGACATGCATCTCCTGCACCCAATACCGGAGGCTGTCCGTCACCAACTGCAGGACGCGCGAGTGACTCAGGTTGACGGTGTTCCCCGTGCCGGTGTCGTTGATGTAGTAGCGCCGGTCCGGAGCCAGGCGGTAATACGAAGCATTGTCGATGCCCTTGAACGAAAGGGTCGGACCGAGCTCGTTGCCTTCCGCCGTGTGGTTGTAGACCACGTCCAGGATCACCTCGATGCCGTGATCGTGGAGATGGGCCACCATCTCCTTGAACTCGGCGAAAGCGAAATCGGGATTGGCGGCGTAGCGGCGCGTGGGCGCGAAGAACCCGAGGGAATTGTAGCCCCAGTAATTCCTGAGACCTTTTTCCGTCAGGTAGGAATCGTCGATGAAGGTGTGCACCGGCAGCAGTTCGACGGCCGTGATGCCGAGCGAGGACAGGTAGTCGGTCACGTCCGTGCTGGCGAGGCCGGCATAGGTGCCGCGGAATGCCTTCGGCACTCCGGGATGGCGCATGGTCATCCCACGCACGTGGGTTTCGTAGATGATGGTCTTTTCCCATGCTCTCTGGGGCAGGCGCTCGCGGCCCCAGGTGAAGGCCGGATCGATGACCCGGCTCTTCAGCATGAAGGGCGCGCTGTCACGCTCGTCGAAAGTCAGATCGTTCGTCGTCTCCATCTGGTACCCGAACAGGGCGGGGTTCCAGATGAGCTGTCCGACGGTCTGCTTGGCATAGGGGTCGAGCAGCAGCTTGTTGGGATTGAACCGATGCCCGGCCGTGGGCTCATAGGGGCCATGGACGCGATAGCCGTAGATCGTTCCCGGCCGCGCATCCGGGATGTACCCGTGCCAAACCTCATCCGTGTATTCGGGCAGATCAATCCGCTCGATCTCCCGCTGCCCGTCCTGATCGAAGATGCAGAGCTCCACCCTCGTGGCGTGGGCGGAAAACAATGCGAAGTTGACGCCGAGGCCGTCCCAGGTGGCGCCGAGAGGATAAGGACGCCCTTCGCGAATGCGGGCCCGGTTGACGGGAGGCGGAGCCGAGGGTCGAGTTGCCGCCGTCTTGCTCTTTCTGACTTCGAAATTCATGGAAATGCCTCGGACAGGGGATCAATGAACCTGCATGGTCACAACGTTCAGCTTGGCGGAAGGTGCCGTTGAGACAGGCACTCTTTGCGGAAGCTCGGTTTGCAAGCCGCGCAAGCTCCGCTCCTTGACTTGGCGGCCTGCTGCTCCCGAGTATCGCCAAGAGCTGGAGGATCGGCCGATGAAGGTCTTTATTCTGACGGGGGCCGGCATTTCGGCGGAGAGCGGCCTGGGGACCTTCCGGGACAAGGAAGGATTGTGGGCCCGTTTCGACCCGATGAAGCTCGCGACCCCGGAGGCCTTCGAGCGCGATCCGGAAAAGGTTCTCGCCTTCTACAACATGCGTCGACAGAATCTCCTGGCGGCATCGCCCAATGCCGCGCATCGGGCTCTCGCGCGCCTCGAAGCCGGCCTGAAGGAACGTGGCGGCAGTCTGTTCCTCTGCACCCAGAACATCGACGACCTTCACGAGCGCGCAGGCTCGCAGGAGGTCACCCACATGCACGGCGAACTGCTCAAGGTACGCTGCATCGCCTGCGAGGCGGTGACGTCGTGGCAAGACGACGTTGATGTCGACACCCCCTGCCCGTCCTGTCGTCGCACAGGGGTATTACGGCCTCACGTGGTCTGGTTCGGAGAGATGCCGCTCTTCATGGAGGCGATCTACGACGCCCTTCTCGAGGCGGACCTCTTCGTCGCCATCGGCACTTCAGGTTCGGTCTATCCCGCAGCCGGATTCGTGGCGGAGGCGCGGGCGGCCGGCATCCGCACCTGTGAAATCAATCTGGAACCATCCGACAACGCCCGCCTCTTCGACGAGGGCCGGTTCGGCCCTGCCAGCGTGACCGTGCCCGAGTGGGTCGAGCGGCTGCTCGCCTAGAGCTCGAACTGGATTGTCGCCTCGACTGAGGCTAAGGCTTGCGCCTGCGCAACGGCCGCCAACCATCAGGATCTCCGGATGAAGCCCTCCTCCGACATCTCCCGCCTTCTGGACATCATGGCGGCGCTTCGCACACCGGGCACGGGCTGTCCATGGGACTTGGAGCAGACCTTCGCGTCCATCACCCCCTACACCATCGAGGAAGCCTACGAGGTGGTGGACGCCATCGAGCGCGGCGATCTGGCGGATCTGAAGGAGGAACTGGGCGACCTGCTTCTGCAGGTGGTGTTTCATGCCCGCATGGCCGAGGAGCAAGGCGCGTTCGCCTTCCCCGATGTGGTCGAAGCCATCACGAAGAAGCTCATCCGGCGCCATCCGCACGTCTTCGGCGACGGGAAGGATCTCTCGCCGGAAGAGGTTAAGACCCTCTGGGACGCGATCAAACGCGAGGAAAAGGCCGAGCGCCGGGCTGCGCGGGAGTCAATGGGGGCTCCTGTGGAAGGCCATGAGGCGGGCTTCCTTGGCGGCATTCCTTCGGTCCTGCCGGCGCTGACCCGGGCACAGAAGCTCACCGCGAAGGCGGCCAAGGTCGGTTTCGACTGGCCCGATCCCGCGCAGGTGATCGACAAGATCCACGAGGAACTCGACGAGGTGAAGGAAGCCGCCTCATCCGGCAGCAGGGACAAGATCGAGGACGAAATCGGCGACCTGCTCTTCGCCGTCACCAATCTCGCCCGTCATTTCGACATCGACCCGGAAACGGCCCTGCGGCGGACCAACGCGAAATTCGAGCGCCGCTTCAGGGCGATCGAGCGGGCGCTCGATCAACGGAACAGGTCGCTCGAAGACGCGTCGCTCGACGAGATGGAGGAGCTTTGGGTCGAGGCGAAGGCTGCCGAGCGCGGAGCCGGCTCGCCCTCATAGGACGCGGGCGTTCGGAAAACGGTTCAGGAAGCGCGGCTCCTTGCCGGACCCGAGCCTCACCTGAAGGATCGTATGCCCGTTCTCCAGGGTCCGGCGATCGAGGATCTCCGTGTTCTCGTGAAGCCAGGCCAGCCCCTGCCCGTCCTCGGGTGCGACATCCACCTCGTAGCTAAGGCGGCCCATGGCCAGGTGCTCCTGGATGGTCGAGAGAAGCTCCGGGATGCCTTCGCCCGTCAGCGCGGAAATCAGGATCGGGCGCCGCTCGTCGTCCGTGCGGCTCGACGTGACCGCCAGCCTCTCGCGATCCTCGGGTGAGAGAAGGTCCGCCTTGTTCCAGACTTCGATGATGCGCCTCGTGTCGTCGGGATCGATCCCGAGCTCGCGAAGCACGACTGCCACATCCCCGGCTTGAGCCTCCGTCTCCCCGTGGGAGACGTCCCGCACGTGAAGAAGCACGTCCGCCTCGACCACGTCCTCCAGGGTCGCGCGGAACGCGGCGACCAGCATCGTCGGCAGATCGGAGATGAAGCCCACCGTGTCGGACAGGATCGCCTTCTCCCCATGCGGGAGGTCGATGGCGCGGGAGGTGGGATCGAGGGTGGCGAACAGCATGTTCTCGGCCAGAACCTCGGCCTCGGTCATGCGGTTGAACAGGGTGGACTTGCCGGCATTGGTGTATCCCACCAGCGCCACGATCGGATAAGGCACCCTGCGCCGGCTGGCCCGATGCAGGGAGCGCGTCTTGACGACCGTCTCCAGTTCCCGCTCGATCCGGGTCATCCGGTCCTGGATCAGGCGCCGGTCGGCCTCGATCTGCGTCTCGCCGGGGCCGCCGAGGAAGCCGAAGCCGCCGCGCTGGCGTTCCAGGTGGGTCCAGGAGCGCACGAGACGCCCCTTCTGATAGGACAGATGCGCCAGTTCGACCTGGAGCGTGCCCTCCTTGGTCCGTGCGCGACGTCCGAAGATTTCGAGGATCAGGCCGGTGCGGTCGATGACCTTCGCTCCCCAGGCCTTTTCCAGGTTGCGCTGCTGGACCGGGCTGAGCGCGCAGTCCATGACCACGAGCCCGATCTCCTCCGCCCGGATCAGGGCCGCCAGCTCGTCCACCTTGCCGCTGCCGATATAGGTGGCGGGGCGGGCCGCCGCGAGCGGCGTGATCAGGGAGCGCACAACGGTCAGATCGATGGCCGCCGCCAGACCGGCGGCTTCGTCGAGGCGCGCCTCCGGCGGACGCGGATTGCTCTCCTCGGCTCCGCCATCCCCCGAACCCGCGGACGAACGCCGCCGGCGGGTCATGTAAGGCCCGATCACAAGCGTCCTTGTGCCCGCCGCAACCTCTTTCTCAGGTTCGGCCAGCTGGACGAGACGATGTTCCCCCGGAGTGCGCGGTTCCGTCACCTCAGGCCTTCTCGCCTGCCTCGTCAATCTGATCGAACAGTTGAACGGGCTGTCCTGGCATAATGGTAGAAATAGCATGCTTGTAGACGAGCTGGGAGTGCCCGTCTCGACGCAAGAGCACACAGAAATTGTCGAACCACGTGACGACGCCCTGAAGCTTCACGCCGTTCACGAGGAAGATCGTCAAGGGAATTTTGTTCTTCCGGACGTAGTTGAGAAAGGTGTCCTGGAGATTCTGCGCGCGATCGCCCGCCATTGAAGTTGCCTCGCCAGCCCATCGCCGCCGGTCTTGGCTATGGGGCCGCCTATATGGTTGTCCGCATACGTGCGGTCGGTGACCGGCACACTTATTACAGGGCGAACATTACCGTTACGCAAGGGGGATCGTAGCCGATCTACCCCATTAGAGCATATTTTCCGTGGATATGGCCTAGCCGCCGATGCCCAGCGATTTCAACTTCCGATGGAGAGCAGACCTCTCCATCCCGATAAACTCGGCGGTTCTCGAGATATTTCCGCTGAATCGGGCGATTTGGGCCAGAAGATACTCACGTTCGAAGATCTCTCGCGCCTCACGCAGCGGCAGGCTCATGAGCTTCTCGCCGCCCGACCCTCCGGGCGTCGTCGGAACCAGGGTGCCGATTTCCGAGGGCAGCATTTCGGCCGTGATCGCCGCTTCCGGGTCGCCGGAACCGAGAATCAGCAGACGCTCGACGTTGTTGCGCAGCTGGCGGACGTTGCCGGGCCAGTCGTGCGACTGGAGCACCGCCATGGCGTCGTCCGCGATCTTTCGCTTCGGCAGGCCTGTGGCGGCGGAGATCTGGTCCATGAAGAACTCGATCAGCTCGGGCACGTCCTCCCGCCGCTCGGCGAGCGACGGCACGCGAATCGGCACCACGCCGAGCCTGTGGAAAAGATCCTCGCGGAACCGCCCTGCGGATATCTCGGCCGGAAGGTCGCGACTGGAGGAGGAGATGATGCGGACGTCCACATGGACGCGGGTCGTGCCGCCGACCCGCTGGAAGTTCTGATCCACCAGCACGCGCAGGATGCGGTTCTGGGTCTCGCGCGGCATGTCGGCGATCTCGTCGAGATAGAGGGTACCGCCATGAGCCTCCTCGAGGGCTCCGACTCGGCGCCCCCTGCCCTCCTCGCCTTCCATGCCGAAGAGCTCGGCCTCCATGTTCTCCGGCGTGATGGTGGCGGCCGAGAGAACGATGAACGGTCCGTTGGCCCTTGTGGAAAGGCTGTGGATGGTTCGTGCCGTGAGCTCCTTGCCGGAGCCCGGGGCACCGGTGATCATGATCCGTGCATTGGTCGGCGCGGCCCGCTCCACCGCCTGGCGGAGCTGGTTGATCACGATCGACCGGCCCGCGATGCGGCTCGCCTGGACGGAGCGTGCCTTGAGGTCGCGGACCTCTCGCTTGAGGCGGGAAGCTTCGAGCGCCCGTTCGGCCACCAGCACGAGCCGGTCCGCCTTGAACGGCTTCTCGATGAAGTCGTAGGCCCCCGACTTGATGGCGGAGACCGCGGTCTCGATGTTGCCATGCCCGGAGATCATCACCACCGGCAGGTCCGGGTGCTGCGCCTTGATGAGGTCGAGCACCTGCAGCCCGTCGAGCCGGCTCCCCTGAAGCCAGATGTCGAGAAACACGAGGTGGGGACGTCGCGCCTCGATGGAGGCCAGAGCCTCGTCGGACGTGCCGGCCGTGCGGGTGCGATGCCCCTCGTCCTCGAGGATGCCCGCTACAAGCTCGCGGATGTCGGTTTCGTCGTCGACGACGAGAATATCAGCACTCATTGGCGCGCCCCGCGAGAGTCGGTCCGGGCGGCGGCGACCGGTGTCTCTTCCTCTGCAACATGCTTCGTCTTTGGTATCCACATACGGACTTGTCCACCCCTGCCGGCAGGGTTGTCGACAAGCTCCATGCCCCCGCCATGCTCTTCCAGAATCTTGCTCACGATAGGCAGGCCCAGCCCCGTGCCGCCCTCGCGTGTGGTCATGTAGGGCTCGAGGAGCCGTTGCCGGCCCTCTACCGGAAAGCCCTTGCCGTTATCGGTCACCGCCAGGATCAGATACTCGGGATGGGTATCGTCCAGGACCACGGAGATCCTTCCCTGGCCTCGCTCTTCCTCGGGCACGGCCTCGATGGCCTCGGTCGCGTTCTTGACAATGTTCGTGAAGGCCTGGGAGAGAAGGCGGCGGTCGAAGGGCGCGACGACCGGCCCGGCCGGCACGTCATCCGTGAATTCGATCTCCGGATGCGCGATCCGCATCATGAAGACCACCTGACGGATTGTCTCAACCAGATCCTCGTTCCCGATGGTCGGCTTCGGCATCCGTGCGAAGGACGAGAACTCGTCGACCATGCGCTTGATGTCGTCCACCTGCCTGACGATGGTGTCCGTGCACTGGTCGAAGACATCGCGGTCGGTGGTGATGACCTTGCCGTACTTCCGGCGGATGCGCTCGGCCGAGAGCTGGATCGGGGTGAGCGGGTTCTTGATTTCGTGCGCGATGCGGCGGGCCACGTCGGCCCAGGCGGATGTCCGCTGCGCCGAAACGAGGTCCGTGATGTCGTCGAGGGTGATGACGAGCTCCCGCACGTCGCTGCGTGCCTGCTCGGAGGTGACGCGGACGTTGATGGTCCGCTCCTTGCCGCGTCTCGTGATCTGGATCTGGCGCTGCATCAGGCGCTGGCGTCCGTGGCTCATCTCCTCCACCAGATCCGCCACCTCCGGCAGAACCAGGGTGATCGAGCGCCCCAGCAGCTCGTCCCGGCCGATGCCGAGAAGCGCCTCCGTGGAGGGGTTGACGATGGTGATCGTCCCGCCGGCATCGACGCCGATGACGCCGGCCGAGACGCCGGCGAGGACCGCTTCCGTGAAGCGGCGGCGGCGGTCGATCAGATCGCTGGCGGCGGTGAGGCGGTCGTGCTGGTGGCGCAGTTCCGACGTCATCTTGTTGAACGTCTCGCCCAGATGCGCGAGGTCGCCCTCGCCGCGCCGCACCGGCACCTGAACGTAGAAGTTCCCGGTCGCCACCTGATCGGTGGCATGGATCAGCCGCCGGATCGGCGAGACGAGACGGTTCGCGAAGGTGAGGCCGAACCAGATCGCGGAGAGCAGCACGATCAATGCGATCAGCGTGAACATGGAGGCGAAGGCGATCTGGATGCCGGCCTTCTTCTGGTCGAGAGCGTCGTAGAAGGCCATGCCCGCCTCTGCGACCGGCGGAAACTCGACCGCGCGAGGATCGACCTCTCGGGCCACGTAAAGAACGCGACCGCCATGGGCCTCCAGGGTCAGCATGGATCGGAAGATGTTGCCGTCCCGTGGGAAGATGCAGAGGGCGTCGCTGCTGTTGGAATCGTCGAGATCGGCGGCGCTCGGCTGCGGCACGCCCTCAAGGGGCTTCACCTCGATCCTTTCGACGACGGTGCCGTTGGGCTCCAGGATCATCGCCAGGGGGAATCCGAGGAAGACGGCACGGGACTGCATGAAATCCTTGAAGACCGCCCGGTCGGCGTCATAGAGGACCTTGGCGCGGTTGAGGTCCGCCGCCATGAGCTGGGTCTCGCGCGCCAGCGTGCGGCACTGCATCTCCCGGTAGGACTTGGCGATCTCCACCGTGTTCGTCATCAGCTCGCGGATCGAGCTGGTGAACCAGGGATCGAGCCCCCGCTCCAGCGTCACGGTCGCCACGATGGCCACCAGAATGGCCGGCAGTACTGCGACGAGGCTGAACAGGCTGACGATCCTGACATGGAGCCCTGCCGCAGCGGCACCCGCGCGGCGCTCCCGCATCAGTCTCTTGGTCTGCCACGCCACGATCCCGATCAGGAGGACGATCAGGCTTCCGTTCAGGATGAAGACCCATACGACCACGTCGTGGGTCGGCAGGATCGGTGTCGCGCCCGAAAGGACGAGGAATGTCGTGAGCGCCGAGCCCAGCGCCGTCAGGACGGCGACGGGCCCCAGCAGGCCGAAGCTCCGCTGAGAGCTGTCCGCCACATGGCGCTGTGCATTGAGGTCTTGGCTGGTCAAGACGGGCCCCGCAAATCAGGCGCCGTCGTCCGGCGCCTCCTTATGGGTGATGCACCAACACAACAGTGTGGTCAAATTATTACAGCTTGGACGACTACCGGGCCGAGCGCACCACGGACAGTTCCAGGTCCCGCACTTTCTTGCGCAGGGTGTTGCGGTTGACCCCCAGAAGCTCCGCGGCCCGGATCTGGTTGCCCCGGGTGGCGGCCAGGGCGGCACCGATCAGCGGCCCCTCGATCTCCCGCAGGATGCGGTGATAGAGGCCGGGCGGCGGAAGCGTGTCCCGGAACCCGGAGAAGTATTCCGCAAGGTGGCGTTCCACCGCGTCGGACAGGCCCTCCGATTCGTGCTGCCTCTCGGCCGCCTTCCCGGCCGTGACGGGCAGCGGCATGGGCCGGGCGTCCAGTTCCGCGTCGATGATCGCGCCGGTGATCGTATCCTGCGGATAGAGCGCGGCGAGGCGCCGGACGAGGTTTTCGAGCTCGCGCACGTTGCCCGGCCAGCGGTAGCGCTTCAGCCGGTCCATGGCCTCGACGTCCACCTGCTTGCGGGACAGCCCCTCCTTCTCCACCAGGACGAAGAAGTGGCGCACCAGGTCCGGAATGTCCTCGATCCTCTCGCGCAGGGGCGGCAGGCGCAGGGGGACCACGTTGAGCCGGAAGAACAGGTCTTCCCGGAACAGGCCCTGCTGAATGAGGACGCGCAGATCCTTGTTCGTCGCGGCGACGATGCGGACATTGGTCTTGATCGGCACCCGCCCACCCACGGTGGTGTATTCGCCCTGCTGGAGCACCCGCAGGAGACGGGTCTGCGCCTCCATGGGCATGTCGCCGATCTCGTCCAGGAACAGGGTGCCGCCCTCGGCCTGCTCGAACCGGCCGGTGCTGCGTGCGGTCGCTCCCGTGAACGCGCCCTTCTCATGGCCGAAAAGCTCGGACTCGATCAGCTCCCGCGGGATCGCCGCCATGTTGACGGCGACGAACGGCCCCTGACGCCTCTTGCCGTAATCGTGCAGAGCCCTTGCCACGAGCTCCTTTCCGGTGCCGGATTCGCCGGTGATCATCACGGTCAGGTCCGTCGGCATCAGCCGGGCCAGGGCCCGGTAGATCTCCTGCATGGCATGCGAGCGCCCGACGAGGGGAATGTCCTCGTTCTCCACGGCCGGGTTCGGATTGGACAGGGCCCGGGGCCGCGCCAGCGCCCGGCCCACCACGGCCACGAGTTCCTTCAGGTCGAAGGGCTTGGGCAGGTACTCGTAGGCGCCCCGCTCGGAGGCCTTGATCGCCGTCATGAAGGTGTTCTGCGCGCTCATGACGATGATCGGCAGTTCCGGCCTCAGCTTCTTGATGCGGGGCAGGAGGTCGAAGGCGTTCTCGTCCGGCATCATCACGTCGGTGATGACGAGGTCGCCCTCCCCTTGGGCCACCCAGCGCCAGAGGGTCGCGGCGTTGCTGGTGGACCGGACCTCGTACCCCGCCCGCGACAGGGCCTGGTTCAGGACGGTTCGGATCGCAGCATCGTCATCGGCAAGGAGAATCTGTCCACTCGGCATAGGCTTCAGCCTCACAAATCGGCCGCGCGACCGTCATTGGCGCGGTGCATCGGCAAGAGAATTCGGAAAGTCGTGCGTCTGGGCGCCGGATCGCATTCGACGATGCCGCCGTGGTCGCCCACGATCTTCGCGACCAGGGCCAGCCCCAGCCCGCTGCCCTGCACCTTGGTGGTGACGAAAGGCTCGAACAGATCGGTCGCCAGTTCGGGCGGAATGCCCGGGCCGTTGTCGCTGATGCTCAGCTCGATCGGCAGGCTCAGGCGCTCCTGCGAACCCGGCACGTGAAGCCGCACGCCGGTGCGAAACGCCGTGCTCAGTGAGATCTCCCCCTCGGAGGCGTCGATACCGATGGCCTCGGCCGCGTTCTTCACGAGGTTCAGCACCACCTGGATGAGCTGGTCCCGGTTGCCGAGTACCGGCGGCAGGGACGGATCGTAGTTCTCGACGAAGCGGATGTGCCGGGCGAAGCCCGATTGAGCGAGGCGCTTCACATGGTCGAGCACGCCGTGGACGTTGACCGGCCCGCGCTCCACGGGCCGGTCCTCGCCGAACAGCTCCATGCGCTCGACGAGCTTCACGATGCGGTCCGTCTCGTCGCAGATGAGGCGCGTGAGGACCCGGTCGTCCTCGGGGGCGGATTGTTCGAGGAGCTGGGCGGCTCCGCGGATCCCCGAAAGCGGATTCTTGATTTCGTGGGCCAACATCGCCCCCAGCGCCGTGATCGAGCGCGCCGCGCCGCGATGGGTGAGCTGCCGGTCCATCTTATCCGCGATGGTCCGCTCCTGGAGCATGACCACGACGCTGTCGCTGTCGTCGCCCAACGGCGTCGCGAAGACGTCGACGATCCGCTCCGCGCCGAGTCGGGGACTGCCGATGTCGATCCGGTGCTCGCTGACGCTGGAGCCGCGCTGCCGCACGTCCTCCACCAGGGCCATCACGGGAGAGCCGAAGGGCAGGAAATCGCCGAGGGTCTGGCGCTGCATCATCCGCAGGCTCATCTCGAAGAAGGATTCGGCCGCCGCGTTGGCATGCAGCACCCGCTGCTCCGGCCCGATGGTCAGCACCGGAAGCGGCAGCGCGTTCATGATCAGGTCGTTCATGGCGATCGTCATGCGGCCTCCCGATCCATATCCGTGTAGAGGCTGCGCAGGAGAGACACGACGGTCCTCGGCTCCTCGGACGTGACGAGTGCCGTTCTGACCGCCTGCGGAACCCTCACCCCCGCGGCGATGGCCGCATCCGCGTAGGCCGCAAGGTGCTTGCGCGCATGGCGGATGCCGACCTGCTCCCCATAAAGCGAGAGCAGACCCTCGTAATGCTCGACGGCGATCTCGGCCTTGGCCTCGGAAGACGGCTCGGGAAGACTCCTGCCCTGCAGCGCGGAACCGATCTGCCCGACCAGCCACGGACGGCCGACTGCGGAGCGGCCAATCATCACGGCGGCAGCGCCCGAAGCGGCCAAACAGGCGCGGGCGCCCTCCAGGGTGCCGATATCCCCATTGGCGATGACCGGAATTCCGACGGCCTGGACCACAGGCGCGATGGCGGTCCAGTCGGCCCGCCCCTTATAGAATTGCTGCCGTGTCCGCCCGTGGACGGTGACCGCCTTCGCGCCCAGCGCCTCCGCCCGGCGGGCGAGTTCGGGGGCGTTGATGCTCCTGTCGTCCCACCCGAGACGCATCTTGACCGTGACCGGAACGCCGGCCGCCTTCACCGTCGCCTCGATGAGGCGGCAGGCATGGTCCAGATCCCGCATCAGGGCCGATCCGGCATAGCCGCCGATCACCCGCTTGGCGGGGCAGCCCATGTTGATGTCGATGATCCGTGCCCCGGCGTCTTCGGCCACCCGGACGGCGCGGGCCATCCAGGCCGGGTCGCAGCCGGCGAGCTGAACCACATGAGGCTCGATTCCCGCGCCCTCCGCCCGCAGCTGCGCCTCGTCCGAGCCCTTTACGAGCTCGTCCGACGCGACCATTTCCGACACGACGAGGCCCGCTCCCAAACGCTTCGCAATGCGCCGGAAGGCCACGTCCGTGACCCCGGACAGGGGCGCCAGCACGGTCGCCGGGTCGACCCTGACCGGACCGACGTCGAAACCCGTTGCGCCTAATTTTTGATCACTTCTCATTCTGCCTAATCAATAGCCAAAAGTGCGACGAGCACAAGTCCCTGCGGAAACCTGTCCCACCCGGCGAAGCCACACGTTTTCGGGAGTTCCGGGTTTGCCTTCTCAGGCTCCGGTGCGTAGGAGTGCGCAGGTCACGGAGAACCTCCCTGCATGTCAGTCGTCGCCCTCATCGTTGCCGCCGGACGGGGATCCAGAGCCGGTGAAGGGGCTCCCAAGCAATACCGCCCCCTCGCCGGACAGCCTGTCCTCACGCGGACGCTGCGGGCCTTCCTCGCTCATCCCGAGATCGACCATACGGCCGTGGTGATACATCCCGATGACGAGGATCTCTACCGGGCAAGCATCGAAAGGCTGGAGCCGGACCTGACCGGCCGCCTGCTCCCGGTCGCCTATGGCGGCGAAACCCGGCAAGATTCGGTCAGGAACGGCCTCGAAGCCCTGGCGACCACCGGAGCCGAGACCGTCCTCATTCACGATGCGGCCCGCCCCTTCGTCAGTGCGGGTCTGATCGGCAGGGCCATCGAAGCCGGCCGCTCCGGCGCGAGCGTTCCGGGCGTTCCGGTTACCGACACGATCAAGGTCACCGGACCGCGCGGCGAGGTCGTTTCCACCCCGGATCGCTCGACGCTGCGGGCGGTCCAGACGCCCCAGGCCTTCCCGCTCGACCTCGTCCTCGGGATCCATCGCAAGGCCGCCGCCGCAAACCTCCACGCCTTCACCGACGACGGAGCCCTCGCGGAATGGGCTGGGCTTGCCGTTCAGGTGTTCGACGGGGACCGGGACAATGTCAAAATCACCCATCCGGCCGATTTCACCGAGGCCGAGAGGCGCCTGAAAGGCCACAGCATGACTTACGTAACCCGCCTCGGCACCGGCTTCGATGTCCATGCCTTCG
This sequence comes from Microvirga lenta, assembly GCF_020532555.1. Taxonomy (GTDB): domain Bacteria; phylum Pseudomonadota; class Alphaproteobacteria; order Rhizobiales; family Beijerinckiaceae; genus Microvirga; species Microvirga lenta. The sequence goes on along the minus strand of NZ_JAJBBR010000015.1, from coordinate 3,788 downwards.
CCGAGGGCGACCATGTCTGGCTCGGGGGAATCCGGGTGCCGCACGATCGCGGCGTGCTGGCCCATTCCGATGGCGACGTGGTTCTGCACGCCCTCACCGATGCGGTGCTCGGGGCTCTCGCCGACGGCGATATCGGCACCCACTTCCCGCCGAGCGACCCGCAATGGAAAGGCGCGTCCTCCGACCGTTTCCTGGCCCACGCGGCGGGGCTGGTCAGGGCGCGCGGCGGATTGATCGACCACCTCGACACGACCCTCCTGTGCGAAAAGCCCCGCCTCGGCCCCCATCGCGAGGCGATGCGCCAGCGGATCGCGGAGATCGCGGGTCTGCGCCTCGATCAGGTCTCCCTCAAGGCGACGACCACCGAGAAGCTCGGCTTCACCGGCCGCAGCGAGGGCATCGCGGCGCAGGCCGCCGCCACCATCCGCCTGCCGGAGGTTGAATCATGATACCCGACCTGAAGATGCGCGCTGCCGCTCTGCTGAAGTCGTATCAGGCCCAGGGATTAAAGATCGCGACGGCGGAGTCCTGCACCGGCGGCCTCGTCGCCGCCCTGCTGACCGAGATCGCCGGCTCGTCGGCGGTGGTCGAACGCGGTTTCGTCACCTATTCCAACGAGGCCAAGACGGAGCTGATCGGCGTTCCGGCCGACCTCATCGCCGCCAACGGGGCGGTGAGCGGTCCCGTGGCGCGGGCCATGGCCGAGGGTGCCCTGGCACATTCCCGGGCGGACGTGGCCGTGGCGATCACCGGAATTGCCGGTCCCGGCGGAGGCAGCGCAGCGAAGCCGGTCGGCCTCGTCCACTTTGCTGTGACCCGCAAGGGCGCCGCGACGATCCATCTGGAGCGGCGCTACGGCGATCTCGGGCGGGAAAAGGTTCGGGCGCGCGCCGTCGAGGAGGCTCTCGGCCTCCTGGAGCAGGCCCTCGGCTGATCAGGCGCGGGCGGGGGACGGTTCGCCGTAGACGACTTCCGCCCTTTCTTCAAAGGCTTCCGCGAATTTCCTGAACGCCTTGTCGAAGACCGAGCCCATCAGAAGCCCGAGAGCGAAGCTCTTGAACTCGTAATTAATGTAGAATTCGACGTCGCAGCCGGTCGGGGTCTGCCGGAAGGTCCAGCGGTTTTCGAGATATTTGAACGGTCCGTCCACATACTCGACCGCGATCTTCAGGCGCGGATGATCGAGGGTTACCCGGCTGGTGAAACTCTCGCGAATGGCCTTGTAGCCCACGGTCATGGAGGCGACGAGCGTCTCGATCCCATCCCCGCTCTGAGCCTTGCGCAGAACGCGCAGGTCTTCGCAGAGCGGCAGGAACTCGGGATAGCGCTCCACGTCGGCCACGAGGGCGAACATCTGATCCGGGCTGTGCCTCACGGGTCGTGTGGTGCGAAAGGTCGGCATTCAGGCGGCCCCTCGGTAAGAAACAAGTTCGGCCTCTAGGGCCGGGATTTCGGTGCGCGAGCGCAGGATATAAACGCGCTGCCGGGCTCTTAGTCGCTCCAGGAGACGCGCCGTCTTGCCGCGCATCCGGTCGGGATAGGACCAGACCCAGCGCATGAAGGACCAGTCGAAGCGCTCCACGCAGCCTGGGCCCAGGTCGCTCCGGACACGGCCGTAATTCTTCGCCACGCGCCACGCAACGCCGGTCAGGCAGCGCCACCGGGGAATGTCGAGCCATACGATGTCGGTGGCGCGAGGCACCCGGATATCGAAGGTGCTGGAATAGTTCCCGTCCATGACCCAGGCAGGACGGGACGCGAGCTGCGCGACCTTCTCCCGCCACTCCGCCCGGGACGGCATGATCCAATCGGGACCGAAATATTCCCGGTCCAGATGGATCAGGGGCAGGTCGAGCCGCTCGGCGATACGCCGGGCCAGGGTGCTCTTGCCCGCGCCGGGACTGCCGATGACGAGGATGCGCCGCATCGTCACCCGTCGATCAGGCGAGCTTGGCGAGACGCGCCGCCTTCAGCTTGGCGAAATCCTCGCCCGCATGGTGAGAAGAGCGCGTCAGCGGGGTCGAGGAGACCAGCAGGAAGCCCTTGGCGTAGGCCGTGGTTTCGAAGGCCTTGAACTCGTCCGGCGTGACGAAGCGGATCACCGGGTGGTGCTTGCGGGTCGGCTGCAGGTATTGGCCGATGGTCATGAAGTCCACATCCGCCGAGCGCAGGTCGTCCATCAGCTGGAGCACCTCGTTCCGCTCCTCACCCAGGCCGACCATGATGCCGGACTTGGTGAAGATGGTGGGATCGAGCTCCTTCACCTGCTGGAGCAGGCGGATCGAGTGGAAGTAGCGGGCCCCCGGCCGCACCTTCAGGTACTTGGACGGCACGGTTTCGAGGTTGTGGTTGAACACGTCGGGCTTGGCCGCGACGACCACTTCCAGCGCGCCGGGCTTGCGCAGGAAGTCCGGCGTCAGGATCTCGATGGTGGTCTTCGGGGAGCGGGCGCGGATGGCGTGGATCACGTCGGCGAAGTGCTGGGCGCCGCCGTCGGCGAGGTCGTCCCGGTCCACGGAGGTGATGACCACGTGCTCCAGGCCAAGCTTCTCCACGGCCTTCGCCACGTTCTCAGGCTCGAGCGGATCCAGGGCCTGGGGCATGCCGGTCTTCACGTTGCAGAAGGCGCAGGCCCTCGTGCAGGTGTCGCCCATGATCATGAAGGTCGCGTGCTTCTTCTCCCAGCACTCGCCGATATTGGGGCAGCCCGCCTCCTCGCAGACGGTGACGAGCTTGTTCTCGCGCACGATCTTGTTGGTCTCGGCCCATTTGGGCGAGCCCGGCGCCTTCACGCGGATCCAGTCGGGCTTACGCTGCTGGACGGGCTGGTCCGGCCGGTGCGCCTTTTCCGGATGGCGGGGACGGCTGTCCCGGTTGAGGATATCGAGAACGACGGCCATGAAGCTTGACCCTTGCGGCGAGGCGACGACGCCTCCTGTCTGTTGGGCATGACTTAAGGGTTTTGGCGCCGCTTCGCAAACCCTGCGGCGATCACGAGATGGATTTGCCTTAACGCTCCATCGCCTATCGCCCGAGGGGGCGACGGGCGGAAGGGAGGTGGGCCGGCATCTCGCCACGGGGTCGGACGAGGCCGGAATCCGGCCGAGCCGCTCCAGCGCGCCTCGGACACGGACCTTCGGCGGAGCTGGGGCAGTCCTATGGACGGACTTTAGTCTGATTCTGCATTCTCGGCAGCTAATCTTGCCCCGGACGGACGGCTCTACCCACGAATAGGTAGGAATTTCGCAAGCACACCAAATATACGACACAATTACTTTTGTTTTGCGCCAAGTTTTGAACACAAGCTCTGCAGTCACGAACTCGATGGCCTGAATAAGCAATCATCTGTCCGCCATTAGCAAGACACGGCACCTTCGCCGTTTGTATCAAATTCACGTTCCTTGGCGCTCAGCCAATAGAACTCCCCGCCAGCCCGGCCCGCCAAGAGTAATTTATAGTACAGTTCCAAAGCGTGGGCCGAACCAGCAGAATTCTCTGCGGCTATACTTCAAGCAAACTCCCTAGCAATTAGGGAGAACGAAGGGGCATGCCCATGACCTTCTCCGCTTCTCAATGGCGTCCGACCAGCTATGACAACGACACGTTCGTCATGGACAACTACGCTTTCATGGTCAGCGCCGAGCGCGACTACAGCTTCAGGTACAACCCCACCAGCGACATCTACCGCTTCGAAGTGCGCAAGGGCGACCAGTTCTCCTCGTCGCGCTTCACCGACGTGGCCGGCTCGGAGCGCTCCGAGATCAGCCAGTCCCTGCGCCAGTCCATCG